>CAWCEN010000001.1:0-5571 GCA_963794605.1 uncultured Actinomycetes bacterium
GTTCTTGGTTTGCCCGAAGTCCGAAGCTAGGGGGTTCGACGTGGCAACCGAACAGCATTTCTGCAAGCGTCATGGGCGGCCGGCGGTCGCCTCGAGGGTGCGGATCAATCCCGACGGAACGCGGGAGGTGGAGTACCTCTGCGACATCGACCTCGCTGAAGAGCGCATGTCAGGTGGCGGCGGTTTCGGCGGCCGCAGCTTCTTCGACGACTTCTTCTCCGACTTCTTCGGCGACGGTCCGGCGGGCGGCGGTCGCAGGGCCGCGCCTGCACAGCGCCAGGCGGAACGGGTCGACGTGACCCAGTACTTCAGCGACGCCACGCGCGAGCTCCTGCAGCGGGCGGCGCGGACCGCCGTCGAGTGGGGCAGCCTCGACCTCGACACCGACCACCTGCTCCACGCCGCGCTCCAGGACAACGTCGTCCGGCACGTGCTCGACCAGGTGGATGCCGATCCGGAGGCGATCGCCGCCCAGGTCGAGGAGGAAGCCGAGAAGGGCGGGCAGACCGACGTCTCGCCCTCGCTCTCCCCGGACGCGAAGGCGACCCTGATCGCTGCGTACGAGGAGTCGCGCGACCTCGGCGCCTCGTACGTCGGTCCCGAGCACGTCCTGCTTGCGATGGCCCGCGACGAGGAGACCGCGGCAGGCGAACTCCTGCAGCGCTTCGGCCTCTCGCACACGAAGCTCCGCGGCGCCGTGATCCGCGGCGTCGACAGCGGGACCCCGCGCGAGACCTCCGAGACGCCGAAGCTGGACGAGTTCGGCCGCGACCTGACCGCCGAGGCACGGGAGGGCAAGCTCGACCCCGTGATCGGCCGGGCCGACGAGATCGACCAGACGATCGAGATCCTGTCCCGCCGCACGAAGAACAACCCCGCGCTCCTCGGCGAGCCGGGCGTCGGGAAGACGGCAATCGTGGAGGGGATCGCCCAGCGGATCGTCAACGACGAGGTCCCCGAGACGCTCGCGAACAACCGCGTGGTCGCGATCGACCTCGCCGGGATGATCGCCGGCACGAAGTACCGCGGCGAGTTCGAGGAGCGGCTGAAGACGGTCATCGACGAGATCAGCGCGACCGAGAACCTGATCGTCTTCATCGACGAGATGCACACGGTGGTCGGCGCCGGGGCGGCCGAGGGCTCGATGGACGCGTCGAACATGCTCAAGCCGAAGCTGGCACGCGGCGAGCTCCACGTGATCGGCGCGACGACCCTCGACGAGTACCGCAAGAACATCGAGAAGGATCCCGCTCTGGAGCGTCGTTTCCAGCCGGTGTTCGTCCGCGAGCCGACGGTCGACGAGACGATCCAGATCCTCCACGGCCTCAAGGACCGCTATGAGGCGTTCCACCGGGTCCGGATCTCGGACGAGGCGATCGTCGCCGCCGCCGAGCTCTCCGACCGCTACATCCGGGACCGCTTCCTCCCGGACAAGGCGATCGACCTGATCGACCAGGCGAGCGCGCGCGTCCGCCTGCGAACGAAGACGAAGGACGTCGACACACGGTCGCTCGAGGAGGACCTGCGCCGCCTCGCGCGGGAGCGCGACCAGGCGAAAGCCGCGGAGGACTACGACCGCGCCGGCGACCTCAAGGACAAGATCGACACACGCCAGGGCGAGCTCGACAACCGCCAGAAAGCCCGCCAGCGGGCGCCGGAGGTGACTGCAGAGGACATCGCGGAGATCGTCTCCCGCGCGACCGGCATCCCGGTCTCCCAGCTGACGACCGAGGAGCGCGAGCGGCTAATGCGGCTCGAGGAAGAGCTCCACGGGCGGATCGTCGGGCAGGACGAGGCGGTGGCCGCCGTGGCCGAGGCTGTCAGGCGCTCCCGCGCCGGCCTCTCCGACCCAAACCGGCCCGACGGCAGCTTCCTCTTCCTGGGGCCGACGGGCGTCGGGAAGACCGAGCTCGCCCGGGCTCTCGCCGAAGCGCTGTTCGGCGACGAGAGCCTGATGGTCCGGTTCGACATGAGCGAGTTCCAGGAGCGGCACACGGTCTCCCGGCTCGTGGGCGCACCGCCCGGCTACGTCGGCTACGAAGAGGCGGGCCAGCTCAGCGAGGCTGTCCGTCGGCGCCCGTACGCGGTGCTCCTCTTCGACGAGATCGAGAAGGCGCATCCCGACGTGTTCAACATCCTGCTCCAGATCCTCGACGATGGCCGCCTGACCGACTCCCAGGGCCGGACGGTCGACTTCAAGAACACGATCGTGATCATGACCTCGAACCTGGGGGCCGACCGGATCCAGCAGTACGCGCGGACCGGCGGGGACTTCGAGCAGCTCAAGGAAGACCTCATGCAGATGCTGACGCAGAGCTTCCGGCCGGAGTTCATCAACCGGATCGACGAGATCATCGTCTTCCGGGCCCTCACCGACGAGCAGCTGGCCGAGATCACGAAGCTCCTCGTCGACCAGGTGGCAAGGCGGCTGCGCGCGCAGCGGATCGAGGTCGAGTTCAGCGACGAGGCGGTCAAGCTGATCGCGCGAGAGGGCTTCGACCCGGAGTTCGGCGCCCGCCCGATGAGGCGGACGATCCAGCGCCTGGTCGAGAACGAACTCTCGCGGATGGTGCTCGGCAGCCGGCTCGAGCCCGGCGACAAGGTCAGCGTCGACGCGGACGGCGACGAGCTCGATATTCGAGATCGAGGCCGGCGCGGCGCAGTTCGCCGATGAGGGCACAGACGAAGACCGCGTGGACACGGAGGCCGCGCAGCCAGCAGCGACGCAAACGTGACCGCGGCTTGGTAGCCGGCGAACCGGAGAAGGCGGCTGCCGTCCTGGGCATCGTGGTCGCGCCCGGGCTCGCGTACGACGTCACCTCCCGGGTCGCGGACGAGCTCGTCGAGGACCTCCGCGAGCGGCACGGGGCGATCGACTGGCGGACGGAGTTCCTGGTCGATCGGCTCGTCGTCCCTCCGGCTCCGACCACCGAGATCCTCGACGCCGCTCGGCGGCGGCTGCTTGACGGTGACTGGGACCTCGGCCTCGTCGTCACCGATCTCCCGCTGCGGATCGGACGGCGGCCCGTCTCACGCCACGTCAGCCCGACCCACGGCGTGGCGGTCGTCTCGCTGCCGGCCCTGGGAGCGATCAATCTTCGACCCCGACTGCGGCGCACCTTACGCGAGCTCGTGGGCGAGCTCGTCGGGGACCGGGAGAGCGACAACGGGGTGTTGCGGGAGCTGGCGTCCGACACCCGCGCCCGGCCTGCGGGCCTCTTCGTCCTGTCCGTCCTGCGCGGCCACCTTCGCCTGCTGCTCGGAATGGTGCGCGCGAACCGGCCCTGGCGGCTGGCCGCTGGTCTCTATCGGAGTCTCGTCGCCGCGATCGCCGTGGCCGGGGTCGGCCTCGTCACCGCCGACGTCTGGCGCCTCGCCGACGCAGCGGGATGGGGGCGGCTGCTGGCGCTCTCATCCGTGTCGATCCTCGCGACGGTCGTCTCGGTGATCGCGGCCCACGGGCTGTGGGAGCGCGTCCCCGATCCGCGTGTCCGAGACCAGGTGATCCTGTTCAACTTCGCCACCACTGCGACGGTCGTGATCGGGATCCTGTCGCTCTACCTGGCCCTCTTCGCGCTCGTGGCCTCGGGTGCCGGCCTCGTGATTAGCCGGGACGTGCTCGCAGGCGCGGTCGGCCACGACGTCGGACTGAGCGAGTACGTCTCGCTGGCCTGGTTCGTCGCCTCGTTCGCAACGATTGGTGGAGCACTCGGCGCCGCGCTCGAATCGGGCGATGCGGTCCGGCAGGCCGCCTACGCGGCCACAGCCGGAGAAGACGACGACGAAGAGCCGGTCTAGACGACGAGGACTACTCCTCGTCGAACTTCAGAGCCCGTGGGGCACAAACCGGATCATGCTGCGAGTTCGTACTCCTGGAGTAGCCCGCCGAGAAGGTCGCACCGCCGGACTTGAGGCGTGCGAGCCGTCGCGGTGGGTGGAGGATTGAGTCCGTCGCGGCGATCTGGCGGTCGGAGCTCGAGACCTCGGTGTGGCCGCTGCTGGTTGAAGTGGCGGACGTAGACGCAGAGGACATGCTCGAGTTGGCGGCGACCGAAGATCAGGAGGCGATCGAGGCAATCCCTACGTACGCTGCCGACCCAGCGTTCCGCGTAGGCATTCGCGTTCGGCGCGCGGATCGGTGTGCGGAGGACCGCGATGTCTTCGCTCTGGAAGATGCTGTCGAAGGCGCAGCTGAACTTCGCGTCCCGATCATGGATCAGGAAGCGCGGCCGCTGGCTGCGGTCGCCGAGATCCATCAGCAGGTTGCGTGCCTGCTGGCCCATCCACACCGCGTTGGGGTTGCTCGTACACGCGAGGTACTCGACCCTGCGCGTGCCGATCGAGACGAAGAACAGCACGTACAACCGGCGCAGCCAGACCGTATCGACCGCGAAGAAATCGCAGGCGAGCACTGTCTCAACGTGCTGTCGGAGGAACGAGCGCCAGCTGAACTGGTCACGTCGCGGCGCCGGCGGGATGCCGGAGCGGGCGAGCACGTTTCGCACCAGCGTCGCCGAGACGGTGATCCCGAGCTTGCGCAACTCTCTGACGATCCGAACATAGCCCCAGTGGCTGTTCTCGCGCGCGAGCCGCAGGATTAGCTCGCGCACCTCCGTGTCGAGCGGCGGTCGGCCTGGCCGCCGGTGCGGGTATGTCCAGTGGCGCCTGATGAGCAGTCGGTGCCAGCGCAACAGCGTTTCCGGTCTGACGGGAAACGCCTGCCACGACCGACGAGGCAGCACCCGACTCAGCGCCGCCAGTACCAGCCGATCGCGTGCGGTCAGTTGCGGCCGCCGCATCTGCCGCCGCAGGATCGCCATCTCATGCCGCAGCAAGACGATCTCGAGTTCCTTCGAGCCGTCACTACGCCCGAGTAACAGCACGAGTCTGAACAGGCAACAGGCGACGACATAGACAAACGACGCGAGCACAGGCGGCCTCCGAAGACGGGGCCGCCGACGCTAACGAGCGAAGCGACGCGCCCGCCTGCACGCCCGCCGCGCCCGCGCCAAGCCCGCGTCAAAGCCAGTCAGGCATTTTTTTGCACGCGGCTGTCCCCGACAGAAGACGGATGCGACAGTACGGATGTGAACAAGAAGGAACGAAGGCGTCAAGCCGGCGGGACGCCGACGCGAAGCGAGACGCTAGAGGTCGATGCGCTCCTCGCCGACCTCGACCGCGCGCGCGAACTGTTCGAGGCGGCCGAGCGACGCGCACGCACATATCTCGTTCGTCGCGGCGTAATCGATCAGACGTACCGCGATCTCACGTCACTCCTGCGCGAATGCCTTCCTCCGCACGATGCCGATCCCGCACAGCGAGGGTCCCGCGGTCGATCGTGAGTTCAAGCCCTGCTCTCGTTGCAGTCGCAGCGGGCGCTGTGCTCAGTCGCGATGCTGGTGCAACTGGAGAATCACCAAGGCAACAGGGGCATACGCCGCTTCGTGGGCGGAGACGCGAACCTAAGCGTCGCAGAAGCTGGTGCAGCAACCGGCGAGGTCGGGTCTGACACTGGGGAGGAGAGGTCGACAGCGTCGCCCGCCTCGCCGGTCGGCCAGGCCCTCCCTTGAG
>CAWCEN010000002.1:0-1518042 GCA_963794605.1 uncultured Actinomycetes bacterium
TCCCCCGGCGAGCTCGAAGCTGAGAGCCTGCCCGTCGTCGCGCACCCTGATCGTCACCTGCATCTCTTCGTTCGCCGAGCCGAGAACGGCGAGCCAGCACAGGTACACGGTCAGAGGGATCTCCGGGGCATAGCTCGAGCCGACGGCGACGTCGACGGTGGCCGGGACACGGGCATGCACCGCTGCCGACCGGAGCAGCGCGGCGAGACCGCCCAGCTCGAGCGTGGACGGGTAGATGCGCTGCGCGAGAAGCGCCGTCTCGTCGAGCGCCTGCCGCACGTCGCGTTCCATCTCCTCGAGCAGCGCGTTGACCGCCGCAGGATCGGAGTCCGCGGCTAGCCGTGCGAGCTGCAACGTGGCCGCGAGCGCGACCAGGTGCTGGTGCACGCCGTTGTGTAGATCACGCTCGATCGCGCGGCGGTCGGAATCCGCGGCCAGGACGAGCCGCTCTCCGGCCGCGCGCAGCTGCTTTCTAGGGACCACTGCCGAGAGTTGTCCGTCATCGCCATGGCGGCGTCAAGTGGCCCCAGCACCCCTCGGAGCGGGAAGGCAGCCTCCTCCGCACCGGCATGCGGCCACCGTAGGCGAAGCAACGTTGCCTTTCTAGCGTCAGGGAGCGGAGAACCACCCCATCGAGAGAGGAGTTAGACAATGATCAGAGGAAGCAGGCGCAACAAGCGGGCCATGCTCATCCTCGGGACCGTGCTCGTGATGCTTGCGGCCGCCTCCGCGGTCAATGTCATCCCGTCGGCAGCGCTGGACCCCCCGCCGCCGATCGTTGCCGAGCAGCTCACCGCACGCTCGGTCTTCCCCGACGAGATCGACATGAAGTTCAAGCTCAAGCTGCACGACGGAGGCACGATGGTGGTCAACGTCGACGACCCGGCTCGGACGGTCGACGTCAAGTACACGGTGCAGCCGAACGCCCAGTTCCCCTGGCACAGCCACCGCGGGCCGGTTGTCGTGAACATCATGTCCGGCTCCCTCACCTACATCCCTGCGGGCACATGCCACGAACGGACGTTCACCACAGGACAGGCGTTCGTCGACCCGGGCCACGGTCACGTCCACAGCGCCATCAACCGCGGTACGGAGCCGACGGTGTTCATCGCCACGTTCTTCGAGGCACCCGAGACCGGGCCACTGCTGATTCCCGCAGACCCTGGTTGCTAGCCAGCTAGGCGAAGCCTCGCGGCCAAGGCCGGTGGGCGTCGCAGCCCGCCGGCCGCCGCGGGCCCACTATCCGGTCGAGTTGAGCAGAACGGCCGCAGCTGTCCGGTTCTGGACTCCGAGCTTCCTGTAGGCGTGCTCGAGGTGCTTGGCGACGGTCGCACGCGCGATTCCGAGCTCGAGCGCGACCGCCTCGTTCCCTTTGCCGACGACGACCTGCTCGATGACCTGCCGCTCGCGCGCAGTGAGCCGCTCGATGCGCGTGTCGCACTCCTCGAGCATCAGCAGGTGCATGTTGTCGGTCCGCGCGATGCGGACGTAGAGCGAGCGACCGCCGTGCCGCAGTCTGAGCTCGCCCCTAGCGAGCACCGAGGTCGGCACGCGTCCGTTCTCGAGCCCGAGGTAGCGCTTGAGCAGCGCGCGTGACGAGGCGGATCCGAACTCGATCACGCCCGTGGCGGAGCAGAGAACGACCCGGCGCGCCTCCTCGCTTGTCCCTTCCTCGATCGAGGCCAGCGCCTCGGCCGCGCGCAGCGCCGAGTCTGCTTCCTCGGCCCGCTTTGCCAGGTGCGGCTGCAGCAGGGAAGCCACGAGCCGGTCTCGCTCGTCGAAATCGGCTTGGTCGAACCGGAAGAAGATGAAGACGCGCGTCCTCGCAGGCTCCGGTTCGAGGCCGACGTCGAGCCAGTGATCGATCTCTCCTCGATAGAGGGCGTCGTAGATCGGAGTTCGCCTGAACTCGTGCAGGGTCACGAAGTCGGAGACCTTCAGCGCCTTCGTCCAGTTGCCACTAGAGCGTCGATAGCTGCACAACGGATGCGTGTGGCGAAGCGACCAGAAGAGGGCGTCGTCCGGGTCGTACATCTCGTTGGTTCCCCAGAAGAGCTGATCCTCCTCTTCAGCCCTGTGCCAGACCTGCAGGATCGACTTGCGCTCCACAGGGTTGAGTTCGCTGTAGCTAACTCCGTCGGCGGCGATCAGAGAACGCAGGCTCGCTACGAGCCTCGGCGGAAACGGCAGGGGATCATCGAGCGCACGTAGCTCGCCCACGAAGGTGAGCAGCGCCGCAGCGTCACGCTCGGAAAGCGTGGCCACGACTTGAGGATACGCCGAACTGCGTATTGCCACAAAAGCCGGGCCGCTGCACCCTCGAACGACCGTAGAAAAGGAGGCTCCAATGAGAGTCGGTTTGACCAGTGCGGCCTTAATTGCAGCAATCGCGGTCGGCGTCGGTGGAACGGCTGCCTCGAGTCAGGCGCGAGAGCGGCCGGCATCCGCGCCGGACACGTACGTCACCTACTGGGACGGCGTCGCCAATCAAGCCTTCACCGCGGCGTTGACGCCGCCGCCGGACGGGGCTGTCATCTCCGGATACGTCGGGATCGCGGTCTACGACTCGGTGGTGGCGATCGAAGGCGGCTATGAGCCGTTCGCCGTCGACGTGGACGCGCCGCAAGGCGCCTCACCCGAGGCGGCGGTCGTGGCGGCCGCGTACGCGATTCTGGTGCACTACATGCCCGAGCAGCGAGCAACGATCTTCGATCCGGCATACGAGCAGTCTCTCGACACGATCCCCGACGGCCAGGCCAAGGAGGATGGCGTGGCGACAGGCGAATTCGTTGCCAGGGTCCTCATCCGCGAGCGCGCCGACGACGGCTTCCGTGTACCCGTGGAGTACGTTCCTCCGGATCCACCGATCCCGGGAGTCTGGATCCCCACGGCGCAGTCACCGCCGCTCGGCACGTACATGCCGAACATGACCCCGTTCAGCCTCCGCCGGCCGAGCCAGTTCCGCCCCGGGGGGCCGCCACGGCTGTCGAGCCGCCGCTGGGCACGCGAGTACAACGAGGTGAAGGACATCGGCTCGCGGACGAGCACGACGCGTACCGCCGACCAGACGCTGGCCGCGCGGTTCTGGGGTGAGGCGCCCATCCAGCAGGCACACGGCTCCTACCGCAAGTTCATCACCGACCACGGTCTCGACATAGTCGACGCCTCACGGTTCATGGGCATGACCACGGTCGTCGCTGCCGATGCGCTGATCGCCTGCTTCGACGCCAAGTACCACTACGTGTTCTGGCGGCCGATCACGGCGATCCGCGCCGGCGACACGGACGGCAACCCCGACACGGTCGCCGATCCGAACTGGCTGCCGCTGCTACCCGCCACCCCGAACCATCCCGAGTACCCGAGCGCGCACTCGTGCCTGACTCCGGCGACTGGGCGCGTGATCGCCAGGTTCCTGGGCACGCGGCACATCGACTTCACGATCCCCAGCCTGACCGGGCTCGGAGACCGACACTACGACGGTGTCAGCGACCTCGAGTACGAGGTCACGAACGCCCGGATCTGGGGCGGCATCCACTACCGGACTTCGGTCGAGGTTGGAACCGAGATCGCGAAGAAAGTGGCGCACCAGGTGCTGGCTCGTCACTTCCACCGGTTGCGCTAGCCAAAGGAGTCACTCGGAAATGGAAGAGCCCCGCTCATGCGGGGCTCTTCTTCAGCAGGCCTGTAAGCCGGATTCTGTCGAGGGTGACCATCTCTCTAGGCCATCGGTTCCCCGGTGGCTCGAGCGGTGTACCCGGCTCCTCGGCGGGCCGCGTCGGCGGAGCCTGTTTCACCTTGCACCGGACGGGGTTTGGCTAGCCGCTGTGTCACCACAGCGCTGGTGGGCTCTTACCCCACCTTTTCACCCTTGCCTTCGGCGTCTCCGGAGAGTCTTTCGCCGCTGGCGGTCTCCTTTCTGTGCCACTTTCCGTCGGCTTTCGCCGCCTGGGTTTTCCCCAGCGTCCTGCCCTTCGGTGTCCGGACTTTCCTCGAGCCGCGAGCGGCTCGCGGTCACCCGGCCTGCAAGGTCAATTGTAGCCGTGTCTCTCCGTTGCTCCGGAACTCGGACTGGCACTCCGGGCAGGAGACCGTCCCAGCGCGGTGGAGCACGAACTCGCCGCAGACGAGGCACTCCAGGCTCGCGCCGCGGAGGAGCGCATGGAGCTCCTGCTCCAGCGTTCGGTTGAGCGATTCCACGCTCATAGCTGCCGGAAGACTCCGATCACCTTGCCGAGGATCTGGACGTGCGCGGCGTAGATCGGCTCGAGCGCGTCGTTCTCCGGCTGGAGGCGCACCCGCCCGTCTTCCTTGAAAAATCGCTTGAGCGTGGCCTCGTCA
Source organism: uncultured Actinomycetes bacterium (assembly GCA_963794605.1). Taxonomy (GTDB): domain Bacteria; phylum Actinomycetota; class Thermoleophilia; order Gaiellales; family Gaiellaceae; genus VAXT01. The sequence goes on from CAWCEN010000002.1 coordinate 4,339, forward strand.
GCCGATTCGTCGTCCCCGGCGAGCGCGACCACGATATCGCCGTTCCTCGCGTCCTGGGCACGCTGCACGACAGCGATGTCGCCGTCGAGGATGCCTGCGTTGATCATCGAGTCGCCCTTGACGCGCAAGAGGAACTCCTCACCTCCCCGCGAGAGCGGCTCGGGCACCGCGATGTAGTCCTCGATGTTCTCCTCGGCGAGCAGCGGGCCACCGGCAGCGACGTCGCCGACGAGCGGGAGCTTGTGGACGTCCGTCTCGGCGGCCGCGGGCGCCTTCGGCTCGCGGCGCAGCTCGATCGCGCGCGGCTTCGTCGGGTCGCGCTTGAGGAGCCCGGCGCGCTCGAGATTCGCCAGGTGCGCGTGCACGGTCGATGGAGACGCGAGGCCGACCGCCTCGCCGATCTCGCGGACGGTCGGCGGGTAGCCGTGGGCGTCCGTGTACTTCGTCAAGAAGTCGAGAATCTGGCGCTGCCGCTCCGTGAGCACTGGGTCTCCTTCCGCGAACATGTGTTCGATCACGGTAGCGAGCGCCGCGGACGGCGTCAAGAAACGCGAAACGCCCTTACGGGCGTTCCAATGCGCTGGAGAGGACTTGAACCTCCACGGGGTTTTAACCCCACAAGGCCCTCAACCTTGCGCGTCTACCAATTCCGCCACCAGCGCGCGACGCGAATAGTAGCGGGCGCCTGTTGGGGCCAGACCCCGGCTCGTACCCGACTCGAAACGCGTGCGGAACTCGAACGGAACGCGCACTTCCCATCCACAGGCCCGGTGTCCATGCGGCCGGCACCGACGAAGTTGTAAAGGGGTCTGACCCTGTAAAGGGGTCTGACCCCGGGCTGGTTAGGGTTGCGCCGTGAAGGCGCTGGCCGAAGCGGCGGTCGATGCGGCACTCGGGGCGGGGGCGTCCTACGCGGATGCGCGCGCTGTGTCGCTGCGCCGCCAGTACGTGATCACGAAGAACGGCCAGGTCGACGACCTCAGCGACTCGGAGAGCGACGGGATCGGGGTCCGCGTGCTCGTGGACGGCGCCTGGGGGTTCGCCGGCGCCGGCCGGCTCGATGAATCCGGTGCGCGCGACGCAGCGCTTCGGGCCGTGGAGTTCGCCCGCGCGGCGCCCGGACGCCACCAGACGAACCTCGCGCCGGTCGAGGCGCACACCGGCGAGTACCGCACGCCGCTCGAGCGCGACCCTTTCACCGTCCCGCTCACCGAGAAGATCGACCTCTGCCTGCGGGCCGAGGACGGCATGCGGCACGCCGACGTCAAGGTCACCGTCGCCATGATCCGCGCCCAGCGCGAGCACAAGGTCCTCGTCTCCTCGGAGGGCACGAACGTCGAGCAGGAGATCTACGAGTGCGGCGGCGGAATCGATGCGTACGCGTCCTCGGATGACGTCTCCCAGGTGCGGAGCTACCCGAGCCAGCACTCCGGCGTCAGCGCCCAGGGCGGCTGGGAGTACGTCGAGGGCCTCGGGCTCGACCGCGAGGCGCCACGGGTAGGCGAGCAAGCTTCCTCGCTCCTGCGCGCTCCCGCGTGCCAACCCGGCCGAACGACGATCGTCCTCTCCCCGGAGCAGACGGTCATGCAAGTCCACGAGTCCGTCGGGCACCCGACCGAGCTCGACCGCGTCTACGGAACGGAAGCTGCGTACGCGGGCACGAGCTTCCTCTCGCCGGACGATCTCGGCAGCCTCCGCTACGGCTCCGAGCAGATGAACATCACAGCCGACTCGACGACGCCCGAGGGCCTGGGCACGTTCGCGTTCGACGACGAGGGCGTGGCCGCCGCACGCGAGGCGATCGTCGAAGCTGGCGTCCTCCGCGGGTTCCTCAGTTCCCGCGAGACCGCTGCGCAGCTCGGCGCCGGCAGTGGCGGCTCGATGCGCGCGGACGGCTGGGCGCGGATGCCGCTCGTCCGGATGACGAACCTCCACCTCGAGCCGGGCGAGGGCTCGTTCGAGGATCTCCTCGCAGACGTGGACGACGGGCTCTACCTGGAGACGAACAAGAGCTGGTCGATCGACGACAAGCGGCTCAACTTCCAGTTCGGGACGCAGGTCGCGTGGGAGATCAAGCAGGGGCAGGTCGGACGGATGCTGCGGGACGCGATCTACACGGGTGTGACGCCGGTCTTCTGGGGCAAGCTCGACGCGGTCGCGGGACCGGAGGAGTGGACGCTCTATGGGCTCACGAACTGCGGCAAGGGCCAGCCCGGACAGGAGGCTCATGTCTCGCACGGCGCAGCGCACGCGCGATTCCGCGACATCGAAGTCGGAGTCTCGTCGTGAGCCGCGGCCTCGAGTTGGCTGACCTGGCCCTGCGCGCAACGAGCGGCGATGACTCCGAGGTCATGGTGCACGCCGAGCGCTCCGGCGTCGCACGGTTCGCAGCGTCGATCGTCCACCAGCCGACGCTGATCGAGAACGCGGTCGTCCGAGTGCGCGTCTTGCGCGACGGCAAGATCGGGTGGGCGGCGACGAATCGCGTCGACGGCGAGGGGCTGGCCGCGGTCGCTCGCCGCGCCGGCGAGGCTGCGGACAGCGCCAGGCCCGATCCCGACTTTCCGGGCTTCGCCCCGCCGGCCGACTACTCGGACGTCGGCGGCTACGACGAGGAAACCGCTGCGCTCGGCGCCGCCGACCAGGCCCGGCTCGCCGCGGCTGCGATCGAGGCCGCAGGAGACATCGGGCTCTACGGCATCTACACGAGCGGCGTCACCGAGATCGCCGTCGCGTCCTCAACAGGCCTGGCCGCCGAGCAGACGACGACGGACGCCGTCTGTCTCTGCCTGGCCGCCGACCACGAAGCGTCCGGCTGGGCGGAGCGGACAGGCTGGCAGGCCGCCGACGTCGACCCCGCGGAGCCGGCGCGCGAGGCCGCGGATACAGCGGCGCGGACACGCGGCGGCGGCGAGCTCGAGCCCGGCACGTACAGGGCGGTGCTCGAGCCGGTGGCAGTCGGCGATCTCGTACGCTGGTTTTCGTACGACTCGATGGGCGCGCAGGGCTACCTCGAGGAGCGGAGCTACTTCTGCGGCCGGGTCGGCGAGCAGGCATTCGACCCGAAGGTCTCGATTGCGGACGACGCGCTCGACTCGGCGAACCTCCCGAAGCCGTTCGACTTCGAGGGCACGCCGAAGCAGCGGGTGCCGATGATCGAGGACGGCGTGATCAAAGGCGTCGTCTGGGACCGAGTGACCGCGGCGCGCGCACAGGACGGACATGTCTCGACCGGACACGCTTCGCCGGACGCGTGGCGCTTCTTCGGCCCGCTGCCGACCGCGTACTCGATGGCCGCCGGCGAGGCCGGCTCCTCGGAGGAGCTGGCGGAGCTCGTCGGCGACGGCATCTACGTCACGCGGCTCCACTACCTGAGCATCGTCGACCCCCGCGGCGGCGTTCTGACCGGGATGACCCGCGACGGGACGTTCCGGATTCGGGACGGCAAAATCGCAGAGCCGCTCGTCAACTTGCGATTCACGGTCGCGATGTCGGATGTCCTCGGAGAGGTTCCGGGCCTAACCCGCGACCGGATGCTGGTCAACCTGAACGACCTGTACGACGAGCGCTTCGCACACGCCGCGCTCGTGCCGGCGATCGCGACCGCGCGCTTCCACATCAGCGGGACCGGCTCTGGGCCGGGCCTCTAATTACGCGAGCATGTGGTAGAGGATGATCGAGTTGGCGAAGAAGATGACGCCGACGATCACCGTGAGCCGCGTGAGGTTGCGCTCGACGATGTGCGTTCCGCCCTGTGAGGCCGGCACGTAGCCCATCCCAGCCATGCCCGTGTCCCGCCCGGAGTGCATCAGCACCAGGACGATCAGGACGACGGCTGTGACGAAGTCGAAGAAGACGAACGCCGAGCGGCCGAAGCTGTCTACGAGCGCAAGGAGCGGCAGCACGCGGACAGAGTAGCCAAGCCGGCTAGCGGTCGGCCACCTCGAGGATGGCGCTGACGAGCTGTGTTCCGATCCGGTCCTTCGTCAGGAAGCCCGACACTCCGGCCTGGCGCGCGCGGTCGACGTCGGCCGCGGTGCTCGAGCCGGTCAGGATCAAAATGCAGGCGTCCGGGTGGTCGAGCCGGATCCGCCTCGCAGCCTCGATCCCGTCCAGCACGGGCATCGAGATGTCCATCAGCGTCACATCCGGGGCGAGGGCGTGCGCGAGGTCGACGGCGTCCTGGCCGTTCGTGGCGGTACCGATCACCTTGACCCGCTCGTCATTGTGCAGCAGTGCCTCGACGCTCTCCACGAACAGGGGCTCGTCGTCGGCGATGAGCACGCGAACGGGCCGCGCGCGGGGGCCGTCGGCGGCTTCCATTAGGCGAGATCTTCCCAAGTTGGGCAAAGCTACGCTTCCAGCGTGTCCGACTCGGCGCGCGAGAAGATCCAGAAGCATCTCGTGACGGGGGACAACCGGCTGAAGCAGGGCGTCTCGCCGGAAAAGACACGGGAGAGCTACGAGGCGGCGCTGCGCGTCGCGAAGGAGGCCGGGATGGAGGATCGGATCCGGCCGCTCGTCGAGGTCAGGCTTGCGGACCTCGAGCGGCTCTTTCCAGGATCGACTCGATCTTCTCGGCCTGACCCCTGACGTCGTGGGCCGCCGCGGCTTCCCGGGCGGCGGGGTTCGGGGACGGGAGCTCGACGGCGCGACGCATGGCGTCCGCGAGCGCGGTCGTGTCGAGCGGATCGACGAGGATTCCCGCCTCGGGTGGGACGAACTCGGGTGGACCACCGACTCGCGTGGCGACGACCGAGCGGCCCGAGGCCATCCCTTCGAGCAGCGCCTGGCCGAAGGGCTCGATCAGGGACGGCTGGCAGAGGACGGTCGACTCGGCGATGTAGCGGGATACGTCCTCATGCGGGACGCGGCCGGCGATCTCGACGTTGGGACGGCCCTCGAGCTCGCCGCGCAGCGGGCCGTCGCCGACGAAGACGAGGCGCCCGTTTCCGAGCTGCGCGAACGCATCTGCGAGCCGGACGACGTTCTTGCGCTCGATCAGGCTTCCGACGCAGACGAAAACAGGCCCGTTTGCGGGACTCTTAACAGGGTCTGACCCCGTGAAGAGCGAGAGGTCGACGCCGCAGTCGACGACTTCCGTCTTGCCGCGGGCTTCGGGGATCTTCGCCTCGAGCTCGCGGCGGAGGTAGTCGGAGACTGCAATCAGGGACGAGGCCCAGCGCGCGACGAGGCGCGTCGCGGAGGCGATTCCGGGATACGCGCCGATGTTGCGGACGTCGCGGCCATGAGCCGTCGCGACGAGCGGCGCTCCGCCGAAGAGTGCTGCCGAGAGGCCGGTTGGCACGAGGAAGTGCGCGTATACCACGTCCGGCTCGAACCGATGCGCCACGCGCCGCACCTCACGCGCGAGCCGCAGATGCCGGCGCTTGCCTCCACCCCGCCCCACCGTGACGACACGCTCGATCTCATGTCCACGCACTACGAGAGCCCGCTCGATCCCCTGAACGAACGCCCCGAGATCCGGATCGTCCGGGCCGGGATACATCTGCGAAACGAGGAGGATCTTCATGGATGGGGTGGCCGGAGCCAGACTGAAGTCTGGCACCGGACTAGGGCCCCAGCGTGCTACGCACGCTGGGCGTCGTACGTGCCGAAGACCTCGCGGAGCTCGTTGCAGATCTCGCCGACCGTGACTCGAGCTCGCAGCGCGTCTCGCATCGGCGGGAGTAGGTTGCCGTCGCCTTCCGCGACTCGCCGAACCTCGGCGAGCGCATTCGCCGCCTCGTCCGCGTTCCGCTTCGCTCGAACCTTCGCCGTGCGCTCCAGCTGCCGGCGCTCGGCCTCCGGGTCGAGCCGGTGGAGCTCGATCGGCTCCGCCTCGTCTTCCTGGTAGCGGTTGACCCCGACGATCACCTTCTCGCCGGACTCGACCGCGGCAGTGTGCTTGTACGCCGCGTCTTCGATCTCGCGCTGGACGAAGCCCTGCTCGATCGCCTCGACCGCGCCGCCGACCTCGTCCACGCGCTCGATCAGCTCGCGCGCGGCAGTCTCGAGCTCGTCCGTCAGCGCTTCGATGAAGTAGGCACCGCCGAGCGGATCCGCCGTGTCAGTTCCGCCCGCCTCGTGCGCGAGCAGCTGCTGCGTGCGCAGCGCGATCTTCGCCGAGCGCTCCGTCGGCAGCGCAAGCGCCTCGTCGAACGCGTTCGTGTGGATCGACTGCGCCCCGCCCGCCACGGCGGACAGGGCCTGAATGGCCACGCGGACGATGTTGTTCTCCGGCTGCTGAGCGGTCAGCGTCGAGCCGCCGGTCTGCGCGTGGAAGCGCAGCGCCTGCGCCTTCGGGTTCGTCGCGCCGAACCGCTCGCGCATGATCTCGGCCCAGAGCCGCCGCGCCGCCCGAAACTTCGCGACCTCCTGGAAGAAGTGGTTGTGCGCGTTGAAGAAGAACGAGAGCCGCTCGCCGAACTCGTCGGGCGAGAGCCCCGCGTCGACGGCCGCCTGCGCGTACGCGATCCCGTTTGCGAGCGTGAACGCGAGCTCCTGGACCGCGGTCGAGCCCGCCTCGCGGATGTGGTACCCGGAGATCGAGATCGTGTTCCACTTCGGCAGCCGATCGTGCGCGTACGCGAAGAGATCGGTCGTCAGCCGCATCGAGGGCTTCGGCGGGAAGATGTAGTTCCCGCGAGCGCAGTACTCCTTGAGGATGTCGTTCTGGACGGTGCCGCGCAGCGCCGCGCCCGGGACGCCCTGCTCCTCAGCGACGAGCTCGTACAGCAGGAGGAGCAGCGAAGCCGGCGCGTTGATCGTCATCGACGTCGAGACCTCGCCGAGCGGGATCCGGTCGAAGAGGAGCTTCATGTCGGCGATCGAGTCGATCGCGACGCCGGTCCGCCCGACCTCGCCCAGCGCACGCGGGTCGTCCGAGTCGTAGCCGAGCTGCGTCGGGAGGTCGAACGCCACGGAGAGCCCGGTCTGGCCGCGCTCGAGCAGGTAGCGGAAGCGCGCGTTCGTCTCCTCGGCCGAGGCAAAGCCCGCGTACTGGCGGATCGTCCACGGGCGACCGCGGTACATGTCCGGGTACGGGCCGCGGGTGAACGGGAACTCGCCCGGAAGCTCGAGCTCGAGGTCCGCGACGTCCCCGTCCGTGTAGACGGGCTTGATCTCGATTCCGGAGTCGGTCTCCCGGCGATCCTCCGTGGTCGCCATGAGTCTCAATCTACGCTACGACCCGTGAGGGTGGTCGTCAGGCTGTTCGCCGGGCTTCGCGAGCGTGCAGGCACGGACCGGCGGAAGCTCGACCTCGACGAGGGCGCAACGGTCGAGGACGTCTGGGCCGCGCTCGACCTCGGGGACGAGCCCGCGGGGCTCCTCTACGCCGTCAATCGCACGTACGCGGACCGAGGACAGCGGCTCGCCGAGGACGATGAGGTCGCGCTGATCCCGCCTGTTTCCGGCGGCGCGTTCCGGCTGACCCACGGGCCGGTGAACCTGACCTCGGTCGTCGTCGAGGTCGTCGACGAGAGCGCAGGCGCGATCGCGACCTTCCTCGGAACCGTTCGGGCGCAGTCCCGCGGCCGCGACGTGATCGCGCTCGAGTACGAGGCGTACGAGGAAATGGCCGAAGAGGTCATGGCCGGAATCGCGGACGAAGTGCTGGAGCGCTACGACCTGTGCAAGGTCGCGATGTCACATCGGCTCGGGCGCGTCGAGGTCGGCGAGACGAGCGTCGCGATCGCGGTCTCTGCGCCGCACCGGCAGGACGCGCTCGCCGCGTGCGCCGACGCGATCGAGGCGCTCAAGGCGCGCGTGCCGCTCTGGAAGAAGGAGCTCTACGTGGGCGGCGAGGAGTGGATCGGTCGCGGCTCGTAGCAAAGGTCAGATCCTGCGCCTCTCGACGCAAGACCTGACCCTCGCGGCTCGTTTCCTACCGTGAGTGGAGCAGCTCCGACCTGCGACGACGCCGGGTGCGCGAACGCGTAGTCCTGACTAGCGGACCGTGAAGCTGCCTTTCATCGTCATCGCGTGCGGATCACAGATGTAGCTGTACCTCCCCTTCACGAGGCGCAGCCGCCAGGTCTTCGTTCCGACGAACCCCACCGTGGTCGAGCGGCTCAGCGTATTCGTCGGCCCCATCAGGTGGAAATTGTGGGCTCGCGACCGATCGCGGACGGTGATCGTATAGGTGCCCGGCCTCAGGCTGCGCACCGCGGCCCCCGAGCCCTTCTTGAGCGTGATCGTCGTGCCCGGGCCGACCGTTGCGACGAGCCTGGCCGGCGTTGCAGCAGCCGTCGGCTGAGCCGCGAGGGCTGCGAGGGCGAGGAACGCGGCGAAGAGACGAATCATGGAGTCAGACCCCCTTGTTGCATGAATGGAGTGAAGAAGGAGGCGGGGAGTCCCGCCTCCTTCTCTACGCTAGCTACAGAATCTCGATGACGAATGAGACGTTGTTCGTCAGGGCGGCCGCTCCGCCTGGGAAGTTATACGTCCGCACCTGGAACTGGCCCGCTGCGCACGGTGCGAAGGGCGTGAGCTTCACCCAATACGCAAGCAGGTCAGATCCCAACGAGTTTCCCCAGTCGACCGTCAAGGAGATGGCCGACGTGACCGGGCTGACGCCCGCGGGTGGCGTGATGCAGTAAATGCCGTCCTGCGGACGAGTGACCGCCCAGCCGGTCCCTCTGCGGTACGTCGGGTCGAGTCCGACACCGGGCGATCGCAGGATGACCGCATACGGGTTCTGACTGCCAGCCGGACCCGGGGGGCCTGCCGGACCGGCCGGGCCTGCCGGACCGGCCGGACCGGCCGGACCGGCGGGGCCTAGCGGCCCTGCAGGAAGCTGGCCGGCCTTGAAGTCCACGGCAAGCAGCGAGCGGTTCTTGACCTTGCTCGAGATGACCGCGTTTCTCTTGAGCTGCTTGGTCCCCACCGTGTTGGGACCGAGCATTCCGGCCGCGTAGCCGGCGCCTGTCATCGCGAACACGAGCGCGATACAGGCGACGACCATCGCTGGTGACGGCGGCCGAAGGCGGCGAGTGATGCCTTTCATGACCCTCCTTTGATTTGTTGGACCCCGTAGCCCTCAGGACCCGCAGTGGACACGGAATCTTCGGGCACGAACGTATCGGCGAAATCGGACGTCGTCTAAAGAGAGAGGGCCGCCGCGAAGGACGGCCCTCTGGTCTTCGGTGTCGGTCTGTCTAGCTTCGACCGACCGCCAGCTTCACCGGAAAGTTCCGGCGCTTGATCGTGCCGGGCCTCGGTGACTGGTTGACAACGCGCCCGCGCAGCGAGCGCCTCGAGCGAACGCGGCGAACGCGTCCGACCGAGCAGCGCGCCGCCCGGATCCTGCGCTTCGCAGCGCCGAGTCGCAGCCCGAGCACTCTCGGGACACGGCAGCGGGCCGACGGCGGCGGCGGCGGCGGCGGTGGTGGCGGAGGCGGCGGAGGCGGAGGTGGCGGAGGCGGAGGCGGCGGAGGCGGAGGCGGCGGAGGCGGAGGCGGCGGAGGCGGCGGAGGCGGTGGTGGCGGCGGCGGAGGCCCGCCGCCCTGAACAGCAGCCAGGGCGTCGACGAGGCCGTACCCGAAGTTGTTGTTCGGGGTCGGTGGCGCCGGCGGCGGCGGACCGCAATTGCTGTTCGGCGTGATGTTGGGATTCGCCGTGCTGTTGAGGCGCGCCTTGGTGGCCGCGATGTCCCGGTTCAGGCTCGGAACCGCTTGCCAGAGGAGCGCGACGACGCCGACCACGTGGGGACCGGCCATCGAAGTACCGCTGGCATTGCTGTAGTTGGCATCGCCCGTATTGGTCGCGGAACGCGTGCCCGTGCCCGGCGCGACGATGTCCGGCTTGATCCGGTTGGAGCCGTCGACGGTCACCGGCCCCCGACTGCTGAAGCCGACGACGGAGGTCGTGCCGGTCGTCAGTGCGCCGGTCGAGTAGGACGCGGCATAGATCGCGGGCGGATCGTTGACGGAGCTGCAGCTCGGGCCCGCGTTCCCGGCGGAGACCTCCACGAAGATGCCTGCAGCCTGCGTGTTGTTGACGATCGTCTCCAGCGTGTTGGCCGCGCAGCCCTCGCTCGGCGGACAGCCCCAGCTGTTGTTCATGACGTGAGGCCGCAGAGCGGGATTCGCGTTTTGCCCCTGGAGATCGGTGGGCGCCAGGAAGAACTGGAAGCACTCGGTGTACGTCGCCGGGGTGCCGTTGCCCTGGTCCATGTTCCGGCAGCCGATCCACTTCGCGCCGGGTGCGACCCCGATCTGATTGCCCGCGCCGTCGTCACCGATCGCGGTTCCCGTCACGTGTGTGCCGTGGAAGTGGTCGCCGCACGGCTCCTGATGGTTGGGAGTGCAGATTCCGCCGCCGGTATGGATGGCGTCCCACCAGTTGTAGTTGTGGTCCGCCAAGCTCCCGTTCCAGCCGCGGTAATGGGCCTTGAGCGCGTTGTGCGTCCAGCGCATCCCGGTGTCCTGGACGCCAACGACGATCCCGGTGCCGTTGAAGCCGAGGGACCAGACGTTCGGCGCCTTGACCTGGTTCACACCGGGCTCGACGACTTGCGGGGTGGCCGGGCCGTCAGACTCGATCAGCGACACCGAGTCGAACGAGGACTCGGCGAGTGCCGCCGCGTCGCCCTGGAGCCAATTGGAGGCGTCATTCGACTCGATGACCCTGACGTCACGTCGTGCCGCAAGGCTGTTGACCAGAGCGCGGTCGCCCTTGGCGACGATCACGTTCGCAACCCAGAACGACTTGTACGACACGCCCTGCGCCTCGAGCAGCGCACGGATGGGTCCCTGCGTCCTGTCGGCCTCTCGTTTGAGCGTGCGGTAGACGTACCAGCCTCGAGCATCCTGATCCTTCATGCGGTAGGCGTCACTCAGATCCGCCTGATGCGTGAGCTGGATGACGAGCGACGCGTCGCGCCCGTTCGCGGTGTCGCTCAAAACTCGATTCTCGACCTTGCCCGTGTAGCCCGTTATGGGCTTCTGGCCTTCGCTCTCGCTGCTCGCCAAAATCGGTGTAGCCCCGACGATCAGCCCGGCGAGCGCAAGCGTGATCGCAAGCTTCATTCCTCCTCGCACAGCGTCCCCTCCCTGGTTTTGGGTGCCCGGGAGATTAGGACTCTTACCCGTTGTGTACAAGGTTTCGGCGCGCGCCAAGGCTTGCGCCGAAAGTGAGCGTCGCAGAGCCCCGCGAACCACGGGCAAGGAGTGCTACTGAGCCGAAACCGCTGTCCCTGCGAACTGACAACGGGCGACGCCCGCGATCGAGTACTCCTCGCCGAGGAACGAGACGCTGACCGTCCCGGTGCCTGTCGGCGTGCGGTAGACGATCGTCCCGGCGACGTCGTCGTCGTCCGAGCCGAGGACGTCGTAGTCGGAGCCCGCGTCGAGGTCGTCGTCCTCCCGGAAGAACGCTGCGGTGTCGTCGACCCCGGCCACGTGCAGGCGGGCGTTGTCGAGCGTCGACCGCGCGTCGACGGTCATGTCCCCGGCCGCCGAGCACGCGGCGCGGAGAATCAGCCCGCCGAATGTGAGGATCGTGCCCGAAGGCGTGTTTGCGGGGACGTCGAAGCCGACCCTGGCGGCGCCCGGGCCCGCAGGTCCGGCCGCGCCCTGTGGACCCGCCGGTCCCTGTGGGCCGACCGGCCCTTGCGCCCCTGGGAGCCCGCGAGGGCCGCGGACAGTAGGGACGACGGAGCTCGGGAGCTTCGCGTTCTTGCCGAGCGGGACGAGCCGGCCCGGCTTCGGTGTCCGCGACGCTTTGATCCCGTTCACGGCGCCCGCGTTCCGGGCGAACGCCGCGAGCGAGCGCCTGGCCGCTCCGCCGGCGGGAGATGCGACGAGCACGGCAAGCAGGAGCGCGGCGCCGGCCGCGACGATGAGTCGAACGGTTCGCACGAGTGACCTCCTCGGTCGGAAACGAGTGGTCTCCTCAACTACCGGCCCAGCGAGCCGCCGGAGCGCAATCGGGCGATTTCGGCGCGACTTCGGCACGGAGTTGCCGATAAGCCCCCTGGGTACCATGCGCCACATGACCGAGCTGACACCAGAGGAGCGCCAAAGGCTCGCCGAGCTCTCGTACTACGAGCCGCCGGAACCGGTGCGGCACGAGCCGCGCTTCCCGTTCCTGCGCAAGCTGATCGCGCCGCTCGTCGCGGCCGGCGCCTTCCTGCTCAAGTTCGGCGCGCCGCTCCTCAAGTTCAAGTTCCTGTTCTCGATCTTCGTCTCGGCGGCGTTCTACGTGTGGTTCGGCGGCTGGTGGTTCGGCGTCGGCCTGATCATCCTGCTGTTCGTGCACGAGATGGGGCACGTGCTCGAGGCCAAGCGCCAGGGACTGCCCGTGAGCGCGCCGCTCTTCATCCCGTTCCTCGGCGCGATGATCACGATGCGGGAGATGCCGCAGAACGCCTGGAACGAGGCCAAGGTCGCAATCGCGGGGCCGCTGATCGGGTCGCTCGGCGCGGCTGGGTTCTGGGTCGTCGGCGAGGCAACGGACTCGAATCACCTGATCGCGCTTGCCTTCCTCGGCTTCTTCCTCAACCTCTTCAACCTGCTCCCGGTCGTTCCGCTCGACGGCGGCCGCATCGTGGCGGCGCTCCACCCGGTGTTCTGGGTGCTCGGCTTCCTGGGCCTGCTCGCGCTCGTCGTGTTCGCGCCGAACCCGATCCTGATCATCATCCTGGTCCTCGCCGGGCTCGAGCTGTGGAACCGCTGGCGCATGCGCAACCACCCCGAGCTCCAGTCCTACTACCGAGTGACGGCGCCGCAGCGCGCGATTGTCGCGACGCTCTACTTCGGGCTCGCGGCGTTGCTCGTGCTCGGAATGGAGGCCACGCACCTCCCGCGCGACGTCCTTCGCTGATGCAGGACGAGGAGCTCCTCCAGAGCCATCAGGGCGCCCTGCCCGAGAACGTGCTCTCGATCGCGCGCGAGTTCTGGGCCGGGTTCGCCGCCGTCGACAGGATCGACCGGCCCGCAGTCTCGATCTTCGGCTCTGCCCGCACTCACCGTGACTCCCGCGAGTACGCGGCGGCCCGCAAGGTGGGCCGACGGTTCGCAGAGCACGGCTGGGCCGTGATCACAGGCGGCGGCCCCGGAGTGATGGAGGCGGCCAACCGCGGGGCGAAGGAGGCCGGTGGCCTCTCCGTCGGCTTCAACATCGCCCTCCCGCACGAGCAGGGCTCGAATGCGTACCTCGACATCTCGTACACGTTCAAGCACTTCTATGCGCGCAAGGTCTGCTTCGTGAAGCCGGCGGAGGGGTTCGTCATCTTCCCGGGCGGCTTCGGCACGCTCGACGAGCTGTTCGAGGCGCTGACGCTGATCCAGACCGGCAAGGCGGAGAACTTCCCGGTCGTCCTGATCGACACGGACTTCTGGGCGGAGATGATCGACTGGGTGCGGAACGAGTTGCTCGCCGACGGGATGATCTCGCGCGAGGACCTCGACCTACTCCACACGACCGACGACCTCGACGAGGCCGTGCGAGCGATCGTCGACTGCTACGACGAGCGTACGGAGGTGCCGGCCGAGAAGCAGGCCGACGCCCGGTGAAGCTGCGCGACCTGCCCTCGGTCGACGAGCTCGCGCGGACGAGCAACGACGCGCTGGCGGTCGACGCCGCTCGCGCGGTCCTCGCACGCGCGCGCGAGGACATACGGGCGGGCGCGGATCCCGGGGACCTGGCGGAACGGCTCCGGGACGAGCTCGCAGCGGCCCGCACCGCAAGGCTGCGCCGGACGCTGAACGCGACAGGTGTCGTCGTGCACACGAACCTTGGCCGCGCTCCGCTTTCCAAGGCGGCTCTCGAGCGCGTCCACGAGGTCGGGCGCGGCTACTCGAACCTCGAGTACGACCTGAGCGCCGGCACGCGCGGGTCGCGGCAGGATCACGTGGCGGGCATCCTGCGCCGGCTGACCGGTGCCGAGGCGGCACTCGTCGTGAACAACAACGCGGCGGCGGTGCTCCTGGCTCTGGCCGCGCTCGGCGAAAGCCGCGACGTGCTCGTCTCGCGCGGCGAGCTGATCGAGATCGGCGACGGCTTCCGAATCCCGGACGTGCTGGCGCGCTCGGGCGCCCGGCTCGTCGAGGTGGGGACGACGAACCGGACGCGCGCGGCCGACTACGAGCAGGCGATCGGGCCCGAGACCGCGGTGCTCCTGCGCGTGCACCAGTCGAACTTCCGCCTCGTCGGCTTCACGGAGCTGCCGTCCGTCGCCGAGCTGGCGAAGATCGCGCGGCGCCACGAGCTGCCGCTGATCGACGACCTCGGCTCAGGCCAGCTGAGCCCAAGTAACACGGTGTTACTAAGTGAGGAGCCGTCGGTTCGCGAGAGCCTCGAGTGCCGGAGCAGACCTCGTCTGCTTCTCGGGGGACAAGCTGCTCGGCGGGCCGCAGGCCGGGATCGTCGTCGGGAACGCAGAGCTCGTCGAGCGGCTCCGGACAGCACCCGCTCCAGCGTGCGGCGCGCGCCGACAAGCTGACGCTCGCCGCGCTCGAAGGAACGCTCGCGCTCTACCTCGAGCCGGAGCGGGCAGTGCGCGAAGTGCCTGTCCTCCGCATGGCTCTCGAACACGCGGACGCGGTTCGCGCGCGTGCAGAGCGGCTGGCCGAGCTCACGGGCGGCGAGGTCGAGGAGACCGTCGGCCGCATCGGCGGCGGGGCGCTCCCGCTGGCAGAGCTGCCGAGCTTCGCGTGCGCCGTCGCGGAAGACCTCGCCGCGCCACTGCGTGCGGGTCAGCCGCCGGTTGTCGGTGTCGTTCGAGACGGCAGGCTCCTGCTCGACTGCCGCACGCTGACGGACGCCGAGGCGGACGAGGTCGCGGCGCTCGTCGCAGCAGCGCGCGCCTGATGCCGCTGACGGTCGGCACCGCGGGCCACATCGACCACGGCAAGACCTGGCTCGTCCGGGCGCTGACCGGAAAGGACACCGACCGGCTGCCCGAGGAGAAGGAGCGCGGGATCTCGATCGACCTCGGCTACGCGCCGCTCGACCTGCCGGACGGGACGCGGCTGTCGCTGATCGACGTGCCGGGTCACGAGCGGTTCATCCGCAACATGGTTGCGGGCGCTAGCGGCATCGACCTCTTCCTGCTGGTGATCGACGCGAACGAGGGCGCGCGGCCGCAGACACACGAGCACCTGGCGATCCTCCGGCTGCTCGGGATCGGGCGCGGCGTCGTGGCGGTGACGAAGGCGGACGCGGCCGATCCGGAGACGCTCGAGCTGGTCGTGGCCGAGGCCCACGAGCTCGTGCCTGGCGCGGCCGTGGTTGCCGTCAGCGCGAAGACCGGCAAGGGGCTGGACGAGCTCCGTGACGCGCTGGCAACGGCGGCAGTCGGGCTCGAGCACCACGCGCTGCTCGGCGCGACGAGGCTCTACGTCGACCGCGCCTTCACCCTCCGCGGGATCGGCACCGTCGTCACGGGGACGCTCTGGTCCGGCTCGGTCGGCGAGGGGGACGAGCTGCGCGCCGAGCCGGCTGGGATCGACGTGCGTGTGCGGAGCGTCCAGGTGCACGACGAGCCGGTCGAGCGGGCCGAGGCGGGGCAGCGGGTGGCGCTCGCCCTCCCCGGGATCGAGCGGAGCACCTTTCACCGCGGCGACGCCCTCGCCGAGCCGGGCGCCTATCCCGTCAGCTACCGCCTCGACGTCGAGCTCGACGAGCTCGAGCCGATCGGCGACCACGCGCGAGTGCACGTGCATCACGGGACGACGGAGACTCCCGCCCGGGTGGTGCGGGTCGGGGAGCATTTCGCGCAGCTGCGGCTGGCCTCGCCCGTGGTCGCGGCGCGCAACGACCGCGTCGTCCTTCGCAACGGGACGACCCTCGGGGGAGGCCGCGTCCTCGATCCGGCTCCCCCGCGAGCCCCCGATCCCGCCCGTCTCCGGTTGCTGGCGACGGACGACCCGGAGTCGATCGTGAAGGCGCTCGTCCACGAGCCGGTCCGCTCGAACGAGTTGGCCGCCCGTGCGCTGCTCTCCACCGCGCAGCTCGAGCGGGGCCTGGCCACTGTCGAGCACGCAGGCGAGTGGTACTTCTCGGGAGAGTGGCTCGACCACCTGCGGCGCCAGGCCAGGACTCGTCTGACCCTGCGCGCCGAGGCGGCTCCGCTCGACCCGGGCCTGGCCGCGGGCGAGTTGTTGCCCGCCGCGCCTTGGGCCGACGACATCCTTCCCCTGCTCGACCTCGAGCGCCGCGACGGGAAGGTCTACCTCCCGGGAGCGGGTGCGGGCCTCGGTGAGCGGACCGCCGAGGCCGAAGCGCTCGAAGCCGAGCTCGCGGAGGCGGGCTTCATCCCGATGGCGGTCGACGATCCGGAGCTCGCACGCTTCCTCGAGGGCGAAGGCCGGCTCGTGCGGGTCGGTGACGGGCTCGCGATCGGCGTCGACGCCTACGAGCGGGCGAAGAGCGCCCTCGTCGACGAGTGCCGATCGGCAGGGACGATCACGCTCGCCCGGTTCCGCGACCTCCTTGGCATCTCCCGCAGGCCGGCCCAGCTTCTGCTCGAGCGGTTCGACGCCGACGGGCTCACCCGCCGCATCGGCGACGAACGCGTTCTGAGGCGCGCTGAGCGTCGCTAGCATCGACCGCTAGGGAGCGGCATGGGCCCGGTGGCCCAGCCGGTCTTCAAAACCGGTGCGGTCGTGTAACCCACGGCTCGGTAGGTTCGACTCCTGCGCCGCTCCGCTCGACTTCTGGCCGCGAACGGCTGCGCCGTTCGCTCGCGGGATCGAACCGTTCGTCGCCTTGTCGCGACGGCGTAGGGTGTGCTCAACCGAGAAGGAGGCTGAGATGGCACTTGCCCGTGTTGTTGCGTTCGACGGCGTCGACAGCGAGCGGATGGCGCAGATGCGTCAGGAGATGGAGCAGGGAGATCGGCCCGACGACATCCCGGCGAAGGAGCTGATCGTTCTCCACGATCCCGAGGCCTCGAAGTCGCTCGCGATCGTCTTCTTCGAGAACGAGGAGGACTACGCGAAAGGCGATGCGGCCCTCAATGCCATGCCCGCGTCGGACACGCCCGGGCAGCGCACGTCGGTGGCGAAGTACGACGTCGCGGTCCGGATGGCGGACTAGCCACCCCACGCAGCATGGAGGTCACCAGGAACGGAATCGACACGAATCCGGGACCGGCCGACTGGTTTACCGGCGCCGTCTACCTCGACCAGGTGGCGGCGCCGGAAGGGTCGTCCCGTGTAAGCGCGAGCAGCGTCCGCTTCACACCGGGTGCACGGACTGCCTGGCACGTGCACCCGAACGGCCAGACGATCTACGTCACCGAGGGCATCGGCCTGGCGCAGCGCCGCGATGGGCAGATCGAGGTCATCCGCCCCGGAGACCGCGTGTTCTTCGAGCCGGGCGAGGAGCACTGGCACGGAGCGGCGCCGAACCGGTTCATGACGCACATCGCGATCCTCGAAGTCGACGACGAGGGCAATCCGGCCACGTGGGGCGACCACGTGACCGACGAGGAATACGGAGCAGCGCCGCCCATCGACTAGGCTCGCGCGCGTGCGGGGACTGGGCTCCTTCCGCGAGTCGTTCGCAGGCGGGATCGTCCTCCCGGACGATCCCGGGTACGACGCGGCGCGCGCGGTCTGGAACGGGATGGCCGACCGGCGACCCGCCCTCGTCGTTCGTCCTTCTGGCGTCGACGACGTGGTCTCCGCCCTTCGCTTCGCGCGCGAAGAGGAGCTCGTGATCGCGGTTCGCTGCGGCGGCCACAGCATCCCCGGGCTCTCGACCTGCGACGACGGGATCGTGATCGACCTCTCCCGGATGCGCAGCGTGGAGGTCGACCCGGAGCGTCGCGTGGCGCGCATCAGCGGCGGCTCGCTCCTCGGCGACCTCGACGACGCCGCGCAGGAGCACGGGCTCGTCTGCCCGGTCGGCGTCGTCTCGCACACGGGCGTCGCGGGCCTGACGCTCGGCGGCGGGATGGGACGGCTTCAGCGAAAGCACGGCCTCACGATCGACAACCTGCTCGCGGTCGACCTCGTTACCGCCGACGGTCGGCTGGTGCACGCATCCGAGGAAGAGCATCCCGAGCTCTTCTGGGGTCTGCGGGGCGCGGGCCCGAACTTCGGCATCGCTACCTCGTTCGAGTTCCGGCTCCACCCGCTGGACCACGCGATCACCTTTGGGATGGTCGTCCACCCGCGGGAGCGCGCCCGCGAGCTCGCAGCGCTGTGGCGCGAGCTGGCCGAGAACGGGCCGGACGAGCTCTTCCTCTCCTTCGGCGTCACGAACGAGGATGAGGCGTACCTCACGGCGCTGCACTCGGGCCCGCCGGATCGGGCCGAGCGCGATCTGGCCGACCTGCGGGCGTTCGGGCCGCCGTCGTCGGACTCGATCAAGGCCATGCCGTACCTCGAGACGCAGCACCTGGCCGACGAGGCGCAGGAGTGGGGACACCGCTTCTACATGAAGAGTGCGTTCCTGCCGGCTCTGCCCGACGAGGCCGTTGACCTGCTGGCCGAGCACGCGCCACGGGCGCCGTCAGGAAGCGAGTGCGGCTTCTCGACCTGGGCCTGGGGCCGCAGGATCGCCGACGTCCCCGAAGACGGCACCGCCTTCACCGGTCGCGGCGCCGCTGCGTGGCTGGCTGCCGAGGCGATGTGGGACGACCCCGAGCTCGACGAGCAGTGCCGCGCGTGGGCCCGCGACGCGCTCGCCGACCTGGCGCCGTTTGCCTCGGACGGGCGCTACGTCAACGACGTGGCCGAGGTCGGCACAGGCCTGGCCCGCACGGTCTATGGCGACGCGAAGTACGACCGGCTCGTCGCGCTCAAGCGCGAGTGGGACCCGGACAACGTGTTCCGCCTGAACCAGAACGTGCAGCCGTAACCCAGCGGGCTGCCACCGGCATCAGTTTGAACCGCGCTCACCCCGCAAGCTCGTTTGAGCCGCGTGTTAGCGCCATGTGAGAGGCCTCCCTCACGCTCGGTGCTGTCAATCGGCCAAGGAGGTCGAGCCATTCCATCTGATTCCCATCGGCCGGCAATGGAAGGGCGCGGCCACCGGGCCAACACTCGACCTGTGACCACTGAGCTCAAAGGAGGAAACCCATGAATCGCATCCGACCCTGTCAACTTGCAGTACTGCTGGCGTGTCTCTTGATCGTCCTCTTCCCGCAAGCCGGGGCGAGCGAGCTCAAGCCTGACACGATCTCCCCTGCCCGCTGGTCGGGCTCATCCCCGCGCGTCGCCTCCGACGGGTCGGGGAATGTGATCGCGGTCTGGCGCGAGCTCGAAGACGACACGGCGGCGATTCGGGCGGCGTTCCGCCCGAGGAACGGAAGCTTCGGACCGTCCGAGCAGATCTCGGTGCCTGCCGTGGAGGCAGAGTCACCAAGAGTGGCGATGGACCGCCTCGGCAACGCCGTCGCGGTCTGGCAGGAGTCACGGACCGGTCACGACAGCGTCGTCCAGGCGGCGATCCGGCCGGCCGGCGGCGCGTGGAGCGACCCGCAGACACTGTCCGATCCGACCGACCCTGCGTACGCCGCGGAGATCTCGATCGCGGACGGGCATGTGAGCGCGATCTGGATCGCCCGCCACGACTGGCTGCCGATCGTCCGCACGTCGAGCAGGACGCTGGCGGACGCCTGGACGGACGCGGAGACGATCTCCGGTCCGATCGGCGCGTCGTTCGCGCCGATCGTCGCGGTTGACGATCGTGGCGGTGCCGTAGCGGCCTGGCAGTTGGGTGACGGCTCGCACCGCCTGATCCAGGCCTCGGTGCGCTCGACCGACGGAACGTGGTCGCAGCCGGAGCTCCTGTCGACGCCCGGTCATGACGCCACGGAACCGGTGCTGGCGGTCGACGGCGCAGGAGACGCGATCGTCGGCTGGGCTCGCTCGAACGGGTTGTGGAGGGCGGCGCAGATCGCGTCGCGGGCGGCAGGCGGAACCTGGGGCCCGCCGCGGAACCTGTCTCGTCGTGGACGCCATGCCGGCGGCGTCGAGCTGGCCATGAACCGCCGCGGAGACGCGCTGGTGAGCTGGGCCCAGGGTGGCGCGATGGCAGCCGCAGTTCGTCCGGCCGGCAAGGACCGCTGGAACCTGGCTCCGCTGGGTGTGTGCCTCTGCGGCTCGTTGCGATTCGAGATCGCCCTCGACGAAGAGGGGAACGCAACGGCCGTCTGGCAGGGCGGGTGGGCGGTCTACGCCTCGTACAAGGCGGCGGGTCAAGAGTGGCAGGAGAACTACCTGCTCTCCGGCTGGGACACGGAGTCTGCGTCCTTCACACCGGACGTGACCGCGCAGTCGCCGGACAATGCGATGGCCGTCTGGGTCAGCGAGGACAAATCGGACGACCACATCCTCGCCGTGGGCTACGACGTCAACACCTCGGCCCGTGAGCACGAGGACGAGGGCGATGACGACGGCTGCGGGGACGACGACGACTGCGGTGGGGACGACGAGGGCGGCGACGACGAGGGCGAGATCGTCCAGGGCACGTCTCACGCCGACACGCTCGTGGGCACGCCGGGCAACGACGTCTTCTATGCACGCGGCGGCAACGACATCATCGTCGGCCTCTCCGGACGCGACATCGTGTACGGCGGCCCGGGCAACGATCTGATCGTCGGCAGCAAGGGCAGCGACCGGCTCTTCGGCGGGCCAGGCCGCGACCGGATCGTCGGCGGGCACGGCAACGACCGGCTCAACGGCGGCAGCGGCCGGGACCTTCTGCGCGGCGGCTCGGGCGACGACATCCTCCGGGCCGCGGACCGCGGCCGGGATCGCGCGTTCGGCGGAGCCGGCCTCGACCGGTTCCGGCTCGATCGCTGGCTGGATCGCGCGCGTTCGATCGAGTCGAAGCTCTGATCGAGTCGTAGACGGGCTGCTCTACCCTGCTTCCTGGGTTGAGCAGCCCGTCGCATTCCGCGCACGAAGTCGTCCTCGTTCGGCACGGCGAGACCGAGTGGTCGCGTAGCGGGCGGCACACCGGGCGCACCGATGTCCCGTTGACCGAGCACGGCCGCGAGCAGGCGGAGGCCGTGGGCGCCGCGCTCCGGAACCGCCACTTCGCACTCGTCCTGACGAGCCCCCTCGGGCGCGCGCTCGAGACGTGCCGCCTCGCCGGCTTCGGCGATCGAGCGGTGCAGCGGGACGAGCTGATGGAGTGGGACTACGGCGCGTACGAGGGCCGTACAACTGCGGCGATCCGCGACGAGCGGCCGGGCTGGACGCTCTGGAATGACGGCGTGCCCGAGGGCGAGACGGTCGAGCAGGTCGGCGCGCGAGTCGACCGTGTGCTCGCAGACGTGCGCTCCCTCGACGGCGAAGCCCTGCTCTTCGCGCACGGGCACGTGCTTCGCGTCCTTACCGCCCGCTGGCTGGGTCTGGAGCCCGACGCGGGCCGCCTGTTCGCACTCGACCCAGGCGCCCTCAGCACTCTCGCGTACGAGCGCGAGACGTCGGTCATCCGGCTCTGGAACGAAGCCGTCGCGGACTGAAGCAACGCCGCCGTTTCAGCGGGCGTATTTTTAGCATTGAATGTTCGCGGAGATATTCGCTTGCTTTTCCTGACAGCGTGGACTACTCTTGTCGTTCTATGACGCTCGGTACATACATCAACTCGCTCGGCGCTCCGTGCATGGCGGCGACGGCTACCCGGACCCTCGGTCAGCAGCTCGTCGGTCACGACGCCGCGTTCGGTGCGGGGACGGCTCTCGTTTGGAGGTGCTCAGGCTAGGACTTCAGCCACATGGCAGCTCCATGCGAGGGCGACCGAAAGGTCGCCTTCGTCGTTCCCGGACTCGGACTAGTCCCGAAGGGAGGTGATCAGCTGGACGCAGAAGTCGGAAAATTGAGGCACGTCCAATAGATGGCGAATTGTCGTGAGGAATTACGCACGCAAAGCGTTTGTCCCTGCTTCGATTCGCCGGTTGAAATCTTCGAATGAGCCCGAGAGGAGGAACGATGCTCTACCAGGACAACTACGGACGTCACCTGCTCGCGCAGGAGTACGCCGACCGCCTGGCCCAGGACTACGGCCGGTTGGGCTGGCGAGACGCGCGGCGTCGCGCCAATGACCTGGCACGCCTCCTGAGCCGACGTCGCCGGCGCCGGCTTGTCAGGCAGCGGGCGTACTCGGCGTGATGGTCACTCCATTCGTGCAGCGCGCGCCCGGATCGACGAGCATCGGCTCTCGACTCCGGGCGCGTGCTTTTGCTCCTGAACGCCGACCCGACGGCGCCCGGCGCCGGGCTGGGTTCCGAGGCTGGATACGTTGAGCGTCGTGGAAGAGGAGGTCATCCCTGTCTTGTACGTCGAGGACGCGGCTCGTTCTGTTGCCTGGTACGAGCGCCTGGGCTTCCGCAAGGAGTGGGAGCACCAGTTCGAGCCCGGTTTCCCGCTGTTCGTCTCGGTCGTACGTGGACGCGTTCGGCTCTACCTCTCCGAGCACAAGGGTGATGCTCGACCGAACACGCTCATCCATCTGAACCTCAATGACATCGACGCCGTCTCGGCCGAATTCGGGATCCCGGTGGACGAGGAAGGCCTTGCCGGGCGAGAATGCGACCTCGAAGACCTGGACGGCAACCGACTCCGAGTGGCAACGCCCCGCCTGTAGCTCGACCCCCTCCTCGAGCGCCCCGGGGTCAGACCCCGCTCCGAAAGTGTGACGATTTCCCCACAGGCGCGTCGAACCACGCGGTCATGCCGCGCGCAGGTGCAGCAGAAGCCGGGCTCCGCCTGAGCGAGACGGCTAGACGGCCGCGGCGCGCTGTTCCCAGCGGATGCGCTTCTTTGCCGCCTCGACCTCGCGGTTCTTGGGCGGTGCGGTCGTCACGAGCTCGTCGAGGAGGCGAGCCGACGCCACAGTCACAGCCTCGACTGCGCACTCGAACGCGGCCTCGTTCGCCTGCGACGGCTTGGTGAAGCCGCTGATCTTGCGCACGTACTGGAGCGCCGCGTCGTGCACCTCTTCGCGGGTCGCCGGTGGTTCGAAGTTGTAGAGCGAGCGAATGTTTCGGCACATGTCGCCAGCCTAGCTAGCCGACCAGTTCGAGCAGAGCGGCCAGCTCCCGGCGGTGCTGCTCGCTGTCGAACGAGCGCGTCGGATGTGGCGGCAGCGCGGCCTCGATCAGCCGGCTGGCAGAGCGGATGTAGACGGCTGGATGGATCTCTGCGTCGCGGTTCATCTCGACGGCGACGGCGATCGCGTTCGGGCCCGTCTCGTCGACGAACCCTTCGAGCGGCACGATGCCCTCGTCGCGGATCTCGCCGTCAAAGCTCACGACACGCGCCAGGTATCCCTTCTGCACCCAGAGCTCGGGTGCGACCGCGAGCTCGCGAAGCAGGTACGGCAACACCTCGTCACGGTCGAGAAGGGGGCGCTCGAGGCGCTTGCCGAACCGCGTCTCGGCGATGTGTCGGGCCAGAACGCGCGCGTTGTAGCGGAACCCGTTGACCGAGGTCGAGTTGCTTCCCAGGCCCTGCTTGCGCAATCCCGAATAGCCCTGCGACGCATTGCCCGCGAAGTAGATGCCCGGCACGGAGATGCTCTCGAAGTACCGCGTCAGCGCGGGGATCCGTCCGTCCGAGACGGTGGCGAGCCCGAGCGCAGGCAGGTCCCTGAGCGGCGTGCGGAATCCGGTGGCGATCAGCACGTCGTCGACCTCGAAGAAAAGCTCTCCGGGCCACGTCGTCCCGCGCGCGGCGACGCGGAAACCGCCCTGGTGGCGCTCGATGCGCTCGATCGTGGCGTCGACGACGTAGGCGCTGGCGCCGCCGCGCGCGTACTCGTCGAGCGGCTGCAGGTAGCGGGCCCGCACCGGTGAGCGGCCGATCTGCGCAGTGTCGACGGGCCTCGGCGAGGCGAGGACGATCCGAGCGGCCCAGGCGAGCAGCCCGCTCGCCACCTCGAACCCGGAGTTGCGCTTGCCGACGATGAAGACGCTCCGCCCCTGGTACTGCTGCGGGTCGCCGGTGTCGACGTAGTGCGCCGCGTGCTCGACGCCCGGGATCGGCGCCTTCCACGGCTCGGTGACGCCGATCGCGAACACAACCGCGCGGCACCCGTACTCGCCGTCGGACGTGACCAGCACGAAGCCGTCCTCCTCGCGTCGCGTCGACTCCCACCGGCAGCCGTAGCGGATCTCCAGCCGTGCGCGCTCCGCAAACGCCACCAACCCCGCCTGCATCTCCTCGCGCGAGGGCACGTCGAACGTCCGGTCCATCAGCTCCGGAACGAGCGCGCGGCACTCCGGTTCCTCCGCGAGCAGGCTGTTGTGGTCGAACCACTCGTACTCGCGGGTCCCGCGCTCGAAGGGCGCGTCGGGCTTCGTCCACGTGATCAGGCGCTCGTAGACGGGGAAGCGCTGGAACATCCCGCCGGGGGAATCGTCCGCCGACAGCACCGCGTGGCGAATGCCGAGCGACCGCAGCTCGTAGCTGGTTTGGAGCCCGCCGGGACCGCTTCCGACGACGACGACGTCGTAGTCGCCCGGCGGGAACGGACGGTCGTCTACTGACGCCATTCGAGCGCGTTCCGCAACCGGTCAGCCTCCGCCTGGAGCAGGCGGTAGAGGAACCGCGGGCGCGCGAGCAAGAACGGCTCGAAATCAGGCCCCTGCACGACCGCGCAGCGCAGGAGGGTCGTTGCGACGACATCCGCAGTCGGAGTTCCGCCGGTCAACAAGGACGTCTCGCCGAAGAAGTCGCCAGGCCCGAGCGTCCAGCGGGGCTCCCCATCGACCTGAATCGATGCGTTGCCCTCGAGGATGACGAAGAACCCGCTCCCGCTCAGCCCTTGGCGCAGCACGCGCTGGCCCTCCGCGAACATCTCCTCGTCGACCGTGTGCGCGACCGCCTCCAGCTCCGGCCGCGTGAAGTCCGCGAACAAGGTCAGCCTGCCGAGGGTCTCCACGAGCTCCGAGCGGCCGTTCATCGACCGACCACCGTACTAGGCTCGCCCCGTCCCCTGCCACCAGCGAGTGAAAGGAGCTCCAGATGAAAGGGCGACTCCCGACCGTCCTCTCCGCGACCGCTCTGCTGATCGCCCTCGCGTCGCTGACGCCCGTCGGCCAGGCCGCGCGCGACAAGATCACGCCGAGGGCGCGCTTCGCGCTGAACTCCGACCGGGTCGACGGCATCCACGCCTCGCGCCTGCCCAAGGCCGGGCGCCTGCTCGCCCTCGGGACGACGAAGAAGTTCCCGCCGTCCGTCTTCACCGGCCTCAGCGGCCTCGAGCTCGTGAACGCTGTGAGCGCCCAGGACTCTTCCAGCCCGAAGGTCCTCCTCGTCAACTGCCCCGTCGGCAAGCGGGTCGTCGGAGCCGGCGTGCGTGTGACCGGCGCGGCCGCGAACACCGGCGACATCGTGGTCAACGAGTCCTACGCGAGCTCGGCCACGCAGTGGACGGTCCGGGCGATCGAGGGCACCGCTGTGGGCACGAGCTGGATGCTGACGGCGCAGGCCTCCTGCGTGGCGGGCACGTAGCGGACTAGTGCGCGCGCGAGCCGAGTCCTAGACTCGAATCGTGCAAATCTGCCCGAATTGCGGCGAGGAAAACCCTCCTCGCTTTCGCCTGTGCGGTTTTTGCGGAACCGAGCTCGCCCCCGAGATCGCCCAGGAGACGCGGAAAACGGTCACGATCGTCTTCTCCGACCTCAAGGGTTCAACGAATCTCGGCGAGGCGCTCGACTCCGAATCGCTGCGAGAAGTCATGTCGCGTTACTTCGACGAGATGCGCGAGGTCCTCGAGCAGCACGGCGGGCGGGTCGAGAAGTACATCGGCGACGCGATCATGGCCGTCTTCGGCCTGCCCCGGTTGCATGAGGACGACGCACTGCGTGCCGTGCGGGCTGCGCTCGCGATGCAGGAGGCGCTGCGCGGGCTGAACGCCGAGCTCGAGGAGCGCTGGGGCGTCCAGCTCGAGAACCGCACCGGAGTGAACACGGGAGAGGTAATCGCCGGTGACGCAACCAGCGGTCAGCGGCTCGTGACCGGGGACGCGGTCAACACCGCCGCCCGGCTGGAGCAGGCGGCTCCGGCGCTCGAGATCCTCGTCGGGGAGCCGACCTACCGGCTCGTCAGCCATGCGGTCGAGGTCGAGCCGGTCGAGCCGCTTCCGCTGAAAGGCAAGGCCGAGCCCGTGCCCGCCTATCGCCTGCTCGCGGCGAAGGACGCCGTGGACACGGTGGCGCGCCGCCACGACCGACCGCTGGTCGGACGGGACTCGGAGCTCGCGCAACTCCAGGCCGAGCTCGCCCTCGCCACGGCCTCGCGCTCGGGTCGGCTCGTGACGATCCTCGCGGACGCGGGCGTCGGCAAGTCGAGGCTGATCGAGGAGTTCGAACAGTCGGCCGAGGCCCGCGTGTACTCGGGCCGCTGCCTGCCTTACGGGCGCGGTCAAACGTACTGGCCAGTCGGCGAAATCTTCCGCCAGGCGGCGGCGATTCCCGACGACGACTCGCCCGAGCAGGCCGTCACCCGCCTCTCGAAGCTCTTCTCGGACTCCCCGGAGATCACCGATCGTGTGGCTTCGGCGATCGGTCTGACCTCAGTCCAATACCCGCCGGAAGAGCTCTTCTGGGGCATCCGAAAGGCATTGGAGGCCCTCGCCGCGGACGGGCCGCTCGTCGCCGTCTTCGAGGACATCCACTGGGCCGAGTCGACTCTCATCGAGCTGATCGAGCACCTCGTCGCAACCGTCACCGAGTCGCCACTCGTAGTGCTGTGCGCCTCGCGCCCGGATCTGCTGGAGCAGCGTCCGGGCTGGGAGGCGCACGAGCTGATCAGGCTCGAACCGCTCTCCGAGGACGAGAGCCAGCGCGTGATCGAGAACGTCCTCGGAGCCGACGTCGCGGCCAAGATCAGCGGCCGGATCATCGAAGCCGCCGAGGGCAACCCGCTGTTCGTCGAGCAGTTGCTCTCGATGCTGATCGACGACGGCACGCTGCGGGAGGTCGACGGAAGCTGGGTGACGGAAGGCGATCTGAGCGACCTGGCGATCCCCGACACGATCAACGCGTTGCTCGCGACGAGGCTCGACCAGCTCACCCAGGAGCAGCGCGCCGTGATCGAGCCGGCCTCGGTCATCGGGCACATCTTCGAGCAGGCTGCCTTGAAGGTGCTCGTCGAGGACGCGGTGCGCGACGATCTCGAGGCGCTCCTGTCGGGTCTCGTCGACAAACAGCTCGTCAAGCACGAGCCGACGGTCGATGAAGGGCCAAAGTTCCGCTTCCACCACATCCTCATCCGCGACGCTGCCTACAACGGCATCCTCAAGCGCGCCCGAGCCACGCTGCACGAGCGCTTCGCTGACTGGGGAGAGCGAGTCAACCGGGAGCGCGACCGCGAGACGGAGTACGAGGAATTGCTCGGCTACCACCTCGAGCAGGCGCACGAATACCTCGCGGGACTCGGTCCCCTCGACGCGCACGGACGGGAGCTCGGCGAACGGTCCGCTGTCCACCTCTCGTCGGCTGGGGAGCGCGCGTTCGCGCGGGCCGACATGCCCGCGGCCGCAAACCTCCTGCGGCGAGCCGTCACGCTCCTGGCCGACGACGATCGCCGTCGGCTCGAGCTACTCCCCGACCTCGGCGAGGCTCTGATGGAGACCGGCGAGTTCGCCTGGGCAGAGATGTTCCTCGACGACGCCGTCGAGGCGGCCGCGGCGACCGGCGATGCCCGGCTCGAGGCAGGTGCAGTCCTGACGCGCCTGCTCGTGCGTCACCCAACGGCGGAGGACCTCGACGCCTGGCGCCAGGAGGTGGAACGCGAGGCGAATCGCGCCATCGAGAGACTCGAGGGCGACGAGTCGGCCCACGCCGAGCTCGCCAAGGCCTGGCGCTTGCTCGGTTTCGTCCACGGAACCGTGCTGCGGTACGGAGAGGCCGCCGAGGCGGTGCAGCGCGCAACGGAGCACGCGCGGCTCGCCGGCGACACGCGTCAGGAGGCGAGGAGCGCATCGGCCTACACGCTCGCCGCGCTGCACGGGCCGACGCCGGTTCCCGAGGCGATCGCCCGCTCGGAGCGATTGCTCGCACAGGGCCTGGCCACGAGGCAGGCCGAGGGGCTCGTGCTGTGCGTGCTCGCGCACCTGCGCGCGATGCAGGGCGACTTCGAGGAGGCTCGAGAGCTCTACACGCGGGCACGCGCGCTGCTCGAGGAGCTCGGAGTCGCCGTCGTCGCAGCCTGGACGTCCCTGGAATCGAGCGCGGTCGAAATGCTGGCGGGAGAGCCCGCCCGTGCCGAGGAGCGCCTACGCCCGGACTACGAGACCCTGACGAACATGGGCGAGAAGTTCTTCCTACCGCTGCTGACGGCCCTCCTCGCCCGGTCCGTCCTGGCTCAGGGACGTCCGGACGAGGCCGCCGAGATCGCGGGCACGGCGATCGAGCTCGCGGCGGCGGACGACATCGAGCCGCAGGCGCTCTCGCGGGGAGTTCGCGCGAGGATCCTCGCCTCGGAGGGGAAGCTCGAAGAGGCCGAGCAACTGGCGCGCGAAGCGGTCGAGCTCATGCGCAAGACGGACGCGCCCGTCAAGCAGGGCGACGCGCTCCTCGACCTGGCCGAGGTTCTCGTCAAGAGCGGTCAGACACGCGCAGCCCAGGCCGTGATCGAGGAATCGAAGCTGCTCTACGAGAGCAAGCAGAGCACCGTGGCGCATGCGCGCGCGGCCGCGCTCCTCGCGGGACTGGAGCCCACGGGGAGCGCGTCCGGTTCGTTAGTCGATTAGCCCGTCCAGCCGGGGTCGATCCCCGACCAGTTGACGAACCACGTCGCCGACTGCTGACGGAATTTCCTGTCGTACCAGCACGGGTCAGGCGTAGCGGCGTTCGAGTTGTCGCACTCCGGGACCACGAACTGCCCGACCGCACTCGTGAAGTTCAGGGTGTGGCTGCTCGTGTTCCTGAAAAGGATCTTCAGCTTGATCGGTTTCGTCGTCGGCACCAGCGCCGCCTCCGTGGTGACGATGTCCGTCAGGGGGTCGGGCCGCGACTGCTCGATGATCGTGATCGGCGTGCAGAGCTTGCCCGTCCCCGTCGGCGCGGTGGCCGTAGTCTCCGAGTCGCCCGAGCCTGCGACCGTCCCGACGCTGAAGTTTCCGCTGACGCAGTCGCCTGCCTTGTCGGGAGTCGTCGCCGGGTCGATCACATCGGTCTGCGTGTCCGGAGCCGGGATGCGGTTTGACCGCCCCGGGTTCCCCGGCCCCTCGTAAACGATCAGGGCCCCGCTCACAACCTGCGTGCCGACGTCGCCGTCGGAGTGCAGGCGAACGGTCTGCGTGACGACATCGTTGAAGCGCAATGTTCCCTTCGGGCACGTCACCACAGTTCCGGCCTGCGTGCAGCCGCTCGGGTCGCTGGAAGCCAGCGTCCACCCGGCTGGAATCGTGATCTCGACCCGGGTGTGCGTGAAGTTGCGGTTGTCGTTGTCGTGCCACGAAGCCGTGTACAGCACGTGTCCGGTGGCATCGATGAAGCCCGGCTGCGCTGTCGAGCTGATCTGGTCGAAGGCCGGGTCGTCCGCGCGGCCGACCACGGCGAACATGCCCGCAGCGACGCTTGCGAGCAGTAACACGATTCCAATCCGCAGGGCACCACTCTTTCGCACTCTGAAACCTCCTCGATGGATCGCCACAGAAAAGCGCAAGAACCTGTGAGTTATGGCAGGAAAGACGGATTTGGTCAATGAGCCACCGGCCTATTAAGGCGGCGTCAAGAAGCGCACCGTTCTCGTAGAGGTTCCGTCAAACCTCGGACGCGGTGCCCTCACGCGCGTGTAACAAGGAGGGCATGCGCGATCTCGTGTTCATCGCTGTCGTCGTCGGCTTCTTCGCCCTGGCCGTGCTCTTCGTGAAGGCCTGCGAGGCGATCCTCGAGCAGGAGCGCGACTGATGGGCTGGCAGAACGCCGTCGGCCTCGTGCTCTCGATCGCGGTGCTCGTGTACCTCGTCTACGCCCTCCTCGCGCCGGAAAAGCTCGGATGAAAGAGCTCGAGGAAGTGCTGACGGTCGTATTGCTGGTGCTCGGGCTCGCGCTCGGGTTCACCTTCCTGTTCGCGGTGTTCCGGGACCTGCGGCGATGAGCTGGCAGAACTGGCTCCAACTGCTTGCGCTCGTAGCGAGCATCTTCGTAGTCACGCGGCTGCTCGGCCCGTATCTCGCCCGGGTGCTGGAAGGCGGCCCGGCGCCTGGGGATCGCGTGTTCCTGCCCGTCGAGCGCCTGATCTACCGCGCGACCGGCGTCGACCCGAAACGCGAGCAGCCCTGGACCGCCTACACGCTCTCGCTCCTCGCGTTCAGCGCCGTGTCGGTCATCGGCCTGTACCTGCTCCAGCGGGTCCAGGGCGAATTCCCGCTGAACCCGACAAACGTCCTGGCCGTTCCGCCCGCGCTCGCCTTCAACACCGCCGCGAGCTTCGCCACGAACACGAACTGGCAGAACTACGGCGGCGAGTCGACGATGAGCCACCTGACGCAGATGGCCGGCCTGACGGTGCAGAACTTCGCCTCTGCCGCCGTCGGGATCGCCGTCGCGGTCGCGCTCATCCGCGGGCTCGTTCGGAGGCGCTCGGAGACGATCGGGAACTTCTGGGCGGATCTCACGCGGACGACGATCCGCGTGCTGCTTCCGCTCTCGCTCATCCTCGCTGTGCTGCTCGTCAGCCAGGGCGCCGTCCAGTCGCTGCGCGGGCCGGCGCATGTGACGACCCTCCAGGGCGCGACCCAGACGATCTGGCGCGGCCCGGTCGGCAGCCAGGAGTCGATCAAGGAGCTCGGCACGAACGGCGGCGGCCCCGCGAACGCCAACTCTGCGCACCCGTTCGAGAACCCAACCCCGTTCACGAACTTCCTCGAGATGCTCGCGCTGCTCTCGATCCCCTTCGCCCTCACGTACGCATTCGGACGCCTCGTCGGGAACCAGCGGCAAGGCTGGGCGATCTTCGCGGCGATGTTCGTGCTCTGGATCGCTTCGGCCGGCATCGCCACCCACTACGAGGTCGACGGCAATCCGAAGCTCGACTCTGTCGGCGCGAGTCAGTCCCTCGGCAACATGGAGGGCAAGGAGGTGCGGTTCGGCGCCGCCGCGACCGGCCTCTTCGCAGCCTCGACGACCGGTACCTCGACCGGCGCCGTGATCGGCGCCCACGACAGTTTCACGCCGCTCGGCGGCGCAGTTCCACTCGTGAACATGATGCTCGGCGAGGTCTCCCCGGGCGGGACCGGAGCCGGGCTCTACGGGATGCTCATCTACGCCCTGCTCGCGGTCTTCATCGCGGGCCTGATGGTCGGCCGGACGCCCGAGTACCTCGGCAAGAAGATCCAGGCGGCGGAGATGAAGCTCGTCACGCTCTACATCCTCATCGTGCCGACCCTGATCCTCGTCTTCTCGGGGATCGCGGTGGTGCTCGACCGGGCGACGTCGTCGATCCTGAACCCCGGCGCGCACGGGCTCTCCGAGGTCGTCTATGCGTACACGTCGACGGCGAACAACAACGGATCCGCTTTCGGCGGGCTGACCGGGAACACGGACTGGTTCAACACGACGCTCGGGCTGACCATGCTCGCGGGCCGCTTCCTGCCGATCGTCCTCGTGCTCGCGCTCGCGGGGTCGCTGGCCCGGAAGCAGCCCGTGCCGCCCTCGGCCGGCACGTTCCCGACCGGCACGCCGCTGTTCGCGACGCTGCTCGTCGGCATCGTCCTGATCGTCGTCGCGCTCACCTACTTCCCGGTGCTCTCGCTGGGGCCGATCCTGGAGCAGCTGGGGCTATGAGCCTGCGCAACGCACCCCGGTCACTGCTCGACCGCGAGATCCTCGTGCGCGCTGCCGGCGACAGCGTGCTCAAGCTCGACCCGCGCCGCATGGCGGGCAACCCGGTCATGTTCGTCGTCGAGCTCGGGAGCGTCCTGGTCACCGTGCTCGCGATCAAGGACCCGAGCCTCTTCGCCTGGCTCGTGGCGATCTGGCTCTGGTTCACGGTGCTGTTCGCGACCTTCGCCGAAGCGGTCGCCGAGGGCCGTGGCAAGGCGCAGGCGGACGAGCTCAGAAAGACGCGCGCGGAGACGATCGCGCACCGGCGCCGGAACGGGTCACTGGAGGACGTCCCCAGCTCCGCGTTGCAGCTGGGCAACGAGATCGTCGTTTCAGCGGGCGAGGTGATTCCCGCGGACGGAACGGTGATCGAAGGCATCGCGAGCGTCGACGAGTCGGCGATCACCGGCGAGTCGGCTCCCGTGATTCGCGAGTCCGGCGGCGATCGCTCGGCCGTGACGGGCGGCACGCGGGTGCTCTCCGACCAGATCGTGATCAAGGTCACCGCGCAGCCCGGCGAGAGCTTCCTCGACCGAATGATCGCGCTCGTCGAGGGGGCTGAACGCCAGAAGACGCCGAACGAGATCGCGCTCAACATCCTCCTCGCAGGCCTGACGATCGTTTTCCTGCTCGCCGTCGTCACGCTGCAGCCGTTCGCGATCTACTCCGGTGCGGAGCAGGACGTGATCGTCCTCGTCGCGCTCCTCGTGTGCCTGATCCCGACGACGATCGGCGGGCTGCTCTCTGCGATCGGCATCGCGGGCATGGACCGCCTCGTGCGCCGGAACGTCCTCGCGCTCAGCGGCCGCGCGGTCGAAGCGGCCGGCGACTGCTCGACGCTCCTGCTCGACAAGACCGGCACGATCACGCTCGGCAACCGCCAGGCCGCGGAGTTCATGCCGCTCCCCGGGGTCGACGAGCGCGAGCTCGCCGACGCCGCGCAGCTCTCGAGCCTGGCCGACGAGACGCCTGAGGGCCGCTCGATCGTCGTGCTCGCGAAGGATCGCTACGGCATCCGGGAGCGCGAAGTCGGCGTCGGCTCGCTCGTGCCGTTCACCGCCGAGACGCGGATGAGCGGCGTCGACCTGAACGGGACGAAGATCCGCAAGGGCGCCGGCGACGCGATCCGCCGCTGGGTCGAGGCGGACGGCGGAACCGTCCCGCCGGAGCTCGAGCCGATCGTCGATGAGATCGCGCGCTCCGGCGGCACTCCGCTCGTCGTCGCCACGAATAAGAAAACGCTCGGCGTCGTGTACCTCAAGGATGTCGTCAAGGAGGGCCTGCGCGAGCGCTTCGCCGAGCTGCGCGCGATGGGCATCCGCACGGTCATGATCACCGGCGACAACCCGCTCACCGCGAAGGCGATCGCGGACGAGTCGGGCGTCGACGACTTCCTCGCCGAGGCCACGCCCGAAGACAAGATGGCGCTGATCAGGCGCGAGCAGGCGGGCGGCAACCTCGTCGCGATGACGGGCGACGGGACGAACGACGCTCCCGCGCTCGCCGCCGCGGACGTCGGCGTCGCGATGAACACCGGCACGCAGGCCGCCCGCGAGGCCGGGAACATGGTCGACCTCGACTCGAACCCGACGAAGCTGATCGATATCGTCGAGATCGGGAAGCAGCTCCTGATCACGCGCGGCTCGCTGACGACGTTCTCGATCGCGAACGACGTCGCCAAGTACTTCGCGATCATCCCTGCGATGTTCGCGGGCACCTTCCCGGTGCTCGACCGGCTGAACATCATGGACCTCTCGAGCGCGCAGTCCGCGATCACCTCGGCCGTGATCTTCAACGCGCTGATCATCGTGGCGTTGATCCCGCTCGCCCTGCGCGGCGTGCGCTTCCGCGCCCAGTCGGCGGCCACGGTGCTTCGCCGGAACCTGCTCATCTACGGCGTCGGCGGGCTCATCGTGCCGTTCGTCGGCATCAAGCTGATCGATCTCGTGATCGGGAACGGGCTCGGGCTCTGATGCGGCGGCAGATCGTTCCCGCACTCCTTGTGTTCCTCTGCTTCACGGTGCTGACAGGCATCGTCTATCCGCTCGTCGTCACGGGCGTGACCCAGGTCGCGTTCCCGAACAGGGCCGACGGCTCACTCGTCGAGCGCGACGGCAACGTGGTCGGCTCGAGGTTGATCGGCCAGACGTTTACCGGCCCGCGCTACTTCCACTCGCGTCCGTCGGCCGCAGGTGACGGCTACGACGCGATGTCGAGCTCCGCCTCGAATCTCGGACCGACGAACCAGACGTTGCTCTCGGAGGTCCGCAAGCGCGTCCTGGTCTACGACGCTCTGAACAGGCACCTCGGGGCCGCGCCCGGCGACGCAGTCACCGCTTCAGGCTCCGGCCTCGACCCCCAGATCTCGCCGGCGAACGCCCGTCTGCAGGCGCCGCGCGTCGCGCGGATCCGCGGGCTCCCACTCCCCGTCGTGTTGAGCCTCATCGACAAGAAGACTGACGGACGGTCCCTCGGTTTCCTCGGCGAGCCCGGCGTCAACGTCCTCGAGCTCAATCTCGCCCTAGACCAGGCGTAGCCTTAGAAGCATGGCCCGGGGCCAGCTACGCATCTACCTCGGCGCGGCGGCAGGCGTCGGCAAGACCTACGCCATGCTCAACGAGGGAACGGCGCCGCGCCGGCTACGGCGAGGACATCGTCGTCGGCTACGTCGAGACGCACCGCCGGCCGAAAACCGCCGAGCAGATCGGCGACCTCGAGGTCGTGCCGCGCAAACGAGTCGAGTACCGCGGGTCGACGCTCGAGGAGATGGACGTCGATGCCGTTCTCGCCCGGCGCCCACAGGTCGCGCTCGTCGACGAGCTCGCGCACACGAACGCGCCGGGCTCGCGAAACGAGAAGCGCTGGCAGGACGTCGAGGAGCTGCTCGACGCGGGCATCTCGGTCATCGGCACCCTCAACATCCAGCACCTCGAGTCGTTGAACGACGTCGTCGAGGAGATCACCGGCGTCAAGCAGCAGGAGACCATCCCCGACGCCGTCGTCCGTCGCGCCGACGAGCTCCAGCTCGTCGACCTGACGCCGGTCGCTCTGCGCAACCGGCTCGCTCGTGGCGACGTCTACCCGCCCGAGCGGATCGACGCCGCGCTCGCGAACTACTTCCGGCCCGGAAACCTCGCGGCCCTCCGCGAGCTCGCGCTCGCCTGGCTCGCCGACCGCGTCGACGAGGGCCTCGAGGAGTATCGGAAACGGCACGGGATCGAGGAGCCCTGGGAGACGCGCGAGCGAGTGCTCGTCGCGCTCACCGGCTCGCCCGACGGAGAGCGCCTGATCCGGCGGGCGGCGCGCATGGCGCAGCGGATGAACGGCGAGCTCGTCGCCGTCCACGTCGTTCCGCAGGACGGGCTCGCAGCGCCGACCGCAGAGCTGCTCGAGCGCCAGCGCAAGCTGGTCGGCGAGCTCGGCGCGAGCTACCACGAGGTCGTCGGCGAGGACATCGGCGACGCACTCCTGGACGCGGCGCGTTCGCTCAACGTGACCCAAATCGTGATGGGAGCGAGCAGGCGATCACGGTGGCAGCGCCTGACGAGAGGCTCGGTGATCGGCAAGGTGATTCGCGGGTCGGGCACGCGGATCGACGTCCACGTCGTCAGCCATCCCGGATGCGGCCGAGGAGGCGTTCACCCTGCCCCGCACCCGCAGGCCTGCCTCGCTGCCTCAGCGGAGGGTTGCGCTCGGCCTCGTGCTCGCCGTCGTCGGCCCGCCCCTACTGGCCTACATCCTCGCTCAGCTGCGCGGGCAGATCGGGCTGCCGAGCGTGCTCCTTCTGTTCCTGCTGCTCGTAGTCTGGACGTCGGCGATCGGCGGACTCTGGCCAGCGCTCATCTCTGCCGTCATCGGCATCCTCCTCGTCAACTGGTACTTCACTCCCCCGCTCTACACGTTCGACATCGAGCGGGGCGAGAACATCCTCGCGCTCGTCGTGTTCCTCGCGGTCGCGGCGACGGTCAGCGTGTTCGTCGACCTCGCCGCGAGACGAGCCGTCCAGGGTCGGAGGGCGCAGGCCGAGGCCGAGGCGCTCAACCGGCTCGCCGGGTCGGCTCCCGTCGACGCGGTGCTCGACAGCCTGCGGCGCGTCCTGAACGCGGAGGGAGCGGCGGTCCTGCACCGGACGGAGAACGGCTGGCGGATCGAGGCGACGAGCGGCGGCCGCATTCCCACCACTCCCAAGGCAGCCGCGACGGCGGTCAACCTCGACGAGGAGCACGTCCTCGTCCTCGCGGGCCGGCCGATTCGCGCAGAAGACCAGCGCGTCCTCGAAGCGTTCGCCAAGGAGCTCAGGGCCTCGGTCGAGCTCGGCGAGCTCGAGGCGGAGGTGAAGGCGGCGGGCGTCGTCTCGGCCGCGAACGAGCTCCGCGCGGCGATCCTCTCTGCGGTGTCGCACGACCTGCGAACGCCGCTCTCCGCGATCAAGGCCTCCGTGACGAGTCTGCTCCAGGACGACGTCGACTGGACGCCGGAGGCGCGCCGCGAATTCCTCGAGACGATCGCCGAGGAGACCGATCGCCTGATCGCGCTCGTCGGGAAACCTGCTCGACATGAGCCGGCTCCAGACCGACGCCCTCGAGATCCTGCCCAGCCGGGTCGGCCTGGAAGAGGTGCTGCCCGCGGCGCTCAGCAGCCTCGGGGTCGGCGACGACTCGATCGAGCTCGACGTGCCCGAGACGCTGCCCCGCGTCTTCGCCGACCCGGGATTGCTCGAGCGCGCACTCGCGAACGTGATCGACAACGCGGTCCGCTTCTCGCCGCCCGGAGTGCCGCCCCGGATCACGGCCGGCGCGACGGACGGTTACGTCGACGTGCGCGTCGTCGACCAGGGTCCAGGCGTGCCTGCGCCCGACGTAGAGCGCCTGTTCATGCCGTTCCAGCGCCTCGGAGACGCGAGCTCGGACGAGGGCGTAGGGCTCGGCCTCGCGGTCGCGAAAGGCTTCGTCGAGGCGATGGGCGGCGAGATCGAGGTCGAGAGCACCCCCGGCGGGGGTCTGACGATCGTCACGCGGCTGCGGGTCGCCGAATGAGCCGGATCCTCGTCGTCGACGACGAGCCGCAGATCCTGCGCGCGCTCGGGACGAACCTCCGCGCTCGCGGCTACGACGTGGAACTGGCGCCGACGGGCGAGGCCGCACTCGCAGTTGCGGCACGCAAGCATCCCGACCTGGTCGTGCTCGACCTGGGCTTGCCAGGGATCGACGGCGTCGAGGTGATCCGCGGCCTGCGCGGCTGGACTTCGATTCCGATCATCGTCCTCTCGGTGCGCGAAGGCGAGGGCGAGAAGGTCGCCGCCCTCGACGCCGGCGCCGACGACTACGTCACGAAGCCGTTCGGCATGGACGAGCTGCTTGCGCGGCTCCGCGCGGCGCTGCGGCGAGCGGCACCGGCTGAGGAGGAGGCGGTCGTCGAGACCCCGGACTTCACGGTCGACCTCGCGTCGAAACGCGTGACCGCGGCCGACGGCGAAGTGAAGCTCACCCCGACCGAGTGGCACGTCGTCGAGGTGCTCGTCCGAAACGCGGGCAAGCTCATCTCACAACGCCAGCTGCTCCAGGAGGTCTGGGGCCCCCAGTACGAAACGGAGACGAACTACCTGCGCGTCTACCTCGCCCAGATCCGCCGCAAGCTCGAACCGGATCCCGCCAGGCCCCGCTACTTCATCACCGAGGCGCGAATGGGCTACCGCTTCGAGCCGGACGGCCCGACGCCTCACTGAGCCGATAGCGTCCGTGCGCGTGGAAGCGTCCGTGCGCGTAGAGCGGGTCACACCGCTCGAGCTCTTCTTCGACCTCGTCTTCGTCTTCGCGATCACGCAGGTCACGACCCTCCTCTCGGACGACCCGACCTGGAAAGGGCTCCTGCAGGGCTTGATCGTGCTCGCAGCGCTCTGGTGGGCATGGGCCGCCTACGCGTGGCTGACGAACACGCTCAACCCGGAGGAGGGCCTCGTCAGGATCGCGATGTTCGTCGTGATGGGAGCGATGCTCGTTTGCGGGCTCGCCGTCCCCGAGGCGTTCGGCGACCACGGCGTGATCTTCGGCGTCGCCTACCTCGTCGTCCGCGCGATGCACCTGACGTTGTACTCGCTGGCCGCGCGCGGCGACCCCGACCTGCTCGGCGCCGTGCTGCGGATGGCTCCGTCCTCGACGATCAGCGGCTTTCTGATCCTCGGGGCCGGATTCCTCGAGGGCAAGGAACGGACGACACTGTGGATCCTGGCGCTGGCGATCGACTACCTCGGCGTGCTCGTCGGCCGAGGCCAGGGCTGGCGGCTCTCGCCCGGCCACTTCGTCGAGCGGCACGGCCTGGTCGTGATCATCGCCATCGGCGAGTCGATCGTCGCGCTCGGCGTGAGCGCGTCCGGAACGCCGCTGACCGCGGGCGTCATTACGACCGCTCTCGTCGGAATGACGATCGCGACCGCGCTCTGGTGGACCTACTTCGACTGGGTCGCGCTCGTCCTCGAGCACCGGCTCCGCCAGGCCACGGGCACCGCGCAGACCACCCTCGCGCGGGACGCCTTCAGCTACCTGCACTTCGTGATGGTCGCGGGGATCGTGCTCTTTGCGATGAGTCTGAAGAAGGCGCTCGCGCACTACGACGCGCATCTAGCCGTGGTGCCCGCGACTGCGCTCTGCGCCGGCCTCGGCGCCTACCTCCTCGCACATGTTCTCCTCCGCTACCGGATCTCGGGGACGATCGGCCGCGGCCGACCCGTGGCGTTCGCCGCGTTGATGGTGCTCTGGCCGTTCGCAGACGACATGCCTGCACTCGCTGCGCTGTCGATCGCCGCGGCGATCTTCGTCGTCTTGATCGCGTACGAGGGGATCCGCTACCGCGAGCCGCGCTCGTTCATCCGGCACGGCGGCGTTCCGACGCCGGAGATGATGCGCGGGCAGCGGGTGGGGACGGGCTGACGGCGAGCTCCTCGTCGATCGCCTGCCGCAGGTCGGTCAGGCTCTCTCGCAGCACCGTCGTCTTCCGGCTGCCGAGCCGCGCCTCGACCGCCTCCGCGTAGCTCCGGAACCGCGGCCGCGCCTTGTTCAGGAGCCGGCGCCCAGGCGGCGTGAGCCGGATCAGGAACGATCGGCCGTCCGCGGGATTGTCGATCCGCTCGGCGTGCCCGCGGCGCTCGAGCCTGCGCACGCGGAACGTCACCGTCGAAAGAGGCATTACCAGCAGCTCCGCCAGCGCAGTCGGCGTCAGCGGCCCGTCGGCGCCGATCACGACGTAGAACGGATAGTCGTCCGGCGGGAGCTCGGTGCCTTCGAGCGCGACCTCGACCAGACGCTTCCGCTTCTGCTGCGTCCAGAAGACTTCGAAGAGGATCGTCGGTGGGCCGGTGGCGGGCACGAGTTAGTGCAAGGTTGTTCTAAATTTGCTACAAGATTGTAGTACATGACTCGGACGCTTCCCCTAACCGCTCTCGCCGCCCTGGCTGTGATCGCGTCCGCGTCGGCCGCTCCCGCGCCGGTCGCCAAGGTCAAGGTTGGAATCTCGTCCGGGCTCGTCCTCTCGGCGGGAGGCTCGATCTGGACCACCGATCTCGTCATCCCGCGGGTCGTGCGCGTCGATCCCTCGACGAACGCGATCGTCCGCCGCATGAGGGCCGGCCAGAAGCCGTTCGGCCTGGCCTACGGAGCGCGCAGCCTCTGGGTTTCGGATCGCGTGGCGAACCGGCTCACGCGCCTCAACCCGCGCACGGGCAAGGTGCAGAAGCGGTTCAAGATCGGGCTCAGTCCCTACGGACTGACCTTCGGCGGCGGCAGCGTCTGGGTGACGAGCGAGAGCGACGGAACGGTGCGCCGGATCAGCCCGAAGCGCAACAAGGTGGTCGCGAAGATCAAGGCGGGAGCGCAGCCGAACGGCGTCGCCTACGCCTTCGGCGCGATCTGGGTCGCCGACCTCGCCGGCGGGCGGGTGCTGAAGGTCGACGTCCGCCGAAACCGGGTCGTCGCGCGCTTCGCCGTGCCGAAGGCCGATTGGATCACGCCCTCCACCGACGCGCTCTGGGTCTCGACGGAGGCGAACGAGGTCGTCCGGCTCGATCCCAACACGGGCGCTTTGCTCGCGCGGATCCCGGTCGGCCGGAACCCGCTCGCCTCGGCCTGGATCGCCGGCGAGCTGTGGGTGCCGAACATCGACGACGGGACGATCTCCGTCATCGATCCGGCAACGAACGCCGTGCGGACGACGCTCGAGGTGGGCAAAGCGCCGCTCGCTATCGCCGAGAGCGGCGGAGACGCGTGGGTCTCGAGCTCATTCGACGGCGAGCTCTGGCGAATCCGCCCCTAGGAGGCCGCTGCGCTAGCTCCGGCGTTCGCCTGAGTGCACCTCGCCGCGCCAGGCCCCGGTCTCGGCGCCCCTCGTCTCGACAAGCTGCTTGAAGCGCTTCAGATCGGCAGCGACCTGCCGTGAGTCGAGTCCGACCTTGGCGCCCAGCTGCTCCATCACGCCCTCCGGCTCGTACGACATCTCGACCGTGATCAGGGTCGAGTCAGCGCCGAGCGGCTCGAAGGTGACCATCCCGTTCGGCCCGTTGCCGGACGTCGCCCGCCAGACGATCTTCTGATCGAGAACCTGCTCGACGATCTCGGCCGCCCACTCGCGGCGCGCGCCGCCGACGTTGGCGGTCCAGCGCAGGCGCGTGTCGTCGATCTGCGTGACCGACTCGACCCCCTCCATGAACTTCGCGAACTGTTCGAACTGCGTCCACTGGTTGTAGGCCGTGCCCACCGGGACGTTGACGTCGACCGATTCCTTGATCGTTTCCATGTGACCCCCTTGGTTTTGTTCATTGCTGACTGCCCGTTTCGATCGGCGCGAAACGCGCTCAGGCCGATGGGCGGCCGACGTGCTCGCGCGTGACCTCGGCCGGCGACGTGCACCCGCAGAGCGCAAGGGCGAGCTCGAGCTCGTCGCGCAGCAGCTCGAGGAGGCGTTGTGCCCCGTCGGCGCCGCCGGCTCCGAGCCCCCAGAGCGGAGGCCGCCCGGCGAGCACCGCCTGCGCTCCGAGCGCGAGCGCCTTGACGACGTCGGTTCCGCGGCGAATTCCACCGTCCATGAGAACAACGAGGCGATCGCCTGCTGCCTCGACCACCTCCGGCAACGCGTCCAGCGCCGCGGCGACTCCGTCCAGCTGCCGGCCGCCGTGATTCGAGACGACGACTCCGTCGGCGCCTGCCCCGGCGGCCAACCGCGCATCCTCGGCCGTGAGCACCCCTTTGACGAGGAATGGAAGCGACGAGACGGAGCGCAGCCACGCCAGGTCGTCCCACGTCAGCGTGTCGTCGACGGCCCAGCTGATGTCCTCAGGCGACACCGCACGGCTCGCCTCGGCGAGCGCGACGAAGGCGGGAACCGGCAACTCTTCCGGGACCTCGAACGCGGTGCGCAGGTCCCGCTCGCGCCGGCCGAGACGCGGCAGGTCGACGGTCAGGAGCACCGCGGTGAAGCCGGCCGCCTCAGCCCGCTCGAGGACGTCCCGCACGAAGCCGCGGTCGTTCGACCAGTAGAGCTGGAACCAGCGCGGCGCATCGGGCGCCGACTCTGCCACCTCCTCGATCGTCGCCGTCGCGAAGGTCGAGAGGCACATGACGGTGCCCGCGGCCGCGGCCGCCCGCGCCATTGCGATCTCGCCGTCCGGGTGCACGGTTCGCTGGAAGGCCGTCGGCGCCACGAACAGCGGCATCGAGCTCTCGGTGCCGAGCACCGTGGTGGAGGTCGACACCCGCGAGACGTCGACGAGCATCCGCGGCCGGAGGATCCAGCGCTCGAACGCGGCCCGGTTCTCCCGCAACGTCCACTCGTCGTCAGCGCCGCCGGCGACGTAGCCGAACGCGCCGGGGTCGAGCCGCTCCTCGGCCGCGCGCTCGTAATCCCAGACGTTGACTAGGTCGTTGCTCAGCGGACCGGCCCCCCGCGGTCAGCCGGACTTGAAGCGGGCGGCCTCGTCCGAGCCGCCGGTTGCGTCGCCCTCGCTGTACGAGTGCGCCCCCGCTCCGGCGAGGTGGCCACGATCGACGATGAGGTACTCCTCGCGGATCGGGCGGCCATCGAACCAGCATTCGAGGATCTCGCGCGTCCCCGCGGCGTAGCGGGCCTGAGCCGAGAGGCTCGACCCCGACGTGTGCGGCGTCATCCCGTGGTGCGGCATGGTCCGCCACGGGTGATCCCGCGGCGCCGGCTGCGGGAACCAGACGTCGCCGGCGTACCCGGCGAGCTGGCCGCTCTCG
Organism: uncultured Actinomycetes bacterium; assembly: GCA_963794605.1. Classification (GTDB taxonomy): domain Bacteria; phylum Actinomycetota; class Thermoleophilia; order Gaiellales; family Gaiellaceae; genus VAXT01. The sequence continues at coordinate 46,330 of CAWCEN010000002.1, forward strand.
CAGGCCGCCGCGACCGCATCGCGATCGCAGATCTTTCCGCGAGCCGTGTTCACGAGATAGGCGCCGCGCTTCATGCGGGCGATCATCTCGGCATCGAAGAGGTGCTCGGTCTCGGGATGGAGCGGCGCGTTGATCGTCACGACGTCGCACACCGCGACGAGCTCCTCGGGAGTCTCGTGGTACGTCACGCCGAGCTCCTGCTCGACATCGGCGGGAAGCCGGTGGCGGTCCGTGTAGTGGAGGCCGACCTCGAACGGCTTCAGGCGGCGCAGCACGGCCGAGCCGATGCGACCCGCGCCGACGGTCCCGACCTGCATTCCTTCGAGGTCATACGAGCGCGAGACGGCGTCCGCGATGTTCCAGCCGCCGTCGAGGACGATCCGGTTCGAGGGCAGATAGTTGCGGACGAGCGCCAGGATCATCATCACGACGTGCTCGGAGACGCTGATCGAGTTCGAATACGTCACCTCGGCGACGGTGATCCCGTTGTCGATCGCTGCCTGCAGGTCGACGTGGTCGGAGCCGATCCCGGCCGTGATGGCCAGCTTCAGGTTCGGCGCCTTCGCGATCCGCTCGGCGGTCAGGTACGCGGGCCAGAACGGCTGCGAGATGACGGTCTCGGCGTCCGGAAGCTCGCGCTCGAATGTCGAGTCGGGCCCGTCCTTGTCGGACGTGACGACCAGCTCGTGGCCGCGCCCTTCGACGAGGCCGCGGAGCCCGAGCTCGCCGGAAACGCTCCCGAGCAGCTCACCGGGCGTGAAGTCGATCGCCTCGGGCGTCGGGGTCGTTTGGCCACCGTGGTAGCCCGCGATCCGGGGAATGCCGTCTCGCGCGTACCTGGGCGGGTAGCCGTCGACGGGATCGTCGTAGAGGACGCACAGGACCTTCGCCACGCGCCTATCTTGGCTGGAGCTCGGCGTGGATGCGACCAGAGGCGTTTCTGAGCCGTCCTCCCGAGCGGCCCGCACGCACCGCAAGGATCTCGGCGAGGATCGAGACCGCGGTCTCGGCGGGCGTCTCCGCGCCGAGGTCGAGACCGGTCGGACCGGAGAGACGATCGACGTCGTCCTGCATCAGACCCTCGGCGAGCAGCCGTTCCCGCCGGCGCTCCTGCGTGCGCCGCGAGCCGAGCGCGCCGACGTAGAAGGCATCGCTCCGCAGCGCGCCGAGGAGTGCCGGCACGTCGAAGCGCTCCTCGTGCGTGAGCACGACCACTGCGCTTCGGTCGTTCAGGCCGATCTTGTGCAGAGCGTTCTCGGGCCATTCGACGAGCAACTCGTCCGCGCTGCCGATCCGCTCACGGGTCGCGAACGTCGCGCGCGGGTCGGCGACCACGGTCTCCCAGCCGAGGTCCCGAGCACCGCGGCAGAGAGCCTCGGCGATGTCGACGGCGCCGAAGACGACAAGCCGGTGGGGCGCCGACTCCTCGACGAGCCGCTCGAGCTCGCTCAGCGCCACGCGCTCGATGCCGACGTCGATCTCGCCACCGCACGGCAGACCGACCGATCCGGCCTGCTCGTCGCTGATTCCGTACGTGAGCACCCGCGGCTCACCGCTCGCGAGCACCTCGCGCGCCGTGACCGCGACTTCGCTCTCGACACAACCGCCGGAGACTGACCCGGCCAGCTCGCTCCGCTCCGAGACCGCGAGCTTCGAACCGACCGGCCGGGGAGCGGAGCGCCGCGTTGCGAGGACCGTGGCGAGTGCGACGTGCGGGTCGCCACGGTCCCGCCAGCGCTCGAGCTCACGCGCGATCTCCCTCATCGCCGTCGAGCCTACCTAGCGTGCGTCAGGCAGCCCGCTCCAGCTCGTTCTCGCTCTCCGCGAGGTCGCCGAGCTGCTCGGCGAGCTGCGCCATCGCCTCGCCCTCGACCTGGCGAACTCGCTCTCGTGAGATGCCGAGCTCCTTGCCGATCGTCTCCAGCGGCTGCGGATCGCCGTCGAGGCCGAAGCGCAGCTCGAGCACGCGGCGCTCCCGCTCAGGAAGCTGGCTCAGCGCCCGCCGAACCTCCAAGCGCCGCAGCGAGTCGACCGCCTCATCCTCCGGATCCGTCGCCAGCGGATCGCTGAAGAGATCGCCGAGCTCGCCCTCGTCTTCGACGCCGACGCGCTGATTCAGCGATACCGGCGCATCGGCCGCATCGAGCGCCTCGTCGACGTGCTTGAGGGTCAACTCGGCCGCCTCGGCCAGCTCCTCGCGCGTGGGCTCGCGGCCGAGACGCACGCTCAGCTCCCGCGCAATCCGCGCGAGCTTGAGCCGACGCTCGTGGACGTGGCTCGGCACGCGGATCGTTGCCGACTGGCTCGAGATCGCGCGCTGGCACGCCTGCCGGATCCACCAGGTTGCGTAGGTCGAGAACTTGAAGCCGCGGCGCCAGTCGAACTTCTCGACTGCGCGGTTCAGTCCGATGACTCCGTCCTGGACCAGGTCCCCCAGCGGCACTCCGTGCCCCTGGTAGCGCTTGGCGATCGAGATCACGAGCCGGAGGTTGGAGTTGATCATCCGCTCCTTCGCCGCGGCGTCTCCGCGCTCGATGCGCTTGGCGAGCGCGACCTCCTCGGCGGCGGTCAGTAGCTGGTAGCGGCCGGCCCTGGTCATGAACAGGGTCAGGGCGTCGGTCGAGCCCGAAAGCTCGTGACTCTCGGCCGGCTCGCGCATCGGAATGGCGACGTCGACCTCGCGAGCCTCGAGCTCGGCCCGCAGCGCGGTCAGCTCGCCCTCGTCGAGGTCGTGCTCCGCGGCGAACGCCTCGAGCGCACTTTCCTCGATCGTCCCGTGCTCCTCGGCGTCGCTGAGGAACGTCTGAATCGGCTCCTCCAGAATCACCGTCATCGGGCCCTCGCCCTCTGGCGGCGACGCTCGAAGCGCTCGACACGGCTACCGCTGGCAGTGGCGCGCTCGAGCCCGGTGTACGCCGGATGGCATTCCGAGCAGGCGTCGACCACCAGCTCGCCCCGAGTCGAGCGGGTCGTGAATGTGTTGCCGCACGAGGTGCAGCGGACGGTTGTGAGCATCAGCTCAGGATGAATCTGCTTCAAAGAAATCTCCTCCTTCATGGAGGGCGTACACGGACACTGAGAGGTCCCCACCCTCGCAGTAGTAAGAACGCTCGGCGGCACGCGCATATTCCGTCGTCGAGCGCCAAACGAGGGGTTCACTCCGGTGGGGCAGCACACCTGATTAGCACCGTCTCGATCGGGAACAACGGAAAGGATGACCGATCCAGTCCAAACGTCGAAACGGCTCTATCGCAAGGCTGCGCGGGGCAAGGACGACGAGAGCATGCCGATCGTCCTCGGCGGCGTGATGCTCGTCGTGACGCTTTCCGTCGCCATCCTGCTGACGATCACGTTCCTCGTCTACTTCCTCGCCTAGCCAGGCTCAGCGTTCGAGCTCGAAGACGAGCTCCAGCCCGTCCTCTTCGTCGATCGCCTCGCCCGTCTGCCTGAAGCCGAGCTTGCGGATGATGGCCAGCGAGGGCTCGTTGTCCGGCGTGGCCGAGGCGACGTAGTGGCGAACGCCGCGCTCTTCTGCACGCCGCAGAAGCTCGGTCGCGGCCGCCGTCGCGTAGCCGTGGCCGCGCCACGGCTCCTCGATCGTATAGCCGATCTCGACCGCGTCGGGGCTCTGATTCGCGTTCACACCCGGTGGCCCGTGATAGCCGGCATGCCCGATCATCTGCCCTTCGAGCACGACCGCATGCGGACACCACTCCAGGAAGCGCTCGTCCTGCTGCATCTGGCGCAGCCGAAGCGCGAAGAAGCGCAGCCCGCCCTCAGGCGGAAAGGCGTCGGGCAGCTCGACGTCGAGCGCCTTCGACGCGCGCTCGCGGTCGCCCTCGAGGAGCGCCTCGAGGAACTCCGGCGTCATCGGTCGCAGCTCGATGCTCAATCGCAGGGATCGTTGCGGTGCGGCAACCGCTCGAGAAGCGCAGCCAGGGTCGCGAGCTCGTCGTGCTCGAAGCGCTCGGAGAAGAGCGCGCGCACACTCGAGACGTGCGTCGCCTTGGCCTGCGCGAGCTTCTTGCTTCCTTTCGGCGTGAGCACGGCGTAGGTCACACGCGCATCCTCGGCGCACGGGCGGTTGCTGACGAAACCCGCCTCCTCGAGCCCTTTCAGCAGCCGCGTAATGCCGGACGGCGTCAGGAGCACTCTCTCGGCGAGATCGACCCGCTTCAGCGCCTGCTCGGGTGCGAACGAAAGCTGCGCGAGAACGTCGAAGTCGTTGATCGTCAGCCCGTGCGTCGCGAGCAGCTCGGCGTTGAACTGCCGCGTCACGGCCGCGTGCGCGCGCAGGAAGTTGATCCACGCCTCGAGCTCGATGCCTCTCAGATCAGTTACTTGACTACTCAATCATTCTCCGCTACTCTATTGATCGCTCAACTATTGAGCACACAAATACTAGCACTACGTAGGGAAGGAGACCAAGTGTCCGCAATCCAGACAGAGACCTCGACCCTCATCCCAACAGGGACGTGGACGGTCGACCCCGTGCACTCGAGCATCCGCTTCGACGTCGTCGACACGGACTCGATGATGAAGTCGATCAGCGGCCGGTTCACCGATTTCGAGGGTACCGTCGAGGGCGGCGAGGAGCAGTCCGCGCGGGGTATCGTCCGCACGCCGAGCGTCCTCACGGACAACCAGATGCGCGACGAGCACCTCCGCTCGAACGACCTGCTCGGCACCGAGCGGTATCCGGAGATCACGTTCGAGTCGAGCCGGATCGAGCACGTCGACAGCGATCGCCACAAGATCTTCGGCGACCTGACAGTCAAGGAGGTCGCGATCCCGGTCGAGCTGGACGCGAAGTTCCAGGCGACGGGCAAGGACGCCGACGGCGTCGAGAAGACGCTGTTCCGCGTCGAGGGCGAGATCGAGTGGGGCCCGACGCGCGTCGAGATCACGGCCGACATCACGGCGGTCCGTTCTTGACCAAGATCCTCGGCATCTCCGGCAGCCTGCGGGAGCGCTCGTACAACACTGCGCTCCTGCGGGCTGCGGCCGAGCTCGCGCCGCCCGAGGTGGAGATCGAGCTTTTCGACCTGTCGCAAATTCCGCTGTACAACGACGACGTCGAGGCCGCCGGCGACCCCGAGCCCGTGGCCGAGCTGCGGGCGGCCGTCGCCGAGGCCGACGCGCTCCTCTTTGCCACCCCCGAGTACAACCGCGGGACGTCCGGCGTGCTGAAGAACGCGATCGACTGGCTCTCGCGGCCGGCGCTCGCGTCCGTGCTGCGCTGGAAGCCGGTTGCGATCATGGGCGCCTCGAGCGGCCGTGGCGGCACGCGGCGCGCGCAGCAGCAGGTTCGCGATGCGCTCCTTTTCCCGGGCGCAGTCCTCCTCGAGGAGCCGGAGGTCGCTCTCCCGATCGCATGGGAGCGTTTCGACCCCGACCTGAACCTGACCGACGAGAACGCGGGCGCCGCCCTGACCGAGTTGCTGGTGGGACTCGTCTCGCTCGCGCACCAGTCGCCTCAGCCCGTTGCGGCCTAGCTAACCGCTTGCCGCTGAATCTCGACTGCGCGACGCAGGATGTCGCGCAGAGCCCGCTGGTCGGAGACGGGAAGCGCCGCGATCGGTGGCGGCGGCTCGGACATCAGCTCGAGCACGCGTCCGCGCATCTCGGTTCCCTCGTCCGTGAGCGCGAGGGCCTTCACACGACGGTCGCCCGGATGCGGTTGTCGCTCGGCCAGGCCCTTGCTCTCGAGTCTGTCCGCGAGCGCCGTAACGTTGGACGCGTCGCAGACGAGGAGCTCGGCGAGGTCGCTCATCGGCTTTGGACGGCCGGGCTCGAGCAGGCGAAGGGCGTGCGCGAGCGGAAAGGTCAAGCCGAGATCGGCAAGCTGGCTCACGAGCCGCTTGCGCGTTTCCATGCCGATCTCGAAGAAGAGCTCCTGCGCTTCGTGCGCGGGAGTCTTCGTCTTGCTGAGGACAGCCATGCCGGGTATCATCGTACTTGAGAGCCTCGACCTCTGCAAGTATCAATATTTGACCGCCTCAAGAATCTTCCTGTAGAGTCGAGGCATGGCTCGTGCACACGGAATCGAAGCCCAAGGGCTCGTCCGCACATTCAAGGGAGACATCCGCGCAGTCGACGGGATCGACCTGCGCGTCGAGCCCGGCGAGATCTTCGGATTCCTCGGGCCGAACGGGGCCGGGAAGTCGACGACGGTACACATGTTGACGACACTCCTGCCTCCCACGTCGGGCAGCGCCCGAGTTGCCGGCTTCGACATCGTCAAGGAGGGCCCGAAGGTGCGGTCCTCGATCGGCGCCGCGCTTCAGGAGGCCGCGCTCGACACGCTTCTCACGGGCCGCGAGCACCTCAACCTCCAGTGCGCGCTGCACGGGATCCCCCGTTCCGAGCGCAAGGTTCGGTCGCAGGAGCTGCTCGAGCGCGTCGGCCTGACGCTCGCTGCAGACCGCAAGGTCGGCGGCTACTCGGGCGGCATGAAGCGCCGGCTCGACCTCGCGCTGGCGCTTGCCCACCGGCCGACCATCCTCTTTCTCGACGAGCCGACGACGGGGCTCGACGTACAGAGCCGAAGCGCGCTCTGGGCCGAGGTGGCGCGGTTGGCGCGCGAGGACGGCGTGACCATCTTCCTGACCACGCAGTACCTCGAGGAGGCCGACGCGCTCGCCGACCGCGTCGGGATCATCGACCACGGGCACATCGTCGCCGAGGGCACGCCTGCGCAGCTCAAGGCGCAGATCGGCCGACCGACCGTCGAGGCAACCCCCGCCGACGGCGCCAAGCCCGAGGCGATCGCGCGCATCCTCGAGCAGTTCGGCGAGCCGACCGGCGGCTCTGCGAAGGGCGTCGCCGTGCGGCTCGAGCACGGCGTCGGGGACCTCGCCGGGATCGTCCGCGCGCTCGACGCCGAAGGAATCAAGCTCGAGAACCTCGCGCTGCACGCGCCGAGCCTAGACGACGTCTTCCTCGCCAAGACCGGCCGCTCGCTCGAAGGGGCCGAGGAGGAGGAAGCCGAGGTCGAAGCGTGAGAGCCCTCGCGCAGGTCGGCTACGTCGCGCGCCGTTCGATTCTGCGGACGGCCCGCCAGCCGGCGAACATCATCTTTCCCTTCGTTTTCCCGACGGCGCTACTCGCGGTCACCTCGGCCGGTCTCAGCCCGGCGACGAAGATCCCGGGCTTCCCAACCGACTCGTTCCTCGCCTTCTTCCTCGCCTTTCCCTTCATCCAGGGAGCACTCTTCGCGACGATGAACGCGGGCACCGACCTCGCGCGCGACATCCAGACCGGGTTCCTGAACCGCCTGGCGCTGACCCCGCTGCACGGCGGCGCGCTGATCGTGGGACAGCTCGGCGGGATCGCCGTCCTCGCCTTCATCCAGAACTGCTACTACCTCGCGGTCGGGCTGATCGCCGGCGTCCGGCTCGAATCGGGCATCGTCGGCGGAATCGTGCTCATCATCCTCGCGACCGGGGTCGCGATCGCGTTCGGCGCGCTCGGAGCGTTCTTCGCGCTGCGGACCGGCTCGGGCGAGGCGGTGCAGGGCCTCTTTCCGCTCCTCTTCGTCGGGCTCTTCCTGTCGTCGATGAACCTGCCGCGGAACCTGATCGAGGCCGACTGGTTCCGAACGGTGGCGACGTTCAACCCGATCTCGTATCTCATCGAGGGCTTGCGGAGCCTGATTATCACGGGCTGGGACTGGGAAGCGCTCGGCCTCGCGTTCGGCTTCTCCGCACTGCTCGCCGGCGCGGCAATGGTGCTCGCGAGCTGGGCGCTCCAGCTGAGGTTGACGCGGACATGAGGAGTTTCTGTTCGGTCGCGTTCGCCGTCGCCTGGCGCGTGCTGCACAACGTGTTCACGACGCCGTCGCTGTTCCTCCCGGGGATGATCTTCCCGCTCTTCTTCTTCACGGCCTTCGCGGGCGGGCTGTCTCGAGTCGAAGACATCCCCGGCTTCGACTTCCCGAACGGGTACACGGCGTTCCAGTTCGTGTTCGTGCTGCTCCAGTCGGCCGCGTTCGGCGGCGTGTTCACGGGCTTCGGGATCGCGCGCGACTTCGAGTACGGATTCGCGCGACGGCTGCTCCTCGCGGCGCCGAGGCGGAGCGGGATCGTCGCGGGCTACGTCCTGGCGGCGGCGGGGCGCTGGGCGGTCACGGCCACGATCCTGACCATCGTCGCGCTCGCCGTGGGGATGCAGGTCGGCGGGAGCGGGGTCGACCTCGTCGCGCTGTACGCGCTGGCGCTGATCGTGAACCTCGCCGGAACGCTGTGGGCGAGCGGGATCGCGATGCGCCTGCGCACCGTGCAGGCCGGACCGATCATGCAGCTGCCCGTCTTCCTGACGCTCTTCTTCGCGCCCGTCTACGTGCCGCTCACGCTGCTGAGCGGCTGGCTGCACTCGGTCGCGAGCGTCAACCCGGCGACGCCGCTGCTCGAGGCTGGGCGCAGCCTGATCACCGGCTCGACGGATCACGTCTCAGTGGCCTTTCTCGTCGCCGTCGCGATGGCCGTCGGGTTGTCGGTGTGGGCCTGGCGCGGGTTGCGGAGCGCCGAGCGAGCCGCTCTCTAGCGCTTGGGCGCGAGCTTGAACGTGCTCTGGCCGACCATCGAGCCGTAGCGCGGCTGCTTCCGGGTCCCGTACGCCGGCCAGACGATCCACGTGTATGCGCCGCTGACCAGCCGGAAGCTGCGTCCCTGGTACGACCAGCGCTTGTGCAGCTTCAGGCTCGTCCTTGACGGCCACAGGCTGAGGAGCTTCCGCCCCTTGCGGTAGACCTGGACGTTGTAGAAGCGCGCTCGCTTGACGCCGCGCCACTTGAGCATCGGCGGCACCGTCAAACGTGCTCCCGACGGAGGTTGGTAGAGGGCCGCACGGCGAGGCGGTGGCGGCGGTGGCGGCGGTGGCGGTGGCGGCAGTGGCGGCGGTGGTGGTGGGGGAGGTAGAGGAGGCGGCAGAGGCGGAGGCGCCGGGGGTACGTCGTCGTTCCGGATCGTCCCGATGCCCTGGCCGTCCGCAATCGTCGCGTTGACTGCCCCAGAGAGGTCCACGAAGTAGTTCTCGTCGGGCTCGTCGAGCAAGTCGCCGCGCAGCTGGACCGTCGCCGTCTTCGTCGTCTGCCCAGGGCTGAAGACAAGGTTGCCGCCGCCGGAGAAGTAGTCATCCGGCGCGTGCGCGCTCCCGTCCTCGGTCGCGTAGCCCACGCTCACCGACTGGGCGCTCGGCGCGCTGAGCGTGACCGTGAAGTTCGCGTTCACCGCCCCCGAGTCGCCCTCGGTGACGGTCACGTCGTCGATCGAGAGGGACGGGAGCCCGTCGTCGTCGACGATCGTGCCGATGCCCTGCCCGTCCGCGATGGTCGCGTTCGCGGCACCGGACAGGTTGAGGAAGTACGTCTCGTTGTTCTCGTTCAGAAGGTCGCCCTTGACCGGGACGGTGACGGTCTTCGTCGTCTGGCCGGCGGCGAAGGTGACCGTTCCGCTGCCTGCCTGGTAGTCGTCGGGCGCGTGCGCCGTGCCGTCGGCGGTCGCGTAGTCGACGGTCACGGTGCGCCCGCTGGGAGCGTTCAGGCTGACCGTGAAGTTCGCGTTCGTCGTTCCCGAGTTGCCCTCGGTGACCGTCACGTCGTCGACCGAGAGGGCCGGGAGTGCGTCGTCGTCCGTGATCGTGCTCACGCCCTGCGCGTCGGCGAGCGTCGCGTTGATCGGGCCCGTCAGGTCGACGACGAAGTTCTCGTTGGCCTCGTCGAGGAGGTCGCCGTTGACGAGGACCGTCACCTGCTTCGTCGTCTCGCCGGCGGTGAACGTGAGCGATCCGCCGGCTGCCTGATAGTCGCCGGGCGCCTGGGCCGTTCCGTTCGCGGTTGTGTAGCTGACCGTCACCGAGCGGCCGCTGACCGGGGCCAGGGTGACCGTGAACGTGGCGGCAACCGTGCCAGTGTCACCCTCGGTCACGGTCACGTTATTGATCGAGAGCGCGGGCAGCGGGTCGTTGTCGGTGATCGTGCCGAGGCCCTGCGCGTCGGCGATCGTGGCGTTCGACGGGTTCGTGAGGTTGACGAGATACGTCTCGTTCGCCTCGTCGAGCAGGTCGCCCTTGACCTGGACGGTCACCTGCTTCGTGGTCTGGCCGGGCGTGAAGGTGAGCGTGCCGTTCGTGGCCGTGTAGTCGGCAGGCGCGGTCGCGGTGCCGTCCGCGGTCGCGTAGTCGACAGAGACGTTCTGGCCGCTGACGGCGCTCATCGTGACGGTGAAGTTCGCGTTCAGCGTGCCGGTGTCGCCCTCGGTCACGGTCACGTCGTTGATCGAGAGCGAGGGCGCCGCGTCGTCGTCCGTGATCGTGCCGAGCCCCGTGCCGTCCGCGATCGACGCGTTCGTCGCGTTCGCGAGATTCACCGCATACGTCTCGTTCGGCTCATCGAGGACATCGCCGACGATCGGGACGGTGATCGTCCGCGTCGTCACACCGACCGGGAATGTGAGCGTGCCCGCGGCCGCCGTGTAGTCGGCGGGCGCAGTGGCGGTTCCGTTCGCGGTCGCGTAGTCGACCGTGACGGCGTTCCCGCTCGCGGACGAGAGCGTGACCGTGAAGACGGCGTTCGTCGTGCCGCTGTTCCCCTCGGTCACCGCGACGTCGTTGATCGACAGCGTCGGCGCGCCGTCGTCATCGGTGATCGTGCCCACGCCCTGGGCGTCGGAGATCGTCGCGTTCCCCGGATTGGTCAGGTTCAGGACGAATGTCTCGTTGTTCTCGTCCAGCAGTTCGCCGTTGACGAGCACTGTCACTGTGCGGGTCGCCTGCCCGGCCGTGAACGTGAGCGTCCCGTTCGTCGCCTGGTAGTCGCCCGGCGCCTGAGCCGTGCCGTTCGCGGTCGCGTAGTCGACGGTCACCGAGCGGCCGCTGACGGGTGTGAGCGTGATTGTGAAGGTCGCGGCGACGGTCCCCGAGTTGCCCTCCGTCACGGTCACGTCGTTGACCGACAGCGCCGGCAGCGCGTCGTCGTCGGTGATCGTGCCGATGCCCTGCGTATCGGAGACCGTCGCGTTGACCGCATTGGACAGGTTGAGCGCGAACGTCTCGTTCGCCTCGTCGAGCAGGTCGCCGTTGACGATCACCGTGACCTGCTTCGTCGTCTCGCCCGCGGCGAAGGTGAGCGTCCCGTTCGTCGCCAGATAGTCCGAGCCCGCCGTGGCGGTGATGTCCGCCGTCGCGAAGTCGACCGAGACCGCGCGCCCGCTCGGCAGGTTCTGGGTCACGGTGAAGGTGGCCAAGGCAGTACCGACGTTGCCCTCGGTGACGGTGACGTCGTTGACGCTGAGCGACGGCAGCGGGTCGTCGTCCGTGATGGTGCCCAGGCCCTGCCCGTCGGCGATCGTCGCGTTCGACGCGTTCGTGAGGTTGACGAAGAAGGTCTCGTTCGCCTCGTCGAGGAGGTCGCCGCTAACGGGGACCGTGACCGTCTTCGTCGTCTGGCCGGGCGTGAACGTCAGCGTCCCGGAGCCCGCCGCATAGTCGGCCGGAGCGGTCGCGGTGCCGTTCGCGGTCGCGTAGTTGACCGAGATCGAGCGGGAGCTCGCGGCAGTCAGACTGACCGTGAACGTCGCGTTGACCGACCCCGTGTCCGGCTCGGTCACGGTCGCGTCGTTGATCGAGAGCGCCGGTGGCGGGTCGTTGTCGGTGATCGTGCCCAGCCCGGTCGGGTCGAGGATCGCTGCATTGACTGCGTTCGACAGGTTGAGCGTGTACGTCTCGTCGAGCTCGTCGAGCGTGTCGCCCACGACCGGCACGGTCACGGTCTTGGTGGTCTGGCCCGGGGCGAACGTGAGCGAGCCACTCGTCGCGGCATAGTCGGCGGGTGCGGTCGCCGTCCCGTCCGCAGTCGCGTAGTTCACGCTCACGTTCTGCCCACTCGCAGGGGCCAGAGTGACGGTGAAGGTGGCGTTCGTCGTTCCCGAATCGCCTTCGGTCACCGTTACGTCGTTGACGGACAGGCCGGGCGCGCCGTCGTCGTTCGTGATCGTGCCCAGGCCCTGGCCGTCGGAAATCGTTGCGTTCGAGGGGCTCGTGAGGTTGAGGAAGAACGTCTCGCTGCCCTCGTCGAGCAGGTCGCCGACGACGAGCACGGTTGTCGTCTTCGAGGTCTGGCCCGGTGCGAAGCTCAGCGTTCCGTTCGTCGCCATGTAGTCGAGCGGCGCCAGAGCCGTCCCGTCGGCGGTCGCGTAGTCGACAGTGACCGCCTGGCCGCTCGGCGCCGACAGCGAGACGGTAAATGTTGCGTTCGTCGTGCCGAGGTCGCCCTCGACCACGCTCACGTCGTTGACCGAGAGCGCGGGCGCCGGGTCGTCGTCGGTGATCGTCCCCGTGCCCTGGCCGTCGGCGATCGTGGCGTTCACCGCGTTCGAGAGGTTGAGGCGGAACGTCTCGTTCGACTCGTCGAGCAGGTCGCCGTTGACGAGCACCGTCACCTGCTGCGCGGTCTGGCCCGCGGTGAACGTAGCCGTACCGGTCGTCGCTTGGTAGTCGGCCGGGGCGGTCGCGCTCACGTCGGCCGTCGCGTAGTCGACCGAGAGGTTGCGGCCGCTCGGGACGTTGAGGCCAAGCGTGAACGTCGCGGCGACCGTGCCGCTGTTGCCCTCGGTGACCGTGACGTCGTTGACCGAGACCGTCGGCAGCGGATCGTCGTCGTTGATCGTGCCCACTCCCTGCCCGTCGGCGACCGTGACGTTCGACGGGTTCGAGAGGTTGAGCGTGAAGGTCTCGTTCGCTTCGTCGAGCAAGTCGCCGTTGACGAGCACAGTCACGGACTTCGTCGTCTGGCCCGGAGTGAAGGTCAGCGTCCCGGATCCCGCCACGTAGTCGGCCGGAGCCGTGGCGCTGCCGTCCGCGGTCGCGTAGTCGATCGTGATCGTCTTGCTGCTCGCCGCGCTCAGGGTGACCGTGAAGTTGGCGTTGATCGTCCCCGTGTCGGCCTCGGTCACGGTCGCGTTGCCCACCGAGACGGTCGGCGCTGCGTCGTCGTCGGTGATCGTCCCGACTCCCGTGCCGTCTGCGATCGCCGCATTGACCGCATCTGCGAGGTTGACCGTGAAGGTCTCATCGATCTCGTCCAGCGTGTCGCCATTGACCTGGACGGTCACCGTCTTCGTCACCTGCCCGGGGGTGAAGACGAGGCTGCCCCCAGTCGCGACGTAGTCACTGCCGGCAAAGGCCGTTCCGTCGGCCGTCGAGTAGCCGACGCTCACGGTTTGTCCACTCGCCGACGAGAGCGAGACCGAGAAGTTCGCGTTCACGATGCCGCTGTTGCCCTCGGTCACGGTCGCGTCGTTGATCGAGATCGTGGGCTGCGGGTCGTCGTCGATGATCGTGCCGACGCCGCGCGAGTCGCTGATCGTCGCGTTCGTCGCGTTCGAGAGGTCGACAAAGTAGGTCTCGTCGATCTCGGCGATCAGGTCACCTTTGACCAGGACCGTGACGGTCTTCGACGTCTGGCCGGGTGTGAAGGTGAGCGTGCCGCTCGTCGCCGTGAAGTCGCCCGGGGCCACGGCAGTGTTGTTGGCGGTTGCGTAGTCGATGGTGACGTTGCGTCCGCTGACGGCCGAGAGCGTGACCGTGAACGTGGCCGCGACCGTGCCCGTGTCGCCCTCACTGACGCTGACGTCGTTGATCGCCAGCGCAGGCAGCGGGTCGTCGTCGGTGATCGTTCCAAGGCCGATCCCGTCCGTGATCGTCGCGTTCGTCGCGTTCGAGAGGTTGAGCGTGAACGTCTCGTTCCCCTCGTCGAGCGTGTCGCCCTGGACGAGCACGGTCACGGTTTTCGAGGTCTGGCCGGCGGCGAAGATGAGCGACCCGTTCGAGGCGGTGTAGTCCGCGGGCGCCGTCGCCGTCCCGTTCGCGGTTGCGTAGTCGACGGACGCGGCACGCCCGCTCGCCTGGGCAAGGGTGACCGTGAAGCTCGCGTTGACCGTGCCGCTGTCGCCCTCGGTCACGGTCACGTCGTTGACGGAGAGCGTCGGCAGCGGGTCGTCGTCGGAGATCGTGCCGAGCCCGAGCCCATCGGCGATCGTCGCGTTGGTCGGGTTCGAGAGGTTGAGCGTGTAGGTCTCGTCGGCCTCCTCGAGCGTGTCGCCGTTCACCTGGACCGTCACCGTCTTCGTCGTCTGGCCCGGGGTGAAGGTCAGCGTCCCCGAGGTCGAGGCGTAGTCGTCCGTTGCCGTCGCGGTTCCGTCGGCGGTCGCGTACTGGACGCTCACGTCGCGGCCGCTGGCGGGGGTCAGAGTGACCGTGAAGACGGCGTTGACCGTGCCGCTATTTCCCTCCGTGACCGCAACGTTGTTGACGGAGAGAGCGGGCGGTTCGTCGTCGTCGGTGATCGTGCCGGTGCCGGTCCCGTCGGCGATCGTCGCGTTGAACGCGTTCGAGAGCACGACGTTGAACGTCTCGTTGTCTTCGTCGAGCGTGTCGCCGTTCACATCCACGGACAGCGTCTTGGTCGTCTCGTCCGGGAGGAACGTGACCGTCCCGGACGCGGCGGTGTAGTCGCCCGGTGCGACCGCCGAGTCGTCCGCCGCCGTGTAGTCGACCGTCACCGTGTCCGGGCTCGCCTCGGAGAGCGTGACCGTGAACGTCGCGCTCGTGCTCCCGGTGTCGCCCTCGGTGACGGTCACGTCGCCGATCGAGATGGTCGCGGCCTGCGGAGCGGCTGGGCCCGCGTTTGCGACAACCAGCGGAGTCGCGACTGCGACGAGGAGCGCCAGGAGTGTCAGCCGCAGCCTCACGCCACTACTTCGTCAGCAAGGTCAGCGCAAGGGCCACCGCGACGCTGAGCAAGAGGGCCCCGGCGAGCGTGAACTGATCGTGATGCTCCTCGACCGCAGCGGACATCCGTGGCCGATGGACGGCGGTCGAGGGGACGAGCCCGAGGCCGAGGCCGAGGATGAGCAGCGCAATGAGTGTCGTCAGCGCCAAGATCGGAACAACCGAGCTGGAGTCGCCGGACGAATCGCCGGTTGGCGCGACCATCGACGTCGCTGACCGCGGCCGCGTCACGAGGCTGGCCGCCGCTCGCTGTCGAGCTCGCTCGGCGCGCCTCTCCGCGGCTAGCTTTGCCGCCCGTCTCTGCTTCTTGATCCGCTGCTTCTTGATGCGTTGCGCCTTCGCACGCTTGGCCGCCTTGGCGCGAGCCGCGGCCCGCTGAGCGGCGACGATCTCAGCTGCGGTCGGGCCGGACGGAGGCGCCTGGTAAATCGGCGGCGGAGGTGGTTGCGGCTGGTGGTAAGTCACCGGCGGGGGCGGCGCCGGCTGAACCGGAGGCGGTGGCGGGGGTGTGCGTCGGACGGGCGGGGGATCGGGCTTCGGTCCAGCGGCGAGCGCGGATGTGCTCATCCCCGCGAGCCCAATGAAAACGGCGATCAGGCTGAACGCGCTCGCCCGGAACCGGCGTCTCGGTTGTCCCCCAACTCCCACTTCCGCACCCCGCACCTACGAAGAACTCACTGGTTTTCAACACTGGCACGATCCCTGCCCGTTGGGAATGGGCCGTTGGTCCCTTGTGCATGGGCCATCTGGCCCCCCTCTATCGTCTGGTCCAGTGATCGCCGAAGCCGTCGCCGCCGCACTGATCTGCCTCGATCCGGGCCATGGGACGCCGGCTGCCGTCGGACGCCAGACCGAGCCGATCGGGCCGGGCTCGCGCGTCTACAAGATCAAGGACGGCGGCGGCGCCTCCGGCGAGGCGGCTGTTGCGCTGGCGATCGCGAAGAAGACGCGAATGGTTCTGCTCAGTCGTGGCTACCGCGTTGCGATGACTCGCACGGGGCCCGTCTTCCGCTATGGGACCGGCGGCAACGTCGCGCGCGCGCAGTTCTGCAACCGCCGCCACGCCACGCTCATGCTCCGCATCCACGCGGACGGCTCGACGGACAGCTCACGCCACGGCACGGCGACGCTCTACCCGTCCTACCACCGCGGTTGGACGAACGACATCTACACGCGAAGCCTGCGCGCGGCCAGGCTCGTTCAGCGGGCAACCGTCGCGGCGACGGGCGCCGCGGACAACGGGCTCGGGGGGCGGAGCGACCTGACCGGGTTCAACTGGGCGAACGTGCCGGCGATACTGGTCGAGACGGGGTTCATGTCGAACCCGTCAGAGCGCCGCCGGCTGCAGTCGAGCGCGTACCAGTGGCGGATCGCCCGCGGCTTCACGGCGGGAGTCGCCGCCTTCACAGCGCCGCGCTAACGGGGTCAGACCCCGCGACAAATCAGCGCCGAAAGTGTGACGGAGGTGCCACGGCGCGTCACCGAACCGCCGTCTCGAGCCGCGCGGCCCTCGGAAGCCGTCACAAACTTGTTACGGGGTCTGACCCCGAGGGTTACTCGGTCGGCGTGGCGTTCTCGCGCATCTGCTCTGCCAGCTCACGACCACGCTCATGGACGGAGCGGCGACGATCGCCGAGCTCCGGCGGGACGGACTCCGCCTGGTCGACCGGCGTCTCGGCGGCCTCGAACTCCTCCCGGTCCTCGACCACGACCCGCGACTCGGCGAGCTTCGACTTCAGCGCCTCCGCGTGCGGCTCGGGCACGGCCGGCGGAGGCGGACGCCGAGCGAGCCTCCGGTACGCGGCAGCTCCCGCGACCACGGCTCCACCGAGCAGGAGGGCCAGCCGGCCTTGCACGAGGCCGATGCTACAGTGTCGCCCGGCACCTGCCTCGCCACCCGTCGCCTCGTTCCCGAGCGGCGTGAGCATGGCGAGGTCGACTCAGACCGAAGGAGGCCAGAGGGAACGTGATCGACTACGAAATCCTGCTGCTGTTCGACGCCGAGCTTCCCGAAGAACGGCAGAACGAGATCGTCACGCGTACGCGAGAGCTCGTCGAGCGCGGAGGCGGAACCTTCGAAAGCCACGACGTCTGGGGACGCCGCCGGCTCGCCTACGAGATCGACCACAAGGCCGAAGGCACCTACCACCTCCTGACCTTCACGGCCGAGCCGGGAACGCTGGACGAGATCTCGCGCGTGCTCAAGATCACGGACGGCGTCCTGCGCCACCTCGCCGTCAGGCGGCCGAAGCCCGGCGCGACATCCTCGGGACCGCCGCCGAGCGCCGACCGCGAGCCCGAGTACGCTGAGACGCTTGCCGAATCCGGCGCCGGGCCCGAGACCGACGCCGCAACTCTCGAGCCATCCGGTGCCGGACTTCAGTCTGGCTCCGGCGAACCCAAGGAGGAGTAATGGCGAACATCAACCGAGTCGTCCTCGTCGGAAACCTGACCAAGGATCCCGAGCTGCGCCACACCCCGAGTGGTACGGCGGTCTGCAAGCTGCGCCTGGCCGTGAACACGCGGCAGAAGGACGCGCAGACCGGCGAGTGGGGCGACAAGCCGAACTACTTCGACGTCACCGTCTGGGGCAACCAGGGCGAGAGCTGTGCGCAGTACCTCTCGAAGGGTCGTCCTGTGGGCGTCGACGGCCGCCTCGACTGGCGTGAGTGGGAGGCGCAGGACGGCACCAAGCGCCAGGCGGTCGAGATCATCGCCGACAGCGTCCAGTTCCTCGGCAGCCGCGGCGACGCGGAGGGCGGCGGCGAGCGCCAGTTCGTGCCCGCCGGAGCGACGACTGAGACCGCGAACGCCGACTTCGGCAACGCAAACGACGACGACATTCCCTTCTGATGGCGCGAAGCGACCGAGACCAGAAAGACCGTCAGGGCGGCAGCCGCCGCCGCCAGCCGATGGAGCGGCCCGGCAAGCGCCGGCCCTGCTACTTCTGCAAGGAGAAGATCGACGAGGTGGACTGGAAGAACTTCAACCAGCTCCGCCGCTACGTCTCCGAGAAAGGCAAGATCCGCTCGCGCCGCATCACCGGCACGTGCCGCCGGCACCAGCGGCAGGTCGCCGTCGCCGTGAAGCGCGCCCGCGAGATGGCACTGCTCCCATACGTTTCGAACTGACGATGAGCGTTATCGACCGGTCATTTCCGACGGACGCGCGAGCAAAGCTCGCACGCCCTGAAACCGGCACCGCAAGCGGTGCCTCGGCATACGTTTCGAACTGACGATGAGCGTTATCGACCGGTCATTTCCGACGGACGCGCGAGCAAAGCTCGCACGCCCTGAAACCGGCACCGCAAGCGGTGCCTCGGCATACGTTTCGAACTGACGATGAGCGTTATCGACCGGTCATTTCCGACGGACGCGCGAGCAAAGCTCGCACGCCCTGAAACCGGCACCGCAAGCGGTGCCTCGGCATACGTTTCGAACTGACGATGAGCGTTATCGACCGGTCATTTCCGACGGACGCGCGAGCAAAGCTCGCACGCCCTGAAACCGGCACCGCAAGCGGTGCCTCGGCGTACGTCTCAAATTAGATGAAGGTCGTTCTCCGGGAAGACGTGGACAAGGTCGGCCTGCGCGGCGAGGTCGTCGACGTCGCTCGCGGCTACGCGCGCAACTTCCTGCTTCCGCGGAAGCTCGCGGAGCCGGCAACGCCTGCGCGCGTCAAGGAGCTCGAGAAGGTGAACGCGCGCCGCGCGCTGAGCGAGGCGCAGAGCTTCGAGCAGGCGCAGGAGATCGCGCAGCGGCTCGGCCAGGCGGAGCTCCGCTTCGACGTCAAGGCCGGCGAGACGGGCGTCCTCTTCGGGTCGGTCACGCAGACCAACCTCGCGGACACGATCTGGGACAAGCTCAAAGTCCGGGTCGACCGCCGGAAGATCGGGCTCGAGGAGCCGTTGAAGCGGATCGGCCGCTACCAGGTGCCGATCGAGCTGTTCGCGGACGTGACCGTCGAAACGCGCGTCCTCGTCGTGCCCGAGGGCGGAGAGCTGCCGCCCGAGGAGGATCTGCAGGCAATCGAGGAGGCGGAGGCGGCCGAGGCCGCTGCAGCAGAGGCGCTGGCCGAGGAGGAGCATGCCGCCGCGGAGGCTGCGATCGAGGAAGAGATCGCCGCCGCGGAGCCGGTCGAGGAGCCTGAGGCCGATGGTGAGCTCGCCGCCGAAGCCGAAGCGGATGCAGAGCCCGCTCCGGAGGAGTCACAAGAGGCGAACTAGTTCTCCACAGGCTTCTGCCCAGCCTGTGGACGAATCGACGAAGAATCCGCTCGCAGCGCGAAATTCGAGCACGGGCGGTGTTCGGCGAGCTGGGGACGACATCCGACAGGCTGGGGACAATCGGGCGAACGTGCGTTCCCTGACCCTGCAAGCGGCGATATTTCGGTTCGGGCCGAGCCTGTGCGAAAGACGTTGTCCACCCGTTGAAATCGACGCTTCCAGCCACCACTAATTCCGACGTGGCCGTGCTCGCCTCGTCGACCCAGACCGCCCCGGTCCCGCCGCAGAACCTCGACGCCGAGGAGTCGGTCCTCGGCGCGATGATGCTCTCGCCTGGCGCGATCGGGGCCGTCAGCGAGGTCCTCGACGCCAGCGACTTCTACCGGGAGAGCCACGCGAAGATCTACCGCGCCACGCTGTCGCTCTACGCGCGCGGCGAGCCGGTCGACGCGATCACGCTCGTCGACGAGCTCGAGGAGCGCGGCGACCTCGAGGGCGCGGGCGGGCGGGAGCGGATCCATGAGCTGGCGGCACTCGTCCCGGCGACGGCGAACGCCGCGCACTACGCGCGCATCGTCCGAGAGATGGCGACCCTGCGCGGCCTGATCCGCGTCGGCGGCGAAGTCGCGCGGCTCGGCTGGGAACGGCCGGGCGACGCACAGGAGCTCGTCGACCAGGCGGAGCAGGTCGTCTTCGAGCTCTCCCAGAGCCGCGTCGCGTCCGAGTTCAGCCACATCGAGGCGCTCCTCAAGGAGAGCTTCGAGCGCATCACGCAGCTCTACGAGGCCGGCGAGGACCTGACGGGCGTGCCCTCGGGGTACCGTGACCTCGACCGGATCACGGGCGGCTTCCAGCCCGGGAACCTGATCATCGTCGCCGCGCGGCCGAGCATGGGCAAGTCCGCGCTCGGGCTCGGCATGGCCGCGAACCTCGGGGTGCGCACGAAGACCCCGGTCGCCCTGTTCACCCTCGAGATGTCGAAGTCCGAGGTCACGCAGCGGCTGATGTGCAGCGAGGCGAAGGTCGAGTCGAACCGGCTGCGCACGGGAAAGCTGGCGGTCGACGACTGGCCGCGGCTGACCGCCGCCTGCGACAAGCTCGCGAAGGCGCCGATCTACGTCGACGACACCGGTTCGATCACGATGATGGAGATCCGCGCCAAGGCGCGGCGGCTCAAGACCCAGGAGCCGAACCTCGGCCTGATCATCGTCGACTACCTGCAGCTGATGACCTCCGGCGCGTCGGTCGAGAACCGCGTGCAGGAGGTGTCGCAGATCTCGCGCCAGCTGAAGGTCCTCGCGCGCGATCTCGACGTGCCGGTGCTCGCCATGTCGCAGCTCTCGCGCGCCGTCGAGCAGCGCCATGACAAGCGGCCGATCCTGTCCGACCTGCGCGAGTCGGGCGCGATCGAGCAGGATGCCGACCTCGTCTTCTTCATCTACCGCGACGAGTACTACAACGAGGAGTCGGACCAACAGGGCCTGGCCGAGGTGATCTGCGCGAAGCATCGCAACGGGCCGACCGGCTCCGAGAAGCTGTCGTTCATGAAGCGCTATGCGAAGTTCGCAGACCTGGCTGCGTGATTTTGGCGGAAGAGCAGACCCTCGTCGTTCCCGAGCGGGTGATCGCGGTGCGAGTGATCTGCCGCGCGTGTGAGGAAGAGAGGCAGCAAGCCGACGGCTATTTCGGTGCGTCCGTCGAAGGTACGCTCCGACTCGAGGATCGGCATGGCTGGGTCACGTGCCGCAGCGGCCACCGGATCGAGCTGACTCGGGAGAGCCGGGGCCGCTAGCAACTCCCGGGGGAGCCGGTCCGCCGTTCATATGTTCCTTACAACCTTGACACCGTCCCAACGGGATGGAATCCTCGTCCCCGCGGCAGTTTGGTGTACCGCGAGAAGGAAGGGGCCAGGGGAGGATGCAGCCTTCTGATCGCTGTGGCACACCCGCCTCGCCCGATGGGCCTGAGGGGCCGTTTTCGTATTCGAGCGAACGCGCGAACGGGAAGCACACGCGCCGAGTTCTCCTTGTCGCGGACGTGAGCGTTCACCGCGACAGTCTCCTGGAGCAGCTCGATCGTGAGCCGGGGATCCAGGTGGTCGGAGCGACTTCGGACCCCCTTCAGTCCGTCACGGAGTTCTGGAACCTCAGTCCGGATCTCGTCCTGCTCGACGTCGCCGCAGAGGAGCGCGTCCCGGCGATCGGGGCCTTGGTAGCTGCGATCCCCGACGTGAGGGTCGTCGCATTCGCGGTGCCCGAGACCGAGAGCGACATCATCGCCTGTGCAGAGGCCGGCGTGGCAGCCTGTGTCACTCGGGAGGCGTCGTTCGACGAGCTCGTCGCGACGATCGAGCGCGTTGGATCGGGTGAGAGCCTCTGCTCGCCACAGGTGGCGGCTGTCTTGCTGCGCCGTGTCGCAGCGCTGGCGACCGAGCGCTCCGCCGAACCAGCCGCGTCCCTGACGAGCCGCGAGCGAGAGATCGTCGACCTCATCGCCGAAGGGCTCTCGAACAAGCAGATCGCTCAACTCCTCTGCATCGAGGTGCCGACCGTGAAGAACCACGTCCACAATCTCCTCGAGAAGCTCGACGTGCGAAGTCGACACGAAGCCGCGGCCCTCTTTCGGACTCGGCGGTCCCCTGTCCTCTCTCCTGTCGAGGCCGTCGGGAACTAGTTCCTTCCCACCCAGAGATCTAGTTCTTCCTCTGGGCTGAAAACGAATCGGGAGGCCCATTGCCGCCTGGGGGCGCGTCTCCGAGAATCGGGGCGGCCTTGCTGTCGGGCAATGAGTGTCCGACCTCGAGGGGGAGACATTGGGGGAGGACGTAAGAGACCGCTACCAGAAGCTTGGCGTGCGTCTCCTCCCCTACCTTTCGCCGGTGCGAGACCTTGGCCGGCGGCCTCTTTATCGCCCGACAGCTCCGGGTTGTCCGCCGTCGGCAACACGTCTGATCGAGCAGAACGGCGCGGTTCCCTTCCGACGGCCAAAGGAGGATTGATGGCGCCAGAACGAAGCGAATCCGGCCCGACGAACGGAAGGGGACTTCCGTGATGCGGGCACCTAGACGAAAGACGATTGCCGGCGCGCTGTTCGCCGCCCTGTTCCTCGCCGCAATCGCCCTCGCTGGAAACAACCTCTCCGGGACGTCGACGCAATCGGCCGCCCTAAACGTGAGACACATGTCCGGGCCGGCATCACAATTCGCCAGCTCGACAGGACCGACCAAGGGAACGCCGGCGGCCCCGACGAAGGGGGCGAACCCCCAGGGCATGACCGTCGGCAGGTCGTACAAGAACGCTATCTCGCCGCCGGCCCGCAGCCTGGGCCGGTCACACGGCACGGGCCAACTACAGGCCCGGCCCGAGCTTCCGCCGCTTTTCAACGGTAAGCCTGTCCGCCAGGTCAGCGATCCCGTTGTCCAGAGCACGATGCCGACGCCACAGATGCCCTCTCCCATCCTCAACTTCGATGGGATTCCGTTCCCGGGCGTGATCTGCAACTGCGCACCGCCCGACACGAACGGGGAGGTCGGCCTCACCCAGTACGTCCAGATCGTCAACGAAGGCTTCCAGGTCTTCGACAAGACGACGGGTGCCGCGGAAGCCCCTGCGGTCGCCATCTCATCGCTCTGGACGGGCTTCGGCGGCCTGTGTGAGTTCAACGGCTTCGGCGACCCGGTCGTCGTCTACGACCAGCTCGCGAACCGCTGGGTGATCACGCAGTTTGCCGGAAACGGACTACCAATCACGGACCAGTGCATCGCCGTGTCGACCGGCAGCGACGCGCTGGGCACGTACGCCGTGTACGGCTTCCACATGACGGACAACTTCTACGACTACCCGAAGTTCGGAGTCTGGCCTGATGCCTACTACGCCAGCGCGAACATCTTCAACGCCTCCGGCACTGCGTTCCTCGGGCCGCAGGCCTACGCGTTCGATCGCGATGCGATGCTCGCCGGCACCGCGGCGACGTTCATCGCGGCCCCCATGGGGTCCCCATCGGACGATTCGTACATGCCCGCCGACCTGGACGGCCTGGTCGGGCCGCCGGCGGGAGCTCCGAACCCGTATGTGAGCATCGGGGTGCTGCCCACGTGGCCGGTGCACCGCTTCCACGTCGACTTCGACACCCCAACGAACTCGACGTTCAACCTCGTCGGAACGCTGACGCCGGCTCCGTTCACGCCGAACTTCGCCGGCATCCCGCAGCTAGGCACGGGGGACCAACTCGACCCCCTCTCCGACCGAGGCATGTTCCGCAACGCCTATCGCAACTTCGGCGACCACGAGGCGCTCGTCGGCAACATCACCGTCTCTTCTGGCGGGGTGGCCGGCGTGCGCTGGTTCGAGGTCAACAATGCGACCTCGGGCACGCCCGCGTTCACGCAGCAGGGGACGTACCAGCCCGATAGCACCTACCGCTGGATGGGCAGCGTCGCCATGGACGGCAACAGCAACCTGGCCGCAGGCTACAGTGCCTCCTCGTCGCAGATCTTCCCGCAGATCCGCTATGCGGGCCGGCTGTCCACTGACCCGCCGGGCCAGCTGTCGCAGGCAGAGGAACACCTCTTCGACGGCACCGGCAGCCAGACGGACACGGTCAGCCGCTGGGGCGACTACAGCGACATGACGGTCGACCCCGTCGACGACTGCACGTTCTGGTACACGCAGGAGTACTACGAGACGACGTCCAGCTTCAACTGGCGGACGCGGATCGGAAACTTCAAGTTCCCGACGTGCACGGCGGCGCCCACCGGGACGCTCGAGGGCACCGTCACCGACGACGGGACCGGTCTGCCGATCAGCGGAGCGACGATCCAGGTGACTCCGTTGGGGGCGTCGACAACGACAGGAGTTGACGGGACCTACTCGCTCCTCCTGCCGGTCGACACGTACGACGTCACCGCCAGTTCCTTCGGGTACGCGAGCCAGACCGCGAACGGCGTCGCCATCACCGAGGGCGACACGACAGTGCAGGACTTCGCGCTCGTCGCAGCCCCGAATCACACGGTCTCCGGCCACGTCTCCGACACCGACGGCAACCCGCTCGCGAACGCGACGGTGACCGTCCTCGGGACGCCGATTCCGAGTGCGACGACGGACGCCACAGGCGCATACAGCATCCCGAACGTGCCTGAAGGCGAATACGACGTCCGAGCCTCGGCCGGACGCTGCAATACAGCGCTGACGCAGCATCTCGTCGTCGACGGCGACGAGACGCTCGACTTCTCGCTGCCGCAGCGTCACGACAACTTCGGCTACTTCTGCCAGATCGTCACGCCGAACTACATCGAGGGCGACACGCCGTTCCCGCTGAGCGGGGACGACAGCTTCGCCCCGGTGACTCTGCCCTTCACGTTCAGCTTCTACGGGCAGAACTTCACGTCGGCGAACGTCTGCACAAACGGGTTCATCACCTTCGGACCCGGGACCTGCCCCTTCGGGAACAGCAGCATCCCGAGTTCGGCGACCCCAAACAATGCGATCTACCCGTTCTGGGACGACCTGTTCGTCGATTCGCCGACGGGGTCGATGTTCACGAGCACGCTCTCGAACCCGAATAGGTTCGTCATCGAGTGGCGGAATGTGCACTTCTTTGCCGACACAACGAGGCGGATGGACATCGAGGTCGTGCTCTTCGAGAACGGCCGCATCCTGACCCAATACCGCAACATCGCGGCCGACAGCCGCGAGCAAGGCAACTCCGCAACAATCGGGATCGAGAACGCGGCGGGGAACGACGCCTTGCAGTACTCGTTCAACGAGGCGACGATCGAGAGCCCGGACTTCGCGGTGCTCTACCGCCTGCCGCCGTCCGGCTTCGTCGAGGGTCACGTGATGGATGACAACGACCACCTCGCCGTCAGCGGCGCCTCGGTGAAGGCGATCCAGAACGGAAGCGTCATGCGTCAGACGACCACGGACGCAAGCGGCTTCTACCGCATGCAGCTCGCGGTCGGCGGCTACTCGATCGAAGCGAGCAAGGCGAACTACGAGACTCGTTCTGCCGACGTCACCATCAACGTGGACCAGACGACGACTCAGAACTTCTCGCTGCGCACAGCGCGGGGCGAGGTGAGTCCGAACTCACTCGAGTTCGTCCTACAACGCAACGAGTCCGAGACGCAGACGCTCACCTTGTCGAACACAGGCGGGATCGCGATGACCTGGGACGTCAAGGAGTCGGGAGGCGGTGCGGCGTCGCCGTCGAGGTCTCGCCAAGGCTCGAAGCTGATGAGGATCGAGCTGAGCAAGGACGAGCGGGCGAATCCAGGCTGGGCCGGCAACCAAGCGCAAGGCCACGCGCCGCGCGTTGATGCCGGTGCACCTCTGGCTCCAACCTGGTCGACGATCGCGAACTACCCCGTCGGCATCATGGACAACTCCAACGCCATCATCGAAGGCAAGGAGTATTCCGTCGGCGGGTTCGACGCGACCTTCACCCTGTCCAACCACGGGAACGTCTACGACCCGGGCACCAACACGTGGTCAGCGATCGCAGACATGCCGATGGCCAGGGAGAAGCCCGGGGTGGCATCAGTCAACGGGCTGTTGTACGTGACCGGCGGCTGGGACACCTTCGGCACTCCCATTGCCCAGACCGACGTCTACGACCCGAGCACGAACACCTGGAGCACGGTGGCTCCCAACCCGAGCCCGACGGCAGCACCGGGCGTCGCGGTCGCCGACGGCAAGATCTACCTCGTCGGCGGCTGCGCGGACGGGGGATGCACGCCGTCTGCGACGACCGTTCGCTACGACCCAGGAGCCAACAGCTGGGACACTGTCGCCCCGTACCCGACCCCGGACTCATGGGAGTCGTGCGGCGGGATCAACGGCAATGTCTACTGCGCGGGCGGCGTCAGCGGCTCGACGACGCTCAGCAGCGGCAACGTCTACAACCCGGGCTCGAATTCATGGAGCCCGATTGCGAACATGCCCATCGACCTGTGGGGCTCCGTCTCCGGCGCGGCCAACGGGATGCTCGTCGTCTCGAGCGGCGTGACGCAGGGGTTCAACGTGGTCACGAACGAGGGCTTCACCTACGACCCGTCCACGAACAGCTGGACGGCGCTGCCGAACGCGCAGTTCCCGCGCTACCGCGCGGGCGGTTCGTGTGGCTTCTACAAGATCGGAGGCTCGTCGGCCGGGTTCAGCCCGTCGCCGGACTCCGAGAGGCTGTCGGAACTCGACGAGTGCGCCGAGTTCACGGACGTGCCATGGCTCTCTGAGAGCCCGGACAGTGGGACGATCCAGCCGGGCGGCCACACGGACGTCCATGTCACGGTCGACACGCACGGGTTGATTCCGGGCAACGTCTACCTGGCCAACCTGACGTTCCGCACGAACAGCGGCCGGCGACCGAACCTGGTGGTCCCGGTCCGGCTGGTCGTGCCGGCGTTGGGCCTCAACTCCGGCGGCGGCGCCTACACGAGCGTCGGCGGAGAGCCGTGGCTGGCCGATCGGGCCTACACGGCCGCCAACCAGGCCGGGTACATCCAGCAGCCAAAGAAGACGGCGAGCACGCGCTCGGCGATCGGAGGGACGCTGGACGACCCGCTCTACCAGGATGCGCGGATCAGTCCGATGGTCTACCGCATCAGTGGGCTCCCGCAGGCTGTCTACAAGCTAGAGCTGGAGTTCGCCGAGATCCAGAACAAGAACCCTGGCCAGCGCCAGTTCGACGTGATCGTGAACGGCAATCCGTTCCTGATCGCGTTCGACATCTCCGCGCTCGTCGGCAAGAACAACGCGCTCGAGAGGACCACGCTCGTCAGCCCCATGAACGGCGAGAT
Source organism: uncultured Actinomycetes bacterium (assembly GCA_963794605.1). Lineage (GTDB taxonomy): Bacteria > Actinomycetota > Thermoleophilia > Gaiellales > Gaiellaceae > VAXT01. Next base: position 73,137 of record CAWCEN010000002.1, read on the forward strand.
CACGGTCCAGCTTGCCAAGCGACAGGCGCAGGGAGAGCCGATCCTGAACGCGATTCGCGTCGGGCAGAACCACTAAGCAGAGCCACCAACGACAAGACGACGGCCCCGCTCCGGCGGGGCCGTCGCTCTTTCGGCCGAGAGTGAGCACTCCAGCCAAACATGGGAAGAGCCCCGGAGGAGGGTCTGCGGCCAACCCAGCCGGGGCTCACGACTCCTATCGGCACCTTCGGCGGATTCATGACCCTCGAAATGACCACGGCGACGGCTGAGCCTTCTGGCAGACTGATTCGTCGTGCCCGCCACAGTCATCGTCGGCGCGCAGTGGGGTGACGAGGGCAAGGGCAAGATCGTCGATTTGCTCGCCCAGCATTCCGACCTCGTCTGCCGCTACCAGGGCGGCCCCAACGCCGGCCACACGATCATCGCCGACGGCGAGACGTACAAGTTCAAGCACATGCCCTCGGGGATCCTCTGGGGCAAGGAATGTGTGCTCGGCGCGGGCCTCGTCGTCGACCCGGGCGTCTTCGTCGAGGAGCTCGACGACCTCGAGGCGCGCGGCATCTCGACCGAGACCGTCCGGCTCTCCGGCAACGCGCACCTGATCATGCCGTGGCACGTCGCGCTCGACGGCGCGAGCGAGCGGCGGCTCGGGAAGCTTCAGATCGGCACGACTCGCCGCGGGATCGGACCTGCGTACGCGGACAAGTCGACGCGGCTCGGGATCCGCGTCCAGGATCTCTTCGACGCGAAGATCCTGCGGCAGAAGATCGAGGTCGCACTCGCTGAGAAGAACGTCTGGCTCGAGCGGGTCTACGGCGCCGCGCCACTCGACCTGGAGGAGGTCGCGGAGGAGGTGGAGGGCTACGCACAGCGGCTGCGCCCGTACATCGCGGACACGTCCCTCCTGGTCGAGAACGCGCTCAAGGACGGCAAGGCCGTGCTCTTCGAGGGCGCCCAGGCAACGCTGCTCGACCTCGATCACGGCACGTATCCGTTCGTCACGTCGTCGAACCCGATCGCCGGCGCCGCCGCCACGGGGATCGGGATCGGTCCGACCCGGATCGACCGCGTGATCGGGGTCGCGAAGGCGTACGTGACGCGCGTCGGCGAGGGGCCGTTCCCGACCGAGATCGTGGGGCCGGACCAGGAGCGGCTGCGCGAGCTCGGCGGCGAGTACGGCACCGTGACCGGGCGCCAGCGGCGCTGCGGCTGGCTCGACCTCGTCGGGCTGCGCTACGCGGTGCGGCTCAATGGCATGACCTCGCTCGCGCTGACGAAGCTCGACGTCCTCTCGTCGTTCGCCGAGCTCCCGGTCTGCGTGCGCTACCGGCTGCGCGACGGGACCGAGACCGACGAGTTTCCGGCGCACCAGAGCGACTTCCACCACTGCGAGCCGGTCTACGAGACGCTGCCCGGCTGGAACGAGCCGCTGGACGCGATCGACGACGTCGCCACCCTGCCGAATGCCGCCCGCGGCTACGTGGACTTCGTCGAGCAGAGGCTCGGCGTCGAGGTCGGCCTGATCGGCACCGGCGCGTCGCGCGAGCGCGTCCTCTCGCCGCGAGGCGTCGAGGCCGTCCTCAGCTAGGCGCGGCCGACCGCGTACCAGGCCCGGGCCGACAGCTCGAACGGACCCTCGGGATCGCCGAGCCGTCGGGAAAGCGCCGTGCGGAGGGCCTGCTGACGCTCCGGGTCGAGCGACGCGCAGAACGCGCCCGCCGGGCCGATGCCGCTCGGGAACGGCGCCCACAGGTCGTCGAAGTCCTCGTACTGGACGGTCACCGAGAGCTCTCCGCCCTTCACGTTGTCCAGGCCGACGGTCCGCCAGAGGCCGGTCAGCTCCTCGGCCGTCGCATAGCGCATGTTCTTCCCCTCGTCGAACTCGACGCTCTCCCCGGGCGCAACCTCGTGAGCCGAGTCCCAGTACGCGCGCAACATCGTCATCCCGTCCCCGTAGTCCCACGTGCAAGCCGCAACCGACCCGCCGGGCTTGACGACGCGCCCCATCTCCCCCACACCACGCTCCGCGTCGGTCATGAAGTTGACGACGAGCTGTGCAAAGGCGGCGTCGAAGGAGTCGTCCGGGAACGGAAGCTCCTCCGCGGCCGCAACTCGTACGTCGGCGCTCGGGAGCCGGGCACGGCACACCGAGACGAACGGCTGGGATGGGTCAACAGCTGCGACGTTCTCCGGGCCGACGATCTGCGCGAGCGCGGCCGCGAGTCCCCCGGGCCCGCAGCCGACGTCGAGCACGCGGCGGTCCGGCTCGAGGCCGACGGCCCCGATCAGCGCAGCCGCGAGCGACGGCGCGTACCGGCCGATGTAGCGGCCGTACATGTCGGTCGCGCTGCGAAAGGTCGCTGCGCCTTCCGCTTCGGTCACGAACCGATCGTACAAGGAGGTCTTTCAAACGCAGGTGGGCGGGACTAGGCTTGCCGCGTGAAAGTCCTCGTCGTCGGCTCCGGCGGACGGGAACATGCGTTGGCCTGGAAGCTCGCGCAGAGCCCGTCGGTCGACGAGGTTCACGCCGCGCCCGGGAATCCAGGCATCTCGCAGCTCGGTGAGTGTCACCCGATCCGCGCGGAGGACGGCGACAGCCTGCTCGAGCTCGCGCGGACGATCGGCGCCGACCTCGTCGTTGTCGGCCCCGAGGCGCCGCTGGTGGCGGGCGTCGCGGATCAGCTGCGCCGCGGCGGGGTCGCGGTCTTCGGCCCGAGCGCGGCTGCGGCTCAGATCGAGGGCTCCAAACGCTTCGCCAAGGACGTGATGCGCGCCGCAGGCGTCCCGATCGCGGAGACGATGTCCGTCGCGCGGGTGCCCTGCGTCGTCAAGGCCGACGGGCTCGCGGCCGGCAAGGGAGTCTTCATGTGCCATACGCAGGAAGAGCTCGAAGCGGCGCTGCGCGCGGTCGCGACCCTCGGCGACCAGTTCGTGATCGAGGAGCTGCTCGAGGGCGAGGAACTGTCCGTGTTCGCGATCGTCGACGGGAGCAACGTGCTCCCGCTGCCCGAGTCGCGTGACTACAGCCGCGTCGGCGACGGTGATACCGGCCCCAACACCGGCGGCATGGGCTCGTACTCGCCCGTGCCTGAGCTGGACGACAGTCGGGTCGCCGAGCTCGTGGAGGCGATCCACCGGCCGGTCGTCGAAGCACTGGCCGAGCGCGACACGCCGTTCATCGGCTGCCTCTACGCCGGGTTGATGCTGACCGCAGACGGGCCGCGCGTCCTCGAGTTCAACTGCCGCTTCGGCGATCCGGAGACGCAAGCGATCCTCCCGCGGGTCGACGGCGACCTTGGCGAGGCGCTTCTCGCGGCGGCGCAGGGCGACCTCGGCGAGGTCGAGCTGTCCGTCTCGAGCACGTGCGCGGTGACCATCGCGCTCGCAGCCGGGACGTACCCCGAAGGCCGCGACGCCGGCTCGACGATCACCGGCATCGACGAGGCGGAGGCGCTCGGCGCGGTCGTCTTCCACGCCGGTACGGCCAAGCGAGACGGGCAACTCGTGACGAGTGGTGGCAGGATCCTCAACGTGACGGGTCTGGGCGACACGCTCGAGCAGGCGAGGACGCAGGCGTACGAGGCGTGCGACCTGGTCTCATTCGACGGCGCGCGCTTCCGGCGCGACATCGCGGCGAAGGCAGTGAACGTTGCCAGCTGAGCACGAGGCCCAGCCGTCGCCGATCGGGCTGCTCGAAGAGCTCGACGAACCAGGTCCGCTCGTCGGGATCCTCGTCGGCTCCGAGTCGGACCTCGAGGCGATGGACCCGGCGCTCGCCGAGCTGCGCGAGCGCGCGATCTCGCACGAGCTGAAGGTGTTGTCCGCGCACCGGAACCCGCGCGGGGTTGCCGAGTACGCGTCGACAGCGCAGCTCCGCGGGGTGCGCGTGATCATCGCCGGCGCCGGCATGGCGGCCGCGCTGCCCGGCGTCGTTGCCGCCTACAGCGACCTTCCGGTCATCGGCGTGCCGCTGCGCTCGTCGAAGAGCGTCGGCGACGGGCTCGACGCGCTGCTCGCGATCGCGCAGATGCCGCCCGGCGTCCCGGTCGCGTGCGTCTCGGTCGACGGGGCGCGGAACGCGGCGATCCTCGCGGCACGCATCCTCGCCCAGGGCGGCGGGTACCCGCAGGCGCCATCCATACAATCTGATCAGTGATCTCGCGCTACTCGCGACCGGACATGGCCAGGATCTGGTCGGACGAGGGCAAGCTCGAGCGCTGGCTCGACGTCGAGCTCGCCGCCCTCGACGGCTGGGCGGAGACCGGGGTCGTGCCGGCCGACGCGGCTAGCGAAATCCGCGCGAGGGCGACTGCGCCGACGCCGGAACGGGTCGCGGAGATCGAGGAGAAGACGCACCACGACGTGGCCGCATTCGTCGACGCGGTCGCCGGTGAGCTTGGGCCGGCCGGGCGCTGGTTTCACTACGGGTTGACGTCGTCGGACGTCGTCGACACCGCGCTCGCGCTCCAGATGGGCGCGGCCGGCGAGCTCATTCTGGCCGGCGTTGAACGCGCCTTCGCAGCGGTCATGAAGCGCGCCGAAGAGCACCGGCTGACGCTCACGATCGGACGCACGCACGGAGTGCATGCGGAGCCGACGACGTTCGGCCTCAAGCTCGCGGTGTGGGCATTCGAGCTCGAGCGCGACCGTGAGCGGCTCGCGGCTGCGCTCGCCGGTGTCCGGGTCGGCAAGCTCTCCGGCGCGGTCGGGAACTACGCGGCGATCGACCCCGAGGTCGAGCGCATCGCATGCGAACGGCTCGGGCTCGAGCCGGAGCCGGCGGCAACGCAGGTCGTTCAGCGCGACCGGCACGCGGCCCTGCTTTCAGCGCTCGCGCTGACCGCGGCCTCGCTCGAGCGGTTCGCACTCGAGATCCGGCACCTGGCGCGAACGGAGGTGGCCGAAGTCCAGGAGCCGTTCGGCAAGGGCCAGAAGGGCTCGTCGGCGATGCCGCACAAGCGGAACCCGATCGTCGCCGAGCGGATCTGCGGGCTCGCGCGGGTCGTGCGCGCGGGGGCGCTCGTCGGGCTCGAGAACGTGGCGCTCTGGCACGAGCGCGACATCTCGCACTCGTCGGCCGAGCGCGTCACGATCCCGGATGCCTTCCTCGCGCTCGACTACATGCTCGACCGCTTCGCCTGGCTCGTCGAGGGGCTGGTTGTGCGCGGCGAGCAGATGCGCCGCAACCTCGAGCTCAGCCGCGGGCTCTACTTCAGCCAGCGTCTCCTGCTCGCACTCGTCGACGCGGGACTGCCGCGCGACGAGGCGTACCGGCTCGTGCAGGGACACGCGATGCGCGCCTGGGAGGAGGAGCTCGACTTCCCCGAGCTCGTCCGGGCCGACGCCGAGATCGGCAATCGCCTTGACCCGGCTGCGCTCGACGCGATCTTCGACCTCGGCCACTACACACGCCACGTCGACACCGTCTTCGAGCGCCTGGCCGCCATCACGAACAAGGAGGAACCGGTTCATGCTTAGAGCCGTATTGCTAGACCGTTCGAACGACTCGACCGGTCATTTCCGACGGATGTCGAGCAAAGCCCGGCATCCTGAAGGCGGCATCGCAAGCGATGCCTGAGATTGAGGCCGTGCACGTCGCCAGCGGCAAGGTCCGCGAGCTCTACGAGCTGGACAGCGAGCGTCTGCTCCTGACGGCGAGCGACCGCATCTCGGTGTTCGACGTCGTCCTGCCGACCGAGATCCCGGACAAGGGCCGCGTGCTGACCGGGCTCTCCGGCTTCTGGTTCTCTCGCACGAAGTCGATCGTCCCGAACCACCTGCTCACGATTCGCGCCGACGGCCGCTCGATGGAGTGCCGCAAGCTCCTGATGCTGCCGATCGAGTGCGTCGTCCGCGGCTACCTGTCGGGCTCGGGCTGGAAGAGCTACGGCGAGAACGGCGAGGTCTGCGGAATCGCGCTCCCCGAGGGGCTTCGCGAGTCGGATCGGCTTCCGGAGCCGATCTTCACCCCGACGACGAAGGCGGCGGAGGGGCACGACACGCCGCTGACGCCGGAGCAGGCGGCCGCGCTGGTCGGCGACGAGCGCTTTGCCGAGCTGGAGCGGATCTCGATCGAGCTCTACACGACCGCGGCCGATGCGCTGCTCGAGAAGGGGATCATCATCGCCGACACCAAGTTCGAGCTCGGGCTCGCAGAGGACGGCACGATCGTCCTCGGAGACGAGGTCTTCACGCCGGACTCCTCGCGCTTCTGGCCGGCCGACGAGTACCAGCCCGGCGGCCCACAGCCCTCGTTCGACAAGCAGTTCGTGCGCGACTACGCGGAGTCGCTCGGCTGGGACAAGACTCCGCCCGGCCCTGAGCTCCCCGACGAGGTCGTCGCCGGCACCCGCGCCCGCTACATCGAGGCGTTCGAGCAGATCACGCGAATGTCGTTCGACGACTACGCGGCCGAGCCCACGAGCGTCCTCGTATGAAGGCGACCGTGCTCGTCAGGCCGAAGCCCGGGATCCTCGATCCGCAGGGCAAGGCGGTCGAGGACTCGCTCCGGCATCTCGGCTTCAAGGTCGACGAAGCCCGGGTCGGTCGATTGCTCGATCTCGAGGTCCAGGCTTCGGACCCGGGCCAGGCCCGCGCCGAGGTCGAGCGCATGTGCGCCGAGCTGCTCGCCAACCCGCTGATCGAGAGCTACGAGATCGAGCTCGTGGAGAACGCGTGACCGAGCCCGCGCCACGCATCGCCGTCGTCGTCTTTCCCGGGTCGAACGACGACCGTGACGCCGCCCTCGCGCTCGAAAACCTGGGCGCCGAGCCGGTCCTGCACTGGCACGCCGAGCCCGAGCTGCCTGAAGTGGGCGCCGTTGTCCTTCCTGGAGGCTTCTCGTACGGCGATTACCTTCGCGCAGGGGCGATCGCCCGGTTCTCGCCGGCGATGCGCGCCGTGGGCGACTTCGCCGCCGGCGGCGGATTCGTGCTCGGCATCTGCAATGGCTTCCAGGTCCTGTGCGAGGCCGGCCTGCTCCCAGGCGTGCTGCGCGCGAACGAGTCGCTTTCGTTCGTCTGCCGGGACGTCCCGGTGCGCGTCGAGCGCAACGATGTCCCGTTTCTCGCCGCGTGCGAGACCGGCCAGAGGCTGACGATCCCCGTGAAGCACGGTGAGGGCTGCTACTTCGCAGACGACGAGCTCCGCAGGCGGCTCGAGGCCAAGGGTCAGATCGTCCTTCGCTACGACGGAGACAATCCGAACGGCTCTGTCGACGACATCGCAGGCGTGATCAATGCCGACGGCAACGTCATGGGCCTGATGCCGCACCCGGAGCACGCAGTCGACCCGCTGCTCGGCTCGAGCGACGGCGCGCTGATCTTGCAGGCACTCGTCGAACGTGCCCGCGAGCGACTATTCGCCGCGGCCTGAGAACACGTCCTCGACCATCGCCTGAACGCGACGTGACCTGCTTGGTCGCACGAGCCCGACGAGGAACATCACCACGACGGCGACGGCCAGCACGGGTAGAAGCAGGAATGGCAATGTCCGCTACGTCTTCCCGTTGGCTCCCTCCTTCATGCTTGGGAACCCGAGCGTCTCGGCCAGCTGGGGGCATCGAGCGAGGCCGTCGACCAGCCGCTCGACATCACGTGCACGCAGCGTGACCGGCCCGCGGCGGGCCGTTCCACCCGTCGAGTAGGCGAAGCGGACGAGGCGCTCGCCCTTTGCGCCCTCGAGCAGCTGCACGACGGATGCGAACCGTTTGTCGCCTGACCGCTGCTGGACGCTCAGCTCCTCGACAAGCGTCGCAGGACCCCAGGGTGTCGCTGTCTTCGTTGCCACGTACGGCAACCTAACGAGGAACTCGTGACGTGTCTGTCGCAGCTTTGAGACAGATCACGGACCGAGCCAGGTCACCTCCGTGTCGAGGAGCGCCAGGAAGGCCTCGGGATCCTCGACCGCAATCTCCGGTGGATGGACGCCGGGCTTCGCGAGTCGTCCCTCTGCGAGCTCCACAGCTCCTCTGGCTGCCGGCTCCGACGTCGACCTGGCGCTCCCGCCCCGCGTGACGGTCCGCCCCACGACCCCCGCGCCGCCGGCGCGAAGCTCGACCTCGTGCACCGCGACCGACTCCGGCGACTGCGTGTACGGCTCGGGCAGCTCGCCTTCCTCGAGCGCAAGCAGCTTCTCCAGCAGCCCGGGCGACAGGCAGAGCCGGAAGCTCGCTTCGCGCAGGCTCGGCACGCTCACCGGGAGCGTCGCCAGCTCGGAGTGGAGCGTGAAGATCCCCTCGGCGCGGCCGACCGGCTCCGGGAAGTCGCGCGACGCCGCGCCGGACAGCGGATCGACCTCCTCGAGCCCGCCGTTGCGCAGGACGACCGGCCGCATCTGCACCTCGTCACGCAGCGTCTGCACCGAGTACGGCGCCGGAAACGGGTGACCCGCAGCGGCCGGGTCGCGCGTCGCGGCCCAGATCTCCATCGAGACCGGATCGCGCCCCAGCCGGCGGACAGCCGCCGCGGCGAGCAGGTTCGTCTTGCCCGGGGCCGAGCCGAGCCCGAGGACCGCCGTCAGGCCGGCGACCTGAAACTCGTCGTACAGCTCGAGCTGCTGCCGGGTGACGTGGAAGAGCCCGCCGAGATCCACGTAATGCGCTCCGGCGCCAAGCGCGCCCCGCATCACATCGAGGTTCAGCCGGTAGTCGGCCGCGTTGACGACCACATCCGAGCCCTCCACGGCGGCGCTCAACGAAGCCGGATCGCGGGCGTCGACGTGCTGCGCTCCATCGAGCCGGAAGTCCCTCTGAGCCACGTCCGCCCCCCACTCCTCCAGGAACGCGGTGACGTTGCGACCGATCGTGCCCGTTGCCCCGACGACGGTGATCACGTCAGAATCGTCTCATGGCGGTGGAGCAGCGGACCGAGAGCGAGCGCATCCTGGCCGCCCGCGAGCAGTACGTGCCGCGCGGGATCGCGACGACGCCGATCGTCGTCGCCCGGGCCGAAGGCGCCCGCGTCGAGGACGTCGACGGCAAGACGTACGTCGATTTTGCCGGCGGGCTCGGCTGCCAGAACACGGGCCACGGCCTGCCCGCTGCGGTCGCGGCCATGCACGAGCAGATCGACACGTACCTCCACCAGTGCTTCATGGTCGGGATCTACGAGCCGTACATCGAAGTCTGCCGCAGGCTCGCCGGGCTGTCGCCGTGCTCCGGCGACGATCAGAAGAGCCTGCTCCTGAACAGCGGTGCCGAGGCGGTCGAGAACGCCGTCAAGATCGCCCGCGCCGCGACCGGGAAGCCCGGAGTCGTCGTCTTCGAAAACGCGTTCCACGGCCGCACGCTGCTGACGATGACGATGACGCACAAGGAGATCTACAAGAAAGGGTTCGGTCCGTTCGCCCCCGAGGTGTACCGCGCCCGCGGGCCGTATCCGTACCGCGGCGTGACCTCGGACGACGCGCTCGAGGACGTCTCGTCGCTCCTCGCCGAGCACGAGATCGGGTGCGTCGTCGTCGAGCCCGTGCAGGGCGAAGGCGGGTTCATCCCGTTGCCCGAGAACTTCCCCGCCCGGCTGCTCGAGCTCTGCCGCAAGCACGGAGCGCTCTACGTCGACGACGAGGTGCAGTCGGGAGTCGGCCGCACCGGCACGATCTGGGCGATCGAGCACTACGGCACCGAGCCGGACCTGCTCGTCTCCGGGCAAGTCGCTCGGCGGCGGACTGCCGCTGGCTGCGGTCACGGGCCGAGCCGAGGTGATGGACGCACCCGAGGCAGGCGGGCTCGGCGGCACGTTCGGCGGAAATCCTGTCGCCTGCGCGGCGGCCATGGCGGTGCTCGACGAAATCGCCCACGAGGAGTTCCGGGCGCGCTCAGAGGAGCTCGGGAACCATCTGCGCACGCGTCTGGACGAGATCGCGACCCGCGTCGAGAACGTCGGCGAGGTGCGCGGCCTCGGCCCGATGCTCGCCCTAGAGCTGGTCACCGATCGCGAGGGTAAGGAGCCTGCCGCAGAGCTTGCGAAGCAGACGACGGCAGCCGCCCGGGAGCGAGGCCTGATCCTCCTCTCCTGCGGCACCTACGGCAACGTGATCCGCATTCTCGTGCCGCTGGTTATCGACGACGACGATCTCGCCCGGGGTCTCGAGATCCTGGAGGAGTCCCTTGTCGACGCCGTCCCCGGCTGACGTCCGGCTCGAAAGAGTCCGCAAGTCGTACGGCGACGTCGTGGCGGTGGACGGCGTCGAGCTCGAGGTGGCCCAAGGCGAGTTCTTCACCATGCTCGGCCCCTCGGGCTCCGGGAAAACGACCACGCTCCGCCTGATCGCCGGCTTCGAGCTACCGGACGAGGGTCGCGTGCTCCTTCAGGGAAGCGATGTCACGCGCCAGCCGCCCTACGCCAGGGACGTGAACACCGTGTTCCAGGACTACGCGCTCTTCCCGCACATGACCATCGCCGACAACGTCGCGTACGGACTGCGCGTCAAGGGAATCGGCAAGGCCGAGCGGCAGGGGCGCGTCAAGGAGATGCTCGAGCGCATGCGGCTCCCGACCGTGGGAGACCGCAAGCCGAGTCAGCTCTCCGGCGGGCAGCGGCAGCGCGTCGCCCTCGCGCGCGCGCTCGTCAACAGGCCAAAGGTGCTGCTGCTCGACGAGCCACTGGGTGCGCTCGATCTGAAGCTGCGTCAGGAGATGCAGCTCTTCCTCAAGAGCCTCCAACAGGATCTCGGCATCACATTCGTCTACGTCACGCACGACCAGGACGAGGCGTTGACGATGAGCGACCGCCTCGCCGTCTTCGACAAGGGCCGCATCGAGCAGATCGGCTCACCGGCGGAGGTGTACGAGCATCCGGCGAGCGCATTCGTCGCAGGGTTCGTCGGGGTCTCCAATGTGATCGAGCGCGACGGCACGAGCTTCGCCGTTCGGCCGGAGAAGATCCGCATGACCAGCAACGGAGACGGCTCCCTTGCGAACGCCCACAAGGAGCACGGTCACATTCGGGACGTCGTCTATGCGGGCATGGTCACCCGGTACTTCGTCGACCTGGACCGCGGCGGAGAGCTTCAGGTGGTCAAGCAGAACCTCGAGACCTCATCGTCCGAGGCACTCGATGCGAGAGGCAGGGCGGTTCTTCTGGAGTGGAGCCCTGAGCACATGCTCGAGATCGAAACCAATGGGGGGAAGAAGGAAGGAGCGGTATGACGAAGCGTTACAAGTACGTCCTCGGCTACGCCGCAGTGGCGTTGCTCGTGGTGGCGCTGGCGTTCGCCGCAGCGGGCTGCGGCGGCAGCGAGTCTTCGTCCTCGACGAACGAGACCACCACCACAGCGGGTCAAGCCTCGATCGGGGCGGGCGAAGGCGAGCTCAACCTGATCGAGTGGCCGTACTACTCGGACCCGTCGTTCGCCAAGAAGTTCGAGCAGCAGACCGGCTGCACGATCCATCGCAAGGACGCGGGTTCGTCCAACGAGATGGTCGCCCTGATGCGGGCAGGCGGGGGTGGCGGCGGCGGCGAGTGGGATCTCGTCTCGGCCTCCGGCGACGCGAGCCTGCGCCTGATCAGGGGCGGCGACGTCCAGCCGGTGAACGTCGATCTGATCCCAGACTGGAAGAACTTCATCCCGATCTTCAAGTCGCCGGCGCACAACACGGAGGACGGCGTTCATTACGGCACCTCGCTGCAGTGGGGTCCGAACGTGCTCCTCTACAGGACGGACAAGATCAAGCCCGGTGTAAGCGAATGGAGCGCCCTCTACGACCCCAAGTACAAGGGTCAGATCACGATCCCGAACAACCCGATCCAGATCGCCGACGCCGCCTTCTACCTGATGCACTCGAAGCCGGATCTTGGGATCAAGGATCCGTACGAGCTGAACAAGGAGCAGTTCGACGCCACCGTCGACTTGCTCAAGGAGCAGAAGAAGCTCGTCAAGCTCTACTGGAACTACGACACGGACGGTCGGGCCGCGTTCGCGAACGGCGACGTCGGGCTCGGCGCCATCTGGCCTGTCGACACGCTTGCACTCCAGGCGAAGAACGTGCCGGTCAAGGAGGTCATACCCGCCGACGGAGCGACGGGCTGGGCAGACACCTGGATGCTGGCCAAGAAAGCACCACACCCGAACTGCGCCTACATGTGGATGAAGTACGTGAGCACACCGCAGGTACAGGCGCAGCAGGCACTCGTGTTCGGCGAGACCCCCGTCAACCCGAAAGCGTGCCCCTTCATGGACAAGATCCAGGCCGGCTCGTGCGCGAAGTACCACCTGGACGAGCCGCTCCCCTTCTACAACACGATCAAGTTCTGGAAGACGCCGGTCGCCGACTGCGGCGACGGCAACAACGACTGCATGGACTACAACGCCTGGCAGAAGGCGTGGACCGAGATAACCGGGTGACCCCCAAGGCGTCGCTTGCGATGCCGACGTGGAGGCTGGGCCGGCTTTGCCGGCGCAGCCGTTCTGATGTCTGAGGTCGCCGAGGCGGGCTCTCCGCTCAGGGGAGCCCGCCTCAGCATCTCAGCCGCTCTGTGGCGACGGCCGTGGCTCAAGGTCGCCGCGCTGCTGGCGCTTCCGGTGCTGGCGTTCGCGGTCGTCTATCTCGGCTCGCTGGTCGCGCTGTTCATCTCGTCGTTCTGGGCGGTGGACTCGTTCACCGGCAAGGTCGTCCACACCTGGAGCTTCGACAACTTCAGGACCCTCATCGACGATCCGGTCTACCGCCGGATTGCGTTCCGCACGATCGGAATCGCGGCCGCGGTGACGGTGACGGACGCGATCCTCGCCTTCCCGCTCGCCTACTTCATGGCCAGGCTCGCGACGTCGCGGATGCGCGCTCTGCTGTTCGTGCTCATCCTGCTGCCGCTCTGGACGAGCTATCTCGTTCGGATCTACGCCTGGAGATTGATCCTCGCCAAGGAGGGCGCGCTCAACTGGGCGCTGAACGGTCTCGGCCTCCCGGATGCAAACCTCGCCTACACGAACACCGCGATGTGGATCGTCTTCTCGTACGTCTGGCTGCCGTTCATGGTGCTCCCGGTCTACGCCGCGCTCGAGCGGATTCCACAGAGCTACCTGGAGGCCTCACAGGATCTCGGTGCCCGGAGCTTCCGGACCTTCCGAACGGTCATCCTGCCCCTCGCGCTGCCGGGGCTCGTGGCGGGCTCGATCTTCACCTTCTCGCTGACGCTGGGCGACTTCATTACGCCCGCCCTCGTCGGAGGCGCGGACTCGCAGTTCATCGGGAACGTCGTTCACAACTACGTCGGCATCAGCAACAACGTGCCGCTCGCTGCCGCGTTCGCGACTTTGCCGGTGATCGTGATGGCCGTCTACCTCGTGATCGCGAAACGACTCGGCGCATTCGAGGCCCTCTGATGGAGACTCGAGCCACTCGGATCGGTCTCGGCGTGGCGACGACGCTCGTGATCGCCTTCCTCTGGATCCCGATCCTGATCATCCTGGCCTATGCCTTCAACGGCTCGGTCCTGCAGACCTGGCCGATTCAGAACCTGACGCTGCACTGGTTCCACGAGGCCTGGGTCGACCCGGAGGTCCGCTCGTCCCTCTGGCTCTCGGTGAAGATCGGGTTGATCGCGACCGCCGTCGCCTTGGTGCTGGGCACTGCCGCCTCGTTCGCGATCAGCCGTTTCCGGTTCTTCGGACGAGAAGGGATCTCGTTCCTACTCCTCCTGCCGCTCGCCCTACCGGGGATCATCACCGGGATGGCCCTGAGCTCGTTCTACGACGTCGCCGGCATCGGCTTTTCGATCTGGACGATCGTGATCGGCCATGCGACCTTCTGCGTGGTCGTCGTCTACAACAACGTGCTTGCGAGGCTGCGTCGCACTTCGCCGTCGATCGTCGAGGCGTCGATGGACCTCGGCGCCGACGGGTGGCAGACGTTTCGCTTCGTCATCTGGCCGGTCATCTCGACCGCGCTCGTCGCCGGAGGCCTGCTCGCGTTCGCGCTCTCCTTCGACGAGGTGATCGTGACGACGTTCACCGCCGGCGCGCAGACGACTCTCCCGATCTTCATCCTCAGCAACATTCAGCGCGGGCAGCAGCTCCCGATCGTGAACGCCGTCGTCTTCGTCGTGATCGTGCTGACGGTCATTCCGGTCGTGATCGCGCAGCGGCTGACACGTGAGTCAGGCGTGCTCACCGGTCGCTGAAGCTTTCACGGCGGTAGGCTGAACACCGACGCGACTGGGAGGTTCTCGAATGAGCATTGCGGTTTCCCAGCACCAGAATTTCGTCGGCGGCGAGTGGGTCGACGCGGCCGAGGGCGGGACGGCCGAGATCATCAACCCGTCCACGGGCGACACGATCGCCGAGGTGCCCAGCGGGACCCAGGCGGACGTCGACCGGGCCGTCGACGCGGCGAAGACGGCGCTGCCCGAGTGGCTCGAGACGACCCCGGGCGAGCGCGCTGAGGCGCTGCTCAAGCTCGCCGACGCGCTCGACGCGAACACCGAGGAGCTCGCGCAGCTCGAGTCCCAGAACGTCGGCAAGCCCTTGCCCGCGGCGCGCGACGAGATTCCGGTTTCGTCCGACAACATCCGCTTCTTCGCGGGCGCAGCGCGGATGCTCGAGGGCCGGGCGACCGGCGAGTACATGCGCGGCTACACGTCGATGGTCCGCCGCGAGCCGGTCGGGATCGTCGGCCAGATCGCGCCGTGGAACTACCCGCTCATGATGGCCGTCTGGAAGATCGCGCCCGCGCTCGCGGCCGGCAACGTCGTCGTCCTCAAGCCGTCCGAGCAGACGCCGATGACGACGCTGCGCATGGCCCAGCTCGCCGAAGCGATCTTCCCGCCCGGTGTCCTGAACGTGATCACCGGCGACGGCGAGCCCGTCGGTGCGAGCATCGTCCGCCATCCGGACGTGGGCATGGTCTCGCTCACCGGCGACGTGGCGACCGGCAAGGAGGTCGCCCGCGCCGCCGCGGACAACCTGAAGCGCGTCCACCTCGAGCTCGGCGGCAAGGCGCCGGTCGTCGTGTTCGACGACGCGGACCCGGCCGCGGTCGCCGAGGGGATCAAGATCGCCGGCTACTGGAACTCCGGCCAGGACTGCACCGCAGCTTCACGCGTCATGGCGGGCCCGGGCGTCTACGACAAGCTCCTCGACGAGCTCGTGCCCGCCGTCGAGTCGCTCCAGGTGGGCGACCCGGCGACGAGCGAGGACGTCGAGATGGGGCCCGTGATCTCGAAGGCGCAGCAGGAGCGCGTCTTCGGCTTCCTCGAGCGGGCGTCGGGCGCGAAGGTGCTGACTGGCGGCGGCCCGAACGGCGACCGCGGGTTCTTCGTGCAGCCGACGGTGATCACGGACGTGGGCCAGGAGGACGAGATCGTCCAGAAGGAAGTCTTCGGGCCGGTCGTCACGGTCCAGCGCTTCGCCGACGACGACGAGGCGCTCGCGTGGGCGAACGACGTCCCCTACGGCCTGTCCGCTTCCGTGTGGACGCGGGACATCGGCCGCGCCCTGAATGCGGCGCGCAAGCTCCAGTTCGGGACGGTCTGGATCAACGACCACATCCCGCTCGTGTCCGAGATGCCGCACGGCGGCTACAAGCAGTCGGGCTACGGCAAGGATCTGTCCGCGTACTCGCTCGAGGATTACACGCAGATCAAGCACGTCATGGCAAAGATCGACTGATGGCGGTCGAGGCTGCGGGCCGGCCTCTGGTCGCGGTCGACCGCGATCGGCTGGCCACGCGGCTCGAACACGAGGTCGCCGCGTTCCGCGAGAACCATCCGCGTTCGCTCGAGCTGAGCGAACGCTCCCGCTCCTCGCTCCTGTTCGGGGTCCCGATGAGCTGGATGGCCCGCTGGGCCGGCGGGTTCCCGGTGTTCGTCCAGGAGGCGAAGGGCGCACGGATCGTCGACGTCGACGGCCACGAGTACGTCGACCTCTGCCTCGGCGACACGGGCGCGATGGCCGGGCACTCGCCGGAGCCGGTCGTCCAGGCGCTGGCCGCTCAGGCTGCGCGTGGCTCGACGACGATGCTGCCGACGGAGGACGCGGCCTGGGTGGGCGAGGAGCTCGCCCGGCGCTTCGGGCTCCCGTTCTGGCAGTTCACGCTGACCGCGACGGACGCAAACCGCTTCGCCCTGCGACTGGCACGCGAGGTGACCGGCCGCGGGAAGGTGCTCGTCTTCGACTGGTGCTACCACGGCTCGGTCGACGAGGCGCTCGCCGCGACCCGGGTCGGCGTGGTGGGACCGCGCGCCGGGAACGTCGGGCCGCCCATCCACCCGGCGCTGACGACGAAGGTCGTGCAGTTCAACGACCTCGATGCGCTCGAGCAGGCGCTACGGGCGCGCGACGTCGCCTGCGTGCTCGCCGAGCCTGCGCTGACGAACATCGGAATCGTCCTCCCAGACGACGGGTTCCACGACGCGCTCCGCGAGCTGACCCGGAGGACCGAGACGCTGCTCGCGATCGACGAGACGCACACGCTGAGCGCAGGCCCCGGCGGTTGCACGCGCGCGTGGAGCCTCGAGCCGGACATCGTCACCGTGGGGAAGGCGATCGGCGGCGGGATGCCCGCGGCGGCGTTCGGCGTCTCGGCCGAGCTCGCCGAACGGATCACCGCGCGGACCGAGGCCGACTACGAGGACACCGGCGGCATCGGCGGAACGCTGGCCGGCAACGCCCTCTCGCTGGCGGCCGTCCGGGCGACGCTCGAGCACGTGCTCACCGAGGCTGCGTTCGGGCGGACGATCCCGCTCGCCGAGCGCTTCTCGGCGGACGCGTCCACGACGATCGAGGAGGCGGCTCTACCGTGGCACGTGACGCAACTCGGGTGCCGCGCCGAATACCGCTTCCTGCCCACGCCGCCCCGCACCGGCGCCGAAGCAGCGGCGGGGATCGACGCCGAGCTGGACCGCTACCTGCACCTCTACGCGCTCAACCGCGGTGTGCTCTTGACGCCGTTCCACAACATGGCGCTCATCTCCCCCGCAACGACGCTCGCCGACGTCGAGAAGCACAACGCCGTCTTCGCCGGGGCCGTGGAGGAGCTCCTGGCCAGCGACACGACGCGACCGTGACCGAGACGCGGCTGCTCATCGGCGGGGAACAGGTTCCCGGAGCGGGCGACCCGCTCGAGGTCGAGAACCCATACTCGGAGGAGACGATCGCCTCGGTCGCACTCCCGTCCGCGGAGCAGGTCGATGCGGCCATCGCCGCCGCCCGCGAAGCCGCCAGAGGCTGGGCGCAAACCCCGGCCGTCGAGCGCGGCGAGCTCCTCCACGAGGTCGCGACCAGGCTCCGCGCGCGCACCGACGAGCTCGTGGAGCTGATGACGAGAGAGGGCGGCAAGCCGCTCGTCGAGAACTCGGACGAGGTCGGCTGGACGGCTGCCGCGTTCGACTACTACGCGGAGATGGGCCGCAACTTCGCCGGCCGCGTGATCCCGTCGATCGAGCAGACTCAGCTCGCGCTCGTGCTCAAGGAGCCGATGGGCGTCGTCGGGTGCATCGTGCCGTGGAACTACCCGCTGCTTCTCCTGGCGTGGAAGGTCGCGCCCGCACTGGCGGCCGGGAACACGGTCGTCTGCAAGCCGTCCGAGCTGACGCCGCTCTCGACCCTCGCGCTCGCGAGCTGCTTCGAGGGCTTTCCGCCCGGGGTCGTAAATTCACCGGCTCGGTCGACACCGGGAAGCGAATTGCCTCGATCTGCGCCGAACGGATTGCGCGGATCAACCTCGAGCTCGGCGGCAAGGATCCGTTCATCGTCTGCGAGGACGTCGCCGGCCAGGTCGAGGTGGCGGCGAAGGGCGGCGCCTGGGCAGCCTTCCTCAACGCCGGCCAGGTCTGCACCTCGGCGGAACGCTTTTACATCCTCGAGCCGGTGTACGACCAGTTCGTCTCGGCCTTCGTCGACTACACCGAATCGCTGCGAATCGGCGACCCGCTCGACCCGCAGACGGACATCGGCCCACTGGTCTCGGCCCGCCAGCGCGACAAGGTGGCGGCGCAGGTCGACGGCGCCGTCGAAACCGGCGCGAAGCTCCTGACCGGAGGCAACGGAGCGGACAACGGCACGGGCTACTTCTACTCGCCCGCGGTCGTCACGGGCGCTCCCGCCGAGACCGACCTGCTGCGGGAGGAGACCTTCGGCCCAGTCGCCCCGCTCGTTCCGGTCAAGAGCCTCGACGAGGCGATCGAGCTCGCCAACTCGACTCGCTTCGGCCTCGGCTGCAACGTCTACACGAAGGACCTCGACTCGATCCTGCGCTGCATGCGCGAGATCAAGGCGGGCACGATCTGGTTCAACGACCCGCTGACGGACAACGACGCCGGCCCGTTCGGCGGGATGAAGCAGTCCGGTCTAGGCCGGGAGCTCGGGCAGGAAGGCCTCGAAGCGTTCCAGGAGACGAAGCACGTCCACATCGAGACCCAGATCGCCCTGAAAGAATGGTGGTACCCCTATGGCAGCGGCCCAGACCAGCCCGAACGCTCCTAGCACGGCGATGGCTCCGGCTCGGCCTGCGGACGTTCGCCTCGAGGACCTGACGAAGCAGTTCGACGATGTCGTCGCCGTCGACGGGATCTCGCTGACGATCGAGAGCGGCCAGTTCTTCGCGCTCCTCGGTCCCTCCGGCTGCGGCAAGACGACGACCCTCCGGATGATCGGCGGCTTCGAGGCGCCGACCTCGGGCTCGATCTTCCTCGGCGACCACGACGTCGTGGGGCTCCCGCCCTACAAGCGGAACGTGAACACGGTCTTCCAGAGCTACGCGCTCTTCCCGCACCTCTCGATCTTCGAGAACGTCGCCTTCGGCATGCGGCGCCAGGGCGTGCGCGGTCCGCAGCTCGCCGGGCGCGTTCGCGAAATTCTCGGGCTCGTCGACCTCGAGGGCATGGAAAAGCGCAAGCCGCGCCAGCTTTCGGGCGGCCAGCAGCAGCGTGTCGCCCTCGCCCGCGCGCTCGTGAACAAACCCGACGTGCTGCTGCTCGACGAGCCCTTGGGAGCTCTCGACCTCAAGCTCCGCAAGCAGATGCAGCTCGAGCTGAAGACGATTCAGCACGACATCGGCATCACGTTCGTCCACGTCACGCACGACCAGGAAGAGGCGATGACGATGGCGGACACGATCGCGGTCATGAACAAGGGCCGGATCGAGCAGCTCGGCCCACCCCACGAGCTCTACGAGCAGCCGAAGACGGCCTTCGTCGCCGGCTTCCTCGGCGTCTCGAACCTGCTCGCCGGAATCGCGTCCGGCCCGGGCGCAATCACGCTCGACGGGGGCACGGCCGTCAGCGTCTCTCCCGAAGCGCTCGATGGTCGGACCGGCCGCGTGGCGGTCGGCATCCGACCCGAGAAGATCCGTGTCGGCTCCGACGCCCCGAACGCACTCCACGGGAAGGTCTTCGAGCGCGCGTACGTCGGCGTGGCGACCCAGTACGTCGTCGACACCGCCGCGGGGCGGGTCATGGTCTACGTGCAGAACACCGAGCCCGGAGCGGGGCTGGCAGCCCCGGGTGACCCAATCTCGATCGGCTTCGATCCCGAAGCCACGTTTGTCGTCGACCTGGTAGAGGAGGAAGTGGCGTGAAACACCGGCTGACCCGACAAGAGCTCCTGCAGCGTGCCGCATTCGGAGCGGCCCTGGCCTCGATCCCCGGCTTCGCAGCCGCCTGCGGTGGGAGCAGCAGCTCGAGCGGTGGGAGCGAAGGGACGCAGAAGCTCGCCGACACGCTCCGCTTCTCGAACTGGCCGCTCTATATCGACGTCAACGAAAAGACGAAGGCGCATCCGACACTCGACGCGTTCACGAAGAAGACCGGCGTCAAGGTCGACTACACCGAGGACATCAACTCGAACTCAGAGTACTTCGGGAAGATCCAGGGCCCGCTCTCACGCGGCCAGTCGATCAACCAGGACCTCATCGTCCTCACCGACAACGAGCAGTACCTCTCGCTGATGATCGAGAAGGGCTGGGCAGAGAAGCTGGACAAGGACGTGATCGCGAACATCACCAATCTCGTCGACGTCCAGCAGCACCCGGGCTTCGACCCGAACCGCGAGTACACGCTGCCGTGGCAGTCCGGGATGACCGGCATTGCCTACAACCCGAAGCTGACCAAGCCGATTCTCTCGATCGACCAGCTGTTCGAGGACAAGAGCCTGAAGGGCCAGATCACGGCCCTCAACGGCTTCGGGGACACGCTCGGCCTCGTCTTGCTCGCGAACGGGGACGATCCGAGCAAGATCACAGACGAATCGTTCTCCAGGGCGATCGACCGCGTGAAGGCCGCGTCCGACTCGGGGCAGATCCGTCAGTTCACCGGAAACGAGTATGCGGGGCCGCTCAGCAAAGGCGATCTCAAGGCCTGTATCGCCTGGTCGGGCGACATCGTCCAGCTCCTCCCCGACAACCCGGACTTGAAGTGGGGCATCCCCACAGCCGGCGGGATGATCTGGACGGACAACATGCTGATCCCGAAGGGCGGCGACGTCTATACGGCATCGACGTACATGAACTACGCGTACATCCCGGCGGTCGCGGCCAAGATCGCCGCCTACATCCAGTATGTGACGCCGGTGAAGGGCACCCAGCAAGTCCTCGCGAAGACCGACCCGGAGCTGGCAAAGAACCAGTTGATCTTCCCGACGGAGGCAACGCTTTCGCGCGTCCACCTGATCGATCCGGCCGCGCTCAAGAACCAGAGCTACAGCAAGCAGTGGCAGGCCGTGCTCGGCGCATGACACGTCGCTGACCGATGGGCTTCCTCCACCGGCACCGGGGGCTGACGCCGTACCTGCTGCTGGCTCCGGGCATCGTGTGGCTCGCGGTCTTCTTCCTCGTGCCGCTCGGGTTCCTGGCGCACCAGTCGCTCGAGTCGGGGAACTTCGCCGTGGGCTACGCGTTCAGCTGGGCGTGGGGGAACTACTGGGACGCGCTCCACCAGTACCACCCATGGCTGTTCAGGTCGCTCCTGTACGCGGGACTGGCGACCCTGCTCGCGCTCGTGATCAGCTACCCGCTCGCGTACTGGATCGCGTTCCGCGGCGGGCGCTGGAAGAACCTGCTGCTCGTGATGATCATCGCCCCGTTCTTCGTCACGTACCTGATCCGCACGCTCGCCTGGCAGACGATCCTCGCCGACCAGGGGCCGGTCGTCCGTGTGTTCCGTGACGTCGGGATCCTCGGCGCCAACGGTCGCCTCCTCGCCACCTCGACGGCCGTCGTCGCGGGCATCACCTACAACTTCCTGCCGTTCATGGCGCTGCCGCTCTACGTGTCGCTCGAGTCGATCGACAAGCGGCTGATCGAGGCGGCCGAGGATCTGTACGCGAGCAGCATCCAGGCGTTCCTCCGGGTGACGCTTCCGCTCTCCCTGCCGGGCGTCGTAGCGGGGACGCTGCTCACGTTCATCCCCGCCACCGGCGACTTCATCAACGCCCAGCTGCTCGGCACGCCGCGGCAGGCGATGATCGGGAACGTCATCCAGTCGAAGTTCTTCAACCTGCTCGACTATCCAGGCGCGGCTGCGCTGTCGTTCACCCTGATGGCTGCGGTTCTGATCCTGATCGCGGTCTACGCGCGCGTGATCGGGACGGAGAAGCTGACCGGATGAAGTTCATCCGCCGGCACCTGCTGACGGCGTACGCGATCGTGGCCTTCGCCTACCTGCTCGTCCCGATCGCGATCGTGATCGCGTTCTCGTTCAACGACCCGGCGGGCCGTTACAACTACACATGGCAGGGGTTCACGCTCCGCCAGTGGCAGAACTGGGACGGGGTGCCGGGGCTGAAGGACGCGATGGTCCTCTCGCTCGAGATCGCCCTCTTGGCGGCCATCGTCGCGACGGCGCTGGGAACGCTGATCGCGCTCGCGCTCGTCCGCTACGGGTTCCGCGGCCGCGGCGGCACGAACCTGCTGATCTTCGTGCCGATGGCGACCCCGGAGGTGGTGCTCGGGGCGTCGCTGCTGATCCTGTTCCTCAACCTGAGCAGCTTCGTCACGCTCGGCTTCGGGACGATCCTGATCGCGCACATCATGTTCTGCATCAGCTACGTCGTCGTGACCGTGAAGGCCCGGCTGATCAGCTTCGACCGCAGCCTCGAGGAGGCGGCGATGGATCTCGGCGCCAACGAGCTCACGACCTTCCGCAAGGTGACGCTGCCGCTGATCGCCCCCGCGATCCTCTCGGGCCTGTTGCTCTCGTTCGCGCTCTCCATCGACGACTTCGTGGTCACGTACTTCAATGCGGGCTCCGAAGTGACGTTCCCGCTCTTCGTGTGGGGCGCCGCGCAACGCGGAGTGCCGCCGCAAGTTAACGTGTTCGGCACCGTGATCTTCGTCGTCGCGCTCGGCCTGATGCTGATCAACGTGCTGGTGCAGCGGCGACGGGAGGGAGTCACCACGTGAGCACCGAAGTCCACGCACGGATCGACGGCGAGCGCGTCAAGGAACTGACCGAGCGCGAGGCGAAGCGCCTCGAGGGGTCGACCCAGGAGTCGAAGCTCATGTACGCGCGCGCGCGCAAGGTGATGCCGCTCGGCGTCCCGTCCTCGTACCACGCCCGCGATCCGTGGCCGATCTACCTCGAGCGCGGCGAGGGCGCGCGCGTCTGGGACGTCGACGGCCGCGAACGCTGGGACTTCCACAACGGCTTCGGCTCGATGGTCATGGGGCACGCGCACCCGGCGATCGTGGAGGCGATCTCGGAGCGCGCCCGGCTGGGGACGCACTTCGCCGCGCCCACCGAGGACGGAATCGTCGTCGCCGAGGAGCTGGCGCGGCGCTTCGGCCTACCGAAGTGGCGCTTCACGAACTCGGGCTCCGAGGCGACGATGGACGCGATCCGGATCGCGCGCGGTCTCAAGGGGCGCGACACGATCATGAAGATCTTCGGCTCGTACCACGGGCACCACGACGGGGTCATGGTCTCCGTCGGCGTCGGCATCGACTGGAACGAGGTCGACCCGGACGAGATCCCGTCGTTCCCGTACGGCGGCGGCATACCGCAGCAGGTCGCCGACCTGACGGTCGCGGTCCCGTTCAACGACGCCGACGCGCTCGAGCGGCGCCTCCACCGACTCGAGCAGGAAGACCGCAAGCCCGCCTGCCTGATCATGGAGGCGGCGATGATGAACCTCGGGGTCGTGCTCCCGGAGCCGGGCTACCTCGAGGCCGTGCGCGAGATCACGACGCAGCACGACGTCGTCCTCATCTTCGACGAGGTGAAGACCGGGCTCGCGATTGCCGCGGGCGGCGCGACCGAGCGCTTCGGAGTCCAGCCGGACATGGTCACGCTGGCGAAGACGCTCGGCGCCGGGCTCCCGTCCGGGGCGATCGGCGCCACGGACGAGGTGATGTCGATCGTCGAGAGCGAGACCGTGTTCCAGGTCGGAACCTTCAACGGCAATCCGCTGACGATGGCCGCCGCGCGCGCCGGGCTGCTCGAGGTGCTGACCCCGGAGGCGTACCAGCATCTCGACACGATCAACGACCGGCTCGTGGTCGGCTGCGACGAAGTCATCGAGCGCTATCGCCTGCCCGCGTACACGGTCGGGATCAGCTCGAAGGGCTGCGTGACGTTCTCGGACACGAAGATCGTCGACTACGAGACGTTCATGACGAAGCAGGACGTCGGCGTGACCGAGCTGGCGTGGCTCTACAACATGAACCGCGGGATCTTCGCGACGCCCGGCCGTGAGGAAGAGTGGACGCTGTCGGTCACGCACACCGAGGAGGCCGCGGACGACTACATCGCCGTCTTCGAAGAGCTCGCGCGGGACCTCACGGGCTCGGATTAGCGTCACGGTCTCCCCGGGCGCGACGCGGACCGAGCTCGTCGGGCGGCACGGCGACGGTTGGAGGGCGCGCGTCGCGGCTCCTGCGGAGCGCGGGCGGGCGAACGAGGCTCTCGTCGGCTTGCTCGCCTCGGCCCTCGACATCCCGAAGGGCTCGGTGCAAGTCGTCGGCGGGCAACGCGCTCGAGCGAAGGTCGTCGAGGTGGACGGGCTCACCCCTGGGGAGGTAGAGCGCCGCCTCGAACGAAAGTAGGCTCAAGCTCGTGAAGCGAATCTCTGCACTCACCGTCCTCGCCTTCGCCCTCGCCGGGTGCGGCGGCAAGTCCAGCGACGAGCAGGCGGCGTCCACGCTGCCCACGGACCCGCCTACGGCGACGGTGACAACCAGCTCATGCGTGGCCTTCGGCACCTCGACGTCTCCGCAGAAGAGCTCGTCCAACGAGACGCTGTATCTCCGCAACATTGCACTCACGTCCGGGGACTGCACGAGCAGCGTGTCGTTCGAGCTCGAGCCAAAGGCGCAGGTAATGGGCTATGAAGTCTCGTACCAACCCGCGGACACGGCGAAGATCGAAGACGGCTCCGGAAACCCGGTCGAGATCGCGGGCGACGCGTTCCTCGTCGTCAAGCTGACGCCTGCGATGACGGCGAAGATCGACGGAGAGCAGGTGACGCCGACCTACACCGGGCCGAACCGGCTGCCCGGAACCGACCCGGTCACCGAGGTCGTGAAGACCGGCGATTTCGAAAGCGTCGTCACGTGGGTGATCGGCCTCGATCGGGAGCTGCCGTTCTCGACCGAAGTGCGCAGCGACACGCTCGACGTCGTGATCGACACCTCTTAGGCCGGTCACACGTTCAACTAGTACCGTGGCCAAGATGAACGGTCGGCTGACGCGCGCATCGCTTTTGAAGGCGGCAGCAGCTGCGGCCGCGGCGGTCGGGCTCGGGAGGCTCGATGGCGCGGAAGACGCGCTCGCAGGCGATTCTGTTTCCTGCGTCCTGACACCAGAGCAGACCGAGGGCCCGTACTACATCGCGAAGGAGAAGGTCCGGCGCAACATCACCGACGGACGGCCCGGCACGCCGCTGACGCTTCGCCTCGCGGTCGTCGACGCGAAGACGTGCAGGCCGGTCAAGGGCGCCGCAGTCGACATCTGGCACTGCGACGCGTCCGGGATCTACTCGGGCTTCGGCGCCGGGCGGGCCAGCCGGACCTTCATGCGTGGCATCCAACGGACGAACGCGAGCGGTGTCGCGACCTTCAAGACCGTCTATCCGGGCTGGTACCAGGGCCGCACCGTGCACATCCACGTCAAAGTGCATGTCCGCGGGAACGTCGTCCACACGGGCCAGCTCTACTTCCCGGACCTCGTCACAGACGCGGCGTACCGGAAGGCGCCATACACGAAGCGGCCGAGCCGCGACGTGCGAAACGCCGACGACATGGTCTTCCGCAACGGCGGCAAGCGCTCGCTCCTGAGCCTGCGCAGGAGCGGCACGGGCTATGTCGGCTCGATCCGGATGGGCGTTCGCCGCTCCTGAACGTGGCCGCGACGGAGATCCGAGACGTGGCGCCCGGGCTCTGGGTCTGGCGACTCGAGCACCCGGCCTGGCGCGAGGGCTACGACTGGGAGCCGCTCGTCACGTCGACGGTTGTCGAGTCCGGCGGCGAGGTGGCGCTCATCGACCCACTCGCTCCGCCGGAGGACGCGGTCGAGATCTGGGAGCGGCTCGACGCCAAGCCGCCGACGATGGCCGTGATCCTCAAGCCCGACCACGTCCGTGACATCGACTTGTTCGCGCACCGCTTCGACCTCCGGGCCGCGTTCGGCCCGTATCTCTTCTGGGCCGGCGACGCGCCGAGGACCGAGCTCGAAGGGCTGGATCCCGAGCGTGAGTTGCCGGGCGGGCTGATCACGCTCTACGACGGCCGCGGCCGGAACGAGACGCCGCTCTGGCTTCCGGAGCAGCGCGCGCTCGTCTTCGCCGATGCGTTGACGGCGCCCGGCGGCGAGCTCCGCGTCTGGGGAACGCCGTGGCACGAGAAGCGCGTTCTGCCTGCGCTGCGGGAGCTGCTCGACCTCCCGTTCGAACACGTGATCGTCTCCCACGGCGACCCGGTTCACGATCGCGCGGCCTTCGAGGAGGCGCTCGAACGGCCTCCGTGGGCAGGTTGAGGTTTCAACCGCTTGCGAATCGGTAATACTTCCCCCCGATGCGGAGACGAACAATGCTGCTCGTGGCTTCGCTTGTCGGAGCGCTCGCACTCGTAAGCGTCGCCTTCGCCTCCAAGCCGCCGCCGAAGCCGAAGCACGGCAAAGGGCAGGGGCACCACCACATGTACGCCTGGCATGACGTCGCAAGCGGCTCGACCGCGAGCCTGCGCGGGATCTCGGCGGTGAGCGCCAACGTCGTCTGGGCGAGTGGCAGCGCCGGCACAGTCCTGCGTACGTTGGACCGCGGAGCCACCTGGCAGTCGGTCGGCCCGCCCGGCACCTCGACGCTCCAGTTCCGTGACATCGAGGCGTTCGGCCCCAACAAGGCCCTGATCCTCTCGATCGGCACCGGCACAGATTCGCGGATCTACCGCACGACGGACGGCGGGCAGACGTGGACGCTGGTCTTCCAGAACACCGACCCCAACGCCTTCTACGACTGCATGACCTTCTTCAACAAGAAGGTCGGGCTCGCCCTCTCCGACCCGCCCGACGGCTTGAAGTTCCGGGTCATCAAGACGACGGACGGCGGGCAGACCTGGAACGTCGTCGATCCGGCCGGTATGCCAGACGCGCTCCCGGGCGAGTTCGCCTTCGCCGCCAGCGGCCAGTGCATCACGAGCAACCACGGTCGGCGCGCATGGTTCGGCACCGGTGGATCCGCGCAGGCACGCGTCTTCACCTCTCGCAACAGAGGCCGGACCTGGAGTGTGAGCGCGACGCCGATGAACAGCGGGCCGACGACCGGGATCAACGCGCTCGCCTTCCGTAGCCAGCAGCACGGGCTCGCGGTCGGCGGTGACTTCGCGTTGCCGGCGACCTCGCCGAACAACTTCGCAGCCACCCGCAACGGCGGCAGCACGTGGGCACTGCTCACCGGAGCGCCGGCCGAGTACCGGTCCGGCGCGACCTGGGTCAACGGCAACACGGCGATCGCCGTCGGGCTCACCGGCAGCGACTTCACGCGGAACAAGGGTCGGACCTGGACCGGTTTCGACGAGGGCAGCCTCCATACCGTGGACTGCGCGAACCCGAACGCCTGCTGGGCCTCGGGCGCCGACGGCCGCGTCGCGTATCTGACCCGCTAGTCCTCGCGCGCGAGGCCGACGGCCTCGATCTCGACCAGCTGACCCGGGTAGCCGAGAGCGGCGACTCCGAGCAGCGTGCTCGGAGGCCTCGCCGGCGCGAAGCTCTCCTCGACCACGCGCCAGACCCGCACGAGCTGGGCGCGATCGGGCGAGGAGACGTAGACCGTCGTCTTCAGCACCTGCTCGAAACCCGACCCGGCCGCCTCGAGCGCCGCCTCGAGGTTCTCGACCGCCACCCGCGCCTGGAGCTCGTAGTCGCCCGGCCCGATGACCTCACCCGCGTCGTTCAGCGGGCAGGCGCCCGCGGCGAACACGAGCCGCGCTCCCTGAGGCGCCAGTGCCGCGTACTCGTACGGCGCTCCGGCATGGAGGCTCGGCGGGCTGACGAACTCAGGTTGCACAGCGCTCGACCGTAGCTGATCGAGTACGCTCCGAGGCCTTCATGGCCGAGCCCTGGCTGGAGCTCGACGCCGTACTGAGGGAGCGATTGCACGATGTGCTCCAGGAACCGCCGCGGCCGCTGGCGGAGTCGGAGCTCCGGAACCTCCTGGACGAAGGTCGGGCGTGCATGCTCATTCTGAGCGGAGAGCTCGAGCGTCTCGAAGGACGCCTTGCCCAACTCGACTGCGATCCGAACACCTCCTTCAGCGCGCTCACGGACGCGTTTCGCCGCGTCAACCGGTTTGGTGCCCACGTCGAAGAGTTGCGCGCGTTGCTGTCCGCCCTGGAGTCGCGGGCCCGCGAAGTCCGAGCCTCGTGGCAACGGCATTTCGCCGACCGCGCGTGAGCCGAGCTACGTCCCGCCGCGCTCGATCAGCTCGATCCTGTATTCGTCAGGGTCTCTGACGAAGCACAGTCGCGAGCCGCCTTCGCGGACCGAGTACGGTGGCCGCTCTGGCTCGATGCCCTGACCGGCGAGGCGCTCCAGGGTCGCGTCGAGATCGTCGACCGTGACCGCGATGTGGCCGTACCCCGTTCCCATCTCGTACGAGTCGACCCCGAAGTTGTAGGTCAGCTCGAGCCGGTCGTCGTCGCCGGGCAGGCCCATGAACACGTTGACCGCCTCGTCGCCGATCGGCAGCCGGCCGCGCTCCTCGAATCCGAGCGCCTCGTAGAACGCGACGGAGCGGTCGATGTCCGTTATCCGGTAGCAGGTGTGGATCAGCTCCATGGGCCGATTCTCGCAGACTCTCAGGGATTCGCCCGCTCCGGCCGATAAGGGCTGAGATGAACCCTCCCTATTCCTGGCAGCCGCTTGGCGCACTCCTCGTGGCGAAGGGCCTGCTGACCGAAAACCAGCTCCAGTGGTCGCTGTCCGAGCAGCGGCGGACCGGCCGGCTCGTCGGCGAGATCCTCGTCGAGTCCGGGACCATCTCCGCGTTCACGCTCGCGCGCGCTCTGACCGAGCAGCACGGCGTCGAGCTCCAGTCTGCGGCGAAGCGGGAGCCGAAGCCAGAGGCGCCTCCTCGGGCCGTGTGGCGCCCGCTCGGCAAGCTCCTCGTCGAGGAAGGGTTCCTGACGAAGGACCAACTGCAGCAGGCGCTCCTCCGGCAGCAGGAGAGCCACGGGCGGCGCAAGCTCGGCGAGATCCTCGTTGCGGAGGGCTTCCTCACGGGCATCGACCTCGCGCGGGCGCTCGCGAAGCAAAACGGCGTCGTGTTCGATCAGAGCGAAGAGGTCGAGACGGTCGTGCGGCCGGTCGTGTCCGAGCAGTTCATCTACCAGGTGTTCGAGATCTCCTACGAGCCCCACTACAAGGCACACGAGGTGCTGTACGAGAGCGCCAGCTTCCTCGAGGCCGTGGAGTTCGCCGCCGAGCACATCGAGGACGCGGACCCGGAAGGGCTCGAGATCCAGCGCACGAGCGGTGGCACCCGCGAGACGGTGTGGACGTATAGCGACAGCCGAGCCGCTGCGGCCGCCGCGGACCGGCGGGGCCTCACCCAGACGTTCGGCTTCGACCCCACGCTGTGGGGCGGCGCGCCCGCTTAGTCGTCCAGGTCCTCGCGGACGAGCCCGAACTGCACGCCGTCGGCCCACTCGCCGTGGCGCCAGTACGCCTTGCGCTTGACACCCTCGCGGACGAAGCCGGAGCGCTCCGCGTGCTCGATCGCGCGCTCGTTGAAGCCGTAGATCTCGAGCTGGAGCCGGTGGAAGTCGAGGTCGAGCAACAGGTGGCGCTGGAAGAGGCGCGCGGCTTCGTCCGAGAGCTTCCGCCCGCGGTAGTCGGGGTGGACGGCGAGCCCGCCTAAGTTGGCGATCCGGTTGCGCTTGTTCGCGAGGTCGAAGCCCATCGAGCCGGCGCGGCGCCATGCGCCGTTCTCCTCGACCTCGATCACGAACCGGCCGGATTCCTGCGGCTCGGCGAGTGAGCGCTCGATCTCCGCACGGACTCCGTCCGGGTCGCGCGCGCGTCGGACGCTGAGGAACGGCTCGACGTCGTCGTGGCCCGCGAGCTCGGCGAGGAAGTCGATGTCGTCGAGGGTCGCTCGGCGGAGACGGAACCCGTCTCCCGCGACGATGTCGCTCACGGAGCGGCTGGGACCGGGGCGCGGCGCGGCATCCGCACGACGCCCGAGCCGAACGCAGTGCCGGTCAGGATCAGGACCAGGCCGACGATCGCAGACACAGTGATCGTCTCGTCGAGCAACAGCGCACCGTAGAAGAGGGCGGTCACGGGGAGCAGGTAGACGACGAGGCTTGCCCGCGCGGAGCCGTAGCTGTAGATCATCCGGAAGTAGATGAGCTGGCCGGCGACGGTTCCTCCGAGCGCCAGCGCCAGGATGCTCGCGATCACGCCCCAGCTGGGCGCGTGGCCCGGGGCTTGCGCGATTCCGAGCGGCGCCAGCCAGACGGCGCCCCACGTGATCGATGCGGCGGCGAGGACGTCGTTCCGCACCCCGTCGAGGATGCTCTGCGTGTAGAGCGTCCCGATCGCGTACGCGAAAGATGCGGCGATGACGGCGAGCGTTCCGACAGCGCCCGCCAGGCCGCCCTTGGGATGCACGCCGGTGAGGACTGCCACGCCTGCGAGCCCGAGCAGGACTCCGAAGAGCCTGACGCCGGTCGCGGTCTCGCTCTTCCGGAAGAAGAAGGCGAGGATCGTGACGAAGATCGGCAGCGACGCGTTCCCGATCGCGGCCACGCCCGAGTCGATTCGAGTCTCGCCCCAGGCGATGAGCGTGAATGGCAGAGCTGTGTTGACGATGCCGAGGATCACGGCCGCTTTCGTGATCGCGCGCATCTGTTCCCAGGCGGGCCGGGCGCCGAGCTTGTAGACGACTAGCGCGATCAGAGGCAGCGCCGAGAAGAGGAGCCTGAGGAACATCGTCGTGGTCGGCGCGAGCTCGTCGACCGCGATCTTGATGAACATGAACGAGGCTCCCCAGATCGCCGCGAGCAGAAGCAAGAGGGCGACGTAGCCGCGCATCCATGCAGGCTATCGATCCGGTGCCGAGTTGCAGGTCCGGCGCGAAACCGGCACAGACACGTGCGACTTTCCCGAAGACGATTGCGTTCGGGAGGAGGCTGGGTGCGCCTTAAACAGTGCGCCCGCGCTCAGAACAGGGCTCAGCGCTCCATGTCCTCGGAGGTTCCGAGGTAGACGGCGAGCTCCCCGGCAGATAATCCGGAAACAGCGCGTACGCGGTCAGCCGGATGGGGCCCTCGGGGGCAACAAGGCGGGACAGATCAGGCGTCGACGCCACGATCAGCTCAGGCGGTGGGTCATCCGAGCGGAGCCGCGCGGCGATCTGCTCGTGCGACTCCACGCTCGAGCCGGGAACCTCGCCCGCACGGATTCGAGCTGCGGCGTCGAGAGGAAGGCGCGTACCGTCCGACGCGCGCAAACACCAGTCCCAATCGATGTAGAGGATCGACAGCACCTCCTCCCGCGCGAGGCCGACGAGCCGCCAGTCCACCTCCTCCGGGAAGCCCCCGAACACGCCGTCGCGACGGAGCCAGGCTCGATGCTCCTCGAGGACGCGCGCACGCCCCGCGTTCGCCGCGGCATCCTCGAACTCCGGCGCCAGCAGCGCAGACTCGTCGAGACCCGCAGCCGGCAACAGCTCGCGGATGCGCTCCGCGCTCCCCGTAGCGAGGCGAGTCGAGCTCGGCGCGCAGGAACACCGCGACGACCTCGGCCTCGGAGCTCTTTCTGATGATCCGCGGGCGGTCAACGATACGGCTCCCATCCCGGCCCATCGCTAGACTCGAATCCCTGACGCGGGTCGCCGAACAGCCGCTCCACCGCGCCCTCGGCCTGACCGACGGGGAATTCGACCGTATCCAGGAGCTGCTCGAGCGCGAGCCGAACCACTTCGAGCTCGCCGTCTTCTCGCTCCTGTGGTCGGAGCACTGCGGCTACAAGCACTCGGCCCTCCTCCTGAAGCGCTTCCCGACCGACTCGCCGCGCGTCCTCCAAGGCCCCGGCGAGAACGCGGGCGTGGTCGACCTCGGCGAGGGCGAGGCGGTCGCGTTCAAGGTCGAGAGCCACAACCATCCGTCCGCGGTCGAGCCCTTCCAGGGCGCGGCGACCGGGATCGGGGGAATCCTGCGCGACATCATCGCCATGGGCGCGCGGCCCGTCGCGCTGCTCGACGGCCTGCGCTTCGGCGAGCCGGGCTGGATGTTCGAACGGGCCGTGGCCGGAATCGCCCATTACGGGAACTGCGTCGGCGTGCCCACCGTCGGCGGCGAGACAGTCTTCGATCCGTCCTATGAGGACAACTGCCTCGTCAACGCGATGTGCGTCGGCCTCCTCCCCACCGAGCGCGTCCTCAAGGCGCAGGCTCGCGGCACCGGCAACGTCATCCTGCTCTACGGCGCGACGACAGGCCGCGACGGCATCGGCGGCGCGAGCGTGCTCGCCAGCCAGGAGCTGGGCGAGGAAGACGCGGACAAGCGGCCGTCCGTCCAGATCGGCGACCCCTTCACGGGCAAGAAGCTGATCGAGTCGAGCCTCGAGCTCGTCGAGCGCGACCTGGTCGTTTCGCTCCAGGACTGCGGCGCGGCCGGGCTCGCGTCCTCACTCGCCGAGATGGCCCGCGGCGGGGGCGGCATCGACGTCCACCTCGACCGCGTCCCGCTCCGCGAGGAAGAGATGGAGCCGTGGGAGATCATGATCTCCGAGAGCCAGGAGCGGATGATCGCGGTGGTCAGCCCCGAACATCTGGCGGCGGTCGAGGAGGTCTGCGACCGCTGGGAGCTGGCACATGCGCGGATCGGCGAGGTCACCGAAACCGCCGAGCTGCGAGCGTACTTCGACGGCGATCTCGCCGGAGCGATTCCTGCCGCGTACCTGACCGACGAGGCGCCTCGGTACGTCGTGCCCAGACAGCCGCGCGCCGAGGCCGAGCCCGCCGCGGCCCCGGAAGGTCCCCCGACGACGGACGCCCTGCTCGAGCTCCTCGCCTCGCCGAACCTCCGCAGCCGGGCCTGGGTGTTCCGCCGTTACGACCACCTCGTCGGCTCGCGGACCGTGCGCCGGCCCGGGCTCGACGCGGCGGTCATCCGGCTCCGCCCTTCGTACCGCGGGCTCGCGGTCAGCCTCGACGGCTCGGGGAGAGTCGCCCGGCTCGACCCGCACACGGGCGGCGCCATGGCCGTGCTCGAGGCGGCGCGCAACGTCGCGTGCGCCGGCGGTGAGCCGCTTGCGATCACCGACTGCCTCAACTTCGGCAACCCGGAAAAGCCGGAGATCGCCTGGGAACTGGCGGAGGCGATCGAGGGCATGTCCGCCGCCTGCGAGGCGCTCGGGATCCCGGTCGTGTCCGGCAACGTCTCGCTCTACAACGACACCGACGGCCGGTCGATCCACCCCACTCCGGTCGTCGGCTGCGTCGGTCTCGTCGCGGACGTGCGCGCGGTGCCGGGCACGTGGCGCGAGGGCGACGCGATCTACCTCACCGGCGAGCCGGAGCTCTCGTTCGACGGCTCCGAGTACCAGGCGGTCTACGGCGAGCTCGCAGGTCGCCCGGCCCGACTCGACCTCGCGAGCGAGGCCGACCTGATCCGAACGCTGCACGAAGTCGCGCCGCGATGCTCGTTCGTCCACGACGTGTCCGAGGGCGGGCTTGCGATCGCGCTAGCGGAAGCTGCGATCGCTGCAGGGGTCGGCGCCGAGCTCGACCTCCCTGACGACGCGCTCACGCTCTTCGGCGAAGGCGGCGGCCGTGCGATTCTCGCCTCCAGCGAGGAGCTCCCGTTCCCCCGCATCGGGTCCGCCGGTGGGAGTACTCTCCTCGGTGTTCCCATTGAGCACCTGCGGCCGGCCTGGGAGGAAGGAGTAACCACCTAGATGTGCGGGGTCTTCGGCATTCGCGCCCCCGAGCGTGACGTCGCGCGCGTCACGTTCTTCGGCCTGTTCGCGCTCCAGCATCGCGGCCAGGAGTCGGCGGGAATTGCCGTCTCGGATCGCGGCCGCCTGACCGTGCTGCGTGACATGGGCCTCGTCGCCCAGGTCTTCGACGAGCAGAACCTGAGCGGGCTGCAGGGCGAGGTCGCCATCGGCCATACGCGCTACTCGACGACCGGCTCGACGCACTGGACGAACGCACAGCCGATCGTCCAGCACGGCCGCTCGCGAGTCGTGACGCTCGGACACAACGGCAACCTGACGAACGCCCAGGCGCTGCGCGAGGATCTGGCCGCCGACGGCGTCGAGCTCTCGACGACGTCCGACACCGAGGTCATCGCCGCGTTGATCGCGAACGACACGGCGCCGCTCGAGGAAGCCGTCGCGAACGCGATGAAGCGGCTCGAGGGCGCCTACACGATCGTCGCGCTCGCCGAGGGCAAGCTGATCGGCTTCCGCGACCCGCACGGATTCCGCCCGCTCAACCTGGGCCGGATCGACGGCGATCCCGTGCTCGCTTCGGAAACGTGCGCGCTCGACCTCGTCGGGGCGACGCACGATCGGGAAGTGGCGCCGGGAGAGCTCGTCCTCGTCGACGAGAGCGGGCTCGAGGCGACACAGGCGGTCCCGCAGGCCGGCGCCGGCGCCCTGTGCCTGTTCGAGTTCATCTACCTCGCCCGTCCCGACTCGACGCTGGCCGGGATCGAGGTGCACGCAGCGCGCGTGAAGATGGGCGAGCGGCTCGCGGAGGAGGCGCCTGTCGACGCCGACCTCGTCATGCCCGCCCCCGACTCGGGCACCCCGGCCGCGATCGGCTTCTCGCGGGCAAGCGGCATCCCGTTCTCCGAGGGCCTGATCAAGAACCGGTATGTGGGCCGCACGTTCATCGAGCCCGACCAGGGCCTGCGCGAGCAGGGCATCCGCCTGAAGTTCAACCCGCTCTCGGAGGTCGCCGGCAAGCGCGTCGTTCTCGTCGACGATTCGATCGTCCGCGGTAACACGATGCGCAAGATCGTCGCGCTGCTGTTCGATGCCGGCGCGCAGGAGGTGCACGTGCGCGTTTCGTCGCCGCCGATCGTCTCGCCGTGTTTCTACGGGATCGACTTCGCCGACGAGGAGCAGCTCGTCGCCTCGTCCCGGACGGTCGCGGAGGTGCAGGAGCAGATCGGCGCCACATCGCTCGCGTACATCTCCCTTGAGGGCGTCCAGGCCGCGACGATGCGGCCCGAGAACGAGTTCTGCCGTGCGTGCTTCACGCGGACGTACCCGACGCGTGTGCCGGCCGGAAGGATGCTCGCGAAGTTCCGTTTCGAAAAGTCCGCCGTCCGGTGATGTTGCCGCGCCTGCGTCGTTCGCACAGCAAGGCAGGGTAGGGCACCTTGTTCGGCGCAACGTTCACGCACCTGAACGCGCAGACCCAGGAAGAGCTGCTGCCATCGCTCTCGGCGACGCCGGTCCTGTCAGGGCTGGCTGCTCTGGCAGCGGCACCGCGGCGCCCTGACGGGCCGGTGGGCCCGCCAGGAACGCCATCGACGCGTTACTGCTCGAGCACGCGCGTCGCTTTTGCGAGCCCGCGGCTGACGAAGTAGCCGACCGTCACCCAGGTCGCGCCCCAGACGAACCTGTCGGCGCTCACCTGGTCGGCGAAGATCGCGATCAGCGCGAAGATCAGGAGCACGATCACGTAGATGAGCAACTCTGCGTTGCCCGGAATCGGCAACCGTGCGATGTCGAGCGTCGTCCCCGGCTGGTACCCGTAGGTGCTGGGGCCGGACGGCTGCTCGGGCGGTGTCGCCATGCGCTCTCCTTTCAGGCCGCGTTGGGAACCGGCGGGATCGTAAGCGAGTCAGGCCGACTCCGAGATTTCTGCGCGCGGAGCGTGCAGAAAGCGAGCGCCGCCACACGGACGGTGCGAGCCGCCACGTGTGAGCCTCACGGGGTTCCAGAAAGCTCACGCGCACGGCCATATCTAACTGCGCGCCGGACCGAGCGCGGGTCGAAGCCGCGCTCCAGGAGCTCCTGCCGAAGCTCGCCCTCTTGGGCGAGGCGCAGGAAGAGCCACGCCAGCGCGCCGAGCGTGACGAGCGAGCCTTCGATCATCATCACGCCCCCGGCGATCCCCTGGTCGGTGCTCGCGGTCAGGCCCCACGGGCGCTGGGCCTGCTCGTAGATGCTGTAGAACGGGCTCCCGGCCCAGACGAAGACGTTGCCGATGATCGTCGTCGCGATCCGGACGGCGACGATGTAGCCCATTTTCGCCCCGGTGCCGAACCATTCGGGCCCTGGGAGCACTTCGATCACGGTCGCCCACATGAGTGCTCCGGCCATGAAGAACGAGACGTGCTCGAATGCGTGGACGACCTCGTGGCGCAGCGCGGCCTCCCAGAACGTCGGCAGGTGCCAGAGGTAGAGGTTGATCGCCCAGAGCGGGAGCGAGACGAACGGGTGCGTCAGGAAGCGGAGCGTGCGGACCGCGCGCACCGAGAGGATCGGCCGGAGCAGCGGGCCGGTGAGGCCGGCGACGATGCAGAGCGGCGCGAGGTCGCCGAGCAGGAGGTGCTGCACCATGTGGAACGCGAACGACTCCTCCTCTCCGAGCGTCGCGATCGGCGAGACGAGCGAGATGACGAGGAGGCCGATGCCGAGCGAGAAGAGGAAATAGCGCCACTCGGCGACCGGGGTTCCCTTGCGTGCCAGCGTCCGGGCGCGCTTCCAGTAGAGAAGGACGCCAACCGCGATCGGGACGAGCTGGAGCGGCTCGAACGACCAGGTGGTCTGGGCGGAATGCGCGAGGAGCACACGCCGAGTGTAGGCCTCCGCTACGCGAAATAGACTCGTTGTCCGTGGAGGGAAAGACGTACGAGGACGCAGGGGTCTCGCTCGCGTTCGCCGAGTCGGTGGTCGAGCGACTGCGAGCGGCAGTCGAGTCGACGGGCACGACCGGGTTCGGTGGGTTCGCGGGCCTTTACCCGCTGGACGAGGAGCGTCTGCTCGCTGCCTCCATGGATGGCGCGGGCACGAAGCTCGTCCTCGCGCGGAAGGTGGGGCGCTTGCGCGGGATCGGAGCCGACCTCGCCGCGCACTGCGTGAACGACGTGATCATGACCGGCGCGGAGCCGCTCTTCTTCCTCGACTACGTCGTCGGGCACTCGCTCGTGATGGAGCAGGTAGCCGAGTTGGTCGAGGGCGCGGCCGAGACGTGCCGCGCCGCTGGGTGCGCGCTGCTCGGCGGTGAGACGGCCGAGATGCCGGGCGTCTACCGCGAGGAGGAGCTCGACTTCGCCGGGACGTGCGTGGGGTTGGTGGCGCGGGACGCGGTGATCGACGGGTCGCGCGTCGGAGCCGGCGACGTCGTGCTCGGACTGCCGTCGGTCGGCCTGCACACGAACGGCTTCTCGCTCGTCCGGCGGCTGATCGGTGACGGCGACTTCGACGCCGATCTGTTGCTCGCGCCGCACAAGCTGTACGTCGACGAGGTGCGCGAGCTGCGCCGTCGCGCGGACGTGAAGGCGCTCGCACACGTCACCGGTGGCGGGATCCTGGGAAATCTCATGCGTGTGCTTCCCGAGGGGCGCGACGTCGAGCTCGACTGGGGTTTGTGGGAGCGGCCGCCCGTGTACGCGTGGCTGACCGAGCAGGGCGTGAGCGAGGAGGAGCAGCGGCGCGTGTTCAACGTCGGGATCGGGATGTGCGCGGTCGTTCCGGCGACGGATGCCGGGGCCGGGCTCGTGATCGGGCGCGTCACGTGATTGGGGTCCTGGTCTCTGGCGAGGGCACGAACCTCCAGGCGCTGATCGACGCGGGGCTGCCGGTGTCGGCTGTCGCCTCGAACAAGGCCGGCGCGCGGGCGGTCGAGCGGGCGGACGCGGCTGGGATCCCCACCGCTGTCTTCGAGCTGGATGGCTACCAAAGCCGCGAGGAGCGAGACGCAGCCATGGCCGAGTGGCTCGTTGGTCATGGCGTGACGCTCGTCGTCTGCGCCGGGTACATGCACCTGCTGCGGCCCGCGTTCCTCGAACGCTTCGACCGGATCGTGAACACGCACTCGGCGCCGCTGCCGGAGTTCCCCGGCGCGCACCCGATCGAGGACGTGCTCGCAGCCGGCGTCCGGCAGACCGCAGCCACGGTGCACTACGTCGACGAGGGAGTCGACACGGGGCCCGTGATCGTCGCCGAGGCGGTCCCCGTGCGCGACGACGACACGGTCGAAACGCTGCGCGCGCGGGTGCAGGAAGCGGAGCACCGGCTCCTCCCCGAGGCGGTCAAGGAGCTGATCTCGTGATCGAGCGCGCTCTCCTCTCCGCGTTCGACAAGGAAGGACTGGCCGAGTTCTCGGCCGGGCTCGCGGAACTGGGCGTCGAGCTCGTCGCCAGCGGCGGAACCGCGGATCACCTGGCGGAGAACGGGATCCAGGTGACGCGAGTCGAAGAGCTGACCGAAATCCCGGAGCTGCTCGGCGGCCGCGTCAAGACGCTGCACCCGCGGATCCACGCGGCGATCCTTGCCCGCCGTGACCACCCGGACGACCTGGCCGCGCTCGACGAGCACGACATCCATCCGTTCGACCTCGTCTGCGTGACGCTCTATCCGTTCACGCAGGTCGTCTCGCGCCACGGTGTGAAGGAGGAGGACGCGGTCGAGATGATCGACATCGGCGGTCCGTCGATGCTGCGCGGCGCAGCGAAGAACTTTGCGCACGTGGCGCCGGTGTGCCGACCGGAGCGGTACGGCTCGATCCTGGCCGAGCTCCGCGAGACGGGCGAGATCTCGCTTGAGACGCGGCGTGCACTCGCGGCGGAGGCGTTCTCGGTCACCGCTGCGTACGAGGCGGCGATCGCCCGCTGGTTCGCCGACCGCGAAGCGTTCCCGGAGCTGTTCATCCCGAGCTTCGAGAAGGTGACTGATCTCGCGTACGGCGAGAACCCGCACCAGCGCGCCGCGTACTACGCCGAGCTGGGCGCGCGGCGGCACCTGCTCTCTCGGGTGCAGCAGCTGCACGGGCGGCAGCTTTCGTTCATCAACCTCTACGACCTGAACGCCGGCCGCATCCTTGTCCGCGAGTTCGAGCTGCCCGCCTGCGTGATCATCAAGCACGCGAATCCGTGCGGAGTCGCGGTTGCGGCCTCGATCGAAGAGGCTTACGACCGGGCGCTCGCGGCCGATCCGATGTCCGCGTTCGGGATGGTCTGTGTGCTCAACCGGCCCGTCGGCGCTGAGCTCGGCGGGCAGATCGCAAACCAGTTCGTCGACGTGCTCCTCGCGCCCGACTTCGACGAGGCCGCGCTCGAGGCACTGCGCCAGAAGCCGGACACGAGAATCCTCGTCGACCGCGAGCGGCGGCGCTTCGACCTCGGCGAGAAGGACTACAAGCGCGTCTACGGCGGACTCCTCGTCCAGGATCGCGACTGGGACGTGCAGGACCGCGAGACGATGGAGGTCGTCACCGGCTCGGTCTTCGAGGACGAGTGGGGCGACCTGCTCTTCGCGTGGCGCGTGTGCAAGAACGTGACGTCGAACGCGATCGTGATCGCGAAGGGACTGCAGACGCTCGGCATCGGCTCGGGCCAGACGAGCCGCGTGGACGCGGTGCGGATCGCCGTCGACAAGGCCGGTGCGCACGGGCACGACCTCGAGGGCGCGGTGCTGGCCTCTGACGCGTTCTTCCCATTCCCGGACGGCCCGCAGATCGCGCTCGACGCAGGCGTGAAGGCGATCATCGAACCGGGCGGCTCCAAGCGCGACCCCGAAGTGATCGACGCAGTCGAGAAGGCCGGCGCGACGATGGTCTTCACAAACCGCCGCCACTTCCGCCACTAACCCCGGGGTCAGACCCCGCTACAGAAGTGGAACGAATCATCCACAGGCCGGCTCAACGAAGCCGGCCGCCTGTCCCGGCGGGCCGATCCGTTTGTAAAGGGGTCTGACCCCGATCGTAGAATCGCCGCCGTGACCGTTGAGAAAACGCTCGTCGTGCTCGGTACGTTCGTCGCCGCCGCGTACCTCGTCATCGGCATCGTCGGCGGGCTCTTGCCGGCGCACTGGGACGAGGACGCAAGCGCGACTGACCAGATCATCTGGTTCGTCCTCCTCGTGGGAGGCGGGGTCCTGCTGTACGCGGGGCTTCGGGTGTCGAGACGCTCGCCGTGGCTGGGCGCCGCGCTGATCTCGGTCGGAGCCGTCGCGGGATCGCTGCCGATCTTCTGGACCGTGATCGCACTCCTGGTCGCGATCACGCTCGTGGTGCTCAGCATCGTCTACGCCCGGCGCGCGACCCGCGCCGCCCCTGCGACGGACTAGCTGGTCGCGCGACGAATTTCGCGTCGGCCGGCGATCTCATCCAACGAGATCCCACGAAAGGAGAACCATGGCCGACGCGACGGTCAAGCACATCGACGAGATGGAGTCGTTCTACGACGGACTGGTGACGCGGGCGCGAGCGGAGCTCGGCGTAACGTCCTGGGGGATGCAGGTCTTCAACTTCCCGGCGGGGTTCGATCAGTACCCGAACCACCACCACGGCGACGGCGCCGTCGACCCGGGCCAAGAGGAGCTCTACATCCCGCTGGCCGGGTCCGGCGAGCTGTCCCTGAACGGCGACACGTACCGACTCGAGCCAGGAGTGTGGGCGCGTGTCGGCATCTCGCAGCTCCGCCGAATCGTCCCCAGTGGTGACGGGCTCCAGTGCCTCGTCATCGGCGGCACTCCGGGCAAGGCGTTCGTCGCGCCCGCATGGACAGACCTCGGCGCCGCGCCTCCGGCGATGCCGGACTAGGCTGAGCTCCGTGACGGAGCCGGCGCTCATCGCAGCTGCCAGCGCGGGCGACGAGACGGCCTTCCGCTACCTCGCTGAGCGCTACCGGCGAGAGCTGCACGTGCACTGCTACCGGATGCTCGGCTCGGTTCACGACGCCGAGGACGCGCTCCAGGAGACCCTGCTGCGGGCGTGGAGACATCTAGCGAGCTTCGAGGGCCGAAGCAGCTTCCGCGCCTGGCTCTACCGCATCGCGACGAACGTCTGCCTCGCCGCGCTCGACAAACGTCCCGTGCCGCTGCCGCCGAGCGACGAGCCGGCAGTGCTCACGCCGTACCCCGACGCCTGGCTCGACGAGCTTCCCTCGGAGGCGGCCGAGCCCGGAGCCCGCTACGACCTTCGCGAAAGCGTCCAACTCGCCCTCCTGGCCGCGATCCAGGCCTTGCCCCCACGCCAGAGAGCCGCGCTCCTCTTGCGCGACGTGCTCGGGTTCTCGGCCAAGGAGGTCGGGCAACTGCTCGACGTCAGCGCGGCAAGCGTGCACAGCGCCGTACGCCGCGCCCGGGCAACCCTGGACCAGCAAGTCCCCGAACGCACTCCGGCGCCCGACGCCGTTCAGCTCTCTCTCGTTGAGCGGTACATCGAAGCCTGGGACGCGATCGACATCCCGGGGCTCGTCGCACTCATGCGCGAGGACGCCGTGATGACGATGCCGCCGGACGCCGCAATCTTCTTCGGCCGGCGGGCGATTGCCGACTTCTTCGCAACGGTGCCTGCAGGAGGCGCGCTCGACCAGATCCCGCTCCTTCCGACCCAGGCGAACCGGCAGCCCGCGGTCGGCGCCTACTTCCCGGACCCGGACGCAGGCGTCTACCGACCGTACGGGATCATGGTGCTCACGCTGGACGAAGACTCGATCGCGCAGATCACGGGCTGCACCGACCCCTCCGTCTTCCCTCTGCTCGGCCTTCCGAGCAAGCTTGAACGACAGCCTGCGCACTAAGCTTCACGCGCATGGCGCGCGAGTACCCGACCGTCCTCGACCTCGTCGGCAACACACCGCTGGCACGGCTCCAGCGCATCGTCCCCGACGGCGCCGCGACCGTTCTCGCCAAGCTCGAGTACATCAGCCCCGGCGGGTCGGTCAAGGACCGGATCGGCATCAAGCTGATCGAGAAGGCCGAGCGCGAAGGAAAGCTCGAGCCCGGCGGGACGATCATCGAGCCCACGTCCGGGAACACCGGAGTCGGCCTCGCGATCGCGGCGGCGATCAAGGGCTACCACTGCATCTTCGTCATGCCCGACAAGATGTCCCAGGAGAAGATCTCGCTCCTGCGCGCCTACGGAGCCGAGGTCGTGATCTGCCCGTACGCGGTCGCGCCCGAGTCCCCGGAGAGCTACTACTCGGTCTCCGACCGGCTCGCCGAAGAGATCCCAGGCGCGTACAAGCCCGACCAGTACACGAACCAGGGCAACCCGCAGGCGCACTACGAGACGACCGGCCCCGAGATCTGGGAGCAGACCGGCGGCGAGATCGACGCGCTCGTGATCGCGGTCGGCACCGGCGGCACGATCTCCGGCACCGGCCGCTACCTGAAGGAGCAGAAGCCCAAACTGATGGTCGTCGGCGCAGATCCCGAGGGCTCGATCTACACGGCGGGCGAGGAGAAAATGCACCCGTACCTCGTCGAGGGCGTCGGCGAGGACTTCTACCCGGAGACCTTCGACCAGGGCATCGTCGACCAGTGGGTGACCGTGACCGACAAGGACTCGTTCCTGACGGCCAGGCGCATGGCGCGCGAGGAAGGCCTGCTGATCGGCGGCTCGGGTGGGACGGCCGTGCACGCGGCGATCGAGGTCGCGAAGCAGCTCGGCGAGGGCAAGCTCGTCGTCACGCTGATCCCGGACAGCGGCCGGCCCTATCTCTCGAAGTTCTACGACGACAACTACATGCTCGAGCTCGGCTTCCTCGAGCGCGACGAGCCGTCGCCGAGCGTGGCCGAGGTGCTGAGCGCGAAGCGCACCGAGGAGCCGGACATCCCGGACCTGATCACGATCTCCTCGCACCAGAAGGTCGGCGACGCGATCGACCTCATGCAGCGCTACTCGATCTCGCAGCTCCCGGTCGTGCGCGACGGGGAGCTCGACTCGCTCGCTGACGTGATCGGCTCGCTCCAGGACCGCGACCTCCTCGACCGCGTGTTCAGGAACCCGGACGCGCTCCACGAGAACGTCGGGGCCGCGATGCAGCCACCGCTGGCCGCGATCGACTCGGACGAGAAGCTCGACGAGGTCTTCTCGACTTTGAGCGGCGGGCGCGCGAACGCGGTCGTCGTCGCCGAGGGCGGGAAGCCGATCGGCGTCCTGACCCGCACCGACCTCCTGGAGTTCCTGGCGCACCGACGGTGAGCGAGGTCACACCCGCCGAGGCCCGGCGAATCGCCGTGCGGGCGCAGTTGTTAGACGGCTCTGCCGAGGACGTCCTGTCGACTGTGCGCCACCTTGGACGACTCCAGATCGACCCGATCGCGACCGTCGCGCCGCCGCAGTACCTCGTTCTCTGGAGCCGGCTCGGCCCGTACGACCGCTCAGAGCTCGACCGGTTGCTCTGGGAGGAACGGAAGCTCTTCGAGTGGAAGGCGTTCATCTATCCGATCGAGGACCTCCCGCTGGTCCAGGCGCTGATGCGAGCGCCATGGGGCGACGCCAAGTGGGCGCAGTGGCAAAGGGACTTCATGCAGGAGC
Source organism: uncultured Actinomycetes bacterium (assembly GCA_963794605.1). Taxonomy (GTDB): domain Bacteria; phylum Actinomycetota; class Thermoleophilia; order Gaiellales; family Gaiellaceae; genus VAXT01. The sequence goes on from CAWCEN010000002.1 coordinate 116,016, forward strand.
AGTCCGGGCTCCGGCGCTACATCCTGCGTGAGCTCGAGCGAGACGGTCCGCTGCCCTCCCGCGAGCTCGAGCACCACGCCGCGCGGCTCGACGAGAAGACGGTCTGGTGGGGAACCCGCGCGCAGATGACGTGGATGCTGGAGCTCCTGCACAGACGCGGACGGATCGCGGTCGCCGGGCGCCTCAAAGGCCAGCGACTCTGGGATCTCGCGGAGCGCGTGTATCCGAAGACCGAGACCGTGCCGCTGGCAGAGGCTCGGCGGGTCCTCGACGAAAAGCGCTTCCAGGCGCAGGGCGTGAAGCTCGCGAGGAACGGCCTCGTCGCACACCCGGACGCAGAGGACGGCCGTGTGCCCGGAACCAGGGTCACGTTCCTCTCGCCCTTCGACGGCCTGGTCAAGAACCGCGACCGTGCCGAGGCGCTCTGGGAGTTCTTCTACCGACTCGAGATGTACGTGCCGAAGGCGAAGCGCGAGTACGGCTACTACGTCCTGCCCATCCTGCGCGGCGACCGGCTGATCGGCCGCATCGAGCCCGCGTTCGACCGCAAGACCCAAACTCTCCGAGTGCTCGGCGTCTTCGCCGAGCCGCATGCACCCGAGTCTGCCGGCGCCGGGATCGCGGCCGCGATACGACGCCTCGCGAAGTGGCTGGACGCCAAGGACGTGGTTTACCCACGCAAGGTCCCCGCGATCTGGAGCAAGGCTCTGCGGTGATGGAGCTCGACCACGTCCTGATCGCCGTCGACGACCTGGACACTGCGACGAGAGAGGTCGAGGAGCGGTACGGGCTCGTCTCGGTCGAAGGTGGACGTCACCAGGGCCTCGGGACGGCCAACAGAATCGTTCCGCTTGGCGAGACGTACCTCGAGCTGGTTGCCGTGGTCGATGACGCCGAGGCCGTCGGCAGCGGGTTCGGGAGCTGGGTGGCCGGAGGCGAGCCGCCACGCCTTCTCGGCTGGTGCGTGCGGACCGACGACCTCGACGGAGTTGCCGAGCGGCTCGGCCTGACGATCGCGGACGGCGCCCGAGCGCGGCCGGACGGCGACGTCGTTCGCTGGCGCATGGCTGGGCTCGAGCGCTCGGCGTCCGAGCAATCGCTCCCCTTCTTCATCGAGTGGGGCGCCGGCACGCCATATCCAGGCGAGGCGCTGGCGCAGTCGGCGACGATCGACGAGCTACGCCTCCAGGGCGACCCCGACCGGATCGCACAGTGGGTCGCGGGCGCGAACCTTCCGCTCTCGATCGGCGAGGGCGAGCCCCGGCTACTCGCGGTCCTCCTCTCCGGAGCCGTCCTCGACCCGGCGCTCTGGGCCTAGAATCGCACCGTGGACTTCGAGACGCGCGCCATCCACGACGGGCAGGAGCCGGACCCGGCAACCGGGTCGGTCATCGTGCCGATCTACCAGACGTCGACGTTCGCGCAGGACGCGGTCGGCGACAACAAGGGCTACGACTACGCACGCGTCGCAAACCCGACGCGCACCGCGCTCCAGGTCTGCCTCGCCTCGCTCGAGAGCGCCGAGCACGGAGTCGCGTTCGCCTCGGGCATGGCCGCGGTCACGACGATCATGCACCTCGTCCACCCGAGCGAGCGGATCGTGTCGGTCAACGACGTCTACGGCGGTGTCTACCGGCTGCTGTCCCAGGTCTATGGGCCGAAGGGCTACGACGTGACGTTCCTCTCCGCGGACGAGATCAACATGGATCTCGCGTCCCACATCGACGAGCGGACGCGCATCGTCTGGCTGGAGACGCCGACGAACCCGATGCTGAACGTGATCGACATCAAGGCGGCTGTTGATGCGGCGCACGCCGTCGGCGCGATGGTCGTGGTCGACAACACGTTCGCGAGCCCGTACCTCCAGCGCCCGCTCGAGCTCGGCGCGGACGTCGTGATGCACTCGACAACGAAGTACCTCGGCGGCCACTCCGACCTGATCGGCGGGTTCGCCGCGACGAACGACCCGACGATCGCGGAGCGGCTCTACTTCCTGCAGAAGTCGCTCGGCGGCGTTCCGGGCCCATTGGACGCGTGGCTCGTGCTGCGCGGTCTGAAGACGCTCGCCGTGCGCATGGAGCGCCACTGCGAGAACGCGCGCCTCATCGCCGAGTACCTCGACTCGCACGACGCCGTCGAGCAGGTGCTCTATCCGGGACTGCCGAGCCATCCGGGACACGAGATCGCGAAGCGCCAGATGTCGGACTTCGGCGGGATGATCTCGATCCTCGCCCGCTCCGAGGCAGAGGCCGTCGAGATCGTCGCCCGCACGAAGGTCTGGACGCTCGCCGAGTCGCTCGGCGGAGTCGAGAGTCTGATCGAGCATCCGGGGCAGATGACGCACGCGTCGACCGCGGACTCACCCTTTGCTGTGCCGCCGAGCCTGATCCGGCTCTCCGTCGGCATCGAGTCGGTCGACGACCTGATCGCCGACCTCGAAGCGGCGCTCGTCCGCTCGACTGCGGCCGCCGGCGCGTAGTGCTCCTCCCGGCGCGGCTCCTTCGACTCGAGGGGCTCGCACTCTTCGCCGGCGCCCTCGTCGTCTACTTCGACCAGGGCTACGCGTGGTGGCTCCTCGTCCTCCTCTTCCTGGCGCCGGACCTCTCGTTTGCCGGCTACGCAGCCGGTCCCCGCGTCGGCGCGGCGGTCTACAACGCGTTGCACTCGACGGTCGGGCCGATCACCCTGGCCTTAATCGGCGTGCTCAGCGACACGGACTGGTGCATCCAGCTCGCGCTGATCTGGCTGGCCCACATCGGGCTCGATCGGGTGCTCGGCTACGGGCTGAAGTACCCGACGGTGTTCAAGGACACTCACCTGAATCGCGTCTAGGAGGAATCGTGAAGACGAACCGGTCGGTCCCGAACGCAGCAGTCATCCCCGAGCTGCCGTACCGTGGCGTGCGCGAGGCCGCCGAGTGGCTCTGCCGTGCGTTCGGGTTTCGCGAGCGGCTCCAGATCGGCGACCACAGAGCGCAGCTCGTCTATGAGGACGGCGCGGTGATCGTGATCGAGGGCGAGGCGGGGCGGTCGCACCTGCTCGTGCGCGTGGAGGACGCCGATGCTCATCGCGCTCGAGCCGAGGCGGCCGGCGCGACGATCCTCAGCGAGCCCACCGACTGGCCGTACGGCGAGCGCCAGTACACCGCCGAGGACACAGGCGGGCACCGCTGGACGTTCTCGGAGTCGATCGCGGACGTCGATCCCGCGGACTGGGGCGGAACCCTGAAGGACTGAGCGGTGTAGAGGTGGCAGCCACCTCGAAAGGAGCACCATGAAACGCCTCCTCTTCCTGTTCGCCGTCGCTGCCCTCGCCTTGCCCGCAACGGCGCTCGCCAAGGGCCCGTCGGAGGCCTCGATCACTGGACCGGGGCTCAGCAAGGCGATCGTCATCGCTGGAGCCGAGGCGGAGGGCACGCCGATCATGAATCTCGTCGAGGCGGCGGGCTTCTTCCCGGCCTCGTTCGGCCAGACGCCCGACCCGATGAGCTCGGCGCCGCCGAAGAGCAGCCTCGGCCCGAAGTACTCGATCGACTACGTCGTCCCCGGCCCTGACGGCGGGAACGACAAGATCCACCAGGATCTCTATCCCTACGCGAAGCCCGGGGCCTGGACGTACACGTCCGCGGGCCAACCGATCTTCGACATGACGACGCACGGCGGTTGGTTCACCGATGCCCGGCTGAAGGAGATCCTCGTCGCCGCGGGCCTGCCCAAGACGCCAGCAGCGGCCAGGGCGTCCGACTCCAGCTCCGCCGAGTTCCTCTCGACTGGGAAGATCGGAGCCTTCGTCCTCGTCTTGTTCGGAATCGGAGCAGCGGCAGTGCTCACGAGAGGCCACTTCCGGGGCACCGCCACCTAGCTTCGAGTTCTAGGATCCGGCGCGTGACGACGGGCGCGCCGGATCCTTTGGATTTGCACCACGAGGGCGCCGAGCGCGTGATCGGCGTCTACCTGCTCGAGACCGAGGATGGGCTCGCGCTCCAGGACTGCGGTCCCTCGACGTGCGTTACGGCGCTGAAGACGCAGCTCGTCGAGCGGAGCCTGGTCCTGACCGACCTGCACCACCTGCTGCTCTCGCACATCCACCTCGACCATGCGGGCGCCGCGGGGGTGCTCGTCCGCGAGCACCCGGGGCTCCAGGTGCACGTCTCGGAGATCGGGGCGCCGCACCTCGTCGATCCGTCGCGGCTCGAGTCGAGCGCGCGCCGGCTCTACGGCGACGACTTCGACCGGCTCTGGGGCGAGCTCGCGCCCGTGCCCCAGGAGAACGTGCACGTCGTCGGCTCGTCGGTGCTCGGGCTCGAGTGCTTCCCGTCGCCTGGCCACGCGGCGCACCACGTCTGCTACGTCGACGGCGAGGGGACGCTCTACGCGGGCGACGCTGCCGGCGTGCGGATCATGCCCGACCGCCACATCCTTCCGGTCGCGCCGCCGCCCGAGATCGACCTCGAGGCCTGGGAGCGGACGATCGACGAGCTCGAGCTGCGCGCGCCGCAGCGCCTCGCGCTCATTCACTTCGGCGTCGTCGACCAGCCGCGCGACCACCTGCGGCGCCTTCGTCGTCAGCTCCGCCTGTGGGGCCAGCGGGTTCGGCAGGGAATGGACGAGGAAGCGTTCGTCGCGGCGGCGCGCGCCGATCTCGAGGAAGACGTCGGCGATGCGCCGTACTACGAGCGAGCCGCGCCGTTCTGGCAGTCGTACCTCGGCCTGAGGCGCTACTGGGACAAGCAGCTGGCTGCCAACGCCGACTAGTTCGAACGAGTTGGCCGCGCACGGCGCCGGTTCAACTCGGCCCAACCGCGCTCCTCGAGCTCACGCAGTCTCTGCACAGTTGCCGCGCGCTCGACCTGACGCTTACTCGGTTCCTTCTGGCCCTTCCCCTTCATCGTCCTCCACGACTGCATCGCGTATGTCGCCGACATCGACGAGGTCGGCAAGTGCCCCGATGATAGCCAGCACCTCCGAGCGGTAGATCAGCGGCTCTTCGGCAGGAGCGCCCACGCGCCCCATCGTCTACAGACGCACGTAGCCGCGCAAGATGGCCGCTTCTGGCATGGCCGAGACACGCTCAGGTCAATGCGGCTCGGTAGGCGTTCACGTAGTCGCCGACCATGCGCTCCGGGGCGAAGCGCTCTTCCACATAAGCGCGGCACTCCACCGGGTCGAGCTCGTCCGCGCGTTCCAAGGACGCGGCCATCTCGCGGAAGTGCTCGACGATGATCCCGTTGCGCCCGTCCTCGATCACCTCGGGCACCGCGCCGTGACGCGTCGCGATCACCGGCGTGCCGCAGGCCATCGACTCGATCATCACGAGCCCGAACGGCTCCTCCCACTCGATCGGGAAGAGCGTGGCGCGCGCGTTCTGAAGCAGCTCCACCTTCTCGCCGTGCGTGACCTCGCCCAGGTACTCGATCCCGTTGTGGCCGACGTGTGGCTCAACATATTCGGCGAAGTACTGCCGCTCCTTCGGCTCGCGGTTCTTGCCCGCCATCTTCAGCGGCAGGCCGAGCTCCATTGCCACCGCGATCGCACGGTGCGCGCCCTTGTCGGGACTGAACCGGCCCAAAAAGAGCAAATAGTCGCCTCGGTGCGGCTTGCTCGGGTAGAGCGAGAGGTCGATCGCATTCGGGATCGTCGCCGCCCACGGCAGGTCGGGCATCGGGCGCCGCTGGTTCTCGGAGATGGAGATCAGCCCCACGCTCGGGGAGACCTCGGCGATCGACTCGTACGCGTCCTGCGCCTCGTGCGTGTCGAGTGGGCCGTGGACAGTGTGCAGGACCGGCGTCGTGAGAAGCCCGCCGAGAGCGGCCGCAGGGATTCCCGAGTGGTCGTTGATCACGTCGAACTCGTCCGCGCGCGTGTAGCAGGCGAGCGCGTGGCGCAATTCGGGCAGCGAGCGGCCGATCAGCTCGCTGGGCGCCTCCTCGTAGATGTATGACAGGTTCGCCTTCGTCAGCGAGTCGCCGGACGCGAAGAGCGTGACGTCGTGTCCGGCATCGACGAGCCCGTCCGCGAGCAGCGAGACGACGAGCTCGATCCCGCCGTAGCCCGTCGGCGGCACCGCGAACCAGACCGGGGACAAAACGGCAATGCGCATGCTCACGCGGATAGTTTGACTTGAACGGGTCGACCGGTCATTTCAGAAGGACGGCCGGGGGACCTGTCCGTCCTGAGGGCGGCACCGCAAGCGGCGCCTTGTCACTCATGCGGCTCGACCCGAACGATGCCATCCTCGACCCGCGCATCCCAACTCTTGTCGAACGCGCGAATCCCGCTGAGGCGCAATGCTCCGGCCCAGGAGGGAAGCTCGAGCGGGAGCACGGAGCGCAGCTGGTGGTTCCTGCGGTCGGGTCGAATCCCGAGCAGGATCTGAAGAAGCAGCACCGGAGCGCCCGCGGCCCACGCTTGCGGCCGCGCCGCGGTCGGATACGCGATCGGGAACGGCGTTTCCGCGCGCGGCAGGCCCGCGAACACCTCGGGCAGCTGATACTCGAAGTGGCCGGCCGCGTTCATCATCCTCCGGATGATCCGCTGCGCCTCTGGCCAGCGCGAGTAGCGGGCGAGGCCCCAGGCGATGAGCGAGTTGTCGTGAGGCCAGACCGTGCCGTTGTGGTACGAGAGCGGGTTGAACCCACCGTCCGCGGAGGACATCGTCCTCACGCCCCACCCCGACCAGAGATGCGGGCCCATCAGTCGATCGACGACCGCGTCGACCTTCGCGGGCGGAACGATCCCGCTCCACAACAGATGGCCGATGTTGGAGCACATCGAGTCGACCTGCCTCTTCTCGCCGTCGAGCGCGAGTACGTAGAAGCCGCCGCGGTCCTCGTTCCAGTACGCCTCGTCGAAACGCGCCCGCAGCTCGTCCGCCTCGCGGTCGAGCCGCTCGGCCAGCTCCCGCTCGCGCCACACCTCTCGGGCGAGCTCGGCCAGCCGGCGCTTGGCATCGTAGACGTAGCCCTGTGCCTCGACCGGCGCGATCGGCGGTTCTGCGAGCGACCCGTCGGAGTAACGCTGCGAGTCCCAGGAGTCCTTCCAGGACTGGTTGGCGAGGCCGGTCTCGCTGCGCCGCTCGTACTCGACGAAGCCGTCCCCGTCGCGGTCGCCGTGCTCGTCGATCCAGGCCAGCGCCCGCAGCGCCGGCTCCTTGAAGCGGCGCACGAGAGCCGCATCGTCCGTCCAGCGCCACACCTCGGAGAGCAGGATCAGGTAGAGCGGCGTCGCGTCGATCGTGCCGTAGTAGCGCGCGAACCAGTTGCGTGCGGCCTTCCCGCGGCGCAGCTCGTGAACGATCTTCCCCGGCTCGGCGTCGATCGACGGGTCGTCCTCGATCGCCTGCAGGTCGGCCAGCACCTCGAGCGCGCCCCAGGCAAGCTCGGGGCCGAAGAGGAGCGTCTGCAGGCACGTGATGATCGTGTCGCGGCCGAACACGGTCATGAACCACGGCATCCCGGCGGCCGGAAGGTTCCCGAACCCGCCCGCGCCCTGCAGGCGGAGCGACGCGAGGTCGGCGACGGACCGCGGGAACGCGTGGTCGAGGTCGTCCCACGACGCGCGCAGCCTCGGCACGCGCAGGTTCCAGGCCGCGAGCGAGGCCTCGATCCGGTCGCGCTCCTCGCCGAACCGCTGCTGCGCCACGTGCGGGCCAATCTCGCCCCCGTCGAGCGACGGCACGACGTCGAAGCCGAGCTCCCACGACGCGCGCGGCTCGAGCTCGATCCAGAAGCGCACCCGGTCCGGCTCGACGAGCCCGCGGTGCGTGAAGATGATCTGGGTACGTGCGAAGCCGCCGTCGTCGACGAGCACGAACTGGTTCTCGCCCTCCTCGTACACGGCCTCGACCTCGGGCGGCAGCGCCCTCGCCTTCTCCGGGTCGCCGAGCGCGAAGTCATAGTTCTTGACCGCGAAGATGTCCGCGAAGTCGTTCCCGAACGCGAGTGCGAGCTCGAGCGAGACGGGCTTCCGCGTCTGGTTCTGGACGATGATCCGATCCTGCATGCCCTCGCCGACGAAGCGGTGCCGTGCGATCGATACCGAGTCCTGCCGCAGCCCCTCGACGTGTGGGTTCCGCAGGAAGTAGGCCGCCGAGTAGTACTCGGCCTTGCCCGCGGAGAGCAGCAACGGCCGGGCGCCGTTGATCGTCAGCTCGAGCCTGGACAGGAAGCGCGTGTCGAACGCGTACAGCCCGCTCGTCGTGAACGTGAAGTCCCCGTTCTCGTCACTGATGCAGAAGTTCGATCCTTCGAGGATCGTGATTGCCATCAGTGGCGGTGGATCCTCACGGCGGTCGACTGGTCGATTGTCTTGACGACGAGCTCGTCGATGTTCACGTGGGCCGGCCGCGTGACCGCGAACAGCACGCAGTCGGCGATGTCTTCCGGCTTGAGAGCGTCGACGTCCTCGTAGACCTTCCGCGCACCCTCTTGATCGCCCCGGAAGCGGACCATGGAGAAGTTCGTCTCGACGAGGCCCGGATCGACGATCGTCAGGTGGATCGGCCGGCCGAGCAGATCCTGGCGTAACGCATACGTGAAACCACGCACGGCGAACTTCGAGGTGATGTAGACCGCGGCATTCTCGTACGGCTCGCGGCCGGCGACGGAGCCGAGGTTGACGATGTGGCCTCCGTCGCGGATGTGCGGCAGACAGAGCCGGGTCAGGCGCAGGACGCCGAGCACGTTCGTCTCGATCACCGTCGTCTCGTCCGCATCGGTCGACTCCCAGAACGGGTCGCGCCCGAGGCCTAGGCCCGCGTTGTTGACGAGGATGTCGATCCCGCCGAGGTCGGCGACGGCGCGCTCGACGAAGCGCTCGGAGCTCGTCTCGTCCCTGACGTCGAGGTCGAACGCGTAGAAGCCGTCTCGATCCGGGAGCCGCTCGACGCGGCGGGCGCCGACGGCAACCCTCGCTCCGGCCTCGGCCAGCGCATGCGCAGTGGCCGCCCCGATCCCGCTCGAGGCGCCGGTGACGACAGCCGTCTTGTCCTCGAGTGAGGCCAAGTCGCGAACCTTAACGTCGCCGCGCCTCAATGATCACGGGGTCAGACCCCGTAAAGATCACGGGGTCAGACCCTGTAAGGAACGAGCCTCCGCAAACCGGCTCTCGTAGCGGAACCGACCCCTAACGGGGTCAGACCCTGGTCGGGGCTGACTTACTGGAAGAGGCCGAGACGGAGCGCAGTCGCGACCGCGTGCGTGCGGGTGCGTGCGTTCAGCCGCTCGCAGGCTTTGCGCACGTGTGTGCGGACAGTCTCGGGGCTGATCGAGAGGCGGCTGCCGATCTCTCCGTGCGACAGGCCGTCCGCGATGTGGGCCAGCACCTCCGCCTCACGGGGCGTGAGCGCCGGCTTGCTGGCGACGCCGTTGAGCATGACCGGCGCGAGCGCGGGGTCAACGTAGCGCTGCCCGGCGCAGATCGTCTCCAGCGCCTGAGCAAGATCGGCGAGCGGGGCGTCCTTGAGGATCAGTGCGTGGGCCCCGGCATCGAAGACGGCGCCGACGATGCTCTGATCCGTGTCCGCGGTGTAAACAGCGACCAGCATGTCAGGGGCGGCCTCTCGGATCTGCTCGAGGAGCTCCAGGCCCGAGAGGTGCGGCATCCGGTAGTCGACGAGCGCGATGTCGGGCTTCGTCTCCTTGATGTCCGCCACCGCGGCCACGCCGTCGCGGGAGCGGCCGACGACCTCGAAGCCGTGGCTCTCGAGGAAGTCCGAGACGGCTGCGACGAGCGCAGGATGGTCGTCCGCGACGAGGCAGCGGAACCGGCGGCTCACTGGGCGGCCTCGCCCAGGTGCCCGCGCCGCGCGCGGCGCTCGTTCGGCCCCGGAAAGCGCAGGACTGCGGCACCCGGTCGCGGCTCTGCGATCCGGAGGCCGTCGGGAGTGAAGCCGACGGCACCGGACTCGATGAGCCTCAGGGTGTGGTCGACGATCGCGGGATCCCACTGTGTCCCGCGTCCGCGCTCGAGCTCGTGGACGATCTCGGTCTGCGGCAGGGCGTCGCGGTAGACCCGGCTGGCGGACATCGCCTCGACGGCGTCGGCCACGGCCATGATCCGTGCGCCGAGCGGGATCGCGTTGCCTCTGAGCCCGTCGGGATAGCCGAGCCCGTCCCAGCGCTCGTGGTGGTGGCGGACGATCGGCCGCACCGCCGCGAGGAGCTCGAGCGGCTCGAGCAGGTGGTCCCCGATCTCGGTGTGCGCGCGCATGAGCGACCGTTCCTCGGCAGTCAGCGCCGACGGTTTGAGCAGCACGCTGTCGGGGATGCCGATCTTCCCCACGTCGTGCAGCAGCGCGCCGAGACGGATGGTCTCGATCTCCTGCTCCCTGAGCCCGACCGCCACCGCAAGGCGCATCGCGAGTCGGGTCAGACGCTCGGCGTGGCCGCGCATGCCCTCTTCGCGGGCCTCGATCGCGTTGGCGAGCGCGCTGGTCAACGTGGGCGCCAGCAGGCGCTCGCGGAGGTCCCGTTCGCTCCGCCCCGCCCGGTCCAGCGCCTTCGCCAGCGCGAGCTCGAGCTCCGTCTGGGTGAACGGCTTGGCGACGAAGCCGTCCGCGCCGCGCGCGAGTGCCTCGCTCAGATCGTCGCGAGTGGTCGCGCCGGTCACGAGCACGATCGGCAGGTTCGGGCGACGGATGCGCATCGTCTCGAGCAGCTCGAACCCCGAGCCGTCGGGCATGAACACATCCGTGATCACGAGGCGGATGCTCTCGTCGGAGAAGAGCTCCAGGGCCTCGGCAGCCGACGACGCGCAGACGACCTCGTAGCCCGAGCCGGCGAGCATGGCGGTGATCACCTCGCGGACGACGGCCTGGTCGTCGATGACGAGGACCTTCGTCACACTGCAGCTCCTGCGAGCGGGAGGCGGAGGACGAACGTCGCTCCGGTTCCGACCGATGAGACGACGCTCAGGTCGCCGCCGTGCGCGCGGGCGATCTCGAGGCTCGCAGCGAGCCCGAGACCCGTGCCGGACTTCGTCGTCGCGAACGCCTCGAATAGGTGCTTGCGAATGCCCGGATCGACCCCTGCGCCCGTGTCCGCGACGCTCGCGACTGCGCACTGGTCGTCGCGCTCGAGCCGAACCGTCGCGGTGCCGCCCGCGGGCAGCGCCTGCTGCGCGTTGACGAGCAGGCTCAGGAAGATCTGGCCCAGGCGGGCGGGACTACCGTGAACGTGGAGCGGCTCGCGGCAATAGTCCTCACGGAGCTCGAAGTTCTTATTCGCATTCGTGCAGCGCACGAGCTCGACCGCTTCCTCGGCGATCCTGTGCAGCGAGACCGTCTCGAAGTCGTCTATCTCGGGGCGGGCAAGGCGGAGCAGCGCGTGCGTGATGTGCTTGATCTCGAGCCCGCTCTGCCGGACGAGGACCAGGCGATCGTGCTCGGGCGAGCCGGGCTCGACGTCGGCGAGCAGGAGATCGACGAGGCCGAGCATCCCGAATAGCGGGTTGTTGACCTCGTGCGCGAGCCCGAGCACGAGCTCTCCGAGCGAGCTGAGGCGTCCCGCCTCGAGGAGGGCTTCTCGTTCAGGCGTAGCGGAATCCGCGCCAAAAAACGGCGAAGCGGCTGCGGCGTGCTGCATCCGTCTTGGTATCGGAGAAAAACGGCTTGGGCTGAAGCTCCCAGCGCTCTCGAGGGAAGCCCCCGGGACATCTCCGGGCCGATGTGACCGCCTAGGACCCCGTTACGGGTTTCTCCGAGGGCTGGATCGGGGCTTTCGCCGCTGTGGCCGCAGCCAGCCTGCACGACCATGACTCGGCAAGTATTTGAAGGAGGCGGAGTTGACTCCGCACGAGGCATACCTCGACCGAGAGCGGTGGACATTCGTTCACGACTGCCGGACTCGTCTCAGGCTCGTCGAGCACGGTTACGTCGCGGACCCACGCGGGGTACGCGCGGCCGGGCTTCGTGCCTTGATCGACAGACACGCGCGAGTTGCTACGTGGGCCGCAAATGGACGCGCTCGTACAGGCGTCACGGAGTCCGAAGACCCCGCCGGCGTAGTTGAGCGATGGGCGGTACCGGGATCGAACCAGTGACCTCCTGCTTGTAAGGCAGGCGCTCTCCCAGCTGAGCTAACCGCCCGAGTTGGTGCCCCCAGCGGGATTCGAACCCGCGCTGCAGCCTTGAAAGGGCTGTGACCTTGACCGCTAGTCGATGGGGGCCCGCTGATGAGTCTAGCCGCGACCTCCGGGCTACACTCGCCAACGAGGGCCGGTAGCTCAGTTGGTAGAGCAGGGGACTTTTAATCCCAAGGTCACAGGTTCGATCCCTGTCCGGCCCATCACCGAAGCACCTGCAAATTGCACCGTTTTGCCTGTCCTCCGGGGAGAGCTTTCGGTAGATTGGAGGACGGGTGGAGTACGCCTTGCTCCTTAGACAGGGAAGACGCCCTCCATCTTGGCGGCTTGGAGCTTTCGCTCGGCGCGTTCCCAGTGCCCATAGATGTCGGTCGTGACCTTCAGGGTGGAATGGCCGAGGTGCCTCAGGGTGGAATGGCCGAGGTGCCGAGAGAGCCAGGTGATCTGGGCGCCGCTCTCCAGAGCGCGCTTGGCGAACGTGTGCCGGAAGCTGTGAAACGTCCGCTTCTCTAGCGTCGGTCCGACCCGTTGGATACCGGCGCGAGCCATCGCCGGATAGAGATGGCGGCGGAGCACGACCGAGGGCGTCAGAAAGCCGATGCCGTTCGCGCCTGGAAAGACGAGGCTGTCGCCGTTAGCGTTCTCCCCCTCGCCCCGCAGTCGAGCGAGCATCTCCACTACGTCCGAGATCAAGTCGACGTCACGACGTTCGCGGTTCTTCGGCGTCCCGAGCGTGCTCCCCGTGCGACTCCGGCGAACGCGCACGACCGCCTCCTCGAGATCGACGTCGCACCAGCGGAGCGCGACGAGCTCGCCCTGCCGCATTCCCGTCTTGAGCGCGACCAGGCACAGCGACCGGTAGGGCTCGTCGCGGAGGTGGCCGAAGAGGCGAGGCAGCTCATCGTTCTCGAAGTACGCGGCCTCCTTCCGCTCCGGCCTGGGCCTCTGCGCCGGCGGCAGCTCCCGAACCGGGTTCGACTCCGCATAGCGGTAGAAGACGGCCGCCTGCAGACAAGCACCCAACACGCGCAGATGCTTCGCCCGAGTTGACGCCGAGCAGCCGCGCTCTCTAAGAATCGTGTTGAAGCGACCGATGTCTTCGGGCCCGATTCGACGGACGCGCGTTCCTCCGAAGACCTCCTTGGCGTGAACGATCGTCGACCGGTACGAGCCGACAGTCGATGGCTTGCGCTCAAGCGACTCGAGCCAGCGCCGTGCCCAGTCTGCGAACCCCATGTTGAGTTGCGGGCGGTATTCGCCCTCTTCGACCGAGTCCTCTATTCGCAGCAGCGCCAGTTCAGCTTGCTGGCGGTCTCGACCTACGACCTCCCTGTGCGCGTGATCGCCCTCGCGGACTACTACGTAGTAGATAGGCCCTTGAGGGCAAGTGCACCCGGCCTCCGATTGATCGAACCGCGTCCACGCACGGCCAAGCGCGCACCGAGTGGAGTGCTTCGCTTGCAGGCTAGGCATGGGAAAGTGGCTCGCTCGAGGCCATATATAGTCCTCATATTAGTCACTTTTCCTCCTGATCAAGTCCTTCAGTCCGAGCCCGCTCGTACGGTTTCGGCGTGAAGTTGAGATTGGCCGGGCCCGCCGAGGTTGCCGAACTGCTGAGCGTCAGTAGACGGACTGCGACTCGCTACGCGGCCCGACCCGACTTCCCGGAACCTGTTGCCCGACTTCGTTCTGGGCCCGTGTGGCTCGAGGAGGAGGTCCTCGAGTGGGCGCAGGGTTCTCCCGTTCAGCGCGGTCGACCGCCCAAGGTGCCCCGGCGGCGCCGAAGCACCTGATGGAGCCGGGTACGCAAACTGTCTCGAGATCCGTTTGGAGCGACCGCCGAGCTTGGCGGAGTGCTGGCTGGCCTAGAACACGAAATGCCTCGATTGGTGTAAGAGAGCCCGGTTAGGGCGCTTCGATCAGCCCCTGTCACGAGGGCGTCTCGTTCACGTAAGCCTCAGTCACGGTTTCTTCCAGAAGCGTGACTTTCTCTGCCAGCGACCTCTGGACCATCTTCTTCCCGGCGCGGCACCCCTCGACAACGCTCCGGTTACGGGAAACCGCGACACGTTCTGCAGGACGAAGTTGTCAGGCCCGGCGCCATTAGGGGGCGAAAACGTCCCCTCCTTCGCTATAGCCAGGGCCTGGTGTGGGCTTGAAAGCGAGACCGGTCGTCTCGTCGTCAGGTCGCGCCCACGAATAGCCGACCTGAGCAACGTGAGGTGTCCCGGCTACGATCTCCCGCCACTCAGGCGAGGCGACCCAAGAGGTAGGCGCCGCCAGGCGCTCGAGGATTCCGCGGTCAGAGGTCTCAAAGACGAATGCGATTTCGCTATCTGTCACGAAGACCTCTTGATTCTCGATCGCCAAGGCAGCAGGGTCGAGTGGCGGGTCCGAGCGGACGAGCGCGCGCGCGCGTTCGCCAGTACCCTCGACCAGCGGTACGATCATTGCGATTCGAGTCACGGAAGGCTCCGGTCCAGTCTGCAGAGGCAACGAACTGCTCCGCCCATTCAAGCTGTGACAACCCGAGGAGGCAGGCAGAACGCCGATCACTGCCGCCCGAGCTCAGGGACCTTAGGGCACCGGGCGGCACGATCAGCACGGGCAGCGCGTGAGGGGGTCATGCGGCCCGCCTCGATTCCGAGGTAGGGCGGTCGCGCGATCGAACATGGAGGATCTCCACGGCGATGGTCCCCCGTGGGGTCTCGACTTCGACGACTTCACCTGCTGATCGCCCAACAAGCGCACGCCCGACCGGTGCTTCGGTCGAGACGCGACCGTTTCCGATGTCGGACTCCAGCGGCCCGACGAGCTCGTATTGGCCTGTTGTATTCGTGTCATCACGAAGATGGACAACGCTGCCGATTCCGGCCAGGCCGTCTGCGGCCGGCGCGACGATCTCGGCAACCGCGAGTTGCGCCTCGAGCAGGGCGATGCGCCGCTCGAGCTGCGCCTGCTCCTCGAAAAGATCGTAGAGCGCTGGGTTGTTGTCGAGATGGCCATCCCGACGCGCTTCGCGTAGGCGTTCTGCGAGGGCACTGCGGGCCTCCGTGCGCAGTTCGTCCAGCTCGCGGCAGCGCTGCGTGTAACCGTCCGCACTGATGAGCAGGGTCTCGTCGGTATCGGTCCGCGTTCTCACGTTCGGCTCCTCTCGCTTGCTGGGCTAGACGTCACCGATCATCGACGTGGCGTGATGAGGCCGCCATTGGGCGGCGGCCCCATTTCCAGCGCCGGCTCGCGAGCGCGAATCGGGTTCTGCCCCTATGGCGGCGCAAGGCAAGCTGGGCGACCCTTCCGAGGACTATGGAAGCAGGAAAGATGCAAGGAACCTTGCTATGCGCCGTCTCGGACGGCGAGGAGAGCGCGGATGCGCTCGAGCTCGGCGCCCAGTTGAGCGACCGGCTGGGCCTGCGTCTGGTTCTGGCCCACGCCGTGGACGGGATCAAGAGCATCGGTGACGAGGATGAGAGCGTGACGATGAAGGCCAACCGAGAGGGCGCAGAGCGGCGCCTGGCCAAGCTCGCCCAGGCGCATGGCCTCGGCGAGCGCGCTGAGCGACGAGTCGCTGTCGGCGAGCCCGCTGCGCTTCTCGGGCAAATCGCGGCCGAGGAGGCCGCCGACGTAATCGTCGTCGGCGCGCCCGTACGTGGCTGGCGCAACCGCCTCGAAAGCCGCCTTGCCAATGAGATCGGCGCCGAGACGCCGGTGCCGGTTCTGATTGCGCCGCCACGGACGCGCCGTAATCTAGACCACCGATAAACGCACGGCCGCGCTAACGTCGAACCATGCCGCCGACACGGTTGCCGCTCTACTGGCGCGTCTTTGCCGTCAACGCTTCGCTGCTGACGGTGATTGCCGTCTTGCTGATCGTCACGCCCGTGACGATCAGCTTCCCGATCGGGCTGACGGAGGCCATCGTCGTCGTGGTCGGTCTGTTGGTCACGATCGTCGTCAATGCAGTTCTGCTGCGACGCGCGTTTGCGCCGCTCGGCCACTTGGCGAAGAGAATGGAAATGGTCGACCTGCTGCGCCCGGGGCAGCGTCTCAAAGTGCTGCGCCACGACGAGGTAGGGCGTGTCGTCGTGGCGTTCAACCGGATGCTCGACCGCCTCGAGCAAGAGCGGCAAGAGAGCGCCCGACGCGTGCTCGCGGCCCAGGAGGCCGAACGGGTCGGGATCGCCCGCGACTTGCACGACGAGGTGGGTCAGGTCCTGACCGGTGTCCTACTTCAGCTCAACTCGATAGCTGAGACGGCTCCTGAGCATCGCGCTGACCTCGATGAGGCCCGTCAATCCGTTCGCAGGGCCTTAGACGAGGTGAGGCGGATCTCGAGTGAGCTACGACCGGAAATGCTCGAGCAACTCGGCCTCGTCAGTGCTCTCACCGAGCTGGCGACCACCTTCGCTCGTGTAGCGGGAGTCCGCGTCGACCGCGACTTTGCGACCTCGCTCCCGAAGCTCGCACCGGAGGTCGAACTCGCCGTCTATCGCATCGCGCAAGAGAGCTTGACGAACATCGTCCGCCATGCGGAGGCGAGCCATGTGACGATCACACTCGACTCGAGCCACGATAGCGTCGTGCTGCGAGTGGTCGATGACGGTCGCGGCTTTGGCGGTGACCCAGTCGAGCACGGAGGGCTCCGCAGCATGCGCGAGCGGGCATTGCTCGTAGGGGGTGCCTTGGCGGTCAAGGATGCGCCCGACGGGGGCGTCGAGATCAGGCTGGAAGTTCCCGCGACCGAGGTCGTGCGTGCGCTAAAAGTCAGCTGATGCCGATCCCGCTCGTCACGCGCATTCTGATCGCCGACGACCACACGATCGTGCGCTCAGGCCTCAAGAGGGTGCTCGATGCAAAGTCCGATCTCGAGGTGGTCGCGGAAGCCGAGGACGGTGCGGAGGCCGTCGAGAAAGCCCTCAAGGAGGATGTTCACCTCGCAATCCTCGACGTGTCGATGCCGCGGATGACGGGCATCCAGGCCGCAGCCGAGCTACACAAGCGAAAGCCTGAACTGAAGACGCTGATGCTGTCGATGCACGACAGCGAGCAGTTCCTGTTCGAGGCGCTGAAGGCCGGCGCATCCGGGTACGTGTTGAAGTCGGGCGCGGACACCGACATCGTTGACGCTGTCCGCGCCGCCATGCGTGGTGACTCCTACCTGTACCCGTCGGCGGTTACGGGCCTCGTACGTGATTATGTCGAACGAGGCGATCGCGACGAGGAAGACTTCGACGTGCTGACCCCGCGCGAGCTAGAGGTGCTGAAGCTCATCGCTGAGGCGTACACGTCGCAGCAGATCGCCGATGCGCTCTTCATCAGCATCAAGACCGTCGACCGCCATCGGCAAAACATCCTCGAGAAGCTCGGCATGCGCGACCGCGTAGAGCTCACGCGGTACGCGATCAAGCGTGGGCTGATCCAGCCGTAGCCCCGGCCAGGGCGTGCAGCCGGCACCGATGCCCGAAATGGGGTCGCCGCCCGACCGACATCAGCTCGCGCCACGGCTACGTTCAACTCATGTTCGAGAGACGCAAGCGCTACTCGTATGAATCAGGTCGCCACGATGGACCCTGACGTCGCGATCACGATCGCGTTCTGCTTTGAGGCCTTCCTGGTCGCTCTTGCGCTGGGCGTGTTCATCGGGCATGAGATCCGCGAGAGCCGGCTGGAAACCGCGAGCAAGAGCAGGCGCGGGCTCGAGCCGGCCGCGATACCCCCACGCCCCAGGCACCCAGCCGGAAGGAGAACGTGATGACGACGGCGGCGACCTCATTCGAGCAGCCTCGTTTGGACATCGGTCGCGAAGCACCGCAGCTTCACCGCGCTCGTCACACTCGGGAGGCAAGTCGAGCTCAACCCGCGCTTACGTGAGCTCGTGAACCTCCGGGCCTCGATCTTGAACGGCTGCGCGTACTGCATCGACATGCATACGAGAATCGCCCGCAAGGCGGGGGAGACCGCCCAGCGCCTCTACGCTGTCGCCGCCTGGCACGAAGCGCCCATCTTCGATGCCAAGGAACGCGCAGCACTCGCGCTCACAGATGCAGTCACTTTGATCGCCGAGCAACACGTGCCAAGAGACGTTTGGGATGAGGCACGCGCACACTTCGAGCCCGACGAGCTCGCTCAGCTCGTCTGGGCGATCACGGTGATCAACGCGTGGAATCGGATCGCCGTCACAACTCGGATGCAACCCGTGTCTAGGTCCGATCCGGTCGACCGGGCTGCTTAGCCGCCTCGAGCGAAGAGAACCAAGACCGAAATCAGCTCGTAGTCGACGAAGTGGTGCTCTTTGCCGAGGGCGACGAACGCGGCATCTCCGGGTGTGAGCCTGCGGCTTTCCCCTTCCGACTCGAGCGTCGCCTCGCCGGCGAGGACGACGTAGACCTCGTCGGCCGTGTGTCGCACCGGGGGATCCGGCGTAGGAGCAATGCGCACGAGCACTCCTACTTCGAGGTTCGGTGCTTCGTGCACGACCTCCCAGCCACCGTTCTGCGCTTCCAGCCGCGCACGAACCTCGGCGATCGGGAAGTGCTCCACTCCTTCATTCTTGCAGGATGAGGAGATCATGACGCTTCTCGCCGCCCACGCCGGGATCACGATCGAAAGGGTGCAGATCCACGAGGCGACAATGATTGGATTCATCAACTCGAGGCGCTCGACGAGCTAACACACACACCACACACAACGCAAGCCCAGGGAGCCCATGGCGGGGCTCGGACTCGTGGGGATGCGCGAGCGAGTCGCGTCCGTCAACGGCGTGCTCGTCATCGAATCGAAACCCGGCGAGGGCACGCGGATCAAGGTCGAGATCCCACTCGCCTAGGAGCTGGAGGGAACGCCGATGCAAGCTCGGATCAAGGATAAGCAGGAAGTCGCGAAGGGGACTCTCCTCGTGACGTTCGATCTACTGGGAGAAGAGGTCGACTTCAAGCCCGGGCAGTACTTCTTCGTCACGCTTCCTGACATCGGCCACGAGGACGACAAGGGGCTGCGCCGGCACATCACCGTTGTAACCTCGCCGAACGAGAGGGGCGTTCTCGGCTTCGCCACGAGGATGCGAGACAGCGCCTTCAAGCGGTCCCTCGGCGAACTCCCCGTCGGCACCGAGGTGCAAGTCGAGCCCCCAAGGGGGAGCTTTGCCCTTCCTGACGACACCTCGCGGCCGCTCGTCTTCGTCGCCGGCGGGATCGGGATCACCGTTTTTCGGAGCATGCTCCGCTACATTCGTGAGGAGCGATTGCCGTATCGGGTGACGCTCATCTACTCGAACCGAGACCGCGAGTCGACGGCATTCCTCGATGAGCTGCGCGAGCTCGAGCAGTCCATTCCCGAGTTCCGGCTCATCGTCACCATGACGCAAGACCAGGGCTGGGACGGCGAGGCACGGATGATCGACGCGCAGTTTTTCCGCGACTATCTCGGGGAGGATCTCAACCAGTACACGTTGATGGTCGCCGGCCCGCCGGGCATGGTCGAGGGGATGCAGAAAGCATTGGCAGCCGCCGGGGCGGACGACGAGAACGTGATCGCCGAGCGCTACAGCGGCTACTAAGGCTCGCTCAAAAGCCCAGCTGGGCCATCAGGCTCGACCAGACCTCACTGCGCGTCGGAAACGCGGGGATGGCGTGGGCCAGACGCTCGAGCGGCACCTCGCCGACCACCGCGATCGTGGCCGCCTGCAGGAAGTCCGCCACCTCGGAGCCCGTGATCGTGGCGCCGACCACGATCCCGCGGTCGTCGTCGACGACGAGCCGGGTGGTGCCGACGGCGCCAATGCCGTAGAAGGTGCCGCCGGCGTTGCCGGAGGTGGGGGCATCTACCGCGTGCACGTTGAGGCCGGTGTCCAAGGCCGACTGCAGGGAATGCCCGACCGCGGCCACCTGAGGGTCGGTGAACAGCACCCGCGGGGACCCGGTCCGTCGGCGGTGGCCGCTGCGCTCTTGCCGAGGATGTTGTCGGCGGCAACACGCGCGTGGTATTTGCTGATGTGAGTGAGGAGAGCGCGGGCGTTGACATCGCCGATGGCGTAGAGCCAGTCGCCGTCGACTGCGGTCGCGCGTAGCTGGTCGTCCACATCGATCCACTTGCCGGGCTCGAGCCCGACGGTTTCCAATCCGAGGTCGTCGGTGCGGGGGAGCCGGCCCACAGCTACGGCAAGCTCGTCGGCCTTCACCTCGAGGCCCCGATCCAGTTCGACCGTGACCTCGCCGGCGTTTTTCTCCCGGCGCACGGCCACGGCCCTCGTGCCCAGCCGCACGTCCACTCCGCGCTCGCGCAGGGATGTCGCAACCTCCTCAGCTGCAAAAGGCTCTTCGCGCCCCAACAGGCGGTCACCCGCCTCGATCAGCGTGACCTCTGAGCCCAACGTGCGCCACGCCTGCGCCATCTCGGTGCCGACCGCTCCACCGCCCAAGATCGCCAGGCGGGAGGGTGCAGCCTTGGCCGTCGTGAGCTCGCGGTTCGTCCACGGCCGGGCGTCACGCAGGCCGTCGATGGGCGGCATGGCGGCTTTGGTTCCCGTCGCCACGATCACCGCCTTCCCGGCCGCCAGGACGTCGTTCCCGGCGCGCACGCGCCGGACGCCGTCGATGCGGCCTTGCCCGCGCACGAGCTCGATACTCGACGCCTCGAGCCCTGGGAGGTAGGAGGAGTCCTCGAGGTGATGGTTGACCTCGTCGCGGCGGGCCAAGACGGCGCCCACATCGAGCTCACCGGCGGCGGCCTGAGCCGCGCCCGGGATACGTCTGGCCTCGGTCAGCGCCTCTTCTGGGCGGAGCAGTGACTTAGAAGGCATACACGCATAGAAGGCGCACTCGCCGCCTACCAGCTCGGGCTCCACGATCGCGACCGAGAGGCGGGCCTGCGCCAGCCTGCCCGCTGCTTCCCGACCGGCTGTTCCGGACCCGAGCACGACGACGTCGAAGCGGCGTTCGCTCATTCGGTGTCCGTAGTCTCCGAGCGAGTCCCTGAGCGCCGACCCGAACGTCTTAGCAGCCTCGATCTTGCAGCTTCCATGGCTTCAAGGGTCGCTGACGCCCAAGCATCTCACCATGGGTTGTTGCCCCCATTTGCCCCATTTGGCGTTTACGCTTCGGCTCCCCCGACCCACCGGCGGCGAGGCTACGAGCGAGAGTTGAAAAGCGATGAAGCGTTGGTACCTACCATCCATCGCCCCCTCATCTGAAAAGCGTGTCGCCCGCGAGCCGGGAGCCGACGCGCCACGCGTGCCGTCGGCCGGTCACCAGAATCCTCGCGTCTTGTTCTCGTCGCCCGAGTGCCGGCTCGTGGTACTCGACCTTCGCAGCGGGGAGAGGATGGGCGATCACCATGTCCGCGAGCGCGCAGTCGTGCAGGTTGTTTCCGGCCGGATTTCGATCGAAGCTGCAGGAGAGACCGTGGAGTGCGACGCCGGAACGCTGGTCGTATTCGACCCTGGCGAGCGACACGCCCTGCGCGGCCTCGATGACGCACGTCTGTTGCTCACCCTCGCGCCCTGGCCCGCGACCGGACACAATGCGGCGACAGAGACACCGCACGACCAGCGCCTGCCCGTCAACGCGACCGTCGAACCGATCGATTCAGTTCGACCTCGGCGCAACCTCTGAGCTCCAAAGGCGTACTCGACCACTACTCGCGGTGCCGGCCGCCTGTCAGACCTCGACCTGGAGTTCGTCACCTTCGAGGCGAACCGGGTAGCTCCGCACAGGCTCGCCAGCCGGGCCGCGTACGACGTCTCCCGTCGTCACGTCGAACTGGCTTCCATGGCACGGGCAGGTGACGATCGTCGCTTCGAGGTCCCCCTCGGCGAGCGAGCACCCCAGATGCGTGCAGGTGTCCCCGAACGCGTAGAAGTGGCCGGCGGCGTTTACGATCGCGATCCGGGTGCCGCTCACGTCGAACGCCGCCAGCTCACGGCTCCCCAGCTGGTCTAGAGAAGTCACGGTGACCTCTGCCATCGGACACATCCTCTCTTAAGTCGTCGTTCCCGATGTTCATGAATTGATCCCAGCGTGCAGCCGGGCGACGACGTCGACCAGGCGGCAGCTGTATCCCCACTCGTTGTCGTACCAGCCGAAGGCCTTCACGAGCGCACCCTCGGACATCGTGAGCTGACTGTCGAAAATGCAGGAATAGGGGGAACGGACGATGTCGCTCGAGACCAGCGGCTCGTCGGCGTAGCGGAGGACTCCCATGAGCGAGGCCTCGTCCGCAGCGTTCCGAAAGACTGTGTTCACAGCGTCGCGACCCGCGGGCCGGCTGACTTCGACGACCAGGTCGACGATCGATCCGACCGGGATCGGCGCCCTGATTGCGACACCGTCGATCTTCCCGTCGAGCTCCGGCAGAACGGTCCCGAGCGCACGAGTGGCACCAGTTGTGGTCGGAATGAGGTTGATCGCGGCCGCACGCGCACGTCGAAGATCGTCTTGGGGGGCGTCGAGGACCGGCTGTGACGGCGTGTAGGCGTGCACGGTCGTCATGAACCCGCGCTCGATCCCAAACGCATCGTGCAGGACCTTCGCCAGCGGCGTAACGCAGTTCGTGGTGCAGGATGCGTTCGAGACGATGCGGTGCTTCTCCGGGTCATAGGCATCGTCATTGACGCCCATCACGAGCGTAACGTCGGCGTCGTTGGCAACCGCGGAGATCAGGACCGTCCGGGCGCCGGAGTCCAGGTGCGCCTTCGCCCTGTCGCGCTTCTCGAAGCGACCGGTCGCCTCGACAACCACGTCCACGCCAAGCTCCCGCCAGGGAAGATCCGCGGGGTCGGGAATCGACAACGCCCGCAGCTCGAGCTCGCCGACGGTGATCGTGTCCGGGCCCACCTCTACCCCATCTGGCAGGCGGCCAAGGACCGAGTCGAACTCGAGCAGGTGCGCCATCGTCTTCGGTTTGCCGACGTCATTAACAGCGACGATTTCGTAATCGGGACGCCGCTCGAGGTAGGCTCGTAGGAAGTTTCGGCCGATCCTCCCGAAGCCGTTGATCGCGACGCGGGTCATCGAGGCCCCGCTCGCGACGCCAGCGTCGTTGGCACCTCAAACGCTCTCATTCGGACTCCTCTGTCTCGGGTAAGACGCAGGCCGCGTCCTCACCCGGAGGATCTTCTGGGCAGGCTGTGTCCGCCATCGGGCCGCGGCCCATCTCAGCGGCGAGCTCTTTCAGGCCTCCGGCAAAGTCCCATGCTCTGCGAGATTGGCGAGCAGGAGGTGGAAATAGACGAGCCC
The DNA here is from genome assembly GCA_963794605.1 of uncultured Actinomycetes bacterium. GTDB lineage: Bacteria > Actinomycetota > Thermoleophilia > Gaiellales > Gaiellaceae > VAXT01. Next base: position 139,327 of record CAWCEN010000002.1, read on the forward strand.
GGCGAACGGCCACCAGCGGCTCACTGCGGCCTGCACGCCCGCATAGTCGAGCGGGCCCGGCCAGTCGAGCCAGCGAGCGAGGTTGTTGCGGGCGCCGACATCGTCGCCGGGAAAGACGTTCAGCCGCCCAAGACCGCGCAGAAGAGCGTACTCGGCACTCCACCGCCCCACTCCGCGCAACTGCACCAGCGCCTCTACAGCGTCGCGGTCGTCGAGTCCCTCGATTGCGGAGGAGTCGAAAGTCCCGGCACTGATCCCAGCGGCGAGCTCGACGATGCTGCGTGCCTTTGCGCCGCTGAAGCCAAACGGCCTCAGCGTTTCCGGAGCAACGCCACCGAGGCGAGTCGCAACCGGAAAGGCGTAGAGCGCGCGGTCTGCCGATGTCGTCCCATGCGCCTGAGCGAGCCGGTTGAGCAGACGAATGCCGATCGTGAGGGTGAGCTGCTGACAGGCGATCGCGTTGACCACGCACTCGAACAGCGTCGGAAACCGCGGCGGCTTCAGTCCGCGGAAGCGCGCGGCCAACGTCCGCAGGAGCGGATCGCGCTCGGCGAGGCGGTAGAACGGGACGAGATCGATTTCGGGGCCGAGCAGACGCGTGAGCGCAGCACGGGCGGCCTCTTCCGCCCGCTGGTCGACCTGCGTCCCGGTGAGCGTGACCGCGAGTCGTGGCGCGGCGGTCGAGCCGGCTTGGACAGCAGCGAGTTCGATGGTGCCGCTCTCGACCTCGAGCGCGCGACGGTACGTGAGCCCGTCCCAGGTGTCGACGGCGTTGTCGGGCCGTCGCCGCAGCGCCCAGACGGTGAGATCGAGCCGGAACGGCGGCAGCGCCGGAATCGAGAGCGTCTTGCGCGCCATGCCGCGTGGGCTCAGCGCTATCCAGCCCTGACGCGACGGCCCTTGTCGGTCAATCGGTATCTCATGCCGGCAGGAACCTTCTTCGAGGTGACGAGGCCTTCGAGCTCCAACGTCTCGAGCTTGAGCTCGAGAACGTTGCGAGACATCCGGGCCGCGCGGGCAAGCGTGTCGACGTATGCCCAGGCCGTCGGTCCAGTGCCCATCCGCAGAAGCAGTGCGCGTTGCTCGTCTTCGCTCTGGAAGGGAGCTCCAGAGCTGCTGTTCTGACGGCGAGTCGAGCCCGAGCTCACGTGGGCCGCCTGCTCGAGAGCTCGGCAGATCGTCCAGCGGAACGACCTGCTGTCGGTGTCGCCGTCGAGCGCACGACGACTTGTGTCACAGGAATCCGAGTTAGTCTCCGTGCCTTGGCCAGCAGACCTCGCTCGAGCCAGTACGACTGTTGCTCCGGCGGTATCGCCAACAGCACACGGGTCGCTGGGAACGATCCGAGCGCATCGGTCATCGACTCCAGCGGTTTGTCGCTGCCGACCGATCCGGTCGCCGCAGCGGCTCGCTCCCGAAGCAAGGCGACCGTGCGGAGCATGCTCTGCCGAGCGTAATGCCGCTCTCGATTCTCGTCGTCGGTCAAGAAATGGAGGTGAGAAACGCGCACAGGAACGACGACCTGCACGACAGAGGCGTCCCCAAGACGAGCGAGGATCTCCTCGCAGAGTGCGCGCTCGTCGCAGTGTGAGTCGGCGACCACGAGAAGCCTCGTCTGCCGGTCGACCGAATCCGCGGGCCGGAGCGCGCTGACGCGTGTGCGCTCGAACGCGAGCGGCGCCAGCGCGGCCAGGCCGAGGATGACCATCGACACGATTGCGAATCCGATCCATCCAAGCGGCGGTGGCTTGATGACGAACGCGACGAGGAACCCGTAGGCGACCAGCACCGCTGCGGTCGACGCAAAGATCACGACGCTCGCCTTCGGCAGCGACCTCCGCCTTCTTGTGACCACGCCCAAGACAATCATCTCACTCAGCGCGCCTCGTCGTTCCCGACTTCGGCAGACCGCGCCGCAACACCTCGGCGAGGACGACGGCGTCGTTGTGCTCGCTGTCGTGTGCCGCGTAGACGAGCGTGACCGTGCCGAGTCTGGCGCGTCGTCTGAGCTCCCGAAGGCGCTCGGCATTCGCGCGGAGCTCGTCGATGTAGCGCCGGCGGAACTCAGGGAAGCGGCCGGGCTCATGGCCGAACCACTCTCTGAGCTTGCTGCTCGGCGCCAGGTCCTTCTCCCACTGGTCGAGCTGGGCCTGCTTCTTCGAGACCCCGCGCGGCCAGAGGCGATCGACGAGCACGCGGTATCCGTCCTCGGCCGATGCCGCTTCGTAGGCTCGTTTCAGACGTACATCCATTACCGCTCCTTTGGCGCTGCGGTTCGGACGGTCGCCGACGGTGCGGCTGCTGTGCGCGGCTCGTCCGACTCTCGAGGAGCCTGAGATTGGCGCCCGAGCGTCAAGGTGACGAGCGCGATCATGGGCGCGAGTACGACAAGTGCGAGCGCCCACCACGGGCCGGAGATATTCCCCGCCCAACCGAACGCATGGTCGAGCGAGAAGCGGCCGGGGCCGGCGGCCGTGACCGCCACCCCAGTGGCGATGATCAGCAGGTTGTACTCGAACCCGCCGGCTGAGTTGAAGAAGCCCTTCTTCCAGTGCACGGTTCCGATCGCGTTTAGCATCACGGCGGTCAACGCGAGGGCGGCGAACGGCGTAAGAAAGCCGAACGCGAAGAGCAGACCTCCGCCTAGTTCGCTGAGACCAGCGATCAACGCCATCGCAAGCGGGGTCCGGAAGCCAAGTCCGGCGAAGAACGTCCGCGTGCCGGCAGGCCCGCTGCCGCCGAAGGACCCGAACAGCTTCTGCGACCCGTGGGTGGCCAGAGTCAGCCCGGCAACGACACGTAAGAGGATCATCGCGTACTCCATCGACTCCCATGGTGGCTGGGGCGATCGCGGCCAGCAATCGGGTCGCGGCCCCAATGTTGCGATGCGTTGAGCTCGCCAGTGCCGCAGATGGGGTCCAGACCCGATGGCGCCGTGGGTAGACGCCCGCGATCCTCAGATCACAAGGAGGTGCACAAATGGAAGCTCTCGACTCGTACACGTCCGCAGTCGCCGTGCTCAGCGCGGCGCTTCTGATGATCACCGCCGGACTCGCGAAGCAGCAGCTTGTCTGGAAGCGACCAAAACCTGTCCGGGCGCGAAGCCGCCGGCGGAGGTACTAGGGGCTCATGGAAATGCTGCTTCTTGATCCGAATCTCGTCGGCGGGAGGTTGCAATGAGCTCCCGCTTGCATCGACTCTCAGCCCTAGGTCAGAGCGTGTGGATCGACTACCTGTCGCGTGATCTGATCGAGTCCGGCGCTCTCGCGGGGGCCGTTGCTGAGGACGCCGTCGTCGGCGTCACCTCGAACCCGAGCATCTTCCAGCAGGCGCTCGCACATGGAAGTGCGTACGACGAGCAGATCGCCGCCAGCCACGGCCACGCCAAGAGCGTGTTCCTCGAGTTGGCGATGCGCGACGTCACCACCGCCTGCGACCTTCTCCGACCCGTCTGGAACCGGACGCAAGGCGGCGACGGTTACGTCTCGATCGAGGTCGACCCGAATCTTGCCGGCGATACTCCGGCCACGATCAAGCAGGCGACGCACTTCCACGAGGCAATCGCGCGCCCGAACCTGATGGTCAAGATCCCCGCTACGGACGCGGGCGTGCCGGCGATCGAGGAGATGACCGCGCGCGGGTATGCGATCAACGTGACGCTGATCTTCTCGCTCACCCGCCACCGCCAAGTCGCTGAGGCATACCTGCGCGGGCTCGAGCGGCTCGTTGCCTCGGGCGGCGACCCGAGTCGCATCCACTCCGTCGCCAGCTTCTTCGTCTCGCGCGTCGACACCGAGACCGACCGCCGCCTCGCCGAAACTAATCGTGAGGACCTCAAGGGTCGACTCGGCATCGCCAACGCCAAGCTGGCCTACCAGCAGTACAAGGCATTGTTTCGCGGCCAGCGTTGGGACGCTCTCGCCGCGCGCGGCGCGACTGCGCAGCGCTGCCTGTGGGCATCGACGTCAGTGAAGGACCCGAGCCTGCGCGACACGCTCTACGTCGAGGAGCTGATCGGGCCGGAGACGATTTCGACCATGCCAGAGGAGACGATTCGCGCCTTCCAAGACCACGGCCGAGTCGAGCTGCGACTCGAGTCTGATCTCCAGGAGGCGCAGTACTTGTTCAACAAGCTCTACGCCGTCGGCGTCGATTACGACGATGTGGTCGCGACGCTCGAACGCGAGGGTATCGAGAAGTTCGTCGCGTCGGTCGACCGGCTGCTCGAGCAGATTCGCGCGAAGCGCCGTGACATCGGAGCTGGTGGGAAGAGCCAGGCGGGAGCTGTCAGCTTGCCCTAGGCGCGCCACGGCGAGGCCCACGGTAATGCGCGTGCGTACCTCTCCTCGTCCGCCAGAACGCTGTACGAGTTCGGGACCAAAAAGCCGAACTCTGCGAGCTGGCAAGTGCCGCCAGCGACGAGGCGCACGAGGATCAATGCTGGCTCCGCTTAAGCCGCCTTCTCTTCGGCCTGCGTCTGATCCCGACCGCGCACGATTACCACTGGACATGCTGCATGCTGCGCACATACTTGGCTTAACCCATCGAGGTTGGCGCCTAGGACAAGCGGCACACCCTCAACCGCCGCGCTGCGGCCGTATGGCGAGCGGAGCTGCCAGGCGTGCACGACCCGCACTCTTGATTGGCGCAGCCGCGCCTCCTCGAGAGCAAACCTGAGTGCCGCCTTGGCGCTGTCTGAGCGGTCTATGCCGACGACGATCACGCCCATGTCGCGCTCCGGGCTGTTGTGGCGCCTTCGCTGTCCCACTCGAACTGCTCCCGGGCGATCCGCGGCGGGCCGTCGACGATCGACCCCCAGTCGTCAAGCGCACGCTGGAGCTCGTAATGGGAGGGCCCGTCGATGAGATCGTCGACGATCCATTCGACCTCGTGCCCCTCGAAGATGAAGATGACTTCACCCGCCGAGAGAAACACGCTCTGTCGCTCAAGCCCGGAAGAGCTCAGGTCAAAAGGGGGTCCGGCGGCCAGGAGCTTCCCGGCCCGTTCTTCGGCGCCGGGCTTCAGGCGAGCGACGATTGCGACGCGTTCCATTCCGTTCCCCTTTCCTGGCTGTTGGCGTCCGATCTCGGCACGTGCACGGAAGTTCGCTTGCCTCGTGTCGACCTGCAATCGGGGCGCAGCCCCATCTTCTCGGCGGCCGAACTCGGCCGGTCTAGAGTCCTCCCGGCTCGCGCACGCCGAGGCCGAAACGAGCGATGCCCCCGTCGCAATCGGTGCCGCCGCCGCCAAGGCCCAAGCGAGCGATCCCGCCGGCGAAGTCGCGGTCATCCTCGATGAACTCGCGCTCGTCGCCGGTCCCGTTGACTGGCGCCTCGCCACCAATCGGCACAACGACGACCGGGCACGGTGCGCGCAGCCACAGGTCGAGCGAGATGCTGCGCGACGGGGACGAACCGACCACGATCAGGGCCGCGTCCTTCTCCTTGGCCGCGTCGAAAAGGCTATCGGCGGGGTCGCCGCCCTCGACGAGCCATGTGGCACCGCAGTCGAGGTCGGTCGCGTGACCGCTCAGTTCCTCGAGCCGCTCGACAGTCGCGCTCATCTCTGCGTCGGCAGGGGTGCCCTCGGTCGCGCGCACGAAGACCAGGCCTAGTCCCAGCTTGCCGGCCAGAGCACGGGCGACGCGGGCGGCTTCCCTCGCCGACACCGAGTTGTCGACACCGCAGATGATTGAACCGGTCATCAGAACTCCTTGTTCGCTTGTCTATCGAGGATCGTCCGTTGTAGAGACGAACCGCTATCGGGTCGGGAACCCATGTAGGCGGCGGAGCGTCCCCCATCTCGCTGGGTTACAGGAGGTGCGGCATCACAAGGAGTCGGCACCGGTCCGTGCGGATTCGACAAATGGGCTCCACACCCGATGGCTGCGACGGGTTCGCGCTGGCACGCTGGCAGTGCCAATGAGAAAGCCGACTAAGGAGGTACACCAATGAACGCAACTGTCTCGAATCGACCCGCCACCTCCGCATCCGCGGAGCGTGAAGATCGGGCGGCCGAGCCGATCGTCGCGGCAGTCGACGCGTCGGCGGCGAGCCGGGCCGCGGCCGAGGAGGCGGTCGTCCTCGCAGCCGAGCTCGACGCACCGCTCGTGTTCGCGTATGTCCGGCGCGCCCCGGCTGGCGTCTTCGGCAGGCCCGTCTACCAGCAGCGGCTGACTACGGAAAATGAGCGTGCGCAACGCGTCCTCGATCGTGCTCTGCACATCGCGGATACCGCAGAGGTCGAAGCCGAGGCCGAGATCCTCGAGGGCTCGCCGGGCAGCGGATCGTCGAGTTCGCGCGCGACCGCGGAGCACAGTTGGTCGTTATCGGCTCCCGGCGGCGCCGATTCGGCCCTAGCGTCTCGCGTGCCGTAACCCGAGCCGCCGACCGCCCGGTCGTCGTCGCGGCGCCGCGCTCGTCCCGCCTCGCGCTCGCCGCCTGAGCTGGAGCGCCGCGCGCGTCAGCGGTCTTGCGGTGCCCAGAGGAGTAGGTGTCCGCAGGGCCGCGATCCTTACCTAATGCCGACCCCAGCCGCGCGACTCCTCGTTCAGGCGCCCCCGGGGACACACCTCGTGACCGACTAGCCTGGCTTGATCGGAGCAGGGGTCAGGCGGGGTGCGGCTTCAACGTGACCCCGCCTCCTTCTCCGTTGCCGCTCGGCCACGGACGACGAGCACGGGGCGCTTCGACTCGCGCAGGACTCCACGCGAGACACTCCCGAGCAGGGCGCTGGCGATTGCGCCGTGCCCGCGCGACCCCACGACGATCATGTCCGCGTCCTGCGAGTCGGCATAGGCGGCGATTTCGCGGGCGGCATCGCCGACCAGGAGGTGCGTGGTCGCGCGCACCCCTGCGCCCTTCGCGATCTCTTCAGCCTCCTCGAGCGGGACGCGATCGGCCTCAGCTGAGCTCGTGGGGAACCGCCGGCGTCGTGCCCAACCCGCCCGGCAGGACGTCCATGAGTGGAGCGACGTGAACGAGCAGTGCAGTCGCCTCCTCGTCGGCCGCGAGCTCGAGCCCGAAGTCGAGGGCCTCGGCCGATGCGGCGGAGCCGTCGGTGGCGATCACGATCTTGTCCATAGGAACCTCCTTCGCCGACCAGGATCGAGATTAACCCATGATCGGCTAGTGATCGGTGCGTCGCTCGGTTACGCCTCCGAGGACGGCCCGATCGAGCCGGCACCGTACTCCTGCAGATGGGACGCGGCTTTCGTCCCAGGCTTCGAGCACGGGTGTTACGACCCGCCATGCTTCTTCTGCCTCTTCCCCGCTGACCGACAGCGCGTTCCGTCCTTCGAGGACGTCGAGCAAGACCATGCTGTAGGCCGGGAGAGCCGAGACGGGACGCGGTCCACTGAGGATGAGCGGCGCAAGGGATTGCCCTTCCATCACCGGCGAGCTGGAGCGTGATCTCTCCGGCCCGTCGATCCCGAGCTGAAGCTCAGGCGCCGGTGGCACCGAGCGCCGGAAGCGCAACACGACCATCTTGCGAGTGTCGCTCAACGCTTTTCCGGCGCGCAGGACGAAGCGCGTGCCTTGCCAGCGCTCGGCCTCGGCTTCCAATGTGATCTCGACAAACGTCTCGGTGCCCCGCTCCGGATCGACGCCGTCCTGGATCTCCTCGGTGCAAGCTGCCTCCAGCTTGCCCGCGTCGCACCGGCTCTGAGCGACGAGGATGGCAAGGCCCTTACTCAGGCTGTGCGCGCGTTGGCCGACGCGCTCGCGCTACTGGCGACCGGCCTGGGCGATCGAGACACCCGTCAACGTGCCGCCGACCGGGCGCTCGATGTCGCCAATTCGGTCGCGGCCGACGAGGCGGCGGCGGGGTCGAGCCGCGCAACTGCCGTGACGGCGATACGGATCGTCACGACCGACGTGATGGTCTTCGCGGGCGTCGACCTCGACACGGCAGTCGAGGCCGTGCGGGCGGGTATCCTCGAACATCGGGTACAGGAGCCCCCGCCGGCCCAGCGCAGGATCCGAGGCTGGTTGAAAGCCTGTTTCGCAGCTGACACAAAAAACCTCGCCCGAGGTGTCGGGCGAAAAGGTCAGCTGCCAGCTCGGGGCGAGTCGCCGGCTGCCGGCACTCGTCCGGCTCGATCGATTTCGAAGACGGTCATAGGAATATGAAAGGCACGGCGAATCTCATCGAGAAGCCCTCGTTCCTGCCACCCGTCGTGATCAGCCGCTCGGAGGGCGATCAAGATGTGATCGGGCTCGAATTTCCGCATAACGTCGTCCAGGGCAGTCATCGGCGTGTCGTCTCCAACCTCGGCTCGGATCTCAGCCTCGGGCGCGATGTCTTCGACGTGGCCGAGCACTGCAGAGAGACGCTCGTCGGCCTCGTACCGAGCTCGATCGTGTCGGAGGCCAGCCATTGAAGCCCGCTGACCAGAATCGGCGTGAGCACGACGATCTCGGAAGCTGTCTGGATGAGCGACCGAACGAGTGGGGGAAGCTCTTCGATGTTGGCAGCGGCCTCACCGGTCGCGATCAATAGACGGGTTCCGCCACTGGGCGACATGAGCGGATGATGCCAAGCCTTCGACTGTGCGCGTGGCTGCGTATCGACATCCCGTGACCTACGATCGTCGGGATGAACGACGCGGTTGCCGAGGCGCCGGCCCTTTTCCAACGCATCGTCTGCGGCGTCGATGGCACGCCCGAGAGCACGACCGCGGTCGAGCAAGCCGCTCGCCTCAAGGATCAGGACGGCGAACTGCGTCTCGTCTCGGCGGCGAACCTGTCTCTCGCCGCCCACGCGGGCATGGCCGCAGTGCATGCGGCGGATCTTCTGCAACAGGACGCGGAATCCGCCCTGGCCGATGCTCGGCGACTCGCTCCGTCTGCCACCGAGCGTCTCGTGAACGGAGATCCTGTCCGAGTCTTGCTTCGCGAGGCGGAGCAGGCGACTCTCTAGCTCTCGGAACGCACGGTCGCGGACGGGCGGTGGCTCTCTTCCTGGGACTGTCGCAGCAAGAATGCTTCGTGACGCGCCGACCTCCGTTCTCATCGCGCGGCCGGCGCGCGACAGCGAGTGGCCCCGCTCGATAGTCGCCGGTGTCGACGGATCCGCGGAGTCTGGAGTCGCTTACAGCATCGCCCGTCTGGTCGCCGAGCGATTCGGCGCGACGTTTCGTGCCATCGCATCGACGAAGGATCACCTCGACGAAGACGGCGGCACGCAAGATCGCTCCCGACCTCGACGAGGACACCCGTGGAGCGGTCGACGTACTCGTGGAGGCATCTGCCTCCGCAGACCTCCTGATCGTCGGCAGCCGCGGCCTACACGGCTTGAAAGCCCTCGGCAGCGTGAGTGAGCGCGTCGAAAACCAGGCGCGCTGCTCGGTACTCGTTGTCCGCGCCAGGCAAGCCTCGTAACAGTGGCGACAACGGCCTCACGTTTGTGAACCAGCCCTCAGATCGAGGCGTCGCAGGAGCTGGGCATTCAACGCGACGACGATCGTGGAGAAACTCATCAGGAGCGCCCCGACAGCCGGTGTGAGCGAAACGCCGACGGGAGCGGCGACGCCGGCCGCCAAAAATTCCTGCAATTCGCCGATTCACTGACCCCCTCCATGACCATCATCTGCGGTGTGCCTAAACAGGCAACATAAGTAGCTGATTTGCAGGTATTTAGAGCCCTCTTCCGGACTCGAACCGGAGACCCCTCCTTACCATGGAGGATTGGAGCTGTGGCTATGCAACGCAGGGGAAGCGCTCACTAGCACGCTTTCCCTGCAATCTGACTGGTTTGGCTGCTGGTTTCACCCGTCTTCGAAGACCCTGAGCCTCCTCGGAAATCCTCCCACCTGTCCCCAGAACCTAGCCCCAAGGTAGACCCGCACACCGCGATGCTGGATGGTTTCCCACGTCCACAGCTGGCCCATGTTCCTCGTTCTCGGCGTCGGCACCGAGATCGCCGCCCTCCTCGCGCTCCTCGCATTCTTCAGACGCCGCGGCTGGTTCTAAGACCGGGCACCATCGAGGAGATGCACGTTCGATCAAGCCAGCGAAGGCATAGAAGGTGAGCCAGCTCCTCCTCCTGGCGAGCACCGCCCCGACCGAGATCAACCAGGACTACCTGCTGCAGGCGCGGCAGATGCAGGCGCTCTCCTTCGCGGTGCACATCCCGCTGGTCTGCTTCGGGATCGCCTTCCCAACACTGGTGTTGTTCGTCGAGTGGCTCTACCTGCGCACCGGCGATGAGCTCTACCGGACGCTGGCGAAGCGCTGGACGAAGGTGATGGCGGCGCTGTTTGCGGCCGGTGTCGTCACGGGCACGATCCTCAGTTTCGAGATGGGCCTGCTGTGGCCCAGTTTCACCGCCAGCTTCGGCAGCGTCTTCGGTCTCGGATTTGCGATCGAAGGCTTCTCCTTCTTCATGGAAGCGATCTTCATCGGCATCTACATCTACGGCTGGAACCGGCTTTCCCCGCGAGCCCACTTCGCCAGCGGCATCCCCGTCGCGATCGCCGGCGTCACCGGGTCGCTGACGGTGATCTCGGTCAACGGCTGGATGAACCATCCGACCGGCTTCCATCTACGGGACGGCAAAGCGGTCGACGTGCATCCGTTGGAGGCGCTCTTTGGCAACAGCTACTTCTGGCACGAGTTCGTGCACATGTATCTGGCCGGCGTACATCGTCACCGGCTTCCTAGTCGCGGCCGCCTACGCGGTCGGTCGCCTGCGCGGGCACTGGGGCCGCTACGAGCGCACGGCGCTCGCGATCCCGCTCACCGTTGCGGCGCTCTGCTCGCCGGTGCAGGTGCTCGTCGGCGACTGGAACGGGCGCGAGGTGGCGCGGGCACAGCCGACCAAGCTCGCCGCCTTCGAAGGGCTCGGCCAGACGAGACGGGGCGCGCCCGTGCACCTGCTCGGCTGGTACAAGCACGGCCGGGTCGAGTACGGGATCCCAATCCCGCGGCTGCTTTCCCTGCTCGCCTACCACGACCCGAACGCGAGCGTCGCCGGCCTCGACGCCGTGCGGGCGGACGAGCGCCCGCCCGTCAACGTCGTCCGCATCGCCTTTCAGACGATGGTCGGGATCGGGACCCTGCTCGCCCTGCTCGGCTTCGCCTTTCTCGCCGTTCGCTGGCGACGCAAGCGGCTACCGGAGTCGCGGTGGTTCTACCGTGCGCTTGTGCTGGCGGGGCCGCTCTCGGTCGTGGCGCTGATCTGCGGCTGGGTGACGACCGAGGTCGGCCGCCAACCCTGGGTCGTCTACCGGGTGATGCGAACCTCCGAGGCCGTCACCGGCGCCGGCGGCATCCCGGTCGGCTACGCGACGCTCGCGCTCGTCTACTCGGGCTCGCGCTCGCGGTCGCCTGGATCCTCCGTCGCCTCGCCCGCGCTCCACTCGATCCGGCCTCCGTCACCGCCGAGGAGCCCTGACGTGCATCTCTACGAGCTGCCGCTGCTCTTCGCGCTCATCGGGCTCGCCTTTTACACGGTGCTCGCGGGAGCCGACTTCGGCGCCGGCTGGTGGCAGCTGACGGCGGGGAAAGGCCCCGACGCCGCCTCGATCCGCGACCACGCCCACCGGGCGATGGGCCCCGTCTGGGAGGCGAACCACGTCTGGCTCATCTTCGTGCTGACCGTCGTCTGGACCGCATACCCGAGCGCGTTCGGCTCGATCGCCTCGACGCTCTCGATCCCGCTCTTCATCGCCGCGGTCGGGATCATCTTCCGCGGCACCGCCTACGCCCTGCGCGCCGGCGCGTCGACGAAGCGCGAACTGAGCGCGATCGACACCATCTTTGCCCTCTCCTCGATCCTGACCCCGTTCGCGCTCGGCGCCGCGGTCGGCGGGATCGCTTCGCGCCGCGTCCCGGTCGGGAACGCCGCTGGCGACCAGTTCTCGAGCTGGCTCAACCCGACCTCGCTTCTGATCGGCGTCCTCGCCGTCGTGACCGCCGCGTACCTCGCCGCCGTCTTCCTCTGCGCGGACGCCGCCCGGCTGGGCGAACCGGGGCTCGAGCGGAAGTTCCGCACCCGCGCGCTCGCGGCCGGTCTCGTCAGCGGGGCGATCGCGCTCGCCGGCGTGGCGGTGCTGCGCTCCGACGCCGAGCCCCTCTACCACGGTCTCGTCGAGGGCAGGGGGTTGATCGGCCTGATCGCCTCGATCGTTGCCGGCTGCGCGACGCTCGCGCTCGTCTGGTGGAGGCGCTACGAGGCATCCCGCTACACCGCCGCGCTCGCCGTCGCCGCGATCGTCGCCGGCTGGGCGCTCGCACAATCGCCGGTCTTCCTCGAGGGATTGACGGTCCGGGAGGCGGCCGCAGGCCGGGACACGCTCGTCGCCGTGATCGTCGCGGTGCTCGCGGGAGCGGCAATCCTTTTCCCCTCGCTCGCGCTGCTCTTCCGACTTGTCCTAGGTGGAGACGTCGGCCGTGGCGCGAGCGTGGCCGAGCAGCCAGCCCAGGCGCGCTCTCTGCTCACTGCCCTCGCACCGGGGCTGCTGCCGAGGCTCGCGATCGCTTGCTTCGTGGCCGGGATCGGCTTCCTCACCATCGCCAACGCGGCCTGGGCGCACACGCTCGGCGTGTTCTGCTTCTTCGCCTTCATCGTCACCGCGTTTCCGGCGGCTCTCCCACCCGACCTGCTACCAGCCCCCACCAAGAACCGCAGCCGAGATCAAGGATGAGGCAGGCAGGGCTCGCGGTCGGCGGCGCATGAGCTTTTCTATGGGGAAGCGACCTAGGCGTTCGACCGCATCGCGGCTCTTTCTCAGCTTCACACGCGCGTGAATATCAGATCGGGGCCGACTTACAGGATCAAGTGATTCCGCGTTTGCACGCAGCAGGCAACGCGGCCTGCGACGACCATTGGTCGGAGCGCTTCGGCGGGCTTGTCTCCGGCAGAACCGTCCAGAAATGTCAAGTCCTGCGAACCCGAGGGCCCACAGGACTTGACGAGGCGACTCTTTCACCGCTTTCCGTCGGTGTCAAGCGGCCGTTCTCCGTCCGTCTCCAGCGGCATCCGGACTGGGCGTAGGCTGCGGCGAGGGCGACCTAGTACGGGAAACCGGAGACGCGAGCCCCCGGCACCACGAAACGGCTGCAGGCGTGCATCGACCGCAGAAGCGACGGCGAACCGTGGCGGCCGCTCGCGGGCGGGCTGCCGGAGCCGCTGCCGGCGATGCCCTACGCGCTTGTCGCCACTGACGGACGCTTGTTCGCCGGCCTCGCCGACGGTCAGCTCTGGGAGAGCCGTGACCGCGGAGACAACTGGACCGCTCCACGTCTTCAGGGCGACAAGCTCCGCGCCCTCATGGCGCTCGCGAGCGCCGAAAGCTGACTCGGCGGACTGATTCGCGCGATCCGCGGCTCGAAGCGATAGTCGGCCAGACCGGTCAGGCATCGTGCGCCTCTGTCGGTCAAGCTCGATGTGATCGGAACTGGTCACGCTGTCCGACGTGAGGCGGACGCGAAGAGTCACGCTTCCCTCCGGAAGCGTGACTCTTCGGACTCGCGGCAAGTCACGGGGCCCGGCTGCGTTTCGGATCAGACGAGCGCTGCGTCTGGGACCGCCACGGACTCGGCGGCGGTCTTGACGAGCTGTACGACGTCGTCGGGGTGCGACACCATCGCCACGTGGTTGGTCGAGACTTCGACTGTCGTTGCGCCCATGCGCTTGGCGAACTGCCGCTCGGCGTCAGGGGGGATCGCCTGGTCGCCATCGGCGACCAAGTACCAGGAGGGCAGCGACTTCCAGGCTGGCACGCCCATGACCTCGCCGAGGGCCGAACCGGCCAGTGGCTGTTGCACCGCGTACATGACCTTGGCCTTGATCGGGTCGACGTCGGCCGCGAAGTGGTTGACGAAGTCGTCCTTCGGCAGCCAGGCGAAGCCTTGCTGGTCGACGTCGAGATGCGCGATCGCGGGGCTCGGGGGGCCTTGACTCAACAGCGCGCCGAGTGACTCACCTTCGTCGAGTCCGAACGCTGCGATGTACACGAGGCCGACGACGTTAGGCGCGTCCGTCCCGAGCGCAGTCATGATCTGACCGCCGTAGGAGTGACCGACGACGATCGTCGGGCGGTCCTGCCGGGCCAGCACTTGGCGGAGGCGGACAACGTCGTCTGCGAGCGTCGCCATCGGGAACTGCGGTGCTGTGACGGTGTAGCCGTCGGCCTGCAGGCGCTCGATAACTGCGCTCCAACTGGATCCGTCGGCCCACGCGCCGTGGACGAGAACAATGTTGGGGGAAGCGTTCATTGCCGTGCTCCTTTCGTGGTGTGGACAGCGCCAGCTTCGTACCAGCGCTGCTGGTAAGTCGATGTCGAGTGTCTGAAGATCGCGTCCGTATCGCGGTTGAGCTCCGTTGTCGTCGTCATGACGTCGCCTTTGCGGCCTGCTCTATGACCTTCGCGACAGCGTGTGGGTCGGAGAGCATCGAGAGGTGCGGCGCGTCGATCTTCGTGATGTGCGCGTTGGCCCGGTTTGCCATTGCGAGTTGCGAGGCGGGTGTGATCGCGTGGTCTTCCGTGCCGATCACGGCCCAGGCGGGGATCGTCGCCCAGGCCGGAACGCCGGACTCCTCGGTGAACGCGTTCGTTGCAAGCGGACGCTGTGTGGCGGCCAGCGCGGCGACTTCGCTCTTGGGCAGGCCGTTCGCCAAGCAGCCGGAGAAGACGCTCGGCTTGACGTAGGCGTCAGCGACGCCGGCGGGCGCGCTCGGAATCGGCACGAAGTCGAGCACGGTCTCGGGCGGAGCCGCGAAGCACGAGCCGGGCTGGGTCAGGCTCAGGAGCGTGTCGTGCTGGGCCGGGATGAACGCGTCGACGTAGACGAGTGCCTTCACCTGGTCGTTGCCGAGCGCGGCATTGGTGATCACGGCGCCGCCGTACGAGTGTCCGACGAGAACGATTGGGCCGCTGATCGTCGAGAGGTAGGCGGCGATCGAGGCCGAGTCTGCGCCGAGGCCGCGCAGCGGGTTCGGCGGCACGGCGACCGTGTAGTCGTCCCGTTGGAGGTCTTGGGTGACGTTGATCCAGCTCGAGCCGTCAGCCCACGCGCCGTGCAGAAGCACGATCGTCGGCCTGACAGACTGCTTCGCCTTGGACGCAGGCGTCCGTGCCCCGGCCGCGGAACCGAAAACCGCGACCAAGGCGGCGGCGACGAGCAGGATGGCGAAGATGCGTGTCGTGATGGTGCTCATTTCTCTTTCCTCCTTAGATGTTGAGATTTGGATGGGTGAGCGGGACTCGGGGTTGCACATCCCGATGCACGCCAGCCAACGATTTCCAGCGCGAGGTTCAGTGGGCTCCGATGGCGACCGGTTGGTCACGCCGCGAGCCTCAGGTCGGCGAGCCGATAGTCGACGCCACGCCATGCGGCGTACGCGAACGGGTGCTCGAAGATGTCGAGCGCGTTGGCGCCGGGTTCCACGCTCAGTTCGAACTGGTCGTCGGTGCTGTCGTCGTGGACGAGGACCGCGACGGAGTTCGTGTCCTCTGCCCAGAGAAGCGTGACGTGGATGCCCGCGTTCTTGCGCTCGGCGAGCACGACTCGGGCGGGCTGGGGCGTGATCGTGAGAGTCGTTCATGTCAGTCCTCCTGTTCAGTGCTCGCAGTGCACGAGCTGACGTTGTGCACGGAGCGTGCGCCATGAGGGCAGGAGCTCGCATCGAGCAGCGCACGGGTCGACTCCCTAGTTCTCGGAAGAAGTCCCTAGGCGCGCGACCCGGGCGTGAGTCCGCTAGACCGGCTGTGCTTCTCGGGCTTCGCTCGGGAGCACCCGCTGGAGTTCGTTGCGCGAGCTGATCTCGAGCTTCGTGAACACCTTGTGCAGGTGGTACTCGACGGTCCGCGGGCTGATGAACAGCTGCGCGCCAATCTCGGGGTTCGAGTGGCCTTCGCGCGCAAGTTCGGCGATCTGGGTCTCCTGCGCGGTGAGCTGACCGCGTGTGTCTGCTGTGCGCTTACGCGCCGTCTCGCCGGTGGCGAGCAGCTCACGGGCGGCGCGCTCGGCGAATGCCTCGGCGCCCATCGTCGAGAACAGCTCGTGCGCGCTGCGCAGCGACTCGCGCGCGTCGATCCGTCGGTTCTGGCGGCGCAGCCACTCGCCGTAGAGGAGATGGGCGCGGGCGAGATGCACCTTGATGCGGCAGCGGCCGAGCCGCTCGGTCGCCTCGAGGTAGAGGTCTTCGGCGCCCTGGCCCTCGTCGAGCAGCGCACGTGAGCGGGCCTCGATGCCGAGCGCCCAGTCGGTGCCGGTCAGACCGGTTCGCTCGGAGAGCAGCTCGAGCGCGTCCGCAGCGAGCTGCGGCTCGCGGTCTCGCGCGGCAGCTTCTACGAGCTCGATCAACGCCCAGCCGAAGAGACCCAGGTCGTCGTGCTCGGAGGCGCGCTGGGCGGCAGCGAGCGCCTCGCGGTAGCGGCCGAGACCGTTGTAGAGCACCGCGGTCGCGTACTCGGCCAGCGTGATCGCCCTTCCCTCGCCCCGTCCGGCCGCGTCTTCGCGGCTGGCCTCGATCAGCTCCAGTGCCTCGGCCTCCCGGCCGCGCCAGGCGGCGAGCACGAGCGAGGTGTACCCGAGCGGCGCGTTGCCCGTCGCCTCCGTGATCGCATCCGCCTCCTCGATCAGGGCCGCCGCCGCTGCGAACTCTCCGGCGTGCACGTGCACGCCGGCGCGATACGTGGCGGCGAGCGGGAGCACGCTGAGCGCGCCGGCGTCGCGGGCGAGCTGCAGCTGGCGCGTTGCCAGCTCGTGCCACGTCTCGTCCTCCCAGAGATCGGGTGCAATGCGGCAGGCCAGCCAGAGCCAGTGGATGTCGTCCTCGCTGTGGCCTTCGTCTCGGGATACCGCGTCCAGCGCTTGCCTCAGCGGGAGCACGCCCGCCGCGTAGCCGTCGGTGAAGCGACTCGCCAGACCGTCCAGGAGGAGGTCGATCGTTCGTGCAGGCTGCGGAGCCGGAGGCGCGGCGCGGGCCGCCTCTGCAACTTCCAGCACCCCGCGGCCGCTGCCGAGACGGCCGGCGAAGATCGCCGCTGCGAGCGCTTCGAGGAACGTCTCGCGTGCCAGTCCGGCGTCCAACGGTTCGAGGCGTTTCGCCGCGGCGAGCAGGAGGGGTGGAGCGTCGCTGCCTCGTCTCAGGGCGAAGGCGAGCTGCGCGCGCAGCCGCTCGAGGCGGGCGCGCTGCAGCTCGTCGAGCGGTCCCTCGTCGGCAGCCGCCAGCAGCTTCAGAGCCGCGGTGGGCGCACCGGCCTCGTGCTTTGCCTGCGCGGCGGTCAACTCACGGCGGGCGCGGAGCGAGGGATCGGGGGTCAGCGCGGCGGATCGCTCGAGAAACGCGGCCGCGGCGGCGAGACCGCCGCGCGCGCGTGCGCGGTCGGCCGAGCGCTCGAGCTCGGCGGCGACCTCCTCGTCCGGTGCGAGCGTGGCCTGGGCGCGGTGCCACGCGCGGCGATCGGGATCGATCTTGGGATCGGTCGCTGCCGCCAGAGCCCGATGTGCACTCCGCCGCTCTTCGGGCGAGGCCGCGCGGTAGATCGCCGAGCGCAGGAGGGGGTGGCGAAAGGTCACCCGGACGCCGAGGGTCAGCAGTCCCGCCGCTTCCGCAGGCGCCGCCGCCTCCGGGCCGAGCTCGAGGCGCTCGGCCGCCCGCCACAACAGCGCCGGATCGCCGATCGGCTCGGCCGCCGCGACGAGCAGCAGGCGCCGGCTCTCGGCGGGCAGTCGTTCCACTCTCTCCCGGAAGCTCTCCTCGATGAGGCTCGGCAACGGAAGCGCGGCCGTCAGCGCGAAGCCGCCTGCAAGGTCCACCGGCGACGACCCGTGCGGAAGCTCGAGCAGCGCGAGCGGATTCCCGTGTGTCTCGGCCACGATTCGCTCGGCAACGCGCTCGTCGAGCGGCCCGCTCACCACCGAGCCAAGCAGCTCACGCGCGTGGACGTCCGAAAGTCCTTCGAGCCGCAACTCCGGCAACCCGGCCAATGCGTCGAGCTCGCCCGGCTCACGCTCGGCGAAGAAGAGGGCGATCGACTCCGCCTTGAGGCGCCTGGCCACGAAGGCGAGCACCTGTGCCGACGACTGGTCAAGCCACTGCCCGTCGTCGATCAAACAGAGAAGCGGCTCCTGGTCGGCCGCGTCGGAAAGAAGACTCAGGAACGCGAGCCCGACTAGAAAGCGATCGGGCCGAGTGCCCGAGGTCAAGCCGAACGCTGTACCGAGCGCATCACGCTGGGGAGGCGGCAGCCGATCGAGACGATCGAGAAGCGTCGCACACAACTGATGGAGACCGGCGAACGGAAGCTCCATCTCCGACTCGACCCCGGCAGCCTGCGTAACCCGGAACTCCGACGCTGCCTCGCGCGCGTATTCGAGCAGCGCGGACTTACCGACCCCCGCCTCGCCGCGTACGACGAGCACGCCGCTGTGCCCGCCCCGTGCTGCCTCGAGCAGCCGATCAAGGGCCGCGCACTCGGTACGGCGGCCTTGTAGCACGGATCAATCCCGCACGAGTTTCGAGCCGGCCACGATTCGACCAAGGATAAACCGCGCTTCCTCGTGGGAGTGCTCGGGCTAGGGAGCACGACTAGGGATCTCACAGGTGACTCCTAGAGGCGAGCGCCTCCGTGCGACCGCATGCTCGCAGCGTGACCAAGTTCACGCATCCAACGAAAGGAGCGAGCATGACTCGCACCAGGTCCATCACCTTCCTCGCCGGCGCGACTGCGCTGGTAGTCGCTGCGTTGGCCGCCGCAGGCTGCGGCAGCAGCGGCGGCAGCAACGCGAACTCCCCGGCTCCGCCGAAGAACGCGAACGGACAGTCGGCCACGGTCGGCGTCGCGAACGAAAACGTCGGCAAGATCCTCGTCGACTCGCAGGGCCGCACGCTCTACCTGTTCGAGCGGGACTCGGGCACGAAGAGCACGTGCACGGGCGCCTGCGCCGTCGAGTGGCCGCCCCTGCGGGCGACCGGCAAGCCGACGGTCGGCGGTGGAGCGAACGCTTCGATCGTCGCGACCAGCGCCCGCTCGGACGGCAAGCCGCAGGTCACCTACAACGGGCACCCGCTCTATCTGTTCTCGGCCGACCAGAAGGCCGGCGACACGAACGGACAGGGCGTGAACGCCTTCGGCGGCCTTTGGTACGTGCTGTCGTCGTCGGGCGATGAAATCACCACACCCGCGGGCTCCGGTGGCGGCTTTGGCTACTAGGACGACGCGCGAGATGGGGCGCGAGCGGAGGACTCGTCGTGGCAAGCGTTAGCTTCGACGAGGTCACGAAGGTCTACCCAGACGGCACTCGCGCCGTCTCGGGTTCGACCTGGAGATCGCCGACGGCGTTCATGGTGCTCGCCGGACCGTCGGGGAGCGGAGAAGGCGGAGCCGCGATGAAGGGCATCGCTACTACGGTTTCGCAGGGCTTGGCTCCTGCCGAAGAACCGTGGTCGCGACACCAGAGCTGTCGCTTGACGACGAACCTGCTGACCATCAGAGTCGCTGCGTCAAGTCCTGTGGGCCTTCGGGTTCGCAGGACTTGGCCATCGACCTCCTCGCTCTCAGGAAAGCGACCTGCCGGAACCGGCGACAGGTCACTAGAGATCTCTACCTTCCGCGGGCATTGAGCCCCTCCTGTACTCCTCCTGCGTCAGCTTCGCGAAGTCGGCTCCGGATTGCAGCCGGCCAATCACCTTCTTTGGCGCGATCTCAGTCGTTCTCGGACCGTCTTCGATCAGCGGCACCCAGACATCAACGCGGCACGGGTAGACCCACGGCCAACGGAGTTCCCACACTGGGTGGCGCTTCCACTGAGGGTTGTCAAGAATCTCGGCGGCCGCGAACAGCCTGACATGGATCACATCACCGCGTGGAAGAGGACATGGTCGCCGCGACCCATTTGTGGAGGCTTGCGCTGAGTGGCCGGGCCGGTAATGAGATCGAAGCTGTCAAGGTCGGCCCCAACCGTCCAGTCGTTAGGCATCGGCGCGTGAGGCTCCGTTACCCCGAGCGGCTTCACCCAGTACTAAGGCATCGCGATGGATCGTATGGCACGTCGACGAGGCCTCCTGTGTTCTGGGACCGACCAAGAGGCTGCGGTCGCCAGCCCGCGGGCGGGTCGGAGAACAGCATCCGAGGCCATCTGATCGATCGATGGAAATTCCTTCAAGGGATTGACGATCCGTGGGACGTTTGTTCGCGTGGGTCGAGCGCTCCGGCCTCGACCAAGACTGGATTAACCAGATGCTCGCTTCTTTAGCCTGCCTCGCTGGCGATGTCTTCCGGGCCTAGGCCGAGCGCTTCTTCCCGGGTCAGGCCGGGCTCCGGTGCGAGGCAGACGAGGATCAGGTACAGGGCTTCGGCCGCTGTGAGAAATCGCTGCCGGACAGATGTTCGATCCCTCCGCGCCTGCGCGCCATCAGGCGATAGCGACGTTCGGACTCCCGGCTGCGCCTCCCAGGCTCAAGAATCAGCGTGCCGGGACGAAAGAGAAGCCTCGGCTGAGGCTTCTGACCTTCACTCGTGCTCGACTACCCATTAGCAACTGCGCTCTGACACGAGCGGGCTAATGGGCGCTGTGTTACGCGTGCTGCACGCGAGCTCGGCGATCCAGTCGCAGTGTTCGTCCTGGTGGTAACCGACGATGGAAGCTGCACCCAGCCAGGGTACGGGCGAGGACGCGAAGCTGTCGCTCCTCTTGGCCGCCGGGCACGGACGCGAGAGACTTGTTCCCATGCACGGCCTACCGACGGGCACGGTCACGCTGCTTTTCACCGACATCGAGGGCTCGACGAGGCTGCTCGAGGAGCATGGGGACCGCTATGCCACGGTCCTCGCCGACCACCGGCGTGCCCTCAGAGACGCGTTCGCCGCACACGACGGTGTCGAAGTCGACACCCAGGGCGACGCCTTCTTCTACGCATTCGCGTCTGCGATCGGCGCCGTCGCGGCGGCTTCCGCTGCTCAGCAGGCGCTCTCCGGCGGGCCGGTCCAGGTGCGCATGGGCCTCCATACCGGAACGCCGATTGCCACGGACGAGGGATACGTCGGCATCGACGTTCACCGTGCTGCCCGCATCTGCGCTGCGGGGCACGGCGGCCAGATCGTGGTCTCGGACTCCACCCGCGAACTCCTGGAGGACGGGACGTTCCACGACCTCGGCGAGCATCGTCTGAAGGATCTGTCCGAGCCGGTGCGCCTCTACCAAATCGGCGACGGCGAGTTCCCGCGCCTGCGCACCCTCCACCAGACGAACCTGCCCGTCGCGCCGGCGCCGTTCCTAGGCCGCGAGCGCGAGCTCGCCGAGGTGCTCGGGCTGCTCGGGACGAGCCGGATGCTCACGCTTACGGGCCCGGGCGGGACGGGGAAGACGAGGCTTGCCGCTCAGGCGGCCGCGGAGTCGGCGGAGCAGTACCCCGGCGGCGTCTGGTGGATCTCGCTCGCCGCGGTGCGCGATCCGGCACTCGTGCTCGACTCGATCGCCCAGGTGCTCGGCGCGTCGGACGGGCTCGCCGACCACATCGCGGAGAAGGAGCTCCTGCTCCTACTGGACAATCTCGAGCAGCTCCTCGAGGTGGCGCCCGACCTCGCCGATCTGCTGTCACGCTGCAGCGGGCTGCGGATGCTCGTGACGAGCCGCGAGCCGCTCCGGATCGCCGCCGAGCAGGAATACCCGGTGCCGCCGTTCGTGTCCGAGGAGGCTGTCAGCTTCTTCGGCGCGCGAGCGCGCATCGTCAATCCGAGCTTCCAGCTGAGCCCGGTCGTGTCGAAGATCTGCAGCCGGCTCGACAACCTGCCGCTGGCTCTCGAGCTCGCGGCGGCGCGCGTCAAGGTGCTCAGCCTCGAGCAGATCCTGACCCGGCTCGAGCACTCGCTCCAGCTCCTCACGGGAGGTGCGCGCGACGCCCCCGAGCGGCAGCGGACGCTGGCCGCGGCGATCGCGTGGAGCTACGACCTGCTGAACGACGAGGAGAAGCGTCTGTTCTCGAACCTGTCTGTCTTTGCGGGCGGCTGGACGCTCGAGGCCGGGGAGGAGGTCTGCGGGGCGGATCTCGACCTGCTCGCCTCACTCGTGGACAAAAGCCTCGTCAGGCACACTGGCGACCGCTTCTGGCTCCTCGCGACGATCCGCGAGTTCGCCCAGGAACGGTTGGACGACCCCGGGGACCGGGCCGACCTGCAGCGCAGCCACGCGGACTACTTCTCCGACCTCGCCCGTCGAGCCGGGGAGGAGCTTCGCGGGCCCGAAGCCGCTCGCTGGCTGCAAGCGCTCGCCAGCGAGCTCGACAACATCCGTGCGGCGCTGGCGTTCTCCATCAAGGCCGGTGACTTCGATGGGGGGTTCGCGCTGAGCGCCGACCTCTACCGCTTCTGGCTCGCCCAGGGGCGCGCAAGCGAGGGCCGGCGGTGGCTCGACGAGTTCCTAGCGCACGCCACGGACTCCCCTGGTGCGCTCCGCGGCACTGCGCTCTACCGATCCGGAGACATGGCGCTCTGGCAGGGCGACTACGAACGTGCCGCAGAGCTCAGCGCCGAGGCGGTGCCCCTGCTGCGGGAGGCGGGTCTCACCGCCCAGCTCTGCGGCGTGCTGACCACGAACGGGTGGGCGGTGGGCGCGCTCGGCGATCGGGAACGGGCCCGTGTCCTGCTCGAGGAAGCCTTGGCGCTCGCCCGTGAGGAGGGCCTCGACATGGAGATCGCCTCTGCGCTCAACAGCCTCGCCGCGATGCACAAGCAGCAGGGCGAGTACAAGCAGGCGCTTCGGTTCAACGAGGAGTGCCTCGAAGTGATCGAGCGCATGGGCGATCCCCTCAACGTCGCAGTCGTCCTCGGAAACGTCGGCGAGTCCGCCCTCGGTGTCGGCGCCCACGATCGCGCGACCGAGGCTCTCTACCGCAGCCTCGAGCTCGCGCGTGAGCTCGGTGACTCGCGCCAGGCGGAGTGGTCGCTGGCGCATCTCGCGTTGGCGTCGCTGCTCCAGGGCGACACAAATCGCAGCCGGGAACTGTTCGCCGAGAGTCTGCCGCAGGCCTGGGAGGCACGAGACCGGCGCTCGCTCGACGTCTGCTTCCACGGTCTCGCAGGGCTGGCAGCCGACGCCGGGGACGCCGAGTGCGCGGCCCGGCTGTGGGGCGCGGCCGAGTCCGTGCGCGAGACGCTCGGGGACGACCCGAGCCCGTTCCAGCGGTCGCTCGAGGAAGCGTACCTCGCAAGCGCCCGCGCCGCGCTCGGCGACCGCTACGACGCCGTCGTGGCCGAAGGGCACGCGCTGGCGCTCGAGGACGCGGTCGTGCTGGCCGGCCTCGACAGCCGCGCCTCGCCATGACGCCCGACCGTTTACGACCGAGACTTCGCGCGTCGGCAAGGCGCGCCGCCGGGCGCCGACGCCGACGTCGGCGTCCACGGCAGCATCACCCCGCGAAGTCGCTTCTCGCTGAGGGTCTGGTCGACGAGCTATGCCTCGCCGTCGGACGCGTCCTCGACCCCGTCGGCCCCCGGCTCTTCGCGGGGCTACCCACGCGTCGCGAGCTGGAGCTCGTCGAGGCAGCATCGACTTCAAGCGGTAGCGTGTGGCTTCGCTACCGGCTGCCGACAGCGCGAACCTCGAGCGGCGATGTCAACCTGGAAGCCTGACGCGGACCAGGCACCGCCGGGGATGCGATGCTACCTCCGCCCGGGCGTCACCAGAACCCTGACGACGAATAGTCGAGGTCGTTCAAGGGACATTCGGGCACGCTGGCCCAGGCCACGCTGGCCGATTCGGAGCTCGAACTTGCGCGACTGGCGAGGCTGCGCGTCTGCAGCCCTGGCGTCGGCAGCGAGCTAGTCCCGCGACAAGTCGCTGCTACAGCGCGAGGCGGCTAGAGCAAATCTGGCGGCAGCTCTAGAGCGATGCTTGAGGAGGGAGCGCTGGGCCGCGGTCGACGCGGTTCGCGAACGCCCGTGTGCGGAGGCAGCTCCTCGAACCAGTCGCCGCACCCGGAATCATGGCGGAGGAAGCGAAGAAACGAGCGGAGGCGATCGCGCACGGTACGGCGTCGGCAGCGTGCCGCGTCCGGATTACGTCTGCTCGACAGCCGCAAGGGCCTCGGCCTCCGTTCGGTAATCCTGCATTGAGACGACGCGTTCGTTCCGGAACCGCATTACGGTCGCGATCTCGGATGGCCAGTCGGAGCCGCCGATCTCGCTTGGGTGCGCGACGACAATCACGGCGTGCTCTCCGCCTTCCCTGAACTGCAAGTGGCCCTTGGCGAAGCCCTGCTCATACCGCTCGCGCAGCGTCTGCATGACCTCGTCTCGCCCGTGGCAGTCCCACTCACCAGGCTGGGTTGCGTGCCACACCACATTACGGTCGAGGATTTCCTCGACCGTACCGAAGTCGCCCTTACGCCATGCTGCCAAGCCCTCCCGCGCGATCTCGGCCAGGTTGCTGTCCACGTCACCAGCATACGCTCGCCTTCAACGGCCGCCGACGTTCACCGTTAAGCGCCAGCAGCCCGGCGTCGGAGGAGTTGCCGCGTCCTACTTCTACGGCGAACTCGCCCGACAGGACCATCAGGCGTCTTAGCTGAACGCTCGCGCAGGCGAGTCTTCACGGTCGTTCGCGGGGAGTTCTGGGTGCGTAACGGCGGTGGAGGATCACGGTGTTGCCCTCGGGGTCACGGAAAGCCGCGAAGTGGCAGACGCCTGAGTCCCACGTCTCGGCGATGAACTCGACGCCCTTCGCTTCGAGTTCAGCCCTGGCCTCTTCAACGTCGGCCACCCGCAACCCGAATCCAGCCTCGTTCGGGACAAACGGCAGACCCTCGCGCTCGGGCTCCCAGAAACTGAGGGTGACGTTCGGCATCTCAAGCTCGCCCTCGGTCACCTCGCTCTCGGGAAGCCCGAGAACGTCGCGGTACCAAGCGACGGCACGCGAAAGGTCGCGAGTAGGGATCGCGATGAAGTCCACCTGCTCGACGCGTACCGCCTGGCGAACCTACCACCGGCTTCGGGAGACATTCCCGCACACTGGCCCAGGCGAGGGGGCCCCGCATGTGCCCCACAGTCCCCTGAGCGCCGGCTCAGCCTCGAAGAGATGGCTATGAGGCTCACTGGAAAGACGAGGCGAGCGTGAGTGCGCCTTGCATCGAGCCAACTCCTTGGCTCCGCACCGTGGATTCGACGGTTTCAGATCCTGCTCGTCGGGAAACTCCGGACAACTCAGACGGGCATTTTGCTCGCTGATCTGCGCAACGACAACGAGAGAGGGAAGACCATGACTACAACAGACCGAAGAACCCGTTCGGACGAGGCCGGTACGCGCATGGAGGAAGCAGGCGAGCAGGTAACCGGTGCCCATGACGAGACGAGATGGTCGCTGCTTACGACGGAGTTCTGGGCGATGCTGATTCTCGTCGGTGTGCTCCTGATCGCGGCCGCAGCATCCGACAGCTTCGACGACAACCGTGCCTGGACGCTCGTCACGATCATCGGCGCCGCTTACATCCTCAGCAGGGGGCTCGCCAAGAGCGGAACGGGCCACACACCCTTCCTTCGCCGAGGGCGTCGCGTATGACGAGTCGCGCGTGAGCATGCCACAAAAGGCACCGCTGAGCTGCACGTACGACGCGTCCCTCCCGAGGAGAAGCAAGATTTCGCAGCCGAGGCACACAGAGGCACGGGATCTCCATGTCTGCCCTGGTACGGATCAACGTCTTGACCGCGAGGGAACGACGTGAGCGAGAGGCGGTGAGCCGCGAGATGTATCCACGGGTTTAGCCGCAAGCCAAAAACGGGAAGACCAACCGCGAGGATCGGGGTCGTGCGGCAACTGGGGTCTACGGGTAGGGGAGCTCCTTCGGGGGACGAACCAGCCCCCCAGTAAAACGGGGCGGCGGCTCCGGTCCTCAATATCTCAGTTGTGTAGACAACTATGCTGCTGCTGAAACAGCCTGCAACGGCTCAACCATAAGGTTTGCAGCCTGCTCAGCATGCACAGCGGGCTTGCGCGGAGGGCCGAGCGTGCTCCTAGAGCCGGGGTGCGCAGGCCACCCTCTCTTGCGGCAATAGGTGGACCAGCGACCCCGCGCGGGGCGGGGGTTCCCGCCGACGTCACCGATCCCGAGCCGCTGGGCCGACTGGACCCCGAGATCGGCGAGGACGACATGCCCCGGGCGTCGACAGGGACGATCCCGGTCGCCCTGTGGACGGTCAAGACACCGCTCCCGCAGTGCTGCTGAACGGGTAGGAGCCTCGCCGGTTCCTGCTCGTTGCCGCGTCCGCGCAGCCCCTTCCAGATTCCTCACAAACCGCTCTCGAAAGGGTCACGTTCGGCGAATAGCATC
Source organism: uncultured Actinomycetes bacterium (assembly GCA_963794605.1). Taxonomy (GTDB): domain Bacteria; phylum Actinomycetota; class Thermoleophilia; order Gaiellales; family Gaiellaceae; genus VAXT01. The sequence continues at coordinate 165,604 of CAWCEN010000002.1, forward strand.
CGCCCCGCCCGTGAGAAGGCTCGCTGCCATCGCGCTCATCCTCTGTGCTGCGCCCGCAGCGACGGGAGATGCCGCTCGGCAGAGCTCCCAGGGCCGGATCGTCTTCGCGAGCGAGCGCGGTTCCACGCTCGAAAACAGCGAGCTCTTCTCGGTCCGTGCCGACGGGAGTAGGAGGCGGGCGCTGAGCCGCAACCCGAACGGGGGCGACTCTGGCGGGAGGTGGTCACCGGACGGGACGCGGATCGCCTTCGTGAGTGGGCGACTCGAGCGCGGTCATCGGGTCGACGGGCTGTACGTCATGCGAAAGGACGGCCGGCGGCTGCGGCGCCTGACGCCCCGCGGGTTCGACGTGGCGATCGACGTCGTTCCGGACTGGTCACCAGACGGCGCGGAACTGACCCTGTCGGGCAAGCGCGGATCGCGGTCCGGGGTCTGGACGATCCACGCTGACGGCCGCCGGCTTCGCTTTCTTGCCAGGGGAGCTGACGCGGCGTGGTCGCCGAGCGGCGATCGGCTCGTCTTTACGGCACTGAATGGCATCTCCGTCGTCTCCGCATCAGGAGGTCGCGTCCGCCGCCTCTCCCACGGTCCGAATGACTCGACCCCAGCCTGGTCGCCCGACGGCCGGACGGTCGCCTTCGTGCGTTCGGATGGCAACGGCGTCGTGCAGAAGCTCGCCCTTGTACGGTCCGCCGGCGGAGCGGTGCGTCGGATCTTCGGCGGAAGGGATGCGGAGATGGGCCGGACACCTCAGTGGTCACCGTCCGGCCGGCTACTCGCGGTCTCCGCGCACTTCGGTATCTACGTCATACGGGTGCGCGATCGAGCCGCAACCAGGCTGCGGCGTCGAGGCGACTGGCCCGCGTGGTCGCCGGACGGACGCCGGATCGCGTTCACGTCCGGCTCGTCGATCTTCGTCATGAACGCAGAGGGCTCCGGCGTGCGGCGCGTGCGAACCGAGAACGGCTCGGAATTCGACGACGGCCCTCACTGGTCGCCGGACGGGAAGACATTCGTCTACTCGACCGTCCTCCTCCAAAGCGACTTCGAGATCTTCTCGGTACGCCCCGACGGCTCCGATTTGAAGCCGCTGACGCACAACTCGGCGCAGGACTGGATGCCAGCCTGGTCACCGTCGCGGCGGCGGATCGCTTTCGTCCGGGGAGGATGGATCTGGCTGATGCGAGCGGATGGAACCGGTGCGCGCCGGCTTTTCCAGGGCGGGCAGCCCTCGTGGTCGCCCGATGGCCTCCAGCTGGCCTACTCTTCGGCCGGCGGTGTGGTGGTCCGTCGCCTCGACCACGGGCCTGCGACACGCGTCGCGGACGGGTTCAGCCCCGCCTGGTCGCCGAACGGAGCGGAGATCGCGTTCGTGAATGGAACGCAGCTGCGCGCGGTTGCGCGTGCGAGCGGCGCGGAGCGGACGATCGTCGATCTGGCCTCGACCTGCCCGGTGGGGAACGAGACGTCCCTCTACCGGCCGGACTGGTCACCGGACGGACGACGCCTTGCCTTCGTCGTCGTGTGCGACGACGGGCGTTTCTTCGCGGCGTCGGCGAACATCGTCAACGCGGACGGCAGCGGTCTCCGCGATCTCCCCGTCGAGAGCGTGGACGCGGCGCGTGTGGCCTGGTCGCCGGACGGGGCCCGGCTCGTGTTCGCGTCGGAGGATCCGTCATCGCGTCTCGGGACGGTCAAGCCCGACGGCTCCGGTCGCGCCGCCGTCATCCACGACGACGCGGGTGCCGCCTACGCCGATCCGGACTGGTAGCACCGGCAAATTCGGGCCTCGCCCTGGGTACCGCGGGATCATCAACCCCACAGTGCGAGGCGCACCACTGATCGAAAGGGGCCGCTCGACGCGCACGGGCGGGTCGCGCCGGCCGCAGGGCGAGGCCGACGGCGACGACGAACGCCACGACGAAGCACCAGATGATCCCCTGGACGACCCAGAGCCACAGAGAGGTTCCTTGATACATCGCCACAGTCTGGACTGCGCGGTGGTTTCCCCTGTGACCCAGAAGGGCCACGTTGCCGCGCCGACTGTCTGGTCCTGACTGACCTTTCCGCCGGTAGTCCCGTCGAATCGCTCGACTTGGATCAGAACTAGTGTCCGTACAGGCTGTCGTACGTGCCGCTCGTGCTGATCAGCCTCGCTCGAAGCGCGCCTGCTCCTCCGCGGTCCGCTCGGCAGTGGGTACCGCTTCGAGGCGCTCATCGGGAATGGCCTCGCCGCTTTCGATGGAGCGTCCGTAGGTCCCGTCGAGAAGTCGCGCCTCGGCGCGCTCAACGGCGGCGAGCTCAGCTCGCAGGTCATCGGCTTGTCCCTCGTCGAATTCCTCTTCGTAGAGCTGCGATGCGGCATCGGCCATCTCGTCCTGCCCAGCCAGCTCCTCCCTCTCGGGACCGCTGACCCGAACGAGCGCCTGCTCGATCCGGGCGCGCTCGCGTCGAAGAAGGTCTCGGGCTCGCTCGAGCTCCATCTGGTCAGCGAAGTGTTTCAGACAGCTCGCTGCCAGCCGGGAGATCTCACCCGGGAAGCGACCCGCTAGGCGCAGGCTGAGCGGGCGTACACTCGGAGGGATGCCCGAGGCAAAGCGACCCGATATCCGCCCGCAGCTCCGCGAGTTCCTTGCGTGGTACGAGGAGGTGTCGGGGAGGATTAAATCCGGGGCGCTCGTGGCTCCAGGAGAACAGGAGCGCCTCACAGAAGAGGCGTCAGCCGTGGCTCATCTCCTCGATCTGCTTGATTCCAGGGCGGACGAGTGACCCTCGCCCCCTAGGGTTCAGGCGCTCGCCAGGGCGCGAGTCGTTCCGCTCGCGGCCTAAGCGGGTAGCTTTTGCCGCCGACGACGGGTCACGACGGCGAGGGCGATCAAGAGAAGCACGATTCCAACGACGCCGACGATGTTCGTTATCACTGCAATCGAACCGGCAACGTCGCTCGTGTCCGCCCAGATGAGGCCGATGATCGTTCCCCCGACGAGCACGGCGGCCATCGCAGCTAGCCAGTACAGAATCCGTCGTCTGGTGATCAAGCCGAGCATACTCTCGTGGGGCGTTTCGCCAATCGAAACCCCGTCTTTCTCATGCCATCCCTGCATCCAGATCCCGGAGGGCGCCGCCTCGCCAGCGATCATGTTGCCGGAGGAGGAGCATGCGCGCGAGTACGTCGTCGCCCGACTGTGGGACCGGCCGAACAGGGCAGCGGGCACGCCGTGAAGGCAGCCGTGCAGAAGGTCGCGTTCGACAACGGCGGGGCGTTCATTCGCGAGACTCGTCGTGAGGTGGAGCAGTACCTCGCTCGCGGCAGCACGCGTCTGAATGGCTTGCTGCTCCTCTACGCGAAGGCGCCGGTCGCGATCGGGCTCACCGCCGCTTCGTGGACGGTGCTCGTGTTCGCGCGGCCCGGTCTGATCGCCGGATTCCTCTGCCTCGCCGGGCTCGTGCTGGGCGTGATGCTGAACGCCTTCTGCGTACAGCACGACGCGAACCACGGCACGTACTTCCGGCGGCGCCGCTACAACAACCTCGTCGGCTGGACGGCGGACGCCCTGCTCGGCTTCTCGAGCTACGTCTGGCGCGTGAAGCACAACGTCGCCCACCACACCTACACGAACGTCGACGGCTACGACGCCGACGCCACCCAGGTGCCGCTCGCCCGGTTTACGCCGTCGCAGGCGCCGAAGCCGTGGTACCGATTCCAGCACTACTACATCTGGCCGATGTACGCGCTGATGGGGCTGCGCTGGCAGACGGTCGGCGACATCGCGGCGTTCGCGCGCGGCAGCGTCGGCGAGAGCGCGTTGCGGGCGCCCCGCGGCTGGAACCTCGCAGGCGTGATCGTCGGCAAGGCGATCTTCGTCACGTGGGCGATCGCGATTCCGCTGCTCGTCTATCCATGGTGGGCGGTGCTAGGGGCATATATCGGTTTCACCATGGTCACGAGCCTGATCATGGCGACGACGTTCCAGCTCGCCCACTGCGTCGAGGAGGCATCGTTCGCATCGGCCGAGGAAGTGCGTGCCGCGCGGCCGGCGTGGGCCATACACGAGGTCGAGACGACGGTCGACTTTTGCCCTCGCAACCCGGTGCTGACCTGGATGCTTGGCGGCCTCAACTTCCAGATCGAGCATCACCTGTTCCCGCGGGTGCCGCATACGCACTACCCGCAGATCGCACGGATCGTGCGGAGCAACTGCGCGAAGCACGGCGTCCGCTACTCGTCGCAGCCGTCGCTCCGCGCCGCACTGCGCTCGCACTTCCTCCATCTCCGCGCGATGGGCCGGCTCGGCCTTCCGGCCGAGATCGAGATGGGATAGCGGCCCGGGACGGCTCCGGCGGAGGCTGCAGCTCCGCTCGCCGGCCGCTCGGCTCGCGCCACGCCCTCGAGCGCAACCTTGAGCGCGAAAACGACAGCGACATTCTCCGGGACGAGCCGGATTGGAATGGGGAGCTCGGCATAGTCCCGATCGAGTTCGAGCTTCTTCCCGAGCGGGCGATCAGATTGATGCTCGGCGCGCGTTCGCCGCAGCTTGCAGACGGTCACTGACCTCGGTTAGTTCTCGCGCCGCTAGGTCGATGCGCTCCTGTTGAGTCTCTTGTCGCTCGTGCTGGCTTTCGGCGCGCTTTTGCTGGCTGTCAGCCCGCTCGCGCATAGCCTTGAGCTGGGTCGCCATTTCCTCCACGGTGTTTGTGAGGGTAGCCAGCTGGCCGGCGACGCTCGCTATGTCCTCTTGCGCTGTCGTGTTCTGTCTGCCGGATTCTATGCCGCGAGCGGAACGCCTGTTCCCGACTGAGCGCCTCCGAGAGCATCACGCGATGCCATCGACTGCTGCTACTAGCAAGCAGAACCTAACAAGCGGTCGAGGGCCTCGAACGGGCGGAAGCGTTGGTGTCTCTTTACGTAACAGAAACTGATCGCATCGGAGGCAAACACCAGCATTTGACCGACGGTACACAAACCGGCTAAGCTTGGGCCGCGATGCAAGACCAGGAACAGACGCTGGCCGAGCTGACCAAAGAGGCGCGCGTGCGCGCGCATCTCTCGATGCGGGGGCTGGCGCGGCGGAGTGGCCTCTCGGCTGCGCAGGTCAGCCGGATCGAGGCGGGCGAGGTCGAGCGGCCCGTTGCTGAGACGCTCGTAAAGCTCGCCAAGGCCCTCGATCGGGACGCGCAGCTCCTTCTTGTTTTCGCTGGACATATCAGGGGAGCCAGGGCGCGGCAGCTCCTCCGACAGGCGATCGAGGCCCTGCCCGAACCAGGCAAAGCTGAACACGCCGATGCACTCGCGCGACTCGAGGCAGAGGACGAGCGCGAACAGCGGCTCCGGGAAGAGCTAGCCGACGCCGAGAGGTCGCTGGCAAAGGCTCAGCAGGACCTGGACGAGGCCCGCTCCGAGGCAGCGGAGACCAAACAAACAAAGCGCCTGCCCGAAGCTCACGAGTGGCTGCGCGAGGTCGGAACGCTCGCCCAAGGTTGCGCTGTCGAGGTCGCTCAGAAGCGCCGCCACCTCGAGCAGCTAGATGATGCTCAGAGCGAGGAGGTCTGCGCCTTCGCCGGCCGCCTCTTCCTGCACGCGGCCGCTGGCAGCGACCACCTCGAGGCCTGGCGGCAGTTCTCGGGTCAGATCACGCCTGACGATCCGGAGCTGCGCCAGCTACTGCAGGCCTGGCGTCAACTTGAGCACGAGCGGCGCAAGAAAGTACTCGAGTTCTCCCAGGATCAATTGGCTCTCTCGCTGCTCCGGGTTGAGAAGGCCATCCTCGGATCTGTCCAAACCCCCGAAGAGGCATTCGAGATCGTCCGCAACCTGTCCGCCAGGACGGCCGAGAACGGTGGGACGAGGAGACATTCGCCCTCGGCGAAGAGGCCGTCCGCGAAATCGAAGAGCGGGAGGTGATGCCTATGGAGGAAGCTAGGCACCGACTCGTTCGCAAGGAAGGAAAGACCCGTCCGGTCACGCGAGTCTTTCGAGCGGTTCCGCGACTAGGCGGAAGTCGACACGCGACTAGGCGGAAGCTGAGACGCTCCGAGCACTAGGCGGAAGCCGACACGCTCCGAGCCTAGCGCGGAACCGCCAGCAAACTCGGTCGGGCGAAGGCCCGAGGAAAGAGGAGACAGTGGCGATTCCGCTGGCATCTGAGTCCGCATCAGCTCCACCTGCTGCTCTCATCGACGGGGATCAGATGTCGATCGTCGAGTTGGCGGAAGGGCGACCCGGAAGGGTCGCCTTGGCGCGTGAGACCGAGGAGTCCGAAGTTAAGCGAGGTATGGTCGCGGCGGGGGGAGGCAGGAAGGGCAAGCGAACCGAGTACCGTTGCGCTGCCTGCGGCTACGGCATCGTTGTTTACGAGCGACCTCCGAGTTGCCCGATGTGTAGCAAGCCACGCTGGGAGCATGTTGAGTGGCGACCCTTCTCCCCGCTGCTGGACGATCTTGCCCTTCCCTTTGGCACCGAAAGCCAGCGACGTCGCTTCCGCGCGCCTTCTTTGCCAACGGCCGAGAAGCCAATCCGCTACTTTCGCCCGGGTCGAGCTGGAGCATCGCCCGCAAAATGACGCCGGCGGAGGAGCTCGCGCAGCTCGCCTCCGCCCTGAAGGAAGGCGGGCTCGAGCTGTTCCTCACAGAGATCGGCCGCCACCGGCTGCTAGGCGCCGCAGAGGAGGTGGCCCTTGCCAAGCGGGTCGAGCGTGGCGACCTCGCCGCCAAGGAGCAGATGATCAACGCGAACCTGCGCCTTGTCGTCTCGATCGCCAAGCGCTATCGCGGCCTCGGCGTTCCCTTCCTCGACCTGATCCAGGAGGGCGTGCTGGGCTTGAACCGCGCGGTCGAGAAGTTCGACTGGCGACAGGGCTACAAGTTCTCGACCTATGCCCATTGGTGGATTCGGCAGGCGGTCTCGCGCTCGATCGCAGACCAGGCGAAGACGATCCGCATTCCCACGCACATCGGCGAGCGCCAGCACAAGCTTGCTTTAGCCGCCCGAACGCTCGCGCCCGCACTCGGCCGCGAGCCGAGCATGGAGGAGCTCGCCGAGGCGACCGGCCTGCCACTTGGACACGTCCGCCAGGCGCTTGACTGCGCCGAGGTCTCGGCCTCGCTCAACCAGGCGGTCAGCCCAGACGGCGAGACCGAGCTCGCCGACTTCCTTGCCGATCCGGCTGCCGCTGACCCCGTCGAGGAGGCAGAGCGCTCGCTTCTGCGGCAGACGGTGCGGTGCGGGCTCGAAAGGCTGCCGGAACGGGAGCGGCTGATCGTCGCGCGTCGCTTCGGCATTCAGTGCGAGCCGCAGTCGCTCGAGACGGTCGGGTGCGAGCTTGGGCTCACCCGCGAGCGGGTGCGCCAGTTGCAGGTGCAGGCGCTGAAGCGGCTGGAGACGGAGCTAGCAGACCTCGCTCCGGTGCAGAGTGCTCTGGCTGGCACGGCGCAAGCGCGCGAGGCGGAGCGAGTGCCGGCGTAGGCCGCCCGGCCGTCGCCGCACCGAGACTACGAGTGGATGACGCGCCGCCCTGGTGAGTCGCGTCCCACATAGCTGAAGCCGATCGAGCGGAGACGGAGGCGTAGCTGGTGGAGCACCTCGGCCCAGAGCGTCGCAGGCTCCGCGCCGTAGGCGCCGGCGAAGTCGTCGAGCACGCTCGGAGCCGTGTCCTCGAGCAGGCTGTCCCCGAGCGCCTGGAAGCCATCGACGATCTCTTCGATCAGCGCCCGGGCGCGCGCGCCGTCGCGGGTCAGCCGGCGGCGCGCATAGGACACACCGATGCCGATGTGGCGCACCTCGTCCCGCACCGCGAGCCGCTGCGCCTCGCGCAGGCCGGGGAACGAGCCGACCCGATCGAACTGCGCCGCGGCGAAGTTCTGGTTCGCACGCCCGATCGACCCTTCGGCAATCAAGTGGTAGGCGACGACGGCCTTCAGGAAGCTGTCCTCGTCACGGCTCGCCTCGAGCGCGCCGACGACGCCGTCGAGCGCCGCATAGAGCGCGGCCGCGACGGGATCGAGCGCGCATCCGCGACCGCCTTGACCGCCGCGATCCCGCCCTCGACCGCGAAGACGTCCGAGTACACGCGCAGGACCGACTCGATGTGGCGGTGCTCGTCGGCCACCTGCGTCGCGAGCAGGAGCTGCACGTCGTAGTCGGGAGCGGCGAGCAGGAAGGGCGCGAGCAGGGCGGCGACGTTGAACTCGGCGTGGAAGCGGTGCGCGAACACCATGACGAGGCCGTCGCGCGTCGGCTCGTCAAGGGCCGCGAAACTGGCGGCATCGGTGGAGAAGTCGATCGCGAAGGGCGACCACTGGTGCCGCTCCCAGTGCTCGTAGAGCGCCCTGAACGGTCGCGGCCCTTCCGCCAGCTCCTGGATCTGCGCTTCCCCACGGTCAACGCGCATGCGAGCAGAACCTAACCATGCGCCAGCCAACGCGGCGCGGCCCGCTGCTCGGGACACGAGCAACTCGGTCGGCTTGGCTTCCGCTGCAGCTCCCGGCGACGGCGAGCGAGGCACCCCACGCTCATTCCGGCGCACAAACCGGAGAGAATTGCTATCGGATGGCGAACTCGGAGGCAGGACTGGTACGAGCGGCGACTCGGCCGCCCGCCGGTGCGGCGTTCGGGTGGTCGCGTCGTCTCGGCGCTCTTTTTCTTCCCCCGTGGCGGCTCGGCGCAAGTCGCGCGCTCGCTCGCTCGCGCCCTGCCGGCCGTCGGCTGGCAGCTGACGCTCGCCGCGGGCTCGCTCGGACCGCCGGGCGAGCCGACCCACGCGGGGAGCTTCTTCGCCGGGATCGACGTCCACGCGCTCGACTACTCGCCCGCGCTCGAGCTTCCGGAGCCACTGGCTGCGCCCGTTCCCTTCCAGCCCTCCTACGAGGATCGCCCGGATGCGCCCGATCGCATCTTTGCCGCCGTCGACGATCCCGCCTACGAACGGCTCGTCGCTGCCTGGATCGACCTGCTCGCACGCGCCGGCGCGAGCGCCGCCGACCTGCTCCATCTGCACCACCTGACGCCCGCGAACGAGGCCGCGGCACGCGGCTTCCCCTCGCTGCCCGTGCTGGGCCAGCTGCACGGGACCGAGCTCGCCATGCTGCGCAGGATCGAGGCAGGAGCGCCGCCGGGCTGGCGCTACGCTCGGGATTGGGACCGGCGGCTGCGAGCCTGGGCGCGGCGCTGCGCCCTGCTGGTCGTGCCGCCCGGGGCGGAGGCGGACACGGCCCTCCTGCTCGGCCTCGAGCGGGCGAAGGTGCGCGGCCTCCCGAGCGGCGTCGAGCTCGAGCGCTTCTCGCGGCAACCGCTCGCGGAAGACGAGCGGCTCGCGTTTTGGCGCCGCTGGCTGGTCGAGCAGCCGCGCGGCTGGGACGAGAGCGGCCGGCCGGGGAGCATCGCCTACCGCGACGAGGAGCTCGCTCCCTTCCGGGCCGGCGGGCCGGTCTTCCTCTACGTCGGTCGCTACACGGCGGTCAAGCGCCTGCCGCTCCTGATCAGCGCCCACGCGCGTGCGGTCGAGTTGCTCGGCACGCCTGCGCCGCTCGTGCTCGTCGGCGGCCATCCGGGCGAGTGGGAGGGGGAGCATCCGCTCGCCACCGCGCGCAGGATCGGGAACCGCCAGGTCTTCCTCGCCGGCTGGCGCCCGCACGAGGAGCTGCCGCAGGCGCTGAACGCGGCCGACGCGCTCGTCCTGCCCTCCGTCGCCGAGGCGTTCGGGCTCGTCCTCGTCGAGGCGATGGCCTGCGGCCTACCGGTGATCGCCTGCCGGGCGCATGGCCCAGCGGCGATCGTCGCCGACGGAAGGACGGGCTGGCTCATTCAGCCCGACGACGAGGAGGCGCTCGTCGAGGTACTCGTCAGCGCCGCTCGCGGCCAGGAGGAACGCCGGGCGCGTGGCCGGCGCGCTCAGACAGAAAGCCGCCGATACGGCTGGGCGGAGATCGCTCATCGCTTCGCCTCCCTGTACGAGGAGCTGCTCGCCTCCTCTCCCAGGCAGCAGGTTGCGCGCGGGCGGCGCGCTTGACCGGGGGCGGCTCACGCCGTCCAGTTCGACGAGTCGCTCACCGATCTCGCAGCACTTGCCGAGGATCTCGACCGCGACGGGCAGGCTGTCCTAGCTCTGCAGCCGAAGCCGCTCGTCGTGCAGCCCTTTGACGGCCTGGTAGAGCGCCCGCAGTTGATCGCTGCCGCCATTCGGGACGCTCAGGGCGGAATAAACGGCCTCGGCCCCGTCTCCGCCCAGGGTGATCGGGTCGTCCCTGTCCTCGATCAGCCGGAGCTCGATCGCATCGGCGATCGGTCCGAGCTCCTGCGGCTCCTTCGGCGCCAGGCTCGTGCGCCGCCTTCACCCTCAGGTTCTCTGCCATGAGCGTCGCCGCTTGCTCGTCGAGCGGGTACCGCTGGCTGGTGACCTCGAATACGACGTCCACTCGACTGAGCCTATCTGCGCCCTGGTGGTGTGCTGTGATCTCCCGGGCGTCGGTCTTCTCGCCTGGGCTTGGGCTAGGCGCCTGCGAGAGCCGAGCGAGCATCACGAGGTCGGCATGGAGCGGCGACCCGCGCGGCACGGGGAACGCTCTCGCTCGACTGCAAGCAGCTGCAAGAGTGAGCACGAGCGCAGCCTGCTGGTTTGGATGAAGGCACAAAGACGAACCTGAAAGCACAGAATCCAGGAGCAGCGATGAGCCCGTTGATTCCGATGGTCGTCGAGCAGACCGTGCACGGCGAGCGCGCGCTCGACATCTACTCGCGCCTGCTCGAGAAGGTCTCCGAGGACATGGAGCGCGACTACTTCATGACCGCAGCGGAGGCGATCGAGTACGGCCTCATCGACAAGGTGCTCGCGCGCCGCTTCGAGTCCGATCCACGACCGGCCGTGTAGCTGTCTGCGTCGAGGGACCGTACGGCCAGGCTTGGTTGAGCTGGCGCCGGGATCTGAGCTTTTACCCTTCTCCATCCGCTGCTGGGACTGCAACGGGGCCGACAGGGCCTCTCGGCATTCGAGGTCGGGGCACCGATCGTACGACTTGCCGCGCGACTGGAGACCTCGCCAGGTCCGCGCGCTCGAGCGACTAGGACCGAGAGCTACTCGTCGCCGTCGATCGGCGGGTCGCGCCGCGGGACGGGCGAGGCGTTGATCAGGGAGGTCGTAGTCTCGCCGTAGACGAGGAAGCGGTCGAGGAGGCCGCTGAGGTCGTCGATCGAGCGGAGGTAGACCTTGATGTAGAAGCAGTCCTCGCCAGTGATGCGATGGCACTCGCTTATCTGGGGGATCTCGGCAGCGAGTTCGGGAATCCGCGGTATCTGGCCGGGGGCGGGCTTGATACGGACGATCGCAGTCAGCTGGTAGCCGAGGGTGCGGGGGTCGATCTCGGCCCGGTAGCCCGTGATGACGCCGGCCCGTTCGAGGCGCTGGACGCGCTCGGCGACTGCCGGCGATGAGAGGCTTACGCGCCGGCCGAGCTCCGCGAGCGAGACGCGCCCGTCGCTGGTCAGCTCGCTGATGATCTTACGGTCGGTCGCGTCAAGTTGCGGAAGATTGACGACATTTGTGCCTCGAAGTCCGTTCTTCATAAGCTCAATGGAGCCTAACACCTTCGATTTGCGGTGTCCATTTCACGCCTGCGCCGGAACAATATCCGTATCGGCAGCCAAGTCGACATCAACGCAGTCTCGCCGCGAATCCCACTCGGCGACCGGATCGCCGCGGTGCCCCCGCACACGTATTTCGTCGGCAGCGCTGTCTTCCACTACCTCGGCCCCGCCTTCGCCGTCCTGCTCTTCGCCCGCGTCGACGTGCTCGGCGTCGCCTGGCTGCGGATCGCCTCGGCGGCCCTGATCTTCGCGATCTGGCGCCGGCCGTGGCGCAAGTTCCTCGCCCTCGATCGCAACGGGCAGACGCTGATCGTCGCCCTGGGCGCCGTCTTCGCGGTCATGAACGCCTGCTTCTACATCTCGATCGACCGCCTGCCTCTGGCGACGGTGGCCGCGATCGAGTTCGTCGGCCCGATCGTCCTCGCGCTGATCGGCGCCCGTGTCAGGCGCAACGTCGCGGCAGTCGTCGCGGCCGCTGCCGGTGTCTACCTCCTGACCCAGGTGCACGTCGTCGGCGAGCCCGTCGGGGTCGCCTTCGCCTTCGCCAATGCGGCCCTCTTCACGGCTTACATCATCCTCGCCCACCGGGTCGCCCGCGGATCCGCGATCGGCGGCGTCGACGGGCTCGCCGCGGCCATGCTGTTCGGCTTCGTGTTCGTCTCCCCGATCGGGCTGGCCGGGGCCGCGCACGCCTTCACAGACCCGGTCGCCCTCGCCGCCGGCGTCGGGGTCGGCGTCTCCTCGTCCGTCATCCCCTACGTCTTTGATCAGCTGGCGATGGCGCGCCTGCCGCGGGCAACCTATGCGCTGTTCGTCGCATTGCTACCGGCGACCGCGACTGTGATCGGCGTCATCGTCCTGCGTCAGATGCCCTCGCCCGTCGATCTCGCCGGCATCGCTCTGGTCATGGTTGGCGTCGGGCTGCACCGACCAGACCCAACCGACACCGGACGCGCCCAGACCGCCCACGAGAGCACGCCCGTTGGCGACGATCCACGCTGGCGAGCGCCGGCCGCAGACGCCGGCCGCTCGTAGGAAGGAGTACACGTGAAGACGCCCGCCACTCCGAGGTACCCAATCGAAAATGGCGAGCTGGCCCTGGCCGCCAACGTCGCGCTCGACCGGCTCGGCCTCTCCGAAGGCGACGCATTCCTCGTCGTCTCCAACCCCGAGCTCGTCGAAATCGCCACGGAGCTCGCCGAAGCAGCGCGCACCCGCACGCAGAACGTGCGCATGCAGGAGTTTCCCCCGACGAGCCGCGACGGTGAGGAGCCACCGGATGCCGTGGCGACGGCGATGTGCGCGGCTACGGCGATCGCCCTTGTCACCCACTTCTCCCTCAGCCACACCGAAGCTCGGGAGGCAGCGACGCGCGCCGGTGCGCGCATCGCCTCGCTGCCCGGCGTCACTGAGGAGATTTTCGCGCGCACACTCCCGATCGACTACACGCACCTGGAGCGAGCCGGACGCACGTTTGCCGCGAAGCTGACCAAGGCCAAGCTCTGCCGCGTGACCGGTGCAGGGGGCACCAACGTCCAAGTCTCGCTGGAGGGGCGCCAGGCGATCTGCGACGACGGCGATCTGCGCGCCCCGTGCGCATGGGGCAACCTGCCGGCCGGCGAGGCTTTCATCGCGCCGCTCGAGAGCGATGGCTGCGGGACGATCGTCTTCGACGGATCACTCGCCGGTTGGGGACTCCTTGCCGAGCCGCTGTCCATCGAGTTCGAGCGGGGACGCGCTGTCACTGCGGCGGGCGGAGCGGCGGCCGAGTGGTTGCTAGGGACACTTGATGCCGGCGGGGAGAACGGGCGGACGATCGCCGAGTTGGGGATCGGCACGAATCCGGGCGCCACGATCACCGGGGTCATCCTCGAGGACGAGAAGGCGGAGGGGACGGTTCACTTCGCCTTCGGCACCAACACGGGCATCGGCGGCGCCAATCGGGCGTCCGTTCACATCGACGGGCTCGTACGCGAGGCGATGGTCGAGCTCGACGGCCGTCTCATCCTGCGCAACGGGCGTCTTGTCGACTGACGTGATGACCACGCTCGACACACCGCCGCTCACGCCGCAGGAGCCGTTCTGAGTGTCTGGGCGGCCGCGATCCTCGGCGGGAGCGACACGCCGAAGTCAAAGTACCGCGACCTTCCTCCGCCAATGGGGACTCTAAGAGGGCCGCTGGGGTCGTACTCTGATCAGGATCTCCGCGAGCCTGGGCACCATCGGCACGCCGTCGGAGCCCCACCGAAACCCTCGTCGACCTCCGAAGGAGTAATTGGGTACTGGTGCTTCGCGTCGGCCTCTCTCTAGCGGATCACAACGCCTCGACAAGCACCAAGCCGGCCGATCAGCAGGGACCCCGGAGCTATCGTCCGTGGCCATGGCTGAACGGCTGAGCTCGGCGCTGATGGCGGTCAGCGACGCCGTGCTCGCGGTTGGCGCGGAGCTCTCGCTCGAGGAGGTGCTGCAGCGGCTCGTCCACAGTGGGCGCGAGCTTGCCGGCGCACGGTACGCGGCTCTCGGGCTGCCGGACGGCGAGGGAGGCTTCCGTCGGTTTCTCACCTCGGGCATGAGCGACGAGCTCATCGCCTCGCTAGGCCCGCTGCCGCGGCAGCACGGCGTGCTCGGCGCGATGCTCGAGACTCAGGCACCCCACCGCACGCGGGACATCCACGAGCACCCACGCTTCCGCGGCTGGTGGCCTGCCGGTCATCCCAACATGCGTTCCTTCCTCGGCGTGCCGATCGTCGCGCCGCAGGGCGTGATCGGGGCCTTCTACCTGACCGAGAAGATCGACGCGCCCGACTTCACCCACGAGGACGAGGAGCTGATCGAGCTGCTGGCGGCCCACGCAGCGATCGCGATCGAGAACGCCCGCCTCTACGAGGAGAGCCGCGAGCTGTCGATCGTCGCCGAGCGGAACCGGCTCGCGCTCGACCTTCACGACGCCGTCAGCCAGAAGCTGTTCGGGCTCGTGCTGAGCGCAGAGGCGGCTGGGACTCTGCTCGAGCGCGATCCGGCCGCGGCTCACAAGCAGGTCGAGAAGCTGCGGACACTCGCGCAGGAAGCCCTCGACGAGCTGCGCTCGCTCGTCTTCGAGCTCCGCCCGCCGGAGCTGGAGAAGGACGGCCTGGGCGGTGCGCTGCGAAAGCACGTCGAGGTCTTACGGCGATCGCTGCAGCGTGAGATCGAGCTCGAGATCGCCGACGGGCTGCCCGCCGACCCGGCACGCGACCGCGAGGTGCTGCGGATCGCCCAAGAGGCCCTGCAGAACGCACTGCGTCATGCGGACGCACAGCACGTCTCGCTGCGGCTGCGGACCGAGGACGGGGGGTTGCTGCTCGAGGTCGAGGACGATGGCGTCGGCTTCGAGCCCGACGCGCCCGGCCTGCGGTCGCGGCGGCTCGGCCTGACCTCGATGGAGGAGCGATCGCGCCGGCTCGGCAGCAAGCTCGAGATCGACTCGGCGCGCGGGTCTGGCACGACCGTGCGCTTGGAGGTCCGAGGTGACTGAACCGATTCGCGTGCTCGTCGTCGACGACCACGCCGTCGTTCGGGAAGGGCTGCGCACGTTCCTCGAGCTGCAGGATGGGATCGAGGTCGCCGGCGAGGCGGCCGACGGCGAGGAGGCGATCGAGGCTGCAGAGCGGCTTCGCCCCGACGTCGTCTTGATGGACCTCGTGATGCCGGCGCTCGACGGACTCGCGGCAATGCGGGCGCTTCGGGAGCGTGTTCCCTGCGCGCGTGTGATCGTGCTGACGAGCTTCGCGGACGACGACAAGCTGCTCCCCGCGCTTCGGGCCGGGGCCGCGGGGTACCTGCTGAAGAACGCCGAACCGCAGGAGCTCGCGCGCGCCGTGCGAGCAGCCAACGCGGGAGAGGCGCTGCTCGATCCACACGTCGCGGCCCGGCTCGTCGACGCGCTCGCCGGAGAGAAGGAGCCGCTCGACCGGCTGACGCCGCGGGAGCGCGAGGTGCTGCAGCTGATCGGCCGCGGCTTCTCGAACAAGCGCATCGCGCAAGAGCTCCGCCTCTCCGAAAAGACGGTCAAGACACACGTCGGCCATGTGCTCGCGAAGCTCGGCGTGGACGACCGCACTCAGGCTGCGGTCTTCGCGGTTCGCGCGGGCCTCATCGATCAGAGGTCCAGGACCAAATACCGCTGGCGGCTCAGACCGCTCCGGTCGTACCGTGGGGGCATGCCAGTCGGAATCGTCACCGGCGCCTCACGCGGCCTCGGACGCGCGCTGACCCACGCTCTCGTCGATCGCGGGTGGCGCATCGTCGTCAATGCGCGGGACGGCGCCGCACTCCGGCGCGAGTGGGGCTACCCACCGCACGACGTCGTCATCCCGGGCGACATCGTCGACCCGGCCCATCGGCAGGCGCTCGTGGACGCGGCCGGCGACTCGATCGATCTCGTCGTCAACAACGCAAGCAACCTCGGCCCGAGCCCGCTGCCGTCGCTCGCCGGGTACCCGCTTGCGGAGCTTGCCCGCGTCTACGAGGTCAACGTCTTCGCTCCGCTCGGGCTCATCCAGCTCGCGCTGCCGCGGCTCAAGCCCGGCGCCGTGGTCATCAACATCACCTCGGACGCGGCGGTCGAGCCGTATGAGACCTGGGGCGGTTACGGCTCGTCGAAGGCAGCGCTCGAGCAGCTGACAGCGATCCTCGCCGCCGAGCACCCGGAGCTGCGCGTCTACGCCGTTGACCCCGGCGACATGCGGACCCAGATGCAGCACGACGCGTTTCCGGGCGAGGACATCTCCGACCGGCCGCCTCCGGAGGAGAGTGTGCCCGGTCTCCTCGCGCTGATCGAGGGCTCGTCGCCGAGTGGCCGCTACCGCGCGCGCGAGCTGGCCGGAGTCGAAGCATGAGCGTGCTGCTCGAGGAAGCCGTTCACCGGGAGGCGCACGAGCCGCCCGAAGTACACGGCCTCGGTCGCGACGATGTGGCGATGCTCGTCGCCACGCGGAGCGACCGTCGGCTCGTCCACGCGCGCTTCCACGAGCTGCCGCGCTTTCTGTCCGCAGGGGACCTGCTGGTCGTCAATAACTCTGCCACGCTGCCCGCCGCGCTCGAGGCCCACCTCGGTGAGCTGCCCGTGGAGCTTCGGCTTTCGACCATGGCTGACGACGGGACCTGGCTCGTCGAATTGCGAACCAGCGACGGCCAGCCGTTCGGGCGACCGCCGATCGGCGCTCGGCTCGAGCTTCCGGAGGGCGCCGAGGCGGAGCTGCTTGCTCCCTACGCGGGCGGCGAACGCGTCGCCGTCGCGAGGCTGAACGTCGGCGAGCCGGCTGACGCCTATCTCCGGCGGCACGGCTTCCCCATCCAGTACGGCTACGTCCCGCAGCCCTGGCCGCTCACCGCCTACCAGACCGTCTTCGCCCTCGAGCCCGGCAGCGCGGAGATGCCGAGCGCGGGGCGGCCGTTCAGCACCGACTTGGTCACTGCCCTTGTCGCGCGCGGGATCTTAATGGCGCCGGTGACGCTCCATACCGGCGTCTCGTCCCCCGAGCACGGCGAGGCGCCGTATCCGGAGCGGTATCGCGTCCCGGACGCGACCGCCCGGCTCGTCAACGCCGTCCACGGCTGGCACGGCCGCGTGATCGCCGTCGGCACGACCGTCGTCCGCGCGCTCGAGACCGTGGCCGCGCCCGACGGGACCTTGTCAGAGGGGCAAGGCTGGTCGAGCCTCGTCGTCACCGCCGAGCGCGGGCTGCTCGCGGTCGACGGCGTGCTCACCGGCTGGCACGAGCCGGAGTCGTCTCACCTGCAGCTGCTCGAGGCCGCCGCGGACGCCGACCTCCTCGAGGATTCCTATCGAGCCGCCGTCGCGAACGGCTACCGTTGGCACGAGTTCGGCGACCTCCACCTGATCGTTCCCTGATGAAGACAGGTCTGGTCGGAATCAACCACGTCGCGCTCGAAGTCGGCGACATCGACGAGGCGCTCGCGTTCTACGGGCAGTTCTTCGAGCTCTCCCTGCGCGGCCGGTCGCCCGGTGCGGCCTTCATCGACATCGGTGACCAGTTCCTCGCGTTGATGGCGGGCCCGACGGGGCCTCCGGACCGTGCCCGCCACTTCGGACTGGTGGTCGACGACAAGCAAGCGACGCGGGAGGCGCTCGAAGCGGCCAGCGTCCAGATCCGCCCCGGCCGGAGGCTCGACTTCCAGGATCCCTGGGGGAACACCGTCGAGGTCGTGCAGTACGACGAGGTGCAGTTCACAAAGCCCGAAGGCGTGCTGAGCGGGATGGGGCTCGACCTCGGCAAGACGGAGCAGGCACTCGCGGAGCTCCGAGAAAAGGGCCTTGCTTAGATACGGCCGCGCGAGAGCTGCGCCTGCCGTCGTCGACACCGGTCCAGAGCTGCGCTTTAGTCGGCGCCGGCGGACAGCGCGCGCGGCCGTCGTTGTGCGCGTGTACCTGAGCGATCCTGATCAGCGCCGCTGCTGGACGACCTCGACCAGGTTGTCGGCCGGGTCGCGCACCCATCCAGTGCGAAGTCGCCCGTTCTGGAAGTCGTGCGGCTCCCGGACGGCACGGGCACCGGCCTGCAGCATCATCTCGAACGCGGCGTCCACGTCGTCGCACCACAGACACACCTCCATCGCATTGCCGTCACTGGACACCTGGAGCGCGTGGACGTCTCGCGCTGCGCGCAAGGATGCGATGCCTAGCGTCAGGCCGAGCGTTCGCACCTCGACGTGCTCAGCCGCGCCTTCAGCGGGAGTGCGGTACGTCTCCTTGAAACCGATGGCCCTGTAGAACGACACGCACGGCTCCACGTCGTCGACGAACATGTTGATCTGGAAGCCTGAGAACATCCGGATGACTCCTCTCGGGTCGCTATCTGGCTTGACGGATTGATGACGAACGGGGGCGTGACGTCTTCGCGGTTGTCAGGGCAGCGCGGTAGGCGCGCAGGAGGGCCTCGTTTGGGCGGTCGACGATGGAGCGCATTCGCTCGGCCTGGTCGCCATAGCGCTCGAGGTGGCGGTGCTCGAGCACGATCCGCGTCCGGCGGCGGCTTTCTGCGACGAAGCTGACTTCGATCTCGGAGGCGCGGGCAGGGTCGGCCTCGTAGCGCCAGTCTGGGCTGACCTGCCAGCTGAGAAGGATGCGGTGGGGCGGCTCGAACACGAGGACACGCCCCCAATCGGTCTCGCTGCGGTCGCGTGAGCGTTCGTACCAGCGGCCGCCGACGAACGGCTCGAGGACGACGCTCTCGCCGGCCGGCTCGGCGAGATGGTGCGTCGCGACGGGCCACCAGCGCTCGTGATCGAGGAACAGCTGGAAGGCCCGCGCCGGCGGTACGTCAACGACGATCGACTTGGTCACTTTCAGCTCCGGATCCATCGGCTCGTCTCCTCCCGCTTTGACGTGCTGCTCGAACGTCTCGAGCGCCTGCGTCCAGTACCAGTCGAGGTAGTCGCGCAGCCCTGCGAGCGCGTCGGGCTCGAGTTGGTACAGCCGCCGCGTCCCCTCGGCGCGATCGGCCACCAGCCCGGCATCTCGAAGCACACGCAGATGCATCGAGACCGCCGGCCGTCCGACAGGCAGCGCCTGAGCGAGTTCCCCCACCGAGACGGCCCCCTGTGCGAGACGGCCCAGGATCTGGCGCCGCGTGCGGTCACCCAGCGCCTCTAACGCTATGTCAATCCCCACTGACCGTCAGTCTATACTGACCATTATCGGCACGCAAGAGCGTGGTTTCACCTTGGCCTTCCTCTCGCCAGACTCGTCGCCGCCACCCATATGTCGCATGCTCTCGCGGATCTCTCGGAGTTGGCCATGGCCACGCTTGTCGACCGTCGGGCGCCGCTGCGCGAGGCACGACTGACTGTGCTCTGTGTCGAGCGCTTCACAATTGGACACGTGCTCGAGGACGGGAATCGCAGAGCACGAATCGGGGCTCGCCTCAGCGCCTCAATGAGCCTGGGCCCAACTGAGCGGTGCGTTCGGCGACCGTGGTTCGTGACTCTGCCGCAGTGGCGTCGTGCCAAACCCTCCGTCGCGAGCGCCGCAGGTCGGCGTGTAGTAGCCGTCTGTAGGCGTGCGGATCGCAGCGGACGCTGAGCGGGCTTTCGTCTGGGAACCGCGCCCGGGTGCGCCGTTCGGCTTGCTCGATTGCCTGCCACATCCGCTCCGGCGGCGGTATCCGGAGCCGCCCGGCGAGGACGGCGGCGATCCAATGCCCCTGGCTCTCGACCACCGGCAGCAGACCTCCTGGGGCGTCGACGAATCCGGCGAAGTAGAGCCCGCGCAGCTCCGGCGGAGCGATCCGCCGGTAGAGCGGCAACTCGCGGCCCGTTGCCGAGACCAGCGAGGTCAGGTGAGGAAGGCTGATCCGGTAACCGGTTGCGTAAACGATCCGGTCGACCCGCTCCTCGGATCCATCGACGAAGCGGACGCTGGTCCCGCTGAGCCGATTGATCGCAGGCTTGACGACGATGTCGCCGCGGCGCATGGCCGGCAGAAGGTCGGAGGAGACGATCGGGATTCCTTCCACGAGCCGGTGGGCAGGAAGCGGCCAGGACGCAGTCATCGACCACGCGCCGTCGGCGGTGGGCTCGAGCCGCTCGACGGTCGTCCGGAAACGAATCGAGTCGCGCAGCGCAAAAGCGTCTGCGTACGCACCGAGATAGGAGGCCATGTCGCTGTGTTTGGGAAAGTCGTCGTACGACTTCGGCACAAACTCTTCCAACGCATCGGCTTCCCTACGGCCGACGCAAAACGACGCGCGCTCATCGCGTATAGCGCCTACCTCGGATACGCCCAACTCGTCCACGCCACACCGAAGCTGTTGCCCCGAACACAGATAGCCAGGCGCGCTTACCTCAACGATGTTCTCGCCGCCCTGACCTCGCCACCGAGCCCTTCCGAAGGCTCCGTATGAGACGGCTCGAGCGCGGGCCATTGTCCCGCTCGGGTATGAACACGCTTTGTCTAGCTGGACGCCAGTCGGCGGACACAAAACGGACACATCAGAAACAACACTGGCGAGGTCTCCCGACGCATCTCCACCGCTTCCAGCACCCCGATTTGCAGACAGAACTGGGTCGCAAGTGATCACGCGTACACGCGCGTGACGCGCCGAATCCTCCCTAGTAAGGAGGAGGTCGACGGTTCGAGTCCGTCAGAGGGCTCTGCAAAAGCCCCGGGAAACGGGGCTTCTTCTTTCCCTTCAACTTGCACGATCCACAGCGTGCGGTGGGTATTGAGCCCGGGGCGGCGCTAGAAGCCCGCTTCTCCTTCGGGGTCATGGTCACCCAGCAGCTCGCGCAGACGCGGCCCGGCGCCCGCGGGGCCTTGCTCATGTCCACGTGTCTCCCCGTCTCGGAGTTCGGGGAACGCGCGGCCCGAGGCGTCCCAGTGCAGGTGCACGGCAAGGACGCCGACCCGTTTTTCGCCGAAGACCTCGAGGCCGCGCAGGCCCTCGTCGACTCGACCGACCGGGCCGAACTGTTCCTCTACCCGGGGCAGGAACACCTCTTCGCCGACTCCTCGCTCCCGGCCTACGACGCCGCCGCTGCGAGGTTGCTCACGAAGCGCGTGCTGGCGTTCCTCGACACGGTCCAGGCTCCGACGAGGAAGAGCTGAAGGACCTCCGTCTGCCGCGAATCGTCACCGTTGAACCCATCTCCGCCATGCCACCGTCCCCCACCGGCCGCTCCCCGCGGATGTCACCGCCTCGATTGAGGGAACGGGCCAATCGCGGTTGCGCCGCCATCGACGACGAGACTCTGGCCGGTGATGTACGACGACAGGGAGGAGGCGAGGAACCCCGCGCGTCCGCGCCCTCGCGTGATTCACCCGGACGCGCCATCGGAATCCACTCCGATGTAGCTGTCTGGGCAGCTCGAGCGACGGGGGTGGCGATCGGGCCGCAGGTGACGAGGTTCATGCGGACGCCGTCTCGGCCGTATTCGGCGGCGACAGACCTGGCGAGGCTCGCCAAGCCGGCCTTGGCTGCGCCGTAGGCGGCCTGCATCGGACTCCCCGCATGGCCGGTGATCGAACCGACGCTCACGATGGTCCCGCCACGACCCTGCGCCAGGAACACGCGCAGGGCTGCTCCGACGGCGCGGGCTACGTACCGGAGGTTGAGGTCGAACATGAGATCCCAGTCCTCGTCGGTCGTCTCGTGCAGCGGTGCCGCCGGGACGAAGGCCAGCTGGCCACCCACGACGGTGACGAGAATGTCGAGTCCGCCTAGCTCCTGAGCAGCACGAGTGACAAAGCCGTCGATGTCCTCTCGTGACCTCACATCACCCGTGAGGCTGAGGGATTTCGCGCCCGCCGCTGCAACCTCTGCTGCTGCTTCATTTGCACGGTCCCCATCGACATCGGCCACAGCAACGGCGCTTCCGGCCGCCGCTAGCCCGCGTGTAATCGCCCGCCCAATCCCGGCGCCTCCACCTCCGATGATCAGGGCGTTCTTACTGGCCAGCACCTTCGGAAATTCACTCATGGGAGACATCTTGCCGGGTCAGTGATGCGCCGCAGTTAGCACGTCCACTATCGTCAGCCGGGCGGGCGCGGCGCGACCTTGGCCGAGCCGGCGGCCGGCCACTACCTCCAAATCGTGGGAGCTCGCCTCTACGCAAGACGAGCCTCTAATTGTCGATCACGAGATTCAGTCCTCAGCTCACCGCTTTCCTCACGAGCGCGCCGATCCTGGCCTCGTCGGCGGCGGTCAACTCCTTCAGCGCAAAGGAGGTCGGCCACATGGCGCCTTCGTCGAGGCTCGCTGCTTCCTCGAAACCCAACGTCGCGTACCTCGACTTGAACTTCTCCGCGCTCTTGAAGAAGCAGACGACCTTGCCGTCCTTGGCATACGCGGGCATCCCGTACCAGGTCTTCGGCGAGAGCTCCGGCGCGCTGGCTTTGACGATGACATGGAGCCGCTTGGCCATGGCGCGATCCGATCCCTTCATCTCGGCGATCTTCGCGAGCAGGGCGCTTTCCCCGTCCGCCTTGGCCGCTTCCGCCTTCAGCTCGTTGGCGCGCTCTTTCATCGCGGCTCGTTCCTCGGCCGTGAATCTCTTGGACTTGTTGTTGCTCGCGGTGGTGCTCTTGGCGGACTTCTGCGTGTCCTTCTTTGGGCTCATGGAAACCTCCTCACACTGATTTGAGGTCCTCGAACTCGAGCGTCTGCAAGTGGTTCTGGAACGTCTGTACGAAGCGCTCGGGTGGCTCGACCTTGCGGAACTCGCCGTCGACAACGCTGAACAGGTTTGGAATGCGTAGGTGCCGCCGGGACGGACGTCCATCTCCCTTGCGCCAAAGGCGTTATGGCAGTTTTGCAGGTATTTCCTGCTTCTGGTCAGTTCGGAGTCGATCGGCGCATGACGAAGTCAGCCCCTGGGGATTCGTCTCGGTAGCTCAACCCCGCTCATCACTCCCCCGCAGACGCTGGGGCGGCCTCGAGCTCGGGCTGCTCCTGCGGGACGCCGCGCGGCCGCCCGAGCAGCAGGAGCGCGAGCGCGACGCCAATGGCGGCCAGCGCGGCGACGGCGAGAAACGCCGACTGGAAGCCTTCGGTCAGCGCGACCAGCCGGTCCGCGCCGGCGTTCGCGGCCATGTAGTCGTCGGTGCGGGTGACGGCGACGGTGGTGACGATGGCGACCCCGAGCGCCGCTCCGATCTGGAATGCGGTGTTGCTGAGCCCGGAGGCTAGGCCCGACTCGCGCTCTGAGACACCAGCGAGTGCGGCGATCGAGGCCGTGACGAAGGCGAGTCCGACGCCTGGGCCGAACACGAGCAGCCCGAAGAAGATGTCGCCGAAGTAGCTGCCGCCGACGGAAACCTGGCTGAGCAGGAGGGCCCCGCCAGCCATCAACGCCATCCCGGCCGCGGCTACCGGCCTGAAGCCGACCCGGAGCACGATCGACTGGCCGAGGATCGAGCCGACGGCCGCCATCGCGGGGAAGACAATCGAGGTGAGCCCGAACTTGACCGCCGAATAGCCAAGCACCTGCTGCGCGTACAGGGTGAGGGTGAAGCCAAGCCCGTACGGCAGCGCGCCGAAGACGAGCATGACCGCATTTGCGCCGACGATCGTCCGCGAGCGGAAGATGCCAAGCCTCACCAATGGCGCCCGATGGTGCGACTCGATCAGCAAGAAGGCGCCGAGCAAGGCGGCCGAGCCGGCCAGTTCGAGGATCGTCTGCGGGTCTGTCCAGCCGGTGTCGGGCGCCTCGACGACCGCGTAGACGAGCAGGACGAGCGCCCCGGTGATCGTGAGCGCCCCGGCGGGGTCATAGCTGCGGACCGTCGTCGTCGCCCGGCTCTCGCGCAGGAGCAGGGGTGAGAGCGCGAGTGCGAGCACGCCGACGGGAATGTTGATGAAGAAGATCCACTCCCAGCCCGGGCCATCGACAAGCGGGCCGCCGATCAGCCAGGCGGTCGTCGCGCCGATGCCGCCGAGCGCGCCCCAGATCCCGAGTGCCTTGTTACGCTCGGCGCCCTCCTCGAAGGTGGTGATGATGATCGAGAGCGCGGTCGGGGTCATGATCGCGGCTCCGATCCCCTGGAAGGCGCGGGCCCCGATTAGCGCCTTGTCCGACCAGGCGAGCCCGCACAGCAGCGAGGCGACAGTGAAGAGGAGGACCCCGACCATGAACACGCGGCGGCGCCCGAGCAGGTCGGCGGCCCGCCCGCCAAGCAGGAGCAAGCCGGCGAAAGTGAGAGCGTACGCGCTCACCACCCACTGCAGCCCCTGCGCGGAGAATCCGAGGTCCGCCTCGATCGAGGGCAACGCGACGGTCACGATCGCCGCGTCGAGAATGACCATGAAGAATGCGCCGCACAGCAGCGCCAGCGCCCACCAGCGGCGGGGATCAGGCTCAGTTCGGGGTACGGCTGCTTCCATAGTTCTCTGCGATTCCAGGGTGCGTGCCGCCCTGAGCGCCAGACAACTGATTCGCCTATGAACGAATTGCGCGACCCCTACAACGCCAATGGCCCGGGAGGCTTCGCTTTGTCAGCGCTCCGTGGGCACAAGTTGGTCAGTCAACGGCACGCGCTTGCGCAGGAACGCCTCCACCGAGGTCGGCTCTCGGCCGAGGAGTCGGCGCGCATCGTCTGGTGGGTAGGCGGTGTCGATCGTGGCGACCAGGGTCTGCGAAGCGAGTATTTGGGATGTAGCGGGGCTGACCCTTCGCGTGGCGCTGGCGAGCACTCGGAAGGGTGCTGTGGGCTGACGGATCGTCCGAATACGGATTCCAAGCACGCGACCGTAGAGCTCTGCGACATCGCGCCAACTAAGGGTCTCCGGCCCGCCGAGCCGCAGTACTTCGGAGACCACACCGGTGCCCGTCGCGGCAACAACAAGCACGTCGGCGACGTCATCCAGAGCGATGAACGAATGGCGAGCCGTGCCCTTCCCTGGAACCAGGGCAAGGCCGAAGCGGTCGAGAGTGCGCTGCGCGGTGGCGCCCGCGAGCCGCGTCAGCCAGAAGCCGCGCTCGAGCGTCGCCTGCTTGCCACCGCGCAATGGCAGCCGCGATCCCAACCAGGGCAGCCACAACTCCATGAACAGCGACGAGCGCACGACCGTGAGAGGCGGCCCATGGGCCCGGAGTCGATCCTCGATCCTTCCCTTTGCATCGAAGTCGAGAGCCCCGTGACCTATGAGCTGGCGCGGGACCGACATGAACAGCAACCGCCCAACGCCGGCTGCACGAGCGACCCGTCCGAGCTCCTCGTAACCGCTCGCGATCGCGTCGAAATCGGCACGCTCGCCGCGTCTGGGGACGATCGTGTTGGCCGTCGCCACGATCGTCCCCACACCGTCACACACCGAAGCGAGCGAGCCGGGATCCCGAAGATCGCCCCTCACGACCCGGGCGCCCACGGTCGCGACCGTGTCAGGATCGGTGCTCGGTCGCACCAGCGCGGCGACCTCCTCGCCACGCTCGGCAAGACGATGGACCACCGCGAAGCCGAGCTGGCCCGTTGCGCCGACGACGAGAATCATGGTTGCGCCGCGACGTTACAGAGGGTGTCGACCCGGGGGTAGCTTCGCCCCCCGTACGGGGTCAGGCGAGCTGGTGCTCTTGCTTGAGCGCATCGAGTCGCTGCTGGGCCAGCTCCTCGGTTCGCTCCTCGACTCGGCTCGCAACGTCCCGCTTGATCAGCCGATCGGTTCTGCCTGCACGACCCGGAGGTGTGTCCCCCTCCTCGGCGAGGGGCGGGGCAGACCCCGGCTCTAGTTCACGCGAAGGCGCGCCACCTAGTATCGCCAGCGCGAAGTCGCGTAGCCGAGCCTGGACATCAGCCATCGGTGCGGGCATCGCAGTCACGGCGTGGACATGTCGGGGGGCAGCGGCGAGGGGTGCCGCGGTTGATACAGGCCGAGCTCGCCACCGCCGGGCAGTCGGATTGCGGTTACGAGCCCGAAACCCTCGTCGCTGATGGGCCGGGCGACGTCGACTCCCTTGGTTTTTAGTTCGGCGACGGTGCCGTGAAGGTCGTCGCACATGAGGTAGAGCTCGTGCTTGCCGCCCTGTTCGGCGGGATGGGCCGCCAGTTCCGCGGGCGGTAGGCCGAAGATCAGCCAGCCGCCACCGGCATCGACGGACGGGAACTCGAGCACGTCTTGGAAGAACGCGCGATCACGCTCTGCGTCGGTGGTGAAGATCACTAGATGCGCTCCTGTGATCATGTCCGCGCCTATCGGCTCCCTTCCTCGGCGGCGCCGGAGCAGGGGCGGTGCGCCATCAGCTACTCCTCTGGAGCGTCAGATCTTCAAGCGAGTTCTGCCGTATTCGTTCCGCGTAGCCGTGTACGGCAGGCGACCCACCCATGTGCAGGAACAGCACACGGTCGCCGTTGCGCAAAACGCCGTCTCGGATCAGCTTGATCAGGCCGAGCATGGATTTTCCTTCGTACACGGGATCGACAACGATTCCCTCGCTTCGTGCGAACAGGCGCATGGCATCGATCGTCCTTGCGTCGGCGACACCGTATGGATTTGGGTCGGCAGAGACGACCGTAACGTCGGCAGGCGAAACTTTGGCAGAGAGGTTGAGTTCGTCGAGGGTCGCGTTCGCAAGTCGCAAGACGCGCTCAACCTTGTCGGCGGTTTCGTGATCGTCAGCAACTCCGATTACTCGGGTCTGCAAACCGAGAGCCGCGAAGCCGGCAAGGAGGCCCGCTTGTGTGCTGCTGCTCCCCGTACAGTGGACGACGTAGTCAAAGTTGATGCTGAGGTCGTGGGCTTGCAGCGTGATCTCCGCGGCACAGCTGACATAACCGAGTCCGCCCAAGCGATGCTCGGAAGCGCCAGAGGGAATGAGATAGGGGACATGCCCTTCGACGCGTAGAAGCTCATCCAGAGCCTGGAGCTCCCCTTCGTCGCCCACGGCACGCTCGGTCGGGTCGTAGTAGAGCCGTGCGCCCAGCAAGTCACTCAGCAGCACGTTGCCGACGCGCCGGTAGGACGGCCCGGGTTCAGGAACCCAGTTGTTATATAGGAGGACGCACTCGAGTCCGACTCGCGCCGCCGCCGCGGCGGTCTGTCGAGTGTGATTCGACTGGATCGCACCGACAGTGACGAGAACCGTCGCACCGGCCTCAAGCGCGTCGGCGACGACGAACTCGAGCTTGCGTGTCTTGTTGCCTCCGCCGACGAGTCCGGTCAGGTCGTCGCGCTTTATCCAGATCTCGGGTCCACCCAACTCGGCACTCAACCGGGGGAGCGGATGAAGCGGCGTTGGCAGAGAGGCCAGTTTTGTCCTCGGCCACTCCCTCAGGCTTTGAAGTGAGCTTGGCGACGGCGCAACGGTCATCGAGCGCATTCTCGAGGCGTATGACCATGTAGAGCAACGACTTCTTCTTTATCCAATTTGTAAGCTGAGCTGCATGATCGACCTTCGCCGACTTCGTCTCTTGAATGAGCTCGAGGCGCGAGGGACGATCACCGCCGTGGCACGCGCCCTCCATTTCACGCCCTCGGCCGTCTCCCAGCAGCTCGCTCGATTGGAACGGGAGACGGGCGTGATGCTGCTCGAACCGATCGGCCGTGGAGTCAGGCTCACCGACGCCGGACGTCTGCTTGCCGGCCACGCGGAGCGCATCCTTGGCGCGGTCGATGCAGCTGAGGCCGACCTTGAAGCCCAAGCCGGCGCTGTTCAGGGATCGCTACGTGTCGGGACATTTCAAACTGCCGCGCTCGCCCTGGTAACCCCTGCACTCGAGCGGCTCGCGCGGACGTACCCCGCGCTCGAGGTTCATGTCGTCGAGGCGGACATGGAGGCGACGTTCCCGGCGCTGCGCGTGGGCGAGCTCGACCTCGTCTGCGAGGACGAATACCGGGCCGGGCCGAGCGCAGGTCCGCTGCTCCATCGCGAAGACCTGTTCGTGGACCGGCTGCGCCTAGTGCTCCCGCGGGAGGATCCACTCGCGGCGGCGGCAGCCAAAGTGAGGTTCGCCGACCTGTCGGACCGGCCATGGGCAAGCGGACCCGTCGGAGGCGAGTATGCGCGAGCGGTCGAAAGCGCCTGCCGGGAGCGTGGCGGCTTTGAACCACGCGTGCTGCACCGGGCGAGCGATCTGATGTTCCTGCTGAGTCTTGTACGGGTCGGGCGGGCGGTGGCCCTGCTACCTGACCTGCTTGGCGCCGAGCACGATCAAAGCGTCGCGGTGCGCTCGATCATCGGAGGCGACCCCAGCCGGACGATCTACACGGTCGTCCGTGCAAGCTCGGCGCGACGGCCCTCCATCCTCGCGCTACGGCAGGCGCTTGCTGACGTCGCAGCTGTCGGGGCGCCCGCGCTGGAACCTCGTGCGGCAATGCCAGCCGTGTCAGCAAGCCATCATCCTCGCTCAGCTCAGAGCGCGCACACCACCGGGTAGCTTCAGCCCCGGCGGGGGCTCAGTCGAGCGCGTGCTCCTGCTTGAGCGCGGCTAAACGCTCCTCTGCAAGAAGCCGACCGGTACGTCGTGCGAGCGGTCGAGACGGTCCCCGGCCCTACCGGGGTCAGCACGCCACTGAGGCTCAGCCCTCGGGCTCGTTCCCTCGGCTCCGGAGATACTTGTCGATCTCGCGGCGTTCCCAGTCGGCGCCGAAGAGCCCGCCGATCCCGAGCAGCACAATGCCCGTAATGGCAACGGCGATCCCCGTGCCGAACATCGGCCAGTAGAACCACCAGGAGCTGCTGTCGTCGAGCAGGTCGAGCGTGAACCACATCAGGCTGAGCGCGATCCAGACGCCCACGACCGTGTAGAAGATTCGCTTTCGGCGGACGTATCGCCGAGCTTCCTCGAAGCGCTCGCCATCAGTCGGACCACGTTGTCCCGGCGCGGCGGGCATGGGCTGACGAGCTGTGAGCGACTCGTCGCGAGTTCCAGTCGTGTGTTCCGCCATTGCTGTCTCCTTCTCGTCGTTACATCGATGCTCGAGTCAGTCCGGGAACGGCTCCCGGGGCGAGGACGATCAACACCCCGAGGCCGACGATCGCGAGCGCGAGCGGGACGTCGATGACTGCTCTCGGGGGCAAGAGCTTCTGAGCGACGATGAGGGCCGCGATCAGGGCCATCCACGTCACGCTCATGACACCGAGCGCCACGAGCACCACCATCAGCCCGATGCTCGAGCCGACGCAGTAGAGCCCGAACTCGAATCCGGAGCTGACACGCTGGCGGCAGCGCCGGCGGCAGTCGAGCTTCAGCGGCGTGAGCTCGTAGAGTCCGGCGCCGATCACGAGCGAGCCGGCCACCGAGGTCCCGTGGGGCTCGTACAGCGCGTAGACAGCGAGCCCGACCACTGCCCAGACGGCGAGGTACGAGCCGGCGAAGAGCGGCACGGTCAGGACGCGGTCCTCGACGCGAGCGTTCCTCAAGACCGCGGGGAGCGCGCCGGGAAGCATCATCGCCGCCATCATCGAGAGCCAGACGACGAGGAAGAACCCGAACGAACCGAGCTCTGTCGAAACGCCCATGTCCATACCGTTCATCTCGTGAACCGCGACGATCCACGAGGCGCCGGCAAGCCCTAGCGTCGACGTGACGGCTGTCGCTCGGCTCATGCGTAACCTGCCATAGCTCGTCCTTTTTGCCGCTGGCGACGACTCCCAGGCAAGCGATTCGTCCTCGGACGAAGCTTCTGTAGACGATGCTCTCGTCCGGCGGAATCACGAAGCGACTCGACCGACTCGGCGAGGCGGGTCTCGTCGAGCGCCGCCCGGATCCCAACGACCGCCGCGGGGCGCTTGTCCGGCTGACGCGCAAGGGCCGCGTCGTGATTGACCGCGCACTCGACAGACACATGCAAACGAGGAGCGCCTGCTCCAGCCGCTGAGCCAGCGGACCGGCGCGCGCTGGACAAGTCGCTCCGCCGGCTGCTCGTGGTCTCGACTCCTCCGCGGCGTAACCTGCCTGCTCTAGCGCCTCCGCCGGCATCGTCCGTTCGACGGCCTTCGACGGAACGACAGCTCGTCTAGGTTCCGAGTGCGGCGATGACCAGTTCGGCGACCTTGGCGCCTGAGTACTGCTGCTGGCCGGTGATCAGGCGGCCGTCGCGGACGGCGAAGTTCTTGAACAGGCCGGCCTGGATGTAGTTGGCCCCGCGCTTGCGGAGCTCATCCTCGATCCGGTAGGGCATGACCTTCTGCCCGACCGCCCGGTCCGCGTAGTCCTCCTCGACGTTCGCGAATCCGGTGACCGTCTTGCCTTCGACGAGGTAGGAGCCGTCGGAGAGCTGCACGTCGATCAGCGCGGAGACGCCGTGGCAGAGGAGTGCGGTCGGCTTCTCGGCCTCGAAGAAGGCGGCGATCGCCCGCCTCAGGTCCTCGTTCTGCCGGAACTGGAACATCGGCGCGTTTCCACCACAGACCACGATCGCGTCGAACTCGTCCGGATCGAGGTCGGCGAGCCGCGGAGTGTTCTCGAGCAGTTCGACGAGGTCGGGCGTGTTCAAGAACCCCATCGAGATCAGATCGTCGGCAGACCACCTCGACTCGTCGCGCGGGTCGGAGAGGGCGTCGAGCTCGACTTTGCCGCCGTCAGGGCTCGCGATCGTGACGTCGTAGCGAACCTGGGTGAACTCGTAGTAGGGGTGCGTGAGCTCGGCGGCCCAGAAGCCGATCGCCCAGCCGGTCGTCGTCGACGTGGCCGGGTTGGCGACGACCATCAGCACCTTCGGACGCTTGCTGGTCGTCACGTCGACGATCTCGTGATGCTGATCCGCGCCTTGCACGGTTGCCATCTCGGTCTCCTTTTCGGTCGCGGGGAGCCGGTGCGACTCGGTTGAGTCGATCGCCAGCTGACAGTAGGCGCGGTACCGCGGGATGCACAAGCGCAAGTTGTTGTTCGGCAACAACCTCTGCTTGTCCCGCGTGCCCTTCCCGGTCGTACACTCGCTTCGGTGGCAACCCCGGATCTGCGCCAGATGCGCTACTTCACCGCCGTCGCCGAACGCGGCAGCTTTACCGGCGCCGCCCGGGAGCTGCACGTCGCCCAGCAGGCGGTGAGCCAGCAGGTCAAGGCTCTCGAGCTACTGCTCGGCGTCAGCTTGCTCGAGCGCAGCTCACGACGGGTAAAGCTCACGCCCGAGGGAGCGGTGTTTCTCGCCGATTGTCGGCGCGTGCTCGCCGGTGCCGACCGCGCCGCTCAGCGGGTGCAGGCCGCCGCCCGCGGCGAGGCCGGAATCCTGCGCATCGCCTACACGCTCGTCAGCGCCTTCGAGACCGTGCCGCTACTCCTCGACTGGCTCGACCGTGACTATCCGCTGCTGAAGGTCGACGCCCGCGAGGTCTTCGGCTGCGACGTTACCGCCCTCTTGCGCGATGGCGGCTGCGATCTCGCGCTCGCGCCGCTGACGTCGTATCCCGAGGACATCAGTCAGCGGACGGTCCGGCGCGAGGTCGTTCGCGTCGCCGTGGGCGAGCGTCACCGCCTCGCTCGCCACGAGCAGATCGATTTGTCCGGCCTGCGCGACGAGACACTGGAGCTCTGGCCGCACGAGATGGCGCCGGGCTATTACGACGCGATCATCGCCGCGTGCCACATGGCCGGCTTCGAGCCCAAGCTCGACGAACATGGTGCCGGGTCGACCGTCTGGGGCTACATCGCAGAAGGTCGCGGGGTCGGGCTGGTCGTCAGCTCCTTGGTCGAGCAGCTTCCGCGCGGCGTCAAGCTCATCGACCTGACTCCACCCCGCCCGATGCTCACAGTCAACGGCGTCTGGCGACACGACAACGAGGTGCCCGCGATCGAGCGCTTTTTCGATACGGCGAAAGAGCTCGCGCAGGAGCGTCACTGGGCCTAACAGCGCGCGGGACTCGAGCCCGCGCCTGGTTCAACGACAAGCACCCGTTGTCGGCAAACAACAACTTGCGCTTGTTTAGCCGGTTGTTCGGCGCCTACCGTCGTCGTTAAGGACATCGCTCCGCGAGGCAACGCGAACGGAGCTACTCGCGACAGTCGTTTCCGACACGAGAAGGAGGCTGGGATGAGCTCTCAGGTGACGACGATCAACAGGATCGGAACTCGCGAGGAGTGGCTCGCCGCGCGCGAGCAGTTGCTCGTCCGCGAGAAGGAACACACCAGGCTCGGCGACGAGCTCGCGCGGCAACGACGCGAGCTGCCGTGGGTGCGGGTGGAGAAGGAGTACCGCTTCGAGACGGACGAGGGTGAGAAGGCGCTCGTCGACCTCTTCGACGGGCGGTCCCAGCTACTCGTCTACCACTTCATGTTCGGCCCGAGCTATGAGGCGGGCGACCCGGTCAATTCGTCCATCGCCGACGCCGTCGAGGGCGTCCTGCCGCACCTGCGCGCTCGGGACGTGACGTTCGTCTTCGTCTCCCAAGCATCGCTGGAGAAGCTGCGGGCCTACAAAAGCCGCATGGGCTGGAGCTTTCCCTGGGTCTCGTCCGCGCGCACCGACTTCAACTTCGACCTCGGTTTCTCGTTCACCGAGGAACAGGCCCGCGAGGCCGTGGCGGAGCTGAGGCCGACCGGGCTCGATCCGTGGAGCGGGCTACCGCCGATCGTCGAGCAGAACGCCGGCGCGACGGGCACCGACGTCGTCGGTTACCTGACCGAGAGCCCCGGCTTCAGCACCTTCGTACGGGACGACGACACCGTCTACCAGACGTACTCGACTACCTGGCGCGGATTGGAGTTCCTCATGGGCTACTACCCGATCCTCGACCACGCACCGAAGGGCCGCGACGAGGGTGAGGCGTGGCAGCTCTGGCTCCGTCGGCACGACGAGTACGAGAGCGAGTGATGTGCGCGGTCGGACGCGGCCCCGACGGCATCGCCGCGTGCGTCGCGAATCAGCATTGAACCGGGGAACCGGAAACCCTTCGTGAGCTAGCTGCCTTCGAGGTCATCGCACCCGCTGCGGCTCCCCCCGGCGCCGGTCGCCAGCTAGGCGGCGTCTTCGTCATCTCGGCTCGATAGGGTCGGATGCTCAGTGGGATAGACGCCAACCGCGAATCCGTACATGCTCTCGCCCGACCGCGGAAGCTGCTCGAACTCCGCGACCAACTCCGCCATCCGCTCCCAGAAATCCGACGCCTGCGCCTCCGAGATGCGGGCGTGCCGGATGAAACCCCACAGCTTCCCGTCCCGAAATGCCGCACTCGACTGGGCGACCTCGAAGTCGTTGAAGTCCCGCGGCAGATCGTCTCCGCCCGGGCTCTGCTCGACGCCGACGTAAAACATCCGTGCCGTGCGGCCGTAGAACCGCTCCTCGATCGCCCGCACCCTCCGAGTGCTCACGACCCGCACGAGTCCGGCCTCGGTGAGCACCTTGACGTGGTGGGCGACCGTGCTCTTCGGGCGCTCGACCGCACCCGCCAGTTCGGTCACCGTCGCCGCACGCTCGTGGAGCAGGCCCATGCCCTCACGCGAGGAGGCGCTGCAGTGGGCCGCCAAGATCGCCGCCGCCTGCCGCTGCGCTCAAGAGGTCCGCGAGTTCGCGCCCGACCCGGCCGTGGGCAACTGATCAGGCGCGTCAGCCTAGTCGTCTATCCGACGCTGACCGCTTCACACGGTCGCCTGCGCCAGCGCGCGGCAATGACGCCCGACCTACTAGTCCTCGTCCTCCCAATATTCGAGCTCGGGCCCCGGGCGAGCGAAGATGATCCGCTCGCCGGCGACGCTCCGCGCGCCGATCTTGCCGGTGTCGAGGTACTCGACGATGTCCGGCGCGATCAGCGTGGAGAGCATGAGGACTCGGACGGGCGCATCCGTGTCGTTGCGGATCTGGTGCGCGCCCTCCTTGCCGCGCGGGAACGCGACGACGTCGCCCTGGCGCAGCTGCTGCTCGCCCTCGTGCGTGCGCAGCGTCGGCTCGCCGCGGAGGACGATCGCCCATTCCTCGTTCGCGTGGTGGGTGTGAAATGGCCCCTGCTTGTTACCCGGCTCGACCTCGTACATGCTCGCGCCGATCAGCTCGGCGTCGGTGTGCGCGCCGACCCAGGCGTCCTTGAAGCGCCAACCCTCGCGCTCTTCCGTGCGATCCCACTCGTCTGCGTTGAGATTGAAGATCTTCATGCCGCGAGCCTAGAGGCGTGAGGTGTTTTGCCGCTCCGGCTGAGGTAAGCGTGACCCTACTAGGAGCGTTGTCCGCTCGACATCTGACTCGTCGGCCCGTCGCATCTCTGCCACGCCTGTCGACCTGCCCCGATATTCGACCCACGTAACGCTGAGATGGGCCAGTGTTCCGGAAGACACTCTGAGCGAAGAGCGTGGTCGAGGGCTGACCACGGCTTGTGACGTCGCGGGCTAGCCGGTGAGGAATTCGTCGCGGAAGGGGATATCGGGGGCTGGTCTCGTAAAGCGTGCGTAGGCCTCTTTCGGGTGCGGCGTGTCGCGCTCAACCCCAGCCCGGTGCTTCAGCGCCGTCTCGTCGCGAGGGTAAAGGATCACCTCGGGGCCGATCCGGCTGCCGACGGCGAGGACGACGGATAACCCGTCGCCCGAGCCAACAATCGCGTGCGCGACGTCTGCCGGGCAGTGGAAGTAGTCCCACTGGCGCAGCGGCACTTCCCGACCCTCGACAATCAGCAAGCACTCGCCGCGCAAGACGAGGAACCCCTCCTGATAACGCTCGCGGTGGTACATCGTCATCGGTTGACGCGGTCGCAAGACCGTCAGGTTGACGCCGAACCCGTCGAACCGCTCGCG
The DNA here is from genome assembly GCA_963794605.1 of uncultured Actinomycetes bacterium. GTDB lineage: Bacteria > Actinomycetota > Thermoleophilia > Gaiellales > Gaiellaceae > VAXT01. Next base: position 200,328 of record CAWCEN010000002.1, read on the forward strand.
GTGCTTGTCGAACTCACAGGTAGCACCCAGCTCATTCTCCTGCCACCGCAGCTCGCTTACGTTCGCAACGAACCAGTCCTTGGCGCGGTCCTCGATCATTTCCGTGTCTCCTTTTTCGGCGTTCTGCCACCGACACCAGATGCTCCGTGGTTGACGCCGGGAAGCCTTTGAAACGGGCTTATAGCGTGACTTCCGACGTGCTCACGCACAAACGACACTCGTCTGCGCGAGGGTGCTCTCGACTGAGGCACTCCTCGCGTCTGCGTCGCCGATATCGCTCTGACGGGCCTCGCTGTCGGATCGGGTACCAAACCTCTGCATGACCTGATCAGCAACATGCAGAAGGCGAGCAGCGAGAAGTCCGACCCGGCCGCGGCGGCGACTGCTGAGTAGCACCTCGTGCGAGAAACCCGCCTGCGCGATCTGGCGTGGGCGGGTTCCTCGCGCCACAATCATCTGAAGCGCTGGAGAGTTCGATCCGATCGTCGTGCCATGCGACCAGGGGCGGGGCTGATCCTGGCGGAAGCTCGGCGAAGACTCCGGGTCCGAGATCCTGCTCTCGCACCTGCCGTGACAACATCTCGCCGCTCACCGCGGTTGTTGGGTCACAAGATGAAGCCCCATCTCGAGCGAGCGAGACGGGATTCGCCATGTAGCCGCCGCTGGACGGCAGGTTCATCCTTTCGCTCCAGTCGACCGATACAGGTTGGCGGAATGAACAAGCGCGGAAACCCGAAGAGCCTTGTCGCCTCGCACCCGGGCAATCTGCACGCTGTCAAGCAGGGTGTTCACTCTCCCCGCGTGATCCAGGCGCGAGCGGATGAGATCGCGAGCGAACTCACGGAATCGTTCGACTTCTCGCCTGCCGAGCGGCTGGCGGTGCACGAGGCTGCCCGCTGCATCGCGATCCTCGAAGCGATCGATCGTGATCTCGATCAGCGCGGACTCGTAGACAAGCACGGCCAACCGCGCTATTTGCTCAACCACCGATCCCGGACCTCTCGCCAACTCGAGCAATGGCTGGAAAAGGTTCAGGCGGCGATCGAGCGCAAGGCGATAAGCGAGCAGGCGCCATCGCGGGCCGATCTTCCCGACTACGTGCGCGCGCTGCAGAGGATCGCCCTCGGTCACGACGCGGCCGCGACCGTACGCGACCGCCTCACCGCGCTCAAGGAACTGCTCGAGCTCGGGCCGAACGGCATGACCAGCTATCTCGAACGGCCGGCGCAACCGGAGTTCAGAGAGCGTGAGCATGCGATCCGCGAGGCAGTACAAAGGCGGAGCCTCGCGCAGCGAGAGCGCGACCTCGGTCTCGATTAGTTCAGGGCAGGAGGTTGCGGCTTCCTGAGCTGGTCGTTGTCGTACGCGCGCTTGAGGATCGCTGGGTCGATCAGGTTCTTGACGTTGTCGAGGGTGCGTAAATCGGTGGCATCGATCACAGCCTGTACTCCTCCTCCATTGGCGACGACCCTGGCGGCGATGTCGTCGTTCCGGCTGTGCAGATCGGCTCGCGTCAACGGCTGGCGAGCGTCGCGCTCGTCGAGCCAGAGCTCGTAGTCCGAGCGAGCTCGGCGAGGGCGGGATGTGATCTCGCGCACGACCGCTTTCGCCCGGCGCCCCTGCTTGCGCTCGCGTGCGGCCTGCTCTTTGGCTTTCCTGCGCACCTCGCGTTCCGCCCGCTCTTTGGTCGCCAGGCGATCCGCAACGGCTCGCTGCTCGGCCAGCATTTGCTTTTCGGCCTGCTTAAGCTCTCTTGCGACCTCGGGTCGCTCGAAATAATCCAGAAGCGTCGTGTGGGCTACGCCGTAGTCGGCGCCGAGCGACCGCAACGACTCGCCTGCGGCTCGGCGGCGAATCAGGTCGGCATCGGGAACGAGCTTACGCAGTTGACGTTGACGTTTCACCTCCGGATTCTAGCCCCGCCGGGTAAACACACCATGAACACACCAGCCCGGAAACGCTCCAATACCCATGCGATGCGCGGGTTCGGGAGAGAACGGCGAGGAGGAGTCCCCGACACAAGGATGTAGAGCTCAAATGCCCCTCAGAGGCGCAACGAAAGTCGCTCAACAACAGGCCTGAAACGGCGTTTCTTCAAATCGGCATAGTCGCGATTTGCAGGACTTTTAATCCCAAGGTCACAGGTTCGATCCCTGTCCGCCATGTTTGCCCTCCGGGCGAAACATGGCAAAGCCCACGGCCGAAGGCCTTGGGCGAGCCCGCATTAAGTGCCGTCGGCTGGCGTTTGAAGCGCTAGCCCGAGACGCGCCTCGATGCCGTTCGCTCCGAGACTGGAAGAAGGACGTCTCCGCACCCGTCATATAGACACAGTCGCAACAAGAAGGAGGCGGTGACGATGGACGAGGTCACCTTCGAAATCGAGACCCAAGCGGCTGCGGCAATCACCAACGTCGGCGGTAACCAGACCGTCTACGCGGGTGAACGCGCGTCTCGCGTTCCGCGCTTGATCTCCGTCCTCGGGCTCGGGCTCTGGCTGACGGGCCTCGGCCTGCTCGTCCTGACCGGTATCAAGACGGCAAACACTCTCCTGGAGTACGGCTCCTGGCCCTCGGACGTCTCGCATTACACCGGCGCGATCCCCGAGACCTGGCGACCGGCCATGAGCCTGTTCGCCGTCGGGATCGTGCTCTCGCTGCTCGGCCGAGTCCTGGGCAGGCGGTGAGGCGAATGGCAACCTTCAACATCGGGCAGCAGAACGCGGCGAACATCCAGAACATCGGCGGCAACGCGACGATCGAAGGCGGCATCCACGCGACGGCGACCTGGGAGACCCTCGAGCTCCGCCGGACGATCGCGCGAACGCGGGAGGAAGTCGCAGGGCTCGCTCTCGCTCCCGAGGCGCTCGAGACGGTGAATCAGTCGCTCGACGCGGCTTCCGAGGAGGCGGCCGCCGTCAAGCCGGACCGCTACAAGGTCGGCGAGCACCTCGGCGCGGCGGCGCGTACGCTCAAGGAGGCAGGAGCCCTCGTGGGTGCAGGTACCTCCGTCGTCCAGGCGCTGTGTCGGGCGGCCCAGCTTCTCGGCCCGGCTGGGCTCGCGACGATCGCAACCGTCCTCTAAGGCCTCCGTCCGTACACTCCCGCTCGTGGCCGAGGTACTGACGGGCAGCTGTCTGTGCGGGGGCGTTCGCTTCGAGGTCACCGAACCACCCGTCTCGGCCAGCTACTGCCACTGCACGCGCTGCCAGAAGCGCACCGGCACCGCGGCCTCTCCGCAAGCGCGGATCGTCCCCGGCTCGCTGCGCATCACCTCCGGCGACGACCTCGTCCGCGCATACGAGCCGCCCGACGGGTTTCCGAAGGCGTTCTGCTCCGCGTGCGGGTCGGCGCTTTGGAGCGTCAACCCACACACGAACGAGATCTCGGGCGTACGCATGAGCGCGTTCGACCACGACCCAGGCGTCCGGCCCTCCTACCGGCAATTCGTGACGTACGCCGCCGAGTGGGATCCGATCCCGGACGACGGCCTCCCGCGCTACCCGGAGGGCATCCCGCCACAGCCCAGCTAATCTGGTTGCGATGAGCCGCCGGCGCCTTGCGATCCTTGCCTCCCTCGGAGGCCTCTCGGCCCTCGTCGTGGCGATGATCGCGGTGCGTGTCGTCTACACCGGGAACGACTACTACACGAACCTCGTCTGGAACCTGTTCCTCGCGTGGATCCCGTTCGGGCTCGCGGTGTACGCCTATGACGGCTACCACAAGGGCCTGGGCCGCCTCCAGCTCTGGGCAGCCGGCGGTCTCTGGCTCCTGTTCTTCCCGAACGCGCTGTACATCGTTACCGACTTCAAGTGGCTCCGCAACTGGGCTGGGATGCCGATCTGGTACGACATCCTGCTCGTGTCCGCGGCGGCCTGGTGCGGCCTCCTGCTCGGCTTCGCGTCGCTGTACCTGATCCAGGAGGTCGTCCGACGCACGCTCGGGCCCGTTCACGCGTGGGCCTTCGCATTCGCGACCCTCGCACTCGGCGCGTTCGGCGTCTACCTCGGACGCTTCGCGCGCTGGAACTCCTGGGATGTCTTCACGAGGCCGCGCCTGATCGCCGGAGACCTCCTGCCGCACCTGGCGCACCCGCAGGATCATCCGAAGGCGCTGGCCGTGATGGTGCTGTTCACCACGTTCCTCGCGATGAGCTACCTCGTCTTCTACGCTTTCGCGCAGCCGGAAGCCGAGCCGCTACGTCGCGATCGCCCGTAGGCGGTTGAGCTCGCGCTCGGTGTTCACGCTGGCCAGTAGATCGCTGTCCAGGTCGACCGTCCGGGCATCCAGTTCCTGCACGGCCTCGTCCAGGGCCAGCTCGCCCGCTGCGAGCCGGGCTTCGAGCAGGGGCAGCGCCGACTGCGCATAGGCGCCGGGCAGCGGACCGCTCGCTGGCACCGCGACCTCCGAACAGGCTTCGGCCAGCTCGCGCAACGCATCGGGCGTGACCAGCGGACAGTCCACCGGTAGGAAGACGGCGATCTCCGTCTCCGCGGCCCGGAGGCCCGCGACGACTCCTGCGATCGGCGCGCGGACGTCGATCCCGTCGTCGAGAACCTCGAAGGGCACCCCGAGCTGATCGGCGTCCTTGCCGACCGCGATCCGATGCGGGAACGCGTCCCCGAGCGCCCGCCAGCCCCGCTCGGCGAGCGTCTCCGATCCCAGCGGAGCGAGTGCTTTGACCGAGCCGAATCGGCGGCTGAGCCCGCCGACGAGCAGCACCCCGGTCGCGTCCATCAGATCGAGGCCATTCCGGGCCGCAGCCCAGACAGACGGCTTGCGACCACCGCGTCTGCGGCCTCGACGCTGGCCGGATGCCCGGTGACCGCGCTCAGGAACTCGTCACGCTCGAGCGCGTAGAGGCGGACCTCGTTGTTCGCGGTGACCGTCGCGGTGCGCGGCACGTCGCGGAGGAGCGCGATCTCCCCGAAATGGTCACCCGCGCTCATCGTCCCGAGGTGTTCCCCGTTCGCGGAAACGTCAACCTCGCCCGACTCGATCACGTAGAAGCGGTCGCCGTGGTCGCCCTCGCGGATGATGTCCGTTCCCGCTGCGGCCTGAACCTCGATCAGGCTCAGCGCGAGCTCGTCGATCGTCGTCGCCGGGAGCGGCTTGAAGAGCGGCATCGTCCGCAGCAGCGCGATCTCCTTGGTCGGCGCGACGACATCGGCATCGAGCGACGTGATTCGCCGCCAGGTGAGCCCCGCGCTCAACGGAAGGAGCGCGCCTGTGATGATGAGCGCCCAGCGGATGCCGACCGCGTTGATCATGAGCGGCGCGGCGATCGCACCCAGGCCGACCGTCCCGATGAAGACGCTCTGGACCACCCCGAACACGCGTGTCAGCACCTCGTCCGGCACCGTGCGCTGAAGTAGCGTCAGTGCGGCGACGTCGACGACCGTGTTCCCGACGCCGACAATCGCGAGCAGGATCAGCGCCAGCGGCGGCTGCGGGAAGATGCCGATCAGCGCGATCGGGATGCCCCACAGCAGCAGGCCGAACGCGAAATCCGACGCCAGGCGCTGCCGGCCGACCAGAGCGAACGCCGCGACCGCGCCGAGCAGCCCTCCGATCCCGACCGCCGAGTTCAGAAAGCCCACTCCCGACTGCCCGAGGTCGAGCAGCTCGAGCGAGGCGACGACGATCAGGACGTTGAGCGCACCGGCGACGAACGTCTGGATTCCGTACAGCGTCACGATCAGCGTGAGCTTGCGGTCGCCCGCGATCGCCCCGAACCCGCCGAAGAACTCGCGCATGAAGGTGCCCTCGACGTCGCGTTCCCCAGTGGCTTCGACCTTCAGCCCGACGAGCAGTGCCGACGCGACGACGAAGCCGACCGCGGAGGCCGCGAAGACCGTCTGTGCATTCGTCGCCGCGAGCAGGATCCCGCCGACCGCGGGGCCGAGGAAGATCCCGGAACTCTCGACCGTGGTCAGGACGAGGTTCGCGGCGGTCAGCTGCTCGGGCGTCTTCGCGAGCTGAGGGAGCAGCGCAGACTGCATCGGACGCACGGTGCTCGCCATCAGCGCGACGCCCGCGCTCAGCGTGTAGACGAGCCAGGTCGGCCCGCCCGCGAAGAGAACGAGCGCGGTCGCGGCCATGAAGCCGGCCCGGACGAACGAGAGGATCACAAGTAGGAGCTCGCGGCGATAGCGGTCGCCGAGGACGCCCGCGAACGGCGCCGCGAGGAAAGCCGGCAGGACGCGGATCACGCCGACGAGGCCGACGGCCGCCGCGCCTCCCTCGTCGTACGCGTAGACGGCCAGCGCGATGATGAACGCCCAGTAGGCGGTGATCGACACGGCCCATGAAATCTCGACGCGCCGAAGTGCGGGATTGGTGATGACGGCCCGGAACGCGTCCATCGACTCCCCGAACCGCTCGCGGAACGAACCGAGCACAGAAGAACCATTGCAGGGTCGCCGCCACGAGACTAGTGTCCACCGGCCTATTGACCTTCTTACTCCAAAAGAGGGAAGATTTCGGGACGGACTACCGTCTAGTACTCGACATTACGTGCAATGCGGCACGCAGCGAGAGGAGAAACAGTGAGCGAGGATCGCGAGCAGAACGCGGGTCAGGATCGGGAGCAGAACATCAACGACGTCGAGGCCCACAGCCTTCCCGGCCAGAACGCCGGCGAGCCGGCAGACCAGAACGCCGGCGCCAACATCGGCGCAGCCGATGATGATCCGGACGTCGAGGGGCACGCCCACATTGGTGCGAACATCGGCGCCAACACTGGCGAGCCGGCCGATGCGAATGTCGGCGCGAACACCGGCGAGCCGGCCGACCAGAACATCGGTTAGTCGCGACTAGGCGCGTTGTTACGAGGGCGGCTCAGCCGCCCTCGTCGCGTTTCAGGACCTCGTCCAGCGCAGAGAGCATCCGAAGCCCGGCCGCGCGCTGCTCCTCGTCGAGGCCTTCGATCGTCTCCGCCAGCCGCGCGACCACGTCGACGCCCTCTCCGCTCGAGGCGAGAACGGCTTGGGCCCGGCGAGCACGGCCCATGAGGTCGAGCGCGATCGCGGCCTGATTCGCGAACAGCCCGAGCAGATCCATCTCGACGAGCGAGAACTGCGTGCGCTGCGGCCGATCGAGCACCTCGAGCACGCCCAGCGCACGCTCCTCGTGCAGCAGCGGGACCGCCATCAGTCCCTTCGGAACGTACCCGGTCGTCTCGGCGAAGCCTTTCGCGAAACGCGGATCCTCGGTCACGTCCTCGATCACGAGTGGCTGGCGCGTGACGAGCACCCAGCCGGCAATGCCGGTGCTCGAAGGGAAGCGCTGGCCGATCAGCGTGTCCGCTCCGGGGCCGGCGATCGCCTCGAAGACGAGCTCGTCCGTCTCCTCGTCGAGGATGAAGATCGACGACGCCTGCGCACTGAAGATCGCCCGTGCCACCTCGACCACCGACTGGAGCAATTCGCGGAAGGTCTCCTCGGATCCGACCACACCCGCGGCGACCGCGGCCTTGAGCTCGTCGCTCATCGACCTCCTCCTACGTTCGACGATGTCAGGTAGAGAACGCTCTTGAGCTGAAACGGCGTCAGGTCCGGGTGCTTGCCGAGAACGAGCGCGCACAGCCCGGTCATGTGGGGCGTGGCGAAGCTGTTCCCCGTGCAGCGGATGCGTGCACCCCCTGTCCAGGCGACCTCGACGTCGACGCCGTGCGCGAAGAACTCGACGGGTGGATCCGGGTTGTAGAAGAAGGTCATCGCGCCCTGTTCCTCGTGGCTGCCGACTGAGATGACCGAGGAGAACCGCCACGGGTAGCTCTCGACCGGCATGTTGTGTGCGGACGCGACGAGCACCGTGCGCCGAAAGTACGCGCGGTCGGTCAGCTCGTGGAGGATCCCGGCGAACTGCCGTTTCGTCGTCGACAGGCTCATGTTGACGACGTCGAAGCCCTGTTCGACCGCCCAGCGCAGCCCCGCCATGAGGATTTCTCCGCTGCCGGTGAAGCCCGCACCGAGCACGCGCACGCTCGTCAGCTCGCAGTCCGGCGCGATGGAGCGGACGATCCCGGCACAGGCCGTTCCGTGCCCGCAGAGGTCGCCCTCGGTGTCGTCCGCGATCACGGCCTCGCCGTCCGGGTCGAGCGAGACGGCCACGGCCCGGTGGAGACCTCCGACGAGCGGATGCTCGGCGTCGACGCCGCTGTCGAGGATGCAGACGCGCACACCCTTGCCGGTCGAGTCGCCCCAGGCCCACTCACGTGTGACCTCGCCGGGCCATTCGACGGGGAGCGTGATGTCCTCGCCGGCCCCGGCGGGCAGGCTCCACGCGGGTCGCAGCTCCCCGCGCTGCTCCTGCTCCTGGTTGGGGTCCGGTTGGGCCATGAGGAGATCGTACGACGCCTACCCGGCCGCGGCGAGAGCGCGCTCCGAGGCATCCGCGGCGACCCCGACGAGGGTTCTCGCGTGACGCACGCGCGGGTCGTCCTCCGTCGCGCCGAGGTTCGTCTCCACGAGCTGCGCGGCCACACGTGTGCCGCTCTCGGCGAGGATCGACGCGGCAGCCGCGTCCGCGCGGACCTCGGGGTTGCCGTTCTCGACCAGCAGCGCAGCGAGGCACGCGAGGTCGCACCCGGCCTCTGCGATCCGCAATGGGATCTCCGCGGACCGCTCGAGCGCCGCCCGCAGCTGTTGGTCGCGGTAGCGCTCGGCCAGCTCGTCGCGACTGCGGAGCGCGGAGAGCGCCTCGTCGTAGGCCTGCGCGTCGGCCTGAGCAAGAGGAGTCACGCGCGCGCGAAACGTCTCGGCCTGGCCGATCACGCCGCCGGCTTCCTCCCAGTAGCCGTGCGAGGCACGAGCCACCTTCGAGACAAGACCAGCGGCCATCGCGACGACGATCGCGGCGGCGGAGCCTCCTCCAGGGGATGGAGTCTCGCCGGCGAGATTCTCGAGCAGCTCTCCGAGGGGTGCATCAAGGAGGTCACCGGACATGCCGGTGCCATTGTCTGCCTTTACAAGGAGAAGTGCTCGCGAACGGCCTCGACCAGGGCTGGATTGTGGTCGTATCCCGCCCCTTCGAGCGTGCTCTCGGCGTCCGTGATCAGCGCCTCGCGAAAGGCCTGATCCGCCCGAGCGCGCTCGACGATGTCGTCCAAGCCTCTCCGCGCGAGCGGAATCTCCTGCGCAGCCTTGACCCACGCCGCGGGGGCAGCGGGAAGCGTGCGAAGCAGCAAAGCCAGGGTTTCCTCGTCGTAGTTACGCATACGTGATCAACCACCAGACTCCGCAGGGACCGGATTTCTTCCCTCGAGCTCGGAGCGCAGCTTGACGAGGCAGCGGGAAATGCGGCTCGCGATCGTTCCCGCCGGGAGGTCGAGTGCGTCGCCGATCGAGCGATAGCTCTCGTCCCGCGCGAAGAACCGGTCGAGGATCTCGCGGCAGTTGCTCGAAAGCGTGGCGAGGGCTTCGTGGACGAAGATCGCTTCGTCGAGGGTCGCGATCGTGTCGTCGACGCCCGACGGTTCCGGGATCTCACCCGGCTGCTCGCGCGCGCCGGCCCGAATCGTGTCGAGACAGAGCCTGCGCGTCAGCTGGGCCAGCCACGGACGGATTGCCGCGTCGTTCCGGAGCTTCGGCAGGTTCTGATACGCACGAGCGAAGACCTCCTGGAAGACGTCCTCGGCGTCGGCCTCAGGGAGGCGGAACGCCTGGACCGCGATCGCGTACACGTAGCGGGAGAAGCGATCGACGAGCTCCCGCCATGCGTCGTCGTCTCCCAAGCGGCAGCGGGCGACGAGTTGTGCGTCGGTCTCGGTAACAGCCACCCCCGAATGAAAGCGCAACCGGGCCGTTTAGAGCAAGATTCGGACTGCCAGGCGGGACGAGCAGCCATGGACGGCGACGAGCGCGGTCGCCACGTGGAGGTTGACGTGATCTGCGCGGGCGATCGCCATCGCGTCCTCGAGCTCGTAGCCGTGCGCTAGGAGTTGCGCGAGACGCCACGCTCTGTGGTCTAGCTCCTCGGGCGTCAGGTCCTCGTTCGGGTCCAGCGCTTCGAGGACTGCGAGGCCGATTTCTCGTTCGTCGAGCCCGGTTGGGAGCGTCATGGCAAGCGCCTTTTCGGCCGTTCTGCGCGCCGCCTTGATCCCCAGGTCGTAGCCTCCTCTCGTGGAGACCGGGCTCTTGGGCAAGCGCGTACTCGTCACGGGCGCCTCAGGCGGGATCGGCGGTGCGTGCGCGCGTGAATTCGTACGTGAGGGCAGCCGGATCGTGATCCACTACTACGAGGGTCGGGAGCGGGCCGAGGCGCTGAGCGAGGAGCTCGGCGGCGCTCCGGTCATCGGCGGGGATCTGCGCGACGAGGAGGCCGTCGACGAGCTGTTTCGCGGGAGCGTGGAGCAGCTGGGCGGGCTGGATGTGTGCGCGGCCGTTGCGGGGAAGTGGCCCGAGAAGGACCTGCCGCTCTGGGAGCTGCCGCTCGCGCGGTGGGAGGAGACGCTGCGCACCAATCTGACGGTCACGTACCTGACGGCGCGCGCGTTTCTGCGCGAGGTCGAGCGCAACGGGCACGGCAGCCTCGTCATGGTCGGGTCGACGGCCGGGCTGTTCGGGGAGGCTGGGCACGCCGATTACGCCGCGGCGAAGTCGGCCATCGCGCACGGACTCCTGCTCAGCCTGAAGAACGAGATCGTTCGCGTCGCGCCGCTGGGCCGCGTGAACGTCGTCTGCCCGGGGTGGACCGAGTCGCCGATGACGCGGACGACGCTGACCGACCCTGAGCTCGTTCGGCGCGTGACGCGGACGATGCCGCTGCGGAAGGTGGCGCAGCCCGAGGATGTCGCGCGGCAGGTGGTCGTGCTCGCCTCGGACGAGCTGTCCGGGCACGTGACCGGGCAGGTCGTGACGGTCGCCGGCGGAATGGAGGGTCGGCTCCTGCACGAGTAGTGCGAAGCGACGGGGTCTCCGCCGCTTTCGCCACTCCAGATCTTCTTCCTGCGGCTACGGCGAAGCGGCGATTCCTCGCCGCTTCGCCACTCCTGTAGCCGCAGGAATGCTTGCCGTCAGTCCCCGGCCCACGAAAGGAGTCGTTCTTGGTTTCGGCGTAGCAGGCGAGGAGCTTTAGCCCGAAGCCACTTCACCCGAGAACGACGGAGCGGGCCGCCGCCCGGCCCGCTCTGACGTCTCCGAAGAGAACTGCTGTCGAGTTGCCCCTGCCGCATTGGGGCCGACTCGTTTTTCCGAGAGCCCCCGCCGCATCGGGGCCGCTCGGTCTCCCGTATTGTGCCGCGGGGATATTGATTGATCTATCCCCTTTTAGCGGTTGACACGGGCACTTCACCTACGCCGAAACGGGGATGCGTTTTCGGCCCACATTTGTCCCGACTGCGTCAATGTTCCCGTACTAGACTCGAAACCGGGTGGTGGGTGGAGCCTCGATCCCCTCCCAGGGTGGGGACGTGGGGGCATCAGCCACGCGATTCGGCGCCCGCGGTTGCTACGCTCGGCACGTCCATCACGAGCGGCTGAGGGACTCGGCCCTGAGACGCCGCAGCAACCGGCCCACGGGGGTGCGGTGCTACCGCCGAGAGCGATGGAGGTGACCTCGATGCTCCGACAACGCAGGCCCCGCGACCCGGCTCCGGGCCGGAAGTAGGCTCCGCCGATGGCGAACCGACTCCTCGAACGCCTCGCCCACGGCCCACCCCTCGTCGCCGACGGCGGCATGGGCGTCCTCGTCTCGAGCGCGGCGCCCCGCGTCCGCATCCCAGAAGAGGCGAACCTGCGCGCGCCGGAGACCGTCGTCAAGCTCCACGTCGGCTTCATCCAGGCCGGAGCGGACGTGATCGAAACGAACACGTTCGGTGCGAACCGGCGCAAGCTCGCGGCCAACTACCTCGAGGACGAGCTGCACGCGATCAACAGCAGCGGCGTCAAGCTCGCGCGCGAGGCGAGGGAGATCTCGGGCCGCGACGTGTTCATCGCCGGCTCGATCGGCCCCCTCGGCGAGCCGGGCATCGACCCCGACCAGCGCCGCGAGATCTTCGCCGAGCAGGCCGCCGTCCTCGAGGGCCGCGGCGTCGACCTGTTCGCCGTCGAGACCTTCTTCGAGCTCGACGAGCTGGAGTCGGCGATCGAAGCGGTCCACAGCGTCTCATCGCTCCCTGTGCTCGCCATGCTCACGTTCGATGCAGGCGCTGAGACGCTCTCCGGGCTGTCAGCCGCACGCGCCGCCGAACGGCTCCGCAATCTAGGCGTGGCCGCGATCGGCGCCAATCACGGCGCCGGCATCCAGGCCGCCCTCGCCGCGCTCAGCGAGATGGACGGCAACGGCCTCCCGCTCGCGGCGATGCCGAACATCGGCCTCGCGAGCATGGCCGGCAACCGCATCATCTACCCGCACGCCTCACCCGAGTACTTCGCCGAGTTCGCGGCCCACGCGCGCAACCTCGGCGCCCGCGTGATCGGCGGCTGCTGCGGGACGACGCCGACCGAGATCGCGGCGATCGCGTCCGCGGTCAAGGAGGAGCGGGAGCCGAGCGCTCCGCTCGTCTTCGCCGAGCGAGAGGTGCAAGTCGCGGTCCCTGAGCAGCGTGAAGAGACCGAACTCGCCCGGGCGTTTCGCGACAACGAATGGGTCGTCTCGGTGCAGATCGACCCCCCACTAGGCGGGAGCTACATCGGGATGATCGACGTCGCCCGCGCGCTGAAGGAATCCGGGAAGGCGGGCTTCGTCGACATCAACGACAACGCGACCGCCCGCGCCGCCGCGAGCGCGCTCATGCTCGCGGTCGAGATCGAGCGCAGCGCGGCCGTCGAAACGATCCCGCACCTGACAACGCGCGACGCCACGATCATGGGCCTCGAGTCGCAGCTCCTCGGCGCACACGCATGCGGCCTACGCAACGTGCTCTCGGTGACGGGCGACCCGCCGGAGGTCGGCGACTACCCCGGCTCGCGCGGCGTCTACGAGATCGACTCGATCGGGCTCGCGCAGCTGATGGCGCGCCTGAATCGCGGCGAGGACTACAACGGGCGCGCGATCGACGCGGCCACGTCCTTCTACATCGGCGTCGCGGTCAACCCGGCTGCGGACGACCTCGAGACGGAGCTCGACCGCTTCCGGCGCAAGGTCGAAGCCGGCGCGCACTTCGCGATGACCCAGATCCTCTTCGACCTCGAGTACATGGACCGATTCCTCGACCGGCTGGGCGGCGAGTGGCCGATCCCCGTGCTCGTCGGCATCTTCCCGGTCTGGAGCCACCAGCTCGCGCTCCGGCTGCACAACGAGGTGCCCGGGATCGTCGTCCCAGAGCGAATCCTGAACGAGCTTCGCGAGGCCGGGCCAGACGCACTCCAGGTCGGGATGGACCTCGGCCGCACGTTGCTCGCCGACTCGCGGGACCGGGCCGACGGCGCGTACGTCGTGGCGCCGTTCCGCCGGCCGCTCGGGATCCTCGACGCGCTGCCGTAAGCGCGCTAGGACTCGCTCTTGGAGCGGGCCGCCAACGAAGAGGGCTCGGCACGGGGGGCCGCCGCCCGGGCGACGCCGGCGGCCGCATACGCGTCCTCCTCGTCGAGCGTCTCGTGCTCGAGCAACGCGCTTGCCAACGAGTCGAGCTTGTCCCTGTTCTGCTCGAGCAGAGCCGCGACCTCCTTGTGGGACTCGTCGACTATGCGGCGCACTTCGTCGTCGACGAGCTTCTGGGTGTCGGGCGAGACTTCGCTGCCGGCGGGGACGAACGGGCCCGTGCCGTCACGCGGTAGGACGGCGATCGGGCCGATGGCGGGACTCATGCCCCAGCGGCCGACCATCTGGCGGGCGATCTCCGTCAGCTGGGCGATGTCCGATTCGGCGCCGGTGCTGATCTCGTCGAACACGAGCTCCTCGGCCGCACGTCCTCCGAGAGAAACCTTGATCTTCGCGAGGGCCTCGGGCTGGCTGTAGTTGAAGCGGTCGGTCTCCGGTGCGGAGAACGTGACGCCGAGCGCCTGGCCACGAGGAATGATCGAGACCTTGCGGACGGGATCGGCACCTTCTGTGAGCATGCCCACGATCGCGTGGCCCCCCTCGTGGTAGGCGGTTCGGCGGCGATCCTCCACGGTCATCATCACCTGCCGCTCCGCCCCGAGGATGATTCGCTCGAGGCTGTCCGTGAAGTCGGCTTCCGTGACGGCGTCGTGGTTGCGCCTGGCCGCGAGCAGAGCGGCCTCGTTGACGAGGTTCGCCAGATCGGCGCCGACCATGCCCGGCGTCGTCGCGGCGATCCGGCCGAGATCGACGTCGGGACCGAGCGGCACGGCACGCGTGTGAACCTTCAGGATCGCCTCGCGCCCGGTGCGATCGGGGGGCTGGACGAAAACGCGTCGGTCGAAGCGGCCGGGGCGAAGCAGGGCCTGGTCGAGCACGTCCGGCCGGTTGGTCGCTCCGATCACGATCACGTTCGTCGACGGGTCGAAACCATCCATCTCGGTCAGGATCTGGTTCAGCGTCTGCTCACGCTCGTCGTTGCCGCCACTGAAGCCGGCCACCCCGGACGTCCGCGAGCGCCCGATCGCGTCGAGCTCGTCGATGAAGACGATCGCCGGCGCAGCCTCCTTGGCCTGGGTGAACAGGTCTCGCACGCGCGAGGCCCCGACGCCGACGATCGCCTCGACGAACTCGGACGCGGCGATCGAGAAGAACGGTGCGTTCGCCTCCCCGGCGACCGCGCGCGCAAGGAGCGTCTTGCCGGTGCCCGGCGCCCCCGCGAGCAGCACCCCACGCGGAATCCTGCCGCCGAGCTTCCGGTACCTCTCCGGATGGCGAAGGAAGTCGACGACCTCGGACAGCTCGTCCTTGGCCTCGTCGATCCCCGCGACGTCCTTGAACGTCACGCGGTCTTCTGACGCCTGGTACCGGCTGGCCCGCGAACGCCCGAACGAGCCGAGGATGTTCTGCACGTTCCCGGCGCGCCGCATGAGGTAGAAGAGCAGCGCGACGAAGAGGATCGTCGGCCCGAAGAAGAGGAGCAGGCTCTGCCACCAGGGCGAGCCCGTCTCGAGCGGCTGAGCGTTGACGACGACGCCCTTGCTCTGGAGCAGCTTCGAGAGCGCGTCGTTGTCGGCGAACGCGGGGACCTCGGTCTTGAAACGATCGCTCGGCTTCGAGTCCGCGTACTGCTCCTTCTGCTTGAACGTGCCCTGGATGGCCGTGCCCTTCGACGTGATCTCCTTCACGTGGCCGTCTCGGACCTGCTGGAGGAAGAACGGGCTGTACGGCACACGCGGGCGCGCCGGCTCTTTCATCGCACGCGAGCCGAGGTAGATGTTCAGCGCCAGCAGCGCGAGGAAGAAGATGGTCCAGTTCCGGTTCAGCCTGAACCGTGGCGGTCTCGGCGAGGTCGGCGAAGACCCACGCGGCGCGGGAGGCGCGGGCGGCGCGCTCGGGTCCTGCCGCTGGTCGCCGCGTGGCGTGCTCACAAGGACGTCCTTCCAGTTCCTGCTTGCGTGACGACACTTTAGGCTTGATCCAGTGGAGGGCGCAGAGCTACAGGAGTTCATCGACCGCTACAACGCGGCCTGGAACGACCACGACGTCGACGCGATCGTGTCGATGCACACCGAGGACTCGGTGTTCGAGAACCACACGACCGGCGACGTCAACATCGGCAAGGACGCGATCACGCAGGCGATCAGCGGCATCTTCGGCGTGTTTCCCGACCTGAGCTTCGAGGCGCGGAGCCAGTACATCCGAGTCGACCTCGTCGTCCAGGAGTGGACCGCCCGCGGCACCCATGAAGGGCCGATGACACGCTCCGGGATGACGATCGAGCCGACCGGCCGCACCGTCGAGTACCGAGGCATGGACATCATCCCGATCCGCAACGGCCTCGTTGCGCGCAAGGACGTCTATTCGGACGGGGTCACGCTGCTGCGCCAGCTCGGCTTGACCGAAATCGCGTAGCTAGACTGTCCCGCGCCCGGGGGCGTAGTTCAGTTGGTTAGAACGCCGGCCTGTCACGCCGGAGGTCGCGGGTTCGAGTCCCGTCGCTCCCGTATTCCCGACTGCCTAGGAGACCTCGGCCGGCGAAGCCAGGCCGCCACTACGAACCTTCGAGGCGCGCCGCGGCGGCGGTCCTGTTTGGCACGCCGAGCTTCCGGTAAACGTGCTCGAGGTGCTTCGCCACAGTGGCGGATGCGAGCCCGAGGTCGAGCGCGATCTCGTCGTTCTCCTTGCCGAGCGCAACATGCTCGAGGATCTGCCGCTCGCGCGTCGTGAGCTTTTCGATCCGCGTGTCGCGCTCGTCGAGCATGAGCACGTGCAGGCCGCCGGTTTGCGCAATCCGAACGTGGAGCCGGCGATCAGCATGCGCCAGCCGGAGCTTGCGACGTCCGAGCACAGCTAGCGGTACGCGTCCGTTCTCGATCTCGAGGTAGCGCTCCAGAACCGCGCGCGACGCTGGGGACGCAAACTCGATCACGCCCTTTCGGCCGCAGAGAACGACGCCAGATGCGTCATCGCTCGCCCCCTCTTCGAGGTCGGCTAGCGCGGCGGCCCCGCGCAGCGCAGTCTCCGCTGCCTCGGCCCGTGCGGCGAGGTGCGGGCGCAGCAAGTCCAATACAAGGCGGTCGCGCTCGTCGAAGTCCCGTCGTTCGTAGCGGGTGAAGATGAAAACTCGGGTCCGAGTCGGCTCGGGGGCGAGGCCGAAGTCGAGCCAGTGGTCGATCGACCCTCGGTAGAAGGCGTCGTAAATCGGCGTTCGCCGGAACTCGCGCAGCGTGAGGAAATCGGACACCTTGCGAGCAGTGGTCCAGTCGCCACTCGCAAGGCTTCGCCGGCTGCAGAGGGGATGCGTGTCACGAAGCTGCCACCACAACTCGTCGTCGGTCGTCGGCTCGCTGCGACAGACGAGTTCATCATCGCCGTCCGCGTGGTGCCAAACCTGGAGGCTCGAGAAGCGCCCGACCAAGTCGGTCTCGTTGTAGCCAAGGGAGTCGGCCGCGATCAGGTTACGCAGCCCTGCGACGAGTCGCGGGGGGAACGGCAGCGGATCGTCGAGCTCCCGCAGTTCGCTCACGAAGTCCAGCAGCGCCGAGGCGTCGCCTTCGGACAGCCTCCTCACGCGTCGAGGATACGTCGAACTACGTATTGCGGCAAATGTCGCATGGAGCGAGCATTGGCGAGCCTCAGCTGTGCAGCGATTAGCACAGAGAGGAGAGCGCACACCACGTCGTGCCTGCGGTCGGCCTGGGCAGATAGATCGGGGTCACCGCGAGAGCCCCCCGGGGCGCTGCGGCCCCCGACCTCGAGAGATCGAGCAGGTGAGACGCAACCCACTCAGAAGGGGAATAGCCATGAGATCCAGCATCACCGTGACACGTTGCATCACCGCGTTTGCCGCAGCGCTCGCCATCGCGTTCGTGGTGCCGAGCTCCGATGTGTGGGCCGGGCAAACATCACAACCGCCGGTTGTCACCGTGCTCAACGACACGGCCCTCGGGGGCCTGGGATCGGGAAGCACAATCGGGCCTGACGGCGCCCTCTACGTCACGAACGGGAACGACGGCACGCTCGTCCGGATCGATCCGGCGACCGGCTCCGAGACGGTGGTCGGCAGCGGCTTGCCACACCAGGTCATCGGGATCGGTGGCGCGATGGACGTCGCGTTCATCGGCCATCGCGCCTATGTGCTGGTCACCCTGGCAGGGGCCGACGTCGGCGTTCCCGACGCCGTCATGGGCATCTACCGCCTGAAGCCTGACGGCACGTTCTCCGTGTTCGCCGATCTGGGCACGTGGTCGGCCGAGCACCCGCCCCCGGACCCCGACTGGTTCCTCTCGCAAGGCGTCCAGTATTCGCTGGAAGTGTGGCGCAATGGATTCGTCGTAGCCGACGCCCACCTCGGACGGGTGATTCGCGTCGACCTGCGGGGACAAATCAGTGAGTTGGTGGCGTTCGACAGCACTAACTCGGTACCCACCGGCCTCGAGTCGGCAAACGGCAAGGTCTTCGTGGCCACGGCCGGTCCGATCCCGCACCTCCCGTCGACCTCCAAGATCAATGAAGTGCAACGTGACGGATCGGTGAATGTGGTCGGCGAGTGGGGCGCAGACTACGCGGGTAATCGTGGCCTCATCGTCGATGTCGAGAAGGGGCGCCATCACCGCTTGTACGGACTACTGCAGGGCTACTGGGACCTCGAACCGATCCCCGAGAACGAGGGCAAGCCGGCCGCTCCGAACACAGGTGAGATCGTTGCCGTCGGCGCGGACGGCACGTTCGAGACGGTGGTGAGCGGCCTCGATCGGCCCACGTCGCTGGAACTCGTCGGCCCTGTGGGCTTCGTGGTCACGCTCACGGGAACGATCTTGCGGATCGACTGGGCGGCATGATCCCGCCCACGAACAGTGGGGCAAGCTCCGCGGGATCGGCGTTCGGCCGGAGGTTTACCAGAGGTTGACCGATCGCACGTGAGCGACTGCGCCCGGAACCCGCCCAGAGAAAAGGCTCGCGTTTGCGGGCCTTTTCGTCAAGCCCTCTGACGGACTCGAACCGTCGACCCCCTCCTACCATTGAGGTTCTGAGGAGGGAAGCGAGGGTAGCGCGCGCGGCTTGACCTCAACGGTCGCGAAAGGCGGGTTTGAGTCCCATCGCTCCCGTCTCTCGTTCTCGCTGGTAGCCGCCGCAACCCGGCGATCAGTGCTTCAGGTTCCGACGGGAGCGATCCCCGCGCTATCCGACTAGGGGAAGCGTTCCTGGCGCGACTTCTCTTTGTCCTCCTCGCGCCATTTCGCATCGTAGGCTTCGGCCTCCGCGAACTCCTGCTCCACGCGCGCTTGCGCGTCGTCATCTTCCAGACGCTCACCTGCAGCCGTCTTGCGACGCGTAGCCACGAAGGCAATTACAACGAGCGGAACAACAACCACCGCGAAGATGATCCACGGGATCATGGAGGGCAGCGTACAGCGTTCCCGCCGCCCGGCTCCGCTGACAGCCCGGCTCGCTTGCTCACCCGAGCGCGCGCTCGAGGGCGGACCGGTCGTACGAACCACCGTGTGCCGCGAGGACGTGCTCGACCGGTCGATCGAGAAGCGGGCGCAATCTTTCGGCGACCTCCTCGCGCGTCACGCCTCCGCGGAGCCACTCGTCCTGGATCCCCAATCCTTGCCCGAAGTCGGCCAGCGTGTCGCCCGAGATGACGGCTCGCTTGCTCTCGACCCAGAGCACGACGTCGTTGTGGTCGCGCCCCGGGAACACTTCGATCTCGAACGGGAGCTCGTTGCTTCCTAGGTAGAAGTTGCCGTCGCCGCGCTCGCGCAGCCAAACCAGGTCGGGACTGCCGTCTCCCGCCTGTTCCGCCGTCACACCGAACTTGTCCATCAAGTCCTGCGCAGTGTCCGGCGGAGGTGTGTAGACCGGGATGCCCAGACGCTCGATCAAGCTCTGCGTGTCGCGCTCGTGCCAGGGCGCGGTCAGGACGATCGCGGTCTCCCGGTCGCGTGCAAGATCCTCGACTTCGCCCGGGACGTCGAGCGGATCGAAGAGCAGGAGCCGCCTTCCGTCGTCGATCGCGCACGACGACACCGTCTGAGCCCACGGCTCGCTCGCCTCCCACTCCGGGTGCGATGCCTCCCAGTGCCACAGTCCGGGCGCCAACTCACGCGTGAGCCGAGAACTCGTCAGGTCAACGCCTCTACGGCGACGGCATGGAGCATCTTTATTGAGCCTAGACGATCGACACCGGTCATCCTTTCCCCTCATGAGAGCAGTCATCCACGATCGGTACGGCCCTCCGGAGGTGCTGCGCGTCGGCGATGTCGAGCGACCCGTGCCGGAGGAGGACGAGGTGCTCGTTCGCATCCACGCCTCGACGGTCACCCGCGGTGACGCGATGGGCGTGCGCAGCGTCGAGTACCGGTTCACCCGGCTCTTCACCGGTATTCGCCGTCCGAGGCGGACGCACTTCGGCAGCGAGTTCGCCGGCCGCGTCGAAGAGGTCGGAGCGGCCGTGACGGAGCTCCAGGTCGGCGACGACGTGTTCGGCGTCGAAGCGGGCGCCAATGCGGAGTACGTGACGGTGGATGAGAGCGGAGTGATCGCCCCCAGGCCAACGGGTCTGAGCTACGAGGAGGCGGCCGCGATCCCGGACGGCTCATTGCTCGCGCTGACCTGCCTGAAGCCGGCGGGCCAACCGAAGGGAAGGCGGTTCCTCGTCTACGGCGCCGCCGGGTCCGTCGGAACTGCCGCGGTTCAGCTGCTCGCGCACCACTTCGAAGCCGACGTGACAGCCGTCTGCGATACGCAGGATGTCGAGCTCGTTCGGTCGCTCGGCGCATGGAACGTCATCGATCGCTTACGCGAGGACTTCACGAAGAACGGCCAGACGTACGACGCGATCTTCGACGCGGTCGGCAAGCACTCGTTCCGCCGCTGCCGACGCTCCCTGAACCCGGACGGGGTCTACGTCACGATGGACCTGGGGTTCATGTACCACGTGCCGCTCGCCGCTCTCGTCACACGATTCGTCGGGAGCAGACGCGCGAAGCTCGGGATCGGCCGCTATACGAAAGAGGACCTCCTCCTAGTCAAAGAGCTCGTCGAGGCGGGCAAATACCGGCCGGTCATCGACAGGAGGTACGCACTCGACGATGTCGTCGAGGCCGCCCGCTACGTCGAGTCCGGGCGGAAGACGGGCAATGTCGTGCTGTTCATTAGTTAAGGATCACTAGCCAGTCCTCGCTCTGGCCTTCGAGTGTCGCAGATTCCGTGCATACTCTGAAGAGCGGGAGGAGGGGACAATTCGGACCACTGTGGACACTTTCGGGGCTCGTATCAGCGCACGTAGGCAAACGCTGTCGCCGTCACATCGGCGACGTCGGTCAGGCGCGCGCGATCGAGCCGAGCGGGCAGGAGCCGAGCCGGAGCCAGAGTCAGCGCCTGCCGACCACGATACTAGGAAGGACATTGCCTCGTCGCGCGGTCGCATGGGTCAACGAACTACGCATGAGGGTCAGCACTCGCAGCAGTGAGCGATTGAAGGAGGAACGGCGGATTTGCGTTATCCGCCAATCCGCCTATCCGCAGGATCCTCGGGTCCGACAGAGGTAGAAGCACTGGTCGAGAGCGGGTACAGCGTGGACGTCCTCTGTGCGGTCGCGCTGAGGATCCAGCACGTGAACGCCGACGGACCTCGACGTTCGCCGACTAACGCTCGCGCACCGACGCAGCAGCCCCGTCCGGTACATCTTCCAGTCCAGCACTTTCTTCTTGTGGGCGTTCGCGCAAGCGTCCCGTCTCCACATCAGGCGAAAGTACGACGTCGTACAGGTCAACACGCTGCCGGACGCGCTGGTGTTCGCCACGGCAATTCCGAAGCTTCTCGGTGCCCGCGTAATCCTCGATATGCACGAGCTCATGCCCGAGCTCTACGCTTCGAAGTTCGGGGAGGACCGCCTTGGTGTGCGGCTCATGGCGTTCGTTGAGCGCATGAGTACGTCGTTCGCGGACCGGGTTGTCACGGTCAGCAAACCGACATGGCAAGTCCTTGTTGACCGAGGCATTCCGCCTTCGAAGCTTGAGATAGTTATGAACAGCGCGGACGAGCGGATCTTTTCGTCCGATGACCCGCCAGACATGACTCGCTCCCCGAATCAAGGGCTGACGCTCGTCAGTCACGGCGTCCTGGTCGAAGGCCCGGCTATCAGACGTCGTGCGCGCCCTCCCGGAGGTCAGAAAGGTTCATCCGGACGTACAGCTCTTGATTGTCGGTGAGGGAGAAGATGAGGCGCCGCTCCGGGCACTTATAGGCGAGCTCGACCTCGAAATGCACGTCACCCTCCTTCGTTCAAGCAGCTCGTGAGGTCGCCCGCATCGTCAAAGCGGCGGATATCGGTGTGACGGCCAATGGAGAGGACGTATTCGCCCAACTGATCGTTCCCACGAAGCTCATGGAGTACGTCGCGCTAGGTGTTCCGGCGGTCGTCTCGCGACTGCCGGCGGTTGAACAGTACTTCGACGCGACGATGGTGAACTTCTTTGAACCGAATGATCCACAGGACCTTGCGTCCGTCGTCCTCTCAACAGCCGATGACTTGGTGAAGGCGCGGGAAGTGGCTCGACGTACTCGGGAGCAGTTCGTCAACGAGTACGGGTGGGCAACGATGAAACGACGTTACGTTCAGCTGGTCGAAGAGCTCGCGGCCGAACGCCAGTAGTCCCCGGGGCACAGATGGACAGCAGGGTGCCTGGAGACAATCGCCTCCGCTCTCCTCGCTCTACGGGGGTGGCTTGAGCATGGCGAATGGTCCTTCATCACCCTTCTCGATGACCCCGTAAGAGAGGTTCTCGGCCGGAGCGCCGGCATCACGTTGACGCCACCAATCGACGAGCTCGCGCGGGAGTGGCTTCCAGAGTTGCGGCCTGTCCGCCACGGCATCGAGGAGCTCGGCATAGAACGCACGGTTGTCGCGATCGCCGAGGTAGCCGGGATCCGGATGGCTGAGGCAGTGGATGAGACCGTGGTGCCGCTCGATCGCTTCCACCTGCCCGAGCCAGTCTGCAGCCGACTTCCTCTGGAGCACCGTGAACAGCGTGTGGTCCTGCGGAAGCGTGTACGGCACCTCGACGACGTCGTCGATGAAGTACGGCCAAAGGGTGCAGCATCCTCCTGGCTTCGGCTCGAGCGGATCGGAATGTGGCACCGAGCAGTCGTAGCTCAACGGCAGCTCGCCCAGCCACTCGTGGACGCGGTGCGTCGAAGGGGAGCGGAAGCCCTGCGCTTCGAAGGAACGCGCAGCGTCGTCGATTGCGGGCAACTGGCTCTGGAAGGCGTCGTGGGTGGTGAACAGAGAGTTGTCGTGGCGAAGCCCGTGGAGGCCGATCTCGAAACCACGGCCCCTCAGCTCGCGCAGCACGCCCTCGTCGACCGGATACCACGACGCGACGACGTTGAACGACGAACGAAGGCCGCGCTCCTCCTCGAGGTCTGCGATCTCGAGTGCGAGCCGGAGCCCCTCGGCGCTTTCGACGTCGTGGGTGAGGATGGCGGCTGCCTGGAAGTTGCCCGGCCAAAACCAGCGGAAGGCAAGTGTCTCGGCGCCTGCTGCGAGGAGGAGGCAGAACGCATAGAACCGGACGAGGTGCACAACGCTCTCGTCCAACGGCCAGGCCGGAAACTCGGGAAGGCCGAGCCGCTTTGTGTAGATGCGCCTCGCCGCGATTTGCAGCCTGCGGGGGATCAGAGGCTTCGCAGCGTAGTAGGCGCGGAGCTTCCAGTTCGGGAGGGAACGTGAGGGAACGCCGTGTTGCCAGTCCTCGCTCACGTAGTTCCGATAGGCCTCGTCGAGGTCGAAAGGGATCCAAGGGGCGCCGTGTCCGCCATCGAGCACGGCTGCGACAGTGGCCCCGGTGGGAAGGACGAAGCGCTCGATGTCCTCGCCCGCCGGCGCCCCTGTCAGCCGTGGACGCGTGTAGATGCGCCACTCATCCGCTGTCAGCCACGACGGTGACGCGTCGCCTGGGGAACTGTCGAGGGCGACCTCGCCCTCCGGTGCGAGGAGTCGGGCGAGTTGAGACCTCCGGGGAAGCGTTCCGCTGGTTTCGATCGAAGTGCCCTCCAACGATTCATACGAGACGCGGCGGAGCCCGGATGAGTCCGCTGGGCGTTCAGTACGCCGCAGTATCGAGAGCTTAACCTCGGCCTGAGACTCGGGAAGGGCGTGGAAAAAGTTTCTAGAATGCTGACCGCTGGTGGCGTGTCATCGACGGGTGGTGGCGGCGGCGGTGGTGGCGGCGGTGGTGGTGGTGCTGGCGGCGGTGGCGGCCCCGGCGGTGGCGGCGGCGGCGGTGGCGGCGGCTGGCCCATGACCTCGCCCACCGTCTTGACCACGGTGTTTGGCGCTCGTGGCCCGAGCCAGTCGAGGAAGGCCGTGAACTGGCTGAGAGAGATTCCCTGGTTGGTGCCGATGTCGTGAAAGACGAACTCCACCCATCCGCCGCCGTTCTGCTCTGCCTGTGTCACGTAGCTCTGCATTGTCGCCAGCGATGTCCTGTTTGTGATGTCGTCAGGCGTCCGCGTCGCGTACGCATCGAGCGGCGGGATCGTCTCGGCGAAGGGGCAGCCGGAGCATGCGGTGCCACCCACAGTGCGCCCTGACGTGTAGCCGCAGTCCCTCCCAGTTCCCCAGGTCAGAGTCTCGGAACCGATTATGACAGGAAGACATAGTTTTTTATAGGTCTAGACACTTTTGGTACACGGAGCCTGCCGAGGGGGCAATCATTTCGTCGGGCAATGTGAACGTCGCTGCAGGCGCAACCGACGCCGCCTCGGGGGTCCGCCAAGTCGAGTTCTATGTCGACGGAACGGCCATTGGGACCGACACTTCTACGCCTTACCGCGTCCGGTGGCGGGCCCGGAACTCGGGTAGTGGGCAACACGTGCTCACGGCCGTCGCGACCGACGTAGCGGGAAACTCGGCGACGTCTCCGCCGGTGACGGTCACGGTCAGATAGGTCGGCACGGGCTTCCCCGCAAGCGCCCGGGAAACCCGTTTACAATCCCGCGATGCCCAAGCGCTGGGCCACCGTCGTCGCGGCCTTTGTCGGCCTCGTCGCTCTCACGTTTGCTGCAACGGCCGGTACGAGTGACCTTCGGCCGAAGCGTCCGCGGAACCTCTCCAAACCACAGATCGCCGGGTTGGCGATGACCGCCCAGGTCCTCACCGCGTACCGCGGGAGCTGGACGGGGAGCCCGACCAGGTATCGGTACGTATGGCAGCGTTGCAACCAGGCGGGCCGGTCGTGCCGAAAGGCGGGGAGAACGCGTTCGACATTTCGGGTCTCGGCCCGAGACGTCGGTCGCCGGATCCGCGTCGTCGTCACCGCGTCGAATCGAGGCGGCTCCAGATCCGCTCATTCGCGGGCAACCACGTCCGTGACGCGAACCGCTGCGCCGACGAAGCTGCCGCCTCCGGCCGGCGGCTACTTCGACCTCCAACCCGTGGGCACTTGGTCGCGCCTGCCGAGCGGGCCCGCCTGCGCCGGGCTCCTTCACCGCTCGACCTGGGAGCCGCGCCGAGACAACACGAAACGGAACCACATCGTTCCCAATGCGAGCGCCGTTCACAGAGCATTCGCCGAGCGCCCCGTGGCGGGCGGCGACAGCTACGACAAGCGCTGGGACCGATGGCTCCTGCCACGGGTCGACGGCCAATTCACGGGCACGACCGACGAGATCTTCCAGTGGGGAGCCTGCAAATGGGGGCTGTCCGACAACATCCTGCGCGCGATCGCCGACCAAGAGTCGACGTGGTACCAGTACGAGACGTATCCGTCGGGTCGCTGCGTCAAGTTCTACAGCTGTGGCGACTTCTTCGGTTCGTCGAGCGCTGCCAGCATCGTCTTCTGCAACGCCATTGCCCGCTACGGCTACGACTATCAGCGCGACTACGGGAGCGGGCTGTGCCCTCAGACGTTCTCGATCGTAGGGATCAAATCGTGGCAGGCTCCGTCGTGGGGGCAGATGCCGGACAACCAGAACGGGACCTTCCCGTTCAGCCGCAACTCGACCGCCTTCGCCGTCGACTACATCGGCTCCTACCTTCGCGGCTGCTACGAGGGGTGGGAGCACTGGCTCCGTAGCGTCGGCAACTACGCGGCCGGCGACATCTTGGGCTGCGTCGGGTCCTGGTTCTCAGGCGACTGGCACGACAGCGGGGCCGAAAACTACTTGTCGCGCGTCCGGTCCAGCCTGACACGTCACGTCTGGCTCCAATCGGACTGGCCGAGCAATCGCCCGGATTGCAGCTCGCAGTACGGCTGCCCCGGGCCGGACGGCCTGTAGCTCCGCCCGCCGAAAAACTTGGCTGATCCCTAAGCCCAAGCTTGGGCGATCTCGGCCACAGAGGCTCTTTATTCCGACTTGAAAGCCTCCTTCTTCCTCCTACCCTCTTGGCGCTCCGTGCCCCCGCAAAAAGGCTAGGAAATCGCTGAAAACTCCAATTTCTGTTCATACTTGTTCCAGGGCAAAATCGGCCTGTCAAGGGCTGCAACGGGGGAAGAGGGTGCCATGTTCGACAAGAGCGTGAAGCGCGACCGAAGCATCACGGATCATCAACACAGAACGGCCGTCGGAGGGACACTTCGAGCGGCATCAACGTCAATCGTCCGGCGACGAGGAATCCGCCGCAGCGCAGCTCTGGCGACTTTTCTCGCCGTGCTCGTGGTCACGTTGTTTCCGTCGGCGGCCGTATCCGGCATCGTCATCACGACTCTCACGCCGACCGCTGACACATACGTGAACCAGGCCACGCCGACGACCAATTACGGGGCGTCGCCCGACTTGAAGGCCGGCACCACACCGATCATGCGCAGCTATCTGAAATTCGTCATACCGCCCCTCTCCGGGCCGGTGACCAGCGCAACGCTCCGTCTCTATGCCACCACGAGCTCTGCAACGGGATTCGAAGTCCGTTCAGCTGGCAATGGCTGGAACGAATTGACGATGACGTACGCGTCGGGTCAACCGAGCCGCGGGTCTGGGATCACGGCCATCTCCGGTCCGGTTACCGCCGGAAACTGGGTTTCACTCAACGTGACATCTCTCGTGAGCAGCAATTCGACAAAGTCATTTGCGCTCACCGGCCTGGCCGTGCCCGCCGTCGGACTTGCGAGCCGCGAGTCCGGGAACCAGCCAGAGCTTGTCGTCAACGTGAACGACACCGCGGCGCCGGCCGTGACGCTGACAACTCCGGGGGCCAACGCGCGAACCGGGGCGCTGCCCAGGTTCGCCGGCAAGGCAGGCAACGCCCCTGGCGACTCCCAGACCGTGACCGTGAAGGTCTACGCCGGCTCGACCCCCACCGGAAACGTGGTGCGGGAAGTGGCCGCGACTCGTTCGGGCACCAACTGGTCGGTGACGATGCCGGAGGGCAGCGAGCTCCCCAACGGCACATATACCGCGCGGGCCGAGCAGCGGGACGCGGCCGAGAACACCGGCATCAGTTCGCCTAGGACCTTCAGGGTCATACCGGTGATCGTGTCGCTGATGTTCGACGACGGGACCGAGAACCAGTACCAGGCGAGAGCGATGTTGGCCGCTCACGGAGGCATGGACGCGACGTTCTTCGTGAACAGCTCCGTAATCGGCAACAACCCGTTCTACATGACGTGGGAACAGTTGCACGACCTCTACGCAGACGGGAGTGAGATCGGGGGCCACACCATGAACCACGCCGATCTGACCGCCTCGGACCCGGACGAGGCAGCCCGTCAGGTCTGTTACGACCGGAGCAACATCCTGGCCCACGGGTTCCCCGTGACGGACTTCGCGTACCCGTTCGGCGGTTTCAACGCGAACACCGCGGCGCTGATCCAGGCCTGCGGCTACAACTCGGCTCGAGGAACCGAATCGTTCCAGGGCCTCTGCGCGCCCCTATGTGCCGAGTCCATTCCGCCGGTCGACCCGTACACGACCCGCGTGGCGGGGTTTGGGCCCGACGGGCTCACGAACCTCCAGAACCGCGTCACAGATGCAGAGAGAAACGGCGGCGGCTGGGTTATGTTGCTGTTCCACGGTCTCTGCACCAACTGCGGCGTCAACGGGACAGCCCCGACGACCTTCAATTCGTTCTTGACCTGGCTGCAGCCGCGCGCGGCGAACGGGACCGTCGTCAAGACCGTCCAGCAGGTGATCGGTGGACCAGAGCAGCCGTCCGTCGCCGGGCCGCTCTTGCCGCCCGCGCCGAATGCGACGAACGTCATCACGAACTCGAGCATCGAGCAGGACTCCGACAACGACGGCACTCCCGACTGCTACCGGATGAACTCGTGGGGGAACCACACGGCCACGTGGACGCACACGACAGACGCACACACTGGCGCGTTTGCAGAGCGCATCGACTCGACCAACTACGTGGACGGCGCCGACATCCTGCAGACGAGGGACGATCTGGGCTACTGCACGCCTACGGTGATCCCCGGCCACCAGTACACGATCAGCACCTGGTACAAGTCCACGGCGCCGGTCCGATACTCGGCGAATACTCGCGACGATGTGTTCTCGAGCCCATACCCGTTCTGGACGGAGAGCACATCACTCGGCGATCCACCCTTCCCGGCGAGCTCCGACTGGGCTCAGGCCACATGGACCACGCCGCCCGTAGCCGCCGGAGTCAGCGGCATGCTGTTCGGGCTCATGCTGACCAGTGGGGGTTCGCTCACTGTCGACGATGTCTCGATCGTCGACGCGAACCCGTCGCCGTGATCTCGATCGAGAGCTGAATCAGACCTCGCAACGCGCACGCGGGCGCCGCTCCTGAGAGAGCGGCGCCCGCGTGAGCTCAGCCGTACGAAAGCTCTTACTGCAGGGAATCCAGCCCAGGACAGCCATAGGTCTGGTGGCACCCCGGCCTGTCGTTCTGGAAGCCGGGCTGCAGCCAGATGTGGTTGTTGAGGTGTCCCTGAACCTCTGAGGTGTACTGCTCGGCACCGGCATCGTGCCAATCGCCGGAGTACCAGTCACCGACGCAACCCCACAGGTCACCCGGTCCATACGACGGGTTGACGTCGTGCAGCCAGGAGATCCAGCCTTCGAAGCAGCCCCGGATGTGGGCACCGTAATAGTCGGCCGCGAAGGCGGTCGAGTTGCGGTTGAAGGGGAAGGTGCCGTTCTGATTGTCCGGCATCTGCCCCCACGAAGGTGCCTGCCAGGACTTGATTCCCATGATCGAGAACGTCTGCGGACACAGGCCGGCTCCATAGTCTTGCTGATAGTCGTAGCCACCCAGTGCGGTGAGAGCGTTGCAGTAGACGGTGCTGGCCGCGCTCGACGAGCCAAAGAAGTCGCCGCAGCCGTAGTACGAGACGCACCTCTGATGCCACGACGGATACACGAGGAGCTGGTACCACGTCGATTCCGTGTAGGCGACCGCTCGGATGACGTTGTCCGGGACGCCCCACTTGCAGGAAGCCCACTGGAAGATCTCGTCCGTCGTGCCGGTGAACTGCCCGTCCACGCGCGGCAGCAGCCACGAGTCCCAGTGTGAGTCGTAGCTCCCATCACGTGACATCGGTCGTGCCGCGAACGCGGCGTGAACCGCCTGCGGGTCTGGGACGACCTGGTTGCGCCTGTTGTTGTCGGGCCGTGGCTCCCACGAGGAGCGGTGCACCAGGCCGGCACAGGTAGCGCCACTGGGAAGGCTGTTCCATTGCCCAGCCTGCACGAGTGAGAAGTACCCGTCCGTAGGCGGCGGCCCGCCCGGTGGTGGTGGAGGAGGAGGAGGAGGCGGCGGCGGCGGTCCTGGAGGCGGCGGAGGCGGCGGAGGTGGCGGAGGCGGCGGCGGAGGCGGCGGTGGTGGCGGTGGTGGCGGAGGATTTGGAGGCGGAGGAGGTTGCCCGCATGGGGTCGTGCTCGAAGTAACTTCCACGATGCCGGACTGACCCGACCTGCTGTACGCCTGGACGCCGAACGAGTACGTCGTCCCACAATTGAGCCCTCGGTGGGTGTACGTCAGGTTGGGCGTCGCGTCGACGAACGCTTGAGCCCGATACACGTTGTACCCTGAGACCCCCCGGCTTCTCGACTGCCGCCAGGCTAGTGAGACGCTGGACGCAGTCGCTGCGGTCACGTGCAGGTTGGTCGGCGGGTTCAGCGACTTGCGAGAGGGATCACTCGCGGCGAGCGCGAGAGGTGCGGCAAGAAAGAGCAAGGCAGCTGCGGCGACGAACGTTCCGCTGACGACTGGTCTTCGCATCGGATCCCCTTCGTGTTTGGCGGCGTAGGGCTGCGGCCGATGCTTTGAGCCGCAGATGGCTCGACCAAGCCCATCATCGGAATGGCCGTTGCTTCTTCCATCCCTCCTTCTTGCTATTTGGGCAGAAGGAGCGCGCAGGTTCCGAACGATTTCTAGAACTTCGTGCGGCTCCAGCCCCTCTGAGCGCTAAGGTTCGCCGTCCGCCCCACCTGGTACTCAGAGACATCGCCCCCGCATGGAAGACGAGCCCAGCGTCATCCAGGACATCGATCGTCATCAGAGACGGCGAGGCCGCCGGAACCGCGACACACGGGTCCTGCGCCACCTCCCGTTGGTGCGATACGTCGTGCGGCGGCTTCGTCCGACCAGCTCCCCGCTCGAGGTCGACGACCTGGTCTCCGCCGGGACGATCGGGCTCATCGAGGCTGCGGATCGGTATGACCCGAAGCGCGGAGTGCCGTTCGCGAGTTTCGCTTACTTTCGCATCAGGGGAGCGGTGATCGAGGAGATCTCGATCCTCGGGGTCGGCACCCTGACCACGTCGCGCGCCGCGTGTTCGTTGGAGGCGCCTATCAGTGATGAGACCGGCTTCACTCTGATGGACGTCACGGTCGATCCGTCGGCATCAGAGCCGCAATGCAGCGCAGAGCTCAGCGAGTTGCTGACCGCGATCGGGGACCTGCCGGATCGCGACCGTCAGATTCTGGCCCTCTCCGTAGCCGGCCACTCCGGAAACGACATCGCCGACCGCTATGGCTGCAGTCCCTCTCTCGTCTCCAGGATCCTCGTGGATACGCGGTTTCGGCTCGAACACGAGACACAACGCGATGGTTGAGCGATTGCGACTCGAGGGGCAGCCTCTCACCAGCCCCGAGCTCGAAGTCCTCCAGGCGGCGGCCGAAGGCCTGTCCGCGAAAGAGACGGCCGCGAAACTGGTCAAGTCGCGCCACACGGTGGTCGCCCAGCGTCGCGCCATTCAGGCGAAACTCGGCGCGCGAAACCTCCCACATGCCATCTCGTTGGCCTACGGACTTCGCGTGCTCTGGCCGCCGCCGTTCGAACTGCGCTGAACCACGAGGTCCGACAGCACGACCGGTTGCCCCCACGATCCCCGCGCCCGTCCGCCCAGACGCGGGCGGACCGACCATCGATAGCGCCCCGGCTCGAGGCTGTAGTCGTGGCCCCTGAAGGACCAGCGCGCCGGGACAACGACGCGAGGCTGCGAGGGGCGCGCCCGGAAGATCTCGGTCCGCGTTCGATAGAACTGGACGAGGTAAGACGCCGCACCGCTGACCGGAGCCCAGGCAAACGAGCGTGGAGACGTCACGGGGGCCGGAGGTTTTGGCCTCTGTGGTGCCGGTTCCGGACTCTGATTGGACTCGTCTCGAAATGTGCGCGCGTTTGCGCGGGAGGGGTTGTCGGCACTCGGAGCGGCGCCGTCGTTTCCAGACTGCGAAGAGAATCGGTCGAGCGGACTCGCATAGGTGATCGCGGCGGCCGCAGCACCCAGGATGATGAGCACAAGAGCGTAGGTCGCTGTTCGTCGCTTCCTCGATACCCGACTGGCTTGGGGCCGGGGCGTCGGCTCAGCCGGTAGCGGAGCGTCATCCAGCGTCGCTGGTTCCGGAACCGCCTCGACCTTCGGGGCTGGGTCAGGAAGCGCCTCGACCTTCGGGGGAGCCGGGCTGTAAGGCCTTTGCTCCGGAAGCCGCGCTCGTGCACGACGTGCAAGCTCGGGGTCGACCAGGACGAGCTCAGGCGAGATCGGCTCATCCGCGATTGTCATCACTGTCGGGGATGCCAACTGCGTGCTCGATCCAGGGTCCGCGCCATTGCCGAGGATCTGAATCCCACCACCCGCGCTCCGTTCGTAGCGCTCGAGACGAGCACGGAGCCCGCCGCGGTCGGAGTCTCCATGACGTCCGAGACGTGACTCTCCTGCGTGTCGTCAGAAATCGACTTCAAGCGATCTCGCCGGGATGCGTGGCCGCGGGCACGTCAGCTCAGAGTAAGCGAAGACCCGGAACGCATCGTCGTCCCGGTAGAGCTAGGCGCGCCGATGGTCGCGACCGATCGAGGTGTTCTCGATGATGAGCAGGACGCGCGGTGCGCCTTTGCGTGAACGGCGCCGGAACACGTCTTGATCAACCCGTGTCGCGCTCGTTGCTCGGCATCGTCCGCGCTGCTGCCACGATCCCCAGCAGGGCAAACAGGAGGTCCGCGGATCCGCGATAGGTCACGTGCGGATCAATGGTCATCAGGACACCGACGACGCTCAGGGCGACGATCACGGCGAGGGCCGCCGCCGCGAAAGCATCGGTGCGCGCGCGCAGCACGGCCAGAGCCTCGCGGGCCCCTGCCCACAGGAAGTAGAAGAACGACAGGAGCAGCGGTATCCCTCCAGCCCACAACAACCAAAGGTAGCCACTCTCGATCCAGATGAAGCCCGTCGCGATCTTCTCCGTCGCCACCCGCGCGGCGGGGCGGACGCCGAGCACCCAATGTCCATGGGAAAACAAGTCGGGCAAGAAGTAGTTATGGAGGTTGTCGAGTCGGCCCTGCCAGCTCACAGGTAGTCCACTCGGTGACTGGAATCCCTCCAGACGCTTGTTGATCACAGGCTTGAGGGCGACGAAAGCGACGGCGAGCGAAGCCGGGAACAGGGCCAGATACCGGACCCGACCCGTCGTGACGACAATCGCACACACTCCGACCACGAGCGCGATCACGCCTGAAAACTGGCCGGCAGCGAAGATGCCGATTGCAAAGAGAGACATGAGCGCGATCAGCGGCCACCGCAAACGCGACGACTTCAGCAGTCCAATCGCAATGTGCGAGATTGAATGCCATGAGATCGGCGACGGCGATCGGAAGGCTCAGTGTCGAGCCGCCGCGGTTGTTGGTCACCGCCGAGACGTCGCCGTACGGCGCGTAATACGTCCCCAGGAAGGCCTCGACGCCGGGAAACCCGAGCGGATTGAAGGACGGCGATTACCGCAACGAGGGCGGCCGCGGCCATCGAAAACCACAGGCAGATCCGCGCTTGTGCCGGCGATCGAATCGCGCTGCGAAAGATCAGGAAGACCGCGTAGTACTTCCAGATCATCAGTGAGTAGAAAATGTCATCGCTCTCGAACCTCACTCCGCGCAGCCCCAGCCATGCCAACGGGATGATCGAGCTGGTTATGCGAGGAGCAGGATCGCGACATCGAGGCGCTGAAGCGAAGCTTCGGCCTCGAGGAGACGTTGAGTCGAAGAATCGCGCGACCGCAGAGCGCGACGATGGCGAGCAACATCAGCGCCTCGTTCGGTCGAAGCACCGGCATGACAGTGCCGCGATCGATTCCGGCGACGAGCGGTGTGATCGCGATCAGGAGATACGCGGCCACCGCCGGTCGAAGCGCCATGATCGCCAAGAGCGTCAGGACGACCAGCGCGAGGAGAGCCAGCTTTGGGCCTGCGAAGGCGATGAGCGCCGCGAGCACGACGGCAGCCGCCGCGCCGGCCGCATAGACGGCCGTGTCGTTCGCGCCGTCGAGCGCTCGCGGAAGGCCTCGCCTGGCCGCCGGGTACCCCGCGAAGCTGAGCTCGTGGCGGTTCATGAACAGCGACACGGCCGGATCAAGAACCTTCCTGACGCGCCGGGAACGACTCACGCCACGCCACCGCGGATCATCTGGAGCTCCGGAGCTTTGAGCCAAGCCTGAACGGCAAGGAAAGCAACCGCTCCCACGGCTCCTGCGACGGCAAGGCGTATGACGTCGCCGAGCTTCGACTCGGGCAACCCGCTCAACGCGATCCATGCGGCAGCAGCGGGCACGAGCATGACCACGGATGCGAGAGCCGTCCGTCCGAGCGAGCGAGCCACCGAGTAGTCGCGTCTTCGGCAGGCCCTTCGTCGCCCGGCGGCTCACGTAGACCGCTCCGATCAGTGTCCCACCGGCCATCGCCAATCCGATGAACGCGAGCGAGCGTGCGCCATGGGTCAGGACTGCAGGGACCATCAGGAGCAGCGTCGTGACGACGCGGACGATCATCCCGCGCAGAGGCACCGCCACGTTCTGTTTCGAATAGAGGGCGTAGCTCCCGAGCGTGAACCAGGCGTGCGTGATGACAGCCGGGCTCAGCGCCAGGATCGAGACGGCTACGTAGCTTCTTCCGTCGCTGGTGTCGAGACGACCAAAGGCGATGATCGAGGCGATCACCGACGCCGAAACGGCATAGGCAACAGCGATCGGAATCGATGCGAACGAGACGAGCCCGACGGACTGGGAGAACTCATCGCGGAAGGCTCCCATGCGTTTCGTTTGGTGGAACGCCGCGAGTCGCGGCACCAGCGCCCGCGTCACGGGCCACGTGATGATCGCTGCAGGGAGATAGAAGAAGTTGAGCGCGAGCTGAAACGCGACCAGGCCACCCTCGATCCGATTCGCGACGACGATCGTCGCGAGCAGCAGCAACGCTTCGAGCCCCGTGTACGTGAGGACGGCCTTGATGCGCCCGAGCAGAGCCCGGATCTCCGGATCGCGCCAACCCGCACTCACATACATCGTGATCTGACTGCGGCGCGCGCCGAACCACTGGAGCGCCGCATGGAGGAAGACCGCAGCGGTCGTCCCGATCCCGAGGAGCAAGATCTCCGAGGTCGTGACCGTCGAGAGCTCCACACTCGTGCCGAAGACGGCCGCGGCGATCAGGAGCGTCAGGATGATGCCGACGTTCTCCGCCGTCGGTGCGGCTGAAGCGAGCCCGAAGCGACCGAAGGCATTCATGACCGCAGCCCCCGTGCCGGCGATGACATACAGCAGAATCTGAGGCGTGAACAGAACGAGCAGCAACAGGCCGACACGCCTCTGATCGGCTGCTACTTCGTCCGTAACCCCGAGCGAGAAGAGGCGGAGAATGAGGGGTGACGCGACGAGGACAATGCAAACGGCGACCGCAGCCACAGCGAGGAGCGAACCGAGGAACCCGCGGACGAATGCGTCTGCCCTGGCTCGATCGCCACGGCGAATGTGTTCGACGAGCGACGGAACGAGCAGAGAAACGAACAGCGATCCCGCCAGCAACTGGTAGTAGATGAGGCTCGGCAACGCGTAGATCCCCTGGTAGGTGTTGCCGAGGAACGTCGCTCCCAGAACGGCTCCGATCGCGACGACGCGAGCGAGGCCCGTGACCCGACTGACCAGCGTCCAGGCGGAACCCGTGAGTGAATTCCGTACGAGCCCCGAGTCGGCGGCCTGAAGCTCCTGCTCCTCATCGCGAGCGTCTTCGGCGACCACAGCAGCGGCTTCGGCTGCACTCATGCTGGTGTCCTCGCGCTCGTAGAACGATGAGGTGTAGCCAAGGTCATGTTCGAAGGACGTCCGCCGCAGAACGCGTTCGTCTTCACTGCATGTTGCTCCGGCCATGACCCGCTCGCGGAAGCTTCACCCACTGCTTCACGCTTTCTCGAGTGGCGCGGGCTGAGCTGACCGGTTTGCGCGGTCCTTTCGTCTGCCGACCGCTGGCCTCGATGAAGACACTGCCGAGTAGCGTTGCTCGCAGCTGTTCGAGTTGCTCGCGTGAGCGGGCAATCTCCGCGCGCGTAGTCGTAGGCGTCGCGACTCCCAGCACTACGTCGCACGCACGCGCGAGCGCTGCCGCTTCAGCGTCTCCAAGCAGCGCCGGCGCGTCGACGAGGACGAAGTCGAACGGCTCCACGAGATCCGCTATCTGTTCTGCGGTCCGTTCGGATCCCAGCGCATGAGCCCGCGCCCCGGACGGAACGCCCACAGCCCGAGGTCGATCCTCGGGGTCGCGCGCGGGTCCGATCTCGATCAGATCGGGCCGGCCCCGTCGGCATAACAACAGATTCTCGACTTGGGTGTCGACGAGCGCATATTGGATTGGGACAGTTCCGGCGAGTGCATCGAGTAGCCCAGGACCAGGCGCCGCTCCTAGTGCCTCCTCGAGCGTCGGCCAACGCCGCGCCATCGTGACGAGTACCACCCGCTTACCCGTTGCGGCGAGGAGGGCCGCCAGGTTCGTGATGAGCTCCGTGGGCGCGTCGACTCGATCGACGCTCGTGACCGCAACCGATTTCGCTCCTGTCTGAGCGGCTGCTGCAAGGAAGTTCGTACCGAGCCGACGGAACGCGTCTCCCGAGAGCGACGTAGGCGAGTCGAGTGCAGCCAACATCGGTTCGACGTCCTGCTCTTGGGGGTCGTCCTTCGGGATCACACCGAGCACGGGAGCTCCCAGCCGCGCTTGGAGGTCGGCCGCGCTCCGGACACGATCGTCCCGGAACTCGGCGAGCGCAGCGATCCCGAATCCGATCACGAGCCCGCCGAGGAGGCCGAGGAAAACATTCAGCGTCACGTTGGGTTTCGACGGCGAACGCGGGAGGGGAGCCTCTCCGACCACTTCCGCCGGGGTGAACGTCGTAATCTGGTCGTTCAGCTCTGCCAGCTTCGTTTGCAGTAGGGAGAGCTCGGTGGTCAAGGCGTCGCTCTGAACGCTCAAGGCCCGCTTCCTACTGCCCTCCGCTTGCCCGAGTTGCAGTCGGACCGCGGACAATTGATCTCTCATGACGTTGATCCGCTTTGCGGTCGAAGACGCCGAGAGGAGAGCCGTATCCTCGAACTGCCGCCGGCGTACGTCGGCATAAGCCTTCGCAAACGCTTGGGCTCCCGCCTGCGCATCCTCCGGCCGCGGGCTCGAGTAGGTGAACTTGAGGACGTCGCTGTCTGCAGGGACGAAGACCCCCAGTCGACTGAGAAGCTCGGACGGTGCAACGTCCAGGCCGAGTTCGCGCGCGGCGGTGCTCGCCACTGCAGTGGAGCGTGCGATCTGAGCCTCCGTCGCCATGTTCGGCCCGTTTACCCCTGCCTGGTCCCGCGGAGCGTGGGCCTCGGCGGTAGCGGTGGCGGAGTAGGTCTTCGTCTGAGAGGCAGTTGCCGCCAACGTCGCCACGACGGCGACTGCCGCCGTCACGAGGACGAACCGCTTCCTCCTGCCAAGGATGGACATGACCAGCGACGGTTCGTCTCCGTTCGACGGCGCGGGCGCCGATGACGCCACACGTACATTGCCCAGTTCGGAACCGCCGCTCATTCGACCAGCCCGGGGCAACCTGTTTTCAGACGCGCCAAACCCTCGCCGTTACGGCGTCGCCGCACTGCCCTGAAACGCTGTTTCCTTCCCCCCGCCAAGTTCTCCTTCCCTCCGCCGCACACCCCCTGACCCCGTCGTGGGTCCGCAGTGAGCGGGGGAGCAGCTCCGCCCTGTCTCTCCACACTCAGGGTACAGCGTGAAAAAGCCGCCGACAGAGGGCAATTGCCCGATCTTCGGGTGCTGCTTCCAGCTGAGGTGAAACTAGGCTCCGCGCCGCTCTGCAGCTCACCTCAGGCTTGAAAGCCTAAGGCAATTACAGTAGACCATGTAGAGGTCACTCGAACGGCAGGAACACAGGAATGCCCAACGCCAACCCGATTCTGCTCGTCGACGACGATCCGACGATGCGCGAAATGATCGCCGGCCTGCTCGAGCAGGCCGGGTTCCCGACTCGTCAGGCCTCGAGCGGCGAGGAGGCTCTGTCCGAGGCGCGTCGCGGTCGGCCGCTGCTCGTCATTCTCGACGTCCGCCTTCCCGGGGTGTCCGGCTACGAGGTGCACCACGAGCTCAGAAGCCGATTCGGTGATGACTTGCCGATCATCTTCATCTCCGGCGAGCGGGTCGAGTCGCTCGACCGCACCGGGGGTCTGCTCCTCGGGGCCGACGACTATGTGGTCAAGCCGTTCGCGCCCGACGAGTTGGTCGCTCGCGTGCGCCGCCTCGTCGCGCGCTCCGCTTCGGCGGGCGCGGCGAGACCGGGGCCGAAGCTGACGGGGCGTGAAGGAGAGGTGCTGCGACTGCTCGCCAACGGTCTCGGTCAGCCCGAGATCGCGAAGGAGCTCTTCATCAGCTCGAAGACGGTCGCGACCCACATTCAGCACATCCTGGCCAAGCTCGGCGTTCACAGCCGCGCGCAGGCCGTTGCCGTCGCGCATCGCGACGGGCTGCTGCGCTAGTAGTCACGACCCCTCGAACGCGCCCCGGCCTGACCGGGAGGGTTTGGCGCCGGTACCTCCTACAGCAGGGTTTCAAACTCGTCGTCGGCCAGCTCGATCTCGAGCGCGGCCAGGTTCTCCTTCAGATGCTCGATCGAGAGGGTGCCCGGAATCGGGAGCATCGATGGGGAGCGTCGGAGCAGCCACGCGAGGGCGATCTGCACGGGCGTCGCACCGTGCCGTTCGGCGATCTCGGTATGCGCGCGGCCGCCGTCGCCCCCCAGCGGGAAGAACGGAACGAACGCGATGCCCTCGTCGGCGCAGTAGTCGACGACGTCCTCGTACGTCCGCTCTGAGAGGTTGTAGCGGTTCTGGACCGCGGTGATCGGCATTATCTCGCGCGCCTGCTCGAGCTGGTTGATCCGGACCTCCGAGAGACCGACGTGCTGGATCTTCCCGCTGTCCCGGTACTCCTTGATGACCCCGAGGCTCTCCGCGAGCGGCGTCTCTGGGTCGACCCGGTGCAGGTAGTACAGCTTGATGCTGCCCGTCCGCAATCGGCGGAGGCTCTCCTCGATCTGCGCGCGCAGCACGTCCGGACGTCCTTCTCCCGGCCGGAAGCCAGCCTTCGTCGCAACCACGCAATCCTCGGGAATCGGCGCCAGCGCGGCACCGATCGTCGCTTCGCTTTCGCCGCCGGTGTAGAGGTGGGCGGTGTCGATGTGCCGGACTCCCGCGGCGACCGCTTCCTTCACGAACGCAATGGTCGCTGGGGTGTTGGCGAGGCGGTTCGTTCCGAGGCCGATCCGGGGCACCTCGGTGCCGCCGAGCCTGGCAGAGCGCATCAGTCCAGAGCCTCCACTGGCCTGGGCTGGCGCCTCATGCGGAACGGAGCGGTGATGAAGACGGCGACGCAGGTCGCGATCGCGGCGGCGACTGCGCTCAGGCTGAAGGCGATCGTGTACGCCTGCTCGTCCGGCAGCCCGCCGGGGCCGACGGCGTACGACGTCAGGATTGCAGCTCCGATCTGCCCGCCGATCACGCCGCCGACCGTTCGCATGACGGTGTTCATGCCCGTCGCGACACCGGTCTCGGTCGGTCGCACGCTCTCGGTGATCAACGCCGCCATGGCCGCGAACGCCGCGGCAACTCCGGCGCCAAGCAGGACCATGGACACGATCACGGGCAGTGGCACGTCGTGCATGCTCGCGAGACCGAACGCGGCGACGGACACGAGCCCCATGCCGAGCGCGAGCGGCCACTTCGAGCCGTAGCGCCTGCCGAGCACCCCGGCCACCGGGCCGGCGAAGAGCATCATCACGGACGCGGGAACGAGGTAGAGCCCTGCGACGACCGGCGAGGCGCCGAAGCCGTATCCGGCCGACTCCGGCGTGCTCACGAACTGCGGCACGAGCACGAAGGTACCGAACATCGCGAACCCGGCGATGAGCGCGGTCGCGTTCGTCAGCAAGACGGGCCGCTGGCTCATCATCCGCATGTCGACCATCGGCTCCGCAACCCGGAGCTCCGTCAGGATCCAGGCCGCGAGCAGGGCGGCGCTGGCGAGCATCAGGCCCAGGAACGGCAAGGACGTCCACCCCCAGCTCTCGCCCTCGGTCAGCGCAACGAGCAGCGAGACGAGCGAGCCCGCCAGGAGGATTGCGCCCGGAATGTCGAGCCGCGTCCGCGACTTGATCGGCGACTCCGGCACGTAGCGGTGGACGAGCAGGATCGCCGCGCCGACCGGAATCGCGCCCGCAACGAAGAGCCAGCGCCACGACAGGTACTCGACGATCAGGCCCGAGAAAACGATCCCGAGCCCGCCCCCGACGCCGAAGACGGATGAGAGCAGCCCGATCCCGACCTTCACCTTCTCCGGCGGGAACTCGTCGCGGATGATCCCGAAGCTGAGTGGGAAGACCGCCCCACCGGCGCCTGAGAGGGCGCGGAAGCCGATCAGCGAGCCGATGTTCCACGCGAACGCCCCGCCGACGGTGCCGACGAGAAAGATCGACAGCGCGACGACGAGCATCCGCTCCTTGCCGTACTGGTCGCCGAGCTTGCCGATCAGCGGCGTCGCGACCGAGGCAGTGAGCAGGAACGCCGTCAGCACCCAGGTCGCCCAGGCGGGTGTCGTGTCGAACTCGTGCTCGAAGGTGGAGAGCGCCGGGAAGACCATGGTCTGCTGTAGAGCGAACGCTGTCCCGGCCATGGTCAGGATGGCCAGGGTCAGGTTGTAGTGCTGGCGCACGGGCTCGGTCGTCGTCACGAATACATTCGGTCGAACATCCACAAGGTGAGCGTGAGCTCGATCAGGAGCACTGCGATGAGCCACAGGGTCACTACCGAGCTCCGCATGGTCTCCTTCGCGTCGCGCTAGTTTCGAGAACAGCCGTTCTCGTAATGTAACGTAAGTTCCGTGCCACGCACCAGCACGGAGACTCGGCGACGGCCCGGTCGCCCGCGCCGGCCGACCACCGACGACGCGATCACCCACGCCGCTCTCGACCTGCTCGCGGAGCGCGGCTTCCAGGCAGCGACGATCGAGGCGATTGCGCTGCGGGCCGGAGTCGGCAGGAACACGATCTACCGCCGGTGGCGCTCGAAAGAGGAACTGATCGCCGACGCGCTGCGCGAGCTGACGACCGACTTCGACGCGTGGGGCGCGGACGACCTGTACTCGCTTCTCCTGAACTGGCTCCGCAACTTCGCGCGCACCTTCTCGGACCCTCTCCACGGGCGGCTGCTGGCCGGCGTGCTCGGCGAGCTTCAGCGGAACCCTGTGTTCGCGGACGTCTACGCCGACCGCGTCGTTCGCCCTCGGCGTGAAGCGCTGCTGGCCCGCTTGACCGCGGCCCGGGGACGAGGCGAGCTACGCGCGGACGCTGACGTCGAGCTCGTCGCCGACCTGCTCGGGGGCGCGCTCCTCCTCCGGCTCCTGCCGCTCGGGCTTCCGGCGGCGGGCGAGACCTACGCCGACGAGCTCCTCGAGACGATCTGGCGCGGGATCGCGGCGCCGTCCGCGAGCAGCTGAAAGAGGACGTGGTCGCGCCACTCGCCGCCGATGTGCAGGTAGCGGCGCGCGATCCCGATCTCCTCGAACGCGTTCTTCTCCAGCACCCGCCGCGACCCGAGATTGTCGACGAGCGTCCCGGCCTCGAGCCGGTGTAGCCCGAGCTCGCCGAACGCGATCGGGATCAGCTCGCCGACCGCCTTCGTGGCGAGCCCGCGGCCGGTGGCCCGCTCAGCGATCCAGTAGCCGAGGTTGGCGCTCTGCAACGGGCCGCGGACGACGTTCGACAGTGACACGGTCCCGGCGATGCGCTCCCCGTCGAGGACTCCGAACGCGTGCTTGTCCTCGCGCTCGAGACGTTCCTGCTGGCCCTCGACTGTGTAGAAGTGGTCGCCGCGGTCGGGCTCGAAGGGAGCGAGGAACGCGCGGTTCTCGACCAGGAGGGCCGCCAACTCGTCCGCGTCGTCCGCCGTGAGCGGACGAATCACCGCGCGACGACGCGCTGGTAGCGCCACGCCGAGAGCGGCGCGAAGACGACGATGATCGCGAGGGTCCAGAACAGCGCCAGCCAGACGTCGTTCCCTGCCGGAGTCCCCAGGAACAGTGCACGGGCCGCGTTGACCATGTAGGTGAACGGGTTGTGCTCCGCAATCGGTTGGAGCCAGCTCGGCATCGAGGCGACGGGGACGAACGCGGAGGAGACGAACGTGAGCGGGAAGAGGATCGTGAACCCGTACGCATTCGCCGCCTCGGGCGAGGAGGCCGCAAGCCCGATGAACGCGAACACCCACGAGAACGCGTACCCGATCAGCAGGCAGAGCGCGATCCCGGCAATGACCTCCCCCACGCTTCCCGAGAAGTTGAAGCCGACGAGCAGCCCGACCGCGAACATCACGACCAGCTGGAAGGTGTTCGTGACGACGTCGCCGAGGGTGCGGCCGGTCAGCAGCGCGGAGCGGGTCATCGGCAGCGAGCGGAACCGGTCCATCAGCCCCTTCTTGAGGTCGTCCGAGAGCCCGAGCGCGGTCACGAAGCCGCCGAAGCAGATCGACTGGACGATGATCCCGGGCATCAGGAAGTCGACGTAGTCGAAGCCGGGCGTCTGGATCGCTCCGCCGAAGACGTAGACGAAGAGCAGGACGAAGAGGATCGGCTGGACGGTGAAGCCGACGAGCAAATCCGGCTGGCGCGGGATGCGGAGCAGGCTGCGCCGCGCGAGGACGAGCGTGTCCGAGAGCCCGTAGCGAAGCGCGGTCACCGGGCCGCCACCTCGGCCTCCTCGCTCTCTTGCTCGACGGCGCGGCCGGTCAGCGTCAGGAAGACGTCGTCGAGCGTCGGCGTGCTGACCGAGATGTCGTCGATCGCGATTCCGGCCTCGTCGAGGCGACGGACCGCGTCGGCGATCGTCCCGCGGCGCTCGGCGACCGGGACGCGGACGGTTCCGTCCTCGAGGAACGGCCGGTCGCTCGCGATCGAAGCGAGAGCAGAGACCGCCTCATCCCCGCGCCCGCTGTCGCAGAGGTGGATCTCGAGCCGCTCGCCGCCGACCTGCGTCTTGAGCTCGTCGGGCGTGCCTTCCGCGATCACGAGCCCCTGGTCGATGACGGCAATCCGGTCGGCGAGGCGGTCGGCCTCGTCGAGGTACTGCGTCGTCAGCAGCACGGTCGTCCCCCCGGAGACGAGCACTTCGATCGCATCCCAGAGCCCGATGCGGCTCCGGATGTCGAGCCCGGTCGTCGGCTCGTCGAGGAACAGGACCGGCGGGCGGGCGACGAGCGCGGCCGCGAGGTCGAGGCGCCGCCGCATTCCGCCCGAGTAGGTACGGACGAGGCGGTCGCCGGCCTCGGACAGGTCGAAGGAGGCGAGAAGCTCACGCGCCCGCTCGCGCGAGGGTGCCCGGCCGAGGTGGTAGAGGCGGCCGACCATCTCGAGGTTCTCGAAGCCGGTCAGGTTCTCGTCGACGGCCGCGTACTGGCCCGCCAACCCGATGTGCTGCCGGACCTTCGCCGCGTCGCGAACGACGTCGAAGCCGGCGACGCGCGCCGAGCCCTCGTCCGGGTCGAGCAGCGTGGTCAGGATCCGCACCGCAGTTGTCTTGCCGGCGCCGTTCGGGCCTAGCAGCCCAAAGACGCTGCCCGTCTCGACGCGCAGATCGACGCCGCGAAGCGCCTGGACGTCGCCGTAGCTCTTGTGCAGACGACTGGTCTCGACGGCTGGGTCGGCCGGCACGCTTCTACGCTAGCGGTCGGCCCTCGTCACGTGCTCCAGACCGGCGATTCGCCGGACCCGGTCGAGAGCCCGCTCGAACGCCTCGTCGAGTGCCTTCGAGAGGCGAACGCCAGGCTCCAGGTGGAACGCCTTGACAACGAGCGCGCCGTCCTTCCGCTCCGACTTTAGGTCTACGCGACCGACGATCTTGTCGCGCCACAGGAACGGCAGGACGTAGTAGCCGTACCGCCGCTGCGGCGCCGGCTTGTAGAGCTCGATCACGTGTGCGAACCCGAGCACGCGC
The DNA here is from genome assembly GCA_963794605.1 of uncultured Actinomycetes bacterium. Classification (GTDB taxonomy): domain Bacteria; phylum Actinomycetota; class Thermoleophilia; order Gaiellales; family Gaiellaceae; genus VAXT01. The sequence continues at coordinate 243,566 of CAWCEN010000002.1, forward strand.
GTCGCGTACTGGTAGCCCCAGAGCAGGTTGTCGAACGGCGAAAGGAGCACGGCGGCGTTCGGGCGAGGACGGTCGAGCTCGACTCCCGCCTCGACAACGACCGGCGCCTTGCCGTCGTCGACCGCGAGGCGCTCGAGCTTCCCCTCGGCGACGAGCGAGTCCAGGTGCGGACGCGCGGCCTTCGCGCCGCCGAACTTGGCGTACCAGATCGGCCGTACGTGCTCGGCGATGGCGGACTCGCTCAGGGCACCGCGGGCTTTGACGGCCTTCAGGATCAGCGTCTTGATCGCCTCCTCCTTCGAGGGAACGGGCGCCTCGAGCACCTGGCGAGGAAGGACGCGCTCGGGCAGGTCGTACAGGCGGTGGAAGTTCACGCGGCCGGCGATCACGAGCTCACCAGACGCGAATAGCGCGTCGAGCATCTGCTTAGCCGGCTTCCAGCTCCACATCGCCTCCGAAGACGTCCCGGCCCGGTGCGGCGCGGGGTCGGCCTTCCCGGTGAAGTCCTTCGAGCCGAGCGGTCCACGCTCGCGGATCTCGCCGAGGACTCGCTCCGCCAGCCCGGGGTAGCGCTTCTTCACGTCGCCGTGCCAGGGGACGCCTTCCTGCATGTCTTCACGCGCCCACTCGTAGAGCGGCCAGTCCTCGGCCGGAAGGAGGCAGAGCGCGTGCGCCCAACCTTCGATGATCCGCCCCTGACGCATGAGCTCCGCGACGGTGTCCCGTGGATAGAGGCCGGCGCGGCTCGCGATTGCGATCCGGTGACTGCGCTCGACGGCCGTGACCGTGTCGAGCTGGATGCACATCGCTCGCCGGATCGCAGCCTCGACGTCGTCAGCGCCCGCTCGGCGGACTCGCGTCACGTAGTCCTGGGACCAGACGTTGAGGCGGCGGAGCGCCGCCAGTGAGGTCGTCCGCACGGACGGCAACCTACCGCGCGTGCTGCTCGCGTCTCTGCCTGAGGAGGGCGTAGACGTCGGCGACCGGCCCGAGGTGGCGCAGCTTGTCCGGGTCGATCACGGATCGGATCGTCTGCACCGCGCCGTCGGCGATGTCGAGCGAGAAGACGTTCGTGATCCGCCGCTCCACGTCGAGCACGAGTGCGCCCGGCTGGCCGTTGACGTCGTGCAGCTCGAACGTGATGCCGACTTCGGCCATCTGCTGCCCGAGCCCGGCGAACAGGGCGCTGACCCGCTCGCGGCCGACGATCGGGCGCGGCCAGCTGGGCGCGTTGCCTCCGCCGTCGCCGTAGACGACGACGTCCGCCGCGAGCAGCTCGACGAGCCCGTCGACGTCGCCGTCGGTGACGGCGTCGAAGAAGCTGGCTGCGAGCCGCTCGCGCTCCTCGCGGGATGCCTCGAACCGCGGCTTCTGCTGGTCGACGTGGCGGCGCGCGCGGACCGCGACCTGTCGGCAGTTGTCCGGGCTCTGGTCGACGATCTCGGCGATCTCGTCGAAGCCGTAGCCGAAGACGTCGTGGAGCAGAAAGACCGCGCGCTCGACGGGCGTCAGCTGCTCGAGCAGGACGAGAAATGCGAGCGAGAGCGAGTCGGCCTGCTCCGCGTGCTGGGCCGGGTCGGTACGCGGATCGTCGTCGGTCAGGAGCGGCTCCGGGAGCCACTCGCCGACGTAGACCTCACGGCGCGCCCGGGCGGAGCGCAGCTGGTCGATGCTGAGCCGCGTCACGATCGCGGACAGGAACGCCTTTGGCGACTCGACCTCGGTCCCCCGGCGGAGCGCGCGCTGCTGGCGGAGGAACGCCTCCTGGACGACGTCCTCCGCCTCGGCGACGCTCCCGAGCATCCGGTAGGCGAGCGAGAAGAGCATCGGGCGCAGGGCCTCAAAGGTGTCGTTCGCGCCCATCGCTAGGCGGCCGCGCGCTCCTCGCCGCCGAGCCCGTGCCGGAAGCCGTCACGCCAGCTCGACCACTTCGGGTGCCAGCCGAGCTCGCGCTTCGCCTTCGCGTTCGACGCGCCGCGGATCCGCGTCATCGCGGACACGCCCACCTCGCCTGCGGCGACACGCGCGAGCCAGACCGGGACGTGCCTCGGCGGCTTCGCGCCCACGATCTTCGCGAAGTACGGGAGCCACGCGGAAACCGGAGATGGGTCGTCATCGACGATGTTGTAGATACCCGTTGCCCGGTGCTCGACGGCAGCGACGGTGGCCGCAGCCGCGTCGTCGACGTGGATCCACGACCAGATGCCTTCTCCCGAGCCTACGACCGGGAACTTGCGCTTCCGGACGAGGTCGACCAGCGGCTCCGAGGCGCCGGGGCCATAGAAGCTGCCGTAGCGGAGCACGACACCTTCGAGCGGCGCGTCGCGCACCACTCGTTCGAGATACCGGATCGCGGCGAGCGACTCCGTCTGCTGCGCCGCCGGGTGCGGGTCGAGCGGGTCGTCCTCGGTCTTGACCGGGCCGCCCTCGCGGATGTTCGGCCAGCCGGTGTAGCTCTGGGCGACGAAGCGCCTCGCTCCGGCCGCCTCCGCTGCCGCGAGCAGGTAGTCGGTGCCCTTCGTGCGCAGCTCATTCGTGACCGCGAACTCCTTGTCGAAGCGTCGCAGGTCGCTCATCGTCGCGAGCGCGGTCATCTGGTGCACGACCGCGTCGGGCTCCGTACGCGCGACGACCTCCCCCACCTCGAGTGCGTCCAGGCCGTCCATTACGACCGGCTCTGCTCCCAGCGCCTTCAGCCGTTCGAGCTTCTCCGGGCTCCGAGTCGAGGCCACTACCGAGTGGCCGCGCTCCGCCAACTGCGGCACGAGCCGCCGGCCAATCGCGCCGCCCGCTCCTGCAACGAAGACTCTCATGGGTACTCCTTTCCCTCGCGTTCGTCTTTGAGACGAGACAGCGAGGGAGCGTGTGACAGGAGCTAGGCGGGCACGACCGCGTCCAGCCCGAGCCAGGACGCGAGGTCGTCGACCTCTGCCTGCACCGCTTTGGCCATCGTGCGCGTGAACTTGACGTCCTCGTGGATCGCGTTCACGCGGAGCACCGAGGCCTTGCGATCGGCCTTGGCGTCGAGCTTCCCGACCAGCCGGTCGTCGTGGAGGATCGGGAGCGCGAAGTAGCCCCAGCGGCGCTTCGCCTCGGGCTTGTACATCTCGAGGACGTACTCGAACTCGAACAGGTCCTCGGTTCTGCGGCGGTCGTGGATCAGCCGGTCGAACGGGGACAGCAGCGCGGTCCGGCCGTCGAAGTCCTGGCCGAGCGCGGCGGGGTCGACGCGCCACTCGCCCTTCGTCCCTTCGACCACGGCCGGCTCACCGGCATCGCCGACGTGGATCGGCTCCATCGGCATGGCGCGCCCCTTCGGCCGCGCGATCCCGAGCGACGCGAGGCGACGCTCGTTCTTCCTGCGCTCGGCCTCGTCGACCGAAGGCACGTCGACCTTGGGGTAGACGCGCTCGGCCAGGTCCCACACCCGCTCGCGCCCCACGCGCGCGGAAATCGCGATCTCGGCGCGCATCATCATGAACTCGAGCATCTGCGTGACGTTGCGGTTGTTCGTCCAGCCGGTCGAGGCCCACGGCACGGCGCACGTGTCCGGGATCTCGCGCGAGACCAGCGGGCCGGACTTCCGGAGCAGCGCGAGGATGTCCTTCCGAAACGAGTCGTTGTCGCGGAACCAGGCCCGCGATCGCTCGTAGTCGGGAAAGTCCGATGCGCCGGCCAGGTACAGGCCCAGGTCGTCGACGTGCCGGATCATCGCGTCCAGCTCGAACAGCCTCCGCTCCTGCTCCACGGCCTGTGTGAGGTCTGCAGGCTCGTAGGACGACCCCAGGCGACTCCACGCGACGAGGTCCGCGCTGGGCGCGATCGCGGCGGTCGGGTCGACCTGGAGCATCGTCAGCTGCCGGACGACCTCGACCAGGTCCGTCGGCCGCGACGACCCGAGCAGCTGGGCGCGCACGGCGATGCGCCGCGCCTGTTCCTTCGTCAGCTCGTGCGCGGGCGGTTTCGCCAACGTTAGAGGCCGACGCCCGCTCGCAGGACGCTGCTTCCGAGCCAGTCGGACACCGCAACCCGGATCGCTCCCGTGCTCCTCAACGAATGGGTGCCGGGGACGAGGACGACCGTGCGGTTCGGGCCCTCAGGTGGGATGCCGAACGGGTCGCGCTCGCCCTGGACGACGAGGGTCGGCACGGCGACCGCGTCGATCTCGGGCAGGCGGCTCTTCGCGGGGTCGTCGCCGCGGCCCGGCGGGTGCACGGGAAAGGCGAGACACAGCACGGCGGCCGCGCCGACCTCCTCTGCCGTCCGGCATGCCACGCGCGCGCCCGACGAGCGCCCGCCGCAGATGAGCGGCAGCCCGTCGAGCTCACCTTCGCGCAGCTGGGCGAGCACGCTCAGCCAGGCCGTGTCGAGCTGATTCGCCGGAGCCGGACTGCGCCGGCCCGCCACGCGGTACGGCTGCTCGACGAGCACGACGCCGAGTCCGGCCTCGAGCGCCGCGTCTTTCGCCGCGACCAGATCGGGGGACTCGACTCCGCCGCCTGCCCCGTGCCCGAGCACGAGCGCTGCCGAGGCGTCGTCGACCGGATGGAGGTGCGCCCGCGCGGGGCCGACAGGAGTCTCCAGCTCGAGGATGAGCCGAGCCTAGCGACTAACCGTCCGCAGCCACCGGAACCGGTCTACCACATGGCAAAGTAAGCCCGTGGCGACGATGGCCGACCTCGACGAGCTGGCGCTCGCGATGCCACAAGCGACCAAGGAGACCTCCGACGACGGCAGGCCGTCGTACCACGTCCACGGGAAGCTCTTCTGCTTCCACCGCAGTCAACGGCCCGACGCGATCGACCCCGAGACCGGCGAGCGGATGGCCGACGTCCTGATGTTCCGGGTCGCCGACCTCGACGAGAAGGATCTGCTCCTCGCCGACGACCGAGCGCTCTTCTTCACGACGCCGCACTTCAACGGCTACCCGGCGGTGCTCATGCGAATTCCGACTCTGGAGCGGATCGACCGCGAGGAGCTCCGCGAGCTCGTCGTGGAGGCGTGGCTGACGCGCGCGCAGAAGAGGGTGGCCAAGGCGTGGCTCGCGGAAAACGAACCGGAGAGCGACGGTCTTCAGTAACCCGGCCATCAACGTCTACTCGCGCGACGTGATGCGCCTCGTCGGCTTCTACGAAGGGCTCGGTTTTCGCGAGACCTTCCGTACGCCGACGGAGGGAACGCCGATTCACGTCGAGGTGACCCTGGACGGCTTTACGATCGGGATCGCGGACGCCGACTCTGCGAGCGCCGATCACGGCTTGCGCCCGAACCTCGGCGGCCGCCCCGTCGAGATCCTGCTCTGGACGGACGATACCGACCGGGACTACGAACGCCTGACCACCGCGGGCGCGCCGTCGCTCAGCCCGCCGCACGACTGGCTGTCGAACCTCCGCCTCGCCTGGGTCGCGGACCCGGACGGCAATCCGATCCAGCTCGCCCAGCGCCGCGACTAGGTCACGCCTTGTCCGAGGTGAGCTTCGAGTATCTCCAGCACCTCGTGACGGTCCCAGCCGCGGTCAACGAAATGGATACGAGGCTCGTGCTCGATTCGGGCATGACAGGCGGTGACGCTCCCGCTGGCCGACGCTTCGGTCGCGTTCGCAGGCTCTACCCTCGAGCGCCACGAGATCGGGATCCTCGACATGAGCTCGTTCCCCGACGCGCTCGCCGGCATCGGCGGATTCCTCTCGCTCGCGTGCTTCGTGCTGCGCCCTGTGACCGTCGACTACTCACGGGGGGTCGTGATCTGCGAGCCGCCGCACCGCGCTGACGGCGTAGCCGTCCCAGTGAAGGTCGAGCGCGAAGGGCCGTCGGTGACCGTGTTCCTACCGCTGACGATCCCCGGCGGCTACTCGGTCTCGGTCGAGGTCGACATGGGCAGCGACAAGCTGATCCTCGACGAGCGGTTCGCTGCGGTAACGGACACCGCGCTCGACGGGGACGACGTTCGCCGCATCGACGGCACGGACGAGACCGGGCACACCTACACCCGCACCTTCACCCGCCTCTCGGGCCGGATCCATCCGACCGCCGCGCCCGAGCTCGCGCAGCACGACCCGGAGGTGATGTTCCAGCGGATCATCCACGACGGTCTCCTCGGCGACGCCTTTCTTCGCCGCCATGTCGTCACGTTCGACATCGCCGAGGAGACGATCGTGTTCGGCTAGCCGGCGACGGTGGTCGTCCGGCGGTAGCTGTACCCGCCCTTCTGCTTCGTGGTCAGGCCGAGGCCGATCGCCGCGATGCCGACGACGACGAACGGCGCCCAGACGTTCGTTCCCTCGTCCGCGAAGCCGAAGATCCACGGCGACGCCGCGAGCAATGCACCTGCGGCGATGTCGAACAGGTTGTGGACGCTCATCGGGAACGTCCGCCAGACGCCGAGCTCGTAGTCGGTGAACAGGCTGTAGACGATCAGCCCGACCCCGAGCGCGATCGAGAGCACGGTCGGCGTCGTGTGCTCGGAGAACTGGAAGATCCACGGGGCTGCGATCAGCCCGGCGCCGACGATGTAGTCGAGCGGCGCGTGGAGCTTGGTCGGAATGAACCGCATGTGGGGCTCCTTTGTCTCGGAAGAGGTTCCGAGCTGATTCGCAGGCGCCTACGGTCCGGTTCGACTTGTACGCGCGTCCGTAACCGCGATCGAGCGGGCCGCTGATCAGGCGGCCCGCACGTTCTGGATGCCTAGTCGTTCAGGGGCGTCCGACGACGAGTCGCACTCTCGCTCCTGCCTGCCGCAGGGCCCCGGCCTTCGGGTGCTGCCTGATTACGCGACCGACCCACTGTGATCGCTTCCAGGAGATGCGGCCAACCGAGCAGTTCGCTCTGCGGATCCGGAACTTCGCCCGGGTCAGAGTCAGTCCGACCACGTCGGGCACCCGGCACACATCAGGAGGCGGAGGCTGAGGCGGTGGTGGTGGCGGCGGAGGAGGTGGAGGCGGAGGCGGAGGTGGCGGAGGCGGCGGCGGAGGTGGAGGTGGAGGCGGCGGCGGCGGCGGAGGCGGAGGCGGAGGTGGTGTGCCGTCAGTCGGCGCCGAGTCGCCGCTCGAGACCCTCGAGGATCAGGTCGAGCCCGAACTCGAACTCGCTCGGCTCGTCCGGATCCGGATCCTCCAGGTGCTCCTTCGCGTGCTCGATGACGTACGGGAACCGATCAGCCGCGATCTGAGGAATGAACTGCTGAGCCATATCGAGCAGCTCCTCGCGGCTGTCGAACGGCAGGCTCACCAGCCACAGGGTGAAGCCGGTGATGTGGCTGTCGAGTGCGTGGTAGGCGTGGTGCGTCATGTTCGGCGAGAAGCCGGCCTCGCGCAGCGTCCTCAGCACGCCTTCCATCCAGAGCATGCGCTCGTCGTTGACCCTCGGTGTCGCCATGTGGAGGTTGCACGCCCACGGGTGGCGCACGAACGCTTGGTGGGCCGAGATCGCGCTCTGGCGGAGCGCTTCCTTCCAATGCGCTTCGGGCGACGGCACCTCGACCTCGCTCAGCGCGAGGTCGACGATGCCCTGGTAGAGGTCGTCCTTGTTCGCGACGTGGTTGTAGAGCGACATCGCCTGCACGCCGAGCTCCTGACCGAGCCGCCGCATCGTGAGGGCGTCCAGGCCCTCCTCGTCGGCGGTGCGGATCGCGGCGCGCAGGATGCGATCCCGCGTCAACGGAATGCGTGGCTGAGGGCTTGTCTTCGGTTCGGTAGCCATAACTTACATCGTACACTTACATAGTACGTCTAGTACCGGAGGTAGCCGTGTGGCTACCAGGGCAGGACGGCCCCACCTAGCCCGTCAGCCGAAGCGTGTTCCCCAGCACGCTCGCCGAGTCGGTCAGACACGCCCGCGTAGATCCTCCGACTCGCCGGGCGTACGCTCCCGCCATGCGGTGCACAGAGTGCGGGCGAATAAACGCCGCCGAAGCGCGGTTCTGCGACGCGTGCCGCGCGCCGCTCAAACAGCCCTCGGATGAGACCGCGGCGCGGAAGACGGTCACGGTGGTCTTCACCGACGTGACGGGGTCGACCGCGCTGGGCGAACAGCTCGATCCAGAAACGCTGCGCGCGGTGATGTCGAGGTACTTCGCGACGGCACAGGATGCGCTGGAGCGGCACGGCGGGACCGTGGAGAAGTTCATCGGTGACGCGGTGATGGCCGTCTTCGGGGTCCCGACCCTTCGGGAGGACGATGCCGTGCGCGCAGTCCGCGCGGTCGTCGAGCTCAAAGACGCGCTCGGACGGCTGAACAACGAGCTCGACATGGAGCACGGGATCCGAATCGGAACGCGGACGGGCATCAACACGGGCGAGGTCGTGGTCGGTGCGTCGGGCTCGTCCACCGACCAGCGGCTTGCGACCGGAGATCCCGTCAACGTCGCTGCACGGCTGGAGCAGGCCGCCCCGTCCGACGAGGTGCTGATCGGGCTGGGCACGTACGACATCGTCCGCGACTCCGTCGTCGTCGAGGCCGTCGACCCGATCGAGGCCAAGGGCAAGAGCGAGCCGCTCAGGGCCTGGCGCCTCGTCGCTGTAAAGCCCGACGTGCCCGCGTTCGCGCGCCCGATTCAGACGCCGTTCGTCGGTCGGCAAGACGAGCTCGACGCCCTGTCTGAGGCGTTCGAGGCGGCTGTGCGCGAGAGCGCCTGCGAGCTCGCGACGATCGTCGGCTCGCCGGGAATCGGCAAGTCACGGCTCGTGCGCGAGCTGACGGGGTTGCTGGAAGCCCGCGCGCGCATCCTGGTGGGCCGCTGCGTCGCATACGGAGACGGGATCTCGTACTACCCGCTCGGCGAGGTCGTGCGCGACGTCGCCGGTGAGAACCCGGAGCCCGAGCTCCGACGCGTGCTCGCCGGCGTTGAGCGCGGCGAAGCCGCAGCGCGGCTGATCGCGGGCAGCGTCGATCGGCACGCGGCAGCGGGATCGCCGGAAGAGACCGCCTGGGCGTTCCGGCGCCTGTTCGAGACCCTCGCCTCGGCGCGGCCGCTCGTCCTCGTCGTCGACGACATCCACTGGGCCGAGCCGACGATGCTCGACCTGCTCGAGTACGTCGTGGGCGCTTCGAGCACGGCGCCGATCCTGATCGTCTGCCTGGCGCGTCCGGATCTCTTCGACACGAGGCCGTCATGGGCCGCTCAACGGCGGTCCGCGCGTCTGGTCACGCTCGAGCCGCTGGACGATGCATCGGCCGAGAGCCTTGTCGACGAACTGCTTCGCGAGCACGAGCTGCCGGCCGGGCTCCGCGGGCGGATCATCGCCTCGTCGGAGGGCAACCCACTGTTCGTGGAGCAGATGCTTGCGATGCTGGCCGACGATCCGGAGGCTGCCGAGCACGCGGTGCCCGCGACGATCGTGGCGCTCCTCGCCGCCCGCATCGACCGCTTGGAAGCCGGCGAGCGTGCTGTCTTGCAACGGGCGTCGGTCGAGGGCCGCCTCTTCCATCGCGGCTCGGTCGCGGACCTGCTTGGGTCGAACGAAGCATCCGGCCTTGCAGCAACGTTGCTGGCACTCGCACGGAAGGAGTTCGTGCGAGCGGACCGCTCGTTGTTCGCCGGCGACGACGGCTTCCGCTTCAACCACGTGCTGATCCGGGACGTGTCGTACTCGTCCATGCCCAAGGAAGTGCGGGCGGACCTCCACGCCAGCCTCGCCGCCCGACTCGAGAAACGGGCGGACGAGCTGACCGGGGGCGACGAGATCGTCGGCTACCACCTCGAGCAGGCGTACGGCTACCGGGTCGAGCTCGGGCAGGTCGGCCCGGATGCGAAGGAGCAGGCCGCCCGAGGCGGCCGGCTGCTCGCGCGGGCCGGTCGCCGGGCGCTCGACCGCTTCGAGGCTGGGACCGCAGTCTCCCTCCTCCTGCGTGCAAGTCGTCTGCTCGAGGTCGACGAGGCGGAGCGCGCGGCGCTGCTGCCCGACCTCGGACGCTCGTTGCGAAACAGCGGCGCCGTCGACGAAGCGAGGGCCGTGCTCTCCGAGGCGGTCGCCGATGCGCAGCGCGATGGAGACGAGCGCACACAGCTGCAGGCGGAGATCGAGCTGGCCAGGGTCAACTTCATGCAGGAACTGGCGTCTCCCGACGTCCTGAGAGAGGTTGCTCGGAGGGCGATCGCCGTGTTCGAGGCGACGGGCGACTCCGTCCAGCTCGCGGATGCCTGGCAGCTGATGGGGATGGCCGAGCTCGCCGCGCAGGACAGAGGCGCGCAGCTCGAGGCGCTGCTCGAGGCGCGCAGGCACGCGATCGAGTCAGGTGACCTGCGACGGCAGATCGAGGCCTGGAACGAGGTGGGAGGAGCGATGATCGGGGGCCGCACCCCGGTGACCGACGTGCTCGCGTTCCTCGACGAGGAGTTGGCCTGGGGACGCGACCATGGTCTCCCCGCGATCGAGGCGGACGCACTGCTCGGCGGCCCGTACCTCGATTCGCGCCTGGGCAGGTTCGACGAAGCTCGGGACAAGCTCGAGCGCTCGAAGACGATTTGCCGCGAGCTCGGAATCACCTATGGGCTCGCGGAAGCCCATTGGGCCGGAGCCGAGATGGAGCGTCTCGCAGGAGACGTGGCTGCAGCGGAACGTGAGCTCCGCAGCGCGATTCGCGTGGCGATCGAGATGAGAGCGTCCCGCTACGAGGCGATCTACCGCACCGGCCTCGCAGGGATCCTCCTCGACCAAGGCCGGGTCGAGGAGTCGATCGCCGAGCTCGAACTGGCTCGTGAGCACGGTGCCTACGCGCCGATCTGGAGGAGCAATCGCGCGCGAGCCCTGGCCCGCAACGGGCAGATCGACGAGGCCGTCGTGGAGGCCCGCGCGGCGGCGGATGAGATGGCCCGGCGCGACAACATCACGGCGCGTGCGGAGATTCTCGTCCACCTCGCCGAGGTTCTCCGCGCGAGCGGCGATCCCGGCGGGGCTTCGGAGGCGCTCGCGCTTGCGATCAGCCTGCACGAAGAGAAAGGGAACCTCGTCAACGCGGAGCGGTGCAGGAAGCTGCTCGCGAGCGAGCCGGCTACGGGCGCCGAGGCGTGAACGCGCCGAGCTTGTCGATGCCCGGCTGCACGATCCCGAAGTGGGACTCGGGCGCCTCGTTCCAGACCCCTGGCAGGTCGCCGAGCGGCTCCGAGACGATCACGCGCGTCTCGTCCGAGAGGTTTTCCAGCTCGTGGATCGCCGGATAGAGCAGCTTCAGCTCGTCCATCCGAGTGCTGAACCAGAGCGACCTCGAGTCGCCTTCGCTCGAATAGCGGAACGCCCAGATCGACTCCCCGTTGGTGGTCGCGATCGTCATCTGGATCGGGTTCTCGATCTCGTGACGCTCCCCGGTCTCCTCGACGACCCCGACCATCTGCTCGACCGCCGCCACCGGGTCGCTCTCGAGGCCGAAAGTGAGCGCGAGGTAGAACATCGTTTCCGAGTCGGTCGTCCCCTCGATCGAGTTGAAGAACGAGTCGTCGATCTTTCTGACGAACTCCCGGTGCACCTTCGGGAAGTCGCGGATCAGCCCGTTGTGCATCCAGAGCCAGCGGCCATAGCGGAAGGGGTGCGTGTTCGTCTCCTGGATAGCCGAGCCCGTCGACGCGCGGATGTGCGCGAAGAAGAGCGGCGACGAAATCCCGGCCGCGAGCTCTTTCAGGTTGCGGTCGTTCCAGGCTGGATGCGTGCTTCGGTAGACCCTGGGCGTGTCTCCGTCGTCGTACCAGCCGACGCCGAAGCCGTCGCCATTCGTGGTCGTCGCGCCCATTCTCGAGTGCAGGCTCTGGTCGATCAGCGAGTGGTCGCGCTTGAGGAGCAGCTCCTCGAGCTTGATCGGCGTTCCCGAATAGGCGAGCCAGCGGCACATGGCGCTAGGACTTTACGCCGCCGGGTTGGGTCTCCGGGATGCGTTGCGCGGCGAAGAGTGCGCAGACAGCAAGCACGGCCAGGATCGCCAGCGCCGCCCGTAGGCCGTCGAGGCGCGCTTCGGAGTACGCATCGACCGCGGCGTCGGTCGTCCTCGAGCTGGCACCCGCCTCGTCCAGCGCGGTCTGCAGATCCGCGTCCGAGATGAACGGCACGCCTCCCGTGATCTCGACCTGCGCCTGCTCCTTCACGCGGGCGGGAATCGCAGAGCTCTGGTCGATGTTGGCCGAGAACGACACCGCGAGAGCGCCGATCAGGAGCGAGCCCGCGATCGCCGTCCCCAGCGAGGCGCCGAGATTCGTCATCGTGTTCTGAACGCCGCCGACCTCCGGGCTGTCCTCGTCTGGAACCGCGGACACCGTGACCGCACCCAGTTGAGAGGCGAGGGCGCCGATGCCAAGGCCGACGAGGAGCATCGGAACGAACACGATCTCCGGCCCCGTGTCCGTGTCGAGCGAGGCGAGCAGGACGACCGTTCCGGCCAGCAGCGAGAGGAGGCCGCAGCGAACGATCAGCCGGGGAGAGACGGTCGGAAGGAGCCGCGGGATACCGATCGCGGCCACGAGCAACGTCACGGACAGCGGCAGGAGGCGCGCTCCGGTGGCCAGCGCCGAGAGGCCGAGGCAGACCGAAAGGTAGAGCGGCACGACGAAGAAGATGCCCGCCTGGATGAGGAACTGGAAGAAGAACATCGTCAGGCCTCCGCTCAGCTGCCTGTTGCGGAGCATTTCCGGCCGCAAGAGCGGCTCGTTCCCGCTCGCCTCGCGGCGGTACTCCCAGCGGAAGAAGAGCCAGATCACGAGCAAGCCTCCGAGGACGAGCCACACGGTGGGCGAGAGATGGGCCCATGACGGCCCATCCGGCTTCGGCTGGATCCAACCCCATTCGCTCGTCCTCAGCACACCGAAAACGACGAGCCCCAGCCCGAGGGCCGACAGTATCGATCCGACCACGTCGAGCTTCGGGCGCTCCTCGACCGGTGCGTCCGCGATCCGCCTGGTGAGCAGGAGGATCGCGAGCACGACGACGACCTCGCCGGCGAAGACCCAGCGCCACGAGAAATACGTCGTGCAGAAGCCGCCGATCAGCGGGCCAACGGCGACGGCGACCGCGCCTGCCGCAGCCACCAGCCCGTAGGCAGCGGGCCGGCGCTCCGTCGCGAAGTTCCCGGCGACGAGCGCGACGATCGCGGGCATGATCAGCGCCGCGCCGACTCCTTCCAGGAACGACCAGCCGAAGAGCAGCACGGGCAGGCTCGGAGCGATCGAGGTCGTGAACGAGCCGCAGCCGTAGATGACGCACCCGATCGCGAAGGCCCGCTTGCGGCCGATGATGGCTCCGATCTTGGCGCCGGTGAGCATCAGCGCCGCCATCACGAGCGTGTAGGCGGTGATCGCGCCCTGGATCCCGGTCACGGTCGTGCCCACGTCCTCGGCCACGGTCGCGATCGAGACGTTCATCACCGAGCTGTCGAGCGTCATCAGGAACTGCCCGGCGGCAAGCGTCAAGAGGACGAGCATGGAACCGCTCGCCCCCCTGGACGCTGCGCTCTCGGTGGCTGTCACGTCAGCTGTCGCCAGGCGGCGCCACCTCTTCCACCCGCGAGCTCGCCGCTACCTCAGGTGGCGAGTGCCTTCTGCTTGATCGCGTCGAACTCGGCCTGCGTGATCGCGCCCTGGTCGAGCAGCTGCTTGGCGTTGGCGATCTCCGCAGCCGCGCCGCCACCCGCGCCACCCGCGGTCTCGCGGACGTACGAGTCGAACTGGGCCTGCTGAGCCTTGGCGCGGTCGAGATTGCGCTGGGTCATGCCGTCGTTCTCCACGATGATGTAGATGAAGACGCCTAGGAACGGCAGGATGATCACGAAGATCAGCCACGCCGCCTTCTTCCAACCTCCGATGTCGTGCCGGCGGAACACGTCGATGAAGACGGTGAAGAGCAGCCAGAACCAGATCACCCAGAGGAAGAAGATGAACAGCGTCCACAGGACGTCGAGGAACGGGTAGCTCGCAGCAAGCAGCATGGGACCCTCCTGAATTCGCGTTGTGCGGCGACGTTATACGAGTCGGGAGACGTGCGTCAGGCCAGGTCGGCGAACGGGCTGACGCTCAGGTACTTGAACCCGCTGTCGACCGCGAGCGTCACGATCACGGCGTCGGGCCCGAGGCGCTCCGCGAGCCGGTGGGCGCCGACGACGTTGGCGCCCGTGGAGATGCCCGCGAAGACGCCCTCCTCGCGCCCGAGGCGCTGCGTCATCTCGACCGCCTCGTCGTCGCCGATCGGCTCGAGCTGGTCGACGAGGTCGGGATCCCAGTGCGGCACGACGAAGCCCGCCCAGCCCTGGATCACGAACGGTCCCGGCTCGCCGCCGCCGATCGCGGCCGACGAGGCCGGCTCGTGCCCCTGAATGAAGACGCCGTGCGGCTTGAGCGCCTGGGCGACGCCGATCAGAGAACTGGCCGTTCCGACCCCTTGGCAGAACGCCGTGACCCGCCCGCCGGTCTGCTCCCAGATCTCCCGGCCGAGGTGGTCGCGGTGGCCGGGAACGATGTACGGGTTGTTGAACTGGTCGGTCGCGTAGCGTCCCGGAGCCTGGGCTAGCTCGTTCGCGCGGGCGACCATGTTCTCGATGTCCTTCGGCGTCACCTTGGGACGGCCCTCGACCGACTCGACCACGTCGAGCTCGGCGCCGAGCGCGCGCATCAGCTGGAAGCGCTCCTCCGTGTAGCAGTCCGCGATCACGATCAGCGTCCGGTAGCCCTTGGCCTTGCAGACGAGCGCGAGCGCCGGGCCCGTGCTGCCGCCCGTGTACTCGACGATCGTGTCGCCGGGCGAGATCAGGCCGTCGCGCTCCGCGCCTTCGATCATCGCCAGCGCCATCCGGTCTTTCATCGAGCCGGACGGGTTGCAGTACTCGAGCTTCACCCACACCTCGGCGCCGTTCGCGGGCACGCAGTGACGCAAACGGACGAGGGGCGTGTTCCCGATCGCCTCGAGGATCGATGCCATCCGCACATGATCTCGAAATGACCCTTCTGGGGGGTCGACGGACGAAGAAGTCCGACTAGGGTCCGCGGGATCACGAACAGGCCAGGGCTGCGCCCGCCCACTTTTCCGCAGCCCGACGACCCGCTCGCCTCTATGCCGAACCGCTTTCGCAGCCGCCTGCTTGCGCTCGTCCTTGCCGCGTGCACCTTGGCCTGCGCCGTCTCGCTCCCGGGCCCTGCTGGCGCCACCCGGCCGGCACCCGCTCGACAGCACCTGAGGCTGAAGCCGTTCCGTGTGCCGATCGGGAACTGGCGCCTGCCGAAGCGCCTGCGGCACAAGAAGCGGACACTCGGCGATCGCGCTGCAAGGATCGCGCTCAGAGCGGTCGGCGTGCCCTACCGCTGGGGTGGAACGTCGCCCTCCGGTGGTTTCGACTGCTCGGGCCTCGTCTACTGGACCTACGGGCGGCTTGGCATCGCACTACCGCACAGCTCGTACGCGCTCGCAGCCGCGGGCCGGCCGGTTCGCTCGTTGCGGCTCAGGCCCGGCGACCTGCTGTTCTTCTACGGCAACGGCCACGTCGGGGTCTACATCGGCCGCGGCCGGATGGTGCACGCCCCGCACGCGGGCGAGCGCGTCGAGGTGGTCAGGCTGGCCGGTTCCGCCTACGGCAGCGCGCTGGACGCCGCGCGGCGCGTGCGCTGACGTTCAGCGGCTCGGAAGCTCGAGCACCATCCCTTCACGAGCGACGATCGGCGGGTCGTCCGTGTTCGAATCGAGCGAGCGGGCTTCCGCTTCGAGCCGCTCCATGATCTCGTCCGAATGGGTCGGGTCGTGGTGGAAGAGGACAACGCGCCGGGCTCCGACCGCGTCCGCGTACGCCATCGCGCTGTCGACGCTCGAATGGCCCCAGCCGAGCCGGCCCTCGTACTCCTCCTCGAAGTACTGCGCGTCGTGGAGGAGGAGGTCGACGTCCTGGGCGATCGAGCCGCCCGAGATCCAGTCGCGCGTCCGCCGGGCGAAGTCGCCGGTCAGAGCGGGCTCGTGGTCGGGGATGTAGGCGAGGCTCGATCCGCCCGCCTCGATCCGGTAGCCGACCGTCGGGCCTGGATGGACGATGAGGCTGGCGGTGAGCCGGGCTTCGCCGATCTGCCACGGCGTTTTTGGTAGCTCGTGGAAGTTCACCTTGGCCGGCGTATCCATCAGGTCGATCGGGAAGAGCGGCGGCGAGAACGAGCGCCGGATCCGTTCCTTCAACGTCAGCACCGGGGAGCGCGGCCCCCAGAGGTCGATCGTCGCCTCCGGGTCGAAGAGCGGGGCGAAGAAGCGGAGGCCCTCGAGATGATCGAGGTGCAGGTGCGTGAGCAGGAGGTTCAGCTGCTTCACGCCGCGCTCGGCGAGCTCGTTGCCGAGCTCGCGGATCCCGGTGCCAGCGTCGAGGACGAAGAGGGTGCCGTCGTCGAGCGAGATCTCGATGCACGACGTGTTCCCGCCGCAGCGGACGGTCTGCGGGCCCGGCGTCGGCACCGAGCCGCGGCATCCCCAGATCCTCACGCGCATGCCGACTCCAAACCTACTCCTGCCAGAAGATCCCGACGATCCCGACGAACTCGTCCGCCTCGGCGAAGAGCGGGAACGCGGTGACCGCGACCTGCCGGTCGACGCCGTCGCGGCTGGTCACCCACAGCTTCTCGTGCGTCGCGCGCCGCTCCTCGAGCGCGATCCGCGTCGGCCGCCGCTCCTCGGTCAGCGGCGCGTGGTTCCGCGTCCGCGGCGTCAAGCTCGCCGAGAACTCGTCCATCGGCATCTCGCCGATCTCGGCGAACGGCTTCCCGACGATCGACCCGGCCGCCTCGTTGAAGAACACCAGCGTGCCCTCGGCGTCGGCGATCGCCGCCGGTGTAGCGAGGTTCGACGCCAGCTCGCGCGCCAGGATCAGGATCAGATGCTTCGACCGTGCCGTGGCCACCGGAGAAGACTATGCACGTCGCACCGCGATTTGGCCGCCTAGCCCGGAAGGCGGACGATAGGTTCTCGGCAACGAAAGCGACCAGGGAGCCGTCATGCGCCTCGAGGGAATCCACCACGTCACTGCGATCACCGGCGACGCGCCGGGCAACGTCGACTTCTACGTGCGCGTGCTCGGCCTGCGCCTGGTCAAGAAGACCGTCAACCAGGACGACCCGACCGTCTACCACCTGTTCTACGCCGACGAGCGCGGCTCTGCGGGCGCGGACATCACGTTCTTCGAGTACCCGGGCGCGCGGCGCGGGCGCGCCGGGGCCGGGATGGTGCACCGGGTGGTCTTCCGGGTCGCATCCGAGGAGGCGCTCGACTTCTGGGCGGAGCGCCTGGGCAAGGAGGGCGTCGCCGTCTCGCGCGCAGGCGGGAGTCTCGCGTTCTCCGACCCCGAGGGCCTCGGCCTCGAGCTCGCGGTCGTCGAGACGGACGACGAGCCGCTGACCGCGGAGAATCCCGAGATTCCGGCCGAGCACCGAATCCGGGGCTTCGACCGCGTGCGCGCGTTCACCCGCGACCCCGAGGCGAGCCGCAGGTTCCTCGAAGGGGCGCTCGAGTTCACGCAGAGCGGCGACGCCGGCTTCGAGGCGCGCGGCGAGCACCGCGGCGGCCGCTACGTCTACGACTCGACGGACCAGGCCGGCATCCCGGGTGCGGGAACCGTCCACCACGTCGCCTGGGCGTCGTCCCCCGAGGAGCACGAGGCTTGGCGCGAACGCGTGATCGAGGGCGGCGGCCGGCCGACGCCGGTCATCGACCGCTACTACTTCAAGTCGATCTACTTCCGCGAGCCGAGCGGCGTCCTGTTCGAGATCGCGACCATCGGCCCCGGCTTCACGACCGACGAGCCGCTCGAGTCCCTGGGTGAGCGCCTGTCGCTGCCACCGGACTTCGAGCATCTCCGCGAGCAGGTCGAGCCGGTGCTGACGCCGATCACGAATCCGCGCGAGACCTGGGCGGCCCGCTGAGCCTCGAGTCGAGAGCCCGCCCGTCCGCGGGGGAGCCGGACGGCGCGCTCGTTCTCTTCCACGGGCGTGGGACCGATGAGAACGACCTCTTCCCGCTGCTCGACGCGCTCGACCCCGAGCGGCGCCTGCACGGCGTCACCCCGCGCGGACCGCTCTCCCTCCCGCCGGGCGGCAACCACTGGTACGTCCTCGGCGAGCTCGGCTATCCACCCCCGGACACGTTCCTCCTCTCGTTCCAGGCAGCGTCGGAGTTCCTCGACGGACTCGCGGCCGAGACCGGGATCCCGCCCGAGCGGACCATGCTCGGCGGCTTCTCGCAGGGCTCGGTGATGAGCTACGCGCTCTCGCTCGGCGTGGGACGGCCGCGCCCGGCCGGGCTGATCGCGCTCAGCGGGTTCATCCCGACCGTCGAGGGGCTCGAGTACGACCTCGAGCCACCGTTCCCGCCGATCGCGATCGGGCACGGGACGCTGGACCCGATCATCGGCGTCGAGTGGGGACGGCAGGCGAAGGAGCTCCTCGAGCGCGCCGGCGCGGACGTCCTTTACCGCGAGTACCCGCTTCCCCACACGGTCGACCCGTCGTTCCTGGCCGAGCTACGACCCTGGCTCGAGCGAGCGGTCCCGAGCGCTAGTTCGACCGACGCGCAGTGAGCGGCGCGAGTTGTTCGGATAGCAGTTCCTAGTTCGGAATAGGCGGCAGCTCGTCGAACAGGTCGGGCGGAAGGTTGTGCCGCTTGAACCGGATACGGTCGTGGCGCACGCGGACGCGCGGCCCAGGCACCGTGACGTCGAACCGCGCGCTGTACATGCGTTCGTCGAACGTGCCGCTCGTCGGCGCCTTGGCGACGGCGAAGATGGGGAACGCGAAGTTGCCGCCCGCGAACGACGTCGACATGTAGTCGCCGACCATCACGCCCTGGTTCGTGCTCGCGATCCAGTTCAGGCTCACCGGGCCCGCGACCTTGCGCGGCTGCGTCCACGTCGCCCCGCCGTCGGTCGACGAGACGAAGCCGACGGTCAGCTGGCACGTGCCCGTGTTGCAGGCGGCGACCGGGTAGTAGTAGTACCCCAGCGCGAGGTGCGCGCTGCTCCCCGAGGTCGCCTTGTCGACCGCGATGCCCGGGATGAAGTGGTCGACACCGCTGTTCACCGCGTCGATCGGGATTCGCACCTTCGTCGTCCAGGCGATTCCGTCGGTCGAGGTGGACATGACAATGTCGTTCGACGTGCACCCACTGCGGAAGCTGCAGTCCTGCCAGGTGACGTAGACCTTGCCGTCCGCGTCGACCTCCGCCGAGGGCAGGGGCGACGTGCGCAGGTTGCCGGCGACGTTGTGCTCGCTGACGGTTGCGACTGCGACCGAGGACTGCCACGTCGCGCCGCCGTCGATCGAGCGGAACGAGCGGATGCCGGCGCCGCCCTCGTACGGGACGATCACGTTGCCGTTCGGCTGGACGACCGGCTGCCCGCCGAGGCCGCTACCACCCACGAACTTCGGCGTCCCCCAGGTGAGGCCGCCGTCGGACGAGGTGCTCATCGTCAGCCGCGCGTCGTCCCACTCCTGGTAGCAGTTGCCGTAGTGCGGGCTCTGCGCCCACGTGTCGCATGTGATCCAGTTCTTGTCGTAGAAGGTCCCGCTGGAGAGGGAGGTCGTGACCGGGTTCCCCCAGGTGAGGCCGCCGTCGGTCGAGCGGCTCGTGAGCACGGCCGCACCCGATACGGACGCGTCGATCGCGAGTGTCGAGATCATCCAGACGTCGTGCAGCGGGTCGTAGGCGACCGCGGGGTCGCTGATCCGCGCCCACGGGCCTGTCGGAGTCGCAAAGATCGTCGTCGCGGGCAGCATCCCCGTCGTCCAGGACCGGCCCGCGTTGGTTGTCGTCGCCCAGCCGATGTTGCTCGCGCCTCCGTCGAAGAAGCGGCCCGTCTGGAACGTGGCGACGACCGTGTTGCCCCAGCCGAACGAGTCAGGCTCGAGCTGCGTCCGGTGCTGGCTCGACTGGTTCGTGTACGGGTCGGAGCTGATCGGGGTCGCGACCACGCTGCCGGCGTAGACGCTGGCGGCAACGGCAAGTCCGCCCACGACCACGACCAAGGCGACCGACCCGACCCTTCTTCGCTTTCCCCTCCCCACGAGCTTCTTGATCGTACGCCTTTCGACGACCTCGGCTAGCGCCTAAGTGACGAGACCGGGGGCCCTCCGGTCGACAACGCTGTTCTTCGCGTCGATCGGAATCCGCGCCGGAGTCGTCCACGTCGCGCGGCCGCGGCGAGCGCTGCTGCGATGGCGACGAGTGGGACCCCGGGCGCGGTCCCCCACTTCGCCTGATCGTATTGCGATGCCCCGATTCCGCAAAGAGCGTGTACATTCGAGGCTCGGTGGCGAAGCGGGTTCGAGAGCGCGGTCACGACGAGCCTCGCGCCGACGAGGAGCTCGAAGACCTGAAGCAAATGCTGCGCGAGCGGGCCGCGGCGATCTCGATCCGCGAACGAGAGCTCGAGCAGGTCGAGCGGAAGCTCGTGTTGCGCGAGCGGCGTCTCGGTCGGCGGCTCCGGGCGCTCCGCGCCGAGCGCAGCTGGTTCACGCCCGTGAAGAACCGGCTCGCCGGCCCCGGCGACGCCGATCAAGCGAAGCGGCTGCGTGCCGACCTGACTCGGCGCGAGCAGCAGCTCGCCGCGCGCGAGGCCTCAGTCGCGCGAAAGGATGACGAGCTACGCCGCGCGGAGTCCGGTGATCGGCTCGAACACGAGTCGGCCGATCTCAACGCCCGGCGGGCCGAGGTCGAGCAGCGCCTCGCCGAGCTCGATCGCCGCGACCAACAGCTCGTCGAGTCGGAACAGAAGCTCTCTCAGCGTGCCCGCGAGGTCGACCTACGCGAGATCGCCGTCGCCACCGTCGTCGAGCGCGAGTCGGCTGTCAGCGCCGCAACAGAGCTGGCCGCGGAGCGTGAGCGGCTCCTGGAGGAACGGGAGCGGCAGATCGGGGAGCGTGAAGCGTCGTTCGCCGCGCAGCAGGCCGACGTCGAGGAGCGCGAGCGCAAGACGCGGCGCAAGCGGGAGCCTGCGACGGGGAAGGAGCTCGAGGATCCCACGTACGTCGAGACGGCGTTCTCGGCCCGGGAAAACGACCTCGAGAAGCGGGCGACGGCCGTCGAGGGAGTGGAAAACCGGATCGCCGAGCGCGAAGCCTCGCTCGAGGAACGCGCGACGCGGCTCGCCGAGATCGAGCGGACTCTCACGCGGCTCCAGGCGGATCTCGAGCGAGAACAGCAGGCGGCAGCCGAGCAGATGCGATCGATCGCGTCGCGCGAGCAGGCCCTCGCGCAGGTGGAATCCGACCTCGAGACTCGAGCGGCCAGAGTCGCTGAACAAGAGCAGCGGGCGAACGCGGCGAAGAAGGCCTACGCGGACGAGTCGGAGCGAGTGCGCCGCGAAAGCGCCGAGCTCGACGCCCGGGAGCGGGCGCTGTCCGAGTCGCAGTCCGAGGTCGAGCAGCCGAAGAAGCCGGCTCCGGCCGACGAGGGCTTCCTCGCCGGGCTCGACGCGATGGCCTCAGCGAGCAACGAGCGCCGAGCCCGCCGCCAACAGCGCTGACCAAAGCATCCATGTCCGAGTGCCAGGCACTGGGACACGTCCTGTCGAGACGGCTAGCGGGCGCGGCGGCGCAGCGGCTCGATCTGGAGCCCGCTCCGCTCGCCGACGTGCTCGACCTGGAGGGTCGTGTGCTCGAGGCCGAACTCCCGCGCGAGCAGTTGTTCGAGCTCGAGGCGGCGCAGGTGGCAGTCGTCGCCGCGCCGCACGAGCACGTGGGCCGAGAGCGTCGGAAAGCCGGATGTGATCGTCCAGATATGCAGGTCGTGCACCTCGACCACGCCGTCCAACGAGGCCATCCGCCGTCCGACCTCGTCCGCGTCGATCCCCGACGGCGTCGCCTCGAGCAGGATCGACACCGAATCCCGCACGATCGACCACGAGCTGGCCAAGATCAGCACGCCGATCGCCATCCCGGCGACGGGGTCGGCCCGCTCCCAGCCGGTCGTCAGCACGACGACCGCTGCGACCGCGACTCCGATCGAGCCGGCGAGATCCGCGAACACGTGCCGGAGCGCGGCCCGAACGTTCAGGTTGTCGCCCGCACGCGAGAGGATGGCCGCCGCGACCGCGTTGACGAGCAGCCCGATCAGTGCGACCGCGAGCATCCAGCCGCCGAGGATCTCGCGCGGGCTGTCGAGTCGTCGGACGGCCTCGATGAAGACCCAGACCGCGATCACGGCCAGCGCGACCCCGTTTGTGAGCGCGGCGAGGATCTCTGCGCGCCGGTAGCCGAAGCTCCGCTCGGGCGTCGCCGGCCGCCCGGCGAGCCATGCGGCGACGAGCGCGAGGGCGAGCGCGGCCGAGTCGCCGAGCATGTGCCCGGCGTCCGCGAGCAGCGCGAGGCTTCCCGTCAGCCAGCCGCCCACGATCTCGCACACGGCGTAGGCAGCCGTGAGCGCGAGCACGAGCCCGAGCGCGCGCCGGCTCTCGGCCCGGACTGCGTGCTCGTGGTGGTGATGGCTCATTGCGGCGGCTTGATCGCTGGCGCGTTGTCGAAGTCGCTGTACCGATGCAGCATGAAGTGCGCAGGCGCCGTCATCTCGGCCTCGGCCACGCGACCCGAGGGCTCGACCCTCAGCCGGAACCACGCGGGAACCGGCTTCAGCCCGTACGCGGCGAGCTCGACGACCCCGTTCGGGAGCCGGCGCACGACGCGCGGGTTCCTCGCGTCGTACCACATGAGGACCTCTCGAGCCTCGAGGCCGGGGAACGGGCCTTCTTGCCAGCGGCCGTCCTGATAGTCCCACCGCTTGCGCCCGATGATCACCGAGCGGAAGCCGCTGTTCGTCCGCAGACTGAGCCGGTCGGGCGCCTGGACGGCCAGCCGCGTGAATACGACGGGACCGCCGGAGGTGAGCCGCTCCGTGAACCGGTACGAACGGAGCGCACCCATCGTCGTCTTCGCCCGGTCGAACGCCGATTCGCCGGGCGCGGGGAGCGATCCGGGCAGTTGGAACGAGACCGGCGCGGAGCCGGCGCTGACCGTCACGCGGCTCGACCGGCCCTGGAGCACCCGCGCCTGCACGCGGGAGCAGCCCGTCCCGCACGACTCGGTCGGAACATTGCGGCCGTCGACGGCGACTCGAATCGCATCGCCTCCCAAGGGCGTGTCTCCACGGACAGCCGCGATTTCCACAGGCCCGCCCGGCCGCGCAGCGAGGCCGACGAGCAGGTTCCGCTGATGCTTGGCGAGCGCGAGCGTGTCCTTCTCCAGGCCGATCGGCAGGTCGAACGTGTCGGCGACCGAGGACGAGCCGGTCGAGGTGCTCGCTGCCGAGGGCTCGCCGTTGTCCGTCACAAACGCCGCGACGACGGCCGCCCCGAGGCCGAGCATGATGATTCCGGCGAAGACGGCGATCCAGAGCGTGCGGCTCCTCATCCCCGTAGCTTGCAGGAAGGGCTAGCTTCCCCGCCTGTGGGCGAGTCGCCGTATCTGCGCGAGATTCGCGGGCTCGACCCGGTGGCCGACCACTCTCGGATCGTCTACCTCGACACGTGCTTCGAGTTCCCGTGGGACACGACGCGGTCGCTCGAGCTCGCGCTGTTTCGGACGTTCGCGGTGCCGTCTGTCGCCGCGCTCCTCGATGAGACCGGCGAGTTCGGCCGCGCAGCCCAGAAGCGCTACGACGACACCGACCTGATCCTGTCCACGATCGTCGAGGCCGGCTACGACAGCGACCAGGGCAATCGAGCGATCCGGCAGATGAATCGGATCCACGGGCGCTTCGAGATCGCGAACGTGGACTTCCTGTATGTGCTGTCGTCGTTCGTCTTCGAGCCGATCCGCTGGAACGCCCGCTTCGGGTGGCGCCCGCTGGTGGAGACGGAGAAGCTCGCGACGTTCGAGTTCTGGCGCGAGATCGGTCAGCGCATGGCGATCCGGGACATTCCGGACGAATACGTGGAGCTGGAGCGTTTCAACGAGGAGTACGAACGCGAGCACTTCCGGCGCACGGAAGCCACCGAGCGCGTCGGCCGCTCGACTCGCGACATGTTCCTTGCCTGGTTCCCGGGCCTGCCGAAGCGCTTCGGAGCGCAGGCGATCTACGCGCTCATGGACGAGCCGCTGCTCGACGCGTTCGGCTTCCCGCACCCGCCGCGCGCGCTCCGTACAGCCGTCGAGACGTCTTTGAGCGCACGCGCGAGGCTCGTCGCGCTACTTCCGCCGCGCCGCCGTCCGCGCCTCCGCACGAGACGGAGGACGCGGACGTACGGACGCGAATGGCAGGTCGAGGCGCTAGGACCCGAGGTCGAAGCGCCAGACCGTTCCGCCTGACGCGAGGATGCTCCCCTGGCTGATGTACGCGGCGCCGTCGTCGCCGAAGGCGAGGCCGCCCGGAGTGAAGAGCTCCGTCACCACAGCCGTCTTCACGCAGCCCGAGTCGATTCGGTAGAGGATCCCCGGCCCGGTCAGCCCCGGCGCGCTCGCGAACTGGAGCACGTACAGGTGCCCATCAGGCCCCCACGCCATCGAGATGATGAACGAGAAGCCCGAGCAGTACACCGTCGCCTGCCCGCCGGAGACGCGGTAGACATTCGACGCCCCGACGTTGAACGGGCCGCCCGAGAGCTCACCGACGTAGTAGCTGCCGTCGGATCCCTGCGCGACTGTCGTCGGAACCGCGTCCGTGTTGCGCTCCGGCCGCGACGGGAAGGTCGCGAGCACCTGAATGTGCTTGCCGTGGACCTCGAGCAAGTCGTTGCCGCCTGCGTCCGTGAGCACGCGATGGCCTCCGGTGTTTAGCAGCCCATAAGGGTTGCTGTCCGGGGGGCCGACTGGGTTGTGCGCCGCCTCGAAAGCGGAGATGTCGGTTACCGGGTCCCAGTGGCTGTTCGGATGAACCTTGATCAGCGTCCCCTGGCCGAGTGCCCGGAACGGCTGGATCTCCGGGTTGAGCGGATTCGCGCCGAGGCCGTCAGTGACGAAGAGGTGGCCTCCCTCGACAGCGATGTTGTGCGGGCCGACCGCGCCGTTCCCGCCGGCCGGCGCGTTCGACGGCAGCCCGTCCGCGACGACCGATTGGACGCCGTTCTTCAGCCGCGAGATGCGGCCGGTCGGGCCGTAGCACTTGGTCATCCCGTCCGAGAAGACGGCGCAGGGGGCGCTTCCGCCCTGCCCGGCCTCCGCGACGTAGAGACTTTGGTGGTTGTCGAATGCGAGTCCCCGAGGGTTGTGCAGACCCGTCATCACAGGTGCTGCGCCTGCCGCAGGGCTCGCGCTCCCGCCTCCTGCGAGCGCGCCGAGCGCGACGCAAGCAAGGCCGAGGAGCATTGCGAGCTTCTTCATTCGTTCTCTCCCTCCGAGTTCGTGGACAGGGGTCATAGCACGGCGCATCGCAAACTCGAAATTGGGGGCTACGATGGCGAGCGTGGCGACCGAGCCCCTGCAGGAATTGCTCAACGAGGCGTTTCCGGACGCAACGGAGCTCGCCGTCGTCGACCGCACCGGGGGCGGCGACCACTTCCAGGTGACCGTGGCGAGCCCGCGCTTCGAAGGGCTGTCCCTCGTCGACCAGCACCGGCTGGTTTACGACGCGCTCGCCACGCCGCTCGCAGACGGCTCGATCCACGAGCTCCGCATCAAGACGAAAGGAACGACATGACGCTTCGAGACCAGATCAGCGAGATCATCGAGACCGAGCCGGTCGCGCTCTTCATGAAAGGGACGCCGAGCTTCGTCGCGTGCGGCAACTCGCAGCGCGCCCTCTCGGCGCTGCGCACCGCCGGCGCACCCGTCACAGCCGTCGACATCCTCCCCGACCCGCGCTTCCGCCAGGAGCTCTCGAGCCTCTCCGGCTGGCCGACGATCCCGCAGGTCTTCGTCAAGGGCGAGCTCGTGGGCGGCGCAGACATCGTCGAGGAGCTGGCCGCGAACGGCGAGCTCGAGCGGAAGCTGACCGATGCGCTCGGCGAGGGCTACAGCGGTGAGGGGGCGGAGCGGGTGATCGCACTCGAAGCAGCGTGAGCTGGCGCGTCGCCGGCACGTACGTCGAGTCCTGCAACTGCGACGCGCCGTGCCCGTGTCGGCGCATCAACGGCGTCCCCGGTGGACGATCGACCCACGGGATCTGCGAGGGCGCGCTCTGCTGGCAGATCGTCGACGGCGAGGCGGCCGGGCTCGACCTCTCGAGCCTCCGCGTCGTGATGGCGACGCGCTACAGCGACGACGAGGAACGATCGCCCTGGAGCTGGATCCTCTACCTCGATGAGCGCGGCACGCCCGAGCAGCATCGGGCGCTCGAGGACATCTGGGCAGGCCAAGTCGCAGGCGAGCAGCTCGAGCACTTCCCGTGGGCGTGGAAGCCGAGCCACCTCCTGGACGTCCAGCCCGCGCAAATCGAGCTCGACCACACCCCGCGCCGACAGTGGTTCAAGGTGCGGGACGTCGTCACGGTCCGCGTCTCGGGCCCATACGGGGGCGACGAGACGATCACGTGTGTGATCCCTGGGCACGAACAATCCGGTGAGGAGATCGTCGCCGGCGAGCTGAGCGTCGGCGACGGCCCGCTGCGCTTCGAATACGCGGGCGTGTGCGGCTACGCCGCGAACTTCGACTACAGCTCGGGCTGAAGCCTTACCGAATCCTCAGAGATCACAAACGCCCTGCACACGCCAGCGCGTTTCACTAGAGGACAGGACGACGGCTATCTCCCCTCCCTTCAGCCTCGCTCCCACAGAGCCCGCCCTCGAGGCGGGCTTTGTCATGAGGAAAAGGAACGCTCGGCTGAGGGATGAACCGGCCGCCGCGCCGGGCCGATGTTGCCACCATCGCAATCATCGGTGCGGCCCCTTCCGTACCGATCGTCCATGGAGGTCTGCACCGATGCAGAAGCTCTACAACTGGCTCACCCGTGAGGACGGGCAGACGATGGCCGAGTACGGCGTCGTCCTGGCTGTCATCACGATCGCGGTCTTCGGCGCGCTTGCCCTGCTCTCGGGCAACATCGTCAACGCGCTCACCCGCGTCGCCGGCTACATCACCTAGTAGTCAGCACCAGTTTGACCTGAGGCGTGGCTTGGATCGCCTGATCCGGGCCGCGCCTTTCTTTTTGGCGTACGCCATATCACCAGAGCGGGGGATGAACGTACCCCGTCGACGGCCGATGACAGCGGAGCAACGCCAACCACAGACGCGGTTCGTCAGCGTCGATTCGACCATGGAGGTCTGCTCCCATGCAGAAGCTCTACACCTGGCTCACCCGTGAAGACGGTCAGACGATGGCCGAGTACGGCGTCGTCCTCGCCGTCATCACGATCGCAGTCTTCGGCGCGCTTGCCCTCCTCTCGGGCAACATCACGAACGCGCTGACCCGCGTCGCCGGCTACATCACGTAGTCGAGCTCGAGCACGACCAGCGGCGTGGCTTGGGGTCCCTGATTCCGAGCCACGCCCGTTCCACTTCGGCGTACCCCGGATCCCCACGCAGGGGGATCTCCCCGGCCGCACGCCGCGCCGATGACTCGGAAGCCCACCAGACGCGCGTCCGTCCGCCGTCGATTCGTCCATGGAGGTCTGCTCCGATGCAGAAGCTCTACAACTGGCTCACCCGTGAAGACGGTCAGACGATGGCCGAGTACGCCGTCGTCCTCGCCGTCATCACGATCGCGGTCTTCGGCGCGCTTGCCCTGCTCTCGGGCAACATCGTCAACGCCCTCACCCGCGTCGCCGGCTACATCACGTAGTCGAGCGCCAGCAAGACCTGCGGCGCGGCTTGGAACATCTGTTTCCGAGCCGTGCCGCTTCTCTTTTCACTTTCGCAGGGGATGACGGCCTGGCTCCCCGGCACCGTTTTGCGGTACGTGGATCACACCACAAGGGGATCTCCGGCCAAGTCCATCCGGCCGATGCTTCAACCATGCGCAACAGCGAGCTCCATCTCGAGCGCGGCCCGACGATGACGGAATATGCGAGGACGCTCTCCGTCCTCACGGTCTTCTCTCTCGTAGCTTTCGCCCTGGCGGCGACAGTCGGTTACTTCACCTGATCGGGGGATTCTCGGCGCGGCCGAGATGCCCGATATTGCGTAGGGACAGATGACCACAGGCGCCGTGCGGCCCCACGCCACCACCCCCGGAGGGTCCAGCCGTGCTCCGACTGAGACGACATCGAGCTCCAGAGCAACCAGACTTCCTCGACCTCGGCGACGGCAAGTCGCCGGAGCGCAGGCGGGCGGATGCCAGGCGAGCCCACTATGAGCACCAGCGCCGCCTTCTCGAAGTCAAGGACGTCGAGCAGCTGATCTCGGCGATCCGCCTCGAGAAGTCAGCTCCTTAAGAATCTCCTGAGAGACCATGGACGCACGCATGGGCGAGCCGTAGGCTCGTCACATGCGTCGCGTCCTGGCCCCGGCGCTGGCAGCCGCACTCGGGCGGACGGTGATCGGGCTCGCGCGCGGAGCAGTCTTCGTCGGGACTTCCGGTCCCGACAGGCTGATCGGGACCTCTCGCGCGGACGAGCTCTACGGTCTTGGCGGCAATGACCGGCTCGCCGGGCGCGGCGCGACTGATCTGCTCGACGGAGGGCCGGGTCGCGACCGGCTCTTCGGTGGTCCGGGCGCGGACCGCATCGCCTCGAACGACCGCTGGGTCGACACGGTCGCCTGCGGGAACGGACGCGATCTCGTCGCGGCCGACCGCACCGACGCCGTGGCCGGGGACTGCGAGACCGTCCGCCGCCAGCTCTCGCGCGATACCGGGACCGACTTCGAGGCCCAACACGAGACGCAGGTCGAGCCGGACAGCCACGCATTCGGGCGCACGATCGTCACGGTCTTCCAGTCCGGGCGCTTCATGAACGGCGGCGCCGAGGGGATCGGCTTCTCGACCTCGCGCGACGGGGGACGAACGTGGCGCCCGGGGCGGCTCCCCGGTCCTTCGAGCGGGTCAGCGATCCGGTCGTCGCGTACGACTCCGTCCACCGTTGGTGGATTGCGACGTCACTCGCGAGCGAGGAGGCGGTCGCGGTCCACCGCTCGCGGGACGGCCTCTCCTGGCGCGCACCGCTGCTCGTTTCGAGCAATGGCCAGGAGTACGACAAGGAGTGGATCGCCTGCGACAACTGGGCCGCGAGCCGATTCCGGGGGCGCTGCTACCTCACGTACATGAACTTCGCGAACAACACGATCGAGACGCGCCGCTCGACCGACGGCGGCGCCTCGTGGTCGACACCGGTCTCGGTCGACGCGCAGCGCGCGCCCGCTGGTGTCAACGGCCTCCAGATCGCAGTCCGCCCGAACGGGCAGGTGTTGCTCCTGTTCTCGGTCTGGGGCGCGCCGACCGGCAACGAGATCGGCACCGTGCGGTCGCTCGACGGGGGCGCGACCTTCTCGGCGCCGGCTCCCGCAGCCCACCTCGGCGGCACCGAGCTGCCCTGGCTGCGGGCGCCGCCCTTCACGTCGGTTGACGTCGATAAGGCCGGGACGATCTACGTGACCTGGCGCGAATGCGGCTTCTCCGCGGAGTGCCAGGGCGACATCGTCCTCATGCGCTCGCCCGACGGCGTCAGCTGGAGCCCGCCGGCCTCCATCCCGGTCGGCCCCGACGACGGCTCGCTCTTCTACTTCCTGCCCGCACTGGCCGTCGACCCGGCAACGTCGGGCGGCCGCGCGCGGCTGGCGCTCCTGTACCACTCGATGAGCCCGTCGAGAACGTGCGACCCGGCGTACGGCTGCTTCCAGGTCGACGTCAAGCTGATGACATCGGCGAACGGCGGGTCGACGTGGACGCAACCCCGACTGCTCAACGCCTTCCCAATGCTCCCAGCGTGGATGGCCGACACGTCGCTGGGCCGCATGCTCGGCGACTACGTCTCGGTCTCGTGGGCGAGGGGGCGACCGGTACCCGTGTGGTCGCTCGCATCAGCGCCGAGCGGCGCGGCCTTCCGCCAATCGATTTTCGCGACGACGCGCCTGGGCTAGACGACCCAGGTGTCGCCCGCGTGGATGAGCGACTTCAGGTCGCCCTCGCCGCGCTCCGAGGTCGCGGTCTCCAGCTGCCCGGCCATCAGCTCGTCGTAGACCGGGCGCTCGACGTCTCGGAAGATCCCGATCGGCGTCGGGCCATGAGGCGTGTGCGAGATCCGCGACAGCGCGAACGCGAGCGAGCCGACCTCCTGGTGCTCGTCGTGGACGAGCAGGTCGCCCTCGTCCGCCGCCACGAGCTCGCACGAGCCGTCGTAACGCAGCTTCACGCCGCGCTCCCCCTCCTCGCCGAACGTGATCGGCTCACCGTGGACGAGCCGAATCTGGTTCTCCTTCTGCTCCTTGACCGCGTCGAACGCGCCGTCGTTGTAGACGTTGCAGTTCTGGTAGATCTCGACGAGCGCCGAGCCCTTGTGGTTCGCGGCGCGCCGCAGCACCTCGGTCAGGTGCTTCTTGTCGGTGTCGATCGAGCGCCCGACGAACGTCGCCTCGGCGCCGAGCGCGATCGAGACCGGGTTGAACGGATAGTCGAGCGAGCCCATGGGCGTCGACTTGTTCCGCGTGCCGAGCGGCGAGGTGGGCGAGTACTGCCCCTTCGTCAGCCCGTAGATCTGGTTGTTGAAGAGCAGGATCTTCACGTTGACGTTCCGGCGGAGCGCGTGGATCAGGTGATTGCCGCCGATCGAGAGCGCGTCGCCGTCCCCGGTCACGACCCAGACGGACAGGTCCGGTCGGGACGTGGAGAGCCCCGTCGCGATCGCCGGGGCGCGCCCGTGGATCGAGTGCAGCCCGTACGTCTGCATGTAGTACGGGAAGCGCGCGGCGCAGCCGATCCCGGAAATGAAGACGATCTTCTCGCGCGGCAGGCCGAGCTCGGGCATGAACGCCTGCACCGCGGCGAGGATCGCGTAGTCGCCGCAGCCGGGGCACCAGCGCACCTCCTGGTCGGATTTGAAGTCCTTCGCCGTCAGCTGGACCAGCTTCCCGTTGCCGCCGTTCTCGCTCACTGCGACTCTTCGTCCTCGTCGTGGGGGTTGGGCAGAATCAGCTCCTCGCCCTCCTCGGGCTCGATGAAGTCCCCCGGGCGTGTCGTGCCGAGCGCCAGATCGTCCGGCTCCCGGGAGCTCCCCCGTAGCATCTCGACGAACCGGTCGATCCAACTCTGGACCATCAGAGCATCGCCTCCATCGCCTCCGCGAGCTCGTCGGAGCGGAACGGCAACCCGCGCACGCGGTTGAAGCCGACCGCGTCGACGAGGAATTCCGCCCGCACGAGCTTTAGCAGTTGTCCGAGGTTCATCTCCGGCACGAGCACCCTGTCGTAGCTCCGCAGAACTTCGCCGAGGTTGCGCGGGAACGGGTTCAGGTGGGTCAGGTGCGCGTGCGCGACGTTCTTGCCGTCGCGCCGCAGTCGCCGCGCCGCCGACTGGATCGGCCCGTACGTCCCGCCCCAGCCCAGCACGAGCAGCGATGCGCCATCGGGGTTGTCGACTTCGAGCAGTGGAATGTCCGCCGCGATCCCGGCCACCTTCTGCGCGCGCAGCCGGACCATGTGGTCGTGGTTGTCCGGGTCGTACGAGACGTTGCCGGTCACGTCCTCCTTCTCGAGCCCGCCGATCCGGTGCTCGAGCCCCGGCGTCCCAGGAATCGCCCAGTCGCGCGCGAGCGTCTCCGGATCGCGGTGGTACGGCATGAAGCCGCCGTCGACGCTCGGCTCGGTCGTGAACTCGGTGGAGATGTCCGGCAGCGCCTCGACGTCCGGGAGGAGCCAGGGCTCCGAGCCGTTCGCGAGGTACGCGTCTGAGAGGAGGAAGACTGGCGTGCGGTACTTGAGCGCGATTCGCGCAGCCTCGATCGCCGCGTCGAAGCAGCCGCCTGGAGTGGACGCGGCGACGACGGGCACGGGCGCCTCGGCGTTCCGGCCGAACATGACCGCGAGCAGGTCGGCCTGCTCCGGCTTCGTCGGCATCCCGGTCGACGGTCCCGCGCGCTGGATGTCGAGGATCAGCAGGGGGAGCTCGAGCGTGACCGCCAGCCCGATCGTCTCCTGCTTCAGGATCACGCCCGGGCCGCTCGACGTGCAGGCGCCCAGTGCGCCGCCGAAGCTCGCGCCTAGAGCGGCTCCCGCGGCCGCGATCTCGTCCTCGGCCTGGAACGTGCGGACGCCGAAGTTCTTGTTCCGCGCGAGGTCGTGGAGGATGTCCGAGGCCGGCGTGATCGGGTACGCGCTGAGGAAGAGCGGGAGCTTCGACTGGACGCTCGCCGCGACGAGCCCCAGCGCGAGCGCCTGGTTGCCCGTGATGTTTCGGTACGTCCCAGGCGGCAGCTTCGCGGGCGCCACTTCGTACTGGGTCGCAAAGCCTTCGGCCGTCTCGCCGAAGGCGTAGCCGGCCTTGAACGCGCGGGTATTCGCCTCGGCAATCTCCGGCTGCTTCGCGAACTTCTTCTCGAGAAAATCGACAGTGCCCTGGGTAGGACGTGTGTAGAGCCACGACATGAGCCCAAGCGCGAACATGTTCTTGGAGCGCTCGGCCTCGCGGTTCGTCAGCCCGCTGCCCTTCACGGCCTCGAGCGTGAGCGTGGTCAGCGGCACGTCGTGCACGCGGTATTCGTCGAGGGTGCCGTCCTCGAGCGGGTTCGCGGTGTAGCCGGCCTTCTGGAGGTTGCGCTCGTTGAAGGCGTCGCTGTTGACGATGAGCGTCCCGCCCGGCGGCAGGTCTTTGAGATTTGTGCGCAGAGCCGCGGGGTTCATCGCGACCAGGACGTGCGGCGCGTCGCCGGGCGTGAGGATGTCGTGATCCGCGTAGTGGATCTGGAAGCCCGAGACGCCCGGCAGCGAGCCCGCCGGAGCACGGATCTCCGCCGGAAAATCGGGCAGCGTCGAGAGGTCGTTGCCGAAGAGCGCGGTCTCGCTCGTGAAACGCCCGCCGGTCAGCTGCATGCCGTCGCCGGAGTCGCCGGCGAATCGGATGATCACGTCCTCGAGCTGCTCGATGGGCTTGGCCATCGCTTCCCTGGGAGGTATAGCACCAGGTCGTGGCCGGATCTTCACCACCCTGTCCCACCACCCGGCGAGGCCTGTCTCTAGCGTGGCAAGCGATGTACTTCGAGATCACACGAGAGATCGTCGAGGAGCATCACCGGCGGCTCAGAGAGGATGCGCAAACGCCGTCGCCGCGATTCCTCGCACGAGCGCTGGGGCTGATCAAGCGAGACCAGGCACCGGCTCAGGTCATCCCGCTGCCCAGGCGGGAGATCGAGCGCCTGGCCGCCTGAATCAATTGGCGCTGACCCGCACGACCTTCAGGCCCCACGCGCGCCCGGACGCGAACAGCTCGTCGGGATCGACGTCGTCGCGCCAGGCGATGAAGTGCGGCTCCGGCTCGTCGTCGGTCGATCCGTAGACCGCGGCCCGTTGCATCGGCTCCGCCTGTTCCCGCCGGCGCTCGAGCTCGTCCCGCCTGCGCTCCGCCTCTTCCGCCGCAGGGCCTTCGGCGTACCCCTTCGCCATCAGTGCGCCTCGAAGAGCAAGGTGGTCACTTGACCGCCCGGAGGTACACGGCGGCGGAGCGAGCCGTGCCGTCTCGCGACTCGAAGAGCAGCCGCATGTGTGCGACGAAGCGTTTCGCCTCATCGGGCGTGAGCGCCTGGTCGATCGTCTCGGCGAGGCTCGGCGCGAGCGGGTTGGGCGCGATCCTGATGAACGTCTCCCAGCTGAGCTCGCTCCCCCAGTGGGCGCCCCCGCCGTGCTCGATCTTGGCCTCGTACGTCAGCTCGACCGTCCGGAAGCCGGCGCGTTCGGCGAATTCGAGGAGGTCGCGCTCGTCGAAGTCGATCAGGGTCGACTCACCCGAGCCCGCAAGCTCGTTGTACGTGTCCCTGACGCGCTCGACGAGCGGCGCAACCGACGTCAGGTCGAACCCGCCGAAGAAGCCGTCGGGCTCGGGGTACGCAAATCGGTTGATCGGCTCGAACATCGAAAGCCTCCCGCCCCGCTTCAGCACGCGGTGGAACTCGTCGAATGCCCGCTGCTTCTCCTCGACGTAGATCACGACCGACCGAGTCGTCACCACGTCGACCGACTGGTCTGCAACCGGAGCGAGGTTCTCGGCACGGGCAAGCACGAACTCGCACTGGTCGAGCGACTCGAGCTCGGCGGCCAGCTGTCGGCTGACGTCCAGTAGCTCCTGCGACACATCGGCGAAGACCACCTTGCCCTCGTCTCCAACGAGCGGAAGCGCGCCGAACGCGATGAGCCCGTCTCCGGCGCCGACGTCGAGCACCGCGTCGCCGCGTTCGATCCGAGCGCCTTCGAGCACACGCTCGCGCACCGGCGCGAGGGACTCCAGCGTGCGTGCAGCCTCCGCAGGATCGCCAAAGCGCCGCTCGAGCACCCATGCGGCCCAGCGATCGGTCATCCAGCTTCGGCCAGCAGGGCGTCGAGGTCGAGCGGAATGCTGACCATGGCCACGCCCTTGCCGTCCGGCGCCATGGGCCACTCCTCCTTCGGCCGGTCGCGGTAGAGCTCGATCCCGTTGCCGTCCGGATCGTGCAGGTAGATCGCTTCGCTCACCCCGTGATCGGACGCACCCGAGATCGGCACGCGATTGTCGACGAGCCGCTTGAGCGCGTCGGCCAGGCCGGCGCGGGTCGGGTAGCGGATCGCCACGTGGAAGAGCCCGGTCGTCCGCGGCGGCGGCGGGGAGCCGCCCTTCGACTCCCACGTGTTGAGCCCGATGTGGTGGTGGTAGCCGCCCGCCGACAGGAACGCAGCCTGGTCGCCCATCTGCTGCATGAGGTCGAAGCCGAGCACATCGCGGTAGAAGCCGATCGCGCGCTCGAGGTCGGCGACCTTCAGATGGACATGGCCGATGTCGACGCCCGGGTCGATCGCGTTAGGCACGCTCGAACCGTACTTGGGTGTCCTTCTTCGCCTCACGGCGTTCGAATTCCAGCATCAACCGACGAAGCAGCGCGTTGAGCTGCTCCTTCTCGGTCTTGGTCAGCGCGGCGCCGATCAACGCCTCGCGCTCGGCCTCGGCACCGGTCGCCTCGAGCCATTTGTCCACACCCGCCTTCGTCAACTGGACGAGCACCCCGCGACGGTCGTCCGGGTCCGGGAGCCGCTTCACGAAACCGGCCTTCTCCAACCGGTCGAGTCGATTCGTCATCGCTCCGCTGGAGAGCTCGGCGAACTTGGAGAGCTCTCCGGCCGAGAGCTTATGGGGCGGACCTGCCCGCCGAAGAGCGCCCAGCACGTCCCATTCCTCCCAGGTTAGCCCGTGCTCGGCGAGCGCCTCTTTGTGGCTTCGCCTGATACGGCGGGTGAGCCCATTCATGCGTTGGATGATGCCCTCGACGGCGAGGTCGAGGTTGGGAATGCCCTCGAGCCAGGCCTCCTCGAGCCATCGATCCACGTGATCGGTTTCTTCAGTATTCTTCATGCTCATATTCTTTACTCAATAACTCTTGACGTCAAGAGTGTTCGCTGCTACCGTCCCGGTAGTTCGATACCAAGATACTTTATCTCGAAGGGAGGCGGCAGTGTATCCAGTAGACATCCAGACGCAGACTCTGATTACGAACGAGCACGCGAACCGCCTGCGAGAACAGGCCCAGCCGTCGAGGAACGTAGGGTTGAAGCGTGACCGTCGAGCGCACGATCAGACCCCGCGGGCCCTACTCGCTCGCGCTGTCCGGCCGGCGCGCGTCTGATCCGACACGGCGATTCGGCAACGGCATACTCACCTGCCTGCTCGCCGACGGTGAGCGCGCCGGAGCCCGCCAGCTCTCCGATGGAACGCTCGTCGTGCGCGCCGAGACAGAAGCCGGCATCGACCAGCTGCGCTTCGTGCTCGGCGCCGACGACGACCACACGCCGTTCCTCGAGCGCTTCCGCGACGACGAGCTGCTCGCCGGGCCGATCCGGCACCTTCGCGGCCTGCGCCCGATTCGCACGGCGACCGTCACACATGCCCTGTTGCGGGCGATCGCCAGCCAGCTGATCACCTCGCGCGAGGCGCGCGCGATCGAGTGGCGCCTCCTGCACGCGACGACCGAACGCGTCGACCGGCTCGTCGCGCCGCCTCTGCCCCACCACTTCGCCGAGCTCGCTCCGGCTCAGCTGCAGCGCTTCGGCCTTCCATCGCGCAAGGCGACCGCGCTCGTCCGAATCTGCCGAACGTTCGACCCGGAGCGCCTTCGCCGCCTGCCCCCGGACGCCGCCGCTGACCGGCTCGAGCGCGAGCGCGGCATCGGCCCATACTCGGTCGGCTTCGTCTGGACGCAGGGGCTCGGCCGCTTCGACCGCGGCATCGTCGGCGACCTCGGGCTGCTCAAGATCTGCTCCGCGATCGAGGGCCGCTGGGTCGAGCCGGAGGACACGGCCCGGATCCTCGCCCGCTACGGCGAGTGGGCCGGCCTCGCGTGCGTGTACCTGATGGCCGGCGCGGCCCGCGGCATGGTGCCGCTGAAGCTCAGCCCCCCAGAAGTCCGCCGCGAGCGCATCCGCGCACGAAGAGCCGCTTAATCGGCCACGCCGGCCAAGCCGACATGGCCTTTGTTGGTCGGCATCGCAAGCGACCGCATAAATCGGCCACGCCGGCCAAGTCGGCATGGCCTTTGCTGGTCGGCGTCGCAAGCGACCGCATAAATCGGCCACGCCGGCTAAGCCGGCATGGCCTTTGCTGGTCGGCGTCGCAAGCGACCGCCTTAGACTCCAGCCCATGGCTGTGGAAGGCCGGCGCATCGCGATCCTCGGCGGCGGCAAGATCGGCGAGTCGTTGCTCGCCGGCCTGCTCAGCTCCGGGTGGCGCAAGCCGGATGAGATCGTCGTCACCGGTCGCCGCCAGGAGCGGATCGACGAGCTCGCCGAGCGCCACGGCGTCGAGACGACGCTCGTCAACGCGGATGCGGTGAGCGGCGCCTCGTTCGTCGTGATCGCCGTCAAGCCGCAGGACTTCGACGCGCTGCTCGGCGAGATCGGCGGGCTGCTCACGCCGGAGCAAACGGTGCTCTCGGTCGCAGCCGCGGTTCCGACCGCGCAGATCGAGCGCCACCTGTCGGACGGCGTGCCCGTCCTGCGTGCGATGCCGAACACGCCCGCCACCGTGCACGAAGGCATCGCGGGCCTCTGCGCGGGCGCACATGCCGGCGACGACCACCTCGCGATGGCCGACGAGGTGCTGAGGCACGTCGGCCGCGTCGTCCAGATTCCCGAGCCCTACATGGACGCGGTCACCGCGGTCTCGGGCTCTGGGCCGGCGTACTTCGCGCTGCTCGCCGAGGCGATGATCGAGGCCGGGATCCTGCTCGGTCTCTCGCGGGAGATCTCGACCCAGCTCGTCATTCAGACGATGTTCGGGACCGCGAAGCTGCTCCGCGACGAGGAGATGCACCCGGTCGAGCTGCGCGAGATGGTCACCTCGCCGGGCGGCACGACGATCCGCGCGATCCGCGAGCTCGAGCGCGCCGGAGTGCGCGCCGCCTTCCTGAACGCGATCCAGGCGGCCATGGAGCGCTCGAAAGAGCTCGCGGAAGGCGACGCCTAGAGCGGTGGTATGAAGCTCAAACGCATCGACCGGTCATTTCCGACGGCCGCGAGGGGAACCCACGCAGCCTGAAGACGGCACCGCAAGCGGCGCCTCGGCTGACATCCGTGTCTTCGACTCGCCCCAGGAGGCGCAGGCCGCCGCTGCGGAGCTTCTGGTCGCAGCCGCGCGAGCCGGCGAGCACCTCGCGCTGTCCGGAGGTGACTCGCCGGGCCATGCGTTCGAGCTCGCGGCGGCTCTCGAACCGGACTGGAGCCATGCGCGGCTCTGGTGGGGCGACGAGCGCTGTGTCCCGCCGGACGACGAGCGCTCGAACTACCTGCTCGCCAAGCGGACGCTGCTCGACCGGATCGAGCAGCAGCCGGCCGAAATCCATCGCATCCGCGGCGAGCTCGGCGGCAAGGTGGCCGCGGACGAGTACGACCAGGCACTCGAAGGCGTGCAACTCGGGCTCGCGCTCCAGGGCATCGGCACGGACGGGCACACAGCGTCGCTCTTCCCGTACTCGCCCCTCTTGGGGGAGCGTGAGCGGCGCGCCGTCGCAACTCCGCATGAGGACGTCGAGCGCGTGTCGATGACGCTCCCGGTGCTCTCGGCCGCGGCGCGGGTCGTGTACGTCGTGCTCGGTGAGGCGAAAGCGGAGGCGGTGAACCGCGCCTTCGCGGGACCGCCCGATCCCGCGACTCCGGCGAGCCTGCTGCGCTCGGAGCACGGCGAGACCATCGTGCTCCTGGACCGAGCAGCCGCCGCCCGGCTTGACAACAGCGCCTGAATCCCTATATGTAGGATCTATATGACCGTGGCCCCGACCACATCCAGCGACGTCTTCACGATCGAGCGCGCCGAACAGCTCAAGGCACTCGGCCATCCGCTGCGCCTACGCGTGCTCGAGATGCTCGGCGACGAAGGCGGCCAGAGCCTGACGAACCGCGAGCTGGCGCAGAAGCTCAGCGTCGACCCTGGGCACCTGCACTTCCACGTCAAGATGCTCCTCCGCGCCGGCCTCATCGAGCGGGCCGAGGGCGGCCATGGACGGGAAAAGCCCTATCGCGCCGTCGCCAGCACCGTCCGCGTCGGGCCGGAGCTGCTTGGGTCACGCCTGACCGGCGACCTCCAGGCCGCAATGCTGGACGAGGTCCAGGCCGGGTTCGCGAAGAGGGACAAGGCCCAGTTCAGAAGCGCTCAGGTGACCGGCCGGGTCACGGCCGAGCAGGCGATCGAGATGATCACCGAGCTCGTCGAGAAGGCGCAGGAGCTGGAGGACCCGTCCGTCGACCCGATCGTGATCACGGCGTTCATGCATCCGCCGACGTCGCGGGGAGAAGCGACGAGCTGAGCTCGGCGGCGATGCCGCGACGCGCGGCAAGCGCCTGAAGGACGAGCACGGTGTCGGCGACGGGGATGTCCTCGAGGTACTCCTCGCGCGTCTCGAACGAGTCGAGGACGCCCTCGACTGCGTACGCGTAGCCGACGACGTCCTGGGCGGCGAGGAACGCGAGCGCGTCGCCGACGTCATGCGGGAAGGCCTCGCTCGTGCGGATCGCGTCTGCGTGGATGACCGCGTCGTGGTCGCGGCCGAGGACGAGCAGCGCGAGCACGGCCGCGTAGCGCCCGATCGGTGACTCGGACTCGCCGGCGCCGAGCTCGAGCGCCCAGCGAGCCGCCTCCTCGGCTTGCGGCCAGTCATCGGCCAGAATGAGCGCCTTCATCGCGCCGATCGGCCGACCCCAACTCCCCTGTGGAGCGCCGTCGATGCTCTCCCGATATCGCTCGGCCGCGCGGTGGAACCACTCGGACGCCTCGTCGGCTCGCCCGTCCATGAGCAGCGCCAGCCCTGCTCCGCCGGCTGCGTTGCCCATCCGCGTCAGCTGCCGCTGCCGCGCGTCGGGCTCGTCCGGCAGCCGGGACTCGCCGTCCTCGTAGCGGGCGACCTCGCGGGCGAGATGCACGTCCCAGCCGGACACGGCAGGAAGATAACCTCCCGTCATGGGCGAGCCGGTGACCCAGTTCCACCTCGACCGGCGCGACTCGGTAGCGCTCGTCACGATGGACGACGGCACGCGCGCGGGCCGGCCGAACATCCTCAGCCGCGGCGCGCTCGAGTCCCTCGCACAGCTCCTGCCCGAGCTCGAGGGAAACTCCTTCACCGCGCTTGTCATCACTGGCAAGCCGGGCAGCTTCTCCGGCGGCGCCGACTTAGACGAGTTCCCGCGCATCGAGACCCGTGAGCAGGCGATCGAGGGCAGCCGTGCGGGACACGAGCTCTTCGCGCGAATCCGGAAGCTGCCGTACACGACCGTGGCCGCGATCAACGGCGGCATCCTGGGCGGAGGGGTCGAGCTCGCGCTCCACTGCGACTACCGGGTGATCGCCGACGAGGTTCGGCACGTGGCGTCCCCGGAGTGCTTGCTGGGCTTCGTCCCCGCCTGGGGCGCCAC
The DNA here is from genome assembly GCA_963794605.1 of uncultured Actinomycetes bacterium. Taxonomy (GTDB): domain Bacteria; phylum Actinomycetota; class Thermoleophilia; order Gaiellales; family Gaiellaceae; genus VAXT01. The sequence goes on from CAWCEN010000002.1 coordinate 283,422, forward strand.
GCAGCTCGGGCCGCGGCTGATCGGCCCCGAGGCGGCCGTGAAGCTGATGGTCATGAACCCGATGCGCCAGAACAAGATGCTCGACGCCGAGCAGGCGCTCGAGCTCGGCCTCGTCGACCGCGTCATCGAGCTCGAGCGGCTGATCGACGAGGCGATCACGATCGCGCTCGAGCACCCGACCCGTGACCCGGCCGACCTCACGTCGACGAGCGACATCGTGGCGCGCGCCCGCGGCCAACTGGACGATTCGCTGCACGGTGCGGCGCCGGCGCCCTACCGGGCGCTCGACCTGATCGAGGGCGCTCAAGCCTGGACGATCGAGGAGGGCTACCGGGCCGAGGAGGAGGCGCTCGCCGATTTGCTCTTCACACCCGAGGCGAAAGCATCGCTCTACGCGTTCGACCTGGTCGAGCGGCGCGCCCGTCGCGGTGCTGGTCGCCCGTCCGCCGAGCCGCGCGAAGTGGCGAAGGTCGGAATCGCCGGCGCCGGGCTCATGGCCGCGCAGCTCGCAACGCTCTTCCTGCGCAGGCTCCGCACGCCGGTCGTTCTACGCGATCTCGACCAGGCGATCGTCGACCGGGCCCTCGAGACAATCCGCGACGAGCTCGCGGACGCCGCGGCCCGGGGCCGACTCGATCGCGAGCAGGCCGTCTCGCTGGCCGCACAAGCGACCGGTACGACGTCCTACGACGGGTTCGAGCACTGCGACCTCGTGATCGAGGCCGTCTTCGAGGAGCTCGACGTCAAGCGTCAGGTTTTCGGCGAGCTCGAGGGAGTGGTCTCGGCCGACTGCGTGCTCGCGACGAACACGTCCGCGCTCTCCGTGACCGCGATGGGCGAGGACCTCGAGCACGCGGGACGACTGGTCGGCATGCACTTCTTCAATCCGGTCGCTCTGATGCCCCTCGTCGAGCTCGTCCGCACGCCCGAGACGGACGACGCCGCGCTCGCGACGGCGTGGGCTGTGGCCGACAAGCTCCGCAAGCGGCCCGTTCTGGTTCACGACGCACCTGGGTTCGTCGTCAACCGGCTGTTGACCCGGATGATGCTCGTCGTCCTCGAGTCGGTCGAGCGCGGCAACTCGGTCGAGGAGGCGGACGAGGCGGTGCTTTCGCTCGGGCTACCGATGGCGCCGTCGGTGCTGCTGCAGATGGTCGGCGAGCAGGTTGCGACCCATGTGCGCGAGACGCTCCAGGTTGCGTTCCCCGAGCGGTTCGCGATCACCGCGGATGGGCCGGTCAGAACCGTCGAGGAGATCCGCAACGCTGTCGTCGAGGCCCTCGCGGACGAGACAGGGCACATGCTCGCCGAGGGCGTCGTCGGCTCACCGAAGGACATCGACACTGCGCTCATCCTGGGCGCCGGCTTCCCGTTCTTCATGGGCGGCCTAACCCCGTACCTACGCGAAAACGGCTATTCATTTGAGCTGACCCCGCGTGAGGCTTGAAGCGCCGCCCTTTGGGGTATGCTTCGGATTGCGACGCTCATTGGGGATTCGGAGCGCGCCCTCTCTAATTTCTGAGGCATCGCGGCCCTTTGTGCCGCCTACATGCGGGAAACCACCGAGCAGCTATCAGCAACGCCTGCGATCGACGATCTCGTCGCTAGCGCACAGAAGGCCGGGGACTGGGCCGGCGAGCCCCTGCTCCACAACGACGAGGATCCTGCCCAGGTGCTCGCGCCCGCAACGGCGCGGCGTAATGCGCTCGACGAAGCGCTGACCGAGATCGAGGCCGGCCATGAGACGCCGTCCTCGCAGTGGAAGGTGCACTTCGCCCTCATGCTCGGCCTCGAGCGGGTGCTGTCCGAGAAGCCCCCGCACCTCGCCTCCGGCACCGAGCTGCGCCGCCACCAGGTGGACGCGCTCGCCGGAATGCTCACCGAGCTGATCGCAGCCAACCAGCGGCAGGCCGAGGAGCCTTTGAACGGCAACGGGAGCGCCAACGGGCAGGTCGAGGCGACCGACCTCGAGGAAGAGGACGCGGACTTCGGCGTCGTCGACGAGGAACTGCTCCCGGAGGAGCTGCCGCCGGCCGACGACCCTGGTGCGATCCGCCGCTACCGGTTCCGCCATCCGACCGCGTCCGGGAAGACGATCGCCGCCGCAGGCTTCGTCGAGGCGGCCCGCACGATGGGCGTCCTCATCCTCACCCACCGCCGACTGCTCGTCTCGCAGTTCAACCGTGAGCTCGCGGCCGAGGGCTACGGCGAGCGGCTCACGCCGATCGTCGAGCAGGGCCAGAACTCGCCGCAGCCGGCTCCGATCACCGTCCAGACGTACGCGTGGTTCGCGCGGCACCACGACTCGATCAGCCGCGACACGTACCAGCTCGTGATCGCCGACGAGGCGCACACCGCGCTCGGCGAGAAGACGAGCCACGCGATCCGCAGCTTCCCCGACCCGATCTACATCGGAATGACCGCGACCGAGCAGCTGATCGCGAAGCAGGTCTCGGACGTCTTCCCCGCCTCGGTCGACGACCTCCCGCTCCAGGACGCTGCTCGGCGAGGCCTGATCGCGCCGCTGCGCAACCTCCGCGTCCCGCCCGCGGCCGCGATCCACTCGGTCCCGATCGTCGGCGGCGACTTCGAGGAGCGCGCGCTCGCCGCGGCTCTCGACCACACCGCTCTGAACCAGGCAGCGGCGAGCCTCTACCGCGACCGTTTCGACTCGACGCCCGGAATCGTCTACGCGGCCGGGGTCGACCACGCCTACAACCTCGCGCAGGAGTTCCGCGCCGCGGGCCTCAAGGCCGAGGCGGTCAGCGGGCGGACGCCTCCGGTCAAGCTCGCCGAGATCCTCGCCGCCTACGAACGGGGCGAGATCGACGTTCTGATCAACGCGATGCTGCTCGCGGAGGGCTGGAACTCGCCGCGCGCAACCGTGGTCATGCACCTCGCACCGACCGCGAGCCGCCGCGTCTACCAGCAGCGGATCGGCCGGATCATGCGCATGCACCCGCGGAAGGAAGCCGGGATCGTCGTCGACTTCGTGAACAAGGGCGCGACACACAACGACCGCGTCATTTCGCTGCACAGCTTGCTCGGCGCCGACTTCTACCGCGAGGGCGCCCGCGTCACGCCCGCACCGCGCCGACGCCCGAACCGCCGTGCGCGACGCAAGCTCTCGCCCGCTCCCTGGCTCGTGCCGGTGACGCCGGACGTGCGTCGCCGCCTCTCGGTCATCCAGCGCGAGTGGCAGCGGATCGACCCGCGCTACCTGGACGAGGACGAGCAGCGCTACTGGGCCTCGATCGCGGGCCGCCAGGTGCGCTTCGAGGAGCGCGCCGACTTCGTGAAGAAGCTCTCGGACGGCAAGGCGAGCAAAGCGTGCCTCGAGCAGTTCCTCGCCACGGCCGCGGCCGAGAACCCGAACCGGCGCCTCCGGATGATGGCGCTCTCCGATCGCGTCTCGATGACCGTCGAGCGTGCCGACTTCGACGACCTCGTCACGCTCGTCATCCAGGGCGCGACGTGGGACAAGGACCGTGTCCAGGGCGCGCGGATCCTCCTACGGGCGATCGGCGAAGGAAAGGCGGACGCTCCGGAGCAGATCCTCGCCCGCTGGACGTGGAAGCTCGCGCGAGCGACGCGCAAGGCGCAGGACCGCCGAGTTAGCGCGGAGTTCCCGGAGGCGAAGCGCCTACTGGGCGCGCTCGCGAACTCCCGCGGGCACCGCCACGAGGAGAACGCTGCGAAGCTCGTCAACGCGGCGCTCGAGCTCCCGATCGGCGTCGGTGTCGCCCTGCTCGCCTCTGCGGACGGCTACACGCCTCGCGCCACGAAGCTGATCGAAGGCGCGCGCGAGAGGATCGGGACGCTCTCCGAGGTCGCGTACGCGCTCGGGGAGAACCTCCCGCCGCCCAAGGCGCACGCCGGCCGGAGACGGCGCAGGCGGCGGAAGAAGAAAGGCGGGCAGCAGCAGCAGCAACAGCAGGCAGGCGAGACGCAGGCGGCCCAGCAATCCCAGGACAGCGCGCAGCCGAAGAAACGGCGCCGACGCCGTAAGCCGTCGCAGGCGGCCAAAATCGAGGCCGCTCCGGCGCAAGAGTCGGATCACGCACAGGCCGCCGAATCGTCGTAATTCCCGCTTAACCACCTGCTCTCTACGCTAAAGGCGAATGCTCGTCCTGATCGGAATCGGGCTTGCAGCCGGATTCATCACGGCGATCTCGCCCTGCGTCCTCCCGGTCCTGCCGATCATCTTCGCGGGCGGCGCGACCGGAGGCCGCCGGAAGCCGTTCGCGATCATCGCGGGGCTCGTTCTCAGCTTTACGGCCTTCACGCTCTTCGGCGTCTGGCTCCTGCGCACGCTCGGCCTGCCTGAAGACCTGCTGCGCAACATCGCGATCGCGCTGCTCTTCGTCGTCGCCGCGACGCTGCTCTTTCCGAAGGTCGAGGAGATCGTCCAGCGGCCGCTCCTACGCCTGTCGCGCCGCCCGAGCGGCGACCTCGGCGGCGGGGCGCTGCTCGGCGCGAGCCTCGGTCTCGTCTTCGTTCCGTGCGCAGGGCCCGTGCTGGCAGCGATCACGGTCGTCGGAGCAACACAGGACGTGGGCTTCCGCGCGATCGTGCTCACGCTCGCATACGCGATTGGCGCCGCGATCCCGATGCTGCTCGTCGCGATTGGCGGCCGCGCCGGGATGAACGCGCTGCGACCGCACGCGCACCGCATACGGCAGGCGCTCGGCGTCGTCGTGGGGCTGACGGCGCTCGCGATCGCGCTCAACGTCGACCGCCACTTCCAAACCGCGCTCCCCGGGTACACGGAGGCGCTCCAGAGCAAGGTCGAGGAGAGCGACAGCGCGCAGCGCCAGCTGCAGGGGCTGCGCGGGAACACGCGTCAGGTCGCGTCGACGACGTCGCTCAAGGACTACGGCACGGCGCCCGAGCTGACCGGGCTCACGAACTGGATCAACAGCAAGCCGCTGACGCTGAAGAAGCTGCGCGGCAAGGTCGTTCTGATCGACTTCTGGACGTACTCATGCATCAACTGCCTCCGCACGCTGCCGCACGTGAAGGCCTGGTCCCGGACGTACCAGGACAAAGGGCTCGTCGTGATCGGCGTGCACACGCCCGAGTTCGCGTTCGAGCACGTACCGAGTAACGTCCGCAGCGCCGTTCGCCGGCTCGGGGTCACCTACCCGGTCGCACTCGACAACGACTACGGGACCTGGAACGCGTTCAAGAACCAGTACTGGCCGGCGAAGTACCTGATCGACCGAAGTGGACACCTGCGCTACTACCACTTCGGCGAGGGCTCCTACGACACGACCGAGGCGCGCATCCGCACGCTCCTCGGCGAAAACGGCGGGATGCTCCCGGTCGCGAACGAGCTATCCGACCCGACGCCGACGCAGGTGATGACGCCCGAGTCGTACCTCGGTTACGAGCGCCTGGCGCGCTTCGCACAGAGGACGGTCACGCCCGACCGGTTCGCGACCTACCACTTCCCGGCCGGCGACCTCCAGGAGAACGAGCTCGCCTACGCCGGCCGCTGGAAGGTGCAGGGCGAGCGGATCGTCGCGGGCCCCGGCGCCCAGCTCCGGCTCCGCTTCGTGGCCCGGAGCGCCCACCTCGTTCTCGGCGGGCACGGCTCGGTGGCAGTCATCGTCGACGGGAAGCCCGTCGGAGTCGTCCCGGTCCGCGGAAGTCGCCTCTACACGCTGGCACGACTAGCGACAGCGCAGAGCAGGCTGCTCGAGCTGCACTTCAGCCCGGGCGTCGAGGCCTACGCGTTCACGTTCGGCTAAACGGGAAACGGAGCTACTGGTCGCGGGCGACGTCGTCGCCGTTCTCGCGCTCACGGTCGCGCAGGAACTGGGTGAGCTCGGCCGCGAGGGCGTCACCCGAGGGCAACTCCGCCTCTTCGGCGAGCGTGTCGGCGCGCTGCTCGAGCTCTTCGATGTACGCCGCGGTGTCCGGATCGGACGCGACTGCCTCCGACACCTGCTCCGAGTAGTTCTCCGCAGCCTCGGCCAGCTCGGTCGTGTCGATCGACGCGCCGAGCACGTCTGCGAGCCGGTCGCAGAGCGCGAGCGCCGCCTTCGGGCTCGGCGTCAGCGAGACGTAGTGCGGCACCGCGGCCCAGAGGCTCGCCGAAGGCAGGTCGGCCTCGCGGCATGCGTCGTGGAGCACGCCGACGATCCCGGTCGGGCCCTCGTAGCGCGAGGCGGAGAGCCCCAGGCGCTCGACGAGCTCCGGATCGCTCGCGCTCCCGGTAACGGGGCAGGGGCGCGTGTGCGGCACGTCCGCGAGCAGCGACCCGAGGCTGATGATCAGCTCAACGCGAAGCTCCTGAAGGAACCCGACGACGAGGTCCGAGAACGTGCGCCAACGAAGGTTCGGCTCGATCCCGAGCAGGAGCACGACGTCTCGGTCGAGGCCCGGCGGGCGTCCGTGGTAGAAGACGGTCGAGGGCCAGTCGATCCGTCGAGTAAGCCCATCCTCGAGCGAGACGTGCGGGCGGGTCGCCTGGAAGTCGAAGAAGTTCTCGGGCTCGATCTCGGCGAACCGCCTCGCGTTCCAGAGCTTCGCAAGGTAGCCGGTGGCAAGAGACGCGCCCTGGCCGCCGTCGTTCCAGCCGCGGAAGGCGGCGATCAGAATCGGACGCTCGAGCTCTGGCCGGCTCGAGACGAGGAGCTCCTCGGACACTGCCCTGAGTCTAGGTGTTAGCGGGAAGGAGAGAACGGGGTGGCCGGAAGAACAGTGCGGCCAGCGTGACGGTGCCCGCCCAGACGGCCGCCGCGAGCGTCACGTGCACGAGCACGATCTCCCACGGAAGCTTCGTGCGCCACTGCAACTCGCCGATCCCCATCTGCACGATCAGGAGCCCGAGGACGAGGAGCGCGATCCGAAACAGCTTCGGCGAGCGGTCTCTATACGCGGCCAGATAGCCGATCGAGAGCAGGAACGAGATCAGGAAGAAGCCGACGAAGACGCCGTGCACATAGACGGTCGGCTGCAGCGAGCCGAAGCGGTCGATGTGCTCACCTCCTCCGGAGTGCGGGCCGGCTGCCGTCGCGAACGTGCCACTGACGACAAGCGCGAAGCCCGCGGCCGTGAACAGGAGCGCCAGCCGCCTGAGCTCGGATGGAACGATCGGCTCTGAACGGCCGTCGCGCAGGCCGACTGCCTCGACCGCGATCACGACCGCGCCCGCGAGGATTGCGAACGAAAGCAGGAGGTGCGCCATGACCACGGGCCAGCGGAGGTCGCTGGCCACCGCCAGGTACCCGAGCGGCGCCTGCGCGAGTGCCCCGACCAGCACCGCAAGCGCGAGCTGCCGCGTCCAAGTCGGGAGGCCGGGCGTCTTCCGCGCCGCGAGCCACGTCAGCAGCGTGACCGTGATCACGACGCCGCCGACGAGCCGGTTCCCGAACTCGACGAACGCGTGCACGTTCTTCTCCGGCAGCGGCGCCCCGCGCTCGCAGCCGGGCCAGTGGCTGCAGCCGAGGCCCGAGTCGGTGAGCCGGACGGCGGCGCCCGTGCCCACGATCAGCCAGAGGAGGAACACGTTCGTCCAGGCGACCTGCACGAACCGTACGGGCGAGATCTCGAAGCTGCGGATGCGGGCGGCGATCTCCATCTAGAACGGGACGACGAGATCGGGGTAGCCGTCGGCGCCGGGGAACGGCGTCGGGCGCGAGCCCATGAAGAGCGGGCGGTCGGCCGCGTTCAGGAGCACCGGCATCATGTCCGGCCCGCGCAGGTGGCCGAGGATCCCGCGGGCGCAGTCGAGCTCGCCGAACGCCTCGACCTCGTCGGCGCGGACGCCCGGCCCGTTGACGACGAACGGCACCGGGTCGCCCGAGTGGATCACGTCCGGGTACGTCGGCGTCGCGTGGTCGCCGGTGACGCAGACGATCGCGCGGTCGGTCGGAAGGTCGCCGAGCTCGGCGTCGAGCGCCTCGATCGTGCTCTTTTTGACCTGCGGGTTCTTCGTGTGACCAGCCATGTCCGTCGCCTTCAGGTGCGAGAAGACGAACGTGTCGCCCTCGTCGAGCCGCTCACGGGCGAGCGCGAGCCGCGCACGTAAGTCTGCAGGCGGATCGCCGGTCTCGGGGACGTAGCGCGGCTCGAGGCCGATCGTGCGGGCGAGCCCGAGCAGGAACTTCGACTCTCCGAGGAAGCTGCCGTGGAGGCCGTGGCGCTCGCGGAAGCTGGGGTTGGATCGCCGCCGCCCCCACCACTTGAGCGTGATCACGTTCAGCCTGGGGAGGCCGTTGGAGCCGCGGCGCTCGTTGACGGGATGACCCTCGAGCAACTCGATCGTCTGGCGCGTCCACGCCTCGGCTGCACGAGCGGTGGCCGCGGCCTCCGGAACCTGCGCCTGCGGCCTCAGCACCGGATACGAGTCCTTGAAGAACGAGTCCGAGTCGGTGACGCGGTCGTCCGCGCCAGGGAAGATGCGCAGGATCGCCTCGCCGCGCTGGACGTGGGTGAGCTCGAAGCGGAGCCCGTCGATCTCGAACCCGTCGCAGGCCGACAGGAGCTCGACGACGTCGTCCTCGTCCTCACCGCCCTTGCGAGGGCGACCGGTGAGCCAGAGGCCATCGTCGCGTCGCTCCGCTGGGCGCAGCGCGGCGAACGCGAGCACGTGAGCCGGGTCGATCTCCTGCTCCGCGCCCCTCGCCTCGAGAACCGCACGGCCCGGGAACTCGTCGGGCGTGTAGCCGAGCATGGCCCAGTGCGCGAGCTCACTGGCGGGCGCCCGGCCGGGGCCGAGGCTGAACATGAGCCCGCACGAGCCCTGCGCAGCGAGCCGGTCGAGGTTCGGCGTCTCGGCGATCTCGTTCGCGGTGCGCCCGCCGAGCGAGTCGTGCGCGCGGTCGGCGAGCCCGTCGAGAAGGACGACGAAGATCGGGTACACGGAGGCGTGAGGCTACAGGCGCGCCGCTTTTCTCACGCCGACCCAGGTTTCTGCCGAAGTACGAAATAGCTATTGACTTCTATAGCAGTACTGCTATTATAGCAACTATGAGATGGAGTTCACCGTGAACCGCGAGCTATTCGTCGCCGAGGCCGGCCGGGTCGGCATCGAGCGAGGCGCAGCGCTCTCGCTTTTCGAGCGGCTCTACGCGACCCCAGAGCGCGGCTCTGAGCTCTCCCGCGACGGCACTCCCCTAGCCGACCAGACCCGCCTCTCGCGGACGGTCCAGGTGTTCGTCGCGCTCGGCGTCCTGCTCGTGATCGGTGCGCACGCGTGGTGGTCGACCAAGGGCTACCAGGCCATGGGCATGGGCATCGTGCTCGTCCTGACGGTGCTCTGGCAGGTCGGCTTCCTCTGGGCAGCCGAATGGGCGAAGCAGGCCGGGCACGGGCTCCTCGAATCCGGCTTCGCCGCCATCGTCGCCTTCTACACGCCGCTGACGATCTTCTCGATCGAGAGGCTGCTCGGCGTCGACTTCGAGCACAGCAACTACCGGGACTTCTACCCGTGGATCTCGGGCGGCTGGGTGTTCATGGAGCTCGGCTCGATCGCCGTCGCTGCGGCGCTCCTCTACCGCTACCGGCGCCCGTTCCTGACGCTGCCGATCACGCTCTTCACCGGCTTCCTGCTCATGGACGCGACCGTCCGGATCTTCGGCGACGGCTTCGACGACGAAACGCTGCTCGAGCGAGTCGTGCTCGCCGGCGGGATCGTGATCGGGCTCGTCGGCGTGCTTCTCGACTACAAGGGTTGGCGCAGGTTCGCGTTCTGGCCGCACGTGACGTCGATCTGGCTCGTCGCATGGGGCCTGCCTCTCTGCACGGACGAGAACACGCTCTCGCTCTTCATCGTGGCCGCGATCGATCTGATCGTTGGCCTCTGGCTGGCGCGGATCGTCTACCTCGCGGCTGGCGGCGTGATCGGCTGGATCGCGATCAGCATGAACGCGCATGGAGCGCTGTTCCCGTTCATCCTCATGGCCGGCGGGATCCTGTTCATCGTCACAGCGATTTGGCTCGCGAAGGCCGACAGCCCGCTGCGGCGCTGGCTCGACAAGCGCTCGCTACCCGCGCCGCAGCGGGACCTCGCCTACTAGACGGCGACGCGGTCGAGGTCGCGCAGGACGCGCGCGACGCCGGGCGGGACGAGGAACTCCCACTCGTCGCCGGAGCGCATCGCGGCCCTCACGTGCGCCCCGGAGAGCTGCTTCTCGGCGCCCTGGTCGAGGATCACGACCTCGTAGCCGGCCGCGCGCAGGCGCTCGTGCTTCTCGCCGCCCCACGCCGAGAAGAGGCGCAGGTATTGGGTGATCCCCTCCGGGACGTAGGCGGCCCACAGATCCGGCTCGTTGACCGGGAAGGGGATCACGTGCATGCGCTCCAGGTCGAGCCCGAGGTCGCCGGCCGCCGCCTTCACCATCAGCAGTCGCTCGTCGTAGGTGTACGGGTTCGATTCGGGCAGGTGACGCGCCGGGTCGCTCGCCTCGGGGAGGATCCGCGCCGGGTCGGGGTTCGTGATCCCGACCCACAGCTCGTCGGACCGCTCGGCGGCCCCGCGCATGTACTCGAGGTGGCCGTTGTGGAACGGCTGAAAGCGCCCATGGATCATGCCCCGCTTCATGGCGGAGGGGAAAACTAGAGGGTTTGGCGGAACAATGCTCGTCGTCAGGTTGCGATGGTCGTTCCGAGGTCTGGCGGCTCAGCCATGTTTCGCCAAACCCTCTTAAACGACGAGGACGCCCGAGCCCTCTTCGACGGTGCCGACGCGTCGTATGAAGAGCCGCCGCGACGTGAACTCCGCCTCGAGCACAGCCCCCTGCTCGGACGGAAGCGTGACCAGCAGGCCACCGGCCGTCTGCGGGTCATAGCCGAGCGCAACGAGCGTCTCGGGCACCTGTTGTAGCGTCAGGTGTCGCCCCGCGAAGTCCCGGTTGCGCGGGTCGCCGGTCGTTCGGATGCCCTTGCGCGCGAGGTCGAGCGCCCCGTCGATCGCAGGGAAGCGCTCCGACTCGAGCGTGATCCGTACGCCGCTCCCCTCGGCCGTCTCGCGGACGTGACCGAAGAGGCCGAAGCCGGTGACATCCGTGACCGCGTTGACCTTGTGCGAGCGCAGCACCTCGGCCGCATCCTTGTTCAGCGTTTTCATCCAGCGCACTGCGCGCTCGAGCTGCTGCGTCCCGATCGCGCCCGTCTTGTGGCCGGACATGATGAGTCCGGTGCCGAGCGGCTTCGTGACGTAGACCGCGTCCCCGGGCCGGGCCGAGGCTTTCGTCCAGATTCCGTCCGGGTGCACAGTGCCGACGACGGCCAGGCCGTACTTCGGCTCCTCGTCGCGGATCGTGTGCCCGCCCGCGAGAAGGCCGCCGGACGCGCGGACCTGCTCGGCCGCTGCGGCGAAGATCTGGCCGAGCATCTCCATCGGCAGCTCCTCGGGGAACGCGGCGATCGAGAGCGCGAGCAGAGGCGTGCCGCCCATCGCGAAGACGTCGTTCAACGCGTTCGTCGCGGCGATCGAGCCGTAGTCGGTGGGGTCGTCGACGATCGGCGGGAAGAAGTCGAGCGTGAAGACCAGCGCGCGCTCGTCGTCGAGCTTGTACACGGCCGCGTCGTCGGCCGGCGCGAGCCCGACGAGCAGGTTCTCGGCCTCGACGGGAACGAACCCGGCGAGGAGCTGCTCCAGCCGGGCGGCCGAGTACTTCGCGGCGCAGCCTCCACAGGAGGCGAGGTCGGTGAGCTTGACGTCAGCGGCGTTGAATTCCACAGAAGACTCCCCCGGGGACGGTGGACTGTAGCTGCAAAAACGAGGATCCGCGACGAGGCATTCCCCGTGCCCGCACGGCAAAACCAGGGCATTCCGAGGCCCCGTCGAACCCGCGGAAAGAAAGCTCCTCCTCTCCCCTGACAGCGGCGGCGGTCCCGAACCGTCGCCGCTTTTTTTGCGTACGGCGGCACGCGAAAACCGCTTAATTCACGCCTAGGAAGAGAACACGCCAACGACCCCCGCAGAAACGGTTCAGTACGTCACGGTCCTTCCCACCACGTGTCCGGGACGCACTGGCCGAACACGAGAGCCAGCTGGCACGCCAGAAGCACGAGGAGGAGAAGCCTTGCGCGCAATTGGTTCACCTCCTTTCCTAGAACCTGACGTCCTGTAGTGCGTCAGCGGCATTCCGGTAGTGACGCGCGGCCGACCGGTCGTCGCCTCTGCGGGCGGCCAGGTCGCCCATGGCGATCCATGCGCGTGCGCGGTGGCTGGCCGAGGACCACTGCTCGAAACTGTCGTCGGCGGCCTTGAAGGCCTCTTCGGCCTCGTCGAGCAGCTCCTGCTCCATGAGCGCACGGCCGAGGACGAGCTGGGACGTGCCGATCTCGTGGAGGAAGTCGACGCGGCCCTCGAGGAGGGAGATCGCCTGGCGCGCGAACCGCTCTGCCTGCTCGTAGTCGTTCAGCTCGAGATGGACGGCGGCGAGTGAGCCGGTCGCCTGCGCCGCCTCTTCCTTGCTGTCGGCATCGAGGGCCGTCGAGTAGGAGGACTTCAGGTACTCGATTGCCTCCTCGGGTTTGCCGAGCATGAGGTTGAGCCCGCCTAGGTTGTTCAGCAGGCCGGCGAGGTTCCGCTGGTCGTTCAGATCCTCGTAGAAGCTCTTCGCCCGCTCCGCGTAGTTGCGTGCGAGCACCCAGTGGCCCATGCGCTCCGCGACGAGCGAGGCCTGGACGTAGACATTGGCCATCGTCGGGCTGTCGTCGAGCGACTGCGCGAGCTCGAGTGCGCGCTCGACGTCCTCGCGCGCGGCTTCGAGGTCGCGCTGACGGCGGTAGCAACGAGAACGGTACGCGAGGATGTTCGAGCGAAGGAAGTCGCTCGGCAGCCCGGAAGTCTCGGCGATCGCGTACGCCTCGTTGAAAAGAGCGATTGCCGTCGAATTGCTCGACAGCTTGTGGCGGCACACCCCGAGCCGGAAGAGAATCTCGGCGCGGTCGAGCTCCGAGAACGGCTCGTGCTCGGTGACGGTTCTCGCGCGCGTGAGCAGGTCGAGCGCCTCGCGGAGCTCGCCCTTGTGCATCCGCGCCCAGGCCTCGCCCGAGAGGAGGCGGGCCTCGAGCTCGGCGGCGCCGGTCGCGGCCACGTCTGGACGGATCTGCTCGAACTCGGCGACGGCCTCTTCATATCTGTGCGCCTCGGCGAGCGCTTCGGCGCGGGTCAGCGTCGCCTCGACGCGGCCGCGCTCGTCGGTCGAGACGCCGTTGGCCAGATAGCCGGCGTCGACGTCCAGGCGGCTCGCGAGCCACGCGATCGTCTCGCCGGTCGGGCGCGTTTTGCCGCGCTCGATCTGGCTCACGTACTCCTTCGAGAACCGCTCGCCGGCGAGCTCGCTCTGCGTCAGGTCCGCGGCGATGCGCAGCTGGCGCAGGCGCTCGCCGAGCCGAAGGGCTGCGGGACGCGCGGCCTGCGCGACGGACGACGGGGGCTGGGAGCGACTCAAGAGGCGGCTACTTCCATAGCACAGTCAAGCGCACGCTTCACCTTTCCGCAAGCACCCTTCGGGTGAGATCACCCAAAAGGGTGGTAATTGCGGGCAAACCGGGGTCAAGCGACCAAACGTGAAATCACTTGACTGAGCTACTTGACTTCCCGGGAAACCGGCTCTATTGTGAGTCCACCTTGCACTGATGGCCACACGCCAGGTTGTCCCTGCAAGGGGCGCGCCAGATGTGGCGACGGAAGGCCCGGAGGCATTGGCTGGGCCGCAGAGCCAAACAGCCTCCGGGCCGTCGCCTCCCAGGCGCGTAGGGGTGGTGGGTTTTCTCGCCGCTGAGGGATGAGCCCCCGGGGCCGCAGCCGGGGGCTCTCCCTTTTTCGGCCGCGCAAGCGGCGAAAAAGTGAGCAACGCCGAAGGCGGTGCGAACGCGACTGGGTTCCGCTCGCATACAGGCGCCCAGCGCCGCGCCAGGAAACCGAGAGCTCAGATACCGAGCGTGTCCGGGATGTCCGGCGTCTCTTCGATGCCGGTCATCCAGCGCCGTCGCGACATGACGATCGCGGGAAACTCGTCGTGGATCAGTCCGCCGACACGGCGGCCGACGGTGCCGAGCAGGCCGATCGCGATGAAGATCCAAGCCTCCGGGCTCGCCTCGCGGTCCGGGTAGATCCCGCCGGCCTCCTGTGAGCGGCGGATGACGTCGGTCACGTAGTCGTGCACCTCGCGCATCTGCTTGCGCAGGAACTTGCGGATCACCGGGTCGTCGCTCGCCTCGGTGAGCGCCTGGACCCAGAGGTCCGCGCAGCGCACCTTCGGGTCCTTCGCCTCGAAGTACGCCTGGCCCAACGCGCCGACCCAGAGCCTCGGGTCTTGCTCGGCCTCGACAGCTGCGTCCCAGAGCAGGCGCAGGCGGCGCCACGATTCCTCGAGGACAGCGAGGTAGAGATCGCGCTTCGAGGCGAAGTGCCGGTAGAGGACCGGCTCGGTCACGCCGGCGATGCGTGCAATCTGGGCGGTCGTCGTCCCCCGGTAGCTTCCGCTCGAGAAGATCCCGCAGGCGCAGTCGAGCACCGCAGCCTTGCGCTCCTCCGCAGGCAGACGCGTGGCCATGGCTTATGCGCCTTCGAGCGCGGGCTGCGCTTCAGGTTCGGGGTGCCGGACGTTGCGGACGGTGGCCACGGCGACAACGGCGCCGACGATCGCGATCGCAGCCGCGACGTGAAGCGCATTGTGGTAGCCCTCGACGAACTGCTCCGGGTACTCAGGGCTCGTGGGCAAGACGCTCACCGACGAAGCGACGATCGCGCCCATCAGGGCGATTCCGAGCGAGCCGCCGACTTGCCTCATGCTGTTCAGCACGGCCGAGCCGACACCGGCCTTGTCGACGGGAACCGAGCCCATTGCCGCCGCTGTCGTCGGAGTCATCGCGAGCGACATGCCGAAGCCACCGAGAATCAGGCCGGGGAGGATGTCCCAAAAGTTCGAGTTGACGCCCAGGGTCGAAAAGCTCAGCAACGAGGCGCTGAGCAGGACGAGCCCCGCGCCCATCAGCCAGCGTGAGCCGATCTTGTCGGAGAAGCGGCCGGCGAGCGGAGCCACGAACACGATCAGGACGGTCAACGGCAGGAAGGTCGCCCCGGTCTGGATCGGCGAGTAGCCGAGCACCTGGCCGAGGTAGAGAGAGTTGAAGAAGAAGACGCCGAACATCGCAAGCGCGACGAGCAACATGGTCACGTTGGCGCCGGCGAAGGTCGAGTTCTTGAACAGCGAGAGGTCGAGCATCGGCACGCGCTGGCGGTGCTCGAGCAGGACGAAGGTTGCAAGCCCGAGAGCCGCCAAGGCGAAGCCGGCGAGAATCCGGCTCGAGCTCCACCCGTAGTTGTTCCCCTCGATCAGCGCGTACGTCAGACCGAAGAGGCCGACCGCCGACGAGATCAGTCCCGGCAGGTCGAGGCGCTGCTCCTCCGACTCGTCCCTCGTCTCATCGATGAAGAGGCGGGAGACGATGATGCCCGCGATCCCGACGGGGACGTTGATGAAGAAGATCCAGCTCCAGTTGATCTGCTCGGTGAGGATGCCGCCGATGAGCGGCCCGATTGCGAGGGCCATCGCCGACACGCCGACCCAGATGCCGATCGCGGTTCCGCGCTGTCGCGGCGGGAAGGTGGCGACGATGATCGAGAGGGTCGCAGGGTTCATCAGCGCCGCGCCGACGCCCTGCACGACGCGCGCACCGATCAGGAAGCTGGCGCCGGTCGCAAGGCCGCACGCGAGGGAGGAGGCGGTGAAGATCGCCAGGCCGACGATGAAGATCCGCCGGCGGCCGTACAGGTCGGCGAGCTTGCCGCCCGTGAGCATGAGCACGGCGAAGGTGAGCGCGTAACCGCTGACCACCCACTCGAGCTCGGACTGCGAAATCTTGAGGTCGCTCTGGATCGAGGACAAGGCGACGAAGACGACCGTGTTGTCGAGCATGATCATGAACAGCCCGAAAGCGACAGCCCCCAGCGTCCACCACTTCCGGTTCTCCTCTGCGAATATGCGTCCTCGCAAGCTCTCGCCCCCTCAAGTGGTTAGCGCCCACTAAGTTACCAGAACGATGGCGCAGGCAACGACGAAGTTCATCTGGCAGCCTGATGCGGCCACGCTCGAGCGGGCGAACGTCGTCCGCCTGATGCGAAAGCACGGATTCGAGAGCTACTGGGACCTCGTTGCACGCTCCCAGGACGACCCCGAATGGTTCTGGCCCGCGGCGATCGAGGACATGGGCCTCGAGTTCTCGCGCCCCTGGGACGCGGTCGTCGACCTCTCACGCGGGCCGGAGTGGGCGACCTGGTTCGTGGGCGGGAAGGTGAACATCGCGTGGAATTGCGTGCACCGCTGGGCAGAACGCCTGCCGAATGCGATGGCGTCGGTCGGGCTCGGCGAGGACGGTTCGCGCCGGGAGCAGACGTTCGCCGAGCTGTCGCGCGAGGTGACGCGCCTGGCCGAGGCGCTCGTGCGGCTCGGCGTCCGCGAGGGCGACCGCGTGGCGCTCTTCCTGCCGATGTCGCCCGAGGTGCCAGTGGCGTCCCACGCCTGCGCGCACATCGGCGCGGTGCAGGTGCCGATCTTCTCCGGGTTCGCGGCCCCGGCTGTCGCGCAGCGGCTCCAGGCCTCCGAGGCGAAGGTCGCGATCACGACGCGGACATCGATGCGCCGCGGCCGCGAGGTGCCGATGCTCGAGATCCTCGAGGACGCGAGACGCGAGGCGCCGAGTGTCGAGCACGTCGTCGTCGCGCCGTGGGACGAGCTCGTCGCCGACTCCCCGGGTGAGCTGCCGGCCGCCGAGCTCGAGTCCGAAGCGCCGTATCTCCTCACGTACACGTCCGGGACGACCGGGACGCCCAAGGGCGTCGTCCACGTCCAGGGCGGGTTCCTCGTCTCGATTGCCCGCGAGGTCTGCTACCAGGCCGACGCGGGGCCGGGCGACCGGATCCACTTCGTCACGGACATGGGCTGGATCATGGGCCCGTGGACCGTCGTCGGCGGGCACGCGATGGGCTCGACGCTCGTTTTCGCCGAGGGCGCGCCGGACTGGCCGCAGGACCGGCTGTGGAAGCTGATCGAGTCGGAGCAGGTGTCCGTGCTCGGGATCTCCCCCACGCTGACGCGCGCGCTGATCCCGCACGGCGAGCCGCAAACCGACCTCTCCTCGCTGCGGACGATCGTCACCACCGGCGAGCCGTGGAATCCCGAGCCATATCGCTGGCTCTTCGAGGAGGTCGGCGGAGGTCGCTGCCCGATCATCAACTGCTCGGGAGGGACCGAGGTCGGCGCGTGCTTCCTGTCGCCGACGCCCGCGATTCCGATCAAGGCGTGCTCCCTCGGTGGGCCGGCGCTCGGGATGGCGATGGACGTCGTCGACTCGGACGGGAACTCGGTGCGCGGCGAGGTCGGAGAGCTGGTGTGCCGCAAGCCGTTCCCGGGAATGACGCGGGGCTTCTGGCGTGACCCGGAGCGGTACATCGACACGTACTGGCGCCGCTGGCCCGGGATCTGGACGCACGGAGACTGGGCCTCGGTCGACGAGGACGGCTACTGGTTCCTGCACGGGCGCTCGGACGACACCCTGAACATCGCCGGCAAGCGGATCGGGCCCGCGGAGCTCGAGTCGGCGGCGGTTGGTCACCCGGCGGTCGCGGAGGCGGCGGCGATCGGTGTCCCGCACGAGGTGAAGGGTGAGGTGGCGTGGATCTTCTGTGTCCTGACGCCGGGTGCGCAGGCCGACGACGCGCTGGCGGCCGAGGTGGCAGCGGAGGTCGCGGCTGACCTCGGCAAGGCGTTCAAGCCGGATCGCGTGATCTTCGTGTCCGCTCTGCCGAAGACGCGGAGCGCGAAGATCGTCCGGCGGGCGGTTCGTGCACGCGCCCTCGGCTCCGACCCGGGCGACCTGTCGTCCCTGGAAAACCCCGAATCGCTGGAGGAGATCGCAAATGCCGTCTGAGCGTGGAACAGCACTGATCACCGGAGGCGGGCGCGGAATCGGCGCGAACATCGCCCGCGAGCTCACGGAGGACGGCTGGTCGGTCGTCGTCGCCGCTCGCAGCCGCGACGAGATCGACGCCGTCGCGGAGGAGGTCGGCGGCAGCGCGATCGAGCTGGACGTCTCCGATCGCGGGGCGGTCGAACGCGCAGTCGCAGAGGCGGGCGACGTCGGGCTACTCGTGGCGAATGCCGGCGTCGGCGGCCCGAACGGCGCGACCTGGGAGATCGACCCCGCGGACTGGTGGCGCGTGCAGGAGATCAACGTGCTCGGCGTCCATCTCTGCTGCCGAGCGGTGATTCCGGGCATGCTCGAGCGCGGCAGCGGACGGATCGTGATCACAGCCAGCGGCGCCGCGTACCTCCCCGGCTCGAGCAGCACGGCGTACCCGACGAGCAAGGCCGCCGTCGCCCGTTACGGCGAAACGCTCGCCAACGAGCTGCGCGGGCGGATCCCGGTCTTCTTCTTCAGCCCCGGCCTCGTGAAGACCGCGCTGACCGGCCACTGGGGCGACGACCTGCCCTGGACGCCGCCGGAGCTCGCGCCTCAGCTCGTGCGCGTGCTCGCCTCAGGCCGTGCCGACGCGCTCGCCGGCCGGTACCTCCACGCGGAGCACGACGACATCGAGGATCTGGTCGCGCGCGCGGACGAGATCGAGGCGAACGACCTGAACGCGATTCGGCTCCAGCGTTAGGACGGAGCGATCCAGGTCGCGCGCGCCCTGGCGAGCGTTCGGCCGTCTTCGCCGAAGAGCGCCGTCGCCGCGTAGAGCTTCCGGCCGTCCTCGCCGAGGGGCAAGGCGAGAACGACGCAGTGCTCGCCTGGTCTGGGCAGCTCGTCGATGGTGACCGCGAAGCGGCCGAGAAGAGTCTCGCCGCGATCCGGAAAGCCGACGGCGATCGCGCCGGGGCAGTCGAGCGTGGCCCACACGAGCTCCGGGCGCACCTCGTTCGGTTGCCAGGTTGCTGCGAACCGCCCGTCGCCGAGGGGGCCGGCGAAGACGCGCAGGCCATCGCCGGGCTCGCGCTTCGGCCCGCAGACGAAGCAGCGCGGAAACGCGTGCTCCGCGAAGCCCGGGTAGCGCGCGGCAGCCGCCTCCGCCTCGTTCCGCGACGGCGGGTCGGACACGTCGAGCTCGACCGTGCCGGGCACGGCTTCTGCGACGAGGGTCTCGCCGTCGAGCACTCGCAGGCGGTCCCGGTCGCGCTCGACGTCGAGTGGCCGCTCGAGCGGCGGTGGCGAGCGCAGGGTGACCTCGGCGCCGCCGCCGAAGAGCGCGGCGATCCGTCCGCACGTGTAGCCCCCGTTCGCCGTGCCGTCCGGGCCGTTGAAGCGTGCGTCGATCGTCAGCGTTTCCATCGGCGGTAGACTATGTTTTAGACTGATAGTCGAAAACCTATGCGACTCGCCCTCGCTCAGATCAACACGACGGTCGGTGACCTCGACGGGAACCGGGAGCGGATCCTCGCGCGCCTCGGCGAAGCGAAGGAGGCCGGCGCGGACGTCGCGCTCTTCCCCGAGCTCGCCGTCACCGGGTATCCACCCGAGGATCTCCTGCTCCGCCCCAGCTTCGTCGAGGCGGCGGAGGAGTCCCTGGCGCAGATCGCACGCGAGGCGCGCGGGATCGTCGCCTTTGTCGGCACGCCCCATCTCGATCGCGACCTCTACAACGTGTGCGCCGTGTGCGCCGCCGGCGAGGTGAAGGCGCTCTACCGAAAGCGCTTCCTCCCCAACTACGGGGTGTTCGACGAGCACCGGTACTTCGCCCCGGGACGCGACCTGTTCCTCCTCGAGCACGGCGACGTGCTGATCGGGCCGACGGTCTGCGAGGACATCTGGCAGCCAGGACCGCCCGCGACCGATCTCGCGCTGGCAGGCGCGCAGCTGATCGTCAACATCTCCGCGTCGCCGTTCCATGTCGGCAAGGAGCGCGAGCGCGAGCAGATGCTCCAGACGCGAGCGCGCGACAACGTCTGCTACGTCGCGTTCGTGAACGCGGTCGGTGCGCAGGACGAGCTGGTCTTCGACGGGCACTCGGTCGTGCTCGACGACGAAGGCGAGGTGCTCGCGCGCGCACCCGGCTTCGAGGAGACGCTGCTAGTGGTCGACGTCGAGCCGGAGGAGGTCGTGGGGCGGCGCCTGCGCGACGTGCGCCGGCGGTCGCTCGAGAGTGAGCGGGAGGCCGTCGCCGAGCTGCCCGTCGTGCATGCGGGCTCTCCGCGGCCGGCTGCCGAGCGAGTGCCGGGAGCGGTGGCGCCGCTGCTCGACGACCTCGAGTCGATGCGGCTCGCGCTCGAGCTCGGCCTGCGCGACTACGTCGAGAAGAACGGCTTTCGCGAGGTCGTGGTCAGCGTGTCCGGGGGCATCGACTCGGCATTGACCGCGGCGATCGCCTCCGAGGCGCTCGGGCCGGAGCGCGTGCACAGCGTGTCGATGCCTTCGCAGTTCAGCTCGGAGGGGACACGGGGCGACGCACGGCTCCTCGCGGAGCAGCTGGGCACCGATTTCCTCGAGCTTCCGATCGAGACGCTCGCCGAGAGCTTCCTCGAGACGCTCGCCGAGCCGTTCCGCGGCCGCGAGCCGGATCTGACCGAGGAGAACCTCCAGGCGCGCATCCGCGGCGTCCTGTTGATGGCGCTCTCGAACAAGTTCGGCTGGCTCGTGATCGCGACCGGGAACAAGTCCGAGCTCTCTGTCGGCTACGCCACGCTCTACGGCGACATGGCCGGCGGGTTCGCACTCCTCAAGGACGTGTACAAGACCGACGTATTCCGGCTTGCCCGCCACTTGAACGAGCGCGCCGGGCGCGAGCTGATCCCGAACTCGATCATCGAACGCCCGCCGAGCGCGGAGCTCCGCGCCGGCCAGCTCGACGAGGACTCGCTGCCGCCCTACCCGGAGCTCGACCGTGTGCTCGAGGCGTACGTCGAGCTCGACGAGTCGCGCGAGGATCTGACGGGCGACGGATTCGATCCCGAGGTGGTGGACCGCGCCCTGGCGATGATCGACCGGGCCGAGTACAAGCGTCGCCAGGCGCCTCCCGGAGTGAAGCTGCGCCCCAAGGCGTTCGGCCGCGACTGGCGCCTCCCGATCACGAATCGTTGGCGTGGCTGAAAACTGCTCGGCCTGGGAATAGGGTTCTCGACCCCACGAACGAGGAGGGACCATGGAGTGGATCGCGCTCATCGCGTGGCTTCTCACCGCGGTCGGCGGCTTCATCCTGCTTTCGATCTGGCTCGCCCGCGGCGGCATGCAGCAGGCTCGGGAGCCCGGCTCGAGAATCCGGCCGGGGCTGATCCTCAGCCACTTCGCGCTGGCTGCGACCGGGCTCGTGCTCTGGATCATCTTCGTGGCGACGGACTCCGACGCACTCGCCTGGATCGCGTTCGTGATCCTGCTCGTGGTCGCGGTCCTCGGCTGGACGATGTTCGCGATCTGGTGGCGGCGCCGACAGAGCGGAGCCGCGGCCCAGGCCGTCGATCCGGCCATGCCCCCAGAGCAGCACTTCCCGGTGCTGGTCGTCGCCGGGCACGGCGTGCTGGCGTTGACGACGGTCGTGCTCGTGTTCCTGGCCACGATCGGCGTGGGCGACTAGACGCCGACGTCGAACGGCTCGACGGGCGGGCCATGCTCCCGGATGTCCCGTAGGAGCTCCGACAGACGGCCCGGGACTAGCGTCTCCGTGGCCGCATCGAGCTCGGCGGGCGTCCACCAGCGGACGTCGACGACAAGCTCCGCGGCGAGGTCGACGCGCGGGGCAGGCTCGTGCCGATCGATTTCGACGAGCCAGATCCGCTCGCGCTGACGGTTGATGGTGCCCCGCCAGGCGAAGGTGTGCTCGCGCGTCCAGAGCTCGGGGCCGAGCTCGAAGTCGTCCAGTCCGAGCTCTTCGGCGAGCTCTCGGCGGAGCGCAGCCTCGACGTCTTCGCCCTCGTCGATCCCGCCTCCGGGCGTCGTCCACCAGACCTGGCCTTCGTCGTCGCGGAACTTGACGAGGAGCGTGCGCTGATCCTCGTCGAGGACGAGCGCGCGGACCGCGATCCGGTCGATGGGCTGGATCCAATCCTTGAGAGTGCGGAACCAGCTGAGCCGCTCGGCGTACGGGACGGCCGCGTTGGCCGGCGACGTCGACGGGAGGACGAACAGGCCGACGTCGCTGAGCGCTCGGCTTTGCGGGCCGTGCTCGGCGCGCACGCCGAACGTGCCACGGTAGGCCTCCTTGCCGACGAAAGCGATCGCGCGCGGCCGGAGCTCGAGCGCGATGCGCCTGAGGCGATCAACCGAGCCCGCGAAGTCGGCGCGGCGCAGATCGCTCGAACCGGGCGTCGTTCGAGCGGCGGCGTTCGTAGCGCCGATGCCGTAGGCGAGCAGCTCGAACTGCTCGCTCGGCGCGAGCAGCCTCGGCGTCAGCCCGGTGTCGTGGAGCAGGCGCCAGAAGTCGTTACGCGGGTTGGCGAAGTGCGCGTGCGCCGCGGCCGAGATGCGGCCCGGGTTGATGCCGCAGAAGACGACGTCGAGCCCCGCCCCGAGCACGTCTGGAACCGCGCTTGCTGTCCTCAGACGCTGACCGGCCACGCCTTGATTGTCACCTTCCCGACTCGCTGAGGGAACCTCCCGGTTCCCCCAGACCCCTTCCCCGGTCCGCTGCGCGGACAGGCGCTTCGCGCCGGGGAGGAGGTCGGGAGTACCTGTTTAGGCGGCTGCAGCCGGCTTGTGACCGTTCGAGGCCTGCGGTGGCGGAACGGCCTCCATCAAGGCGTCAGCCACGGCATCGTGCGCGGGTTCCCGCTGCTGGAGCCTGGACTCGAACGCCCGCCGAAGATCCTCGCCGGACACTCCGTGGAACAACCCCGTCCGCCGCGACTCGACCTTGATGAAGCGCACGCTCTCATCGCCTTCGCCGTAGCACCGAGCGTATGCCTCGGCCTCGCTCAACGTGCGCAACCTCACGAGGGCCACGGTACTCCCTTTCGGACAGCACAGTCAAAAATCCACAGCCTGTGGACGGATAGCGTTCAGGCAGTGAAGCTCTTGGTGCTCGGCGGGACGAAGTTCCTGGGCCGCGCGACGGTCGAAACCGCGCTGGCCCGCGGCCACGAGGTGACCCTCTTCAACCGCGGCCAGACGAATGCGGACCTGTTCCGCGAGGCCGAGAAGCTGCACGGCGACCGCCAGCACGACCTGTCCGCGCTCACCGGCCGCACCTGGGATGTCGTCATCGACACGAGTGGCTACCTCCCGGGCGTCGTACAAGCATCCGCCGAGAAGCTCGCCGACTCCAGCGGCTTCTACCTGTTCGTGTCGAGCGTCTCGGCCTACGGCGATCGCAGCAAGACGATGGTCGAGGGCGATGCGCTCGAGGAGCTTGGCGACATGCCCAACGACCGGCTGCTCGAGGACTACTCGAACTATGGCGCGCTCAAGGCGCTCGCCGAGCAGGCCGTCGCCAAGACGTTCCCCGGCGCCCACGCAAACGTGAGGCCTGGGCTCATCGTCGGCCCACACGACCCGACCGGCCGCTTCACGTATTGGCCCCACCGCGTCGCGCGCGGAGGCGACGTCGCCGCGCCTGCGCCGCCCGAGGAGCGAGTGCAGTTCGTCGACGTCCGCGACCTCGCCGAGTGGATGGTCGGGCTCTGCGAACGGCGTGAAAGCGGCGCGTTCAACGCCACCAACCAGGGCGTCGCCTGGTCGGAGCTCCTCGAGACCTGCCGCGACGTCTCGCGCTCAGACGCTCGGTTCGTCTGGCTCGACGGCGAGTTCCTCCTCGAGCAGGGCATCGAGCAGTGGATGGGGCTGCCCATGTGGATCCAGGACGAATCCGACAAGGGCCCGCACCGCGTCGACGTTTCGCGCGCGACCCAAGCCGGGCTCAAGTTCCGGCCGCTCGCGGACACGATCCAGGCTACCCGCGAGCTCGCCCAGACGACGGGGAGCGCCGGCCTCTCGTCCAAGAGCGAGGCGGCCCTCCTCGAAGCCTGGGAGGGCCGGTAGCATCACGCCGGTGGAGGGGTTCGACTTCGTGCACCGCGAACGGGTCCGCTTTCGGGACGTCGACGGGATGGGGCACGTGAACAACGCCGTCTTCCTCACGTACATCGAGGAGGCGCGGATCGCCTACCTGCTGCGCTTCGACGCCCGCGTGACGGACATGATCCTCGCCCGCGCGGAGATCGATTTCCGAGCACCGCTGCGCTCCGGCGACGAGCTCGAGATCGGCGTCCGGCCCGTCTCGGTGGGGACGAAGAGCTTCCAGCTCGAGTACCAGGTGCGAAGCGGCGCCACCCTCGCAGCCGAGGCGAAGACCGTGATCGTGTCCTTCGACTACAAGTCCGGCCGCTCTGTCGAGCTACCGGAGACCTGGAAGGAGGCTCTCGCAGCCTGATGCCCGTGTTCGAACGACAAACGCTCTCGAACGGCCTACGTCTTTTGACCGCGCCGATCGACCACGCCCAATCGGTCTCCTGCTTCATCATGCTCGCTGCGGGCTCGCGCTACGAAACCGAGGACACGAGCGGGATCGCCCACTTCTCGGAGCACATGTTCTTCAAAGGCACCGAGAAGCGCCCGACCGCGCGCGACATCGGCGGCGAGATCGACGGCACCGGCGGCGAGTTCAACGCGTTCACGGGCAAGGAGTACACCGGCTACTACGTGCGCTGCGCAGGCGAGCACCGCGCGATCGCCTTCGATGTGCTCGTCGACATGCTCCGCCACTCGAAGTTCGACCCCGAGGAGATCGATCGCGAGAAGGGCGTGATCATCGAGGAGATGAACATGTACTTCGACACGCCGCGCGACTACATCAGCGGCGTCTACGACTCACTCCTCTACGGCGACCGGCCGATCGGCTGGGACATCATCGGGCGCAAGGAAACCGTCCGCGGAGCCACGCGCGACACGTTCCTCGGCTACCTCGATCAGTGGTACCACCCGGAGCGAATGGTCGTTGGAGTGGCCGGCAAGCTCGACGCCGGCCTGCAGGCGGACATCGAGCGGCTCCTGGGCGACCTCGAGCGGGCCGAGACGGGCACTCCCGCTCCTGCGCAGTTCGAGGCCAACGGAGACGCGCGGGTCAAGATCCACACCAAGGCGTCCGACCAGGCGCACCTCTGCCTCGGCATGCCGAGCTACCCGCTCGACCATCCCGACCGCTACGCGCTCCAGCTGCTCTCGACGGTCCTCGGCACCGGGATGTCATCGCGACTGTTCACGGAGGTGCGTGAGCGCCGCGGTCTCGCCTACTACATCTACGCGGTCAACCACAGCTACACGGACGTCGGCTCGCTTTTCTCGCAGGCGGGCGTCGACATCGAGCGGGTCGACGAGGCGATCACGACGATCTCCGACGAGCTGAAGAAGATCACCGACGAGGCTGTTCCGTCGGACGAGCTGGAGAAGGCGCGCAACGTCGCCAAGGGCCGCTTCGTGCTCCAGACCGAGAGCCCGCAGGGGCTGATCACGTTCGGGCTGCGCCGCGAGGTCCTCGAGGGCCAGGCGGCCGAGCCGGAGGAGATCCTCGCCGGTCTCGACGCCGTCACCGTCGAGGACGTGCAGCGCGTCGCGCAGGACGTGATCGGCAGCCACGGGCTGAACCTCGCGCTCATCGGCCCGTTCGAGCAGGACCAGCAGGAGCGCTTCGAGAACCTCCTCTCGTAGGGGTCAGACCCCGTCACGAAAGTGTGACGGGGTCTGAGGCCGATCTCCGCAGTTTGCGCCGGTTCGCCGCTCGCCGTGGCGATCACGTCACAGAGACGTCACGCTTTTGGAGCCGGGTCTGACCCCGTGCGGGTGGCGCATCGCAGTTGCTCTCGCGACGACTACTCCGTCACGAGAGGCCACTCGATGATCGTCACGTAGTCCTTCGGGTCCGGCACCTGCTGCGGGTCGGACTCGTACCACTCGACCGGCGCCGCCGCACCCGTCAGGCCGCGCTCCTCTAGCTGCTCGGCCATGACCCGGTAGGACCGGCCCAACTCCTCGTAAGGACCGACGTGCTTCATCACGAGCGCCGTCCCGCCCGGGTAGTCGGCGACCTCGAACGGCGCCTCGACCTCGACGTCGTCCGGCACCGGCCAGCCGACCTCCGTCTGGAAATAGCCGTCCTCGTCCGGAGCAGCGCACTTGCAGAACGGTGGCCCCGTGTGCCGCATTTCGACCGCGTGGGCGACCCGATCGATGTTCCGCGGGACCGCCTTCGTCATCTCCTCCATGTGCACGCGTTCGCCGATGAATGCGACATGTCGTGCCGGGACTTCCTTGACCTCCAGTTCGAGCGCCAGTTGCTTCGCGTCGGGCACAAGCTTCTCCCTTCCGTCGATGATCCGATCCAGCTCATCGAGGATGCGCTTCGTCTCGACCGCGCGCCCTTCGAGCCGCGCCCGGTGGACGGCGAGCCGCTCCCGCACGAAAGGCTCGGACGCTCCGAGCAGCTCCCGGATCTCGTCGAGCGGGACCTCGAGCGAGCGCAGGCGCCGGATCGCCTCTGCCACGCGGGCCTGCTCCAGCCCGTAGTAGCGGTAGCCCGTCCACTCGTCAACGCGAGCGGGCTCGAGCAAGCCGATCTCGTCGTAGTGCCGGAGAGCCTTGACCGTCAGCCCCGAGACGCGGGAGAACGAGCCGATCGAGAGTTCCTCGGTGAGCTCCATGTCGCCCAGCTTGGGGCCTCCCGTTAGGGGAGGGTCAAGTAGTCCTCGTCGAAGTGCTCGCGGTCTTCCGGGTCCGCGATCGCGTCACCCGCGCTGCGCGCCTTCGCCTTCCACGCCTCGGCCTCGCCGTCGCCCGCGAGCGCGTGCGCGCGGGCCAGCCCCTCGTACGCGTAGGCGAGGTCGAAGTCGCCGATTCCGTTCTGCTCGCAGTGCTCGAGGCATCGCCGCGCGTGCCAGATCGCAGGCTCAACACGGCCGAGCACCGTGTAGACGCGCGAGACCTGCCACTCGCCTCGCGCGAGGTTCTCGGGGCCACACTCCTCGGCTTCGCCCCAGTGGAACCGGGAGGCGTGCGTCGCGTGGAGCATCCGGTCGTCGTCCTCCCGCGACTCCATCAGGCGCCAGACCTCGTTGAACAGGTCGACGCCCCGATGACGCTCCTCGCTCATTCCTCCGGAGCCTCGACCGCCCGGTCGCGGATCTCCTCGACCACGGTCGGGTCGGCGAGCGTCGTCGTGTCTCCGAGGGGCCGGTTGTCCGCAACGTCCCGTAGGAGGCGGCGCATGATCTTTCCGCTGCGCGTCTTCGGGAGCTCTGGCGTGAAGACGATGTTCGCCGGCTTCGCGATCGGGCCGATCTTCTGTGCCACGTGATCGCGGAGCTCGTCCAGCATCTCGACCGAGCCTTCGTCTCCGCCCTTCAGCGAGACGAACGCGACGATCGCCTGTCCCGTTCGCTCGTCCGCCCGCGCGCAAACGGCCGCCTCGGCGACCCGTTGGTGGTCGACGAGCGCCGACTCGACCTCGATCGTCGAGATCCGATGGCCCGAGACGTTCATCACGTCGTCGACTCGGCCCAGGAGCCAGAAGTCGCCGTCCTCGTCAACCCGGGCTCCGTCGCCCGCGAAGTACGTGTCCGGGTACTTCGACCAGTACGTCTCGACGTAGCGGTCGTTCTCCTTGTACAGCCCGCGCAGCATCGCCGGCCACGGCTTGCGCAGCACGAGATAGCCACCGCCGCCCGGACCGACCTCGTTCCCTTGCTCGTCGTAGACCGCGGCGTCGATCCCCGGGAACGGCTTCGTCGCCGAGCCCGGCTTCAACGTCGTCACTCCCGGGAGAGGCGTGATCAGGATCATCCCGGTCTCGGTCTGCCACCAGGTGTCGACGACCGGCACGCGGTCGGCACCGATCACCTCGCGGTACCACACCCAGGCCTCGGGGTTGATCGGCTCGCCGACCGACCCGAGGAGCCGGATCGAAGACAGATCGTGCTTGTCCGCGTGCTCGCGCCCCCACTTCATATGCGAGCGGATCGCGGTCGGGGCCGTGTACAAGATGTCCACGCCGTACCGCTCGACGATCGCCCACCAGCGGTCGCGATCCGGGTAATCCGGCACACCCTCGTACATGACGCCGGTCGTTCCGTTGCAGAGCGGCCCGTAGACGATGTAGCTGTGTCCCGTCACCCAGCCGACGTCGGCGGCGCACCAGTAGACCGAGTCGGGCTTCACGTCGAAGACGTAGTGATGCGTCGTCGCCACGCCGACGAGATAGCCGGCGGTCGTATGGGCGATTCCCTTCGGCTTGGCGGTCGTCCCGCTCGTGTAGAGCAGGTAGAGCAGATCCTCGGCGTCCATCGGCTCACACGGGCAGGACGCGGCGTCGTCACTCTCGTCGACGACCAGCTCGTGCCACCACGCGTCGCGCCCCGCGTCCATCGGCACCTCGTTCCCGGTGCGGCGCAGGACGACGACTCGCTTCACAACCGGCGCGTCGGCGACGGCCTCGTCCGCGTTCCGCTTCAGCGGCACTGGTGAGCCCTTGCGCCACGCCTCGTCCTGTGTGATCAGCACCTCGCAACCCATGTCGTTCAGCCGCCCGGACAGCGAGTCGGCCGAAAAACCGCCGAAGACGACCGTGTGCGGAGCGCCAAGGCGCGCACAGGCGAGCATCGCCACCGGAACCTCCGGGACCATCCCCATGTAGATCCCGACCGGTGTGCCCTTCCCCACGCCGAGCTTCTTGAGCGCGTTCGCGAGCTTGACGACCTCGCGCTGGAGATCCGAGAACGTAATCGTGCGCTGCTCGTCCTCGGGCTCGCCCTCCCAGTGGTACGCGACTTTGTCGCCGTGCCCCGCCCCGACGTGCCGGTCCACGCAGTTGAAGCAGACGTTGAGCTTCCCACCCAGATACCACTTCGCATAGGGCGGCTCCCACTCGAAAAGCTTCGTGAACGGCTCGAACCAGGTGACGCGCTCGAGACCCTCGGTCTCCCAGAACTCTTCGAAGTCGCGGTCGTAGATGTCTGCCTGCGCGTTGGCCTGCGCGGCGAAGTCCTCGGGCGGCGGATACCGCCGCTCCTCGAGGAACATCGTCTCGATGG
Source organism: uncultured Actinomycetes bacterium (assembly GCA_963794605.1). Taxonomy (GTDB): domain Bacteria; phylum Actinomycetota; class Thermoleophilia; order Gaiellales; family Gaiellaceae; genus VAXT01. The sequence continues at coordinate 312,392 of CAWCEN010000002.1, forward strand.
CAGCTCCGGGTCCGTCCGAGCTCAAGGCGTCAGGTCGTACGGAAACTCTGTGAGGTTCTCGGCGCCGTCCTCGGTGATGAGAATCAGATCCTCGAGCCGGCAGCCGCCGAAGCCCTGGCGATAGAGACCCGGCTCCAGCGTCACGACGTCTCCGGCAACGAGCTCGGCGGTCCCCCCGCGCCCGAGATTTGGCTGCTCGTGCACCTGGAGCCCGACGCCGTGGCCGAGCCCGTGGAAGAAGCCGTTCTCGAGCACTTCGCCGGGCGGCTTGGAAAGCACCGTCGGCTGGCCGTGCTCCTCGAAGAACCGACAGACCAACTCGTAGATCTCGACTCCCGGCACGCCGGCCTTCGTTGCCTCGAGCGAGCGGTCGAGCGCCTCTTTGACGAGCCGGTGGTACTCGACGAGCTCGTCAGGCGGCGTGCCGACGACGAACGTCCGCGTCATGTCCGCGTAGCAGCCTGACTCCGGGTCCTTCGGCCAGAGGTCGATCACGACCGGCTCGTCAGGTGCGATCTGACCGAACCCGAGCTCGTGGCCGATCGCGGTCTGCGCGCCGTGTGAGACGATGAGGTCGTCGCTGGCCACGCCGTGCTCGGTGAAGACACGCCGGATCGCCGACTTGACGAGCTCGCTCGTCAGTGGCTCGCCGTCGACGCTCAGGCTCCCGTTCGACTGCTCTACCCGCGCCATCAGGTCGCGCGCCGCGCCCATGGCAGCCGTCGCGGCATTCTGCGCCTTGCGGATCCCTTCGAGCTCGGCCTCGTTCTTCACGCGGCGCCGCGAGGCGAAGAGCTCGTAATCGGGCGTGACCGTGATCCCGTTCGCGCGCAGGTGGTCGGCGACCAACGTCGGGAAGCCCCAAGGGACAACTGCCTCTTCGATGCCGAATTCTCGGCAGGCATTCAAGGGCGTGTGCAGGGCGATTGCCTCCAGACGCGGAACCCCTTCTGCGAGCAGCTCGTCGTAGCCGAACTCCTCGAGCGCGTGCGCCTCGATCCCCACGGCAGCGATCCGCTCGACCTCGAACGCGGTCCCCGCCGTCATCTTCCGTCCGTCCTTCTCCGCGTACAGGAAGGGATCCGGGACGGTAATCGGCACCTCGTGCCGCATTTCGGCGGAGGTTTCGGTGTCGGCGAAGATGAGGACGTCGGGCACCGCGCGGCATCCTACCGTCCTCTGCATAGACTGAGGATTCGTGGAGCGGGAGTTCGAGCGGGCGCAGCAGCTGCTGACGCGATACGAGGGCGAGCTTCGCAACTTGATCCCCGCCGACGCGAAGATCTTCGACGCGCATGTCCACCTCGGCCACGACATCGATGGCCAGATCGGCGTCTACGAGGAGCTGGAGCGACTCAACGACATGGCCGACGTCTCGCGGTGCTTCATGTTCTGCATGGACGAGCCGGACCGCCATCCTGCGTTCCGGGCGCCGAACGACCGCACGCTCGAGTACGCGAAGCGCTCCGAGGGACGGCTGATTCCGTTCGTCCGGCTCGACCTGACGGAGAGCCCGATCGAAGAGGCAGAGCGCTGCCTCGACCTCGGCGCGCGCGGAATCAAGCTCCATCCGCGCGCCCAGCGCTTCCTCCTCAACGACGAGCGACTCGCGCCTGTCTTCGCAATCGCCGCCGAGCGCCGCGTGCCGATCCTGATCCACGGGGGCCGCGGGCTGCCGCCGATCGCCGACCACCTCGCCCGCCTCGTCGACGGCTATCCCGAGGCGCAGCTGATCATCGCCCACGCGGGCATCGCCGACCTGGCCGGCCTCGCGGGGCGCTTCGCCGGGAAGGCGGGTGTGTTTTTCGACACGTCCGTCTGGAGCTCGGTCGACCTGCTCAGCGTCTTCCACCTCGTCTCGCCCGAGCAGGTGCTCTACGCCTCTGACTACCCGTACGGCCGGCCGCCGAGCTCACTGCTGATCGCCGTCCGTACGGCGAAAGTCGCAGGCTTCACGGACGACCAACTCCGCGACATGCTCGCCGGGAGCGCGAACCGGATGGCAGCAGGCGAACTGCCGAAGGAGCCGACTAGGCCCATGGGCGACCGGGTATTCACCCAGCCGATGACGATGGCGCGCATCCACCAGTACCTGTCGATGGCGACCCCCTTGCTCTGGATGCGCCAGCCGGACTCGATCGGCGTGATCGGGCTCGCACTCAACGCGACCGACGAGGAGGACGGCTACGCGGGCGAGGACCTGGACAGGATCCGCGAGCTGCTCACCACGGCGCGCGACCTATGGCGCGTCTTCCCCGAGGTCGAGGAGGAAGACCTGAACGAGGTCTCCCGCGTCACCCGAGGGCTCGTCCACATCGCGGACATCTTGGCGGTGACGACTCGTGCCTGAGCTCACGATCAACGGCGAGGCGCACGGCCTCGACGTTCCTGTCGGAACGACTCTCGCCGAGGCGTTACGCGACGAGCTCGGCCTCACCGGCACGAAGGTCGCCTGCGCGGAAGGCCACTGCGGCGCGTGCACCGTGCTCCTCGACGGCGTGCCCGTCTACTCGTGCATCACGCTCGTGCACATGGTCGGCGAGCGCGAAGTGACGACGATCGAGGGCCTCCGCGAGCACCCGCTGGTCGACGCGTTCGTCCGCACCGACGCGCTGCAGTGCGGCTTCTGCACGCCGGGCCAGATCGTCTCCGCATCGGCGCTCGTCGAGGGCAACCCGACCCCGAGCTCCGATGAGATCCGGCACGCCATGGCGGGGAACCTGTGCCGTTGCGGCACGTATCCGAAGATCGAGGAGGCGATCTCCACGTGGCAAGGCTGATCCGTACCGAGAAGGAAATCGAAGGCCGTTACGAGGAGGTCTGGCTCGTCGTGGAGGAGGACGCGCTCGAGCAGTGGCCGGCCGGCCCGGGCGAGATCGTCGGGCGTCCGGCCGCGCGCAAGACCGGCCCGTTGCGCGCCCGCGGCGAGGCGCGCTACACGGCCGACATCCGGCTTCCGGGGATGCTGCACGCAGCGGTCCTCCGGTCCCCGCACGCCCACGCGCGCGTGCGAGAGATTTCGTTCGAGGATGCTCTCGCCGCTCCAGGAGTACGAGCCGTCGTCGGCCCTGGCGATGCGCACACGCTCACCGACGAGCCCGGTTTTCAGGGACAGGCCGTGGCCGCCGTCGCGGCCGACACCATCGGCCAGGCACGTGCCGCCCTCGCGCTGATCGAGGTCGAGTGGGACGTGCGAAAGCCGCTGCTCGACCCGGACGAGGCCGCGCGCCGCGGACAGCTCGTCGGAGGAGCGAGCCGCTACGAGCGCGGTGATGTCGAAGGAGGGCTGGCGCAGGCTGACGTCGTCGTCGAAGCCGAGTACCGGACGCAGACGGTCCTCCACAACTCGATGGAGACCCACCAGTCGATCTGCGAATGGCGCGGAGATTCCCTCGACATCTACATCTCGACCCAGAGCATCTGGGGCGTCCGGGACGAGGTCGCCGGCCGGCTCGGCCTCGCCCCCGACCAGGTACGCGTCGTCTGCGAGTTCATGGGCGGAGGCTTCGGATCGAAGAATGGCGCCAACGACCACACCTACATCGCCGCGGAGCTGGCCCGGCGCACAGGACGCCCGTTGCGCTGCGCGCTGACGCGTCGCGAGGAGAACCTCGCCGCGGGCAACCGGAACTCGACGATTCAGCGGCTGACCGCCGCCGCCCGCTCGGACGGGACGCTCGTCGCGCTCGTCGGCGAGTACGTGAACGCGACCGGCTGGGACGGCTGGGCGTCGTCGACGGACGGGCCGATGCAGATGCTCTACGACTGCCAGAACGTCCGCACCGTCCTCTACCCCGCGAAGATCAACACACCGCCGATGAAGGCGTTCCGGGCGCCCGGCTTCGTGGAAGGCACGTTCGGACTGGAGTGCCTGCTCGACGAGCTCGCCGCGAAGCTCGATCTGGACCCGCTCGAGATCCGGCGCCTGAACTACGCGCACTCGACGGACGACAGGCCGTTCTCGTCGAAGAACCTGATGGAGTGCTACCGACGCGCGGAGCCGCACTGGCAACGGCGTGACGCGGTGCGAAGTCGAAGCGATGGGGCTTGGAAGCGCGGGGTCGGCCTCGCCAGCCAGGTGTGGTACGGCGGCGGAGGACCGCCCTCCTACGCCTGGGTTCGTCTCGCTTCCGACGGGCGCGCGACGGTAATCACGGCGCTGCAGGACATCGGCACGGGCACGGCGACTGCGATGGCTCAGATCGCCGCGGAAGAGCTCGGCATTCCTCTCGATCACGTGGACGTCGTCCTCGGCGACTCGGCGCGGGGCCCATATTCGGTGACCTCGGCCGGGTCGTCCACCACACCGTCGATGGGGCCGGCTGTGCGCTCGGCAGCGGCCGACGTCGCTCGCCAGGTGCTCGACATCGCGGCGCAACGCTACGACCAGGAGGGGCGCGTGCTCTCGCTGAAGGGCGGCAACGTCGTCTCGTCGGACGGTGGGTCGTGGCCCCTCGAGGACGTGGTCGGGCTGCTCGAGGACGCGCAGATCCTCGGCAAGGGCGCGCGCGGCCCGAACCCGACCGGGATGCAGGTGCTGACGTTCGGCGTCCAGGTGGCGGAGGTCGCGGTCGACGTGGAGACGGGCGAGATCCGCGTCGAGCGCGTTGCGGCGATCCACGACGTGGGCCGCGTGATCAACCCGCTCGGCGCATCGAGCCAGGTCGAGGGCGGGATCATCCAGGGCATCGGGCACACGCTCTCGGAGGACCGGCTGCTCGATCCCGCGAGCGGCGTCACGCTGAATCCGACCTTCGACGCGTACAAGCTGCCGACCATCGCCGACGTCCCGGAGATCGTCACCGAGCTGCTCGACATTCCTGACGAGCATCTGACGAACCTCGGCTCGAAGGGGCTGGGCGAGCCGCCGATCGTCCCGACGGCCGCAGCGATCGCGAACGCAATACGCGACGCGACCGGCGCCGACGTCCGCTCACTCCCGATCAGCCGTGAGGAGATGCTCCGCGCGCTGCGGGAAGCCCGTGAACGAGAAAAGGAGACGCGTGGAGCTCCTGCAGCCCTCTAGCCTCGACGACCCGATCCCGAGTAACAGTCTGTTCCTAAGTGGCGGGACCGAGGTCGTGCCGCTGCTGCGAGAGGGGCTGCTCGAGGCAGAGACGCTCGTCGACGTGCGGGGGATCGTCCCGCGCGGAGTCGACGGGACGCGCATCGGGGCCGGGACCACCCTTGCCGAGCTCGAAGCCGAAGCCGCGATCCCCGAGGCGCTGCGCGAGGCGTGCCGGCTCGCCGCGAGCCCGCAGCTCCGCAACATGGGCTCCGTCGCCGGAAACCTGCTCCAGTCGACGCGCTGCTGGTACTGGCGCCTCGACTTCCCGTGCCGCCTGCACGGGGGCGACACGTGCCACGCCCTCGCCGGAGAGCACCGCGAGCACGCGATCTTCGGCAACGGCTACTGCGCATCGGCGCACCCGTCAGACGTCGCGGCTGCGCTCATCGCGCTCGGCGCCACCATGCACACCACGAAGCGCGAGCTCGCGGTCGCTGACCTCTACCGGCTCCCGACCGACGACGACCGCAGCCTGACGACGCTCGAACCGGGCGAGCTGATCCTCGAGCTCGACGTCCCGCAGCCGGAGAACAGCACGTACCTGAAGGCGATGGAGCGGCAGCGCTGGTCGTTCCCGATCGTCGGCGTGGCGGCAGCCCGTACGGGCGACGAGCGGAGAATCGTCCTCGCAGGCGTAGCGCCGGTTCCCTGGGTGCTCGACTCGCCGGAAGCGCTCGCGGAGGCGACGCCGCTTCCGGGAACGGCGTACAAGGTCGAGATCGCGGAGGCGCTCGTCCGTCGCGCGCTCGATGCCGTCGAGTGAGGCGCTTGCTCCTACTCCTGCCGCTCGTCGTCCTGCTTGTAGGGTGCGGCGGGGACAAGAGCGACAACGCGTCGGGAGGGAGCTCGATGAACTGCGAGATCAGCGGGGACAGGTCGAAGGCCAACCTGGTCGACCTCGACGACGGCAAGACGCACTCGGTCGCCGTGCAGACGAACAAGGGCGCCTTCACGTTCGACCTGGCAACCAAGATCTCGCCGTGCACGACGGCCTCGTTCGCCGGCCTCGTCGAGAAGGGCTTCTTCGACGGCCTGACGTTCCATCGGATCGTGCCCGGCTTCGTGATCCAGGGAGGCGACCCGGAGGGAAACGGCATGGGCGGGCCCGGCTACTCGGTCGTCGACGCTCCACCGCAGGACACGAAGTACGAGAAGGGCCTCGTCGCGATGGCGAAGACCCAGACCGACCCGGCCGGGTCATCCGGCAGCCAGTTCTTCGTCGTCTCGAGCGACGGCGTCAACCTGCCGCCGGACTACGCCGTTCTCGGCAACGTGACCGAGGGCATGGACACCGTCGAGCAGATCGCGAAGCTCGGAGACCCATCCGACCCTTCGGGAACTCCGACCGAGAAAGTCACGATCGACAAGATGGAGCTCACGTCAGGCTAAGAGAACGGAGGAACCCCTGGTTCCCCGTTAGCCCCCTCCTTCCGCTCGTCAGCTCGCTCAGATTTGTTTCAGGAGCCGGCTGAGGTATTTGTGCCTCAGACGTCCCCTTCTTCGGTGTTGAGCCTCCCGCCGGGCAAAGCCCGGCTCCGGCGGCGAACTGTTTAGTCATCTCCGAGATGGGGGCGACAAATCCAGTCAGCGCCGTCGTCTTGGCCGCCGGTGCGTCGAGCCGCTTCGGCCAGGTCAAGCAGCGCATCCTGCTCGAGCCGGTCCTCGAACGGGTTCGCGCCAGCCACGTGGACGACGTGGTCGTCGTGCTCGGGGCGCACGAGGTGGAGACCTCGGCGCGAACCGTGCACTGTCCGGAGTGGGAGCGCGGGCGCGGCGCCTCGCTCCGGTGCGGCCTGAAAGCCCTCGGTGAAGACACGGAAGCAGCAGTCGTCGTGCTCGCCGACGGCCCGAACCTGTCTCCTGCAGCGATCGACCGCGTGCTCGAGGTCTGGCAGGAGAGCGGCGCGGAGGTCGTTGCCGCCACTTACGAAGGCAACCGCGGCCATCCCGTCGTGCTGCCCCGTAACGTCTGGGATCGCATCCCAGACGACGGGGCGCGCTCGCTCCCCGCGCTACTCGTGCCCTGCGACGACCTCGGGGCGCCCGGAGACGTCGACTCGCCCGAGGACATGCCGGAGACGCCCTAGAGCTCGAGCCTGAGCGCGGCCAGCTTGGCCTTCAGCTCCGGGTCCATCGGCTGGATCACGGCCTGCCGCACGAGCCGCCGCAAGTCCGCCTCGAACCTGAAGCGCTTCTCGCACCAGCTGCACTCCGCCAGGTGGTGCTCGACCTCGGCCAGCTCGGCCGTGTTCAGCTCACGATCCAGATACGGCTGGAGTAGCTCTTCGCACCAATCGCAGGGATCGACCTCGCTCATTTGGCCTCCACGGCCAGTTCGGCTAGCTGCTGTTTCAGGATACGCCGCCCACGATGAAGACGAGACATGACGGTGCCGATCGGAATATCGAGAATCTGGGCCGCCTCCGCGTAGCTGAACTCGCCGATGTCGACAAGGACGAGCACATCGCGGAAGTCGTGCGGCACCGCCGCGAGCGCCTCGGCAATGTGATCCTGCGACAGCCGCTCGAGCAAGCGCTCCTCGTCGCTCTCGTTGGTCGGGTCGAGCCGGTTGTAGAGGAAGTAGTCGCCTTCCTCGAGCGGCTGCTGGTCGGGCGTCCGCTGCTGCCGGCGGCCGCGGTCGATGTTCAGGTTCGTGAGGATCCGGAGAAGCCACGCGCGGAGATTCGTGCCGGGCGTGTACGACTGCCAGCTGCGAAAGGCCCGGGCATACGTCTCCTGCATCAGGTCTTCCGCCTCTTCTTTGCTACGCGAGACCCCTCGGGCAACTCGGTAGACCTGGTCTGCAAGCGCAAGCGCTTCCTCCTCGAACTGGACGCGATCTCGGGCGCTTCGTGCTATTCGCCGGGCTTCCTCTGACGAGGTCTCGCTCATCCCGGCGACCCTAGCAGTGACAAACGCGGCCACAGCCCGCTGTATTCCGCTCGTCGCCGCTTAGTTCTGGGCGTCGCGGGGTAGGACCGCCTCAACCAAGCAGAGGAGGACCATGGAAGGGTATGACGTCGTCACCGTCGACGACCACAAGATCGGGAAGGTGGTCGGGCAATCCGGCGATTTCCTGATCGTCGAGCAGGGTGCGCTGCTCAAGTCGAAGCATGCGCTGCCGAGCGAGTTCGCGCACGTCGACGAGTCCGAGCAGAAGGTGCGGGTGACCGTGCCGAAGGAGATCGTCGACGACTCCCCGAAGGTCGATGACGACGGCTTCGACGAGCGGGCTGCAGCAGAGTACTACGGCCTCGCGCCGTCGAACGGCCCGGGGACCGAAGGCTACGGCGTCACGGATGCCGGTGATCCGTCTCGCTCGTCCGCGGAGCAGGCTGCCCGCCAGGGAATCGAGTCAGCCGAAGAAGAGCGTGCGCGGATTCGGGAAGCTGACGGGCAGAGTGGGCTCCAGCAGTCGTCGCCCGGCCTGCTCGGCGATCGGCTGACCGACGTCGACGAGCGCGAGCAGGAGAAGCGCTAGCCCTCGGCCAGACGGAAGCCGCCGCGGGCCATTGCGGCCAGCAGGTCGTCGCGGCTCGTCTGCTCGTCATCCCAGGAGAGCGTGACCTGGCCCATCAGGTTCGCGTTCGCCTGCTCGAGGCCGGGGTGGTTGCTCAGCGTCGCGGCGAGGCGGCCGACGCAGCGCTCGCAGCGGATTCCGGTCATCTCGAGCGTCTCGGTCTGGACGGACACGTCCTTAACCTAGCGTGCGCTCGACGAGGTCGGCGCAGACGGCTTCGAGACCGTTTGCGCGCCCGACCTCGAGCTGGCGATCGGCTTCCGTCCGCGAAGTATCGAGCCGATCGCCGGCCAGCTCAGCCGCCAGCTCCGACGCCCGAGCCGTGCGCTCGTCTTCCGGATGGAAGAGCTCCGCGTCCAAGCCGAAGCGAGCCGCCGCCCAGCGGTTCTGCTGGTAGAGACCGCGCGCTGCCGGATCGTGCTCGAGGTGAGGCCGGTCGAGGGCCCTCTGGCAGAGCTCCTGCAGGAGCGCCGTGAGCGCTGCGGTGACTTCGAGCGACGTCGGCTGGTCGGGCATCCGGATCTCGAGCGTTCCGAACGTCGGGTGCGGCCGGATGTCCCACCAGAACCGCGTGTAGTCGGCGCCGATCCCGAGCCGGGCGAAGTAGTCGACGAACGCTTCCCAGTCCTCGTAGGACGAAAAGGCGGGCGGAGCGCCGCTCCGGGGCAGAAGCGCGAGCACCTCGGCGCGGTTCGACTGCATGCCCGTCTCCTCGCCGGCGAGATAGGGCGAGTTGGCCGAGAGCGCCAGCACGACCGGCAGCCACGGCAGGACGCCCTCGAGCCCGTGGAAGCAGGCCTCGGAGTTTGGCATGCCGACGTGGACGTGAAGCCCGCTGACGCCCTGCCTGCGGGCCGACACGCCCGCGTAGGCGACGAACTCCTCGTAGCGCTTCTCGTCGGCGATCGCCTCGTCCTGGGGTCGGCTGATCGGGTGGCTGCCCGCCGCAGCGAGGCGCAGCCCCCGCTCCTCGGCGAGACGGATCGCGACGGCCCGCAGCTCGCCCAACGCCTCCTCGGCCTCGGCCGGTGTCGGGCAGATCTCCGTGTTCAGCTCCAGCGCAGAGGCGAAGAGCTCACCCTTAAGCAGCCCCGGCAGCGCAAGGCCCTCGGAAGCAGCGATCAACTCGGCCGCCCGTGGAGCGAGAAGCAGCGTCTCCGCGTCGAGCACCATCAGCTCCTCTTCCACACCGATCGAGAACGGCGGGGACTCCCCGAAGTGCGACTCGATCACGGCGAGAGTCTTTCAGCGATCGAAGCAGGGGCTCACGGGGGAACCGAAGTTCCTCCGCGGCCCCCTGGTGGGCCGGGCTTATCTCTAGGGGAGGGGAGATTGCCGACCGAGCTTGATCTCAGCCTTGACAGGCTCAGTGCCACGGTAGAAGACGACTGACATCGACTCGCCGGGCTTGTGCTGCGAGACGATCTCGCGCAGTCCCTCCATCGTCGAGACGGCCATGCCGTCCGCCTTCGTGATCACGTCGCCGCCGAGCTGGTAGCTCTCACCTTCGACCACAACCTGATCGGTGCCGCCTTGCAGACCCGCCCGATCTGCGCCACTTTCGGCGGCCACGCTCTCAACGAGCAGCCCCTTCTGAACCGGCAGGTTGAAGATCCGGGCCATCGTCGCCGACACGGGCCGCGTGACGACGCCGAGGTACGGATGGTCGACGTGGCCCTGAGCTTTCAGCTCGGCGACGACGTCGCTCACGGTATTGATGGGAATTGCGAAACCGATGCCGATGTTGCCCTCGCCTCCAGTGCCTCCGGTCGAGATCGCCGAGCTGACGCCGACGACCTTGCCCTGTGCGTTCAGCAGCGGGCCGCCCGAGTTGCCGTGGTTGAGCGCCGCGTCGGTTTGGATGACGCGGTCGATGGGCGTGCCCTCCGGAGAGGTCAGCGAGCGGTGGAGCGCGCTGACGATCCCGAGCGTGATGCTGCGGTCGAGGCCGAGCGGGTTCCCGATCGCGGCTACCTGGTCTCCAACGTGTACGCCGTCGGAGTCGCCGAGCGGAAGAGGCTTGAGCGCGCGCGAGGTCGCCCGCACCTTGAGCAGGGCCACGTCGGTCGCCGGATCCTTGCCGACGATCTCGGCCCTCATCGAATCGTTGTTCGAGAAGCTGACCTTGACGGACTGGGCGTCGCCGACGACGTGGTAGTTCGTGACGATGTAACCGGCCTTGTCGATGACGAAGCCCGAGCCGAGCGAGCGCTGGACCTCGGTGCCGGGCGGGCCGAACGGGTTGCCGAACCAGTCGGTCTGCGGGAGCTTGACCTTCGTCGTCGTCGTCACCTGGACGACGCCCGGCGCGTCGCGTTCGTAGATGTCGCGGACGGTGAGTGGGCGATCCTGGGAGGTCTGGGCGACGTTGCCCGGGAGATTCGGCGGCGGCTGCACGAACTCGCGGATCGTGGTCGTGTGATCGCCGGTGCCCACGAGCGCGGCGCCGATGACCGCGACCGTTCCGCCTGCCAGCGCCGCCAGCAGCAGCGCGCCGGCCATCGGCAGGGAGTCTCTCCGCACAGGTAGTTGCACGGCCTCTGTATAACCCGCCGCTCGTTAACCCGAGTTTGAGGGACGGTTAAGGCGGCGGGGCGCCGAACCGGTTCTACGTGTCGAGCCGCTCGGGGTGCGAGGCGTCAGGAGGTGTTCCGCGGTCTGGACAAGCACCTTGCACTGCTCCAGCGCCGCATCGAGCCTGCGACTCGACCTTGTAGAGACCGAGCAGGTCGGACGCCTCGTCCATGTAGTCGACAACGTCGTCGATCGCCTTCGCCAGGTCGTAGATGTCTTCGCGGTCGAAGGGGGTGATGTATTGGGTGTTGAGCAGCTCGAGGGTCTCGCGCGTCAGCTCGTCCCCGCGGGTCTCGAGCGCCTTGATCTCGACTGGCGAACGGTGTGCTCAGGAAACTCCGCGAAGCGCCGCTCCACGAGTCGTGCCGTCTCGAGCAGGTTCACGCCTGCCGCGCGAACAGGTCGTAGAACTCCGTGGTCTTGGGGACGAGCGCGAGCCGCATTTGCGGCGGGAACTTAACTACGAATCGAGACGCTCGGGGTGCGAGGCGTCGGTGAACTCGCGGAACTCGCCCGTCACGAGGTACGCGGTCTGCTCGCCGATGTCGACAGCGTGGTCTCCGATGCGCTCCAGGCAGCGAGAGATGAGCAGCATGCGCAGCCCCCACTCGCGCTTTCCTCGTCACCGCCCAGATCGAGGATGTAGCTCGCGACCCGCCTGTTCGTGCGGTCGATCAACTCGTCGAGGTCGACGAGGGTCTCCGCGCCTTCGACGTCACGCGCGGCAAACGAGTCGAGGGCGACTCGGATCATCTCCTCGGCACGCGAGGCCATCTCGTCGAAGCCCTCGATCAGCGTCTCGTCCGGCGGCTAGCCGTGCGCGAGCTTCGTTAGCTTGGAGATCGTCACGCAGAGGTCGGCCATGCGCTCGAGATGGAGGTTCGAGTGCAGGACCGCGAGCACGAATCGGAGATCGACCGCGACCGGCGTCTGCCGTGCGAGGAGCGACTCGATGCGGTGCTCGAGCGCGAGGTAGCGAGCATCGACGTCGTCGTCGAACGAGATCACCTCGTCCGCGAGCTCGGGATCGTTCTCGCGGAGCGCATTGATCGACCCGCGCACAGCGCGCAGCACGAGGTCTCCTTCTTCGAGCAGCGACGCCTGCAGAGTGTCCATCTCCTCCTGAAGCGTCACGCGCATGCACCGAACCTACCCGAACCGGCCGGTCACGTAATCCTCGGTCCGCTCGATCGGAGGGCTGCGTGAAGATCTTCCGGGTCAGGTCGTACTCGATGAGGATCCCCGTCGGCTCGGAACTGTCGTCACGCTCGACGCTGAAGAAAGCGGTCTTGTCGGCGACGCGCGCGGCCTGCTGCATGTTGTGCGTGACGATCACGATCGTGTACGTCTCCTTCAGCGCGTGCATCAGATCCTCGATCCGCGTCGTCGCGATCGGGTCGAGCGCGGAGGCCGGCTCGTCCATGAGGATCGCGTCGGGCTCCACGGCGAGCGCGCGCGCGATGCAGAGGCGCTGCTGCTGGCCGCCGGAGAGGCGAGAGCGCGCTTCGCTTGAGCCGGTCCTTGACCTCGTCCCAGAGCGCGGCCTTCTGCAGCGCACCCTGGACGCGCTCGTCGAGGTTGCCGCGCATCCTGAGCGAGCGAGGCCCGTACGCGACGTTGTCGTAGATCGACTTCGGGAACGGGTTCGCGCGCTGGAAGACCATGCCGATCCGCTTCCGCACCTCGACCGCGTCGACGCCGCGGCCGTACAGGTTCTGGCCGTTGTAGAGGATGGTTCCTGAGACCTTCGCTCCGGCGACGACGTCGTTCATCCGGTTCAAGCAGCGGATGAACGTGCTCTTCCCGCAGCCCGACGGGCCGATGATCGCGGTCACCTCGTTCTTCTCGACCTGGAACGTGACGTCTCGAAGCACGGTCCTGCCGTCGTAGCTGACCGCGAGGTCGCGGATGTCGAAGACCGGGTCGTCGCTCATCCCGGGAACGTGATCCGGATCTCGAGGCCCTGGCGGCTCGTCGCCTCCACGTAGCCGCCGGCGCTCGTCACGATGTGCTTCACGATCGCGAGACCGAGACCCGTCCCGCGGGAGGCTCGCGCCCGGTCGGCGCGGTAGAACCGCTCGAAGAGACGCGGCAGGTCACCGGCGCTCACCCCGACTCCGTCGTCGGCCGCGACGATCACCACGTCGTCGAGGACACGCGTCACACGGATCGAGAAGGTCACGCCGTCGCCCGCGTAGCGGATCGCGTTCTCGGCGAGATTCTCGACCACGACGCGCAGCATCCGCGGCCTGAGCGGGACCTCCGCCTCGGGGTCCAGCTCGATGATCAGCGTCACGCCCGCCCTCGAGGCCCGTTCGGCGAGCCCGTCCATCACCGCGCGCACGACCGGCGCGGCGCGGATCGAGGCGAGCGAGACGACCGCACGGCCGGTCTCGAGCTCGCTGAGGAAGAGAACGTCGTCGATCAGCTCGCGGATGTTCTCGACCTCGGCCTTGCCCTGCTCGAGCAGCTCGTCCACGTTCGCCGACGGCAGCGCCGCGGTCTCGAGCAGCGCGAGCAGCCTCGCGAGCGGTGTCCGCAGCTCGTGTGAGACCGCAGCGGTGAACCCGGCGCGGAGCTCCTCGTAGGCGGCCAGCTCGCCCGGCTCGCGCAGGTAGAGGAGCGACTCACGCCTGCCGTTGGCCTCCAAGGGCACGCGCCGCGGCCGCCACGGCTCGCTCCGCAGCAGCTGTTCCGGGACCACCTGCCCGGGCACGAGGCCGTCAAGCGTTTCGCGGGCGCGACGGCTCGCGACGACGAGACGGTCTTCCTCGTCCAGGACGAGGACGATCTCCGAGCTCTCCTCGAGCAGCAGCCGGCCCCGTTCCGCCTCGAGCGCGGGGTTCTCCATAATCGGCGTCAGTATGGCGAAGGTCCTGATCGTCGAAGACGACGACGTCATCGCGCAGGGCATGGCGCACTATCTGTCGCTCGCCGGCTACGACCCGGTCGTGGTCTCGGACGGCGACACGGGCCTGAAGCGACTGCGCTTCGAGACACCCGACGTGTGCGTCGTCGACCTGATGCTGCCGCGCATGGACGGCTGGCGGCTGATCGAGTCGGCGCGGGGCGAAGGGCTCGGGACGCCGATCATCGTGGTCAGCGCGCGCGGCACCGAGCACGACCGCGTGCACGCGCTCGAGATCGGGGCGGACGACTACCTCGTCAAGCCGTTCTCGATGAAGGAGCTCGTGGCGCGCGTCCACGTTGCGGCCCGGCGAGGGGGCCGCGAGCAGACCGAGGAGCGGGGGGAGCCGATCGAGATCGAGGAGCTCCGGATCGACCCGCTCAACGTTCAGGCCTACCTCGACGGCGAAAGCGCGGGCCTCACGCCGACCGAGTTCCGCCTGCTCTACGCCCTCGCACTCGAGCAAGGACGGGTGGTGAGCCGCGACGAGCTGCTGCAGAAGCTCTGGGGCCGCCGCGAGGGCCATCGCGACCGCACCGTCGACGTGTTCGTCCGCAAGCTGCGCGACAAGATCGACCGCCGCGCGGCGCGGCACACGTTCATTCAGACGCGCTACGGCGTGGGCTACAAGCTGGAACCCGAGCCCAAGTAAAGCCGTTGACATATCGACGTCCTTCGATACGATCGATGTCGATATGACGAACCTGCAGGTCATCGACTGCTGCGTTCCGGTCGGCACTCCGTCGCTCGCAGACGACGAGGCAGAAGCGACCGCGCGGGTCTTCAAGGCGCTCGGCGACCCGGCGCGGGTGAAGATCCTCAGCCTGGTCGCCACAGCCGCCGAGCCGGTCTGCGCTTGTGAGTTCACGCCGGCTCTGCGGCTCAGCCAGGCGACCGTCAGCCATCACCTGAAGAAGCTGACCGAGATTGGCTTGCTCGATCGCGAGCAGCGCGGCAAGTGGGCGTACTTCTCGCTCAACGGGGACGCCCTCGAGCAACTCGCCGGGCTCATCCGCATCCCGGAGGCGGTTGCATGACCACCGAGTCGGCCGATCTCCTGCGCGAACAGGTCCGTGTGCGCTATGCCCAGGCGGCGCAGGCCGTCGGAACCGGATCGAGCGCGACCTGCGGCGACGGCTCCTGTTGCGACGGGAAGGCGACCGAGTTCGGCGAGGGGTTGTACAGCGAGGCCCAGAGAGACGAGATCCCCGACGCCGCCGCACTCGCGTCGCTCGGCTGTGGAAACCCGACCGCGGTCGCCGACCTTCACGAAGGCGAGGTCGTACTCGACCTGGGATCGGGCGGCGGGATCGACGTCATCCTCTCCGCGAAGCGGGTCGGCCCGACCGGGACCGCGTACGGGCTCGACTTCACGGACGAGATGCTCGCGCTGGCCCGCCGGAACGCCGCCGAGTCCGGAATCCCGAACGTCCACTTCCTGAAGGGCGCGATCGAGCAGATCCCGCTCCCGGCCGACTCGATCGACGTCGTCATCTCGAACTGCGTGATCAACCTCTCGCTCGACAAGCCCGCGGTGCTGACGGAGATGGCCCGCGTGCTGAAGCCGGGCGGCCGGCTCGGGATCTCGGACGTCGTCGCGGAAGACCACCTTCGACCGGAGCAGCGCGCCGAGCGCGGCAGCCACGTCGGCTGCATCGCGGGTGCACTGTCGAGGAGCGAGTACATCGGCGGGCTCGAGGCCGCCGGCTTCGAGGGCGTTTCCGTCGAGTTCACGCACGAGGTCGCAGACGGAATGCACGGCGCGATCGTCAAGGCGCTGAGGTCTGAGCGGCCGACGAAGGGCCTACCGATCGTTCAGACCGCTGAGAGCGCCGGATGCTGTTGAGAGCTTCGAGCTAGCGAGGAGGAGGCCATGCCCGAGACACTCGATCCCGTTACCCGACACCACATCGACCAGGCGGCCGATCGGCTGGCCGACGAATTCAAGGGGATCTTCTCCCAGGAGACGATCGCCCGGTACATGGCGGAGTCGACCGACCTGCTCGGCGAGGCGAAGGTCAACGTCTTCGTCCCGGTACTCGCCCACCGATTCACGCGCGAACGGCTGAAGGCGCTCGCCCAGGCGGAAGGCATCGTCGCCAAGGATCAGCCCGAGGTGCTGTTCGTCTGCGTCCACAACGCGGGACGGAGCCAGATGGCCGCAGGCCTGCTGAAGCTGCGTTCCGCGGGGCGGATCAACGTCCGTTCCGCAGGCTCCAGCCCCGAGAGCGAGATCAATCCGAACGCGGTCGTCGTACTCGATGAGCTCGGCGTCGACATGAACGAGGCGTTCCCGAAGCCGCTCACGGACGAGGTCGTGCGCGCCGCAGACGTCGTGATCACGATGGGCTGCGGCGATGCGTGCCCGATCTACCCCGGCAAGAAGTACGAGGACTGGGAGCTCGACGACCCCGAGGGTCAGGACCTCGAGACCGTTCGGCGCATCCGCGACGAGATCGACCGGCGCGTGCAGAAGCTGATCGCCGAGCTGATCCCGGACGACACCTCGCCGAGCTGAGCGACTCGACGACCGCCCGTCGGCTCGCAGCCGAGCTCGTCGGCACGTTCGCGCTCGTCTTCGCGGGCTGCGGCGCGGTCATGGTCGAGGCGAAAACGGGGGCGCTCGGACACGTGGGAGTCGCGATCACGTTCGGGCTCGTGATCATGGTCATGATCTACGCCGTCGGCCACGTCTCCGGGGCGCATGTCAACCCGGCGGTCAGCCTCGCCTTTGCGCTCAGCAGGCACTTCCCGTGGACGAATCTCCTCGGTTACTGGGCCGCGCAGCTCGCGGGGCGCGTTCGCCGCAGCGGCGATCTTGCGCGGATCTCTCGGCAACATCGCGCACGTCGGCGCGACCCTGCCCTCCGGCTCGGAGCGCCAGTCGTTCCTCTGGGAGCTCGTGCTGACCTTCTTCCTGATGTTCGTGATCATGGCCGTCGCCACCGACACGCGCGCGGTCGGCGAAGCTGCGGCGATCGCGATCGGCGGAACGGTCGGCCTGGACGCCATGTTCGGCGGACCGATCTCCGGCGCGTCGATGAACCCGGCCCGCTCCATCGGCCCAGCGTTCGTCAGCGGCGACCTGCACGCGGTGTGGCTCTACATCCTCGCGCCGATCGCCGGTGCAGCCCTGGGCGCCGTCGTCTATCAGTTCGTACGCAGTGAACCGACGCAGCCCGCCCGAGGCAGGCAATGAATCGCGGGTCACCGAACGAGCCGGTGCAGAAAACGGTCGCAGCCGCCTGACGCCGCGCCGCTCTGGGGGCGGACACAACTTCGACTCCAGATGTTCACCATCCCGCTCCCCCAACTCGGCAGACCCGGCGTACTTTCCCGGGCGGACCGCACTCGGTCTGTCTGATCACGAAAAGATCACGAAAGGAGACTCGAGGAGAGTCATGAAAGCATTCGTTACACGCAGGAAGCGGCCTCTTGCCGTGCTTTCCGTTTTGACAGTCGCTGTCGCCACTGCGGTAGCCATCAGCGTCGGCGGCGCTCAGGCGCGGTCCAACGCTGGTGAGCTCAAGGGCGCAGGAGCGACGTTCCCGGCGCCGTTGATCGCCGCCTGGCAGCAGAAGTACGAAGCAGCGAAGGGCGTGAAGATCTCCTACAACCCGATCGGCAGCGGCGGCGGGATCTCCGCGATCTCGAACAAGACGGTCGACTTCGGTGCGAGCGACGCGCCGATGACGCCGGATCAGTTCAACACGTGCGGCGGCTGTGTCGAGCTGCCGTGGGCACTCTCGGCCACGGCCGTCATGTACAACCTGCCGGGCCTGCCGAACAACCTGCGCATCACCGGCCCGATCATCGCCGGGATCTACCTCGGCCAGATCAAGAAGTGGGACGACGCGAAGATCCAGGCCGTCAACAAGGGCGTCAACCTCCCGTCGACCGACATCACTCCCGTCTACCGGAGCGATTCGAGCGGCACGTCGTACAACTTCACGACGTACCTGAACACAGTGAGCCGCCAGTGGAAGTCGCAGGTCGGACGCGGCACGACGGTGAACTGGCCGACGGGCGTCGGCGCACGCGGTAGCTCCGGTGTCTCGGGCGTCATCTCGAGGACCCCGGGTGCCGTGGGATACGCCGACATCGCGTACGCGCTGAACAACCACCTGAAGTTCTTCTCGGTGCAGAACCGCGCCAAGAAGTTCGCACGGCCCGGTCTCGCCGGCATCAGGGCGGCATCGCTGGCCGACCGCAAGTTCAACCCGCAGTCGAACGAGCTGTCGATCGTGAATCCTCCGGGGAGCAAGCGCTTCGCGAAGGCCTATCCGATCTGCACCTACACGTACGTGATCCTGCGGACGACGTCGCCCCAGGCCAACCTCCTGAAGCCGTTCATCACCTGGGCGCTCACGTCAGGGCAGCAGTACGGGCCGCGGCTGATCTTCCAGCCGATCCCGAAGTACGTCGTCACGCGCGGCAAGGCGACGCTCAAGAAGGTCCACGGCTAAGCAGTCAGAATCGCGCGCATGGCAGTCGCGCAAGAACGGGCTCGCGGCCCCGCCGCCCTCCAGCGGCGGGGCCGCTTCCGTCCTGGGGACGCACTTCTCTACGTCCTCACCTGTGCCGCTGCGCTCACCGGAGTCGTCCTCCTGGGGCTCATCACGCAGGAGGTCATCACCCAGGCGTGGCCGGCGATGCAGAAGTTCGGGCTCGGCTTCCTGACCACTCAGGCCTGGGGCGACAACAACAAGACGCTCTTCGGCGCCAAGTCGTTCATCTACGGCACCGTGGTGACGTCGTTCGGCGCGCTGCTCATCGCGACGCCCATCTCGCTCGCGATCGCGCTCTTCCTGACCGAGCTCGCACCGCGTTGGATCCGGGCCGTGATCGCACCGCTGATCGAGCTGTTGGCCGCGATCCCGAGCGTCGTGCTCGGGCTCTGGGGCATCCTCGTGCTCGGCCCGTTCATCACCGGCACGCTCGGCCCAGCAATCCACGGTACGTTCGGCTGGCTCCCCATCTTTGCCTCGAAGCCAACCGTGGGGTCGAACATGTTCGCGGCGATCCTGATCCTCACGATCATGATCATTCCGATCGTCTCGAGCATTTGCCGGGAGCTCTTCGTCGGTGTGCCGAGCGAGCTCAAGGACGGCGCCCTGGCGCTGGGAGCAACACGCTGGGAAGTCGTCCGAGGCGTCATCTTTCCGTATGCGCGGGCCGGGATCGCTGCCGCTCTCATTCTCGGGCTCGGCCGCGGGCTCGGTGAGGCAATCGCCGTCACCCAGGTGATCGGGAACAACGTCGCGATCAACACGGATCTGTTCAAGCCGGGCGACACGCTCGCCAGCCGGATAGCCGGCCAGTACCAGGGCGCGGACACCGCCCTGCAGCTCGCCTCCCTCGTCTACCTCGCCGTGATCCTCCTCGTCTTCTCGCTGATCTGCAATCTCGCCGCCCAGTTGATCGTTCGCCGAGTCGCGAGCCGGCACCAGATGTGATGAGCGCGAACGCTCCCGCCTCCGATCTCTTCCGCACCGAGCACATGCGCAGACGGCGCATCGTGAACAAGGTCGTCGAGGGCGCGGCGACAGTGGCGGCGCTCCTCGCCGTCGCCTTGCTGGTCATCGTCGTCAGCTCGGTCGTACGACGCGGATGGGAGGCGATCAACATCGACTTCTTCACGAAGACCCCGGCGATCTACACGGGCTTCGGGCCGCGACCCGCGTCCGGCATTTCGAGCGCGATCATCGGGACGCTGATCATCATCGGCCTCGCACTGCTGATGGCGCTTCCGGTCGCCGTGCTCACGGCGATCTACCTGAACGAGCTCGCGCCCCGAAAGCTGGCCGGCGTCCTCACGCTCGCGTTCGACGTGCTGAACGGCATCCCGGCGATCGTGCTCGGAATCTTCGTCTTCGTCTTCGTCGTCGTCGGCCACGGACAGGCGGCCTGGAAGGCGAGCTTCGCGCTGGCGATCTTGATGGTGCCGATGATCGCCAGATCGACCCAAGAGGTCTTAGCCCTGGTCCCGGCCTCGATGCGCGAGGCGAGCCTGGCGCTCGGAGCCGCGAAGTGGCGGACGACGCTGAGCATCGTCCTCCCGCAGGCGGTCGGCGGAATCGTCACGGGCGCGACCCTGGCAACGGCGCGCGCGGCGGGCGAGACGGCGCCGCTGCTGTTCACGAGCGCCCTCTACAGCAATTCGGTCAGCCTGCGACCCCCGGGAGCCGATCGCGTCGATCCCCATGTTCATCTTCACCTCAGCCGAGCAGGCCGACCCGGTTCTCCACCAGCAAGCGTGGGGCGCTGCCGCGGTCCTGATCGGAATCATCCTCATCGCAAGCCTGATCGCGCGCTGGTTCGCGGACAGGAGCGTCCAGCGTCTGAAAGGAGAGCGATGACCGACGTGAACTATCCTTCGGAGACGAGCGTTCAGAATCCCCCAGAGAGCGCCGGGCTGCCGAGCGCGATCGACCCCTCTCTGCTCGCGGCGAGACCGCCGTCGCAGACGCTCGCGCGCGACCGCGTCTTCGGCATCGAGAACCTGACCGCGTTCTACGGGAACTCGCCGGCGCTCCGCGACGTCTCGTTCGAGATCTACCAGCGCATGGTGACCGCGATCATCGGCCCCTCCGGCTGCGGGAAGAGCACGTTCATCCGCTGCCTGAACCGGATGAACGACGTGATCCCCGGCTTCAAGACCGAAGGCCGCATCCTCTACCACGACGTCGACCTCCAGGGGAGGAACATCGACCCGGTCAGCGTCCGACGGCGCATCGGGATGGTCTTCCAGCGACCGAACCCGTTTCCGAAGTCGATCTACGAGAACGTCGCGTACGGCCCGCGGATCCTCGGCCTCAAGAAGGGCCTCGACGAGCGGGTCGAAAAGGCGTTGAAGCGCGCCGCGCTCTGGGACGAGGTCAAGGACCGGCTCAAGCGGAGCGCCTGGTCGCTCTCGGGCGGCCAGCAGCAGCGGCTCTGCATCGCCCGCTGCCTCGCAATCGAGCCGGAGGTGATCCTCATGGACGAACCTGCCTCGGCGCTCGACCCGATCGCGACGACGCGGATCGAGGACCTCATGCACGAGCTCAAGCGCGACTACACGATCGTCGTCGTCACGCACAACATGCAGCAGGCTGCGCGAGTGGCGGACATGACGGCCTTCTTCAGCATCAGCAAGGGCGGGGAGGGCGAGCGGTCGGGCGTCCTCGTCGAGTACGACGACACGAAGACGATCTTCACGCAGCCGAAGGAAAGCCGCACCGAGGACTACGTCACCGGCCGGTTCGGGTAGGCCGACGCACCCTTTTCGCGGGCTCGCCCGGGCTATCGCCGTGAGCTTCGCCATTTCTCGCCGGTTGGGGCGAGAAATGGCCGTTTCGGCTAACCACGGGGGTGCAACAGTTGGCCAGATGGTGGCCAAGTGGATAAAAGATGAATTCCTCTGGTTTTTCGGGTCCACAGCAAGCACAATGTGCTGCCATGCGCGTCGCCCTGGTCGCTCATCACGAGAGTGAAACGAACCTGAGACTCGTCGAGGCGGCGCCGCTCGGCGTCCAGGCCGAGATCGTCCGCCCCTCGCGGATCCGCGGGTGGCTCGGTCGGGGTGACGCGGCGCTCGCGCGGCTCGACGTGCTGCGCAGCCTGGACGGGATGGAGACCGGCAGCTTCGAGGTCGGGCTGCTCGAGAACGACGGGATTCCGGTCCTCAATCCGCTCAGCGCCTTGATGGCGACGCACGACAAGCTCCAGACGTCCCGGCTCCTCGAAGCCGCCGGGTTGCCGCATCCGCGCACGATCCACTTCGACAACACGGGGGACGTCGGCACGATCGAGCTTCCAGTCGTGCTCAAGCCTCGGTTCGGCTCGTGGGGCAGTGACGTGATGCTGTGCACGACACGCAGGCAGCTGACAGAAGCGCTCGAGGTGGTCTCGGAGCGGCCGTGGTTCCGGACGCACGGCGTGCTCATGCAAGAGCTCGTTCCGCCTCTCGGCCACGACCTGCGCGTCGTCGTCGCGGCCGGGCAGGTCGTCGGCGCGGTGCGCCGGCAGGCCGCGGAGGGGGAGTGGAGGACGAACGTCGCGCTCGGAGCAGAGCGCCAGCACGCCGATCCTCCCCGTGCGGCGATCGAGCTCGCGCTGGGTGCGGCTGCCGCCGTCGGGGCCGACCTGGTCGGCGTCGACCTGCTGCCGATCGAGGGCGACGGGTGGGCGGTGATCGAGCTGAACGGCGCGGTCGAGTTCAACGACGAGTACTCGCTCGGCGCCGACGTCTTTGCCCTGGCGATGAAGTCGCTCGTCGACGCGGTCACGAGCCGTCCTCAGACGGCGGTTGCGGCGAGCGGCTAGCGCCGGCACAACCCGCTTTCCCACGCCTTCTTTACCTTTTCTGCGCGCTTGAGCGCAGAAGAGCGAGCGCTGCCTCGCAGCGCGAGCCGGACCCCGCGACTGGTGGGCTCCAACCCCCTTGTCACGTCTTCTTTACCACCCGGATTCCCATCCTCGGGCGCCCAAGGTGGAGACTTCGGGACATAAGGACCGGTTCACGGCAGTGCCCTGACATCCGGTCCGACGGGGGAGGGGGACGGCTCCGGACGCGGAGTTGTCCCCTTCATGGTCCAGGCCCCTGGGAGAGGCACCTTCACCACTCGGATACACCCCCTTCACCACGCCTCTACCCCGGGTGAAGGCCGGAACATGAAGAGTTTGTAAAGCAATGCCCAGGGTCCTGATCGTCGAAGACGATGAACTGATTGCGAAGGGGATGGCCACGCACCTCGCGGAGGCCGGATTCGACCCCTTGTGGATGGGCAACGGCGAGGCGGGGCTCGCACGCCTCCGCTTCGAGCGCCCCGACGTCTGCGTCCTCGACCTGATGATGCCGCTCCTCGACGGCTGGAAGCTGATCGAGACCGCGCGGGCCGAGGGCATCGGCACCCCGATCGTCGTCGTCAGCGCCCGGGGCAGCGAGCAGGACCGCGTGCACGCGCTCGAGATCGGAGCCGACGATTACCTCGTGAAGCCGTTCTCGATGTCCGAGCTCGTCGCGCGCGTCCGGGTCGCCGCCCGTCGCGGCGTCCGGGCCCAGGAGGTACAGCGGGGCGAGACGATCGAAATCGAGGAGCTCGTCGTCGACCCGCGAAGTTTTCAAGCCTATGTCGACGGCGAGAACGTGGCTCTGACCCCGACCGAGTTTCGGCTGCTCTACGCGCTCGCCTCCGAGCAGGGCCGGGTCCTGACCCGCGACGAGCTGCTGCAGAAGATCTGGGGTCGCCGGCTGACGAGGCGCGACCGCACCGTGGACGTCTTCGTTCGCAAGCTCCGCGAGAAGATCGACAAGCGTGCACCGAGGCACTCTTTCGTTCACACTCGGTATGGAGTGGGCTACAAGCTGGAAGCGCAACCCAAAGGGGAGGCAACACCGCCGCTCGAGGCCCGGTCGGTCTAGTGGCGACCGCCGAGAAGGAAAAGGCGACCCTCGAGGGTCCCGAGCTCTTCCTCAACCGGGAGCTGTCGTCACTCGACTTCAACGCGCGCGTCCTCGAGCTTGCGGCCGACCCGAATCTGCCCCTCCTCGAGCGTCTGACGTTCTGCTCGCGCTTCTCCTCGCACCTCGACGAGTTCTTCGCGGTGCGGGTCAGCGGCCTCATGGGGCAGGAGGCGTCCGGTCTCGCCGTTCAGTCTCCGGACGGCCGGACGCCGCAGCAGACGCTCACGGAGATTCGCGAGCGGGTGCTCGCTTTGACGGCCGAGCAGTCCGAGCTCTGGAAGCGTGATCTCCGCCCTTCGCTCGAGAAGGAAGGCATCCTCATCGGCCGGATCGCCGACTGCACCGAGAAAGAGCTCGACGAGCTCGCTGCACTGTTCGACCGCGAGATCTATCCGGTGCTCACGCCGCTCGCCGTCGGGCCTGGACAGCCGTTCCCCTACATCTCGGCGCTCTCGCTCTCGCTGGGCGTGTTCGTCCGGGATCCAAAATCGGGAGAGGAGCGGTTCGCGCGAGTCAAGGTGCCGGAGCTCCTACCCCGGTTCATCAGCATCGGCAAGCGGCACCTCTTCCTCCCGCTCGAGCACGTGATCACGTACTCGCTCACGTCGCTCTTCCCGAAGATGGAGATCACGGAGTGCGCTCCATTCCGAGTCACGAGAGACGCGGACTTCGAGGTCTCCGACGAGGCAGACGACCTGCTCGAGGCGGTCGAGCTGGAGCTGCAGAGGCGGCGCTTCGGAGGCACGGTGCGCGTCGAGATCTCCGACGCGATGTCCGAGGAGATGCTGCGACGGATCAAGGGGGGTCTCGGCGCGCGCGACGACCAGGTCTACCGGGTCGACGGGCTGCTCGACCTGGCCGAGCTCGACCAGATCGCCGACCTCGACCGTCCCGATCTCAAGGAGGAGCGCTGGCGTGGGGTGACCCAGCCGCGGCTCGCAGTTCCCGACACCGACGGCGAGCTCTTCGACGAGATTCGCCGCGGCGACATCCTCGTGCATCTCCCCTACGAATCGTTCGCGACGAGCGTCGAGCCCTTCATCCAGGCGGCGTCGCGCGACCCGGACGTGATCGCGATCAAGACGACCGTGTACCGCACGAGCGACGAATCGCCGCTCGTCCCGGCCCTGATCGAAGCGGCAGACGCGGGCAAGCAGACGGTGTGCCTCGTCGAGCTGAAGGCTCGCTTCGACGAGCGGCGGAACATCGAATGGTCACGGGCGCTGGAGCGATCGGGAGTCCACGTGGTCTACGGCTTCCCGTCGCTCAAGACCCACGCGAAGATGACGCTCGTCGTCCGCCGCGAGGCCGACGGGCTCCAGCGCTACGTGCACATCGGCACGGGCAACTACCACGCCTTGACCGCCCGCGGCTACGAGGACTTCGGGCTGTTCACGACCGACGAGAGCATCGCCGCCGATGTCGCCGACCTGTTCAACTACATGACCGGGTTCGGGCGGCCACAGCGGTTTCGCACGCTGCTCGTTGCGCCGTTCATGCTCCGCAACAGGCTCGTCGAGGCGATCCGCTCCGTTTCGCAGGTCGCGCAGTCGGGCAAGAACGCGCGGATTCGAATGAAAGCCAACTCGCTCACAGACGAGAAGGTGATCGAGGCGCTCTACGACGCCTCGGAGGCGGGCGCCGAGATCGACATCGTCTGCCGGTCGATCTGCTCGCTGCGCCCGGGGGTCAAGGGCCTCAGCGAGAACATTCGCGTCAGAAGCATCGTCGGCCGCTTCCTCGAGCACAGCCGCGTCTACGTGCTCGAGGCCGGAGACAAGACGACGTGCCTGATGGGGAGCGCCGACCTGATGCCGCGAAACCTCGACCACCGGCTCGAGGTCGTCGTTCCGGTCGAGGACACTCGGGCCCGCCAGCGGGTGACTGCCATGTTCGATGCCTTGCTCGCCGACAACACGAACTCATGGGAACTGAACGGAGACGGGACCTGGCGCCGCGTCCGGCCCAAGAAGAACGACCGCACCGTGTCCGCCCAGAGCCTGTTGATGCGGAACGCGATCGCCCGCGCCCGCCGCACCGTCACCAGACGTACCTGAAGGCGCCGATGTCGACCTGTCCACTCATCAAGATGGGCTCCTGATGCGCGTAGCGGCGATCGACGTCGGCTCGAACACTGTGCGGCTCCTCGTCGCCACGCTCGACGACGGCTCTGTCAAGCCGGTGCACGAGGAGCGGACCGCGGTCGGGCTCGCCCGGGACATCGAGCGCACGGGCAGGATTCCCGAGGACAAGATCGCGCGTGCTGCACGGGTCGCCCGACGGTACGCCCGGGACGCGGTCAAGGAGGGAGCCGTGCGGATCGAGGTGCTCATCACCGCTCCGGCTCGCCAGGGGAGGAACGGGCACGAGCTCGTCGAGGCGATCGCGTCGGCGACTCGCCTGCCCGTGCGACAGCTGAGCGCCGAAGAGGAGGGGCGACTCGCGTTCGCAGGAGTTCTCTCGACATTCCCGGCGCCGCCGTCGAGCATCGCGGTCTGCGACGTCGGCGGCGGATCGACGCAGCTCGTCTTCGGGACGGCAGCCGGCCCGGTTTGGTTCCGCACGCTCGACATCGGCTCGCTCCGGCTCGCACAGCGCCATCTCGTCCACGACCCGCCGCGAAGGGACGAGCTGGAGGAGCTGCGGGCGAGCATCGAGCGCGCTTTCGCGGGCCATGCGTCGCCGCTGCCACGCTGTGGAGTTGCCACGGGCGGGACGGCCCGGGCGCTTCGACGCGTCGTCGGGCGGACGCTCGGCGCCAAGCAGCTCGCAAAGGCCGAGGCGGTCCTCAGCTCCGCGCCGGCGGACGAACTGGCAGAGAGGTTCGGCTTCCCGATCTGGCGGGGCCAGACCCTGCTGGCGGGAGCCCTCGTCCTCGCCGAGGCACAGCGGCGCCTGGGCGTGCCTCTCGTCGTCGCTCGCGCGGGCCTCCGCGAGGGCGCCGTCCTCGAGTCACTGGCCGAAAAGCGCGCCGCCTAGAGCTGACTAGGCGGGCGGCTTGATGTAGCGGCTCGGCTCGAGCGCGCCGTCGAGGATCCAGGTCGCGCCCTTCTTGAACTTCCGGTCGCCGAGCCACGGAAGGTCGCCGTGTGTGCAGACGGCCGACGTTCTCGCCGCGCAGGCGCTCCAGCACCTCCCCCACCTCCTCGAGCCGGGTCGCTCCCAGCTGCTCGTCGAGCTCGATCTCGAGCCCGCGCGCCTCGGCGAGCGGCTGGACGCTCTGGACGCAGCGCAGGTATGGGCTGGAGACGATTCGGTCGATCGTGTAGCCGGCCAGCGTGTCGACAAGGGCGTCCGACTGGCGCCGGCCGCGCTCGTCCACGGGCCGTACGCGGTCGTCCGCTTCCCACGCCTGCCGATCGCCTGCCGTCGCATGACGGATCAGGAGCAGGCTCATACGAGCTCCTCGACGGGCAGGGAATCGAGCACGACGACATCACGATCCCACGTCAGTAGCTGCTCTGCCTCGTCGAGCCCTGCCCAGCGCACTTCGTCGACGCCGTCGCCCGCGATCGCTTCTTCGTCGTTCCGGAGCTCCATCGCCCAGTAGCGCACGACCTTCTGCCGGCCCTTGGAGTCGCGGTACCGCGTGCTCTCGAGCTCCGGGCCGGGCTCGAGCCTGAGGCCGACTTCCTCCTCGACCTCGCGGACAGCTGTGTCCTCGTCGCTTTCCGTTTCGTCCTT
Source organism: uncultured Actinomycetes bacterium (assembly GCA_963794605.1). Lineage (GTDB taxonomy): Bacteria > Actinomycetota > Thermoleophilia > Gaiellales > Gaiellaceae > VAXT01. The sequence continues at coordinate 339,594 of CAWCEN010000002.1, forward strand.
GGCCTTGCCTTTGGGGAAGCTCCAGTCCCCGTAGCGCGGCCGGTGGATCAGGAGCACCTCGAGCCCGTTCGGGCCACGCCGCCAGACGATTCCGCCGGCTGCTCGCACCAAGCGGCTCAGGCCCACACCTTCCGAGCCGCCTCCTCGTACCGCCGCCAGGCCTTCGGGAGCGCCCGGGCCGCCGCGTCGCGGCGCTCGCGCTGTCGGCTGACGAGCATGCCCGCGGCGAGAGCCGTTCGTTGTGCGCGGAGCCCGCGCAGGAGCGCCCGGATCCGAGCCTCGGCGACGACGGCATCCTGGTGCTCGCCCGCAGCGTCCTGGAAGTCCTTCGCCGCTGCGAGCAGTTTTGCGCCGGGCTTGCCCAACTCGTCCTCCAGCAGCTCGGTCGCATAGCGAGCCCGCTTGCCCTTGATCCGCGCGCGGTGGATCGCGTCGTCGGTCGGGCCCTCGTCCACGGCACGCATCGCTTTTCGCAGCTTCTTGAACTCGTGCGTGACCGCGGTCCGCAGAGAGCCGGTTCCGCCGGGCGGCGGGCCGGCGGCGGCGGCCTCGATCGACGCCAGCAAAGCGAGGTAGCGCTCGCTCCGTAACGCCTTGAGAACGGCTTTCCTGGCGACGCTCTGCTGAAGTTCGAGCTTCTTGAACAGCGGCGCGAGCGCCTTCCGGTCGGCCGGATCGAGGGCTCCCGCCTCCTGGCGCAGGTACGGGACCAGCACGTCGAGGTCGCGGGCGGGACCGAGCTCGCCGCCGAGCCAGGCAAGCTCGCCGCGGATCTCGTCCACCCACGCGCCGTCGAGGATCGGCGCTGCGGTCTTGAGCACCGAGCGCAGCCGCCGTGAGGCGACGCGGAGCTGGTGCAGGTCCTCCGGGTCGCTGCCGACCCTGACGCCGGGGTCGTGGGCGAGCATGCGTGCGTACTGGTGGCGGAGATACGGGCGCAGCTGCTCGAGCTCCGACGAGGGCAGCGGGAGCTCGGGCTGAGGCTCGCGGGCAAGTGCCTGCTCGAGAGGCCCGGCGCCGTTCGTCCTCTTGGCATTCGCCTTCAGCAAGGCGGACTCGAGCCTCGCGAGCTCCTTCCTGTTCGCAGCGAGCTGCTCGAGCTCGATTTCGCTGAACGAACGAGTAGTGCGCTGCCCGTCGAGGAGCGCCATCGAGGCGACGCTGATCTTGGCGAGCGACCTGCTTCCCTCCTTTACGCGCAATCCCGTCGCGTGCGTCCGCACGCGCAGCACCGGCGCCAGCTCGAAGCCGGCCGAGGCCGCCGAAACGAGCTCGTTGAGCTCCTCAGGAGGACCGGCAGGCCCTCCGGGTGCCTCGACGTCCAGCGTCGGGACTCCGTCACAGATGACGCTCAGACGCCAAATGCCCTTGCCGTTCTCGATCCGGCGCCGCAGCACGAAGCCGGCCCGCCCGAGCCGTCCTCCGGCGGTGTCGTAGAACGTCTCCCTGAACTCTCGTCGAGGAATGGCCCGGCCGCGAAGGGCGGGCAGTTCGAACGCGTCCTCAGCCTCGTACTGAATGGTCTTGCGCGCCACGTGCTCATCGTAGAACGTCCCCGGCCCAAGGTTTTCCACATGTGTGGAAAAGTCTCTGAGTCGATCCTCACCGCGCAGCGGCGGGATCTTCACCAACCGATCACAGGAACGGTTCCCGGTTCCGTTCTCGCGGGTTGTCCAGTACGTTGTGATCGATGCGGCGGCGCGCTCTCGTCTACGGCTCCGCTGCCGCGCTTCTGACCGTGGCAGTCGTCCTCGCTGCCCTCGGGGTCGGCGAGGAAGCGGGCAAGCTCTCGGACTGGCAGGCGTTCACGCTCGGGGTCGTCCAGGGCGCGACGGAACTGCTCCCGATCTCGTCGTCGGGCCACTTGATCCTCGTCCCGTGGATCGGGAACTGGCACTACCTCGAGGAGCACGAGGACTTCAACAAGACGTTCGACGTCGCGCTCCACCTGGGGACGCTGATCTCGGTGATCGTCTATTTCTGGGAGGACATCGTGCACTTCGTCGTCGCCTGGTTCCGTTCGATCGGCAAGCGGTCGATCGAGACCCCGGACGAGAAGATCGCCTGGCTGATCTTCGTCGCGACGATTCCCGCCGCGCTCGCGGGCGCCCTCGGCGAGAACGTGATCGAAAGCCACCTCGGCAACCCGTGGCAGATCGCGATCAACCTCGCGGTCTTCGGCGTGCTGCTCTACGTTGCCGACCGTAGCGCCCAGACGCGCAAGCTCGAGGACATCGGCCTCTGGACCGCTCTCGGCGTCGGTGCCGCACAGGCGATCGCGCTCATGCCGGGCGTCTCGCGCTCGGGGATCACGATCACCGCAGGACGCTTCCTCAAGCTCGACCGCGACAGCGCTGCGCGGCTCTCGTTCTTCCTCCTGATTCCGGTCGTTTTCGGCGCGGTCCTCTACAAGGGCACGAAGGACGTCGTGTTCGGGAGCCTCCCGTCCGGCTGGGAGGGCCCGTTCCTCGTCGGCACGATCGCCGCTGCGGGCGTCGGCCTGATCGCCATCGACCTGCTGCTCGGTTACCTGCGCCGCCACGACTACACGGTGTTCGTCGTCTACCGGCTGTGCCTGGCGGCCGCGATCCTGATCGTGATCGCGACCGGCGTGAGGAGCGCGACGTTCTGATGTAGTGTTGCCTAGGCGATGCCTAGGCAGACGTACACGGCTGGAGAGGCTGCACGTCGCCTCGGCATCAGCATCGACACGCTCCGGCGCTGGGACCGCCAGGGGCGTATTCGCACGCGTCGCGACCACGCCAATCGGCGCGTCGTCTTGGCGAGCGAGGTGGAGCGGCTCCGCGGGGGGTCGCTCCACCATGATCTGTCCGCCCGGAACCGGCTCACCGGAACCGTGCGCGACGTGAAGATCGAAGGTTTGCTCGCCCAGGTCGAGCTCGAGGCCGGCCCCTTCCGGATCGTGTCCGTGATCACCCGCGAGGCGGCGGAGGAGCTGGCCCTCGAGCCTGGCGACACCGCGACGGCGGTCGTCAAGGCGACGTCGATCATGGTCGAGCGATGAGAGCGCTCGCGGTCATCTTCGCCCTCGTTGCGCTAGCGCTCCCAAATGCGACCGGCGCGGGCGGGAACTTCACGGTCTACGCGGCCGCGTCGCTGACCGAGGTCTTCCCGAAGATCGCCAAGACGCCGCGCTACAGCTTCGCGGGCTCCGACCAGCTAGCGCTCCAGATCCGGCAAGGCGCTCCTGCCGACGTCTACGCGGCCGCGAGCCCGAAGTACGCGCAGCTCCTGTACCACGACGGCCTCGTGCGCAAGCCGATCACGTTCGCGACGAACAAGCTGATCGTGATCGTCCCCAGGTCGAATCCCGCGCATCTGCACACGATCTACGACCTGCGCCAGCCGGGGGTCAAGGTCGTGATCGGCGACCGCGGCGTGCCGATCGGCTCGTACACGCGCCAGCTGCTCGACGCGCTCGGGATCACGGACGCCGTCATGAAGAACGTCGTCAGCCAGGAGACCGACGTCAAGGGCATCGTCGGCAAGGTTGCGCTGGGCGAGGCGGACGCCGGGCTTCGTCTACGTCACGGACGCGAAGCCCGTCGCCTCGAAGGTGACGAGTATTCAGATTCCGGACTGGGCGCAGCCGACGATCCGCTACCAGCTCGCGATGGTCAGCTCGACCCCACGACGGATTGAGGCACGCTCGTTCATCCGCAAGGTGACCTCTAAGCGAGGACGCCTGCTGCTGAAGCGCGCGGGGTTCGGGCTGCCGAAGCTGAAGTGAGCCGCTTCCTCTTCGCGTTGACCACGGCGATCGCAGCCGCCGTGGCCTTCGTGTTCCTGCTGCTGCCGATCGTGGCGATCTTCCTGCGGATTCCCGTGCGGGAGCTCTTCGCACAACTCGGCAACGACGTCGCACGGGATGCCCTAATCGTCAGCCTGAAGACGAGCGCGATCGCGCACATCGCCGTGCTCCTCTTCGGTACGCCGACCGCCTATCTGCTCGCGCGCAAGCGCTTTCCGGGACGCAGCGCGGTGCTGACGCTGATCGAGCTGCCGCTCGTACTGCCGCCGGCCGTCGCGGGCATCGCGCTGCTCGCCGCGTTCGGGCGCTTCGGGCTGCTCGGCGACCAGCTCGACGCGCTCGGGATCCAGATCGGGTTCACGCAGACCGCGGTCGTGCTCGCCGTCGCCTTCGTCGAGAGCCCGTTCTACCTGCGCGGGGCGATCGCGGCCTTCGAGAGCGTGGACGAGAACCTGATCTCCGCGGCGCGGACGCTCGGGGCCGGGCCCGTGGCGCGTGTTCGGGAGGATCGCGCTACCGCTCGCGACAGCTGGGCTCAGCGCTGCCTCGGCGCTCGCACTTGCGCGCGGGCTCGGCGAGTTCGGCGCGACGCTGATCTTCGCCGGCAGTCTGCAGGGCGTCACGCAGACGCTGCCGCTCGCGATCTACGCGGAGTTCGACCAGGACTTCGACGTCGCCCTCGCGATCAGCGCGCTCTTCATCCTCGTCGGAGCGGCGATACTCGTCGGTCTCAAGGTGTTCACATGGGCACGGCTCGGCTCGATCTCAAGGTTCCGACTCGTGACTTCGACGTCGAGGTAGCGCTCGACGTCGGGGCCGAGACGGTCGCGCTCGTCGGCCCGTCCGGCGCGGGCAAGACGACCGTCCTGCGCGCGATCGCGGGGCTCGACGAAGCCGACGAGCGGCTCGTGTCGGCGAACGGCGAGGTCTGGTTCGACAGCGAGCGGCGGATCAACCGCCGGCCCGAGGAGCGTGCGGTCGGCTACGTGTTCCAGGAGTACGCGCTGTTCCCGCATCTCTCGGTGGAGGGCAACGTCGCGTTCGCTGGAGGTGACCCGGGCGACCTGCTCGAGCGCCTCGGCATCGGCGGGCTGGCAAAAGCGAAGCCGGCCGAGCTGTCGGGCGGGGAGCGACAACGAGTCGCTCTCGCACGGGCACTCGCCCGCGAACCGCAGATCCTGCTCCTCGACGAGCCGATGGCCGCGCTCGACCCGCACACGCGCGGGCGCGTCCGGACCGAGCTGCGCGCGCTTCTGCGGGAGCTCGGGCTCCCTGCGATCCTCGTCACGCACGACTTCGTCGACGCGGCCGCGCTCGCAGACCGGATCGCCGTGCTGGTCGAGGGGCGGATCGTCCAGACCGGGACCGCCGAGGAGCTCATCGCCTCGCCGTCGACGCCGTTCGTAGCGGAGCTCGCAGGCGGAAACCTGCTTACGGGCGACGCGCGGCTCCGCGTCGACGGACTGACCGAGGTCGTGCTCGACACCGGTCTGACGATCGTGTCCACGGACGAGGCGGACGGCCCCGTCGGGATCGTCGTCCATCCCTGGGAGATCGCGCTCTCGCGGGCGGAGACCGGCGACTCGGCCCAGAACCGCGTGCGGGCGCCGATCGAGAGCATCGTGCCGGTCGGGAACCGCCGTCGAGTCCGGGTCGGCCCGCTGACGGCCGAGATCACGGCCGCCTCCGCGGAGCGGCTCGGCCTGAAGGAAGGCGAGGTCGTCGTCGCCGAGTTCAAGGCGACCGCGACCCGCCTGACGCCCCTGTCCTAGTCGCTAAAGTGGACCGACCGGGGTGCCGCTTCGAGAGCGGCTGAGATCACACCCGCTGAACCTGATCCGGGTCATGCCGGCGAAGGGAGTGATGTGAGAGCGCCGAGTTGGGGAATCGAGCCCGTGCCGGAGCGGCTTCGGGTGCTCGGCTTCGTCGACACGACGCTGCTCTGGATCAACCTCGGCATCTCGCTGCTCGTGCTCGTGCTGCCGGCCTATTTCGACCTGTCGCTGAAGGACGCGCTGGCGGCCACGCTCGTCGGTGGGCTGATCGGGAACTCGATGCTCGCGCTCGCCGCGCTGATCGGCGCTGACGGGCGCGTGCCGACGATGGTGCTCCAGCGTGCTCCGCTCGGGCAACGCGGGTCGTACATCGCGACCGTCCTCAACATCGCGCAGTGCCTCGGCTGGGCGATCTTCGAGCTGATCGTGATCGCAACCGCTGCCGGGCTCCTCTGCGACCAGTTGCTCGGCTTCGAGGCGACGTGGGCCTGGAAGCTCCTCTTCGGCGGGCTCGCCGCCGCGCTCGCGCTGCTCGGGCCGATCGGGTTCGTCCGCCGCTTCGTACGCAAGTTCGCGATCTGGGCGGTTGCCTTGTCGGTCGTCTACCTCTCGTGGTGGATCGTCGACGGCGCCGATCTAGGCAGTCTCTGGTCGAACCCTGGAGACCACCATGGCTCGTTCTGGCTCGCGGTCGACACCGTGATCGCGGTCACGGTCTCGTGGGCGCCGCTCGTCGCCGACTACACGCGGTTCTCGCGCGACCGGCGGAGCGCGTTCTTCGGCGTCGGGATCGGCTACCTGCTCCCGACGCTGTTCCAGTTCGGCTTCGGGTCGATCCTCGTCCTCTCGCGGGGGGTCGACCCGAGCCACCCGGAGCTGATCCTGACCGCGATCGCGGGCGGCGGTGCGGTGGCCGCACTCGCGCTCCTGGCTCTGACCGTGGACGAAACGGACGAGGCGTTCGCGAACGTGTACTCGTCAGCCGTGTCGACGCAGAACCTGCTGTCACGCGTCCCGCAGCGCGTTCTCATCGCAGGGGCCTCCGTCATCGCCACGGCGGGCGCGCTGGCGATCGACATGCGCAGCTACCAGCGGTTCCTGCTGCTGCTCGGAGCCGTCTTCGTCCCGCTCCTCGGTGTGCTCCTCGCGCACTGGCTCTACCACGGGCGGCACTACTCGGAGCGCGACATCTTCGGCAGCCCGAGCTTCCGGCTGGGGCCGATCGTCGCGTGGGCGACCGGCTTCCTCGTCTACGAGTGGCTGTACCAGCCGACCGACCTCGGTTTCTGGAGCGACCTCATGGCGAAGCTGCCCACGCCCGAGTACCAGGTCGGAGCCTCGCTCCCGAGCTTCGCCCTCGCGTTCGTCCTGACCGGCGTCTTTGAGACGCTGAGCTCACCACGGGTGGCCGCCACCTCCCCCGAACGGGGTCAGACCCTGTAAGCGTTAACGGGTCAGACCCTGTAAAGAGCGGGTGTCCGCTCCGGCCGGTGATTCGTAGCGAAATGCCGTCGAAAGCGCCACTTCTTCTTTACAGGGTCTGGCACCGTGAAGGTTTACGGGGTCAGACCCTGGGCGATCAGACGCTGAGGTCGCCGCGCGCGACGGTGACCGCTGAGCCGCCGACCTCGACGCGCTCCACCTCGTCCGCGGAGCCGTCGACCCGCGCGTAGAGCTTCGACGGGCGACCGACCTCGACGCCCTGCGAGATCTCGATCTCCTCGCCGAAGGCGATTCGCCCGTGGCGCGCCAGGTGCAGTGCCAGCGGACCTGCGGCTGACCCGGTCGCAGGGTCCTCGGGAACTCCGCCCGCAGGCGCGAACATCCTGTTCTTCCAGCTCCGCCCCTCACCTGCGAAGCAGTTGAAGCCGAGTGCGGCCGACTCCTCGGCCAGTCGCGCCATGTCCGGCTGGAGCGACGCGACCTCGTCCACCGAACCGAGGCACACGTACACGAACCGGACGCCGTTGTCGTAGAGCTCGACAGGCAGCTCCGAGCGCTCCACGCCCAGGATGCCCAGAAGCCGCTCCTCGCCGTCGAATGCCTCGATCGTCGGCAGCGGCTGCTCCATCCGCCCGAAGACGATCCGCCCGTCCTCGCGCTCGAGCCGCACAGGAACGAGGCCGGCTCCGGTCTCGAGCTTGATCTCCTCGAGCGAGAGCGGCGCGCTGAGTATGAACGCGGTGCCGAGCGTCGGGTGACCGGCAAAGAGCATCTCGATCGTCGGCGTGAAGATCCGGATCTTCGCGTGCCCGTCACCCTCGGGCTTGTAGACGAAAACGGTCTCGGAGAAGTTCATCTCCTTCGCGATCGGCTGCAGCTTGTCCTCTGGGATCTCGCGCGCATCCGTGAACACGGCGACCTGGTTGCCCTGCAGCGGCGTATCGGTGAAGACGTCCGCGATGACGTAGCGGAAGCGGCTCACGAGAGGTCCCGGGAGAACATCCAGCGATGGCCCTCCGGGTCCTCGGCCCGGTAGTGCCTGACGCCGGCGTCGGGAACGTCCTCGGGCTCGGACAGGATCGTCGCGCCCGCGTCCCGAGCCCGCGCGAAGTGCGCGTCCACGTCATCGACCTCGATGAGCACGCCGTCGATCACATACGGCACTTCGGCCATCTTGCGCGCGTCCGGCGAAAGCTCACGCAGACGCTTCGGGCTCACGTAATCGGGTGACGGCGTTGCGAGCATCACGGTCCCGCTCCCCGTCTCGAGCTCCGCGTGAGTCACCGTTCCGTCGTCGTCCTGGAACCGCAGCTGTTCGCGGAAGCCGAATGCGCCGGTCAGCCAGTCGATAGCGGCAGCGCCGTCTTCATAGGCCAGCATGGGAATGACGGCCATGCCGCAAGGCTATCCTCAGCCAAGTGCGCCTGTACCTCGTCCGCCATGCCGAGGCCGCGCCCGGAGAGCCGGACGAGCTGCGGCGGCTGACTCCTCAGGGCCGCGAGCAGGCGCGCGCGCTCGGCCAGAAGCTCGGCGCAGACGGTGCGCAGCCCGGAACGATCCTGACCAGCCCCCTGCTCCGCGCACGGGAGACCGGCGGTGAGCTCGCGAGAGCGCTGGACGCCACAACGGAGCCCGACGACCGACTCGCGCCGGGAGCGTCCCCCGACGACGTCCGCGCCGCTGTCGCGGGCCGCGGAGACGAGATCGTCGTGGTCGGCCACCAGCCGGACTGCGGCCGGATCGCCGCAGCCCTAACCTGCGGTCCCGAGCCTCCGTTCCCCGCCGGCGGCGTCTTCGTCGTCGAGCTCGAATAGCGGCTCGCCCGCCTCGAGCCGCCGCTCCACGTCTGCGTACCAGTCGCGCGCCCACGTGATGAAGTCGAGCCCGTAGCGCAGCACGAGGTACGGGTACTCACGCCCCTCGTCGATTCCCGCCCGCGCCTCGACCTCGATCTCGCGGAACCGCTCGAGGACGAGCTCGAAGATCATCTGCTGCATCCGGACGTTGGCGAGCACCTCCTCGTTCGACAGCACATCGCCGAAGAAGAGCCGGAGCAGGCTCTCGTCCCGGATCTCGAAGATCACGCTCTCGCGGTCGGTCAGCCACTCACGCAGCGCCTCCTCGCCCTTCGGCGTCAGCTCGTAGACCGTCCGCTTGACCTTGCCCCGAGGCTCCTCCGTCGCGCGCACGAGACCCGCGGCCCGCAAGCGCTTCAGTTCCGGGTAGATCTGCCCGAAGCTGGCCGTCCAGAAGAAGCGGGTCGAGCCGTCGATCACCTTCTTGATGTCGTAGCCCGTGGGCACTCCGAGCTTCAACATGCCGAGGATCACGCGGGCCGTCGGGGTCAGGGTTGACATATCGGGTAGATATGTTAATCATATCGGCCAGATATGTCTAGCGCGGTTTCCGTCGACGACCTGAAGAAGTCCTACAACGGGCTCCAGGCGTTGCGGGGAGTCAGCTTCGAGATCGCTCGGGGCGAGATCTTCGGCCTCCTCGGGCCCAACGGCGCCGGCAAGACGACGACCGTCGAAATCCTCGAGGGCTACCGTGAACGCGACGGCGGATCAGTCACCGTGCTCGGCAAAGACCCCTCCACCGCAGGGCTCGACTGGCGCGAGCGAATCGGCGTCGTGCTCCAGTCGAGCTCGTTCTACGACAGCCTCACCGTCGCCGAGAACCTTGCCCTCTTCGCCGGCTACTACACGCGGCCGCGTCCAATTGGAGAAGTCGTCGAGCTCGTCGGCCTCGAGGAGAAACGCGACACGCTCGTCCGGAGCCTCTCCGGCGGGCAACGGCGTCGCCTCGACCTCGGCCTTGCGCTCGTCGGCGACCCGGAGCTCATCTTCCTCGACGAGCCGACGACCGGCTTCGACCCGGAGGCGCGCCGCCGCGCGTGGCAGACGATCGGGTCGCTCCGCGAGCTCGGCAAGACGATTCTCCTGACGACGCACTACCTGGAGGAGGCCGAACGTCTCGCTGACCGGGTCGCGGTCGTGCGGAACGGTGAGATCGTCGCGCTCGGGCCGCCGTCGGAGCTCACCTCCACGGTGCTCGCGACCGAGATCCGGTACCGCAGGAACGGCCAGGAGGTCGTCCTTCAGACCGAGGAGCCGACGAAGGTCCTGCACGAGCTGACGAGCGAGGCACTCGCAACCGGCCACGAGCTCGAAGGGCTCGAGGTGCGCAGGGCGAGCCTCGAGGACGTCTACCTCACGCTGACCCGGGAGGAGGAGCAGGAATGAGAATCTTCGTCCACGAGCTCCGCGGCGAGCTGCGGCTCTACACCCGCAGCCGCGAGCTCGCGTTCTTTACCTTCATGCTCCCACTGATCTTCTTCGTGCTGCTCGGCTCGGTCTACGGCGACGGCGACACGATCAACGGCTACCGCGGCGCCGACTACCTGCTGACCGGGATGATCGGCTACGGCGTTATCGCCACGGCCTTCGCGGGTTTGGCGATCGTGCTCGTCATCCGCCGGGAGAGCGGCGTGCTGAAGCGGCTTCGCGCGACTCCCCTACCGGCTTGGGCATACATCGCGGCAGTTCTACTCACCACGCTCATCGCCTTTGCGGTCATGGCCGCATGCCTCATCGCGCTCGCCATGATCCTCTTCGACGCGTCGTTCCCGAAGGCGCCTGCGTCACTGGTCTTGACGGTGCTTCTCGGCGGCGCTTGCTTCGCCGCGCTCGGCGTCGCGATCACGGGGTTCATCCGACGCGCGGAGGGAGCCTCGGCGGTGATCAACGCGATCTATCTGCCCGTGGCCTTCATCTCGGGCGCCTTCTTCTCGCAGCAGCACTTCCCGGAGGTGCTCCAGAGGGTCGCCGACGTCCTGCCGTTGACCTACTTCATCGACCTGGTCGGAGACGTGATGCTGAAGGGCACCCAGATCTGGAACGAGCCGAAGGACGTGGCTGTGATCCTCGTCTGGGGAATCGCCGGGGCGCTGCTCTCACTGCGCTACTTCCGCTGGGTGCCGCGCGAGGATTAGCTTCCTCCGAACCGGGAATCCGGTGAGGACAGATGGGGTCAACAGAGCCGGCGCTCGCCTTCGCGACGAGGACCTTCGAACCGCCCGCCCTCGAGATTCGGGTCAACTTCGGCTTGTTCGCGGGACGCGAGGCGACGCCGGCTGAGATCGATGATCTGGCCGCCGCGCTGCAGGACAAGGTGACGGAGCTGACGATCGTCGCCGAGGCGCGGCACGAGCTGAGCGGGCGCTCCGAGGCCACTGTTCGCCAGGTGCGGATCGAGGTCTCCGGCGAGGAGCTTCCGAGCGACGAGCACGAGCTCGACGAGCTGCGCGGGTCGGCTGATCGAGATCGCTGAGCGCTGGGCCCGCGAGTGCGCGTCCGAGCGGCACATCGAGCCGGCAGACCTCTGACCGCCTCTCATCGGCCTCTCACGCGGCAGGCCTACGCTTGCCGCATGATCCGATCACTCGCAGTCGCAATCGCCGTCCTCGCGCTCGCAGCGCTGTGGCGGCGGAGGGTCGAACTCGTCGAGCTCGTCGAGCCTGCCCCAGGGCACAGAGCCGGTGAAGCTCGACCCGGCGGACTTCACGACAGAGATCGACAACCCGTATTGGCCGATGCGCCCGGGCAGTCACTGGGTCTACCGCGAGGTCGAGAACGGAGAGGCGCAGCGCGTCGACGTCACGGTCACGAACAGGACGAAGACGCTCGGCGGAATCGAGGCGCGCGTCGTCCACGACCGCGTGAGCCGAAACGGCGAGACGCTCGAGGACACCTACGACTGGTACGCGCAGGACTCGGACGGGAACCTCTGGTACCTCGGCGAGGACACGGCCGAGTACGAGAACGGGAAGCTGAAGACGAAGGAAGGCTCGTGGGCCTACGGAGTCGACGGCGCGCAGGCCGGCGTAGTCGTCCCCGCGAATCCGAAGCAGGGCATGAAGTACCGCGAGGAGTACTACGCGGGCCACGCCGAGGACGGCGCCGAGGTGCTGAACGTCGGCAGCAAGGTCGAGGTCCCGTTCGGGCGGTTCGAGAACGCGATGCTGACGCGGAACTTCTCGACGATCGAGCCGACCGTCGAGGAGATGAAGCTCTATGCGAAGGGCGTCGGGCCGGTGATGGAGCTGCTCGTGTCGGGCGGATCGGGCCGCACGGAGCTGCTCAGCTTCACGAAGTAAGGCGGAAGGGACCGCTCCCCCGCAGGCCCCTTTCCACCTGCCGTCAGCAGTCGAATAGGAGCTCGTTGCTCGGCCCGGACACGTTCCCGGACGAGTCGACCGCCTTGAGCGTCACGCTCGTCGGCCCCGTGTCGCGGCAGTACGTGATCGTCGAGCCGCCTCCGAGCGCGCCGTGCTCGATGAAGACGCCGTCGAAATAGACGTCGTACAGGATGTCCGCCTGCGCGTCGACGTTGTCCGTCGACTGCGTCCAGTCGGTCCAGATCTCCGGTGGCGACGACTCCGGCGAGAGCGTGAGGTTCGTCGGCGCCGTCGGCGGCTCGTGGTCGGTGACCGCGGGCGTCGTCACGGTCACCGTTTGGCTCTCTACGAAGTTGCCGAACGCGTCGGCGGCCCGCACCTTGACGAGGTACGTCGTCTCCGGCGTGCGATCGAGGATCACGAACGAACGCGGGCCGATCGCTCCCTCGAACTGCGGGGCGCCGTTGATGAACAGCGTCCAGAAGACCTGGCTCACGTTGTCGGTCGCGTTGGTCCAGGTGGCCGAAAAGCGGGTCGGACGGACCGAAGAAACCGTCAGCTGTGGCGTCGGGCTCGGCGGCGTCGTGTCCGGCGGCGTCGTGTAGCTGACGCTGTTGCTGTTTCCGGATCGGTTCCCGGCCTGGTCGATCGCGTAGACCGAGAACGTGCTCGTCGTGTTCGGCGGCAGGGTCGGCCACGTCATCGTCGTCCGTGGCGGATCGACGCGGACGCACCCGCCGGCGCTTCGCTGCACGCAGTACCAGAAGTTCCCGTTGTCGCGCGACGCATCCCACGCGAGCGAGACGCTCGTGTCGGTGGTCGCGGTGATCCGCAGGTTCGTGGGCGTCGTTGGCCGTGTGTGGTCACGACTGGCCCCGGCCGTGCTCACGAGCACAGTTACCGCGAGGACACACAGACCGGCGGCGAGTTGAATCTTGCGGACGGACATATCCCCTCCCATGACCCCGTTACTAGCGCTGTCGGCAGGAGGTACGAGGGCTGCTTGGGATCAGATTCTTAAATCTCAAGCGCGCTCGAAGGCCGCCAGGTGCTCGTCCGAGAAGAGGACGAACGTGACCCGCTCGATTTCGGAGTGCCGTTCGAGTTCTGCTCGGGTCGTTTCGAGCGCGACCTCGGCGGCCAGCTCCACCGGATAGCCGAAGATGCCCGTGGAGATCGCCGGGAACGCGACCGTGCGGCACCCGCGCTCCGCCGCGACCTCGAGCGATCGCCGGTGACACGAAGCCAGGAGCTCGGCCTCGTTCGCATCGCCGCCCCGCCAGACCGGCCCGACGGTATGGATCACGTATTGCGCCGGCAGTTCGCCGGCTGTCGTCGCCTTCGCGTCGCCGGTCTCGCAGCCGCCGAGGAGCCGCGACTCGGCGAGAATGGCAGGCCCACCGACTCGGTGGATCGCCCCGTCGACGCCCCCGCCGCCGAGGAGTGACGAGTTCGCTGCGTTCACGATGGCGTCGACCTCATGCTTCGTGATGTCGCCCTGGACGAGTGCGATGCGATCCGCGGAAACCATCAATAGTCCGTGAACTCGGCAAGACGGTCAGCGACTACGTCCACGTCGGCCAAATCCGCTTCCGCACTCGCGTCGAGCAAAGCGGCGACAGACGCGGCGAGGGCCTTGCGCAGCGCGTCGGGGTCGAGCGACCCGATGTGTGTGCGCTCGAAGCCCTCGAGCACCTCAGCCGGAAGGTCGTCGTAGCCGCGCGCCTGCACAGCGGCCAGCCCGCGCTGGAGGCACGCGAGCGCGAGGGCATGGTCGCGCACCGCGCCGACGTAGTGCTCCGCCTGCCACACGCGGCCACGCTCGATGCACGCCCGGGCGTGCAGGGCGTAGATGACGCCCCAGCCGAAAATGTCTTTTGGAAGGGCGGGCGTTGGAATCGAGAGGCCACCCGGCGGGCGTGCGGGAGCATCGGGCTCTGCCGGAGCTGTCTCGCCGAAGAGAAGCCGGAATCGCGGCCCCGCAGGACGGAACTCCGGTGCCGCCGTCATCGAAAGGTCGAACTGCAGCGCATCGGGCAGAAGGAACACGCGGTAGGTGGTCGGTCCCGCTTCGAGCTCGACGAGCTTGACTGCATCGAGCTCCTCGGTGAGCGAGCGCGTCCAGTCCTCGAGAACAAGCGCGACCGGCACGCCGATCGCGATCCCGAACGTCAGGTCCAGATCGGAGAAGCGATCACCGCTTCCTACGGCGAGCGACCCCACCGCAGCCCCGGCAACGACGCGTTCGTCGTCCTCCGCGAGCTCGAGCATCCGAGCACGCAGCGCATCTCGCTGATCGATCGTGAACACAGTGCGTCGATCCTAGGACGAGCGGGCGCTAATGTAGCTCCGCTTCGGCGCTCACACAGTGGAGGTACATCGTGCGTCTGGAACTCGGCAGACCAGTGAACTGCACGGACGGCCCCTTCGGGAAGCTCGCGGACGTCGTCATCGATCCAACGAAGCGCGTCGTCACGCATCTGGTCGTCGAGCCGGACGGCGACCACGGCAAGGCGAGGCTGGTTCCGATCGAGCTCGCGCACAACGAGGAGGGCGAGACCCCTGCGATCGCGGTTCGCTGTTCGGTGAAGGAGACGGACCAGCTCGAGCCCGTCGAGGAGACCGCATACATTCGGCTCGGCGAATCGCCGGACGTGGAGCCAGGTTGGGACCTCGGTGTCGAGACCGTGCTCGCTGAGCCGTACTACTACTACGGCACCGTCGGCGGCCTCGGCTACGAAACCGGGCCGGCCGACTACGACCCGCACGCCTCCGTGACCTACGACCGAATCCCCAAGGGAGAGGTCGAGATCCGGCGGGCGAGCGACGTCACCTCGGCGGATGGCCATCACCTCGGCGAAGTGGACGGGTTCCTCGTCGACGAGGACGATGCCATCACGCACTTCGTGCTCGAGCGGGGCCATCTCTGGGGCCGGAGAGAAGTGACGATTCCGATCAACGCAGTAGGTCAGGTTTTCACCGACGCGGTCACGCTCACCCTCACGAAGGACGAGGTCGGCGAGCTACCGTCCGTGCGCGTCCACCGCTGGGCTTAAGGCGCGACCCGGAACGGCTGCAGCGCGGGCTATCGTGACTTGCCCTCGCCCCCGTAGCTCAGTGGATAGAGCAGCGGTTTCCTAAACCGCGTGCGCATGTTCGATTCATGCCGGGGGCACTCTCGAAATCCCTGCTAATCGCATGGGAAGATTCCGCGCTAACGAAGGTCAACCCCGCGCGGCGTGGCATTGACAGACGGTAGCGGAGTGCGAGAAGATCGTGCCGCTGGTTACAACTGCGGCCTGGGGAGGAGAAGGCAAATGCTAGGCAGGCTTGGTTTCTCAGCGGCACTCCTGGCGCTTATCGCAGTAATCGTGATTCCCACTGCGAGTGCGAGCGCGCCGATCCATGAGGACTTTGTGTTTAGCGACATCACCTTTGAGGACTTCTACCTGTCGGATGCCTGCGGGACGACGGTGCTCGACACCATCACCGTCAGCGTGTCGGTGACGTTCTTTCCCGCGGCTCACGGTTCGCCTGCGCACGAGGTCGACACGCTGACCAACGGGCGCATCACCTACAGCTCGCCGGACACGGGTAATTCGCTCACCCGGCCGATGAACGGCACATCGCACGCCGTCTACCCGGAAGGGACCGAGCCCGGGAGTCCGGCTCACATGACGATCACTGGGGTGAACACGTCCAGCCTTACCGGCACCGCCCCGCCCGGCTCGGGGCAGCTCGTCGCCGACGGGACGATCCTGTTCCTCGACGACCTCGGCGTGCCCGTGACGACATTTGAGACGAGCGGCATCGTCTCGATGAGGGGCACCTACGCTGCAACCACCGCTGGGATCTGCGCTGCGCTGACATAGACGCGCGTCGGTTGGCCCGTTTCCCTTCAGCGGCGTGAAGCGCTTGGAAGGCACGGACGCACCCTTGATCTGGGCGAGTGTTCGGGAGTGTCACCCGACCACGTCGGGTACGCGTTGAGTTCGACGGGGCCGGGCGAGTCGCAGGATCAGAGCAAGAGACTGTTCAGGGCCGGGCCAGAGTTCGCGGATCATCGGTTCGCCGCCCGCTTTGACGAAGTGGCGGACGACCAGCGCGACGATGATCGCATCGTCGAGTTGCCCGGCCACTGGAATGAAGTCAGGGACAAGGTCGAAGGGCAGCCCTAGATAGGCGACGAGTGCGACCAGGATCAGCTTGCGACGCCGTGGCACCCGGGGGTCTCGTGCGAGGCGCGTCACTAGCACGATGCAGTCGGGGATGAACGTGGCAAACGCACGTGCGTCCTCACTGCGGCCGCGGATCACGAGCCAGGCGAGGAACGATGCGTAGATCACGAGGATCACGCCGAGCGAGATCAGGAGCCATTGCCACCACTGCACGCGTCCGACGCTACCCGCGCCGGCGAAGGATTGGAGAGCTTGACGGTGCGGCGTGCCAGAGGAAAAGTTGGGCCGCGTTGGACGTCCCTGTTCCGTACTTCCAATCGGTCATCACGATCGAGCTGGCCGTCTCCGGCGCTCTCTTGTGAGACAGGAAGGCCGGTCCAGGGCTATTTGTAGTAACTGGCACAAGTGCGATACTCCGAGCATGCCCCCAGCTCGGAAGGGAACGCCTATGCAGCGGCGCGTCCCGAACAGAAGCAAGAGCAGAGAATGAGCGCGGTGCCGAGCTCGGTCGACCGAGCTCGGCCTCCTTTGTGGGTGGTCGCAGTCGTTTCGGCGTGCATGCTTGCCGTCTGCAGCGGGTTGGCAGTCGCCACCAGCGCTGACGAGAAGTTGCCGCCCCAGACGCTCCGGGGGCCTATTGATCGCCTAGCCCAGTATCCGGCCCTTTCGCTAGCCACTAGCGACCAGCGTGCCGCCGCCAGGCGCCTGCGGGCAGAGATCTGGAAGGCGATGCGCGCGGGCCACTGGCAAGACACACGCGCTGCGGCGGAAGCTGGGTATGACCCGGCGCGTCTGGCCCATGCGGGCAATTCGGCGGGGCTCTTCCTCCACGTCGAGAACCTCGCATTCCACCGCGACGCGCTTTTCCTGGCTCCCGAGGCGCCCGAGACGCTCATCTACGCAAACGCACCGGGTAGGCCGCTTGTGCTCATCGGTGTCATGTTCGCGGTGTCGCGTGGCATGCACGGCCCCACTCCCGGTGGTCCGATCACCCGCTGGCATACGCACCGCGTCTGCGCGCGGGGCGCAAAACGCGGCCTCAAGCCGAGGCCAGACGGCACTTGCCCTCCAGGAACCAGGAGTCGCCAGGGGGCCGAGATGCTTCACTTTTGGTTTACGTCCGACCTACGCAGTGCCTATGCAATCCACGGACCACTGCCCGAGTTGTGCGCCGAAGGCAAGGTGCACCACGAGTATTGTCACCGCCTCGGCCACGCGCACTAGCTGTCGTCGCGACGCTCCTCGGAATCTCACGCCTTGTCGCGGTCGGCGCGATGACTCTGCTCGTGACGTCGAGCTCGACATCCGTCGTACGCGCCGAGGGCGGAGAGGTAACTACGACGGTCACTGGCATCAACAGCATTGAGGGCGTCGATGTTTGGCAATCCCCCTCGAAAAAACCTCAGATCGAAGCGGCTTTCGCCCGCGAGAGTTATCGCTCTGGCTCCGTCGCAAAGCTCGTCATCTTCTCGAAGGCCGCTCGGGATGTATCAGTTCAGCTGTTCCGCGCGGGCACGGAAGACGCCGCGATCTCGGCACGTGACGAGATGTCCGGCACCCCGGCGTCAGAGGTCAGGCACCTGGGAGTTGAGCGAAAGAACCAGTGCATCTGGGTTCCGATTCCTCATGCTCCGAGTGGGCTGTACTTCGCCAAGCTCACGGGAGCAGGGCGGCGCGTCGGTTACGCACCGTTCATCCTTCGGCCCAAGTATTTCGGGAACCATCAGGTCGCCGTCGTCCTCCCAACTCTGACGTGGCAGGCGTACAACCGGCACGATGATGACGGAGACGGGCAAGCCGACACTTGGTACGCCAACCCGAAGATCACATCGGTGCGGCTGGCGCGGCCGTTCGACCAACGGGGCGTTCCGCCGAATTACAAGTGGTACGACGAGCCGTTCTTGCGCTGGCTGATCTCCACGGGCAAGTCCCTCGACTACCTCTCCCAGTCGGACCTCGCAAGCACGAACGGGAGCCGGCTCGCGGCAGCCTATGGGCTCGTCATCTTCTCTGGGCATCACGAATACGTGACGCGCGATGAGTACGACGCTGTCGAGGGCTTCCGAAATCGGGGCGGAAACCTCATCTTCCTTTCGGCGAACAACTTCTTCTGGAGAGTCGTCATCCGGCACAACCACATGTCACGCGTAGCCAAATGGCGCGACGTAGGCCGGCCCGAGGCCGCTCTGGTCGGGGTGCAGTACATCGCGAACGATGGGGGCACGCATCGCGACGCTTACCACGTGCGCCACACCGAGGCTGCTTCGTGGCTGTTCGCCGGAACCGGGCTCACAAACGGCTTGAGCTTCGGGTGGGCATTCGGAATCGAGATCGACAAGAGCGCGGCAAGCTCTCCTCGAGACATCCGGGTTCTGGCCGACCTTCCCAACCTGCTCGGTCCTGGCAAGACCGGCCAAATGACGTACTACAAGAAGGGGCGCGCGAAGGTATTTGCGGCAGGCGCTTTCGGGCTGGTCGACACGATGCGGTCGGAGGCGGTCGACTTGATGATGGAGAATCTCTGGGCCAAGTTCAGCAAGCCGTCCCTGGCTCGTTGGAGACCTCACCCGCGGCAATAGTCTCAACTACCCGGGGCGTCAATCTCCACCCAGGCGCTTCGGAGACCATGTCCACGTAGTCTTGCGCGCCCGCTCGCTGGGCGAGGGAAGAGCTCCGGGAGACCTTCCCGCCGGCCTCCGGCCTAACCGCGTCGAATCTCGAACGAATTTGGAACGCAGCGGTGGCAACCGACGGCGACTAACGGCCAGCTAGCAGAGCGCAAAACGCCGCACGCAGGCCACCAACCCGAACCAGCCGCGATCGACGGCAAGCCGCGCCGCCCAACTGTCGCGCCCGAGGTCGCTGAGTTCGAGTCCCGTCGCTCCCGCTTCATTCAAGCAGTTGTGGCGTGTTGAAGGCCCGGGTGGCACCCGGGCCTTCGTGTTGGTCAGGTTTGGTCAGGGCGGCGGTCGCCGGCATCAGCGCCGGGGTCTAGGGACGTGCCGACAAGAAAGACACAGATCGGCTTAACTGCCGGGGCAGCGAACGCCTACAAGACCAGGAGAGGTGCGCGATGAGGCTGTCCCTTGTGTTCCTGTTCCCGCTGGTCGTTCTTTCCGCTTTCCTGCTCGCGGGGCCAGTTGCCTACGCCAACCCGGACAACAACGAGCGGAATTTCGACATTGTCACGCTGTCGAACCGCGCCGATCTCATCAGCGGCGGCGACGCGCTGGTCGAGATCAGCGTGCCGCACAACGTGCCGCTGCACCAGGTAAGGGTGCTGCTCAACGACGACGTCGACGTGACGGCCATGTTCCGGACCGACGCGGCGGCGCGCACAATGCGTGGGGTGGTCACCGGACTCGCGGTCGGCACGAACACGCTCATCGCCGACTCCAACGGCCGCGGCAACGGTCGTCCGCGCGCTTCGCTCACCATCACCAACCATCCGATCGGCGGGCCGGTGCTGCTCGGCTCGCAGACGCAGCCTTGGGTCTGCGCCACGCCCACGCCGGCGATCGATCCGGCGACCGGCGCCACGACGAACGCAAGCGGGCTGTCGACGTTCGCCGTCGACGCGCAATGCAACATCGCCACCGAGTACAAGCTCTTCTACCGCACCACGAACTCGCCTTGCTCGAGCTCGTTGCCAGATCCGAACCCGCCGGCCCCCCCGCCGGCAAACGCCTGCTTCAAGCCGTATACGGTCGGCGTCACGCCCCCCGATCTGGCGATGACCACGTCGACGAACGGCATGACGGTGCCGTACATCGTGCGCGTCGAGCGCGGCACGATCAATCGCGGCATCTACGACATCGCGACCCTCTTCGACCCCACCACCGAGACGCCTTGGACGGCACTCTCGCCGCAGCCACAGTGGAACCGCAAGGTGGTCTACACGTTCGGCGCTTCGACCGGCCAGCCGCGGCTGCAATTCCGCACCGAGCAGAACTGGGCCGATGACGCGGCGCTTTCACGCGGCTTCATCGTGGTGGACAACAGCCTGACCGACTCGCTCTACAACTCGAACCGCACGCTGAACGCCGAGACGCTGATGATGATGAAGGAGCACGTCGTCGACTCGTACGGCGAGATCGCCTCCACGATCGGCAACGGCTGCTCAGGCGGCTCGATCCAGCAGAACACTGCGGCCTCGATCTTCCCCGGGCTGCTCGACGGCATCCAGCCGAGCTGCGACTACCCCGATTCGATCACCACGGGGCTCGAGGTCGCCGACTGCGTGCTGCTGGTGAACTTCTATGCCGGGCCGGAGTGGACAGCGTTGATGGCCGGCAAGACCCAGGCGGAGATCAACGCCAAGAAGGCGGCGATCAACGGCCATCTGAACCAACGCGGCTGCCAGTCCTGGAACAACGCATTCGGCTTCAATAACAAGCCGGGCAACTACGTACCGTTCGTCGTCATCGATCAGACCACCGGCGCGATGGCGTTCGTTGGCGACCCGCGCAACAACTGCCTCTTGCCGGCCACGCAGGTCTACGACCCGGTTACCAATCCCAACGGCACGCGTTGCGGCGACAACGACCTGTCCGCCGCCGTCTGGGGATTGACCCCCGGGATTCCGGCCGGCAGCCTCCGCGCGCGGCAGACCGGCGACAACGTCGGCATCCAGTATGGCCTCGGGGCCTTGCTCGCCAACAAGATCACGGCCGAGGAGTTCGTGATGCTCAACGAGAAGATCGGCGGCTTCGACGCCGATTCGAACCGTCGGGCGGCGCGCAGTACCGCCGACCTCCCGGCCCTCGATATCGCGTACCGCGCCGGAATCGTCTCGAGCGGCGCGCATCTCGGCATGCTGCCGATCATCGATTCGCGCGGCTGGGATGAGCAGGGCATCCACTACATCTTCCGCAGCTTCGCCGAGCGCGCCCGCATCGATGCGGAAAGCGGCGGCAATCACGGCAACCAGGTGATGTGGCGCTACGGCACGGCCCTGCTGCCGGCCACCCCGGCCCAGGTATCGGCGGTGACCTTGCGGTCGCTGCTGACGATGAACTCATGGCTGGACAACCTGAACGTCACCGCGCCGAAAGACACGCTCAACTCGCCGCGGACGCAGGCCGAAGTGATCGCCGGGAAGCCCGCGGACGCCGTCGACTTCTGCTTCCTGCTCGCCGATACGAGCTTTACGACTCCGGTGTTCGACACGACGGTCTGCGACAACGATGCCCCGCAGGCGGATGGCCTCGGCCGGCTGGCGAAACGGGCTTCGCCGCGCCAAGTGGCCGGCGGGCCGCTGGCGGAGAACATCCTGAAGTGCCAGCTGAAGCCGCTCAGCCCGGTCGACTACCCGTCGATGACCTTCACGCCCGCGCAGTGGGCGCGGATGCAGATCGCCTTCCCGGACGGCGTGTGCGACTGGACGCGCCCCGGCGTCGGGCAGCAGCCGGCGGTCTCGCCGCTCACTTTCAGCGGCGGCCCGGGCGGCGTGCCGCTGCCGCCGGCGCCGGAGGCCGTGCCGGCCCCGGAGCATTGATTCGAGCTAGGGAGCAGCGACGAGGACGCCGATCTGCCGCCAGGCCTCGAACACAACGGCAGCGACGGCATTCGACAGGTTGAGGCTGCGGCGACTGGCGCAATCACTGGCGCGCACAGCGCTCCGAGGCAACATTCTGCCTGCAAATGGCGATTTTCTCACGCTGTTTCCTAAACCGCGTGCGCATGTTCGATTCATGCCGGGGGCATACCGCTTGGTTGAGGAGGTTCTCCGCTGAGCGGGCGTTCTTCTGCGCGCCGTCGGATTGGGAGAGTTCCGGTGAAGACCGCTCCAACCGGCACGCGAGGGAGGTCGACTGGCGCGTGGCGCACGTGTGACCAGCGTGTCAGCGGAAGGAGCTCCGCCGTCTCGACGTCTTGCACGGGGCGCGACGATAGCCATCCGGCCGCGGCCGTCCTAGACTCATCTCATGCCCCGTTGTTCGAGCTGCGGCTACGACAGCGTGGAGAGCTTCCAGTTCTGCACACAATGCGGCGCGCCCGCGGCGGTCACGCCGCCCCTTGAGCAGCGAAAGCGCGTCACAGCGCTCTTCTGTGACGTAGTCGCGTCGACAGCACTCGGAGAGCGCCTCGATCCCGAAACCCTGCGCCGCGTTCTTGCGCGCTACTTCGAGATGGCAACGGACGTGATCGAGCGCCACGGCGGGACAGTCGAGAAGTTCGCCGGGGATGCCGTGATGGCCGTCTTCGGCGTCCCCGTGTTACACGAGGACGACCCATGGCGTGCGGCCCTCGCGGCGGCGTCGCTGCGCGAGGCCCTGGCGTCCTTGAACGAAGAGCTCACGAAGGACTACGGGCTTCGACTCGGGCTCCGGCTCGGGGTCAACACCGGCGAGGTTGTGACCGGAACCCCCGAACGGCTCGCAACCGGGGATGCCATCAACGTCGCCGCGCGCCTCGAGCAGGCGGCTGCGCCGGGCGAGATCCTGCTCGGGGCGGAGACGTTCGGGTTCGTACGGCACGGCGTTCTCGCCGAGCCTGTCGCACCCCTCTCGGTAAAGGGAAAGAGCGAGCCGCTGATCTCCTGGCGGCTCCTCGCGGTCTATGGCGAGACTGCCCGCGAGCGACGCCTCGACGGGCCGATAGTCGATCGCAGGCCCGAACTTAGGCGCCTACTAGACAGCTTCGAGCAGTCGCGACGCGACGACCGCTGCGTGCTCGTTACCATCCTCGGCGCGGCCGGCGTGGGCAAGTCACGCCTCGCCCACGAGTTTCTCGCCTCGATCGACGGCGCCGCCGTCTTAAGAGCACGCTGCGTTTCGTACGGCGAGGGCGTTACCTACTTGCCGGTCGTCGAGATCCTGCGACAGCTCGAGCCGCGCCTTTCGGAGCTCTCACTCGACGCGCACGCCCTCGGCGCGCTGCGTGGGCTGCTCGGCCAGGACGAGACGAAGGCCTCCACTGAGGAGATCGCATTCGCAGTCCGCAAGCTGCTCGAGGCGGCCGCTCGCGAGGTACCGCTCGTGTGTGTGTTCGACGACATCCACTGGGGGGAACCCTCCTTTCTAGAGCTGATCGAGCAGGTGGCAGCGCTTTCCCGCGACGCGCCGCTCCTTCTCTGCTGCACCGCGCGCTTGGAGCTTCTCGAGCACCGTCCCGGCTGGGGCGCCGGCATCCCGAGCGCGACGACGATTGCGCTCGAGGGCCTCTCCCCCGAGGAGACGGACGCGCTCATCGAGCACGTCGCGGCGGACGCGCTTCCGCCGGCGCTCACCGACCGCATTCGAGAGGCCGCCGAAGGGAACCCGCTCTTCGTCGAGGAGATGATCGGCCTTTTGGGCGACGCTCCGGAGGGCGGCATAGCGGTGCCGCCGACGATCCAGGCGCTGCTGACGGCGCGGCTCGACCAGCTCGATCCGGCGGAGCGGGCCGTCTTGCAGCGCGGCGCGGTCGAAGGTCGCGTCTTCCACCGCGGCGCCGTGCAGACCCTCTCCCCTGAGGAGAGGCAGGTCGGAGCACGCCTGGCCGCGCTCGTGCGCAAGGAGCTCGTCCATCCGGACCGGTCTCAGCTCGCAGGCGAGGATGCGTATCGCTTCCGGCACTTGCTGTTGCGAGACGCGGCTTACGAGACGCTTCCAAAGGCCGTCCGGGCAGAGTCGCACGAGCGCTTCGCAGAGTGGCTCGGAGAACGTGCGTCAGACCTCGTGGATTCCGACCAGATCCTCGGGTTTCACTTCGAGCAGGCGTTCCGGTACCGCAGAGAGCTCTCGACGCTGGACGAACGAACACGAGGCCTGGGCTTGCGCGCAGGCGAGCTTCTCGCTGCCGCCGGTGCCCGGGCGCTGGAGCGCAACGACGTCGGAGCTTCACTGAAGCTGCTTCGGCGCGCGCTGGCGCTACGGCCCGACGACGATCCCGCCGTCGCGCTGAGGCTCGATCTCAGCCAGGCACTCTTCCTCTCCGGCGAGTTTGCAGCAGCGGGCGAGCTGGCGACCGAAGCGGCGACCCGCGCCGCCGACGCCGGCGACCACCCGGGCGAGCTGCGCGCGCGCCTGGCCGCTGCCCGCATCGCTGTTCAGATGCCGCAGGAGGAGGCGGCCTCGGCGGAGCCGAGCGCGGAGCTGCTCGCTCTCGCCCAGGAGGCGCGACCGGTGTTCACCAAAGCCGGCGACGAGATCGGCCTAACCGATGCGTGGGTCGTGACCGCCTGGGCCGAGTTGATCCGCTGCCGGTGGGCCGCGATGCTCGAGGCTGTCGAGCATGCGCTCCAGCACGCGCGCCGGGCTGGCTACGTGCGCTGGCAGCGCGAGCTTCCCGCGTGGAAGGGCACCGCCCTCCTCTTCGGCCCAACGCCTGTCGACGAGGCCCTGCGCTGGTACGAGGCGGAGCAACCTCAGCACTCGATGGCGCTCAACGAGCGTGCCGTCCTCGAGGCGATGCGCGACCGCTTCGATGAAGCGCGAGCACTGCTCGCGGCGGCCGACGCGGCAGCGGCCGAGCGCGAGGAGACGGTATGGCGCGCCGGAGGATGGATGGCGGCCTGGGAGGTCGAGACTCTCGCCGGCAACGCGCCCATCGCCGAAAGCGCCGCGCGCCGCACATGCGAGCTCCTCGAGCAGCTGGGGGAGACCGGCTTCCGGTCGCTGGCGGCGGCACAGCTCGCGTCGTCGCTGTACGCGCTCGGGCGGCTCGACGAGGCGAGGAGCTGGACGCAGGCGGCCGAGGAGCTCGCTTCGAGCGACGACGTGACCTCGAACATGCTCTGGCGGCAGGTACGCACGAAGCTCCTGGCTCGTGCCAGGCAGTACGCCGAAGCGGAGCGGCTCGCCCGTGAAGCAGTCGCCCTCGCCGAGCAAACGGACATGCTCAACTGGCATGGACGTGCGCTCGCTGACCTGGCCGAGGTGTACGTGTTCACCGGTCGTGGCGAGGAAGGGCGCGCCCACCTCAAGCAGGCGCTCGCCCTCTTCGAGCGCAAGGGGAATCTCGTCTCGGCCGGAGGCGTACACGCCGCACTCGCCGAACTGGGAAAGACAGGCCCACTAGTAACGGAGCGCACACTGCAGTAGCATCGTCGGCCGGCCACGACGGAAAGGAGGTCCGATGAACGGCGACAACGAGCAGACCCTGCGGGATGAGGGCCTCATCGCCGGCCACGAGCTCTCCTCGGACTACTCCGCGTTCATCGAGGGGCTGAGCACCGAGGACGTCCAGATGCTCGTCAACCTCAAGCAGCGCGCCGAGGACGCAGGCATACAGGTCGCGCCATTCGTTCTCGGCATGCCGATCCTCTAGGTCGGAGACGCAACTGTCCGCGAGCGAGCGCCTCCGCCGCAATGTCGAGTTCGCCCTTCCAATGTACGGTGCGCCGCTCGCTTTCCTGCTGGAGCACCCGCGCGCAGGCGAGTTCTACCCGCGCTGCCTGACGGTCGCGTATCACCTGTCACGATCCATGGTCCCGCTGATGGAAACGGCGCTCGGGCGGGCCCGCGAACTGGCACCCGGTGACGCCGTTGCGGCAGGTCTGGCCGTTTATCTCGAGCGCCACATCCCCGAGGAGATGCACAGCGACGAGCCCGGGGACGCCGTCGTCGACGACCTCGCCGCGCTCGGGCTCGACCCCGACGGCGTGCGGGCGCTCCCGGTGACGCCGCAAATCGGGACGCTCGTCGCCGCGCTACTGGGGTGGATCAGGGACGACCACCCGGTCGCGATCCTCGGCTTCCTCGAGCTCGAGGCGCACGCCGCGGACCGAGCCACGGTCGAACGTTTGATCGACGCAACGGGCCTTCCCCGAGGAGCATTCGGCCAGCTCCTGCTGCACGCGAGGCTTGATCTCGTCCACGCGAGAGAGCTTCACCATGTGCTCGACTCGCTGCCGCTCGGGCCGCAGCACGAGCAGCTGATCAGTCTGAGCGCGCTTTATTCGATCTCGCTCTTCGCCGATGCCATGCTCGAAGCCGTCGACGACAGCACGTCGCTTCCGGTCGCAGCCCTTAGTTGACGGCTGCGGATACAGGAAGTCCAGTGGGCAACATGCCTCGTCCTCGATGGGCTTGGGCGCGATCGCGCTCCGAATGATGGGGCGGCCGCATGTTTCATTCATCCCGGGGGCACTCGCCTGCGCTTTCGCCTCCCTCCCGCTGGGGAACTGTGTGCTTCCTCCTCTCGCGCCCGGCGAGCCGCTGGGCGAACCGCCGCCGTGGGGCCAGCCTAGAGGCGCGGCCGGCCCCTGCAATTCACGATGTCACGGGACACGGATCAGGGTCGGATAGCCGTCATTCTCGAAGTGATGGTTTCCCTGCGTCGCCCAGTTGACGTTGTCGAACAGCCCGAATGTCGGCGTGCCATCGGGCATGAACTGCGCGTCCTCCTGAACTGCCGCCGATCCCCACACTGCCCTCGCGCGCGCCGCGACGTTGGCCTCCGCGGTCTCGTTGAAGCCGAATGTCGAGTTTCCGAAGCACTCGTTTCGGTCGAGGTGCGCGGTCCCGATCACGTACTTGCCGAGCGGTAGGTTGAGCAGGTACCCATCGGCGTCGGCGTAGAGCCGGTAGTGCGTGTCGGTGCAGAGCGTGTTCTTCCGCCCGCCGGTGCCGACCCAGGTGAGCCCGCTTCCATCGTCGACCTGCGCGTAGATCGTGCTTCCGCCCCAGATCCACCGCAGCCCGTTGTAGACCTTCGACGTCGTCGCATTGCCCCAGAAGACCAGGTCGACCGGCCAGTCGACGCTCTCGGTGTTCCGGGCGGTGACGTCGTAGTTCGTCCACCTATCACCGCCGTAGCTGACGAGGTGGAAGTTCGGCGCCGTCGCCGCTCCGGCCCCGGTGGCGATTGCCAGTCCGGACATCAGCGCGGACAGCGTAAGCGCAATCCGTCTCATCCTTGCCCTCCTTCTTGCCTCGCCGACGAGTCTCTCAGCGCGTCGCCGATCGCGCAACGGGAAAACGCCGATTCAGGGACTCGCTCGCAGCTACTCGACGAACAGGAGAGCGTCCGTCGGCGCGTAGTCGTCGGTCAGGATCGGCACGTCCCGCGTGGCGACGGCGCCTTCGTACCGGCCCTGGATCGCCTCCTCGAGATCGACGGCGCGCGGCGCCTGCTCCTTGATCTCGCGCCAGCGGTCGATGAGCACCTCCTTCGCCGGCGTCGCACCTTCGGACGCGACCAGGATGATGTTCTGGAACTCGTCGTCGTCGCCCTCCGGATGCACGGCCACGCTCGGGAAGACCGTTCGGTAGGTCTTGTAAATCGACCGGAAGAGCTGCGAGCCCTCACCCTTCACCGCGCCGATCAGGTTGCTCGCGACGACGCCGCCGGGCGTGAGCCGGGAGCGGACGAGCTCGAGGAACTCGACGGTCGTCAGGTGGAACGGGAGCGAGTCGGAGAAGTACGCGTCGATGATGATCGCGTCCCAGCGCCGGTCGTCGCGGGCCAGGAACCGCCGGCCGTCCTCGACCGTAACGTCGAGCCGCGGGCTGCGCGGAAGGTCGAAGTAGCGAAAGGCCACGTCGCGCACCGTCGGGTCGAGCTCCACGACCTGCAGGTCGACGCGCGGGAAGTCGCGCCAGATCCGCTTCTGCACCGAGCCGCCGCCGAGTCCGATGAAGAGGATGTTCTTCAGCCCCGGGCGGTACGCGAGCGGTAGCTGGAGGTAGTCCGTGTAGCGGTAGCGCGTCCGGTAGGGGTCGTCGAGGTACATCCCACTCTGGAACGAGCTCTCGAACCGCAAGTGCCGCGAGTCTTGGTCGTCGACGACCGTGAGCCCGTGGTATCTCGTCTCCTTGGAATAGACGACCTGGTAGCCGCCGGATGGAGGGATGATGCCGTGGTCCTCTCCGCCGCGGAGCCGGTAGAGCGGCGACCAGTTCTCCGCCGCGGCGCCCGACAGCCGGCCGCCCGTCTCGGGGGCGAGGGCGAGCGTCGCCAGAATCGATCCGGCCACGAGCGCGCCGACGACGGCGACCGAGAAGGCCCTCCGCTCCCCGAGCGCGACGAAGCCGGCGGCTACGAAGAGCGCGGTCGCCAGAAGCCCGAGCAGCTGGTTCGTTCCCATTTCCGGAATCAGCCAGAACGCGGTCACGAACGTGCCGGCGATGCTCCCGGCCGTCGAGACGGCGAACAACCGCCCAGCCGTCGAGCCGACACTCGCCACCGACCGGGCGCGCAGCCGCACCGCGATCGGCGTCGCGGTCGCAAGGATCACGCTCGGCACCCCGAAGAGCGCGATCGCCGCGAACAACGGGTTCAGCCGCGGCCCCGGGTCCCACTCGACGATCGCCCTCAGCACCGGCTCGTCCACGACCGGAACCAGGAGCGTCGCGAATCCGCCGAGCACGAGCACGCCGAGCAGGAGCGGCGGCGCCGGGATCCGGTCGGCGAGCACGCCGCCGACCCAGTAGCCGACCGAGAGCCCGGCGAGAACGACGCCGATCAGTGCGCCCCACACGAAGATCGAGTTGCCGAAATACGGAGCCAGGACACGGCTCGCTACGAGCTCGACGCCGAGCAGCACGCCGCCGGAGACGAAGACGGCCGTGCCGATCGCCAAGCCTGAGCGCCGCTCGCCGTCTAGGAAGCCCTGGGCCACCCAGCCGAAGGTACCAGCGAAGAGTCAGGTCTTATGGGGACATGTCGTCATCGCCCTCGGCTGGCAACGAGATTCACCTTGGTCCCGATGCGCCGGTATGTGCGCCCTCGGGGCCGCTGGGCCAAGACGGTCCCGCGCCGGCGCACGGATGCCTTTAACTGGACCCGTCCCACCGAGCAGCTCGCTCGGTCGATCTGGCTGCGCGCCTCCTGAAGCGGCTTGCCGGCCACTTTCGGGACGATGCAGGCTGTCAGCCAGGAGTAAGCCAGCCTCGTTCCGTCCGGCGACCATGACGGCCTCGAGTAGGCATCGCCGATGACGCCGAGGTTCAGCTGGGCGCTCCCGTCGGCGTTCATGACGTGGAGGCGCGCACGCCACCTCGGCTGTTGCTTCCGCATGAAGGCGATTTCCCGCCCGTCCGGAGACCAGGACGGAGTCGAATCGATTGGCAGGCTGTCCGTGAGGTTCGTCAGCCCACTGCCGTCCGCATGCACGACGTAGATGTCTCCGTTGAACAAGCCTCGAGAGCCGTCGAAGGCGATCTGGGGCCCAGCTGGGGACCACGCGGGATTGCTGTCGTCGGCGGGCCCATCCGTGAGGCGTTGCCAGTCGCCGCCGTCAGCGTTCGTCACAAAAAGGCCCGTGAGATCGGCGAAAGCGATTCGTCGGCCATCTGGGGACCACGTCGGGCTCCAGTCACCGGGATGCTCTCCGTACGTCAGCCTCCTCACACCACTGCCGTCCGCATTCATGACATAGATGTCGCAGGAGCCCAGGCAGCGGGTGAACGCAATGCGGCTCCCGTCCGGTGACCAGGCTGCGTCAGAGGCGGCGCTGTCCCCACGCGTGAGCTGCACGGCGTTCGTGCCGTCTGCATTCATGACGAAGAGCTGGTAACGGCGCTCCGTGAAACGCGAAAAGACGATCCTCGTACCATCGGGAGACCAGGCCGGGTCGAACTCCTGGGCCGGGTCTCGAGTCAGTCGCGTCCTTCCAGTTCCATCTGCATTCACCACGTAGATGTCCCCGTTCCAGAAAGAGCGAGCTCGATCCTGGGCCTGAGCCGGGCCTGACTCCCGTAGGGGAGCTAATCCGAGGACGAGGCCCATGGTCACGAGCAATGCCACACCGTGCGTTCGCCTCATTGCGGCCTGCATCATGACTCTCGTCGCGTCCTCGCGGGACAAAACAGATCCTGTGGTATGACCTCCCCACTCAAACCCAAGGAGATTGGCATGCCGAAAGTCGTCATGACCCACGCGATCGTCGACATCGACCGCTGGCTGGAGGGCAAGTCGGAACGCGCTGCGGCCATCGAGTCGGGGTCCGGCTCGAACGTGACCGACTACGTCGCGCAGGACGGCAGCAGCAAGGTCGCCATCACCGCCGACGTCCAAGACCCCGCTGCTCTTCAGGCGATGTTGGCTGCGCCGCCGCCCGAGGTCATGGCCGCGATGGAGGCGCACGGCGTCGTCCAACCTATCTCGGCCTACGTCGCAGCCGACTAGCTCGACGGCCGTCCGGGCGCTTGGCTGCGCCGTCTACACTCATGCACGTGCGTAATGCCGTTCAGGATCCGGACCACCAGCTCATCGAGCAGATGCTCGCGCCGCCGCCGCTCGAGGACGCTCGCAGCTCCCTCGAGTACTGGCAGGCGCGCCGGAGGGCGCTGCCGCTCTATCGCCGCACCGCTCGCCGTGAGGCCAAAGAGATGACGGTTCGCTGGCAGGGGCGCGTCCGCGCCGCCGAGTTGGCGCGCTTCGAGGCAAGCCCGATCGGCCGGCTGCTCGCCCGCCTCGGGATCTCGAGCATCTGGTTCCAGCGGGTGAGGCTCGCTTCGGAGCTCATGTCCTGGGTCGTCTGGGCCGTCGTCCTGCGCAAGGTGAAGTTCGTCCTCGGGAGCTTCGCGGCGATCGGGATCTTGATCGTCGTCTTGCTCGCCGTGCTGATCGCCCAGCTGGCCTAGACATCTGTGCGAACATACGTTCGTGCGGGCGGACGCGACGATCCTCCACGCAGACGTGGACGCGTTCTTCGCTGCGGTCGAGCAGCGCGACCGGCCTGAGCTTCGTGGGCGTCCCGTACTCGTCGGCGCGGGCGTCGTTCTCTGCCCGAGCTACGAGGCGAAGGCACGCGGCGTCCAGACCGCCATGGGCGTGCGCCACGCGCTTCGTCTCTGCCCCGGCGCAGTCGTGGTGCCGCCTCGTATGTCGGCCTACTCCGAGGCGAGCAAGGCCGTCTATCGGGTCTTTGACGACACGACACCGTTCGTCGAGGGGCTGTCGATTGACGAGGCGTTCCTGGACGTCCGTGGGATGCTCCGGCTCGCCGGCTCTCCGCTCGAGATCGCAAGCCGGCTTCGAGAGGCCGTGCGCGAGCGCGTCGGGCTTCCGATCACGGTCGGCGTCGCACGAACGAAGTTCCTCGCCAAGGTCGCGAGCGGGGTGGCCAAGCCCGACGGCCTACTGCTCGTGCCGCCCCAGTGCGAGCTCGAGTTCCTCCATCCGCTCCCGGTCGAACGCCTCTGGGGCGTCGGCCGGGTGACGGCGAGACGGCTCAACGACGCCGGCATCACAACCGTGCGCCAGGTCGCCGAGCTACCGGAAAACGCGCTCGTCACGATGCTCGGCCGCGCGGCGGGACGCCACCTGCACGCGCTCGCGCACAACCGCGACCCGCGACCCGTCCAGGCTAGGAGACGCCGCCGCTCGGTGGGAGCACAGCGGGCACTCGGTTGGAGATCGACGCCGCTGGCCGAGGTCGACACATCGCTGATCGGGCTCGTCGAGCGTGTCACGCGGCGGATGCGGGCCGCCGACCGACTCGGCCGCACCGTTGTGCTGCGCCTGCGCTTCGACGACTCGTCACGCGCCACGCGCTCGCAGACGCTGCCGTACCCGACCGCGAACACGCGCACGATTCTCGTCGCGGCCCGCGAGCTGCTCGAGGTCGCGCTCCCGCTGATCGAGCGCCAGGGAATCACGCTGGTCGGGGTCTCGATCAGCAACCTCGACGACGACCTCGGCCAGCTCAGGCTGCCGCTCGACGGATCCTGGAGCGACACGCTCGACGCCGCGCTCGACGAGGTGCGCCTGCGGTTCGGATCGGACTCGATCACCCGAGCCGTGCTCCTCGGGCGGCGTCAGGGCTTCACGGTTCCGCTGCTTCCTGACTAGTTCCGAGGTTGCATAGCGAACATATGTTCGCTTTCATCTAAGGAGTGCAGCTCGCTCTCGACTCGCTCGATCGGCTCGTGGACACGCTGGAGGAGCGCGGAACGCTGTCCGCTGTCGAGGCGGCACGGGCGCTCTTCGCTACGAGCTCGATCCCCGACGGTCTCGCCCGCTCGCTGCTCGAAGAGGTGACCGCGGGCGACAGCCGCGTCGTCTGCACAGGGACGACCGTCTCCCTCGTCGGAGGCCGCCCCGACCCCTTGCTAGAGGAAGCCGAGCTCGTCGTGTTCGACCTCGAGACGACCGGGCTCGCGGCGGGGCGCGACCAGATCTGCGAGATCGGCGCGGTGCGCGTGAAAGGGCTCGAGCTCGTCGACTCCTTCCAATCGCTCGCGAATCCGAAGGTCGCGCTGCCCGAGCCGATCGCCCGCCTGACCGGCTTGCGAGAGCAGGAGCTTCGCGGCGCGCCGTCGATCTCGACCGTGGTGCAGCGTTTTCTCGCGTTCGCGGGCGATGAGCTGCTTGTCGCGCACAACGCGCGGTTCGACCAGCGGTTCCTCGAACGGCAGCTGGGTGACCGGCGCCTGTCTGAGCCGCCGCTCTGCACCGCTGCGCTCGCCCGTCGCCTGCTCGAAGGACGACTCCGCCGCGTCGGACTCGCCTCGCTAGCCCACTTCTTCGGAGTCCCGACCGAGCCCTGCCACCGCGCCCTGCCCGATGCCGAGGCGACGGCCCAGGTGCTCGTGCAGCTGATCGGGCTCGCCCAGGAGCGGGGTGCGAGGACGTTGTCGGAGCTGCGCGGCCTCGCCGCGCCGGTCAAGCGCAGAGTGCACGGCAAACGGCTGCTCGCGCGCGGCGCTCCGAGCCGCCCTGGCGTCTACCTGTTCCGCGACAGCCACGACCAGGTGCTCTACGTCGGCCGGGCCCGCGACCTCCGCGCCCGGCTGCGCTCGTACTTCCGCAGCGACCGCCAGCGGCCGTCGGTCGAGGCTGCGCTGCTCGCGCTGGAGCGAATCGAATGGCGCGTGCTCGGCTCGGAGCTCGAGGCCGCGCTCGAGGAGCTGCGTCTGATCCGTGAGCTGGCGCCGCCGGCCAACTCGCGAGGGCGCCAGAAGGAGCAGGGCGTTTACCTGCGGCGCCGCGGCGACGAGTTCGTCGCGTCGAAGAAGCCGAGCCCACTGGGGCCAATCGGCTCCCGACGGCAGGCGGCGCTCGCAGCGCGCGCACTGGGCTCGTGCACTGACGTCGAGCTCGAAGGCCTGCTCGAGGGCGGCCCGCTGCCGCGCCTGCGCGCACGACTCGACCATCTGTCCGAGAGCCAGCGCTACGAGGAGGCGGCTCGATTGCGCGACCGGATCGAAGCGCTCGAGAAGGTCGTCGAGCGCGTGCGTCGGCTTGACCGGCTGCGGCGACTCGAGCTCTGCCTGATCGCGCCAGCCGTCGAGCCGGGATGGCATAAGGCGTTCTTCGTCTCCGGAGGCGCGGTTCGTACGATCCGCTCGCTGCCACCAGGCGGGGGAGCGCAGATCGAGATCGAAGCCGGTATCGGAATCTGCCGCTCACTTGGCGAGCCGGAGGACACGCTGACTGCGGGCGAAGCTGAAGACCTCATGCTGCTGCACGGCTTCATTCGGCGTCCTCCTCCCGAGCTGGCCGTGCTCCCGCTCGATCGCGAACGGATCGCGGAGCACCTCGGTCGTAGGCGCCTGCCCCGCGCCGCGTGACTACCGGCCGCGGCTCACGCTCAGCTTGACCCTGAAGCCGGCCTTCAGCCGTTTCCCCGGGCGCGGGCTCTGACCGACGACGACGTTCTTCGACTTGGCCGAGGCGACGTGCGCGACGATGCCCACCCGGCAATGCCCTCGCGCGACCGCGACTCTCGCTCGCGCGAGTCGCTTTCCGACTACGTTGGGGACGATGCAGCGGGCCGGCGGTCCAAAGCCGAACACGCTGACGGGGCGGTGACGTTCGACCAGCGTTCCGTCTCCGAGTTGGCCGCTGCCGTTCGCGCCCCAACACTTGATGCCGCCGCTACCGAGAACAGCGCAGCTGTGGACGAACCCGGTGGCGATGCCGATTGCGCCGCTCCTCAGCCCGGCGACGTCCACGGGCGTCGCTCGGTCCGCCGTCGTTCCGTCTCCCAGCTGCCCGTGGTCGTTCGACCCCCAGCACTTGACGCCGCCCGTGCTCATGAGTGCGCAGCCGTGGCCGGCACTCGTGTCGATTGCCCGTACACCGCTGGTGAGCTCCGGGACATCGACCGGCGTCCAGCCAGAGTCGCTGCCCCAGCATTTGACGCCGCCGCTGCCCGTGAGAGCGCAGAGCGGAAATCCGGTCGTGAGTGCATTCACCCCGTTCAGACCCGGAACGATGTCCGGCGTGGAGCCGTAGTGGGCGCCCCAGCACTTGACCTCCCGGGCGGTCGTGATCGCGCAACCGATCGAGCCCCTTACGGATATCGCGAGCACCCCGCTGTTCAAGCCTGGGATGTCGATCGGCGCGAGGCCATAGTCGGTTCCCCAGCACTTGACGCCTCCTGCGCTGAGCAGTGCGCACGCGCGGTCGTAGCCGGCCGAGACCGTTCTGACACCGCTGCTCAGACCCAGGACGTGAACTGGGTGGCCATGCTCGACGCCCGTTCCGTCCCCCGACGCGCCGCCGTAGTTGACGCCCCAGCACATGGCTCCATCGACGCTCGTGACCGCGCAGCTGTGCCGCCAGCCGGCCGAGACCACCTGCACGCCGCCGTTCAGGCCCTCGGCTGCGCTACAGAGCTCACAGTGCCCGTTGTAGCCCCAGCATCTAAGGGCCCCCGAACCCGTCAGCGCGCAGTTGTGCTCGATCCCAGCGGTTACGGCCGTCGCCTGCTCGAGCGCCGCCCCGGAGTTAGCGGTTGAAGCCGCGCCGGCGCCGGAGCACGCACCGACTGCGACCGCACCGAGCGCGAAGGCGGGAAGCAAGAGTCGAATTTGATGCCGCAGGATCAGCCGCTCCTTTCACCGAGCGCTGCCACCACTTAGTTGCAGTTCTTACATTGCTGAGCGCTGTAACACAAGAGGCGCCTCGCGACAGATAGAGGTATGGCGGTGCAATCGACGGGGACTCCCGAAGCCCGGTTCCGCCCCGTGTTCTCCCACCTCGGAGCCGTCACGGCGTACGCGCGCCGCCGCGGCAGCCTCGACGCCGACGCGCTCGCGGCCGAGGTGATGACGATCGCCTGGCGCCGGCTCGCCGACGTGCCCGAGGACGATCCGCGGCCCTGGCTCTACGCCACGGCCAGGAACCTCCTGCTCGCCGAGTCACGCAAAGCCGCCACGGCGCGGCGGCACCGGCGTGAGTTAGCAGGCCCGGAGCCCGCATCCGAGGCCTTCGAGCTCGACCCGCAGCTCGCCACAGCCCTGAGCGAGCTCTCCCCGCTCGACCGCGAGGCCTTCCTGTTGACCGCCTGGGAGGAGCTGACGCCAACCGAGGCCGCCCGCACGCTCGGCATCAAGCCGACGGCGTTCCGCGTACGCCTCCTGCGGGCGCGCCGACGCGTCGAGAAGAAGCTCGCCGGAAGCGCGACCGCACCCGACACCAAGCTGACCATGGAGAGGACATGAAGAGCGACTCGCTTCTCACCCGCCTGCAAGCCGCAAACCCGGAGCCGCTGATCGTGCAGACCGACTCCCTCGACCTCTTCCACGGGATCACGGCACTTCCCGCCGACTCGAGACTGACCGCGCCCAGGCGCAAGCCGTTCTTCCGCCGGCGCGGGCTGACGCTCGCCGCCGCGTTCGCGGTCGCAGCCCTTCTCGCCTCGACGGCATTCGCGATCTCGCGGCTCGTCTTCGACGACGTCGTCGGCCCGGACGTGACCAGGGCCGAGTACCTCGCTGCCCAGAGCCACCTCGAGCTGCCGCCGGGGGCGACCTGGCCTCGGTACCAGATGGGCCCGGCCAACGCCGTGACCAATCGTGGCGCCGGTGGCGGAGCCGCCGTCCTCGCCGCACAGAACCGGTGGGAGTGCTACTGGGCCCGCGCGATCCGAACCGGCGACACGGCTGCCCAGGCGCAAGCTCACGCCGCGCTCGACAACCTCCTCGCGCACAACATCCTCGAGGCACCAGCCGGCGCATCGGAGAACTGGACGCCTGCGATCCCGCCCAAGATGCCCTACGCCGTCTTCTCCCACGACGGCGGGCTCGACTGGATCCGAGCGACCTACGCGGCCGCCGCCGCCGGCCACCCGCGGAAGCTGAACCAGAGCTGTTACGCGAACGCGCCGGAGACGATTCCGGGCAAGTAGGGCGGCACCCCAGGGCTGACCCGAGTCAGGGCCTTTGTGAGAGAAACCACACAGAACCGCGACGAAATACCTGCCGAAGATGCCCTAGGGTCGAACGAGAGGGAGTGGCAGGATCAGTCCGCTTCTCTTTTAGGAGCCCCGGTCGTCGTCGTGCCCGTCAGCAACTCAGCGACACCCTCTCCGGGAGGTCGGTTCAGCCACTCCCTCGGCCAAGATCGCTGCTAGCGGAGTATCGCCGCGCTAAGAAGACGAGCAGCCTCGAGCGCGAAGTCCTCCTCGAGGTCGGCCCCGCAGGCCACGCAGGTCTCGGTCGGAGCCGTACGGAACCCGCTCCGCGAGTCGCGGGGCCAAAACCTCAAGGGCTCGACCAACACCCGGTACTCCTGACCGCAGCGGCAGGGCCAGTTCCCGACCGCAGCCCGATCCGGGGAGACGCGGCGGCGAGGAACCGCAGGGAGATCGAGCTTCCCCGCCGCTGCGCCAACCCCTGCTGCAGAGCCCCGGCCGAGGCCGGCTCGCGCAGCCACCTCAGCTAGGCCCAGCCCCGTCGCGGACAGGGGAATCCCCCTCCGTGCACTGGGCGACTGCCTCCGCGAGTTTCGACTCGACCGTGAACTTCCGGTCGAGCCCGGTGATCTCCAGCGTCCTGAGTACGCGGCGATCGTCGGACACGAGGATGAGACCCCCTCCGCGATTGGAGAACCTGGGCAGCGCTCTAAGCAGAACCCTGAGCGCCGTCGAGTCGATGAAGGCCACTTCTCCGAGATCCACGACCGCGTTGCTCCCCCCGTCACCCAGCACCCAGTCCAGCTCCTGCTCGAGGGCAGGAGACGTGAAGGCGTCGATCTCCCCCGTCACGGAGACGACATACGTGCTGGGTGTGAGCTGGGCGGTGCGGACCTCGAAGCCGATGACAGACATGGCCGGAGCGTAGGCGCTGACGTCTGAGCGTTCCCCCTCGGCTCGGTGGGGATTTGCTCACACTGCGACGAGCTTGTAGCCGATTCCTCTCACCGTGACGATCCGCTTCGGGTCGGAGGGATCGGCCTCGACCTTGCGCCGGAGGTTGGAGACGTGGATGTCACAGGCGCGCTCGTCTCCGACGTAGGAGCTGTCCCAGAGGTGCTGCATGATCTCCTTGCGGCTGAACACGCGGTCGGCCTCACGCGCGAGGAGGGCGAGCAGCCGAAACTCGGACGGGGTCAGCGAGACCTCGTTTCCGTCGACCCGAACGCGGTGCCGGACCGGGTCGAGCTCGAGGCCCCCGAGCCGGCGGACGTCCTCGAAGCGCGCCTGGTCGAGCTGCCGCCTGCGCAAGATCGCCCGAACGCGCCCCATCAACTCGGCCATGGAGAACGGCTTCGTCACGTAGTCGTCGGCCCCGATCTCGAGGCCCAGGACGCGGTCGAGCTCGGCTCCTTTCGCAGTCAGCATGACGATCGGGATCGCGCTCTTCGCACGCAGGCGCCTGCAGACCTCCGTACCGGTCAGGCCCGGGAGCATCAGGTCGAGGATGACCAGGTCGATTCCCTCTTCGAGCGCGGCGGTCAGGCCCGAGTCGCCGTCCGCGCGCAACTCGACGTCGAACCCTTCCTGGCGCAGCGCGTAGCTGAGCGTGTCTCGAAGCGTGAGCTCGTCTTCGACGACGAGGATTTTCGTCACGACTCCACCCGTTTCGCCCCGCGCGGAAGGGAAATGGTCACGGTCGTGCCCCGGCCGAGTCCCTCGGAGGCGACCTCGAGCTCTCCGTCCATCGTCTCGAGCGCGGCCTGCACGATCGCCAGCCCGAGCCCGAAGCCCTCTCTAGACTCGTCGCCTCGAAAGAACCGCTCGGCGACCCGCGGCAGCGCATCTGCCGAGATCCCGATGCCCGTGTCGACTACTCGAACTTTCGCCTGTCCATCTCCCAGCTCGCCTTCGAGGCGGATCGATCCAGCGTCCGTGTACTTCACGGCGTTGCGAACGACGTTCGAGATCAGCTGCTCCAGCAGCTCATGGTTCGTTATGAGCACGAGGTCAGCCGGGCAATCGACTGTGATCGCGACTCCCTCCGGTGGCTCCATTCGTTCAGCGATCGCCTCGAGCATCGGATTGAGGTCCACGATCTCGGTTCTCGGCTCCTCGACCTCGGTCTGGGCGCGGGACAGAGTGAGCAGCGCCCGTGTAAGCCGGACGAGCCGCTGCGACTCGCGGTCGATGTGATCGATGAATAGATCTCGCTCGGGAGCGTCTTTCGCGCCCGCTTGGAGCACCTCGACTGCGCTCGTGATCGCAGCGATCGGGCTCTGCAGCTCATGAGCCGCATTCGTGACGAATTCGCGCTCGGCTTGGTTCCGTGCCTCGTGCTCCAACGCCTCTTGCGTGAACGTATGTCCCATCCGGCAGCGAAGCCTGACGACGTCTCCGTCCTTGAGCTCCCACAGCGGCCCCTTGCAGTCGGGGCAGATGAACCCCGACAGCTCTCCGCTTGTGCGGTTCTGCGCAGTGATCGTCTCCGGATCGAGTTGAGTTGGATCTGCGTCCATGGCCCTAGATAGTGCCCGCTTCGGGGCGAGCCGAACCAGCAAGTCGGGTATCGCGGGCTCCGGGCCGCGGCCGGCCGGCGGCAGCTTCAGGGTCGTTCAGCGACGGCCGACGACGAGGTTCACCTTCGTCCCGCGCGTGCGCACCGCACCGGCCTTCGGGCTCTGGGAGAGCACCTTGCCGACGCGCGTCTTCGCCGAGCGGGCCCGGCGCACGCGGCCGGTGTTGCAGTTCGCGCGACCGATCTTCTTGCGCGCGACGGCGAGCCGCATCCCGATCACGCGCGGCACCCGGCACTTGGCCTGCGGCGCCGGCGGCGGAGTGCCGAGCGGGTCGCGGACGAAGACGTCCGTGAAGCGGTTCGAGTCGCCCGGAACGATGTTCGAGGCGTCCGACTCGAACACGGCGAGGTGCCCGTTCCCGTTGATGGCCGGGCGCACGCTGTCGCCGTTCGCCTCCTGTCCTCCGGCGGCGACGCTCACGCGCTTCGTCGCGCCGCTTCGCCGGTCGTAGACGAAGACGTCGATCGCGCCGTTCGTGTCACCGGAGGCCAGGTTCGACGCCTCCGAGTAGAACGCGACGTAGCGGCCGTCGGCGCTGATCGAGGGACGGAAGCTGTCGCCGCTCGCCTGGGTGCCCGAGTCGTCCACGCTCATCCGGGTCGTCACCGTCGTCGCCCGGTCGTTCACGAACACGTCGAACGAGTCGTTCGTGTCGCCCCAGACGAGATCCCAGTCGTCGGAGTCGAACGCGACGTAGCGTCCGTCCGCGCTGATCGAGGGCCGCTGGCTGTCGCCCTCGGCCTCGTAATTGCCGGTGAACTCGCTGACGCGCTCGGTCGTGTTCGCCTGCAGGTCGCGGACGAAGATGTCCGCGCCCTCGTTCAGGTCGTCCGGAATCAGGTTGTCCGCGAACGACGAGTAGGCCACGAACCTGCCGTCCGCGCTCAGCACCGGCGAGGCGCTCTCGAGATCGCCCTGTGCGCCGTTCGAGTTCACGCTCACGTTGGCCGCGGTCCCGGTCTGACGGTCGTAGACGAACGCGTCGCGGAGGTTGTTCGTGTCGCCGTTGACGATGTTCGAGGCCGTGGACGTGAACGCGACCATTCGCCCGTCGCCGCTCAGCGACGGCTGGTCGCTGCCCCCGTTCGCCTGGCCGCCGTCGAAGCCGACGCTGACTCGCGTGGTCGTGTTCGCCTGGCGGTCGCGAATGAAGATGTCGTTGGAGTCGTTCGTGTCGCCGTCGACGAGGTTCGTGGCTCCCGACGCGAAGGCGACGTAGCGCCCGTCGGAGCTGAGCGCGGGTGCGAAGCTGTCGCCGTTCGCCTCGCCGCCCGAGCTGCTGACGCCGACGCGCGTCGTCTCACCCGTTTGCAGGTCGCGCACGAAGACGTCGCGGGCGCCGTTCGTGTCGCCGGCGACGAGGTTCGACGCATCGGAGTAGAAGGCCACGAACCGGCCGTCCGCGCTGATCGCCGGCACGAAGCTGTTGCCGTTCCCCTGGCCGCCGCCGGTCGGGGTACTGACGCGGACCGTCGAGCCTGGGCCTGCCGCGGCAGCCGGAAGCACCAGCAGCGCTAGGCACACGCACGCCAAACGGATGGCGCCCTTCCCCCTCCGCACACGTAGGTTGTAACTCGATTCCGCCCACGAGACAAACGAGAACCGTGTACGTAACGAGAAATCCCTGGGTGAGGAGGCTCCCGATGATCAGCCTCGTCGCGGGATGAAGATCGCGGTCGTCGGCGGCGGGTCGACCTACACGCCGGAGCTCGTCTCCGGGCTCGCAAGAGAGCGCGATCGCCTCGACGTGACGGAGCTCGTTCT
This sequence comes from uncultured Actinomycetes bacterium, assembly GCA_963794605.1. Lineage (GTDB taxonomy): Bacteria > Actinomycetota > Thermoleophilia > Gaiellales > Gaiellaceae > VAXT01. The sequence goes on from CAWCEN010000002.1 coordinate 380,298, forward strand.
CCAGGACATCGACCCGGAGCGGCTCGAGGTCGTCGGCGGACTCGCCGGACGGATGCTCGCGCGGGACGGGTTCTCCGGCGACCTGACCGTGACGGGCGACCTCGACTCCGCGCTCGACGGCGCCGAGTTCGTGCTCATCCAGATCCGGGTCGGCGGCCAGGAGGCGCGTTTGTCCGACGAGACCGTCCCGCTCGCGTGCGGCTGCGTCGGCCAGGAGACGACGGGTGCCGGGGGCCTGGCAAAGGCGTTGCGCACGGTTCCGGTCGTCCTCTCGATCGCCGACCGGGTGCGCGAGCTCGCGGCCGACGGCGCCTGGATCGTCGACTTCACGAATCCCGTCGGGATCGTCAGCCGAGCGCTCCTCGACACGCAGCACCGGGCGGTCGGGCTCTGCAACGTCGCGATCGGGTTCCAGCGCACGGCCGCCCGCCTCCTCGGCATCGAGCCTGAGCGCCTAGTGATCGACCAGGTCGGGCTGAACCACTTGACCTGGGTGCGCGCCGTCCTCCTCGACGGCGACGACGTCCTCCCGGAGCTGATCGCAGACCACGGTGAGGAGCTCGCCGCCTCGTCGCGCCTGCCACGCGAAGCGCTCGAGGAGCTCGGCGCCGTGCCTTCGTACTACCTCCGCTACTTCTACGCCCACGATGCAGTGCTCGCCGAGCAGCGCCGTGGCGTCGCGCGCGCGGCGACCGTGGCCGAGATCGAGCGGGAGCTCCTCGAGCTGTACCGCGACCCAGAGCTGACCGAGAAGCCGGCGCTCCTCGAACAGCGCGGAGGCGCCTACTACAGTGAGGCCGCAGTCGGGCTGATCGCGTCGCTCGTGGCCGGGAAGGGCGAGGTGCACGAGGTGGACGTCCGGAACGAGGGCACGCTCCAGGGGCTCGCAGACGACGATGTGGTCGAGGTTCCGGCCCGCGTCTTCCCCGATCTCATCGAGCCCCTCCCCCAGAAGCCGCTCGCGCCCGAGCTGCTCGGCCTCGTCCAGCACGTTTCAGGCTATGAGCGCCTTGCTGTGCGGGCGGCCCTCTCCGGCGATCCAGCCGATGCGCGCAAGGCGCTGCTCGCGCATCCGCTGATCGGCCAGTGGGACATCGCGAGCGAGCTGACCGAGCTCCTGCGAGCGGCCAGCGAGGCTCCGGTATGAGCGGCGCCGCGCTTCTGGCCGTCGACGGCGGTGCCACGAAGACCGACCTCGCGCTCGTCGCCGCAGACGGAACGCTGCTCGCACTCGAGCGCGGCCCGCTGAGCTCACCGCACTACCTCGGGCTCGAGGGCTCCCTGGACGTGCTCGCGGAGCTGCTCCACCGCGCAGCGGGCACGGCCGGCGTTCCGAACGACGGACCTGTGACCGACCTCGGCGAGTTGCTCATGGCCGGGGTCGACCTCCCTTCCGAAGTGCGGGACTTCCACGACGCGGTCGGCGCACGCGGCTGGTCGACAAGGACGATCGTCGACAACGACACCTTCGCGATCCTGCGGGCCGGGACGGAGCAGGGCTGGGGCGTCGCCGTCGTTTGCGGGACGGGGATCAACTGCGTCGGCATTGCACCCGACGGACGCCATGCGCGCTTCCCAGCGTTGGGGGCGATCACCGGCGACTGGGGCGGCGGCTACGACGTCGGTCTCGCGGCGGTCTCCGCGGCGGCCCGCAGCGAGGACGGACGCGGAAGCCGGACGACGCTCGAGCTATCGGTTCCGGCCCACTTCGGGCTTTCGACGCCTCGCGAGCTGGCCGAGGCGATCCATCACGGCCGAATCCCGCAGAGGCGGCTCGCGGAGCTGCCGCCGGTGGTGTTCGCCGACGCGGCTGACGACCCGGTTGCCGCCGGGATCGTCCAGCGACTCGCCGACGAGGTCGTCGCCCTGGCCCGCGTCGCGCTCGAGCGGCTCGACCTCACCCACGAGCCTGTCGAGGTCCTGCTGGGCGGCGGCCTGCTCCTCCGGGGCGACGGCACGCTCGAAGCCGCGATCAAAACGGGGCTACGCGAGGTCGGAGACGCGATCACCGTTCTCAACACCGAGTCACCGCCGATCGTGGGCGCCGCGCTTCTCGGTCTCGATCAGCTAGGGGCCGGCGCCGAAGCCCAGGAGCGCGTGCGACGCGAGCTCGGCAACGCGGTCGCAGCGCTGGAGCCGGGAGGGCGCGAGTGATGCAGGTCGCGCTCACCTTCGACACGGAGCATCCCGGCCGTCCGACCCGTCCAGGGAACGAGGATCGCATCCTCGAGACGCTCGCTTCCGAAGGCGTCCGTGGATCCTTCTTCCTCCAGGGCCGCTGGACGCGCGCGAATCCGGAGATCGCCAGGCGCATCGCGGGTGCAGGCCACCTGATCGGCAACCACTCCAACTATCACGCGCCGATGGACGCGCTCTCCGACGAGTGGCTGCGCCAGGACATCAAGAAGGCCGAGGCGACGATCATCGAGACGACCGGGGTCGACCCCAAGCCCTGGTTCCGCTGCCCATTCGGCTCCGGGATGAACGATCCGCGCGTCCTGGCCGCGATCGAGGAGCTCGGCTACCGCCACGTGGGCTGGGAGCACGATCCCGAGGACTGGAAAGAGGGCCGGACCGTGGACGAGCTCGTGGCCGGAGTCGGCCCAGGAATCATCTTGCTCCACGCCTGGCCGACGGTCACGGCCGATGGGCTCGGGCAAGTGATCGCCGGCCTGCGAGAGCGTGGAGCGGAGTTCGTCGGGGTCGACGAGCTCGTCTAGCCGACTGCTGCGCGAAGCGCGGGCGTGCAGGTCATGCGGCCGCGCTTCTCGAGGTACTGCTGGTGGTAGTCCTCGGCCTCGTAAAAGGTCTGTGCGGGCTCGATCAGCGTCACGACCTGCTTCCTGTGCCGCGTCTGCTCGTCCGCCTTCGACCGCGTCGCAGCCTCCTGCTGCTCGTTGTCGTGGAAGAAGATCACCGAGCGGTACTGGTCGCCGATGTCCCAGCCCTGGCGGTTCCGCTGCGTGGGCTTGTGCTTGCCCCAGAACACCTGGAGCACGTCGTCGTAGGACAGTCGCTCGTCGTCGTACGTGACCTCGACGGCCTCGGCGTGGCCCGTTCTGTGCGAGCACACGCTCTCGTACGTCGGGTTCTCGGTGTGCCCGCCGGTGTAGCCGACGCGGGTCTTGGTGACGCCGTCGAGCTGCCTGAACGCCGCCTCGACGCCCCAGAAGCAGCCCGCTCCGAACGTTGCCTTTCTCTCCACTACTCCTCCTCCAGCTTCAGCGCCGCAGAGTTGATGCAGTACCGCTGCCCGGTCGGGTGCGGCCCGTCCGGGAACACGTGCCCGAGGTGGCCGCCGCAGTTGGCGCACATCACTTCGGTCCGAACCATCCAGTGGCTCGTGTCCGTCTCTTCCTCGACCGCGTCGTCGGTCGCCGGCGCGTAGAACGCCGGCCAGCCGCAGCCCGAGTCGTACTTCGTGTCCGACACGAAGAGCTCGGCCCCGCAGCCGGCGCAGTGATACGTGCCGGGCTCGAAGACGTGGTCGTACTCACCTGTGAACGGACGCTCCGTAGCCTTCTCGCGGAGCACGTGGTACTGCTCCGGAGAGAGCTCGGAACGCCATTCCTGATCTGTTTTCTTGATCTTGGTCATCGCTAGTTCAAACGTAGCTCGGGCCGAAAAGTTCCCGCTCGAGGGACAGGCCCTAACAAGGGACAGGCCCTTGTAAAGACAGCGGACCGGAGGACATCTCGGTTGGCCCTTGACGAATCAGCAGGCGTGTGAGAAGGTGCGTTCGTCAAGTCCTGCAGGCCTTCGGGTCGGCAGGACTTGGCACTTGAGGAGACCTTTTTAGAGGAGTGCTCGGCGGGAACATGGACTGTGCCGCCAGGCTTGCGCACTCCTAGTTGCAGATCGCGGTCATCTCCACGGGCTGCGGCATCGCCTGCTCGGCGGCTGCCTTCACGCCCTCGGCGAAGGTCGGGAACACGTGGTGCATCGCGGCCAGGTCCTCGACAGTTGCCCCCAGCCGGAGCGCGAGCGAGAAGCCGCTGACGATGTCGCCGCCGTTCGGCGCGACGACGTGGAGCCCGAGCACGCGCCCAGTCCCGGTCTCGTAGACGATCTTGTACAGCCCGCGCTTCTGCTCCTTGTACGACGAGCGCTGGACGTGCTTGATGTCGTGGACGACGACGTCGTGCTCGATCCCTTGCTCGCGCGCCTCCTGCTCCGTGAGCCCGACGCCGGCCAGCTCCGGTTCGGTGAAGATCGAAGTCGGGAGCACGGAGTAGTCAGCCGGAACCGGGTCCAGCTCGAACATGTCCCCGATCGCGATGCGCGCCTGGTACTGGGCGATCGGCGTGAACTGGTAGCGGCCGGTCACGTCGCCGGCGGCCCAGATCCCGTGCACGGTGGTGCGCATGAACTGGTCGACGAGGATGCCCGCGCGGTCGTGCTCGATGCCGAGCTCGTCGAGGTGGAGCGCCTCGACGTTCGGTGCGCGGCCCGAAGCGAGCAGGAGCTTCGCGACCCGGATCTCCTCCGAGCCGACTGCGGCCACGACGTCGTCGCCGTCGCGGCGCACGCCCGTCACCGTGGACGAGAGCACGAACTCGATGCCGTCGTCCTCCTCGAGCGCGGCGTGCAGCACCGCCGAAGCCTGCTCGTCGCAGCGAGGCGAGATGCGGTCTGCCATTTGCACGACGGTCACCCGCGAGCCGAAGCGGGCGAAGATCTGCGCGAACTCGAGGCCGACGGGCCCGCCGCCGAGGACGAGCAGGGACTCGGGAAGCTCGGCCAGCTCGAGCGCGGACACGTGGTCGATCCAGTCGATCTCGTCGATGCCCTCGATCGGCGGCACGGCCGTTCGCGAGCCAGTTGCGATCAGGATCCGGTCGGCGCTGAGCTCCTCGTCGCCGACGCGCACGGTGCCCGGGCCGACGAGCTCCGCCTCGCCCTGGTAGGTGTCGAACCCCGCCTCCTGGAGGTCCTGCTTCCACTTCGCGTCGCCCTTCCTCAGCGAGTCCTTGCGCCCCTTCACCCGCGCGAGGTCGAGCCGAGCTGGACCGACGTCGATCCCGAGCTTCCCCGCGAGGTGGTTTATGTCGTGGAAGAGCTCCGCCACGACGAGGTAGGCCTTCGTCGGCTTGCAGGCGACGCTCGGGCAGCTGCCTCCCCAGCGGGTGCTCTCGACGAGCGCCACGCTCGCGTCGCACTGCTGGACTGCCTTCGCCGCCGCGTCGCGGGCCGCCGAGCCGGAGCCGAGGACGATCAGGTCGTAGCGGTTCACTCGAGCGCCTCCTGGGTCAGGCCCTCGGGCATGTCGAGGGCGATTGCGGCCTGGATCAGGCCGAGGTGCGAGAACGCCTGCGGGAAGTTGCCGAGCAACTCTCCTGAAGCCGGGTCGACCTCTTCGGAGAGAAGCCCCAGGTCGTTGCAGCGCGTGATCAGCCGTTCGAAGAGCTCGCGCGCACGTTCCACCTCGCCGCCGCGCGCGAGACACTCGACGAGCCAAAAGGAGCAGATGAAGAACGCGCCTTCGCCGCCGGCGACGCCGTCCATCCCGTCGGTCACGTAGCGCCGCACGTATCCGTCGGCGCCCAGCTCCTTGGCGACGAGTTCTGTGGTCGCCTTCGCACGCGGGTCGTCGAAGTCGACGAAGCCGACGATCGGGATCAAAAGGTTCGCGGCGTCCGCGCGACCGCCGTCGCCGAAGTACTGGCGGAACGCACGTGTCTCGGGATCGACGCCCTCGTCGTCGACCGCCTTCCTGATCGCATGGCAGGCCTTGCGCCACGCAACCACGTCGCCGTCTCGGTCGTCGGCCTTCGCGAGCCGAAGCAGCCGGTCGAGAGCGACCCATGCCAGCACTTTCGAGGAGACGAAGTGACGCAGGTCGCCGCGGATCTCCCAGATGCCGCTGTCGGGCTGCTCCCACCGCTCGAGCACGGCGTCGCCGACACGGCGCAGGAACTCCCAGAAGACTTCGTCGATCTCGCCACCGTGGCGCCGGTAATGCCAGGCCGCGTCGAGCATCTCGCCGTAGACGTCCAGCTGGAACTGCTCCGCCGCGGCGTTGCCGATGCGCACGGGCCGTGAGCCGCGGTAGCCATCGAGATGCTCGAGCTCGATCTCGGGGAGGAAGCGCTCGCCTCCGCCGCCGTACATGATCTGGAGGGCCTTCGCACTGCCCGCGGTCGTGCGCTTGAGCCACGTCATGTAGTCGTGCGCCTCCTCGGTGTAGCCGAGCATGAACAGCGCATTGATCGTGAGAGCCGAGTCGCGCAGCCACGTGTAGCGGTAGTCCCAGTTGCGCTCACCCCCGATCTCCTCGGGCAGCGACGTGGTCGCCGCGGCGACGATCGCACCGGTCGGCGAGTTCGTGAGGCCCTTCAGCACGAGCCCGCTGCGCAGCACCTCGTCCCGATACGGCCCGTCATAGCCGCAGCGCTCCGCCCACGCCTGCCAGAAGCCGATCGTCCCCTCGAGCTCGCCGAGAATCCGCTCGCGCGGCGCTCGCTCCGGAGCCAGCTCCTGCGGCAGGCACCACGTCAGCGCGACGAGCGCGTCGTCTCCCACGGTCAGCGTCCTCGCGGCCTCGCAGGCGGACAGCTCCGCAGTGCCGATCGGCAGCTCGGTCTGCAGGACGAGCGCGTCGGGACCGCCGTACGCGGTCGCGAGATCCTCGTCGAGAAGCTCGACCCGAGGCTGCGTGAGCCCGTAGTCGAAGCGCGGCTCGAACCGCGCCTTGACTCGGACTTCGCCCGACTCGCACTGGACGCGGCGGATGAGCCGGTGATCCGGATGGCCTTCCTCGACCCGCACGACGAAACCGTCGGTGAGGGTCATCGTCCCGGTCTGTGTCTCGAAGCGGGTCTCGAGCACGTTCGTGTTCGGAACGTACTTCCTCGTCGCTTCGTACTCGTCGACCGGCGCGATCCGGAAGAAGCCCCCTCGCTCCCAGTCGAGTAGACGGCCGAACACCGGCCGCGCCTCGAAGCGGTGGAACGCGCACCAGTCGATCGAACCGTCCTTCGAGACGAGCGCGCCGGAGTGGCAGTCCGACAGGAGCGCGTAGTCGGAGATCGGCGGGTACGTGTCGTCCACGCGGAGAGTCTTCCTTACGCCACGCCTCGGCTGAGCACAAGAACTCCGCGGCTTCCGCATCTATCGACGCGAGCCGGGTGACCCGACGAGCGTGCCGGAAGGCAGTTGCGGCACTGTCGCTTACCGGTTTCCGTCGCGGTATCGCCCGGCTCGTACCATGTGCTGCATGCGTTGCGCTCTAGCGCTGCTTGCCGCCCTGGTCGCATCTCCGGCATTCGCGGGGTCGGCCGCGAGCTGGAAGAGCGGCGCTCCGATGCCGCTCCCCCGCGGCGAGGTGACCGCGGCGCGCGTGGCGAGCGAGATCTTCGTCGTCGGCGGCTTCACGGCCGACGGCACGAACTCCGCACGCGTCGACGCCTACTCGCCCGAGCGGAACACCTGGCGGCAGATCGCCGACTTGCCCGTGACCGTCGACCACGCGATGAGCGCCACCTGGCGCGGGAAGCTCTACGTCGCGGGAGGGTACGCGGCCGACCGCGCGCGACTGACGACGCTGTTCTCCTACTCGAACGGGTCGTGGGCCCGGCTGCCTGCCATGCCAGAGGAGCGTGCGGCGGCGGGTGCCGCGATCGTTCGTGGGAAGCTGTACGTCGTCGGCGGGGTGACCGCGGGCGCATCCGGCGGGCGGGCGCTCGCGAGGAACGCGCTCGTCTACGACATCGCCCGTCGGCGCTGGAGCTCGATCCCGGGGCCGAGCCCGCGCGAGCACCTCGGGGTGACCGCCCTCGCCGGGCGTGTCTACGCGGTCGGCGGGCGGCTCGCGGGCGGCGACACCAACCTCGCCCTGCTCGAGTCCTACGTCCCGGGAGCGAAGAAGTGGCGGCGCCTGCGGCCGGTCCCGTCACGGCGCGGCGGCACGGCGGTGGCTGGCCTCGGCCGCTGGCTCGTCTCCGCGGGCGGAGAGACGCCCACGGTCACGATCCGCACGGTCTACCGATACGACGTCCGGAAGCGCCGTTGGTCACGGCTCCCGAACCTGCCGACGCCGCGCCACGGGCTCGGCGTCGTCGCGTTCGGGGACAGGGTCTATGTGCTCGGCGGCGGGAGGACTCCCGGTCTGGCGGTCAGCTCGGCGAACGAGTCGCTGACGATTCGATAGCGAGGCTCGTCACCGTTCGCTGCCCGCCTGCGTCGTACACGACGTCCACGCTGTCGTTCTGCCGGTACGTACCGGCGATCCCGAGGAAGAGCGACAGCCAGCGCCAGAAGCCGAGCCGTCCCTCGCGGGCGAGACTCCTCTCGAACACGAGCTGCCTGCCCTCGACCCGGAAGTCGCGCCCGGCCCGCTGAGGGACCCCGTTCAGGAAGACCTCGAACGGCTCGCCGACCTCCGGCGGGAGCTCCACGACGGAGCGATCAGGCATGAGGCAGGAGACCCAAGGCGCGGACTTGGCCGCGCCGACCACGAAAAGGTCGTGGCAGCTCAGCTGTCACGACCGTTACCAATTCGCTTCCCGGAGCCCACCTTCTTAGAATGCCAGCGCCCGTGCGCCGGAAGCTCATCTCCGCCTGTCTGAGCCTCGCGGCACTGGCGCTCGTCCTCGCGGGGACGGCGTTCGCCGACGTGGGCCGAGCCGTGCCGCCGGCGGACTCCCCGAACGCCGAGGGCATTCGTGACCTCTATTGGGTCGTGCTCGCCGTCACCGGTGTGATCTTCGTCATCGTCGAGGGCGCGCTGATCCTGTTCGTCGTCCGATTCCGAAACCGTGGCCGGGCGCGGACCGCGGAAGGCCCGCAGATCCGCGGTCATACGCGGCTGGAGTTGATCTGGACCGCGATCCCGGTCTTGATCCTCGCCGGGATCATCACCGTCGTCTTCTTCAAGCTGCCGGGCATCAAGGACGTGCCCGAGGCGGGCGCGGCCGGCCCAAAGATGACCGTGCAGGTCGAGGGCCGCCAGTTCTACTGGCGCTACACGTATCCGAACGGCGCGGTCTCGATCAACGAGCTCGTCGTCCCGGCGCAGCGCCCGATCTACCTCGTGATCACGGCACCGTCCTTCGACGTGATCCACAGCTGGTGGGTTCCGGAGCTCGCTGGGAAGATGGACGCGATTCCCGGCAAGACGAACAACACGTGGTTCGAGGCGCAGCGCCCGGGGATCTACCAGGGTCAGTGCGCCGAGTTCTGCGGGATCCAGCATGCGTTGATGCTCACGCACGTGCGCGCGGTCACGAACAGCGAGTACGAGCGCTGGGCGGCAAGGCAGCTGCACGTGAGCCAGAACATCGGACGGATGACCTTCGAGGGCGCCTGCGCTCCCTGCCACGGGATGAAAGGCGAGGGCCTCATCGGGCCCGCGCTGCAAGGGAACGCGACGCTGGCCGACCCCGAGCAGCTCCGCACCCTGCTCGCGAACGGAAAGGGCAAGATGCCGCCCGTCGGCAAGGGCTGGACCCCGAAGGAGCTCGCGTCGCTGACGGCCTACCTGAGGCAGGAGTTCGCCAGTGGCGGTTAGGGCCGAGCCCGTCTACCCGGTGCCGTGGTACCGAGGGCGTTTCACGTCCTGGATCACGACCGTCGACCACAAGCGGATCGGGATCCTCTACCTCGTCACCTGCCTGCTCTTCTTCGGTGCGGGCGGGATCCTTGCGGTGCTGATGCGCACGCAACTCGCGCACACCGACGAGAAGTTCCTGTCGGCCGAATCCTACAACGAGGTGATGACCGTCCACGGGCTGACGATGGTCTTCCTCGTCATCGTTCCGATCCTGGCCGGCTTCGGGAACTTCCTCGTCCCGCTGATGATCGGGGCGAAGGACGTCGCCTTCCCGCGCCTAAACGCCCTCTCGTACTGGCTCTTCCTGTTCGGCGGAGTCGTGCTCTACGCGAGCTTCTTCGCGACAGGGGGCGCCGCACAGACGGGCTGGACCCTCTATCCGCCGCTCTCGGAGCAGTACGCCGGCATCGGTGTCGACCTGGCCATCCTCTCGCTGCACATCCTCACGGTGTCGTCGCTCGTCGGCGCGATCAACTTCATCGTCACCATCCACCGGATGCGCGCGCCCGGGATGACCTGGATGCGCGTCCCGCTCTTCGTCTGGTCGATCGACGTCTACGCGTGGATCCTCGTCATCGTCCTACCTGCGCTCTCGGCCGGGCTGACGATGCTCCTGCTCGACCGCCAGTACGGGACGCACTTCTTCCAGCCGAACGAGGGCGGGAACGCGGTGCTCTTCCAGCACGTGTTCTGGTTCTTCGGACACCCAGAGGTCTACGTGATGATCCTGCCCGTGATGGGGATCATCTCGGAGATCATCCCCGTGTTTTCGCGGAAGCCGATCTTCGGCTACACGGCGATCGCGTTCTCGACGGTCGCGATCGGGTTCTACTCGCTGCTCGTCTGGGCCCACCACATGTTCACGGTCGGGCTCGCGACGCCGCTCCTCGGCTTCTTCATGATCTCGTCGATGATCATCGCGGTGCCGACGGGGATCAAGATCCTCAACTGGCTCGCGACGACCTGGCGTGGCAACCTGATCTTCGACACGCCGATGCTGTTCGCGCTCGGCTTCATCGCGCTGTTCACGATCGGCGGCCTGTCCGGGATCTTCCTGGCCACGTTCCCGATCGACTGGCAGGCGCAGGACTCGTACTTCGTCGTGGCGCACCTGCACTACGTCCTCTTCGGTGGGTCGATGTTTGGGATCTTCGCCGGGCTCTACTACTGGTGGCCCAAGATGTTCGGGCGGAAGCTCGACGAGACGCTAGGGAAGTGGCACTTCTGGCTCCTCTTCATCGGCTTCAACCTCACCTTCTTTCCGCAGCACCTGCTCGGGCTCGCGGGGATGCCGCGCCGGATCTACACGTACAGCCGCGGGTCGTGGGAGACGGACAACCTGATCTCGACGATCGGCTCCTACGTGATGGGGGTCGCAATCCTGGTCTTCGTCGTGAACGTGATCTGGACGCGGCGCCGCGCGGGTGTTCGCGCGGGCAACGACCCGTGGCTGGGAGATACCCTCGAGTGGTACACGACCTCGCCGCCCCCACCGCACAACTTCGAGAAGGTTCCGTACGTGACGAGCGCGCGGCCCCTACGAGACCTGCGCCGCCGCCTCGAGAAGAGGGGCGCGTGAGGCCCAGCCCCTGGCTGCGCTTGACCGCCTTGGGTGGGGCGGCCGGTACGCTCGTCGCGGTCGTCTCCGGAACCGCCGGGCTGGGAACGGGGCATCAGGTCCTCGCCGCACTCGCGCTTCCGCCGTTGGCGGCGGTCGTCGTCATGGCCCGGGCGAGTTACCGCAACCTGCTCGCGCCGAGCATTGCAGCACTCGTCCTGTTCGGGCTCGCGGCGGCGGTCACTGCACCCGGCGTGCATCTCGCACTCGCCGCGCTCGCGTTCGCGGCCTCGCTCGTCTCGGCTGCACTCGCGTTCAGGGGGGAGCGATCTCCGGTCGGTTCTGCGCGCGATTACGTCACGCTGACGAAGCCGCGGATCATGTCGCTGCTCCTGCTCACGGGGCTCTGCGGAATGATCATCGGAGCCAATGGCCTACCCGCGCTCTGGCTCGTTGCGGTCTCGATGCTCGGGCTCGCGCTAGCCTGCGGTGGGGCCAGCGCGCTGAACCACGTGCTCGACGCGGACATCGACCGGCTGATGGGCAAGCGAACTCGGTCTCGGCCCGTCGCAGCGGGTCGCATCCCGGCCTCGTACGCGCTCGAGTTCGGGCTCGCCCTCTCGGCGCTCTCGTTCGTGCTCCTCGCCGGGGTCGTCAACGTGCTGACCGCGCTGCTCGCGCTCTCCGGGATCCTGTTCTACGTCCTCGTCTACACGAAGCTCCTGAAGCGCTCGACGCCGCAGAACATCGTCATCGGTGGCGCTGCCGGCGCAATCCCGCCGCTCGTCGGGTGGGCCGCCGCGACGGGCAGCTTGACGCTCCCCGCGCTCGTGCTGTTCGCCGTCGTCTTCCTCTGGACGCCCCCGCACTTCTGGGCGCTCGCGCTCTTGATCAAGCGGGACTACGCGAATGCCGGCGTTCCGATGCTGCCGGTCGTTCGCGGAGAACGGGAGACGGTGAAGGAGATCCTCCTGTATACGGCCGCGCTCGTTGCCTTCACGCTCGCGCCGGCGCTGTGGGGGCAGTTCGGGCTCGTTTACCTGGTCGCGGCGGCTGCGCTCGGCGCCGGCTTCCTGGGCCTGGCGTGGAACCTGCGCCGTGAGCGGACGCCGGCGCGCGCGGCGCTGCTCTTCCACTACTCGCTCGCCTACCTTGCGGCGCTCTTCGTCGCGATGGCGCTCGATACGGTGATCGCATGAGCGACCCCGCCCCGCCCGAGGCCTACTTCGAGCCGCGCGAGCCGAGTCCCGAGGAGGCACGGAGCAACACGCTGTTCGGGCTCGCCCTGTTCGCGATCGCGCTCCTCCTGTTCGGAGCGGTAGTCGGGCTCGCGTTCGTGTACCTGGCTCTGGACTAGGCGGACCAGCCGTCCTCGAGGAGGGCGCGCACCTCCCCGACGCCCGCCTGCCAAACGCGCAGCATAGCCTCGTCGGAGTGCTGGTACACGCCGCCGAACGAGCCGTCGCCCATCAGCTTGCGGAACTCGACCGGGTCGTGGACCGGCGGGTCGGCAGGTGGCTTGTTCTCGGTGGGCAGCTCGACGCCCGGGAGGCGCGTCCAGGGGAAGTTCTCCATCCAGGACGCATGCGAGGCGACCGCGTCGACCGAGCGGACGACGTCCAACACCCGCGGGCTGTTCCACCAGTCGTGGTAGCGGACGCGAGCCTCGGGATGGTTGGCCCCCCACTGCGCCGCTGCCGACCGCGCGGGCGTGTTCCCGCCGTGGCCGTTCACGATCAGGATCCGGCGAAAGCCCTGGCCGGAGAGCGACTCGAGGAGGTCGGCGACTACCGTGAGGAACGTCTCGACGCGCAACGTGAGGCTGCCCGGGTACGCGGCGAAGCGTGGCGTGATCCCGTACGGCAGCACGGGGAGCACCGGCACGCCGAGCGGCTCCGCCGCTTCGACGGAGACGCGCTCGGCGAGGATGTTGTCGGTCGCCAGCGACAGGTACGCGTGCTGCTCGGTCGAGCCGAGCGGCAGGACGATCCGGTCATCGCGCCGGAGATACTCCTCCAGCTGCATCCAGTTGCAGTCGACGACCCGCAAGGAACGTCAGCTCTTCGCCTGCATCTCTGCCCGGATGACCAGGCCCTGCTCATCGAGGTCAACGAAGACGCTCAGCTCCTGCTCGGAGGCGAGCTCGTTCGTTTCCGTCCAGTGTTGGACACGGCGCGCCGCGACCTCGTAACTGCCGGCTGCTCCGTCGATCTCGTCGATCTCCACCCTCGAGCTGAGGCCGTCAGGGTCCGGCTGACTCGCCATCGCACGCAGAGCTTCGACTCCCTGCGCCTGATTGGGGCCGATCTGGATCACGATCGCTGGATCGACGAGCGCTGCGACCGCGTCGGCGTCGTGGTCGTTCATTGCGTCGCAGAAGCGGCGGATCGTATCCTCGGGGCTCATGGCGAGGCCGCAGCCTAACGGCATCTTCCTCGCCCGGCCCGAGGAGCCCCAGCAGGGTATCCGGCTGGCGGTGAAGGACCTGTTCGACACGGCCGGATTGACCACGACCTACGGGTCGATCATCTACGCGGACCACGTGCCGGAGCGCAGCGCGGAGGCGGTGACCCGCCTCGAGGCGTCCGGGTATGTGAACGTCGGCAAGACGAACCTGCACGAGTTCGCGTACGGCATCACGTCCGTCAACCCGCACTACGGGACGGTGCCGAACCCGAGGTATCCGGGTCGCATGGCGGGTGGGTCGAGCGGAGGCTCGGCCGCTGCGATCGCGGCGGGGCTCGCCGAGTATGCGCTCGGCACCGACTCCGGCGGTTCGATCCGGATCCCGGCCGCCTGCTGCGGGATCGTCGGGTTCAAGCCCAGCTTCGGGCTCGTCTCTCTGGACGGGGTGTTTCCGCTCGCGCCGAGCTTCGACCACGCGGGGCCGATGGCGGGCTCGGTCGGCGTGTGCGAGGAGATGCTCCACGCGCTCACCGACGGCTACGAGCCCGCGCGGCTCCAGTCGTTGGACGAGCTGGAGGTCGGCGTCGCGTGGCTCGACCGGGCGGATCCTCTGGTGCGGGCGCGAGTCCACGAGGCCGCGGAGCTGTTCCCGCGGCGCCGCGACGTCGACTTCCCACTCGCGGAGCAGGTCGGACCGGTGTTCATGCGTGAGGTCGCCGACGTCCACGGTGACCTCTTCGCCGAGTTCGCCGACTCCTACGGCGACAACGTGCGGACGAAGATCGAGCGCTGCCTGGCCCTGACCGACGGCGAGTACGGAGCGGGGCTGCGCGCCCGCGACGAGCTCGAGGAGCAGGCCGAGGAGGCGATGGACGGGCTCGACCTCGTCCTCACGCCGACGCTCGGGTTCGTCGCGCCGCACCTGCCCGTCGACGACCTCGAGATCCGCGCGGACACGATCCGGCTCACGATCCCGTTCAACTCCCTCGGCTGGCCCGCGCTCGCGCTTCCATGCGGCCCAGCAGAGGACGGCCTGTCCGCGTCACTTCAGATCGCGGGCCGTCCGGGCTCGGACGCGCTCGTCCTGGCCGCCGGAAAGCTCGCCGAAGCCCGCCTCTAGCAGGGAGTCGTCGTCGGGCCTTTCGACGCGTGAATCGTCACCGGGGCGCCCTCGAGCCAGCGGCCCGCCTTCGCCGCGCGGGAGAAGCTCGTGAAGCCGATCAGCTTCGGTGCGTCCCTGCCCGCGATGACGTACAGCTCGACCTTCACCTGGCCGCCGTTCGCTGCCAGAGCATCGCGGAACGGGCTCTTGCGCGGATCGGCCGTCAGCGTGAAGCTCCCGTTGGCCCCTGTGCGGGCCGAAGCGACCTCGGCGCTCGACTCGACCTTCTCCCCGCCGAGGAAGGCGCCGACACGCGCCTTGGTCGGCCGGCAATCCGGGCCCAGGACTCGCCCGTTGACGAGCACCGAAGCGGCAGTATCGAAATTCGCCTGGGCATTCGAGACGTAGTCGAATCCGAGCACCCCGACCTGGAATCCGGAAAAGCTCCCGTTGGGATTCAGCGCTCGAAAGACCACTGGCCGATAGCTGTCCCGACCGATGCCGACACGCAGGATCAGTCCTCCGCCCTTCGTAAGGTCGACCCAGTACACGGGGGTTCCTTGCCACTGGCCCTGGCCGACGATGCGCGCCTCGCCGTTCGCGAGCGCCTCCTTGTAGAAGGCGGCGCCTTCGAGTAGGCCCGGGAAGAAGCTGAACTCGTCTTCGGCAGCGGCTGTCGTGTAGTCGCCCAGGACCTTGCCGTTACTGCGGCTCACGACGCGGACGAGCCCCGCGCGCTTGTCGTAGAAGCTCTCCATGACAATGCTCGGAACCGTGCGTCCGCCGCGCGTCACATCGAGCCGCATCGTCATGTGCGTAACGGGCCCACGGGAGTCGATTGCCGCGAGCGCTCGGTCGAGGACGTTCCCCCTCCCGCCACCTCCGCGGCCCCACGGAGAGGCGAGCACGAGCACGAAGATCGCGGCGGCTGCGAGGGTGACCGCGGCGATCGCGCGGAAGGGCCGGAAGGGGCGCGGCGCATGCTGTGTGTCGGCGACGGCGTCTGCAATTGCGAGCAGCTCCGGCTCCTCGCGGAGAAGGTCCAGGACTTCACGGTCGTGCGGGCTCATGGCTCGATACCCCTTTCGCTCAGGTCGGCGCGCAACTGCTCGAGCGCGCGCACGAATCTCATCTTGGCCGCGGCCTCGGTGAGGCCGACTTCGGCGCCGATCTCCGCGAACGTCAGGCCGCGCACGAGCTTGAGCAGGACGACTTGCGACTGCCCGCCCGGCAGCGCGGCGAGCGCCTCCCGCAGGGCTCCCGCGACCGGCTCGTAGTCGGACGAGCTCCGTCTCGGCAGCATCTCGGCCAAGCGCCGCTCACGTCCACGGCGACGAGCCTCGTCGGCGAACCGGCGTCTCGCGACGGCGTACAGCCAGACGAGGACAGGTGGATCGCCAGGGCGCTCATCCGGCAGCGACGACGCTGCTGCCGCGAAGACGTCCTGCGTCAGCTCCTCTGCGCGCTCGGGATCGCGCAGGCGTCGCCGGAAATATCCGTAGACGTGCCCGTAGTGGCGTCGAAACGCGCCTTCCGCGGCTCCGTTCACACCCTCTTTCTCGCTCAGAAGGTCAGAAAGTAACGGCCTCAGCCGACCGCACGGCGTGCCGCGGCCTCGTAGACCGGGTCACGGCCGAACTCGTCGAGCTCGGCGGAGAGGAGATCGCTGCCCGTCACACGCTCCTGCGGCGGCGCGCACGGTTCGCCGTCGAGGGCGATTGCAGTCAGCTCGTCGGCCTCGTCCTGCAGGAGCTCGACCTCCCTGTCGAGACGCGAGCGGAGCCAGCCCGCGAGGAGCGACGCCTCGGCGACGGGCCCGCGCACGTACAGGCTGCGCACGTCGCCGACTCCCGGCCAGAGGTCCGCGAGCATGCCGCGCCACTGCTCGGTCCGGCGCCAGGCGATGTCCGAGCAGGCCGCTCCCCCGAATGGAAGCTCCGAGTAGACCTCCGGCGTGTCCGGCCACTCACGCGAGTCGTAGATCAGCCGGTCGCAGACGTCGATCAGCTCGTCGGCCTCGGGCTCGCCGAACGGCGGCCGTCCCCGCCAGCGGAGGAAGACGGGCAGACCGGGCATGAGCAGCGGGTTGACGATGCTCGCCGCGGCCCGGCTGCTCAGCCCGCGCAGCCGCAGCTCGATCACTTCGGCAGCGATGTACTGGCGCTGCTCACGGAGCGGGAACGCGAGCATCGACACCTTGGCGTCGATCCCGTCGGCTGCCTCCGGATCCGGGAAGAGCAGGATCCCGCGCGATGGATGACGCTCGCCGAGCCCGGACAGGGTCTCGACCGCCACTTCCTCCCACTCGCGCGGCACCCAGGCGAGGTGGGTCATCACGCTCGTTCTCAGATCGGGGCCAGCGGTCTCGTGCGCCGACTCCTCGCGCAAGCGGCAGAGCGCTTGGACGACGTCCCTGACCTCGACATCCTCGCCCGACCACTCGACGGTATGCACGGCGGTGCTCAATGTCGCAGCCACTCCCTGCCGTCCTGGCTCATCAAATCCGCGGAGCCCGCGGGGCCCCACACGCCGGCGGCGTAGTTCGGGAAAGCCGGCCGGTCCCGAGCCCAACCGGCGACGATCGCGTCGACGAGCGACCACTGCTCCTCGACCTCGTCCGACCGGGTGAACAGCGTTTGGTCACCGAGCATCGCGTCGAGAATCAAGCGCTCGTAGGCCTCGGGCAGCTCAGTGCGGAACGCGCCGCCGTAGAGGAAGTCCATATGCACGGTGCGGATGCGCATGCCCTGACCCGGCACCTTGGCGCCGATCGCGAGCGACACGCCCTCGTCGGGCTGGACGTGGACGAGCAGCAGGTTCGGTTGGAGCTCCTCGGTCGTCGCGTCCTCGAACGGCGGGTGCGGAGCGCTCTTGAACTGGATGCCGATCGTCGTCTCGCGTCGCGCCAGCCGCTTGCCGATGCGCAGGTAGAACGGGGTGTCCGCCCAGCGCCAGTTGTCGACGCAGAGCTTGGCAGCGACGAAGGTCTCGGTCATCGACGCAGGGTCGACGCCCTCCTCCTCGCGGTACCCGGGCACCTCCTTGCCCTCGATGTAGCCCGGGCCGTACTGGCCGCGGACGACGTGCCTGGGGGCGGGCGTGCGAATCGCCTTCAGCACCTTGACCTTCTCGTTCCGCACCGACTCCGCGCTAAAGTCGATCGGCGGCTCCATCGCGGTCAGCGCGACGAGCTGGAGGGCGTGGTTCTGGAAGATGTCCCGGATCGCGCCGGCGCGCTCGTAGAACTCCGCGCGACCCTCGATGCCGAGCGTCTCGGCGACCGTGATCTGGACGTGGTCGACGAACTGGCGGTTCCAGATCGGCTCGAAGATGCCGTTCGCGAACCGCAGCGCCAGCATGTTCTGGACGGTCTCCTTGCCCAGGTAGTGGTCGATCCGAAAGACCTCTTGCTCCGTGAAGTAGGTGTTGATCTGCACCGTGAGCTCGCGCGCCGAGGCGAGATCGTGGCCGAACGGTTTCTCGACGATGAGGCGCGCCCAGCCCTTCGTCGTGCGCCGCTTGCCGAGCGCTTGCGCGATCGTCGGCATCACGTGCGGCGGGACGGCGAAGTAATAGACACGATTTCCGCGAGTGCCGCGCTCGGTGTCGATCTCGTCGAGCAGCTCCTTCAGCTTGTCCGCGCGGCTCTCGTCCGCGAAGTCGAGCGAGATGTACCGCGTCGCCTGCGCAAGCCAGTCCCAGACTTCCTGGTCGAAGTCGTCGCGGCCGAACTCGCGCACCGCATGCTCCATCTGGTCGCGGAACTCGTCGTCCGAGAAGTCCGAGCGCGCGGCGCCGACGATCGCGAAGTTTTCCGGTAGGAGCTTGCGGCTGGCCAGCGCGTAGAGCGCGGGGAAGATCTTCCGGTGGGTCAGGTCGCCAGAAGCGCCGAAGATGACCAGCACGCACGGCTCCGGCGCCCGCCGAGGCCCGAGCCCCTCGAGCAGAGGATTCTCCTGAACCTGAGTCTCGGTCATGTCCCCGACTTGACCGCGTGGCCGCCGAACTGCTGGCGGAGGGCGGCGTCGATTTTGGCCGCGAACGATTCGTCCTGACGCGAGGCAAACCGTGCATAGAGCGCTGCTGAGATGACCGGGACGGGCACGTCCTCGTTGATCGCCTCGAAGATCGTCCAGCGGCCCTCGCCCGAGTCGTCCACGTAGCCGGCGATGTCCTCGAGGTCGTTGCCATGCTGGTCGAAGGCGTCGTATAGGAGCTCGAGCAGCCACGAACGGACGACCGAGCCGTAGCGCCAGATGCCCGCGACCTCCTCGAGGTCGAGCTCGAACTCGGAGGCGTTCAGCACCTCGAAGCCCTCTGCGTAGGCCTGCATGAGACCGTACTCGATGCCGTTGTGGACCATCTTCACGAAGTGCCCCGCGCCGGACGGGCCAACGTGCGCCCAGCCGTCCGTCGGCGCGAGCGTCTCCAGCACAGGCTGGATCCGGGCGACGGCCTCGTCGGGCCCTCCGGCCATCAGGCAAAAGCCCTCCTTCAGGCCCCAGATCCCACCCGAGACACCAACATCGAGGAAGTGGATCCCCTGCTCCGCCGCCTCCGCGTTCCTCCGCTGTGAGTCGTGGAAGTTCGAGTTTCCGCCGTCGACGAGCACGTCTTCGCGGTCGAGGATCCCGATCAGCTCACGCGTGGTGTTCTCCGTAATCTCGCCCGCCGGGATCATCATCCAGACCACCCGCGGCGCCTCTAGTTGCTGCGCCAGCTCCTCGAGCGACGAGGCCGTCGACTCCACCTGCGGGTCGAACGTCATCACGTCGTGCCCGTCGCCGCGCAGCCGTTCCGTCATCCCGGCGCCCATCCGTCCGAGACCGACCATTCCGAGCTTCATACGTCCTCCAGTCTCACACGACAGACCCTTCTCCCGCGTTCCTTCAACGATTCCAGGTCGCCTGCCGCCTGCGCCGCGATCAGCTGCCTGAAGCCGAAGCCCTTCCCGGGAATGGCGAGTTCCTCGCCGAAGTCATCCACGACCTGGATCGCGAGCACGTTGTTCGGGCCGCCCTTGTGCAGCTGGCCGGTCGAGTGCAGATACCGCGGGCCGAGACCCCTGGTCACGACGCACCCCGTTTCGCGCGCGCGGGCGACGAGCGGATCGAGGTCGCCCTCGCGCTCCGGGTCGATGAAAGCCTGGATCGCGATGTACTGCGGCGGCTCGGCTTGCGAGAGCAGCTCGTCCAGTGACCCTTCGGGACCTGGCTCAGGGACTGTCCCTTGTGACAGAAGTGCGGACGTCTTGTCCTTCGCCGCCTGCACGTCCGGCTGGTTGAACGGGTTGATGCCGAGGATCGACCCGGCGACCGCGGTTGCGAACTCCCAGCGGAAGAACTCCGCGCCGAGGTCGTAGGGGTCGTCGAGGCGCACGCGCCCGTGCTGGCGGTCCGAGCCGACTTCCGACGACTCGCCGGGGGCAGGCACGAGCCCTTTGCCCTGCTTACCCGTCGACTCCGCGAGCAGCTGCTCCGCCCAGAGCCCGAAGCCGCCGGGCGTCTCGTCGATGCAGACTTTGTCGCGGCCCTCGATCCAGTTCTCCCCCAGCTCGAGACCGAACTCGAATCCGGGGTTCTCCTCGCCCATCCGGCACCAGCCTGCCATCGCGTCTGCTCGCTCCAGGAGCGCCCGAGCGTCGAGGTCGATCAGCACGGCGGGGACGATCCCGAACGGCGACAGCGCCGAATAGCGGCCGCCGATCGTCGGCTCGCCGTGGACGACCCAGACGAAGTCGCGCTCGTTCGCGTACTGCTCGAGCTCGGTCCCGGGATCGGTGATCGCGGCGAATGCGCCCCCGCCTTGATCGAGGAAGTAGTCGAGCTGCGAGCGCGTTTCGAGCGTCGTTCCGGACTTCGACGCGGCGACGAAAAGCGTGCGGCCGAGGTCGAGCTGCTCCTCGAGACGCCGGATCGCGCTCGGGTGGGTCGTGTCGAGCACGTGCAGCCCGTTCACGCCGAACGTGCGGCGGATCACCTCCGGCGCCAGGCTCGAGCCGCCCATCCCGAGCAGGACGACCTGCTCGAAGTCGCGGGGAAGCGCATCCAGCTCGCCGATCCGCTCGAGCATGCGCGCGGGCTCGTCGAGCCAACCGAGCCAGTGGGCTTCGTCCGTGCCGGTCCAGACGGTCGGGTCGTGCGCCCAGATGCGGTCGACGAGCTCGATCGCCTCCAGAGAGCTCACGAGAGGAAGTCCAACACCAACCGGTCGAACGCTTCCGGCTGCTCCATGTTCGGAACGTGCGCAGCGCCGACGATCGTCTCACGGCGTGTGTTCGGGATCTCGGCTTCGAGCAGCTCCGCAATCGCGTGCATCTCGGGCCGGTCGAGCTCGCCGACGAGGATCAGCGTGGGGACCGAGATCTCCGCGAGCCGTTCGCGCCAGTCCTCCGCAAGCGGTTGGTGGTCACCGTCCTCCGAGCCCGCGTCGCGCCAGATGTCGATGATTCGCCGTTGCATCTCGCCGATCTTTCGCCGCATCTCCGGGTCGACCTGATCGGGCGAGCGGGAAGGCCCGTCGACCCACATGCGCAGGTTGATCTCAACCGCTTCGTCATCGTCGCCGCCCTCGAGCGCCGCCTCCTCGTCGGCCCAGCCCTGCTTCGTCTCGTCGCTCATCTCGAACCCGCGCAGGCCCGGTCCGACGACAACGAGCTTGGAGACGAGATCCGGGCGCGCAATCGTCGTCTCCATCGCGACGGCTCCGCCGAGCGACATTCCGACCAGCGCGACCGGACCGAGCGCGAGCTCGTCGAGCAGCTCGACGACGTCGCCGGCCAGCGAGAAGGTTCCGACCGCAGGCGGCGACTGGCCGAACCCGCGCATGTCGAAGCGGACGACGCGGAAGCGATCGGCGTAAGACTTCCACTGCGGCTCCCACATGCGGCTGTCACCGATCCCCTCATGGAGGAGCACGACCGGCGGCCCGTCACCGGCCCGCTCCACATAGAGGTCGCTCACGCGGCCGCTAGTTGGCCGCGCTTGGCGGCGATGCCGTCGAGCAGCTGTGTGAGCGAGTCGATGAACTTCTGAACGCCTTCGCGCTCGAGCGTGTCGGTGACGTCGTCGTAGTCGACCCCCGCTTCGGCGACCTGCTCGAAGACCTGCCTCGCTTCGTCGATGTTGTCCTCGAGCGTGAGCGCGACCTCGCCGTGGTCCTGGAAAGGCTCGATTGTCTCCCGCGGCATCGTGTTGACCGTGCCCGAGCCGATCAGATCCTCGACGTAAAGCACGTCGCGGTACTCGGGGTTCTTCGTCGAGGTCGACGCCCAAAGACACCACTGCGGCGTCGCGCCTTTCTCGACCAGCGCTTCCCAGGGGTCGCCCGAGAAGATCTCCTTGTAGTTCTGGTACGCGAGCTTCGCGTTCGCGACGGCGAGTTTTCCCTTCAGCTCGGGATGCCCGGTTTCGTCGAGCCGCCGGTCGGCCTCGGTGTCGACGCGCGAGACGAAGTAGCTCGCGACGGAGCCGACCGTCGAAAGGTCGCCGCCGGCTTCGGCAAGTCGCTCGAGGCCGCGGATGTACGCCTGGGCGACCTCGCGGTGGCGCTCGAGCGAGAAGATCAGCGTCACGTTGATGTTCCGCCCACGCGCGATCATCTCCTCGATCGCGGGCAAGCCGGGCGCAGTCGCCGGGATCTTCACGTAGAGGTTCGGCCGCTCAACCCAGTCATGGAACCGCGCGGCCTCCTCGATCGTCGCCGACGTGTCGTAGGCAAAGTTCGGATCGACCTCCATCGAGACGTAGCCGTCCTTCCCGTCGCCCCCGTCCCAGACCGAGCGGAAGAGGTCGCAGGCCTCCTCGATGTCGGCGATCGCGAGCTGCAGGAAGACCTCCTTCAGGTCGTCTTCCTCGCTCAGCACCTCCCGGAGCTGGTCGTCGTACCAGTCGCCCTCGGACAACGCCTTCTGGAAGATCGTCGGGTTCGACGTGACCCCGGTGAGCACGTCCTCGTCCATCCAGCGGGCGAGGTCTCCGCTCTTGAGCCACGCGCGCGACAGCGAGTCGATCCAGACCGATTGCCCGAGCTCTGCGAGCCCGTGAAGCCTTGACTTAGCCATGCGTCTTCTCCATCTCCTCGATCTTCTCCAGCCTACGTACGTACCTCTCCCCGCCGTCGAATTTCGCACCCAGGAACGTGCGTACGAGCTCGCCGGCCAGCTCTGCGCCGACGACCTCCGAGCCGAGACAGAGCACATTCATGTCGTCGTGCTCGACCCCCTGGTGCGCCGAGTAAGTGTCGTGACAGATCGCCGCGCGGATGCCCGCGAGCTTGCTGGCGGCGACCGACGCGCCGACGCCCGAGCCGCAGACGAAGATTCCGCGCTCAGCGTCGCCGTTGCGGATGGCGCCGCCGATCTCCCGCGCCTTGTCCGGATAGTCGATCCGAGGCTCCGGCGCATCGGTCCCGAGGTCGACCGGCTCGTGCCCGGCGCGCACGACCTCCTCGAGCACGCGCTCGCGGAGCTTGACGCCGCGATGGTCGAAGGCGACCGCGACCCGCATCGAGCGGTTACGTTACCTGCATGGAAGGCCCGGAACTCTGGCGTGAGCTCGGCCAGCAGCTGCGCGTCGACTCCATCCGCGCGGCGGCGGTCACGAAGTCGGGGCATCCGACCTCGTCGATGTCCGGAGCCGACCTCATGTCGGTGCTGCTCGCGAAGTACCTGCGGTACGACTTCGATCATCCGGACGACTCGCGGAACGACCACCTGGTCTTCTCCAAGGGGCACGCGTCACCGCTCCTGTACTCGATGTACAAGGCCGCCGGCGCGATCACGGACGAGGAGCTGCTCACGTTCCGCAAGTTCGGGAGCCGACTCGAGGGGCACCCGGTTCCGGTGCTGCCGTGGGTCGACGTTGCGACCGGGTCGCTGGGACAGGGTCTCCCGTACGGCGTGGGGATCGCGCTCGCGGGCAAGCGGCTCGACCGGCTTCCGTACCGGGTCTGGGTGCTCTGCGGCGACAGCGAGATGGCCGAAGGCTCGATGTGGGAGGCATTCGAGCACGGCTGGCACGAGAAGCTCGACAACCTGATCGCGATCATCGACGTGAACCGACTCGGCCAGCGCGGCGAGACGATGCACGGCTGGGATCTCGACTCGTACGCGAAGCGGGCAGAGGCCTTCGGCTGGCGTGCGATCGAGATCGACGGCCACGACGTGGATGCGATCGATGCTGCGTACGCCGAGGCGCTCGAGACGTCGGCCACCCCGACCGTGATCGTTGCGAAGACGATCAAGGGCAAGGGCGTAAAGGCGGTCGAGAACAAGGACGGGTTCCACGGGAAGGCCCTCGACGACCCCGAGGCGGCAATCGAGGAGCTGGGCGGGATCCGCAACATCGTCGTCGATGTTCCCAGACCGGAGATCGAGGGCGAGCCCCATCGGTTCGAGCATGGAGCGCTCCAGCTCCCAACGTATGAGCTCGGCGAGGAGGTCGCCACGCGGAAGGCCTACGGCGATGCGCTCAAGGCGCTCGGCGACGGGCGCGGGGACGTGGTCGCGCTCGACGGCGAGGTCTCGAACTCGACGTTTGCGGAGATCTTCCGCGACGCGCACCCGGACCGGTACTTCGAGATGTACATCGCCGAGCAGCAGATGGTCGCGGCGGCGGTCGGGATCCAGGTTCGTGGGTGGAAGCCGTTCGCCTCGACGTTCGCAGCGTTCCTGACCAGGGCCTACGACTTCATCCGGATGGCGGCGATCAGTCGGGCGAATCTCAAGCTCTGCGGCTCGCATGCGGGCGTCTCGATCGGGGAGGACGGGCCTTCGCAGATGGCGCTCGAGGATCTCGCGGCCTTCCGTGCGGTGCACGGCTCGACCGTCCTCTATCCGAGCGACGCGAATCAGACGGCGAGGCTTGTCGAGGCCATGGCCGACCTGGACGGGATCGTCTTCCTGCGCACGACGCGCGCGAACACCCCGGTCATCTACGAGGCCAGGGAGGACTTCCCGGTTGGCGGAGCGAGAGTCGTTCGCTCCTCGGACAGCGACGAGGTCGCGCTGATCGGAGCCGGGATCACGTTGCACGAGGCGCTCGAGGCCGCCGACGCGCTCGCCGAGGAGGGCGTCAGCGCCCGCGTGATCGACCTCTATTCCGTCAAACCGGTCGACGAGGACACCTTGAGGGCTGCCGGCGAGGCGACCGGCGGCCGGTTCGTCGTCGCGGAGGATCACTGGCCCGAGGGCGGGCTGGCAGATGCAGTCGTGTCCGCGCTCGCCGATTCCGACGAGCGTCCCAGGGTCGTTCACCTGGCGGTCCGCGAGATGCCCGGATCGGGAACTCCAGCCGAGCTCCTCGCCGCAGCCGGGATCGACGCCGATCACATCACCGCAGCCGCGCGCGAGCTCGTCGCGAGCACGGTCGGCGCAACGAGCTGACCCAGCGGAGCTGACCCCAGTACATCCCCACCCGGGTGGGGATGAAGAGTTCCACCCGCCACCCGCGATGAGCGTATCGGCCGAGGGCGCACGCGTCTGAGCCGAATTCGCGCCGAATCTGATCGCCCGGCGACCTCTACGCTGTGCCCATGGCCGTCGTCACGGCAACCAGCCTGCGCAAGGAGCTCTCCGGCGAGCCGCTCTTCGACGGCGTCTCGTTCAAAGTCGAGCGCCGCGACCGCGTCTCCCTCTCCGGCCCGAACGGCGCCGGCAAGACGACGCTGCTCCGGCTCCTCAACGGCGAGACCGAGCTCCACGGCGGCACGATCTCGATGGCTAAGGGCACGCGGATCGCGCTCCACGACCAGCGCCCGCCAGCCGAGAGCGCGGCCAGCCTCCGCGACTACGTCCTGTCCGGCGCCGCCGACCTGACCGCAGCCGAGCGGGAGCTCCGCCGGCTCGAGGAGGCCATGGCCCAAGGCGACCACGAGCCGGCCACACTTCGCCGCTACGCCGAAACGCAGGCCCGCCTCGAGCACGCGGGCGGCTACGCGTGGCGCGAGCGCCTCGACTCCGTCACGCGCAACCTCGGCTTCTCGACGAACGACCTCGACCGGCCGCTCTACAGCTTCTCCGGCGGCGAGCTGACCCGCGCCTCGCTCGCCCGCGCCCTTGGCGGCGACCCGGATCTCCTGCTCCTCGACGAGCCGACGAACCACCTCGACGTAGCGAGCCTCGAGTGGCTCGAACGCGAGCTGCAGTCGATCGACGCCGCGGTCCTCCTAGTCGCGCACGACCGCTGGTTCCTCGAAGCGGTCACGAACGCCGTCCTCGAGCTCGAGGCCGGCCGCTCGACCTACTTCGCCGGCCCCTGGCACAACTGGCGCCGAGAGAAAGCCGCCCGTCTCGCCGCAGCCACGACCGCAGCCGACCGCATCGACGTCGACATCGTCAGGCTCGAGCGCTTCGTCGAGCGCTTCCGCTACAAGAAGAACCTCGCCAAGCGCGCCCAGGCCAAGTTGACCCACATCGGCCGGCTCCAGAAGGAGCGCAGCGAGCTGCGCGGCGAGATCGACCTCCTCACCCGACGCGCCAAGAACCTCGGCTTCGAATTCCTGCAGCCGAAGCGAAGCGGCCGGACGGTCATCGAGGCCGAAGGCGTCGAGCTCGCCGCCGGCGACAAGGAGCTCCTCTCAGGCGTCGACTTCGCGATCGAGCGCGGCGAGCACGTGGCGCTCGTCGGCCCGAACGGAGCCGGCAAGACGACCCTGCTCGAGACGCTTCTCGGCCGTCGCGAGCCGAAGAACGGCAAGCTCCGCCTCGGCCACGGCGTCGAGCCCGCGTACTTCTCCCAGCACGAGGTCGAGCTCGACGAGAGCCGGACCGTCCTCTCGCTGACCCAGCACGAGACCGGTCTCCAACGCCCCCAGGCGCAGAACCTGCTCGGACGGTTCCTCTTCACCGGCTGGGACATGCACGAGCGACCCGTCTCCGTGCTCTCGGGCGGCGAGCGACGCAGGCTCGCGCTGGCGCTCGTCGTCGCCTCGGGCGCGAACCTGCTCCTGCTCGACGAGCCGACGAACCATCTCGACCTCGAGAGCCGCGAGTCGCTCGAGGCGGCACTCGACGCGTTCCCCGGGACCCTGCTCCTCGTCTCCCACGACCGAGCACTCCTGGACGCGATCGCCGACCGGACGCTCGCGCTCGAGGACGGGACGATCCGCTCCTACGACGGCGGCTGGGCCGAATACGTCGCGACGAGAGATGAACGCGCGAAGGCAGCCGAGCCCGAGCCCGAGCCGGAGAAGCCGAAGAAGGCGAAGCCGCCCCCGCCGAAGAGGCCTCGCCCGAGCGAGCTCGAACGCCTCGAGTCCGACATCGCCGACCGCGAGGCCGAGATCGCCGACCTCGAACGCCAGCTCGCCGACGACTGGTCGAACGTCGACGTCGTCGCCGCCCATCGCCGCGCGCGGGACGACCTGCAGACGCTGCTCACGCGCTGGGAGCAGCTCTTCGAGCGCTCAGGTACGTAGCGACTCGCGGGCGGCGGCGCGGCGGTTCCTGATCAGCCCCACGAACAAGAGCGTCAGCGGTGCAAGGATGATCAGCGACAGGATCCCGATCGGCAGCGCGAGCCAGATGCCACGGATCCGCGCCTGACCCGGCGGCGGCGCGGCAGCCGCGGTCTTATGCGTCGCGGACTTCTTCGTGTTAGCAGCGCGCGCCGCCTTCTTGGCCGCCTTCACCTGCTTCGCCGAGGCCGCCGCGGGCCCGTGGAAGCGCTCCGGCATCCAGTAGTTGACCTGCCAGCGGCCGTCATTGTCCTTGACCACCTCGGCGTCGGCCGTCATGGCCGAATAGCCTGAGCCTGGCTTCGGAAAGACGAAGACCTCGAGCCCGACCGAGTTCGTGTACGAGTACTTGACGTAGCTCCAGCTCCCGAGGCCCTTGTGCGCGGCCGGGTAGTTCACGACCGGGATCGCGCCGGTGTCCCACTCCTTGCGCGTCATGCCCGACCGAAGGTCTGGCCCGGCGAGATCCCACGCCTTCGCCGGGTCCTCGCGGGCAACGGCGTATTTGATGAATTGCGCGAGCACCGGGTGCACGGCCTGCCGCTCGGCATCGGTGAACGGCGAGCGCGTCGGCTGGACGTAGTTCGGAACCTCAGGCCCGTTCGCGTTCTCAGGGTTCCCGCCGGTCGAGTAATGGATGCCCAGGTAGGCCAATGGGAAGATGGCCAGGACCACGGCGATCTTGATCAGCCGGCGACGCCAGCGCGGTGACTTGAGAATTCGCACCCCCGTTCAGTTTGCCCGTAACGTCAAGGCTTCACGAAGGGGAACCGAACGTCGCGAGCACCGCTTCGGCCACGACTCTGAGCGGCCGGCCCGATACCTGGCTCGCCTTGCGCAACCTGGCGAACGCCTCCTCCTCGGACAGGTTTTCCTTGGTCATCAGAAGCCCTTTCGCACGCTCGATCACCTTCCGCGCCTCGAGCGCCTCGGAGAGCGACTCCGCCTCTTCGCGCAAGGCCGTCAGCTCTTCGTGCCTCGCCCTGGCCGCGTGGATCGCAGGCAGCAGATCCTGCTCGCGGAACGGCTTGACGAGGTAGCCGAAGACACCGGCCTCGACAGCGCGGGACACCAGCTCGTCCTGACCGTAGGCGGTGAGCATCACGATCGGGATCGGCCGCTCGTCGAGGATGCGCCGCGCCGCCTCGATCCCGTCCAGCCGGGGCATCTTCACGTCGAGCACGGCCACTTCGGGCTCGGTCACGCGCGCCAGCGCGACCGCTTCTTCCCCGTCGCGCGCCTCGGCGCAGACCTCGAACCCCGCCCGTTCGAGCAGGGTTCGCAGGTCGAGCCTGATGATCGTCTCGTCCTCGGCGATGAGGACTCTCACGCGGTCAGTCTATGAGGGGATCTCGTCCGTGAGGCTCTGCGCGAGCATGTACGAGTTGCCGTCGGGGTCGTAGAACATGCAGAGCTTGACCATGCCCTCGATCTCGTACGTGTCGCCGTCGAAGCGCACGTCCTTCGACTCGAGGTGCTTCCGGGAGACCTCGATGTCGACGACGCCGAAGGTCGGCGTGGTGCTGCCCGGGCTTCACCTCTTCGGTCTGGCCGAGGCCGATCGTCACGTGCTTCGTGGCGGTCGACATCTCGCACCAGCCGTGCTGCTCGAGCTTGTAGACGAGCTCGAGGCCGAGCACGTCTCCGTACCACTCGATCGCCTTCTCCATGTCGGAAACGCCGACCGAGATGGTGAGGTTCTCGTTGTACTCGAACGGGGTGTTGGTCGCGATCGGAGCGACCTGGGTGTCCTGAGTCATCGCCTTCTCCTCTCGGTTCCTTCTCCATCTTGTCCTGTTTTTATACTACGAATACTTCCATGTCAACTCTCGTCGCCCTGTTCCACAACCGCTGGTCGGTCCCAATTCTCGCCGAACTGCACCGCCAGCGGGGAAGCCGCTTCGTGGCGCTCACGCGCACCCTCGGGATGAGCCGCGAGTCGCTACGCCGCACGCTGGCCGCGCTGATCGACGGCGGGCTGGTCGGACGGAACCCCGGCTACGGGCATCCGCTGCGCCCCGAGTACGTCCTCACGAGCTCGGGCGAGCGGATCGCCGCCGCCTGCCGGCCGGTCGTGGAGCGACTGCGCACCGGCGGCCTGGAGGATGTGGCCCTCAAGAAGTGGTCGATGCCGGTGGTATTCGCGCTCGGCGAGGGGCCGATGCGCTTCTCGGAGCTCCGCGAGGCGCTCGAGGGGATCTCCCCGCGCGCGCTGACCCTCGCTCTCAAGGACCTCGAGGCGGCAGGCCTCATCGACCGTCGCGTCACGGACGACTATCCGCCGTCGACCGTATACAGGCTGACGCGCCCCGGCCGGCCGCTCGCCACCCTCCTGCGTCAGGTGACGGCCCCGACGATGAACTAGGACAGCTCTGTCGATGGAGCCTCGCCTCGAACGCAGCAGGGGCGTCCGGGGCGAGGCTCCAGTTGCTCGTCGTCAGCCGGCGAGGTTCAGCCTGCCCGAGAGCGTCACCGCGCTGCTCGGAACGACGATCGTGACGTCGCCGCTCCCGCGGGCGCCGGCGAAGATCCCGGTGCTCGAGGCGCCGTCCACCTCCCAAGTGCCCGTGCCAAGTGGGCCGGACGAGGTGGGGCAGATATGCACCAGTTCCCGCAGCACGAGCACGCCCTCGCCGAGGACGATCCGCCGGATTGCGGCATTCGTCGAGCTGGCGCCGCCGCACGGATGGACCGAGCGATCCTGCGTCGCCGACAGCATCAGCGTGGCGCTGCCGAACCCTTCCACCGTGCCGGTGCCGGTGTTGATCAGCTGGAAGACACCCAGGTCGGCAACGCGGTTCGTTATCGACACATTGGTCTCCGTGAAGGTGGCCTCGAGCCGATTGGCATGGTTCGGCGGCTCATCCGCCTTGGCCGCCGACACGGCGCCGCCACCGACGACGCCAACTGACAAGAGCGCATAGAGCGCGATGATCACTCGTTTCCGATTCATCTCTCACCTCTCCTGGTCGCTTCACCACAGAGGTTCGTCGGCCGACACACTTGTGTCGATTCACAATTTTGTTGAATTGTTTGTCCATGGCGGAACTGCGACGGGCGGAGGCCGAGCGACTGCTCGAGTTCGTTGGCGACGCCCACTCGGTGGACGGACCGGAAGCCTTCACGACCGAGCTCCTCGACCGTCTCGCTGAAGCGATGAAGTCGGAGTTCGTCGCGTACTTCGAATTCGATGACGAATCGCCGGCGGCTCCACCGCTGGTTCCCGTCTTCTCCTCTCGCCTGGAGCACTACGTGCCGCCGCCGTGGCCCTACCGACCGCCCCAGGTTCCTGAATTCGCCTTCCGTCCATTGGGTCACGTCTCCTTGTGGTCCGACGATCTTCAACGGGCAATGAGATGGCGCTTCGAGACGGCGCCGTCGGCAAGGATGTTCGAAGTGGTCGATTGCGCCTCGGCGACGCTCCCCGCCGGCGGATCGGAACGAGGCGTCGTCGCTCTCTTCCGCCAGGGGCGCGACTTCAGTGAGCGCGACCGCCGAGCCCTCAGCGCGCTCGGTCCGCACCTCACGGCGCTGATCCGAAACGCCCGCGCCCGGCGGCGCCTCGTGGATCTCGCCGCAATCGCCGACGCCACCGACAACGACGAGTCGGCTCGAGGCTACATCCTCCTCAGCGGCAAGCTCGAGGTCGAGCACGCCTCGCTCGGGGCCCGCCGCATCCTCAGCTCCTGGTTCGACCACCCGGTGAGCCGATTGCCGTCGCTGCTAGAAGAGTGGTTGCTTTCAGTCGAGCGGCACAAACCGCTCGGTTTCGAGCGCAACGGCACACGGCTCATGGTCGAAGCGCCGACACCGCATACTCTCCTCCTGACCGAGGAACGGGTGGTTACGACGACGCTGACGGCACGCGAACGGGAAGTCCTGGGCTGGATCGCCGCCGGAAAGTCGACGAAGGAGATTGCCGGAGCGCTCTGGATCTCGCCTGCCACCGTCAGCAAGCACCTTCACCACATCTACCGGAAGCTCGGAGTCACGAGTCGCACCGGGGCACTCGCAGCGGCATCGGTCAAGGAGGCGAACGGCAGCATCGGCGGCTGATCGCCGTAGCGAGGTCAGAACGGCAGTGAGCCACGCTTCGTCCACCAGCCCATGACGTCGACGGCCATGCGCCCCGCCTGCACCGAGGGGTCGGACTCCGCGAGGCGCCGCGTCTCCTCGACGCTCGTCCGGTAGAGGCAGAACCCGCGCAGCGTCTCGTCGGCCTGCTCGGAAAACGGTCCTGCCAGCACGAGGTGCCCCTGCTCGCTCATCGCGGCCAGATGGGCAAGGTGCTGTTCCTGAAGCCGGTCGAGCTCCTCGTCCGAGAACTCCAAGGCGCGCGGGCCGCGTTTGAGCAGGACGAAGCTGTAGCCGTCGAGCTCCATCAGGCCGGGAAGACGACCTCTGCTCGCAGGCCGCCGTTCGATTGCAGGTCGATGGTCCCGCGCAGCTCATCGTGGACGAGCGCTCGCACGATCGAGAGCCCGGTGCCGACGGCGCTTTCGCCGATTCCGCTTCCGTCGTCGGCGATCGCAAGCACGACCTCGCCGTCGCGCTGCGCGAGCTCGACGCGCACCGAGTCGCCTCCGTGCTCGAGCGCGTTCTGCAAAAGCTCGCTGAAGACGAGCGCCAGCGCCGTCGCGCGCCCGCCGGCGAGCGAGACGTGAGCGAGCCGTGCCTCGACGTGCTTCTCGGCGCCGAGCCCCTGGACGAGCATGGCGCGCAGGCGGTCGAGCAGCTCGTCGAGGTCGACCTCCTCGTCGCGCCGCTCCGTCAGCACCTCGTGCACGGCCGCGATGGCGAGGATCCGGTTCACCGAGTCCTCGAGCGCTTTGCGGGGGTCGACCCCCTCGGAGCGCGCCTGGAGCCGCAGCAGCGACGCCACGGTTTGCAGGTTGTTCTTGACGCGGTGGTGGATCTCCTGGGCCAGGACCCCGCGCATGACGGCGCGCCCGTGCTCGAGAGCGACCGCCGCATGATGCGCGATCGACGTCAGCAGCGCGCGCTCCTGGTCCGTGAACGGAGTGTCCCGGTCGCAGACGAGCTCACCGATCACGCGCCGCTTCCAGCGCAGCTGCAGGCGGATCGCGTGCTTCCCCGGGCGACCCTCGGGCCAGGCGATGTTTCCGTCCTCCAGCACGAGCGCAGCGCCGGTCGCGCCCACCGCCTCCATCGTCGTCTTCACGATTGCCTCGAGCGACTCCTCGAGGTAGAGCGACTCGGAAACCGCCTCCGAGATCTTCGCCAGCGCCTCGAGCTCGGACACACGCGCTTGCGCGTCGGCGTAGAGCTTGGCGTGCTCGATCGTCTGCGCGACCTGGGCCGCGATCGCCAGAAGAAGGTCGATCTCGGCCTCCGAGAACTCGTGAGGCTCGATCGTGCGGACGTTGAGCGCGCCTGCGAGCTTCTCGCGGGCCAGGATCGGCACTGCCAGAATGGACTCGTACTCGTCCTCGGGCAGGTTGGTGAACGCCTTGAAGCGCTCGTCGAGATGCGCCTGGGCGGGGATCATGATCGGAGCTCGCTCCGCGGCTGCAGTGCCCGTGATCCCGTCTCCCGGTTTCATCCTGGGCGTCTTCGTCATCTCCTCGACACGGGTACCGTGGGTCGCCCGGAGGATGAGCTCGTCAGCGTGCTCGTCGTAGAGGTAGACGAAGCACGCGTCCGTCTCGAGCGCGTCGGCGACCTTGCTCGCGACCAGGGCAAGCACCTCCTCGAGGTCGAGCGTCGAGTTGACCGCGGCGCTCGTCTCGGTCAGCAGTCTCAGGTGGCGCGCGGACACGTCCACAGCCCCCGATTCTGCCTTAACAAAACCCTTACGCCGCGTGTTGTTTTCCGTCACACGCCAGGGGTAGCTTCAGCGCCATGGGCGTCGCGCGACCTGATTTGCTCCGCACGATCGGTTATCTGGTCGCCGACGCGAAGGGCAAGATCGTCGGCACGGTAGAGGCGCCCATGTACGGCAGCGCTCCCGACGTGCCGGACGCGATCTCGGTCCGCTCGGGCTTTCTCTCGCGCCGCCGGAGCCTCGTCCCGGCCGATGCGATCTCGGAGATCGACAGCCGCAGCGGCGTGATCGGCCTCAGCGTCAACCGCGACGCCGTCCTGAGTTTTCTCTAGAAACGACCACGAGCCGCTCGTAAAGCAGCTCGCGGTCGGCCGTCAGCGGCCCTTGCCACCCGCCAAAGCGGCAAGGACCGGTGAGACCATGGATTTTGTCATAGGAACCAAGCGTCGGGAAGCGCATAATCCGAGCATGGGAAAGATTCGCCAACGGATCAGATCGTGGCGTCTCAAGCGGGCGACGCCCACCACGGATGTGGACGTGGACAAGGACTGGAAGACCGTGGGGAAGACGTTTCGCGCCTCGGATGCCGTGTACGACAAGAGCCTTCCGAGCTCGACAAAAGACGAGGGCCGACCACCCCACTAACCGGCCGGACGCCGTTTAGAGCACGCTCAAGTACCGCTCCTGCTCCCAGTCGGTGAGCTGGACGCGGTAGTCGTCCCACTCCTTGCGCTTCAGCTCGACGTAGCGGTCGAAGATGTGCGGTCCGAGCGCCTTCTTCGCGAGCTCCGAGTCGGCGAGCGCGTCGATCGCCTCCCCGAGCGTTTCGGGCAGCGACACGATCCCGCGCTCCTTCCGCTGCTCGGCCGTCAGGTGATACAGGTTCGTCTCCATCGGTTCGGGCAGCTCGTAGCCCTGCTCGATGCCCTCGAGCCCTGCGTGCAGCAGTGCGGCGAACGTCAGGTACGGGTTGCAGGCCGGATCGGGACAGCGGATCTCGGCGCGCGTCGCCTGCTCGTTGCCCGGCTTGTAGAGCGGGATCCGGATCAGCGCGGAGCGGTTCCGCCGCGACCAGGCGACGTAGACCGGCGCCTCGTAGCCCGGCACGAGCCGCTTGTAGGAGTTCACCCACTGCGCGAAGATCGCTGAGATCTCACGCGCGTGGCGCAGCTGGCCGGCGATGAACGCCTTGCCCGCCTCGGACAGGTTCCACTCGTCGCCCTCCTCGAAGAAGCTGTTGCGGCCGTCGGTGAAGAGCGACTGGTGCGTGTGCATCCCCGAGCCGTTCTCGCCGAAGATCGGCTTCGGCATGAACGTCGCGTGGTAGCCGGCCTTCTTCGCGATCTCCTTCACGATCAGCCGGTACGTGAGCGTGTGGTCGGCCATCTCGAGAGCCGGCGCGAAGCGCATGTCGATCTCGTGCTGCGACGGGCCTACTTCGTGGTGGACATACTCGACCGGGATGCCCATCTGCTCGAGCCCGCGGACGGTCTCCTGGCGCAACTCGCTCGCGGCGTCCATCGTGGTCATCGCGAAGTAGCCGCCCTCGTCGAGCGTCTCCGTGCCCTTGTCGTCCTTGAACAGGAAGTACTCGAGCTCGGGGCCGACGTTGAACGTGTCGAAGCCCATCGTCTGCATGCGGTCGAGCGCACGGCGCAGCACGTAGCGCGGGTCGCCCTCGTACGGCTCGCCGTTGGGCGTGACGACGTCGCAGATCATCCGGCCGACCTTCGTCTCGCCTTCCTTCCATGGCATCAGCCGGTACGTGCCGGGATCCGGGATCGCGACCATGTCCGACTCCTCGATCGCGTTGAAGCCGGTGATCGACGAGCCGTCGAAACCCATTCCGTCGTCGAGCGCGGCCGGGATCTCGCTCGGCGTGACCGCGAAGCTCTTGAGGTGCCCTTCGAGGTCGGTGAACCAGAGGAGCAGAAACTCGACTCCGTCCGCCTTCATCTTCTCGAGCGCGTCCTTGCGGGCCTCCTCGCTGGACGTGGCCCGGTTTTTCGACTCGACCTGTTGCGACATGCTCAAAGCCTCCTTAGGCGCCGACTCGGCGGCGCCGACCATGGAGGTCGTGCCGGCTTTGCCGGCGCGACCGTCTTTTAACGCAAAAAAGCCCCGGGCGCAGAATTCGCCCGAGGCGTCGTTGCCTCATACCGGTCGCACTGTAACAGGGTCACGGGGCGGTGGCTGGAAGCTCCTCCAGTTCCGGTTCGCGGCCCTCGTGGGCGATCGCTCGGCCGTAGAGCGCCAGCGCGGGCGCGATGACAACGGCACCGGCGGCCAGCGCCGCTCGGATGCCCCAGACGTTGCCGATCGC
Organism: uncultured Actinomycetes bacterium; assembly: GCA_963794605.1. Lineage (GTDB taxonomy): Bacteria > Actinomycetota > Thermoleophilia > Gaiellales > Gaiellaceae > VAXT01. The sequence goes on from CAWCEN010000002.1 coordinate 415,478, forward strand.
CCCCAGCACCGGCCCGCCGCCGGCCTGGCCGATCGCGTTCGCCTGGCCCGAGATCGACAGCACGGTCGCGCGAACGCTCGAGTCCCTGATCTGCTCGTTCAGCCAGATCGTGTAGAGCGGCCCGGCGAGGTCGCGGGCGAAGAAGACGCCGAGGAGCGACGCGATCGCGAGCCACGTCGAGCCGGTCAGCGCGAAGACGAGCATCGCGACCATCTCCATCGCCGTGAGCGTGAAGAGCGTGCTCGTGACGACTCGGCGGCCGCCGCGCTCGAAGCGTTTGATGAGCCAGCCGGTCGCGACGAACCCGAGCACGAAGCCGACCAGCCAGAAGATCCCGAACCAGACGACCGGGTCGAGGTTCCCGACCGCCGGCAGTCCGACGTCCCGCAGGAAGTGCGCCTCCTTGAGCCGGTCGAACGCCTCGGCGGACATGCCCATGAAGAGCTGGACGCCGACGAGGAGCAGGATCACCGGCGCCGCCCACGCGTAGCGCGCGCCGCTCACGGCGGTCGTGCGCAGCTCGGCCAGCGCGGAGCCTCGTTCGGCACGCGGCCGCCTCTTGAAGCCGGTCTCGGGCATGAACAGCAGGCAGAGGAGCCCGGCCAGCACCGTGATCGCCCCGCCGACGATCACGCCCGCCCGCAGCGACATGATCCCGATCGCGACCTGCAGGAGGAGCCCCAAAACCGAACCGATGTACGCGACGCGGGCGCCTCTCAGGAAGACCCGGCCGACCTTGTCGGCGCCCACCTCATCGGCGATCCAGGCCTCTTCCGCGCCGCTCGTGAACGTGTACGACAGGCCCCAGAGACCCCAGAGGGCGATGATCAGCCAGGGCGCCGAAACGACGCCGACGAGCATCCACGCCACGCCCATGCCCACGTAGCCGACGATCAGCGAGAGCCGACGGCTGTACGTGTCTGCGATGACCCCGGTCGGGATCTCGAAGAGGAACACGGCTCCTTCCATCGCCGTTCCCATCAGCACGAGCTGGAGCGGTGACAGGTCCAGCTCCTGCACGAGGTAGACGGCCATGACCACCCACGTCGGCATGGAGAGGAGGATCTGCAGCGCGTAGTAGAGCCGCGTCGCGTCCGCGCGTCTCAGGGCCCGTGCTCCAGCGGGAGCGTGGCGGACATCGTGATCGCGACGTCGCGGTACTCGTAGCCGAGCCGCTCGTTGACGGCGCGCATCCCGTCGTTGCCTGTTTGCGTCCAGGTGACGACCTGGTTGAGTCCTGCGTCCCGAGCCCACACGAGCTCGCGCTGCTTGAGCGCCTTGGCAAGTCCACGCCGGCGCCATCCGCGGCTGACGACCGTGAGGCCGTCCTCGGCGACGCCCTCGTTGTCGTGCTCCATCAGGCCCGAGTAGCCGACGATCTCGCCGTCGCTGAGCGCGACGAACGAGCCTTCGGGCAGCGTCGCCTCGTCGTGCAGCCACTCGTCGAGCGGGATCGAGATGGAGCCCTCGAGCGCGAGGTCCGTATAGCCCTCATCGCGCGCGAGCGGATAGGTGGCTTCGAGCAGGTCAGGTCGTTCAGCGATCGTCACGACCTCGACGCCGTCGGGCAAAGGGTCGATCGTGATCTCGCCGTCCAGCCGAAGCACTTGCTCAACTTGCCGGTCGGTCTCGGCGAACCCGAAGCGCTCGGCGAACGCCTTCGACCCTGGGTCGGTGACCTGACCGCTGAGCCGCTCAAGGCCGAGTGCGTCGACGAATTCGACCAGCGGCTCGAGCAAGGCAGTGCCGACGCCACGGCGCCGGGCATCTGGATGGACCCGCGGCGCAAGGTAGCCGCGCTCCGGATCGTCCGAACGGCCGCCGAGCCCTGCACCGACCACTTCACCCTCGAGCTCGGCGACGAGCACGAGCCGGTCAGGTCTCGACCGGTCGCGGAACTGCTGTGGCGTCCAGGCCGACTCATTCGGAATCACTGCCCGCTTGACGCGCGCCCAGCCCTCGAAGTCCGCGTCGGTCTCAGCGAGGCGGACGTCGATCATCCCGACCGCTTCAGCTTGCCATGGCGCTTCGCGTAGCGCTCGCCGCGGCGGAAGACCTCAAGCCCGAGCGGAACCGAGACGATCCCGATGATGATCAGCGGCCAGATGTTCGACCACATCGCTGTCACGCCGGCGCCGTCGATGATCGCGTCCCGAATCCCGTCGAGCGCGTAGGTGGCCGGCGAGATCTTGGCGAGCCACTGCATCCACTCCGGCAGCACGCTGACCGGGTAGTAGACGCCCGAGACGACGAGCAGGATTCCCTGCGCGACGAATCCGAGCTGAGTCCCTTTCTCGGGCGAGATCAACGGCAGGACGGCCGTCATCATCCCGATCCCGATGAACGAGATCGAGGCGACGACGAGCACGACGAGCGCAGCGACGAAGTTCGCGTTCGCGAGCTCGAGATGGAAGAACAGCGCGACGACCGCGAACAGCAGGATCGCCCGGATGACGCCGTAGACGATCGCGAAGAGGCCCATCCCGAACAGATGGATCGGGCGCGAGAGCGGCGCCATGAACGTGTACTCGATCGTCCCCTCCCAGCGCTCCCAGGCGACCGTCTCCGTGAGGATCTCGAAGATGATCCCGAGGTAGGCCCAGACGACCGCGCCGACGAGCAGGATCGTCGTCACCTCGTTGACGTCGATCTGCCCGCCGCCGGCCTCGATGCCCTTGGCGATGAAGACGATCGTGAGCGTGTTCGCGACCGTCCAGACGAAGAACGCGACGTCCCACCAGATGTAGCGCTTGACGAGGTAGACGTTGCGCTCGAAGACGCCTGCGAGGCCGATCAGCTCGTGGCGGAGGGTTGCTGCCGCACCGGGCATTACTTCTCGTCCTCCTCGGGCTTCTCGTCTGCGAAGGCCTTGCCGGTCGCGGCGAAGAACGCCTCCTCGAGGGTGTCGGCGCCGTAGCGGGCCTTGAGCTCCGCGACTGGCTCGAGGCAGAGCAGGCGGCCGTCGTCGAGGATGCCGATCCGGTCCGCGAGCGCCTCCGCCTCGTCGAGGTCGTGCGTGCAGAGCAGGATCGTGGCGTCGTGAGTCGCGCGGATCTCGCGGATGAAGTCCTGCACTTCGAGCTTGGAGCGCGGGTCGAGTCCGGTGGTCGGCTCGTCGAGCAGGAGCAGGATCGGCTGCGTCAGGAGCGCGCGGGCGAGCGCGACCTTCTGCTGCATGCCGCGTGACAAGTCTTCCATCGCCTCGTTCCGGCGGGCGGCCGGAAAGCCGACGCGCTCGAGGATCTCCGGGATCCGGTCGCGGGTCTGTCCGACGCGTGAGCCCGTAGAAGCGCGCCGCGTAGGAGAGGTTCTCCGTCGACGACATCTTCTTGAAGAAGGAGGCCTCGACCGAGACGCGGTTGACGAGTCGACGCACCGCGCGGGTGTCGGAGAGATCGTGGCCGAAGAGGTTCGCGCTGCCGCCGTCGAGCAGGAGCAGGGTCGAGAGCAGTCTGACCAGCGTCGACTTGCCCGAACCGTTTTGCCCGAGGATGGCCACGCACTCGCCGCGCGCCATGTCGAAGCTGATGCCGCGCAGCGCCTCGACCCGCTCACGGCGGCGGCGCAGGCCGGAGCGCTTGCCGTCGCTGCGGCGGAACTCCTTGCGCAAGTTTTGGACTTCTACTGCGGGCACGTGCTGCTCCAGACTCGGCTCGAAGGAACGCGGAACTGGCGCACCAACGTCGTTCTTGGCCGGTGCGCGCGGAAACCGGATTCAGCCGAGTCGCAACATCGCGTCGATCAGGTTAGCGACGGGATCGGCGCAGCACAAGCGTCGCTAGCCTGCGTCCTCGCGCGCGGCAGCCCACTTCGCCTCGTAGTAGGCCTGCCACTCCTCGGTCGACTGCGGCGGGTCCCAGCCCGGACGCTCTTCTCGCAGTTTCGCGTTGTGATAAGCGATCCGCTCCTGAAGAAGGCGGTCGGTTCGCTCGAACTGCTCCCGGTGGCGCTCCCACCAGGTCGGATCAGGGTTCTTGTTCCTCTTCTTCTTCATCGTCGCCTAGCGAACGAGCAATTCGAACGAGGAGCACCTTGATGTCCCACAACCCTCTGAGGATAGCGTCGACATCTTCGCGCTCGAACACGGATTCGGCCACTCGACGAGTGTTCCGTCGCCCACGTGGCAACGCAAGACGCTCTTTCAGGCACGCTTGATTCCGTCCGCTCAGCTCCCTAGAGTGAGCTCAGGTGCTCGCCGCAGAAGGCGGGCGCCGAGGCAATGAGGCCTTGGACTCTCGGGAGTCCTGGGCCTTTTTTGTTGGTCCGACTAGGAGGAGGCGGCATGTCCGAGCTGGAGACGAAGCACTACATCGCGAACGGGAGCAAGGAAGCTCCTGCGGCGCGCGAAGCGATCGAGTGGGCCGGGCAGACGCAGGCGCAGCTCGTTGACCTCAAGTTCTGCGACCTGCTCGGGCGCTGGCAGCACATGACGCTGCCGCTGTCCGCGTTCGACGAGTCCGCATTCGACGATGGCCTCGGCTTCGATGGCTCGTCGATCCGCGGCTGGCAGGGCATCTCCGAGTCGGACATGCTCCTCATGCCCGATCCCGCGAGCGCGATCCTCGACCCGTTCACCGAGGCGCCGACGCTCTCGCTGATCTGCGAGATCGCCGACCCGTTCACCCGCGAGCAGTACGAGCGCGACCCGCGCGGAGTCGCCAAGCGGGCCGAGGCCTATCTCAACGAGACGGGCATCGCGGACACGGCCTACATGGGGCCCGAGTGCGAATTCTTCGTCTTCGACGAGGTCTCCTACGACCTCGGCCCGAACCACTCGCACTACGCGTTCGACTCTGCCGAGGGGCACTGGAACTCCGGCAAGCCGGGACTCGGGAACACGATCCGCGAGAAAGAGGGCTACTTCCCGCCCGCGCCGCACGACACGCTGCACGACCTGCGCTCGGCGATGGTGCTGACCCTCGAGCGGCTCGGCATCCCGTGCGAGTTCCATCACCACGAGGTCGCGTCCGGCGGCCAGTGCGAGATCGACCTCCGCTACCAGACGCTGACCCGCATGGCCGATCAGGTCATGACCTACAAGTACGTGGTCAAGAACGTCGCCCGCGCGGCCGGCAAGGCCGTGACGTTCATGCCGAAGCCGCTCTTCGGCGACAACGGCTCGGGCATGCACACGCACCAGTCCCTCTGGACACAGGGCACGCCGCTGATGGCTGACAAGTCGGGCTACGCGGGGCTCTCGCAGCTCGCGCGGGCCTACGTGGCCGGGCTGCTGATGCACGCGCCGGCGCTGCTCGCGTTCTGCGCGCCGACGACGAACTCGTACCGCCGGCTCGTCCCCGGCTACGAGGCGCCCGTCAACCTCGTCTACTCGCAGCGCAACCGCTCGGCGTGCATCCGGATCCCGATGTACTCGGACTCGCCGAAGGCCAAGCGGGTCGAGTTCCGCTGCCCGGACGCGGCTGCAAACCCCTACCTCGCGTTCGCGGCGATGCTGATGGCCGGGATCGACGGCATCCAGAAAGGCCTCGAGCCGGGCGAGCCCGCCGACTACGACCTCTTCGAAGAGGATCGCGGCCGGGTCGCCCAGGTGCCGGGCTCGCTCGAGGAGGCGCTCGACGCCCTCGAGTCGGACCACGAGTTCCTGACGGCCGGCGGCGTCTTCTCGGAGGAGCTGATCCGGACCTGGATCGCCTGGAAGCGGGAGAACGAGGTCGACATGGTCGCGCTCCGGCCACACCCGGCGGAGTTCGCCCTCTACTTCGACGCGTAGGCCGTTGGAGATCAGGGAGCTTCGGGAGGAGGACTGGCCGGCCGTGCGGGAGATCTTCGAACAGGGCATCGCCGGCAAGAACGCGACCTTCGAGACCGAGGCTCCCTCGTGGGAAGCATGGAACCGCTCGCAGCTCGACGGCCATCGGTGGGTGGCCGTCGAGGGCGAGCAGGTCGTGGGCTGGGTCGCGGCGCACCCTGTTTCGATGCGGCCCTGCTACCGCGGAGTCGTCGAGCACAGCGTCTATGTGGACGACGCCTGGCAGGGAAGAGGCATCGGGCGTGCGTTGCTCGAGCGGTTGTTCGAGAGCACCGAGGAGGACGGGATCTGGACGATCCAGACCGGGGTGTTCCCGGAGAACGAGGCGAGCCTGGCGTTGCACGTCAAGTGCGGCTTCCGGGTCGTAGGCACGCAGGAGCGGCTGGGGAAGCTGGACGGCGTCTGGCGCGACGTCGTCGTCATCGAACGACGAAGCGAGGTAGTGACATGACGAAGGTGGAGGCGGTGGTGATCCGCGAGCGCGTCGAGATAGTGATCGACGCGGTCGAGGCTGAGACGGGGCACGTCGGCGTGACCGTGGTCGAGGCGATCGGCCACGGGCGGCAGCGCGGAGTGACCCACGAGTACCGCGGGCGCGTGTTCGAGTCGCGGTTTTTGCCCAAGGCGCTGCTCACGTTCGTGGTCGAGGACTTGCTCGCACAGGCTGTCGTTGCCGCGATCGCCGACGCCGCCCGCTCGGGCCACGAATCGGGCGACGGGATCGTCTGGACGTCGCCCATCGAGCACGTCACGCACAATCGGACGGGGCTCCCGCTCGGCGAGGTGGAAGTCGCATGAAGACCGCCGACCTCGTGATCGCAGTCAACACGGTCTGGGTCGTGCTCGCGGCCGTGCTGGTCATGTTCATGCAGGCCGGTTTCGCCTTCCTCGAGGCAGGCCTGACGCGTATGAAGAACGCGGCGCACATCGCCGGCAAGAACGTGCTCATCTTCGGGGTCTGCTCGATCGTCTACTGGGCGGTCGGCTTCGGGCTCGCCTTCGGCAACGGCAACGGGCTGATCGGCACGAGCGGCTTCTTCCCCTCGACCGACGAGCTCCTCTCGATCGGCGCGGCGCCGTTCACGTTCTTCACGACGATTCCCGGCTCGGCCGCCTACCTGTTCGAGGTCGTCTTCGCAGGCGTTTCGCTGGCGATCGTGTGGGGCGCGATGGCCGAGCGCGCGAAGCTCTGGGTCTACCTCGTCTTCGGCGTCTTCTTCACGCTGCTCTACTCGGTTGTCTCGCACTGGATCTGGCACTCGGGCGGATGGCTGTTCTCGCTCGGGATGCAGGACTTCGCCGGCTCGACGGTCGTGCACTACCAAGGGGCGCTCGCGGCGCTGGCGGGCGCGCTGCTGCTCGGGCCGCGGATCGGCAAGTTCGGCCACGACGGGCGCGCAAACCCGATTCCGGGCCACAACATGCCCTACGCGGTGCTCGGAACGCTGATCCTCTGGTTCGGCTGGTTCGGCTTCAACCCGGGCTCGACGCTCGGCGTCGTGACCGGCGACAAGATCGGCTACTTCGCATACGTGGCGCTGACGACGAACCTCGCAGCCGCGGCCGGCGCGCTCGGCGGGATCGGCGCCGCGTGGCTCGTGCTCCGCAAGCCGGACGTGTCGATGATGTTGAACGGCGTCATCGCCGCCCTCGTCGCGATCACTGCCGCATCGGGCTTCGTCGCGCCGTGGTCCGCAGTCGTGATCGGCGCGGTCGCGGGGTCGATCGCGGTCGTCGGCGTGCTCGGGGTCGAGCGAATCGGGATCGACGACCCAATCGGCGCCGTCGCAGTGCACGGGATGGCCGGCGTCTGGGGGACGCTCGCGGTCGGCCTCTTCGCTGTGCCTGCGCTCGCATCGAACCTCGCCACCGGGTCGGGCGGCCTCTTCTACACCGGCAGTTTCCACCAGCTGGGAGTGCAGGCGCTCGGGCTGGCCGCGGTCGGTGCGTTCACGTTCACGATGTCCTTCGGCTGCTTGTGGGCGATGAACCGGCTGTGGGGCATCCGGGTCGAGGAGCACGTCGAGACGGCGGGCCTGGACGTCGCCGAGCACGGCATGTGGGGCTATCCCGAGTTCTACATCCCGGTCCCCGGCGGATACGGGACTGAATCGCACAGCCACCTGCTCGGGCACGCTCATCGGGACGAGGCGATCTCCGAGCCTGTCGTAGAAGAGCAGGCTGCTTAGGCTCTAGCCGGGCGAGCCCGAAGGCGTGTCCGTCGTGCTGGCAGGTGGATCAGCCTGCTCCGGCTTCTCTGAATCGCGAGTCCGATCGTCGGTTGCGTCGTCGCCGTCTCGCTGCTGCGGGAACCGGGCATCGGCCGCTCTGGCTACGTCTTCAACGCGGGCTGCAAACTCGCGGATCTCGCCCAGAAGCGCGCCGCGGTCCTGCCGGATGCTTTCGGTGTCGGCCTCCAGCTCCCGGAGACGGGCCTCGGCTTCTTCCTGCAGCGCAGTTCACCTCTTCCTGTGTCCGCTGGAGATGCTCCGCCGCTTCCTTCCGCGCCTTCCCGACCGTGTCCTTCGCCTCGGCCTTCGACCGAGTCACGATGTCGCTCGACTCGGCCTTCGCTTTGGTGACGATCTCCTCGGCTTCGCTCTTCGCACGCGAGGCTGGTCTCTTCGGCGTCGCGCCGCGCGGCGACCCTGATCTGTTCGGCACTCTGCCCTGCGCTCTCGAGCACGCTCTTCGTCTGCTCGCCGACCTTCTCGAGCGCATCCTTGACCGCGGCTTCGGGCGAGCGACTCGTCTCTAGCTGTGCCAGCACTTCCCGGACACGGCTCACATAACTGTCGACGGCTTCGCGATCGTACCCGCGCATCGAAACGGGAAAGTCGGCGTCCTCGATCGTGTTCGTAACCGTCTGACTGCCGTTCTGGCCGCGGTCCACAGCTTCACCGCTACTCATGGTCGCGAGTATGACGAGAACTCAATGGAACGGTCGGGCGGGTGCCGGCGACTGAGACCGCCTCTTGGAGTCGCGCCGAAATCTCGCGAAGGTCGTCGACCAGGCCGCGGCGTTCGCTCCAGACGGTTTCCGTGTCCGTGCGGAGGTCGTCCAGCCACTCCTGAGCCTCATTGCGCAGGTTCGCGATCTCTTCCTGCGCGAGCCGAAGCTGCTCTGCGGCTTGTGCCCGCGAATCCGCGACGATCCGCTCCGCCTCGGCTCCTGCCTTCGCGACGTGCTCGTCCGCCTCGGCTTTCGCACCGTCCGCCGCGGTGCTGGCGTTGACGACGATGTCCGCAGCCTCGGCCTTCGCCTTGTTCATGAGCTCTTCGGCCTCCCGCTGCGCGGCAGCCACGATCTCAGCCCCCGTCTCGTGAGCCTGCGTGAGAATGGCGCTCCGTTCCTCCCCGGTGCGCTCGAGCGCGTGCGAAACCGCATCTCGCGGCGAGCGCGTCGCCTCCAGTTCCGCGATCAGGCGGTTGATCCGCGTGACGTACGCGTCGACTGCGCGACGCTCGTAGCCGCGGCGCGCCATCGGGAAGGAGACATTGCGAATCGCCGCCGGAATGCGTCCGTGCTCACTCAACCCTCAACCCTGCCAAGGCGATTGGCGCATCTGTCGTAATGCCAGGACCCTAGTGGACCACGAGCACCTTGAGGATGACGATGCTCAGTCCGAGCAGTAGATTCAGGCCGACCACGACCGCTGTGCCCGTTCCGCTCAACTGCTCGAGCCGCGCGTAGCGCACTCCCTGAACGGTCAGCGCCGCGACGCCGAGCCCCAGCGCTAGCCAAACGGCCGCCGAGCCGCCGATCACTCCGACGGCGCCGAGCACTAGGGCGAGTGCCGGGAGGACGACGGCGAGCCCGATCGCCCGCTCGCGATGGGCGATCTGCCCGAGCTCGGCCGCGGTCAGGCGCCTGCGGAGCTGGAGGCTCTCGGCGAGCCCGTGCGCGTAGATGTGCGAGGCCCAGAAGACGAGCGTGGTCACGACGACGACCGCGAAGAAGTTCCAGAGCTTGTCCCGGAATGCAGGCGCCCCCGCGACCAGCGTCGCCATGACGATGATCGTCCCGTACACAGTCCCCGCGATCGTTTCGGACGAGCCCGCGAGTAGTTCCCGGAACGCCCGCGAGGACGGTTTAACCAATCGGAAGCCAGCCGTCGCGATAGCCCGTCGGCTCCGAGCTGGGCCAAGGCACGTCCGCGTCGGCGACGTCCTGTGCTGTCTCGGGCGGACTCGCCTTGTGCTTGCGCGCGACCTCGTCTGCAACGTATTCGCCGTACGGGCCGAACGCCTGGTTCTCGCGCGAGCTCATGGCGACCACGACGCAGGGCCCGTCGCCCGCGCCGACGATCACATGCTTGGTCTTCGGAGGGCAGTGCACGAAGTCCCACTGGCGCAGGGGCCGCTCCTGGCCCTCGATGACCAGGAGCGCCTCGCCAGAGATGACGAGAAACGCCTCGGCCTCGGTCTCCCAGTGGTACAGCGAGTTCGGCTCGCCCGGCTCGAGCACCGCGAGCTGGACGCCGAGCATCGGGAAGAGCGTGTCAGCCTCCCACTCGGTTTTGCCCGTGAACGACACCGATTGTCGACCCGGGCGCGCCCACCAGCGAGCGTCGCGTGCGTTCAGGACGAACCAGCCCGCCTCACCCGCCACGAGACCTTGCTCCGTCTTCTCGAGCGGTGCCTCAGGGACCACTGAGGTTCCCGATCGTCAGCGCGACGAGGTCCGATGAATTAGCCGTCGGGCGAGGCTGGTTCGGATTGTCGACCCAGCACCCGATGTAGACGGATCCCGGAGCGAGGAAGGTCGCCGCGAAGGCCAACGGAAGTGTCGCCCGGCCCACGGAGCCGACACCGATCCCAACATGCAGGATGGCCGGGACGCCGAGGAGAGGCCCCAGCGATCCGGGGCCGTGCGCCTGACAGAAGACGACCGCGTCGACGCCTCCCTGGATGGACACCTGGCCGTTGAACGCGTACTTGCCGGCAGGCAGCGCGCCGCTCGCGAGCACGGTCGTCGCCGTCTCGGCGCTCGTCCCCGTGATCTGAACCGGGTTCGCGCTCCGCGCCTCGAAACCGTTCGGGAGGCCGCCCGCCGGGCCGGTGTCGCCCTTGGTCCCCGGCGGTCCCTGGAAGCCTCGAAGCCCGCGCGGGCCCCGGGGGCCTCTCTTGCCGCGGGCCGGCTTCGACGCCTTTCCGACGCGCACGATCTTCGTCACGGTGTTCTGCGCGGCGTTCCCTAGCGGTGTGGCGCCGAGCAGCGCAACGACCAGTGCGGCTGCGGCGAGTGCGACGGCGAGGCGCTGCAAGGCGCTTTGAAGCTAGCACCGTGCCGGGCTGTTGCCTACCCGATCGCGAACGTCACGCGGACCGTCGCCTGGACCTGCTGCTTCCCCGGCTCGATCTGAGCGTCGGCGCTTCTCTTCGCGAGCGCGACGGAGTAGTACGGCTCCGGCGCGTTGCCGTTCTCGGTGATCGCGGTCACCGGGCCGAGCTGGACTCCCGCGGCCTCGGCGAGGACACGCGCCTTCGCGCGGGCGTCGTCGACGGCGGCGCGGAGAGCCTTCGCTTGCTGCTCGTCCGCGTCGGAGCGACTGAGCGTCGGCCCGTAGACGTCGTTCGCGCCCGCATTCGACGCCGCGTCGAGCACCGCGCCGGCTTTCGAGAGATCGCGGATCATGACGGACACCGAGTTGTGGGCCGAGTAGCCGTCGGGCGCCCATCGTCCGAGTACGTCTGCGACAGCGAGACGTCCTGCGTCTGCACGTCCTTCTTGGCGACACCGGCGGAGAAGAGCGCGTCGAGCATACGGCGCATTCGTTCGGAGTTTGCCGCGAGGGCTTCGCGCGCTGTCGGGGCTCGAGACTGGACGCCGAGCGTGAACTCGGCCTGGTCGGGCACCGTCTCTACGGTTCCGGTTCCGCTGACCGTGATCCCGCCCTCCGACTCGGAGGCGCCGCCGGCTAGGTCCGGCCGTCCGACTCCAGCGAGGGCAACGACTGCGGCTCCGACCGCGACCAGCGCGGCGATACGGATCGGCTTCATGACTGCTCCTTTCGAACGCTCGGTCCAATACGCCGCGGAGGCTCGTCCTCGTCACACTGCACGCGTGCGCTACCAGTTCGTCGATTGCCGCTGGGATCTGAGTGACCGGAGCCGCGGGCGGGAGCTCTACGTCAACGGGCACATCCCAGGCGCGTCGTTCCTCGACGTGGACGACGACCTCGCCGCCCCTCCGGGCATCCGCGGGCGGCACCCTTTGCCCGAGCCCGACACGTTCGCCGAAGCGGCTGGCCGCGCGGGAATCGGCGCGGGCGTGTTCGTCGTCGCGTACGGCCTGATGGGCGGCGCCGAGCGGCTCTGGTGGCTCCTGCGGCACTTCGGGCACGACGACTGCGCGGTGATCGACCTCGACGCCTGGCTCGGCCCGCTCAGTGCGGGCGAAGAGGAGATCGAGCCTGTCGTGTTCGAGCCGCGGCCGCGCTCCGACGACACGATCGAGGCGGACGAGCTCGTGTCGCGGCTCGGCGAGCTCGTCGTCGTCGACGCCCGCTTCCCCGAGCGTTTCAGGGGCGAGCCGAACCCGGTCGACAGGGTGCCGGGCCGCATCCCGGGCGCGCTGAACGCCCCGTGGGACGAGCCCGTGCCCGACTTGCCGGCAGGCGAGCTCGTCGCCTACTGCGGCTCAGGGGTCACATCGTCCGTGACCGTGCACCGCCTGGCCCTCGCAGGGCGGGACGCAAGGCTCTACCCGGGCTCGTGGAGCGAGTGGGAGCAGCGGCCCGACCTCCCGGTCGAGAAGGCCTAGCTCACAGTGGCGGCGAGCTCGTGGACACGCTCGAACGTTATTCCGGAGACCTGATCCGCCGAGAGCGGGTGACCCGCCGATCGCACCGAAATCGATGGGACGCGATTCAGCTCTTGGAGTTGAAGCTCGCATTCGAGCCCTACCGTCGAGACGTACGGTTCGAGCTCGTTCGCCAGCAGGCCCGTGAACGGCGGCTCTTCGCGGCCTCGCGTGTCCCACCAGAGGTCGCCGATTCTCCGAAACGCCTGCTCGTCGACCTCGACCCAGGCGCCGTAGGCAAAGTGGTCGTCCACGTTGCGGATCGGGAGCTCGACAAGCCCGCGAACGAAGAACCTGGCATCCGACGAGTCGGGATCGAGGACGCAGGCATCGTCTCCGAGGTCCGCCCGTTTGGCCCGTTCTTCGTCAGCGAGCTCGAAGACCGGGTCCGGGAACTGCGCCCGGATGTCCAGCATCTCCTCGTCGTGCTGCTCGCCGCAGAAGCTGCAGACGAAGCCCAAGGCCTACACCGCGGAGTCGGCTAGGTCCGGCAGATACTGGCGCCAGCCATGCGGGATCTTCGGCGCGGCGAGGCGGATGAAGAGCACCGGCTGCGGAGGCCGCGGCGGCCGCTGGAGCACCATCGAGGCCTCCTCCAGGAGGCGGTTGCCCTTCTTCAGGTTGCACGGCGCGCACGAGGTGACGACGTTCTCCCAGACGGAATCACCGCCCCGGCTGCGCGGCACCACGTGGTCGAGCGTGAGGCGACCGGAGGTCGTGCCGCAGTAGACGCAGCGCCAGCCGTCGCGGGCAAATAGAGCCCGGCGGGAGATCTTCCGCTGGACGGCTCGCGGCACCTTCACGTACTGCACGAGCCGGATCACATGCGGCCACGGATATGTGCTGCTGGCCGAACGGAGCGGCTGCTCGAGCTCCTCGATCACTTCGGCCTTGCCCTTGAACACGAGCACATGCGCCCGTCTCACGGACGTCACGTTCAGCGGCTCGTAGCTCGCGTTCAGGACGAGAACCTGAGACATCGCCCGAAAATGTAGCGACCGCCCGCGAAAACACCGAGTTCTCGCTTCCCTGACCGAGAGGCGATTCGGCAGGGACGACCCACCTTTTAGGATGCGGCCGTGGGGTTGAGCGCGGCTGCGTGGATCGCAATCGGCGCGGCTTGCGTGGCCGTCGTCGCCCTCGGCGTGAGCGCGTACCTGTTCGTGCAGATCAGACGCGTGCGCGCGAACCAGCAAGTCCTGCTCGGTGGCGGAAAGGACGATCTCGTCGACTTCGCGGTCTCGCTCCAGGCGCGCATGGACGACCTGCACGGCGCCGTGTCCGAGGTCGCGGCCGCGCTGTCACGGGTCGATCGCCGCGTCGACGGGTCGATCACGAACACGTCGCTCGTCCGCTACGACGCCTACGAGGGAGCCGGCGGGCGCCAGTCGGCGTCGATCGCGCTCCTCGATTCAAGCCGCACCGGAGTCGTCGTCAGCGCGATCCAGGGCCGCGACTACGCCCGGATCTATGTAAAAGAGCTCGAGCGCGGCCAGCCGAACGTCGCCCTCTCGCCTGAAGAGCAGGCGGCGGTGGAAAAGGCGATGGCCGGATAGTCGCCGTCGGCTGAAGCCTCGGCTTCGCGGGGGAACCCCTGGTTCCCCCGCGGGCCCCCTCCTTGCCAACGGTGGTTCGACTCAGTCGCTTCAGGAGCCGCCGATTGTCCGTGCTTCCGCCCAGCGTTCCCTTGCGGTGATCGGCCTCCCGCCGGGCAAAGCCCGGCTCCGGCGGCGGATGATTGTCGCGCCAGACCGCCTAGCTCACTGAGAATTGAACCGGGTAGTTCGCTGAGTTGTTGCTCGTGTTCGTCTCGTCCGGGACCGGGTCGACCTCGACCGTGAGCGACGTCCTCTGATCGAGCGGCGGCAGCCCGAGGCCGCTGAACGAGACGCTCTCCTCGTTGCCTGGGTCGATCAGCGGGATCGTCTTGCGCGCCTTGATCGGCTTCGGGCTCTGCTGGATCGTGAGTGTCACTCGAAGGCCCACCTCCTGGGCGCAGCCTGAGTTCTTGACCGTGACGCTGAAGACGAGGTCCGTGCTCAGCGGAATCGTGTTCAGGCTGCCCTCGGTCAGGTCCTTCCCGCTCGGGAGCGCCTTCGTCGAGACGAGCCCGGTGCCGCGCGGCGAGCAGTTCGAGCCGCCGGCCGCCGCGCCGTGGATCCGTTGCCACAGCGACTTCATCGACGCCGTGGTTGCGATGTCGGGGTTCGGGAGGAAGATCGAGTCGGGGACGTTGACGCCCGTGACGTCGAGCCGCTGCAGCTCGCTCTTGGTCGGCTCCTTGAAGAGGTCTGCCCAGATCACGTCGCTCGCGATCAGCCGCTGCATCTGCACCGCCAGCTCAGCTCCGGCCGCGTTCGCGTTCTTCGACGAAGCCGTGCTCCGGAAGGCGTCGGTCATGCCCCGAAGCCCGTTCGTGCGCAGGTCGAGCGAGTCGAGCATGTGCTCGTCCTCCGGGCGGAGATGGCCCGGCGGGTCGAGACCGCGCGCCGCGGATGCAATCTGCTCCTGCTGCCGCGCAATGCCGGAGAGCTCGTTCTCGACGTCCGACTCCTTCGTCCCGCGCGTCGTCAGCAGCTGGTTGAAGCTCCGGCCGAGGCGCTGCGACTGCTGGCCGTAGTCGGCGACCTTCTCGACGTAGTTGCGGTATGCGTCTTTGCGCTTGTCCTCCCGGCATCCGTTCACCCACAGGACGAGCAGGAGCACGATCAGGATCGCGAAGCTGATTAGCCCGATCAGCCGCAGCAGCGGTGTGAGGCCGGTCGGCGGGCGTACGGGCGGTCGCGGCCCTCGCCGCGGGCGTTCCTCTGGTGTCTCCCTGGTATCCGACTCCTCGAAGAAGTCGAACTCGATGTCGTCTCGCTCGCTCATTCTCTTGCCGTGCCGGCCCTGGCCTGGCTCGGTGTCCAACTCGGAGCCGCGTCACTGTACCGCCTCGCCCGGTCGGTGCAGGAGTTTTGCACGGCGGAGCCAAGGGGGGTGAACGGTGTCGAGCGCCGTCGAACCCGTCGCCTCGAACGGTCTCGTCCTGGACCGCTATCGGCCCCTGCGCCCACTCGGGAGCGGAGGCTCGGGCTCGGTCTGGCTCGTGCGCGACGAGGTCTCCGGCGAGCAGTTCGCGCTCAAGATCATCGCCAGGGAAGGCCGCGCCGCGCCGCGGGCCGAGCGAGAGGCCGAGGCCGCGACGAGCCTGCGCCATCCGCACTGCCTGCGCGCGTACGGGCTCGAGACAGACGCCAAGCACCTCTACATCCCGTACGAGTACGTCCCGGGCGACACGCTTCGGCAGGCGCTCCGCACGCACCAGCTCGGCGACGAGGGCGCCGTCGAGGCGGCGGCCCAGGTGCTCGAGGGCCTGGCGTTCGCGCACGCGCGCGGGATCGTGCATCGTGACGTGAAGCCGTCCAACGTGCTGCTCGCTCAGGAGGACCACGTCTCCGTGCGGCTCTTCGACTTTGGGCTCGCGCTGATGGCGGATGCGGACACGCTCACAGCCGTGGGCGACGTGCCTGGAACGCTTGCGTACATCTCGCCGGAGCGCCTGCACGGACAGGAAGCAGGCCCGGCCGCGGACGTGTGGGCGGTCGGCGTGCTCCTCTGGGAGGCCCTCGCGGGACATCATCCGTTTTGGCGGACGTCGCCGCTCGAGACCGGCGAAGAGATCAAGACCGGGGCGCCTTCGATCCGCGAGGCGCGGCCCGACCTGCCGGACGGATTGATCGCCTCCGTCGACGCAGCACTGTCCGTCGACCCTGAGCGCAGGCCGGCGGCGTCGACGCTCGCGGTCGACCTCCGCGCGGCGTGGCAGGAGCGCTCTCGTCGTCGGGCTCCGGTGCGGCCGCGCGCGCGGGTCGATCGCCGGAAGCTCGTCGAGCGGGTCGCCCCGGCTGCTCTGGCCGGGCTGGGCGTGGGCTGGATTGCGTCTGCGCTCCCGTTCTATCCCGCGTACTGGCCCGGTCTGCTGGCCGCGCTGGCCGTCGCCGTCACACTCGTTCGCCCGCGCCTCGGGCTCGCGCTGGCGCTCGCGGTGCCCGTGTTCCCGCTCGGCAACATCTCGTTCGGGCTCGCCGTGCTGTATGCAGCGGCGGCCGCAGGCTGGTTCCTGGTCAGCTGGGGTGATGCGCGCTGGGGGCTCTTGTTCTGTTCGGGAATGGTTCTCGGGCCGCTCGGCCTCCTCGGGTTGGCGCCACTCGTCGCGTTGCAGGCACGGGGTTTCGCCCGGCGAGCGCTGCAGGCGGGAGCGATGGTCATCTTCGCGGGCGCCTTCGCGGCGATTCGCGCGGTGCCTGTGCCGTTCGCGGGCGAGTCGCCGGCGCTCGGGATCGCGGGCAGCGAGCATCCGCTTGCGGTTTTGCAGGCCATCTGGCAGTGGCTCCTCGGCATGCCCGCGCTCGGGCTGGAGGCGCTCATCCTGGCGGCGGCCGCCGCGCTCATCCCGCTCGCCGCTCGTGGCTCCGACTTGACGATCGCGATGTTCGCGGGCGCAGTGCTCGCTTCGACCCTCGTCGCCGCGCCGACCTCGAACGCGCTTCCGCTCGTCCTCAGCGGATGGGCGATCTACTTCGCACTAACAGTCATCTCCCGGAAGCGCCCTCGGCAGGAAACCGAAAAGCGCACATTCGGCACAGTCCTGAGACTGACACGTGCGGGTTTCGCAAATAGGCTGAAAGCGGTGGGTGGTCCGCGGCGGCCCCGACCCACGCAACGGATTCCGGCCGCAGGCGCCCGGTAAAATCGGCGGCGGGGTAAACCCTCGGCCGTGACAGTGCTTCGAAACATCGAGCAGAAGATCGAGGCGCTATTCGAGGGCGTCTTCGGCCGAGCGTTCCGGACCCATGTCCAACCGGTCGAGCTCGCGCGCAAGCTGGCGAAGGAGATGGACGACCATCGCATGGTCTCGGTGTCGCGCGTCTACGCGCCGAACGAGTACTCCGTCTACCTCTCGCCGGCCGACCGCGAGCAGTTCTCGAGCTACGAAGAGTCCCTCGTCAACGAGCTCCAGGAGTACCTCGGCGAGCACGCGAAGCGCGAGTCGTACGCCCTGCTCAGCTCGCCCAAGGTGCTGATGAACACCGACTCCGACCTCGAGGTCGGCGAGTTCGGGATCGCGACACGCATGGTCCAGCCCGAACCGGGCGAGGAGCCGGCCGAGCCCCTCCCCGAGGCGCCGCCCGCAGGAGCGACGATGGTCTACCGCCCCACGACGCCCGAGACGCAGGCCGCCACGCCGGTCGAGCTCGGCGTCGAGCCCGAGGTCGTCACGCTCGACGCGAACGGCAAGCAGCACGCGGTCGACAAGGTGAGCACGCTCATCGGGCGCTCGAAAGACTGCGACATCCGGCTCACAGATCCGAACGTCTCGCGCCGCCACGCCGAGCTTCGGCAGGAGGGAACCGCGTACTGGATTCTCGACCTCGGCTCGACGAACGGCCTGACCGTGAACGGCCGCCGCCAGCAGCGCGCACAGCTCCAGAACGAGGACCGCATCACGGTCGGCTCGACGGAGCTGGTCTTTAGACGATCGGCGGCTTGAGAGGTTGACCAGGAATGGGTCGACCGGTCATTTCCGACGGAAGTCGGCACCGCAAGCGGTGCCTCGGGCATGATCGCCGCCTCCGTCGACGTTGAGGGCGCGCTGCTCCTCCTGAAGGCTGCGTTCCTCGTCCTGCTCTACCTCTTCATCTGGCGCATCGTCCGCACCGCGAGCCGCGACCTCCGCGTGCCACAGGAGAGCTTCGTGATCGGCCCGCAGCAGGCCGCGGCCGCCGGGCTCCGACCCGAACCGCAGCAGGAGCCGCAAATGGGCCGCTTCGTCGTCATCCGGAGCAGCGCAATCGACGAGAACACCGAGTTCGAGCTCGATTCCACGGGCATCTCCATCGGCAGAGGCGGCCCAAACGACGTCCGACTCGACGGGGACGACTACGCTTCCGCGAACCACGCCCGCGTCGAGCCGCGACGTGACGGCGTCTGGATCGAAGACGTGGGATCGACCAATGGCACGTTCGTCAACGGCGTCCGGCTCAGCCGGGCGCGCAAGCTTGCCGCGGGCGACCTCGTCCGGGTCGGCGGCACGGACCTGAGGTTCGAGACGTGAGCGCCCTCGGTCGCAGTACCGGGCTTTCTCATCCTGGTCGAAGGCGGCGCCGAAACGAGGACGCCTGGGTCTGCCATCCGCCGCTGTTCGCCGTCGCGGACGGGATGGGGGGCGCGCGCGGGGGCGAGATCGCGTCTCGCGTCGCCGCAAGCGCGCTCGGCGAGACGGTCGACGGCAGCGGCGAGGAACGCGTAGTCGCGCTGATCCAGGAGGCGAACCGCCAGGTCTACGAACGTGCGCGGGAGGACTCGGACGCGTCAGGGATGGGTACGACGATCACGGTCGCGCTGTTCGAGAACGGGATCGTCTCCATCGGCCACGTCGGCGACTCGCGCGCGTACCTGATCCGCGACCGCAAGGTCGACCAGCTGACCGAGGACCATTCGCTCGTTGCGGAGCTCGTCCGCAGTGGCCGCCTGTCGCCCGAGGAGGCCGAGACGCACCCGCAGCGCTCCGTCATCACGCGCGCGCTGGGGACCGACCCGGACGTCGACGTCGACTCGTTCTCGGTCGAGGCCAACCCCGGCGACCTGTTCCTGATCTGCTCCGACGGCCTGACGTCGATGGTCGGCGACGAGGAGATCCTCGAAGTCGTCGAACCGAACCGGGACGACCTCGACCTAGCCGCCAAGGAGCTCGTCAACGCCGCCAACCGAAGCGGCGGCGAGGACAACATCACCGTGGTCTTCTTCGAGGTCGTCGCTGACGGCGCCCAGGCGCCCGGTGAGACGAAGCCGATGCCGGTGGTCGGCCTCGAGCGCCAGACGCAGGTGGACGAGGACACGCTGACCGAGCTCGACCGCGTGCCTGCGATCGACACGATGGTCGTGCCACCCGAGGAGGCGCGCGCGATCGCAGCCATGCGTGCCGACGGCGCATCGGGCCGCGTCACCGAGGAGGAGCGAGAGGCGAAGCCGCACTTCGGCGTACAGGCAGCGCGGATGATCATCGCGCTCGGGGTCATCGTGGGCCTCCTGCTGCTCGTGATCTGGCTGTTCGGCCAGAGCCAGTGATGTTCTCGCTCAGCTACCGCAACCGGGAGCTCGTCAACCTCTTCGTCGTCGCCGTGCTCACGGGCGTCGGCTTCGCGAGCGTCTACATCGCACGGCAGGACGTCGTCTCCACGGGCTCGCTCTCGTACGCGCTCTTCTTCTTCGCGCTCTATCTGGCCGCACACGTCGTTGCCCGGATCACGGTCCCGCAGGCCGACCCGTACCTACTGCCCATGGCCGCGCTCCTGACCGCGATCGGCGTGACCGAGATCTATCGGCTGCACCCGGACAACGCGTTCCGTCAGGGGCTCTGGATCGTCGTCGGCGTCGCTGCGTTCTCCGCGACGCTCCTGCTCCTGCGCTACGACTACCGGCGGCTCGAGAGCTACAAGTACCTGTTCGGGCTGGCTGCGATCGGGCTGCTCCTGCTTCCGGCGCTGCCCGTGATCGGCGAAACCGTCAACGGGGCCCGGCTGTGGGTGCACGTCGGCGGCATCCAGTTCCAGCCCGGCGAGCTGGCGAAGATCATGCTGATCGTCTTCCTCGCCGGCTATCTCCGCGAGAAGCGGGAGGTCCTCGCCCAGGGGCGGATCAAGGACTTCGGCCCGCTGCTCGCGATCTGGGGCGCGGCGATGCTCGTCCTCGTCGAGACGAACGACCTCGGCAGCGGGCTCCTCTACTTCGGGATCTTCCTGGCGATGCTCTATGTCGCCACGGCCCGCGCGTGGTTCGTTGGCGCGGGCCTCGTGCTCTTCCTCGCGGGAGCGGCGGCCGTCTACAAGGCCGTGCCGCGGGTCGAGGAGCGCGTCACCGTCTGGCTCGACCCCTGGCCGCACGCGCACACGTCCGGCTACCAGATCGTCCAGTCGTCGTACTCCATCGCGAACGGCGGCTTCTCCGGAAAGGGCTTCGGGAAGGGCGTCTTCGCGACCACGAACGGGCACGACCTGATCCCGTTCCTCCCGACCGATTTCATCTACTCCGCGCTCGCCCAGGAGCTCGGACTGGTCGGCTCCGCGGCGCTGCTGCTCGTCTACATGCTGTTCTGCCTGCGCGGCTTCCGGATCGCGATGCTCGCTCAGGACGGCTTCTCGAAGCTGCTCGCGCTCGGGCTCACGTTCGGCTTCGCGCTGCAGACGTTCATCATCGTCGGCGGCGTCCTGCGGATCATCCCGCTGACCGGGATCACGCTCCCCTTCGTCAGCTACGGAGGGTCGAGCGTCGTCGCCAACTTCGTCCTGCTCGCGGGCCTCCTGCTCGTCTCGCACCGGGCGAACGCTTCGAGCCAGCTCGCACTGGGAGGCCGCGAGTGAACCGCCAGATCACGCGTGTCGCGGTCGTCGGGCTCGTTCTGCTCGCGTCACTCATCGTCGGGACGACCTACTGGCAGGCCTGGGCGGCGAGCGGGCTGGCCGACAGGCAGGACAACTCGATCCAGCGCGTCGCGCAGTTCACGATCAAGCGCGGGAAGATCGTCGCCGGCGACGGCCGCACGATCCTCGCCGACAACTACCGGCGCCGGGCCGGCGGCCAGACGCTCTACTTCCGCAAGTACCCGCAGCGCGGGCTCGCGGCCCATATCGTCGGCTACTCGACCCAGGTGCGCTCACGAGCCGGGCTCGAGGAGTCCGAAAACGACTTCCTGACCGGCTCGAACACGAACCTGAGCACCGTGGTCGACACGACGCTCGACAAGCTCAAGGGCGAGACGATCAAGGGCAACGACCTGCACCTGACCTTGCAGCCGAAGGCGCAGCGGGTGGCGCTCAATGCGCTCGGCGGGAAGTGCGGCGCCGCCGTCGCGCTCGACACGAAGACCGGGGCCATGCTCGTCAGCGTGTCGAGCCCGACCTACGACCCGAACCTGATCGAGAACCACTTCAACCTCGCGTCGCGACCCAAGTTCGGCTGCTCGCCGCTCTTCAACAGGGCCCAAGCGGGCCTCTACGTCCCGGGCTCCGCATACAAGGTCGTAACCGCCTCGGCCGCGCTCGACAGCGGCAAGTTCAACGTCAACTCGACGTTCTACGACCCCGGTTTTTGCACCGAGTACGGCAAGCCGGTCTTCAACTTCGCCGACCAGAGCGGGCCCGAGCAGTTCGGAACCGTCAGCTTCACGCAGGCGCTCCAGCACTCGATCAACGCGGTCTTCTGCAACATCGGGAAGGCACTCGGGGCGAAGCTCATGCTCAACCACGCGAAGAAGTTCGGCCTCTATTCGGTGCCGCCGCTCGAGACACCCGTGAACGAGCGCGCGATCAGCGGGCTCTACAACAAGGGCAAGCTGTTCTTCCCGAAGAACGACTTCCAGGTCGACCCGGGCCGGCTCGCGTTCGGCCAGGAGCGGATGCTCGTGACGCCGCTCCAAATGGCGATGGTCGCGGCCACGATCGCGAACGGCGGCGTCGTCATGCGGCCGTACGTCGTCGAGAAGGTCACCGCGCCGGATGGCTCGACCGTGATCACGACGAAGCCGGATCCGCTCGGGCGGGCCGTTCAGCCCACGCACGCGGCCCAGGTCAACGAGATGATGCAGGCCGTCGTCACCGGCGGGACGGGCACCGCGGCCCAGATCCCCGGCATCAGGGTCGCCGGCAAGACAGGAACCGCCGAGACCGGTGAGAACCATGTGAACACGACCTGGTTCATCGCCTTCGCGCCAGCCGACAACCCGCGCTTCGCCGTCGCGGTCGTCGTCGAGCGCCAGCAGGCAACCGGCGGCGAGATTGCCGCGCCGATCGCCAAGCAGATCATGGAGGCGCTGCTGAGGTGACGGTCTCGGACACGCTCATCAACACCCTCTTCGACGGCCGCTACCGGATCATGCGGAAGCTCGGCTCGGGCGGGATGGCGGATGTCTACCTCGCCGAGGACGAGGAGCTCGGGCGACGAGTCGCGATCAAGATCCTGAACGACAGGTACGCGCCGGACGAACAGTTCGTCGAGCGCTTCCGCCGCGAGGCGAAGAACGCCGCCGGGCTCTCGCACCCGAACATCGTCTCGATCTACGACCGTGGCGAGGCCGAGGGCACCTACTACATCGCGATGGAGTACCTCGACGGGCGGAGCCTCAAGGAGCTCGTCGTCGCGCGCGGGCCACTGCCGATTCCCGATGCGATCGCGGCCACGCGCCAGGTGCTCGCAGCGCTGCGGTTCGCGCACCGGAAGGGCGTCGTCCACCGGGACATCAAGCCGCACAACGTAATGGCGGACGCCGACGGGCGCCTGAAGGTGACGGACTTCGGCATCGCGCGGGCCGGGGTGAGCCAGATGACCGAGGCGGGCTCGATCATCGGTACCGCGCAGTACCTCTCGCCGGAGCAGGCCCGCGGCGCGCCCGTCGACCAGCGCTCCGACCTCTATTCGATCGGCATCGTCCTCTACGAAATGCTCACGGGCCAGGTGCCGTTCACCGGCGAGAGCCCGGTCGAGATCGCGATGAAGCACCTCTCGGACACGCCGCGACCGCCGTCGCTGCTGCGCTCGGACATCCCGCCCGACCTCGACATGGTCGTGCTGCGCGCGCTGGCCAAGAACCCCGAGGATCGCTTCCAGACGGCCGAGGAGATGGATGCGGAGCTCGAGCGGGTCGCCGCAGGCGTGGGCGTGACCGCGGAGACGGCCGACGCGGCGACCGCGGTTCTCTCGGGCGCCGCACTCGCCGCGAGCGCTCCGACGGCGATCGTGCCTCCGCGGAGGCCGCCGACGGAGGCGCGCCCCTCGTACCGCTACGCCGATCCTCCGCCGAGACGTCGCCCCGTCTGGCCGTGGCTCCTCGCCCTGCTCCTCGTCGTCGTGGCAGCCGTGGCGGGCTGGTACGCGTTCGCCCAGCTCCAGGATTCGCTGGGCGGCTCGAACACCGCCTCGGTGCCGAACGTCGTGCCGATGCGCGAGGACCTCGCGGTTGCGAAGCTGAACGAGAAGGGCCTCGGCGCGACCGTCCACCGCCAGCCGCACGATACGGTCAAGATCGGCTTTGTCTACCAGCAGGGAACGGCGCCCGGCGTGCGGCTCGACAAGGGCAGCCGAGTCGACGTCTATGTCTCGCTGGGCCCGCCGAAGGTCCATGTGCCGGACGTGATGGGCAAGTCCCGAGACGATGCGATCGCGGCGCTCGCCGACGCCAAGCTGAAGTTCAAGGTGCTCCAGGTCTTCTCGAAAGAGGACGCCGACACAGTTGTTGCTCAACAACCTCGCGGCGGCCAGATCGTGAACCGGGGCTCGATAGTGCACATCAACGTCTCGAAGGGCCTCCAGCCGCTCCAGGTGCCGGACGTCCGCGGACAGCTCTTCGACAACGCGGCCGGGCAGCTGCAGGGCGCCGGCTTCGCAGTGGCGAGACGAGACGTCGAGTCCTCCCAGCCGAAGGACACCGTGATCGACCAGGACCCGCGCGGCGGTGGCTCGCTGTCGCGTGGAGGAACGGTCACGCTCTTCGTCTCCAAGGGGCCGAAGCAGACGACGATCCCGGACGTGTCGAGTCAGGACGAAGACTCCGCCACTCAGGTGCTCGAGCAGTCGGGCTTCAGCGTCGAAGTGCAGGACGAAGACACGACCGACCCGGCGCAGGACGGGATCGTGCTCGCGCAGGATCCGGCCGGCGGCACCAGGGCGAAGCCCGGCACCACGGTGACGATCTTCGTCGGCCGCCTCGTCGAAGTTCCCTGATGGCGCGCGTCCGCGTCGCCGTCCTGATGGGGGGCCGCTCGAGCGAACACGAGATCTCGCTCGCCTCGGCGCGGTCCGTGATCGACGCGCTCGACCCGGCGCGGTACGAGACCGTGACCGTCGAGATCGATCGTGACGGGCGATGGGAGCTCGGCGCCGGGTCACGAGCGGAGCTGGCGCGCGACGGGCGCTCGGCTGTGGAGACGTTGCCCGTGCCAACCTCGCGCGTCCCCGAGACGCTCGCCGGCGTGGACGTCGTCTTCCCGGTGCTGCACGGGCCCTTTGGCGAGGACGGGACCGTGCAGGGGCTGCTCGAGCTCGCGAACGTGCCGTACGTCGGCGCGGGCGTGACGGCGTCGGCTTTGTGCATGGACAAGGACCTGTTCAAGTCGGTGCTCCGCGACAAGGGGATCCCGGTCACGAAGAGCGTCACGCTTCTCCGGAGCCAGGACAGCTTCGAGAGCCCATTCGGCTTCCCGGTCTTCGTGAAGCCGGCTCGGCTCGGCTCGTCGGTCGGGATCACGAAGGCTCGCTCGGAGCAGGAGCTTCGCGCCGGGATCGACCTCGCGTTCCAGCACGACGAGAAGGTGCTCGTCGAGGAGTTCGTGAGCGGCGTCGAGGTCGAGTGCAGCGTCCTCGGAAACGAGCAGCCGATCGCGTCGATTCCGGGTGAGATCGTCGCCAACGCGGACTGGTACGACTACTCGGCGAAGTACGACGAAGGCGGGATGGAGCTCGTGATTCCGCCGCGGGTCTCCGAGGAGGCGATCGCGCGCGTGCAGGAGGTCTCGGTGGAGGCGTTCCGCGTGACCGACTGCGAGGGCATGGCGCGTGCCGACTGCTTCGTGCGCGACGACGGCGAGGTGCTCGTCAACGAGCTGAACACGATCCCCGGCTTCACGGCGACGAGCGTGTACGCGAAGCTCTTCGAGGCGTCGGGGATCCCGTACGAGGAGCTCCTCGAGCGCCTCGTCCAACTCGCGCTGGAACGCCACGAGCGCCGCGCGAAGCTCCGCTTCTAGCTAACAGTTCCTTAACAGGGTCTGACCCCGTGATCTTTACAGGGTCTGACCCCGTTAACGCTCAGGTTTTTGCTCGGACCTCGCTGATCGCGGCCTGGCCCTCGCGGCTGGGCAACCGGAGCCAGACCAGGTAGTAGCGGTAGCTCTTTCCGTTCGTGTCGATCGAGAACGTCGTCGATCCCGACACGCCCTTACGGTCGGACACGGGCACGAAGCCGGAGTCTGGAGAATCGCTCCCCTCGATCACCGCGCTGAACGGCGTGCCGGTGCCGTCGACGGTCATCTCTCCGAGCGCAGCGCGGCGCGGCGCCCGTAGAACCAGGCCCACGCCCTCCTTGGTAAACCCACCCGGCTGGTACTCCTCGGTCGTCCATGCAGTTGACGGGCTGCCATCCGTCGCGCCGCTTGCATCGTCGTCGTGCTCGGAGTTGTCCCCTTCGGGGTCGTAGGCGTTGATCCCCTGGAGCCGGACCGGCTTCGAAGGTGCAGACGCGACGTGGAGCGCCTTCTTCGCCGAGTCGTTCGAGAGCAGCAGGTACGTCCCGCCTGCGACGAGCAGCGCCCCCAGGAGAACGATCAGCGCGATGCCCACCGGGAATCGCCGGGGCTCCCGCTGCGGCCTCGTTCGGCGGGGACGAAGCGGCGGCGGGACGATCATCGTCGCCCCCTCCCCGTCGGGCCCGTCCAGCTCGGCGAGACAGAGCTCGAGCTCGACGCCGAACTCGTCCATCGACGCGAACCGGTCGGCCGGATCCTTCGCCATCGCGCGCTGGACGGCGAGGTCGAGCCGGAGCGGACAGTCCGGCCGGTGCGCGAGCACGGTCGGCGGCGGCTCGCTCACATGGCGCATTGCGACCGCCACGAAGCTGTCGCCCGAGAACGGCACCTCGCCGGTGACCAGCTCGTAGAGCACCGCCCCGAGCGAGTAGATGTCCGTCCTCGGGTCGACCTTCTGCCCGCGGGCCTGCTCGGGCGCGATGTAGTCGCTCGTCCCGAGCACGGTCCCGGTCTGCGTGACGCCGTGCACGTCGAGCGAGCGCGCGATCCCGAAGTCGGTCACCTTCGCCTGCCCGTCGTCGTTCAGCAGAACGTTCTGCGGCTTCACGTCGCGGTGCACGAGCCCGCGGGCGTGTGCGAACGAGAGCGCGTGCGCGACCTGGAGGGAGAGCTGGATCGCCTCACGCGGATCGAGCGGCCCACCCGCCGACAGCTGCTTCAGGTTCTGCCCGTCGACGTACTCGAAGACGATGAACTGGCGCCCGTCCTGCTCGCCTCGGTCGATGACGGTGACGATGTTCGGATGCGCCAGCTGCGCGACCGCGCGCGCCTCGCGGCGAAAGCGCTCGACGTAATCCTCGTCGCGCGTGTACTGCTCGTGCAGGATCTTCAGCGCAACGGTGCGTTCGAGCAGCCGATCGTGCGCGCGGAACACGTTCGACATGCCGCCGGAGCCGACGAGCTCCTCGAGCTCGTAGCGGCCCGCGATGAGCTCACCGACCACGACCTGAAGTTTGGCTAAGGAGATGGGGCTACGAACCGAGAACGGTCGCGAGCGCGTCTTCCCACACGCCGAGCGCCTCGTCGAGCTCGGAGTCGGTGATCACGAGCGGCACGAGCACGCGGATGCAGTTGCCGTCCGTGCCGGACTTGATCAGCAGCAGCCCGTTCCTGGCCGCCTCCTCGATCACTGCGCTCGCGGCCTCAGCGGCCGGCGCCTTCGTCTCCGGGTCCGCGACCAGCTCGATCGCGAGCATCGCGCCCAGCCCGCGCACGTCGCCGATCGTGTCCCAGCGCTCCTGCCACGCGAGCATGCGCGCCCGGATCGTGTCGCCGACGGCCTGAGCTCGCTCGACGAGCCCTTCCTCCTCGAAGACCTCGAGCACGGCGAGAGCCGCCGCCTGCGCGACCGGGTTGCCGACGTACGTCCCGCCGATCGCCGAGTCGGGCGGCGCGTCCATGATCTCGGCCTTGCCGATCACGGCTGAGAGCGGAAGCCCCGCGGCGATCGACTTCGCGATCGTCATCAGGTCGGGCTCGACACCGTGGTGCTCGATGCCCCACATGCGCCCGGTGCGCCCGAACCCGGTCTGCACCTCGTCGATGACGAAGAGGATGCCGTGCTCGTCGCAGATGTCCCGCACGCCCTGGACGAACTCCGTGGGCGCGACGACGAACCCGCCCTCACCGAGAATCGGCTCCATCACGATCGCGGCCACGCTCTCCGCCGGCACCTGCGTCACGAACGCGCGCCGCAGCGACCTGAGCGCGGAGTCGACATCGATGCCCCGGTACGCGTGCGGGTACGGCACGCGGTAGACCTCGGGCGCGAACGGGCCGAGGCCCGCTTTGTACGGGTGCGTCTTCGAGGTCATCGTCATCGAGAGCATCGTCCGGCCGTGGAACGCGCCCTCGAAGGCGATGACCGCAGGGCGCTTCGTGTACGAGCGCGCGAACTTGATCGAGTTCTCGATCGCCTCAGTGCCTGCGTTGAAGAACGCAGCCTTGGCCGGGCCCGTGAACGGCGCGACGGCGATCAGGCGCTCGGCGAGGTCGACATAGACCTCGTAGGGGACGATCGTGAAGTCCGTGTGCGCGAAGCGGTTGAGCTGCTCCTGCGCGGCCTCGACGACCTTCGGGTGCGAGTGGCCGACGTTGAGGCAGCCGACACCGCCGGTGAAGTCGATGAACGTGTTGCCGTCGACGTCGGTGAGCATCGCTCCGCGTCCCTCGGCGGTGACGATCGGGTGGACCAGCGAGAGCGGCGCCGCGATCACGCGCTCCTTGCGCTCGATGATCTCGCGAGACTTGGGGCCCGGGACCTCGGTCCGGAGCTCGATCGACTTCGTCATGGCCATGCGTTGAAGATACAGCAGGAACCGGCTCTCTGCATAGGTGAATAACGAGTATTCATCCGATCCGCTCGACCAGGTTCGAGCGTGGCTCGACACAGACGTCGTAGCACTGGCGACGGCTTCCGCGGACGGCGCCCCGTCGGTGCGGATGGTGCTGCTCAAGAAGGCGGACGAGCGCGGTTTCCTCTTCTTCACGAGCTATACGGGCCGCAAGGGACGGGAGCTGGCCGAGAACCCACGCGCGGCGATCCTCGTCCACATGCCCGGGCGGCAGATTCGCGTCGAGGGGTCGGTTGAGAAGATCCCGGAGGGCGAGTCCGACGAGTATTGGGAGAAGCGCCCGCGCGGCTCGCAGGTCGCGGCCTCGATCTCGAGCCAGAGCGAGCCCGTCGAATCGCGCGAGGAGCTGGAGCGTCTCTTCGCCGAGTTCGACGCGACACATCCCGGCGAGATCCCGCGGCCCGCGCACTGGGGCGGTTTCCGTCTGATCCCGGACGCCTACGAGTTCTGGGAGCACCGCGACAACCGCCTCCACGATCGAGTGCGCTACCGACGGGACGGCGAGAGCTGGACGCTGGAACGGCTGCAGCCGTGACTACGGTTTCGGGGTGATTCTCGGACACCTCGATCTTGACGCCTTCTTCGCCGCGGTCGAGGAGCTCGAGAACCCCGAGCTGCGCTCCAAGCCGCTGATCGTCGGCGGCGACCCTCGCGGGCGCGGCGTCGTCGCGACCGCGAACTACGAGGCGCGCAAGTTCGGGATCGGCTCGGCCATGTCCTGCGCAGAGGCGCTGCGCCGGTGTCCGCACGCCGTCTTCGTCCGCCCGCGGCACAGCGTCTACCGCGAGTACTCGGCCTCGGTCTGGACCGCCGTGCGCGAGGTCGTGCCGACGGTCGAGCGAACGGGGCTAGACGAGGGGTACCTCGATCTCGGCGAGGTTGCGGACTCCTTCGGCGAGGCGCGCGCCGTCGCCGAGGCGGTTCAGACCTCCGTCCGCGGCGCCACGAGCCTGAGCGCGGCGATCGGCGTCGCGACCTCGAAGGTCGTCGCGAAGATCGCGAGCGACCGCCGCAAGCCGGGCGGGCTCACCGTCGTGCCTCCCGGGCGCGAGGCGTCGTTCCTGGCGCCGTTCGACGTGCGGCGCCTGCCGGGAGTCGGTCCGCGCTCCGAGGCGAGGCTGCGGGCTGCCGGCCTCGACACGATCGGCGCGCTTGCCGCGCTCAGTGACGCCGACCTGAAGCGGCTCCTGCCGGGCAAGGTCGGTCTTCTGCTGCGCGACCGTGCGCAGGGCATCGACCCGCGCCCGCTCGAAACCGTTACCGAGCGCATCTCGATCTCGACCGAGGAGACCTTCGAGCGCGACATCGCCGACCGCGACCGGCTCAAGGACGAGGTGCGGCGGATGGCGCTCGGGCTCGCCGAGCATCTGCAGAAGAAGGGCGAGACCGCGCGCACGGTGACGACGAAGGTCCGCTACCCGGACTTCGCGATCCGGAGTCGCTCGACGAGCCTTCCGGTCGGCACGGACGACGCCGACCGGATCTCCGAGCTCGCCTGCCAACTGCTCGACCGCGCCCTCGACGACCGACCTGGCGCGCTGAGGCTCGTCGGCGTCGGTCTTTCAGGCTTCGAGCCCCATCGCCAACTCGCGCTGGTCTAACGTCAACTGGGTGAAGAGACACGCAGGCACCGCGCTGACGACGGTCGCGATGATCGCCGGGCTCGCGCTGCTCGGCTTCCTCGCGTGGTCGTGGTGGCAGAGCCGGCTTCCCGGGCGCTACGACGTCATGTCGTACGGCGAGGTCGACCTCGGCGGAGCGGAGCCCGTAGCTCATCGCCACGTCGGCGTCGACACCCTCACCGGCCCGAAGGGCAAGACGGACTACAAGGTCACTCTCACCGCCGAGAAGGCCCCGGTTCGGCTCGCCTCGGGCCAGGAGGTGAACGCCTGGACGTTCAACGGCAGTGCGCCCGGCCCGGAGCTTCGCATCCGTCAGGGAGACCTCGTCCAGGTCACCCTCGTCAACAAGGACATCGCCGACGGCGTGACGATTCACTGGCACGGCCTCGACGTCCCGAACGCGGAGGACGGCGTGGCCGGGGTCACGCAGGACGCCGTCGAGCCGGGCGGCCGCTACGTCTACCGCTTCGAGCCGGAGCAGGTCGGGACGTTCTGGTACCACACGCACCAGGACGCCTCGCAAGGCGTGAAGCAGGGGCTCTTCGGCGCGCTCGTCATCGATCCGAAGCAGCGCCCTCGCGGTGTCGACCTCGCACTCCCGGTGCACACGTTCTCGGGTCGCACAGCGATCGGCTCCCACGACGACGTCTGGCGCAAAGCGATGCGACCGGGCACGCCCGTCCGGCTGAGGCTGATCAACACGGACAGCTCGTCGGAGCGGTTCCGACTCTCCGGTACGAGGCCGTCAGTAGTCGCGATCGACGGCGCGGAGATCCGGCCCGCTCCGGTGCCGCCGGGCGAGGCGATCGAGCTGGGAGCCGGCGGACGCTACGACCTGGCGTTCCGGATGCCGGACGGCGTCGCGTCGGTCGAGGTCGTCAACTCCAAAGCTGCGCTGGTCCTCAGTCCGGACGGGACGGGAGAGCCGGCGGCCGTACCGTCAGAGCCGGTGTTCGACCCGGCCGCGCGCCGGCGGGCTGCGCCAGCTCTCCAGGGAGCGCACTTCGACCGTACGTTCGACCTGACGATCAGCAAGAAGGTCGGCTTTCTCAACGGACGGCCCGGACGGCACTGGGCGCTGAACGGCAAGCTCTATCCGCGCGTGCCGATGTTCGAGGTGGCGAAAGGCGACCTCGTGCGCATCAACCTCGTCAACGACTCCTCGTCTGTGCATCCGATGCACCTGCACGGCCACCACTTCCTCGTCCTCACGCGCGATGGGAAAGCCGTGAGCCCCTGGTCGACCGACACGCTGCTGATGCTCCCGCACGAGCGGTACTCGGTCGCCTTCCGGGCGAACAACGCGGGGCTCTGGATGCTGCACTGCCACAACCTCCAGCATGCGGCCGACGGCATGACCATGCACCTCATGTATGCGGGCGTGACGACGCCCTACCGGGCCGGCAAGTCAGCGCACAACGATCCCGAGTAGCTAGGCGGCCGGTGTCGCGGCTGCCGGCGTGGCCTCGACCGTCTCTGCGCGACCCTTCCACTCGCGATACGTGATCGCGGCGAGGAAGCCGAGGATGATGAACGCGTTGATCGGGTGCAGCCCACCCGCGACGTACGGGACCCCGTAGCCGATCCAGGCGAGCACGACCTGGAGCGTCAACAGCCCAAAGACCCCGAGCGCCCGATAGATCCGCGATCGGGTGCGCGTGCCGAGAGAGACGAGCAAAAAGATGACCCCACCGAGCCAGATGAAGTAGCCAAGGGCGATGTGCGGGTCGAACGCCTTGTTGTACGAATCCTCGTCGATCGTGCTGCCGTCCTTGTCGAGCTTGTGGATGTTGTCGAATGCCCCGTACCCGGCGAAGAAGATCTGCAGGACGACGGCCGCGGTCAGGATCGTGACCCAGACCCGGTAGATCGATTGAAAGACCTTCATCTCGGACACGCTCCCTTCGTCAACGCCGCAGGACGGGTTACGTTAACCCGTCAATCGGCCCAACGGAAGCCCGCCGGCGCGAATTCTGGGTCGAGCGGGCTCTCGGGCAGACCGGGCTGCGGCTCTCGGGCGTTGTAGCCGCCCGGGGCGACGTCGTTCGGCGTGTCCGGGTGGAAGAGCGACGCGAGGTACTGGATCTGTCCGCGCCCCGGCCCGAGCTCCCACTGGCCGCCGCCGTAGGGGCTGATCCCGTGCTCGGCGCAGTAGTCGTAGGCGTCGAACAGCCGCTTTACAGCGCCGAAGCGCGAGGGCTTGATGTTGATCGTGCGCGGCGGCCACGGGCGGCTCTCGATGTCCGCGACCGAGTGGATCGGCGCGTCCCATGTGATGCGAGCGGCATGGGGCTCGAGGACCGGGCGCGTCTCATCGTTGACATTTGGGTCCTCGACCCAGGCGTCCGGGAACGCATCGAGCACCCGCTGGTAGAGGACGGGGTCCGGCGGCTGGTCGACCGCTGTGCCTTCGTACTGGCCCTTGAGGTCGACGGAGTCGATCGCTCCGGTCGCTGCGAGGCCGGCGACTAGCTCGTCAGTCCAGTCGCTCGTCGGGTCGAGCTTGAAGCGGAGGCCCGGGTAGAGGTCCAGCCAGCGGCGGATCTCGTCGGCGGAGGGCGGGTCGGCTAGCCGCCTCGAGGTGACGAACGTGACCGGCCTCGGCTCGCGATCGACGGCCTCGACGAGCGTTCGACCCATCTGGCGCAGCCCGAGGTCCAGGGCCGCGCTCTCGAAGGCCCAACGCCGGTAGTCGTGCCAGGCCTCCATCTCCGGCGGCTCGGTGAACATCGTCAGCCCATCGAGCAGCTGCGAGTACGAGTCGAGCGTAAACGAGCCCTCGAGCGGCAGGTCGTCCGGTGGCGGGTGATCGGTCGCCGTGTACGTCACGTCCTCGCCGACGCCCTCCTCCTCTCCTCCGCGCAGGTGGATGACCGTCGTCACGCGCGTGAACTCGGGAGAGACCACGTATTCGCGCCGCTCGAGCTCGTACGAGTCGATCTCGAGCTCGAGGTCTTTGACGGAGTCGTAAAGGCCCATGGAGAGTGAACCTTAGAATCCTCGCGTGGTCCTTTCCGACCGAACCATCGAGCGGCTGATCGACGAGGGCCGGATCGGGATCGATCCGTACGACCCGGATCTACTGCAGCCGTCCAGCGTCGACGTGCGGGTCGACCGCTTCTTCCGCGTCTTCCACAATGCGCGCTACCCGTACATCGACGTCAAGGAGCCGCAGGAGGACCTGACCGAGCTTGTCGAGATCGACGAGGAGCGGCCCTTCATTCTCCACCCGGGCGAGTTCGTGCTCGGCTCGACGCTGGAGCGGATCACGCTGCCGGACGACCTCGTCGCGCGCCTCGAGGGCAAGTCGTCGCTCGGCCGGCTCGGGCTGCTCATCCACTCGACGGCCGGCTTCATCGACCCGGGTTGGGACGGCCACGTCACGCTCGAGCTCTCGAACGTGGCGAACCTCCCGATCACGATCTACTACGCGATGAAGATCGGCCAGCTCTCGTTCGTCCAGCTGACCGAGCCTGCGGAGACGCCGTACGGCACCGGAGAGCTCGGCTCGAAGTACCAGGGGCAGCAGGGGCCGACTCCGAGCCGCTACTGGCAGAACTTCGAGCGCGAGACCGCGAAGTGATCCTGCTCACCGGTGGCACCGGCTTCGTCGGCGGCCACGTGCTGAGAGCGCTCCGGGCGGCAGGACGGCCCGTTCGCTGCCTCGTTCGCGACCCCGGGAAAGCGGACCTCGATTGCGAGCTCGTCCAGGGAGACATGACCGATGCGGCCAGCCTGCAGCGCGCCGTCGAGGACGTGGACACGGTCGTCCACCTGGTCGCGATCCGCCAGGGCAAGAAGGAGCAGTTCGAGCGGATCATGTCGCAGGGCACGCGCGACCTGCTCGCTGCCTCGAAGGATGCCGGCGTCGAGCGCTTCGTCCTGATGAGCGCGCTCGGGACGAGCCAGGAGTCGAAGGACCTCGTCCCGTACTACGGCGCGAAGTGGGAGATGGAGCAGGCCGTGAAGGGCGCGGGCATTCCGTACGTGATCTTCCGGCCCAGCTTCATCTTCGAGCGCGACGGCGGGATCCTGCCGACCTTCGCCAAGATCGCGCGTCTCGCGCCCGTGACGCCGATCACGGGAAGCGGGACGCAGCGGATCCAGCCGATCTGGGCGGGCGACCTGGCCGCCTATTTCGAGCGGGCGATCGACCTCGAAGCGGCGACGAACCGGACGTTCGAGCTCGGCGGGCCGGACATCGTCAGCTGGAACGAGTTCTGGGAGCGGCTGAAGAAGGTGCGCGGGATCCGGCGGCCCAGCGTCCACGTCCCGATGGGCCTGATGCGGATGAATGCCCTCCTCACGGAGCGTCTACCCGGCAACATCCCGCTCACGCGCGACCTGCTGAAGATGCTCGAGCACGGCGACAACGTGGTCACGAACGACGACGCGGCGCAGACCTTCCAGCTCCCGCTCGTGCCGCTGGACGAGCAGCTGCGGAGGGCCGCCTGATGGCGCACCCGCAGATCGTCGCCGCGGGCGGGCTCGGGGACGAGGACGGCCCCGGAGTGCTGATCCGGTTCGTGCTCAGCCTCAGTGGCCAGGAACGCCCACGGGTCTGCCTCGTGCCAACCGCGACCTCGGAGCTTCCCGAGTACACCGTCCGCTTCTACTCCGAGCTCAGCCCGTACGCAGAGTGCTCGCACATCTCGTTCTTCCCCTGGCCGCGAGACGATCTCCGAGAGCATGTGCTCTCGCGCGATGTGATCTTCGTCAGCGGCGGGAACACGGCGAACATGCTGGCCGTCTGGCGAGTCCACGGCTTCGACCAGATCCTCCGCGAGGCCTGGGAGCAGGGAATCGTGCTCGCGGGGTCGAGCGCCGGGATGATCTGCTGGTTCGAGGCCGGGGTGACCGACTCGTTCGGCCCACAGCTCGAGGGGATGCGCGATGGGCTCGGGTTCCTGGCCGGGAGCGCGTGCCCACACTACGACGGAGAAGAGCGGCGCCGACCCGTGTATCAGGAGCTCGTCGCGGGCGGCTTCCCGGCAGGGCTTGCGGCCGACGACGGAGTCGGCCTCCACTTCGTCGGCACCGAGTTCAAAGAGGCCGTGAGCGTCCGCGAGGGGGCCAATGCGTACCGCGTCGAGAGCGGAAGCGAGACCCGGATCGACGCGCGTCTCCTCGGAAAAGAGTAGGGCCGTTGAAACGGGGGAACCCATGGTTCCCCCGTTGGCCCCCTCCTTCACAGAGCTCGACGGCGCACAGGTTCAGGCTCCCGCCGGGCAAAGCCCGGCTCCGCCGCGGTGGACATCCGTTCAGCCCACAAAAAGAGCAGGGGCCGCACAAGAGGCGGCCCCTAGTCCGGTTACCAGCGTCGTATTGGTAGAGGCGCTTCCGGCCGGCTGCTAGCTCACCGGCGGCGCGTCGTGCACGAGCCCCCTACGCTGGCTAGGCGATTCCCCATAGGTCTCGGGGACACACCTCTACCCGCTGGTACCTCCACTGCCCGTACTGGAATCTGTCAAGCCGGACCACCTCCTTTCCGCGGTTGTCGCAACTGTAGCCGTTCGATGAGGACGTACGCCATTCCAGGCCTGTCCGGTGCCAGGCACCTGACGTGTCACGAACGGTCAGTAAGGACCACCGAGAGCTCGAGGCCGCGGTCGAGGGGGAGCGTGACGCTCTCCAGCGTCGGGTCGGCCTGGCGGGACTTCGAGTACTCGGCCAGCGGGTCGGCGTGGGAGAGGACGTTGTCGGCGACGAAGAGCCCCCCGGGCTCGACCTTGTCGCGCGCCAGCTGGAACAGCCGCTCGTAGTCGTCCTTCTCCGCGTCGATGAAGACGATGTCGAACACGTCCTCGATTTCCGGGAGCGTCTCGAACGCATCGCCCTCGATGAGCTCAGCGGTCTCCTCGAGCCCCGCCTCGGCCACGTTCCTTCGCCACGCCTCGACTTTCGCCGGGTCGGCCTCGAGCGAGAGCACGCGCCCACCGAGGTAGCCCACTCCGGCCGCGAGCCAGATCGACGAGTACCCGCGCGAGCCGCCGACCTCGAGCACCTCGCAGTCCCATTGCGGCGCGACGAGCGCGAACAGGAACTGCCCAGTCGTACGCGCCACCTGCCGGCCGCGCAGTTCCCGCGAGACGCCTTCCTCGCGCTCCTTGGCATCCTCCGCCTCGAGCCGCTCGAGCACCGCCCTGACCCTGTCGTCGAGCATCAGACGTCCACTTTGACGATGCCGTCCTCTACGACGACCGGGAACGTGTCCACGGGGAACACCGCCGGCAGCGTAAGCGCTGCGCCCGTACGGATGTCGATCTGCGAGCCGTGCCGCGGGCAGACCGCAAACCCCTCCTCGATGTCGAACTCGCCCTCGCAGAGCGGGCCGTCGTCATGCGAGCAGCGGTCCTCGAGCGCGAAGAGCTCGCCGTTCAGGTTGTAGACGCCGACCGCGATCGAACCCGCGTTGACGATCTTCACGGAGCCGGGCGGAAACTCGTCCAGCGGCGCGACATTGACGAGCGCCAAAGAACTAAGAGATCTCGAGCTCGCTCGCGAGGCCCG
Organism: uncultured Actinomycetes bacterium; assembly: GCA_963794605.1. Lineage (GTDB taxonomy): Bacteria > Actinomycetota > Thermoleophilia > Gaiellales > Gaiellaceae > VAXT01. The sequence goes on from CAWCEN010000002.1 coordinate 451,876, forward strand.
CCCACTCCGCGGGCAGCGGCGTCCCCTTGGCCCGGTGGAGCGCCACCTTGAGCACGCCCAGGCCGAGCAGCGCGCACTTGAGCCTGATCGGCGTCAGCGGGATCCCGATCTCCTCGAGCAGCTCCTCCTTGGGCAGCGTTGCCACGTCCGTCGCGGAACGGCCCTTGACTATCTCCGTGAGCATCGACGTCGCCGCCTGCGAGATCGCGCAGCCGCGCCCCTCGAACTTGACCTCGTCGATCGTCTCGCCGTCGTCCGCAAGCGCGACCGAGATCGTCACCTCGTCGCCGCAGAGCGGGTTCATGCCCTCGGCCTGGGCGTCAGGAGCCTCCATCGCACCGTGGCCACGCGGGTTCTTGTAATGGTCGAGGATGACCTCGCGGTAAAAGTCACTCACGTCAAGGAGCGTACCGAAGGCCCGGTGAGCGGCCGCTGGACCAAGCTGGCTTTTTCCCGCCGCGGAGGCGGGCTTTGCTCGACTCCGCCCACACACGCACGGCACAAGATCTAGGGGCCGAAGAAAGTCGTCATGGCGCGCGCAGCGCGCGGACTTTCTTCGGTGACTAGGCGAAGACCTTGCGGGCCTTGTGCAGGCCGTCCACGAGTCGGTCGATCTCCTCCGGCAGCGTGTACAGGTAGAAACTGGCGCGATTCGTCGCCGCCACGCCGAGCTTCTGCATCAGCGGCTGGCAGCAGTGGTGACCCGCCCGGATCGCGACGCCTTCCAAGTCGAGCACCTGTGCGACGTCGTGCGGGTGGATGTCCCCGAGGTTGAATGAGACGATTCCGGCCCGACGATCGGCGGGCGGCCCGTACAGCTTGATGTCCGGAACCTCGGCCAGCCGGTCGAGTGCATAGACAGCGAGCTCGTGCTCGTGGCGCTCGATCGCCTCGAGCCCGACCTCGTTGATGTAGTCGACTGCGGCGCCGAACCCGACCGCCTCCGCGATCGGCTGCGTCCCGGCCTCGTACTTCGCGGGCACTTCGCCCCAGGTCGTCTCCTCGAACGTGACCTTGCGGATCATGTGCCCGCCGAGATTGAACGGCTCCATCGACTCGAGGAGCTCGAGCCGGCCCCACAAGGCCCCGACGCTCGTCGGCCCGCACATCTTGTGCGCCGAGAACGCGAAGAAGTCGCAGCCGAGCGCCTGGACGTCGACCGCCTTGTGCGGTGCAGCCTGTGCTCCGTCGACGACCATGATCGCGCCCTGCTCGTGCGCCCAGGCCGAGAGCTTCTCGATCGGGTTGATCGTCCCGAGCGCGTTCGAGACGAGGTTGTTCGCGACCACCTTGACCCGGCCCTCGCCCGCGATCGAGTCCAGACCGGACAGGTCCAGCTCGCCGTTGTCGTCGAGCTCGATCATCTTCAGCGTCGCGCCGGTGCGCCCGGCGATGTACTGCCAGGGCACGAAGTTCGAGTGATGCTCGAGCTCGGTGACGACGACGAGGTCTCCCGGCTCGAGGTTCACGAGCCCCCAGGCGTACGCGACGAGGTTCAGCCCCTCGGTCGCGCCGCGGACGAACACGATCTCCCGGTCCGACGACGCGTTGACGAACTGCGCGAGCTTCTGCCGCGCGCCCTCGTACTCGGCCGTCGAGCGCTCCGAGAGCGTGTATACGCCGCGGTGCACGTTCGCGTACGACGTCTCGTAGAAGTCCTTGAGCTTCTCGAGCACCTGGCGAGGCTTGTGCGTCGAGACGGCGGAGTCGAGGTATGCGAGCGGCTTGCCGTGGATCTGCTGCTCGAAGATCGGAAAGTCCGCGCGCAACTTCCGCGCGTCGAGCTTCGGCGGGCTCGTCACGGCCATGCACCCATGGTACCCCGGCACCCCCGTCGGAGGCCGTTTCGCGCCCACGCCAGAATACGGAGCCGCTGTGAGCGCTCAGAGCCGCCAGACGGCCGGCCAGGTCGCACGTTTCGGACTGGTCGGCGTGATCAACACGCTCGTCGACTACGTCCTCTTCATCACGCTGACGATCGTCTTCAGCCTCCCGCTCTCGAGGGTCTGGGTCGCGAAGTACGCCTCGAGCGCGGTGGCAATGGTCGTCAGCTTCATCCTCAACCGGAGGTTCGTCTTCCGCTCGCAGCGCCGTGACGTCGGCGGCGAGGTATTCCGATTCGTCACGGCGACGCTGATCGGCGTGTTCGTCATCCAGAACCTGCTCACACAGTTCTTCGCGAGCAACTTCCAGTACTTCGGGACCGCTGCTTTTCGAGCCGTCGACGCAATCGGCCTCACGGAGCTCACGGTCACGGTCCACGAGAGGACGATCGGGATCACCGAGAGCTTCACGATCAAGACGGTCGCTTTCGGGTTCGCGACGATCGCGTCGCTCACGTGGAACTTTCTCACCTACAAGTACTGGGCCTTTCGCCAGGACGAGGGCGAACCACGCTGACCACCCCCTCTACCTCGGTGGCTCGAGCCCCTGCGCGTCGCTCACCAAATAGAGCGGACGCCCCTTCACTTCGTCGTGGATACGGGCCACGTACTCGCCCATGATCCCGATCAGGAGGAGCTGGATTCCACCGAGGAACGCGACGAAGACCGCGATCGACGCGAGCCCGGGGACGCTGTAGAAACCGACGAACTTGGAAATGAGGAACACGACGCCGAGCAGGAACGACAGCGCGGACACGACGAACCCGACGTTGAGTGCGAGCCGCAGCGGATACGCCGAGAAGCTGACGATGCCGTCGGTCGCGAACCTGAGCATCTTGCGGAGCGGGTACTTCGTCTCGCCCGCGTAGCGCTCCTCGCGGCGATACGGAACGCCCACCTGGCGGTACCCGATCCAGCTGAACATGCCGCGGACGTAGCGGTTGGACTCGCGCATCGACCTGAACGCGTCGACTGCGCGCCGGTCGACGAGCCGGAAGTCGCCGACGTCGAGCGGGACGTCGACGTCGCTGATGCGCCGGAACAGGCGGTAGAAGAGCGACGCCGTCGCGCGCTTGAACGGCGTCTCGCCTTCACGGCCCTGGCGCACCGCGTAGACGACCTCGTAGCCGTCGCGCCAGCGGGCCGCGAGCTCGAGCGCTACCTCCGGCGGATCCTGGAGGTCCGCGTCCATCACGATCACGGCGTTTCCCGCCGCGACGTCGAGCCCGGCCGTGACCGCGACCTGGTGGCCGAAGTTCCGCGAGAGCCGGAGCAGCTTGAACCGCGGATCGGCCTCCCGCGCCGCGCTCATCAACTCGTAGCCCCCGTCGCTGCTCCCGTCGTCGACGAGAATCACCTCCGCGTCGCCGTCGAGCTTGGCCACCAGGTTCGTGAGCCTGCGCACGAGCTCCGGAATAGTCTCCGCTTCGTTGTAGATCGGGACGACGAGCGAGTACTCGGGCCGGGACGGCGTCGACACGCGCCCATTATCCGGTGCGCAGGGTGTCGGTACCCGTTTCGGTCCGCAGCGCCTTTCGGCTTCAATGTCCGGGAGATGCGTCGTCTCGTCCTGCCCGCGCTCGTCCTTGTCGCGCTCGCATTCGCAGTCGCCGGTTGCGGCGACAAGGGCTCGTCCTCCGCGGGCGACGATGCAGGCGGCAGCGGGACCCCGGGCGCAAAGGTCTTCGCGGACGCCGGCTGCGGGAACTGCCACACGATGGAGGCGGCCGGGGCGAAGGGCACCGTAGGCCCGAACCTCGACGAGCTGCGACCCAACGAGGAAACCGTTCGCAGGCAGGTCACCGAAGGCGGCAACGGCATGCCGTCGTTCAAGAACAAGCTCTCGCCGACCGAGATCCAGCAGGTGGCCGCGTTCGTCGCCACGGCCGCGGGCACGGGCCGCGCCGGCAAGATCTCGTTCGAGCCGAACGACCAGAAGGTCGAGGACTGCACGGACACGTCCTGCTACGAGCAGGCCTTCGGCAACCTGGCGTACAACGACGGGCCGAAGAAGGCGCTCGAGGAGCTGGACAAGCTCTCAGCCACCAACGGAACGGTCGCGGCGGACTGCCACCCGATCGCGCACAAGATCGGGGCCGGCGGGCTCCTCAATTACAAGGGCGACGTCGGCAAGGCGTTCGCGGACGGCAGCGCCACCTGCGGGTCGGGCTACTACCACGGCCTCCTGCAATGGAAGCTCGCCGGAGTCCGCGCCGACCAGGTCGCCGGCATCGCGAGCACCGTCTGCAAGGACCCGAACATCGAGGCCAACGCGTTCATCTACTACCAGTGCAACCACGGCCTCGGGCACGGCCTGATGCTCTACACGGGGCTCGACCTGCCCCAGGCGCTCGACTACTGCCACCAGCTGCAGACCGAGACGGACTCGGTCATGTGCAGCGGCGGAGTCTTCATGGAGAACCAGAGCTCGTCCTTCGGGCTGCACTCGAAGTGGCTGAGCAGGAAGAACCTGCTTTTCCCCTGCAACAGCAAGTACGTGAAGCGCCAGGACAAGCTGTACTGCTACCTGCTCGTCACGTCGCACATCCTCCCGAACGTGCACGGGAGCTGGAAGAAGACCGCTGACTGGTGCCGGAAGAGTGACCCGGGCTGGGTGCAGTACTGCTTCCAGTCGATGGGCCGCGACGTCTCAGGCGTCGCCGTGCACAACCCGCAGCAGATGAAGTCCTACTGCGCGGAGGCGGGGAGCGGCGAGAAGGAGTGCATCTACGGCGCGATCCGTGACGTGATGAACAACAACACGCAGGACCCGAACGGGAAGGCGTTCTGCGAGCTCGTCCAGGCGAAGTTCCGCAACTACTGCTTCTGGGGCATGGGCACGATTCTCGGCACGCAGCACAACGACGAGGCGGGGAAGCGCGCGGCCTGCGAGCAGTGGGCGAAGGGCGAGGACCTGGCGCAGTGCATGTCCGGCGCCGGCGCCTAGCGGCGCGTCGAGCTTACGAAGGAACGACGAGCACGACCCGCGCACCGTCGGGAGTGACGTTGCGGAGCCGGCCGCGCGGGTAGCGCGAGGACAGCTCCGGCCCAATCGGATTCCAGACCTCGCGGCGCATGAAGAGGGCGAACGGTGGGACCGCTAGGAAATCCTTCAGCGTGCTCGGGTCGACGGCGGTCTGAACGAGTTTCGGATCCGTGAACCGCGAGACGCGGTCGTTGCCGACGCCGAGATTGCCCCACACGTAGTACGGCTGCGTATCGCTGGACGCGAAGTAGAACTTCTGGCCCGGGACCCCGTCGTGCGCGGCCACGAAGCGGCCGGTGCTGCCGATCGCCTCGCCGTCCTTGCGGCCGAGCTGCACGTAGTCCCAGGCGGCCGAGACGTTCAACGCGACGACAGCTACGACGAACGCTCCGACGATCAGCTGCGGCACGAACCTCACAGAGCGCCAGCGATTCGTCGCCCAGCGCAGCGCCTCGACCACGAGGTACGCGACGAACGGGAGCGTGATCAGCAGGCGCGTGTAGTTCGGCGCCTTGTTGACGACCAGGGCGAACGCCAGCCACAGGGCAATGAAACCGCCGAGCATGAGCAGGGCGCCCTCGTCCTCACGGCGCCGCCTGATCAAGCCGAGCCCGACGATCGCGACGCCGACCCAGAGCACGATGCCCATCAGAGGATCGAGGAAGCCGTGCCCGTAGTTCGGATAGATCCAACTGTGGTCGACGACCTTGCTGTTGAAGGTGCCCAATCCGAACTTGACGTTCTTCAACCAGCCGTCGAGCTCGCTGTTCGCGAAGACCCACTGCTGCTGCATCACCCGCCCGTCGTTGTAGATGAAGAGGCTGTCGCGCTGACCGCTGTGGGTCGACGACGGGATCGTCGACTCCGAGTAGATGATCGGCGTCGCCGCTAGCACGAAGCCCGCCGTCGTGACCGCGCCGACCGTCAACAGCTGCCGAGCGCCGAAGCGCTTCTTGTACAGGAGGCCCAGTCCGAGCAGGAACAGGATCCAGATGGGGAAGACGACGCGCGCCGGGTAGTACACGTAGAACCCGAGGCCGGCAACGAACCCGCCGAGGAAGATCGCGAGCTCCTGGCGATGGCGTAGGCCCCAGACGAGGAGGATGAGCGCGACCACGAGCACGAAGACGGCCGAGTTCTCGCGCATCGCGAGCCGGCTGATCATGAACATCGAGTGGTTCACGCCGACGAGGAACGCCCCGAGAAACGCCCACTTGCGCGGAAGCAAGAGTCGGAACAGCACGTAGCAGCCTGCGATCGTCAACAGCCCGACGACGGCGTGCAGGAGCCGCATGTGGAACAGGTCGACCCCGCCGATCAGCTCACCGAGCTTGCCCCAGACGACGAACAGGCCCGCGGGCCGGGTCAGGTAGTAGCTGTACGCGAACGGATCGCCGGTGTTGTGCGCGTAGTGCTCTGCGACGCCCATGATCGCGATCTCGTCCGAGCTGACCTGGACCGGCCAGCGGTAGAGCGCGATCAGATAGAGGGGCGAGCACAGCGCCGCCACGCCGGCGGCGAGCCCGACGTCGAGCGCGGCGATCCGCGGCCAGACACGCGCCCGCAGCCCAAACCCGACCGAGGCCACCGCCACACCGCCGAGCCAGAGCCAGAGCATCCCGTGGCTGTAGCCCTTGCCGACGTAGATCAGCAGCGACAGAGCCCCGAGCGCGAGCCCAAGCGCGACGAGGAGGAGCGGCCCGATCTCCTCGAGCGGGCGGCTCCGCGAAGTAACGCGCGTATCGCGCACCGGTTGCGGTCCGACGACCCCCAAGCGCGTCAAAGAGTAGCCTCGTGCGGGGGAAGTCCTAGTCAGGTCCGGTTCGGACTCGACGCACTCGGTGGCCTCCGCTTGAATGTGGCGCGTGCGTGCATCGCCCATCCGCGGCGCGGCCCTAATCGGGCTCGCTGTTCTTGCCCTGGCCGGTTGCGGGGACAAGGGAAACGGGAGCTCGAGCTCCTCCTCGACGAGCTCGCTGCCCGGCGCGAAGGTCTTCGACAGTGCGGGCTGCGGAGGATGCCACACGATGGAGGCCGCAAAATCGACGGGAACGGTCGGCCCGAACCTCGACCAGCTGCGCCCCGACGCGCAGCGCGTCGCGCGCCAGGTCAAAAACGGCGGCGTCGGGATGCCGTCGTTCTCGAAGAAGCTGACCGAGGTCGAGATCAGCCAGGTCGCCGAGTTCGTCTCCGAGTCGACGCGAAGCTCGACGATGGGCGGCTCGGTCGCCGCCGGCTTCAAGCCCGACGACACGAAGATCGAGGACTGCGGGTCGGAGGATTTCCACTGCTACGAGCAGGCGTTCGCGAACATCTCGTACAACGACGGCCCCAAGGAGGCGCTCGACAGGTTCGACGAGGACATCAAGACTCCGGGCCCGATCGAGCGCGACTGCCACCGGATCGCACACGCGATCGGCGCCGGTGCGCTCTCGCACTTCGACGGGAGTGTCGGCCAGGCGTTCGTGGCCGGACGGCCGAGCTGCACCTCGGGCTACTACCACGGGATCCTCGAGCGTGCGTTCCTCGGAGTCGACCAGAGCAAGCTGGGCTCCTCGGCCCGGAAGTTCTGCTCGAGCCCGGAGGTCCGCAAGTCCGAGTTCATCGCCTACCAGTGCGTCCACGGGCTCGGACACGGGCTGATGATCTACACCGGCTACGACCTGCCCATGTCCCTGCACACCTGCGACAAGCTTCAGCAAGGCGACCAGCTGAGCTGCACGGGCGGCGTGTTCATGGAGAACTACCAGTCGTCGTACGGCATCACGTCGCGCTGGTTGAAGGCGAAAGACCTCATCTACCCGTGCAACTCCGTGGCCGAGAGGTACAAGTACTACTGCTACGACCTGGTGACCGCGCGAATCCTTCCGAAGGTGAACTACAACTGGAAGAAAGCCGCGGCCTGGTGCAGGCGGAGCGAGCCGAAGTGGGTCCCGGTCTGCTTCGAGTCGATGGGCCGGGACGCGTCCGGGTTCACGCGGCTCGACCCGGCGAAGATCCTGAGGATCTGCCGCGTCGCGGGGGACATGGCAAGCGAGTGCATCTATGCGGCCTCGAAGGACATGACGTACACAGACGTCAACTCGCGACGAGCCAGGATCCTGTGCAACACGGCGCCTGCGGCCACCCGGAACCAGTGCTGGACCGGCATCGGAGAGATCCTCGGCTCGCTCACCCTCGATGGGCAGAAGCGCAAGGCGAGCTGCGACGAGTCGACGCAGAACAAGGTGTACCGCGAAGCCTGCTACCGCGGCGCCAACGTCACCTAGACAGCGGTCGGGCTAGCCCTGCGGGATGCGGGCTTCGAGGGCCTCGCCGAGCGCTTCGCGGACCGGCTCCAGCTCGATCCGGTCGAGCACGTCCTGGAAGAAGCCGCGCAGGATCAGGCGCTCTGCGTCGGACTGCGTGAGGCCGCGCGCCATCGCGTAGAAGAGCTGCTCGCGGTCGACCTGGCTGACCGTCGCGCCGTGGGTGCAGCGGACGTCGTTCGCCCGGATCTCGAGGCCTGGGATCGAGTCCGCGTGCGCCTTCGGAGAGAGCAGCAGGTTGCGGTTCTCCTGGTACGCGTTCGTCTTCTGCGCGTCGGGCTCGACGCGGATCATCCCGCGCCAAACGGCAGTCGCCTCGTCACGCAGCGCGCCCTTGAAGGCAAAGTCGGAGGTCGTGTTCGGCGCCAGGTGCTCCTGAAGCGTGTCGTAGTCGAGGTGCTGGTCGCCGTCGGCGAAGTAGGCGCCGGTCACGCGGGAGGTCGCGCCCTGCCCTGCGAGGTCGTTCTCGATCCGGACCTTGCCCTTCTTCGACCCGAAGCCGCCGGCCACCCAGTCGAGCTCGGCGTCGCGCTCGACCCGCGCGCGGTGGGACGCGAAGTGCCACGTCTCGCGCGCGAGGTTCTGGAGCGAGACGTACTCGACCTTGGCCTCCTGGCCGACGAAGAGCTCGACGACGGCGTTCGAGTAGCCCGCGAGCCCGGGGTCGGCGGTGGACAGGTCCTCGATCAGGCTGAAACGGCTCCCCGGCTCGGCGACGACGAGGAGGCGCCAGAAGAGCGCCTCGCCGTCAGGCGGGTTGGCGATGCGCACGTAGAGCGGCTGCTCGAGGACGACGCCCTTTGGGACATGTACGAGCAGGCCGTGCTTCCACTCGGCCGCGTTCTGCGCCGCGAACTTCTCGTCCCCGCCTACGAGCTCGCCGAGCTGTGGGTGCGCCTCGTCGAGCAGCTCGAAGCGGATCCCCTCCGGTGCGCGCTCGATCTCCACGCCGCCTCCATCGACCGTGGCCAAACCGGACACGTCGATCTCCAGCATCGTCCGAGGGCCTGTCCCTTGGACATGGCCGTTCTGGACGAAGGCGTCCGGGTCGAAGCCCTTGAGGTCGGTGAAACGCCACGACTCGTCGGTCGTCGTAGGCATCGGCAGCGCGCGATAGCGCTCGAGAAGCTCGGCACGGCTCAAGGCGCGTACCTCCGGTGCAAGATCAGCGAGTTGCCGTCGGGATCCTCGAAGAACGCCATGTTGCAGACGCCCGAGTCCCGCTCCCCGATGAACTGCACACCCTTCGCCTCGAGTTCCGCACGCGCGGCGGCCACGTCAGGCACCCGAAGTGCGATCCCGTGCGCAGCACTCTTCGGGAAATCGACACCCTGGTCCGCCGGCTTCCAGATCGCGAGCGTCACGTTGCCGGCTTCGAACTCCGTCGGCTCGCGTGGGTTTTGGGGAAGTCCGAGGACGTCGCGGTAGAACGCGATCGAACGCTCGACATCGCGAGACGGAACGTCCACAAAGTCGACACGTTCGACCAGCATTACGGCAACGTGCCGTCGGGATAGGGCGCGTACCTGTGGTGGAGCATGATCCCGTTCCCGTCGGGGTCGGTGAACGACGTGCCGGTGCAGGCGCCCGAATCCCAGACATCGCCGCACTCGACGCCGGCTGCCTCGAGCTTGGCCTTCGCAGCCTCGACGTCAGGAACCCGGAGCGCGATCGAGCCGTGCGGCAGCGGAACGAACTCCCGGCCGTGGCCCTCCGCGGAGACGAGCGCGAGGGTGACGTTGCCCGTCTCGAACTCGATCCAGTCATGCAGCGAGTTCGGGTTCTTCTCGAGGCCCAGCACGTCGCCGTAGAACACCTCCGCCCTCGCGACGTCGTTCGTCGGCACCGCGATGAAGTCCACCCGCTGCGCGTCGATCATGGCGCGTACCGTCGGTGGAGCATGAGCGCGTTGCCCTCGGTGTCCTGGAAGAACGCCATGTGGCAGACACCTGTGTCTCGGATCTCGCCGAAGAACTCGACTCCCTTTGCTTCCAGCTCCGTACGAGTCTCGGCGACGTCGTGAACCCGGAGAGCGATGTGCGCGACGTGCGGCCGGAACTCCTGGCCGAACCGCGTCGGGTCGACGAGGTAGAGCGAGACGTTGCCCGTCTCGAACTCGGGCCAGCCGTCCTCGAGGTTCGGGACTGCGCAGGCCCAGCGTCTCGCTGTAGAACCGCTTCGCCCGCTCCATGTCCTGCACCGGCACCGACATGAAGTCGGTCCGCTCGATCGTCAACCGACGGAACCTTCCATCTGGAGCTGGATCAGGCGGTTCATCTCGACGGCGTACTCGAGCGGGAGCTCCTTCGTGATCGGCTCGACGAAACCGGAGACGACCATCGCCGACGCCTCCGCCTCGGAGAGCCCACGCGACATCAGATAGAAGAGCTGCTCCTCGCCGATCTTGGAGACAGTCGCCTCGTGACCGATGTCCACGTCGGACTCGTCGATCCGGATGTACGGATAGGTGTCCGAGCGTGAGTCCTCGTCGAGGATCAGCGCGTCGCAGACGACCTTCGACCTCGAGCCGACCGCGCCCTTCGCGACCTCGAGCAGCCCGCGGTACGACGCACGCCCGCCGTTCTTCGAGATCGACTTCGACGTGATGATCGAGGACGTGTGCGGCGCGTAGTGGACGGCCTTGCCGCCCGCGTCGAGATGCTGGTCCTTGCCGCCGAACGCGATCGAGAGCACCTCGCCGTGAGCGCCCTCGCCCATCAGCCAGATCGCCGGGTACTTCATCGTCAGCTTCGAGCCCAGGTTCGCGTCGACCCACTCCATCGTCGCGTTCTCGTACGCGACAGCGCGCTTCGTGACCAGGTTGTAGACGTTGTTCGACCAGTTCTGGATCGTCGTGTACCGGCAGCGCGCGCCGGGCTTGACAATGATCTCGACGACCGCCGAGTGCAGCGAGTCCGACGAGTAGACCGGCGCGGTGCAGCCCTCGACGTAGTGCACGTACGCGCCCTCGTCGACGATGATCAGCGTGCGCTCGAACTGGCCCATGTTCTCGGCGTTGATCCGGAAGTAGGCCTGAAGCGGCATCTCGACCTTGACGCCCGGGGGCACGTAGATGAACGAGCCGCCCGACCAGACGGCCGAGTTCAGCGCGGCAAACTTGTTGTCGTTCTGCGGGATGATCTTCCCGAAGTACTCCTTGACCAGGTCCTCGTGCTCGCGCAGGCCGGAGTCCATGTCGAGGAAGAGCACGCCCTGCTCCTCGAGGTCCTCCTTGAGCTTGTGGTAGACGACCTCGGACTCGTACTGGGCGCCGACGCCGGCGAGGTACTTCTTCTCCGCCTCGGGGATCCCGAGCTTGTCCCAGGTGTTCTTGATGTCCGGCGGCAGGTCTTCCCAGGAGTTCGCCTGCTTCTCGGTTGGTCGGATGTAATAGAAGATGTTGTCGAAGTCGATCCCGGTCAGGTCTCCGCCCCACGCGGGTAGCGGCCGGGCCTGGAAGTACTCCAGCGACTTGAGCCGGAACTTGCGCATCCAGTCGGGCTCGTTCTTGTGCTCGGAGATCGCCGCGACGAGCTCGGGGGACAGCCCGCGGCCCGACTTGAAGAAGTAGTCCTCAGGATCGTGGAATCCGTACTTGTACTCGTTGCCGATGCCGGCAACGATCTCGGTTTCCGTGATCGCCACTTACGCCTCAGCCCCTTCCGGGAGGAAAGCCTCATAGCCTTCCGCCTCAAGCTTGTGTGCGAGCTCCGGCCCGCCTTCCTCAACGATACGCCCGTCGACGAAGACGTGCACGAAATCGGGCTTCACATAGTTCAGGATCCGCTGGTAGTGCGTGATCACGAGCGCGCCCGTTTCGGCGCCGACCAGTTCACGCACTCCTTGCGCGACGATTCGAAGCGCGTCGATGTCGAGGCCGGAGTCGGTCTCGTCGAGCACCGCGATCCGCGGCTTGAGCATCGCCATCTGCAGAATCTCGACACGCTTCTTCTCGCCGCCCGAGAACCCGTCGTTGAGATAGCGCTGCGCGAGTTCACGCGGAATCTTCAGGTGCTCCATCGCGCCGAGCATCTCCTTGCGAAACTCGGGGATCGGAATCGGGTCGTCCTCGCCGCCGGCCTTCGCCTTGCGGATCGCATTGATCGCCGAGCGCAGGAAGCTCGTCACGGTCACGCCCGGAACCGCATGCGGGTACTGGAAGGCCAGGAAGAGCCCGGCCTGTGCACGCTCGTCGGCGCCCATCTCGGTGAGGTCCTCGCCGTCGAACAGCGCCTCGCCGCCCGTGATCTCGTAGGCGGGGTGCCCCATCAGCGCATAGGCGAGCGACGACTTTCCCGAGCCGTTCGGGCCCATCAACGCGTGGATCTCGCCGGGGCTCACTGCGAGGTCGACGCCCTTGACGATCTCGGTGCCGTCCTCGAGCGAGACGCGCAGATCTCTCAGTTCTAGTAGTGCCACTTTGTGCGGTCCAAAACCCTTTCCCGAAGCGGGTTTTCGCTTCGCTTCGTATCATCGTAGCTGACTCTTTCCCGGCCGCCGACAGTGCTACCCTTGGCCTATGCCCGGAAACATCGGTTGGCAGGGTGCGATCATCATCCTGATCGTCCTGCTCGTGGTCTTCGGGCCGAAGCGGCTTCCCGAGATGGGGCGCTCCCTCGGTCGGGGAATGCGCGAGTTCAAGGACTCGATCACGGGCAAGGATGACGACGACGAGCCGCGCGAGCTGCCGCCGGCGGGCGACGACGAGCCCGTGGCGGGGCCCCCGCCGCGCGAGCGCGACTCAGTCTCTTAACGCATGACACGGCTGCCGCGGCGCCTCGCTCACGGTGAGGAAGCGTCGCTCGTCGAGCATCTCGAGGAGCTGCGGACCCGGCTGATCATCTCGCTGGGGTCCGTCGTCGTGCTGTTCATCCTCACCTACGCGTTCCACGACACGATCATCGGCTGGCTGTCGAAGCCGCTCCCGGACGACACGAAGCCGATCACGCTCAGCCCGACGGAGCCGTTCACGACCTCGTTCAACGTCGCGTTCTACGCGGCGATCGCGCTCGCTATTCCCGTGCTCGTCTGGCAGCTGTGGTCGTTCCTCGCGCCCGCCTTCGATGCCCACCACCAGAAGACCGTCGTGAGGCTCGTGATCGTCGCGACGGTGCTCCTGGCGATCGGGATGGCCTTCGCCTACTGGGTCGTGCTCCCGACGGCGATCCCGTTCCTCCTGGACTTCGACTCCGACCTCTACAACGCCCAGGTGCGCGCGAAGGACTACTACTCGTTCGCAATCATCACGATCCTCGCGTGCGGGATCCTCTTCGAGCTGCCGATCTTCATCCTCGGGCTCGTGCGGCTCGGGATCGTCTCGGCCGCACGGCTGCGCAACAACCGGCGGATCGGGGTTGGGCTCTGCATCATCGTGGTCGTCCTGCTCCCGGGCGTCGACTTCGTCTCGATGGGGCTCCAGGCGATCCCCGTGCTCCTCCTCTTCGAAGGCTCGATCTGGGCAGCGGTCTTCTTCGAGAAACGCTGGGCCGCGCAGGGCGTGTTACCGGGCGAGCCCTTGACGGGCACCGGCGACAGCTGATGTACCCAATAATCGAGTTGCACGTCCACCTAGAGGGGACGGTCAGAGCGGCGACCCTGCTCGAGATCGCACGCCGCAACGATTACGAATTGCCCGCGGACACCCTCGAGGGCCTCGCGTCGCTCTACGAGTACCGCGACTTCGAGCACTTCATCGAGATCTGGATCCTGACCACGAACGCGCTGCGCAAGGCCGAGGACTTCCGGCAGGTCGTCGTCGACTACGCGGCGGAGGCCGCCGCGCACGGCGCCGTTTACATCGAGGGGATCTTCTCGCCGGCGGAGCGCGTCGCGCGCGGAGTGGACTGGGACGAGATCTTCGGCGGCTACTGCGACGGCGCGCAGGAGGCCGAAGAGCTGCACGGGGTCTCGGTTCGGCTGACGCCCGATATCTACCGCGGCGCTACTAAGGAGGCGGCGGAGGAGGTCGTCCGCCACTCGGCCGCGTACCGCGAGCGCGGCGTCGTCGGGGTCGGCCTCGGCGGCCTCGAGGCGCAGTATCCGCCCGAGCCGTACGCGCCGGTGTTCGAGCTGGCGAAAGCAGAGGGGCTGGGCTCGGTTCCCCACGCAGGCGAGGTCGTCGGGCCCGAATCCATTCGCGGTGCGCTCGACGCGCTCAATGCGGATCGCATCAGGCACGGCATCCGCGCAGTCGACGATCCGGAGCTCGTCGCCGAGCTCGCCGAGCGGCGGATCGTGCTCGACGTCACGCCAATCTCCAACGTTCGGACGGGCGCTGTCGCATCGCTCACCGAGCACCCGCTGCCGAAGCTCGTCGAGGCCGGCGTCCTGTGCTCGATCTCGACCGACGACCCTGCGATGTTCGACACCGACCTCACGCGCGAGTACGAGGCGGCGCATTCGCTCGGCGTCGACCCGCGCGCCGCGTTCGAGGCGGGGCTGACCGGAGCGCTCTGCGACGAGGCGACGAGAGATCGGCTCGGCGAGCTCGGAAACAGCTTCGACTGGGCGAACGTCCCCGAACCCGAGCTAGTCTAGGAACGTGGCCCGATCCGGTGCACGACGTGGGAGTCAAACCCCTGTGCGGAAAGCACCGCGCCCGCGTGAGCGAACACGGTCGGCACCGTCGCGCAACGAGTACAGCGGCGTCGAAGGGGAGATGTTCTTCCCGAAGCTGCGGCGGCAGGCGAAGTGGGTGTTCGTGCTCCTCGCTCTGGCCTTCGCGGTCGGCTTCGTCGTCTTCGGAGTCGGCAGCGGGGTTGGCGGCGCGGGTCTCGGCGACCTCCTGCAGGGCGGCGGCAGCAGCTCGAGCGGCCCCTCGGTAGGCGACGCGCAGGGCAAGATCGAGAAGGGCGAGCTCGTGGCGTACAAGGAGCTGGCCGACGCGTATCGCCAGGACGGCGACCTCGATCAAGCGATCACGGCCGGCGAGCAGTACCTCAAGGTGCGCCCGAAGGACTACGAGTACATGCGCGCGGTGGCCGGCGACTACGAGGGTCGGGCCAACCGGCAGCGCGACGAGGCGGCCGCGATCCAGGACGAGGTGACGTCGAGCACCGGCGGCACGACGTTCGCGCCTCCGGGGAACTCACCGCTCGGCCGCGCGCTCGGGAACGGGGGCAAGATCGACACGGAGTTGACGACCGCGGCCAACCAGAAGCTGACCGAGCTGTACTCGGGCCTCCAGGGCTCGTTCGCTCGCGCGACGGAGCTCTACCAGCAGATCACGGCGAATCAGCCGAACGACGTCCTCCTTCAGCTCCTGCTCGCCAACGCCGCGTACCAGTCGCGCAACAACGCGGTTGCGCTCAAGGCGTACCGGCGTGTGATCAAGCTCGCGCCCGACAGCGGCGAGGCCGCGCAGGCCCGGCAGCAGATCCAGTTCCTGAAGAGTCAGCCGTCGGGTTAGAGCCTGAGTGGTGAGGTTCGCGCGGGTCGACCGGTCGGTTCAGACGGATGCCGAGCAGAGCCCGGCATCCTGAGGACGGCATCGCAAGCGATGCCTTAGACTCCCGCGCGGTGGAGGGGCGATGAACTTCGACGTGCAGACAGAGAAAGTCGACGATTCGACCTACGTGATCGCTCTCGCGGGCGAGGTCGATCTCTACACGGCCCCCGAGTTCAAGCAGCAGCTGCTCGACGTGGTCGCGAAAGACGCGAAGGAGGTCGTCGTCGACTTCACGAAGACGACGTTCATCGACTCGACGACGCTCGGCGTCCTCGTCGGCGGCGTCAAGAGGCTCCGCATCCAGGACGGCCGGCTCTCGCTCGTGTGCAGTGACCGGAACATCACGAAGATCTTCGAGATCACCGGGCTCGACCGCGTCTTTTCGATCTATCCGACTCGCGACGAGGCTCTGGCCAAGACCGGCGCCTCTGCTCCCTGAGTTGCGGGCTGCCGCCGGCGTCTTTCTCGCAGCGCTGATCGTCGTCATCGCCTCCGGCTGCGGCACCGGCGGGCCGGCGGAAGGTGGAAACTCGAGCGCCGGACGAAAGGTCTTCCTCGCGGAGGGACGCTGCGGGAGTTGCCACACGCTCAAGGACGCAGGGTCGCGCGGTACGGTCGGCCCGAACCTCGACGACGCGTTCGCTCAGTCGAAGGCGGAGGACTTCGAGCACAGCACGATCGAGAACGTGGTGCTCGACCAGATCCGCTACCCGACGACCGGGAGCGGCATGCCGGCGAATCTCGTCAAGGGACAGCAAGCAGAGGACGTCGCTGCCTACGTCGCCCTCTGCGCCGCCAGCACGGACAAGGAGGCGTGCCCGGGGATCGCCGCGACGGGCAAGGGAGGCGAGGGCCTGTACACGTCGCTCGGCTGTCAGGGCTGCCACTCGCTCGACGGCTCGAAGTCGACAGGCCCGACCTTCAAGGGGCTCTCCGGCAGCAAGGTGCAGCTCACGAACGGGAAGACGGTGACCGCCGACGACAAGTACCTGCTCGACGCCATCATCGACCCGGACCTGGAGATCGTGAAGGGCTACCAGCCGGGCGTCATGACCGCGGTGGTCAAGAAGGGCCAGGTCACCCAGGACCAGGCCCAGCAGCTCGTCGACTTCATCAAACAACAGAAATAGTCGCGGGGCCGCGCGACCGACCTTGTAACCGACTGTTACTAGGTCGGTTCCTGGACTTCTTCGTGTTCCGCTGCTAGGTCGACGACCACGTGCGTGATCGGGACCGCGAAGCGCTCCCGGGCCGTTTCGACGATGTTCTTCTCGAGCCAGTGGGAGCGGCCTTCGGGGTGGGTGGAGATGATGATCTCGTCTGCGCCGAAGAGCCGGAGCGCGTCCTCCATCGCCTGGAGCGGCTCCGCGTCACCGACCTCACCCTTGGCGTCGATTCCGCGGGCCCGCAGGCGCTCCAGGCTTGCATTGAGCCGCTTCTGCGCCTCCACGCGGGCGTTGTCCTCGTCCGAGGCCCAGTGCCGGAGGTGAGAGTTCAGCGCCGGGGTGATGACGAGAACCTGCTCGTCGTAGCCCTCCGAGCGGCTGTTGATCTCGTCGCGGAGGCGTTCGCCGCCGACGGTCTCGTTCGCGATCACGAGGATGCGGCGCTCGTTCGCGCGCCCGCGGCGGGAGGGCACAGCCTGGCGCGGCGGCTCGGTCCTGCTCGCACGCACCACGTAGACGGCACCGGCCAGCGTGAGAGCCAGGAACACGATGATCCCGGCCCACTTGCCGATCGCGAGCGCCGCGATCGCGATCGCCGCGAAGTACCCCACCGTCAGCAGCAGAAAGCGGTAGGCCTCGGCTTCGCTGCGCAGCGGGTTGATCATCGCGCTAGAGGATGTACACCGTCGTGTACACGACAATCCACATTACGTCGACAAAGTGCCAATAGATCCCGGAAATCTCCACGCCCCGGTGCTCCGCGGCCGTGAAATGGCCCCTGAAGGCGCGGATCGTCGCGAACGTGAGGATGGTCAACCCGACGAAGACGTGCGCTCCGTGCAGGCCCGTCAGCCCATAGAACGTGGAGCCGAACGCGCCGTCCTGCGGTGCGAAGCCGACCCTCGAGTACTCGCGGATCTGCGTGAGCAGGAACGTCAGGCCGAGCGCGAGTGTGAGCACGAGACCCGCCTGCATCCCGGCCCGGTTCCCTCGTTTGATCGCCTGGAGCGACCAGTGCATCGTGAAGCTCGAGGTGATCAGGATCGCCGTGTTGACGCCCGCCACGAAGACCGGCAACTCGAAAGGCGGCGGCGGCCACTCGGCGGGCCCGGCCACGACCCGTGCGAAGAAGTAAATCGTGAAGAACGAGCCGAAGAGCATGACCTCCGACGCGATGAAGAGGAGCATCCCGAGCGTCGGGGCGTCGACGCGGGAGCTCTGGTTCGCGATCGGCGGCCCGTGATGGGCTTCCGCGTGTGTGGTCATTGAACCGGTGCCTCTTCGAGGACGACGTGCTCGACCGGCAGCTTCGAGTCGTTGTGCAGCCGCTGGACGAGGTTCCGCTTCATCCAGGGCGAGCGCTCGGGCGCGAAGGTCGAGACGATCACCTCGTCGATCCGCTCGTCGTGGATCGCCTGCATCGCGGCCGTGTACGGATCAGGGTGCGCCACCTGGCCGTGGGCGTCGATCCCCTCGGCCCGAAGGATGGCCAGGGCACGCCTCAGGCGCCGCTCGGCCTCCGGATGCTCGGCGCTCAACGGGTCGCTCTGCGGGCAGATGATGAGGAAGCTCGCGGGAGAGCGGGCCGCGCGCTCGCGGATCCGGTCGAGGAGCGGGTCGCCGACGACGGTCTCGTTCGCGATCACGAGCACGTTCGCCACGCCCCCTCGCTTCAGATCGACGACGACGTGCTCGACCGGTAGCCCGCCAGCGGCGTCGCGAACGCGGTCGATCACCTTGCGCCGCAGCCATCCGGACTTCTCCTGCGGGTGCGTCGAGACGATGATCTCCGTCGGCTTCGGCTCGAGCATCGCGATGGCGTCGCGGACGGCATCAGCTGGATCCGAGTCGACGACGAGCCCGTGCGCCGGAATCCCGGCCTCGCGCAACTCGCCGAGCGTGCGCTCGAGCCGCCGCCCGGCAGCAGCGCGGCGCGTGTCCTCGTAGACGACGTAGCCCGCGTGCGGATTGCTGATCGGGGCTAGCACGGTGACGAGATCGGGGTGGCGACCGGCGACGGCCTCGATCAGGCTCGGACCGGTCAGCGTCTCGTTGGCAACCACCAGCACATGGCTCACGGCGATCTCGCCTCCTCGAGCTCGTGCTCACGCGCACCGTTGAAGACCGCGTGTCGCGCTCCCGGAACGCCGTACTCGTAGGGCCCGCCGACGATCTGCGGGATCTCGTCGAAGTTGAAGATCGGCGGCGGCGAGGACACCTGCCACTCGAGCGTCATCGCGTGCCACGGGTTCGCCCCCGCCGCCGGCCCGCGGATCCAGCTGGTGATCGCGTTGTAGAGGAAGATGACGAACGACACGCCGAGGAAGAACGACGAGATCGAGATGATCATGTTCCACGTGCCGAACTGCGGGTCGTAGTCCGAGACGCGCCTCGGCATTCCCTGCACGCCGATGATGTGCATCGGGAAGAACGTCAGGTTGAAGCCGATGAACGTCAGCCAGAAGTGCAGCTTCCCGAGCCGCTCGTTGTACATCCGCCCGGTCATCTTCGGGAACCAGTAGTAGATCCCGGCGAAG
Source organism: uncultured Actinomycetes bacterium (assembly GCA_963794605.1). Classification (GTDB taxonomy): domain Bacteria; phylum Actinomycetota; class Thermoleophilia; order Gaiellales; family Gaiellaceae; genus VAXT01. Next base: position 471,203 of record CAWCEN010000002.1, read on the forward strand.
ATCGTGAACAGCGAGCCGCCCAAGAGCACGTAGTGGATGTGCGCGACGACGAAGTACGTGTCCGAGGTGTGGATGTCGACCGGGACCGCGCCGAGCATGATCCCGGACAGCCCGCCGATGACGAACATCGACACGAAGCCGAGCGCCCACAGCATCGGCGTCTCTAAGTGGATCCGCCCCTCCCAGGTGGTCGCCAGCCAGGAGAAGACCTTGATCCCGGTCGGAATCGCGATCAGAAGCGTCGTCACCATCATCGGAACGCGCAGCCAGTTCGCCATGCCCGAGACGAACATGTGGTGCGCCCAGACCGAGAAGCCGAGGATCAGGATCGCGCACAGGGACAACGCCATCAGGCGGTAGCCGAAGATCGGTTTGCGCGAGAAGACGGAGATCACCTCGGAGGCGATCCCGAAGCCGGGCAGCATCATGATGTACACGGCCGGGTGCGAGTAGAACCAGAAGATGTGCTGGTAGCCGAGGACGTAGCCGCCCTCGTTGAAGTTGAAGAAGTTCGTGTGCATCAGCCGGTCGAACATGACGAAGAACTGCGAGCCGGCGATGAACGGCGTCGCGAGCACGACGAGCAGCGACGTCGTGAAGTTCGCCCAGACGAGCAGCGGCATGCGCCAGAAGGTCATCCCCGGCGCGCGCATGGTGATGATCGTGACCAGGAAGTTGAGCGCGGTCATGATCGACGACGCCCCGGCCCACTGGACGCCCATGTTGAACCAGACGTTGCCGTCCGTCCCAACCACCGACAGGGGCGCGTAGCCCGTCCAGCCGGCGCCGAACGCCCCGCCCGGCACCGCGACGCTCGAGAGCATCATGATCCCCGCGATCGGGAGCAGCCAGAACGAGAGCGCGTTCAACCGCGGGAACGCCATGTCCGGCGCGCCGATCATCAGCGGGATCACGTAGTTGGCGAGGCCCGCGAACGCCGGGATCACGAACAGGAAGATCATCAGCGACGCGTGCACCGAGATCAGCCCGTTGTACTCCTGGTTGTCGAGGAACTGCATCCCCGGCTTGGCCAGCTCGGCGCGGAAGATCATCGCCATCAGCCCGCCCGCGAGGAAGAAGAAGATCGTCGTCACGACGTACTGGACCCCGATCACCTTGTGGTCCGTGTTGACCCGGAAGTAGTCCTTCCAGCTCTGAGCGCCGTGACCCGAGTGGTCTTCCGGCCTCGTCGGGTAGCCGAGGGCGTAGTAGACCCAGTAGTCGAAGGCGCCGATCCCGGCGAGGAATCCGAGCGGCGCGGTGATCAGCCCGGCGACGGTGACGATGATCAGCCAGTCGAGCGTCGGCTCGTACCCCGCGAGCGAGCGCAGGCCGACGACGATGCCGAAGCCGATCCCGAAGAAGAGCGCGGTCATCCACGCGGCGCGAATGAAGCCGGGGCCGAGCAGGAGCCGGTGCCAGCGGGATCGCGGCGGCGCGGGCGGGGCGTGCGGGGTGTGCTCGACGACCTCGGTCACGACAAAATCAGCCTAACCCCCACTTGCCTGGGCTCCCTCTTGCTGCTTCCGGGCCCATTGCTCGAACTCGGCGGGCCTCATCACGATCACCTTCGCGCGCATCAAGGCGTGCCCGAGCCCGCAGAGCTCCGTGCAGATGAGCGTGTCCGTGCCAACCTTCGTCGGCGTGATCGGCAGGTGCGTCGTGATCCCGGGCACGGCGTCCTGCTTCTGGCGGAACTCCGGCACCCAGAACGAGTGGATCACGTCGAGCGCGCGAAGGTTGAGCTCGACCTGGCGCCCTTCCTCGAGCCGGAGCTCGGTCGTCTCGAAGCCTCCGTACTGCGGATACTTGAAGCTCCACGCGAACTGGCGCGCAGTGACGTCGACCTGGAGGCGGCCCGACTTCAGCTCGCCGTTCTCCGCGAGGGCGATCGCGCTCAGAATGGCGATGATCGTGACGAGCACCGCGGGGACCGCCGTCCACGTGATCTCGAGCCCGGTGTGCCCGTGAATCGGGGGCCCATCCGAGTCGTCGTCGGGCCGCGCTCGAAACGTCATGACCGAGTAGATGGTGACCGCGGCGACGACCGCGAACACCGCGATGCAGATACCGACCACGACCCAGAAGACGAAGTCGATCCGCTCGGCCTCCTTCGAGCGGACAGGAGGCAGCCAGGGGATGAAAAGCGCGACCGCCGTCGCGGCCGCAGCCGCGAGCAAAGCGATCACCACGAGCCGAACGACTGCTCCCCTGCGCACCGAGCGCGAGCCTACTGAACAGGCCGGTCCGCTGCCTAGTTAGTAACGGGCCTCACCCGGGTACTAGTGCTGCGAACCAAGGAGGTTCATTTGGGAATCGCAGTTAGTTTGTTGCTGATCGCAGGCGGGGCAATCCTCGTCTGGGGAGTCAACAAGGAGGTCGCTGGGCTCGACGTCGACGCCATCGGAGTCATCTTGATGGTCGTCGGCATCGTCGGCGCCGTCCTCTCGTTGATCTTCTGGTCGTCGTGGGGCGGCGTGGGTGGTAGCCGCCGCCGTTCGACATACGTCGAGGAAGGCCCTCCCGCCTAGCACCTTCAACGTCCAGCACCGCCAGAGGCGCGCCCGTGGCTCTTGTCGCGGGCGTTGCCGTTTTCCGGCCCTTTAACCCCGCAACCCGAGGTACATCTCCACGTAGTTGGCTCGCCCGTGGCTTCGCCGCGGGCGTCAGCATCCCGCCTAGAAGACACCACCTGCTTGCCTAGCCCATGGCTTCGCCGTGGGCTAGGCATTGTCCGCGCTAAAGCGCGGACAATGGATCGACGTTGGCGCCGCGCACGAGCACCTCGAAGTGCAGGTGCGGGCCGGAGGCCTCGCCGGTCGCGCCCACGAGGCCGACCGTGGCGCGCGCCTTCACGTACCGGCCGACGCGAACAGTGATCCGCGACAGGTGCGCGTAGCGCGTCCTAACGCCGTGTGCATGCTCGAGCACGACGAGCTTGCCGAACCCCTCGCCCACGGCCGCGAAGACGACCCGCCCGGCTGCGGCGGCGCCGACGGGCGTCCCCTTGGAGGCCGGGATGTCGACGCCTGCGTGGAAGCGGTTGCCTCGAGGGCCGTACAGGTCTCCGTAGCCGCCGGCGACCGGAGCCAGGAGCTTGATCGGCGAGCGCGGCACCGGGCGTCTGAGAGCAGCGTACGTCGATCGGCCTGCGGTTCCGTCCGGGTCGAGCCCGGCCCAGTGCTGGAACTTGCGCAGCGCCGTGTCGGTGTGCGCGCCGAGCATGCCGTCGATGACCGCCGACGGGAAGCCGTGCCAGGCGAGCGCGAACTGGAGCGCCGCGACATCCCAGCCGCGCGTCCCGATCGCCAGGTCCCTCCGCCCGAGCGGTCCTCGCCGCCCGTAGCGGCCGAAGGCCTTGCGCGTGCGCGCCCCGATGACGCCGTCCGGGGAGAGGCCCGCTCGGCGCTGGAACCGCATCACAGCCCGCTCGGTGCGGGGACCGAGAACGCCGTCGACCGTCCCGTGGTAGAGCCCGTGCGTCCGGAGACCGACCTGAAGGGCAGCCACGTTCGGGCTCCCTGCACCGGAGGCGCCTCCAGCGAAGGAGGCCGCGAGGAGCCCGAGCACTGCGAGAGTCGCCGCTGACGCTCTCATCGAAACCTGCATCGGTGCCATTCGCGGCCCTCCCATCCCCCAAAAGGGGGAATCAGAACGAGGGATCAGATCCCTACTACGGGGGACGACGCAAGAGCGTACACGGGTGATAGTCCGAAACAGGCGTTTTTCGACTACCGGAGGGCAATTCTGCGGCTTCACCGAAACTTCTTGCCGACCCCTGCGCGGGGCGTCTTCGGCATCGGCAGGTTCCTGTGCGTCTGCCTGCTCGCGGTCACGGCGGCGTACGCCGTCGAGTCGCTCCTCGGTGTCCAGGGCTCGGTCGACGCCTTCTTCGACAGCTGGGTCTACAACGGATTGCTGGTCGCGGCGTCGCTCGCGTGCCTCGCGCGGGGCATCGAGGTCAAGGCGGAGCGGCTCCCATGGCTCCTGCTCGGGCTCGCACTCGCGCTCTGGACGACCGGCGACCTCTACTACTTCTTCGCGTTCTCAGGGACGGCCGACGTGCCGATCCCGTCGCTGTCCGACCCGTTCTATCTCGCGTTCTACCCCGTCAGCTACGTCGCCCTAGCCCTCCTCCTGCGGCGGCGGATGCGGGACTTCCGCGGCAACCTCTGGCTCGACGGCGTGATCGCCTCGCTGGCGGTGGCCGCGCTCGGAGCCGCAGTCGTCTTCGACGAGGTCCTGAAGACGACCGGCGGGAGCACCCTGGTCATCGCGACGAACCTCGCCTACCCGCTCGCCGACGTGTTGCTGCTCGCCCTGGTCGTGGCCACGTTCGCGCTGACCGGCTGGCGATTCGATGCGACCTGCGCGTTCGTCGCGGTCGGCTTCGCCGTGTTCGCGGTCGCGGACAGCGCCTACCTGTACGAGACCGCGGCGGGGACCTACACCGAGGGCGGCTTCCTCGACGTGGGCTGGCCGCTGGCGCTCGTGCTGATCGCATGCTCGGCTTGGCAGCCGATCCGCAGGCTCGAGGGTGCGCGGGACAAGGGCTGGCAGGCGCTCACTCTGCCGACGTTCTTCGCCGCGGTCGGGCTTTCGCTCCTCGTCTACGACCACTTCGTCCGCATCAACACGCTCGCGTTCGTGCTCGCGTCGGCGACGATCGCCGCGGTCATCGTTCGCGCCGTGCTCACGTTCCGGGAGCGCGTCCAGCTACTTGCTGCGAGCCGCGAAGAGGCTCTGACCGATGCGCTGACGGGCCTCGGCAACCGTCGCCGGTTCATACTCGAGCTCGAGACGGCGCTCGCGGACGAGGGCGCGCCCTTCGCGCTCGTCGTCTTCGACCTCGACGGCTTCAAGGCGTACAACGACTCGTTCGGCCACTCCGCCGGTGACGCGCTGCTCGCGCGCGTCGCGGGCCGGCTCGGCGCGACGGTCGAGAGCGAGGGTCGCGCCTACCGGCTCGGCGGCGACGAGTTCTGCGTGCTGGCGGACGCCACGAACGGCGAGTCGAACGATCTTGCAGAACGAGCTGGGGCAGCGCTGACGGAGGAAGGCGAAGGCTTCGCCGTCAGCTGCTCGTATGGCGCGGTGCTGATGCCCTCGGAGGCAGGCCAGATCAGTGAGGCGCTGAGCATGGCCGACCATCGCATGTACCTCCACAAGCAGCGGCACCGCGCTCCCGTCGAGGCCGTGGATGCTCTCGAGGCGGCGCGCAGCGGGCATCCGCACCGAGTCGCGGACGTCGCAGACCTCGCCGAGGCGGTCGCGCGCAGGCTGCGCGTTTCCTCGGACGAGCTGTCGAAGATCCAACAGGCGGCGGAGCTGCACGACGTCGGCAAGCTCGCAATCCCGGAGGAGATCCTCAGCAAGCCGGAGCCATTGACCGGGGACGAGTGGGAGTTCGTGAAGCGGCACCCGCTGATCGGCGAGCGGATCCTCGCGGCCGCTCCGGACTTCGGAGGCGCTGCGAAGCTCGTCCGCTCGAGCCACGAGCGCTGGGACGGGACGGGCTATCCGGATCGGCTGACAGGGCCGGAGATCCCACTCGGGGCGCGGATCATCTCGGTCTGCGACTCGTTCGAGGCCATGACCTCGCGGCGGCCGTACGCGAACGCGTTGAGCAACGAGCAGGCGATCCAAGAGCTCCTCCACTCCGCGGGGACGCAGTTCGACCCGGAGGTGGTCGAGGCTTTTGCGGCGGTACAGGCGGACCTGACCGCGCAGCTCGTCGCCTAGCGCGGGTCGCAACGGCCGCGAGGCGCCGTCAGGCGCCTCGCTCCGGTACTACTCGATTTCGTCGGAAGCAGCTAGATCAGGGCGTGCGCGGCCCCTCCGGCTCCCGCGAGATGCTCTGGACGACCTCGCCCGTGTCCTTCTCCTTCGCTTCCCGGGCGACGTCGGCCTGCGAGACCACGCCCACGAGTTGCTCGTCCTGGCCCGTTACTGCCAGGCGCCGGACCTGATGCCGCGCCATGAGCTCGAGCGCGTCCGAGAGATCGTCGTCGGGACCCACAGTCACGAGCTCGCGCGAAGAGACTGCCGATACCGGCATCCCTTTCGGATCCTTGCCCTTCGCGATTGCGCGGACAACGATGTCCCTGTCTGTGACGATCCCCACAAGCCGATCGTTTTCCACGACGGGGATCGATCCCACATCCTCCGCGTCCATCAACTCGGCAACCTCGGTCAGGGGCGTCTGTGGAGTCACAGCGCGCGGTCGACCAGTCATGACATCACTAACTTTGGCACCCATTTGGCTCCTTTCGGTGTTTGTTTACTGGTCCCCGGCATCACGACCGCGAAACCACGTAGTAACGCCGATACTTGGGCACTTTCTGCGGGTTGCGGCACTCGCACCTCGGTTTCCTGGCGTGTCGCTGACCGCCCGTATGCGAGCGGAACAGTGTTAGCCACACGGGCCGCTCGCAGGAGGGCGGTCAGCGGCGCGAGGTGGGTCGCGGAGCCCGGCTCCGCCGGGCGGGAGCGACACGCCGGCCAGGGAAGCGAGGTGGCCTCGGTTTCCTGGCGCGGCGCTGCGTGCCCGTATGCCGGTGGGACAGTGTTAGACCACACGGCCCGCCGGCAGGAGGGTGCGCAGCGGCGCGAGGCGGCCCGCGGAGCCCGGCTTCGCCGGGCGGGAGCGGGACGCCGGCCAGGGAAGCGAGGAGCCCGGCTCCGCCGGGCGGGAGCGACACGCCGGCCAGGGAAGCGAGGTGGGCCGTGCAGGGATCGAACCTGCGACCTTGGGATTAAGAGTCCCCTGCTCTACCAGCTGAGCTAACGGCCCTGGCCGGGCGAGTGTAGCCGAGCCACTTCGGCCTTAACAGCGCCCTAACGGGTGCCGCGTACCCTTCGGACTGCGATGCGAGTGAAGGCGCTTCTGGCTCTAGCGGCCGCGTTCGCGGCTGTGTCGGCGTCCCTGTCCATCTCGCAGGCGCCGGCCAAGGAGGCACGCCCGAACGCGCAGTGCTCGCTGGCCTCGACCGGGCTCATCCCGCTGACCGACATGGGCAACCGACGCTATCGGGGCTACCGCGGCGGCCTGTACCCGGGCGGTGTGAACAAGCCCTCCGCCAAGTACCTCAAGAAAGGCATGACCGCAGCGCGCCAGGTACGGCCGATCAACGGAAAGGTCGTCGTGCTCTCGGTCGGCATGTCGAACACGACCGCCGAGTTCTCCGCCTTCAAGCGCACCTCGGACCGCGACGCGCAGCGAAACGAAAACGTGGTCGTCGTCGACGGCGCGCAGGACGGCTTCGACGCCTCGAACATCAACTCCAGGGCGGTCTACTGGGACAACGTGGACAGCCGGCTCGCGGCGGCCGGTGTCTCGGCCTCCCAGGTGCAGGTCGTCTGGCTCAAGGAGGCAATCGCCGGGGAGCACCGGCGCTTCCCGAAGGACGCGAAGGCGCTCCAGGCCTCGCTCCGCAAGATCATCAACACGATGCGCTTCCGCTACCCGAAGCTGCGCCTCGTGTACCTCTCGAGCCGAACCTACGGCGGCTACGCGATCACGGGCTGGAATCCCGAGCCGGCGGCCTACGACAGCGGCTACGCCGTCCGCGGAGTGATCCAGGACCGGATCAGCGGCAAGCTCAAGGGCCCGTGGGTCGGCTGGGGGCCGTACCTGTGGACGGACGGGCTGGCCGGCCGGAGCGACGGGCTGCAGTGGACGTGCGACGACGTTGAAGCCGACGGGACACACCCGTCCCGAGGCGGCGTGCAGAAGGTCGTCAACCTGCTCACGACGTTCTTCAAGACCGACCCGACCGCGAAACGCTGGTACCTGGCTAGAGCGCACCCGTAGGGCGTCTGTACTATCGCCCCGCGGTGAAGGGACCAGTCGCAATCGTCGGCGCGGGCTACGTGGGCCTGCCGCTCGCTCAGGTGTTCGCGGAAACCGGAAACCGGGTCGTCCTCGTCGAGGTGAACCCGCAGAAGGTCGAGCTCGTCAAGCGCGGCGAGAGCTACATCCGCGACGTCCCGTCGGACGGGCTCCGCCCTCTCGTCGAGTCGGGCGCGATCGACATCACGACCGACTACGACGTGCTCGAGGAGGCGGACGCGATCCTGATCGCGCTCCAGACGCCGCTCACGGCGCAGCGCGAGCCCGACCTGTCGATCGTCCTCGGCGCGGCGGCAGACATCGCGCCGCGCCTCCAGAAGGGCCAGCTCGTCGTGCTCGAGTCGACGACGTATCCCGGCACCACCCGCGAGCGCCTCGCGCCGGTCCTCGAGGACGGCAGCGGGCTCACGGCCGGGGAGGACTTCCACCTCGCCTTCTCGCCCGAGCGCGTCGATCCAGGCCGCGAGGACTGGACGGCGCAGAACACGCCGAAGATCGTCGGGGGCCTCACTACAGCCTGCACGGAGCGCGCCGTGGAGCTCTATCGCCGGGCGATCGACACCGTGCACCCCGTCTCATCGCCCGAGGCGGCTGAGCTGACGAAGCTCCTCGAGAACATCTTCCGCTCGGTCAACATCGCCCTCGTCAACGAGCTCGCCCAGCTGTGCGACCGGATGCAGATCGACGTCTGGGAGGTCGTCGGCGCGGCCGCGACGAAGCCCTTCGGGTTCATGAGCTTCCAGCCCGGCCCTGGCCTCGGCGGCCACTGCATGCCGATCGACCCCTTCTACCTGACCTGGAGGGCGCGCGAGTACGACTTCTACACCGAGTTCATCGAGCTCGCGGGCAAGGTCAACGAGAACATGCCGTACTGGTGCCTCGGCAAGATCGCCCGCGCGCTGAACGCGCACGAGAAGGCGCTCAAAGGCTCGAAGATCCAGATCCTCGGGGTCTCCTACAAGGCGGACATCGAAGACACGCGCGAGTCGCCGGCGTTGAAGCTGATCGAGCTCCTGCAGGAGGCAGAGGCGGACGTCTCGTACCACGATCCCCTCGTCCCCGAGCTTCCCGAGCACGGGCTCAGCTCGACTCCGCTCGACCCGGCAGCCGTGGACTGCGTGGTGATCGTCACCGCGCACTCCGGCATCGACTACGAGGCGCTCGTCATGCAGGCGCCGCTCGTGGTCGACCTGCGCAACGCGACCGGCCCGAACGGGACCGGGAACGGCAAGGTCTGGAAGCTGTGATCCGCATCGGCCACGCGGGGCTCGGTTACTGGGGGCCGAACCTCGCCCGGAACTTCGGCGCGCTCTCGGATCTTCGCTGGCTGTGCGACCTCTCGCCCGATCTCCTGGGCGAGGCCGCGAAGGCGCACCCGCAGGCCCGGACGACGAGCGACTTCCAGGACCTGCTCACCGACCCCGAGGTGGACGCAGTCGTAATCGCGACCCCGGTCGTGACGCACTACGAGCTCGCGAAGCAGGCGCTCTCTGCCGGGAAGCACGTCTTCGTCGAGAAGCCCCAGGCCTCCTCGAGCGCCGAGGCCGAGGAGCTCGCAACGCTCGCGCAGGAACGCGGGCTCGTCCTCATGCCCGGCTACCTGCTCCTCTACCACGCAGCCCTGCACCGGCTGAAGGAGCTGATCGACGGAGGCGAGCTCGGAGACGTCCTCTACCTCTACGGGAACCGGCAGAACCTCGGGCAGATCCGCCGCGACGAGAACGCCCTTTGGTCGATCGGAGCGCAGGACCTATCGATGATCCTGCACCTCGTCGGCGAGGAGCCGGTCGAGGCGTGGGCGCGGGGCGAGTCGTTCCTGCGCAGCGGGATCGAGGACGTCGTCTTCTGCTACCTGCGCTTCCCGTCCGGCATCGTCGCGCACATGCACGTCTCATGGCTCGACCCACACAAGATCCGCAAGCTGACCGTCGTCGGTCGCGACAAGATGGCCGTCTTCGACGATATGGAGCCGGACCGCAAGCTGACGGTCTACGACAAGGGCCCGGTCGAGCGGCCGGCGAGCGACTGGCAGGTTCGCGTGGGCGACATCCACATCCCGAGCCTCCCGAAAGAGGAGCCGCTCCGCCGGGAGGTCGCGCACTTCCTGGCGCTGGTCGAGGGCGAGGGCGACCCGCTCGGGCCGGCGCGTGAGGGTCTCGCGGTGATCCGCACGCTCGAGCAGCTCCAGGAGTCGCTCGTTGCGGCAACGGTTTGAAGTTCTGATGGATCGACCGGTCATTTCAGACGGACGCCGGGCAGAGCCCGCCGTCCTGACGCCGGCACCGCAAGCGGTGCCTCGGACCGCGCACCAGCTTGACCCAGATCGCCGAGACCGCGGTCGTCTATCCCGGAACCGTGATCGGGGACGGCTGCGTGATCGGGGACCACGCGGTCGTCGGCAAGCAGCCCGCGCTCTCCCCGCGCTCGACCGCGGCACGTGAAGAGCTGCCGCCGCTCGAGCTCGGGGCGGGGACGATCGTCTCGGCCGGCGCGATCGTGTTCGCCGGAACGCGCATCGGAGCGCGCGTGATCGTCGGTGACCAGGCCTGCGTCCGCGAGCGCTGCGAGATCGGCGACGACGTTGTCATCGGGCGCGGCTCGCTCGTCGAGAACGACACGACGATCGGAGCGCTGACGAAGATCCAGGCCAACGCGTACGTGACCGCGTACTCGACACTCGAGGACGAGGTCTTCATCGCGCCGGGCGTGATCACGACGAACGACAACTTCATGGGCCGGACCGAGAAGCGGCACGAGCTCCGCCGCGGGCCGACCATCAGGCGAGGTGCCCGCGTCGGCGGAGGCGCGGTGCTCTGCCCCGCGGTCGAAATCGGCGAGGAGGCCTACGTCGGCGCCGGTGCGGTCGTCGTGCGTGACGTGCCCGCCCGCGCGGTCGTCGTCGGCAACCCCGCGCGCCAGATCCGCGAGGTCGCTACGGACGAACTGCTCGGAACGCCGCCCGCGGGCGCTTCCGATACCTGAGCGTGTACTTGCCCGAGCCGGGCGACCCCATCTTGACGACCAGGTAATACCAGCCAGGCTGCGTCACGCGGAGCCGGATCCTGTCGAGCGAGCCGGGCGATTTCGACTGCGCGGCGAGAAACCGCCGGTTGACAGCGGAGCCTGCAATGCTCGTCGTCCCGGGCTTCCAGACGAAGAGATTCGAGTTCGCCCCAGCCGGTCCGCGCAGTACGGCGACGACGTTCTGCCGGCGGCGGAACTTGATCTTGTAGACGTCCTCGCGGTCGTCCCAGTAGTCGATCGTCGCCTTGATCCGCTGGCCCTTGCGGCCCCAGATGGGCGCTGCCATGGACAATCGGTCATTCGCCTCGTAGTGGTCGGGATCGGGCAGCGAATCCGCGAGCGCGCGCACGGCGCTGCCGACGTCGAGCAGGCCCCAACCTGTCATCGGGTCGCGGCCGGTGTCGCAGCGCACGCAGCCGGTGTCACGGTCGGCGTCCGCTGCTGTCTTCGTCAGGATCGCCGAGACTTGATCCGGCTGCAGCCCGGGGTCGGTCGCGAACAGCACGGCGGCTGCGGCCGAAACCTGCGGCGCGGAGAACGACGTCCCCTCGCCTCGGCGGAACTCCATCGGGCCGCAGTCCGAGTAGCCCTGGAGGAAGCAGCCCGGCCGCGTCGTCGAGGTCAGCGCCCTGGGCAGGGTCGAGAAGATCGACTCGCCTGGGGCAGCGATATCGACGTAGCGACTGTCGCGGTTGGAGAAGGTGGGCACGGAGCCGTCCCGGTTCAGCGAGCCCACGCCGATAACGTGCGGCAGCGCGGCGGGATAGCCCGCGTAGCCCCACGGCTCGGTCGGTGCGCTGTCCGCGTTCCCGACCGCCGCGACGACGAGCACGCCCTTGCTGACCGCGTACCGGACGGCCGCCGCCTCGAGCGGCGAGTACGTGTCGAGTCCCTTGTCGTGCGGGTCGCGCACGCCGCCGAAGCTCATGTTGATCACGCGTGCGCCGCGGTCGACGGCCCAGCGGATGGCCCGGGCCTCGGCGTCAGGCGAGATCGTCCCGTCGGAGCGCACGATCTTTGCGATCAGGAGCTCGACCGGGAAGCCAACGGAGGCAATGCCTGTGCCGTTGTTCGTAACGGCAGCGATCTCCCCCGCAACGAAGGTCCCGTGGCCGTTCGTGTCGGTCTCCCACGAGCTGGAGACGAAGCTCCGCCCGTCGACGATCTGGCGCTGCAAGTCTGGATGCCCCGAGTCGACGCCGGAGTCGAGCACGGCCACCGGAACACCGGTGAGTGCGGGCAGCTGCGGCCACGCATCGAATGCATGGATTCGCGTCAGGTACCACTGCCTGTTGGCCAGCGGATCGTTCGGCGTGAACGCAAGCCGCCGCGAGGGCCGCATCCGCTCCACCCAGGAGGTGCCGTCAACGGAGCGCAGCACGTCCGCGTGCCGCGCGCGCACGGACAGGGCAAAGGGCCCGATCTTCGTCACCGGCTCCCCGGTGGCGGCCCGAACGTCGCGTGCGACGGCCCGCTCGTCGGCGCCCTTCTGGATCCCGATCGCGAAACGATCAGCCGACGCCTGCGCAGGCACGGCCAGAGCAAGCACGAACGCTGCCAGGACGAGCCGCTTCATGCGGGTCCCACCGTCAGCGTCGGGCTCACACCTGGGACGAAGCCCCGGCCGGGCGCGAGGCGGGCGCGGTACTGGCCCGGAGTCAGGTTCACGTGCGCCTGGAAGTCTCCGTTCTGGTCGATCGTCGCGCGCGCGATCGTCTTCCACCGGGCACCGTCGAAGCGCTGGAGCGCGACGCTGCCACCCGGGAAGAGAGGCCTCGCGAAGCCGCGCAGCGTCGACGCGTCGGGCATGCCGTGGAAGCGCACGAGCGGCGCGACCGAGACGTGCGCGATCGCGCTGCGAGCCGCGCCGCTGACGAGCCGGTAGTCGGTCGGCACCCGCGGCTTGGCGGAGACGCTCACCGAGCCGCCCGGGCCGGGTGAGATCGGACGAACCTGCGCCCATGGAGTCCCGGGCTGCCGCTGGTCGAGCCGCACCGCAGGCACCCTGCGCGCAACGCCGCTCAGCGCGACGTTCTTGCCGTACGTGACCGGCGCCTGGGGGGTCGCGAGCGCGAGGACGCCGATCCGGAACCACGTCGAGCGGAGGTTCAGCGCGCGGCGGAGATCCGAGCCGGTCATCGTCGAGTCGCCCTGCGAGCCGATCGCGGTCACGCTCAGGACGCGGCCCGACGGGCCGGTCTGCATCGTCATGTCGCTCATCTGCCCGCGTGCCCGGAGGACGCGGTTGAGCCGGGACGCGGGGACGACGAACGGGCCCCACCGGTGGTAGGGCGAGAGCGTGTCGTAGGGGTCGTTGACGGACACGAGATACGGAGCACCGTTCGAGCTCGGCCAGACCTCGGAGGCGGCCGACGTGCGGCCTCCGGAGCTCGAGAAGAAGTACGTCGTCGCGACGCGCCCGTTGTAGAGGACGACCTGGCCCGCGGTGTCCTGCACCGCCGCGGTCGTCGACGGCGCCTCGTGCGCGATGCCGAGGTAGACCTGGCTTCGCGTGTCCGGGTAGAGGTCGAACCACGATCCGCTCTTCTTCACAGCGAGCGCGTAGGAGCGCGCCGCGACCGCTTGCGCCTTGAGCGCTTCCGGCAGCCAGTCGCGCGGCATCTCCGAGGGGACGACGCCGTAGAGGTAGGCCTCGAGCCCGACGACGTTGATCGCCCGCAACGCGCCGTTGGCGACCGAGACCTGCACCTGGCCGCGGTACGGACGGTCTCCGAAGCGGAGCGGCGACGAGCCGGCGATGAACGTGAGCGGGCTCGGCAGCGCCCGGCGTTGGGGAACGTCGGTCGTCTTGATCATCAGCCCCGGCCCGAAGGTCTGCGGGCCCGCCGCGAGGTGCCAGAGCTGGCCGATCCCGTCGCGCACGGTGAACGGCGCCACGGACGAGACCGTCAGGCGGGACCGGCCCTGCGCGAGGAAGACGCGCACCTTGTTGATCGACGCCGGGCCGATCGTCGTCCCGCGGTAGTAGTGGGCGAGGATCTCGTCGTACGAGTAGCCCTGCTGCGCGTAGCCATACGCTCCCCACTGGGCCATGCCGACGCCGTGCCCCCACCCGCGGCCGCTGATCACGAACACGGGCGAGCCGGGGAGAGCCTTCGGAGCGGAGAGTCGTGCCGCACCCGAGGACGCACCGGCGAGAACGACGGTGACGACGAGCGCGGCAAGAAGCGTAGAACGAGCCATGTGTCGCAGATTTTCGGCTTTGGAGGCCGGTGTCGTGAGCGCCTACCGCAGGCCCAGTTGAGGCTATCGCATCGTTATGAATACGGCATCCCTCTTTACAGGAACTTCAGAAAGGCCCAGCAATCGAAAGGTTTCTGACGTTCGCCCTTCGGCTATGAATGGTCGAGGCTCCTGATGCGCTCTGGGCACGACCTCCTTACCGCCCCGGTACCTCCGGCCGACACGGATCGGCCACGGCGGCATGGGCGAGATCTTCCGCGCCGAGGACGAGGTGCTCGGGCGGACGGTCGCGGTCAAGGTGCTGTCCGAGCAGTACGCGCGGGACGAGTCCCTGCGGGCTCGGTTCACCCGCGAGGCTCTCGCCGCGGCCAGGCTCTCGGGCGAGCCGGGCACGGTCACGATCTTCGACGTCGGCGAGTGGCAGGGGCGGCCGTTCATCGTCATGGAGCATCTCGGGGGCGGGTCGCTGGAGGACCGGCTCCGCGTCGGCGGGCCTCCGCCGATGGATCAGGCGCTCGCCTGGCTCGACCAGGCGGCTGGCGCGCTCGACGCTGCACACCGCCGCGGTGTCGTGCACAGGGACGTCAAGCCGGGAAACCTCCTGCTCGACGAGGCCGGAGATCTCCACGTGGCCGACTTCGGGATCGCGAGCGCCGCCGGGCTTCATTCGCTGACCCTCACCGGGACCGTGCTCGGGACGGCCGGCTACCTCTCTCCGGAACAGGCGCGTGGGGAGCGCGCGACTCCTGCCAGCGATCGCTACGCGCTCGCGGTCGTCGCCTACGAGTTGCTGACGGGGCGCCGGCCGTTCGAGTCAGAGAGCGCGACTTCTGAGGCGGCCGCGCACGTGCAGGCGGAGGTTCCGTCGATCTCGTTGCAGCTCGACCCCGTGTTCCGACGCGCTTTGGCCAAGGATCCCAGGGAGCGGTTCGAGACCTCCTCCGACTTCGTGGCCGCGCTGCGGGAGGCGCTCGAAGGGGGTGAGGCGACGACTAGGGTGCTGCCGGCCGCAGATCGGCGGTCGCCGTGGCCGCTGGTCGCAGCGATCGTCGCCGCTGCCCTGCTCGCGGGAGCCGGGCTCGCCGCGCTGTTCACGGACGGCGGCGGTCGGCATGAGGCGGCGCAGACCACGAGCGCACCGAACAACGGCTCCCCAGCCTCCGCCACCGGCGCCTCCGCCACCGCCACCGCCGCCGCCGCCGCCACCTCCACCTCCGCCTCCGCCTCCTGCGCCCAGCGGCCGCTCGCTGACCGACCAGGCAACTGCATTTCTGCGCGCGGGGGATGTAGCGGAGGCCGAGCAGCTCGCGCGGCAGGCAGTCACCGCGCTCCTGGGCACCGGCGTCACGTACGAGGCGTACGCGGAGTACGACCTCGGTGCGGCTCTGGCCCAGCTCGGCCAGTGCGACGAGGCGCTCCAGCACCTCGAGCGCTCGCGACAGCTCCAGGGCAACCGGCCCGAGATCCGGGAGGCGGAGAGGCTCTGCCGGCGAGGCCACGGCCACAGAGGGCGAGGCAACGGCCGAAAGGAAGAGGACTGATGCGTACGATGCCGCCGTGCGGATCCTCGTCACCGGCGCGGCCGGCTTCATCGGCTCCAACTTCGTCCATTACTGGCTGGAGCAGCATTCCGACGACTCGGTCGTCGCGCTCGACCTCCTGACGTACGCCGGCAACCGCGCCAACCTCGAGGGCACGGAGGAGCGCGTTCCGTTCGTCCAGGCGGACATCGCCGACATCGATCTCGTCGGCAACGTCCTGCTCGAGCACGACATCGACGTCGTCGTGAACTTCGCGGCCGAGTCGCACAACAGCCTCGCGGTCGTCGATCCCGGGCTCTTCGCGCGGACGAACGTGCTCGGCACGCAGCTCCTGCTCGAGGCGACGCGCAAGGCCGAGGTCGAGCGCTTCCACCACATCTCGACCTGCGAGGTCTACGGCGACCTGCCGCTCGACTCGGACGAGTCGTTCAGCGAGGAGTCGCCGTACCGCCCGCGCACGCCGTACAACGCGTCGAAGGCTGCGGCGGATCACTACGTGCGCGCGTACCGCGAGACGTTCGGGCTGCAGACGACGATCACGAACTGCTCGAACAACTACGGGCCGTTCCAGTTCCCCGAGAAGGTGATTCCGCTCTTCGTCACGAACGCGCTCGACGATCGGCCGCTTCCGATGTATGCGTCGACGCAGAACAAGCGCGAATGGCTGCACGTGCGCGACCATTGCCGCGCCATCGAGCTCGTCCTCGCGCGCGGCGATCCGGGCGGGACGTACAACGTCGGGTCGGGCGTCGAGGCGTCGATCGATGAGATCGCCGACCGCGTGCTGGAGCTGACCGGGAAGCCGGAGTCGCTGAAGACGATCGTCCCCGACCGGCCCGGCCACGACCGGCGCTACTTGCTCGACTCCTCGAAGCTTCAACGAGACCTCGGCTGGAAGCCGGAGATCGGCTTCGAGGACGGCCTGCGGGAGACGGTCGAGTGGTACGCCGCGAACCGCGGCTGGTGGGAACCGCTCCGCGAGCGCCTGCAGGTCGAAGAAACCGCCTGGCGATAACAGACAGGTCCCAGTGCCAGGCACTTGGACACGGCCTGAAGCGACAACCCCGTAACTATTTGACGCGGGCTCGCTCGATTCCGGGACATGTCCGTGTGCCTGGCACTGAGCCACGCCCCTTAGAGACGGGCTAGGCAGGCACGGAGGCCGTCGCGCCAGTGCGGTAGCTCGGGTGCGCCTCGCTCACTGCGGAGGACCGAGTTCGCGGGACGCGGGGCCGGGCGGCCCAGCTCGCGGGTTGTGATTCGACGGACGCGGCAGTCGAGGCCAGCCTCCTCGAAGATCGTCTCGGCGAAGTCGGCCCACGTGCAGTCGCCGTCCGCCGCGACGTGGTACGTGCCGCGCGGAAGCTCGAGGACGTCCCTCGTTGCCGCCGCGAGATGCCCGACGAACGTCGGCGAGCCCCGCTGGTCGTCGACAACCGACACCTCGTCCCGCGTCGACCCGAGCTCGAGCATCGTCCTCACGAAGTTCTTGCTCGTCCAGCCGAAGAGCCAGGATGAGCGAACGATCCAGCCATCGCCCACCTCGCGCTCGCCTTCGAGCTTCGTCCGCCCGTAGACCGACAAGGGTCGCGGCTCGTCGGACTCGACGTACGGCTCCGCCTTCGAGCCGTCGAAGACGTAGTCCGTGGAGAAGTAGAGGACCGGTGCGCCGAGTGCCACGACATTGCGAGTCCCAGCCACGTTCACGCGCGCTGCTCCTTCGGGATCGGCCTCGGCCCCGTCCACGTCGGTCCACGCAGCCGCGTGGAGCACCAAATAACGGTCTGTTACTGAGCCGGTTCGGGGGTGCGTGACGTCCCAGTCGGCCCTCGTGAGCGCGTCCGCTTCAGGGAAGACCTCGGCCAGCGCGGCCCCCAGCTGGCCGCCGGCGCCGGTGATCAGGACGCGGCCTGGTCCCGTTCCGACAGGATCGGCGATCTCGTGCTCCACAGGTCGACGACGCGCGGGTCGTCCCACGGCACCTCGTGCTCGTCCGGGTCGCCCGGGTCGTACTCCTCGGTCACGTGGTAACAGAACAGAAGATCGGTCAGCGCCTCGAAGCCGTGCGCACATCGCCCGGGCACGTAGATCGCGACCGGGTTCTCGTCCCCGATGTCCTCAGAGAACGTCTCGCCGCTCCCCAGGTCGAGCACGACCACCCGCGCCGTCCCCTGCAGGCACACGAAGAGGTCGTCCTGCCCGCGCTCGTGGAAGTGCAGCCCGCGGATCACGCCCGCCCGCGAGAACGAGATGTTCGTCTGCCGCATCGGCTTCGAGTGCCAGCTCGCGCGGTTGACCTCCACGAACCAGCCCCGCTCGTCCTCGAAGCGCCGAAGCGGAATCCGCCGCAGGCTCTCGATCACCGGTTCGCGCCGTTCTGCCGCACGAAGTCGTTGACCTCGTAGTAGGCGTCGATCGACTCGCCGGCGTCGCCCCAGAAGCCTTCGACGACGTCGTACTCCATCATTCCCTGCTCGACGAACCAGTTGTTGACGTCCGTGATCTCCAACTCGCCGCGTGCGGACGGCGAGAGCGACGGCAGGAACTCGAACACGGACGCGTCGTAGAAGTACAGGCCCGTGACCGCGTACTCGCTCGGCGGCTGGTCGGGCTTCTCGACGATCCGCACGACCTTGTCGCCGTCGAGCTCCGCGACGCCGAGGTGCCGCAGGTGCTCCGGCTCCTCGACCTTCGAGAGCACGATGCGCGCGCCGCGCTCCTGGCGCTCGAAGTTCTCGATCGCCGGCTTGATCGACCGCCCGAACACGTTGTCCGCGAGCATCACGAGCACGCGATCGCCGCCGGAGAACCGCTCCGCGAGCCCGAGCGCCTCGGCGATCCCGCCCTCACGCTCCTGGTACGCGTACTGCAGGAGCCCGATCCCGTGCTCGTGGCCGTCGCCGAGCAGCCGGAAGAACTCGCCCGCGTGCGTCCCGCCGGTGACGACCATGATCTCGGTCAGCCCGCCGGAGACGAGCGCGTCGATCGCGTACGTGACCATCGGCCGGTCGTAGATCGGCAGCAGGTGCTTGTTCGTGATCCGCGTCAGCGGATGAAGGCGGCTCCCGGTGCCGCCGGCGAGGATGACGCCTTTCATGTCCGCGGGATCGTACGGCCACCGGGCTGTAGCGCGCCGGTTGGAGCTGGTTCAGCCGTCGACGTGCAGCTGCCGGAGGAGTGCGCGCTCCCACGCGCGCGGCGGGGCCAGCCGATCGCGTCTGCGCACGATCATCGCGACCAGCGCGGCCATCAGCAGCAGGTTCCCGGCGAGGAAGAAGACGTCCGCGACGTTGTAGGCGAAGCCGCGCTCGTAGTCGCCGATCACGAGCGGGTTCGGGATCCGGCTCCCGTCCAAGCGCCAGGAGATGAGGTTCCCGATCGCACCTGCGCTCATGACTCCCGCCGCGACGGCAACGGCGCGCGAGGGCACGAGCGTGAGGAGGAAGGCACCGACGAGGACCGCAACGGAGAGGGCGACCCAAGCGTAGGAACGGTGGTGGAACGCCCACCACGGCGCGGTGACGCCCGCCTTCACGGCCTGATCGACGGCTGCGAGCACAACCGCCGAGGCTACGAAGAGGAGAAGCCGACCGGACCAGCGCACGCCCCCACAGTACCGAGCGGGCTGGCGCACGCCTGTGAGATCGTTCAGCGGTGACCGACCCATCGACGCTCGTCCGCGAGAAGCTCGACCAGGTGCCCGCGATCCTCGACGAGCACGGGGTCGATCTCTGGCTCACGTTCGTCCACGAAACGATGCTCACTCCGGACCCGTGCCTCGACCTCGTCGTCGGCACGAGCTGCACCTGGCAGAGCGCGTTCCTCCTCTCCCGCTCGGGCGAGCGGATCGCGATCGTCGGACGCTTCGACGCGCCGGGCGTCGAGCAGGTCGGGGCCTACCCCGAGATCGTGACGTACGACGAAAGCGTCCGCCCTGCTCTCCGCGAGGCGATCGAGCGCCTCGACCCGCAAACGATCGCGCTCAACTATTCACCGAGCGATCCGGCCGCCGACGGGCTCACGCACGGGCTCTGGCTCGTGCTGCGAGAAACGCTGGAGGGCACGCCGTACGCGGATCGCCTCGAGTCGTCCACGCAGGTCGTCGGCTCGCTGCGGGGGCGCAAGTCGGACTTCGAGATCGAACGCATCCGCGCGGCGATCGGCGAGACGGAAGAGATCTTTGCGCTCGTCCGAGAGCAGATCGGGCCCGGCAAGAAGGAGACGGAGATCGCCGCGATCTTCCACGAAGAGGTCTCGCGCCGCGGCCTCGGCTACGCGTGGGAAGCGGGGCAATGTCCCGCCGTGGACGCGGGCCCGGAGAAGGAGGTCGGCCACACCGGGCCGACCGAATTGCGGACGCGGCTAGGCGTGCTACTTCACACCGACTTCGGAGTCCTGAAGGACGGGTACTGCAGCGACCTCCAACGCATGTGGTACTTGCTCGACGAGGGCGAGAGCGAGCCGCCCGCGGACGTCGTCGCGGCTTGGGACGCGGTCTGGGGGTCGATGGACGCGGGAGCTGCCGTGCTCCGGCCGGGTGTCCAAGGGCACGAGGTCGACGCCGCGGCCCGCGCGAGCCTCGTCGCGGCCGGCTACGACGAGCCGATGCACGCGCTCGGCCACCAGCTCGGCCGCGCTGCGCACGACGGAGGCACGCTACTCGCCCCACTCTGGGACCGGTACGGCGACTCGCCTCGCGGCCTGGTCGAGGAGGGCCATGTGTACACGCTCGAGTACGGAGCCCAGGTTCCCGGCCGGGGCTACATCGGGCTCGAGGAGGACGTGCTCGTCACCGCCGACGGCCTCGAGTGGCTGAGCACGCCTCAACGCGAGCTCTGGCTCGTCGCCTAAGCGAGCGCGAGGACCTTCGATCGCGATGGCGATCCGCACAAAAACCTGCCCGGACTGTGCCGAGACGGTCAATGCAGAGGCGAAGGTGTGCCGCTTCTGTGGCTACCGGTTCGATCACGCCCGCGAAAGGCCTCGGCGGGTCCGCACAAAGACGCCGGCGTCATGCTGCGGCTGCAGTTGCGGCAGCTCGGGCCTGATCGCCCTCCTCGCTTTCATCGTCATCAGCCTCTGGAGCGGACTTGGGATCGTCGCCGCCATTCCGGTCAGCTTGGTCGCGGCGGTCATCGCGGCGCAGCTCGCTCACCGTCTTGCTCAGTACCCGGTCGTGATCCGAACGCTCCGCCTGCCTCAGTCAGCCTCTCTCGACTAGCTCTCTTCGGGACGGTGGCAAACCGCCTCCAGCTTGAATCCATGGGGATCGAGCCAGTAGGTCGCATAACAGTGTTCTCCGTACTGCGGAAACTCGCCTGGTTCGTCCAGGATGATGGCCTCGCGTGCACGGGCCCACTGGTGTGCTTCTCGGACGACCGCTCTGCTCGCCACCAGGAATGCGAGGTGATGCAGGCCGGTCTCGCTGCGTGAGTAGGCACCCCGTTCTTCTGCTTGGTAGAAGAACAGCTGTGAGCCTTGAGCGCCGTCAGGCCCGTAGTTGAGTGGTCCTCCAGGGCCTGTCGCGAACCACTCTCGGAGCCCCAGCACGGACATGAGGCCGTCGTAGTACTCCTTGGTCGCGGCGAGATCCGGCACGCCAATCCCGATGTGGTCGATGAAACCGGTTCGAGACAAAGGGCCACCTCCGCGGTCGTGAACGGAGGAGATCGTAAGCGACGACGTCGCCGACCCTCCGCCGGTCTCCCCGGTCCTTCAAGACTCGGCGTCCGCTGCCTGGCTCTCCGGGTTTGCGAGCCTTCGCGCCAGGTTGATCGCGTCGTCGGTATCCATGCCGGCGCCCAGTGCCTGCTCGTTCGCATATTCGTCCGCGCCGAGGGCCTCGATGAGCGGCTGCCCGAGATATCGCTCGAGCTCGCGGAATCGCGGGCTGCGGGTGCTGGGCTCGTCCAGCTTGTCGACTGCGCCTTGGAGCTGCGCAGCCAACCGCGCGTCCGCCGTGTCCGCTGCGAGCGCGATCCCTGTGAGCGTCTCCGGGAGAGCATCGGATCGCGCGTCCGAAGTGACGATCAGATCGAGCGATTCCGCTAACGCTTCTCTCGCCTCGCTCCGGCGACCGAGCCCGAGGGCGGCAAAGCCGAGCACCATCCAGGCGCCAATGGTCCTGTAGAGGTCCCCGATCGTCCTGACCTTCTCGAGCGTGGAGGCCGCCAGGGCATAGGCCGCTTCGAAATCGCGCTGGTAGAGCTCCAGGCCCGCGAGATTCATGCTCACGATTGCATCGTTCGCTTCGTCCCCCGTTGCCCGCAACCCTCTCGTCGCTTCCACAAACAAGTGGCGCGCCTCCTCGTCACGGCCTTCCTCCATGTGAAGCGACGCCAGGTCGCCCAGAGCCGACGACCTCAGCCAGTGGTCGTCGGACGCCTCCTCGACCACGCGGGTGAGAAGACGGATCGCTTCGTCAGGGTCGCCGCGGCGAGACGCGACCATGGCGATATCCCAGAGGGCGAACGCGAGCGTTCGGCGCTCCCCTGATTCGTGGGCGAGCGTGACTGCCTCCTGTGCATGAGACTCGGCGCCGTCGAACTGTCCCAAGCGCAGCTCGGCATCCGCCAGGTTCACGAGCAGCTTCGCGCGCGTGCCCGTGTCGAAATCGGTTCGGGCCAGGAGGCTAAGCAAACGTTCCTGGGCCTCGACGAGCCGGCCGCGCGGAACCCAGAACCAGATGAGCAGATCCGCCGCGTCCGCTGCCCGCTGCGGCGCCGCGTCCTCGAGATAGTCGAGGGTTGCCCGGAGGTTGTCCTCCTCTTCCCCGAACCACGCCAGCAGCTCTCGGCGGCGGGAGCCCAGGATTAGAGAAAACGGACGCTCCTCGAGCAGCGCGAGATAGTAGTCGGCGTGCCGACGCGCGAGCGCATCGGTCTCGCCGGCCTCGTCCAGCCGTTCGTGCGCATACTCGCGGATCGTCTCGAGCATCCAGTAGCGCTCGGCGGTGAAGCGGAGCAGGCTCTTCTCGACCAGCGACTGCAGCGTGTCGATGTCGGCGCCGCAGACTTCCTCGGCGGCTTCCAGGGTGCAGCCCGCGAAGACCGAGAGGGAACGGAGGACGCGTTGCTCTTCCTCGGAGAGCAAGTCGTGGCTCCAGTCGATCGTCGCCCGCAGCGTCTGCTGCCGCGGGTCGGCGTCGCGGCCACTCACGAACAGGTCGAGGCGCTGCGAGAGGCGCTCGAGGATCTGTCTCGGCGACAGCGCCTTGGCGCGCGCGGCGGCGAGCTCGACCGCGAGCGGCATCTCGTCGAGCCGGATGCAGAGCTCGGCGATCTCCTCGCCCGGCTCGAGGCGGGAGCGTTCACAGAACAGCGCCACGGCCTCCGGCGCGACGAGCGGCGGCGCCTCGTACTCGACTTCGCCCTGGACGCGCATGAGCTCCCGGCTCGTCACGAGCACGTTTAGATTGGCACAGGCGTTGAGCAGCGCCGACAACTGGGGCGCCGCCTCGATCACCTGCTCCATGTTGTCGAGGAGCAAGAGCAGCTCGCGTTCGCCGATGTGCCCGGCGAGGCCGTTCTTCGCTCCGAGCGTCTGGGCAATCGTCTCGCTGACGAGCGCCGGGTCGCGCAGCGTGGCGAGGCCGATCCAGAAGACGCCGGCCTTGTAGGAAGGGACGAGTGTTGCCGCCGCCTCGATCGCGAGTCGCGTCTTTCCCGACCCGCCCGGGCCTGTCACCGTCACCAGCCGTGCGCCGCGGATCGCGGCGAGTAGGTCGCGCAGCTCGCGCTCCCTGCCGATGAACGAGCTCGCCGGGTGAGGGAGGTTCGTGTTCGAGATCGTCTTCAGCGGCGGGAAGCGCTCACTGCCGAGCTGGAAGATGGAGACCGCTCCCGGAATGTCCTTCAGGCGATGCTCGCCGAGATCGGTGAGCGGTAGACCGTCCACGAGCTCGCGGGTCGCCCGCGAGAGCACGACCTGGCCGCCGTGCCCGGACGCCCCAACGCGCGCCGCGAGGTGAACGTCGTCTCCGACGTAACCCTCCTCGGTGAGGAGCGGGGTGCCCGTG
The DNA here is from genome assembly GCA_963794605.1 of uncultured Actinomycetes bacterium. Classification (GTDB taxonomy): domain Bacteria; phylum Actinomycetota; class Thermoleophilia; order Gaiellales; family Gaiellaceae; genus VAXT01. The sequence goes on from CAWCEN010000002.1 coordinate 494,841, forward strand.
TGCACGCCGATCCGTACCCGGATCGGGCCCGCGGCCAAAGCGCCCGTCACCGCATGCGCCGCGGCCAGCGCCTCCGGCGCCGAGCGAAATGCGAAGAAGAATGCATCTCCCTGGTTGTCGACTTCGAACCCGCTCTCGGCCGCGCACGCCGCGCGCACGATTTGGCGGTGCTCGGCTAGGGCGTCCGCGTACGCCTCCGCACCCAGGTCGTGCAGGAGCGTAGTCGACCCTTCAACGTCGCTGAAAAGCAAGGTGACGGTGCCCTTCGGGAGCTCCGGACGCATGGCGCAATCATCCGCCGGGCCGGGCGTCGCGTCCAGTCAGCGCTCGCCTCCGGACAACGGATCGTCGCCGGCGAATGAACTGTCACCTGACGCGCGTGCAGCATCCCGGCCGGAGACGTGTTGGTCGTCGTACTCGCTTTGACCGACTAGAGCGTCTGCCAGGAGCTATCGCGCCCCGGCCCTGCAAACCCTCTCGATTCGCGCTCATCGATCTCGCGCGTCAACATCGCGATCATCTCCGCCGCCTGCCTAGGATGGTCCGCCTGGTCAGGGACTCGCGCGCCGGCGAGGAGGGGCCTCCAGTACTCGTCGCGCCAGTAACGCAGTGTGCTTGTGCCTACACCGTCGAACTCAGGCGATGTGAGGCCGCGCACGTTTTCGCGATTGTGATCTCTCATGTCTCCCTCTATTTGATGAGCGTGAGCATCTTGAACATCGGCAGGCACATCCCGATCACGATGGTGCCCACCATGATCCTCACGCCGATCATCAGGATCGGCTCGATGATGGGCGTGAGCGACTGGATGCTCGAGTCGACCTCGTCCCGTGAAGTCGGCGACCTTGCCGAGAAGAAGCGCGATCTTCTGGACGCAAAGCGCGCGAGGAAGCGTACTCATTTTGAAACGACTTTTGAAGCGGCGTATCTCAGCGGAGGTCGTAGGGCAACCGAAAGTGCCCGAACCGAGACAAACTTGCCGTCGATTACCGAAGATTGTCCGCCGACTAGCGCAAACTTGCTCGACCACAATCCTCCCCCGATTACGGGGAGCGAGACCACAGTCGGACGTTCGCCGACGGTAATCCGTCGATGGAGCCCCGAGGACGACGTGAACAAGAGGACTGCCTTCGGACGGTGACGATCGGTTCGGAGACGAAGAACGAGTCTCGTGTGCAGGCGCGCGTTCGGAGCCGGCGCGGTGACGACGAACCGCCCGGAGGATCCGAGGTAACCAGATCGCTTGAACCAGCCGTCGGCAAGGAATGAGACCGTCGGATTGCCGGCCTTGCTGACGACGAGTAGCCCCGCTTTCGAATGCACGCGTGCCCCTCTGAGTCGAACGACAGCCGACTCGGCGTCGAAAACAAGCGCGCCACGAACCCTCCTGCCGTTCGCGCGGACAACGCCGCCGCGCCCGATCTCGGCGGCTGTCGCCGCGAAGTTGTCTGGGTGTCCGGCATCCACGAGCACGCGTTGAATCGCCGGATTCCAAAAGAGCGTGCTCATTAGCTTGGAGTTATCCGTCGAACTCGACGTGACAAACGTCGCAGGCCCGCTGATGGCTATCTGGCGGGTGGCACCTTGACCCGGATCGACGAGGACCACGGATGCACCTGCGCTCGCCCCGCCGCAGATTGCCAAGCCAATGAGAGCGACGGCGAATGGTCTCCCAAAGCGCGCGAAGATCAGCGCCGCCACGGTAACCACGACTAAGGGAGCGACGAGGGCAACTGGAAAGCCCGACCCCAGTGCGTCGCGCGCCGGTCTCAAGGCGACAAGCGCGGGCGCAAAATCATCCCTCGCGAAAAGGAGCAGGCTATCGACCGGGAGCAGGACGGCGAGACCCGCAAATGCAGCCAGAAGCACGCGGTGCGCACGGCGCTCGAGGAGGCCATCACGCATTCCGACCAGGAAAGCAAGCGCCAGCAAAGGAGCGCCGTAGAAGGTGTAGCGCTCCATGAGCTGTTCTACTTCCACTCCGAAGATCGCTGCTTGAAGCAGTAGCACGCCAAGGAGGGGAACGACTAGCAGCCCGAACGCTCGCTGGCGCGCGTCGCGTGAGCGGATCATCGAGAGAATCCCGAGTACCGCTCCAGGAACGATTACCCAGCCGGACGCAATCGCGAGCAATGCGGCGTTCGCGGCGAACCAATGTAGAGTGGCTCCGGGAGTGAGTTCGAAGCTGGCGAGTCCTGCGTAGAGGCCAAGAATGCGTTGCATCCCGATCACGGCAACGAGTCCCCCGACAATCCCGACCGTCGCACAGACGAGCCACTGGTCCCGAACGACGCGACGTGGACTCAGGTGTCCGGAGAATGCCCAGCCCGCACAGAGGTAAGTGATCGGGAGCACGGCAAACTGCGTTCGAGCAAAGACGAGGAGTCCGCAAACGACGAGGAACAACACCTGCTTCCGCGCTGTGGGTGCGGCTAACGCCTCGACGGCGAGCAGCACCGCTGTCAGGAAGAGCGGATATGCGAACGGCTCGCTCAGCATGAACCCGCCGTAGACCGCATCGGGTATCAGAACGGCGAAAACGGCGGCGGCGACGCGCGCCCGATCGCCGAGCCCGAGTCGAGCGGCGAGGATGTACGCAGGTAACGCGGAAAGTGCGATTGCAAGAACACCCTCTGTCTGCGCGATCCGATATGCGACGTGAACGTTGTCGACGAGCCACGCGGGCGCGAAGACCAGTGGCGCCAACAGAGACAGAAACTCGACGTGCTCGCCGCGTATCGAGGGGAACGAACCGCTCCACAGCGACCGCGAGAGTGCAGTGTAGAAGTATTCGTCCGGAAAGTACCTCGGCGTATTGATTAGAAATGCCGCAATGAGCCGGGCGGCGAAGATCGCAGTCACGAGCGCGGCGGCGACCATCGGCGCCGGCGCGGACGCAGGAGCGACGCTGCGAGCGCGGCGGGACTCGCCAGTCTCGGGCTTCGGCGTGGTCGACTCGAAAGCGCCGCCCCCGCTCGGCGCTCGGTCGACCCTTTCGGACGGGGCGTCTACCACTGCAAGCTGACGAGGATCGGCTCGGGTGATATGGCGCGCCGTCAGACAGCTGGAGTAGGCCGCGAAACACGATGGTGAATCGTCGCCGCCGCCGGCATGAGTTCGCTTGACCCAGTTGGGTCGTCCTGCGGAACAGAGCCGATCGTGTCGCCACGCCTGCCATGCCCCGCCGAAACCGCGCCTCTACTTGATGAGCGTGAGCATCTTGAACATCGGCAGGTACATCGCGATCACGATCGTGCCCACCATGATCCCCACGCCGATCATCAGGATCGGCTCGATGATGGACGTGAGCGACTGGATGCTCGAGTCGACCTCGTCCTCGTAGAAGTCGGCGACCTTGCCGAGCATTCCGTCGAGCTCGCCCGTCTCCTCGCCGATCTTCACCATCTGGCCGACCATCGGCGGGAAGACCGGGTCCTCCTGCAGCGGCTGGCTGATCGGCACGCCCTCGTGGACGCGCGTGCGGATGTCCGCCAGCGACTGCTCGACGACCCAGTTGCCCGACGTCGCGCCCGTGATCTCGAGCGCCTTGATGATGTCGACGCCGGACGAGACGAGCGTCGAGAGCGTGCGCGAGAAGCGCGCGAGCGCGATCTTGTGCACGACATCCCCGACGCGCATGGGAATCCTGAGCTTGAAGCGATCCCAGACCTGCCGCCCGCGCTCGGTGCGCTTGAGGCGGAAGAAGGCGAAGATCAGCCCGCCGATCGCCGGGAAGATGATGAACCAGTAGTTCCGCACCGCGTAGGAGAGGTGCATCACGAACTGCGTGAGCCTCGGCAGATCTCCGTTCAGCGAGTCGAAGACGTTCACGAAGACGGGGATGATGAACAGGAGCATGAAGGTGAGAACCAGGAACGCGAACGAGATGACGACGCTGGGATAGACCATCGCTCCCTTGACGCGCCGCTTGATCTGCGTCTCCTTCTCGATCTGCACCGCAACGCGGTCGAGCACGGTGTCGAGCGTTCCCGACGACTCGCCGGCCTCGACCATCGCGACGAACAGGCGGTTGAAGACCTTCGGATGCCGCGCCAGCGCCTTCGAGAGGATGACGCCGCCTTCGACGTCGGAGCGAACGTCGGCGAGCACTTCGGCGAGGTACTTGTCGTCGGTCTGCTCCTCGAGCGTCACGAGCGCCTGAACGACGCTGACGCCGGCCCCGATCATCGTCGCGAACTGGCGCGCGAAGACCTGGAGCGACTTCGGCTTCACCTTCTTGAACGCGCTGGCAGTCCCGCGCTCGCCAGCGGCTTTGCGCTCGGCCAGCGACTGCGGCAGGAGCCCGCGCGTCTGCAGCTGCTCGCGGGCAGCGCTGACGTCCGGCGCGTGGATGACGCCCGAGATCTCGAGCCCCTGGGCGTTGATTGCGTCATATGCGAATGCGGCCATGTGGGTTCCTTACGTGGAGTGGGTTGTCAGCTTGTCGAGGAGTCGAAAGTCGCGTTCTCGGTGAAGAGGAGCCGCGCTGGCGGCGGAGCCGTCGCGCACGGTGATCGTCACGAGCTTGACCGGACGGCTTGCGGGCATGCCGGAGCAGCTGGCACGGCGGCAATACGTGCCGAACCGCGCAGGTCCAGGAACCGTCGACCTGCATCCAGTAGGTGTGACCGTCCGAGCCCGGTCGGCGTGGTCGGAGCGCGGCTGGTCGGCAGCGAGGCGAAGGACGCCTGGCGGTAGAGCTCCATCTGCTGGTCCGCGAGCGTGCCGGCCGTCGACGTCACGCGCGCACGGTTGATGGAGACGACGCCCGAGCTGAAGCCGGCGACGAGCGCCGCGATGCCGATCGACAGGACGGTCATGGCGATCAGCAGCTCGATCAGCGTCATGCCCTCGTCCGCGCGCAAACGTGTTTTCAGCCTTCTCATCGATACGAGATCAGCTCGCGGATGTAGGCCGTGCGGTAGCCCGCTGCGTGGATGTTGCCCGCGCGTTGCGAGACCGCGCCCAGCGTCGAGTAAGGCCCCTTGTAGACGACCCAGTAACCGCCGCGCAGCGGCCGGCGGTTCGACGAGTTGAGGACCGAGACGCCGCCGACGCTCCGGCGCGCACCGCTCGCGAAGCGCAGAGCCGCCGAACGCCCGTTCCTGGTCGGGATCGAGGCGAGGATGACGATCCAGCCGCGCTTCGCGACCCTGTGACCGCCCGGTCGGCCGATCACGATCCGCTTCGGGAGCGCGCCGGTCGAGTTCGCCGCGGACCACGAAGATCCCGGGGACCCCGTGAAGGGATCGGGCCCGCCGCGGCCCACAGCGTGGCCGTCACCGTTCGACAGCTGCTTCGGTGCGAAGGGATCGGCGCCGCTTCCACCTCCGTGCCTCGACACCCGCTTCGGAGTCGATGCGGCCGGGGCGGCGGGTACCGCCGCCGAGCTGCTGACGCTGGAGCGCGCGCGCAGCTTCGGGACTTCGTACGCAAGCAGCGCGGCGAGCACGCCGACGAGCACGACGACGAGGAGCTTCTGGCGGCGCTGCTTCGCAGCGATCCGCGCGTTGTTCGCCGATCCTCGGCGCCTGACTGCTGCCGCCGAGGCCATCTAGGGCTCCGTCGTCGTCGAGCCGACTGCCGGCGCGGGCGCGGATCCGGCCACGAACGCGTTGAGCGCGAGCGTTGCCGTGATCAGGCCGCCCTTGTCGCCGGTCGAGAGCGCGATGTTGTCGATGCCGTAGAGCCGCCCCGACGCGTGCGCCTTTCCGTCCTTGACCCCGGCCTCGAGCCGGAGCAGGTGCATGAACTTCGCGAGCCGGAAGTAGCGACCCTTGACCGAGAGTGAGATCGGCACCGCCTGCGCCCCCGTCGACGCAACCGGCTGGGAGGGCGTGATGCTCTCGATCCTGACGCCGCTCGCGCGGGACGCCCACGAAAGCTGCCGGAGGATCTCGGACATCTCGAGCTCGTCCGGGATCGCGCGCCGCAGGCGACGGAGGTCGGTGACGCTCTGCTTCGACTCAGGGCTCTGCATGAACGCCTGGGTCGTGGCGAGCTGGACGTTCGCGTCGCCGATCTGCGTGTCGAGTGCCGCGGCCTTCGAGTTCTCCGGCGACACCAGGACGAACCAGCCCGCCAGGCCGAGGATGAGCAGCCCAACGACTGCGAGCAGGAGGGCGAGACGCCCGCTGATCCGGTCGATCATTTCGCACCTCCGATCGGGTTGAAGCCGGCGGTGACGGTGAACGTGTCGCCGCGGGAAAGTGTCGTTCCGGTCGTGCTGCCGTTCGCGCTCGACACGAGCGTCACGTTCGTGAGCCAGGGCAGGCTCGCGAGCCGGTCGAGGATGACCGCGACCGTGACGTGTGAAGACGCGACACCCGTTACCGAGAAGCCCGATGCGCCCGGCGCCGGTGCCGGCGTTGCGGACGGCGTGGTCGGAGCAGGAGTCACCACACCAGGTGCCAGCGGCGTCGGCGACTGCGCGGACAGGCTCTGCAGGTAGACCTGCTTCGGGAGCACACGCGAGACGTCCGCGAGCAGCGCCTCCCAGGCAACGCGCTTCTCCGAGACGCTGCCGGCCGCGGCCATACGTGCAGCCGCTGCGGCCTGCGCCGCGCGGAGCGGAGCTGCCTTGGCGTCGACGACCGCGACCTGCGCCTGGACGTCGGCGAGCGTGGCGTGCCGGTCATTGACGACCGAGCGCTCGACGTAGTAGCCGGCCCGATCCCGACCGCCACGACGCACGCGGCGACCGTGCCGGCCTTGAAGACGCGGGGCGCGGAGAGGTCTTTGCCGACGGCGGCCCAGGGATGACCGGGGCGCGCGTATGCCGGAAGAAGATTGACGGCTTCCATTAACCCTCCACCCCCAGTCCGATCGCGGCGGCGAGCGACGCGAGGTCGTCCCGCTTGGCGAGCCCGTTCGAGACCTGGACCCCGGCGAGGGGGTCTGCGATCCGAACCGGGACGCGAGTCAGCCGCTCGAGCTCTTCGGCGAGCCCCGGAAGCCTCGTCGTCCCGCCGGTGACGAACACCTGGGAGATCGCGAGTGAGCCGGGCTGGCCCTGGTAGAAGTGGAGAGAGGCGACCAGCTCACGCGCGAGCGTCTGTAGCTCACGTTCGACCGCGGCGCGGGCGAACGGCGCGCGGGGATCGTCCCCGTCAGGCGCGTCGCCTCCGAGATCGAGCTCGAGCTTGAGCTCGGCTGCCTCGGGCATGGTGAGCCCGAGCTCCCGCGCGATCGCGGCCTCGAGCTTCGAGCCTCCCCAGTCGAGGACGCGCATGAAGTCGCAGACGGTTCCGTCGGAGATCGCGAGCGTCGAGCGGTCGTGACCGATCGAGACGACGACCGAGGCGACCGACGGTGCGTCGCCGTTGCCGTTGCGCGGCGTGACGGCGCGCAGCAGCGCGAACGCCTCGACGTCGATGCCCGAGAGCTCCAGGCCTGCCGCCCGGCACGCCTGGACGTAGTGGTCGATCGGCTCCTTGTAGGCGGCCGCGAGCAGGACGCGCCGTGAGACGGCCCCGGACTCGTCCACCGTCTCGCTGACGACGTGGTAGTCGAGGACGGCCTGGTCGAGCGGAATCGACAGAGCCTCGTGCGCTCTGAAGCGAACGACGTTGCCGAGCTGGCGCTCGTCGTCGACGCCGTCGATGTCGACCGTGCGCACGCCGATGCGGTTGGTGCCGATGCCGAGCCGGATGCCCCGGCGCGGAAGCTTGTTGTCAGTGAAGAAGCGGTCGAGCGCCGTCGCGAGCGCCGCAACGTCGCGCACCTCGCCGCCGACGACGATGCCGGGCTCGAGCGGAACCCGCGCAAGTCCGACGAGCTTCGCGGAGCCGTTGTTGACGACCCGCGAGGCCGCGAGCTGGGAGGCGCCGATCTTGAGGCCGACGATCTCCTGCTTCCGACGCCGCTTGCGCTTCGCGTTGCTCGGCTTCACGACGCCGGGCTCTTCTTCTTCTTCGGCCGCCGGACGAGGTCCGACAGCTTGATCTCCTTGTTCAAGTTCACGGGTCTCTATGCCTCCTCGGCGAGCCGAAGCCCGCTCTCTGCTGGGGTCCTGTCGCCGGCGGTGCTGCCGTTGCCGGCCACCGGTGCTGCGAAGTTCGTCATCCCCGAGCGCTCGAGCAGGCCCTGAAGCTGATCGGGTCGGGAGGAGCGCGCGAAGGCAAGCTCGGCCGTGATGACGTTGCGGAGCACCAGGTCGGCGAGCGACTGCTCCATCGTCTGCATGCCGCGCGAGGTGCTCGTCTGCATGACCGAGTAGATCTGCTCGACCTTCGCCTGGCGGATCAGGTTGCGAACCGCGTCGTCGGGCATCAGGACCTCGAGCGCGGCCGTGCGGCCGAGCCCGTCGGCGGTCGGCATGAGCGTCTGCGTGACGACGCCCTGGAGCGTCGACGCGAGCTGCACGCGCACCTGGCCCTGCTGCTCGGCGGGGAAGACGTCGATGACGCGGTCGATCGTGGTCGGCGCGCTCTGGGTGTGCAGCGTCGCGAACACGAGGTGCCCGGTCTCGGCTGCGGTGAGCGCGGTCGAGACCGTCTCGAGGTCGCGCATCTCGCCGACGAGGATCACGTCGGGGTCCTGGCGCAGTGCGGCACGAAGCCCCTCGGCGAACGTCGTCGCGTCCTGGCCGATCTCGCGCTGGTTGACGATGCAGGTCCCGTGGTGGTGCAGAAACTCGATCGGGTCCTCGATGGTGAGGATGTGCTCGTGCCGGGAGCGGTTGACGTGGTCGAGGAGCGAGGCGAGAGTCGTCGACTTGCCGGAGCCGGTCGGCCCGGTGACGAGCACGAGGCCCCGCGGCTTGTCCGCGAGCTCGTACAGGCGTGTCGGGAGGCCGAGCTCCTCGAGAGTCTTGATCTTGTCCGGGATGAGCCGGAAGGCGGCGCCCACGGCCGCGCGCTGAAAGTAGGCGTTGACGCGGAAGCGCGCGAGGCCGGGAATCGAGTGTGAGAAGTCGATCTGCCGGCGCGTCTCGAGGACCTTCTGCTGCTCGGTCGAGAGGATCCGGTACATGAGCGTCCGGATCTGCTCCGGCGCCAGGACAGTCCTGATCCGACAGGCGCTCGAGGCGGCCCTTGACGCGGATCACCGGCGGCGAGCCTGCCGTCAGGTGGAGGTCCGACGCGTTCCGCTCGACCATCACGGCGAGCAGGTCATCGATTGAGTGAAGTTCAGTTTGCATGGGTGTGAGGCTCGGAGAGCGTTGCCAAGAGAAGCTGCAGGGGGGCGCGGTTGCCCGCGCCCGCCCTTTCGCTTCTACTAGGCGTCGCTTACGGAGCAGGCTCCTGTGGTGACTTCGCCACCGGGACCGCTGAAGTGGAAGTCGTGGTGCCGGTCGCGCCGTCTGCCTCGAAGCAGTAGTGCGCGGCGGGCGCCGCGCCGCGCGAGCGTGACCGCGTGGTCGACCCGGCGACCTTGAGGCCGCTGTCGTAGCTCGTCTTCAGGCAGACGGCCGTGGTCATGCCGGTGTAGTTGCCGTTGTCGGCGAAGTACGCCTCGGCCGACGGAACGGCGGCACGGATGTTCGCCTTGGCAGCCGAGTCGCTCGCGCGATCGCGGAAGCCGAGGTAGGACGGAACCGCGATCGCCAGCAGGATGCCGATGATCACGATGACAACGAGGAGCTCGATCAGCGTGAAGCCTTCCTCACGCTGGAGCCGCTGCCACAACTTGTGCATGAGGGTCTCCTTTGGTTGGTTAATCTGCACAGCCCTTTTATGCCGGATCCAACGCCTCACCGATACGACCTAGATGGGTCATTTCCGGCGACCCATTTGGGTCATCTCGCCGGCCTTTATCCCCCTTTTGAGGTAGGTCCCGGGTCCGCGCGAGTCAGGCCGACCGGCCTATTGCGTCCACACGATCAGCCCGACAGAATTTGCCAGTAGTTATTGCGGCCCTGCGGCGATTCGCCGCCCGAGTTAGAGGGGTGGGTAAAACCAATGAAACGGTTGATCCGCGTTGGCGTGACGTGGACGATTCTGCTCCACGCTGTTGATCGTCCTTCGGCCGGCGAGCCGGAGGCCTGAGATGCGAAGAGTCGTGATCGTCGAGGACCACCCGCTGATGCAGAGCGCGCTCGAAGCGACTCTGAAAAGCGCCGAGGGCTTCACCGTCGTGGGGACCGCCACCTCGGGTCTCCAGGCCGAGCCGCTCGTCTCGCGCACACTGCCCGACCTCGTGCTGCTCGACCTGCAGCTGCCCGGGCTCGACGGCCTCAGCTGCCTCTCACTGCTGCGCGAGCGGCACCCCGAGGCGACCGTCGTCGTGCTGTCAGGCGTCGAGGACGACGAGATCGTCGAGAAGGCGCTGTCGGGGGGCGCCGCCGCCGTCGTGCGCAAGTCGATCTCCCCGGCCGACCTCCCCGTCCTCCTCCGCCAGGTACTGCAGGGCAGCGTGAAATTCGCGACCCCGCGGATCGCCCGTGCCGTCGTGACCAAGGCCACGCGTCAGAGCCGGCTGGACGAGGTCCGCGCCGAGGCCTGTGGCGAGACCGGGCTGACCGCCCGCGAGCTCGAGGTCCTCGAAATGGTGTCCCGCGGCCTCCCGAACCGCGCTGTCGCCGAGGAGCTGTTCCTCTCCGACCAGACGGTGAAGCGCCACCTGCGCAAGGTCTACCGGAAGCTCGGGGTGGCGAACCGCACCGAGGCCGCGCGGACCGCGTACAGCCTCGGGCTCCACGCCACAACGGACGGGCTGCGCACAGCCTGATCGACGTCAGACGGTGCAGACGCGGGCGAGCTCTTCGACGGACGTGATGCCGGCGGCGACCTTGCCGACGCCGTCCTCCCACATCGTCCGCATGCCCTCCTCGACGGCGGCGCGCTCGATCTCTTCGCGCGGCGCCTTCTCGGCCGCGAGCTGCTCGAGGCGGTCGTTCATCGTGAGAAGCTGGAAGACGCCGACGCGGCCGCGATAGCCGGTCTGCCCGCAACGGGCACAGCCGCGGCGGCGATGGAAGGCCACGCCGTCGAGGGCGGCCGCCAGGTCCTCGCTCAGGTGGAGCCCGTGCAGCTCGTCGTACGTCGGCAGGTACGGCTCCGCGCAGTGCTGGCACAGCTTCCTCGCCAGGCGCTGCGCCAGGACCGCCGAGACCGCCGCACCGGTCAGGAACGGCTCGACGCCCATCTCGGTCAGCCGCGTGATCGCGGCCGGCGCGTCGTTCGTGTGCAGCGTCGAAAGCACGAAGTGCCCCGTCAGCGCGGCCTCGATCGAGATCCGTGCGGTCTCGCCGTCGCGGATCTCGCCGACCATGATCACGTCGGGGTCGGAGCGGACGATCGAGCGCAGCGCCGTGGCGAAGCTCAGCCCCGCTCGGGGGTTGATCTGCACCTGGTTGACGCCGGCGAGCCGATACTCGACGGGGTCTTCGACGGTGATGATGTTGATCTCCGGCCGGCTGATCGCGTTCAGCCCCGCGTAGAGCGTCGTCGACTTGCCCGATCCGGTCGGCCCGGTGACGAGGAGCGCCCCCGTCGGCCGGGCGAGGATCGCATCCATCTCCTCGCTCATCCGGTCGGAGAGGCCGAGCGACCCGAGCGTCGGGACCTCGCGCGACTTGTCGAGGAGGCGCATGGTGACCGCCTCGCCGTCGACCGTGGGGAGCGTCGCCACGCGAATGTCGAGCATCCGTCCCGCGGCGGCGGCGTTGAGCGAGATCCGTCCGTCCTGCGGCTTGCGCCGCTCGGCGATGTCGAGCTTCGCAAGCACCTTGAGGCGGGTGGTCACGCCGGAGGCCAGCCGCTTCGAAATGTGGTGGGCGACGTGGAGGACGCCGTCGATCCGATAGCGGACGACGAGATCGTCCTCCTGCGGCTCGACGTGGATGTCGCTCGCTCCGTCCTCGGCGGCTTCGAAGATCATCGAGTTGACGAGGCGAACGAGCGGCGCGTCGGAAATGCCGTCGTCGGCCTCGAGGTCGTCGACATCCTCCTCCTCCTCGTCCTCCGCGCCGGCCATCTCCTCGGCGAAGGTCGCGCTGATCGCCGAAGCCGCGCGCGACAGGCGGCGCAGCTCGGTGAGGACGTCGCTCCTCGCCGCGACGTAGAACTCCACCGACAGGCGCGTCGCGAGCCGGAGCTCGTCGAGCCCGCGCACGTCCTGCGGGGCGGTGATCGCCACCTTGAGCGTGCCGTCCTCCGAGGCGAAGGGGATCGCGACGACGCGGTTGAGCACCGGCAGCGCGATCATCTTCACCGCCTCGGCGTCGACGCCGACAGCCCCGAGGTCGACGAGCGGCAGGTGGTGTTTCTCGGCGAGCGTTCGCGCGACGTCTAGCGCGCCCGCGAGCCCCTCGTCGACCAGCTCCTCTGAGAACGAGTCGCCGGCGAGACGCAGCTCCGGCTTGTCCTCGTGTTCCATCGCCGCACTCATTACAGCAGGCGAAGGTATGCGTCGAGCAGCGCCTGCCCGGCGAAGAGCGCGACGACGCCTCCGAGGGCGAGGAACGGCCCGAACGGGATCTTCATCTTGCGCGCGGCGTTTCCGTGACGCGAGTACAGGACGATCGACGGCACGAGCGCCGCGACCATGCCGACCATCATCGCGACGGGAACGGTGATTCCGAGCATCACGCCGAGCAGCAGGGCGAGCTTGACGTCACCCATGCCCATGCCCGCGGGGTAGGCGAGCGCGGCGACGAGGAGGAAGAGCGCGGCTCCGAGGCCGGCCACAGTCCATTCCAGCGACGGATGGAGCATCGTGTTGGCCGCGAGCACGACGGCCGCAGCCGGTAGGACGACCCTGTTCGGGATGATGTGCCGCTCTGCATCCGTGGCCGAGATCGCGACGAGCGCGGCGCAGAAGAACGCGGCTACCGCGCCATCCCAGGTGAGCCCGAAGCGGAGCACGCACGCGGCGACGAGGAGGGCGGTCGTCACCTCGACGAGCGGGTACCTCCACGAAATCGCCGTCTTGCAGTGACGGCACCGCCCGCGCAGCAGCGCGAACGAGAGCAGCGGGACGTTGTCGTACCAGGCGAGCGGAGTCCCGCACGCCATGCAGGCCGAGCCGGGGCTGACGAGCGAGCGCCGCAGCGGGATGCGCGCGGCGACGACGTTCAGGAAGCTTCCGAACGCCAGGCCCGGCAGGAACGCGATGGCTGCGACGGCCACACCCATCTCAGAAGGGCTGGCTGTTGCGTAGGACGATGTTGTCGATCAGCACGAAGCGCTGGTTCGTGTTCGCAGGTGTCAGGTCGAGCGGGAGCACAACGGAGAGCGTCGCGCGGGGCGGGCGCGCACTCGACGCGTTGTAGACCGGCATGCCGTTCGGATACTGCCCCGCTCCGCCGCCGGTGCAGCCGGTGAAGCTGGTCGCCGTCGTCCCGGTGCACGTGATCGGGCCGGATGCCCCGAAGGCGATCGTGTTCGCGCCCGAGTTGAAGTTCGAGGTGTCGGCGACTCCGATCGTCGAGTTTGGGAAGCGTCAGCGGGTTCGCGGTGAGCTTGGTCGGCCCGGTGTCGACGTACGAGGTGCCGGCCGTGACGTTCTTGAGCAGGCGCAGGCCGCCGCCGTCCCGGCCGTACACGTTGTAGGACGTCGCTCCCGTGTACGCCGACCAGCTGACCGTGATCTTGTTGGTCAGCCCGGAGGCGATGTTGAGCGACGCGACAGTCCCCGGAACCTCTGCGCCGCCGGCGAGCACCGCCGTGACGTCGTACGAGTAGGCCCCCGCGAGCAAGGTCCCGCCCGTCGGCGCTGATGTGAGCGACGGGGCCGGAACGGAGGCGGCGCCGAAGATCCTGCCGGCGGCGATGCTCGGCGCGTCGATCTTGTCCACGAGATTGGACGCCCATTTCGTCCCGGTGCCGGTGCAGGCCGACCCCGTGTAGCGCCAGAGCGTGTAGGGCTGCGCCCCGGCGACCGGCGGTGTGACGCCGTTCTTGTCCTTGGTGCACCACGTCACCGTCGCGGCGGCTCCGCCGGACGTCGGGCAATAGCTTCCGAGCGTGATCGTGATCGCCGAGGCGGGGTAGCCGCTCGGCGTCGTGAGGTTGTTCGCGCAACGGATCTCCCGGCGAAGCTTGTCGAGGCCGAGCCTCGCGTCCTGCTGGGCCTGCGTGCGGTTCGTCTGGTCGTGTCTGGGAGTTCATGGCGGACATGAAGAGCTGCGTGATCCCGGCCAGGATGACTCCGACGATCGCGAGCACGACGAGCATCTCCGGCAGCGTGAAGCCGTCCTGCGCTGCCGCGGCTCGCCGGACCTGGAGCCGTGCGCGCATCAGGCGATGCGGAGGTCGTTGTCCAGGCGCAGCGGGTGCGCCTCGGGAACGACCGGCTCCACTGGCTCGGCGTCCTTCACCGGCTCTTCGCTCTGGAGCGCATGCTCCTTGAGCGCGCGGTCGAGCGCGATCATGAAGTCGTGCCGGTTGGGAGCGGCCGCCGCTGCGGTCTCCTGGTCGACATCGCCGCTCACGACGAGGTCGATCAACGCCTTCGTCAGCGTCTGCATCTGGAAGAACGCGCCCTCGGCGATTGCCTCGGGGACGAACTCCGGCTTGTTCTCGCGGATCAACTCCTGGATACGGGCGTTCGCGACCATCACCTCGACGGCGGCGATGCGGCCGCCGTCGGCGCGCGGCAGCAGCCGCTGCGAGATGACACCCTTGAGCACGCCGGCGAGGATCGAGCGCACCTGCGCCTGCTTGTCCGCCGGGAAGAACTCGACCAGCCGGCCGAGCGTCTCGGCTGCATCGACCGTGTGCATCGTCGAGAGCACGAGATGGCCTGACTCGGCAGCCTGGAGCGCGGTCTCGGCGGACTCGCGGTCACGCAGCTCGCCGATCAGGATCACGTCGGGGTCCTGACGCAGCACACGCCTGAGGCCCTCTTCGAATGAATCGGTGTCGATCCCCACCTCGCGCTGGTTGACGATGCTCTGCTCGTCCTCGTGGAGGAACTCGATCGGATCCTCGATCGTGACGACGTGCTGCCGGCGCGTGCGGTTGATGTGGCCGACCATCGCGGCGAGCGTCGTCGTCTTGCCGACGCCCGTGGCGCCGGTGACGAGGATCAGCCCACGGTGCTCATCGGCCAGCGTCTCGACGCCGGGCGGCAGGCGCAGGCTCTTGAAGCCCGGCACCCTGTGCGGGATGACGCGGAAGGCGAGCGAGATCTCGCCGCGCTGCCGGAACGCGTTGACCCGGAAGCGCGGCAGACCGTGGGGCTGGTACGCGGTGTCGAGCTCACCTGTGCGCTCGAACACCTCGAGCCGCGAGGGTGCGGAGGCGCCGATGTACCGCACGACAGCCCCCAACTCGAGCGCGCCGAGCGCTGAAAAGCCGGGCAGCGGCTCGAGCTCGCCGTCGAAGCGGAGGATCGGCGGCCGGCCGGCCTTCAGGTGGACGTCGCTGGCGCCGCGGTCGACGGCGGCGCTGAGGATCTTGTCGAGGTCGATCGTGGTTTCCGTCATGTGGCTATCCGCCTCCGAATTGGATGGGTGCGAGGAGTCGAGGGAGTGGAAGCGGGCCGGTCAGACCGTCGGTGCCCGACCCTGCGAAGGTGATTGGAGGAAACTGCAGCGTCCCGCTCTGTCCTGCGTTGACGCTCCCGTAGACGCTGACCATCGGGCCGACGACGAGTGTTCCCGAGACGCTCGCGTCGATGTCGCCGTTGCCGAGCAGCAGTCCCTGGTAGTTCCCTTTCTTGATCTGGACGCTGTCGCCGGTCGAGGGGTCGATCCCATCGGCGACGATCGCGAGGGCGGTGGTGTCGGCATCCCAGGGCGCGCTCGTGTTGCAGCGTGCCGCCCGAGAGGTTCACGCAGAGCGCGGTGTTGTTGTCCATCGTGTAGAGCCCGCTGAGGACGATCGTCCCCTTGCCGACGTACTTCGCGTTTGTGGACGTGCTCCTCGCGCTCCCGTCGATGAAGACGGTTCCCTTGATCGTGAGTGTCGTTCCGTCCCACGCCAGCTTCGTCTGGCCGTCCGCCGACGTGCAGCTGTAGTTGGCGCCGGTGAGATCGAACGGGCTGCCTGCCAAGTAGGCGCTCTGGTTGATCGTGTTGTCGGGCGTCCCGCTCACGGTGTCGAACCTCGGCGGCGTGCCGCTCGAGGTGGTGCACGGCGTCTTCGGGCCGAGACCTGCGTTGAGGTACCAGAAGCCCATGTAGCTCGGGGCCGGCGGGATTGCCTGATGCGACAAGCCGTCTGACGGCGCCGCCCAGGCGATGGGGCTGCAGCAGGTGAGCGTCGGAGTCGTGATGTAGCCAGGCGGGATGACGTTGTCGTGGATGACGCCCCAGATCTTGTCCGTCGCTCCCCAGACGCAGTCGTGGGGCATCGGGTTGTCTTTCGACTGACACTGGTTCGCGACGTGGATCTCGGCCAGGTCGTTGGCCGGATCGGCTGTGCCGTTGACGTGGCCGACCTGGTTCTGCGGGTTCACGAGCGACAGGTTGTGCCCTGCCGCGATCCTGTTCGGACGTGCCGGCTTGGTGAGCGACGCCGGGATCGTCTCCGAGATGGTTGAAGTGTTCTCGAGGATGATGTCGTGACCGGCGTAGACCGGCGCGGCGACGACGACGGACTGGCCGAAGGTGACGTCGTGGAGCCCGTAGATCCAGTCGGTGGCCGTCGTGCCCGGAGGCACGGACGTGCTGTCGGGGATGACGACCGGTACGACGGCGGTCGCTCTCCTGACGACGTCCCCCGCGGTGGGCCCGGTCGGATTCTTGACGCTCCCGAGTGCGGTGAGCTCCCACTGCCACTTCCAGCCGGCGGGGTTGGCCGGCACGTTGACGAGCGTTCCCGACCACGTCACGCTTCCGGTCGGGTAGGTCGTCGTCCGCGTGGGGAGCAGAGTCGAGTCGCCCGGATAGATGATGACGCCCGGGTAGTTGGCGTTCAGCACGGCGAGCGCGTTGTTGATGCCCGATTCGGCGAGGGCGGAGGCCTTTTGGCCCGCATTGGAGCGGTGCGCATCGCGGGCGCCGGCGGCCGTCATGAACATCACGGTCGTCAACGCGATCGTCAGGACGAGCATCGAGACGATCACGAGGACCAGTGCAATGCCCTCCTCTTCGCGAAGAAGGCGGCGCCACGCCGAGACGACGCGGCGACCGAGCAGAGTTCTCTGCGCCATGCCTGCAGGATGGCCCACGGCAGTCGCCCCCGCGATGCCCTGAATGGGTCATCTTGGCTCAGCTCCGCTGGTTCGTACGGCTAGCGGCCCGCTGGGCGCAGCGCGGGCTGTGATGCTTGTTTCGGCGCCAGCGGCGACGGCTCTACTCGAACGATGCGAGCCGCCCAGTCGGGTAGCCACCAGTTCCACCGCCCGAAGATCTTCATCAGGCTCGGCACGAGCAACGCACGAATGATCGTGACGTCGATGATGATCGCCGCGGCCAGCCCGAGCCCGAACTGCTGCAGGCCGACGATCGAGCCGGCGACGAAGCCCATGAACGCCGCGAACATGATCAGCCCGGCCGCCGTCACGAGCCGACCTGTCTTCTGGAGGCCGGCGGCTACGGCCGCCTCGTTGTCTCCGAGCCGGTCCCACTCCTCACGCATACGCGACACGAGGAACACCTCGTAGTCCATCGAGAGTCCGAACAGCATCGCGAACAGGAACACGGGAATCCAGCCCTCGACCTGGTCGTACTGCTGGATCCCGAACGGCTCGCCCGCGCCGTACTTGAACACGACCACGAGCAGGCCGTAAGCAGCGGCGATCGAGAGCAGGTTCATCGCGATCGCCTTCAGCGGAATGAGCAGCGAGCGGAACGCCCGCACGAGCAGGAGGTACGTGAACAGAAGCACCGCGAGCACGAGCCACGGGAAGGCGCTGTACGTCAGATCGAGGAAGTCGACGCCTCCCGGCGGGCCGCCGCCCGCGTACACCTTGACGCCTTCGGGGAAGCCCGCCCCGGGGACGAAGTCATCGCGCAGCCGATCCACGAAGTCCTGGGCCGGAGGAAGGCCGTACTCGTGCTCCCCGACGATCCGCACGTGGAGGTAGCGGCCGGTCGCATCGACGGACTGCGGACTTCTCGGATCGAACTCGATCCGAGCCACCTCGGAATCGCGCGCCACGGACTCGTCGAGACGAGCAACTGCTTCCCGCACCTGCGGATCGCTCGCGCCGCCGGGGCGTCCGGTGTCGATCACGACGTCGCTCGGAGCCAGAGCGCCGGCGCCGACAGCGTCCGTGAGCACGTTCAGGCCGCGGATCGACTCGAGGCTTTGCGGAACGCCCTTGTTCGATCCCGGAGTCAGCTCCAGCTGTGTGACCGGTGCTGCCGCGGCGACGAGGACTACGATCGCCGCCGTCGCGAACAGCAGGGGCCGGCGCATGATCATGCGGGCCAGCCGCGCCCAGAAGCCACGTTCGTGATCCCAGCGCCGCTCCTGGACGCTCTTCGGCACGAGCCGGACACGGTCGAGCCGGTCCTCGAGCCAGTAGAGGAGCACGGGAAGGAGCGTCATCGCAGCGAGCACGGACACGAGCGGTATCAGGAGCCCGGCGAGGCCGAACCCACGCATGAACGGGAGGGGCATCGCGAGCATCAGCGCGAGGCCGATCGCGACCGCCGTCCCGCTGAAGATCACCGCACGGCCGGCCGTCTCCATCGTCCGCACGACGGCGTCCTCACGGCTGAGCCCGGCGCGGTGCTCTTCGCGGTAGCGGTAGACCATGAGCAGCGAGTAGTCGACGGCGATCCCGAGCCCGATCAGCATCACGAGGTTCTGGAGGTACGTCGACAGGTCCATGTAGTTCGCGAAGATCCAAATGAGACCGAGAGTGATCGGAATCGCTGCCGCGGCGAGCATGAACGGCAGCAGGAACGAGAGCGAACCGAAGACGAAGATCAGGATCACCATCGCGATCGGGATCGCGATATAGAGCTCGCCGACCTTGAGGTCGTTGCCCATGACGGGGTCCAGGTCGTGCTCGACCGCGGACTGTCCCGTTACGTACACCTGTGCCCCCGGAATGGCGCCGACGGCGCTCCGCATGTCTGCGGTGTGCGTCTTCGCATCCGCGGGGTCGAGGCTCGAGACGATCGTCGCGGCGACGACGTCCGTGTTCACGGGGCTGACCGACGCGACCTTGCCGGTCGGGAGCGCCTCCGAGGCGCGAACGGCTGCGGCGCGAACTTCCGGCACAAGCGTCTCAGCCTGGCCGGGCGTCGTCTTGACGACGATCGAGAACGATCCTTCGGGCTTCTGGCCGAAGTTCTTCTGCAGGATGCTCCGCGCCTTGTCGCTGTCCGTGCCCGGGAGCACGAACCGGTTCGTCAGCAGGTCGGCGAGCCCCGCCGACGCCGCTCCCGCGGCGAGGACGGCGACGATCCACACGACGAGCACCGCCCAGCGGAAACGAATCATCGTGCGTGCCCAGCGAGCCATTGACTCCTCCCACAGAGTTGCAGTCTCGAGGTTAGCGGTGACTAGGTTAGTGAGGACTAGCCACTGCGTCAAATGGGTCCCCGTCGCTACCATCGGGTGCCATGCCTCGTGACCCCATCGATCGACTGCGCGTCGAAATGGAGGAGCTGTTCAACGATCTCTGGCAGGTCCCCCGCTTCGCGCGCGGCCAGGGCGGCTTCCGTCCGCAGATCGACTGCTACCGGACGGAGCGCCCGGCCGCGTTCCATGTGATCGTCGAGCTCGCGGGCGTCGACCCCGCCAAGATCCAGGTCTTCGCCGATGAAGGGACGTTGATCGTCTCCGGCGAGCGCCGCCGGCCGCGCTGCACCGGTCGCGTCTACCAGCAGATGGAGATCGGCTACGGCCGGTTCACCCGCCAGGTCGTGCTCGCGGCCGACGTCGACCTCGAAGCGTCGAAGGCGACGTACAAGCGCGGCGTCCTGACGATCGTGCTGCCGTTGGCCAAGAGGCCGGCGAGCGCGGAGCGCATCGAGATTCCCGTCAGCATCAGGAGCAAGCGATGAGCGAGCTGTTCGAGGAACAGCTCGACGTCGACGACGTCGAGCTCCCGTCGGAGCTCCCGGTCCTGCCGCTCAAGGACACGGTCGTCTTCCCCGACTCAGTGCTGCCGCTCGCGATCGGGCAGGAGCGCTCGGTCCGGCTCGTCGACGACGTCGTCTCGGGCAACCGACTGCTCGCGCTCGTCGCCTCGAAGGACTCAGAGATCGAGCAGCCCGGCTGGGACGACCTGCACGAGATCGGAGCCGCGGCCGTCGTCCAGAAGATGCTCCGCGTGCCCGACGGGTCGCTGCGGGTCCTCGTCCAAGGCGTCCGCCGCATCCGGCTGATCGACAAGCTCCAGGACGAGCCGTACCTGGTGGGCCGCTTCATCGAGGTTCCAGACGTCTACGAGGAGACGCCTCAGACACAGGCGCTGGCGCAGAACGTGCAGACGCTCTTCGCACGCCTGATCGGCCTCGTGCCGTACCTCCCCGAGGAGCTCGCGCTCGCCGCGGCCAACGTCGACGACCCCAGCGCGCTCTGCCACCTGGTCGCCTCGACGCTGCGCCTGAAGACCTCGGAGAAGCAGGAGCTGCTCGAGCTGGACGACGTCGAGAAGCGCCTGCGCGCAGTGCTCGTCATCCTCAACCGGGAGCTCGAGGTCGCGGAGCTCGGCTCGAAGATCCAGAACCAGGTCGTCTCGGAAATGGAGTCGACGCAGCGCGAGTACTTCCTCCGGCAGCAGCTGAAGGCGATCCAGGAGGAGCTCGGCGAGGCCGACCCGGAGCAGGCCGAGATCACGGAGCTCCGGAACCGCGCAAACGAGATCACGCTCCCCGAGGAGGCGCGCAAGGCCGTTGACCGCGAGCTGGGGCGGCTCGAGAAGCTGCCCGCCGCCTCGGCCGAGCACGGCGTCATCCGCACCTACGTCGAGTGGATCATCAGCCTGCCGTGGGACAAGGAGACGAAGGACAACCTCGACCTCGTCAAGGCGAGGAAGGTGCTCGACGCAGACCACTACGACCTGGACAAGGTCAAGGACCGGATCATCGAGTACCTCGCCGTCTCCAAGCTCAAGGAGGGCGACCTGTCGGGGCCGATCCTGTGCTTCGTCGGCCCGCCCGGAGTCGGGAAGACCTCACTCGGCCATTCGATCGCGAAGACGCTCGGTCGCAAGTTCACCCGCATCTCCGTCGGCGGCGTTCGCGACGAGGCCGAGATCCGCGGCCACCGGCGGACGTATATCGGCGCGCTGCCCAGGCACGATCATCCGGGCGCTACGCGACTCGGAGACGAAGAACCCCGTCTTCCTGATCGACGAGATCGACAAGATGGGCGCCGACTGGCGCGGCGACCCCGCGAGCGCGATGCTCGAGGTGCTCGACCCCGAGCAGCACTCGACCTTCCGCGACCACTACCTCGACCTCCCGTTCGACCTCTCGAAGGTCCTCTTCATCTGCACTGCGAACCAGCTGGACACGATCCCGCCACCGCTGCTCGACCGGATGGACGTCATCCAGCTCTCCGGCTACACCGAGGAAGAGAAGCTCGGAATCGCCAAGAAGTACCTCGCCCCGAAGCAGCTGAAGGAGCACGGGCTCAAGCGCTCGATGCTGACCTTCACCGACAAGGGGCTGCGCACGATCATCCGCGAGTACACGCGCGAGGCCGGCGTACGGCAGCTCGAGCGGCAAATTGCTGCCGTGTGCCGCAAGGCCGCGCGCCGCGTCGCGGAGGGCGCGACGAAGAAGATGAGCGCGGACGAAAAGCTCGTCCGCGAGTCGTTGGGTCCGCGTCGCTTCGTCGCCGACGTCCGCAAGCGCACGTCCGAGCCCGGCGTCGCAACGGGCCTCGCGGTAACGACCGTAGGGGGCGACGTGCTCTTCATCGAGGCGACGGCGTATCCGGGCGGCGGGCACCTCAAGGTGACCGGCCAGCTCGGCGAGGTCATGCAGGAGTCGGCCCAGGCCGCGCACTCCTGGGTGCGGACGCACGGGCCCGAGCTCGGAATCGAGCCGAACTGGTTCGGTCAGAACGACGTGCACCTCCACGTTCCGGCCGGCGCGGTGCCGAAGGACGGCCCGTCCGCGGGGATCACGATGGCGACGGCGATCGCCTCGATCGCGACCGGCAAGCCCGTCTCCGATCAGGTGGCGATGACCGGCGAGATCACGCTTTCCGGCCAGGTGCTCCCGATCGGCGGCCTGCGGGACAAGGTGCTGGCAGCGCAGCGGGCCGGAATCACGAAGGTGATCTTCCCGAAGGAGAACGAGTCCGACCTCGAGGAGCTACCGCCGGAGACGCGCGAGGAGCTCGAGTTCATCCCGGTGGACTGGATCGAAGAGGTGCTCGAGGTCGCGTTCGACGGATCGCTGCCGAAGGTCGAGCCTGCGCGCCCGCTCACGCGCGAGCGCAAGGCCGCCGCTTCGCGCTAGGCCCGTTTGCGGGCAATCAGGGCGGGTAAAGTCGCAAAGACAACCAGCCGAAAGGACTAGCGATGGCCAAGCTTCAGGATCGGGCGCTCGACCGCGCCGGCGACGTGAAGCCCTATCTCGAGCGAGCGTTCAAGGACGAACAGGTGCGGGAGGACGTGAAGAGCGCGATCCTCACCGCGCGCGAGATCTACAACCAGCTCATGAGCGGGCGCAACCAGCTCACCGCGGCCGCAGCCCGCGTCGCGACCGACGAGGAGATCCAGGAGAGCTTCCGCGATGCGATCGAGGACCTTCGCAGCGCCGCGGATCGCATCCAGGGCAAGACCTCGCACTCGGCCCGGAACGCGACCCTGCTCATGACCGGGATCGTGCTCGGGATCCTCTTCAACCCCGTGACGGGCCCTGGAACGCGCCGCTGGCTCCAGGACAAGATCTTCGGCGAGGGCGAAGAGTTCGAGTACCGCCAAGATAACGCTAAATAGGCGTTATCTGGCTTCACGAGGGAACCCCTGGTTCCCTCGTGGGCTCCCTCCTTGCGGGCGGGGGCGTCGTTCGAGCGCTTCAGGAGCCGGCGAAGGGAGCGCTGGCTCGGACGTTCTCCTCTCGGTCGTGAGCCTCCCGCCGGGCTGAGCCCGGCTCCGGCGGCGCGTGTGGTCGCTCTCCGAGCGGGTTACTGCGAGCTTCTCAGCCGCGTCACACTTGCCCGAGTTCCTCCAAGTAGGTCTCGCTCTACTCGAGCACCCTGGAGGCGCGCCCTAGTGCGCGTGCGTGTGTTCGAGCGCAAGCTGGTTATCGCTCATGCGAGTCGCAAGCAACGCGGCGAGAGCTGTCGTGATCGGCATCGAAGCGATCAGGCCGATCGAGCCGACCAGCGCTGCGATCACCTCGCCGGCAACCGCCTCTGAGTTGACCGCATCCGCAAACGACGTGCCGCCGATCGAGAAGATCAGAAGTACGGGGAGCGAGGCGCCCGCGTACGCGAAGACGAGGGTGTTCACAGTCGCAGCGATGTGGTCGTGACCCACCTCGAGAGCGCCGCCGAAGAGCCCCTTGAAGCGAAGCGCCGGATTCGCCCGCCGAAGAGCGATCACTGTCGAGGCCTGACTGACGGTCAGGTCGATCAGGACACCCAGCGCACCGATCACCATCCCTCCGAGCAGCAGCCCCTGCAGGCTGATCTTCGAGTCAGACGCGCTGAGCAACGTCGCCTCCTCGGATGCCGCGCCAGACAAGTGCGCGAGATGCGTGAAGGCCGAGGCAAGCGCGACGGCAAGAAAGAGGCTGAGCGCTGTTCCCAACCAGGCAGAGATCGCCTTTGCGCGGATGCCGTAGCACAGGGGGATCGTGATCAGGAGGACAGCCAGCGACCCGGTTAGAGCTACGGCGACTCCCGAGTTACCTTCGAGGATCGAAGGAATCACGAACTTGAGCACCAGCCAGATGCTCGCTACGAGTCCCACGAGAGCTCGAAGCCCATGCAGGCGACCCGAGGCGAGCAGAAGGACGACGAAGCCGATTCCGAGCCAGAGCATCGGCCCTCGCCGGTCAAAGTCGCTGAACGAGTAGGCCGGCAGTCTCATCGTGGCACCCTGCGGGGGCGGGGGATTGCGGATGATCCGGATCGCGTCGCCAGCATCCAGTCCCGAAAGGCCCGGCGTCGGAAAGATCCGGAAGCTCGTGTGAGCGCCCTTGTTGCGCCCGTCGCGGATCTTCGCCGTCACGATCCGGCAAGTCCCCGTCGGGCTCGTCTTGCAGGGCGTGTTCACGACGTGATCGACGATCGCCCCCTGCGAGCTTTGGACGACGAGCGCCGTCGGGCGCGGAATCGGTCCACGCGGCCACAGCACGACGAGCGAGATTACGGTGCCGGCGATGAGGAGAGCGAGCGCCGCGAGCATCACGTTGACGACCGGCGACCTGCTCGGTCGGAACCAAGAGCGGAACCCGAGCGACGCTTGTTCCGCCTCCGTTCGAGTTGCCTCCACGGATGAAGCTTGATCCGGACCGCGGACGACTAGGCGAACGCGGTGCGGAGCGCGGCAGCGCCGCTTGCGAGCACGAACGCGGCTGCCGCAGTGAGCACGATTGCGCCGCCGGGCGCGAGATTCGCGTAGTAGGCGAGGGTTAGGCCGGCAAAAACCGAGCCAAGCCCAATCGCCGTCGAGAGCACGATTGTCGAGCGGAGGCTCCAGGCGATCCGACTCGCTGCGATGACGGGGAGCACCATCAGCGCAGCGATCAGGAGGATCCCGACGATTCGCATCGAGACCGCGATCGTGACGCCGGCCAGGCCGGCGAGGAGCACGTTGAGCACCGCAACCGGAACGCCACTCACTCGCGCCGCTTCCTCGTCCAGCGCTACCGCGACGAGCGGCCGGTAGAGCGCGCCGATCAGCGCGAGGCCGAAAGCGCCGAGAATCGCCACCAGCAGAAGATCGCCGCGCGTGACCGTGAGGATCGAGCCGAACAGGAATGCGAACAGGTTCGCGTTCAACGCCCCCGCCGCTGAGATGAGGACGACGCCGGCGGCGATCCCGGTATAGAAGACCAGAGCGAGCGCCTGGTCACCGGCAGCCTGGTGCTGGCTTCGAAGCCACTCGATCGCGATCGCACCGGCGACCGAGGCGACGAGCGCGGTCGCCACGGGTGAGATGCCGAGCAGGTAGCCAGCCGCCACTCCGGCAAAAGCGACGTGGCCGACGCCGTCCCCGATCAGGCTCATTCCCCGCTGCACGAGGAAGAAGCCCACTGCAGGCGCCAGAACGCCGACGACCGCCCCGGTCGCGAAGGCGAGCCGCATGAACTCGGCGTCAAAAATGGACATGCGAAGGGTCGTGCCAGCTCGCCGGAAGGCTCGAAGGCTCGCCGTCGAAAACGATGCCGCCGCGAACGAGGATCAGGCGCTCGACGTAGCGCTCGATGGCCCCGAACTCGTGCGAGACGAAGATGATCGTTGCTCGTAGGTCGCGGTGAAGCTCCTCGAGCAGGGTCGCGAGCGACTCTTGGGCGTCGACGTCGACACCAGCCGTCGGCTCGTCCAAGACGAGCAGGTCGGGTTCGCCCGCGAGCGCCTTCGCGATGAATGCTCTTTGCTGCTGGCCGCCCGACAAGGTCGCGAGCGGAGCCCCAGCCTGATCGGCGAGCCCAACGCGCTCGATGGCCTCCGCGACGACGATCCGATCGTGGCTCCGAAGAGGGCGTAGCAAGCCGAGGCGAGGCACGCGGCCCGCCGCGACGAGCTCCCGCACGGTGACCGGCGCGTCGATGCCGAGCTGAGCTCGCTGCGCGAGATAGGCGATCCGCTCACGGTGCCCGAAGCGCGCCGCGGGCTCTCCGAACAAGCGCGCGGTTCCGGTCCGCGGACGCTCGAGCCCCAACGCGATCCGGAGCAGCGTCGTCTTGCCGCCTCCGTTCGGCCCGGCGATCGCGACGAACTCACCGAGCTCGAGCTCGAGGCTGACGTCGCGGAGCACCGGCGCCCCGCCGGGATAGGCGAAGCTGACCTCGCTGAGCTCGACCGCTAGCGGCATCCGAGCGCCTTGCGCAGAGCGCTGAGGTTTGCCCGCATGAGCGAGAAGTAGTCCTCTCTCTGGGCTGCCTGCGCGGGCGTGAGCCCCTCAATCGGGTTCAGGACGGCCGTCTTCGTGTGCGTCTCGCTGGCGACGGTGTCCGCGATCCGCGGCGACAGGAGCGTCTCGAAGAAGACCGTCGTCGCATGTGTCTTGCGCACAACGTCGACCACGTGCTGCAGGTCACGTGGCGTCGGCTCGGCCTCAGGGCTGAGGCCCGTGATCCCGACCTGCTGGAGTCCGTAGCGCTGGGCGAGGTAGGCGAATGCCTCGTGGCTCGTCACGATCTCGTGGCGGTCGCACTGAGAAAGGCCAATTCGGTAGTCGCGGTCGAGCGCTCGCAAGCGGGCAACGAGTCGCTCGGTGTTCTTGCGCGCTTTGAGTTCCGTGCCAATGCGCTCGACGATCAGCGCGAAGCGC
Source organism: uncultured Actinomycetes bacterium (assembly GCA_963794605.1). Taxonomy (GTDB): domain Bacteria; phylum Actinomycetota; class Thermoleophilia; order Gaiellales; family Gaiellaceae; genus VAXT01. The sequence goes on from CAWCEN010000002.1 coordinate 521,097, forward strand.
ACCGGGTCGAGCCACACGTGAGGGTCGCCGTTCGTAAAGCGCTGCAGGCCTGGCGTGTCGAGCAGAAGCAGAACCTTGCGGCCAGTCCCAGCGGCTGCTTCGAGTTGCGGCTGGAAGCCGTGCCCGAGCAGGAGCACGAGATCCGCCGACTGGACTTTCTGCACGTCACCGGAGGTTGCCTCGAGATCATGCGGCTCGACGCCCGGCGGCGTGAGGTTCGTGACCTCGACGCCGTGCCCACCGATTCTCGCTGCTGCAAACGCGAGTGGGTAGAAGGCCGCAACGACGTTCTTCTCGCCGCTCGAGGACGAGGAGGTGTTGCCGCAGCCGGCGCTGAGCAAAGAAATGCCTAGAGACAAGGCGAGAATGGTTTTCATTCCCATATCGGTTACTCTAGGGGATGTGGCTGCACAGTCGCAACAAGGCGAGCGATTCGAACTCGAGCGACACGGGGTCCGTGCGACCCGCCAGCGCATTGCTGTCCTGCGGGCACTTGCGGCGGAGCCAAACGACGCCACCGCCCAAGAGATCTATTCGTGGTTGGCACAGCGCGGGGAAGCGATCGGGCTCGCAACCGTCTATCGCACCCTTGCGCTCCTCAGCAGCAACGGGGTTGTCGATGCGTTAGCGCACCGCCCCGGTGAGCTCTGTTACCGCCTCTGCGGTGAAGGCCACCACCATCACCTCGTCTGTGGCGAGTGCCACCGCGTCGTTGAGCTGGACGACTGCGACCTGAATGACTGGCTGGAGCGGTTAGCCGTTCAGCACAAGTTCGCGATCAGCGCCCACACCGTCGAAGTCACGGGAATCTGCGCGGACTGTCTCTAGACGCTTTGTTGGGAGCGTGAGTCGACCCCGGCCCGCACCCGCCTAACCCCGGTCTGTACGCAAAGCCCGCTTGAGAGCTCGCTGGAGCGAGCCCGGGTCGAGCCCGTCCGCGGTTGAGATGTCCGTCTGCGAGAGCAGGATCGCACCCGGCTTTGGAGCGACGCTCGTCGGTGAGATCGGCGGCGCCCAGCCGGCGACCTGCGCGAAGTCGACGTCCTGGAGGCGCCTCCATGCCAGCAGATACGGATACGGCCGGACGGCCCCGTCGTAGCCCATGTAGAGCAGCCCGACGGGGTGGATTTCGAAGTGGAGGTGGTACGGCGTCGTCTCCGCGTCGCCCGTGTTGCCCATGAAGGCGAGGACCGTGCCCGCCTTGACCTGATTGCCGTTGACCGCGAAGGGCGAGTACGCGGAGAGATGGGCGTAGTAGAACTCGTTGCCGGCCTTGTCGCGTAACCAGAGGCGGTAGCCGCCGACGTCGTTCCACCCGACAGAGAAGACCGTCCCGTCGGCGACCGCGAGCAGCGGCTCTCCGAGCTGCCCGAATATGTCCTCGCCGTGATGCCAATTCCCTGAGACATCCCCCCGGAAGGCGCCGAACGTGTCGCCGAACGACGACGGCCCGTAGACCGGGAACACGTACCCACCTGCGGTCAGGCGGGGAGTGACGTCGGGTGGGGGCCGGATCGTGAGGTTCGGCTTCTCGGGGCCGACGCCGGCGCGCGGAGCTTTCTTCGGCGGCTGCTTCTTCTTGTGCCCCCCGCTCTTCGACGGCGGCGGCGGCTTCGGCTTCGGAGCGGCCTTCGGGGCCGGCGTGTACTTCGCGCCCGCCTCCGCGTAGCCGATCATCACCTCGGTTCCGGCCGGAAGCCCGTAGTGGTCTGCGCTCAGCCTCACCTGGATCCCGGTCACATACGCGCGCGTGCCCGCAGAGCGCCTCGTGTCGAGCGAGGTCAGGCCCTGCTGGAGCGTGGTGACGGAGCCCCAGTCGCCGATCGGGAACTGCGTGCCCGAGCCGGGTGCGACCGCCTGGCCCTGGATGACAAGGCCGGTCACGGTCGACCCGTTCGAGTCCGCCGACGAGGCCTTCGAGTTCGCCGACGCTCTCGCCTTGGCGCTGACGCCGGCCACCGTCACGTCCCCGCCGAAGATCGAGATCGAAGAGATGTCCGCGGACGCACTCGACGTCGCAGACGAGCCCGGGTTCGCAAACGCGCCGTAGGTGACCGAGCCCGCGTTGATCACGGATCCGTCGGCCGGATATGCGAAGGAGCCGCCGACGCCCGCCGCGTCGGGAGGCGCCGACACCGAGGGGGTCGCGCCGCCCGACTGGCCAGGCACGGCGACCTGGACCGCAAAAGCGCGCGCGGCGGTCAGGTCGGTCGCGGAGCGGCCGGCCGAGGCAGAACCACCCGACAGCGCAACGACGGCCGCAAGCGCGAGCGCGGCTGAGACCAGGCGACCCACAGTGACCATTATGGGCGATCCGAACGATGCCCCTCACCTCGCGGCTGCGGGTCGCGCTCACCGCGGGGCGTCGTCGCGATCTACCTCGCGTCGGTCGCTACTCGGGTCTAGCGGAGCTGCGCGCGCGCCAGGCGAGCTGCGCAGCCACGAACAGGACGAGGACCGCAAACAGCCGGCGAAGGGTCACCTCCGAGAGCGCCTTCGCCGTCAGCACGCCGAGCTCGACGCCGGCGACCGCGGTCAGGCCGATGATGGCCGCAGTGCGCCAGCGGACGTTCCCGTAGAGGTGCTGCCGCCACGTCCCGGCGACTACGACCGGCAGGATCGCAAGCAGCGACGTCGCTTCGGCGTCGACCTGCCCGAGGTCGAGGAGCAGGACGAGCGTCGGCACGAAGATCAGTCCGCCGCCGACCCCGAAGAGGCCTCCGAGCGCGCCCGCGAGCAAGCCGATGACGAGGACGGCGGCGATCTCCATCAGACGAGGAGCCAGATCCCGACCGCGGCGAGCAGCGCCGCGAAGCCGTAGCTGAGCACTGGGCCCGAGAGACGCTGCTGGAGCGCCGTGCCGACGATCGCACCGGCCGCAGCTGGAAGCCCGAGCAGGAGGCCGTAACCGAAGTGGACGTCGCCGCGGACAGCGTAGGAGACCGTTCCAACAGCGGCGATCAGCCCGATCGAAGCGAGGGACGTCGCCATCGCAGGCCGCTCTTCGAAACCGGCGAGGAGGATGAGCAGCGGAACGACGACGATCCCGCCGCCGACTCCGAACAGGGCGCTGAAGAAGCCAGCGACGAGGCCGATTGTGATCAGCCGCACGGCCGTATCGTACGAAGCGTGTCAGTCCTCGACGCCCTCGCAGAAGCGCCCGACCGAGCGGCGATCATGCTCGACGTCGACGGGACGCTCGCGCCCATTGTCCCCCGACCGGACGAGGCGGCCGTCCCCGAGGAGGCGCGCCGCGAGCTCGAGCGCCTCGTCGCGCGGTATGCACTCGTCGCGTGCATCAGCGGACGAACCGGGGAGGACGCGCGGCGGCTCGTCGGCGTTGACGGCGTGCGCTACGTGGGCTCGCACGGGCTCGAGCTCGAGCCGGAGGCGGACCGCTGGCGCGACGAGATCCACAGGTTCGCATCGAGCGTGGACTGGCCCGTCGAGGACAAGGGGCTGACCGTCTCGTTCCACTACCGCGAGGCCGCGAACGAGGAAGAGGCGCTCGAGTACCTCGAGGGCGTTGCGGAACGCGCCCGCGAAGCCGGCCTCGTGCCGCGACTCGGACGCAAGGTGCTCGAGATCCGACCGCCTGTCGAGGCCGACAAGGGAACTGCGGTCACGCAACTTCTCGAGGAGGCCGGTTTGAACCAAGCCCTGTACGCGGGCGACGACACGACCGACATCGACGCCTTCCGTGCGCTCGACGGCCTCGAGCTCGGAGTCCGGGTCGCGGTCTCGTCCGACGAGGCGCCCAGCGAGCTCGTCGATGCCGCGGACGTCGTCGTCGACTCTCCGGCCGAGCTGCTCGCGCTGCTGCGCCGTCTCTAACATCGGGCCGATGCTGGCCGTCGAGGCACGAGGCCTGGAGAAGCACTTCCAGACGACCGTCGCCGTGAACGGGATCGACCTCGAGGTCCCGGTCGGCGGCTGCTTCGGGTTCCTCGGGCCGAACGGCGCCGGGAAGACGACGACGATCAAGATGATCACGTGCGTCTCGCCACCGACCGCGGGCGAGCTGCACGTGCTCGGGCTGGACGTCCGCAGCGACCGACGAGCGATCAAGGCGCGGCTGGGCGTCGTCCCTCAGGGCATGACCCTCGACGGCGACCTCACGGCGCGCGAGAACCTGCTCAGCTTCGGCGCGTACCACTCGATCCCGAGGCGCGAGTCGGAACGGCGCGCCGACGAGCTGCTCGAGTTCGCGCAGCTCTCGGAGCGCTCGGACGCAGAGGTCGAGGAGCTCTCGGGCGGCATGCAGCGCCGGCTCCTGATCGCGCGGGCGCTCGTCAACGACCCCGAGCTGCTCGTCCTCGACGAGCCGACGACGGGGCTCGACCCGCAGGCGCGCCACCTCGTCTGGGAGCGGCTGCGCAGGCTGAAGCGGGGCGGCAAGACGCTGCTCCTGACGACGCATTACATGGAGGAGGCGGCGCAGCTCTGCGACGAGATCGTCGTCCTCGACCACGGTCGCGTGATCGCGCGGGGAACGCCGACACGAGCTCATCCAGCAGAACGTCGCTCCGCGGGTGGTCGAGGTGCAGGGCATCGAGTCCGCGGCCGACGACGTCGTGCGCCTCGCCGACGGTCTCGCACAGGACGTCGAGGCGGTCGGCGACCGTGTGCTGATCTACGCGAACGACGGCGAGGAGATCGCGTCGAGGATCCGCGACGCCGGCGTGCCGCACCAGGCGCTGATCCTGCGCGAGGCGACGCTCGAAGACGTGTTCCTGCGGCTGACCGGCCACGCGCTGGTGGACGACTGATGGAGGCCGTGCTCCGACTCTGGCGACCGCCGCCGATCTGGCTTCCCGGCACCGTGCGCATGTGGAAGCGCGACGCACTGCTCTACAAGCGCTCCTGGAAGCGCAACGTGCTCCCGAACTTCTTCGAGCCGCTGCTGTATCTACTCTCGATCGGCCTCGGGCTCGGCGTCTACGTCAGCAACCAGATCCTCGGCGTGGCGTACGCGGACTACATCGCCCCGGGGCTCGCGGCTGCGGCGGCGATGAACGGCGCCGTCTTCGAGACCACGTTCAACGTCTTCGTCAAGCTCCGGTTCGCGAAGCTCTACGACGCGGTGATCACGACGCCGCTCGAGCCGGAGGACGTCGCCGCGGGCGAGCTGCTGTGGGCCGTGACGCGCTCGACAATCTACGGAACGGCGTTCGTGATCGTGATGGGCGTGCTCGGCTACGTGCACTACTGGGCGGTCATCTTCGCCCCGCTGGCGGCCGCACTCGTCGGGCTGTCGTTCGGCCTGATCGGGCTCATCTACACGGCGCTGACGCCGACGATCGACCTCTTCTCGTACTTCTTCACGCTCTTCATCACGCCGCTCTTCCTGTTCAGCGGGATCTTCTTCCCGGTGTCCCGGCTCGGCTCGGCCGCGTTCGTCGCCTGGTTCTCGCCGCTCTACCACGGCGCGGAGCTGATGCGCGGGCTGATCCTGACTGGCGACCTGGGCTGGGCCGCGGCCCACGCGCTTTGGCTGATCCTCTTCTCGCTGCTCGCCCTTCCGCCGGCGATCAACCTCATGCGCCGGCGACTCGTTACGTAGTAACAGTCTGTTACTTGGTCAGCTCGACGACCTCGGCGAGGTGCTCGATCGTCGGGCCCGTCCATGCTTCTCCGTCGGGCGTGAGTGATTCGCCCGGCGCTCTCAGTTGGAGCGCGGTCATGCCGGCCCGCTCGGCACCGGGGAGCTCGTCGTTCGCTCCGTCGCCGACGAAGAGGCACTCGGACGGCTCGACGCCGAGGCGTTCGCATGCGATCTCGTAGATTCGCGGATCGGGCTTCGAGACGCCGACGTCGCAGGAGAACACCGTGGCGTCGAACTTCCCGCCGAGCGGTGTGTCGTCCCAGACCTGCGGGCACGTCCTGCGTGCAGACGCTGATCATCCCGAGCAGATGGCCGCGACGGCGAAGCTCCTCGAGCGTCGGCAGGGCATCCGGGCGGGGAATCAGCACCCGTCTCGCCCGCTCGCGGCGCATCGCCAGCACGTGCTCGACGTCCGCGTCCACGCCGAGCTCTCCGAACAGAGCGCGGAAGTGATCAGACGCAGGCCCGGTATTGCGATTGGGCAGGTGGTGCGACGAGAGCCATGCCTCCATGTACCGCTCGGGCTCGACGCCGATCGTCTGGGCCACCTCGGTGTTGAAGCGCGTCGACTCCTCCACGTCCCACGGGACCAGCGTCTGCCAGAGGTCGAAGATGATCGCGCGGTACTTCAACGCTTCTTGAGCAGCTTCTTGACCTCGCCCCACGGGCGCGTGTTCAGGATCTGATCGGGGCCGAGCCAGGCGCGGCGGGCCTGCGCCACGCCGAACTCGAGGTTCGACAGCGCCGGGATCTCGTGGGAGTCGCTCGAGATCACGATCTTGACGCCGGCCTCGCCTGCGAGCCGTGCGTGCGCGTCGCGGAGGTCGAGCCGGTCCGGCTGGGCGTTGATCTCGAGGAACGTCCCCGTCTCGAGCGCCTTCTCGACGATGCGCTCGAGGTCGACGTCAGCGGCCTCGCGCCTGTTCAGCTTGCGCCCGGTCAGGTGCCCGATGCAGTCGACGTTCGGGTTGTCCATCGCGGCCAGGACGCGCTCGGTCAGGTCCTTGTCGAACCCTGAGTGGATCGACGCCATCACCCAGTCGCGGTCGGCGAGCACCTCGTCGGCGACGTCGACCGAGCCGTCGGCCCTGATGTTGGCCTCGACACCCTTGAGGAGCTTGAAGCGGCCCAGCTTCTTCTGGACCTTGTCGATCTCCACGCTCTGCGCCTCGAGCCGTCCGTCGCGGAGGTAGTGCGAGTGGTCGGTGACGGCGATGTAGGTGCGCCCGAGCCGCTTCGCCTCGCTCGCCATCTCCTCGATCGTGTTCTTGCCGTCCGACGACCACGTCGAGTGCGAGTGCAGGTCGCCGCGGATGTCGGCCAGCTCGACCAGGTTTGGGAGGCGACCCTCGCGCGCGGCCTCGAGCTCGCCCATGTTCTCGCGGAGCTCGGGCGGGATCCACGGGTAGCCGAGGCGCTTGTACATGGCCTCTTCGGTCTTGTCCGTGAAGACCTCGCCGGTCTCGGTGTCCTGGATCCCGTACTCGGAGATCGAGAGCTTGCGGCGGACGGCTTCCTCGCGCAGCGCCACGTTGTGCTGCTTCGAGCCGGTGAAGTGGTGGAGCAGGTTGCCGTACGACTCGGGTGGGACGACTCGCAGGTCGAAGCGGAGCCCGTCGTTCGCGACGACGGTTGCCTTGGTGTTGCCTTTCGCGACGATCTCGTCGACCCAGGTGAGCTTCGTGAAGTAGTCGATGAGCGCCTTCGGGTCGCTCGCCGTGGCGATGATGTCGAGGTCGCGCACCTGCTCCTTGAGGCGGCGGACGCTGCCCGCCTCGCTGACCTGGTCGGCGACGGGATGCTCGCGGAGCACTTCCACGACGGCCCGAACCGCAGGCAGCGCCTGGCCGAGCAAGGGCTTGCGCTCGATCTTCTTCCTGGGCGTGGCGAGCGCCTTGAGGACGTTCTCCTCGGTTTTCGGCCCGAGGCCGCTGAGGGTGCGAAGCTGCTCGGACTCCGCGGCCTGCTTCAGGTCGTCGATCGTCTCGACGCCGAGCTCCTGCCAGATCCGGCGCGCCGTCTTCGGGCCGAGGCCGGGGAGGTGCATGAACTGGACGACGTCAGCCGGTACGCGCTGCTCGCGCACGGCCAGCGCCTCGATCCGGCCGTCCTCGACGATCTGGACGATCTTCTCCTCGATCGTCTTGCCGATTCCGGACAGGTCCTTGGCCTTGCCGTCGAGCGCGAGCTGGGCGATCGAGCCGCCGGTCTCGCGCATGCGCTGGGCCGCGCGCCGGTACGCGAGGGGGCGGAACTGGTCGCTGCCCTCGAGCTCGAGGAAGTCGGCCAGGAGGTCGAACTGGTCGGCCACGTCGGCGTTGCGGGGGAGTGTCTTCGGCACCACCGCGATGATATGGGCCGTGCGCAGGGTCATCTGTCTGCCGACGTACAACGAACGCGAGAACCTGGAGCCGATGGTGCGCGCGCTCGGTGAGCTGGGGCTCGAGGAGCTCGAGGTGCTCGTCATCGACGACAGCTCGCCGGACGGGACCGGGGAGATCGCCGACCGGCTGGCGGCGGTGCTGCCCTGGGTGCACGTGCTGCACCGTGCGCGCAAGGAGGGGCTCGGGCCCGCCTACCTGGCCGGCTTCGCGCGGGCGCTGGAGCTCGGCGCCGACCTCGTCTTCGAGATGGACTGCGACTTCTCGCACGACCCGGCGGATGTGCCGCGGCTCTCGACGGCCGCGGAGGAGGCGGATCTCGTGCTCGGCTCGCGCTACGTGGCCGGCGGCGGCACGCGGAACTGGGGTCTCGTGCGCCGTTTCATCTCGCGCGGCGGCTCGCTCTACGCACAGGTGCTCCTGCAGCTCGGGATCCGCGACTTGACGGGCGGATTCAAGTGCTACCGGCGGGCCGTCCTCGAGACGATCGACCTGAACGCGATCGACTCGCGTGGCTACGCGTTCCAGATCGAGACGACGTACCGGACGATCCGCGCCGGGTTCCGCGTCGTCGAGGTGCCGATCACGTTCGCCGACCGCGAAGTAGGCGGCTCGAAGATGAGCAACACAATCGTCCTCGAGGCGATCTGGAAAGTTCCGGCTCTACGCCTCCGCGCCCTGACCGGCCGTCTCTAGAGGCCGTGTCCCAGGGTCAGACGCTTGGACATGGCTGCTCTGGACGCCGGTAGCCTTCCCGTCGTGCGCGAAATCACCGACGAGACGTTCGAGACGGAGGTCTTGCAGGCCGAACGGCCCGTGGTGATCGACTTCTGGGCGCCCTGGTGCGGTCCCTGCAAGGCGGTCGAGCCGGTCCTCGCCGACCTCGCCGAACAGCACGCGGGCCGCGTCGAGTTCGTCAAGCTGAACATCGACGAGAACCCGGCTGTCGCGTCGCGCTACGACGTGCTCGCGATCCCGACAGCGATCCTCTTCGAAGGCGGCGAAGCGCGCGAGACCGTCGTGGGCGCCCGCTCGCGCTCGCATTACGAGGGCGCGTGGGCGGCCTGGCTCAGCCCTCGGTAGCCGTCTCGGTGATGCTCGCCTGGGGCCTGGAACGCCACCGGTCCCTCACCCAGCCTCGCTGACGCGGCGGGCCACGAAGGCTCACCCGCGGATCCAGGAGGGAGTAGACGATGTCCGCGATCATGTTGGCAATGGTGACCGCGAAGCTGATCACGACCACGATGCCGAGGATCAACGCCAGGTCGTTCGTGGTCAGCCCCCGGTAGAGAAGCGTCCCGATGCCCGGCAGCTGGAAGACGGTCTCGATGAAGATCACTCCGGTCAGCGAGATCACGACCATGTCCATGCTGAGCATCGCGACGACCGGCATCAGCGCGTTCCGCAGCACGTGCTTGCGCAGGACGCGCCACTCTCCGGCGCCTTTCGCCCGAGCCGTGCGTACGTAGTCCTCGTCCATCGTCTCGAGCAAGCTCGCCCGGATCATGCGCGCGTACAGCGCGGCGAAGAGGAACGCGAACGTGATCCAGGGGAGAACCAGGTGGTACGCCCATTGCTTCGGTCCCCCGCACAGGTTCGGGCTGTGCGGGTCGTAGGCGAAGTCGCAGTACCCCGCGACGGGGAACACGTGGGCCCGGAACCCGAGGAGATACGAGAGCGAAAAGCCGAGCCAGACAGGGTGTGCCGCAACCCCGATCAGGACGAAGACCATCAGGCCCCTGTCCAGGAGCGACCGCGGTCGCAGCGCCGAGATGACCCCGATCGGAACGGCGATCAACAGCCAGAGGATGGTGCCCCCGATGAGGAGCGCAAGCGTCACCGGAACGGCTTCCCAGATCATCTTCCCGACCGGTCGGCTAAAGCGGATCGAGGTTCCGAAGTCTCCTTGGACGGCGTGCTCGACGAACGACGCGTACTGCGCTGGCATCGACTTCCCCTCCAAGCCGAACTGCGTCGACAGGCTGGGCGTGACGAAGCCCTGCCGCCTCGCGCCCGGATCGTCCGGCGGGATAATGAAGAACACGAGGAAGGTGATCAGCGTGACTAGAGCCGCAAGCAGCACGGCCCACCCCAGCCGCCTGAGAATGAAGGCGAGCACCTAGAGCACAGCCTTGCCGCTGGCGCTGGTCAGCGCAAGTCGGGTTCTTGCATGCGGAAGTGGTCCCAACCCCTCAGGGCTACGCGCTCGCCCCGTAGACGGATTTCGACGCCGCTGCCCTCCTCGCAGCGGCCGATGACCGGGAACCGCCCGGGTTCGTCGACCGCGGCCAGGAGCTCGTAGTCCTCGCCGAACCCGACGTCGTCGAGCTCGGCCCCTTCCGCCAGTGGAACGTGCTCGAGGTCGATCACGCAGCGGACTCCTGAGCGCTCCGCGATGTGACCCGCGTCGACGGCGAGGCCGTCCGAGACGTCGAGCAGCGCGTGCGCGACCGCGCCCAGCTCCCTGCCCTCGGTGAGGCGGAGCGGCGGACGTGCGAGCCGGCCGTTCCTGAACGCGGCGCCCGCGGCGCCAAGTGGGCCGGTGACGACCAGGACGTCCCCGTGTTGTGCGCCCGCGCGACCCGGAACTCGCTCCGAGCGGCCGAGCGCGGTCACGCTCAGCAGCGCGAGCTCTGAGCGGCTCGTGTCGCCGCCGACGATCGGGACGCCGGGCTCGTTCAGCCCTTCGTACAGCTCGAGCACGTTGTCGAGCTCCGTTTCGACCGGTAGGGCGATGGTGACGACCAGCGCTTCGGGGTCCGCGCCCGATGCGGCGAGGTCGCTGAGGTTGACCGCGGCCGCGCGGAAGCCGAGATCGCGCCACGAGACGAGGTCGAACCGGAAGTGCACGCCCTCGACGAGCGCGTCCTGGGTGACGACGAGCCCGTCCCGGAGCTGAGCCGCGTCGTTCTCGATCCGCTGTGCCAACCCGCGCTGCTCGAGCTCGGCGAGGAGGCCGAGCTCACCGACCTGCGAGAGCCTCATTGACCGCCCTCGCGTCTGCAGCAGCCCGCACGACTGCGACCCCGGCCGCGCCAGCTGCGATGCAATCGGCTGCGTTCGTCGCGTCGATTCCTCCGATCGCGACAACGGGAATCGAGACCGCCTGACAAATCTCCCGCAGTCCGTCGAGGCCGATCGGCGGGTCGGCGTCTTGCTTCGAAGGCGTCGCCCAGACCGGGCCGGCGCCGATGTACGCCGCCCCGAGCTGCTCACCCGCGCGTGCCTCCTCGACGCCCGATGCCGACGTGCCGAGCATGAGCCCCTGCTCGACGGCTCGCTCGGCGCCCGGGTCCTCTCGCCCGAGGTGGACACCGTCGGCGCCGAGTGCGAGTGCCGCCTCGACGTCGTCGTTGACGACGAACGTCGCCGGTAGGTCGACGAAGGGCCGCCCGGTCTCGATCACGTCCCCGGTCGGAGCTCCTTTGAGCCGAAGCTGGATCACGGTCGCGCCACCCTCGACCGCGCTGACCGCGGCCTCGAAGTCGGACACGATCGCGTGCAGCCTCACCCTTCGGCCTTTGCCCGTGAGTCGAGCGTGTCCGGGTCGAGGTTGTAGAGCGCGTCGTAGAGTGCGACGTGGAACGAGCCCGGCCCCTTCGCGCCGACGGCGGCGTCCTCGCCGCCCACGCCGAACGCGACGAGCGCCTCCGCAGCGGCCTCGATCGGCCGGTCGGGCGCCACCGCGAGGAAGCAGCCGGTGATCGCCGTCGACATACAGCCCGTGCCGCTGACCGTGCCGAGCAGCGCGTCCCCGTTCGCGACCGCGATCGTGCGCTCGCCGTCGGAGACGTGGTCGACCGGGCCGGTCACGGACGCGACGCAACCAAGCGTCGCGGCGGCAGCTTTCGCCAGCTCGGCTCCCGAGTCGGCTGCTCCGATCGACTCGACGCCGCGGATCTCCGCCTCGCGCCCGGCGAGCGTCGCCACCTCGGCCGCGTTCCCGCGCACCACGGCGATCTCGGCGTCATCGAGGATGCGCTTCGCGGTCGCCGTCCGCAGCAGCGTCGCACCTGCCCCGACCGGGTCGAGCACGACGGGCACGTCGGCCGCGTTCGCAGCCTTGGCCGCGAGCAGCATCGCCTCGATCCAGTGCTCGGCCAGCGTCCCGATGTTGAGCACCAGCGCCCCGGCGACCGAGGCCATCTCCTCCACCTCCTCGACCGCGTGCGCCATGACGGGCAGCGCGCCGAGGGAGAGCGTCGCATTCGCGGTCTCGTTCATGACGACGTAGTTCGTGATCTGGTGGACGAGCGGCTTGCGCTCGCGGATCGCGGCCAGGTCGGCTCCGGTTCTCATGCGAGGACGTTCACCGGACCTTCGCCGGCGCCGATCTCGACCAGGCCGTTCCGGACAGCCTCCGAAGCGGCCGCCGCTGCGCGTTCGGCGGCCTTTACAAGGGACAGGCCCTTCGCGAGATTCGCGGCGAGTATCGCCGAGTGCGTGCAGCCGGCTCCGTGTGTGGCCGCAACGTCGTGGCGCTCCACGTCGATCTCGACGTGCTGTTCCCCATCGAAGAGGTGGTCGACCGGCTCCTCCCCGTGGCCGCCCGTGACGATCACCGCCTGCGCGCCCAGCTCGTGAATCCGCTCGGCAAGCTCGCGCCTCGTACCCGTTCCTGCCAGCGCTTCAGCCTCCATCAGGTTCGGTGTGACGACGGTCGCCAGCGGGAACAGCCGATCGACGAGCGCCTCCACGGCCTCGTCCCGAAGCAGCTTGGCGCCCGAGCTCGCAACCATCACCGGGTCGACCACGAGCGGAACCCGGTGCATGCACAGGAAGTCGGCGACGGTGTCGATCAGCTCCCGCGAGAAGAGCATCCCTGTTTTGGCGGCGTCGACGCCGATGTCGGAGAAGACGGCCTCGAGTTCCGCCTCGACGAACTCCGGGGGCAGCTCGTGCACGGCGGTTACGCCGAGCGTGTTCTGAGCCGTGAGCGCGACTATCGCGCTCGTCCCGAAGCAGCCGGCAGCCGCGAACGCCTTCAAGTCCGCCTGGATTCCGGCTCCGCCTCCGGAGTCGGAGCCGGCAATCGTCAGACATCTCGGTGTTGGCATCTGCTCCCTTCGCCGGCATGACCCGGATCAGGTTCGACGGGTGTGTTCTCAGCCTCGCAAACGAGGCACCCCGGTAGGCCAAGGCTACCATCGGCCTCGTGGCTCTCGGCGTGGCGCAGTGGGACGATCTGCTCCAGGGTGAGGAGCTTGCGTACCTCGGCTCGGAGGCCGCGCGGGACGCGATTGCGGCTCCTTTGCCCGAAGATCTGCCGCCCACGCTCCGCGAGCGGCTGGAGGCGAGCGGGGTCAGCGAGCTGTACTCGCACCAGACTGCTACCTGGGACGCGGCTGAGCGCGGACAGCACGTCGCGATCACGACCGGGACGGCGAGCGGGAAGAGCCTGGCGTTCAACCTGCCAGTCCTCGCCGCGCTCACCGAAGAGCCCAAGCTGCGCGCGCTCTACCTCTACCCGACGAAGGCGCTCGCGCAGGATCAGGTCCGGGCGCTCGGCGGATTGAACGTCGAGCACATCCGGGCGGCGATCTACGACGGCGACACCGAGAGCGAACGCCGCTGGCAAGTCCGCAAGTGGGCGAATCTGATCCTGACCAACCCGGACATGCTCCACGTCGGCGTCCTGCCGCACCACGACCGCTGGGGCGACGTGCTCTCCAACCTCCGCTACATCGTCGTCGACGAGGCGCACGTCTACCGGGGCGTCTTCGGCTCACACGTGGGCAACGTCCTGCGGCGCCTGCGCCGGCTCGCACGCGTGTACGGCGCCGAACCGCAGTTCCTGCTCGCCTCGGCGACGATCGCCAACCCCGGCGAGCTCGCACACGCGCTGACCGGGCTCGACTTCACCGTCATCGGCGAGGACGGCGCCCCGAAGGCGGAGCGGACGGTCACGCTCTGGAACCCGCCCCTCGTCGACGAGGAGCTGGGCCAGCGGGCGAGCGCGCTCGCGGAGGCATCGAAGCTGATGGCTGACCTCGTCGAGCGCGGCCTGCGAACGCTCGTCTTCGCCAAGAGCCGCCGCTCCGCGGAGCTGATCCACAAGTTCACGGCCGACCGGCTCGGCGACGCGTCGCGCCTCTCGCCATACCGCGCCGGCTATACGGCAGCGCAGCGCCGCGAGATCGAGCAGCGCCTCTTCGCCGGCGAGCTGCTCGGAGTCAGCGCGACGAATGCGCTCGAGCTCGGCATCGACGTCGGGATGCTCGACGCCGTCATCTCAGTCGGTTTCCCGGGAACGGTCGCCAGCCTGCGCCAGCAGTGGGGCCGCGCGGGGCGCCGAGGTCACGGGCTGGCGGTGCTCGTCGCGAGCGAGGACGCGCTCGACCAGTACTTCATGCGCGAGCCGCAGACGCTCCTCGGCCGTCGCGTGGAGGCGGCGATCCTCGACCACGAGAACCGGCGTGTCCTCGACGGTCACGTGGCCGCAGCCGCGTTCGAGGCGCCGCTCGACAGCGCGGACGCGGAGATCCTCGGCGCCCAGGCCCTCCGCCGCGCAGCGGAGCACCCCGAGCTGACGAAAACCGACGCGGGCTACGTCTGGGCCGGACGCGACTACCCGGCCGCGCGTTTCGGTCTCCGCTCGGCGAGCCCGGACGTCTTCACGGTCGTCGAAACCGAGACCGGCTCCGTGCTTGGCACGACCGAGCGCGAGCGCGCCTACTCGACCGTCCACGAAGGCGCGATCTACCTCCACCTAGGCGAGAGCTACCGCGTCATCGCACTCGACCTCGTCGCCCGCAGCGCGCTCGTCGAGCCGTTCGTCGGCGACTACTACACGCAGGCGAAGAAGGAGACGATGACGTCGATCGAGGAGACGCTCCGCGCCGAGACGCGCCTCGGCCTCGAAGTCGCTTTCGGCCGCGTGAGCGTCACCGAGCAGGTCGTCGGCTACCAGCGCAAGTCGATCCGCGACCAGTCCACACTCGAGCTCGTGGGGCTCGACCTGCCCGAGACGACGTTCGAGACCGAGGCCGTCTGGTACGTCCCCGAGCCCGGGCAGCTCGACGGCCTGACCGAGATGCCGAAGCTTCTCGGCACGCTCCACGCAGCCGAGCACGCGATGATCGCGATCCTCCCGCTCTGGGCGATGTGCGACCGCTGGGACATCGGCGGCCTCTCGACGAACATCCACTACCAGACTGGCCGCCCCACGGTGTTCGTCTACGACGGGCACTCGGGCGGCGTCGGGATCACCGAGCGCGGCTTCGAGACCTTCGAGGGCTGGGTCGACGACACCGAGAAGATGCTCGACGGCTGCCCATGCGAGAGCGGCTGCCCGTCCTGCGTCCAGTCGCCGAAGTGCGGGAATCTGAACGAGCCGCTCGACAAGGCCGGCGCGCTGGACCTCCTACGCAGGATGCTCGACGCGCGCTAGCACGAAGTCGACGGCCTCCTCGGGTGTGGCGGCGCGATCGACGCCGTCCACCTCCAGGCCGGGCTCGAGGATCACGACCGGCCGCCCGAGCCGCTTCGCAAAGGCGATCTCGGTCAGCGTTCCCCAACTGCCGCCGACCGCAATCACGGCGTCACCGGTGGCGGCGACGGCGAAGTTCCGCATGTGCCCGAGGCCGGTGGCGACGGCGTGGTCGGCCCACTCGTTCGCATCGGACCGGCTCGTCCCGGGGAGAATGCCGATCGTGTTGCCTCCAGCAGCCTTCGCGCCGCGCATCGCTGCGGCCATCACCTCGCCGAGTCCCCCGGTGACGACCTTGCAACCCCGCTCGGCCAGAAGCCGGCCCACTTCCTCAGCGCGAGGCTCGTGTTCGGCGCCGCTTCCGATGACGGAGACCTGCACGTGGCGATCGTAGAGGCGAGGCACGCGCGAGGCGGGACGCTCGTCCTCGGCGGAGGTTTCGCAGGCTCGTACGTCGCTCGGCTCCTCGGAAAGCGCGCGGCGACGATCGTCAGCCTCGAGAACTTCATGCTCTACACGCCGATGCTTCCCGAGGCAGCTTCGGGCTCGCTCGAGCCGCGCCACGTCGTCGTGCCGCTGCGGATGATGTGCCCGCACGCTGAGCTGCTCCTCGGGCGACTCACCGCGCTCGACGCCGAGCAGCGCGTGGCCACGGTCGAAGCGGAAACGGAGATGATCGCCGTCCACTACGAGCAGGCCGTCCTCGCTCTTGGCTCCTACCCGCGTGCGCTACCGATCCCAGGGCTCGCCGAGCACGGGCTCGGCTTCAAGGACCTCGCCGACGCGATCTACCTGCGCAATCACGTGCTCCGCCAGCTCGAACACGCGGCCGCCCAGAGAGACCGGCAACGAGCCGAGGCGCATCTCACGTTCGTCTTCATCGGAGCCGGCTACGCGGGGGTAGAGGCGCTCGCCGAGCTTTCGGACCTCGTCCGCGACGCACTGCGCTACTACCCCGAGTTCCAGCGCCCACGGCTGCGCTGGGTGCTCGTCGACGCGGCACCTAAGATCCTGCCCGAGATCCCGACACGCCTCGGGGAGTACGCAGCCAAACAGCTCGCCGGACGGGGTGTCGAAATCCGCACTTCGACGACGCTCGCCTCGGTCGGCCCCGGCTGGGTCGTGCTCGCCGGCGGGGTACGGATACCCACTCACACGCTCGTCTGGACAGCGGGCGTTACGCCGAACCCGATGCTCCGGGAGCTCGGCCTTCCGGTCGACCAACGCGGAGCGGTTCGCGTCGACTCGATGCTCCGCGTCGAAGGCCACGAAGGGCTTTGGGCGCTGGGCGACGGCGCTCGCGTGCCGAACGAAAGGACGCCCGACCATCCGGACCCGCCAACGTCACAGCACGCGCTTCGACAGGCTCGACGCCTCGTGAAGAACCTGAGCGGAGTCCCGAAGCCGTATCGCTTTCGCATGCTCGGCCAAGTCGCCACGCTCGGTCGTTACAAGGGGATCGCGCTCGTCTTCGGCGTGCCGCTACGCGGGTTCATCGGCTGGTTCGTGACGAGGACGTACCACCTGTACCAGCTGCCGCTCTTCTCGAGGAAGCTCCGCGTCGTCGCGGACTGGACGGTGGCGCTCCTGTTCCGGCGGGACATCGCCGAGCTGAGCATGCTCGGGCACCCGCGGAGGCTCGGCGATGACTGAGCGCTGCCTCGACTTCATCACCGCCATTGCAGACCGCGCTCCGATCGTGAAGGAGCCGTCGCGCTACGGCGTCGCGCAATCTGAACCCGGACCTCCCGTCCGTCTGGAGCCGCAACTACCTCTTGGCGAACGAGAACCTCGACGGCGCGACCGCGGAGTCGCTCGCAGCCGAGACCGACCGCATCCGGCAGCCTCGGTCTGCGCCACCGCAAGGTCGAGCTGATCGATGCAGAGGCCGGCGTCCGGCTCGAGCCCGGCTTCCGACAGCTCGGATGGGACTCGGAGTGCGATGTGATCATGGTCGCGAGCCGGGATCCCGACCGGCAGGTCGACACGTCGACAGTCGACGAGGTAGGCCTCGACGAGCTCTCCGCGGCCTGGACAGAAGGGTGGCGAGCCGAGCCGCGAATCGAGAACGAGGAGGTCGTCCAGCAGCTCGTTGAGAACCGCCGCGTGATGGCCGAAGCCGTCGACACGAGGTGTTTTGCCGCCCGAGTCGACGGACAAATCGGGAGCTACTGCGAGCTGTACTTCGACGACAGGACCGGGCAGATCGAGGACGTCTTGACGCTCAAGCCGTTCCGCAACCGCGGCCTCGCGCGGGCGACCGTGATGCGCGCCCTGCAGGAGTCGCGCGAGGCCGGCCACGACCTCACGTTTCTGATCGCAGACCGCGACGACTGGCCCAAGGAGCTGTACGCGAAGCTCGGCTTCGACGAGATCGGCCGCATCTGGGAGTTCCTCCCGCGCGTCGCCTGAGCGGCCAGCCAGTACCATCGGGGACCTCAAAAGGAGGAACGATGGGCCTGAAAGAGTTCTGGCAGAAACTGACCGGCGGTGATTCGGCCGAGCGCGAGATCGAGGAGATTCGCGACAACCCCGACGAGGTGCCGCACAAGGCCGAGGACTACGAGGGCATGAAGGATGATGTGCGGATCGCCGAGCGCTACCCGGGCGCCGAGCGGCTGTCCGACGACCACCTCTAGCGCAGGGTCTTCAACGCAGCGGTCAGTGACTGCTTCGTCGTCAGCACGTCCGCGAACAGGTCGCCGTGCTTCTCGACCCGGCGGACCACTTCCTCCATCGAGAACGCAGCCGGATCGAGTGACTCGTTGACCTCGTCCCAACGCAGGGGCGTCGAGACCGGCGCCCCCGCCTTCGGGCGCACCGAGTAGACGGACGCGATCGTCTTCCCCTCGCCGTTCTGATTCGAGTCGATCAAGACGCCGCGGCGCTTCGCCCTCGTCCACTCGGTCGTGACGAGCCCGCGGTGCGTTCGCGCGAGCGCGTTGGCGATGATCGCCGAGAACTCGCGCGTGTCCGCGTACGTGTGCCGGCGCGCAATCGGAACGAGGACGTGGATGCCCTCGGAGCCGCTCGTCTTGACGACGCTCTCCAGCTCGAGCGTCTCGAGCGCCTGTTTGACGAGCAGCGCGACCTCGATCGTCTCCGGGAAGCCAACGTCGTCTGAGGGATCGAGGTCGAAGAGCACCCAGTCTGGCCGGTCGGGCCTGTCGATACGCGAGTACCACGCGTTCAGGTCGATGCAGCCCATGTTCACCATCCAGAGCAGGGCGAGCTCGTCGTTGACGAGCGGCGCGTCGATCCGCCGGCGCTGCCGAGGCTTGTCCCGCGTCGTGACGACGATCGACGCGGTCGGGATCCAGTCGGGCATCCCCTTCGGCGCGTCCTTCTGGAAGAAGAACTTGCCCTGCCAGCCGTCGGGGTAGCGCTTCAGCGTGAACGGCCGGTCCTTGAGGTGCGGGATCAGCACCGGCGCGACCCGGAGGTAGTAGGAGAGGAGGTCGCCCTTCGCGATCCCCTCGTCCGGCCAGAAGAGCTTGTCCACGTTCGACGGCTTGAAGACGCGCTTGCCCTTGCGGATTTCGGCCGGGAACAGCTCGGGCTCCGGCCCCTCGCGCCGCACCTCGGTCGCGTCCTTGTCCTCCCGCAGGCCCTGGTAGGAGGGTGCGCGGAGATGCCCGTCGTGCGTCCATTCGGCGAACTCGACCTCGGCGACGAGCTTCGGCTCGACCCAGACGACATCGCCCTTACGGATGCGGGGCATCTTGGGAACCTCCTTGAACGGCGGGGTCTTCCGCTCGAGCGGCTTCAACTTGCCCAGGAGCCGATCGATCTCGCGGTCGCCGAACCCGGTGCCCACATTCCCGGCATAGACGAGGTCGCCGCGCTCGTAGGTCGCGAGCACGAGCGAGCCCAGCGTGCCCTGGCGCCTGCCTTGCCCGCGCGTGTAGCCGGCGACCACGAACTCCTGCTCACCGTGGCCCTTGACCTTGAGCCAGTCCCGTGAGCGCCTTCCGGGGAGGTACTTCGAGCCAAGGCGCTTGGCCATGATCCCTTCGAGGTGCTGCTGCTTCGCCGCCTTGAACAGCGCGTCGCCGTCCTCGAAGGTCTCCGAGTAGCGAACCGTTCGGTTCCGGTTGTCGAGGAGCTTCTCGAGCCGCTTCCGACGCTCCTCGATCGGCAGATCGATCAGCGGCTCACCGTCGACCTCGAGCAGGTCGAAGACGAAGTAGACGATCGGGGTCCCCGGCTTTCCCTGCTGCATCGCCGAAAAGCTCGGCCGCCCGTCCTCGTCGAGCGCGCAGACCTCGCCGTCGACGACGCAGTCCGGGGTTTTCGCCGCCTTGACGAGCTCCTTCGCGACGTTTTCGAAACGCTTCGTGTAGTCCTGGTCCTTGCGCGTGCGGAGCGTGGCCTCGCCGCCGGCGACCGTGGCCACGATCCGGTACCCGTCCCATTTGATCTCGTAGAGCCAGTTGCCGCGCGGAACATCCTTCGCCTGGGTCGCGAGCATCGGCCGGTAGTTGCGAGCTTGTCGTGCCTCGGGCGCGGAGTCGTCCTTCTTACGCAGGATCAGCCAGTTTTTCGGGTCGCCCGAGAGCTTCGCGGGGACGAGCGCCCATGTGCCTTTGAGCCGCTCGCCGTGCAGCCGGACCGTGAGCCCGCCGTTCTTCTTCTCCTCGACGAGCTCGTACGTGCCCTTGTCCCAGATCTCGACGGTGCCGCCCCCGTACTCGCCCTTCGGGATCTCGCCCTCGAACGTGGCGTACTCGAGCGGGTGGTCCTCGACGTGGACCGCGAGGTGCTGCTGGCCGGGCTCGAGCGGCGGTCCTTTGGGCACGGCCCAGCTGGCGAGCGCGCCGTTTCGCTCCAGCCGAAAGTCGTAATGCAGGCTTCGCGCCGCGTGGCGCTGGACGACGAAGATCGGCTCCTTGCCGCGCTTGGATGAGCCGAAGGGCTCGGGCGTCTTCTTCGGGTCGCGCTTCTTCTTGTATTCGGCCAGCTTGGCCACTAAGGCACCGCTTGCGGTGCCGCCATCAGGACGCTCGGGCTTTGCCCGTGCGTCCGTCTGAGCTGACCGGTCGACACGATGGGATCAGAAACTGAGCGCAGGACCTACTAGCTTGCCTTTTTTGCCCGCCTTCGGCTTTTCTTCTTGGTCTGATCGACGGACTCGCGGAGCGCGGCCATCAGGTCGACGACCTCCGCTTCCTCTTCCTCCTGGGGCTCCGGCAGCTTCTTGCCCTTGGCCTTCGAGCGGATCAGGTCGAGCAGCTCCTTGCGGTACGTGTCGTCGTAGCGCTTCGGCTTGAAGCTTCCGCTGAGGTTCTCGACGAGCGACTTCGCCATGTCGACCTCGGCCTTCTGCAGCCTCGTCCTGCCGTTCACCGACTCGGGCTTCCGCACCTCGTCCGCGTAGTACATGGTCTCGAGGACGAGCACACCGTCATGGGCCCTGAGCGCGGCCAGGTGCTGCTTGTTGCGGATCACGACCTTGGCAACCCCGACCTTGCCGGTCTCGTCCAGCGCGCGGACGAGCAGCCGGTAGGGCTTCTCGGCCCCGTCCTGGGGCGCGAGGTAGTAGGCCTTGCGATAGTAGATCGGGTCGATCTCCTCGAGGTCGACGAAGTCGAGGATGTCGATCGAATGGGTCAGCTCGATGTCGAGCCGGTCGAGATCCTCGTCCTCGATCGGCACGTACTTGCCCTTCTCGATCTCGAACCCGCGGACGACATCGTCGGGATCCACGTGCTTGCCGGTGTCCTTGCGCACCTTGTCGTAGCCAATGGGTTGCAGGTCATCCTTGTGCAGGAAGTGGAAGCGAAGCTCCTTCGACTGGGTCGCGGAGTACATCTGCACAGGCACGGTGACGAGCCCGAACGAGATCGATCCGCTCCAGATCGGACGCATGCTTTCTCCCTACCGAGACGGCCGGAGAGGCAAACCCGTCGACAAATGTTTCGCGTTCGGCGGGGCCGGGAAGACACGGGCTAGAAAACGGGCACGTACAACCTGAAAAGCTCATCCCTAGACCAGGGGGTCACACTCGAGGCCGGCCTTTGCGTCGGCCTCGAGGCTGCTCGGAGCAGTTGAAAAAACTGTGGATGCTGTGGATAGCGGGACCGGCCCGCGCTGTGGAAAACCGTTAGGAACCGCTTTGTAGAGCGGTTTCCGTGATGCGGGCGGTGTAAATCCCGATCCGGCGGTAGCGCTCGCGACGTTGTTCACGAAGTTCCGCACCCGGCACAGCGGCCAGCTCCTCGAGGGTCCGGCCGAGCGCCTGTCCGAGCATGCGCGCTGCCTCGTCCGGGTTGAGATGCGCCCCGCCCTGCGGCTCCGGCACGATCTCGTCGATCACGCCCAGCTCCAGGCAGTGCACCGCATCGGGCTTGAGCGCGACCGCCGCCTTCACCTTCTCGGCCCCGTCGCGCCACAGGATGGCCGCGCAGCCCTCCGGCGAGATCACGCTGTAGATCGCGTTCTCCTGCATCAGCACCCGGTCGACGAGCCCGATCGCGATCGCGCCGCCCGAGTTGCCCTCGCCGATGATGCAGGAGACGAGCGGGACGGTCAGCCGCGCCATCAGCGCCTGCGACCGCGCGATCGCGCCGCCCTGCCCGTGCTGCTCCGCGGCCACGCCCGGGTACGCGCCCGGCGAGTCGAGGAGCGTGACGATCGGGAACCCATGCCGCTGCGCGACCTCCATCAGGCGCATGCCCTTGCGGTAGCCCTCCGGGTGCGCCATCCCGAAGTTGCGGCGCGTGCGCTCGTTGATGTCGCGGCCCTTCTGCTGACCGATGAGCGCGATCGTCCGACCCCCGAAACGCGCGAGGCCCGTCACGAGAGCGGGATCCTCGGCGCGGGCGCGGTCGCCGTGCAGTTCGATGAAGTCCTCGAAGAGCCGCTCCACGTAGTCGAGCGTGTACGGGCGCTGCGAGTGGCGCGCGAGATCGACCGACCGCCAGATCTCCTCGTCCGAGGGCTCTGCCTCGATCTCGTCGAGCTGCTTCTGCAGCCGCTTGACCTCGCCCGAGAGCCGCGTACCACGAAGGAGCGGCAGTCCGCGGAGCTTGGTCAGCCGCTCGCGAAGATGTCGCTCGTGTTCACCGGCCATTGCGGAAGAGTCGCAGAGCGCGGCCGAGGAAAGGCCTCAGCTCCGTCCTGGTCAGAATCGAGTCGAGGTGGCCAAAGCGGAGGTTGGACTCGGCGAGGCCGAAGTCCTCGGGGAGCTTCTCGCGGGTCGTCTGCTGGACGACCCGCGGGCCGGTGAACGCGAGCAGAGCGCCGGGCTCGGAGACGATGATGTCGCCGAGGCTCGCGAAGCTGGCCAGGACGCCGGCCGTCGTCGGGTGCGTCATGACGCTGATGAACCCGCAGCGCGCGTCGCGCAGGTCCTCGATCGCGCAAACGGTCTTGGGCAACTGCATGAGTGAGAGGATCCCTTCCTGCATCCTCGCGCCGCCAGAAGCCGTGACCGCGACGAGCGGCACCCTCCGCTCAACGGCGCTGTCCGCCGCGCGGGTGAGCTTCTCGCCGACGACGCTGCCCATCGAGCCGCCCATGAACCCGAAGTCCATGACCGCGAGCTCGCACGCTTCGTTCTCGATCGCGGCGCTCCCGATCATCATCGCGTCCCCGAGACCGGTCGAGACCTCCGCCTCCGCAAGGCGTTCCGTGTACGGGCGTAGGTCGAAGAAGGCGAGCGGGTCCTCGGACCGTAGGTCGACGGCCTCCTCCTGGAACGTTCCCGCGTCTACGAGCTGCGCGATCCGCTCGCGCGCCCGAACCGGAAAGTGGTGGCCGCACTGCGGGCAGACGCGGAGGTTCGCCTCGAGCTCGTCGTTGCGGTAGTGCGACCCGCACGACGGGCACGTGTTCGGGTGCTTTCCAGCTCCGTCCGAGTTTTCTTCGGGGCGATGCTTGTGCTCGATCGAGACGTCTATGCGTGGCTCGGCCAAGAACCCTCGATTATCCATGAACTTTCTCGAACAGCAGGTTCGTCCGCTCGACGTGCATCCCGGCCCGCTCGTAGACGCGCACCGCGCCTGTCGGATTCTCGGCGTCGACTCCGAGCCCGACCGTCTTGAATCCGCGACTCGCGAACTCGGCGAACGCGTGGCGCAACAGCGCCTGCGCGAGCCCTTTGTTACGGCACTCCGGCAGGACGCCCAGGACGCGCACCCACCCGACTCCCGGCTCGTTCTCGGGCGCCCTGGAGAGGATCATTCCCGCGAGCTCGCCGTCCTGTTCGGCAACGAACCAGAGCGATCGGTCGAACGACGGCTCGTCGACCATCCAGTGGTGCCAGCTCTCGTACGGGTCGACGGCGAACATCCAGGTGTCGGCGAAGGCCGCCATCTGTGCGTCGTAGACCCGGCGCTCCTCGCCCTCGCGCATCGTGCGCACCAAGACGCCGTCGGGCCACTCGGCCGCAGGCGGATCGCCGACGAGGTCGATCTGCATGCGGAACGAATGGCGCACGCGTCGGTAGCCGGTGCGCTCGAACAGCTCGACGAGTGGCGCGTCCTCGTCGGCGGAGTAGCTCATGAGCTTCTTGTCCGGCTCCTTCGCCGTCGCCCGCCGCTCGATCGCCTCGAGCAACGCGGGCAGAGACGCGGGATCGGTGCCTCTGACATCCAGCCAGACGGCGTCGCCGAAGACGCCGAGATCCGCGTAGCCGACAAAGTCGCCGTTCTGGCCTTCGGCGAGCAGGACGTCCTTGCCCAGCTCGACGTCCGGCGACGTCCAGTACAGAAGCAGGTCGGCGGGGGTCAGGTCGTCGGCTCCGTATAGCCGGCGCGAGTGCTCGTTGAGCATCTCTGCGGCGGCGTCGACGTCTTCCTCCCGTGCAGGTCGAACCGTGGTCATGCAGGAACGAGCTCGTCGAGTGTGTCCGGCAGATTCGCGAGGTCGATCAGCTCGCGATCCGGCACGGGCTCGGGTTGTTCGTCGAGCCGGTTGATCCAGACCGTGCGCAGGCCGAGCTCACGGGCCGGCGCGATGTCGTGGAAGAGGCTCGCCGCCACGTGGACGTGGGCTTCGCGGTCGGCCGTCGTCTCTTCGAAGAAGCGGTCCCAATGGCCGTGCGCGGGCTTGTAGGAGCCGACGTCCTCGGCCACGATCGCGAGGTCGACCGGGACGCCGAGTTGCCGCTGAGAGGCCTCGATCAGGTCACGGTCGGTGTTGGAGAGAAGCGCGAGCATCCAGCCACGGTCGCGGAGCTCGGCGAGCGCGGGCGGCACTTCGGGGAACGGCGGCCAGTCCGGGAGTGACTTCGCGAGCGCGTCGGCCTCGCCCTCGGGGATCTGGACGCGCTCATCCTGAGCAAGCCGCTCGAGCGCGAGCGTGAGCACTTCGCGATAGGTGTGGAACGGCTCGGACTCGGATTCGATCTCAGGCTCGAGCTCGTGGTAGCGCTCCAGCAGGCGCGGCGCTTCATGGACGCCGAAGAGCCGCTCGAACTGGCCGCGGATCCCCCCGTTCCAGTCGATCAACGTGCCGTAACAGTCGAAAGTGGCCCAGCGCTGTGCGCTCATGTCCGTGCACCCTAGTCAAGGCGCACCCGGCGTCCTCCCCGATGCGGAGCATCGTGTCCGCGAAGCGGACCAGTGGAGGGGTCTGGGGGAACCGGGAGGTTTCCCCAGCTACCCTCCGAGCCCTTCGGGAAGTCGCGACCTGTCTGTGCCGGATCTGCGCCGAAACTCAGTCGGCGAACTCTCGCAGCACGATGCACGCGTTGTGGCCGCCGAAGCCGAACGAGTTCGAAACCGCCACCTCGACCTTGGCCTTGCGTGACTCGTTCGGGATGTAGTCGAGGTCGCACTCGGGGTCGGGCGTCTCGTAGTTGATCGTCGGCGGCAGCGTGTCCGTGTTCACGGCCATCGTCGCGAAGATCGCCTCGACTGCGCCGGACGCGCCGAGGCAGTGCCCGGTCGCCCCTTTCGTCGACGAGACCGGCGTCTTCTGCGCCGCTTCCTCGCCGAGAGCGACCTTGATCACCTTCGTCTCGCTCGCGTCGCCGAGCGGCGTCGACGTCCCGTGCGCGTTGATGTAGTCGACGTCCTCGGGCGCGATCCCCGCGTCGCCGAACGCCATCTTCATCGCGCGCGCCGGATTGGCCCCGCTCGGATCGGGCTCCGTGACGTGAGCCGCATCCGAGGACAGTCCGTAGCCGAGCAGCTCCGCGTAGATCTTGGCCCCGCGGGCACGCGCATGCTCCAGGTCCTCGAGCACGATCACACCGCCCGCCTCGCCCATCACGAACCCGCTCCGCCCGGCGTCAAACGGCCGGCTCGCGCGCTCGGGCTCCTCGTTCCGACGCGCCAACGCGCGCATTGCGCTGAACCCGGCTATCCCGACCGGAGTGATCCCGGCCTCGGTCCCGCCGGCGAAAACGACGTCGGCGCGGCCGAGCCGGATCATGTCCGCGCCCTCCCCGATCGCCATGTTAGAGGCTGCGCACGCCGTGCACTGCGAGGACAGCGGCCCGCGCGTCCCGAGCTCCATCGAGACCCAGGCTGCGCCCATGTTCGGGATGATCTGCGGGATCGAGAACGGGTTGACCCGGTCCGGGCCACGCTTGAGGAGCACGTCGTAACAGTCCTGGAATGCCTTCAGGCCGCCGATCCCGGTCGCGATCGACGCGCCGATCCGCTCGGCCTCCGGCTCGACGTCGAGCCCCGAATCCGCCTCGGCCTGGCGCGCAGCGGCCACGATCATCTGTGCGAACCGGTCCATGCGACGCGCTTGCTTGTGATCGATCCAGGTGCGCGGATCGAACTCCTTCAGCTCGCAGGCGAACGTCACTGGATACGCGCTTGCATCCCACTGCACGATCGGCGCGGCACCCGACTTCCCCGCGATCAGGTTCGCCCATGACGTCTCGACGTCGTTGCCGAGCGGCGTAACGGCGCCAAGTCCCGTGATGACGACTCGGCGACGCCCGTTTTGCGTGTACTCAGTCACATTCCCAATCCACCGTCGACGACGAGAACCTCACCAGTAATGAAAGACGCCTCGTCTGAGCAGAGGAACCGTACCGCTCCGGCGATGTCTTCCGGATCTCCGAGCTTGCCAAGCGGGGTGTTGGTGAGCATCGCTTCACGCGCTTCTCCGGGAAGAACATCGGTCAGCCGCGAGTGGATGTACCCGGGAGCGACGACGTTTGCACGCACGTTTCTGCTCCCGAGCTCCCGGGCGAGCGACTTCGTGAACCCGATGATCCCGGCCTTCGACGCACCGTAGTTCGTCTGGCCCATGTTCCCGCGCAGGCCGACGATGCTCGAGACGTTGACGATCGACCCTCCGCGGCGTTTCATCATCGGCCGCGCGACTGCACGGCACGTGTAGAAGACGGCGCTCAGGTTCGTCTCGATCACCGCGCGCCAATCGTCGTCGCTCATGCGCGCGAGCAACGTGTCGCGGGTCACACCGGCGTTGTTGACGAGGATGTCCGGGTCGCCGGCCTCTTCGACCAGCCGCTTGGCGCCGTCCGCGGTCGAGACGTCCGCCTGCACGGCACGCCCGCCGGACTCGCTCGCGACGGCCTCAGCCTCCTCCGCGCCGGCGTTGTAGCCGACGACGACCGCGGCCCCGGCATTCCCCAGCTCGACTGCGATCGCCCGCCCGATTCCACGCGACCCTCCGGTGACGAGGGCCGTGCGCCCTTCGAGGGAACAAAAGTCAGCCAGCGGGGACTGACTCCTCGGCCTTCTTGAGCCCGGCGAGGTTGTTGACCGAGATCGTCTTCACGGTCCGGTCGATCCGCTTGACGAGCCCGCCGAGCACGTTTCCCGGGCCGACCTCGACGAAGATCTTGACCCCCTCCTCGGCGAGGCCGCGCGCCGCCTGCGTGAACCGCACCGGCGCGGTCAGCTGCTCGACGAGGAGCGACGCGAAGCGCTGCGCGGGCTCGATCTTCGCGGTCACGGTCGACATGAACGGCGCGATCGGGTCGCGGAAACGCACACGCTCGATCGCGGGCCGGAGCCGATCCGCCGCGCGAGCCACGAGCGGGCTGTGGAACGCGCCCGACACCTTCAGCTTGACCGTGCGTCGCGCACCGAGCTCCTCGGCCTTGGCGCACACCTCGTTCACGGCGTCCTGCTCGCCCGAGACGACGATCTGGCCGGGACAGTTGTAGTTCGCCGGCCACACGCCCTCGATGTCGTCGCAGAGCCGCTCGACCAGCTCGTCGTCGAGCCCAAGGATCGCCGCCATCGAGCCGTTGCTGATCCTGGCCGCCTCGGCCATCGCGAGCCCGCGCTCACGCACGAGCGCAATCGACTCGAACGGCGTCAGCGACATCGTCGCCGCGAGCGCAGTGAACTCGCCGACCGAGTGGCCGACCACGTAGTCGGGCTCGAGCCCACGCTGGCGAAGCGCAGCCAACACGGCGAGGCTCGTCGCGACGAGCGCCGGCTGCTGCACCTCGGTGTGCACGAGATCCTCGAGGGGCGACTCGAAGCAGAGTCGCGGCAGGTCCAGGCCCGCCGCCTCGCTCCCCTCGGTGAACACCGCCATCGCCTCAGGCACGGCCTCGGCGATCTCCCTGCCCATGCCCGCTTCCAGCGACCCCTGACCCGGGAAGCAGAACGCGACCTTGCTCATCTAGTGCCTACCTTTCCCGTTCGCCGTCCACTCGATCAGGGCTGAGCCCCACGTCAGACCTGCGCCCATTCCTGTCATCAACACCATCTCACCTGGTACCAATCGCCCATCGGCCTCCGCGTCACTGAGCGCCAACGGGATCGAACCAGACGAAGTGTTGCCGAAGCGGTCGACGTTGACCACTGTCCGGTCCTCCGGAATGCCCAATTTCTTGCGCGCGTGCTCGATGATGCGCACGTTCGCCTGGTGCGGCACGTAGACGTCGACGTCGTCGACCGCCACGTCGCATTCGTGCAACACCTTCTCGGCGGAGTCGACGAGCACGCGCGTCGCGAACTTGAAGACCTCGCGCCCGTTCATCTTCGCGAAGTGCTGGCGCGCAGCGACCGACTCGGCCGACGCAGGCTGGCGCGAGCCGCCGGCCGGTATGTAGAGCTGCGGCCCTCCGGACCCGTCTGCGCCGAGCTCGAAGCCGAGGAAACCACCCTCAGAGACCCGCTCGAGCACGACCGCTCCCGCGCCGTCGCCGAAGAGCACGCACGTGCTGCGGTCTTCCCAGTCGACGATGCGCGACAGGACGTCCCCGCCGACGACGAGCGCGTGGTCGGCGAGGCCGCTCGCGACCATCGCGTGCGCTTGCGCGATTGCGTAGACGAAACCGGTACAGCCCGCGGACAGGTCGTAGGCGGCCGCGTCCTTCGCGCCGAGACGATCGGCGAGGATCGCAGCCGTCGACGGGAAGAGCATGTCCGGCGTCACGGTTGCAACCACGATCAGCTCGAGGTCGGACGCCTTGACGCTCGACTGCTCGAGCGCGGCGACCGAGGCTGGCAGCGCTAGATCCGACATCGCCTCGTCCGGAGCGGCCACGCGGCGCTCGCGGATCCCCGTGCGCTCCATGATCCACTCGTCCGAGGTGTCGACCATCTTCGCGAGCTCTTCGTTCGTCATCACGCGCTCCGGAGCACGCGAGCCGATGCCGGTGATCGAGACGCGCCCGTTCGACGTCGCGCTGCCGATCATTCCTGCTCCACTGCGAAGGTCAGCGTTCCACGCGCCGCAAGCTCGCCGTCCACGCGCGCCTCCGCGCGGCCCTTGCCGACGGGGCCGCGTACGCGTTCGAGCTCACACGTCAGCTCGAGTTCGTCGCCCGGCTCGACGATCCGCTTGAAGCGGACGCCGTCGATTCCTGCGAACAACGCAAGTCGTCCACGGTTCTCCTCGCTGCAGAGGACCGCGACCGCGCCGGTCTGAGCCATGGCCTCGACGATGAGGACGCCGGGCATGATCGGCCGCCCCGGAAAGTGCCCGGCGAGATACCACTCGTCGGGACGCACGCGCTTGCGGGCCACGACACGGTGGCCGGGCTCCAGCTCGACCACTTCGTCGATCAGGAGGAAGGGGTCGCGGTGCGGAAGGATCTCTTCGATCTCCGCGCGCGATAGTGGGGCGGCAATCGGCACGGGCGGCCTAGTGTAGATGGCCGTGGCCCTGTCATTGACGCCGGAAACCGTCGTCCCTAGGCTGCGCGGACGATTCGGCCACCCGTACCTCTACGTTGAGGTCTGCCCCTCCACGCAGAAGCTACTCAGCGACGAGCACTCGGAGGGGGCTGTCGGGCTGACCGAAGAGCAGACCGAAGGCCGCGGACGTCTTGGCCGACGCTGGCTGTCACCGCCTGGGGTGAGCCTGCTCTTCTCTGTCCTGCTCGAACCGCCGGTCGAGACGGCGCGGCTTCCGGAGCTGACGCTCGTCGCCGGCCGGGCCTGCGCCGATGCGATCGCTCGCATCACTGGGCTCGCGCCCGAGATCAAGCTCCCGAACGACGTCCTGATCGGCGGCCGCAAGACCGCAGGCATCCTCGCCGAAGCGCGAGAGGGCCGGGTCGTCCTCGGAATCGGCGTCAACGTCAACATCCGTGCCTCCGACCTGCCGCAGGACATCGACCCGCCGGCGACGTCGCTGCTGCTCGAAACCGGGCGCGAAATCGACCGCGTCGAGCTCTTCGTGGAGCTCCTCGACCACCTCGAGCGAACCTACGACGACTGGGTCGCGGCTACGGGTACCTGATCGTCCGGCCGTCGTTCCCGGCGAAGTCCCGCGCAACGGCGGCGAACGACGAGAACGGACCGCCGGACGGAAACGTGAACTTGCCGGGGCGCAACCGGCGAACGACCACCGATCTCGTCCCGTCGAAGACGACCGACACGTCAGCCGGCTCGTCGAGCGAGAAGCGAAGCGGTGACACGGCCAGGCGTTTCAACTTCGGGCCCGTCGTGTCGGTAGCCAGCGCCACCGTGCCGGTGACCGTCGCCACCGGCGAGGTGACCCGAAGCTCGGCCCGGAACTCGTGCTCGCCGACACCGCGCCGGAAGCGGCCGTTCCAATCGATCGACTGCAGCCCCGGCTCGAGACGGCCGGAGAAGACCTGGCCGAGCGCTCGCTTCCCACGACGAATCGTCAGCGTCGCCCGGACGGGCTTGTCGAGCGTGAAGCTGAAGCGGGTCGTGTCGAGCCGGCCGTCGTGGTTCGGCGAGAAGACCTGAGGCGAGACCTGGAACCCGGCCGTCGTGCGATCGACGATCACCGCCAGCGTGGCCGTCGTCTCGATCCCGATCGCATTTCGCGCAGTCAGGACGATTCCGTACCGCCCGTCCGCGATCCCGCTCGCATCCCATCGGAACGTGTACGAGCCGATCGTCTTCGACTCCACGAAGAGCGTCGTGACCGGCACCCCGAACGCATCGACGAGCGTGGCTGTAACGATCGCCGGCTCGCGCACCCGGTACCGCACGAGCGTCGAGTCGGCCTTTCCGTCCCCGTTCGGTGTCAACAGCGCGGGCTTGGCCAGCGCCGTCAGCATGGAGCGCGTCGTCGATCCGGTGACGACGCCGGTCGCGGGGCGCACCGTCGGCCCGGCGTCGATGGCATAGAGGTACTTGCCTGCCGGGATCGTCCGCGCGTCCCAGGTCCAGTCGATGCTCGGACCCTCGCCCTGCCCCGACGCGACGATGTTCCCGTCAGCCTGGGTGACCGTCACCGACCACGGGAGCGCCTGTGTCAGCGTGCCGGTGAAGTGGACGAAGTCGCCCGGCGCCCCGGTCGCCCTGGGCAAGTACATCTTGGGTAGTCCGGTCTGCGAGACGGCGCGCGCGATCGACGGCAGCTCGCCGTAGAGCTGGCTCCCCGGGCACGCTGTGAACCCGGTGTCGCGATGCCCAGAGATCGTGCGCAGCGTGACCATGCGGCCCGCCGGGAACTTCGGATTCCCGGTCGAGCGCCAGCTGAACGTCGACAGCGGATCGACGTGCACCACGTCCAGGCGCCAGGCCAGGAGCCGGATGAGCGCGGCGCGGGCGGCCGGCGTGATCGAGGCGGAGTCGTAGGTGCCGATCAGCGCGACCCCGACCGACCCCTGGTTGAAGCCCTGGGCATGCGCGCCGACGACGTTCCGGTCGACTCCGCCCCACCGGCCTTCGAAGACCTGGCCGTACTTGTCGACGAGAAAGTTGTAGCCGATGTCGTCCCAGCCGTTCGCGAGCACGTGGTACCGCATGATCCCGCGCACGATCGAAGCGGACTGGGCGCGGCTGTAGGAGTTGGTCCCGACCGTGTGGTGGACGATCTCGAAGCGCACAGCGTCCGCGTAGGCAGGCTTCTTGCGCCGGCGAATGCGCTCGTCGGCGCGCCAGCTGGCCCGGGTGATGATCAGCGGCGAGCCCGCCTTGGACACGGTCCTGAGCCGAATCTTCCGCGTCGGGCTCCAGACGTAGTACGCACGCACACGGGCTACCCGACCGAACGTGCGCACCTGGATCCGATTCGAGGGCCCCGTCCAGTACGGGCTGCCGAACTGCCAGCCCCGCGCGTGCAGCTCGTCCGTCCGCGCGTCGGGCCCGTCGTCCTCGGGCGCGGCGTCGCGCCAGCCCGTCCAGCGTCCGGCGATGGTTCGCGTCCTGAACGAGACGACCCCGGTGCCCTTCCAGTGCAGCCCGACGAGGTCGAACCTGGGCGCGGGATGATTGACACCGGGCCGCACGTCGTGCGCCGCAAACGTCGTCCCGGACGCGAGCGCGGTGCTGGGCGAGATGACCAGCAGAAGAAGGACTAGGCGAAGAACCCTCATCGGGCGGCCCCAGTACGGAAGCAAAGTCCCGGGCCGGCCACAACCCCGCAGATAGAATTCTTACAAGTGAAACGGCTGCTCTTGCGGTGCTTTTTCGTCGCGATCGTCGCGGCTCTCGTCTTCTGCGCCACCGCCTCAGCTACGACGTCGCGGCCGCGTGTCCTCGCGGTCGAGTTCGAGAACGACGTCAACCCGGTCACGCAGGACTACGTGAACGACCAGATCGCCCGCGCAAACCGCGAGGACTTCGACGCCGTCGCGATCCTGCTCGACACTCCCGGCGGCCTCAGCTCCTCCATGAACAAGATCGTCAAGGCCGAGCTCGCCTCGAAGGTCCCAGTCATCGTCTACGTCTCGCCACAGGGCGCTCGAGCCGCGTCTGCAGGAGTATGGATCGGGCAAGCGGGCGACATCCTGGCAATGGCACCGCAGACGAACATCGGCTCGTCGACGCCGATCAACGTGGGAGGCGAGAACATCCAGTCCGACTTGCGGCGCAAGGTCGTAAACGACGCGGCCGCCTCTCTCAGGGAGCTCGCCCGCTCGCACGACCGGAACGTCGCGTGGGCCGACGCTGCCGTCCGGCACGCCTCCAACCTCGGCGCCACGGAAGCGCTGGAGAAGAACGTGATCGACGTCATGGCGCCGACCCTGCCCGCGCTCCTGGACAAGGTCGACGGGACGAAGACAGTCCCGAAGGGGATCGTGCTGCACACGAAGGACGCCGAGATCACGGATGTCGACATGTCGCTCTGGCAGAAGGTGCTGGACACGCTCATCGACCCGAACCTGATCGTCCTCTTCATGTCGATCGGAACGCTCGGCCTGATCGTCGAGCTCTGGAACCCGGGCCTGATCTTCCCGGGCACGGTCGGCGCGATCAGCCTGATCCTCGGCCTCTTCGGCCTCCAGGTGTTGCCGATCAGCGCCGCGGGACTGCTCCTGATGCTGCTCGCGTTCGCCTTCTTCGCCGCCGAGGCGTTCGTCCCCACCCACGGTGCGATCACGGTGGCGGGAGCAGTCTGCTTCGTGCTGGGCGCCATGCTGCTCTTCGAGCCAGCCGGCAGCACGTACGAAGTCTCGTTGCCGGCCGTGATCGCCATGGCCGCGGCACTCGCGAGCCTGGTGGCCTTCGCTGCCTTCAAGATCGTGCAGGCCCGCCGAGCGCCGGTCGTGACCGGGACGAGCGAGCTCGTCGGGCAGGTCGGAGTCGTGCGCGACACGCTCGCGCCGCATGGAAGCGTGTTCGTACGCGGTGAGCTCTGGAAGGCTCGCGCAGCCGATGGACCGCTCGAGCGCGGAGCGACCGTCCGTATCGACGCGATCGACGACGACCTGGTGCTCGAGGTCGAGCCGGCCGAGCAACCCGTCCCCGTCACATAGGATTCGCGCTCCGTGGCCGCCCTGATCGCAGTCGCAGCAGTCGCCGTCTTCGTCTTGATCCTTCTGGCCGCGTCCGTGCGTGTCGCGCGCGAGTACGAGCGTGGCGTCATCTTCAGGCTCGGCCGACTGAAGTCGCCGCCGAAGGGGCCAGGCCTCTTCCTCCTGATCCCGATCATCGACAAGATGGTCCGCGTCGACCTGCGAACGGTCACGCTGAACGTCCCGCCGCAGGAGGTGATCACGAAGGACAACGTCCCGGTCCGCGTGAACGCCGTCGCCTACTTCCGGATCATCGACCCTGAGAAGGCGATCGTCCAGATCGAGAACTTCATGGTCGCGACCTCGCAGATCTCGCAGACCACGCTGCGGAGTGTGCTCGGCCAGCACGTGCTCGACGAGCTCCTCTCCGAGCGCGACAAGATCAACGCGATCCTCCAGCAGATCATCGACGAGGCGACGTCGCCCTGGGGAATCAAGGTCTCGATCGTCGAGGTCAAGGACGTCGAGATCCCGACAGGCATGCAGCGGGCGATGGCACGCCAGGCCGAGGCCGAGCGCGAGCGGCGCGCGAAGGTGATCGCCGCCGAGGGCGAGTTCCAGGCCTCCGAGCGGTTGAAGGACGCCGCTCAGGTGCTTTCCGAGAACCCGATGTCCCTCCAGCTCCGCTTCCTGCAGACCATGCTCGAGATCAGCTCCGAGCGCTCGTCGACGATCATCCTCCCGGTGCCGATCGACCTCTTCACGCCGTTCCTCGAGGCGACCCGGCGAGCCGGCGGGACGACGACCTGACGCCGGACCTCAGGCGAGACCCGATCTCCGGACGAACCGTCGCGATCGCGCCTGCTCGGGCGCGACGGCCGGGGGTCGAGCGCCCCACGATCCCGGAGCCGACCCAGGCCGAGCTGGACGAGTGCCCGTTCTGCGAGGGGCGCGAGGACCGCACCCCGCCCGAGACGTACGCCATCGGTCCGCCGGATCGCCGGCCGGACACTCCGGGGTGGCAGGTCCGCGTCGTCCCGAACCTCTACCCTGCACTCGAGCGCCAGGAGGTCGTCGTGCACACGCCGCGCCACGCCCGCTCGCTGGCGGAGCTCGAGGAGGCCGAGGTCGAAGCCGTCGCTTCGGCGCTGCATGCGCGTCGTGAGGCGGCGCGGGCCGAAGGGTTTCCGTACGTCCAGGTCGTCCTCAACGAGGGCCGCATAGCGGGGTCGAGCCTGCCGCACAGCCACTCGCAGCTCTTCTGGCTCCGCGAGCCGCCGCCGGTGGTGCTCGAGGAGCTCCCGCAGCTGAACGAAGGTCGGTGCGGAGTCTGCGAAGTCCTCCGCGAAGAGAGCCTCGAGGTCGCCCTGCGCGGAGACGTCGTCGCGCTCGCCGCGCCGGCCGGACGAGCACCCTACGAGCTCGTGATCGCACCCACTCGCCACACCCCCGAGCCCGGCGAGACGGATCTCGCCCAGGCGCTCCTCCTCCTGCGCGACTCGATCCGCCGGCTACGCGCCGTGGAAGGCCCGGTCCCGCTCAACGCCTGGCTCCACACCGGCGGGCACTGGCATCTCGAGCTCGTGCCGAGGCTGACCGTCTTCGCCGGTCTGGAGCTCGGAGCGGGGATCTACGTCAACTCGCTGCCCCCGGAAGAGGCCGCGCAACGCCTCAGGGCGTAGGTTCGTCCCCGTCCTTGCCGTTCAGCTCGCGGAAGCGACGCGCCGCATCGATCGCAGCGCCGAGGTTCAACCCCTTGTCCTTCGCCTGCTTGATCAGCATCACGGTCTCGACCGCGTCCATGTCGTAGATCCGCTGCTTGCGCCCATGCGTCGGGATCTGGGCCTTGTTCGTCCAGTAGTCGAGCTGCATCTTCGAGATGCCCGCCATCTGGCACACCTGGCCCAGGTAGAGCTGGACCTTGTCCAGGTGCTCCGAAAGATCGATCGGCTCTAGAAGATCTACTTGTCTGCTGGCGGCCATACCCCTCTCCCGGCGAGGACAGGACCCCTCGCCGCAAGATATATCGCTCTCAACGCGTTTTGTGAAGGGTTTCGGCTTAGAGGCCGCTGAGTTTGCGGGGGATCAGGACTCGTCGGCCGCAGGTGCGGCGGCCGGCTCGGGACCGTCGACTGGTGCGGCAGCCTCGTCCGCCTCCACCACCGGGGCGAGCGCCGAGACCTGCTCGCCCTCGCGGAGGCGCATCACGATCACGCCCTGCGTGGAACGGCCGAGTCGCTTGACGTCGCCGACCGGGATCTTGATCACGGTGCCGCCGTTCGAGATCAGCATCACCTGGTAGTCGTCGCGCACCACGCGCGCGCCGACCAGGTGGCCGCGGGCCTCGGTCAGCTGCACCGTCTTCACGCCCAGGCCGCCGCGGCCCTTGCGCGGGTAGTCGGCCAGCTTCGTCCGCTTGCCGTAGCCGTTCTCGGTCACGACGAGCAGGTCGCCCTCGTTGACACCGATCACGTCGGCTGAGATGACCTCGTCGCCCTTGCGCAGGCGCATGCCCTTGACGCCGGCGGTGTCGCGGCCCATCGGCCGCGCCTCCTTCTCGCTGAAGCGGATCGCCTGGCCCTTCGTCGAGACCATCAGGATGTCGTCCTCGCCGGTCGAGTGGCGCACGGAGACGAGCTCGTCACCGTCGCGCATCTTGATCGCGATGATCCCGTCGGCCTTGAGCGGCGTGTTGTATGCGGCCATTTCGGTCTTCTTGACGATCCCGTTCTTCGTCGCGAACACGAGGTACTTCGCCTCCTCGAAGTCGCGCGTCTGGATCACGGCGCGCACCTGCTCGTCCTGGCGGAACGGAAGCAGGTTCTGGATCGCCCGGCCCTTCGACTGGCGCGAGCCGAGCGGAAGCTCGTGCACCTTCAGCCGGTAGACCTTCCCGACGTTCGTGAAGAAGAGGACGTAGTCGTGCGTCGAGGCGACGAACAGGTGCTCGATGTAGTCGTCCTCCTTCAGATCCATGCCCATCACGCCCTGGCCGCCGCGGCGTTGCTCCCGGTACGTGGTCACCGGGAGCCGCTTGATGTAGTTCGAGCGCGTGATCGCAATCACCATGTCTTCCTCGGCGATCATGTCCTCGAGTGAGAACTCGCCTTCGGCCGCGATGATCTCGGTGCGTCGGTCGTCGTTCTTGCCGTAGATGCTCTTGATCTCGAGCAGCTCCTCACGGATGAGCGCTCCGATCCTCGACTCGTCGCCGAGGATCGTTCGCAACTCGCCGATCCGCTCCACGAGATCCTTGTGCTCGTCTTCGACCCGCTTGCGCTCGAGTGCCGTCAGCGCGCGCAGACGGAGGTCGAGGATCGCCTGGGCCTGGATCTCGGAGAGCTCGAACTCCTTCATCAGGCCCTGGCGCGCCGCATCGGCGTCGGCGGCACTCCGGATGAGCGCGATCACCGCATCGAGGTTGTCGAGTGCGATCAGGTAGCCGAGGAGCACGTGGGCCCGGGCCTCGGCCTTGCGCAACTCGTACTTCAGCCGGCGGGTGACGACCTCACGCTGGAAGTCGAGGTAGTGGCCGAGCAGGTCGCGCAACGCGAGCGTCCGCGGCACCCCGTCGACGAGCGCGACCGCGTTGTAGCCCCAGGTCGTCTGCAGCGCCGTGTGCTTGTAGAGCTTGTTGAGGACGACCTGAGGGATCGCCTCGCGCTTCAGGTCGATCTGGATGCGCATGCCAGTCTTGTCGGAGAGGTCCTTGACGTCGGAGATCTCCGAGATCACCTTCTCGTTGACGAGGTCGGCGATCTTCTTGATGACGCCCGAGTCGCCGCCCTTCTTCACGCCGTAGGGCAGCTCGCTCACGATGATGGCGGTCTTGCCGCCGCGCAATTCCTCGACGTGAGCGCGGGCGCGCATGACGATTCGACCGCGTCCCGAGCGGTACGCCTCGCGGATCCCCTCGCGCCCGACGATGATCCCGCCCGTAGGGAAGTCGGGGCCCTTGACGTGACGCGTTAGGCGATCGACGTCGATCTCGGGGTCGTCGATCAGCGCGACGAGGGCGTCGACCACCTCGCCGAGATTGTGCGGCGGGATGTTCGTCGCCATGCCGACTGCAATGCCCTGCGATCCGTTGACGAGCAGATTCGGGTAGCGCGACGGGAGAACGCTCGGCTGCCGGCGCGACTCGTCGTAGTTGGGGACGAAGTCGACGGTGTCGGCGTCGATGTCGCGCAGCAGCTCTGTCGCCAGCCTCGTGAGCCGACACTCGGTGTACCGCATCGCCGCAGCGGGGTAATCGTCGATGTTTCCGAAGTTCCCTTGCCCGTCAACGAGCGGGTAACGCATCGAGAACGGCTGCGCCATTCGGACGAGCGTGTCGTAGATCGCGACGTCGCCGTGTGGGTGGTACGAGCCCATGACGTCGCCGACTACGCGTGCGCACTTGAGCCGCGGACGGTTCGGCTGCAGGCCCGCCTCGTGCATTGCATACAGGACGCGGCGGTGGACCGGCTTCAGGCCGTCGCGGACGTCCGGCAGCGCGCGCGAGACGATCACGCTCATCGCGTAGTCGAGGAAGCTCGAGCGCATCTCCTGCTCGAGCTCGCGCGGCTCGATCCGGCCGGGGCCGAGTGGCTCAACCGAAGACATTCAGACCTCCCGGACCATCAGACGTCTAGGAACCTGACGTCCTTCGCGTTCGTCTCGATGAAATCGCGCCGCGGCTCGACCTGGTCGCCCATCAGCATCGAGAACATCCGATCGGCGGCTGCCGCATCCTCCACCTCGACCTTGACCAGCATGCGGTTCGCGGGGTCCATCGTCGTCGCCCAGAGCTCCTCCGGGTTCATCTCGCCGAGGCCCTTGAAACGTCCGACGTTGATCCCCTCTTTCGCGAGGTCGAGCGCCTCGTGACGGAGCCCC
The DNA here is from genome assembly GCA_963794605.1 of uncultured Actinomycetes bacterium. Taxonomy (GTDB): domain Bacteria; phylum Actinomycetota; class Thermoleophilia; order Gaiellales; family Gaiellaceae; genus VAXT01. Next base: position 559,445 of record CAWCEN010000002.1, read on the forward strand.
TCGAACGTGTCGGCCATGCGCGCCTTCTTGCCCAGAGTGAGCTCGAAGGGCGGCATGCCGACGATCTCGACGAGACGTGCGTAGGAGCGGCGCAGGTTCGCGTAGACAGGCGAGGCGAAGACAGCAGTCGGAATCGTCACATGGCTGGCAGCGCTCGACTCGACTTCGACGACCTTGATCGTGGTCGACTCGTCCGTCTGCTCGAGGATCGACAGCTCGTGGCCGTCCTCTCCCACGGACAGGAGCGTCTTCGCAAGGTCCTTCCCGGCAGCGTCGTCGATGTCGACCTCGACGAGCCGGTGGCCGATCACGAAGTTCGCGGCTGCGCTGCCGAAGTCGGCCCGCAGGCGGGCGGCCCAGCCCTCGAACTCGTTCAGCGCCCTCGTGAACCGCCGGTAGCGGGCCTCCGTGAGCTGCTGGCCGTCGCCGTCTCGGGCCGAGAGGACGATGTCCTTGACTCGCTCCCGGACGAGGATGTCCTCGAACTGCGACTCCTTCTCGACGTACTGCTCCCGGCTCCCGATCTTCACGCGGTAGAGCGGCGGGACCGCGATGTAGACATATCCGCCTTCGACGAGATCCTGCATCTGGCGGTAGAGGAACGTGAGGATCAACGTTCGGATGTGCGATCCGTCGACGTCGGCGTCGGTCATGACGATCACCCGGTGGTACCGAAGCTTCTCAAGGTCGAACTCGTCGCCGATGCCCGTGCCGATGGCGGTGATGATCGACTGGATCTCCGCGTTCGAGAGCACCTTGTTGATCCGGTTCTTCTCGGAGTTGATCACCTTGCCGCGCAGCGGCAGGATCGCCTGGAACGTCCGGTCCCTCGCGTCGATCGCGGAGCCGCCGGCCGAGTTGCCCTCGACCAGGTACAGCTCGGCCGAGCTGGGATCGTTGATCGAGCAGTCGGCGAGCTTGCCCGGCAGCGACATGCTGTCGAGCGCGCTCTTCCGCCGCGTCAGCTCGCGGGCCTTGCGGGCAGCCTGCCTCGCGTTTCGCGCAGCGAGCGCCTTCTGGAGGATCTGCTTCGCTTCGGTCGCGTTCTCCTCGAGGAACTCGGCGAGCTTGACGTTGACCGTCTGCTCGACGAGGCCCCGCACCCAGGCGTTTCCGAGCTTCGTCTTCGTCTGCCCTTCGAATTGCGGGTCCTGGAGCTTGACCGAGATCACGGCCGCGAGCCCCTCGCGGACGTCCTCGCCCTCGAGGTTGTCGTCCTTCTCCTTGAGGATGCCGTTCTTGCGCGCATAGTCGTTCAGCGTGCGTGTGAGCGCGGCCTTGAACCCCGACAGGTGCGAGCCGCCCTCGTGGGTGTTGATGTTGTTCGCGAACGAGAAGACCGACTCGACGTACGACGTGTTCCACTGCATCGCGACCTCGACCTGGCCCGAAGCGGCGGCGTCGCCGTTCGTGGCCCCCTCGAGGTAGACGATGTGCTTGTGGGCGGGATCCTTCGAGTCGTTCACGTAGCCGACGAAGTCCCGGATGCCGCCCTCTGCGTAGAACTCATGCCGCTCTTCGCCCTGACGCTCGTCGATGAGCACGATTCGGAGTCCCTTGGTCAGGAACGCGGTCTCCCGCAGGCGCTGGACCAGAATCTCGCTCGACCATTCGAGCTCGTCGAAGATCTCGAGATCCGGCAAGAACGTGATCGTCGTGCCCGACTCCTTCGTCGGCCCGACCTTCTTCAGGTCGGTGGTCGGTTCGCCGCGCGCGAACTCCTGGCGATAGACCTTGCCGTTGCGCCCCACTTCGACCTGGAGCCACGCTGAGAGGGCGTTCACGACCGAGACGCCGACGCCGTGGAGGCCGCCGGAGACCTTGTACCCCTCGCCGCCGAACTTTCCGCCGGCGTGGAGCTTCGTCAGGACGACCGTCACGGCAGGGAGCCCCTGCTCCTTCATCACGTCGGTCGGGATCCCCGAGCCGTTGTCGCTGACGGTGACCGAGTTGTCCGGATGAAGCGTCACTTCGACCAGGTCGGCCCGGCCCGCCATGGCCTCGTCAACCGAGTTGTCGACGACCTCGAAGACGAGGTGATGGAGGCCTCGGGAGCCCGTCGAGCCGATGTACATGCCCGGGCGCAGACGGACCGGCTCGAGACCTTCGAGGACGGTGATGTCTTTGGCTGTGTAAGCGGCTTCTGCCATTAAAAAAAGCCCTGCAAATCTTCGCTTTTTGGGCTAACCACAGTGTACCATGTCCACCGGCCGTCAGTCGGGCCTCGACAGGCTCGCAAGCGCCGCCTTCGCAACAATTTTCCGCAGGTTCTCATCCTCGATTCCGGCCGCCAGCGCAGCGGCCAGCTCACGCTCCTCGGATGTCGGCTCTCGACCCCGCCTCGGACGGCTTTCGCTCTCCTCCGACGAGCGCTCGGGCAGCTTACCGGGAGCGAAACGCAGTGCCGCGGGTCTCGTCTCACCGAGCGCATCCCGCAGCCGCTCGAGCAGCTTCGGTTCGAGCTGCGCGAGCTCGAACGCCCACGCCGACGACGACGTCGCGACGTGCAGCGTCCGGTCGCGGGCCAGGCGCGCCGGCCAGGCGTTACGTGCGATCTGGTCTCCGACCGCGTCGGGCCACGCGCGCACGATCTCGCTCATGCCCTCGGTCGGCCCGAAGCGCGACAGCTCGCGCTGCACGCCTTCGCCGATGCGGTCCGGCTTCACCGGGCGGCTCCTGGCGTTACCTCTACGAGCTGCGCCGGCTCCGCCGGCAACGCGGCGGCGGCCGTGGCCGTGATCAGCGTCTGCCCGGGCCCGGTCAAGCGCTCTGCGAGGGCCGCCCGTCTGCGCTCATCGAGCTCGGAGAGGACGTCGTCGAGCAGCAGCAGAGGCGGCGCAGGGCCCCGCTCTGCGAGGAGCGCGGCCTCCGCGAGGATCAGCGACAGGACGGCGAGGCGCTGCTCGCCCTGCGAGCCGAAACGGCGCAGGTCGCGGGCGTCGGCTCGAATCTCGACGTCGTCCAAGTGCGGGCCGAGTCCGGTCGTTCCGCGGTCGAGGTCGTCGTCGAACCGCGACTCGAGCGCATCGACCGTCGGCGGCTCGGCTTCGTACCGCAGCTCGCCACCTGAGAGGCCGAGCTCGTCTGCACGCCCCGCGAAGAGCGGAGCGAGTGAGGCCACCGTCTCGCGGCGAGCAGCCACGAGCGCCGCTCCCAGGTCCGCGACTCGCTCGGTCCAGGGCGAGACCGCGTCACGCGACGAGACACCGATCGCGGCGCGCCGCAGGGCGGCATTCCGTTGCGCAACGGAAGCGCCGTACTCAGCCGACAAAGCCGCTCGGGCAGGGAACAGGCGGCCCAGCGCGCGGTCGAAGTACGCCCGCCGAGCGGCCGGGCCACCTTTGACCACGACGAGCCGGTCAGGCGTGAAGACGAGCGTCGAGACCTCGGAGCGAAGCTGCTCGGCCGCTCGCAGCCCTGCGCCGTTCAGCCGCGCCTTCTTCGCGTCGCCGGGGCGTAACGTGACCTCGATCTCCAACTTCGATCCGCCGCGCGCTCCTGCCAGTTCGATCCGCGCCGCCTCGGTGCCGAAGCGGACGAGCTGCGCGTCGTTGCGGCTGCGCGGCGAGAAGCCTTGCGTCCCGACATGGAGCGCTTCGAGCAGGTTCGTCTTGCCCGCGCCGTTCTCGCCTACCGCCAGAACGAGCCCCGGTGTCAGCTCCAGCTCGAGCGATGCGTAGGAGCGGTAGTCGCGAAGCGTGACGTGCTCGACGATCAGCCGGCCGGAGGCGCCACTTGCGGCGCAGATCTCAGGAAATGACCGGTCGACCCGCTGCTGGACAACCTAGCCCGCCAAACGGATCGGCATGATCAGGTACGAGAAGTTCTCTTCCTCGCTGCGGAGGAGGCCCGGGCGAAGTGGGCTGATCAGCCGGAGCGCGATCTCATCGGTATCGACCGACTCGAGCCCGTCCCGCAGGAACTCCGGATTGAAACCGATCTCGAGCGGCTCACCGGAGAACGGCACCGGCAGCGACTCCTTCGCCTCGCCGACATCCTGCGTCTGGGCAGAGACCGTCACCTCGCCCTCTGCAAACCGCAGCCGCAGCGGGGAGTTGCGCTGTGCCATCACCGCCGCGCGCCGCACGACCTCGAGGAACTCCTCGCGGGGTAGCGCGATCTCGTGCTCGAACGTCTCGGGGATCAACTGCTTGTGGTTCGGAAACTGCCCGTCGATCCGCCGCGTCGTCAGCCACACGTCGCCGGCGCCGAAGACCACGTGGTTCTCCTGGACTCCGATCCGGAGCTCCGCTGCGTCCTGCGCGATCCGCGACAGCTCCGTCAGCGCGCGCGCCGGGACGATCGCCTCCAGATCGGCGCCCGCAGCTTCCTCGAGCTCGGTGACCTTGACCGACATCCGGTACGAGTCGGTCGCGGCCATGACGAGGTTCGAGCCCTCGAAGTGGACGAGAACGCCGGTCAGCACGGGCCGGGACTCGTCACGCGACGCTGCGCGCGCGACCTTCGTCACCGTGTCGAGGAACGCCCCACTCTCGACGGTGAAGGCCTGTGCGCCTTCTGCATCCGGCAGCTTGGGGAAATCCTCCGCGCTATACGTGTTCAGCTTGTAGGCAGCCGGCCCGCACGTGATCTCGAGCAAACCCTGCTCGGGACGGTGCTCGAGCACAACCTCGCTGTCCGGCAGCAGTCGCGCGAGATCGACCAGCAATCTTCCCGGCGCGACAACCGCGCCTTGACCTTCGACCTGTGCCTCGACGGACAGGCGCAGCGACAGCTCCATGTCCGTCGCCGCGAGCTCCAGCCGGCCTTCTCCTCCACGCAGCAGCACGCCGCCCAGCACCTGGACGGTGGCGCGGTTGGACACCGCTCGTCCAACAGCAGCGAGCGCCCGGGTGAGCTCGTCCTTCGCACAAGTGACCTTCACGGCGGATCCAACAGCAGTTTCTATCTCAGTCATTTAAAAGAAGGTCGTAGTAGCAGTAAGGGGTGTGGACTCTGGGGAAGATGGTATTCGCTGAGGCGGGCAGCAGGTTTGCCCTGGGGACGTGTTCTGTGGGGAAGCGGCGGTTTTGAACATGTCTCGGACTGCGGTGTTCAGATTTCCCCAGATCTAACGAGTTTGCTTGACCCTCGCGGTCAGCTCTTGCACAAGGTTGTAGACAGACCGGTCCTCGCGGATCATCCGCGCGATCTTCGAGGTCGCGTGGATGACGGTCGTGTGGTCGCGCCCGCCGAACTCGCGGCCGATCTTGGGCAGCGACGCGTCGGTGAGCTCACGGGAGAGGTACATCGCCACCTGGCGCGGGTAGACGATGTTCTGCGAGCGCCGGTCGCCGCAGAGCTCCTCCATCGAGAGGCCGAAGCGCTCCGAGACCGCGGTCTGGATGCGCTCGATCGAGACCTCGGGCGCCTCGCCCTGCGGGAAGACGTCCTTCAGCACGTCCTGGGCGAGCTCGACGGTCATCGGGCGCGCGGTGAGGCTCGAGAACGCGACGACCCGCGTGAGCGCGCCTTCCAGCTCGCGGATGTTCGTCGACACGCGACCGGCGATGAAGGTCAGCACCTGGGGGTCAGGAACATGGATCCCGTCCGTCTTCACCTTCTTGCGCAGGATCGCGATGCGCGTCTCGAGGTCGGGTGGCTGGATGTCGGTGATCAGTCCCCACTCGAACCGGGAGCGCAGTCGCTCCTCGAGCGTCGAGATCTCGCGCGGCGGGCGGTCGGAGGAGATCACGATCTGTCGGCCGGCCTCGTAGAGCGAGTTGAACGTGTGGAAGAACTCCTCCTGGATCCGCTCCTTGTGCTCGAGGAACTGGATGTCGTCGATCAGCAGCAGGTCGTACGTGCGGTAGCGCTGCTTAAAGCCCTCGATCCGCTTGTCGCGGAGCGAGTTGATGAAGTCGTTCATGAACGTCTCGCTCGTGATGTAGCGAACCGAGAGCGAACGTGAATGGGCGCCGACGTACTGCCCGATCGCCTGCAGGAGGTGCGTCTTGCCGAGCCCCGTCCCCCCGTAGATGAAGAGCGGGTTGTACGCCTGGGCCGGCGCCTCGGCGACTGCGAGCGCAGCCGCGTGCGCGAACCGGTTCGAGGAGCCGATGACGAACGAGTCGAACGTGTACTTCTGGCTCATGTCGAAGGCGGGCCGGGCGGTCTCGGTTGACGTTTCCTGGATCGGGCCTGCCGACTCGACCTCGCGCTCGACGAAGAGCCGGATCTCCTTTTCGTCCCCGGTCGCATCACGCACCGCGGCGCCGATCAGGTCGAGGAAGTGGCCCTCGATCCAGTCCCGGGTGAAGTCGTTGGGGACCGAGAGCACGAACGCACGATCGGTCAGCTCCCGGGCCGAGACGTCGCCGAACCAGGTGCCGAAGGTCGTGTCGTTCAGTGCACCTTTGAGCCGTTCGGATACCTCAGCCCAGAGGCTCTCTGCTGTCAACTCTTGCTGGCGCGCCACGCCGGGCGATCTCCTCGACTCAGGGGGATGGAACGGCGAGCATAACAGCGTCCCCGAAGGGTCACAAGGAGGGCCGCGGTGGGCAAATATCTCGCGATTTGCAGGTCGTTTTATTCGCTCCACATAGTCCTCCACAGGTGTGGACAACGCCAGCCGGCTCGTCTGCTTAGCGTTCCCTAGCCCCCTCCGCGCAGCGATTTTTCAAAGCTGTAAACACCTGTCCAGCTGTGGATAACGTGGGAACTGAGGGCTTGTCTATACTGGCTCGACGCCTGTGCAAAAAGGGCGCTCGTTCCTCTTTTTCTCTCCCCTCTCACCGTGAAGCGCACCTACCAGCCGAACGTACGCCGCAGGAAGCGACGGCACGGGTTTCGCGCACGCATGTCGACGCGGGCCGGACGCGTGATCCTGAAGCGACGCCGCGCTCGAGGCCGCAAGCGGCTCTCCGCCTAGACTCAACAACTTGCAGCGCAGGAACCGCCTCTCCCGCTCCAGGGACTTCGATGCCGTCTATCGGCACGGGCGGTCCGCCTCGACGCGGTTCCTCGTCCTGTATTGGTTCCCGCGCGAGGACGGCGACGACCCACGGCTCGGGATCGCGGTGCCAAAGGGAACGGGCGGCGCTGTCGTCCGCTCGAAGATCAAGCGTCAGCTGCGCGAACTCTGGCGGGCCCGGCTCGAGACGCTTCCGCCGGCACACGACTACGTGCTGATCGTGCGCCCCGGGCTCGTCGAGGGCACCGAGGCCAAGGGCTTCGACTGGCTCGGCGAGCGGGTCGACGAGGTGCTCGGGAAGGCTGCAGCATGACGCAGATCTTGCGTTTGCCCTCGTATCTCGGGATCGGGCTCGTCTACGCGTACCGCTACACGCTCGGCGCCCTTTTCCCGGGCGGCTGCAAGTACCACCCGTCCTGCTCCCAGTACGCGATCGACGCACTGCGCCGCTACGGGCTCGTGCGCGGGGTGATCCTCGCCGGCTGGCGGCTCCTCCGCTGTAACCCGTGGAGCCTCGGCGGGGTCGATTACGTCGAGCAGCAGAGGCTCTTCCGATGATCATCGCCCACATCCTCACGCCGCTCGAGGACATTCTCCGGAACATCCTCGAATGGCTGCACATGACGATCGGGCTCCCCTGGGCTTGGGCGATCGTCGCGCTCACAGTGATCGTGCGCCTGTTGATGGTGCCGCTCGCCGTCAAGCAGATCCACTCGATGCAGGCGATGCAGTCGCACATGCCGGAGATGAAGGCGATCCAGCAGCGCTACAAGAACGACAAGCAGAAGCGCAACGAGGAGCTGATGAAGTTCTACCGGGACAACAGGGTCAACCCGGCGGCTCCGTGTTTGCCACTGCTCGTCCAGTTCCCCGTCTTCATCGCGCTCTATCTCGTGCTGCGCGAGTTCTCGAAGCACCCGCCGGCCGGAAGCCTCTCGTGGTTCGGCGGCCTCGTCCCGGATATCACGGATCACGCGAACGCGCACTGGTCCGGATACCTGTTGCTCGCGATCTACGTCGGAAGCCAGCTCGCCTCGACGTACTTCATGTCCACGACGATGGACAAGACTCAGCGGACGATGATGATGATCCTCCCGGTCGCGTTCGTCCCGGTGATCGTCAACTTCCCCGTCGGGCTCGTTATCTACTGGGTGACTACGAACCTGTGGACCGTCGGCCAGGGGGTCGTCACGAGGCAGCTGATGCCGAAGGCCAAGCCGGCGCCCAAACGGTCCTCCCGAACACCGCCGAAGGCCGAGACACAGAGCCCGGACGACGATTCCGAACCGGCCAAGGAGAAACCGGCGGCTCCCACGCAGCCGCGCCGCGTGAAGCGAAAGAAGAAGAAGGCGAGACGATGATGGAAGATCTGCGCCAGGTCGAGGCGACCGGTGAGACCGTCGGCGAGGCGAAGTGGGCGGCGCTGCGCGAGCTCGAGAAGCTCCATCCCGGGCTCGACAAGGGCGCGGTTCGCTTCCAGGTCGTCTCCGAGGGCGAGCGCGGGCTTCTCGGCGTGGGCTACGCGCCGGCGCGGGTCGTCGCGCTCGTCGACGCGGATGCGGCTCAGCCCTCGACCGATGGTGACAGCGAGCTCGCGGCGGAGGTCCGCGACCTGCTCGAGCGCATCACCGCCGGAATCGGCGTGCGCTGCCGAATCGACATCCTGGAGGACGACGAGACGGTCACGGCTTCGTGCTCCGGGTCGAATCTCGGCCTCCTGATCGGGAAGCACGGGCAGACGATCGACGCGATCCAGTACCTGGCGAACGCGATCGTCTGGCGCTCGCGGCCGGACGACCGCAAGGACGTCGTCGTCGACGCAGCGGGGTACCGGGAGCGGCGCCGTGCGGCTCTCGAGTCACTCGCCGTACGTAGCGCCGAGGAGGCGCTGGCAACGCACTCGGCGGTCGAGCTCGAGCCGATGACCGCGGTCGAGCGCAAGGCCGTGCACGTGAGGCTGAAGTCGTTCGACGGCGTCGAGACCGGTAGCGAGGGCACGGAGCCCAATCGCTACGTCGTGATCACGCCGGCCGGTTGACCGATCCGCGACTCGAGCGCTGGCTCGATGCGGTCCTCGCCACGCCGGGCCTGACTTCGATCGAAGACCGCGGCGAAGCGCGGGCAATGCTCCTGGACGACGCTCTCCGCGGCGCCGCGATCGTGGCCGACTTCGAGGGACCGATCGTGGATGTGGGCTCGGGGAACGGGTCGCCGGGGCTCGTGCTGGCTGCGAGCCTGCCCGACCGGGTGGTGACGTTGCTCGACTCGAACAGGCGCAAGACGGCGTTCCTAGAGCGCGTGGCCGCCGACTTTCCCAACGTGACGGTGGCCAGGGGGCGCGCCGAGGAGCAGGAGACCGAGCGGTTCGGCGTGGCGGCCGCCAAGGCGCTCGCCCCGCCGGCGGTCGCTCTCGAATGGGTCCTGCCGCTCGTTCGCGAAGGAGGCGCGGCCGTGCTCTGGCTCGGCCCCTCCGCCGACCTCGATGCGCTTTCACGCGTCTCGGAGCAGCTCGGCGGATCGAGCGTCGAGGAGCAGAACGGACTCGCCACAGCGCGCAAAATCGCCCCCACTCCAGCGGGTTTTCCGCGGCGCCCCGGGCTGGCCCGGAAACGTCCTCTCGCCTGATCACAATGGCTGTGTGCCCGGCCGCATCTACGCCGTCGCCAACCAGAAGGGCGGCGTCGGTAAGACCACCACTGCGGTGAACCTCGCCGCGTGCCTCGCGAAGGCGGGCGAGCGCGTGCTGCTCGTGGACCTCGACCCGCAGGCGAACGCGACGTCGGGGCTCGGAGAGCGGGCGAACGGAACGTCCAGCTGCGACCTGCTCGACGGCGCGCCGCCAGGCGAGCTCGCGAGGCCCACGCGCTTCGAGAACCTGGATCTGATCCCGTCGAAACCGGACCTCGCCGGAACTGCCGCGGACCTTGCGCGCCGCGGCGACGGCGAGCGCTTCCTCGCAGAGACGCTCGCACCGGCGGCGGAGACACACGCTTTCGTGTTCGTGGACTGCCCGCCCTCGCTGGGTCCGCTTACCGTCAACGCGCTCACGGCCGCGAGCCGCGTGATCGTTCCGGTGCAGGCTGAGTACTACGCGCTCGAGGGCCTGTCGCAGCTCGTCACCTCGCTTGGCGCGATTCGGACGCGACTCAATCCCGGCCTCGCGCTCGCCGGAGTGATCCTGACGATGGTCGACGCGCGGACGAAGCTGTCCGCCGACGTGGCCGCGGAGCTCGAGCGCCATTTCGGCCCGCTGCTGTTTCGAGCGCGTGTCCCTCGCTCAGTGCGGATCGCAGAGGCGCCGAGCCACGGCGAGCCCGTGATCACATACGACCCGCGCTCGGCCGGCGCGGAGGCCTACTGGAAGGTGGCGATGGAGCTTGTCGACCGTCCCTGAGCGCAGAGGACTTGGCCGCGGGCTCGAGGTCCTGATCGGAGGCGCCGGCGGCGCCGAGCTGGCGCACGTGCCGATCGAGCAGATTCATCCGAACCCCCGCCAGCCCAGGAAGCGCTTCGACCACGAGGCGACCGTAGGCCTCGCCGAGTCGATTCGGGCGCAGGGGATCATCCAGCCCGTCGTCCTACGGCCGCGGCTCGCCGGTGGGTACGAGCTCGTCGCCGGCGAACGGCGCTGGCGTGCGGCCCGCGAGGCAAACCTGGAGACGCTGCCCGCACTCGTGCGGGACGCGGCCGACCGCGACGCTCTCCTGCTGGGGCTCGTCGAGAACGTTGCTCGTGAAGAGCTGACGCCGATCGAGGAGGCGCGGGCCTTCGCCGTGCTCGTCGACGAGTTCGACCTGACGCTGGGAGACATCGCGGAACGTGTCGGCGCTTCGAAGCCGGCGGTCTCGAACCGGCTGCGGCTGCTCGAGCTGTCCGACGACGTTCTCGCCATGGTCGAGCGCGGCGAGCTGACGGAGGGGCACGCGCGCGCGGTGCTCGCGGTTCCGGACAACGAGGGCCGCCGGCGCTTGGCACGGAAGATCGTGCGCCAGGGCCTGTCCGTGCGTGCCGCTGAGCGCGAGGCGCGGTGGTCGGGAGCGGCGACGAAGCGCAGGCGCCGTCCACCCGCGGATCCGCAGGTCGCGGAGCGCGTCAAGATCGCGGTCGAGCGGCTGACGGGGTTCAGCGCCCGCGTCAGCACCCGCGGGGTCGAGATCCCGGTCGAGAGCGAGGTTCAGCTCGAGGAGCTCGCCGAGGCCCTGGAGGCGGCGGGCCGCTGATGTTCGGCGACTGGCTCGACGACCTCGAGTCCCTCGAGGCAATCTCCCAGGACGTGGAGGCGCGCCAGATCTTCTCGCACATGGCCGCGATGTCCCAGGAGGGCCGGATCGCGACGTTCCTGGTCGAGCTGGCAGGGACGCCGGACCTGGACGACTTCACGAAGGGGACACTGAGCGAGATCGCGCGCGACGAGGCGTTCCTGCTTGCTGTGGACGACTACCTGCACCGCACACAGGTTCTCCACTAGCCCGTCTCCGGGCTTCCCGCCGCTGCGGCGCGCTTTGCCGCCGCAGCTCACAGACGCTAGGCCCCTAGAACGAATCCGATTGAAGTCGTCATGGCCCGCGCAGCGGGCCGGACTTCAATCGGAGAGTGGGCGATCGTGGATTCGAACCACGGACCTCCGCCTTATCAGAGCGGCGCTCTAACCAACTGAGCTAATCGCCCGGGGCGTTCGATTGTAGCCAGCCCGCTCTACCCCTTGAGGGGACGGAGGGACCGGAGGCTCGGCGCTAAGATGAATCGAGGTCAGGCATGCAAGAAATGGTCATTTACGGGGTCAGTTTCGACCTGGGCAGCAAGCAGCCCATCGTCTTGCTGAAGACGGCCGACGGGAATCGGTTCCTTCCGATCTGGATTGGCCACCCCGAGGCGGCTGCCATCCTGATGAAGCTCCAGGGCGCCGCGACGCCGCGCCCGATGACTCACGACCTCGTCGCGGACATGCTCGAGCAGCTCGACGCGCAGGTGATCCGGATCACCGTCACCGAGCTCAAGGAGAGCACCTTCTACGCTTCGATCACGGTGCAGCAGAACGGCTCCGAGGTGGAGATCGACTCGCGGCCGTCCGACGCGATCGCGCTTGCAGTTCGTGCCGAGGCGCCGATCTTCGCGGCCGACGACGTGATCGAGGAGTCGGCGATCGAGTTCGAGGGCGAAGAGGTGAACGAGGAGGAGATGATCGACGAGTTCAAGCGCTTCCTCGACGACGTCTCCCCCGACCAGTTCGCGGTCGGCGAAGAAGAGTCCTAGAACCGAGACTTCGACTCAAGCCGGTCGACCGGTCGTTTCAGGACGACTAGCGTCCGGCCCAGTCGACGTGGACGGCCTTGCCCGCAGGCAGGCTGAGCAGCCGGTACGGGTAGGTCACGCGCGCCTCGACGTGGTCACCAAGCATTGGACTCCTCTCGCGGACCTTGACCGCGATGGTTCCGTCGCGCTCGGTCACGCTCAGGATTCGCACCGAGTAGCCGGTGCTCGAGCGCGGGCCCGGTGCGACGAGCAGGAGCTGGCGCTCCGAAAAGTCGACCGGCGCGTTCGAATCGGCCCCGAAGAACTCCTCGAACCCCTCCTGCGTTTGGAACAGGCGTCTCGTCAGGTCCGAGGTGCGCACCGGTCCGACCTGTGACGAGACATCGCGCCAGGCGACCGACTGGCTCTTCCTGTCCGGCACCAGCAGAACGACGAGGACGACGGCGGCCAGCAGTCCGCCGAGCAGCGCGGCGACCCTAGGAGTAGACGTAAATCGGCTCGCCGTAATAGCTCGACGCGAAGAGAATCGGGGCTGCCCAGTTCGGCGTGCGGACGCAGCCGTGGGAGGCGGGGTACGTGGGCACAGACGGGTAGCCGTGGATCGCGAACCCACGCAGGAAGAAGCTCGAGTCGAACATGCCCGTGGGAAGCGTGCCGGGGACCTTGCTGTAGACGTGCCAGAGGCCGACCGGAGTGTTGCCCGTCGCGCCCGTCGAGACGTGCACGACCCGGACCACCCGGCTGTGGTCGACCTCGAAGAGCACCTGTCTCGCCTTGTCGACTTCGATGTGATGGCTAAAGCGGTACCGGGGTCGCGGCGCGCCGGCGGTCTGCAAACGGCGCCACACGGCCGGCGTGACGCGCCCGGTTCGCGCGAGGCCGTTTACCTTCTGGAACGCGAGCACGGCGTCAGCTGTGTCGTACGAGTAGAAGCTGTCGACCCCGCGCAGCAGGTAGTGGAGCTGCGCGAGCCGCCGCTCGAGAATCCGTACGCTCAGCCCGCGTGCCCCTTGGGCGAGGTAGGGAAGGAACACGTTCGTGCGCACGGTCTTCTGGCGGCCCGTGAACCCACGGGTCGTGGTCACGGTGATACGGACGACGTAGCTCGCGATGCGCTTCGTGCTCAGGTGGACGACGGCTCGTCCGCCGAAGTCCTTCGCATGCAGCTCATGGCCGAACCTCCACACGCGCACATGCAACGTTCCTGAGCCCCTCGGCCTGAGGACCGCGCGGACGACGAGCGGCCGGCCGAGCATTCCCGAGCGCGGCACGGAGACATCGAGCCCCGGACGAACCGCGACCGCGACCGGGTTCGAGAGGGCCGTTTCGAAGCGGGCGGTGTAGGTGGCGGGAGCGCTTTGGCGCACGCGAACGGCGAAGCGTCCCTTGCGGTCCAGCTTGGTGGTACGAGCGGGTGTCTCGCCGGAGTAGAGCGTGATCGCGGAGCCCTTGAGCGCCGGGACCATCCGTCCCCGGAAGGTCGTGCGGCGCCCATACGTGCTGACTTTCGGGCCGGTCAATCTGAGCTGCACCGATGTGATGACGACGCTCGCCTGCGTCGTCTCGCCGCCGGCGTCCGTTGCGGTCACCGTCGCGGTGAACCGGCCGGGCCCGTACTGGTGCTGCACGATGGGCCCGTCGGCGACTGAGCCGTCGCCGAGATCCCAGTGGTACGTCGCGGCGTCGCCGCTCGCGGTCAGCGTCACTGTGAGGGGCGCAGTTCCCACGGTTGCGCTTGTCTGCACGTTCACGGTCGGCTTCGCGTCTGCAGGCGCCGCCCAGACGAAGAAAACGGCCAGGACCGGGGCGAGGCGCCGCACTGTCAAAAGGCTAGCTAGCGATTCCGACGATCAGCCCGAAGGCATTGAAGGACGCGTGGAGCAGCATGCACGGATAGATGCTGTCCGTCCTCGATCTCAGGAACGCCAGGCCGATTCCGAACACCGCGATCACCGGAAAGCCGGCGATCAGGCCGTGGACGAGTGCGAACGCGAGCCCGACGAGGAGGATCGCCGCAGTTTGGCCGAAGCGCTCGAGGAGGCCATAGCCGACCCCGCGGAACTGGAGCTCTTCGACGATCGGCGCGACGACCACGACGACGACGGCAAAGGCCATGAACGGCGCGATCTTGCTCGAGTCCCAGTTCTCTGGGATCAGCCCTTGCTCTCGTTCGGGATTCGCGAACTGCGCTACCACTCCGCTGACGACGAAGACCGCGATCAGGACGAGGACGGCGATCCCGGCTGCGCGCCGCCACGACTTCGGCCGTCGGAAGGCCAGGAAGCGCCGGCGGTCGAGCCCGAGCGTGATCAGGAAGAGGATGCCCAGGATCACGCCGTACTGGATCACTCCGAGGATGCTCGAGCTCCACTGGTAGGCGACGTCTTTGGGTGGCGGGCCGCTCGAAAGCTGGGATGCGTACGCGACCGTCGACATGAACACGATCAGCGCGCACCAGCCGCCGAGCCGCCAGTTCTGCCGAGGCTCTTGAGCGAGCAGGTCGCTCGCCTCGGCGCGTGACTCCCGAAGCCGTTGACCCGCGCTCACTACGCCCGGATCATACGGACGTGGAGCAGCGGTACTTCACGGCTGACGAGGCGAACGAGGCCCTGGGCGAGGTGCGTCCGCTGACGGAGGAGCTGGTCGGGCATCGGCGCGCGCTCGTGGAGCTCCAGGAGCGGCAGTCGGCGCTGACGACGCGGATCGCGGGCAACGGTGGGAACGTCGAACCGCACGAACTGGAGGAGGTGCAGGAGCGGCTCGACGAGGAGGTCGCGGGCATCGCCCGGTGTGTTGCGCGGATCCACGGGGTGGGTGCGCTGGTCAAGGACCTCGACGCCGGTCTCGTCGACTTTCCGGCGACCCGTGGCGGGGAGGATGTGCTGCTCTGCTGGCGGCTCGGCGAGGACGAGATCGGCTTTTGGCACGGCCTCGACGAGGGTTTTTCGGGCCGCAAGCCGCTCTAGCCCTCCTCGCGCCGGCTCGCCTCGAGACCAGCACCGCGTCCCAGCACCACGTCCCCACCCGGGTGGGGAGAGAGGTTCCACCCGCCACCCGCTGTGACCGTATCGCTCAATTTCCGACGTCGCTGTGTCGATTTCGTGCCAACTGAGACGCGGCGCCGGCTGCTGAGGATCGTCCGCCTCCTCGTCGAATAGAGCGCCCATGGAGATCTGGGAACGCTGGCTGCTCGTCACATCGATCGTCGTCGGAGCGATCGTGCTGGCGAAGATCGTCGACTGGCGAATGTCGAAGCGCGAGCTTCCCGCGGCCGCGGCCACCCGCTACATGATCCTGCGCCGCAGCCTGATGACGGCGATCATCGTGGTCGGGGTCCTCTCCGGGCTTCTCGTCGTCCCGCAGGTCCGAGCGGTCGCGGCGGGCCTGCTCGCCTCGTCCGCGATCATCGGCCTCGTCGTCGGCCTCGCCGCGCAAAGGCCGCTCGCAAACTTCGTGGCCGGCGTCGTCATCGCCTTCACGCAGCCGCTGCGCCTCGGAGACACGATCACGTTCGCCGATGTCGAGGGCATCGTCGAGGAGATCGGGCTCACGTACACCTTCATCCGGACCGTCGACAACGAACGCCTCGTGATCCCGAACGAAAAGCTGGCCTCGGATACGATTCTGAACTCCACCATCGTCAGTCGGGAGAAGCTCGCTCAGGTGTCGATCCAGGTACCGCTCGACAAGGATCTCGATGCGGTGGTCGACCTGCTGAAGAGTGAGACAGCCGGCGATCCCCGCGCTGACGTGCTCGTCACGGGGCTCAACGGCAGCGCGACGGTCACGGTTCGCTCGTGGGCGCCTAATGCCTCCGAGCTCGAGAGCGTGCAGAGCGACCTGCGCAGGCGTGTCGCACGCCGGTTGCGGGAACAGAGCCTGCTGTGACTCCGCCGTCCGGCAACGGTCGATCTCGCAGCACGCGCCCGTACGTGCGGAATCACCGTCGTCAGCGTCGGCAGGCCCGCAGGGCGCGGCGCCGCCGGAAGCTCGCCGTCCTCCTCGTCCTGCTCCTGGCCGTCTTCGCCGTTCTCGGCACTGTCGGCTTCAGCAGCGCGCGCTCGATCCAGGACGACTGCAACCTCCAGGACCTCCAGCCGGCAACGATCGGCTCGAACTCGTTCATCTACGCCGCTGACAGCTCCCTCCTCGGCTCGATTCCTGCGGAGAAGAACCGCCAGCCGGTGAGCCTGGACGAGATGAGCCCTTGGATGGCCAAGGCGACGGTCGCGATCGAGGACCGGCGCTTCTACGAACACGGCGGCATCGACTTCCAGGGCATCGCGCGCGCCGCCTACAACGACGTTCGCGCCGGCCGCACGGTCGAAGGCGGCTCCACGATCACGCAGCAGCTCGTCCGCAACCTCTACATCCGACACCAGGAGCGAAGCCTGCATCGGAAGCTGGTCGAGGCGTGCCTCGCCATCAAGCTCAGCGACAAGCACGGGAAGAACTGGATCCTCGCCAACTACATGAACACCGTCTACTACGGCAACCACGCGTACGGCATCGAGGCGGCCGCGCAGACGTACTTCTCGCGCCGCGCGAGCAAGCTCTCACTTCTCCAGTCGGCACTCCTTGCCGGGCTGCCGCAGGCGCCGTCGGTGTACGACCCGTTCAAGAGTCCCGCGCGCGCGATCAAGCGGCGCAACGACGTGCTGAAGGCGCTGTACAGGAACGGCGACATCAGCTACGGCAACTACCAGGAGGGAGTCAAGGCCACCGACCTCCACCTACGCCCCGGGAGGATCTACAGCCGAATCCGCGAGCCCTACTTCTTCGGCTACGTGCGTGACGAGCTCATCAAGAAGTACGGGGCCGCGACCGTGCGCTCGGGCGGGCTCAAGGTGTATTCGACCATCGACCCGCGCATGCAGCGCGCTGCGACGAAGGCGATCAAGGACACGCTCTACTACGACGACGACCCCGCCTCCGCGCTCGTCGCGATCGATCCACGCACCGGGGCGATCAAGACGATGACGGCGGTCACGCCCGGACGGGCTGGGAATCAGTTCAACCTCGCCGCGCAGGCCCGGCGTCAGGCAGGCTCGACCTTCAAGACCTTCGTCCTGACCCAGGCCGTTTCGCAGGGCATCGACCCGGACACGACGAGCTACGTTTCGGCGCCGCTCCATTATCAGCCGGACCCGAACCAGGAGCCCTGGGACGTCTCCACCTATTCGCACTCGTACGTCGGCTCGACGTCGATCACGCACGCCACGCTGCTCTCGGACAACACCGTCTACGCCCGCCTGACGCTCGATCTCGGGGCGGAGAAGGTAGCGGCGATGGCGACCAGGCTGGGCGTGCGCTCGTCGCTGAAATCGAGGGAAGGAGCGTACGTGCCGTCGCTCGGTCTCGGCTCGATCGGCGTCTCGCCGCTCGACATGGCCTCGGCGTACGCCACGATCGCCGCGGGGGGCATTTACTCCGAGCCGATGGCGATCACCAAAGTCGCCTTCGCCGATGGGGGCGAAGACAGGAACTGGGGCAGGCCGAAGCGCCACCGCGTGATCGCGGACTGGGTCGCCGCCAAGGTGAGAGAGATCCTCGAAGAGAACATCCAGTCGGGGACTGGGGTCGGGGCGAACATCGGCCGACCCGCCGGCGGCAAGACGGGCACGACAGAGAACCACGCGGATGCCTGGTTCGACGGGATCACGCCGTCGCTGACCGCAGCGGTCTGGGTCGGCTACCCGCAGGCCGAGATCCCGATGGAGAACGTGCACGGGATCGCCGTCGCGGGGGGCACGTTCCCGGCCACGATCTGGAAGCTCTTCATGGATGAGGCGATCGGCCCGACGCCGGTTCGTGAGTTCCCAGAGGCCGTCTCCGAGCCGATCTGGCACTCGTTTTCTCCGGGGAGCTACAGTGGCCCGCCGCCGCCGAGCTCGTACTACTACGTGCCTCCGGCGCCGCAACCGCCACCGCCTCCGGCCGAGCCGCCTCCGGCTAAACCGTCTCCGCAGCCATAGCCGCCGAAGCGGGCACGAGGCTGGCCGCGCGCGTCACGGCGCTCGCGTCGCCGCTGTTCTTCCTTGCCTGCGCGGTTCCGGATGGCGGGCTCTTCCGCGCCGAGCGCTACCGGGACGTCCACATCTACGGCCTCTACGCAGACGGCTTCCTGCGCGGTCAGGTCCCGTACCGAGACGTGTTCGTCGAGTACCCGCCAGGAGCCTTCGCGGTGTTCCTCCCGCCGGCCGTCCTTCCAGGAGGCGTGTACAACCCGGCCTTCAAGACGTTGATGGCGCTGTGCGGAATCGCCGGGCTGTTCGCCGTCCTGCTCACGCTCGTGACACTCGGCGCCTCGAAGCATCGTCTCTACGGCGCGGCCGTCCTCTTCGCGCTTTCCCCGATCGCTGTCGGACCGATCTCGCTGAACACGTACGACCTCTTTCCCGCAGCGCTCACTGTCGGGGCGCTCGCAGCGATCCTCCGACGCCGCGATACGCTCGGCTTCGGCCTGCTCGGGCTCGCGGTGACGGCGAAGCTCTACCCGCTCGTCCTCGTTCCCCTTGCGGCGATCTACGTCTGGTCGGTCGCGGGTCGTAGTCGCACGCTGCGCGCGCTCGGAGTCTTTGCGGGGGTCGCGCTGGTCGTCCTGCTCCCCTTCGCCGTTCTTGCGCCCGGCGGGCTCTGGGACAGCTTCCACTCCCAGTCCGCCCGCGGCCTGCAGATCGAGAGCCTCGGAGCAAGCGTTTTGCTTGCAGGCGACCAACTCGGCCTCTACGCGGCGACGGTCGTGCGCGGCGCGACCAGAGCTGCGACCAGAGACCTCGCCGGCCCCGTCCCCGACGCGCTCGCCACGATCACGACGCTTCTCCAGGCGGTTGCCGTGGCTGCGGTGTGGTGGCTCTTCGCGCGCGGCTCCCGCGACGCTGAGCGCCTCATCCTCGCGTCGGCCGCCGCGGTCACCGGGTTCCTGGTCTTCAACCGCTTCGTCTCGCCGCAGTACGTCGTGTGGCTGATCCCGCTCGTCCTGCTCCTACCCGGCGCGACCGGCCTCGCGGCGATCGGGCTCGTCGCCACGGCGCTCGTGCTCGCCCAGATCTGGTTCTTCCACTACAGCCACCTCTTCCAGCTCGAGGGCATCTCCTGGCTCGTCGTGCTGCGCGACGCCGTGCTGCTCGCGCTCTACCTGCTCCTCGTCGTGCGCTTGAAGACGAGCACCCCGTCGTCGGAGAAGACGAGCCGCCAGCTCGGGTTGCGGCGCAACCGCGCGAGCGCCTCGGCCGTCGCCTCCGGATCCCAGCGGTCCGCGTAGCCGGGCTGCGTCTCGTCGGCGGCGATCCACTGCGCGTCGAGGATGTACGGAAAGCTGAGGAACCGTCGGCGACCCGAGAGGTGCGAGCCAAGGGAGTTCGTCGCACTGACCACGGCGCCGTCCGGAATCATTCGCAGCGCGCGGTCCGTGATCCGGTCGTGCGTCGCGACGTGCGACGCGTACGCGCGGTAGCTCTGTCCTCCCGGCAGATCTCTCCACACGGGCACGGCGCCGAGCACGAAGTTGGCGGCGACCATCGCGACGACGAGGGCCATGGCGAGCGGCACACGTAGCCCGGGCCGCGACCGGGTCAGCCTCGCCGCTCCGAGGACGGTGGCGACGATCAGCGGGGGAATGAGCCCGGCCGTGTAGTGGTGGTGGATCGAGCTTTGCGTGTCCGTAGCCGAGAGCAGGTTCAGGCCGAGCTCCGGAACCGCGGCGAGTAGCGCGACCGGCGAGGCGACGACGAGCAACAAGAGCGGCACGAACAAGTCGAGGAGGTAGTGGACGCCATCCCCGTCGAACACCGTCGACAGGACCTTGCCCGGATCCGTGAACACCGTCTTGAGAATCCCGCCGGGCGAGTGGCCGAGCGAGCCGTAGCGCTCGTAGAAACCCGACGGCGCGCCCTCGTTGAAGTGCGGCAGCACGACCTCGACCGAGATCGCGGTCAGACACACGCCCAGGACCGCGATCGCGCCGCCGACTCGCCACTGCTTCCGCGCGATCCCGTACCAGAGGCCCATGCCCGCGATCACGAGCGGGATCTCCTCCTTCGTCAGCGCCGCGAGCAAAGCGAAGACCGCGAAGGGCCAGAGCCGGTCCTCGTCGAGGTACCAGAACGCGAAGAGCAGGAGCGGACACGCGAGCGCCACCGGGTGGAACTCGTTCAGCGTCAGCCACTGCACGGCCGGATACAGGAGGTAGGCGAGCGCGAACCCGAGCGCGGCCTGCTCGGATCCGAGGTGCTTCCGCGCGAGCCAGAAGACGGGCAGCGCCCCGAGTGAGATCGCGACCGCCTGTGCAGCCACGAGCATCGCCGCGCTGGGCCAGATCCACCACAACGGCGCGAAAGCGACGAGGATCGGGTCGACGTGTGAGCCCAGGCGCGAGACCTGCTCGCCCCGCAGGTTCGTGATCTCGAGCGGGTGACCGTGCGCGGTCGTCCAGACCGCCTGCGCCATGTTCCCGAGGTCGAACCGCCCCGTGTTGTACGCGCGGTATTGGAGGATCGAGAGCGCTCCGAAGCCGGCGGCATACGCTGCGGTCGCCGTCCAGAGCAGAGTCTTCGGCCGTGGCTTCACACGAGAAGGCGTTCGAGCAGGGAGCGCCAGCGCGCGCCGAGCACCTCTTCGCTCGCATGCTCCTCGTAGACGGCGCGGCCGCCGCGGCTCAGCGCGCGAGACAGATCGGGATCGGCTGCGATGCGCCGCATCGCTTCCGCGAGCGCGGCCGGGTCGCCGGGGGGCACGAGCAGCGCGTTCTCCCCGTCGCGCAGGAGCTCGCGCGCAGCCGGCGTGTCCGCCGTGATCAGCGGCGCCCCACAGGCGAGCGCGTGGTACGCCTTGTTCGGGATCACACGCTGCGCCTTGTCGGACGTCCCGAAGATCCCTAGCGCGCAGCCGGCGCCCCAGTACTCGCGCGGCAGGTCGTCGTACTCGATCCACTCGATCCACTCGACGTTCGGCGGCCGGTCCTCCATCGCCCCGTTGAGCTGCCCGGAGCCGATCATCCGCACCTCGAGCTCGGGAGCGAGCCGCGCGGCTTCGAGGATCGTCGCCACACCGTGCAGCGGGATCAGCTTGCCGACGAAGAGAACGCGGAACGGCTCGTCGGGCAGCCACCCTGCGTGGAAGAGGCGGTCCTCGGCGCCGACCAGGCACACCTGCACGCGTTCGCGCGGGAGCTCGCCCAGTTCGGCGAGGAAGTCGGCGTTCGCCTCCGTGTCGGCGACCACGAGGTCGGGGAGCCGCAGCGCCCGGCGGTCGACGACCCAGAGGACGCGCGCGGTGAAGAGACCCTCCCGGAAGCGGCTCCGATCGCCGACGAGCGTGTCGTGGAGCGAGATGAGCGGGTTGAAGACGAGCGGCCGCTTCCCGGCCACGCGTCGTGCGTGCGGCACGTCGAAGTGCCCGGGATAGCCGACGAGGACGACGTCGAACACATCGTGGTTCGAGAAGCGCAGCCGAAGCTCCGCGAGGAAGAGGCGAAACCCGACAGTCCAGCGCACGGCCCAGTTGTCGCGCCGTGCCTCGAACACGGGCTCGTGATGCTCGATCACCTCGACTCCCACGCTGCGCAGCGCTGAGATCACCTGCGCATTGCGCGGGTAGTCCCGCTCGTAGGTCCCGAAGTAGAGGACGCGCAAGGTCAGTGCCTCGTCCAGCAATACATGCCGGCTTCTGGCCCGCGATCACGCGGCGCCAGAGTCCACCCTCGCCCTTGCCAAGGCTGCGAGCCTTGGCCGCGGTCGAGTGCGGCCTCTGACTTGGTGCTCGCGACCCAGAAGCTCGGCGGCATCACTGGACGAGGCACTAAGTGAGGACTTCGTCGACCAGCAGGCGCTCCCGGTCGGCGGCGCCGCTTCGCTCCTCGTGGTGGCTCGTGACCATCTCGCTAAGGAGCCCGAGGGAGAAGAACTGCAGTCCGACGACGACCAGCAGGACGCCGAGCGTGAGCAGCGGGCGCTGGCCGATCGCGTGCCCGGTCGCCTTGACCACGGTCAGGTAGACGAGAATCGCCGTCCCGACGACGCCGAGGACGAGGCCGAGCCCGCCGAACAGGTGCAGTGGCCGGTGCCGGTAGCGGCCCATGAACGTCACGGTCAGCAGGTCGAGGAAGCCGCGGAGATAGCGCTCGAGCCCGTAGCGCGAGCTTCCGTGCGGCCGCGGGCGATGGTTGACGGACAGCTCGGCGACGCGGAAGCCGCGGTAGTGCGCGAGCACCGGGATGAAGCGGTGCAGCTCACCGTAGAGCGCCATCCCTTGCACGACCTCGGCGCGGTAGGCCTTGAGCCCGCAGTTCATGTCGTGCAGCCGCAGGCCGGAGACGCGGCTGGTAACGCCGTTGAAGACGCGTGACACGATTCGCCGGCGCAGCGGGTCGCGGCGCTGTGCTTTCCAGCCGGAGACGAGGTCGAAGCCCTCGTCCAGCTTGGCGAGCAGGCGGGGGATCTCGCTCGGGTCGTCCTGGAGGTCGCCGTCGATCGTGACGATCGTCTCGCCCTCGGCGTGCGCGAATCCCGCGGCAAGAGCGGCCGACTTGCCGAAGTTGCGGCGCAGGCGCACGACCTTCGTGTTCGGCGTGCGGGCGTGCAGCCTCGTGAGTGCGGCAAACGTCCCGTCCTGCGACCCGTCGTCGACGAAGACCGCCTCCCACAGCTCGCCGCCGGGCTGGAGCGCGGCTTCGAGCTCCTCGTAGAGGAGGGCGACGCTTCGCTCCTCATCGTGGACGGGGACGACGACCGAGATCACGGCGCGGAGCCTAGCCGTGGGGCTACGGCGGTGGTGGCGGGGCGACTGGCGGCGGCGGCTGCGCTGGAGGGGGCGGCGGGAGGGGCGGCGGTGGCGGTGGGGGGAGTGGTGGGGGCGGCGGTGGAGGAAGGGGCGGCGGCGGCGGTGGCGGCGGCGGTGGAGGCGGCGGGCGGCGGCGGCGGTGGAGGAGGTGGGCGGCGGCGGCGGCGGAGGTGGAGGAGGCGGCGGAGGCGCCCGTCGTCGTCGCGACCGTCGACCCGGGCGTCGAGGCGGGCGGAGGCGAGTTCGAGCCGTCGTTCGTCGCAACGAGAGCCAGCGCGACGCCTGCCAGGATGAGCAGCGGCACGCCGATCAACACGGCCAGCAGCAGCGGCCGCCGGTTCGAGCGAGGCTGCGGGATGATCTGAGTGGCCGCGTCGCCCGCCGTCAGCACGAGCGCTCCCGAGAGCAGCCCCACGAGGGTGCGCCCGTCGGGTGGACGATCCGCGGGCGACTTGGCCAGCGATTCCTCGGCCACGGCCGCGAGCGTCATCGGCGCATCCGGCCGGAGCGTGTGGATCGCAGGCGGCGCCTCGTACATTTGGCGGCGGAGCAGGTCGACCGGGCTCGGCGTCTCGAACGGGAGCCGCCCCGTGAGCATCCTGTAGAGGATCACGCCGAACGAGTAGACGTCGCTCGCCGGCGTGGTGGGCTCTCCGGATGCCTGCTCCGGAGACATGTAGGCGGCAGTCCCGATCAGCGTCCCGGCCTCCGTGAGCGTGTCCGCTCCGGACACCCGCGCGATCCCGAAGTCCGAGACCTTGGCGTGCCCATCCTCGTCGAAGAGGATGTTCGCCGGCTTCAGGTCGCGGTGGACGAGCCCGTGCTCGTGTGCATACGCGAGGCCGGCTGCGACCTCGGCCGCGATCGTTCCGGCCTCCGAATCGGGGAGCGGTCCGCCGTCGCCGAGACGCTCCTCCAGCGTGCCGCCGGGCAGGTACTCGAACACCATGAACGGCCGGCCGCCCTCGCTTCCGTAGTCGTAGAGACGGCAGATGTTCGGGTGCGACAGCGACGCGACGGCACGCGCCTCGCGGTCGAAGCGCAGCGGATCAGCGTCGGCTCGGAGGAGCTTGAGCGCGACCGATCGTCCGAGCTGGGTGTCGACCGCGAGCCAGACCTCGGCCATCGACCCTGCTCCCAGCTGCTGCTGCAGCCGATAGCGGCCGGCGAACGTGTCGCTCATCCGGCAGTAGCTTATGGGCGTCGTGGCTGCGGCTCGAAATCTGATCTCCATCGACGAGGCGCTGCGCCTCGTGCTGGATCGAGTCGGGCGCTTGCCGGTGGAGAGCCTCGAGCCTCGACGAGGCGTTCGGGCGGGTGCTCGCCGCCGATGCGGCTGCGACGGTCGACTTGCCGCCGTTCGACAGCTCTGCGATGGACGGCTTCGCGATTCGCTCGGCCGACACGCCCGGACAGCTGCCGGTCGTGCACCGGATCGCCGCGGGTGCTCCGGCTCCGCGCGCGCTCGAGGCCGGCGAGGCGATGGGCATCGCAACGGGCGGCGCCGTTCCTGAAGGAGCCGATGCCGTCATCCCGTTCGAGTATGTTGTCGAACATGACAACGAAGTCGAGATCCAGGAGCCCGTCGAGCGGGGTTCGAACGTTCGTCCCGCCGGTGGGGACCTGGGCGCGGGCGAGACCGTCGTCGAGGCCGGCACACGCCTCGACGCGCGCCATCTTGCGGCACTCGCCGCCGGGGGCATCGCTCATGTGCGGGTCGCGCAGAGGCCGCGGGCCGCCGTCGTCGTAACGGGAAGCGAGTTGCGCCCCCCGGGCGAGCCGCTGGCTCCGGGACAGATCTACGAAGCGAACGGCACCCTGCTCGCGGCGCAGCTGGCTTCGGCTGGGGCCGAGGTCGAGCGGGCGAGCGCAGTTGTGGACGAGGACGCCGCGCACCGAGAGGCTCTTGTGCAGGGGCTCGAGGCGGATGTCCTCATCACGTCGGGAGGAGTCTCGGTCGGGCCGCACGACCTCGTGCGGGCGATCCTCGGCGAGCTCGGCGTCGAGGAGGTGTTCTGGGGCGTCTCGGTGAAGCCCGGGAAGCCGATCTCGTTCGGCGTTGCCGCGAACCGGTTCGTCTTCGGCCTCCCTGGAAACCCGGTCTCGGTGCTCGTCGGCTTCGAGCTCTTCGTGCGGCCGGCGCTGCTGGCGCTGCAGGGGAGCTCCGATCCAGGTCCGCGGTTCGAGCGCGGCGTCCTGGGCTCGCGGCTGAGCCGGAATCCCGGCCGCGACGAGCTCGTGCGCGCGCGCGTTCGCCGACCCTCTGAAGGCCCGGTTCTCGAGCCCTTGGCCGGACGCGAGTCGCACATGATCGCGAGAGCCGCAGGAGCGGATGCACTCGTCCTCATTCGACGGGGAGAGGGCGAGCTGGCGGCGGGCGAACCGGTCGAGTTCCTGCGGATCTAGTACTAGGGCCCGACGGCGCGCTGCTGCTCGTCTGGGCGCCTGCGGCTCCTCGAGGAAAGGACTGCCCTCCGCAGCAGTCGCCTCGCGGGACCGAGACGTGGACGTTCGGCCGCGCTCGGATACGGCGCGTAGCGACGCGCGGTGGTCGCGGTCAGTTGAGCCGCGACGGCGAGCCATGCGCCGCCCACGAGCAGCGTTGGGAGCTTCACGTAGCCGACGGCCGCGAGCTGTGCGAGGTACCACGGTGCGTCGAGACCGAGCCCTAGCCGGTTGGCGAGCGAGCCGACGAGCAGGAGTGGCCCGAGGAAGCCGCCGACGAGCGTCGCAAGCTGGATTGGAACGCGGCGGTCGCGGACCTGCGGCAGCCAGATCCACGCGTGCAGTGACGGCAGGACGAAGATCACGGCGTACGGGTTCATCGCTACGACGAGGAGCGAGAGGACGGCGAGCACGAGCAGTGCCGCTACCTGCCCGGAGAGCTCTTCGCCGTCGCTCAACGGCCGCCGAGGGACGAGTCGGTCGCGGCTGAAAAGCCAGCCGAGCGCGAGCAGGCAGCCGTAGATTACGAGCGCAACCACGGGCCACTCCGTGCCCGGCGACAGCTCCGGTGCGAGCGGACGCGCTGCGCCGGCCGCCCATGCGCCGACCAACGCGAAGAGCTCGAACAGCAAGACGGCAAAGAGCCAGAAGAACAGCCGTGTGCGGAAGCTTCGCAGCGCCGGAGCCAGGGGAACGTGCCGCCGGCGCAGGCGTGCGAACAGGTCGACGATCACCGCCAGCGCCGGAAGCATGGCCGTGAAGAGGATCAACACGACCGCCCAGCCGCGTACCGCGCGGGCGCCGAGGTAGATGTAGGCGGACGTCCCCTCGGCCAGCTCCACGTCGTCGTCGAGCGACTCGAGCAGCGTCTGGCCCGAGCGGCCGATGCGGGTCAGCCGTGGTCCGTTCAGGCGGTCAGGCGTGTCTCCGAACGCCGGTGGCGGACGGTCTCCGCCTGATGTAAGCGCGACTGCAGCCACATCGTGCGTGACGAACGGCGACTGTTCGTAGAGGCTCAGCGGGAACGCGAGGTCGAGGAGCTGCGACAGGCTGCGCGGCCAGGTCGGCTCGGCGCCGGTCTGCTCTGCGAGCCGTGCCGCCGCGGTGCGGACGAGCGTGGCCGACGCGAATTTCGGAGTGTCGCCCGAGAACACGAGGTGCGGTCGTTGGTTTCCGGCGATCGAGTCGAGGTCGACCGCCGCGACGACCCGGTCGCGGTAGCGGTAGTGCGTCATGAAGTACTCCGCGCCGAGCCCGCCGAATGAGCCGGCGTCGGTGGAGAGGAAGAGGATCGTGTGATTCGGCTGCGGTGGCTGCGGCGGCGCCTGCGGTGTCGCGTACGAGCGCGCGAGCTCGAGCAGTGCCGCGGTCCCGGATCCGTTGTTGTTGGCACCAGGGCTCGCGCCGGTGTTGTCGCGGTGCGCGACAACGACGATCAGCTGATTCGAGCGCCCCTGACGCACGGCGAGCAGGTTCTCCAGCTCGACGTCCCCGCGACCGGGGATTTTCGCGTGAAAACGCTCGCGACCGACCTCGAGGCCGTACTGGTTGAGGCGTTGCGCCACCCAGTTCGCCGCTCCGCGTGCGCCCGGCGTGCCCGGAGCTCGGTCCGGGTTGTTGTTCGCGAACTGTTCTGCGGTCAGCCGCGCGCTTGTTCCGTCGAAGTCCGGCTGCAGCGTCGGCGCCGGCAGCGGCTGCGGGTGGAAGACGGTGAACGCGGCGATCAGCAGCGGGATGCCGACGAGGAGCCACGTGCCCCGGTACATGCGGCTGTTGACCGGGCGATCGAGCGATCCCGGACGCGCCCGGCGCCTCTCCCTGAACGGCGGATTGGCGGCCATGCGTGGCAATAGTAGGGGCGGCCTCGGCACAATTACCCCGGATGCCGGATTCTTCGACCATCCTCCTCGTCGACGACGAGGACTCTGTCCAGAAGCTCCTGACCTACCCGCTGGAGCGCGACGGGTTTCGCGTCGTGTCGGCCCGGGACGGCGAGGAGGCGCTGACGCTCTTCGCCGAGGAGGCGGTCGACCTCGTCGTGCTCGACATCATGCTGCCCAAGCTCGACGGTCTCGAGGTCTGCAAGCGGCTCCGGGCGGAAAGCTCGGTGCCGATCATCATGCTCACCGCCCGCGACGACGAGTTCGACACGGTGCTCGGGCTCGAGCTCGGCGCGGACGACTACATCACGAAGCCGTTCTCGATCCGCGAGTTCCGCAGCCGCGTCCGCGCGCTTCTGCGCAGGGCAGGCTCGTCACGTCGAGACGTGCCGGAGGCGGAGCCGCTGCAATCGGGGGTGCTGCAGATCGACCTCGATCGCCGCGAGGCGCGGGTGAACGGCCGCGCGCTCGAGCTGACATACGTCGAATTCGAATTGCTCCGGACGCTCGTCGCGCAGCCCGGAAAGGTCTTCAGCCGGCGCGCCCTCCTGCAGGCGATCTGGGGCGATTCGGCCTATCGCGAGCCTCGGACGATCGACGTCCACGTGCGGCACCTGCGCGAGAAGGTGGAAGAGGATCCCAGCGAGCCCGAGCTGATCCTGACCGTCCGAGGCGCCGGCTACCGGCTGCGCGAGCCATGAGGCACCTTCAGACCGTTGGCGCGCGCCTCGCCCTCGCGCTTCTCCTCGTCGTTGCGGCGGTGCTCGTCTTCGTCTACGTGATCGTCACGCCGTCGCTCGAGGACCGTCTCATCGGGTCTCGGCAGGACCAGGTAGCAGCTATCGCCGACGAGGTTGCTGCACGCTGGCCTTTGCTTACGCCGTCGTTCACGCAAACGGACCTTGCGGCGAGCTACGCGGCAGCCACGAACACGCGGGTCAGGATCTTTCGCGTCGACGACCATTCGCCCCTGTCGCTGAGCCTGATCGAGGACAAGGGAGGCGGCCCGACGGTCCTCGCAACCGACTCGGACCCAGTTGCGAGGAAGGCTGCGGCCACGCTCGACGCCGAGCGCGGAGTGGTAACACTCGGCGATCGGCGGTTCGCCGAGGCTGCTCAGCCCTCCGCAGATGGCGATTACGTCTTCCTCGTCTCCAACTCGATCGAGGACTCGCTGGGCAGCGTCGCGCTGGTCAAGCACCGTCTCCTCATCTCCGGTCTGGTCGCGCTCGCCGCTGCGCTGCTCCTCGGGTACGCAGGTGCGCGGCTGTTTGCGCGCCGGATTCGTCGTCTCGAGCGGGCGGCCGAACGGATCGCGAACGGGAAGTTCGACGAGCCGATCGTCGACACTAGCCCCGACGAGCTCGGTCAGCTCGCCCGCGCCTTCGAGCGCATGCGCCAACGCCTTGCCGGCCTCGAACATGCACGGCGTGAGTTCATCGCCAACGCGTCGCACGAGCTGCGCACGCCGCTGTTCTCGCTCGGTGGTCACCTCGAGCTGCTCGTCGAGGAGGACCTGGACGACGCCACCAAGCGCGAGTTCCTCGGGCGCATGCGCGAGCAGGTCGATCGCCTGACCAAGCTCGCCGGCGAGCTGCTCGATCTCTCCCGCCTGGACGCGGGCCGCCTCCGGGTCGATCGCGATCCGGTCGATTTCGCCCAGGTGAGCGAGCTCCTGCTCGAGGAGTTCGATTCGTACGCCCAGGGGACGGGGCACGACCTGTCGCGAGACGGCTTCGACGGCAGCGCGACGGGCCTCGGCGACCAGCAGCGGGTCCTCCAGGTCGGTCGAGCGCTCGTGGAGAACGCCCTGCGCCACACGCCCGCGGGCACGCGTGTGCTCGTGAGCGCGAGCCGGAACGGCGACCGCGTCGCGCTCAGCGTCGAGGACGACGGCCCCGGCATCTCCGAGACCGCGGCCGTCCAGGTGTTCGAGCGCTTCTATCGCGGCGACACCGGCGGCCGTGCGTCGGGCAGCGGCCTCGGCCTCGCGATCGCGCGTGAGCTCGCCGTCGCGATGCAGGGCGAGATCGAGCTCTCGTCGGAGCCCGGCCACACCGTGTTCACGTTCTGGCTTCCCGCGGCATCCGGCACCTCCTCTCCGGCGATCGAGTAGGTTGTCAGGATAGACAACGAGGCGGACGGAACCCCCGTGGCTACAGTTCGGCCCTTGCGTCGAGGTCCCACCATCGCCGTCGCCGCGCTCGCAGCTGTGCTGGGCGTCGTCGTCGCTCTGCTCTTTGCAGCTGCGACCGGGCTGACCGACCGGCGTACGAGCACCATTTACGTGCCCACGACCGCGAGCGCTTCGAGCAACGAGCCGATCGTGCGCGCGACACCGCTCAGCGGCAGAGGGTTCAACCCGTCGCGCATCTACACGGCCCGCTCGCCGGGTGTCGTAACGGTCTTCGCGTTCTTCGACGCCGACGAGGAGCAAGAGGCGCAGGGCTCCGGCTTCGTCATCACGCCGACCGGCTACATTCTGACGAGCGCGCACGTGGTCACCGACGTCGTCGAGTCGAGCCGGCCGAGCGAGGCGCACGACGTCTACATCGCGTTCAAGGATGGAGACCGCGTGAAGGCCAAGATCATCGGCTGGGACGGGTACGACGACGTGGCCCTGCTGAAGGTCGATCCGGCGGCGCACGGGCTCGTGACCGTGCCGGTCGGAGATTCGTCGCGTGTGCGACCTGGCGACCCCGTGGCCGCGATGGGCAGTCCATTCGGCAACGAAGACTCGATCGCGGTCGGGATCGTGTCTGCGATCCACCGCTCGATCGCCTCGCTCACCTCCGCCTACAAGGTCGTGGACGCGATCCAGACCGACGCCCCGATCACGCACGGCAACTCCGGTGGGCCGCTCTTCGACGCGCGCGGCCGCGTGATCGGCATCAACGCGCAGATCCGCAGCGACTCGGGCGGCGCGGAAGGCGTCGGCTTCGCGGTGCCGATCAACGCCGCGATGCGGTCGATGGCGCAGCTGATCGCGACGGGCCGCGTCGTATACGCGTTCCTAGGTGTGACGACGGAGGATCTGACGCCCACGCTCGCGCGGCACCTGGGCTATCCCGTGAGTCGCGGGGCGATGGTCGGCGAAGTGCGGGAAGACAGCCCGGCCGAGCACGCCGGCCTGCAGGGCGGCGACGACCAGGAGAGCTTCAACGGACAGGAAGTGACCGCGGGCGGGGACGTGATCGTCGCGGTCAACGGGCGTCCGGTGCGCAGCGCGGACCAGGTCGTGCGCGACATCAGCTCGCGGCTTCCGGGGGAAACGATCAGGCTGACCGTCGTCCGTGGACAGACGCACAAGACGCTGACCGCGAAGCTCGGCGCGCGGCCCGACGCAGAAACGAACCCGTAGCCGATGACGTTACGGAAACCGGTCCCGGGGTACGAACTGGGCAGAGGCCGATGATGTCAACGCAAGGTCATTCTGCGATCGCGCTGGGCAATCCGACCGTTCGGCTGATGATCCCTGCGAAGGCGGAGTACATCACCCTCGTACGCCTGGCACTGAGCGGGCTCTCCGGTTTCCGTCCGCTGGGGGAGGAGGCGCTCGGTGACATGAAGCTGGCAGTGACCGAGGCGTGCACGAACTCTGTCCGGCACGGCTACAACAACGGCGAGGGCACGGTCGAGGTCGTGTACGAGCTCCACCCGGACCGGCTGGTCGTCGAGGTCGCGGACGAGGGTCCCGGGTTCGACGCCGCCGGAGACCGGCCGCTCGGAGAAGAGGGGCTCGCCGAGGGCGGGCTGGGGATTGCGATCATCCAGGCGGTCTCGGACGAGTTCGAGGCGGGGAAGCAGGCTGACGGCAGCGGGTCGCGCCTCCGCTTCGCGAAATTTCTGGAGCAGTAGACGCGTAGCCGCTCCGCGTGCAGGATGAGGCGGTTATCGTGCTGAACCCCTCGGGAACGGTCGATGCTTCAGCTCGTCAACGTCGGACATAAGTCTCTGGCTGACTACGCGTCGCTGGCATCGCGCGGTCTGATGACAGAGATCCGGCGGCTCGCGGAGCCGCTCCAGGGGAAACGCATCGTCCATCTGTCGGCAACGGCGTTCGGCGGCGGGGTGGCCGAGATCAACTACGCGCTCGTGCCGCTGATGGCCGACGTCGGCCTCGACATGGAATGGCGCATCATCCAGGGCGAGGACGAGTTCTTCGGCGTCACGAAGACGATCCACAACGCGCTCCAGGGCGACCCGCGCGGGCTCACGAAGCAGCAGGAGGCGACGTTCACCCGCTACAACGCGCTGAACGCGGAGCAGTTCGAGGACGACTACGACTACGTGATCGTCCACGACCCGCAGCCGGCGGCGATGATCGACCACTTCCCGGGCTCCCAGGCGCACTGGATCTGGCGCTGCCACATCGACCTGTCCACGCCGAACCAGGACGTGCTCGGCTTCCTCGCTCCGTCGCTCGAGCGCTACGAGGCGGCGATCTTCCACATCCCCGAGTACGTCCCGCGTCAGGTCGCGCTGCGGCAGGCGGTGATCTGGCCCCCGGCGATCGACCCGCTGACGCCGAAGAACATGGCGCTGTCGGCAGAGGACGCGTCTTATGTCGTCGACCAGTTCGGGATCCACCTCGAGCGGCCGCTCCTGACCCAGATCTCGCGCTTCGACCCCTGGAAGGACCCGCTCGGAGTCATCGACGCGTACCGCCTGGTCCGTCAGACCCATCCGAGCGTTCAGCTCGCGCTCGTCGGCTCGATGGCGCACGACGACCCGGAGGGCTGGGACTACTACAACCGGACGGTCGAGCATGCGGCCGGCGACCCCGACATCTTCATCCTCTCCAACCTGAACAACATCGGCTCCGTCGAGGTGAACGCCTTCCAGGTGCACTCCGCGGCGGTGATCCAGAAGTCCATCCGCGAGGGTTTCGGCCTGACCGTGACCGAGGCGCTCTGGAAGGCGAGGCCGACGATCGGCGGACGCGCGGGCGGAATTCCCGCCCAGATCAGGGACGGCGAGACCGGCTGGCTCGTCGACTCGTTCGAGGGGTGCGCCGACGCGTGCCGCGAGATCCTCGACAACCCGGCCGGCGTGACCGTTCGCGGACGGCGCGGAAAGGAGGACGTGCGCCAACGCTTCCTGATGCCGCGCCTCCTGCGCGACTGGCTCGCGCTCTTCAACCAGGTGGCCGGGAACGATCTCGGCGAGACCGCGCTCGAAACGGTGGCGGCTGCGTGACGTAGGCTCCCCGCCGATGGCGGCCCGCCGGAAGCTGATCGTCGTCTCCAACCGCGGCCCGGTCTCGTTCACCCGCGATGAGGACGGAAACCGGGTAGCGCGGCGCGGAGGCGGGGGACTGGTCACCGCGCTTCGCAGCCTGGTCGCGCACCACGACGTGACCTGGATCGCGAGTGCGATGACTGACGAGGACCGGGCGGTCGCCGAGGAGGCTGGCGGCGATGCCGTCGAGGAGGTCGCGCGCGACGGGTCTCCGTACCGGCTGCGGCTCGTGGCGCACGACCCGGCGGCTTACGACTGGTTCTACAACGTGGTCGCGAACCCGACGCTCTGGTTCCTGCAGCACTACCTCTGGGCGCTCGCATACACGCCGGACATCGATCCCGGGCTCCACCACGCGTGGGACGACGGCTACGTCCCGGTGAACCGGGCGTTCGCCGACGCGGCGTTGGCGGAGCTCGACGCGGAGCCCGACGCGTCCGTCTTCTTCCACGACTACCACCTGTACCTTGCGCCCCGGTTCGTGCGCAACGTGCGGCCCGATGCGGCGCTCGCACAGTTCGTGCACATCCCGTGGCCGGAGCCGAACCTGTGGCGCGTGCTTCCGGAGCGGATCCGGAACGCGATCCACGACGGCCTGCTCGCGAACGACGTCGTCGGCTTCCACGCGCACCGCTGGCGCCGGAGCTTCTTGCGCTCGAGCCGAGATCTGCTCGAAGCCGAGTGCGACTTCGACTCGAGCGTCTGCTCGTGGCGCGACGGTAGGACGTTCGTGGCCGCGCGCCCGATCTCCGTCGACCCGTCCGAGTTCGAGGAACTCGCGGAGAGCGAGCCGGTGCAGCGGCTGGAGTCGGAGCTCGAGTCTCGCCGGCCCGATTTCTTGATCTTGCGCGTCGACCGTACCGACCCGTCGAAGAACGTCGTCCGCGGCTTCAGAGCGTTCGAGTTCTACCTCGACGCGCATCCTGAGATGCACGGTCGCGTAAGCATGCTCGCGCTGCTCGACCCGTCCCGCCAGGACATTCCCGAATACGCCGAATACCTGGGCGCGATCCAACGCGCGGCGCGGATGGTGAACGATCGCTTCCAGCAGGAGGGCTGGATTCCGGTCGACCTGCGGATCGAAGACAACTTCCCGCTCTCGGTCGCGGCATACAAGCAGTACGACGTCCTGCTCGTGAACGCGATCTACGACGGGCTGAACCTCATCGCGAAGGAGGGGCCGCTCGTCAACGAGCGCGACGGCGTGCTGATCCTCTCGGAGAACGCGGGCGCGCACGAGGAGCTGGGGCCGTGGGCGCTGTCCGTGAACCCGTTCGACCTCGAGGCGCAGGCGGCCGCGATCGACATGGCGATCACGATGGGCCGCGAAGAGCGGCACGCACGGCTCGAGGCTCTTCGCGAGCATGTGCGGACTCATGACGTCGGTGCCTGGCTCGAGACCCAGCTCGAGGATCTCGACCGGTGGTCGGCGAAGGCGGCTCGGTGAGCGACCTATCTCATGTGGACGAGTCCGGCCGACTGCGCATGGTCGACGTCGGCGGGAAGGAGGTCTCGCGGCGGCGCGCCGTGGCGCGAGCGAGCCTGCGCATGTCTCCGAAGACGGCGAGACGCCTGCGGGAGCTGCCGAAGGGGGACGCGCTCGCGGCCGCGCAACTCGCCGGGATTATGGCGGCCAAGCGGACGAGCGAGCTGATTCCGCTCTGCCACCCGCTGCCCCTGACACACGTCGACGTCGAGCTCGAGGTTGCGGACGCTGCCGTCGAGATCACCGCGTCTGCGGAGACGAACGCACAGACCGGGGTCGAGATGGAGGCGCTCGTCGCGGCGACAGTTGCGGCGCTGACCGTCTACGACATGGCAAAGGCCGTGGACGGCGGGATGGAGCTCTCGGAGGTCCGGTTGGTGGAGAAGACGAAGGCTCCCGCGTGAGAGCGGCGGTGCTAACGGTCTCCGATGGGGTCGACATGGGGACGCGCGAGGACGCGAGCGGGGACCTGCTCGAGGAGTTGCTCGTTGCCGAGGGCTTCGAGGTCGTGCGACGCGTCGTGCCCGACGAGCGCAACCCGATTGCGGAGGCGATCGAGGAGTTGGCCGCCGAGGCCCGACTCGTGCTGACGACCGGCGGGACCGGCGTCGGCCCGCGCGACGTGACGCCCGAGGCGACGGCGAGCGTCCTCGAGCGGATGGTTCCGGGGATCGCAGAGGCGATACGCGCCGATTCGATCGACAAGACTCCGCATGCATTGCTTTCGCGGGGCATCGCAGGAGTGCGGGGAACGACGCTCGTCGTCAACCTGCCGGGCTCGACCGGCGGCTGTCGCGACGGGTTCGCGATTCTGCAGCCGGCCCTCCGGCACGCGCTCGAACTGCTCGCGGGCGAGGAGACCGCGCACAGGCAGACGTGAAGCCCGGGCGGTTCATCTCGCTCGTCAAGTTCGAGCACACGATCTTTGCGCTCCCGTTCGCCTACGTCGGCGCATTCCTGGCCGTCGACGGCGTCCCGTCGGCGCACGACCTGCTCTGGATCACCGTCGCGATGATCGGCGCCCGGTCGTTGGCGATGGGCCTCAACCGGCTGATCGACGCGAGCATCGACGCCCGGAACCCGCGAACCGCAAGCCGCGAGCTCCCGTCGGGTCAGCTGACGGAGCCGCAGGTCGCGCTCTTCTGTCTTGTCTCGCTCGGGGTGTTCCTGCTTGCCGTCTGGCAGCTCGACCCGATCGTCCGCTGGCTGTGGCCGATTCCGGTCGCCGGGTTCGTGATCTACCCGTACCTGAAGCGGTTCACGTGGATCTCGCACCTGTGGCTCGGCGCCGTCGATGGGCTCGCACCCATGGGGGCCTGGATTGCGATCACGGGCGATCTGCCGCTCGCGGCCTGGCTGCTCGGCGCCGCGGTTGCCTGCTGGGTGGCCGGGTTCGACTGCTTCTATGCACTGCTCGACGTCGACTTCGACCGGCGGGAGGGTCTGAAGTCGGTCGCGACCGCGTTCGGCGAACGCGGGGCGTTCTGGGCGGCGCGAGTCCTGCACGTGGCGACCGTGGGCCTGCTCATCTGGGTGGGCGTTCTGCTCGACGTCGGCGTCCTCTACTGGCTGGGCGTGGTCGCGGTCGCGGCGCTCCTGATCTACGAGCACGCGCTCGTGCGGCCCGGCGACCTGCGGCGGCTCGACACCGCGTTCTTCCTGATGAACGGGATCATCAGCGTCACGTTCTTCGTGTTCGTCCTTCTCGATTCGATTTTCTGAGGGCCTAACTACACTCGGGTCGTGATTCACGCCCGCAAGCTCTCGAAGCGGTTCGGCGACAAGCGCGTCCTCGAGGCGCTCGACCTCGAAGTGCCGCGGGGCGGGTTTGTGCTCGTGACCGGGCCGAACGGGTCCGGGAAGACGACCTTGCTGCGGCTTTGCGCCGGGCTCTTCGTGCCGACCGGAGGGGAGCTCGAGGTCGACGTCCCGCGAGGCGCGATCGGGTTTTTGGCCCATGAGCCGCTCGTCTACCGGGAGCTGACGCCGCTCGAGAACCTCGACCTCTACGGCCGGCTCTACCGCCTTCCCGAGCGGCGTGAGCGTGCAGGCGCGATGCTCGAGCGCTTCGGGCTCTGGCGCGTGCGCAACGAGCGGGCCGGGACGTTCTCGCGCGGGATGCTCCAGCGGCTAGCGCTGTGCCGCACGTTTCTCCACGACCCCGACCTCCTGCTTCTCGACGAGCCGTTCGACGGGCTCGACGTCGAGGGTGCCGACCTGCTCCAGACGGAGCTCGCCGAGCGGTCCGGCGTCACTGCCCTCGTCGCAACGCACGATCCGGAGGCGCTCGCCGGCCGCGCTTCTGCTCGGCTTGCTCTCGCATGAGCGCCTACGCGGGAGACGTGGCGGCGCTCGCGCGCAAGGACCTGCTGCTGGAGCTGCGCTCGCGCGACACGCTGCCGGCGATGCTGCTGTTCGTCGTCTCCGCGCTGACGATCTTCCACTTCGCGCTCCCCAGCGGTTCGTCGGAGCGCGCGGAGACGGGGCTGCTCTGGATCGCGATCATCTTCACCGCGCTCCTCGGGCTGACGCGCGCCTTCGCGGCCGAGCGCGAGCAGGGGCTTCTCGACGGCCTCGTCCTGGCGCCGTGCGACCGGAGCGCGATCTGGCTCGGCAAGACGATCGGCGTGACGCTCTTCCTTGTCCTGGCCGAGGTCGTGGCGCTGCCTGCGTTCGCGCTCTTCTTCCATCCGCTGACCTGGGAGCTCGTCGCGGCGGTGGCCTTGGCGGACATCGGGATCGCGGCGATCGGAACGCTCCTGGCGGCGATCGCGGCTGCCAGCCGCGCACGCGAGCTGCTGCTGCCCCTGCTCTTCCTGCCGCTCGCGATCCCGGTCGTGATCGGAGGCGTCGGCGCGAGCATTGCGGCGAATCCAGGCACTTTCCTCGCCTTTCTCGCCCTCTACGATGGCGTTTTTGCGATTCTCTCGTGGGCGAGCTTTGAGTACGTGGTTACTGAGTGAACACAGAAGGGGGCCCTCGCTGCGCTTCGGGGCCCCACTTCTCGCTGCGGCGGCCGCGGTGCTGCTCGTCGGCGGCTACGCGCTCGCGTTCTACTGGGCGCCCGAGGACGCCGACCAGGGCTTCAGCCAGAAGATCTTCTACCTGCACGTCCCGATCGCCCTCACGGCGTACGCCTCCTTCGGCTGGGGCGCGTGGAAGGCGCTGCGCCTGCTCTGGACGGGCGACCGCCGCTACGACCTCGAGAGCTATACGGCCGTGCATATGGGCGTCATCTTCGGACTGCTCACGCTCGTCACCGGCTCGATCTGGGCCAAGATCTCGTGGGGCGAGTGGTGGACCTGGGGTGAGCGCCAGCTCGTGCTCTTCCTGATCCTGTTCCTCTTCTACTCCTCGTACTTCATGCTCCGCTACTCGACCGAGGCCGGGCCGCGGCGGGAGCGCAACTCTGCCGTGTACGCGTTGTTCGGGGTCGTCCTGATCCCCGTCAGCTTTCTTGCGGTGCGGATCGCCGGCACGATCCTCCATCCGACGGTCTTCACGCACGAGGGGGCGAACCTGCCCTGGCAGATGCTCGTCTGCTTCCTCATCTGCCTCGGCGGGATGCTGGCTCTGGCGGCGACGCTCTACCGGGTCGAGCTGGCGGGCAAGCGCGCAAGCGTCAGCCTGCGGGAGCTGCGGGAGCTGCTCGCGTGACGACCGCGGAGAAGTACGTGACGGCCGCGTACCTCGTGCTGCTCGGCATGCTCCTCGTCTACCTCCTGATCATCGGGCTCAAGGTCTCGCGGCTGGAGCAGGAGCTCGCCGACCTGACGCAGGCGGCGCGGGAGAAGCTCGGTGGCTGAGCTGCTCTTCTGGCCGGCGTTGCTCGCGTACGGCGAGGCTGCGGTTGCGTACGCAGGCGATGCGCGGCGGCCAGGCTCGATGGGCAGGCTCGCGACCTGGGGCGTGCGGATCGGCTGGCTCGTGCAGACGGCGCTCCTCGTCGCGCAGGCGGCTCGCGCAGAGGGCTTCCCGTGGGACACGTGGGCCGGCTCGCTCAACCTCTTCGTCTGGTTAGTCGTCGGTGCGTACCTGATCTGGGGCTGCAAGCCGCGGTTCCGGCTGCTCGGGCTCGTCGTGATGCCGCTCGCCGCGCTGCTGCTGGCGATCTCGTACGTGGCGGGAGGGGTGGACGAAGCTGGGACGAGTGGTTACTCGACGCTCTTCCTGGTCGCGCACGTCGGGCTCGTCCTCGCCGGGTTCGCGGGCCTGACGCTGGCCGCTGCGCTCGCCGCGCTCTTCCTCTGGCAGGAGCGGGAGCTCAAGCGGCGCAGCTCGACGGTGCTTCGCTTTCGCGCGCCGTCGCTCGTCACGCTCGAGTCGCTCTTCGGCCGCACTGTTGCCTACTCGCTCCCGGTCCTGACGCTCGGAATGGCCGTCGGCTTCGCGCGTCTCCGCCAGGATTCGCAGCTCGACCCGCTCATTGTCCTCACCGTGTTGACGTGGGCCGTGTACGGAGCCTTCCTCGTGTTGCGCTTCGGAGCGGGCTGGCACGGGCGTCGCGCGGCGTACACGACGCTGGCCGGGTTTGCGCTCGTCGTCGCGCTCCAGCTCAGCCTGCACATGGGGCACTTCGCATGAGCCTCGTCCTCGTCGGCACATCGCACCGCCTGTCGCCCGTCGAAGTGCGGGAGCGCGTCGCCTTCGACCTTGCCAGCGCCGCGGAGCTCGCTCGGCGAATGGCCGGCGGCGGCGAGGCCGTGTGCCTCTCGACCTGCAACCGAACGGAGCTCTACGTCGTGGACGGGGATCCCGAGGCGGCCGAGGCACGTGCGGCAGAGGCGCTGCTCGGCGCCGAGGTCGAGCTCTACCGGATGACCGACGAGGCTGCGGCGCTGCATCTGTTCCGAGTCGCGGCGGGGCTCGATTCGCTCGTTCCCGGCGAGGGCGAGATCCTCGGTCAGGTGCGCGACGCCTACGAGGCCGGCGCCCACGG
Source organism: uncultured Actinomycetes bacterium (assembly GCA_963794605.1). Classification (GTDB taxonomy): domain Bacteria; phylum Actinomycetota; class Thermoleophilia; order Gaiellales; family Gaiellaceae; genus VAXT01. The sequence continues at coordinate 598,381 of CAWCEN010000002.1, forward strand.
CCCGGTGCTCGACCGGCTGTTCCGCGAGGCGCTTCGCGTCGGGAAGAAGGTGCGCACCGAGACCGCGATCAACGAGAGCCCGGCGTCGGTCTCGTCTGCGGCTGCCGCCCTCGCACAGCAGGTGTTCGGCGACCTGACGGGGTGTCGCGTCCTGCTCGTCGGCGCCGGCGAGGTCAGCGAGCTGGCCGCACGGGCGCTTGCAGCGCGTGGCGCCACGATCGGTGCAGTTACGAGCCGGACGCAGGCGAATGCCGAGAAGCTGGCCGATGCCTTCGACTCGCACGCCGTCCCGTTCGACCGGCTGGGATCGGAGCTCGCGCACGCGGACGTCGTCGTCTCCTCGACGAGCTCGGCGGAGCCGATCCTGTCGCGCGATCAGGTGCCGGACCGAAAGGGCCGCCCGCTGTTTGTGATCGATCTCGCCGTGCCGCGTGACGTGGATCCCGGGCTCGCGCAGCTCGACGACTGCTACCTGTACGACATCGACGATCTGCAGGCGGTCGTGCGTGAGAGCCTGAGCGGCCGCCGCCGCGAGGCGGAACGGGCCGAGTCGATCGTCGAGCACGAGGCGGAGCGGTTCCGCGACTGGCAGGCGAGCCTCCAGGTCGTGCCGGCGATCGCGTCGCTGCGGGAGCGCGCCGAGCTGATTCGCTCGGGCGAGCTGGCCAAAGCCGAGAGTCGACTCGAGGGGCTGTCCGAGAGCGAGCGGCGCACGGTCGATTCGCTGACGACGCAGATCGTCAACAAGCTCCTGCACCTGCCGATCGTCCGCCTCAAGCAGGCGGCTGCGACCGAGGGCTCCGGCTACGTCGAGGTCGCTCGGGACCTCTTCGGCCTAGGCGACGACGAGAATGCTGGTCCGAGTCGGCAGCCGCGGAAGTAGGCTCGCTCTGACGCAGGCCGAGCTGGCTGCGGATGCGATCCGCAGGCCCGGGATCGAGATTGCGCTCGTCCCGATCACGACCGCCGGCGACCGCGACCGGACGAAGCCGTTCGGCCAGATCGGCGAGCGCGGCGTCTTCGTCAAGGAGCTCGAGGAAGCGCTGCTCGACGGGCGCATCGACGTCGCAGTGCACTCCGCGAAGGACATGACCTCGACGGATGCGGAAGGTCTGACGGTCGGGGCGTACCTGGCCCGTGAGGATCCTCGGGACGCGCTGTGCGGTGCGACCGGGATCGCGTCGGGGATGCGGATCGGCACGGCGTCGATCCGGCGTCGAGCGCAGCTGCTGGCTCTGGAGCCTTCGCTCTCGATCGAGCCCTTGCGCGGCAACATCGACACGAGGCTTCGCAAGCGCGGCGAGCGAGGCCTGGACGCCGTCGTGCTCGCGGCGTGCGGACTGGACCGGCTCGCGCTCGGGAGCGAGATCGGGCACCGTTTCGAGCCCGGCGAGATCCTGCCCGAGGCGGGACAGGGTGCGCTCGCGCTGCAGGTCCGGGTCGGCGAGGAGGAGCGCGTCGAGGCTGCCGGCGACGCCGAGACCGCACACCGAGTCGAGCTCGAGCGAGCCTGTGTGGCAGCGATCGGCGGCGGCTGTCTCGCTCCCATCGCCGCGCATCACGACGGCCGGACGCTGACAGCGCTCATCGCCGACCCGGACGGCGGCTGGGTCGAGCGACGATCCGGAGACGACCCGGTCGCGCTCGCCACGGAGCTGGCCGCGCTCGTGGCGTGAGGGTCGTCGTCACACGTCCGCAGGGTCAGGCGGGACCGCTCGTCAGGCGCCTCGAGGAGCAGGGCCACGAGGTGGTCGAGTGCCCGCTGATCGAGATCGAGCCCATGGACGACCCGGTCGACGTCGAGGGCTACGACTGGGTGATCGTGACGAGCCCGAACGGCGCGGGCGAGCTTGTCAGGCGGGTGACGGGGCCGTTGCCGAACGTCGCGGCTGTGGGCCCGGGAACCGCCGAGACACTCCGAGAGCTGGGCGTCGAGCCCGCGTTCGTGCCGCGTGTTTCGTCGCAGGATGGTCTTCTCGCCGAGTTTCCGCGTCCCGCGGGGCGGGTGCTGTTCGCGGCGGCAGAGGGGTCGCGCCGGGGGCCGATCGACGAGCTCGGAGCAGACTTCGTCCCGCTCTACACGACGCGGCTCGTATCGCCGGCTGAGCTTCCGGACGGCGATCTCGTCGTGCTCGCGTCGGGGTCCGCGGCGAGGTCGTTCGCCGCGCTCGGCGTCGACATTCCGGTCGTCTCGATCGGGCCGCAGACGACGCGAATGGCGGAGTCCTTCGGGCTGCGCGTCGTGGCCGAGGCCGAGACACACGATCTGGACGGCCTCGTCGGGGCCGTCGGTTCGTTAGCGTCGCGCTGACGTGGTGATCACGTTCCTCAGCGACTTCGGCCTCGAGGACGATTTCGTCGGCACCTGCCACGGCGTGATGAAGGTGATCGCGCCGGAGGTCGAGATCCTCGACATCACGCATGGGATCCAGCGTCACGGCGTCCTGCAGGGCGCGATCGTGCTCGCGAACACGCTCCCGTACCAACCGAAGGGCGTGCACCTGGCCGTGGTCGATCCAGGGGTCGGCGGAGGCCGCGGCGCCCTGGCGCTTCGGTCCGGCGACGGCCGGCTCTTCGTTGGGCCCGACAACGGGTTGCTCGTGCCCGCAGCCGAGAAGCTGGGCGGGATCGAAGCTGCACACGAGATCACCAACGAGAAGTACCTGCTCGAGCACGTCTCGGCGACGTTCCACGGCCGCGACGTCTTCTCGCCGGTCGCAGCGCATCTCGTGGACGGCGCCGCGCTCGAAGACCTCGGCCCGAAGCTCGAGGCTGAGTCGCTCGTCCGGCTGGAGGTGCCGAAGCCCGACGTCACGCAGCGGCGGATCCGCGCCTCGGTCCTGTACGTCGACCGGTTCGGGAACATGCAGCTGAACCTGACGCGGAAGGATCTCGAGGCGCTCGCGACCGAGCCGGGCACGCAGGTCGAGCTCGAGATCGCGTCCGAGCGCTACTACGCGGTGACCGCGCGGACGTTCGCGGATGCTCGGGACGGCGAGGTCATCCTCTACGAGGACGCATACGAGAACATCGCGATCGCGATCAGCGGCGGCAGCGCGGCGGACACGTTCTATTCGGCGCAGCCCGGCGTGGACGTTCGAATCAGGCTGGCCGACTGATGCTGGAGCAGCTAGGCCGCAAGTTCGCGCGGTTCACGACCAACCAGGTCGTGCGCCGACCTCGGCTCTGGCCGCTTTTCCGTTGGCTGACGCGCTCGCAGTTCAACCGGGTCGCTCCGCGCTGGGACGAGATGCGTTCCCCCGAGGCGTTCGCTTCGCTGGAGGCGGCTCTCGACGCGCTCCATCTGAGCCCGAAGCGTGCGCTCGACCTCGGCACCGGCACCGGTCGGGCCGCGTTCCTGCTCGCGCGGCGCTACCCGGAGGCCGAGGTGGTCGGCGTCGACCTGGCGGCGGACATGCTCGCCGAGGCCAGGCGCCTGACCCCGCCCGAGCTCGCGGATCGCGTCCGCTTCGAGGAGGCAGACGCGGAGCGGCTTCCGTACGCGGACGGGTCGTTCGACCTGGTCTCGCTCGCGAACATGATCCCGTTCTTCCAGGAGCTGGGCCGGATCACGGCGCCGGGCGGGGCGGTCGTCTTCTCGTTCTCCGGGGGGTCGGAGACGCCGATCTACGTGCCGCCGGAGGTGCTTCGCGGGCGGCTCGGCGAGCACGGTTTCGCGGAATTTGCGGAGTTTGCGGTGGGCAACGGGACCGCCCTCTCGGCTCGGAAGGTCTCAGCGGCGTAGGCTTGAAGTCACTAGGACGTCGGCGGCACGGTGACACCGGCCCCGACGTCCTTTTTTGCGCGCAAAGCGCGCAAAAAAGCAAAGCCCCGCAGAGTGGGGCGAGCCGGTTCGCGTCAGCTACTGCCTCGGCGAAGCGAGGCCTCTAGGCGTGAGGGCACAGAGCCAACTAGTCTCGCCGCGTGAGGAACCGCTGGCGACACCTACCTGCGACCCTGATCGCCCTGGTCTTCCGTGATCATCATGAGTCTGTTCACGATCGGCGAGGGCTTCGTCGTTGCGATGGCCACGCGGCAGGGGATTGCCGGAGAGCTCTACGAGCTCGGCGAGGTGGAAGGGGCGCGGCCGCTGCACATGTTCTGGCGGGTCACGCTGCCGCTGATGGCGCCGACCCTGCTCCTGCTCCTGTTTCGCGACACGATCTTCTCGTTCCAGGCGAACTTCGTCCCGGCTCTGCTGGTGACGGAAGGGGGCCCGGAGTACGCGACGACGTACCTGCCGCTGTTCATCTACCGCAACGCCTTCGAGTATCTGCGCTACGGCTACGCGGCCGCGGCGACGATCTCGATGTTCCTGCTCACGGCGCTGATCGTGTACGTGCAGTACCGGATCGTGAAGCGCTGGCGGCACGCCTTCGTGGTTTAGTGGGATGGCGGGCTACACTGGGCCCGCGCGGCGAGGTAGCTCAGTTGGTAGAGCACACGGCTGAAAACCGTGGTGTCGCCGGTTCGATTCCGGCCCTCGCCATTTTTCGCGCGCTGCGCGAAAAATGTCCACGCCGCCCGCAGGCGGCATGGACCGCGACGAGAGACACAGTCGGCTCCTAGACCGGGACCTTTGCGGCCGTCAGCCGACCGAGGAGGCCGTCGACGAACGCGTTCTTCACGAGGACCTCATCCGCGCCGGAGTCCTTTGCCGCCGAATGAAGCTCCGGTGCGTCGTCACCCGTGAGCGCGATCAGGCACAGGTGCGGATGGTCGCGGCGCAGGCGCGCCATCGTCGTGACGCCGTCCAGCAGCGGCATGTGCAGATCGAGCACGACCGCGTCCGGTGCAAGCTCGTCGACGAGCTCGATCGCGGATAGCCCGTTGGTCGCCGTCGCGACGACCGATAGCTCGCGCTGAGCCTCGATCAGCTCGCGCAGAGACTCGAGAAAATCCTCGTCGTCGTCTGCGAGCAAGACGCGGACCCCGTGCTCCGTGGCCACAGTGTTCAAGAGGGCGATTCTTAGGCCGCGGGCGTTACCGAGTCAAGCAGCTTCGGAAGAATTTCGCGCGCGTCGCCCGACACCGACACGTCCGCATCGTCCGGTTTCTCGTCGCTGATCGTCGCGATCACGCGGGCCTTGACCACACCGCCCCAGTGCTCGAGGTCGTCGCTGACCCCGATCCCGACGTAGAGCCGCGGAGCGATCGGCCGCCCGAGCAGCCCGACCTGCCGCGTCGGTTCGACGAGACCTGAGGCGCAGGCTTCCCGCGTGCCGGCGAGCGCGGCGTCACTGCCTTCGATCGCCGCGAGCACGTCAGGTTGGACCGTCGGGCCGACGCCCACGACGACGTCCTTCTCGTCCAGCTCGTACGAGTCGCAGTCGCGCACCCGCTCGACGAGCCTGATCTTTGGCTCCGGGAGAGCCCCGATGTCGAGTCGGCGGACCTCGGTCTCGAACTCCTGCGGCTGGAGCGGCTCGTACATGCGCGGAAGGACCGTCGCCAGCTGCGGGGTCGTCGCGCCGAGAATGACCGAGACGATGTTCCCGCCGTAGGCCGGCTTCTGCTGGAGTAGGCGACCGGCCTTCGCGATGTCGACCCCGACGCAGTCCGCGGTCATTCCGAGCTCGAGCTCACCAGCTGCGCGCGGCCCGTAGTCGCGGCCACGACCGGTCGCAGGGATCAAGACTGCGCGTGGCCCATGTTCGGCGAGCACGCGCCGCAGAACCTCCGCCCAGAGGTCCGGGTGGTAGTCGGCGAGGGCCTCGTCCTCGACGGTGTACACGACCTCGGCTCCGTGGGCGGCGGCCTCCTGCCTGGCTTCGTCGAGGTCATTGCCGATGAGCAGCGCCACGGCTCGACCGCCGAGCTTGCCCGCCAGGTCGCGGCTACGGGAGATCAGCTCGAGCGAGACGCGCCGGTGCTGACCGTCGACGAGCTCGCACACGCTCCAGCAGTCGTAGTGCGCGGCCGGCTCCTCGGCGATGTCCTCCGGCTTGTCCCAGCTCGGCTCCTCGGGAGCACGCTCGGCGAGCAGCTCGCGCACGCGGGCCGCAGCCTCCTCGGGGCTCCCCGCCCGGAAGCCGGCACGCTCGGGCCGCGCATCGCGGACGGCCAGTACCCGCGTCGGCGAGCCCGTCTGTCCGAAGCGCTTGTCATTCGGCCGGACGTCATCGACGAGGTCGCGCGCCTGCCAGACGCTGATCTCCTCGCCTCCGCCTCCGGAAGAAGTCACTTCCTCCGGCGGCCGGCCGACCGAGACGACGAGCGGGAGATCGGCCTCGTACACGTCGTGGCCGAAGTCGGTCTCGCGCGTCAGCCGGAGCCCGTCCTCCGAGCGCTCGAGCGACGAGATGCTGATCGCGTGCGGCCAGCCGAGGAACGCGGCGACCTGCGGCGGTACCTGCCACGTCTCGGAGTCGAGTGCCTTGCGTCCGCACAGGACGAGGTCCGCGCCCTCCTTCTCGATCGCCATCGCAAGCGTCCGCGAGGTTCCGAGCGTGTCCGCGACGGCGAAGACACGATCCGAGAGGTGGATCGCCCGCTGGGCTCCGAGCGCCAGTGCCTCGCGCAGCGCCTCCTCGGCCTGCGGCGGGCCCATCGTCATCACTACGACCTCGTCTGCGAGGAGGGCCCCGTACTGCACCGCGTACCGGTCGAAGGCGTTCAGCTCGAGCGGCACGCCTTCGCGCTTCAGCGAGTGCGTCTCCTCGTCGAACTCGATCGCTCCGAGCGCGGGCACTTGCTTGACGAGGCAGATCGCCTTCACAGCTGCGAGCCTATATACCCGTGCTCGGAATCCTGTACGACATCCACGGGAATCTGCCCGCGCTCGAGCGGATTCTGGCCGAGGTAGAGGAGCTCGAGATCGACCGCTGGTTGCTCGGTGGGGACTACGGAACCCCGAGCCCGTGGCCGGACGAGACGCTCGCACGACTGAAGGAGCTCCCGAAGGCGACGTGGATCAGGGGCAACGGCGAGCGCTGGCTCCGCGAGCCGCCGCTCGACCGCCCGGAGGTGATGGAGACGTACGACGCCTTCCGCGGCTCCTACGACGAGGAGCTCGTCGACTGGCTGTACGGGCTTCCCCCGAGGGCCGAGCTCGACGGAGTGCTCTACGTCCACGGCTCGCCGCTCTCGGACGTCGAGAGCTTCCCGCCGCAGCCCTCGGACGACGACGAGCGCCTGCTCGCGGGCGTCCAGGACCGGACCGTCGTCTTCGGGCACAGCCACCAGCAGTTCCGCCGGCCGGGGCCGAACGGGACCGACCTCGTCAATCCGGGCAGCGCGGGGATGCCGCTCGACGGCGACGTGCGCGCGGCGTGGGCGACCTGGAACGGCGACTTCGAGTTCCGCCGGACCGAGTACGACGTCGCCCGCGCGGCTGCGGGCTACCGGTCGCTGGGCGGGGACTTCGGCGAGTTCGCGGCTACCCGGATTGAGAAGGGCTCGGACTAGTTAGCTTCGCGTCGACCGAGATCTCGACGTTGCCCTCGAGCGCCTTCGAGACCGGGCAGTTGTCCTTCGCGCCTTCGGCCGCTTCGAGGAATGCAGCTTCGTCGATGCCGTCGACCTCGCCCTCGATCTCGAGCCTGATCTTGGTCATGCGGAAGCCGTCGTCGGTCTTGTCGAAGGTCGCTGTCGCGTTCGACTCGAGCCGCGTCGGCGCGTGGCCGTCCTCGGCGAGCACGTGAGAGAGCGCCATCGAAACGCAGGTCGCGTGCGCGGCGGCGATCAGCTCCTCCGGGCTCACGCCCTCGGCGCCCTCGGCGCGAGCCGACCAGCTCACGCCTTCGTCGGAGAGCACCTCGCTCCCGGTCGAGACGCGGCCCGAGCCGCTCATCAGGTCGCCTTCCCAGGTCGCTCGTGCCGTCTTGTCATTCGCCATGCTCGTCCCCCTTTTCCTCGCCGGAACCCGACGGTCGATAGTACTTCTTGCCTTTCAGCGGCTCCGGGAGGTGGTCGACCTCGAAGCCGCGCGGATCTGAGTGCGGATAGATGTAGCCCTGCCCGCGTCCGAGCTTGGTCGCACCGTAGTAGTGCGTGTCGCGCAGCTCGTCGGGCGGGCGCACGTGGCCGTGCTCGCGGACGTCCTTCGCGGCCTCGCCGAGTGCGGTGATGACGGCGTTCGACTTCGGCGCGCGGGCCAGGTAGATGGCGGCCTCGGCGAGGTTGAGCCGGGCCTCGGGCAGACCGACGTGCTCGACTGCCTGCGCTGCGGCAACGGCGACGAGGAGCGCCTGTGGGTCCGCGAGCCCGATGTCCTCGGACGCGAGCACGATCATGCGCCGCGCGATGAAGCGCGCGTCCTCGCCGCCCTCGAGCATCGCGGCCAGGTAGTAGACGGACGCGTCCGGGTCGGAGCCGCGCATCGATTTGATGAAGGCGGAGACGAAGTCGTAGTGCGCGTCGCCGCCCTTGTCGTAGACGAGCGGCCGCTTGCGGGCCGCGTCCTCGACGTGCGACGCCTCCAGGGCCTGTCCCTCGGACCTGGCCGTTTGGGATGAGAGCTCGAGAATGTTCAGCGCGTTGCGCGCGTCGCCGCCGGCGCGGCGTGCGATCAGCTCGACCACCTCGTCCGTGGCCTCCGTTCCGAGCTCGGCGGCTCCGCGGCGCACGATCAGCGCCAAATCGTCCTCCGAGAGCGGCTCGAGCTCGTAGATCTGCGACCGCGACAGCAGCGCCGAGTTGACCTCGAAGTAAGGGTTCTCGGTCGTCGCCCCGATCAGCGTCAGGATCCCTTCCTCGACCGCAGGGAGGAGCGCATCCTGCTGCGCCTTGTTGAAGCGGTGGATCTCGTCGAGGAAGAGGATCGTCCGCCGGCCGTGCGCTCCGAGCCGCTCTCGGGCACCCGCGATCACCTCGCGCACCTGAGCCACGGTCGCCGACACGGCGGACAGCTCCTCGAACTCGGCGCCCGTCGTGTTCGCGATCACGCGCGCGAGCGTGGTCTTCCCGCTCCCGGGCGGCCCGTACAGGATCGAAGAGCCGACGCGATCCTCGCCGATCGCTAGCCGCAGCGCCGACTGCTCGCCGAGAATCTGCTCCTGACCGACGAAGTCGTCGAGCGCTGTTGGCCGCATACGGAGCGCGAGCGGCGCGGTCTCCGGCAGCCGTTCGTTGGCCGCATCTGAGAACAGGTTGCCCACGGCCACCGAAGTATGCTGCTCCGCGAACCGGCCAAGGAGGGCAAAGAGTGGCGTTTGAAGAGCTGAAAGCGAAGCAGAGCGCGATGTGGGGCAACGGGCCCTACCAGAACGTGACCGAGACGCTCACCGACCTGCACGAAACGGTCATCGACCGGCTCGCACCGGCGGAAGGCGTGACCTGGCTCGACCTCGCATGCGGAACCGGTGCGATGGCCGAGTTGGCTGCAAAGCGCGGCGCGGACGTGACGGGCATCGATCTCGCACCCGCGCTGATCGAAACCGCGAAGGAACGCTCCCAGGAGCACGGCCTGGACATCGACTACCGCGTCGGCGACTGCGAGAACCTCGATGTCCCGGACGCGTCCTTCGACGCGCTCTCGTCGACCTGCGGCGTCATGTTCGCGCCCGACCACGAGGCAACGGCCCGCGAGCTCGCGCGCGTGGTCAAGCCGGGCGGTCGGATCGGGCTCGCGAACTGGACCCCGGAGGGCGGCCTGGCGAAGATGTTCGCGATCATGAAGCCGTTCCAGCCGCCTCCGCCCGAAGGCGCCGGAGTTCCGTTCCAGTGGGGCAGCGAGGCGCACGTCCAAGAGCTCCTCGGCGACGCCTTCGAGCTCGACCTTCAGCGGCACGTCTCGCACCTGCGAGTTTCGACCGGCGAGGACTACTGGCGGCTCTTCGCGACGAGCTACGGCCCCACGAAGACGCTGGCCGAGTCGCTCGACGACGACCGGCGCGAGGAGCTCCACCGGACCTGGGTCGGCTTCTTCGAAACGAACTACGGGTCGAACGGCGAGATCGACCACGATCGGGAGTGGCTGTTCGTGTACGGGACGCGCCGCTGAGCGCAACCGTCTCGCTCCGCGACGAGGTGGCGACGCTCCTCTCCGAGCTCATTCGCCTCGACACCGTCAACCCGCCCGGGAACGAGACCCGTGTGGCCGAGCACCTGCGGGGGTACCTCGAGGCGAACGGCGTCGCCTGCGAGCTGTACGCGAAGGTGCCGGAGCGCGCGAACCTCGTCGCCCGGATCCCGGGCACGGGCGACGGGCCGCGGCTGGCGTTCCTCTCGCACACCGACACGGTGCTCGCCGATGCCGCCGAATGGGAGGTCGACCCATGGTCGGGCGAGCTCCGCGACGGGGAGATCTGGGGGCGCGGCGCGCTGGACATGAAGGGTCAGGTGGCCGCGACCGCGGTCGCGATGGCCTCGCTCGCTCGCGATGGTTTCCAGCCCACCGGCGACGTGATCTTCATCGCCGCAGCCGACGAGGAGGTGGGCGTCGACTTCGGGCTCGCGTGGCTGTGCCGGGAGCATCCGGACGCTGTTCGCGCCGAGTACTCGATCAACGAGGGCGCCGGTGACCGGATCGAGCTCGCCGGCAGGCCGTTCTACCTCGCCTCGACCGCAGAGAAGATGAGCTCGCCGTTCGTGCTCCGGGTGCGCGGGCGGAGCGGGCACGCATCGATGCCGTCGATCGCGGACAACGCGCTCGTCAAGGCGGCGAAGCTGATCGAGCGCCTCGGCGAGTTCAAGCCGGAGCCGCGCGTAGAGCCTGAGGTCGCCGCGCTCTTCGAGGCCGCTGTCGGCGCGCCTCCGGAGGATGCGGACCAGGTGCTCGAGGCCGCGCGCATGGTCGACCCGATCGCCGTCGAGCTCGTCGAGCCGCTCCTCGGGATGACCGTCTCTCCGACGATGGTGACGGCGTCGCAGAAGCGGAACGTGATCCCGGCGCTCTGCGAGGTGACGGTCGACTGTCGCCTCCTGCCCGGCCAGACGCAGGCCGAGGCGGAGCCGGTGATCCGGGGCATCCTCGGCGAGAGTGACTACGAGCTCGAGTGGGTCGAGGGCCATGGCGGGACGCGTTCGCCGATGGAAGGGCCCCTCTGGGCTGCAATCGCGGGCTGGGTCGCGGAGACCGAGCCGGAGGCGGCCTTGGCGCCGATCTGCCTCTCCGGTTTCACGGACAGCCACTGGATGCGCGACGCGTTCGGAACGGTCGCGTACGGGTTCTTCCCGCTGCGTTACATGGACCCGCAGGTCGCAACGCGGCTCGTCCACTCGGCGAACGAACGCGCGCGTGTCGACGATCTCGAGCTCGGCGTCGACTTCCTGCGCTCTGCAGCGCGGGCCATGAGCTAGGCGCTACGCTCAGTCGATGGCCGACGAACCGATCCGCCTGGGCGGGATGGCGCTCACGAACGGCGTGCTCGTGCACGGGCCGAACTCGTGGGCGTGCGCGATCCGGACGCCCGACGGGCGGCTCGAGGTCGCATCCGAGCTGAAGCGGTACCGCGCGTCCGATGTCACGAACCCGTTCCTCCGGGGGCCGGCCCGCCTCGCGGAGGCGATTGCGCTCCTTCCGCAGGCGCGTCGCCGCCTCCCTGGCGCGAAGCTGCCCTTCGAGCGGCCGCGGGTGCTGACGGCGATGATCGCCGGCGCGGTCGTGACCCAGATCGCCCGCGGCTCGAAGAGCCTCACGCCGGCCGCGCGCGAGATCGTCGCGGCGATCGCCTCACTGGCTCCCGCGGCAGTCGCGCTGCGCTCCTCCGAGCTCGCCGCCTACCACGGCGCGGAGCACATCGCGATCGGCACCTACGAGCACGGCGAGGCGCGCGACAAGGAGCACGAGCGCTGCGGCTCGCATCTCGTCGGCCCGCTTCTCGGCACGCTCATGATCGGCAACGTCCTCGCCTCCCGGGCGCCGCGCCAGTTCCGGTTCGCCGCGCGCGGCCTCGCGTCCGTGGCCGCTGTTGCAGTCGCGACCGAGATCTTCTCGTGGATGGTGCGCAACCCGGAGCATCCGCTCTCGAAGGCACTCGCGAAGCCAGGGCACGAGCTCCAGTACCGCCTCGCGACAGCCGAGCCGACCCCGGAGCAGCTCGAGGTCGCCGAAGCGGCGCTCGCCGCGTGCCTCGCGCTCGAGGATGGTCACTGAGGCGCCGCTTGCGGTGCCGCACTCAGGGCACGTGGCTTTGCCGCGGGCCCGTCTGAAATGACCGGTCGACCCATTCGAACTTCGACCGAGACGGCTACTTCGCCTAGGCGCAAGCGCCTCGAGCCCGAGGTCTTCGACCTGCCGGTCGAGAAGATGCGGGCCGGCTACTACACCGACGCCTACTTCAACCACGCCCGAGACGCGCTGCTCGAGGATGGGCGCCATCCGCGCGTCGTCATGCAGGTCTTCCAGAAGGAGAGCTCGTACCTGGGCGGGATGGACGAGGCGATCGCGATCCTCAAGCTCTGCTCGCACGACTGGGACCAGCTGACCGTCCACGCGCTCTACGACGGCGACCTGATCGAGCCATTCGAGCCGGTCATGCACGTCGAGGGCGACTACACGCTCTTCGCGCACCTCGAGACCGTGTACCTGGGAGTGCTCGCGCGCAGGACGCTGATCACGACGAACGTCGTCCGTGTGCTCGAGGCCGCCCGGGGCAAGCCGATCATCTTCATGCCGGCGCGGCACGACCATCACCGCGTCCAGACCGGTGACGGCTACGCGGCGCACATCGCGGGCCAGATCGTCGGTGCGCCGATCGGCGTGACCACTGACGAGCAGGCGTCCTGGTGGGGCGGCAAGGGCGTGGGCACCGTTCCGCACTCGCTGATCGCCTCGTTCGGCGGCAACACGGTGCTCGCGGCGACGAAGTTCGTAGAGTGGGCGCCAGACGACTTCAACGTGACCGTGCTCGTCGACTTCGAGAACGACTCGGTCGCGACGGCGCTCGACGTGGCGCGCGCACTCGGCCCGCGGCTCTGGGGCGTGCGTCTAGACACGTCTGAGAACCTCGTCGACAAGTCGCTGTGGCACGAGATGGGCGATTTCCGTCCGACCGGGGTCAACGAGTGGCTCGTGCGCAGGGTGCGCGACGCGCTCGACGCGGACGGCTTCGAGCACGTGAAGATCGTGGTCTCGGGCGGGTTCACGGTCGAGAAGATCGAGGCGTTCGAGCAGGCGGGGGTGCCGGTCGACTCGTACGGCGTCGGCTCATCGCTGATCCGGGGACAGAACGACTTCACCGCTGACGTCGTGATGACCGACGGCCGCCCGTCCGCGAAGGTCGGGCGGCAGTTCAGGGCGAACGAGCGGCTCGAGCTCGTCAGCTGACGGCTTCGGCGATTCGCTCACCGATACCGGGCCACGCGGCGAGCGGGACGGTCGAGCGAACGACGTGCATCCCGGCCTCGGCGAAGCGCGCGAAGGCCGCGTCCGCCTCGTCCGTGTAGTCGACCGCTCCTGGGACGACGACCGGCGACGTGCAGTCCTCGAGCAGGTAGACGCGCCCTGCGAGCCGCTCCACCTCGCCGTCGCCCGCGAGCAGGTCGTCGATCGTCCACGCGACGCAGTGACTCTTCGCCTGGCCCGCGACGACGACCGCGTCGAAGCCGAGGAGCTGCTCGATCAGCTGCTCGTTGCGCCGGCCGAGCTCCTCGCCGTCGGGGCCGAGCGTCACCTCTGGGCCGAGGATCGAGTAGTGCTCGGTCAGCGTTTCCTCGCCTTTGACCTGGAAGGACGGCTGCGTCTCGCGCACCGCTCCGTGGAAGAAGAACGCCTCCTCGACAGCCGAGACGAGCGCGTGTCCGATTCCGCCCAGCAGCGCGTGGTAAGGCCAGATCGTCAGCTGGTACTTCCCGCCCTCGGCCAGAGCCCGCGTGTAGTGGACGAGCTGCCGCTCCGCGTAGTCCGGCTCGATCCCGAGGCTCCGGCAAACCCCCGGGTTTACCCGCCACAGGCCCGACTCGACGTCCTCGGCCGAGACGAGCGTGTACGGGTCGGGATGGTTCCCGTCCTCGTCGACGAGCCAGACTGCGTGGAAGATCTGCAGCGCGTGGTGCGTGTCGAGGCTCGGAACGATCTGCGTGATCACGCCGAGGTTGCGATAGACGAACTCGCACAGGCGCCGGTTGTCGTCGACCGCCCCCGTCCCCGAGCGCCCGCCGACGAAGAGCTCGAAGCCGGGGATGCAGAACGTGTTCTGGACGTCGACCGCGAGCAGGCAGATGCGGAGCTCGTCGTCCTCGGCCGGCCGGATCACATGCTCCTGCGCCCACGATCGAGCCTCCCGCGCGCGGTCCTCGTACGGCACGCGCCAGACTTCTCCGACTCGCTCCGGCCGGTAGAAGTCGGGCACGGGCAGCTCGCGCATCGGACCGAGTGTAGACCCCTGCTTCAGGACTGCGGCTCCGATGCCGATGAGCAACCGGCATGCCGGACATCGGGCATCTCTTGAGCGGGATCGGTGCGGTTGCCCTGGTCTGGCTGCCGGTCGTGATGGTCGGGATGATCATCTACCTGCTGTGGCGCACCGTGCAGGTGATGCCGCGTGTCAAGACGAAGTCCGTCAACCCGAGCTCGAAGTCGTCGGTCTCATGGGACGAGGTCGCCGGGCTCGAGGAGGCGCGGGACGAGATGGAGGAGATCGTCGACTTCCTGCGCGACTCGAAGCGCTTCGCGAAGCTTGGCGCGCGCGTGCCGAAGGGGATCCTCCTCTACGGGCCGCCGGGGACCGGGAAGACGCTTCTGGCGAAGGCGGTCGCCCGCGAGTCGGGCGCGAGCTTCTACTCGCAGAGCGCCTCGGCCTTCGTCGAGATGTTCGCCGGGCTCGGCGCGGCCCGCATCCGCAAGCTCTTCGAGCAGGCGCGCAAGGATGCGCCCGCGATCGTGTTCATCGACGAGCTCGACGCAGTTGGCGCGGCCCGCAGCGGGCACGGCATCAACCGCGAGCAGGACCAGACGCTGAACCAGCTGCTGGTCGAGCTCGACGGCTTCAACAACCGCGACCAGGTGATCGTGATGGCCGCTTCGAACCGGCTCCAGGACCTCGACCCGGCTCTTCTCCGGCCCGGGCGTTTCGACCGGCAGATTCTCGTCTCGCCGCCCGATCTCGCCGGTCGTGAGGCGATTCTCGAGGTGCACACGCGCGGGAAGCCGCTCGACGCGGACGTCGACCTCACTGCGGTCGCACGCCAGACCGCGGGCCTGACCGGCGCCGATCTCGCCAACATCGCGAACGAGGCGGCGATCTTCGCGGGCCGCGAGAGTCAGGAGCGCATCCACCACATCCACTTCGAGAACGCGATGGAGCGTGTCATCGCCGGCCTCCAGCAGCGCCGCGTGATGACCGAGAAAGAGAAGAGGATCCTCGCCTACCACGAGGGTGGCCACGCGCTCATGTCGCACCTCATGGGCGAGGGCTTCCCCGTGCAGAAGGCGACGATCGTTCCGCGAGGCCAGGCGCTCGGCTACACGTTCAACCTCCCGCAGGAGGATCGCTATCTGCACACACGCGAGGAGTTCATCGACTGGATGAAGATCGCGCTCGCCGGTCGCGCCGCGGAGCAGGTCGTGTTCGGGCGCGTCACGAACGGCGCCGCGAACGACCTCGAGAAGGTGACCGAGCTCGCGCGCTCGATGGTGTTCGAGTACGGCATGTCCGAAGGCGTCGTCTCGCGGACGATGCGCGCCGACAACTACGCGCTCTCGGAGGAGACGAAGCGCGTCCGCGACCAGGAGCAGGCACGTCTGACCGACGACGCCTACGACGAGGCCGTGCGGCTGATCACGAAGCATCGGGTGGCGCTCGATCGGCTCGCCCAGGCGCTCCTCGAGAAGGAGACGCTCGTCCGCGCCGAGATGGAGGCGCTCCTGTCCGAAGTCGAGCCCGAGTCGCGCGCGAGCGAGACCGTCGGTCGGGTCGTTCCGCTCTCACGGGTCGAGGATGCGCCCGACGGGAGAAGCCCGGCCAGCGGATAGCATCCTCTTCGCGTGCGGGCGAAGGGGATCCACCATCTGGGCGTCGCCGTCGAGGACCTCGATGAGGCGGTAGACACGTACGAGCGGCTGTTCGGCGGCGAGGTCGAGGGTCGCGACACGCTCGCGTCGCAGGGCGTAGAGGCGGTTGCCGTGCGTCTGGGCGAGAGCCGCGTCGAGCTGCTCGCGTCCCTTGGTGAAGAAACGCCTGTGGGCAAGTTCCTGGCCAAGCGCGGTCCCGGGATGCATCACGTCGCCTACGCGGTCGACGACCTGCCGCAGGGGCTCGCCGACCTCGCTGGACAGGGCGTGCATGTGATCGACGACGTCCCACGTCCTGGTCTGTTCGGCCTGCAGGTCGCTTTCGTGCATCCTGAGTCCGTGCACGGAGTTCTCGCAGAGCTGGTGAGCGTTGGCTGACCAGGATCGAATCAGGATCGAGATCGGCTTCGACGGCGGTCAGGTGATGAGCGCGCACGTCCAGATGTCGGTCGCGGACGACCTCGAGCAGTCGCTCGACGGCGCGTCCGGCGGCACGGCCCAGATCGAAGCCGAGGACGGGCGGTACACGATCTCGCTCGCGCGAGTCGTCTACATCAAGCGGTTTTCGCGAGAAGGCCGCGTCGGCTTCAGCGGCGGTTAGGTAGCTGGTTACAGGATCGCTCCTTCGGGCACCACTTTCAGTGGATGGTGCAAGGGGCAGCGACGAGACTCGGCTACGGCGCAGCCGTCGACCTGCGACCCGTAGTCACGCGGGCGCAGGGAGGCGACCGTAGTGCGCTCGAGGAGCTCTACCTGCTCCACTTCGACCGGATCTACAGCTACCTGCAGATCAGCGTCGGCAACCGCCACGATGCCGAGGACCTGACGACGCAGACCTTCCTCAGGATGCTCGAGTCGATCGGCCGCTTCCGCTGGCAGTCGGCACCGTTCTCGGCGTGGCTGTTCCGGATCGCGCACAACCTCACCGTCGACCACTTCCGCGCGCGGGGGCGGTCACAGGTCGAGTTGGACGATGCCGAGCAGGACGACGAGTCGTCGGCCGAGGCGGAGGCGCTCGACTCGATCGGCCAGTCGGGGATGCTCGAGCTGATCGACGGGCTCTTGCCGGAGCAGCGCCAGGTCCTCACGCTGAAATTCTTCTACGGCTTCCGGAACTCGGAGACGGCGGAGATCCTCGGGAAGAGCGAAGGCGCGGTGAAGTCGCTCCAGCACCGCGCGCTCGCATCGCTCGAGAGACAGCTCGTACACCCGTAGTAGCGTCTCGGCCATGCCGCTCGATGTCGGGATTGTCGGCCTGCCCGGGGCCGGAAAGACGACGCTGTTCACGGCGCTGACGGGTGTCTCCCAGACGGCGTACGGGCAGGAGCACGTGGGTGTCGCGGCGATTCCGGACGAGCGGCTCGAGCCGATCGCGCAGGTCGAGGGCTCGGCCAAGACGACGCCGGCGACGGTCAAGCTCGTCGACCCGCCCGGGCTGAGCGCACCCGTTCTCGGGGAGCTGCGGAAGGCGGACGCGCTGCTCGCCGTGCTGCGCGGCTTCGGCCCGGATGCAGATCCTGGGCACGACCTCGAGACGATCGTCCTCGAGCTCGTCGTCGCCGACCGCGACCACGTCGAGAAGCGCCTCGAACGCGTGCGGACGATGGCAAAGGGCGGCGACCAGCGTCTTCGCGACGAGGTCTCCGAGCTGGAGCGGATGCTCGCGCACGTCGAGGCGGGTGGGCCGCTCAGTGCCTACGAGCGCGAGCTGCCGTCCGAGCTCGCGCCGCTGACCACGAAGCCGGTCGTGGAGATCGTCAACGGCGACGGTGGCATCGACCTCAAGCTCGAGGCCGAGCTCGCCGAGCTCTCACCGGAGGAGGCGGCCGAGTTCCGCGACGGACCAGCGGGGTTCGAGCAAGTGCTGTCGAGCCTGTTCGAGACCGCCGGGCTGCTCACGTTCTTCACCGGCGGTGACAAGGAGACGCGCGCTTGGACGCTCGGGCAGGGGCTGACCGCGCTCGACGCGGCGGCGGCGATCCATACCGACATCGCGCGCGGGTTCATTCGCTGCGAGGTGATCGCGTGGCGCGACCTCGTCGAGGCGGGGAGTCGCGCCGAGGCCGCCCGCCGCGGCCAACAGCGGCTGGAGGGGAAGGACTACGTCGTGGCCGACGGAGACATCCTCAACATCCGCTTCAACGTCTAGCCGTCTGGCCTAGCAGCAACCGCAGTCGCAGTCCGGGCCGCACTCGCAGTCGCAATCGCAGCGCTTCACGATTCCTCCTTTCATCGATGATTGTCGATGCAACGTCTAGCTGTTACATTGATGTTTGTCAATGAAGAAGCTCGCGACGATCACCTGCTGCGCGCCCGGTGCGCCGCCGCTGAAGCCGAAGGAGTTCGAGAGCCTCTCGGCGCGTTTCAAGGCGCTCGCCGACCCGACGCGGCTCGCGATCGTCAACCGTCTCGCATCCCGCGACGAGGCATGCGTGTGCGAGTTCGACTCGCTCGGGCTCTCGCAGCCGACGATCTCGCACCATCTCAAGGTGCTGCGCGAGGCCGGCCTGATCGAGGTCTCCCGGAAGCGGACAACGTTCTCTTTCTACCGGCTCGTACCCGAGGCCGTCGAAGCGCTCGCATTCGCACTCGGAGGCGCGCCGCAGCCCGAGCTCGTCCTCGCGACCGCGGAGGGCACGGTTGCCCGCTGAGAAGGTCCTGTTCGTCTGCATCGGGAACGCAGGGCGCTCGCAGATGGCTCAGGCATTTGCCGAGCGAGCCGGGCTCGAGGTGCGGTCGGCCGGCTCCCACGCAGAGACGCGGCTCCATCCCGAGGTCGTCGAGGCGATGAGCGAGCTCGGCTTCGACCTGAGCGGCCGCGTCCCGCACCAGCTGGCCGACGAGGACGTCGAGTGGGCGGACCTCGTCGTGACGATGGGCTGCGGCGACGCGTGCCCGGTGCTGCCCGGCAAGCGCTACCTCGACTGGAACCTGCAGGACCCCGCAGGGATGCCGATCGAGGTCGTGCGCCAGATCCGAGACCGGATCGCCGGTCTCGTCGCCGAGCTCGACTAACTCTCGGGTACCGGCCGCGTGGCCGCCACCGCGTCGAGCTGGTTCGCGTGGTAGAGCACCGAGGCCTCGGCAGTGCGGGCAGCACGCGCGTCGTGGTGCGAGCCGACCGCGTGCAGAAGCTCTGCGCGAACTCCGGCCTCGAGCGGCGCGGCGCGCTCCTCGATCACGCGCAGCCCGAGGTGCACGTGGCCGAGGAGGCGGCCCTCCTCGGTTGGCTTGAAGACGGGCCCGCGGGTGAGCTCGGTCGTGCGGCCGACGTCATGGAGAAGAGCCGCCGCGAGGAGCAAGTCGGCGCGCAGCCTGGGATGGAGCTGCGCCACCTCGCGGCAGATCGTCGCGACGCCGACCGTGTGCTCGAGCAGCCCGCCCGCGTAGCTGTGATGGCCGTCCACCGTCGCCGGCAGGGCGCGGAGCCGAGCCCGCAGCGCGTCATCGCCGACGAACCGCCCGACTGCGGCCTTGAGCCCAGCGTGTGAAATCTCGCTTGCGAGGAACTCGAGGAAGCCTTCGAGCTCGTCGCCGTCTCGCCGCAGGCTGGGCGCGAGTGACTCCGGATCCAGGTCCTCGGCCGGCTGGAGCGAGCGAATCTCGAGCTGCAGCCGGTCGCGGAACCGGTCCACGCGGCCGAGCACCCGCACGGCGTCGCCCTCGTCGAAGCGGCTGTCAAGGAGATCGACGTCGCTCCAGACGCGCGCCTGGATCCGACCGCTCGGGTCGACGAGCTCGAGAGCAAGGTACGAGGCGCCGGCGCGCGTCTTCAGCCGCTCCTTCTTCGCGACCGCATAGACGCCGTCGACGACGCGGTCCTGCTCGAGCTCGGCGATCGCTGACACGCACCGAGTCTAGGTCCGGAAACGGATGGTACGGTGGCCCGCGATGGCCGAGATAAAGCCGTTTGCGGCGCTTCGCTACGACACGGACAAAGTCGGTCCGTTGGAGAATCTGATCGCACCTCCGTACGACGTAATCGGGCCCGCGGAACGCGAGGACTACCTTGCTCGGAGCCCGTACAACGTCGTCCATCTCGACGCTGCCCGACTCCGAGGAGGAAGCCGGCCAGAGCCTGCGCTCGTGGCGCGAGAGCGGCGTCCTCGCGACCGAGGAACCGGCCCTCTGGGCGCTGTCGCAGGACTACGTGGGGCCGGACGGAGTCGCGCGCACGCGGACAGGCGCCGTCGTCTCGCTCAGGGTCGAGCCGTACGAGAACGGAACCGTCCTGCCGCACGAGCGGACGCACCGCGGGCCGAAGGAGGGGCGGCTGCGGCTCCTGCGTGCGACGCAGACCCAGCTCGAGCCGATCTTCCTCCTGTACGAGGGACAGGCCCCGTTCGCCGTCCCCGAGCGCTCTCCGGACCTCGAGGTCGAAGGTGCAAGGCTCTGGCGCATGGAGGAGGACGGGATCGCCGAGGCGTTCGCCGACCGCCGGCTCCTGATCGCCGACGGCCACCACCGCTACGAGACCGCGCTCGCCTACCACGAGGAGATGGGAACCCCGGCCAGCGGCTACATGATGGTCGTGCTGGTCAGCCTCGAGGATCCCGGCCTCACGATCTTCCCGACGCACAGGGTCTTCCGCGAGCCCCCATCCGACCTGCTCGCGGGCGAGCGGCGTGACAGTCCGGAGTCTGCGCTCCACGAGCTGGAGCGGCTCGAGCGCGGCCGGGCCGCGGTCGTGGTCTACGACGGGAGCACGGAGCTGGCCGTCGACGGGGCGGGCGAGCTCGACGTGCAGCTCGTCGACCGGCTCGGCCAGGAGGGCCTGACGTACACGGCCGACTGGCGCGAAGCTGTTCGCGCCGTCGACGAGGGTGACGCGGCAGTCGCCGTGCTCATGCGACCGACTCGGATCGAGGATGTCTTCGAGATCGCGGCGCGCGGCGAGACGATGCCGCAGAAGAGCACGTACTTCTATCCGAAGCTCGTCTCGGGGCTGCTCTTCCACCCCCTCGACGCGTGAAGCCCTGGCTCGAGCTCTGCCGCGCCGCCGTCGGCGACGTGCACCAGGTGCTGGACGGCATGCCGAGCCGCAACGAGCGCGAGCCCGTCGTCGGGGCCGGCAAGGGCGGCGACGATACGACTGCGGTCGACGCTGCGGCCGAGACTGCGATTCTCATGCGGCTCGAGCGGCTGCACGCGGACGAGGGGCTCGACTTCCACCTCGTCTCCGAGGAGCTCGGCGAGCGCACCTACGGCCTGTCGCCGACGACCCACGTCGTCGTCGATCCGATCGACGGCTCGCTGAACGCGAAGCGGAACATCCCGTTCTTTTCCGTCTCGATCGCGGTCGCCGAAGGGCCGACGATGAAGGACGTGGTCTTCGGCTTCGTCCACGACTTCGGGAGTGGCGAGGAGTGGACCGCGACGAGAGGCGAAGGCGCCTGGCTGAACGGAGAGCGTCTGGGGTCGGTTCCGCCGAAAGAGAAGATCGAGGTGCTCGCGCTCGAAGCCACCGTGGCCGCGTCGATCGCGGACAAGGCCGTCGCGTTCGCACCGCTCGCGCATCGCCTGCGGGTCATGGGCTCCCTCGCGCTCTCGCTCTGCTACCTCGCGGCCGGCCGGGTCGATGCGGTGTGCTCGCTGAAGGAGGCGCGCGCGGTCGACATCGCGGCGGCCCAGCTCCTGCTGCACGAGGTGGGGCTGCCGATCATCTTCGTCGACGCTGGCCCGTTCGGAGAAGGCCCGCTCGACACCGCAGCGCGCTCGCCGATCGCCGCAGCCGCGACGCAGGAGCTCTGCGAGCGGCTCGCGCACATCATTGCGACGTAAGGGCCACTGCTAGGCTCGAAACGTGGAGCAACCTTCTCGCGAGCAGATCACCGAGGCCCTCGGCCACGTAATCGACCCCGAGCTGAAGCGACCAGTCACCGAGCTCGACATGGTGCGCGAGGTGCGCGTCGAGGACGGTCATGTGGCCGTGATGATCGCGCTGACGGTCGCAGGCTGCCCGCTCCGCGACAGCTTCGAGAACCAGGTCCGCGAGCACGTGCTTCCGCTGCCGGGGGTCGAGTCGGTCTCGCTCGAGTTCGACGTGATGAGCCCGGACGAGCGTGCGAAGCTGACCCAGCGTCTGCGCGGCGCGGTTACGGGTCGCTCGAAGGGCCTCTCCGTCGACGCGTCGACGAGGGTGCTCGCGATCGCGAGCGGGAAAGGCGGTGTCGGCAAGTCCACGCTGTCGGTCAACCTCGCGGCGGCGTTCGAACGCCTGGGGCAGCGCACGGGAATCCTCGACGCCGACGTCTACGGCCACTCGATCCCGCTCATGCTCGGCGTGACGCAGCGGCCGGTCGTCGTCGACAAGATGATCGTGCCGCCGGTCCGCGGTGACCTGAAGCTGATGTCGATCGGCTTCTTCCTCGAGGAGAACTCGCCGGTCATGTGGCGCGGCCCGATGCTCCACCGCGCGCTCGAGCAATTCCTCTCCGACGTCCACTGGGGCGAACTGGACACGCTCGTCGTGGACATGCCTCCGGGAACGGGCGACGTCTCGATCTCGCTCGGCCAGCTCTTGCCGCGAGCGGAAGTCGTGGTCGTCACGACCCCGCAGCCGGCTGCCCAGCAGGTCGCCGTCCGCGCGGCGCAGATGGCGCAGAAGACGGGCATGCGGCTGATCGGGGCGCTCGAGAACATGTCGCACCTCGTCGGCACGGGGGAGGAGCTGTTCGGCTCGGGAGGCGGTGAGGAGCTCGCAGCGGTGATCGAGGCGCCGCTTCTCGGCAGGATCCCGCTCGATCCGCGACTCCGCGAGCAGGCCGACCTGGGCGAGCCGCTCGTGTGGGCCGAGCCGGAGAACGAGACCGCGCGCGCGATTTTCGAGGCCGCCGAGGCGATCACAGAAGCCGCCCGCGAGCCCGGAACCGTCAAGAAGCCGCTTCCGCTCGCGACCTAGAAACGCGAAGGGCGCCCGGAGGCGCCCCTGGCGTTCCAGACCGGGGCGGACTTAGCAGCCGCCGCGGTAGAGCAGAGCGGAGTTGTCCGGCGCAACGGGCGCGTTCGCGCCGAGCTCCCCGGACAGCGTGTTGCCGATCACCGTCGCCGACCAGTTGCCGAGCAGGCGAGCCCAGGGGCCGTAGGCCTTTCCTGTGGCGAGGCCGTCGAGATGGTTGCCATTGTCGATGACGCCCGAGAGACGCGCGTTCGAGCGCGGGCGGCCACCCTTGCCGGGCTTCATCGAGGCCGTAGCCTTGGTGCGCCACGTTCCCGTGACCCAGCCGTCTCCGGTGGTCTCGTTCAGGACGGTGCGCGTCGAGATGACGAGGTCGCCCGCGAGGCGCGGCTCGGCGCTCGTCGCGGTTCCGCGCCACACCGCGTTCGTGATCCGGAACGTGTTGCCGCCCTCTGTGCAGGTGCGGCTGTGCGACCGGACCTGGTCCGCGGTGAACGCCGCGGAGACGTCCGCGGTCTGCGGATGTGGCTGCGTGGCCGCAGCGACTCCGACGAGCACGAACAGTCCGACTGCTGCGAGCCAGAAGAGGTGCTTCTTACGGCGCATGCCGGTCGTTCCCCCTTTCGCTGGTTCTGGAGGGGAAGATCTCGCCTGGACGTGAAGACTTCGCGTGCTGGGAGTAAAGGTTTTGTGAGGAAGGAGACTTGGTGAATCTATGAGCGAGCGGGACGAAGTGCTCGAAACATTGCTCGGGCTGGGCTACGACGACGACGATGCGACCACGCTCGCCGACCACTTCCTCGACGCGGAGGCGCGTGGAAAGCGTGGGCACGGCCTCACCCGCGTCGAGTGGCTCACGACCCTGCCCGACCTCGAGCCGAGTGCCCGGCCCGAGCGCGTGCTCGCCGAACCCGGCTTCGAGCGCTGGGACGGCCGCGGGGCGCTCGGATACCTGACGCTGGCCGCGATCTGCCGCGCGCAGCTCGAGGATCCGCCGGCGAACGCGCGCGTGATCGTGGCCGCCAACTGTTTCCCGACCGGGATGCTGGGCTACTGGGTGCGCAAGCTCGCGGACGGAGGCCTCGTGGCGGCGCTGACGGCGACTTCGCCGGCGCGCCTGGCCCATCCCGACGGCGGTGAGCCGCTCGCCGGGACGAACCCACTGGCGATCGCGATTCCGAGCTCGGACGCCAGCCCCGTCGTCGTGGACGTCTCGATGGGCGCCGTCACCTACGGCGACGTCCTCGCGGGCGCGGCGACGAACGACGAGCTCGTTCCGTTCGGCGGCGACCAGGCGCACAAGGCGTTCGCACTTGCAGTCGGGCTTCAGCTGCTGGTCGACGCTCTCATCGGTGACGGCTTCGGCGCCGTCATGCTCGTCGCGCGGCCCGAGGCCGACCCGGTGCCCGCGCTACGAGCCCGCGCCGGCGGAGCCCGCCTGCCCGGTGATCGCTAGGAACTCTGGCTCGTCGCGGATCGCGTCGAAGTCCGGGTCTGAGACTGCGTTCTCCTTGAACCGCTCCTCGGCCTCGACGCACTCGCGGAGATGCTTGAGCGCCGATTCCTTCCTGCCCAGGCGGCTCTCTGCGCATGCAAGGTTGTAGAGGAAGCCCGCGTCGCCGGGTCGCTCTTCGAGGAACTGCTCATACGTTTCAGCGGCTTTGTCGTAATCCTCGTTCGAGAAGTGGACGAGCCCCTCGGCGTTGCGCTCCCACGGGGACGGAGAGAACGCCTCCCCCGGCTTGCCGCCGGCGATCACGATCGTCGTTCCGGCCTCCTCGGCGATCGCAGTGCGCTTCGCGGCCGGGTCACGCACGAAGACGAACGTGCCCGCGGGAGCATCGATCTCGTCGCCGTTGACCGTGAACGTCGCACGGCCGTTCGACACGAAGTACAGCTCCTCGTGCCCACCGGCGCGTTCGCCGAGCTCGTCGTGGTCCTCGATGATCCTGACCCCCGGCTCCTCGGCGATGTACGCGTTGACGCCGAAGGACTGGATGTCGAAATGCGTCCGGACCATCGCCCACGACGGCCCGCCGCCGAGCCTGAGCGCGAGCTCGTTGACGTTCGCGGTTCCGCTCATGCTGGAAACTCCGGGTCGTCGCGCAGCCAGTCGAAGTCGCTGTCGTTCGCCGCGTACTCCTTTGCGGTCGGGTCGAGCTCGATTGCCCGCCGGAGCTCCTCGATCGCAGCGTCGCGGTTCTTCGTCAGCGCCTCGAGGCAGGCGAGGTTGTAGTGCCCCTGCCACTTGTCGTCGTTGGCGGCGACGAACGCGGTCAGGTGCTCGCGCGCCTTGTCCTCGTCCCCGTTCCGGTAGAGACCGAAAGCGACGAAGATCTCCTCCCACGCCGAGATCTCGTGCGGCACGCCCGGCTTCGCGCCGATTGCGAGGATGGTCGTGTTCGGCTCGGTCGCCACTGCGCCGCGTTTAGTCCCGGGCTCGGCATGGACGAACGTGCCGGCCGGCGCGTCGATCTCGTCGTCAGCCGAGGACGAATGTCGCGCGGCCGCCGGCGACGAAGTAGAGCTCCTCGTGGCCGCCCTCCTCGGAGTGCTCCTCGACGACGCGCTCGGTGCCCTGCCGGGCCGTGTACGCGTTCGTGCCGAAGGCGGTGATCCCGAGCCGCCGGCGCACGGGGCGCCACAGGAGGCCCTCGTCATCGACCGGGAAGCGGTCGAGCTCGTCGATGTGGACGACTTCGTAAGCCCTGTCGCTCATGTACGGCTCCTCAGTGCCTCCAGGACGACCGGATCGATCTGCTCGATGCCGTCAACGCGATCCTCGAGGGCCTCCTCCCACGTCCAGCGGATGAACGACGCCTCGAGCTCGCCGTCGTAGCCGAGCCTGGCGAGCCGCTCGCGGAGCTCCGCGGCGAGCTCGTCGTCGACCGGCAGCCACTTCTCGCGCGGCGTCACTCCGGAGATCTCGTACGGCACCCCCGGCTTCGCGCCGATTGCGAGGATGGTCGTGTTCGGCTCGGTCGCCACTGCGCCGCGTTTGGTCCCGGGCTCGGCATGGACGAACGTGCCGGCCGGCGCGTCGATCTCGTCGTCGCCGAGGACGAATGTCGCGCGGCCGCCGGCGACGAAGTAGAGCTCCTCGTGGCCGCCCTCCTCGGAGTGCTCCTCGACGACGCGCTCGGTGCCCTGCTCGGCCGTGAAGGCGTTCGTGCCGAAGGCGGTGATCCCGAGCCGCCGGCGCACGGGGCGCCACAAGAAACCCTCGTCGTCGAGCGGAAAGCGGTCGAGCTCATCGAGATGCACGACTTCGTACCTCCTGTCGCTCACGTGCGACTCCTAAGCGCGTCGAGGACCACGGGATCGATCTGCTCGATACCGTCAACGCGGTCCTCGAGGTTCTCCTTCCCCGTCCAGCGGATGAACGACTCCTCGAGCTCGCCGTCGTAGCCGAGCCTGGCGAGCCGTTCGCGGAGCTCCGCGGCGAGCTCGTCGTCGACGGGCAGCCACTTCTCGCGAGGCGTGACTCCGAAGATCTCGTCGTGGAGCGTGTATATGCGGCGCAGCTCCTCTATCGGCCGCTCGTGATCCTCGACGCGGAGCTCGACGAGGACGTCCGACATGCCCGCGTAGCCGCCGTCGCGCTGGACGACGAGGAGCGCCGAGGACTGCTGCCCGCGACTGTCTCCGCCGGCTTCCTGAGCAGCCGCGAGGCAGTCGATCAGCCGGTCGGCGAGCGGGCGGCCCGCACTCGACTCGAACGTCTCGGCGAGCGCGTCGACCGTATCGGGGGAGACGAGGATGTTTCCCTGTGCGGCGTAGTGCGTGCCGGTGCGCCCCCCGGCCCAGTCCATGCACTCCCGGCCGGTGTAGGTGGCGGCGTTGCCGTCGCCGTCGACGACACCGAGCTGCCGGTGGTCGCGGCCCTCGTCCTCGCCGGTGAGGCGATCGACGACTCCCTGGGCGGAGAGGCCTTCGCGGAGGAGCTGGAGGCCGTTCGGCCCGTAGCGCGGGTTCGCGTACGCCTGCGTGGCGATCGCTCCGACATGCGGCTCGGCCCAGGGGACGACGGAGCCGACGGACAGGAACTTCGACTGCACGGAGACGCCCCACTGCTGCGCCTCGAGGTCGCAAGCGACGATCGAGTACGTGGCGACCAGCGGGCTACGAGTCATAGGTCGCCTCGATCAGATCGATCTCTGTCAGCTCCTTCGTCGGCACCAGCACGCAGGCTACTTCCGGGCGGGCCAGGGCCGCCAGCACCTTCTCCGGCGTGTCCGCGCGGACGACGACCGGGGTTCCCTTCTCGTGAGCCTTGCGTAGCACGGTGTCGTCGAGCTCGTCGAGCACGAGCGGCTCAGCGGGGAACTCGATTTCACCCTCGACCGCGAGCTGAGGCACCTGCTGACGCGTCGCGCCGAACCAACGCTGTCTCAAACCTCGACCGTGTCTCCCGGCTCCATGGCGACGATCTCGACGCCCGAGGGCGCGAGCTCGCGCAGCTGGTCGGGCGTCCCGGCGAGGATCGGGAACGTGCCGTAGTGGCACGGCACGCACTTCGAAGCGCCCAGGAACTCGAGCGCGACCGCCGCCTCCTTCGGATCCATCGTGTAGTGCCCGCCGATCGGGAGCACCGCGACGTCCGGCGCGTACAGGCGCTTGATCAGCTGCATGTCGCCGAAGACGTTCGTGTCGCCAGCGAAGTAGATCTTCGTGCCGTTCTCGACCTCGAACACGAAGCCGACGGGCTCGCCGAGGTAGACCATGTGGTCCTCGTCGATCGTGCTGCTCGAATGCTGCGCGTGGGTCAGCGTGACCTTGACTCCGCCGAGGTCGACCGTCCCGCCCTTGTTCGGATCGCGGATGTTGTCCTCCGAGACCGCCTTCTTCATCCAGACGAGCCAGTCCGCCAGCTCGACAGGCGCCACGACCGTGCAGTCGTGCTTCTGGACGAGGTCGAGCGTGTTGCCGACGTGATCGTCGTGACCGTGTGTGATCGCGATGACGTCGACGCGTTCCGGCTCCTTCTCGCCCTCCGGGCACTTCGGGTTCGTGAGCCAGGGGTCGATGTAGACCCGCTTCCCTCCCGGCGAATCGAAGCGGAACGTGCCGTGGCCGAGCCAGGTCAGTTGAACGTCAGGCATCTCTCTCCTTTCTAGGCGACGCGCCGGAGACTAACCAAGGCGAACGAGCCGGAAAGCCTGGACGGGCTCGCTCTTGCCCTTGAGCTCGAGCGGGCCCAGCGGCTCGAGGATCGCACCGGTCAACTCGGCGGCCGTGGTCGCGCCGATCACGACCTCGCCCGGCTCCGCTTCGGCCTGGAGGCGCGCCGCGAGGTTCGTCGTGTCACCGATCGCGGTGAAGCTCCGCTGCTCGAGCGCGCCGACGTTGCCGATGACCGCCGGGCCGCTGTTCACGCCGACTCGAAAGCGCGGCCACTCCGGTCGTCCGCGGGCTACGGCCTCCGAGGCATCCGCGAAGCCGAGGGCGGCACGCGCCGCTCGCGGCGCGTGGTCGGGCTGGTCGGTGGCCGCGTTGAAGACGACCAGCACGGCGTCGCCGGCGAAGCGCTCGATCATCCCGTCCTCGGCCGCGACCACGGGCACGACCTCGGCCCAGTACGCGTTCAGCATCGCGACCACCTCCGGCGGGCTCGAGCGCTCGGAGAAGGCCGTGAAGCCCTGGAGGTCGGCGAAGAGGACGCTGATCTCGCGCTGCTCTCCGCCGAGCTCGCCCGCGCCGGGCTGCTCTCGGAGCCGAGTCATCAGCTGCGGCGAGAGGTAGGGGCTGAATAGCTCGTCGAGGCGTCGCAGCTCGGCGGCGGCCTGCTCGAGCAGTTGCGCCTCCTCGTCGCTGAAGTGCTCGCGTTCGCGGAGGGTGCGTGTGTCCGTCTTCTCGTCCGTGAGGTCGCTGAGCGCGTTCGCGTACCGCCGGTCGATCAGCTCGCCGGTGTGCTCCAGGTAGAGATCCTTGAAGAGCGCCGCGGTCGAGCGCCTGCGTCGGTACTCCTGGCGGGCGACGAACGCGACGAGGCCGAACGCCACGGTCATCAAGAGGTGCCACTCCCACCATGACGCGTGCCAGCTGTGGCCGAAGGCGATCGCGATCATCGCCTCGGCGAGTAGCGTGAACGCGGCCGCGACCGCTGCGGGCAGCGGGGCCGGTCGCCGCCGGTAGAGCTGGACGTAACGCACCGCGGCGAACGCGTAGAGCGGAAGCCCGATCACCGCGAGCGAGTACAGCGGGCCGTGCGCCTCTTCCTCGGTCAGCGAGCGATCGAGTGGGTCCAGGCTCGAGAGCGAGTAGACACACCATGCGCCGAGAAGCCCGAACACGATTCCACGCAGGAGCCACTGGCGCCGCATGACCGCCGCCGAGGCCGCGGGCGAGAGGTTGAGCGCCGATGCCGCTGCGAAAATGCTGGCAATCGCAAGACCGACAGGGGTTGCCACGACGAAGCCCGCGTTCTTCTTCTCGAGCAGGACTCCCGGCGTCGCGAGCGCGTGCAACGCGAGGAAGCCGGCGCTCGTCACGAACGCGAGGGAGACGAGAAACAGGCGGGCGTCGTCGAGCCTGCGGGCCGCCTCTCCGGACAGGTACCCGAGCACGACGCTGATGAGCGCCGTGATCAGGACGAGCCAGAAGTGGGCCGGATGGTGCTCCCAGTGGACGTCGAGCCTCGGCTTGCTGAGCAGAAGCGCGAGGCCGACCAGGGGGATCGCAAGCGGGATCAACCAGCGGGCCACGAGCGACCCTAACGCGGGAGGAGCATGATGGTCCCCGGCGAACTGCGGGCCATGCGACGCTGGCTCCCGATCGCGATCGTTCTGGCGGCAGCCGTAGCCGAGGCGATCGGACTTGGCCAAATCGCGTTCTACCTCTTGCTTGTGGCGGTGCCGATCGTGGCGGCGACCGCGCTGTCCGTGTTCGGCGAGCTGCTCGACAGCCGGTTCGAGCCGGCTGAGTCGCTTCAGGCACTCCTTTACGGCGTGGCGCTGCTCCTGCTCGTTGCCGGAGCTGCTGCCGGATCGACCGCGTTCGCGCTCTCCGCGTGCCTTGCGGCGTTCGCACTCCAGGCGCTGCTCGGGATCGGCGTCGAGCTCAGACGCCCCGTGCCAGGCGAGCTCGGCGAGACATAGTCTGAGCCGCCGGGCCGCGTCGAAACCAGCTCTAGCGGCGGAGCCGCCAGAGCTTCTATGTCGGCGTCGCTAGCGACGCCTGAGCGCCCCGAGTCCGGTCCTCAGTCGCCCCGGTAATGGCGATTACCGGGGCTCCCTGCGTCCGCGGCCTCGGAACGACCATCGCACCCCGGCGACGAGCGATGTCCCGCCGAGCCCGCCTCGACCTAGAGCGGTAGCGTCTCGGCGGCGCTCCGCGTGAAGTCGACGAGCGGCTGCACGGCGAAGAACGCGCCGACGTTCACGACCATCGCGATGAACGCCGCGCTCGAGAGCATGATCTCGCGCGGCGGTGAGCCGCCGATCGGCGCCAGCCCGAGCTCCGCGGCCGGGCGCATGTACATCGCCCGGAGCACGGCCAGGTAGTAGTAGAGGCTGACGAGCGTCGCGAGCACCCCAACGATCACGAGCCAGTTCCAGCCCGCCTCCGATGCCGACGAGAAGATGAGGAACTTGCCCATGAAGCCGCCGGTCAGCGGGAATCCGGCGAAGCCGAGCATGAACGTCGCCATCGAGAAGCCGAGCAGCGGCCGCTCCCAGCCGAAGCCGGCGAGGTTGTCGAGCGTGACGGGCTCGCTCAGCTCGCGCTCGCGGGCCACGACGACCGCGAACGCGCCGACCGAGATCGCCGAGTACGGGATCAGGTAGTAGAGGAGCGCGCGGACGCCGAGTGCGTTGTCGGCGGAGACCGCGATCAGCATGAACCCCGCGTGCGAGATCGAGGAGTACGCCAGCAGCCGTTTGACGTTCGCCTGGACGAGCGCGGCGATGTTCCCCCACGCCAGCGAGATCACCGCTAGGACCGCGACCGCGATCGTCCACACGTCCTTCTCGTCGGGGAATGCGACCGTGAGCACGCGATACATGAGGACGAGCGCGACGGTCTTCGTGGCCGCGGCCATGAAGCCGGTGATGGGCGTGGGAGCGCCTTCGTAGACGTCCGGCGTCCACATGTGGAACGGCGCCGCCGACGATTTGAAGGCGAGCCCCGCCAGCAGCATCGCCAGTCCGACGAGCAGGATCGGATCACCGGTCAGGTCTTGCGTGCGTGTCGCGTCCGCAATCGCCGAGAAGCCGAGCTCCCCGGTCGCGCCGTAGACGAGCGCCGAACCGAAGAGCAGCACGGCCGAGCCCATCCCGCCGATGATCAGGTACTTGAGCCCGGCCTCGAGCGAGCTCTCGAGGTCGATCTCGATCGCGCACAGGATGTAGAGGCAGACCGAGAACCACTCGAGCCCGAGGAAGAGCGTCATCAGGTTGGCCGACTGGACGAGGAAGGCCATGCCGGCTCCGGCCGTGACCAGCAGCGCGTAGTACTCGCCGATGTGGTCCTCGCGCATGCGGGCCGAGTAGGACACGAAGACTGTCAGCAGCCCCGCGCCCATGATGAGGATCTGCGTGAAGGCGGCGTAGCGGTCGCGGAAGATCGCGTCGGCGACCTCGAGACTACCGTCCGGCGTCTCGATGTAGACGAGGAGCGCGAGCACTCCGCCGCCGATGAAGCCGAGCGCGCAGAAGAACGCTGCGAACGGGCGCAGGATCCAGCGCGGCATGAACGCGCCGGAGAGCAGGCAGATCGCGGCGGCCACGAGCGTGGCCAGCGACGGCGAGAGTGCGAACCAGTCGACGGACGGGGTGTCGATCACCGGTTCGCTCCTAGCCTGACGAAGTCCATCCGGCCCTCGGGCGGTTGGTCGTTGGGCCGTGACGGGTTGAGCTCGCGCAACGGCGCCGGGGTGACCGAGGCCGCGATCGCATTGCCGCTGATCGCAGCGGGCCAGGCCGAGAGTGCCAGCAGGCACGCGACGAGCGGGACGACGATCCCGAGCTCAGCCGGGCGGAGGTCGAGGGCAGCGTCGTGAACCGCGGGGCCCGGTTCGCGGTGCAGGACCGCCGAGATCAGGCGCAGCATGTACATCGCCGCGAGCACGATCCCCGTGGCACCGGCGACCGCCCAGCCCCAGCCGGTACCGAAAACGCCGAGCAGGATCAGGAACTCACCGGCGAACGCGGACGAACCGGGCACGGCGAGTGCAATGATCCCGGTCACCATCAGCATCGTCGCCAGCGCCGGCCGGCCGCGGGCCATTCCGCCCAACCGCTCGAAGCTGCCGGTCGAGGTGCGCCGCTCGATCGTCCCGGCGAGCAGGAAGAGCGAGGCCGAGATCAGCCCGTGGTTGACCGACTGCAGGACGGCGCCGCTGATGCCCGCCGTGGTCACGGAGAAGATCCCGATCGTGATCAGCCCCATCTGCGCGAGGCTCGAGTAGGCGATCACGCCGCGGACGTCGGGCGCGCGGAAGGCGAGCAGCGACCCGTAGACGAGCCCCGTCGCCGCGAGCGCGAGCACGAGCACGCGGAAGTCGTCGAACGGCTCCGGGAACTTGAACAGGCAGATGCGGATGAAGCCGAAGACTGCGGCCTTGGAGATCAAGCCCGAGAGCACCGCCGCCACCTCGGGCGAGGACTCCCGGTAGGCGTCCGGCAGCCAGCCGTGCAGCGGGAAGATGGGCGCCTTGATCGCGAACGCGACGAGGAAGCCGAGGAAGACCCACGTGTTGTCGCTCGTGCCCGTGGTGACGAGGTCGAACGAGCCCGCGGAGAGGCCGAACACGATCACCGACGCGAGCATCAGCAGCGAGCCCGCCATCGTGTAGATCACGAACTTGACCGTCGCTCCGAGCCGTCCGGGCCCGCCCCAGACCCCGATCAACAGGTAGAGCGGGATCATCATCGCCTCGAAGAAGACGTAGAAGAGGAGCATGTCCTGCGAAGCGAAGACGCCCACGGTTGCGGAGGTCAGGAACAGCATCAGGCCGAAGTACGCGCTCGGCCGGTCGCGTCCGACCCAGAAGCCGTAGGCGATCGCCGCCGCCATGACGACGACCGCGAGCCCGGCGAGCCAGAACGAGAAGCCGTAGAAGCCGACGTGGTACGAGACGCCGAGGTCGCTGAACCAGCTCCACTTCTGGTCGAAGTTCGGCACCGGCCCCGGCTTGTCGAAGTTCATCTGGCCGAGCGCGGTGATCCAGAACCCGATCTCGGCGAGCGCGAACAGGAGAGCGACCGGGCCGGCGAGGCGGCCGAACGGCAGCAGCCAAATAAGGACGGCCCCCGCAAGCGGCAGGAAGATCAGGGTCGTAGCCAGCCAGTCCGTCATCTCACTTCACCCACACGAAGACGAAGGCGAGGACGGTCACGCTCCCTGCGATCGCGAGCGCGTACGTGCGGACGAGCCCGGTCTGGACCTCCCGTAGCTCGTTGCTCGCCTTCCGCGCGACGTTGCCGATCTCGCCGAGCGAGCCGAGGACGAGCGGGCGCTCGATCAAGTCGCGCAGCGCGACCGCGAGCAGCACGCTCGGCCGGTAGAAGATCAGGTCGTAGAGCTCGTCGAAGTAGAACTTGTGCTCGAGGACGGTCCGCACGCTGCGAGCCTGCGGGATGCGCAGCGTACGAGCCGAGAACGCGGCCCAGGCGACGGCGATCCCCGCCACGCCGAGCGTGACCGCGAGCAGGCTGGCAAGGAATTCCTGCGACCCGCTGGCGTCGACGACCGATTCGACCGTCGGCTCGAGGAAATTCGTGATCCCATCGGTGACGCCCGGGATCTGCACCCAGCCGCCGACCACCGAGAGCACGCTCAGGACGGCCACGGCCGCGCCCATCCAGAGCCACGGCTCCGAGCGGTCCGGCCGGTGCAGATGCTCCTGCACGAACGGCGACGGCTCGCCGCCGAAGACGAGGAAGACCATGCGGAACGCGTAGAGGCCGGTCAGGAACGTGCCCAGGACGCCGACGACGAACAGGATCTGGCCGTACGTGCCCGCGGCGAGGGCCGAGGCGAGGATCGAGTCCTTGGCGAAGAAGCCGGACAAAGGCGGGATCCCGGCGAGCGCGAGCGCGCCGATCACGAACGCCCAGTACGTGTTGGGTAAGTAGCGCCTGAGCCCGCCCATCCGCCGCATGTCCTGCTCGCCGGCGAGCGCGTGGATGATGATCCCGGCGGCGAGGAAGAGCAGCGCCTTGAAGAACGCGTGCGCCATGAGCAGGAACATCGCGTTCGCGTACGCGCCCAGGCCCGCGCCGAGGAACATGTAGCCGATCTGGGACATCGTCGAGTAGGCGATCACGCGTTTGATGTCCGTCTGGACGAGCGCGATCAGGCCCGCCATCAGGAGCGTCGCGGCGCCGAGTCCCGCAGCGAGCTCCTGGATGTGCTTCGCCGCCTCGAAGATCGGAGCGGTGCGGACGAGCAGGTACACGCCCGCGGTAACCATCGTCGCGGCGTGGATGAGGGCGCTGACCGGAGTCGGGCCCTCCATCGCGTCCGGAAGCCACGTCTGGAGCGGCAGCTGCGCCGACTTCGCGACCGCGCCGCCGAGCAGCCCGAGCGCGACGAGGTTGACGGCCCACGTGCCGGTCTCGCCTCCGGCCCAGTCGAACGAGGACTGGAACGAGAGCGAACCGGTGCGCTGGATGAGCAGGAAGAAGGCGAGCGCCATCGTCGCGTCGCCGAACGCGTTCATGATGAACGCCTTCTTCGCGGCGGCGACCGCTTCGGCGCGCTCGTGGTAGTAGCCGATCAGCAGGTACGAGCTGAGGCCGACGAGGCCCCAGCCGATGAGCAGCATGAGCAGGTTTCCGCCCTGGACGAGCAGGAGCATCGAGAAGACGAACAGCGCCATGTATGCGAAGTAGCGGCGTTCCTCGTCCTCGCCGTCCATGTAGCCGACCGAGTAGCCGACGATCAGCGCCCCGACGCCGGTGACGATCAGCATCATGAACACCGAGAGCGGGTCGACGAGGACGCTCAGGCCGACGTCGAAGTTCCCGGCGGAGAGCCACGTCCACGCGGTCGAGATCTGCTGCTGGTCGCCTTCGCTGCGGCCCATGATCGGCGAAGAAGTCGATGACAGCTGCGACGAACGCGACCGCGACCGAGGCCGTGGCCAGGTAGCCGGTCAGGCGCCGCGGCAGGCGCGTGCCGCCGAGCGTGATCAGGACCGCCGCTGCGAGCGGCGAGAAGAGGCAGACCCAGGCGGCCGCGGTCACGGTGCGACCTTCTGCGATGCGAGCACCTGCGCGAGCCTGGCCGCGATTCCGGGGATGCGGTTCTCGTGGTCCTGGCTCGGGTCGTACGCGGTCAGGGCCACGGCCGCGATCTCGAAGCGGCTCGAGATGGCGGCCAGTGCTTGTTCGAGCTGCTCGGTGTCGAGCCCGCCGTCGACCGCGAGGACGTTGGCGCGGGCAACCGCGGGGTCGATCACGTCGAGGTCGATGTGCACGTAGACGGCGTCGACCCGTGTCGCGAGCTCGTCCAGGGCGGCCTCGAGCGTGTCCGTGTCGGCGCGAGGCAGGTCGGAGGCGGCCACCCGCTCGACCTCGGTCGGCTCCAGGTCACGGGCCGCGACGAGGAGCGCGTTCTCGGCGGGAACCGGACGCAGATCTTCGACTCGTGGCCCGCAGCTCGTCCCAGCCGTCCCCGAGCAGCATCGCGAGCCCCATCCCGTCGAGAAACCCGGTGATCGTCGAGTCGGGCGTGTGGAAGTCGCCGTGTGCGTCGAACCAGACCACGCCGACGTCACGGCCGACTCCGGCCACGGTGCCGAGCGAGGTGAAGCAGTTGACCGCGAGGACGAGCGGCAAGCGGCCGTCCTCGACGGTCTCGCTCACTGCGGAGCGAACCGAGCGGATGACGTCGAACGAGTCGGCGACCTCGTTCGGAACCGGCCGAGGCTCGGGTGCCGGCACGACGACCGAGTCGCCGCCGATCGCCTCGGCCAGCGAGCCGGGCCCGCGGCTCAGGTCCGGGTGCTCACGCCCGAGGTACCACGGGACCTGGATCAGGCGGACGTCGCTCATCCGCGCAGCGTCGAGAGCTTGTCGACGTCGAGGTCGAGCCGGCGCCGGTGGACGGCGACGATCAGCCCGAGCCCGACCACGACCTCCGAAGCGGCGACGGCCATCACCGCGAGCGCGAAGATCTGCCCGTCGAGATCCGCGTGGTGGCGCGAGAACGTGATCAGCGCCAGATTCGCGCCGTTGAGCATGATCTCGATCGAGAGCAGGACGATCAGCGGGCTGCGGCGCAACATCACGCCGAGGGCGCCGATCGCGAACAGGAACGCCGAGACCGCGAGGTACCAGGTGAGGTTCGGGCCCATCACTTGGCCCGAGTCCCTCCTTGTAACACTGTGTTACCTGGCGGCTCGGGCTGGTCCTCGTGCGCCTGGCTGCCAAGGACGACGCCGCCGACTGCTGCCGCGAGCAGCACGATCGACGTAACCTCGAACGCGAGCAGGTGGTCGCTCAGGAACACACGCCCGATCTCGGACGGGCTGCCGAACGCTGCCCCGATATCCGGCGCCTCCGACAGCCGGCTGCTCGCTTTCAGTCCGACGACGACGACGATCTCGACCATCAGCGCACCGGCGGCGGCGACCGCGCCGAGCGCCTGCCAGCTCGGGCCGCCCGCCCAGGGCGCATCCGCGTGCCGTCCGAGGTACGCGATCACGAACAGGAACATGACCATCACGGCGCCGGCGTAGACGAGCACCTGCGCCGCCGCGACGAACTCGGCCGAGAGCAGCAGGTAGAGGACGGCCAGCGAGCCGAGGTTCCCGATCAGTGCGAGCGCCGAGTAGAACGGGTTCGCGAAGCTGACCACGGCTGCGCCGGATCCGAGGCACGCAAATGCGGCGACGAGCCAGACGACCCAGACGAGGAAATTGCCCATTAGTGCCCCTTCCAGTGATGCCGCTGAGTTTCTCGGTCGCGAGCACCAAGCCAGAGGCCGCATTCGCTCGAAGCCAATGCTGAACGAAGCCTTGGTGAGAGCGAGGGTGGCCTCTGGCGCCGCGTGATCGCGGGCGAGAAGCCAGCATGCATTGCTGGGAGGGGCACTAGGAGCGCTCCTTGTACGCGGGAATCGGCGTGTCGTAGAGGCTGCGATCCGCGACCGGCACGCGCTTGATCGGCTCGGCGAGCAGCATGTCCTTCGTGTAGATCAGGTCGTCGCGCGAGTACTCGGAGATCTCGAACTCCTGCTCGAGTGTGATCGCGTCGAACGGGCAGGCGAGCTCGCAGTACCCGCAGAAGATGCAACGCGAGAGGTTGATCTCGTAGATGCGCGCGTAGCGCTCGCCCGCGGAGACGCGGTCGTCGGCCGTGTTCTCGGCGGCGACGACGCGGATGCAGTCGGCCGGGCAGGCGGCCGCACACAGCGAGCAGCCGACGCACTTCTCGAGCCCGTTGTGGTGCCGCCAGAGCCGGTGCCGTCCGCGGAAGCGCGGGTAGAGCGGGCGCTTGTACTCCGGGTATTGCTGCGTGATCGGCTTCTTGAAGATCTGCTTCAGGGTGACGCCGAAGCCGCGCAGCGAGTCGGTGGGCCGTGGGCTCACGAGAACGCCACCACCAGCGCGGCCGTGACGAGCGCGTTCAAGGTCGCGACGGGCAGCAGCACCTTCCAGCCGAACGCCATCAGCTGGTCGTAGCGCAGGCGCGGGAGCGTCGCGCGCAGCCAGATGAAGATGAAGATCAGGATCAGCACCTTGAGCAGGAACCAGATCGGTCCGAGCGGCGCCCATGGCCCGATCCAGCCACCGAGGAAGAGCGTCACGCAGAGGCCGGAGAGCACGATCATGTTCACGTACTCGGCCATCGAGAAGAGGCCGAAGCGCATTCCGCTGTACTCCGTGTGGTATCCGGCGACGAGCTCGGTGTCCGCCTCCGGCAGATCGAAGGGCGGGCGGTTCGTCTCGGCGGTCCCGGCGGCGAGGAAGACGATCAGGCCGACGAACTGCGGGACGCCGTACCAGACCGTGTCCTGCTGCTTCTCGACGATCTGCGTCAGCGAGAGCGACCCCGCCATCAGCACGACACCGAGCACGGACAGTGCGAGCGCAACCTCGTACGAGACCATCTGCGCGCAGGTACGCATCGAGCCGAGCAGCGCGTACTTCGAGTCGGAGGCCCAGCCGCCGACGATGAACCCGTAGACGCCGAGCGCGCCGAGCGCGAAGATCAGGATCAGCGAGATCGGGACATCGGCGATCTCACCGGAGATGTCGTAGCCGGCGACGTGCCAGCCCTCGCCCCAGGGGATGACCGCGAACGCGGCGAGCGCTGTGAAGGCGGAGACGATCGGCGCGGTGATGTACAGGAAGTCGACTGCGGTCGCCGGGTAGAAGCTCTCCTTGCGGATCAGCTTCACGAGGTCGGCGATCGGTTGGAGCAGGCCGAACGGGCCGGCGCGGTTCGGCCCGTAGCGGAGCTGCATGCGACCGAGGACCTTGCGCTCGACCCAGGTCAGGTAGGCGAACATGCCGAGGAGCACGTTGACGATCACGGCCGCCTTGATCAGATCTATCCACCAAGGTTCATTCACGTAGACACCTCGACGTGCGTCCCGAGGCCGGCCGCGTGCTCGGCGGCGATCCGGGCGACGCCTTTGACGAGCTTCCTGTTCACGCGCGCGCGAAGCTCGACCGAGGTGCCGTTCGAGCTGACGTGCACGGTCGAGCCGGCCTTGGCGCCGATCCTCTTCGCGTCGGCGGCGGAGAGCTCGATCTCCGAGCCCGGGCGCTGGAACTGGAGCTCGGGCACGCGCTCGACCGCGGGGCCGGAGAAGAGCGGGCGGTAGCTGACGAGACGCAGGCCCTTGCCGCGCTCGCGCCTGGGAGCCTTCGGCGCGGGTGGGATGTCGGCGCCGTCCGCCCGCGCGGGCAGCTCGGCCAGCTCGCCGATCGCGGGGTACTGGATCCCTCCGTAGCACCGCTCCGACAGCTCTGCGAAGACCTGCGGCGGGTGCGGCGAAAGCTCGACGTCGAAGCGCTCGGCAAGCTTCGCGATCCATGCGAGCTCGTCCGGGCACGGTGGGATGACCGCGCGGCGCAGGCGCTGGAGGCGGCCCTCGAGGTTGATGTACGTCCCGTCGCGCTCGAGGTAGCTGGTACCGGGCAGGACCAAATCGGCCCAGCCACCGACCGGGGTGCGGAACATCGAGATCGCGAGCACACGCTCGGCCCGCTCGGCTAGGGCGCGGACGTCAGGGTTCGCCGCCGCCTCGTCGCCGGACACGATCAGGAGCTCGATCGGCTCGGGATCGGCCTCGTCGCGGTCGGACGCTGCAGCCCAGCCGTCGGCCACTCCGCGTCCGTTCGCAGTCTCGGGCAGGTGGAACGCGCCGCTGCCCGGCTTGGCCGCCAGCCCGAGCTCGCCGGCGAGACCGGCGATCGTAGCGCCGCCGTTTCCGGCGGGCCCGGACCAGATCAGGACCGTTCGCTCACTCTCGCGAATGCGGTCGCCGAGCTCGTCGCGGATCCTGGCGAGTCCGCCGCCCGGCTCGCCGATCTCGCTCTCGACGACCTTGGCGCCGGCCCGGCGCGCGGCCTTGATCCAGAGCTCGACGACCGGCGCCCGCTCGACGACCGGATCGTCGCCGAGGATCACGATCAGCTCGGCGTCCCGGATCGCGGACAGCGGGAGTCGGAAGGCGTCGAGCGCGGGGCTGACGTCCTCGGGCATGACCGCGCAGTGCGCGCCGAGCCCCTGGCGCATGAGCTTGCCGAGCGCGTAAGCC
This sequence comes from uncultured Actinomycetes bacterium, assembly GCA_963794605.1. GTDB lineage: Bacteria > Actinomycetota > Thermoleophilia > Gaiellales > Gaiellaceae > VAXT01. Next base: position 637,890 of record CAWCEN010000002.1, read on the forward strand.
TGCTCGATCGTCTCCGATCCGGACAGGGCCGTGACGATGTTCGCTCCGCCCGCGCGGAGCAAGGCCTCGGCCTCGTCGAGCGCGTCGTCCCACGAGAGCGTCTCGTAGCGCCGGACTCCGACCTTGCGGCTCGGATCGACGACGCGATCACCTGCGCGGAGGTGCGTGAACCCGAAGCGGCCCTTGTCGCAGAGCCAGCCCTCGTCGACCTCCGGGTGGTTGCGAGAGCCGATCCGCTTGACCTTTCCCTCGCGCGTCGTCGCCTCGACGTTGCAGCCGACGGGGCAGAGGCCGCAGACCGTCGGGACATCCTGGATCTCCCACGGGCGCGCCTCGAAGCGGTATTGCGTCGAGGTGAGGGCGCCGACGGGGCAGAGCTCGATGACGTTCCCGGAGAACGGCGCCCGGTACGGCTGGTCCTCGAACGTGGCGATGATCGACTGCGACCCGCGCTCGCGCGCGACGAGCTGGTCGTCCTCGGCGACGTCCGACGAGAAGCGCGTGCAGCGGTAGCAGAGGATGCAGCGCTCGCGGTCGAGGGCGATCGTCGGCGAGATCGGGATCGGCTTCTCGAACGTGCGCTTCGGGAACGTGTTGCGCGTGACCGGCGGGCCCCAGCGGAACGTGAGGTCCTGGAGTGGGCACTCGCCGCCCTTGTCGCAGACGGGGCAGTCGAGCGGGTGGTTGACGAGGATGAACTCGAGCGTCGAGCTCTGGCCGTCGGCGGCGAGCTTCGAGGTCTGCGCGGTCTTGACGACCATGCCGTCGGTCGCGGTCAGCGTGCAGCCGGTCTGAAGCTTGGGCATTCCTTCGACCTCGACCAGGCACATGCGGCACGCGCCGACGGCGGCTCCGAGCCGCGGCTCGTAACAGAAGACGGGGATCTCGATCCCCGCGGCGAGCGCGGTCTCGACGAGCCCGGTCCCCTTCGGAACCTGCACCTCGCGCCCGTCGACAGTGACGGTGACCGCTTCAGCCGCGCTCACTTTGCACCTGTCCCAGTGCCAGGCACGGGGACGTGTTGCGAAAGAACGGGGGCTAATGAAAAAGCCGCGTGCGTGCAGGGGCGTTGCAACGGACCTGTCTTACGAGGGCGTGGCTGCGTGCCTGGCACTGGGACATGGCTCATGTCGGCACCTCAGCGAGCGGTAGGTGGCGGTGCAGGTCGATCGGGGCCATGACCCCTTCGATCGAGGACTGGCCGCCATACGGGCACCCGCCTTCGTCGATGTGCGCCTCGAACTCGGCGCGGTACTTGTCGATGTAGCTCCGCACCGGCCACACTGCGAAGTCGCCGAGCGCGCACAGCGAGCGGCCCTCGACGCGGTCGCACACGTTGCGAAGCAGATCGAGCTCCGAATGCCCCGCGCGCCCCGACTCGATCTTCTCGAGCAGGCTGACCATCCAGCGCGTTCCCTCGCGGCACGGCGTGCACTTCCCGCACGACTCGTGCATGTAGAACTTCTCGGCCCGCAGCGCGAGCTGCACCATGCAGGCGCGGTCGTCGACGACGATGATGGCCGCCGAGCCGAGGAACGACCCGGCTCCCTGGATCGAGTCGAAGTCGGCAGGCGTGTCGATCTGGTCCGGCGTGAACACGGGCACCGACGAGCCCCCGGGGATGATCGCCTTCAGCTGGCGGCCGTTCGGGATCCCGCCGCCGACGTCGTAGATCAGCTCGCGCAGCGTCGTGCCGAGCGGAAGCTCGTAGTTCCCCGGCCGCTCGACGTTCCCGGACAGCGAGTAGACGACGGTGCCCGGCGACGACTCGGGTCCGATCTTCTTGTACTCGGTCACTCCGAGGTCGAGGATGATCGGCACGTTGGCGATCGTCTGGACGTTGTTGATCAGCGTCGGCGACCCGTAGAGGCCTGCGATCGGCGGGAACGGTGGGCGGGGCCTCGGCTGACCACGTTCGCCCTCGAGCGAGTCGAGCAGCGCCGTCTCCTCACCGCAGATGTATGCGCCGGCGCCGCGATGGATGACGAGCGTGACGTCGCCGAGGACGTCGGCGTCGCGGGCCTCGTCGGCGGCCGCCTTCAGCACCTCGAACTCGGCCAGGTACTCGCCGCGGATGTAGATGAACACATGTTTCGAGCCGATCGCGTGCGCTGCAATCAGGCAACCCTCGATGAACCGGTGCGGAACCCGGCTCATGATCTCCCGGTCCTTGAACGAGCCCGGCTCCGACTCGTCCGCGTTCGCGACGACGTAGGTCGGCTTGCCCGCGGCCTCGGGTGGCTGCACGAGGCTCAGCTTGCGGCCCATCGGAAAGCCAGCGCCGCCTCGCCCGCGCAGGGTCGCGTTCGAGATTTCCTCGATCACGGCCTCACGGCTCATGCCCCGCGCCTTCTCGAGCGTCGCGTAGCCGCCGACGGCCCGGTACTCGTCGAGCTTCGTCAGGTCGCGCTCGTCGGCTCCCGCGAGGACGAGCTGCGTCGCGTCAGTCATTTCCTGAGCTCCTCGACGATCGCGCGCACGTCCTCCGGTCGCGTCGGCTCGCGGTAGCGGTGGTCGAGCACGACGACCGGCGCGTAGCCGCAGCCGCCCGCGCACTCGATCGTCCGCAGCGTGACCTTGCCGTCCTCGCTCGTCTCGCCCGGCCGGATCCCGAGCTCGTTCGAGAACGCGTCCACGACCTGCTGCGCCCCGACGAGCGCACACGAGACGTTCGTGCAGACCTCGACCACGTGCTCGCCGACGGGCGCCAGGTTGTACATGTCGTAGAACGACGCGACCGCCTGCACGTGTGCCGGAGTCAGGTCCAGCGCCTCGGCCACTTCGACGAGCGCCTCGGCCGGCAACCACCCGCCGTACTCGTGCTGCGCGAGCCGGAGTCCACTCATCACGGCCGATTTCTTGTCCGGGTACGGCTCGGCCGCTGCCCGGATCTCCTCCTGAAGGGTCACCGGTCGACCTCACCCATAACGCTGTCCAGCGAGCCGACGATCGCGATCATGTCCGCGACCAGAGCGTCCCTCATACATGTCGCCGTCGCTTCCAGCGCGACGAACGACGGCGCGCGGAACTTGACCCGCCACGGCTTGGGCCCGCCGTCCGAGACGACGTAGCACCCCAGCTCGCCGCGCGCCGACTCGACGGTCACGTAGACCTCGCCCTCGGGCACGAGGTAGCCCTCGGTGACGATCTTGAAGTGGTGGATCAGCGACTCCATCGAGGTGTGCAGCTCGTGCCTCGGAGGCAACACGACCTTGCGGTCGTCGGCGATCCACGGCCCCTCGGGCATCCCGTCGAGGCACTGCTCGATGATCCGCACCGACTCGCGCATCTCGTCCATGCGCACGAGGTAGCGGTCGTAGACGTCACCGTTCGGGTAGACGGGGATGTCGAAGTCGAGCGCGGGATATGCGAGGTACGGCCGGTCGCGGCGCAGGTCCCAGTCGACGCCCGGACGCGCGCAGCACGGGGCCCGACTGCCCGAGCGCGATCGCATCTTCGGCCGAGAGCAGCCCGATTCCGCGGGTCCGCTCGAGCCAGATCTCGTTGCGCGAGAGGATCGCCTCGTAGTCGTCGAGCGCCTTCGGCATCCACTCGACGAACTTGCGGCACTCGGCCTCGAAGCCACGGGGCACGTCCTCGGCCAACCCGCCGGCCTGGAAGTAGCGCGTGTGCATCCGCATTCCCGCCACGAGCTCGGACAGGTCGAGCACCATGTCGCGCTCGCGGAAGCAGTACCAGAACATCGAAATCGCGCCGAGCTCGAGCGCCGCCGTGCCGAGGAAGACGAGGTGCGAGTGGATTCGGTTCAGCTCGCAGAGCAGCATCCGCATCCACGTCGCCTTCGGCGGGACCTCGAGCTCCAGCAGCTTCTCGATCGCGAGCACGAAGACGAGCTCGTTGTTCTGGAATGAGACGTAGTCGATCCGCTCGGGGTACGTGATCGCCTTCCACCACGTCTTCTGCTCCATGTTCTTCTCGAAGCCGGTGTGCAGGTAGCCGATCACCGCGCGCAGCCCGACGACGCGCTCGCCGGAGAGGTCGACGACGAGCCGCAGCACACCGTGCGTCGACGGGTGGTTCGGACCGAAGTTGACCTGGAGGATGTCCTCCGAGTCGACCATGTCGACGGGAACCTGGAGCAGGGTCGGGATCGGAGACGGGATGCGTGTCCCGGTGTAGATCCGCCGTGGCTCCGTGACCGCCATCACTCGTCTCCCGAGAAGCGGACCGGCTCGCCGCCGAGCGGATAGTCCTTGCGCAGCGGATGCCCCTCCCAGTCGTCCTCCATGAGGATCCGGCTCAGGTTCGGATGACCGTCGAAGCGGATGCCGAACAGGTCGTAGGCCTCGCGCTCGTGCCAGTCGGCGGTCGGCCAGACCTCGACGACGCTGGCCACGCTCTGCCCGTCCTCGCACCAGATCTGGATGCGGACGACGTTGCCGCCCGGGATCGTCATCAGGTGATAGCTGAGGGCGAAGCGGGCCGCCTTCGGATCGGGCCTGCGCGCAAAACCCTGCGAGCTCTCCGAGCCGAGGCGGCGCCCGGCGGCGGTCCCGTAGTAGCCGGCCACATGGCGTTCGCCCCAGCCGAGGTAGTCGACGGCCGAGATGTCGGAGAGGAAATTGAAGCCTTCCTCGTCTCGGAGGTGCGTGCAGGCCTCGACGAGGCGGGACGGGTCGACGACGAGCGTCGTCTCGCCGAACGCCTCCTTGCGCTCGACCAGCCCGGGGACGCCTTCAAAGGTCAGCTCGCGACCCCGCGGATCTCGTACGCGGGAGGCACGCCGGCCTTGATCTTCTCCTGGAGCCGGACGATGCCCTCGACGAGCGCCTCCGGGCGCGGCGGGCAGCCCGGCACGTGGATGTCGACGGCGATGATCTTGTCGACGCCCTGAAGGATGGCGTAGTTGTTGAACATTCCGCCGGAGCTCGCGCAGGCGCCCATCGCGATCACCCACTTCGGCTCGAGCATCTGGTCGTAGATCTGGCGGATCGGCGCGGCCATCTTGTGCGCGACGCGGCCGGACACGATCAGCAGGTCTGCCTGGCGCGGCGACGAGCGGAAGACCTCGGCGCCGAAGCGCGCGATGTCGTAGCGCGACGAGACGATCGACATCATCTCGATCGCGCAGCACGCGAGCCCGAACGTGTCCGGCCAGATCGAGCTGCCCTGCGCCCAGTGCACCGCCTTGGAAACGGTCGTCAGCATCAACTTGTCCTCGAGCTCGCCGAGCTCCTGCTCGAACACGCCCGGGCCCTTCTTCGGCATGAGGAGGCGCTCCGAGTTGAGGCCGTAGTCGGCCAGCCGCTGCTTCTTCCTCACCGCCACTTGAGCGCTCCTTTCCGCCAGATGTAGACGTAAGCCAGCGCGAGGATCGCGATGAAGAACCCGAGCTCCGCGAACCCGAACCAACCGAGCTCCTTGAGCACGACCCCGAGCGGGTAGAGGTAGACGATCTCGATGTCGAAGACGATGAAGAGCATCGCCGTCAGGTAGAAGCTGATCGTGAAGCGGTTCGCGTGCGGCGGGCCCTGGGAGACGCCCGACTCGAACGGGAGCCGCCGCGTCCGCGTCTTGCGGGCGGGCCGCGTCGCGAAGACGAACGACATCAAGATCATGCTCGCCGGAATCACGAACGCGAGCACCCCGTACATGAGGAACGGGAGCCAGCTATCGAGCATCTGCGCACCGACCGTTCCGGGCCAAGTCCGGCGTAACGTACCACGGCACGATCGGCGCGCGGATTCCGCTCAACGATGGGGGTATCGGGTGTTACAAACTCCGCCCGCCGGGGAGGATTGAGACGACCCCGCACGTTGCTACGATGAGACGGATGGCGACGATCGAACAGGAAGCACTCGTCAGCCTGACCCCAGGCGCGGCGACCAAGATCCGCGAGTTGATGGGTCAGGAGCCGGCCGGAGAGGCCGACGTACTGCGCATCGCGGTTCAGGGTGGCGGCTGCTCGGGCTTCGAGTACGCGCTCGGCTTCGACACCGGCGCCCAGGAGGGCGACCACGAGATCGACGCGCTCGGTGTCCCGGTCGTCGTCGACCCGCTCAGCGCGCCGTACCTGCAGGGCACACAGATCGACTTCGTCGAAGGGCTCCAGGGCGGCTTCGCGATCAACAACCCGAACGTGACCTCGGCGTGCGGCTGCGGCCACTCGTTCCAGGTCGAAGAGGGCGCCGAGGGCGAGATGCCCGCCGGCAGCCCGCCGTGCGGCTCCGGCTGCGGTTAGTCGGACGAAGTCCGGCCTCCGCTACGCGGAGGCCATGACGACTTCGCCCGAGATGTGATCTCCCGTGTTGCGGTAGCGTCGGGCAGAGGCAAAGCCCGCGGCCGATCGTCATAACTCTGGCAGCGGCATTGATCCGCATTCGGCGATCTGTTAGGAAAGCCCAGCAACCAGCGATTGGTCGGTCCGTGGCGGTACGACGAGTGGGCTTCGACCAACCTCGGGCGAACTGGTCGGCAGCACGCGAACGACGATACCGGCCCTCTCGACGCCACCCAGGGACCGATCCCGGCTGAAGGAGGGAAAGCGATGCCTACTAGACATCGACTGATCGCGATGCTGCTCATCGCCGGAGCGGTGCTCGCGGTCGGAATCGCCGCCGCCGCGGCGCGACCCGGTGCTCACCGGTCGATTCCGCGGCAGAGCCAGCCTGCGAACGGCGGCATCGTGTGGGAGGACTGCGGCGACGGCTACCAGTGCGCACACCTCGAAGTGCCGCGTGATTACAGGCACCCACACGGTGCGACGTTCAACCTTGCGGTCATCCGCCTGCCCGCGCAGGATCAGGCCAACCGGGTCGGGGCGCTCTTCGTCAACTTCGGAGGCCCCGGCGGGACGGCCGTCGACACGATCCACGCCATCGGGCGCGATCTCTTCGGCGCCGTCAACGACCGGTTCGACATCGTCGGGATCGATCCGCGCGGCGTAGGAGAGACCCAGCCATCCGTCGACTGCCACGCGAACCAGGAGACGGAGGGCATTTACTCGCAACCCTTCGTCACCCCGTTCAACCTGGACACGGATGCCCTGATCGCAAAGGACCGCGCCTACATCGAGCGGTGCAAGCAGCTGAACGGAAGCGTGCTCCGCTACATCTCTACGAAGAACACGGCGCGCGACATGGATCGCGTGCGTGCGGCAATGGGCGACGCGAAGCTGAACTACTTCGGCTTCTCGTACGGGACGTTCCTCGGCTCGACGTATGCGAGCCTCTTCCCACACCGCTACCGCGCAATGGTGCTCGATGGTCCGGTTGACGTGGACGGGTACGCAAACCGGCCCACGGAGAATCTCCAGGAACAGTCAAACGGATTCGAGCGCGCTCTGGGGCGCTTCTTCCAGGCCTGCGCGGCGGATCAGTCGACGTGCGGGTTCGGCGGCAGCGATCCGGCCGACGCATTCGAGCAGCTCGTCACGTCCGCTTATCAGGACCCGCTCCCGACGTGCTGCGGTGATCCGGCCGTCGACGGTGACGACATGCTCGCAGGCGGGGTCCTCGCGATGTACGCAAAGCAGCTCTGGCCGCTCCTCGTCAACGCCCTACAGCAAGCGGATGCGGGCGACGGCTCGGGCTTCAGGCTGCTCGCCGACGCCTTCTACGGCCGCAACCCCGACGGAACGTACAGCCCTGGGAGCGATCGGTACTTCCTGATCACCGCTGCCGACCAGGCGTACGAGCACGTCCAAGGGCACCACGGCATCGACTCCTACCTCGATGCCGGAAACCACGCATGGGGGCTGTTGGACCACACGTTCTGGAACACGGGCTACCCGGAGCTGAACTACGGGCTCTACGACCCCCATTCGAATGACGTCTTCCGGGGGCCGTTCCGTGCGTCGGGCTCTTCGCCGACGGCGCTCGTCGTCGGTACGACTTACGACCCGGCGACGCCGTACCGCGGCGGGCTCAAGACCGTTGCCGAGCTGCGAAATGCGCGGCTCTTGACCATGCGCGGCGACGGTCACACGGCGTACGGCGGGAACTCGGCCTGCATCGACGAGGCGGTCAATGCGTATATCGAGACGCTCGTGCTGCCGCCCGTCGGAACGGAGTGCCAGCAGGAGGTTCTCTTCGGCTCGTCCGTCTCAGCGAAGAGCACTGCTGGGCGTGCGATCCTCGAGCGAAGCATGTGGCGTGCGGCGCCGCACGGCGCGACGCACTAGGCAACATTGGGGGCCGTCCGGCAGCTCGCCGGGCGGCCTCCCCCGGCTGCAGCACACCCATCACTCCAACTAGATTTCGAGCCGTGAGCGAAGACGGACTGGTCGACATCACCATTCTCGGGGCAGGCCCCGTCGGGCTCTCGGCCGCGTACTACGCGGGCCACCGCGATGCGACTGTGCGCATCGTCGAGAGCCTCGAGCAGCTTGGCGGGCAGGTCGCCGCGACCTACCCCGAGAAACACGTTTACGACGTCGCGGGGCACCCGAAGATCCTGGGCCAGAACCTCGTCGACCTGTGTGTGGAGCAGGGGCTCCAGTACGGCGCCGAGGTCATCCTCGGCGAGGAGGCGAAGTCCCTCGAGCGGCTGAGCCAGAACGGCGAGGACATCTACGCCCTGACGACGGAGACGGGCGGGCCGTACCTGTCGCGCGCGCTGATCGTGACCGCCGGGCACGGCGCGTTCGAGCCGCGCAGGCTCGGCGTCGAGGGGATCGACGAGTGGCTCGGGCGCGGACTGCACTACGTCGTCCGCGAGAAAGCGCAGTTCTCGGGCAAGCGGTGCGTGATCGTCGGCGGCGGTGACTCGGCGCTCGACTGGACGCTAGGCCTCCAGGACACGGCCGGCCTCCCGATCACCCTCGTGCACCGGCGCGACCGGTTCCGTGCGCTCGAGACGTCCGTGAACGAGGCGAAGCGTCTCGAGGACGAGGGCGCGGTCCGGATCCTGACGCCACACGAGGTTCGCGAGGTGCACGGCGACGGCGACATGGAGGCGGTCACGATCGAAAACACCAAGACAGGTGAGCTGGAGCGCTACGACTGCGAAGCGCTGATCACGCTGCTCGGGTTCGTTTCGCATCTGGGCTCGATCGCCGACTGGGGCATCGAGCTCGAGGGCAAGCGGCAGCTGAAGGTCAATCCGATGACGATGGAGACGAACGTGCCGCTCGTCTTCGCCGCCGGCGACGTGGCCGGCTACCCGGGGAAGATCACGCTGATTACGATCGGCATGGGCGAGGCCGCGATCGCGGCCAACAACGCGGTCGCGCAGATCCGCGGCGAGAAAGTTCAGCCGAAGTACTCGACCGACTGACTGCGTGAACCCTCGATCGGGGGTCACCGATCCGGCAGTGCGTGCCGATCGGTGCAAAGCGATGGCCCCAAGTTCCGTCGAGTGCCTGGCCTGTGGTGAGCGTCGAGCGCTCGTCGCCGATGCGCCCACGCATCTTGCGACCGGCGAGTGCCCTCGCTGCGGTTACGTCGGGTGGGCCCAGCCGGGTGATCTGAGCGAGCAGTCCCGCCGAGCGTTGCGCGATCGGCCGCTCGAGCTGCGCAGCCTGCACGTCCGGCGGCTGCGCACCGTCTAGTTCTCCGTCGAGTACGTCGCCCGGCGCACGCGCTACTCCTGTTCAAGGCGCCCCCGGCCTCCTCCCCACTGCGATCGTAGTGAGGAAAAGCGCACCTGTCTGTGGCGAATATGTGCCGAGATACACTCGGCTCGATGGACGAGCTCTGGGGTGGTGAGACGACGAAAGCCGTAGAGAACTTCCAGGTCTCCGGCGAGCCGATCCCCCGGCATGTGGCCCGCTGGCTCGGGCGCATCAAGGCCGCGGCGGCCCGCGTGAACGCCGACCTCGGGCTGCTCGACGCCGACAAGGCGGAGAGGATCGCCGCCGCCGGCGACCGGATCGCCGCCGGTGAGCTCGACGACCAGTTCCCGATCGACGTCTTCCAAACCGGCTCCGGCACCTCGTCGAACATGAACGCCAACGAGGTCATCGCCACACTCGCGGGCGAGGGCGTTCACGCGAACGACGACGTGAACATGGGCCAGTCGTCGAACGACGTGTTCCCCTCGGCGGTCCATCTGGCAGCGCTCGAGCAGCTCACGCACGACCTCGTCCCCGCGCTCGACCGGCTCGCACAGTCGCTCGAGGCGAAATCGTCCGAGTTCGACGACGTCGTCAAGTCCGGCCGCACCCACCTCATGGACGCGGTCCCGGTCACGCTCGGCCAGGAGTTCGGCGGTTATGCGGCGCAGGTCCGCCAGGGCATCGCGCGCATCGAAGCGACGCTAGAACGAGTCGGCCAGATCCCGCTCGGCGGAACCGCGGTCGGCACCGGCCTCAACACGCACCCGGAATTCGCCGAGCGCGTTCGTGCCAAGCTGACCGAGGAGACGGGGCTCACGATCCTCGCCCCGGCCGACCCCTTCGAGGCCCAGGCCGCGCGCGACGGGCTCGTCGAGGCGTCAGCCGCGATGAAGGTCGTTGCCGTCTCGCTGACGAAGATTGCGAACGACATCCGGCTCATGGGCTCCGGCCCTCGCGCGGGCCTCGCCGAGATCGCGCTGCCCGAGCTCCAGAAGGGCAGCTCGATCATGCCCGGCAAGGTCAATCCGGTCATCCCCGAGGTCGTGACCCAGGTCGCCGCCCAGGTGATCGGGAACGACGCGGCGATCACCGTCGGCGGCATGCAGGGCCACTTCGAGTTGAACGTCTTCGTGCCGGTGATCGCGCGCAACCTCCTCGACTCGATCCGCCTCCTGTCCGCTGCGTCCCGCCTCTTGGCCGAGAAGTGCGTCGACGGCATCGAGGCGAACCGCGAGACCTGCGAGCGCTACGCCGAGCTGACGCTCTCTGCGGCGACCGCGCTCAACCCGTATATCGGCTACGACAAAGCGACCGAGATCGTCAAAGAAGCGGCCGCCTCTGGCCGCTCGCTCAGAGAGGTCGCCCGCGACGCCGGCGTCGACGAGGAAACGCTCGACAAGGCGCTCGACTACCGGGCGATGGCAAAGCCGCACGCCAAGCCGGCCTCGCTTGACATCAGCGGGTAGATAGAGCACTCTCTATTTCGCTCGAGGGGGAGGGGTCTGCAAGACCGCCGGGTTACCGGTAGATCGGCGTTGCTGGCAGAAACAACGGGGGAAGGGAGAAGCATGTCACTTCTGAGAGGAGGCGCCCTCGCATCGTTGGGCGCCCTTACGATCGCGTGCTTCGTCGTGATCGGCGCGAGTGCAGCCTCGTCGCCGCATCGCGCGAAGAGCAAGTTCACGAAACAGGACCGGGCGGCGCTCGCTCGGCAGGAGGCGCGAGGCGTACAGGTCGTCTCGCTGCTGATCGCGACGCCTCGCAAGGGGACGAAGATCGTCGCGGAGAGTGTCCGCGCACTCGGTGGAACGGTCGCGTACCGCAACGACAGGCTGGGCTACATGCGCGTGCGCGTGCCGCTGCGCAAGGCCGACCAGACTTCGCGGCTGAGCGGGATCCAGACGATCAACGTCGACACGATCGTGCCGCTTACGGATCCGTCGCCGACGGGCTCGCAGGACCCGACGCCTCAGCCCCCTCCGGGCGCTGATACGCCTCGGGTCAATCCGTACATGCCCACGAGGGACACGGGAGCCGCCCAGTTCGTCAACGCCCACCCGACCTGGGACGGGCGCGACACAACCATCGGCATCCTCGACACCGGCGTCGACCTCGACAACCCGGTCGTCAACCTCACGAGCACGGGCCAGCGCAAGATCGTCGACTGGGTCACGTACACCGACCCGCTTACCGACGGCGACCCGACGTGGCGGCTGTCGGCCGGCACCGTGAACGTCGTCGGCGGCGCATTCACCGCGTTCGCCACTGCCTACACAGGTGTTCCCGTGGACGGCACGTACAAGTTCGCTCGCATGAGGGAGGACCAACTCGGTGCGGGGAGCGAGTACGGGATCGGCTGCGGCGCCGACCTCGACCGAAACGGAGCCTGCGGCGACTTCTTCGTCATTCTCTGGCAGGACTCGAACAACAACGTCATGGTCGACTCCGACAACGACCACAGCTTCGCCGACGAGTCGTCGATGACCGACTACAAAGTCAACCAGGACATCAGCCACTTCGGGCACGACAACCCGGCGACGCCGGTGAGCGAGTCCGTCCCGTTCGTCGTCCAGACCGACCCAGCGGCGCACGCGTACGTTGGCATCGGCATCGTCTCGGGGGCCCACGGCACCCACGTGACCGGGATCATGGCCGGCAACCGCCTCTTCGGCGGCCGGATGAGTGGTGCTGCCCCCGGTGCGAAAGTGGCGGTCGTGCGGGTCTGCCTCTTCACGGCGGGCTGCACGGCGCATGCGCTGATCGAGGGCATGATCTACGTCGTCGAGACCGATCACGTCGACGTCGTGAACATGAGCATCGGCGGCCTGCCGGCGCTCAACGACGGCAACAACACGCGGGCGGTGCTCTACAACCGCCTGATCGAGGACAACGACGTCCAGATGTTCTTCTCCGCGGGCAACGACGGCCCCGGTGCGAACACGATCGGCGACCCGGCCGTCACGTCGAAGGCGATGGCGGTCGGCGCGTACATCACCAGGAAGACCTGGCGGCGAAACTACGGCTCCGACGCCAACTTCCGGGACAACCTCCATCCGTTCAGCTCGAGGGGCCCGGCCGAGGACGGCGCGTTCAAGCCGAACGTCGTCGCACCCGGCGCGGCGATCTCCTCGACGGCGATGTGGCAGAACGGCGCGCCGGTCGTTGGGACGTACACCCTCCCGCCCGGCTACGCGATGATGAACGGGACGTCGATGGCCTCACCGCAGGCCACCGGTGCGGCCGCGCTTCTGATCAGCGCGGGGAAGGCCCGGCACCACGGGATCTTCTGGCGTCCATCCCAGCTCCGGCTGGCGATGAACTCGACGGCGCGCTTCATCCCCGGCTACACCGCGAACGAACAGGGCAACGGGCTGATCGACGTCGGCAAGGCGTGGAACCTGCTCAGGAGCGATCTCGAGCCGGTGAACATCACGTCCCGCGTCGAGGTGCACACCCTGCTCAGCGACTTCCTCGCAGATCCAGGCCACGGCCCGGGCATCTACGACCGTGAGGGCGTCACGACCGGGCAGCGCTACACGCGCACGTACACGTTCACGAGGACGTCGGGCCCGAACCGGCCCGTGCTCTACCACCTGCGCTGGGTCGGCAACGACGGCACCTTCAGCACACAGAACAACGTGCTGCTCCGCCCGAATGTGCCCACGCAGGTCGACGTGAGCGTGAAGCCGCGAAGGAGCGGCATCCACTCCGCGATCCTGCGTCTGGACAACTCGTCGACCGACGGGATCGACTACGAGACGATGAACACGGTCGTCGCACCGGACGTCTTCACGGCGGCGAACGGCTACACCGTCACGAAGACCGGCATGGCGGGCCGGAACCACGTGGATCACTACTTCTTCCGCGTGCCGGCCGGTGACCCGGTGCTCAAGGTCGATCTCGCCGGCCCCGACGGCAATCCGGGCACGGGCCAGGTGCGGTTCCTGCGGTTCCACCCGTGGGGCCTCGGTGTCGACTCGAACGCCAGCACGAGCTGCTACGCACCGCCGGTTGCCGGCTGCGCGACAGGCAGCCCGTTGAGTCGCACGGTCGACGGCGCGGACGAGGGCGTCTGGGAAGTGACGGTCGAGGCCAGGCGCACGTCCGACACCGCCTGGGCGCCGTACACCCTCACCGCGTCGCTCTTCGGCGTGGCGGTCACGCCGAACCCGGACGTGATTCCAGAGGCCCAGGTCGGCGTGCCGGTGCCGCGGTCGTACTCGTTCCAGAACAACTTCGCGTCGTTCACCGGGCAGGCGGTCGGTTCGCCGCTCGGCAGCGCGCGGAGGGGCGTGTTCACGATCGCAAACCACGCGCAGCAGGAGTACACGACCACGATCCCAGCCGGCTCGACCTCGTTCCGCGCGACGATCGGCGGACCGTCCGATCCGGCCGCGGACCTCGACCTCTTCGTCTACCAGTGCTCCGACTCGACGTGCGCGACCCGCACGCTCCGAGGCCAGAGCGCCGACGGAGACTCGGAGGAGGCGGTCACGATCGCGAACCCGGCGGCCGGCACGTGGCTCGTGCTGATCGACGGCTTCTCGGTCCCGGCGGGGTCGACGACGTACAACTACGTCGACATCTTCGCCAACGCCGGGCTCGGCTCCGTGTCGGTGAACGACGCGAACGCGCCGCATCCGAGCGGCTCGTCGTGGACGGCTTCGGGCTCCGTGACGGCAGGCGCCGTCCCCGAGTCCGGGCGCGTCCTCCTCGGAGCGGTAAACGTCATGACCGAGGGCGGCGTGAAGGTCGGCTCGAACGAGGTCGTCATCGAGCACGTCTCGCCGTAAGAGCACGTCGATCCAACGAAAGGGGCCGTCCTCGGGCGGCCCCTTTCGCCCTTTGTGGCCCGGGAACGTCTAGGCCGGACGGTTCGTGACGTGGACGTAGATCTTGTCCGAGCTTCCGCACTCTTCGCGTAGCGCGACCTGGCCGGATCGTCCCTCGCCTTTCCACGAGACCTCGGAGTCGTGCTCCTCGAGCTCGTCGAAGAGGATCGTGAACCCGGCGGCCTCGAGCTCGCGCTTGAAGTCGTCGTGCGCGGCCTCGATGTCGCCGTCGAAGTAGCCCTCGACGACCTGCGTCGGGCCCTGGTCGGACTGCTGCGTGTACGTGACCTCCCCCATGTCGGGCCAGCCCTTCGGCAGCTCGGGAGCTTCCGTCAGCTCGGACCCCGTACAAGCAGCCTGTGCTTGCTCACCCAAGTCGCCTTCGCTCTCGTTGTCGCTGCCCCCACCGCACGCGGCGAGGAAGAGGCAGAAGAGCGCGAGGAGGGCCCACCATCGAATCGAACGCAAACGATCTCCTTTCCATTGGACGGGCGCCCACTGTATGACGCTTGTCTGAAGGTTCCTTAAGAAGGTTTGAACTTGGCAGCGGGAGAGACACTTTCGTATATTCCAGGCATCCAATCCGTCGGTCGGGGGTCCGGCGGGGGAGGGAGAGAAGGATGAAGAAAGCTGCACTAGGCCTGCTTCCGCTGGCGGCTCTTGCCGCGTTCGCGGTCGCGGGGTCAGCTCTGTTGCCGCAGAGCGCGAGCAGCAACTCGCCGATCGGCAACAAGATCCTCGCGCACAAGCTCGCCGTTGAGCTCGGCAAAGAGCAGTCGCGGGGCAAGGAGATGCCTGTTTCGTCAGGCATCATGTACACGCTCTACGACGCGGCGGGCGTCCTACAGCGCCGGGCAACCCAGAACCCGAGCGCGATGCGCGCACTCAGCGGCGGCAACCACGGGATCTCGAATCCGAAGACCGAAGGTTGCCAGAACGTGTTCCACGGCCATGGGATGAAAAACACCCGTGTGAACCAGGACTGTTCGTTGCGGCGGCAAGCCGAGGAGACGATTCTGCTCAACCCGACCAACGAGAAGAACATCATCGCCGGCCAGAACGACTCCAGGATCGGCTTCAACCATTGCGGCTACGACTGGAGCTTCGACGGCGGCAAGCGGTGGGGCGACCAGGTTCCGCCGTTCTGGCAGTTCGTGCTCCTCGACGGGCATACCGCGGACGCATGCAGTGATCCCACGGTGGCCTGGGATTCGCAGGGCAACGCCTACGCGGGCGGGGTCTTCTTCGATATCAACAGCGGCGCCAACGCCGTGCTCGTGATGAAGTCGAATGCGCCGAACGGCGGGAGCTTCTACCACTCGCCGGTGCCAGGCCCCTTCCAGGAGTACAGCGACACTCCGGTTGGCGTCGTCGCCAACGACGACGGCACCGCGTTTGCCAACGACAAGGAGTTGATGACCGCTGACTCGAATCCGTCCAGCCCGAAGCGCGACAACGTCTACATGACGTGGACGCGGTTCAACGCGGCAGGACACAGCCCGATCTACTTCAGCCAGTCGACGAATGGCGGTGCGACCTGGTCCGCGCCGATCGAGATCAGCGGCTCGAACCCTGCCATCTGCACGGTCCCGGCCGTGGGTCCCTGCAACGACGACCAGGGCTCGAACCCGGTCGTCGGGCCGGACGGCACGATCTACGTCTCGTTTGCCAATGGCAACGTGCCGGGTGCCGGCATCGAGCAGGTGCTGAACGTGAAATGCCCGGCCAGCGCGAACTGCAGCAACCAGGCGAGCTGGACGGCTCCCACGAAGGTCGGCGACATGATCTCGACCCATCCGGTGGGGCCGCCGAGCCAGAACGGCTGCCCGAACAGGCAGTGCCTACCGCCGAACGGCTACCGCGCTCCCGACGAGACGACCGTGACGAACTCGGTCGACGAGGACGGGAACGTGTACGTGACGTGGGCGGATCACCGCAACAACACGAACCCGAACTGTGAGCTCGGCGCCGCCGGCGGCGGCTCGGGGCCGTGCGACCACGACATCTTCTACGCGTTCTCGGCCGACGGTGGGTCGACGTGGAGCGACACGAGGGACATCACGCCGCGCTCGAGCTTCGGCGAGACGGCACAGTGGCAATCGTGGAGCGAGGTGACGAACGACGGATCGCGGCTCTGGGTCGCGTTCTACGATCGTCAGTACGGCGACTGCGAGACCACGGGCTGCAACGACATCACCGCAGCCCAGATCAGGAACCCGACGTCGAACAACCCGAGCTTCAGCTACAAGCGGGTGACGACGAGCTCGATGCCGAACCTGACGCCGGCGAACAACCCGGTACAGGCAGGCTTCCTGGGCGACTACATGTGGGTCGACACCGACAGCCATGGTGACGCTCACATCGTCTGGGCGGACACGCGCCCGATCAGAGGCGATGCTCCGGAGGAGGACGTCTACTACGCCGAAGTCCACCGAAGCGGCGGAGGTCACTAGACAGGCGTGAGGACGAGGAAAAGAGGGTCGCCCCCCGAGGCGACCCTCTTTCCGTCTAATACGCGACCGCGCCGCGACCGGTTTCAGCCGCGTGACGCTGCTCGTCCGCGCGATACGAGCTGCGGACCAGGGGACCGGAGAAGACCGAGCCGAAGCCGAGCGCCTCGCCCTGCTCGCGGAACCAGCGGAACTCGTCGGGGTGCACCCAGCGGTCGATCTGCGCGTGCTTCGCGGACGGCTGGAGGTACTGGCCGATCGTGACTACGTCGACGCCGCGTTCGCGGAGGTCGCTCATGGTCTCGACGACTTCGTCGTTCGTCTCGCCGAGCCCGACGATGATCCCCGACTTCGTCAGCACCTGATAGTCGGCGACCTCCTTCGCGCGTGCGAGGAGCCACAGCGCCCGGTCGTAGTCGACCTTGGCGCCGCGCATCTTGCGGTGCAGGCGGCGCACGGTCTCGATGTTGTGGTTGAAGACGTCCGGCCGCTCGGCGAGCACGATCTGGAGCGCCTGCTCCTCGTGGCCGAGGAAGTCGGGCGTCAGTACCTCGATCGTCGCCGCGGGCACCTTGGCCTTCAGCGCGCGGATCGTCGCCGCGTAGTGCCCTGCGCCCTTGTCGGGTAGGTCGTCGCGGTCGACCGATGTGACGACGACGTGCTCGAGGCTCATCTGCGCCGCGGTGTGCGCGAGGCGCAGCGGCTCGAGCGGGTCCGGCGGATGCTCGGGCTTGCCCGATTGGACGTAGCAGTACCGGCACGCACGGGTGCACGTCTCGCCGAGGATCTGGAAGGTGGCCGTCCCGCGGCCCCAGCACTCCGCGATGTTCGGGCAGCGGGCCTCCTCGCAGATCGTGAGCAGGTTTTGGCCGTGGATCAGCTTCTTGACGTCGAAGTAGCGCGAATCGGCGCTCGGCGCGCGCACCTTCATCCATTCGGGGCGGCGGGGCTTTTCCGCGACGGGCAGTGACTTCTGCACGTCTGTCAGTCTATGGATGGTGGCACACGAGGCGCCGCTCGAGAGCACGAAGTTCGGCCTTCGCCCCGGAGGCGAGGGCTGGTTCGTCATGAACGCGAGGGACAGCCGCTGGCGCGACACCGAGACGCTCGGGGCGTTCTGCAACTTCGAGGGCAAGCGTCGCTTTCCAGGCCTTGGGATCAACCTCAACGTCCTGCCTCCCGGCGAGCCGATGGGCCTCTACCACAGTGAGAACGCGCAAGAGGACTTCCTCGTCCTGGCCGGCGAGTGCCTCCTCATCGTGGAGGGCGAGGAGCGAGAGCTGAAGACGTGGGACTTCTTCCACTGCCCGCCGGGGACGGAGCACATCATCGTCGGCGCGGGCGATGAGCCCGCGGTCGTGTTGGCCGTCGGTGCGAGAGGTCGTAGGAGGAAGGGGCTCGTCTATCCGGTCTCGAAGGTCGCCCTGAAACACAGCGCGGGGGTCGAGAAGGAGACGACAGACCCCTCCGAGGCGTACGGCAGCTTCGCCGACTGGAAGCGCTCTCAGTACCAGGAAGGCTGGCTGCGCGACCGCTAGCGCGACGCGACCTGCTCGACGCCCTGCGCAGCTCCAGAGCGGCCTGCACCGGTCGGCTTCGCGGTCAGGTGCTCGTGGATCGGTTGCGGCCAGAGGCCGGCGCCTTCGTCGACCGGTAGCTCCTCGAAGCTGAGGTCGAAGACCTCCTCGAACGCGGTTACGGCGGGCCCGCGGACCTCGTCGACCGTGACCGGTCGGCCGAGCTCCGCCGCGATCGTCGTGAACGACGCGTCCGCTAGACCGCAGGCCGTGATCCACTGGGTGAACGGTGCCGTGTCGAGGTCGACGTTCAACGCATAGCCGTGCGTGGTCACCCACTTCGTGATGTGGACCCCGATCGACGCCACCTTTCTCGGTACCGGCTGCGTCTCGACCCAGATCCCGGTCAGCCCCTCGATGCGCGTCGCCTCGACCCCCACGGCCGCGAGCGTGCGGATCAACGCCTCCTCGAGGTCGCGGCAGTAGCGCTTGACGTCCTGTCCGTGCCGCGTGAGGTCGAAGATCGGATAGCAGATGAGCTGGCCGGGGCCGTGGTAGGTCGACTTGCCCCCACGGTCGGTCTCGACGATCTCGACCTCGGCGCCCTCCGGAACGTGCAGCTCGCTCTCCTCGGTCCGTCGCCCGAGCGTAATCACGGGCGGATGCTCGAGCAGCAGCACCGTGTCGGGGATCGCGCCCTGCGACACCGCGGCAGCCAGCGAGCGCTGCAGCTCCCACGCCTCGCGGTAGGGAACGCGATCGAGGTTCAGCAGGTAGGCGCCTCTGGTCACGCCCTGAGCCTAGTCGGTGTCGATCAGCTCACGCGCGCGCTCGAGATCCTCCGGGTTGACGAGAATCTCACGTGGGCCGAAGGCAGAAGCCGACGCGTCGGCCATTCCAGCCGCAAGGTCCGTCCTCCGCTGAACCGACTCGATCCCCTCCGTCTGCAGGAGGGCGATGATCGTCTCGGCGGCGAACTCGTCCGCGACGATCGTCAGGCGGACGGGCTCAGGCACGGCCGTCCAGCACGATCGTCCAGCGCTCGATGCGCACGGGACGGAGCATGCCATTGATCCACCACGGGTCGGTTGCGAACAGGTCGCGCACCGACGACTCGGAGTCCGCTGCGATGATGTGCATCGTCTCGCGGTCGCCCTCGAGTGGCCCGCCGAGGATGATCGATCCCTTGTCGACGAGGTCGTCCATGAACCGTGCATGGTCGTCCCAGCCGTCCTGCTCCCGCATGTCGCGGCTCCAGTCCCAGGGCCCGCCGCGCTCGAGCCGCAGGACGAAGTAGTCCACTAGTGGCCCGTCCAGTAATGCCGCCGAGCTCCTGGGTCGCGAGCACCAAGCCAGAGGCCGCATTCCGACGAGCCAAGGTCCACCAACCTTGGTGAGGAGGAGGGTGGGCTCTGGTGCAGCGTGATCGCGGGCCAGGGGCCGGCATGTATTGCTGGATGGGTCACTCCTCCTCGCCGACGATCGCCTTGGCCGTGTCGAGGTCCTCGGGCTTGACGAGAATCTCGCGCGAACCGCTCATGGCGCCGCTGCCGCCGATGCTCCCCGCGCCGGTGTTCGTCGGGCGCTGCATCGACTCGATGTTCTCGAACTTGAGGAGCGACTGGACCTGGTCGGCCTCGATTTCGTTCATGACGACTGTCAGCCGGACGAGCTCCATCAGTAGGCGACTTCGTCCCAGCTCTCGAGCGCGTCCTTCAGGTCCTTCAGGAAGCGGCCGGCGAGCGCGCCGTCGACGAGCCTGTGGTCGTACGTGAGGGTCAGGTTCATGATCGGCCGAATCGCGATCACGTCCTTGCCGAACGAGTCCTGGACGACCCAGGGGCGCTTGACGAGCGCGTAGGTGCCGAGGATCCCGGCCTGCGGCTGGCTGATCACGGGTGTGCCGTGGAACGTCCCGTAGCCGCCGGGGTTCGTGATCGTGAACGTGCCGCCCTGGACCTCGTCGGGGGTCAGCTTCTTGTTCCGGGCGCGCTCGGCGATGTCGGTCACGGCCTGGGCCATCCCGAGCAGGTTGAGGCCCTCGGCGTGCTTGACGACCGGGACGATCAGGCCCTTGCCCTCGGCGAGCTCGACCGCGAACCCGAGGTTGACCCACGGTCGCGTGACGATCTGCTCGCCGCGGATCTCGCCGTTGATCCAGGGGTACTTCTTCAGCGTCTCGACGACCGCGCGCGCGACGAAGATCAGGTACGTCGGGTTGACGCCGTAGGTCTTCTGGTACTCGGGCTTGAGCTTGTTGCGGATGTCGACGACGCGGGACATGTCGACCTCGATCGCGCTCGTCACGTGGGCGGCCGTGTCGAGCGATCGGCGCATGTGCTCGGCGATCCCGCGCCGCATCGCGTTCATCGGCTCGAGCTGCTCGCCTGCCGTCGCAGCCACGGGCTCTGGAGCCGGAGGCGGCGGAGGCTTCGGCGGCGCTTCGGCCGCCGGTGCGGGTGCCGCCTCCGGGGCAGGGGCAGGCGCGGGAGCCGGAGTCGGCTCCGGAGCGGCAGCGGGCGCCTCCTCCTGCGGAGGCGCAGCTGGTGGGCCCGACTCGACGAAGTTGAGAATGTCCTTCTTCGTCACGCGACCACCGCGACCCGTGCCGGGGACGCTCGAGACGTCCACGCCATGCTCGGAGGCGATGCGGGCGACGACAGGCGAGACGAAGCTCTTCCCGTTCTGCTGGGCGTCGGCCGGTGCCGCTGCGGCAGCGGGCGCAGGCTCAGGGGCGGGCGTAGGCTCCGGCGCGACGGCCGGCGCGGGCTCGGGGGCCGGTGACTCGGCCGGCTGTGCGACCGCCTCGGGCGCGGGCGCCTCGGTTGGAGCCTCTGGCTCGGCAGGAGCCTCGGGCGGAGCGCCCGCCTCGCCGCCGATCACCGCGAGTTTCGTACCGACGTCCACGGTTTCGCCTTCCTGGACGAGGATCTGGGTGACGACGCCGCTCGCGGGGCTGGGAACCTCGGTGTCGACCTTGTCGGTCGAGATCTCGAGCAGCGACTCGTCGGCCTCGATCTGCTCGCCGACCTGCTTGAGCCACTTCGTGATCGTCCCCTCCGAGACGGAGACACCCATCTGCGGCATGACGACGTCCACGGCCTCGGTCGTCGCCATTAGTACTCCGCCAGCTCCTTCAGGCCCTTGACGACGTCGTCGACCTGCGGGATGAACGCCTTCTCGAGCGGCGGCGAGAACGGCACCGGCGCGTCGGGTGCGGCGATCCGCATGATCGGCGCGTCGAGGTGCTCGAACGCCTCCTCGGCGATCGTGGCCGCGATCTCGCCGCCGAAGCCGCCCGTGCGTGTGTCCTCGTGCAGCACGAGCACCTTCGAGGTCTTCTCGGCACTCTCGAGCACGGCTTTCCGGTCCCAGGGGATCAGCGTCCGCAGGTCGAGGATCTCGACCGAGACGCCGTCGCTCTCCAGCTCCTTCGCCGCGTCGCCGGCCGTGTGCACCATCGCCCCCCAGGTGACGACCGTGACGTCGTCGCCCTCACGGTGCACGCGCGCCTTGCCGAACGGAACCGTGTAGCGATCCTCGGGCACGTCGGCCTTGATCCGCCGGTACAGGTGCTTGTGCTCGAAGTAGAGGACCGGGTTCGGGTCCTCGATCGCGGTGATCAGGAGCCCCTTCGCGTCCTCCGGAGTGGCCGGGCAGACGACCTTGAGGCCTGCGATGTGCGCGAACGAGCTCTCCGGGTTCTGGGAGTGGAACGGACCGCCTGAGAAGCCTCCGCCGGACGGAAGGCGCACGACGATCGGCACGGGCGTCCCGGCGCGGTAGCGCTGCTTGGCCGCGACCGTGACGAGCTGGTCCCACGCGCACGAGATGAAGTCCGCGAACTGCATCTCGGCGACGGGGCGCATGCCCATGATCGCGGCGCCCGTGCAGCTGCCCACGATCGCCGTCTCGGAGAGCGGCGCGTCGATCACGCGCCAGGCGCCGAACTCCTCCTGGAAGCCGAGCGTGACCTTGAAGGCGCCGCCGTAGACGCCGACGTCCTCGCCGATCACGAACACACGCTTGTCGCGGCGCATCTCCACGCGGAGACCGTCCGAGATCGCCTGGAGATAGGTCATCTCAGCCATCAGGAGCTCACTTGTGGTGAGGCGTGTCGAGGTCTTCGGGCGTCGCGAACACGCCCTCGGTCAGCGTCGACGGATCGGGCAGCGGCGACTCGTCGGCGCGATTGATCGCGTCCGAGAGCAGCTTCTTGACGCTCGCGCCGATCTCGTCCTCCTCGTCGTCGGTGAGCGCCGCGTTCTCGCGCAACCAGCTGCGGAAGCGCTCGATCGGGTCGCGCTTCGCCCACTCCTCGAACATCTCCTTCGGGACGTAGAACGCGTCGTCGTGCACCGCGTGACCCTCCATGCGGAGCGTCATCGACTCGATCAGCGTCGGCCCGCCACCCTCGCGCGCCTTCTCGACCGCGCGCTTGGCCTCGCGGTAGACGGCGAGCACGTCGGTGCCGTCGACGACGACTCCTTCGAAGCCGTACGCCTGCGCGCGGTCGGCGAGCGTCTCGCACGCGTACTCGAGGTGCGTCGGCGTCGAGTAAGCCCACTGGTTGTTGTCGCAGATGAACACGACCGGAAGCCGGCGCACGCCCGCGAGGTTCATCCCCTCATGGGTGTCTCCGCGGGCCGAGGCGCCCTCGCCGAACCAGGCGAGCGCGACACGCTTCTCCTCGCGGATGCGGAAGGCGAGCGCGCAGCCGACGGCGACCGGGAGCATCGCGGGCAGGTGGCTGACCATCGCCAAGAGGCCGAGCTTCGAGTCGGCCATGTGCACGTTGCCGTCGCGACCTCGCGTCGGGCCGTCCTCGCGGCCCATGTACTGCGCGAAGATCCTCCAGGGCTCGACGCCGCGCGTCACGTGGACGCCCATGTCCCTGTGCAGCGGCGTGCCGACGTCCTCCTGGCCCATGGCGGTCGCGACGCCGACCGACGAGGCCTCGTTTCCGCGCCCGGTGTAGAAGGAGCCGGGAATCTTGCCCTGCTTGTAGAGGATGTGCCCGCGCTCCTCGATCCCGCGCGTGATCAGCATGCTGCGGTACATGCCGAGCAGGTCCTCGCGATCGAGGCCCGCCTCGCGGATCTCGTGCAGGGAGCTGACGGGCTCTGCTTCGCGGGCGATCGCCACGGACGAAACTCTAACGACTGGGGTCTACGGCGAGGACGACCTTCACCAGTCGCTGCGCACGCCGAAGTAGATCAGCGACCCGAAGAGCGGGAAGATCAGGATCACGAGGACCCACATGACCTTCGCGCTCCCTGAGAAGTCCTCGTTCCGGAAGACGCTGAGCAGGGCGGCAAGCGCGAGCACGACCGAGATGGCGGCAAGGACCCAGAAGCCGCCGGCGACCAGTCCGATGGCGAGTGTCGCTGCGTCGATCACGCGAACTCCGACGAAGAACGATACGCCCGCGACTGGGCGTACGAGCTGAGGTCGAGTACCACGCCGAGCCCGACGAGGATCCAGCCGGCGACATGGATCCCTCCGACCGGAGCGTCGACGAGGACGAACATGAGCGTCGTCCAGGGCAGGAAGATCAGGCCCAGGAGTGGCAGGAGGAAGCCCGCAAACGCCCCATCCACGTAGGGCGTGAAGAGCCAGAGGAGCAGCACGGCCAGCCGGGGCGAGAGAACTGCGATCAGTGCGAACAGGCAGGGCATTTCACGTATCTCCTCGGGCCTGAGGCGAGTCCGGCGCGGACCCGAAGGTCCGCGCCGTCGTCGGCCTGTGAAGCGTTACTCGAGCGTGTAGACGTCCTTCCAGCGCACCGTGAGCGCGTAGAGAACGACGATCTCGAGCGTGACGATCGTCAGTGACCAGAGCGGATACCCGGAGTTCCCCAGCCAGCTGAGTTGGGCCAGGAGGTTGAGGAAGAGGAGGATGATCGTGAACCAGCGGGCCCAACCGCTCTTCGCCGCCAACCCGAGCGCGGCGAGGAACAGCAGGACTCCCCAGAGCATCGCGATCCAGCCCCAGGTCGAGACGTCGAACGCGAAGACGTTCTGCCGGGTGACGACGTAGTAGTTGTCCCGGATGACCGCGATCAGCCCTTCGAAGAACGTGAGCGCGCCGATAAACGCCAGCATGATCGCCGCGAAACCGATCCAGCCGCTCCATGCCGAAGACATGTCCCGGCCTGAGTCCATCGTGCTCATGCACTGCTCCTTTCTCGGCCGCCGCGGGCCGCGAGGGGTCCGGAGCGGCGCTACGGGGGATCAGATGTCCAGTATCTCCTTCTTCTTGGCCGCGAACTCCTCGTCCGTGAGGATTCCCTGCTCGTGCAGCTTTGCCAGGTCCTGAAGCTGCTCGGTCATGTCTGGCTCTGCCGGTGCGGCCTGGGGCGGCGGAGCAGCCTGTTGCGGCTCGTCGTAAGCCGGCTCGTCGTAGCGTGCCGCCATGCGCCGTGATGTGCGCCGTGATGTGCGGCGTGCAACTCTGCGACTTGGTCCGAACATCGGTTCCTTCCTTTCGTCTTCTGGCCGATTCTTCCTTGTTTACTGCTGTGACGGCGCGAGAGCCTCCGCCTCCTCCGCGGCGATCAGGCCGATTGCGACGAGATCCAGCGGGTGGATGAACGAGTCCGCGATCGGCATGCCGTTCGCCCGCGCCACGGCGTCTCGCAACGGGATCGCCCAGCGGTGCTCGAGGAGGATGATCGCCGCTGCGGAGTCGTTCGGGATCTCCTCGATCACGTCGAGCGCGTCCTCTTCGGGGAAGACGTCGACGCCGTCCTCGGTCCGCTCGGCTCCGAGCTCCGCTCCGACCTCCGCGCCCTCCTCGCCGCCGATGCCAAGGCCGATCAGCGCGCCGACGGTTGCTCCGAACTCGGCTGCTTCTTCGTCGCTGAGGTCGGTCCGCTTCAGCACCGTCACTTCGCCCTCTGCGTCCTTGTGCACGGCCAGGCCGTCGATCACGCGGACGATGTCGTTCTCCTTGAGCCGGTCGAGCTCGGCGAGGATCTCGCCGTGGAACTTGGGCTCGGCAAAACCGAGCACGAGCAGTTGCACAGGTCCAATTGCCATCAATGCCTCCTTGTCATTGCTGGGAATCGTCCAGCCACGACGAGTGGTCGGTCATCACCCGACTGGGATGAACCTCGAGATCATTCTCCCTCGCCGGCGCATCATCGCGGAGCACGACCGTACCGGCGAGGTAGTCCGGAAGCGCGCGTCGCCGTTCATCGAAGAGCGCCGGGATGAAGCCGGCGAAGAGCGGGATGATCGCGAGCGCGAGCCCGATCGCCCGCACGGCCGCTCGGCCGACCGAGAGCCCGCCTCCACGCGCGCGTTGGACGCGGAGGCGCATGAGCCGCATGCCCGGGGTCTGCCCCGCCGCGCTCCAGAAGAGCACGAAGTAGCCGCCCGCGACGGCGATCCACGCCGCACTGAGCAGCAAACCGGCAAGCCACTGGGGGCGGATGCCGCCGACGAGCGACGCGATCAGCGCGACGACTGCGCTGCCGAGGACGAAGATCGAGAGCGCGGCGAGAACGTCGACCGCGAGCGCGGCGGCTCTCGTCGCGATGCCGGCATACGCAGGCCGCCGTCGCTGAGCTGGTCGTGCGATGCGCTCGTCGAGTTTGGTGGCCGACCGCCGGGCTCCCGCGACGACGTCGTCGGCGAGCCCCGCCGACTGCCGCGTGACCGCGCGCCGGAGCTCCGGGCTGGCCGCGATGCTCTGGAGCGCGCGCTGCATCTCGTCGCTGGCGAGGACCCGGTCGGTGAGCTCGAGCGTCTGCGGGCTGCCGAGCGATTGCTCGATCAGGCGCTCGAGCTCCCCGGTCGCTGCCAGCTCGGCGACGACGCGCTCGATCACCCTGTGCCGAACGAGCGAGCGCGCGATCTCCTCGGGCAGCGGCCCGGCCAGCGCACTGTCGACGATGCGTGCAATCTCGGGCGCCGAGACGACGTCCTCGGCCGCGGACTCGATCCCACCGCGCCAGGCGCGCGCAGCGACGCGGGCCGGGAAGAACGCGGCGCGCCCCGCCGAGTCGGCGATGCCTGCGCGTTTCCGAGGCGTCGACATCCCATGAGCAGGGGACCAGATATGACCTACTTGGGTCAAGCGCCTCGGGGGGTCGGCGCGCGAACCTTCCAGCCATGGACCTTGGCAACGGACTCACCGAAACCGTCCAGTTCGAGCTGCCCGACCTGGCAGGTGCGGCGCGCCTGGCAACGCTTCTCCGCTCGCGCTGGGCGGTCTCGGTGAACGAGGAAGACGACGTCGCGATCGTCGACGTCTACATCAGAGCTTCACGCTCGGACCTTTCATCGCTCATGCGCACGGTCGAGGACTGGGTGGCGCGGGAATCGCTCCGCGCCATCCGGTTCGAGCTCGACGGGCGCGTGTACATCCTGGAGTCCGGCGAGGTCGACTGGGCGGTCGTTCCACGCCCGACGGTCGAGGTCGAAGCCGCCTGACTTGACGCGGCGCGCCCCTGGACCGCACACTCGGGGACAGTGCCGAGCTTGCGCGACATGGGCCACGACGTCACCGACGCGTTGGACACGGTTCGCGTCCCG
Organism: uncultured Actinomycetes bacterium; assembly: GCA_963794605.1. GTDB lineage: Bacteria > Actinomycetota > Thermoleophilia > Gaiellales > Gaiellaceae > VAXT01. The sequence continues at coordinate 664,746 of CAWCEN010000002.1, forward strand.
TCGTACATCGTCGACCGGCACGGCATCGTCCGCTGGGTGAATCCCGCGGCGCGGGAGATCGTCGGCGATGTGCGTGGCCGTCAATTCACCTCGGTGCTCTCGCCGGAGGAGGCTCGCCGTGCCCGCGAGATCTTCGCGCGCAACATCTCCGGGGCCGTCGAGCGCTCCGACAACGAAGTCGTCTTCGTTCGAGCTGACGGAGAGCGCGTTCTGGTCGACATCAGCGCCGTTCCTCTCCGAGACGGCGGCCAGGTGGTCGCGATGTTCGGGCAGGTCGTGGACATCCAGATCGACCGGCCTCCGCCCACGGCTCATCCAGACCTGACCCCCCGCCAGACCGAGGTGCTGCGGCTGCTCGAGCACGGCCGCTCGACGACGCAGATCGCGGCCGAGCTCCACCTGAGCGTCGAGACCGTGCGGAACCACATCCGCCACATCCTCCGGGCGCTGGGAGTCCACTCGCGACTCGAGGCCGTCGCCCTCACGCGGCGCGACCACCTGCTCGAAGAACAGACCTAGGCCGGTCTGGGTGTCTGCGCGGGGAACTCGCGCACCGTCTCGCGGTGCAGCATCGCCACGCCGAAGAAGAGAAGCCCACCGAGCAGAAGTACTCCCCACCACTCCCGGGTCGCCTGGGTCGGTCCCCACGCGAGCAGGAGCAGGAACAGGACCGCAACGGCGCCGTAGACGAGCCAGGCCTGGTCCTCGAACACCGGCGCCAGGCGCCGTCGAGCGGCAACCGCCCACCGGGTCGGCCCGGCCAGCCACGCGCCGAAGAGCCCGACCACGCCGTAGAGGATGAGCGCGTACGCCACGTTGAGCAGCAGCTCGGTTCCGATACCCCACGCGGCGTTGCCGGCGGACCGGATCGCATCGGTCTTGATCAGCGAGTCGACGACCACCCCTCCGGTGACTCGCTGGATGACGATGACGAGCACGCCGACGAGGAGGAAGCTGGCCGCTGTGGCCCGGAGGATCCGCCTTCGGTGGCCGCGGGCGAGGTAGATCGCGAGCCCGTAGAGGAAGAGGACGAGCACGAGCAGGAAGGCCGAGAGCACCTTGATCACCTTCAGCGCTCGCTGCGCGTTCTTCAGCTGACCGGATTGGAGGATCGTGATCTTGCCCGCGTCCGGAGAGGCCTGGAATCCGAAGCGCTGGCTCAGCCGCTGGACGAGCGGGCTCAGGTCGAGCACGACCTCGCCACTCTCGGTCTGGAAGCGCCGCACGTCCTCTCCCTCCAGGACGGCGATCAGGTTCTGATGTGCGCGGCGGTTCGCTTCCTCCCAAAGGGCCTGGGCCTGCGGCGTCTCGAGGATCCGGTCGGCGGCCTGGACCGCGACGTTCTGCAATGCGCCGGCGATGACGGGCGCGAGCGCGGCCCCTCTCGGCGGGAGCGCCTGCTGGATCCGCGCCGTCGCGTCGGCGCTGTTGAAGAGGCTGTCGACGAGGTAGAGCGAGAGCTGCTGGCGGATTTCGTCGTTCGCGAGCATTTGCCCGGAAGCGTTCGTCCACGCGTCCGTGTCGAGCGCCTGCCGCTTCACCCAGATGGTGAGCGACGAGATCAGAATCAGGATCGAGGCGACGACGAGCAGCGTCCAGACCGCGATCGCACGCTTGCGCGTGAGCGGCGGGCTCTCGCCGCGGATCGGTGCTGCCGAACCTTGGGTACCGCTCGTCATGGGTGCGATCATCCACTATCGACGGGTGTGCTGTCATCACCCCCGATGGATGAGCCTGTATCGACCGTGAGGTGCTGAGTGTTCCTGCTGCTAGGGATCGTGCTGCTGATCTTCGTTCCGTCGCCGTGGGACCTAGTCAGCTTCACCGCGTGTCTCATCCTCTTCTTCGGCGAGCTCCTGTTCTGGAACAGGACGATGCGCGGACGGCGCAAGGTCGTCGGTGCCCAGACGCTCGTCGGCCAGGAGGCCGAGGTGCTCGCGCCGTGCAGGCCGACCGGTCAGGTGCGGATCGGCGGTGAGATCTGGGAGGCGCGCTGCGAGGACGGCGCGGACGCTGGCGAGACGGTTCGCGTCGTCGCTCTGAGAGGCCTCACGCTCCTCGTCGAGCGAGTGTGATCAGACCCGCTCTTTCATCGCGACCCAGGTGATCAGCGCAGCGGGGAGCCCGGCCATCGCGACCAGGATCCCGAGGACCCAGTGGTCGACGTTGTACAGCCAGGCCCCGATCACGAGGCCTCCGATCAGAACTCCGAGTGCCGCGAGTCCGGCCATCAGATTGCTCCTCTCATGCTTCTTAGGGTGAAGGCGAAGATGATCTCAGAGATCCCGCGGATCAAGGCCGCGACCCCGACCCACACGACGAGCAGGATCACCTTGTGGCCGAAGTCGCCCGCGGCCCAGAAGCCGATGATGATCTCGACGATGCCGGCGATCAGCCCGAGCCACCAGAGGTCGTTCTCCGGCCGCGTGGCGAACGCGATGATCAGGTCGAACGTCCCCTTGATGATGAAGTAGAAGCTGATCACCGCGGCGAGCGCCTTGAACGTGTCGCCGGGGTGGATGAAGCTGACGATGCCGATCACGAGGAAGGCAAGCGCGAGGACGGCGTGGAGCAACCGTCTCCAGCCGACCGTCGTCATCACGGTGACGAACTCCATCAGCGAGAAGCCGAGCATGAGGATCCCGAAGAGGATCGAGATCGCCGAGACCGTCGTGTAGTCGAAGCGGAAGACGATGATCGAGAACAGGAGCCAGGCCGTGCCGGTGACCAGAAAGAGCCACCAGACGCGGCCCGCGTCGAGCATCGTGCGTTGTTCGGACGTGGACAGCGGTGATGCAACGTCGCTCATGAGGGCCTCCTAACGGCGCTGAGTGGAGAAAGCGTAACTCGGTCGGCGGACCATTCGACTCACCGCGCGCGTTTCTTCCCACCGCGCGCGTTTCTTCCCGCGCGCGTAGCCTCGGGTGATCGGCATCAACTTGAGATCGCGCCATGCACGCCGGTTCGGGATCGGCGCGGTCGGCGTCGCGGTCGTCGTCGGAACCTTCGTCTTCGTCCTGCCCCGGATCGCGGACTACCGAGACGTCTGGGCCGTGGTCAAGGAGCTCTCGTGGCCGCAGATCGCCGTGCTCGCCGCAGTAACGGCGCTCAACCTGGTTACCTACGCCCCGCCGTGGCAGGCCGCGCTGCCCGGGCTCAGCTACCGGAACGCATTCGTCCTCTCGATGTCGAGCAGCGCCTCGACGTACCTCGCGCCCGGCGGGCCGGCGGTCGGCGTCGCGCTCTCGTACGGGATGCTCCGCAGTTGGGGCTTCCGGAAGAAAGACGTGACGCTCGCGGTTGCCCTGACGGGCACGTGGAACCAGTTCGTGATGCTTGGGCTGCCGAGCATCGCGCTTGCACTGCTCACGCTCGTCGGCGAGCGCCACGCGCTCTTGAAGACCGTGGCGCTGATCGCGCTCGGTGTGTTCGTGATCGCGGCTGCGTCCTACGCCGCCGGGCTCTCGAGCCGCCGGCTTGCCCGCTGGGCAGGCAACCGGAGCGCGAGGATCGTCTCGTGGGGGCTGCGGATCTTCCGCCGGGGCCCCGTCTCATGGACCGGTGAGACGTTCGCAGGCTTCCGTGCCGAGGCGGTCGCCCTGCTCAGCCGCCGCTGGCACGTGCTCACGGCGGCAACCCTCGCGGGTCAGCTGGCGGTGTTCCTCGTGCTCCTCGTGTGTCTCCGCGTCTTCGACGTCCCGGCGAGCGAGGTGAGCGTGATCGAGGTGTTCGCGTCGTGGTCGCTCGTCCGCCTGCTCGGGTCGATTCCGATCACCCCGGGGGGCCTCGGCATCGTCGAACTCGGCCTGACGACAGCGCTCGTCGGCTTCGGAGGTGGGAATGCGCAGGTCGTCACGGCCGTCCTCGTCTACCGCTTTCTGACCATCGTTCCAACACTGCTGCTCGGCCTGCTCGCGGGCGCGACCTGGAAGCGCCACCGCCCGCCCCAGGTGATCGAAGAAGGCTCGCTCTAGGCGGCGTCTTTCCGGAGCATCCGCTCGATCGCCTCGAGGCGCTCCTCGATCGTCGTCAAGCCGGCCTCCGCGTCCATCGCGGCGCGGCGGTGCACGAGCAGGGAGGCGACGAACCCAGTGAGCAGCGAGAGCGAGGCGAAGCCGATGATCATCAGACCGGACGCGACGACGCGTCCCGCCGTGGTCGTGGGCACGATGTCGCCGTACCCGACCGTCGTCACGGTCATCACCGCCCACCAGAGCGCAAGCCCGATCGTCGGAAAGTCGTGCGGGTCGACGATTCGGATCAGCACCGCGCAGCCGACTGCGAACCCGACGATGCACAGCATCAGGTACCAGAGGATGCGGCCGCGCTCGAAGGCCAGTTCGAAACGTCTCAGCGCGAGCTCCTGCAGGCGGGACATCACGAGTCAGAGGTAAGCACCGACGCAGGACGATGCGCCGTCCGCGAGGAATAGGGTCCGCGTATGGCGGGTCAGGTCGAGAAGCGCGAGCTGGTGATCCCGATCCGGACGATCCTGATCGTCTCGGCGGCGATCGGCATTCTCGGGGCGTTCGTCGCGATCGGAGACACGTTCCTGATCGTCTTCGTCGGGATCTTCCTCGGGCTCGTCTTCGAGTTCCCGGTGCGCTTCGTGATCAAGCGGACAGGGTGGTCTCGAGGCCTGGCCGCGACGCTGACGGTGCTCGGCACCGCCCTCGCGATTGTCCTGATCATGCTCATCTTGCTCGTTCCGCTGGTCGGCTCGGTGCGTGACTTCCTCCACGACCTGCCGCAGACGATCGACCAGCTGCGCTCGTCCGACGAGCTCTCTTGGCTCGGGGACACGGGAATCGGACAAAACCTGCACGAGGGGGCGGACAAGACCGCCGTGTCGGTCCCGGATGCGATCTCCAACGTGCTGGGCATCGCCGGCGACTTCTTCAGCGTCTTCCTCGCTAGCTTCACGATCCTCTTCATCTGCCTGTTCTTCCTCAGCGACGTGCCGAGCATGAAGAGCGCCCTCGGGAGCGTGCTCATGCCCGGCGAGGACGAGCGCTGGCTCGGCGTCTGGGAGCGTGTGACGGAGTCGGTCTCCCGTTGGGCAATCGGTCTCGTTGTGATCGCGACCATCGCCGGGACGACTCAGGGCGTGACGGCGTGGCTCCTCGGGTCGAGCTTCGCGCTCGGGCTGGGCGTGATCGCGGGCCTACTGGACATGATCCCGAATATCGGTGCGACCCTGGCCGGGTTCATCCTCGTCCCGACCATCTGGGCGGAGTCGGGGGTCGGCGCCGCCATCGTGATGCTGATCGTCGTTCTCGTCTACCAGCAGGTCGAGAACAACATCCTCACGCCGAAGATTCAGGGCAAGGCTGTCAATCTGTCGGGCTTCTTCATCATCGTCGCGGTCACGTTGTTCGGCGCGTTACTCGGGGTGCTCGGCGCGCTGACCGCGGTGCCGCTCGCGGCGACGGTCCAGATCTTCGTGCAGGAGCTCACGAAGGCCCGGCGGGAGAAGGTCGCGGCTGCGCGAGCGGCGGCCGGTCCCTAGAGCTCGAGCCGCTCGCCCGGCTTCAGGACACGCACCTCGACCTCCGGCGCGGTCTTCGCCATCTCACGGACAAACGCCTCGGCCGGCTCGGTGAGGAAGTCCGGGTCGCGCCGCAGTCCGTGATGCAGCGGGCGGTACGTGCCCCAGTGGATCGGGACGGCCATGCGCGGCCGGAGCATCCGGATCGCCTCCGCGGCGCCCGCGGGATCGAGATGCTCTCCGCCGCCGAGTGTCGGTCCCCAGCCCCAGATCGGGATCAGCGCGAGATCGAGGTCCGGCACGAGCCCGTCCATCTCCGGGAAGAGCGACGTGTCGCCGGCGAAATAGATCCGGTGCGACCCGCCGATCGCATAGCCGAGAGACGCGCCGCGCAGACGGCCGATGCGGCGCCGTTCGTCGTGCTCCGCGTGCGTCGCGCGCACCTCCACCGGCCCGATCGAGAGCGACTCCCCTTCGTCGACCTCGACCACGCGCTCGAAGCCGATCCGCTCGACGGGACGCGCGAGGCCTCGCGGGACGACCGCGGTCACCGTGCGGTCGAGCAGGCGGAGGGACGGCAGGTCGAGGTGGTCGCGGTGGGCGTGCGAGATGAGGACCGCGTCCGGGTTGTGCAGCGGCTCGACGTCGATCGGCGATCGTCGGTGCAGGTGCAGCACCCGGCGACGAAGCAACGGGTCGGTCAGAATCCGGACGCTGTCCAGCTCGATCAGGACCGTGGAGTGCCCCACGTAGCGGACCGCAGTCACAGGCGTTCTTCTAGCATCAAAGGCGATGGGCAAAGCCTCCGACTGGCTTCGCGAGGAGCGGCGCAAGACCCTCGGCGACTGGGTCGCCTTCTGCCTGGCGTGCGGGTTCGCGCAGCGCTACTTCGACGAGTCGGAAGACGAGCTTCCGGCCGAGTGCCCGCAGTGCGGAGGCGAGATCCGCTCGCGCTGCCCGGAGTGCGACGCGCGCTTCAGCTCCGCGTTCGCCGTCGAGTGCGAAGCCTGCGGCAGCGAGCTTCGTCCGCCCACGGCCTTCGGCGGCCCTATTCGCAAGCCGGGCCGCTAATCCGAGAGGCGCAAGGCCTAGCCGCGGATGCGGGCTTGGCCCGCGTCCGCACGCGAATGCCTGGACTCGAAACAGATTCCTGAAAAGTCGTCATGGCGCGCGCAGCGCGCCGGACTTTTCAGGACCTAATCTCGGAAAACCGGATCAGCGTGACGATCTCCTCCGCCGTGACCTCGCGGTTGTAGAGCTGCCCCAGGAAGATCGCGAGCTCCTCGGGTCGCCGCACCTCGGGGTTGTCGTGCTCGATGTCCCGCGGTGAGAGCTCGCCCAGCTTCTTCACCTCGACCTTGTCGATGACCGCGTCGAACACCTTCTCGCGCGGCCCGTAGCGCGCCCCGACGAGCACCTGGACGACCATCCCCTTCTTGTACTTCCGGGACTTGTCCCCGAGGCGGATGGTCGCCGTCTTGCGGCGCGAGCGCAGCTGGTCGGCCACGATCGGCGAATAGAAGTTGAGGGCGTACATGAGCAGCGGGAGAAGCTACGGAACCAGGGGCGCGGAGATCATAAGCCGTTGTCGCGGACGAAAGCGAGGGCTTTCTCAGCCATCTGGCGCTCGCCCCCGTAGGCGAGCAGCTTCGGAGCCTCGGCGAGCGGGAGCCAGCGCGCCTCGTCGACCTCGATCCGCATCTCGGGCTCGATCTCGCCGAGCCGGCCGCTCGAGTAGTGGAGCAGGTAGAAGCTGACCACCTTGAAGACCCGCTCGCCCTCCCACGTGTACACGTAGCGGATGTCGCCGAGCTTCGTCACGAGCCGTGCCTGGATCCCCGTCTCCTCCTCGGTCTCGCGGACCGCCGTCGCGTCCGGCTTCTCGCCCTCGCCGATCAATCCCTTCGGAAGCGCCCAGACCCCCGGCTTCTTGCCTCCCGGCCGGATCGCGGCGAAGACCCACTCGCCGCGCAGGCGCCTGATCGCGACCCCGCCCGCGGAGAATTCACGGCGCATCGAGAGTTTGTAACACGCGGCTGGTTGCCGAGTCACCGGAGCGTGCCGGGTGAATCCAGCTCGGCTTGCACAGAGGAGAAGCGTGCCGTTAGTATGTCCTGGCACTCGCTCCCCAGGAGTGCCAGAGACTGTCACAAAGTACTGAGAACAGGAGGTCCTGAATGGATCTGCAGCCGCTGGGCGATCGTCTGATCGTCGAGGCGCTCGAGGAGGAGGAGATGACCTCGAGCGGAATCGTCCTGCCCGACACCGCGAAGGAGAAGCCGCAGCGCGGCCGCGTCCTCGCAGTCGGCCCGGGCATGCGCAACGACACGGGCGAGATCGTCCCGATGGAAGTCGCCGTCGACGACGAGATCATCTACTCGAAGTACGGCGGCACCGAGATCAAGCTCGGCGCCGACGACGTTCTGATCCTGCGCGAGTCGGACGTGCTCGCGAAGGTCGCAACCAAGGCCGCCAAGTCGAGCAAGAAGAAGCAGCTCGCGGGCGCATCCGCCTAGTCACAACTCACTGAGGGAGGTACTCAATGGCTCATAAGGAGCTGAAGTTCGACGAGGAGGCGCGGCGCTCGCTCGAGCGCGGCGTGAATACCCTCGCCGACGCGGTCAAGGTCACTCTTGGCCCGAAGGGTCGGTACGTCGTGCTGGACAAGAAGTTCGGCGCACCGACGATCACGAACGACGGTGTCACGATCGCGCGCGAAATCGAGCTCGAGGACGTTTTCGAGAACCAGGGCGCTCAGCTCGTCCGCGAGGTCGCAACGGCGACGAACGACGTCGCCGGTGACGGCACCACGACCGCGACCGTCCTCGCTCAGGCGATCGTCCGCGAGGGACTGCGGAACGTGGCCGCGGGTGCGAATCCCATCGCGCTCAAGCGTGGGATCGAGGTCGCCGTCGACCAGGTCGTCGAAGACCTGCAGAAGCAGTCGAAGGAGATCTCGGGCAAGGAGGACATCGCCCGGGTCGCAACGATTTCCGCGCGCGAACGCGAGATCGGTGACGTCATCTCCGACGCGATCGAGAAGGTCGGCAAGGACGGCGTCGTCAACGTCGAGGAGGGCCAGACCTTCGGGCTCGAGCTCGAGTTCACCGAGGGCATGCAGTTCGACAAGGGCTATCTCTCGCCGTACATGATCACCGACGCAGAGCGCATGGAGGCCGTGCTCGAGGACCCGTACATCCTGGTTGCGAACCAGAAGATCGGGGCCGTCAAGGACCTCCTTCCCGTGCTCGAACAGGTCATCCAGTCCGGCAAGCCGCTGCTGATCGTCTCGGAGGACGTCGAGGGCGAGGCGCTCGCCACGATCGTCGTCAACAAGCTCCGCGGCACGTTCACCGCGGTCGCCGTCAAGGCGCCCGGCTTCGGTGACCGCCGCAAGCGGATGCTCGAGGACATCGCGATCCTCTCCGGCGCCGAGGTGATCACCGAGGAGATGGGCCTCAAGCTGGAGAACACGAAGCTCTCACAGCTCGGCCACGCACGCCGTGTCGTGATCGACAAGGACTCCACGACGATCGTCGACGGGGCAGGCGAGTCCGACGGCATCAAGGCCCGGATCAAGCAGCTCAAGTCCGAGATCGAGAACACGGACTCCGACTTCGACCGTGAGAAGCTGCAGGAGCGGCTGGCGAAGCTCGCCGGCGGCGTCGCGGTGATCAAGGTCGGTGCCGCGACCGAGACCGAGATGAAGGAGAAGAAGCACCGCGTCGAGGATGCGCTGCAGGCGACGCGGGCCGCGCTCGAAGAGGGCATCGTCCCGGGTGGCGGCGTCGCGCTCCTCAACGCTGCGTCGGCGATCAAGGCAGACGCGCTCGAGGGTGACGACCGGACCGGTGCGCACATCGTCACGCGTGCGCTCGAGGAGCCGATTCGTCAACTGGCCGACAACGCCGGCCTCGAGGGCTCGCTCGTGATCGACAAGATCCGCACCGGAACGAAGGGCCACGGCCTGAACGTCGAGACCGGCGAGTACGAGGATCTCGTCAAGGCCGGGATCATCGATCCGACGATGGTCACGCGCTCGGCGCTGCAGAACGCGGCTTCGATCGCGAAGAACATCCTGACCACCGAGGCGATCGTGGCTGAGCCGCCGGAGAAGAACCCGGTCGGCGCGGGCGCCGGTATGCCGGACATGGGCGGCATGATGTAAGCAGCACGGCCGCTTTCGCGGCCGCTGGCTATCACGGGGGAACCTCTGGTTCCCCCGTGGGCCCCCTCCTTGCGAGCGGGGTCGTGGAAAAACCGCTTCAGGAGCCGCCCGAGGCAATCGAGCTCGCGCGGTTTCTGTGTTTGTGAGCCTCCCGGCGGGCAAAGCCCGCCTCCGGCGGCGGATGGTGTGGTCTCCGAGGTGCGGTTGGCCTCACCGCTGATGTGACAATACGACGAGACTGTGTCACAGGCTGTCGATCCGATCGTGGGTGCCCGAGACGCGGCTTCGCGCCAGTCGTGGCGCGAAGCTTTCGAGGCGTACGCGAACCTCGACCCCGCGAGCCTGACCGCGGAGGACCTCGAGTGGTACGGCGAGGCCGCCTGGTGGAGCGGCAAACTCAACGAGGCGGTCAGGTTGCGGGAGCGCGCCTACGTCGCCTACGCCGGCGAGGGGCGCAACGTCTCCGCTGCGCAGGTTGCGCTCACCCTCGCCTGGGACGAATCGAACCGGGGAGCGTTCGCGGTCGGTCAGGGTTGGTTCGCGACTGCGGAACGCCAGCTCGAGGGGGAGGAGGAGTCCGCCGTCCACGGACGGATTGCGTTCACCCAGGCGGGTCAGGCGATGTTCGCGGAAGGGAACTATCCGAAAGCGCTCGCGAGCCTCGAACGCGCATACGAGCTCGCACGGCGCTTCGTTGATCGAGACACGCAGATGCTCGCGCTCGTCGCCAAGGGGCGTGTGCTCGTCAAGATGGGTGAGATCGAGCAGGGGCTCGAGCTCATCGACGAGGGCACGGCGGCCGCCGTCAGCGGTGAGCTCGAGGCTTACTCGACCACGCTCGTCTACTGCATGACGATCAGCGCGTGCCAGGACGTCGGTGACGTCCGCCGCGCCGCGGAGTGGACGGAGGCGGCCAACCGCTGGTGTGATCGGCTCGACGTGACCGGCTTTCCCGGTGCTTGTCGCATCCACCGCGCGGAGATTATGCGGCTCCGGGGCGACCTGGAGGCGGCCGAGAAGGTCGCGACGGCGGCCTGCGACGAGCTCCAGGATTTCGAGCGCTACATCACCGCCAGCGGCTACTACGAGATTGGGGAGATCCGCCGCCGGCTCGGCGATTTCGCTTCCGCCGAGGAGGCATACGCGCGTGCGAACGAGCTCGGAGCCGATCCCCAGCCCGGCCTCGCATTGCTCAACCTGGCGGAAGGGAAGCTCGAGGCGGCCGTTGCGGGAATCACCCGCGCGCTCGACGAGGTCGAGGAACCGCTGTCGCGGATTCGTCGGCTTCCGGCGCAGGTCGAGATCGCCGTGGCCGCCCACGATCTGAAGACGGCGCGTGCTGCTGTCGCGGACCTCGAGGAGCTCGTCGACTCCTACAAGTTTGGCAGCCGCCGTGCGCCGGCCTTCGACGCGACGGTTCACGTCGCCGCTGGTCGGATTGCCCTGGCCGAAGGCGACATGGACGAGTCGATACGCCTCCTCCGTCATGCGCGGGACGAGTGGCGCGGGGTCGGGGCTCCGTTCGAGACTGCCCAGGCTCGCGTGCTGCTCGGGGTCGCGTTCCGCCGGCGCGGTGACGAGCACGCGGCGATCGCCGAGCTCGACGCCGCCCATTCAGCCTTCGAGCGCATCGGCGCCAAGGCGGACGCACAACGTGCCGCCGAGCTCCTCGGCCGGCAGCAGACACGGCGTACGTTCGTATTCACAGACATCGTCGGCTCGACGCGGCTGCTCGAAACGCTCGGCAACGAGAAGTGGAAGAAGCTGCTCGCGCGGCACGACGAGTTGCTCGAAGAGCAAATCGCCAATTGCGGCGGCGAGGTGGTTCAGCAGACTGGAGACGGCTTTTTCGCGGCCTTCGCCACTCCGAAAGCGGCGCTCGAAGCGGCCGTTGCCATCCAGCGCGTCCTCCAAGCGGAGATCGTCGCACCCGACGTCAGGATCGGAGCTCACACCGGTGATGCGTTCGAGAGCGACGCGGCCGCCAATCCCTACGGTGGCGAGGCGGTTCATCTTGCCGCGCGAATCGGCGCAGCCGCGGGAGCGGGCGAGATCCTTGCGAGTCGCGAGACGCTCGACGACGCGGGCACGGGTTTCCGGTCTTCGAAACCCCGATCAGAGGTCTTCAAGGGCTTCGAAAAGCCTGTTGACGTGATCAGCGTCGACTGGCGCTAACAGAACGGGTGAACCCCTGGTTCCCCCGTTGGCCCCCTCCTTGCGGGTGGATTCGCGCTCCGCACGTTTCAGGAGCCGCCTCGTGGCTGGTGGGTTCGGAGGGTTTTGTCGAAGTGAGCCTCCCGCCGGGCAAAGCCCGGCTCCGGCGGCGACTCATTGCTGTCTCCGATTGCGTTGGCTACTCAATCTGGGACAAATGGCGCTTGACGAATCCGAACCAGATCGCCGCGACGCTCACAGCGCGATTCTCCTCGATCCCAGAAACAGAGAGACCGGCCAGGGCCGGTCTCTTGTTCTCAAATGCGGTTCGGACGTAGATCCGCATAAGGAGGGGGAGGTGGGTACTTGCCGTATCGGCCCCCCGGCGCGCCCAACCATCCCTCTTTTGGGTGTTCCCTGAGATGCTTGGAGCATGACTCTGCTCTGGTTCGTGATCTGGCTCGTCAGCGATTTGATCGGTGATGAGGAAGTGCTGACGTTCGACCCGGTCAACTGGTGGGCGGGGACGCTGCTCCTCGCGACCGCGATCGACCTCAACAAGTCGTACGTGATCAAGCACGGCTAACGGTTCTCGGAGATCTCAACCGCTTGCCGCCGGAGCCGGGCTTCGCCCGGCGGGAGGCTCACCACCACAGAAACCAATGGAAGCGCGAGCGCCTCGGACCGCTCCTAGAACCTTCGGAACAGCGCACTCGCTCGCAAGGAGGGGGCCCGTGGGGGAACCAGGGGTTCCCCCACGCTAGAACTCGTAGCGCTCTTCTTTCCAGTAGTCCGCGTCGTTGTGGTAGCCATAGCGCTCCCAGAAGCCGGGCTGGTCTGACGGGACGAGCTCGATCCCGCGCAGCCACTTCGCGCTCTTCCAGAAGTAGCGGCTCGGGATCACGAGCCTGAGTGGCCAGCCGTGCTCCGGGGTGAGCGGCTCGCCGTCGGCCTCGTACGCGATCAGGGACTGCTCGTCCTCGAGCGCGGCGATCGGCACGTTCGCCGTGAAGCCCTGCTCCGCGTGGGCAACCACGAAGCGGCCGCTCGGCTTCGGCTTCACGACCTCGGCCAGCGTTGCCCAGCTCACGCCACGGAAGCTCGTGTCGAACCGGCTCCAGCGCGTCACGCAGTGGATGTCGATCGAGACCTCGGTCGCGGGCAGCGCCTTGAGCTCGTCCCAGCTGAGCGTGACCGGATTCTCGATCTCGCCGAAGACCTTGAAGTCCCAGGTCGCGAGGTCGGTCTCGGGCACATCTCCCGCGTGGAGCACGGGCCACTTCTCGGTCAGGTACTGCCCGGGCGGCAGCCGCGCGGGGTCGTAGCCGGCGTCCGCGACCTTCTGCTCTGCCTTTGACCGGAACACGATTCCTACACTAGTGACCATGGCAACGGCGACGCGCAGAGTTGCGGCCAGGCCGCGCGACTACATCCGGGTTGCGGGCCCCGATGCGGAGGACTTCCTCCAGCGGATGCTCTCGAACGACGTGAGCGCGGCCCCCTGTCGCGCGATGCTGCTGACGCCCAAGGCTCGCCTGATCGCGCCGCTCGTCGTCGTGCGCCGCGCACATGACGACTTCCTGCTCCTGACCGAGCCGGGGCTCGGCGAGACCGTCGCTGCAACGCTCCTCCGCGCGAGGTTCGCGGCCAAGGTCGAGATTGACTCGGAGGAGCACACGTCTGTGATCGTCTTCGGCGAGGACGGGGGCATCTCGAACGAGGAGCTCGGCGAGCCAGGCTCGGAGCTCTTGGACTCGGAAGTCGCGCCGACTCTCTCAGCCGAGGAGGTCGAACGGATCCGGATCGTGGCCGCGGCGCCGGCCTGGGGCAAGGAGCTCGACGACAGGATCCTCCCTGCCGAGGCCGGACTCGACGAGACGCATGTTTCGTTCACGAAGGGCTGCTATCCGGGACAGGAGCCGATCGCACGGCTACGCCACCGCGGCAAAGTGAACAGGAGCCTGCGCGTCCTCGAGGTCGATGGCGCAGACCCCGGCGACGAGGTTCGCCACGGCGAGAAGGTCGTTGGCCGCATCACGAGCGCGGTGTCCGACCGCGCGCTAGGTTACGTCCGTGTCGAGGTCCCGGACGAGGCGGAGTTTGCCGTTGGGCCGAACGGGAAATCCGCTCGTGTACTTCATGCGTAGGAACTACCCGATGACGCGAATCCAGGGAGTCGTGGTGATCGCCGGGCTGTCCCTCGTCTTCGCGGCCGCCGGCTGCGGCGGAGGCGGTGGCGGGAGCGAGGAGAGCGAGGAAGGTCCGACGAGCACGACGATCATGGGGACACAGGTGGAGAGCCACGGGACGAAGGACGTCTCGAACGCGACCGAAAAGGTCGAGGTCGAGCTCGACGACAACTACTTCGGGCCGACGATCCTGAAGGGCAAGCCTGGCCAGATGCTCGAGCTCGAGCTCAAGAACGAGGGCAATACGGCGCACACGTTCACGCTGTCGGAGCAGAACGTCGACGCGGAGGTCCAGCCCGGAGACGAGACCGAGGTCGACGTCACCTTTCCCGAGAGCGGCGAGCTGAAGTTCGTCTGCAAGTTCCACGAAGGCGAGGGCATGATCGGAGCGTTGCAGAGCTCGGCCGGGTCGTCCACGCCCACGACGACGACGACCTCGAGCTCGAAGTACTAGGCGGCCGCGGTTAGGCCGGCCCCCAGGTCGGCTCGGGTTTCACCAGCCCGCAACCGGTTCACAACCATTCTGTAGCCCCTTCGGCCGTCGAAGCATCGGAGTATTCGGCGGCCATCGGGGTCAGTCGACAGAGGGGAGTGTTGTGAAGAGGATGCGTGTACTTGCGGTCGGCGTGCTCGCGGCCGGCATCGCAACGGCCGTCGCGATCGCGGATCCGGGCGCCCAGACGGGCCCGAGCAGCTCGGAGTCGCCCTATGTGCTGCGTTCCGAGCCGGGCGTCGTCACGAAGTCGATCCTGACCGTCGGCGATTCGGTCAACCTCAAGCCGGACGGGACGCCGTATCGGATGGTCGGCATCCCGGACGGCCTCGGAGCGTTCGAAAGTGGAGGCGGGACGTTCACCCTGCTCATGAACCACGAGCTCGGGAACACGCAGGGGATCGTGCGGGCCCACGGTGCGAGAGGCTCTTTCGTTTCGAAATGGACGATCGAGAAGGGCTCGCTTCGGGTGCTGCACGGCGAGGACCAGATTCGGACGCTCTTGGTCTGGAACGGGAGCGACTGGCAGGTCTCGAACAACGACGGGGCTCCTACTCGCCTGAACAGGCTCTGTTCAGCCGACCTCCCGCCGGTTTCGGCCTTCTACAACCCGGCGACGGGGAACGGCTACAGCGGCCGGCTCTTCCTGAGCGGCGAAGAAGGTGGTACGCAGGGCAGGCCGTTTGGCCATGTCGTCGACACCGGAGAGAGCTACGAGCTCACGCCGTGGATCGGGAACATGTCCTTCGAGAACATCGTCTCGCACCCGAACACGGGAAGCGATGCCACCGTCGCCATGAGCCTCGATGACGGGGATGCTTCGGTTGGTCAGCAGGTCTACCTCCACCGTGGGACGAAACAGAGCTCCGGCAATCCGGTCCAACGGGCCGGACTCGCCAACGGGCAGCTCTACGGGCTCAGGGTGCTGGGTATCCCGCAGTCCGAGTACCAGAAAACGGACTGGCAGGTGGGCGACGAGTTCGACGTGGCGTTCGTCGATGTCACCGCCAATGCCGGAAACGCGGCGCAGCTCGAAGCTGACAGCCAGGCCGGCGGCGTGACGAACTTCCAGCGTCCCGAAGACGGTGCCTGGGACCCGGAGAATCCGGGCGACTTCTACTACGTGACCACGTCGTCATTCGGTCCGCTTCCCGCGGAGAATCGGACAGGTGAGACGCGGCTCTGGCGCCTCCGGCTCGACGATCCGGCCGACCCCGCCCAGGGCGGCACTCTGACGCTGCTCGTCAGCGGACCGGTCGGGACGTCCGGCGATCCGAACGCCCCCGGACCGCAGATGTTCGACAACATCACGGTCGACCGCGGCAAGGTGCTGATGGTCGAGGACGTCGGCAACCAGCCGTATCTCGGCGGTGCCTGGGTCTACGACATCGCGAGCGGCAACCTGACCCGGGTCGCCGCGCACGATCCGAGTCGTTTCATGCCCGGAGCGCCAGGATTCCTGACCCAGGACGAGGAGATGTCCGGGATCATCCCCGCGCCGTTCCTGGGAGCCGGCAAGTACCTGGTGGACGTGCAGGCGCACTACAACATCGCCGGCGAGCTCGTTCAAGGCGGGCAGCTCCTGCAGCTGCACGTGCCGCCGGGCAAGTTCCGCTAGACGAGAGAGGGCAGATTCAGCGCGGGTCGGGCCCAGATGCCCGGCCCGCGCAATCCGCGGGCACAGGGCGATGCGCCCGGCATGATTCGAACATGCGACCTCTGCCTCCGCAGGGCAGCGCTCTATCCCCTGAGCTACGGGCGCGGGGCCACCTAGTCTAGCCGCGTCCGGCAGGGAACTCGGCCGGCCTTGACGAAACAGGCCGCGTGGCCGAGCCACCTCAGTTCCTGACCCTGAAATGGAATCGCGACCGCACGGAAGGGACCGAGCTCGTCGTGCGCCGCGTCTTCTTCGGCGTGCTCATCCTCGTCATCGTCGCCGGGCTCCTCAACGTCTTCGGCCAGCGCCCGACGAATTCGTTCGCCTCTGTGCCGGCCGCGAAGCTGCACGTCTTCGCGCCGACGGCTCTGCGCGGCGGCCTCTACTACGAGGGCCGGTTCACGATCGACGCGCAGCAGGACATCTCGAAAGCCGTCCTCGTGCTCGATAGCGGCTGGACAGAGCAGATGCAGATCAACACGATCGAGCCAGCGCCCGTCGGCGAGTCCAGCCGCGACGGGAAGCTCGCTCTCGAGTTCGGCCACATTCCGGCCGGTCAGAAGATCGTCGTCTGGATGCAGTTCCAGGTCAATCCGACGAACATCGGCCGCCGGTCACAGGACGTCGAGCTCGACGACGACACCACGTCCATCGCACACGTCGACCGCACCGTGACCATCTTCCCCTGATGGACATCGTCGTCCGAGCATTCGTAGCGTTCGTCTTCGTCTTCCTGCTCACACGCCTGATCGGGCGCCGCGAGCTGTCCTCGCTGCAGCCGTTCGACCTGATCCTGCTGATCGTGATCGGCGACCTCATGCAGCAGGGTGTGACGCAGAACGACCTTTCGGTCACCGGCATCGTGCTCACGGTCGGCACCTTCGGACTGCTGACGCTGGCCGCGTCGTACGTCGGGTTCCGTTTCGAGCGGCTCCGGCCGATTCTCGAGCCCGAGCCCTTGATCCTGATCGAGGACGGGAACGTGATCGACAAGAACCTGAAGAAGGAGCGGATGACGCCCGAGGAGCTCGCGGCCGAGGCCCGGCTGCAGCAGATCGACTCGCTCGAGAAAGTGAGGTGGGCCGTTCTCGAGTCGGGTGGCAAGATCAGCTTCATCCCGAAGACCGAGTCATAGTGCCGCTCTACCTGACCGAAGCTCACATCGAGAAGCTGCTCACGCCGGCCGACGCGCTCGCGGCGATCGAGGCGTGCTTCCAGCGGCAGGCCCGAGGTTCGATCCGGAATCGCCCACGCCAACGGACTCGCGCCGGCGAGGGCGCGCTCGCGGTCATGTCCGCAGTCGACGAGGAGCTCGGGCTCGCCGGGCTCAAGTCGTACGCCGCGCTTCCCGCCGGGACGCCGTTCGTCGTCGTGCTCTTCGACCTGGACAAGGGCGACCTCGCGGCCGTGATCGAAGCCGATCGGATGGGCCAGCTGCGCACGGGCGCCGCGAGCGGGGTTGCGGCCAAGTACCTGGCCCGCGAGGACGCGCGCACGCTCGGCATGATCGGCTGCGGCTGGCAGGCCGAGAGCCAGGTCGCGTGCATCCGCGAGGCGCTGCCCCAGATCGAGCGGGTCGTCGCCTATTGCCGCACCGAAAAGAGCCTGAGCGCCTTCTGCAAGAAGGTCGGCGCGGAGCCCGGCGAGAGCCACCGCGACCCGGCCGAGCAGGATGTCGTCGTCACGGTCACGACGTCCGCCGACCCAGTCCTGCGCGGCGAGTGGCTGAAGCCGGGCGCGCTCGTCTGCGCCGTCGGCGCGAACCGTCCGAAGGCGCGCGAGCTCGACAATGTCGTCCTGGAGCGTGCCGTCCTCGTCTGCTGCGACTCGATCGAGCAGGCCAAGATCGAATCGGGAGACCTGATCGAGCCCGTCGAGCGTGGCGTCCTCGACTGGCTCGAGGTGCACGAGCTGCACGAAGTCGTCTCCGGAGAGCTCCCGGGACGCAGCTCGCCCGACGACATCGTCCTCTTCAAGTCGAACGGAATCGCCGCATGGGACCTCGCAATTGGCGCCCGTGCGATCGAGCTCGCGAAGAGGAAGAACGTAGGGCGAAAGCTCTAGCGGCTTTCGGAAAGCAGAACGAGAAGCCGCCGGAGCCGGGCTTTGCCCGGCGGGAGGCCCACCCTGCTCGTTTGAATCACGACCCGAAAGGGCGGCTCCTGAGACAAAAGAAGAATCCCTTCGCACGCAAGGAGGGCCCACGGGGGAACCAGGGGTTCACCCGTGAAGCGAGCGCAGAGACGCGCTAGGTGCGTTCGGCGCGCACGCCGCTGACGACGTCGTCGCCGAGCGCCCGGATCAGCTCAGGCCGATCCAAGAGCCGCTCCACCTCCTGCGGCGAGCACCGGTTGCGCACGTACGGGTCGTCGAGGATCTCGGCCAGCGTGCGTCCACGCTCGTGCTCGCGGATCACGTACGCGGCGACCCGGTCCTCGTGGCTCGAACCGCTGAAGAGGAACGAGAAAGGGTTCCGGAAGATTTCGCTGAGCCGCCCCATCGAGGCGATTGTATCCTGGCCCCATGCGCAAGCTGTCGACCGCTTCGCGGTTCGCGGAGCGCGAGCTGCACGGGTTCGACGAGTCCGGGACCGAGGAGCGCATCGTCGTCTGGATCGAGCGCAAGGAAGGTGGCGTGTGGGCCGTCGGGCGCGCGGTGAATCCGCAGCACCGGCCGAGCGACGAGCCTCGCGCCGACGACTATGTGTTCGAGGGGCACGAGCTCGAGGACGTGCTCGAGCAGGCGAACGGGATCCTCGACGACGACGCCCGCGTGTCCGAGGACGACGGCCGGCCCGAGTACATCAGGCCGTTTACGCGCAAGGAGCTGCTCGGCCCACTCGAGCGCTGGTTCTTCGGCAGGTAGGCTCGCGCCGCTTTGCTGATCCGCCTCGGCCACAGTCCCGACCCAGACGATGCGTTCATGTTCTGGGGCCTCGCCAAGGGCGAGGTCGATCCGCGCGGGTTCGAGTTCGAGCACGTGCTGCAGGACATCCAGACGCTGAACGAGTGGGCGCTCGAGGGCCGGCTCGAGGTGACGGCGATCTCGCTGCACGCGTATCCACACGTGCAGGACCGGTACGTGCTGCTGCCGCACGGCGCGAGCATGGGCTCCGGGTACGGGCCGATCGTCGTCGCCCGCGAGGAGTTGACCGAGGACGATTTGAGGAGTGTCGAGATCGCCGTGCCCGGTCGGATGACGACTGCGTTCCTGACGCTGAAGCTGCTTCTCGGAGATTTCTCGTACCGCGAGGTGCCGTTCGACCGGATCATGGACGAGGTGCTCTCGGGAAAGGCCGATGCGGGGCTGCTCATCCACGAGGGGCAGCTCACGTACGGCGCGGCGGGGCTGCACAAGGTCGTCGATCTCGGCGAGTGGTGGCTCGAGGACACGGGCCTGCCGCTGCCGCTGGGCGCGAATGTGGCGCGGCGCGACCTCGGGTCAGAAACCTTGCGCGAGCTCTCCGACGTACTCGCCGAATCGATCCGCGCAGGCCTCGAGAACCGCGAGCCCGCGCTCGAGTACGCGCTCCAGTTCGGCCGCGGCCTCGACGACGAGCTCGCCGACCG
The DNA here is from genome assembly GCA_963794605.1 of uncultured Actinomycetes bacterium. Lineage (GTDB taxonomy): Bacteria > Actinomycetota > Thermoleophilia > Gaiellales > Gaiellaceae > VAXT01. Next base: position 684,464 of record CAWCEN010000002.1, read on the forward strand.
CTTCGTCGGCATGTACGTGAACGAGCTGACCGAGGACTACGGCGAAGAGGGGCGGCGCGCGGTTCGAGAGCTCCTCCGCCGCGGCGAGGAGATCGGCGCGTTCACGGAGCCCGTCAGGGTCGAGTTCGTCGGCTAGCTTTCGCGGCATGGCCCTGGAGATGCGCGGCTCCTGTGAGCGCTGCGGCACTCAACTCGCTCCGAGCGATGAGGCGTACATCTGCAGCCTCGAGTGCACGTGGTGCGCTGTCTGTGCAGGCGAGCTCGCGTACGTCTGCCTGAACTGCGGAGGAGAGCTTGTGCGCCGTCCGCGGCCGGCTGCTGCGTGAGCCGCGCGGTCGTTCTCTCCGCGGTCCGCACGCCCGTCGGGCGCTACGGAGGTGTGCTCGCGGGTGAACGGCCCGACGATCTCGCTGCGGCAGTCATCAAAGAGGTCGTGGCGCGCGCGGGAGTGGAGCCGGGCGAGATCGAGGACGTCTACTTCGGCGCCGCGAACCAGGCGGGCGAGGACAACCGCAACGTCGCGCGAATGGGCGTCCTGCTCGCGGGCTTGCCCGAGTCGGTCGCGGGTGTGACGGTCAACCGGCTCTGCGCGTCCGGCCTCTCGGCGGTCGTCTCGGCGTGCCACGCGATCGCGGCCGGTGACGGCGACCTGTTCGTGGCCGGGGGGGTCGAGTCGATGAGCCGCGCGCCGCTCGTCATGGCCAAGCCAGACATGGCCTGGCCGCGCGGGAACCAGACCGCCTGGGACACGACTCTCGGCTGGCGCTTCCCGAACCCGCGCATGGAGGAGCTGTTCCCGCTCGAGTCGATGGGCGAGACCGGGGAGAACGTGGCCGAGCGCTACGGGGTCAGCCGCGAGGAGCAGGACGAGTTCGCGCTCCGCTCGCAACAGAGCTGGGCGGCGGCCGCCGAAGCGGGACGCTTCGACGACGAGCTCGTGCCGGTCGGCGATGCTGTTCGCGACGAGCATCCGCGTCCCGACACGAGCGCTGAAAAGCTTGCCACTCTCAAGCCCGCGTTCCGCGCCGGCGGTTCTGTCACCGCCGGGAACTCGAGCGGGATCAACGACGGCGCCGCCGCGCTCGTGATCGCGAGCGAGGAGAAGGCCGAAGCACTCGGCGCGGAGCCGCTCGGCGCGTTCGTCGGCAGCGCGGTCGCGGGAGTCGATCCCCGCGTGATGGGCATCGGCCCGGTGCCCGCAGTCCGGAAGCTGCTGGAGCGCACCGGCGTGGAGGTCGGCGACATCGACCTCGTCGAGCTGAACGAAGCTTTCGCGTCGCAGAGCCTCGTCGTCATCCGCGAGCTCGGGCTCGCTCCGGAGCGCGTGAACGTGAACGGCGGCGCGATCGCGATCGGCCATCCGCTCGGCATGAGCGGCGCGCGGCTCGTCGTGACGCTGCTCCACGAGCTCCGCCGCCGTGACGGAAGGTACGGGCTGGCGACGCTCTGCGTCGGAGTCGGCCAGGGGCAGGCAGCCCTTTTCGAGCGCTAGTGGTCGAGCGGTACCTCGAGCTCTGCCTGCGCCTGGGTCGGCACGTGGACGGCCTCGTCGACGCGTACTACGGGCCTCCCGAGATCAAGGAGCAGATCGATGCGGAGGAGCTTCGCGCCCCGGCAGCGCTCGTCAAGGATGCCTTCGCGTTGCTCGAGTCGACAGACGACTCCTGGCTGGCCGCACAGCTCGTCGGGCTCGAGACGGTCGCGCGTAAGCTCGCCGGCGAACAGATTCCATACGAGGACGAGGTCGAGCGCTGCTACGGCGTGCGCCCGGAGTGGGTGCTCGAAGAGTCGTTCGAAGCCGCGCACCGCGAGCTCGACGACGTTCTCCCGGGGGACGGCACGCTCGTGGAGCGCTACCAGGTCTGGCGCGAGGACGATGCGCTCGACGGCGAGTCCCTCGCCGGGGTCTATGACGCCATGCTCACGGACTTTCGGGAGCGGACCAAGGCGCTGTTCGGGCTGCCTGAGGGCGAGTCCGTCGAGGTCGAGTACGTCTCCGACGAGCCGTGGTCGGCGTTCAACTACTACCAGGGCGGCCTACGAAGCCGGATCGCGATCAACACCGACACGACGCTCATTCCGGACTTCGTCCACGGGATGGCCACGCACGAGGCCTACCCGGGGCATCACACCGAGCACGCGTGGAAGGAACAGATCCACGTTGTCGAGGGACGGCCGACTGGAGGAGTCCGCGCTCATGGTCGGCACGCCGTCATCGCTCGTCTCGGAGGGGATTGCGAGTCTCGCCTCCGAGATCCTGCTTGGCGGCCAGGCGGAGCAGGTTACTGCCGAACACCTCGATGGCACCGGGGTGCGTTATGACCCCGAGCGCTCGCAGCGCGTCCAGGAGGCGATCCGGCCTCTGGCCTACGTGGGCGGGAACATCGCGCTTCTCCTTCACACGCGGGGCGCCTCCGAGGAGGAGGCGATCGAGTACTCGATGAAGTGGTCGCTCAGGTCGCGGAAACGCGCGGAGCAGTCTGTCCGCTTCATCACCGACCCCTTGTGGCGCTCGTATGTCACGACTTACACGGCGGGCTATGACTTGTGCCGCGACTGGGTGGACGGCGACCCGGCGCGGTTCAAGCGGCTACTCACGGAGCAGCTCACGCCGGCCGACCTCAGCTAGGGTCCCGGACGTGGCGGTTGCGACCGAGCGCGAGTACCTCCTCTTCATCAACGGGGAGGCGACCGAGGCTTCCGGCGGCGACGTGAAGGAGCTCGTCGAGCCGGCAACCGGCGACCCGCTAGCCGAGGTGGCGATGGCCTCCGAGGCCGACGTCGACCGCGCCGTCGACGCAGCCCGAGCCGCGCTCGACGGCGACTGGGGCCGAACGGCGCCCACCGAGCGCTCGCGGTTACTGCACGCGCTTGCCGACGCGCTCGTCGCGAACCGCAAGGAGCTCGCGGAGCTCGAGGTGCGGAATGTCGGCAAGGCAATCTCCTCGGTCAAGGCCGAGCTCAACCAGGCGGTCGAGAACTTCCGCTTCTACGGCTCGGCGATCGGCTCGATCGGCGGGCGCTCCAATCCGCTCGGCGGCTCGCTCCTCTTCTACTCGTTGAAGGAGCCGGTCGGCGTCGCAGGCCAGATCGTGCCCTGGAACTACCCGCTGATGATGACGACCTGGAAGCTTGCGCCCGCCCTCGCGGCCGGCTGCACCGTCGTGCTCAAGCCGGACTCGCAGACGCCGCTGTCGGCGCTCCGCATGGCTGAGCTCGCGACCGAGGTCGGGTTCCCGCCGGGCTCGATCAACGTCGTGCCCGGCCCGGGAACGACCGTCGGCCGACACCTCGTGCAGCACCCGGGCGTGGACAAGATCGCGTTCACGGGCTCGACCGAGACCGGGGCGCAGATCATGCGAGACGCCTCCGACGGCATCAAGCGGCTCACTCTCGAGCTCGGTGGCAAGAGCCCGAACATCGTCTTCGCGGACGCCGACCTCGCCGACGCGATCCCGAGCTCGGTCTGGTCGATCTACTACTCGGCAGGCCAAAGCTGCGAGGCGCGTTCGCGGATTCTCATCGAGCAGTCGCTGTACGACGAGTTCGTGGCGAGGTTCAGCGAGGCCGCGTCGAGGCTCAAGGTCGGCGACCCGCTGGAGAACGAGACGCAGGTCGGTTCGCTCATCTCACCCGAGCACCGGGACCGCGTGCACGGCTACGTCGAGACGGGCCGCCAGGAAGGTGCCGAGGTCACGGCTGGCGGCGAACCGCGCGACGGCAAGGGCGCGTTCTATCCGCCGACGGTCCTCGCTGGTGTCAACCAGGATATGACCGTCGCCCAGGAGGAGATCTTCGGCCCGGTGGTCACGATCTCGCCGTTCGCCGACGAGAAGGACGCGATCAGGCAGGCGAACGCGGTGCGCTACGGGCTGATGGCGACCGTCTGGACGGGCGATCCGGCTCGCGGACATCGGCTGGCGCGCCGGATCAAGGCGGGCACGGTCGGGATCAACATGCCGTTCACGGCCTTCCCGGGAATCCCGTTCGGGGGCTACAAGCAGTCCGGCTTCGGCCGCGAGCTCGGCCTCGAGACGCTCGAGCTCTACCTCGAGACGAAGAGCGTGATCGTCTCCACGAGCCCAAAGCCGTTCAACCCCTTCGGGCTCGAGATCTAGCTCCCGCGCGACAACGGCCGTGAACGTGAGCGCCGACCCGAGCTACCGCTGGGTCGTGCTTGCCGCGGGAACTGCGGCTCAGGCCGGTTTCTCAGCCGTCCTGATCGGCCTACCGGTGCTCGGCCCGGCGCTGCAGGACCGCTACGACCTTTCGCTGAGCGAGGTCGGGATTGCGTTCTCCAGTGTCTGGATCGGGCCGATCGCGACGCTGCTCCCCTGGGGGCTGCTCTCGGACCGGATCGGGGAGCGCGTCGTCCTGGCGAGCGGCCTTGCGGGGTGCGGCGTTCTCGTGGCAGCGGCCGGATGGGCGGGCTCGTTCTGGTTGCTCGTCGCGTTGCTGACGATTGCAGGCGCGCTCGGCGCGAGCGTGAACGCGGCCAGCGGACGGGCGGTGATGCAGTGGTTCTCGGCCGGGCAGCGCGGGCTCGCTCTCGGTGTTCGCCAGACCGCGATCCCCGTTGGAGGCGCGGTTGCGGCACTGGCCTTGCCGGCGGTGAACTCGGCATACGGGCTCAAGGCGTCGTTCGGATTTCTCGGCGCTGTGTGCATCGGTTGCGCGCTGTTCGCGGGCATCGCGGTCCATGAGGCCGTCAAGCCCGCGGTCGCACTCGACGCTGAGGACGTGGAGTGGACGCTCCGCGACAAGCGCCTGTGGATCCTCTCGGCCGGAAGCGACCTGTATCTGGTCGGTCAGGTCGCGCTCCTGTCGTTCTTCGTGCTCTTCCTGCACGACGAGCACGGCCTGAGCGACGCGTCGGCCGCGGCAGGGCTCGCGGTCATGCAGGTCGGAGCCATCGTCACGCGGATCTCGGCCGGTCGAATCTCGGATGCCCTCGGAGCGAGAATTCGGCCCCTGCGCTGGATCGGCCTTGCCAGCTGCGTGGGCGTATTGCTCACGGCGGTACTCACCAAGGCGCCGGTTGGGGTCGTCCTGCCGGTGATGGTCGTCGCGGGCGCGGTCTCGATGGCCTGGAACGGCCTCTCGGTGACTGCGGCTGCCGAGCTGGCAGGCCTCGCGCGGAGCGGGGCTGCGATCGGCTTCCAGCAGACCACGCTCTCGGTGACGGGCCTGATCGTGCCCGTCGCCTTCGCATACGTGGTCGAATCGAGCTCCTGGGAGAGCGGTTTCGCGCTCGCCGCCGTCGGGCCGTTGCTCGGCTGGGTGCTGCTCGGGCTGCTGCCCGAGAGCGCTCCCTAGGGGTCGAGCTCTCGGCGCACGACCGAGGCGACCGCGCTCAGCGCGATCCGGGTCTCGTCGATCGTCGGCTCACGGGTCGTCAGCCGCTGGAGCGCGAGCCCCGGAACGAGGAAGGCGCGGGCGGCCGTCACCGTCGAGCCCTGGACGACGCGCCAGAGCTCCATCGTCAGCCCGAGTGAGAGCACCGCGACGACGACCGGCGTCCAGAGCGCGGGCGCGAACGGCCACAGTTGGTCCGCCAGCAGCGCCATCGGCAGCGCGAGCGCGACGAAGTTCGTCCCGCAGCGCAGCGAGAAGCGCGACGGCCGCGCCCCTCCCTCCCAGGTCCGTCCGAGCAGCCCCAGCTCAGCGGCTGCGATCGCCCGGTGCTCGGCGCCGTGCAGGTAGAGCGTCCGTCCACGCATGAGCCAGGCGACGAGGCCCACGCTCATGACGATTCCCGCGACCAGCGCCGCACGGCTGGGCAGGAAGACGAATGCAATCGGCGCCAGCACCACGGCGAACAGCACCAGCCGCTCGAGCTGGCCCGCGACGCCGCCGCGCCGCAGGAGTGGAGAGACCGACATCCCGAGCCGCGCAACGCCTCTCAGCAGCGGGACTCGCCGTGTGAAACCGGGAACCCTGGGCATCTCGCCCTCGAGGAGCGAGCCGTCGCGGCCCGCAAATGCGAAGAACCGTTCGCTCGCGATGACGACGCCGTCCGGACGGGCCATGCCCCCGAGCGCCGGCAGCGCGGTTGAGTCGGCACGGTCGAACAGCGCGGCGAAGCCGGTCCCCTGCACGCCTCAAAGGTGCCTGAAAGCGCGACCGCCCGGCAAGTGCCGGGCGGCCTATTCGTCTTCGTGCCGGGTCCTACCAGCGTCCACGGCTGAAGAATCCGAGCAAAACGAGGACGATCACGATGATGAGAATGATCCAGAGAAGGCTCACGAGCGGCTCACCCCCTTTCCGAGGCTGACCCTCGTCATTCCACGCGCGCGGCGATTCGAAACGGCGCGGTAGGCTCGGCGCGTCAAGCGAGCCAGGAGGCCGAATGGTCAGAGCGTTCGTCGTCTACGAGAGCGAGCCCGATCCGGAGCGCTACGAGCAGCACGTCGAGCTGTGCCGCCGGGTGCCCGGGTCCACCTTCAGGCACGGCCGCATCTTCGCCGCGCCGATGGGCGAGCCGAAGTTCAAGTACTACGCCGAGTGGGAGTTCGCGGACATGGACGCCTTCAAGGAGGCCGGGCGCACGGACGAGTTCATGGCCACCGGCAAGGACGGGATTGCGATGGGCATCCCGTTCCACGTCCACTTCGCCGAAGTTGACTGAGCCCACGTACCCGAGCCCGGTTTCGCCCGACGAGCTCGGCTTCGAGAAGATCGTCTACGAGAAGGCGCCGCCCCGGGCGACGATCACCTTCAACCGCCCGGAGATCCTGAACGCATTCGATTTCCAGATGCTCCGCGAGCTCGCGCGGGCCTGCGAGGACGCGTCCTGGGACGACGAGATCCGCGTCGTCGTGCTCACGGGCGCGGGCCGCGCGTTCTGCGTCGGGGCCGATCTCAGCTCGTGGGCAGAGGACTACCTCGACAAGCCGACCGAGTACTGGAAGTGGTTCGGCGCGTTCAAGGACGCCCACGACCGGCTGCGGGAGATCGGCAAGCCCACGGTCGCGCGCATCAACGGGATCGCGGTCGGCGGCGGCAACGAGTTTCAGATGGCCTGCGATCTCGCGGTCATGGTCGACGACGCGTTCGTACGGCACGTCGGCCCCGAGCACGGGTCGGTGCCGGCGGGCGGTGCGACGCAGTGGCTGACGATCATGGTCGGCGACCGGCGTGCCCGCGAGATCGTGCTCATGTGCGAGGAGATCCCCGCGCAGAAGTGCGAGGAGTGGGGCCTCGTGAACCGGGTCGTCCCGGCCTCTGAGCTCGACGCCGAGGTCGACCGCATGGTCGAGAACCTCGCGCGCAAGCTCCCGCAGACGACGCGCTACGCGAAGCAGCACCTCAACTTCTGGCGCGATCTCGCCTGGCACGAGACGATCAACCACGCACGCGACTGGCTCGCTCTCTCGATGGCGACCGAGGAGCCGAAGGCCGCGATCAAGCGCTTCCTCGAGAAGAAGAGTGAGTGAGCTCATTCTCACGGGGCGCGACGGGGCGATCGCGGTCGTCACGCTCAACCGGCCCGACGCCCTGAACGCGCTTTCGGACGAGCTCATGGAGCAGCTCGTGTCGACATTGCAGGAGCTCGATCGGGATGACGAGGTGCGGTGCATCGTTCTCGGCGGCAACGACAAGGCGTTCGCCGCCGGCGCGGACATCGCCGAGCTCGCCCGCTCGTCCGCGATCGACCTCTACTACCAGCGGCGTATCGAGCGCTGGGACGCGATCCGCGGCCTTTGGACGCCGCTCGTCGCCGCGGTCTCGGGCTACTGCCTCGGCGGCGGGTGCGAACTGGCCATGGCCTGCGACCTGATCGTCGCCTCGGAGGGCGCGAAGTTCGGCCAGCCCGAGACCGGAGTCGGCGTCATCCCGGGTGCGGGCGGCACGCAGCGGCTCACGCGCACGGTTGGCAAGGCGCTCGCGATGGACGTGATCCTGAGCGGCCGGTTCTTGACCGCAGACGAGGCGCTTGCCGCGGGGCTCGTTGCGCGGGTCGCTTCCGAGGGCGAGTGGCTCGACGAGGCGAAGCGCGTCGCGCAGGACATCGCGTCCAAGGCGCCGGTCGCCACGCGGCTGGCCAAGGAAGGGGTCGACCGAGCCTACGAGGGCCCGCTCCAGCTCGGCCTCGAGTACGAGCGGCGGCTGCTCTACCTCGCGTTCGCCTCCGACGACGCGAAGGAGGGCCTGACCGCTTTCATGGAAAAGCGCAAACCCGATTTCCGAGGGAGGTAATTTTCGGCGCGTTCAGCGACGAAAATGCGAACGGCCGCCGGCTAGGCGGCCGCAGCTCGGTTCTGCTGAGCCTTGGAGCCGAGAATCGATGAGAGGAGGAGCATGCCGAACGTGGATGAACTGCTCGCAGGCGCGCGCGATGCCATCTCGGTCAAGCGCGTGTTCGGCGACCCGATCGAGACCGAAGGCGTGACCATCATCCCGGCCGCGAAGGTCGGCGGCGGCGGAGGCGGTGGCGGCGACAGCGAGGACAACGGCGGAGGCGGCTTCGGGATCGGCGCCAAGCCGGTCGGCGTCTACGTGATCAAGGACGGCGACGTCAGCTGGCAGCCGGCGGTCGATGTGAACCGGATCATCGCCCTCACGTTCATGCTCGGGCTCGTCTTCGCGCTCAGACACTGAGCCGCTCGCTCACCAGCGCTCGCCCACTGGACGCGCTCAGGCGCCTGAGCGAGCCCCCTCGGCTGCGTACGCTCGGCGAGGACGAGACGCGACGCTCCACCTGGCTCGAGCTCTTCTTCGACCTCGTCTTCGTCGTCGCGGTCGCTCAGCTCGGCCGCGAGCTAGGGCTCGATGTCACCGCGGGCGGCTTCTTCAAGTTCCTGGCGTTCTTCATCCCGGTGTGGTGGGCCTGGATGGGCTTCACCTTCTACGCCAACCGCTTCGACACGGACGACCTGCCGTACCGCCTCGTCGTTTTCGCGGCGATGCTCGGCGTGGCGGCGCTCGCGACGACCTTGCCGGCCGCGTTCGCGGGCGCCACTCGGGGCTTCGTGCTCGCGTACGTGTTCGTCCGCATCATGCTGCTCGTTCTCTACGCGCGGGCGATCCGCCACGTCGAGCAGGGACGGGCGATCGCAGTCTTCTACTTCACGACGTTCTCGGCCGCTGTCGTCGTCTGGCTCGCATCGCTCCTGTTCCCGGCGCCGGAGCGCTACTGGATCTGGGTGGTCGCCCTCGCGATCGAGCTACCTGCGCCGATCGTCGGCTGGCGGCTGATCCCGAGCGGTCCGGTCGATCCAAGGCATGCGCCCGAGCGGCTCGGACTGCTGACGATCATCGTGCTCGGCGAGTCCGTCTTCGCCGTCGTGCTCGGAGTGGGCGACGTGAACTGGAGCGCGGAGGCGCTGTTCGCCGCGGTCGGAGGCTTTCTCTGCGCAGCCGCCTTCTGGTGGATCTACTTCGAGTTCGTCAACCCGGAGTTTGCGTTTGCAACGCTGAGGCGGGGCGGGCGAATCATGCGCGGGCTCGTGTTCGTCTACGCGAACTATCCGGTGATCGCCGGGCTCGCGGCGCTTGGAATCGGAGTGAAGCTCGCCATCCTGGCTGCCGGCGGCCAGTCGGCGTACGACGACAGCGGCTGGGTTCTCTGCGCCGGGCTCGCGCTCTCCATGATCGGGCTCGCCGCCGTCGAGATCGTCTTGCCGCCCTACTGGCGCGCGATCGATTTTTGGTTGCGGGTCGCGACTGCTGTGCTCGCGCTGGCCCTGATCCCGTTCGCGTCGTCGCTCTCGCCGCTCCTGATCGTCTGGCTCCTGGCGATCGCTCTCGTCGTACAGGTCGCAGTCGAGCTGCTCGGCCACGAGCAGCACCTCGAGGGGCTCTAGCCCACTGCGAGCTCAGCCGGGACGATCTCGACGGAGGTCGACTTCCCGCCGCGGACGACCTGCATCGTGGCGGCTTGACCGATCAGCTCGCCTGCCATCAGCCGCTGCAGGTCGTTGACCTGCTCGACCGCGGTCCCGTCGACGTCGACGATCAGATCCTCCGGCCGAAGCCCGGCCGTCTCCGCGGGGCTGCCGTCGACGACCTCCACGACCTCGATCGCGGAGCTTCGTCCGAGCCGCGCCGCGACCCTAGGCGGCAACGGCCGCGAGCCGCCGGCGATCCCGATGTACGCCCGCCGGAAGCGGCCCTCGCTCATCAGCGCGCCGATGATCTTGCGCGTGGTCGCGTCGATGGGGACAGCGAGGCCGAGCCCGAGACCCGCAACAGCCGTGTTGATGCCGACGACGTGCGCACTCGCGTCGGCGAGCGCGCCGCCGGAGTTGCCCGGGTTGAGCGCTGCATCAGTTTGGATCACGTTTTCGACCACCCTTCCGGCCGGGACGGGGAGCGAGCGGCCGAGGGCCGAGACGACGCCTGCGGTGACCGTTCCGCCGAAGCCGAGCGGGCTTCCGATCGCGACGACGAGCTGGCCGACGCGCAGCCTCTCTGCGTCGCCGAGATTGGCTGCGGTCAGGCCGTTCGTATCGAGGCGGAGCACGGCAAGGTCGGAGAGCGGATCCGACCCGATCACCCTGAAGTCCTCCTCGCGGCCGTCGGAGAACGCTGCGCGTCCCGAAGCATCGGTGCGCGCGACGACGTGCGCGGACGTCAGCAGGAACCCGTCGGGTGTGATCACGACTCCGCTCCCGCCGCCATCGAGCCTTCGCCCGCCGCGCACGCGTCGTGAGACCTTCAGGCTCGCGACCGACGGCGCCAGCCGTTCTGCGACCGAGATCACCGCTTGCGAATAGGCGTCCAGGGCCTCGGACTCGGTCGGCGCATTGGAGATGAACTGCATTGGGCCGAAGCTAGCAATGCGACGTTAGGCTGCGGCGGATGGCAGAGGTCGAGACGAGTCGCGACGGCGGCGTGCTGACGATCACGCTCAACCGCCCCGACGTGCTGAACGCGTTCAACGCGTCGATGCACCAGGCTCTCGGCGAAGCCTTCGCCGAGGCGGCCGACGCGTCGGTGCGCGCCGTCGTCCTCACGGGCGCGGGACGCGGGTTCTGCGTGGGGCAGGACCTGACCGAGTTCCGCGGCGCGGCCGGCGACATCGGCAGCCGCCTGCGTGACAACTACCACCCGAACATCCTGGCCATCCGGGGGCTGGAAAAGCCCGTGATCGCAGCGGTCAACGGCGCCGCGGCCGGGGCGGGACTCTCGTTCGCGTGCGCGTGCGACATCCGAATTGCCTCCGACGCCGCGAGCTTCGTGCCGGCGTTCATCAACGTCGGCCTCGTCCCCGACTCGGGCGGGACGTACTTCGTCGTCGAGCTGCTCGGCTACGCGCGGGCGTTCGAGTGGATGACGTCGGGCCGGAAGCTGTCGGCGGCCGAGGCGCACGAGTGGGGGCTCGTCTCGGAGGTCGTGGAGGCCGACGCCCTTGCGGTACGCGCCGCCGAGGTCGCAGCTCGGTTCGCGGCGATGCCCACGCGCGGCGTCGGGATGACCAAGCGGCTCTTCTCGGAGGCAGCGCGGAACCGACTGGAGGAGCAACTCGAGCTCGAAGCCGAGCTGCAAACGGCCGCGACGCAGACGAACGACTTCCGCGAAGGCGTGACCGCCTTCCTCGAGAAGCGCAAGCCCGAGTTCAGCGGCTCCTAGCTACGAGCGTGGCTTCAGCTCGACGGTGAGATCGCAGTCGAGCGCCTCCGCGATTCCAAGCAGCGTGTCGATCCGCGGCGGGCGCCCGCCGGACTCGAGACGCGCGATCGCCGACTGAGTCGTCCCGGTCAACTCGGCGAGCTCTTTCTGCGAAAGCCCGAGCGCCTTCCGCTGATCGGCGACCTGCTCTGCGATCTGCGCAAAGAACCACCCCTGATCGGCGTCGACGTGGGCGAGCCGCTCGCGGAGCTTCTCGAAGGTGTCAGGGCTCATATCGCATCGAGGCGATAATAGCAAAAGCGCTATTGACAATCCATCTCACATCTGCTATAGATAGCGAACATGAGATACATCCTAGCCGGGGTTCTCATGGCAGGCGGGATCGTGTGGATCGTGGTCGAAGCGCAAAGGCCAGACGGCTACTACTCATCGGGAGACGTGACTCACTGGGAGCACGCATCGAACGCGGGCAGCGCGCCCGTGATCGTTGGCAGCCTGGTCGTCGCTTCCGTCATCGCTTTCACCTTTCTCATCGGCGGCGTTCTCTCCCGTCGCCTGAGTGGGATGGCCGCTGTGTGCGGAGGGATGATTTACGTCTTGGCGTGGGCGGTCGCGTGGGTTGGTCTGATGGGCGGACACTGAGATGCCCATGACGCTCGCAGGCACGGTGCCTCACTTAGCTGAGCAGGGCGCGGATTTCGGAGTGCTCGGGAAACCGGCCTTCATCCTGCTTCGAGAAGATGACCGTGCCATCCACGAGCACGTCGTACTGGCCCTTCGCGCCTTCCTCGATCGAGGCGTTGTGTCCCGAGTCGTTCAACTCGGCCGCGAGACTCGCGGCCCGGACGTCATAGCCGTCTCAGACGGGGCAGTACTGGATCAGGACGAGCGCCACGGCGCAAACCTACCCGTTGACTCGGCTCGACCGGCAGCGCATGATCGGCGCCGGTGAGCACGAGCGCCGAGATCGTCGCCTGGGTCTGCTTCGTCGTCGGGATCGTCCTCCTGCTCGCCGGCGTCGTCATCGGCCTCGTCCTCTCGCTTCGGCGAGTCACGAAGGAGTGGAACCAGAAGGTGACGCAGCTGCGTGGCCAGGTCGACGACCTGAAGAAGACGGCCGTGACCGGCTCGATGCGCGCGGCTCCCGACGAGGGCTCAGCCTCGGCCGCCGAGGCGCAGGCAGCGGCGGTCAAGAGCTCGCTCGACGAGATCGGCGGAATCGTCGCGTCGCTCCCGGAGAACATCCGCTTCGCCGGGCTTCTCGTCCTCGTCGGAGCGGCGCTGATGAGCGTCGCCACAGTGCAGTTCGGAGGCCACTCGATCTTCTAAGGGATAGGGTCGCCTCCTCGGAGAGGAGGAGCGATGGAAAGGGACGAAGCTCTGCACGGGTTCATCGAGGGCGTTCGAGGAGAGGTGCTGCGCCCCAGGGGATCAAGGCGTACGACGAGGCGCGAGCAGATCTGGAACGGGCTCATCGATCGCAAGCCGGCGCTGATCGTCCGCTGCGCAGGTGTCGCTGACGTCGTCGACTCGGTCAACTTTGCGCGCGAGAACGACCTGCTGCTCTCGATCAGGGGCGGCGGCCACAACGTCGCCGGCAACGCAGTGAACGACGACGGCCTGGTCATCGACCTGTCGCGGATGCGCGGCATCCGCGTCGACCCGTCGAAGAAGACCGTGCGCGCGGAGGGCGGCGTGACCTGGGGCGACCTTGACCGGGAGACGCAGCTGTTCGGCCTCGCAGTCCCCGGCGGTGTCGTCTCGACGACTGGCATCGCCGGCCTGACGCTCCACGGCGGCGCGGGGCATCTCCGTCGCAAGCACGGGCTTTCGATCGACAACCTCCTGTCCGTCGACATCGTCACCGCCGACGGCGAACTCCGCCACGCGAGCGCGGACGAGAACGACGACCTCTTCTGGGCGGTCCGCGGCGCCGGAAGCAACTTCGGGGTCGTCACCTCGTTCGAGTTCCGGGCCCACGACGTCGGGCCGATGGTCATGGTCGGGGCCGTCTTCTACCCGGCCGAAGACAGCCAGAAAGTCGTCCGCCAGTGGCGCGACTACGTCGTGCGGGGCCCGGACGAACTGAGCTCGATCGCTTTCCTGTGGAGCGTCCCGGCCGCGGACCCGTTTCCGCCCGAGCATCACGGGAAGCCGGCGTGCGTCGTCGCTGCCGCCTACGCGGGCTCGGTCGAAGACGGCGAGCCTTTCATCCAGCCGCTGCGCGAATTCGCCGAGCCGCTGGTCGACGCGAGTGGGCCATGGCCCTGGATCGGTCTGCAGAGCGGCTTCGATGGGCTTTTCCCTCCGGGGCAGTTCCACTACTGGAAGTCGCGCGCCCTCGCCGAGCTGATCCGACGACGCCATCGACGAGATCGCCGAGTGGGCGACTCGCCGCCCGACTCCGCTCACGGATCTCATCATCTGGCACCAGGGCGGCGCGATGAGCCGAGTCGGCGAGGCGGACACCGCTTATGGCGGCCGCGATGCGGAGTTCCTGGTGTCCGGAGAGGTGAACTGGACGGATCCGGCGCAGAACGACGAAGGAGTCGCCTATGGGCGTGAGTTCTGGGCGGCGATGGAGAAGCACTCGACAGGCGGCCTCTACCTGAACTTCGCCGGTCTCGGCGAAGAGAAGGAGGAGCTCGTCAGGGCCGGGTACGCCGGGAACTACGAGCGGCTGGCCGAGTTGAAAGCCAAGTACGACCCGTCGAACCTGTTCCGCATGAACATGAACATCACTCCGCCGAGCTAGATCGTCTTGAACTGCTCGAAGGGCTGGCGGCAGCTGTCGCAGTAGCGGACCGACCGGCACGGCGTCGGCCCAAAGATGTTCTCGAGATGCGTCTCGGTCGAGCCGCAGTACGGGCACTTGAACGCCTTGCTCTGGAGCTGGACGAGCTGCGGGCCGCCGGCCTCACGCGGAGCGGGTGGAGCGAACCCCGACGCGCGGAGTTTCTCGCGACCCTCGGGCGTGATCCGGTCGGTCGACCACGAGTCGTCGAGCACGACCTCGACCTCAGGCTCCGCGCCTAGCTCGCGAATGCGTGCGGCCATCTGGTCGCGCATCACCTCGAGCGCGGGACAACCGAGGAAGGTCGGCGTGAACTCGACGTGGACGGTGCCATTTTCGACCGAGACGTTGCGCACTACACCGAGGTCCACGATCGAGATCGGAGGGATCTCCGGATCAGGGATCTCGGCCAGCGCCTTCCAGACTCGCTCTTCGGTTACCACGTCGCTCCCGCGACCGAGCGGCGCACTTCGGTCATCTCCTCCCAGAGCTGCTCGAACTCGGGCAGGTGCTCGCCCCGCTCGAAGACCATCGGCCGTAGCTCCTCCAGCGCCTCCTGGAACTGCGGCACGTCCTGGAGTCGCTCGAACCACATCTGCGCGTGCATCCGGTGGTACGCCTCCTCGCGGTCGATCTTCGCGGCCAGGCCCGCGACCTCGGGATCGTCGGACTCGATCAGCTCGTTGATCCGCCGCTCGTCCGCGTCCTCGTAGAGACAGTGGCGCGCGATCGTCTTCGCCCAGTCCGGCACGAGGCGCAGCTCGACGAACGGCGAGCAGCGGTACTCCTCCGGCTTGCGGTCGAAGGCGAGGTCGTCCGCGGTCGTGCCGAGCTCCTCGGCGACGAGCTGGTAGAGGGCGCGCGCATGCCCGACCTCGTTCTGTGCGATCGACGAGAAGGCGACGTCCTCCTCGAGGAACGGTGCGATTCCCGTCCACTCGGAGTTGCGCCAGCCGAGGATCAGCTCGTCGTCAGCGATCGGCAGCAGCAACTCGGCTCGCCCGCTTAGCACGGGGGAAACCATGTTTCCCCCGTGAGCCCCCTTCTTTGCCGTGCGGGCGAGAAAGCGTACGGACGGCTCCCACCGGGCACAGCCCGGCTCCGCCGGAGGATGGAGGTTGTCCTAGCTTGTTTTGTCAAGCCCTGTTCCTGCGCGGTCGCGTGCTTGCTTCAGCTTCTCCTTGAGCGGATAGCCGTCGACGCGGTGGTAGTTCCGCTCCAGCTCGTCGACGAACTCGTCGATCTCGTGCACGGCCTCCCGAGGGACGACCCAGAGCGCGACCGACTCGCCGCGCCGCCCGAACTCCTCTCGCGCATACCACTCGGCGAACTCCTCGTTCGGCGCCTCGACCGAGCCGGCGTGCGCGAACGCCTGGCCTTTCCGTTCCTGCCGAAAAACTTCGTAGATCACGCCGCTTCGGGGAGCACCACGCGGCGGACCCACTCGGTCTCGTCTCGGGTCGTGCGCCGCAGGCGGAGCCGTTCCTCGGTCTTCGGCCCGTGGCCGGTGACGACGTGCATGAGCTCGTCCCAGTCGGGCTCGGTGAACTCCCAGACGTCGTCGTCGTTCTTGCGGAGCTTCGGGTCGGGCACCGTCAGCCCGAGCTCCCAGATCTGCGGCACGTAGCCGTCGAGGAACTGCTGGCGCGCCTCGCCGTTCCCCTGGCTCTTGATCCGCCAGATGAACATCGGGTCGTCCTCGGCCGGGATCGGGTTGCCGTGGAACTGCATCAGCGGGCCCCACCAGCGGTCGAGCGCCTCCTGGACGAGCTCCCGCTGCTCGTCCGTGCCGTTCATCATCGTCAGGATCACGTCGCGCCCGTGGAGGATGTGGAACGACTCCTCCCAGCAGATCTTCTTCATGATCCGCGCGTATGGCGCGTACGAGCACTTGAGGAGCGCCTTCTGGCTGATGATGGCGGCGGCGTCGACGAGCCACGCGATCACGCCGACGTCGCCCCAGGTCTTCGTCGGGTAGTGGAAGACGTTGTGGAACTTCGACCTGCCCGAGATGAGGTCGTCGAGGCATTGCTCGCGGGGCTTGCCGAGATCGGACACGACCCGGTAGATGAGCTGCGAGTGGCCGACCTCGTCCTGCACCTTTGCGGTCAGCGCGAGCTTGCGCTGAAGAGTCGGTGCTCGGAGGATCCACTCGCGCTCGGGCAGGACGCCCATGAGCTCCGAGTTGCCGTGCATCTCGATGAACTTGATCAGCTTCGCGCGGTAGTCGTCCGGCATCCAGTCGGCCGTCTCGACCTGGCCGCCGGACTGCACGTACTCGAGGAATTCGTCTTCGCGCGCGCTCATTACGAACGATCGTTAGGGTAATCCTACTATCTCCACCCGCAAGTCGCAGCTAACCCGCGAGGCGGCGCGGCTCTTCGCCGAGAAGGGCTACCACGGCACCTCGATCGGCGACCTCGCGAAGTCGATGGGCGTGCAGAAGGGGTCGCTGTACGCGCACATCTCGTCGAAGCAGGACCTGCTCTACGAGACGATGCGGGAAGGCGCCGACGCGTTCCACGCTGCGCTCGACGCGATTCCGGACGAGCTGCCGGCGACCGAGAAGATCCGGCTCGCGCTGCGCGGCCACCTGCGCGTGGTCGCGGAGCAGCTCGACGTGGCCACGGTCTTCGTGCGCGAGTGGCGCTATCTCGAGGGTGAGCGGCGCGACGAGATCGTGGCCGAGCGCCGACGCTACGAGGACCGCGTCCGCGCGCTCTTCCGCGAGGGTCGCGAGCTAGGCGAGCTGCGCACCGATCTCGACGACGCAACGGCCGCGTTGCTCAGCCTGTCTGCGGCGAACTGGGCGTATACGTGGCTGCAGCCGGGCCGGGACACGGACGAGCTGGCGGATCGCTTCTACGGCTTGCTGTTGGACGGAATGCGCGGCTACGCAACCCCGTAGGTAATCGCCTCGATCAACCTGCCGTCCGGGTCCTCGAAGAAGAGGCCGACCGCGATCCCGTGGTCACGTTCCCACGACTCGATGCCTGCCGCGTCGAGGCGCTCCTTGATCGCGGCGCGCTCCTCCTCGGAGACGCGGATCCCGGTATGCGAAGGCGCGTGGCCCTCGGCGTGGAGTGCGAAGCCGGTGTTGCCGAGGTACGCGACCACGGGGTGCCCCTCGGTCTTGACGACGCGTGCGCCGAAGATGCGCTCGTAGAAGGCGGCGGCCGCGTCGGGATCGCCGGAAGTGACGGCTACATGGTCAATCCGCGCCATGTTCGCCTGTCAGACGTTATCCCGACCCTGGGAGAACCTCCCGGTTCCCCCAGACCCCCTCCACTGGTCCGCTTCGCGGACAGGCCGCTTTGCGGCCGGTCTATCCGTGCCATGCTCGCCTCGATTATGCGCCTGCTGATCGTCAACCCGTTCGCGAGCGGCGTCAGCGACGAGCGGGCCGAGCAGGTGCGTCGTGCGCTCGGCGACGTCGAGGTTGCTCGGACGGAGCATCCGGGCCACGCGACCGAGCTCGCTCAGGCGACCGGAGACGCCGAGGCCGTTTACGTCTTCTCCGGTGACGGAACGTTCAACGAGGTGCTGAACGGGATCGGGCCCGACACGCCTGTCGGTTTCATCCCCGGCGGAGGCGCGAACGTCCTGCCGCGCGCACTCGGTTTGCCTCGCGACCCAGTCGAAGCCGCCCGGCGCGTTGCCGCAGGCAAGACGCTCCGGATTTCGGTCGGCCGCGTCAACGGTCGGCGCTTCGGGTTCGCCGCCGGGGTCGGCTTCGACGCGGAAGCTGTGCGGCGGCTCGACGCGTACGGCCGCACGCAGGAGCACGGGCGCGCGGGGAACCTGCGCTTCGCCTGGGAGGTCGCGCGGATGATCACCGAGCACCGCGGCCGGTTCGAGCCGACGCTCGAGATCCTCGGGCGCGGGCGCGCCGCCTTCGCGTTCGTCGCCAAGTGCGATCCCTACACCTACGCAGGCCCGGTGCCCCTGAGGGTCGCTCCGGAGGCGCGGTTCGAGCTCGGGCTCGACCTCGTCGCGCCGCGCGTCGTCACGCCGGCGTCGATCCCGCGGCTACTGACCTACGCGTTGCGGGGGCGCGGCCAGGCCACGGCCGGCGACGTCCTGTACGCGCACGACGTCGACCGCATCGAGATCGTCTGCGACCAACCGCTGCCGCTCCAGGTCGACGGCGAGGACCTCGGCGACGCGACGTCCGCGCTGTTCGAGGCCGAACGCAACGCAGTTCTAGTCCTCAACTAGATTTCCGACATGAAAACGCCTTCCTGGCGTGGCGTGCTGCCGATCGTCGGGCTGCTCGGGATGCTCGCCGTCGTCGCGGTCGCTGCTGCCGGCCATTCACCCACCGGGGGAGCGAGCCGGCCGAGCACGGGGACGCCGAAGCTCCTCGCGGACTACCTGGCGACGATCGCGCTGATCATGCTTCCGATCGGGGCGTTCCTGATCTTCTGGGCGGCGTTCCTGCGCAGGGCGTACGCGAACGTCCCGCTGAAGAAGAGCCCGCTCTACCCAGGCCAGGTCGTCCCGAAGCCGCTCGTGACGGTGGCCTTCATCTTCCTGATCCTGTTCATCGCCGTCCGCTATGGACACCCGGCGCGCAACCCGCCGCCCGAGGGGGCTGCGGCTGGCGGAAAGTCCAAGACCCAGAAGACGCAGCCGGCGAACAAGGACTACGAGCCGCACTTCCAATGGCTGCCCGTGTTCGTGATCGGCTCGCTCGTGGTGGGGATCGGCGGTGCGATGGCGTTCCTCGCTCTCCGGCGACGTCGGGACGAGGTCGAGCTGGCGCCGGCCCGCGAGACGCTCGCCGAGGTGCTCAGCGAGACCCTCGACGACCTGCGCGACGAGCCCGATCCCAGGAAGGCGGTGATCGGCGCCTACGCCAAGATGGAGCGAACGCTCGCCGCGCGCGGCTTCCCGAAGCACGAGGCGGAGGCGCCGCTCGAGTACCTCGGCCGCATCCTCGGCATCATCGAAGGGAGCGGCCATTCCGCGCACCGCCTGACGAGACTGTTCGAGCGCGCCAGGTTCAGCCCGCACGAAGTCGATCAGAAGATGAAGGACGACGCGATCGAGTCCCTGGTCGGTCTTCGGGCCCAATTGGAGGCGTCCCGCCACGACCCCGTCCCCGTCGACGAGAAGTTCAGCGTGCCGCCGGTGGCGACGTGATACGGGCGGCGCTGCGCTGGGTGGGGCTCGCGGTTCCTGTAGTGATCGCGCTCATCGCCGCGCGCATGATCTCCCCCGGCCGGAAGGATCTCGAGCTCGACATCTTCGTCCTCGTCCTCGGAGGCCTCGGCCTGGCGGTGCTCGCGGCCGAGTTGCGCCGTCTCGCGCCGACCGCGGAAGGGTCGCTCGTCGAGGAGGCACTCGAGCCCGAGCCGCCTGAGAAGCGCCCGATCGCCGATCTGCTCCGGCTCGAGCGCGAGCTCTCGATGGGCGCCGCGAGGCAGTTCGACCTGCACTACCGCCTGCGTCCGATCCTGCGCGACGTCGCTACCGCCAGGCTCGAGAAGCGCGGGCTCGACCTCGACTCCGGCCGCCCGGCCGTGCACGAGCTGCTTGGCGACGAGCTCTTCGAGCTGACCGCGCCGGACCGCGAACCGCCGGCGGACCGCCTGGCTCCCGGCCCGGGCGTCGAGGGCCTCGACCGAACCATCGGCCGCCTGGAGCGTCTCTAGTGTCTGTGACCCCCTCGATGACGATCGCCGAGCTGACCGCGCAGGCGGAGAGCATCCTCGGCGAGGTCGAACGGGCCGTGGTCGGCAAGCGCGAAGCGCTCGAGCTCGTCCTGCTCGGGATCCTCGCCGACGGCCACGTTCTGCTCGAGGACTTCCCCGGGCTGGCGAAGACGCTCATCGCACGCTCGTTCGCCCAGGTCACGGGGATGACCTTCTCGCGCGTGCAGTTCACGCCCGACCTGATGCCGGCGGATGTGACCGGTTCGTCGATCTACAACCAGCAGCGGGCCGATTTCGAGTTCCGTCCCGGGCCGGTCTTCGCGAACGTCCTCCTCAGCGACGAGATCAACCGCGCACCGCCGAAGACCCAGGCCGCGCTGCTCGAGGCGATGCAGGAGCGGCAGGTGACGATCGAAGGCGAGACCCGGCAGCTCGAGCCGCCGTTCATCGTGCTCGCGACCCAGAACCCGATCGAGTACGAGGGCACGTACCCGCTCCCTGAAGCGCAGCTCGACCGCTTCATGCTGCGGATCGGAGTCGGCTACCCGTCCCGCGAGCACGAGTGGGAGATGCTCGAGCGCCGGATCGAGCGGGCCGAGGACGAGGTCGAGCTCTACCAGGTTGTCAACCGGGAGAGCGTGCTCGAGATGCAGCGGGCCGTCGAGCAGGTGCACGTCGAGGAGTCCCTCGGCTACTACATCGTCGACGTTGCCGCGGCGACCCGGAGCGCTCCCGGCGTGCAGGTCGGTGCAAGTCCGCGCGGATCCCTTGCGCTGCTCAAGCTGGCCCGCTGCCGTGCGGCCCTGTCCGGGCGCGACTACGCGACGCCCGACGACGTCAAGGAAGTTGCGGTTCCCGCGCTTGCGCACCGGCTCGCGTTGCGGCCGGAGCTGTGGGTCGAGCGGCGCAGGTCGGACGACATCGTCCGCGACGTGCTCGACCGCGTGCCGACGCCGGCGGTCGAGCAGGCAGAGGCGCGCGCCCGGGCACAGTGACGGGCTTCGCGACCGGCAAGCTCCACGTCTACGTCTTCCTAGCCGGCCTCGGCCTTCTCGGCGCGCTCGCACTCGGCCGCCCCGAGCTCGCCGCACTGGCGGCGCCGTTCGCGCTCTTCGCCGGCCTGGGGCTCGCCCTCGCCCGGCCGGTTGAGATCAGGGCGGGCTCCGAGCTCGACCTCGAGCGCCAGTTGGAGGAGCGGAACGTGAACCTGCTGCTGGAGGTGTCGGCAAACAGGCCCGTCGAACACCTGGAGCTCGTGCTGGACCTGGACGAGGGTCTCGTCGCGGAGGCGCCGAACCCGATCCTCATCCACCTCGCCCCGGGCGAGCGGCGGGAGCTCGAGGTGCCGATCCACTGCGCGCACTGGGGCACGTACGAGGTCGGGAACGTCGTTTGGCGCGTACCTGACCCGTTCGGACTCTTCGTCTACGAAGGGAAGCTCCGCTCCGGCCACCGGCTGAAGGTCTACCCACACGGCGAGACGCTCCAGCGCCTGCTGCGGCCGCTCGAGACGCAGGCGTTCGCCGGCAACCAGGTCGCGCGAACAAGGGGCGAGGGGATCGAGTTCGCGGACCTGCGGCCGTTCACGTACGGCGACCGCGTGCGGCGCGTGAACTGGCGGGCGACTGCGCGCCGCGGCGAGCCCTGGGTGAACGAGACGCACCCGGAGCGGAACTCGGACATCGTGATCTTCCTCGACACGTTCGCCGAGGCGAGGCGCCTCGAACTGGGCACACTCGACATCGGCGTCCGCGCGGCCGCCTCGCTGGCGGCGCTCTACCTGCGCGAGAAGGACCGCGTCGGCCTCGTCTCGTTCGGCGGGGTCCTGAACTGGCTCACGGTGACCTCCGGGACGACGCAGATGTACCGAATCGTCGACTCGCTGCTCGACGCGGAGATCCTGCTCAGCTACGCGTGGAAGGACCTCGACGTGATCCCGCCGCGCACGCTGCCCCCGCGCGCGCTCGTGTTCGCGTTCAGCCCGCTCCTGGACGAGCGGGCCGTCGGCGCGCTGCTCGACCTGCGTGCCCGCGGCTTCGACCTTGCGGTGATCGAGCTCTCGCCGTACTCGTTCGTGCCCGAAGGCGAGACCGAGCTCGAGCAGCTTGCGTACCGGCTCTGGCGTCTCCAGCGCGATGCGCTGCGCACGAAGTACGCGTCGCTGGGCGTCCCGATCGTCGAGTGGCGCGAGGGTGTTCCGATGGAAGCGGTCGTGGAGGAGGTGCGGGCATTCAGGCGCCACGCCCGAGTCGTTCGCGCCTAGCGACCGGCGGTGTCGCGCTGCTGGCGGCGGCCGCTCTTGCGGCGTATCCGGCGTCGCAGAACGTGGATCTGCAATGGGCGGCGCTCGTGTTCGCGATCGGCGGTGTGCTCATGTTCGCGCTGGGGCTCGCTGTTCGCTCGCCGGGGACGCTCGGCTTTGGGCTCGCCGCGCTCGGCGCCGACTACGCGATCCTGTTCGTCGCCCAGGGCGGCACGCTCGATCGCTTCACGCCGGCGTATGCGGCCGGGTTCATGCTGGTCGCCGAGCTCGGCTTCTGGTCGATTGAACCCCGGATTCCCGCCTGGAGCGAGGCCGTGGTCGCCGAGTGGCGGCTGGCCCGGATCGCCGGGGCGTCCATCGGGGCCGCGGTTCTGGCCGCGTTCGCGATCGTCGTCTCGGCGGCGGCCACGGGGACCGGGGGACTGGCGATCGAGGGACTCGGCGTCGTGGCCGCGATCGGGGCGCTCGTCCTGATCACCGTTCTCCTCAGTCGCCGGGCGTTGGAAGAGTAGTCCGCAGCAGACTAGTCCGCTACGGACTATGATGCGGGCGTGTCGACGGCGGTGCAGCAGAAGACGGTCACGCTCTCGACGACCGAGCTCTCGGTGCTGGGCCTCCTGTCCGTGTTCGGCGAGCGCTCCGGCTACGACCTGAAGAAGCACGCGGAGGTCGGCGTCGGCTACGTGTGGACGCCCGCGAAGAGCCAGATCTACGCGGTCTTGCCGCGGCTCGTCGCGGGCGGCTACGCAACCTCGCGCCACGTCGAGCAAAGCTCCCGCCCGGACAAGCAGGTCTACCGGATCACGAACAAGGGCCAGGAGGCGTTTCGTGCCTGGCTCGAGGAGCCGGTCGAGGAGCGCCCCGACGCGCGCAGCACGTTCCTACTGAAGATCTTTTTCGGCCGCCACATGAGCCGCGAGGCGCTCCTCGCGCACCTCGAGCGCAAGCGCGAGTGGGCGCTCGCCTACTTGGACGAGTTCCGCGAGATCGAGGAACGGATCCGCGACGAGGAGTCGTCGTACTTCGGGTACGTCACCCTCCGCTGTGGCATCACCCAGGCGGAGGGATGGATCCGCTGGGCAGACGAGATCCTGAACGAGCTCGGGGAGCGGCCGTGAGAGCGGCGCTCGCAGTCCTGGCCGTCGCGTTCGTCGCGGTGCCCGCCGCCGACGGGTACAGGAACCCGAGTGCGGGCAAGGTCCTCGTCATGCAGATCCAGGGCATGCACCGCGCGAAGGTGAAGCGGGGCATCGTCTACCAGCGGTCGCCGAAGCTGCGGATGGACGTCTACCGACCGCGGAAGGCGCGTGGCCGCCTGCCGGCGGTTCTCCTCGGCGGGACCGACGGGCGCTGGCAGGACCAGCGGCCAGAAGGTCGGCTGGGCGCAGCTGATTGCAGCGTCCGGGCTGAGCGCGGTCGCGTTCGACACCCGTTCCGACGACCAGCTTCAGTCGCCGCGCAACCCCGCTCAGGACGTGCAGTCCGCGATCGCGTACGTCCGCTCCCATTCGAAGCGCATCGGCATCGACCCGAACCGGTTGTGCACGCTCGGCTTCTCGACCGGGACCGCGCCATGGCACCTGTGGGCGACGATGCGCGACCCGAAGCCGTGGCTTCGCTGCAACGTCGTCTACTACGGGCCACTCGACTTCCGGAGCCCCGCGCTCCCGATCGACCGCAACCTCGCCGACGAGTTCTCGGCCCTCACGTACCTGCGCCGCTCGCCCGGCTCGATCCCGCCGATGCTCCTCCTGAAAGCCGGCCGCGACGCGAATGCGGGCATCAACGAGTCGATCGACCGCTTCCAGGCCGCGGCGTCGGAACTGCACGCGGACGTCCGCGTCGTCACCGACCCAGGTGCGGCGCACGCGTTCGATGTCGGCCCGCGGACGGCTCGTGCGCGCGCGACCGTCAAGCAGACGCTCCGCTTCCTGAAGGCCCGGCTTGCGCGGCCGCTCCCGGTGACGGAGTCGTGCGCGACCGGGGCGGAGCGGGCCTCGGCGCTGCGGTTCTTTGCCGTCGACGACACGCCGCTCCTGGGCGTCGTGGTCGGCAGCGGCCCTCGCGGCCTGGTACTCGCCCACGGCGGAGGCAGCGGCTCCCTCTGTGACTGGATCCCCTACGCGCGCGACGTTGCGGCGCTCGGCTACCGCGTGCTGGCCTACAACTCGAGATCCGGCATCCGCGTCGACCTCGACCTGCCGGCGGCGATCGAGGCGCTTCGGCGTACGGGCTCCCAACACGTCGTCGCGATGGGATCCTCCGCCGGGGCGATCGCGGCTCTAATCGGTAGCGCTTCGCTGCCGTCGGCGCCCGCAGCTGTCGTCAGCCTCTCCGCGCCTGTGTCGTATGGGCCGCTCAGGGCCTAGAGGCCGCGCAGCGGCTGCAGGCGCCGAGTGTTCTTCGCCGCTTCCGAGCAGCGACGAGCCGTTCGGCGAGCGACGCGCGAGCCCTGTACGCGGCCTCCGTGGCGCCGGAGAAGCGGCTCGAGATTCTGCCCGGCGCCGCGCACGGGTCGGACATGCTCAACGACCCGGCGTTCCGCGCCCGGGTCGAGGCTTTCATCGCCTCCCACTAGATACATTCCTCCCGATGGCGCAGGTGCTTCCGGCCGAGCGTGACCTTCGGCGCGTGATCGGCGACGGCGACTCGGTGCCCGACGGCGAGGTCGTCGGGCTCACCGACCACGATCTCGTCGAGCTCTACCGCGGCCTCGTCCTGCTCCGGACATACGACGAGCGATCCGTCGTCTATCACCGCCAGGGGCGGATCGGCACGTACGCGATCTACTGGAACCACGAGGCGATGCAGGCCGGCTCGGTGTACGCGCTCGAGGACGACGACTGGATCTTTCCGAGCTACCGGGAGTCGGCGATCGGGCTCCTGCGCGGGCTGCCCGTCTCGACGGTGCTCTCGTGGTGGCGCGGACACCCGGCCGGCTGGTGGAACCCGGCGGACTACAACGTCGCGTCGATCTGCGTGCCGATCGGGACGCACGTGCCGCACGCGGCCGGGCTTGCCTGGGGCAAGCGTCTGCGGGGCGAGAACGCGTGCGCGATCGCGTATTTCGGCGACGGCGCCACGTCCGAGGGCTCGTTCCACGAGGGCGCGAACTTCGCCGCGGTCATGCGCGCGCCGCTCGTGCTGTTCTGCAACAACAACGGCTGGGCGATCTCGACTCCGGTCGAGGCGCAGTCGCGCGCGGAGTCGCTCGCGGACAAGGCCGTCGGCTACGGGATGCCCGCCGCACGGGTGGACGGGCTCGACATCCTCGCCGTGTACGAAGCGACGCGCGAGGCAGTGGCCCGGGCGCGTGCCGGCGAGGGCCCGACGTTCATCGAGGCGGTCAGCTACCGCGCTGCGCCGCACGCGACCGCGGACGACCCGAAGGCGTACATCGATCTCGAGCGCGTAGAGGAGGAGAAGCGACGCGAGTGCGTGGGGCGCTACGAGGGTTACCTGCGCCGTGCCGGGATCCTCACGGACGAGATGTCGGAGTCGATTCGGGTCGAGGCCGAACAGGCGATGCGCGACGGGATCGCTGCCGCCGAGGCCGAGGAGCCCGCTGATCCGTCACTTCTCTTCGAGCATGCGCTCGCCGACCCGCCCGCCTCGTTCGAGACCGACCTCGCGGAGCTGCGGAGGATCCTCGGTGGCTGAGCTGACGCTCGTCGAGGCGATCAACGACTGCTTCCACGTCGAACTGGGGCGCGACGAGAACGTCATGGTCATGGGCGAGGACGTCGGCCGCGCAGGCGGCGTCTTCCGTGCCACCGCCGGGCTGCGCGACAAGTACGGCCCGGAGCGCTGCGTCGACACGCCGCTCGCCGAGGCCGGGATCATCGGCACCGCGATCGGGCTCTGCATGGCCGGCTTCCGCCCAGTCTGCGAGATGCAGTACGACGCCTTCAGCTACCCGGCGCTCGACCAGCTGATCACGCATGTGGGCCGCTACCGCTGGCGCACCGGCGGGAAGATGGCGTTCCCGCTGACGGTGCGCATGCCGTACGGCGGAGGAGTCCGCGCGCCCGAGCTGCACGACGACTCGCCCGAGGCGTACTACGTGCACACGCCGGGCGTGAAGGTTGCGATCCCGTCGACGCCGAGTGACGCAAAAGGCCTGCTCGCAGCCGCAATTCGCGATCCCGATCCGGTCGTCATCTTCGAGCCGAAGCTGCACTACAGGACGATGCGCGGTGAGGTGCCCGAGGGCGACCACGTCGTCCCGCTCGGACAGGCACGCACCGTCCGCGAGGGCGACGACGTGACGCTCGTCGCGTACGGGTCGATGGTGCCGCTCGCGGAGCAGGCAGCCGACGCATTCGCCGATCGAGCCTCCGCCGAGATCCTCGACATCCGCAGCCTGAAGCCGCTCGACGAAGATGCGCTTCTCGCCGCTGCTGCGAAGACCGGACGCGTCGTGATCATCCAGGAGGCGCCTCGGACTGCCGGGTACGGCGCGGAGCTCGCGGCGATCCTCGCCGAGAAGGCGATGCTCGACCTGCGCGGGCCTGTGTTGCGCGTGACCGGCTACGACGTGCCGTACCCGTACTGGCAGATCGAGGACGCTTACATGCCCTCGGTGGAGCGAGTGGTGGACGCCGTGACGAAGCTCCTCGAGTACTAGTGGCGCTCCACGAGCTTCCGCTCGACGCAACGAACCTCCACGGCTACTACTCGCGTGAGCTCGAGCCGGTGGCCGCGATCGAGCCTGGCGACTCCGTGCGGATCGCGGTGCCGAACGCCGGCTGGGATCTGAGCGCTGCTGAGAAGTTCCCACCGAAGAACCCTCAGCTGGACACCGGGCATCCAATTGCGGGCCCGATCGCGGTCACCGGTGCGAAGGCCGGCGGCACCCTCGTGGTTCGGGTCGATTCCGTCGAGGTCGGCGAGTGGGGAGTGACGTGGGCTCCTCCGGCCCATCTCGTCCACTGGGAGCTCGCAGACGGTGTCGGGCGGGCGCTCGGGCTCGAATGCGACCTCGCGCCTTTTCTCGGGGTCATGGGCATGCCTCCGCCCGAAGCAGGCGTCCATCCGACCTTTCCGCCCCGATCCTGGGGAGGGAACATCGACTGCAAGGAGCTCGTCGCCGGGTCGATCCTCTATCTGCCGATTCCCGTCGACGATGCGCTCTTCTCGGCAGGAGACCCGCACGCCGCGCAGGGGGACGGCGAGGTGTCGAGCACAGCGATCGAAACGACGGCCGAGGCTCAGCTGACGCTTGATGTCCGCGACGACCTGCCGCTCGAGTGGCCCATCGCGCGGATCGAGGGCGCCTGGCTCACGTTCGGGTTCGACGAGCACCTGGGTGATGCCGCGAAGATCGCGACGGAGGGGATGATCCGGCTGATGGGGCGAGAGCTCGGACTCGGCAAGCAGGACGCGCTCGCCCTGGCCAGCGTCTGCGTCGACCTGCGGGTGACCCAGGTCGTGAACGGTCAGGTCGGCGTGCACGCGGTGCTACGCGACGGGGCTCTCCGGTCCGCGTAGATTGAGCGCATGGCTGCCGGCTCGGAAGCGCTTCGGCGCGCCTGGGAGCACGACAGCGCGGGCCGTGAGGAGCAGGCGGTCGTCGAGTACCGCGCCGCGTTCGAGGCCGGGATCGACGACGAGGATCTGCCCGGCGCGCTGCTCGGCTTCGGCAGCACGCTGAGGAACGTCGGCGAGCTCGAGGAGTCTGAGCGGGTGCTGCGCGAGGCGGTGACGCGGTTCCCCGACGACGCGGCGTTGCGCGTCTTCCTGGCGCTGACGCGCTGGGAGCGCGACGACAAGGGCGGGGCGTGGCGCGAGCTCGTCGAAGCGCTGTTCCGCGCCGACGCGCCGGGGATGGGCCGCTACGAGCGCGCCATCCGCGGCTACTCGGCAGAGCTCTGAGCCAGCGGCTGCGCCTGCTGCTCGAACGCGCTCAGTCGGGCTACCGGCTCCGGGACGCGGCTACGGGCGAGGTCGTGCACTGGGAGGATCCGCGGATCCTCGTCGTGCCGGCGGCGGGAGTTTCGTTCCGTCCCGAGGCGCTCGAAGACTCTTCGTTCGATCCGGGTCGGCCGCTTGCACTCGTCCCTGAGCCGGAGAACGAGCACGACCCGAAGGCGGTCGGGATCTGGAACGAGGAGCGGACGCTCCAGCTCGGCTACGTGCCGCGCGAGACGGCGCCCGAGTTGGCCGGCGACGAGCAGGCGGTCTCGCTCTGGCGGACCGACGGCGGACTGCGTGTCCTGATCGCGCCCGCCGATGCCTGGATAGGGCGACCTCGGTAGATTCCGCCGCCATGGCGTACGAGTTCAAGCTCCCCGATCTCGGTGAAGGCCTGACGGAAGGCGAGGTCGCCCGCTGGCTCGTGTCCGAGGGGGACGAGGTGGCGGAGGACCAGCCCCTCGTCGAGATCCAGACGGACAAGACGACCGTCGAGATCCCGTCGCCGGCGGCCGGGAAGGTCGCGCAGATCCTCGTCGAGGAGGGCAAGGTTGTCCCGGTCGGGACGATCCTGGTCGTGATCGGCGAGGACGGCGCAGCCCCGGCCGTCGAGGAGCAGCCGAAGGAGGACCAGTCCACTCCGGCCAAGCCCCAGGGTCAGACCCTGGGACAGGCCCAGAGCGGACGTGTAC
This sequence comes from uncultured Actinomycetes bacterium, assembly GCA_963794605.1. Classification (GTDB taxonomy): domain Bacteria; phylum Actinomycetota; class Thermoleophilia; order Gaiellales; family Gaiellaceae; genus VAXT01. The sequence continues at coordinate 713,357 of CAWCEN010000002.1, forward strand.
GTGCGACGCCGCTCGTTCGACGGCTCGCTCAGGAGCTCAACGTCGACCTCGAGCAGCTGACAGGAACCGGCCCCCAGGGACGTCTCACCGAGAAGGACGTGCGCGAAGCGGCCACGTCTGAGCGTTTGACACCGGGAGATGTCCCGGAAGGACGGCGCGAGCCGCTTCGAGGGGTGCGCCGCCTGATCGCCGAGCACATGGCTCGCGCGCACAAGGAGGTGCCCGCGGTCACCTGGGTCGAGGAGTGCGACTTCTCGGGCATCGACCTCAAGCTCCTCGTCCCGACCGTCCTCAAGGCCGCCGCAGTGACGCTGAAGGAGTTCCCCGAGCTGAACGCCCGGCTCGAGGGCGACGAGATCGTGTACCTCGACCGCTACGACCTCGGCCTCGCCATCCAGACCGACGACGGGCTGGTCGTGCCGGTCGTCCGGGGCTGCGACTCTGCCTCGATCGACGAGCTGGCCGAGGAGGTCACGCGCCTGGCGGAAGCCGCCCGCTCCGGAGCCCTCAAGCCCGAAGAGCTGCGCGGCTCGACGTTCACCGTCACGAGCGCGGGCAAGCTGGCGGGGCTGCTCCAGACTCCGATCGTCAACCACCCCGAGGTCGCGATCCTCAGCATCGGCCGGATCGCCGAGCGGCCGGTCGTGCGGGACGGAGAGCTTGCGGTCGGTCAGACCGGTTACGTCTCGCTCACGTTCGACCACCGAGTCGTGGACGGAGCGCGCGCCGCCGAGTTCGGCCTGGCCGTCATCGGCCGGCTCGAAGGCAGGTAGAGACGAGAAGAGCCCGGCCGAGACCGGGCTCTTCGCGAAACCGGCAGAGTCAGCGCCTAGTGGTCGCGGCCCTTGCCTTCCCCATGACCATGGCCGGAGCCCTTGCGGATCTGTCCACGGATGAGACCGGGCTGGTTGAGCGTCGTATGGACGTTCGCGTACGTGAAGCCCTTCTTCATCGCGGTGATCAGCTCGTCCATCTCGCCGGCTGCGATCCCCTGGCCCGCCGGGCCGATGACGTCCGACGCGACGATGTCGCCCTCGAACATGCCCTCGGTCGGCGTGCACGCCGGCTTGTTTCCGCCGCCGCACAGGAACGCGCTTACTCCGCCGGCCACGCCGGGCTGTCCGAAGTGGATGTGCGCGAAGAGCGTGGCGCCCTCGCCGGCCTCGAAGCCCTGGTAGCGGAGCTTGTAGTGAATCGTGTCACCGTCCACGATCTTGGCCTTGAACGAGCCGCGGCCGGGAGTCGACTCCGACGGTGTCTCCTCGAACCCGGTCAGCTTTGCGGAGAACCTCGTGCCACCGTTCCCATGGTGACCGTGCCCTCGGTCTGCGAATGCCGCTGCGGCCAACGCCATCAGGCCGACCGCCACCAGCAGCGAAACTACGACTGCGAGCTTGCGCATGCTTCTCCTCCCCGTGAGGTTGTGTACTGCATTACGGACTTTCCTCGGGGCCGGTTTCGACGCCGTCGTCGAGGTGCCGGTCGACCAGCTCTTCGATCTCGGCAGCCCGCGCCTTGCCCTCGTGCCGTGCTACGGCGCGCTTGCCCTTGATCAGGATCAGGGTCGGAACGCTCCGGATCTTGAATCGCTTGGCCAGCTCGGGCTCCTGTTCGACGTCGACTCGCTTCACGCTCAACCGGTGCCGCTCCTTTCGCTCGAGATGCGCGAGGAGGCTTTCCATGCGCCTGGCCGGCCCCGAATGCCAGGCGGAGAAGAAGACAAGCAGATTCCGGCGTCGGTGGCCGGCTGATTCGGATCGGCCGGTCATCAATCCCTTTGTCCCCGGGCGTAGCTGGTGCGAAACGCGGTCGAACTACACTGACCTCGATGGGTGCCTGGTATTCGATCGGCGTCTTCGCGGGGCTGGGGGTGGCGCTCGGGATCGCGGCGGCTGGTTTTTTCGGAGGTCGGCGACTTGCCCTGGCGGCGCCTTTCCTGGCGGGCGTCGTGGGTGTCGTGCTGGGGATCGCGCTCGCCGATGCGCCCGAGGCGGCTGCTGCAGGTGTCGGCGGCATCCTCGGCGGCGCCGGAGCCCTCGAGCTTGTCCGCGGGGCTCTCGGCCGTGGCGGGACGCCGCTCGCAACCGCGCTCCTCGTGCTCGGGGCGGCGGTGGTGGCCGCCGGGCTCGCGTTCGTGCCGGTGATCGGCTACGTCGAGCTCGTGGCGGTTCCGGCGCTGGGCATGCGCGTGCGCAAGCGAGCGGGCAAGCGCTACGCGGGCCTTCGCACGCTCGCGCGCGATTAGGTTTTGTCAGAGAAGCTCGTCCTGATCGTCATCGACGGCCTCACGCCCGCCATGCTCGAGCGCGCCGTCGAGTCCGAGGACGTACCCGCGCTTAGATTCCTGATGAGCCGGGGCGAATACCGGCGCGCGGTGACCACGTTTCCGTCGCTGACCCCAGTCTGTCTCTCGTCGATCGCAACCGGCACGCATCCAGACGTCCATGAGATCCCGCACCTTGTCTGGTACCACCGCGGCGAGCAACGGCTCGTCGAGTACGGCTCGTCCTTCGGCGCAGTCCGGGCCGCGGGCACGACCCGCACGATTCGCGATGTCGTCTTCAACCTCAACGAGCAGCACCTCTCGAAGAACGCCGTCACGGTGTTCGAGGCGCTCGAGGCCGCCGGGCGCGTGACCGCAGCGGTGAACATGGTCTGCTACCGCGGGCCGACCAGGCATGCGCCGCACGTCCCGTGGCTGACGCGGCCCGCCTACGGGCCGAGCCGCTTCTTCTACTTCAACCTGTTCGAGTCGGACGTGACCGGTGCGCCGCTCGCGGTTCGCACGCGGGCTCGCGGCTCGGTGGACGAGTACGCGCGGGTCGTCGGCCGCTGGCTCGTCACGCGGGACGGCTTCGACTTCCTCGTTTTCTACCTCCCGGATTACGACTACGCGTCGCACGCGTCGGGCCCCGAGGCGGCGCACGCCGCTCTTGCGCATGCTGACCGGGCGATCGCCACCCTGTTCGAGGCCGCGGGCGGGCCGGAGGAGTTTCTCGAGCGCTATGCGGTGCTGCTCTGCTCGGACCACGGGCAGACGGCGGTCGATCGCGCAGTGCGGCTCGAGGACGTCTTCTCGGACCTGACGCTCTTCCACCGGGTCAACGGCCGCGCGGCGGACCTCGCCGTCACTGCGTCCAACCGCGCCGGGATGGTCTACCGCCTGTCCAGTTGCCACGAGACCCCGCGGAGCCTGGCCGAGCGCCTCGACGGTGGGAGTCACATCGTCCTGTTCAGGGAAGACGGGTCCGTGGTGGCGAGGAAGGACGGCAGCGAGCTGCGCTTCGCCCCATCGGCGGACAGCTGGCAGACGAGCGGCGCCTCCGAGGTGCTCGGTCAGCCCGATGCGTTCGAACGGGCCTGGGCCGCGCTGGCGAACCCGAACGCGGGCGACCTCGTCGTCTCTGCGGCTCCGGGCGTCGAGTTCGCGGATCTCGGTGGGCGCCATCATGTCGGCGGCGGCAGCCATGGCTCGCTCGAGGCGGGAGACTCCGAGGTCCCGATGCTCTCGATCGGAGCCGGCGAGCCTCCGGCGAAGATCGTCGACGTGACGCCGCGCGTGCTCGACTTCTTCGGCGTCTCCGATGAGCGCTGACCCGGACGCTCGGCACCGCATGGTCGAGGACCAGCTTCGCGCGCGGGACATCGTCGACCAACGCGTCCTCGACGCGATGGAGCGCGTGCCGCGCGAGCTCTTCGTCCCCGACGGCGAGCAGCACCGGGCGTACGCCGACGCAGCGCTGCCGATCGGCCACGGGCAGACGATCTCGCAGCCCTACATGGTCGCGCGCATCGCGGAGGCGCTGGGGCTCGCCGGTGGCGAGAAGGTGCTCGACGTCGGCACTGGCTCCGGCTACCAGGCCGCAGTGCTTGCGGAGCTCGCCGGCGAGGTGCACACCATCGAGCGCATCCCCGAGCTCGCCGAGCAGGCTCGCAAGAACTTCGCGGCCGCCGGCTACGACCGCGTCCAGGTGCACGTCGGTGACGGCTCGCTCGGCCTTCCCGACGAGGCCCCGTTCACGGCGATCGCTGTCGCCGCGGCCGCACCGGGGCTCCCCGAGCTCCTCTACGACCAGCTCGAGCCACGCGGGCGCCTCGCCGTTCCGGTCGGCGGCCGCTGGGGCCAGCGGTTAGAGGTGATCGTGCGCAGCCCGGAGGGACCGGCGATCGTCCACTCCGTCCCGTGCCGCTTCGTGCCGCTCGTCGGCGAGCAGGGCTTTAGGAAATGAATTTTTCGCCACCGGGCGAAAAATGTGAAGCCCCACGGCAAAGCCATGGGGCGAACCTCAGACGAGTGGCGTCGGCAGAGTGAAGCGTGCGCACGTCGTCGTGCACGGCGCCGTGCAGGGCGTCTTCTTCAGGGTCGAGACACGGGACCGGGCGCGCTCGCTCGGCCTCGGCGGCTGGGTCCGGAACACGACCGACGGGTCGGTCGAGGCGGTCTTCGAGGGCGACGACGAACGGGTCGAGTCGATGGTCTCGTGGTGCAACCGCGGGCCGCGCGGCGCGCGCGTCGCCGACGTCGACGTGACCTGGGCGGAACCGCAGGGCGAGGACGGCTTCGCGATCCGATGAGTTTCCACGTCACACGGTCCGGGCAGAATGTGATTCGAGTGACTGGGGTCGAGCTCCTCAACAAGCGGGTCGTTCTGAACGGCGTCGAGCTGGGACGCGTCGTCGACGTGATCCTCGACGAGACGGGTGAGCGGCCTGTCGGCTTCGACGTGCTCTGCGGCGACGGCAGCCACCGGTTCCTGCCCTACGCGGCGGCGCTCCATGGCGGCGAGGAGCTCGAGGTGGGGTCCTCGCTCGTGCTCCTCGGGCGCGATCAGCTCGAGTTCTACCGGCGCCACGGCCGCGCTCTCCGCTCCTAGGCGCAGGCGCTGCTACATTCGCCCGCTGATGAGCAACGGGGCGTCGAGCATCGCAACACGAGCGTCGAGCGCGCTCCGGCGACCGCACAACTGGGTCCAGCTCGCCAAGTTCTGCACGGTCGGTGCGGCCGGGTACGCCGTCAACCTCGTCGTCTACGCATCGCTCGTCGGCGCAGGACTGCACTACAACCTCGCGGCGGCCTGCTCGTTCCTCGTCGCGGTCACGAACAACTACACCTGGAACCGGCTCTGGACGTTCCGCGGCCAGCGCGGCCACGTCGGCTACCAGGGCCTCCGCTTCTTCGTCGTCTCGCTGCTCGCACTCGCCGCCAACGAGCTGCTGCTGACCGTGTTCGTGGCCGGCGGCGCCGGGAAGATCGTCGGGCAGGCGATCGCGATCGTGCTCGTCACGCCGATCAACTTCGTCGGCAACAAGCTCTGGTCGTTCCGGCGACGGTAGGCCCGTGACGCGGCGAGTCGTCCTCGCCCTGCTCGCGGTCGCGGTGCTCGCGCCAGCGGCCCACGCAGCGACCGGGACGGGAACGACACAGACCCTCCCGAACCGGTTCACCCCGAAGGTTGGCCCCGCTCAGCTGAACGAGAAGCGCGTGACCGCGATCTTCCTGCGGGACGACAAGGTGGCCGACTGGCTCGACCGCTACCCAAAGAAGGAACTCGTGACGGACGCGACCTTCGACAAGGACCGGCGCGACTGGAGCATCGGCGTCTGGTCGAGCTCAGCGGGCGAGATCGCGACCGGGCGCGTCGACGACGAGACGGGCGCCGTCACCGAGGCGTGGACCGGGCCGCAAGTGGCGTGGAAGATGGCCCGCGGCACGAAGGGCGCCTTCGGCGGGCGGCAGATCAACAGCCTTCCGATCTGGCTCGGCCTCTGCGGCATCTTCTTGCTCGGGCTCGCCGACTTCCGAAAGCCCCTGACGATGCGGAACCTCGACCTCGTCGTGCTGCTCTCGTTCTCCGTGTCGCTCTGGTTCTTCAACCGCGGCGACATTCTCACGGCTGTGCCGCTCGCGTATCCGCCGATGGCCTACCTCCTCGCGCGGATGGTCTGGTTGGCCTGGCGCGGCGGGCCGGAGCGTGGGCGCTCGGTGTGGCCGGTCTGGCTGCTCGCGTCCGCGACGATCTTCCTCGCCGGGTTCCGCATCGGCCTCAACATGCGGAACTCGAACGTGATCGACGTCGGGTACTCGGGCGTGATCGGGGCGGACCGGATCGTCCACGGTGAGTCGCCGTACGGGCACATGCCGAAAGAAGGCTCACTGAAGCCGTGCGGCCCGGCGGACGCGGCCGGCGAGATCCGTGAGCGGATCCAGACGAACAGCCGCTGCGAGTCGGCGAACGAGCGCGGCGACACGTACGGGCCGGTCGCGTACGAGTCGTACGTTCCGGCCTACCTGCTGTTCGGTTGGAGCGGGCGCTGGGACCGGCTGCCGACCGCGCACGCCACGGCCGTTCTCTTCGACCTGCTCGCGCTCCTCGGCCTGGCCCTGCTCGGGCGTCGCTTCGGTGGGATGCGCCTGGCGGCGACGCTTCCGTTTGCGTGGGCCGCGTACCCGTTCACGCAGTACGTGTCGAGCTCGAACACGAACGACGCGATCATGCCGGTGTTCCTGATCTTCGGCTTCTGGCTCGTCACATCCGCGTTCGCGCGGGGTGCGTTTCTGGCCCTGGCGGGGTGGTCGAAGTTCGGCGCGCTCCTGCTCGTGCCGTTGTGGGGGTCGTATCCGGAAGCGAAGCTTCCTGTCCGCGCGCAAGCGCGGACCAGTGGAGGGAGTCCGGGAGAACCGGGAGGTTCCCCCGGCGGCTCAAGACTCCCTCTCTTTGCAGCTGGTTTTGCGGTCGCGACCGCCGCCGCCTTCTCGATCCTCCTCCTCGAGCCGAGCCCGGCGCACGCAGCCCGCGTCTTCTGGGACCGCACCTTCGGCTGGCAGGTCGGCCGCGACTCTCCGTTCTCGATCTGGGGCTGGGGCCAGTACCACGCGGCCGGGATTCCCGACCTCGGCCCCTTGCAGCAGCTCGCGATCGCGCTCCTCCTCGCCGGAGCGATCGCGTGCTACTTCGTCCCGCGGCGCAAGACGCCGCTCCAGCTCGCCGCGCTGACTGCAGCCGTGCTGATCGGCTTCGAGCTGACGTTGACGCACTGGTTCTACCTCTACATCCCGTGGTTCTTCCCCTTCGTTGCCTTCGTCGTGCTGGCCGCCCGCCGCCGGCGGGTGGAAACTGTTCCGGCGCATGACGACGCTGAGCGCGAGCTCGTCCCGGCCGGCTGAGGCCGGCTTCGCCTTCGCGGCGACGCTTGTCGCGGTCACCCTCTTCCTCGTCGGCTGGGGCGTGCTCCACCGCGGGTTCTTCACGCACGATCGGATCATCGACACTCCGGTCTACGAGCGCTACGGCTCCGCGATCGACTCCGGACAGGTGCCGTACCGCGACTTCGCGCTCGAGTATCCGCCGGGCGCGCTGCCTGTGTTCGTGCTGCCGGCGCTCGGCGGCGCGCACGGGGAAGCGTTTCGACACAGGTTCGAGTTCCTGATGGCGCTCCTCGGCGAGCTGATGGTCATCTGCGCTGCGGTCGTCCTCGTCGCGCTCGGAGCGGGACGGCGGCGGATGGTCGCAGCGCTCGGGTTCATCGCGCTCGCGGCAGTCGCGCTGGGCCCGGTCGTGCTCTCGCGGTTCGACCTCTGGCCGGCCGCGCTGACCGCTGCGGCGCTCGCAGCGCTCGTCTCCGGGCGCGCTCGGCTCGGGCTCCTGGCGCTCGGCGCCGCGGTCGCGGCGAAGCTCTACGCGGCGGTGCTCGTGCCTCTGATGCTCGTCTACGTGTGGCGGCGCTCAGGGAGGCGCGAGGCGCTCATCTGCAGCGCGCTACTGCTAACGGTCGTTGCCACCGCTTGGGTGCCGTTCCTCGTGCTCGCCCCGCACGGGGTCTGGGACAGCTTCTGGGCCCAGGTGTCGAGGCCGTTGCAGATCGAGAGCCTCGGCTCCGCGCTCCTTCTCGCCGCGCACCACGTGTTCGGGCTGGGCCTGACCGTCGAGTCGAGCCACGGCTCGCAGAACCTGGCCGGCGCGGCGCCCGACTCGATCGCCGTCTTGTTGTCGCTCGTCCAGTTCGCGGCGCTGCTCGCGACCTGGATCCTGTTCGCCCGCGGCCCGGCGACCCGCGAGCGGCTGCTCCTCGCGAGCGCGGCGGCCCTCGTCGCGTTCGTGGCGCTCGGCAAGGTGCTCTCACCGCAGTTCCTGATCTGGTTGATCCCGGTCGTCCCGCTCGTCTACGGGCGGCGCGGGTTGACCGCCTCGGTGCTGCTCGCGGCCGCGCTCGTCGCCACGCAGCTCTGGTTCCCGTACCGGTACTGGGAGCTGGCGCTCCACTTCGGGGTGCTCGAGTCGTGGCTCGTGCTGCTCCGCGACCTCGTGCTCGTCGCGCTCTTCGTCTACTTGGCGCGAGGGCTAGTCGAGAGAGACCCGGAACGTCTTGCAGCTCGTCGCGCGGCCTGAGCCGTTGCACTCGATGAGCGCGCCCTCGAGGCGAATGTCACCGTCAGCCGTCTCGAACCGGACCGGGATCCCGGTCCGCATGCGCTTGATCGCGAGCTCGGCCTTGACGCCGATCACCGAATCGTGCGGGCCGGTCATGCCCGCGTCCGTAATCGCGGCCGTCCCCCCGGGCTGGACACGCGCGTCGTTCGTCTGGATGTGCGTATGCGTGCCGAGGACGGCCGTCACCTGACCGTCCAGGTAGCGCGCCAACGCAACTTTCTCGCTCGTCGCCTCGCCGTGGAAGTCGACGACGATGACCGGCGTCTCGCGCTTCACCTCGTCGACGAGCTCGTCGACGATCTCGAACGGCGTCACCGCGGGTGCCATGAAGAGGTCGCCGAGGAGGTTGATCACGCCGACCCGGGTTCCGTCACGCGCCGCGACAACCGTGGAGCCGCGGCCGGGCGACGACGCGGCGAGGTTCGCGGGGCGGATCACGCGGTCGGTGCCGGACAGGTACGGGACGATCTCGCGGCGTCGCCAGACGTGGTTCCCGAGCGTGATCACGTCGACGCCGGAGTCGAGTAGCGCGTCGGCGATCTTCGGCGTGATCCCGAGCCCGTCGGCTGCGTTCTCGCCGTTCGCAACGACGAAGTCCAGCCCGAGCTCCTCGCGTAAGCCCGGGACGAGCTCCTCGACCGCGCGGCGGCCCGGGCGCCCGTTCACGTCTGCGACAAAGAGGATTTTCAGGGTGTTGCCAGTGTTGCCGCGGGATGGATCTCGAACGAGACGTGGTTGCCGGCGTCCTGTGTGTACCGCGCCAGCGCCTGCTGCTCGACCTCCGAGAAGTCGATGACCGTGCCGATCTTCGAGATCGACGATGCGACCGACGACCCAACGGTCAGCGCCGGGTCTGGGCGAAGGTGCGTGACGCGGACGACGAGTGCCGGCGCGGTCGTCGGCTGGATGTCGATCCGGGACCCGAACGTCTGGCCGCGCAACGTCAGCGGCGTGATCCCGACGATCGTCCCGTCGACCGGCGAGTAGACGTCGGTGCCGACCGCCGCGCCCACGTCGAGCGACGCCGTGCTCGGTCCGCTCTCGCCGCCGAGTGTGTAGTAGGACAGCCCGTGCTCGCTGCCTCCGAAGAGCCGGCTCGCGATTCGCCGCAGGAGACCCTCGTTCGCCTGACGCCCGACGGGCTCCATCGCGAGCGCGCCTTCGCCGACCCCGTGGTAGCCGATCGCGGTGACGCGGTCCTGCGCGATCGGGAGCTGCAGCCGGAGCGATCCGCGCAGGGCTACGACCTGCGGGCGCGGCTGACCGGCCGGCAGGAACCGGTTCGCGGGCGCGGGCCGCGTCTGCGTGGGCTGCGACGAGCCGCTGGTGCCGAAGGCGGTGAGCAGAAACGTGACGAGAAGCGCGATCGAAACCGCGACCAAACCGGCGATGCGCCGGGTTCTCCGTCTCGCCGACGCTCGAGCCTTCGACGTGCGGCGCGCCTGCCCGGGGGCGCGGGGCGAGGGCATGCGCGGCACCGTAACCGATGTGTCTTCGTCCTGCAAAAAGGGTTCAGACGCACGGGTTTGTAGGAGCTCGAGCCGAGGTGAGGGCGGGGCTTCCTCCCAAACGTCCGGAGGTTCCAGCGCGAGAGACCCCTCCTCGAAGGCGGACCAGTCCCATGCGGGCGGCCTGAGCGTCAGGACCTGGGCGGTACGATTCGGCTCATGTCGGGCGGGGCGCCGACCATCCAGATTCCCCGCTGGATCCAGCTGGTCGGCCTTCCGATCCTCGCGCTGATCGTGCTCCTGATCGTAGGGAAGGTCTTTCACGCGGTCTTCCTGTTCCTCGTCGCCGCGCTGATCGCGCTCCTGCTCAACCCGCTGGTGCGCTCCCTGGAACGACTCCGGATCCCCCGCGGCTTCTCCATCGCGATCGTCTACCTCAGCTTCGCGGCCGCGCTGGTCGCTGTTGTGATCGCCGTGAGTGTGATCGTCATCGACCGGACGCAGTCGGCTGCCAATCGGATCGACAACTACCTTACGACCGAAAGCGGACGGCCTCCGCAGACGGGATTCGAGCGGGACGTCGACCGTCTCCAGCTCTGGCTGGACACGCATCACCTGGAGCGGGTCGACGTCAAGAAGCAGGGCACCGAGTTCGCTCAGAACATCAAGGGCAAGGACGTCGAGAAATACACGACGGACGTGATCGACTTCCTGCGCGGCGCGGCGATTTCGATCTTCCAGCTGATCTTCGCGCTCGTGCTGATCCTCGTGGTCTCGATCTACATGCTGCTCGACATGAGCCGGCTGAAAGCGGGGGTCGACCGGCGCTTTCCGCCCTCGCCCGGCAAACCTGGGCTGATCGTCCAGATGGAGAGGGCGGTCGCCGGTTACGTGCGCGGGCAAGTGCTGCTCTCGTTGATCATCGGCACGAGCGCAGGGGTTGGGCTCTGGGTGCTCGGGACGGTGGGGCTCGTCCCCGGCGCGGACAAGTACGCGGTGATCTTCGGCGCCTGGGTCGCGGTGATGGAGCTGATCCCATACCTCGGGCCTTGGCTCGGCGCGATCCCGCCGATCATCTACGCGCTCGTCGTACACCCGATCTCGGCTGTCTGGGTCGCGCTCCTCTTCCTTGGGATCCACCAGATCGAGGGCCACATCGTCGTTCCAAACGTGATGGGGAGCGCGCTCCGGCTGCACCCGCTTCTCGTCATCTTCGGGCTGCTCGCGGGCGGAGAGCTGTATGGGCTGCCTGGGATCCTCGTCGCGCTGCCTTTCCTCGCAGTGATGCGCGCGATGTGGGAGTTCTTCGGCGAGCGGGTTCAGTTCGATTCCTGGAAGGGAGGCGCGCTGCCGGTTGAGGTCGATGTTGACGAGACGCGTTCTATAAAACCGGTGCCTCCTGAGAAGCCGCCCGAGGAGCCGCCCGAAGCTAAGGTGGCTCCGTGAGCGCGTTTCCGGCCACTCGGCTGCGCAGGCTCAGGCGCTCGGGCGCTCTGCGCTCGCTCGTCCGCGAGACGCGCCTCGACCGCGCCGACTTCGTCTACCCGCTCTTCGTGGGGCCGGAGAGCCGCGCCAACGAGGAGCTGCCGGCGCTCGGTCGCTTCTCGGTCGACGACCTCTCGCGCGAGGTCGAGGAGCTGCTCGGCCTCGGCCTGTCCGCGGTGATCCTGTTCGGGATCCCCGAGGAGAAGGACGACGAGGGCTCGGACGCGTATGCGACCGATGGCATCGTCCAGCGGGCGCTCCGCTCGCTGCGTGAGCGGTATCCGGATCTCGTCCTCGTGACCGACGTGTGTCTCTGTGAGTACACCTCGCACGGTCACTGTGGTGTGATCGAAAACGGCGAGGTCGCGAACGACGCGACGCTTGGGTTACTCGCTCGGACGGCGGTCAGCCACGTCGAGGCCGGCGCCGACGTCGTCGCTCCGAGCGACATGATGGACGGGCGGGTGGCGGCGGTTCGGGCCGCGCTCGACGACGCGGGCTTCGGCGAGACGGCGATCGTCTCCTACGCGGCCAAGTACGCCTCGGCGTTCTACGGGCCGTTCCGCGAGGCGGCCGAGTCTGCTCCGTCGTTCGGCGACCGCCGCGGCTACCAGATGGACCCGGCGAACGTGCGCGAGGCGCTACGCGAGTGCGAGCTGGACGTGGCCGAGGGCGCGGACGCGCTGATCATCAAGCCGGCGCTCCCGAACCTGGACGTGATCCAGGCCGCCCGCGAGCGCTTCGACCTGCCGGTCGCGGCCTACAACGTCTCTGGCGAGTACGCGATGGTGAAGGCGGCTGCAGCTCGCGGCTGGCTCGACGAGCGGCAGGCGGCGATCGAGTCGTTGACCGCGATCTCGCGCGCCGGCGCCGATTTCGTCGTCACGTACTGGGCCAAGGAGCTCGCCGCCTGGCTCTGACGTCGAAGTCCGACCTGGCGCGCCAGGCGGAGCTGCTGATCCCGGGCGGCGTCAATTCGCCGGTGCGGGCGATGACGGCCGTCGGGCTCGACGATCCGCTCTTCGTGCGCCGCGGGGAGGGCGCGTACCTCGAGACCGTCGACGGCGGCCGCTACGTCGACTGGGTGATGTCCTTCGGGCCGCTCGTCTTCGGGCACGCGGATCCGGAGACGGTCGATGCGGTCCGGGAGGCCGCGGAGGCGGGCACGACGTTCGGTGCGTCGACCGAGCGCGAGGTCGAGCTCGCGGCCGAGATCGTGGACGCGTTCCCTTCGATCGAGCAGGTGCGGCTGGTCAGCTCCGGGACCGAGGCTGCGATGACCACGATCCGCCTTGCGCGCGGAGCCACGAAGCGCGACCGCATCCTCAAGTTCGCCGGCTGCTACCACGGGCACTCGGACGCGCTCCTCGCCGAAGCCGGGTCCGGGCCGGCGACGCTCGGGCTCCCCGCAACGGCCGGCGTGACGAGCGGCGCGACCGCGGACACGGTCGTTGCGCCCTACAACGACGTCGACTCGGCCGCCAGGGCGGTCGAACGCTACGGAGAGGGGCTCGCGTGCGTGATCGTCGAGCCCGTGGCCGGGAACATGGGCGTCGTCCCGCCGGAGCCGGGATTCCTCGCCGCGCTGCGCGACCTGTGCGATGCCTCAGGCGCGCTGCTCGTCTTCGACGAGGTGATCACCGGCTTTCGGATTGCGCGCGGCGGCGCACAGGAGCGGCTCGGAGTGCGCGCCGACCTGACCGTGCTCGGGAAGATCGTCGGCGGCGGGCTCCCGATCGGCGCTGTCGGCGGCCCGGCCGAGTTGATGCGGCACCTGGCTCCGGTCGGCGACGTCTACCAGGCTGGGACGCTCTCCGGGAATCCCCTCGCGACGGCTGCGGGCCTGTCGGTGCTGCGGCGCCTGCGGGATCCGTCGGTCTACGACGAGCTCGAGCACAGGGCGGCGCGCCTCGAAGAAGGCCTCGCCCCGCTCGGCCGTGTCCAGCGCGTCGGCTCACTTTTGACGCTCTTCTTCTCCAGTTCCGAGTCGGGGTCTGACCCCGTCACAGACTTTGCACAGGCGTCGGCCTGCGACACGTCGACGTACGGCGCGTACTTCCGGCACATGCTCGAGCGGGGCGTGTATGTCCCGCCGTCGCAGTTCGAGGCGATGTTCATCTCGCTCGCACACGGCGAGGAGGAGATCGACCGGACGGTGGAGGCTGCAGTTGACTTCGTCGCAGACTGACCTCTGGCAGGAGATCGCCCTCGAGGCCGAGCGCGACGGCTCGCTCTGGCGCGAGGCGCTCCGGCCGCGCGGCGCCCGTGACCGCGAGGCCGTGTTCTCGCCGCTCACCGATGCGCGCTTCGTCCTGGCCGTGGAGACGATCTACGAGGGCTACCTCGTGCACTACGGCCGTCCGCGCCTGTTCGCGCCCGGCGACCGGGACACGATCCTCCTGCTCGGCGACTACCTGTACGCGCAGGGGCTCGTCCGGCTCTCCGCCGCAGGCTCGGTGGCCGCTGTCGCGGACATGGGCGAGCTGATCTCGCTCTGCGCGCAGCTCCAGGCGCAGGGCGACAGCGACGACGGCCCTGCGTGGGCGGCGTGCGTGGCCCTGCTCGGGCACGGGGCGCTCACGGAGAGCGATGACCCCGAGGCGCTCGTCGCGCTCGCCAACGAGTCGGCGGGCGAGGCAGCCGTCCAGCGCGCGCTGGCTGCTCATCGCCAACGGGTTCGTTAGAGTCGCGCCGATGGCTCATGTGCTCGCATTCGCCCCCGTCCTCGCCGATGCGGCGGAAGAGGGCAAGAAGGTCATCTTCGGGATGCTGATCACCGGCCTCGTACTCGCCGCGCTCCCGGTCCTCGGCGAGGGCTACCGGTACTTGAGGTATTTCCGGCGCGGTCGCATTCCGCCGCACTAGACGCCCCGCCGCCGACGCGATTCACTTGCCGGCATGGCCGAGCTGCCGACGGGCACAGTCACCTTCCTGTTCACCGACATCGAGGGCTCGACGAAGCTGCTGCACGAGCTCGGCGACGACTACGCCGATGCTCTCGACGGACACCGCGTCGTTCTTCGGAAGGCTTTCGCCGACCACGGCGGCGCCGAGGTCGACACGCAGGGCGACGCGTTCTTCGTCGCATTCGCCCGTGCGAGCGACGCGGTCGGCGCGGCCGCGAGCGCTCAGCGAAAGCTTGCGGGAGGACCGATCCGCGTTCGCATCGGGATCCACACAGGTGAGCCGCTGCGGACGGACGAGGGCTACGTCGGGATGGACGTTCACCGGGCCGCGCGCATAGCCGCGGTTGGTCACGGGGGCCAGGTCGTCGTCTCACAATCGGCCCGGGACCTCGTCGAGGCGGATCTCCCTGTAGATCTCGCGCTCGACAGTCTTGGCGAGCACAGGCTGAAGGACCTTAGCGCGCCGCAGCAGATCTTCCAGCTCGTCGGCGAAGGCCTGGAGAAGGAGTTTCCGCCGCTCGCGACGCTCGAGACGCGACCGACCAACCTTCCGCCCCAGCCGACACGCCTGATCGGACGCGAGCAGGAACTGGCGGAGGTCGGCGAGCTCCTCCGCCGTGTCGACGTACGCCTCGTCACCGTGACGGGCCCCGGCGGCGCGGGCAAGACGCGGCTTGCGCTGCAGGCTGCGGCGGATCTGCTCGACGACTTCGCCGACGGCGTCTTCTTCGTCGGCCTGGCCGGTGTAGCCGAGCCATCGCTGGTGATCCCGGCGATCGCTCAGACGCTCGGGGTGAAGGAGTCGGGCGGCCTCTCAGCGGAGGAGGCTCTCGAGCGTTTCGTGCACGAGCGCGAGCTGCTGCTCGTGCTCGACAACCTCGAGCACGTTCTCGAAGCGGCACCGCAGATCCACCAGCTCGTGCGTAACGCCCCGGCTCTGAAGGCGATTTCCTCCAGCAGGGCGCCGCTGCGGGTCTCGGGCGAGTCGGAGTATCCGATCCCGGAGCTCGCCGACGAGGACGCGGTTGCGCTCTTCCGCGAACGGGCGGAGGCGATCAAACCCGACTTCCGGTTGAACGGCGATGCGACGACCGTCGGCGAGATCTGCCGCCGGCTAGACGGCTTACCCCTTGCGATCGAGCTGGCCGCTGCGCGCGCGAAGGTTCTCTCGCCCATGGCGTTGCTCGAGCGACTCGAGCAGCGGCTGCCGATGCTGAGCGTCGGCGCCCGCGACCTGCCCGACCGGCAGCGGACGCTCCGGGACACGATATCCTGGAGCTACGAGCTGCTCGACGAGGGCGAGCAGAGACTCTTCGCACGGCTCGCCTTGTTCGTGGGCGGGTTCACGCTCGCCGCGGCCGAGCAGGTCTGCGACGCGGACCTCGACGTGCTCACGTCGCTCGTCGAGAAGAGCCTCGTCCGGCATCACGACGAGCGCTTTCGGATGCTCGAGACGATCCGGGAGTTCGCGCTGGAGCGCCTCGAGGAGAGTGGCGAGGTCGAGCTGGTCGCCCGCCGCCACGTCGAGTTCTTCGTGGGCTTCGTGGGCGACGAGGGCTCTAATTTCCGGCGTGTGACGTCTGAATGGCTCGAGCGCGTGGGTTCCGAGCAGGACAACCTGCGGGCGGCAATTCAGCTTGCGCGAAGGCTCGACGACCCGAGGCTCGAGCTACGGCTGGTGGCGTTCACCGGGAGGTTCTGGGAACTCCATGGCCATCTCGCAGAAGGATTGCGTCGCATCGTGGAGGCGCTCGACCGTGATCCTGAGGCGCCGGCCGAGATTCGCTACCCCGCTTTGACCGTCGCGGGGTTGATCGCGTACAAGCAGGGCGATCACGCGACGGCTCGCGACATTGCCGAGGAACTCGGTCAGCTTTCTGCCGAAACGCACGACGAGAGAGGCTCGGCGGACGCCCTCAACTTGCTCGGCGTGATCGCGGCGGGCGACGGCAGCTATGGAGAGGCGCGTGATTTGCTCGAGCGGGCGAAGTCGGTTCGCGAACGCATTGGCGATGACGCCGGCGTGCAAGTCTCGACGCACAACCTCGGCTTGCTGGCGCTGAACCAGGCTGATTACAGGCGCGCTCGACCGGCACTCGAAGAAGCGCTGGCGATTGCGGAGAAGCACGAGTTGGACGCGATGATCGGCAACAGCCTGTGCGATCTCGGTTTTGCCGAACTTGGGGAGGGACGGTTCGAGCGGGCGCGAACGCGGTTCGCAGCGGGGCTCGAAGCCGCGCTTCGAATGGGTTGGAGAGAGAACGTCGCCTACTGTCTCGTCGGTTTCAGCTCCGTCGACTTCGCGGCGAACAGGCTCGATCGGGCCGCGCAATCTCTCGGGCAGGTCGACCGCATCGTGGAAGACACTCTGCTGATCTTCGAGCACTACGCGGGACGCGAGCGGGAACGCGTCGAGCGTGAGCTTCGCTCCCATCTCGGTCCGGACAGACTCGATTCTCTGCGCGCTGAAGGCCGTTCGCTCTCGATCGAACAGGCCGTTGCGGAAGCACTAGAGCCCTAGACTGACTGCGATGAGCCCGCCCGCCGACCTGCGCGAGTGGATCGCGCTCCTCGAGCGCGAGGGTGAGCTCGTTCGCGTGTCCGCCGAAGTCGACCCGTACCTCGAGGTGACCGAGATCGTCGACCGTACAGTGCGCGGGCACGGGCCTGCGCTTCTGTTCGAGAAGCCGAAGGGCGCGTCGCACTCGCTTCTGATCAACCAGTTCGGCACCGAGCGCCGCATGTGCCTCGCCTTAGGAGTCGACAGCCTCGACGACGCAGCCGCGAAGCTCGGCTCCGTGCTCGAGATGCAGCCGCCCGAGGGGCTCGTCGACAAGGTGCGTGGCTTGAAGAAGCTGAAGTCGATCGCGGACTCCCGGCCGAAGACGGTGCGCAGCGCGGCCCACCACGACGTCGTCCTGACCGGCGACGACGTGAACCTCGACCTGCTCCCGATCCAGCACTGCTGGCCGGGCGATCCTGCGCCGTTCATCACGCTCCCAGCCGTGATCACGCACGACCCGCGCAGAGGCACGCGCAACGTCGGCATGTACCGGATGCAGAAGCTCGACTCACGCTCGACCGCGATGCACTGGCAGCTGCACAAGGACGGGCGGATGGACTACCTCGCGACCGAGGGCCGGCTCGAGGTCGCCGTCGCCCTGGGGCTCGACCCGGTCAGCGCCTACTCGGCCTCGGCGCCGCTCCCGAAGCACATCGACGAGTTCATGCTCGCAGGCTTCCTCAAGGGCGAGCCGGTCGAGCTCGTTCCCGGGAAGACGATCTCCGTCGAGGTTCCCGCAAACGCGGAGATCGTGCTCGAGGGCTACGTGGAGCAGGGAGACGAGACCCTCGAAGGGCCGTTCGGCGACCACACCGGCTACTACTCGGCCGCCGAGCCGTTCCCGGTCTTCCACGTGACCGCGATGACGATGCGCTCGGACGCGATCTATCCGTCGATCGTCGTCGGCAAGCCGCCGGCCGAAGACGCGTGGCTGGGCAAGGCGACGGAGCGGATCTTCCTGCCTGCGATCAGGATGAGCGTGCCAGAGATCGTCGACTACGACCTGCCCGTCGCGGGTGCATTCCACAACTGTGTGATCGTCTCGATCCGCAAGAGCTTCCCGGGCCAGCCGCAGAAGGTGATGCACGCGATCTGGGGCCTCGGCCTGCTCAGCCTCACGAAGTCGGTCGTCGTCGTCGACGAGCACGTGGACGTGCACGACTACGACGAGGTGTTCTTCCGTGTGACCGCGAACGTTGACCCGAAGCGCGACGTGCTGCTCACCGAAGGTCCGCTCGACCACCTGGACCACGCTCCGACGAGGCAGTTCTACGGCGGGAAGATGGGCATCGACGCGACGCACAAGGGCCCCGACGAGGGTACGCGCGAGTGGCCCGAGGAGATCGTCATGAGCGAGGAGATTCGCTCCCTCGTCGACCGCCGCTGGGCCGAGTACGGCATCGGCTCGGAGCCCGGAACGACGAACGGAAGCGAACGGCGCTCGTCGCGCCTTTTTCGGCGTAGCCGAAAAAGTGAGAGCCGCGAAGCGGCGCGAACCGACGGCGAGAGCGCGTAGCTGCTCGTTGCGCCATTTGCTACGTCGTTGACGTTTTTCGGCGAAGTCGAAAAAGTGAGCGCCGCATCGCGGCGCGAACGCTGACCTGTCGTGCGCTCGTTGCTGCAATTGCTACGTCGTTGACGCTAGGCCCAAGGCCCGATTGAATCCGCGCAACGACGTGGATCCGCATGAGGGTCAGGGCACTTCGCACGAGCCGACCCCGACCATCTGGCCGGTCGGCTTCGCCGTTGGCATCGCCTGCATCTTCGTCGGCCTGATTATCAGCAAGATCGTCCTCGGGGTCGGAGTCGTCGTGGCTGCGATCTTCGGGTTCCTCTGGATCCGCGAAGCGACGAAGCCGTTCCGCCACGAGGAGGCACCGGCCGACGTCGAGCCGCCTCCGGCCCCGCGGCGGCCGCCCGGAGCCCGCGCTGCCGGCCCCGATCCCGGTGAGGGCGAGATCGACCGCTTCCCGCGCTCGAAGTTCCTCGAGGCGACGACGCTCGGGCTGGGCGCCCTGATCGGTGTCGTCGTCACCGCGCCCGTGCTCGGCTTCACGGTCCTGCCGCCGTTCATCAAGCAGGGCCATCCGAAGATCGACGTCGGAGCGATCGAGGACTTTCCGGAGAACAAGTTCGTGATCGCGACGTACCTGCTCAGGCCGGCCGAAGGCGAGGTCTCGCGGCGCACGGCGTACATCCGCAACAACGGCTTCCTCGGCGAGAGCCCGAGCTTCACGATCCTCTCGAACCGCTGCGTCCATCTCGGCTGTCCCGTCCAGGTGAACGGACTGCCGCTCGAGGACGAGGCGAAGACGGAGAGGACCGCCGACAACACCGTCAGGCGGATCCCGACCGCGGCGGCCGCAGGCTTCGGCTGCCCGTGCCACGGCGGCCAGTACGACAACGAGGGCAATCGTACGGCCGGCCCGCCGGTCCGCGCACTCGACCGCTACGAGTTCGAGATCGTCGACGGGCGGCTTCTGCTCGGCAAGACCTTCTCGGTCTCCGAGGTCGATGGAACCGGCGCCGAGGCGCAGATCCACACGTACCCGCTCGCCGGCCCCGGCCAGCACGTCGACGGGCCCGAAGCCTGGCTCTACCCGGTGCAGCCGCCCGACTGATGGCGAAGTCGAAACCGAGCCGCCTCGACCAGATCGTCCACCTCCTGCTCTACCCGCTCACCTGGCTCGAGGAGCGGACCGCAATCCCGGGCCACTCGGGGATCGTCGGCGGGATCAAGTACTTCCTCTTCCGCAAGGTCCCAGGCGATCTCAGCTGGGGGACAACGCTCGGCTCGGCCGCGCTGACGGCGTTCATCGTGCAGGCGGTCACCGGTGTGATCCTGGCGATGTACTACAAGCCGGACCCGAATTCGGCCTACGAGTCGATCCGGCACATCACGGACGACCTGTGGGCGGGCTGGCTCGTCCGCGGGATGCACCGTTGGGGCGCGAGCGTCTTCATCATCCTGCTCTTCCTGCACATGGGCCGCGTCTTCCTGTACGGGGCGTACAAGTATCCGCGCGAGCTGAACTGGATCGTGGGCGCACTGATCCTCGTCCTCGGAATGCTGGAGGGGTTCTTCGGCTACCTGCTCCCCTGGGACCAGACCGCGTACTGGGCGACTGTGGTCGGCGTCAACCTGCAGGCGACGGGGCCTTTCGTCGGGCCGTTCCTCGGCCCGGTCCTCCAGGGCGGGCACGACATCGGGGGCGATACGCTCGCGCGCTTCTACTCGTTACACATGCTCGTCCTACCGGGCGCTCTAGCCGGGCTGATCTTGCTGCACCTCTGGCTCGTCGTCCGAATCGGCGTCAGCTCGCCGCCGTGGTCGCCAATAGCGGCGGGAAGTGAGCAGCCGGAGCCGCCGCCGCCTCCGAAGAAGGGTCTGGTCGCGCCCGCCCCGAGAGGAGCGCGGAGGCGATGAACAGGCGCCAAGAAGCCCGCCGAGCCGAGCATGCCCGCTACAAGCGGGACGTCAAGGAGCGCGGGAAGCCGTTCTATCCGTACGCGATGTTCCACGACACGGTCATGAGCCTGATCGTCGTGTGCGTGATCGTCGCCCTGGCCGTGATCTGGAAGTACACCGCGAGCGAGGGGACGAGCGAGGCGGACTCGGGCTGGCTCGGCAAGCTCTACGACGAGAAGGCCGATCCGGGGACGACGAACTTCGTGCCGCGGCCGGACTGGTACTTCTACTTCCTCTTCTACCTCCTGCGGATCTTCAAGTGGCCCGAGTCGGTGATCCTCGGCACGGTCTTGATTCCGACGATCCTGATCGTGATTCTGATCGCCCTGCCGTTCATCGACATCGGGCGCGAGCGGCGGCCACTGCGACGGCCGGTGGCGATGACGGCCGCGATCCTGGTGATCGTCTCGATGGGCGCGCTGACGTACAAAGGCGCGACCGCGAAGGAGCCGCTCGCGGCCGAGAATCTCGTGCTCGTCCCGAAGTGGGGCCAGGAGCAGGGGTTTGCCGACAACCCGACGGCAATGGACGGGGCGAGGATCTTCGCGCAGGTCGGCTGCATGAACTGCCACACGTACGAGGGCGCCGGGACGTCGAACCTCGGCGCGCCGGACCTCTCGACGGTCGGCAAGACGTCGAACCGCGGCGTCGCGGGCTTCGCGGACTACGTCTCCGACCCGTCGAAGTTCGGCAACAACGTGATGCCGCAGTTCCAGGACCTCGGGGCGGACAACCTGCGCAAGCTCGGCACGTTCCTCCAGGCCTCGGGCACGTGTAGTCCGAAGACGGACACGTGCCCCGCTGCGGGCGGGCAGTAATGCGCGTCTTCCTGGGGATCACGGGCGCTTCCGGGGCGCCTTACGCAGCGCGTCTGGTCGAGTCGCTCGCCGCGGCGGAGTGCGAGATCGGGCTGTGCACGTCCTCGGCCGGGATCCAGGTGCTCGCGACCGAGCTGTACGGCGACGCGCGGCTGCCGCGCGACGAGGTGCTTGCTCGGTTCACCGAGCATGCCCGCGACGCGGTGACGGTCTTCGACCCGCACGACTACTCGGCGCCGTACGCAAGTGGCTCGGCTTCCGTTGACGGGTACGTCGTCTGTCCCTGCTCGATGGCGACCGCGGGAACGATCGCAACCGGGGGCGAAGCGAATCTCATCCACCGCGCCGCCGGCGTGGCGCTGAAGGAGGAGCGCAAGCTCGTGCTCGTACCGCGTGAGACCCCGCTGTCCACGATCCACCTCGAGAACCTGCTCACGCTGCGCCGCGCAGGTGCGACCATCCTCTTCGCCGCGCCGGGCTTCTACCACGGGGCCGAGACGGTCGACGATCTCGTCGCCTTCGTGGCCGGCCGCGCGCTCGCCCAGCTGGGGCTCGCGCAGACCCTCGTCAAGCCGTGGGGCGACGAGTGAGCGTCAAGAGCGGGACGCTTCCGTCGGAGGGCGTGCGGTCGATGTTCGACCGGATCGCGCCCGTGTACGACGCGATGAATCGCCTCATGACTGCTGGGCTCGATCAGCGCTGGCGCCGCGAGGCCGCCGAGGCCGTGGTCCGGCCGGGCGACCGAGTGCTCGACTCCTGCTGCGGCACGGGCGACCTTGCGATCGCCGCTGGGGAAGCGGGCGGGAAGGTGACCGGGATCGACTTCTCGAAGCCGATGCTCGAGCGCGCGCGCAGCAAGGCTCCCGAGCTCGAGTGGGTCGAGGGCGACGTGCTCGCGCTCCCGTTCGCGGACGAGTCCTTCGACGCAGCGACGGTCGGCTTCGGCGTCCGCAACTTGTCCGAGCTCGACAAAGGGCTGCTCGAGCTGCGACGCGTGCTCCGCCCGGGCGGGCGGCTCGCGATCCTCGAGATCACGCGCCCCACGGGGCTGCTCGCTCCCTTCTACCGCCTCTGGTTCGACGTCCTCATCCCGGCCGCCGGGAAGGTCTTGCCAGGCGGGTCCGCCTACACGTACCTTCCGGCCAGCGTGCGTCGCTTTCCGGACCCGGAGGGACTGGCCAAGCTCATGGACGAGGCCGGCTTCGGCGAGATCCGCTGGCGGCTGTTTGCAGGTCGGATCGTCGCGCTGCACACCGGAGTCGCCCGGTGAGCGCGCTCGCGACCGTCCGCGCCGCACCAGGGCTGGACGCGTACCTCGAGGAGCTCGAGGACGGCCTTGCCGTTGCAGTCGCCGCTCGACCCGGCCTCGTCGCGGAGATCGGCGCCGAGGCGCTGGCGTCCGGCGGCAAGCGCCTTCGTCCGCTGCTCGTCTTCCTGACCGCCGATCCCGAGGCCGAAAGCCCGGTCGCCGCAGGCGTCGCGATCGAGCTCGTGCACATGGCGAGCCTCGTCCACGACGACCTGATCGACGGCGCTGCGCTGCGCCGCGGACGAGCTTCGGTCTGGTCGGCCTACGGCCCCGAGGCGGCGCGGGCCGGAGGCGTCTACCTCTTCGCACGCGCGTTCTCCGAGCTCGCGGAGACCGGCGACGGCCGAGCGGTCTCGATCCTCGCCGACGCGGCACGGGCGCTCGTCCGCGGCGAGGGGCTCGAGCGCAACCAGCGGCACCGTCCGGAGACGACCGTCGCGGAGTACCTCACCCGCTGCACATTGAAGACGGCAAAGCTCTTCGAGGCCGCCTGCCTCCTCTCGAGCCGTCGCGCCGATCTGGGCGAGTTCGGGCTCGCGCTCGGCATCGCGTTCCAGATCGTCGACGACTGCCTCGACTGCGCAGGCCAGACCGTCGAGACCGGGAAGATCGCCGGCACGGATCTCCGGGAAGGCATTCCGACGCTTCCGCTCCTGCTTGCAGCCCAAGAGGACGAGGTCGTCCGCAAGGCGCTCGCGGGAGGCTCACTCGAGGGCGCGCTGCTCCGAGTCGCCGCGAGCGGCGCGATCGACGAGGCCCGGCAGGTCGCCCGCAACTACGCTGAGAAGGCACTGGCGTGCCTCGACGGCCTCGAAGCGCGTGACGAGTTGGAGGCGATTGCCGAAGCCGTGGTAGACAGGACTGCGTAGTGGCGATCCTCGATCACACCGGGACGCTCGAGAGCATCCGCGAGAAGGTCGTTGCCGGCGAGCGCCTCGACCTCGAGGACGGGCTCCTGCTCATGGAGTCGGACGACATCCTTGCACTCGGCGAGCTGGCCGATCTCGCGCGCCGCCAGCGCGGCGGCAGCGACGAGGTCTACTTCGTCCAGAACCTGTACTTGAACCAGACGAACGTCTGCCGCGTGAAGTGCAAGTTCTGCGCCTTCGCGGTCACGCAAAAGCAGGAAGGCGCGTACACGTACACGGGCGAGGAGCTCGTCGACGACGCGCTCCACCAGCGCGAGCTGAGCGGCTTCACGGAGATCCACATGGTCGGCGGCGAGAGCCCGCACGTGGACTTCGACTACTACGTCCAGATCGTCGCGCAGCTGCACGAGGCGATGCCGGACGTGCACCTGAAGCTCTTTACGGCGAGCGAGATCCACCACATGTCGAAGCTCGGCGGCCTCACGCACGAGCAGGTGCTGCGCGAGTTGCGCGACGCGGGGCTGGGGTCACTGCCGGGCGGCGGCGCGGAGGTCTTCGCAGACCGCGTTCGCCGGCTCGTGGCGCCCGGCAAAGAGCACCCGGACGAGTGGTTCGACGTCCATCGCACGGCGCACGGCCTCGGCATCCCGACGCACTGCACGATGCTCTACGGGCACGTCGAGACGTACGCGGAGCGGGTCGACCACCTGCTCCGGCTGCGCGGGCTCCAGGACGAGACCGGCGGCTTCCTCGCGTTCATCCCACTCGCGTTCCATCCCGAGAACACGGTTTTCGAGCAGCGCGGCTGGAAGCACACGGCCGCGTCGGACGACCTGAAGCTGATCGCGGTCTCGAGGCTCCTGCTCGACAACATCCCGAACATCAAGGCCTACTGGATCATGATGGGCCTGCCGCTGACGCAAATTGCCCTGCATTTCGGCGCAAACGACGTCCAGGGAACCGTTGTTCGCGAGGAGATCTTCCACGCCGCCGGGGCGCAGACCGAGACCGAGCAGAAGATCGACGAGCTCGTGCGCGTCGTGCGCGAAGCGGGCCGCGTCCCGGTACAGCGCGACACGCTCTACAACGAGCTGCGGCGCTGGGACGACTGATGCGGAGTCGGCACGATCGGACACAGACACGCGCGGGCTGCGCCCGTAGCCTCAGCGGCAGGGGCGCGGTCAGTGGGGTCCCCAGTTCACGCGTGTACACATCCAAAGAGGCGCGACCGTGATCCGCCTCGGTCGCATCTCGTACGTCAACATGGCGCCGGTCTTCCACCGGCTCGAGGCCGAGGTCGAAGAGGTGACGGGAGTTCCGACCGTGCTCGCGCGCAAGCTGCTCGCGGGCGAAGTCGACGTCGCACCCATCCCGTCGATCGAGTGGGCCCGAAACGCGGCCAAGCTCCGCCTCCTGCCGCGGCTCTGCGTCTCCTCCCAGGGCGCCGTCGACTCGATCCAGCTCGTTTCTCCGAAGCCGGTCGACGAGATCTTCTCGATCGCCGTCACGCCCGAGAGCGCCACCTCGGTCGTGCTGGCGCGGATCCTCTTCCCGAACGCGACGCACGTCCCACTCGAGCAGCGAGCCGACGCGAAGCTCCTGATCGGCGACGCAGCGCTGCGGAGCGCGTTCGAGGATCCCACGCCGCACCACGACCTCGGGCGCCTGTGGACCGAGCGCACGGGCCTGCCGATGGTGTTCGCGGTCTGGGCCTGCGCGGACCCGCCGCCCGAGGGCGTCGAGGAGCTGGAGGACGCTCTTGTCGCATCCGTTCGCCGCGCCCGCTCCGAGCCGGAGGTGCTCGCGCACGAGGCGATGGACCGCTACGGCTACCCGGCCGGATTCCTCGCGCGCTACTTCGAGAAGCTGCGCTACCGCTTCGGGCCGCGGGAGCGCGCCGCGCTGTTCACGTTCCTGGAGTTGGCCCGCGACGCAGGCGAGCTCGACGGCGTTCCGAACCTGAGATTCGTCTACGGCGAGGCGGTGCCCGCGTGAGGAGCGGCCTGTTCGTCGGCGCGGGCCTCGTCCTGCTCCTGGCGGTTGCGTGCGGCGAGGACAAGGCGCATTACTCGTACGCGGACAGCATCGGCTGCCTGAAAGGCGTCGGCAAGGCCGAGACGAGCGGGCGGGGACAGACCGCGGTCAGAGTGACGACGGACGATTCGAAGACGTTCGACCTCCTCTTCCTGCCCAGCGGCCAGCAGGCGAAGAACTACACGAAACGGTTCGACGTGCCGACCGGAATCCTGCACACGAAGGGCAACGTGATCGTCTACGGCCATCAGACGGGGAATGGGGGCGACGTGTCCACCGACGACATGGACGAGGTCGAGAAATGCCTGACGTGACGGCGCCGATCCTCGAGAAGGCTCGGGCCGGCGAGCGAATCACCGACGCCGAGGCGCTCACGCTCCTCGAGTCGAAGGATCTCGTCTCGATCGGCAAAGCCGCGGACGAGCTCCGCGCGCGCCGCACGGATTCCGGGCGGATCACATTCATCATCGACCGCAATGTCAACTACACGAACGTCTGCGTCACCGACTGCGACTTCTGCGCCTTCTACCGCCGACCGGGCGACCGGGCCGAGGGCTATCTGCTCCCAAAGACGGTCATCTACAAGAAGGTCGAGGAGACGCTCGCCATCGGCGGGACGGGCGTCCTCATGCAGGGCGGTCACCATCCGGACCTCGGGATCGACTACTACGAGGACCTCTTCCGGTCGCTCAAGGAGCGCTACCCGATCCACCTGCACGCGCTGTCGCCGCCCGAGATCCAGCACATCGCGCGCCGCTCGAAGATGAGCGTGCCGACCACGCTGACCCGCCTACGCGACGCGGGGCTCGACTCGATCCCCGGCGGCGGCGCCGAGATTCTCGTCGACCGGGTTCGCGACATCATCGCGCCGAAGAAAACGCGCACCGCGGACTGGCTCGGCGTCATGCGCCACGCGCATCGGCTGGGCATGTCCACGACCGCGACGATGATGTACGGCCACGTCGAGACGCTCGCCGAGCGCATCGAGCACATGCGCCGCATCCGCGAGCTCCAGGACGAGACCCGCGGCTTCCGCGCGTTCATCTCGTGGACGTTCCAGCCGGAGGGCACACGGCTGGCCCCGCTCGTCACACACCACCCGACGTCGTTCGAGTACCTGCTCACGCAGGCCGTGAGCCGCATCTACCTCGACAACGTCGACCACATCCAGTCCTCGTGGGTCACGCAGGGTATGAAGGTGGGGCAGGTCGCGCTCGAGTTCGGCGCTGACGACCTCGGCTCGGTGATGATCGAGGAGAACGTGGTCTCGGCGGCGGGCACGACGCACCGCGCGTCGACGGACGACTTCATCCGCGCGATCAAGGCGCTCGGCAAGACGCCTGTGCAACGCGACACGCTGTACCGCGACGTCAAGGTCTGGAACTGACTCGGTAGAACGACCAGGAACGCCCGTGATGCGCCTGACGGTTCGCTGCTCGATCAGAAGCGCGTTCCAATCACGCCGCCGCCGCTGCCCCCGGCGCGTGATCCTCCGCCTCCTCGTCCTCCCACCTTCTCCCGTTCGAGCCGCCGCCTCCACAACCCCACCCGCCTCAACCTCCGCCACCCCCGCCTCGTACCAGGGCCACCCCCGCCGCCCCGCCACCCCCACTACCGCTCCCGCCGCGGCCTCCGCCTTCTCGACCTGTCCCCCCGCCACCGCCAGCGCCGGCAGAGCCACTCCCGTCCAGATGCCGCGTCCCGCGCCCGATCGGCCTGACGCTCGCGCAGGCGAAGAGTCGTCCCCGGAGGAACCACTGCTCGCTCGGAAACGGTCCGGCGGATCCGCGTCAAGCGCGGGCGCGGGACAGTCGTCGGCCAGCGCCCGTCCGCGGGCGCGACCAGGAAGCGTGGCTTCCCGGTGCGGCTGACTGTCGGCCGGCGTTGACCTCGATCGCGAGCGCCCCGCCAGGGGTTCCGCTAGCCTCGTCGCGGGTCAGATGCTGCGCAGAATCGTGATCGCCGCCCTCATCGCGGGCGTCTTCGTGCCGACGGCCGGTGCCGCCGGCGTCTCCCTCGCGCCCGGGGTTACATACACCCGGCAGCTCATCTTCACACCACACGGGCCTGAGGTCGTCCATGTCATGACCGTCCCCAAGCCGGGCGGGCTCTACGCGCTCCATCCGGTGCTCTCGAACAACTCCGTGCTCGGCCGCGAGACGGTGACCTCGATGCAGAAGCGCCTCACGTCGACCGCGACCGTCGGCGGTGTCAACGCCGACCTCTACACGTGGAACGACGGCCGGCCGGACGGGATGTTCATGGACTCAGGCCAGATGACGGCAGCGCCGCACGCGAGGCGCTCGACGGTCGGGGTGACGACGGACGGCCGCCTGCTCGTCGACCAGGTCGCGATGATCGCCACCTGGCAGGGCTCGAGCCAGAGGCGCCCGATGACCGGCCTCAACCAGCCCGCGGGCCCCGAGGGCGTGTCGTTGTTCACGTCCGCCTGGGGCGCGGCGACCCCGGCAGCGAACGACACGATCGAGGTCACGCTCAGCTCGCTGCCGCCGGTGGCGCCGCTCACCGACCTGACCGGAACCGTCGTCTCCGCAAAGCCTGCCGGCGGCACGCCGATCCCGCCGGGCGGAGCAGTCCTCGTCGGCCGCGGTGAATCCGCCGGACGGCTGGCGACCGAGGCTCCGGTCGGACAGCAGGTCACCGTCCGCGTCGTCTTGCGCCCCCAGTGGAACGAGGTCGTCGACGCGGTCGGCGGCGGGCCCCTGATCGTCCAGAACCGACGGCCCATCTTCCGGGCGATGGAACAGTTCACCGGCACGCAGCTGTCGCTCCGCCACGCTCGAACCGCGGTCGGCCAGCGCGCAGACGGCAAGATCGTCCTCGTCGCGGTGGACGGCGCCCTGCCCGGCTACAGCACCGGGATGACGAACTTCGAGCTCGCGCAGCAACTGGTCCGGCTCGGCGCGGTCACCGCGAGCGCGCTCGACTCCGGCACGTCGACGACGATGGCCTTCGACGGGAAGCTAATCAGCCGGCCGACCGACCCCGCCGGCGAACGCGGAGTTGCGGACGGGCTGTTCGTCTTCTACTACGGCGTGCAGGCGCCCGCGCCCACGACCGACGTCCTCTCGCCGAACGGTGACGGCGTCGACGAGGCGCAGCAGCTCAGCTACAAGGTCGTTCGCCAATCGACGGTGACGGCGAGCCTGATCGGCCCGGACGGCGTCGCCCGGCAGACGCAGACGGGCACGCGGGCGCCGGGCACGTACACGCTCGACTGGACGGGCCGCACCGCCCAGGGAGCGCCAGAGCCCGAGGGCCGTTGGCGCTGGGTGGTCAACGCCGTCGACGACCGCGGGCAGGCGTCGAGGGCCGAGCGTGTCTTCTACCTCAACAACACGCTCGGCTACCTGCGGGTCAGTCCGTCGCGTGTGGTCGTCCCTCGCCGCGGAGGCGCGCTTCGAGTCGCGTTCCGCCTCGCGCACCCGGCACAGGTCACGGTCAAGATCCGGACGGTGAGCGGCGCGACCGTGCACACGATCCGCCGGCGGCTCCGGGCGGGGACGACGAGCATCCGCTGGAACGGGCGCTACGGGGGCGGAATCCGCGCCTTTTCGGGTCCATACGTCGCCAGTGTGCGAGCGGTGAACGCCTTCGGCCCGACTCTGCTCGAGCGCGGCTTTCGCGTGCGCCGCGGCCGCTGACGAGCCGCAGCAACCTTTTTTGCAACCTGTAAAGACTTCGTTCGGCGGAGCCATCGTGCGCTAGCGTCCCCGCGGTCCGTGCTGCGCAAAACAGCCATAACTGCCCTGCTCTTTGCGGTACTCGCTGCGCCGGCGCACGCCGGCAAGGTCTCGCTCATGCCCGGAGTCTCGTACGAGCGCCAGCTCCAGTTCACCCCGCACGGCCCGGTCGTCGTCCACATCCTGCGCGCACCGCGGCCCGGCGGCCTGTACGCGCTGCGACCGCTGCTCTCGAACGACACGCTCCTCGGGCGCGAGACCGTGACGTCGATGCAGAAGCGGGCGGCGGGGACTGCGAACGTTGCCGGCGTCAACGGAGACCTCTTCACCTGGGACGAGGGCCTCCCGAGCGGGATGCTGATGCAGTCCGGCGTGCTGGAGGCGCCTCCGCATCCGAAACGCTCGACCCTCGGGGTCACCGACGACGGGAGCCTGCTCATCGACCGCGTGACGATGCTGGGCCAGTGGCAGGGCGTGGGGCCGCTCAGGGCGCTCAACGGGCTCAACCAGCGGCCGGCGGCGCAGGGCATCTCGCTCTTCACACCGGTCTGGGGCGCGTCCACGCCGCAAGCCAGCGGCACGGTCGAGGTCGTCATCGAGCCGTTCCCGCCGGCCGCGCCGTTCACCGACCTGACCGGGACGGTGATCGACATCAAGACCGGTGGCGGCACGCCGATCCCGCGTGACGGCGCCGTCCTGGTCGCGCGTGGGAGCGCTGCGAACCGGCTCGCCGCGGAGTCCGCGATCGGTGAGTCGATGCTCGTCAAACTGGTCCTGCGCCCGCAATGGGGAGCGGTCGTCGACGCCATCGGCGGCGGTCCGCTGATCGTCCGCGACGGCCGGCCCGTCTTCGCCGCGCTCGAGGACTTCGCGCCCAGCCAGCTCGATCCGCGCAACCCGCGCACGGCCGTGGGGCAGCTCGCCGACGGTCGGATCGTGATGGTCGCGGTCGACGGGCGCGCGTCGGGCTACAGCGTCGGGGTCACGACCTTCGAGCTCGCCCAGCAGCTCGTCCGCCTCGGAGCCGTGACCGGAACCGCGCTCGACTCGGGCGGCTCGACGACGATGGCGTTCAACGGGAAGCTGCTCAACCGCCCGTCCGACCCCGGTGGCCAGCGCGCGGTCTCCGACAGCCTCAACGTCTTCTACTACGGCGTCGTCATCCCGCAGGCGCCGAAGCCGGTGCTCTCGCCGAACGGGGACGGCGTCGCGGAAACGCAGACGCTGAGCTACAAGCTCGTCCGGCCGGCGACCGTGACCGCGACTCTGATCGGCCCCGATCGGATCCCGCGCGAGACGCAAACCGGCGTCCACGATCCGGGCACATACAGGATCGGGTGGTCCGGGCGCACACCGGGCGGAGGATTCGAGCCCGAGGGCCGCTGGCGCTGGGTCGTCAACGCGCTCGACGACCAGGGACAGCACTCGAAGGTCGAGCGGCGCTTCTACCTGAACCGGACGCTCGGCCACCTGCGGGTGCGGCCGACGCGGGTCGTGGTCCACCGCCGTGGAGGAAACCTCCGCGTCGGTTTTCGGCTCGCACACCCGGCGGTCGTGACGGTCACGATCCGCAACGCTCGCGGTGGGCGCGTGAAGACGATTCGACGCCGCCTCCGCACAGGCAAGCGCACGATCCAGTGGAACGGTCGCTACGGCAACGGCGTCCGAGCGTTCACGGGCACGTACCTCGCGACCGTGCAGGCGGCGAACTCGTTCGGGCCGACCGCGCTCGAGAGGCGCTTCCTGGTCAAAAGAGCCAGGCGCTAGCCAGCTAGATTCCCGCGGGTGCTCCTCGCCTCCGTCTCCGACACTCTGACCTCGTTCATCGGCGACCACGGCCTGTACGCCGTGTTCGCGCTGATGCTGATCGACTCCGTCCTCCCGGCGGCGAGCGAGCTCGTGATGCTCTACGCGGGTGTCCTCGCCTCGGGTGCACTGTCAGGTCAGGACGTCGTCCTCTTCGGGCATCAGATCGACTCCCACTTCTGGGGCTACGTCGCGATCGCGACCGCGGGCGTTCTCGGCCAGACCGTCGGCTCGATCATCGGCTGGGCGATCGGGCTCTACGGCGGGCGCCCACTCGTCGAGCGGCACGGCCGCTGGCTCCACCTCGGCCCGGAGAACCTCGACCGCGCGGAACGCTGGTTCGAGCGCTGGGGCGACTGGGCCGTCTTCCTGGGCCGCATGACGCCGGTCGTGCGCTCGTTCGTCTCGATCCCGGCCGGTCTGGCTCGCATGCCGCTCGGCCGCTTCACGCTGTACTCGGCGCTGGGCACGATCCCGTGGTGCTTCGGGATCGCGGGCGCGGGGTGGGCGCTCGGCTCGAGCTGGGAGTCGTTCCACCACGACTTCCGCTACGTCGAGGTGGCCGTCGGCATCGGAATCCTCGCTCTCCTGGTCTGGTATCTCCGGCGGAGGCGGGCGTCTAAGATGGGCCGCCGTGCCTCGGATCCCGCTGGTTGACGTCAAGGCGCAGTACGCGCCGCTGCTGGACGAGCTGAAGGAGCGAATCGCCGAAGTCCTCGACTCGGGGCGGTTCATCCTCGGCCCGAACGTGCGCGCCTTCGAGGAGGAGGCCGCCGCGTACCTGGGTGCTGCACACGCGATCGGAGTCGCGAACGGGACGGACGCGCTCGTGATCGCGCTCGACGCGCTGGACGTCGGCCCCGGGGACGAGGTGATCTGCCCGACGTTCACGTTCTACGCGACCGCCGAGTCGATCGCACGGCGCGGCGCCAAGCCGGTGTTCGTGGACATCGACGCGAGGACGATGAACCTCGACGCGGCCGAGGTGCGCGCCCGCGTAACCGAGCAGACGAAGGCGATCATCCCCGTCCACCTTTTCGGACGGCCCGCGGCGCTCGGCGAGCTGGCCGACCTCGGGGTCCCGATCGTCGAGGACGCGGCCCAGGCCTTCGGCGCGCAGGGCGTGGGGACGGCGGGGGTCATCTCGACGTACAGCTTCTTCCCGACCAAGAACCTGTTCGCGCTCGGCGACGGCGGGCTGATGACGACGAGCGACGACGAGCTGGCGGAGCGCATCCGCCTCCTGCGCTTCCACGGCTCGAAGGCGAAGAAGAACTTCGAGCTCGTCGGCTACAACTCGCGGCTCGACGAGCTCCAGGCCGCTGTGCTGCGCCTCTTCCTGCCGCACGTCGAGGAGTGGAACCGGCTCCGACGCGAGGCGGCGGCGCGCTACGGGGAACTCGGCCTCGGCGAGGTGTGCGAGCTGCCCGAGGACGAGCCGGGTCACGTCTACCACGTCTACGTCGTGCGCTCCCCGGAGCGCGACCGGATCCGCGAGCACCTCGCCGCGGCCGAGATCGCCTCCAGCACGTATTACGAGACGCCGCTCCATCGGCAACCGGCGCTCCGTCAGTTCGGCCAGGCGAACGGCGACTTCCCGGAGAGCGAGCGCGCCGCCCGTGAGAATCTCGCGCTTCCCATGTGGGCCGGCATCGGCGCAGACGTGCAGGAACGCGTCGTCTCGGCCGTAAGAGAGGCTGTATCCCTGGAGGCCGTTCGATGAGATCGCCGGTGAACCGCCACCGGATCTGGCAGCTGGCCGCCGACGGCGTCCTGGTCGCTGTCGCGTGGCTGCTCGCCTTCCAGCTGCGCTTCGACTCGTTCGAGAAGATCCCGCCCTTCTACGAGAAGCTCGTGAACTGGCAGACGGTGCTCCTCGTCGTCGCGATCAAGCTCGCCGTCTTCTCGGCGTTCGGCTTCTACAACCGCTGGTGGCGCTACGTCTCGACGCGCGACATGTGGGGCGCCGCTCGGGGGGTCACGGTCGCGTGCCTCGCCGCGAGCCTGGTCGTCTACTTCTTCCCGCCGAGTGACACAGCCCGGTTGCCGCGCGGGGTCGCGATCCTCGACTGGCTGCTCCTCCTCGGGCTCGTCGCCGGCTCGCGGCTCCTGGCGCGCACGATCTTCGAGCGGCCGGGCGCTGCGAGCCTCGTCGCCCGTGGCAAGGAGGTGATCGTCGTCGGGGCGGGAGATGCCGCCCAACTCGTGATCCGCGAGATGCAGAAGTCACGCGCGCTTGGGTACACGCCGATCGGCGTCGTCGACGACGACCCGCGCAAGAAGAACCTGCGCCTCCACGGCGTCCGCGTGCTCGGGACGACCGAGGAGCTGCCCCACATCCTGCGCGACAACCGGCCCGACGAGCTCCTGATCGCGATTCCGTCGGCGTCCGGCGACGTGCGCCAGAAGGTCGTGGAGCACGCCCGGGACGCACGCGTGCCCGTAAAGACGCTGCCGGGCCTGTACGAGCTGATCTCCGGCGACCACAACCTCGCGGCGCAGATCCGGCCGGTCCAAGTCGAGGACATCCTCGGCCGCGAGCCCGTGGACGTGGACTTCGGGGCGATCTCCGAGTACCTGCGCGGCGAGACCGTGCTCGTCTCGGGCGCGGGGGGCTCGATCGGGTCCGAGCTCTGCCGCCAGGTCGCGCGCGCGGGAGCCTCGCGGCTGATCCTCGTCGACCAGGCCGAGTCGCCGCTCTACGAGATCGAGCGAGAGCTCGTCGACGACCGCAACTTCCCCGCCGGCGTGCCCGTGATCGCCGACGTCGGGAGCTACGAACGGCTGCGCCAGGTCTTCGAGCGCTACAAGCCCACGGTCGTCTTCCACGCCGCGGCCTACAAGCACGTGCCGATGATGGAGGCGAACCCGCTCGAGTCGGTGCGGAACAACGTGCTGGCGACGAAGGTGCTCGCCGAGGTCGCGGTCGAGTTCCGAGCGAAGCGTTTCGTGCTGATCTCGACCGACAAGGCACTGAACGCGCAGGCCGTCTACGGGCAGTCGAAGGCCCTCTGCGAGTGGATCGTCGAGGCCTACGGCGCACGGGGCGACGTCTCGACGCGGTTCGTCGCGGTGCGGTTCGGGAACGTGCTCGACTCCGCGGGCTCGGTGATCCGGATCTTCAAGCGCCAGATCGCCAAGGGCGGTCCGGTCACGGTCACGAGCCCCGAGATGACGCGCTACTTCATGACGACGCCCGAGGCCGTGTCGCTCGTCATGCAGGCCGGCTCGATCGGCGGCCGCGGCGAGATCTTCGTCCTCGACATGGGCGAGCCCGTGAAGATCCTCGACCTCGCGCACAACATGATCCGGCTCTCGGGCAAGGAGCCCGAGCTCGAGATCCCGATCGAGTTCATCGGCGCGCGTGCGGGCGAGAAGCTGCACGAGGAGCTGTGGAGCGATGACGAGGTCGTCGCCGACACGCAGCATCAGAAGATCAAGCGCGCACGGCGCGCGCCGATCGACGGCGTCTGGCTCGACGAGGAGCTGGACGCGCTCGAGCAGCTGGTCGCGGCTGGGGACACGCTCGAGGTCGTGTCACGGCTCTCGGCGATGGTTCGCTCTCCGCAACGGGTGGGGGTAGCGTCGACGGAATCCGTCTCCGAGCAGACGCTGCACTGAGCCTGACGCAGGGGCGCCGCGCTTCGCGAGCTCCCAAAGAAGAGTGGCATTTGACGCACCTGCGTAACTAGTTCCGTCCTCGCGGCCGACTAGGGTGGCCCGATGCTGAACTCCGAGCAGCAGCGCGCGGTCGACGCAGTCCGCGGGCCCGTGTGCATCCTCGCCGGGGCCGGCTCCGGGAAAACGACGACGATCACCCATCGCGTCGCGAACCAGGTCGAGAGCAGGGCTTTTCGTGCCGACGAGATCCTCGCGGTGTCCTTCACCGACAAGGCTGCAGGCGAGATGCGAGGCCGCCTCGACGAGCTCGGAGTCTCCGGCGTGCGTTGCTCGACGTTCCACTCGGCCGCGCTCGGGCAGCTCCGCTTCTTCGCCGCCGAGCCGCCGGGGCGGATCCTGGCGTCGAAGGTGCTTCCGCTCCGCTACATCGGCAACTCGCTGCGCCGCCCCTACCGGTTCCGGCCCGCGGCCGACCTTGCGACCGAGGTCGAGTGGGCGAAGAACCGCCGCATACCGCCGGAGGACTACATGCGCTCCCTCGGCGACCACGAGCCGCCGATCCCGCCCGAGCTGATGGTCCGGGTGTACCGCGATTACGAACGGCGCAAGGCCGACCAGGGCTGGGTCGACTTCGAGGACCTGCTCGAGCTGACGATCCGGCTCTTCGACGCCGATGCCGGCGCGCTCGAGCAGGTGCGCGACCGCTACCGCGCGTTCACCGTCGACGAGTACCAGGACGTCAACCTGCTCCAGCAGACGATCCTCGACCGCTGGCTCGGCGACCGGGACGAGCTGTGCGCGGTTGGCGACGACTACCAGTCGATCTACGCCTTCACGGGTGCAAGCCCGGAGTACCTGCTCGCGATGCCGGAGCGTTTCCCGCGGGCGACGGTCGTCCGCCTCGAGGAGAACTACCGCTCGACCCCCGAGGTGCTCTCGTTCGCGAACCGGCTGGTCCCGAAGCTCGGCGGCGCGGAGAAGGTGCTGCGCGCGACCCGTCCCGAGGGGCCGGAGCCGGTCGCGAGCTCCTTCGCAGAGCCCGTGCTCGAGGCCGGGTTCCTCATCGAGCGCATCCGCGAGATCCACGCGGGAGGCACGCCGTACGAGGAGATGGCGATCCTCTTCCGGACGAACGCGCGCTCGGCCGACTACGAGGAGGCGCTGCACGATGCGGAGATCCCGTCCCAGGGCGCGGCGCTCCTCAGCCGCGATGCGGCGAAGCAGCTGCTGAAGGCGCTGCGCGGCCGGCCGCTCTCGGACGTGCGTCGGATCGCGCGCGAGCAGGGGCTGCTGGAGACGATCCCGGACCGCCTCGGCGAGCGGGAGGTCACGCGCCAGAACGACCTCGCGCGCCTCGTCAAGCTCGCCGAGGAGTTCGAAGGCAGCGCCGACGAGTTCGTTGCCTCCCTCGAGGAGCGCTTCGGCACTCGTGCAGGCCGCGGAGTCCACCTTCTCACCTACCACCGCGCGAAAGGGCTCGAGTTCGAGGCCGTTTTCCTGCCTCGGCTCGAGGAGCGCGAGCTGCCGTCGAAGCTCTCGAAGACCGCGATGGCCGTCGCCGAGGAGCGGCGGCTGCTCTACGTCGGCCTCACGCGCGCGAAGCGCCACCTGACCGTCACGTGGTCCGGGAAGCCGAGCCGCTTCCTCGCCGAGCTCGATCTCCGCGAGCCTGCTCCGAAGCCTGTCGAGCTCGACGACCCGCTCTACGAGACGCTCAAGCGCTGGCGCCTCGAGACCGCGAAGGCCGAGGAACGGCCCGCGTACGTGATCTTCCACAACGCGACGCTGGCGGAGATCGTGCGGCGCGGACCGCGGAGCAGAGAGGAGCTCGCCGCTGTCCCGGGAGTGGGACCGGCCAAGCTCGAGCGCTACGGCGACGAGGTGCTGGCGGTGCTCACCACCGGGGCCTGAGCGCTCCCTTCAGATCGCTTGCGGGGGCGAGCCCGAAGGCGGTCTCGCCGAGAGCAGCAAATCGAGCAGGATCCGCGGGTCGCGCCGGACGCGTTCCATCTCACCGGGCTCGCGCTTCTGGAGCTCGAGCGCACGCGGGTCGGTGAGCGGCCGCAGGCGGCCCTCGCGGATCAGCATCTCGTCAACGCCGCCGATCCGCCCGCCGTACGTCGTGTAGACGGGGACGCCCAGCGCTGCGGCCTCCCGGTTCATCGTCCCGCCCGCCGAGACGACGAGGTCGGCGAGCGCGATCAGGCTCTGGGCGTCGACGGCATGGTCGGGGACGATCAGCGACGGCAGGCTCAGGCTGCGCACGTAGTCGCGCTGCTCGGGGCTGCGCGGCAGGACGACCGCGTGCACGCTGCTCTCGCCTCCCAGGTACGCCAGGAGCCGGGGGAAGAACGGGTTCGAGCGCCGGTGGTAGAGCGAGACGTCCGGTGGTGTACGGACGACGACGAGCGTCCGAGCCCGATCGACGAGCAGTTCGTCGAGGACGGTCCGGTCGGGCCTGAAGTCGTAGAGGTAGTACTCCTCCTTGAGGCCGGGGTATTGCAGGAGTTTCGGGGGGCGCACGCCGAAGCGCGCCATCCGTTCCTCCGGGATCGCGTCCGGGACGACGACCCTCGTCGCCGCGCGGTCGCCGAGATGGTGTTGGAGCGTCGCGTACTCGTAGTCGTGCGTTGTCGCGCTCGGGATGCCGAGGCGGCGCGCCGTGACGGTCAGCTCGTGGGAGCCGTGCGCGAGCGCGAGGTCGTAGCCGCGACCCTTCGCGTACCTTCTCAGCGCACGCAGACGCGATGTGAGCGCGTACGCCTTCGCGACGCGCGAGCGCCCGCCATGGGCACCGATCACCTCTGCGTCGATCCGGTGCCGCTCCAGGAGCTCGAGCGTCTGGGCGTAGTCCCGCGTCGTCACCTCGACCTCGTCCCCGCGCTCGCGGAGCAGGGCAAGCAGCGGCCTGAAGACCAGCACGTGGGCCGGCGCGGAGATGTCGACCCAGACCTTCATTTGACGATCGCTTCGAGCCTTCTCGCTTCCCTTGCCGGCGACGGCTCACGCCCGGCGAAGCCGGGCTCCGCCGCCGCCTGACGCCGCTGCCAGCACGGTGCTCTACGGGCCCGTGTTGACAACACTGTGCCCTCCGGCCCCGCACTGGCAGCGGCGCCCCAGGAAACCGAGAAACTCACCTGAGGACCCCGGCAACCTCGTTCTGTTCAACGGCGCCAGGTGTCCGCTCCACGTGCCGCTCGTGCCAGAGCGTGAACGCGAGCAGGCCCCAGAGCTGGCGGCTCAGGTCCTCGCGGCCCGCGACGTGGTCGTCGAGCAGCCGCGTCACGACGTCGGGCCGGAAGAACCCCTGGCGCCGCAGTGTTTCGGCCGACAGCGTCTCGCGGGCGAACGGCTCGAGCTCGCCGCGCAGCCAGGCTGCCGCCGGGATCGAGAAGCCGCGCTTCCGGCGTCGCAGGAGCTCGGACGGGATCAGCGGCGCGGCCGCCTTGCGGAGCAGGATCTTCTTGCGTAGCCCGCGAACCTTGTGCCGGCCGGCCAGCCCGAGCGAGAAGTTGGTCACGACCGGGTCGAGGAACGGAACGCGCGCCTCGAGCGAGTGCGCCATCGACGCGCGGTCGGTCTTCACGAGCAGATCGTCGACGAGATACGTGCCTAGGTCGACGTCCTGGAGCCGCGCGAGCAGCTCCGCGCCCTCGGTCTCGATGAACCGCGCCCGCAGGAGGTCGACCGGATCGGAGCCTTGGCGGCGTTCGGTCAGCTCGGCACGTGCCTCCGGCGAGAAGATCTCCTTCCAGCCGTGGTGCCGCTCGAGAGCCGGCAGGTGCGCGGCCCGGACGAACCGCTTCGCCTTGTAGTCGAAGCTCGCCCTGGCGCTCGACGAGGGGAGTCGCTCGACGAGTGGCCGAAGCAGCGGCGCGGTCCAGCCCGCCCGCTCGGCCAGCAGATCGGCGGCGTACGTGTAGTAGCCGCCGAAGAGCTCGTCGCCGCCCTCGCCCGAGAGCGCGACCTTCACGTCCAGAGCGGCGAGCTGCGCGACGAGGTAGGTAGGCAGCGCCGAGGAGTCGGCGAACGGCTCGTCGAAGGCGTCGGCCAGGGCGGGCAGGAGCAGGGCCGCGTCCGGGCGGAGCACGAGCTCGCGGTGCTGCGTCCCGTAGCGCTCGGCCACGAGCCGTGCGTCGGCCAGCTCGTCGAAGGTCCGCTCCTCGAAGCCGATCGAGAACGTGCGGAGCGGCTCGGTTGCCTCCTCGGCGGCGAGCGCCGCCAGGACAGACGAATCGATTCCGCCCGAGAGGAGCACTCCGACCGAGACATCGGACACGAGATGCGCCCGGACCGAGTCGCGCAGGCGCGCCCGCAGCTCTTCCACGAGCTCGGCCTCGTCGTCGTCTCGAACCTCGTCGGCTGGAACCGGAGCCGGCCTCGCGTAGCGGGTGATCTCGCTCCGCCCCTTCTCCCAGGTCAGCACGTGCCCGGCCTGAAGCTTGCGCACGTCGCGGAAGATCGTCAGCGGCCCCGGAACGGAGTTGAAGGCGAGGAACGCGTCGAGCGCGTCGAGGTCGACTTCGCCCCGCGGAAGCGCACGCAGCTCCGACGCGAACTCGATCTCGCCGCCCAACTCGCGGTAGTAGAGCGGCTTGATCCCGTATGGGTCGCGCGCGAGCACGAGCCGCCCGCGCTCCGAGTCCCAGAGCGCGACCGCGAACATGCCGCGCAGGCGTTCCGCGAACCGCTCGCCGTGCTCCTCGTACAGATGGACGAGCACCTCGGTGTCCCCGCTCGTCGAGAACCTGTGTCCGGCCCGCTCGAGCTCGCGGCGCAGCTCGCGGTAGTTGTAGAGCTCGCCGTTCTGGACGACCGTCATGCGGCCGTTCTCGTTCGAAATCGGCTGGTCGCCCGTCGCGAGATCGATGATCGCGAGGCGTCTGGCGGCGAGTCCGACCGGCCCCTCGACGTATGCGCCGTCCGAGTCCGGCCCGCGCTGGACGAGGGTTGCGCTCATCGCCGCGAGCCTGTCGGGGTCGACGGTGCCGCGGGCGGTCGCGATTCCGCAGATCCCGCACATGCGGCACTACTCTAGATCGCGCAGTGGCCACGTTCGGCGCACACGAAGAGCTTCAGCTCCTCCTGCTCCTGATCACGGCTCTGGCGCTGCTCCTGCTGGCCGAACCGCTGCACATTCCGTATCCGATCCTCCTCGTCGTGGGCGGGCTCGCGCTCGGCTTCGCCCCGGGCGTGCCGACGGTCACCCTTCCGCCAGACGCCGTGATCATCGGAATCCTGCCGCCGCTCCTCTACTCGGCGGCGTTCAACACCGGCCTGCGCGACCTGAAACGGAACATCCGCGCCATATCCCTGCTCGCGATCGGGCTCGTGGCGCTGACGATGGTCGGGGTCGCCGTCGCAGCGCACTACGTGATCGGCCTCTCGTGGGCCGGCGGCTTCGTGCTCGGCGCGGTGGTCTCCCCGACCGACCCGGTCGCCGCGACGTCGATCGCGCACCGACTCGGAGTCCCGCGCCGCGCGATCGCGATCGTCGAGGGTGAGAGCCTCGTCAACGACGGTACCGCGCTCGTCCTCTTCAGGTTCGCCGCCGCCGCGGTCGTCGCCGGCTCGTTCTCGCTCGTCCACGCCGCCGGCGACTTCGTCTGGACCGTGCTCGGCGGCATTGCGGTCGGGCTCCTGGTCGGACGGGTGATTCGCTTCATCCGCTTCCGCGTCGACAACCCGCCCCTCGAGGTGACGATCGCGTTCCTGACGGGCTACATCGCCTTTCTGCCCGCCGCCGCACTCGGTGTGTCAGGAGTGCTCGCTGCAGTCACAGCCGGCGTCTACATGGGCTGGTACACGCCGGAGCTGACGACCGTCGAAACACGACTCCAGGGCGACGGCTTCTGGCAGATCTTCAGCTTCGTGCTGAACGCGCTCCTGTTCGGGCTAGTCGGCCTTCAGCTCAGGCCGATCCTCGACCAGTTGCCCGGCCTCTCCTGGCAGCAGCTCGTCGGCTATGCAGCGCTGCTCTGGGTCGTCGTCGTCGCTGTCCGATTTGCCTGCGGGTTCCCTATCGCGTACGTGCCGCGCTGGCTTTCCCGGAGCCTCCGGGCGCGCGATCCGACGCCGCCGTGGCAGTTCATCGCGTTCATCGGATGGGCCGGAATGCGCGGAGGAGTGACGCTGGCCGCCGCGCTCGCGATCCCGCTCGAGACCGACGCCGGGGTTCCGTTCCCCGATCGCGCACTGATCATTTTCCTCGCGTTCTCGATCGTGCTCTCGACGCTGCTCATCCAGGGGCTCTCGCTGCCTGCTGTCGTTCGCCTGCTGAAGCTCGAGCGCGACGACATCGATGAGCGGGAAGACGCAAAGGCGAGGATCCATGCCGTGGATGCGGGCCTCGCCCGGCTGGAGGAGCTCGTGGACGAGGACTGGGTACGCGAGGACACCGTTGAGCGCATGCGAGGCCTATACGACTTCCGACGCACTCGCTTCGGCTCGCGACTGGACGGGTCCGACGACGGTGGGATCGAGGCGCGCTCGCAGGACTACCAGCGGCTGCGCCACGAGCTGCTCGAGGCGGAACG
Source organism: uncultured Actinomycetes bacterium (assembly GCA_963794605.1). Taxonomy (GTDB): domain Bacteria; phylum Actinomycetota; class Thermoleophilia; order Gaiellales; family Gaiellaceae; genus VAXT01. The sequence goes on from CAWCEN010000002.1 coordinate 754,354, forward strand.
CAGCGCCGTAGTCGCGCTCCGTAACGAGGGCAGGATCAGCGAGGACGTCATGCAGCGTGTGACCCGGGACCTCGATCTCGAGGAGTCGCGGTTAGACCTGTAGGAGCTGTCTGACGACGCGCCAGGCGGTGGCGCCGAGCGTGCGCAGGTAGAGCCGGACCGAACGGTCGGCGATCCACTCCAGGTCGTGTGCGAGCTTCTCGGCCATCGATGTCTCATAGCCGCGCCGCACCTGGGCGAAGCCGGTCAGCCCCGGTCGGACGACGAGTCGCTGCCAATACGCGGGCAGCTCTTCGGCCAGCTCCTCGAAGAACCGTGGCCGGATCGGACGCGGCCCGACGAGGCTCATGTCGCCCCGGAGCACGTTCCAGAACTGCGGGATCTCGTCGAGCTGCGTCGCGCGCAGCCAGCGGCCGAGCTTCGTCACCTCGGATTCGGTCTGCTCCACGAGCTCGGTCCCGAGGTGGTGTCCGATTCGCTCTTCCGCGCCCGGCCGCAGCGTCCTGAACTTCGTCATCGTGAACACCCGACCGCCGCGTCCCACGCGCTCCCCGCGGTAGAAGGCAGGCCGCCCTGAGCTAAGCAGGTTCGCGATTCCGATCGGAACCGTCAGCGGCAGCGTCACGAGCAGGAAGAATGCCGACAGCGTGACGTCGAGGATCCGCAGCTCGAGATCGACCCGCCGCCGGTCGGGTGTCTCCTGGGCCAGGCGGGAGAAGCGCTCCGCGAGGCTGTCCCGGCCTTGCATGGTCAAGGGCACAGGGCTGTAATTGTTGCCGATGGAAGCCGCCTCCGTTCGTGAGCGCTCGCCGCTGCGGCTGAGCCCGGCCGGTGTCGCAGCGGCGCTGCTCGGGCTGACGCTCGCCGCCTGGATCCTGACCTTCGACCGGATGCGCGGGATGGACGCAGGGCCGGGGACGGATCTCGGTGGGCTGGGCTGGTTCCTGGGCATCTGGGTGACGATGATGGCGGCGATGATGCTGCCGTCGGTGGCGCCGATGGTGCTCACGTTCGCCCGCGTGACGAAGGAACGAGCTCGCCGCCAACAGGCGATTTACGTCCCGACCTGGATCTTCCTGCTCGGCTACCTCGCTGCGTGGACTGCTTACGGGCTCGTCGCCTACGGCGTGTTCCGCGTGGTCGACGCCCTCGCCGGGGATTGGCTCGCGTGGGACACGGCCGGGCCGTATGTGGCCGGGGGAGCGATCCTCGTCGCGGGGCTCTATCAGCTGACGCCGATCAAGGACGTCTGTCTGCGCCACTGCCGGACCCCGCTGCACTTCCTGCTCCACGGCTGGCGCGAGGGCCGGCTCGGCGCGCTGCGCATGGGGGGTGAGCACGGGCTCTACTGCGTCGGCTGCTGCTGGGGATTGATGATCGTCCTCTTCAGCGTCGGCGTGATGAGTCTCGTCTGGATGGCTGTGATCGCAGGCGTGATCTTTGCCGAGAAGGTGCTGCCCTGGGGGCTGCGGCTGTCGCATGTGCTGGCGGTCGCGTTCATCGTGCTCGGGCTCTGGATCGCGTTCGCCCCGGGTAGCGTCCCGGGCCTCACGGACCCCGGCAAGGACATGGGCCCGTCGATGGGCATGACGCCCTAGCCAGTCTGCTATAAGCGTCACTTATGGATACGCGCCAGCTGGCGGCCTTCTGCGCCGTCGTCGAGCGCAAGAGCTTCTCGGGCGCGGCTGAGCGGCTCGGCGTCACGCAGCCTGCAGTGAGCCAGCAGATCCGCTCGCTCGAGGAGCGCCTCGGGCAGCAGCTCCTCGACCGCTCGGGCCGGCGGGTGGAGCCGACCGAGGCTGGGAACCGGCTCTACCGGAGCGCGCAACGCATGCTCGTGCTCGAGCGGCAGCTGATCGACGAGGTCGCCGGCGACGCCGAGGGGCCGCTCCGCGGTCAGCTCGCCCTCGGCGCCTCGACGGGCCCGGGTGGAACCGTCGTGCCCGTCCTGCTCTGCGAGTTTGCAGAGGCCAACGCCGAGACCGCGATCGACCTCACCATCTCGGACACGCAGACGATCGTCGAGCAGGTTGCGCGGCGCGAGCTCGAGCTCGGCATCGTCGGCGCGACACCGCGCAACAGGGCGGTCGCCTACGAGCCGTTTTTCCGCGACGAGGTGATCCTCGTCTGCCCGCCGGAACACCGGTTCGCGGGCAAGACGATCGCGCTGGAGGAGCTCCGCGACGAGGGCTTGATCGCAATGCAGGAAGGCGCCGGCGTGCGGCAGGTGATCGACGACGAGCTGCGCGACGCGGGGACGCGGTTGAGGGACCTCGGCGTCCGGCTCGAGCTCGGGCTCCAGGAGTCGGTCAAGAGCGCCGTCGAAGCGGGGCACGGCGTGACGTTCATTTCGCGGACGGCGGTCGAACGCGAGCTCGAGGCCGGGACGCTCTCCGAGGCCCGGGTGCGCGGCCTCGAGCCGTCGCGGGAGATCTCGCTCGTCCGGGCCGCCGGCCGTGTGTCGACCCGCGTGGCCGACGCGTTCGTCGAGTTTGCGCGGGCGCGGCTGTGATCGTCCGCTGGGGGCTCGGCGAGCTCGAAGGCGTGCTCGCCGAGCTTGGTGCCGCGCGTCCGTTCCTCGTCGCGAGCGCGCGCTGGGAGCCGCCGGTCGTCGTCGCCGGCGAGTGGCGCGAGGTGCCGTCCGAACGGATCAGGGACGCCGTGGCCTCGGCCGCCGAAGCCGACAGCATCCTGGCCGTCGGCGGCGGCAGCGCCATCGACCTCGCGAAGGCGATCTCGGCCGAGACGGGCCTGCCGCTTGTCTCCGTACCGACGACATATTCGGGCGCCGAGTGGACGCCGACCTTCGGAATCCGCGACCCCAACCGCCGCATGAGGGGCGGCGGCTCCGGCGCGAGGCTCGCGGGGATCGTCTACGACCCGGAGCTCATGCTCGGCCTGCCGCGGCCGGAAACCGTGGGCACGGCGATGAACGCGCTCGACCACACCGCCGAGGCGCTCTACGTCAAAGGGCGCAATCCGGAAGGAGACCGCGAAGCACTTGCAGGCGCGAGCCTGATCGGCGAGTGGCTTCCCCGAGTCGTCGAGTCACCCGACGACCTCGAGGCCAGGCGTGGGCTGCTCGAAGGAGCTATGCACGCAGGCGCTGCGCTCGCCGCAGCCGGGCTCGGCCTCGCGCACGCGATGGCGCAGGCGCTCGGCGGCCGTTTCGGCCTCCAGCACGGCGCGATGAACGCGATCACGCTCCCGCCCGCGCTGCGCTTCAACGAGCCGGTCGCAGGCGCCGAGATCGCACGCTTCGGCGAAGCGCTCGGCACGGACGACCCGATCGGACGCGTGCAGGAGCTGGCTCTCCTGGGCGGGTACAAGCGCCTCCGCGACCAGGGCGTGCCCGAAAACGAGCTCGCCGAGGTCGCGGAGGCCGCCGCAGGCCGGCCGGGCGCGCGGGCGAATCCGCGCCCAGCAACGCCTTCCCAAATCTCAGACCTGCTGCGATCCGTCTACTAGAACGGCCCTGAGCCTTCCCACCAGCTGGTTTTCACACCCATTGAGCTCCCCTCTCTATCGAATACAGCCCCCAGCTGGTCCGACGGCTCACACCAGTTGGAGGCTGCTCGTCTTGCTCGTGCGAGAGGATGCTCACACGCAGTACTGAAAAGTCCCTGAAGGCCTCCGCGTTACGATCACCCCGCAGCAGGAGGTACTGCTTGGTGTACCGCATTCTGGGCCCGGTCGAGGTAGAGCTCGAGGGCCCTCCGCTGTCAGTCAAGGGCAAGAAACCACGTGCTCTGCTGGCGCTGTTGATCCTGCGCCGGAACGAGCCCGTCCCGACCGAGCTGCTGATCGAAGACCTCTGGGGCGAAAAGGCGCCTGCGACGGCGGCGAACACCCTGCAGGTGTACATCTCGCAGGTCCGGAAGATCGTGGGCGACCGCGTGTCGAGGGAAGGTTCCGCGTACCGGCTGCGGATCGACCCGGACGAGCTGGACGCGGAGCGGTTCGAGCGCGTCGCCGACGAAGGAGACGCCGCCTTGCGTCGCCGTTCGTTCCGAGAAGCGGCCGAGCTGCTCGGCGACGGCCTCGCTCTCTGGCGCGGGCCGGCGCTTGCGGACCTGCGCTACGAGTCGTTCGCTCAGAGCGAGATCACACGGCTCGAGGAGCTGCGCCTCGTCGCGAACGAGAACCGGATCGAGGCCGAGCTCGGGCTCGGCCGCCACGACCAGATGATCGGCGAGCTCCAGGCGCTCATCGCGGAGCACCCGGCACGCGAGCGGCTCAGGAGCCTGCACATGCTCGCGCTCTACCGGGCCGGCCGTCAGGCGGACGCGCTCGACGCGTATCAAGCGGCCCGCCAAATGCTCCTCGACGACCTCGGCCTGGAGCCTGGTCCGGAGCTGCGCGAGCTGGAGCAGGCGATCCTGCGGCAGGACGAGGCGCTCTCGCGGCGGCCATTGCCGCAAAGCAACGTTCCGGTGCCCGTAAGCTCGCTGGTCGGTCGACGACGCGAGCTCGACGAGGTCACGAGCGCGCTGCGGGGCCCGACGCGCGTCCTCACGCTCACTGGCCCGGGTGGCTCGGGGAAGACGAGGCTCGCGATCGAAGCGGCAAATGTGCTCGCGGACGACCTCGCAGACGGCGCATTCTTCGTCGCCCTCGACGCGATCCGAGACCCCGCGCTGCTCCTTCCGGCGATCGCCCAGGCGGTCGCGGTCAAGGAGAGCGGCGACCGCTCGCTCGCCGAGAGCCTCGCCGAGCGTTTGTCCGGGCGCCAGGCGCTGATCGTGATCGACAACTTCGAGCAGCTCGCCGAGGCGGCTCCGGTGCTGTCCGAGGTGCTCGAGGCGGCGCCGGGTCTCTCGTTCCTCGTCACGAGCCGCTCGGCACTGCGCATCTCGGGCGAGCAGGAGTATCCGCTCGACCCGCTCGACCTCGCGGACGCCGTGACGCTCTTCGTCGAGCGCGCCAAGGGTGCCGACCCGCGCTTCGCACTCACAGTCGAGAACACAGCCGCGGTCGAGGAGATCTGCGGTCGTCTCGACGGGCTGCCGCTCGCCGTCGAGCTCGCCGCCGCGCGCACGAAGCTCCTGCCGCCGGACGCGATGCTCGCGCTCCTCGACGAGCGCCTCGACCTGCTCAGCCGCGGCGCCCGCGATCTTCCCGAGCGGCACCGCGCGCTCCGCGAAACGATCGCCTGGAGCTACGACCTGCTTGGGCCCGACGAGAAGAAGCTCTTCGCGCAGCTGTCGGTCTTCGGCGGCGGCTTCGCTCTCGAGTCCGCGGTCGCCGTGTGCGACGCCTCGCTCGATGGGGTCGCGACCCTGCTCGACGACAGCCTGCTCGAGCGGGACGGCCCGCGCTTCAAGATGCTGGAGACGATCCGCGAGTACGCGCTCGAGCAGCTGGCCGTGGAGCAGGAACCGGACAGCGTCAGGCGACAGCACGCGGAGCACTTCCTCAAGCTCGCCGAGTCTGACCCGGTGGCCGAGCAGGCCGCCTGGCTTGCGCGCATGGACGCAGAGCGCGACAACTTCCGCGAAGCACTCGCCTGGTCGCTCGACACGCGCGAGGCGAGTCTCGGCCTGCGGCTGGCGGCTGCGCTGTGGGAGTTCTGGTGGGTGCGCGGCTATCTCGCCGAGGGGCGCGGCTGGCTCGACGAGGCGCTTCTCCGCGGCCGCTCGGCGGCGCCTGAGCTCCGCGCCCGCGCGCTGCACGCGTCCGGAAGCCTCGCCACGCGCCAGGGCGACTACGAGTCGGCAGCCAGCCTGTTCGAGGAGAGCCTCGCCATGTGGGAGGAGCTGGGCGACGCCGCGGGCACGGCGCGCTCGCTGCTCTCGCTGGGCACCGTGGCGGCGGAGCAGGGCGACCAGGAACGAGCGATCGAGCTCTCCGAGCGCGCGGCCGAGCTCTACGACGAGTCCGGCGACCAGCGCGGCCACGCGCTCGCGATCAGCAACCTCGGCGGGATCGCCCTCGAGCGCGGCGAGTACAGGAAGGCTGCGTCGCTGAGCGAGCAGGCGTACGGTCTCTTCGAGGCGCTCGAGGACAGCGAGGGCATGGCCTTCGCGCTCGTCAACCAGGGTTTCGCCGCGCTGTCGGAGAAGGAGCACGAACGCGCGATCGAGTTGCTTCGGGAGGCGCTTCGCAGGCTCGCCGAGCTCGAGTTCAGAGACGTGATCGGGTACTGCTTCGAGGGGCTCGCGGCGGTGCTCGCGTTCACCGAGCGTCCCGAGGAAGCGGCGAGGCTGCTCGGCGCCGCGGAGGCGCTGCGCGAGAGCCTCGGTGTCGGGCTCGCGCCGGCGGAGCAGACGACGCATGACGAGACGGTCGCCGCCGTGCAGAGCGCGCTGCCCGAGAACCGGTTCGCGGCTGCCTGGCGCCAGGGGCGGGAGCTGCCGCTCGAGGACGCGATCGGGTACGCACTCGAGGATGAGACCGCGCGCATTCCGCACTAGTCACTGGATAAGGCTCACTTATGCCTGCGATTAGTGTTTGGGTGGTATAGTCGGCGCGTGGCCGCGCCGCTCGAATTAGACGTGCTCGTGGTCGGCAGTGGGGCCTCCGGCCTCGCCGCCGCGGTATCGGCCGATCGGGCCGGCGCGCGCGTCGGGCTCGTCGCAAAGGACGCGGTCCAATCCTGCAACTCGGCCAAGGCGCAGGGCGGCATCCAGGCCGCGTTCGGCGAGGACGACTCGCCCGAGCAGCACGCCGAGGACGTGTGGAAGAGCTCGCACGAGACGGCCGACCGCCGGCTCGTGGAAGTGCTGACCGGAGAGGCGCCGGGAGCGATCCACTGGCTCGAGGAGCTCGGCGTCGAGTTCACGCGCGAGAACGGCGGTTACCGGCTCGCGCGCTGCGGCGGCGCCTCCCGCAAGCGGCTGCTGCAGGTCGGCGACCGAACCGGCCACGCGATCACGAAGGCGATGCGCGACTGGGTCGAGGGTTCGTCCGTGCAGACGTTCCCGAAGTCCCCACTGACCGAGCTCGAGCGCCGTGAGAACGGCTGGCGCGCGGTCTGCGGCGAGCATGTGATCGACGCGGGCACGGTCGTCCTGGCCGCGGGTGGGCGCTGTTACCGGATCGCCGAGGAGCGCGGCGAGTTGACGACGAACCATCCCGGGGCGACGGGCGAGGTGACTCAGATCGCACTCGGTCTGGGCGCCGAGACGCGCGACTACGACGCGCTTCAGTACCACCCGAACGGAGGCGCCTGGCCGCCGCCGATGCAGGGCTACTCGATTCCCGAGACGACGCGTGCGTACGGCGCCGTCCTGCTCAACGCCGACCGCGAGGAGTTCACCGACTCGCTCGGCCCGCGCGACGAGGTCTCGCAAGCGATCGTCGATGAGGTCGCGGCCGGGCGGGGGGTCGAGACGCTCGACGGGCGGCCCGCTGTCTATCTCGACACGACGCGAATCGCCGAGGACGATGCGAACGTCTCTTTGCCGTACATGCTGCGCAGGTACCGTGCCGGCGGCATCGACCCGCTCGCCGAGCCGATCCTGACCTATCCGGTCCTCCACTACCAGAACGGCGGTCTCGTCATCGACGAACACTCCGAGACGACCGTGGAGGGTCTCTATGCGTGCGGCGAGATCGCCGGCGGCACGCACGGGCGGAACCGGATGATGGGCAACTCGCTGCTCGAGTGCACGGTCTTCGGCAGGCGCGCGGGCCAGGCGGCCGCGGAGAAGGCGGCGTGAGCACCGTCGCCGGGACCGACCTGCGTCAGGCCGTCGAGGATGCCGCCGCGTACCTCTATGTCTGGGCGCTCAAGGACATCCCGCAGGATCTGCGCGATGCACTCGCCGACGCGAAGGACAGGGAGACGTCGGTCCCGGGGCGCCGCGTGCTCGAGACGATCGTCAAGAACGTTCAGGTCGCCGAGACCGAGAACAACATCGTCTGCCAGGACACGGGGATCGCCGTCTACACGTGCCGTGTCGGCGAGCATTTTCCCCTGCACCCGGCCAAGATCTACGAGGCGCTGAAGATCGGCACCGAGCGCGCGACGCTCGATACGCCGCTGCGCTCGAACGCCGTCCACACGATCACGCGCGAGAACACCGGGCCGAACACCGGCCACCGCCTGCCGATCGTCCACTGGGACTTCGTGCCCGCTTGGGACGGCCTCGACGTGAAGTGCATCCCCAAGGGCTCGGGCTCGGAGAACATGAGCTTCCTCAAGATGTGCGTCCCCGCCGACGGGGTGAAGGGGATCAAGCAGTTCGTCCTCGAGTCGATCGTCGGCGCGGGCGGCAAGCCGTGCCCGCCGGGGATCGTCGGCGTCGGGATCGGCGGCTCGGCCGACTACGCGATGTACCTCGCCAAGGAGGCGATCGCGCGCCCGGTCGGGACGACGAACCCGGATCCCGAGGTCGCGAAGCTCGAGCGCGAGCTCTTCGAGCTGCTCAACGAGACCGGTGTGGGCCCGATGGGCCTCGGCGGGGACGTGACCGTCCTCTCGTGCCACATCGAGCACGCGGACACGCACATGACCCTCAACCCGGTGGCCGTCAACTACCAGTGCTGGGCCGCGCGCCGCGCGAGCGCCCACATCAGCCCAGACGGCCATGTCGATTTCGACCGAGAGTTCTGAGAATTGCGCCTCTTTCGTCACACATCTTTTCCGGGGTCTGACCCCAAACGCCCGCTCGGAGCGAACAAACGGGGTCAGACCCCGTTCAGGGGCGATGGCTGAGCACACGCTGACGTTTCCGGCGAGCGAGGAGGACATTCGCAAGCTTCACGCGGGCGACCTCGTGACCGTCGACGGCCACATCATCGGCATCCGCGACCGCACGCAGATCCGGATCTTCGACGAAGGCGTCGAGCCGCCGCTCGACCTGAACGGAGCGTTTCTCCTGCATACGGCCCCAAATGTGCGCAAGCTCGGCCCGGGCAAGTACGAGCCGATGTGCGTCGGCACGACGACGAGCGCGCGCATGGTGCGCTTCACGGAGCCGCTCGGCCGCGACTACGGCGTCCGCGCGATCGCCGGCAAGGGCGGCCTTCCCGACGAGGCGATCGAGCCGATGGCGAAGCACGGGATGGTCTACTTCGCGCTGGTCGGCGGCGCCGCGGCGCTCGAGACGACCCAGATCGAGGAGATCGAAGACGTCTTCTGGGAGGAGCTCATGCCGGAGTGCCTCTGGAAGTTCCGTGTCAAGGACTTCGGCCCGCTCTGGGTCGGCATCGACTCGCACGGCAACTCGATGTACCACGACGTTCAGACGGAAGCCACGAAGCGACTGGAGGGAATCCTTGCTGGACTTTGAGCCACGTTCGGGCGGCCTGACGCACGTCCTCGACAAGGGCCTCGGCCCGCACGCCTGGGAGGACGTCCTGGAAACGTCCGGCGTCTACATCGACATCGTCAAGCTCGGCTGGGGCACCGCGTACGTCACTCCGAACCTGCGCCGCAAGCTCGAGGTGCTCAGCGGTAAGCCCGTCGTCATCGGCGGCACGTTCTTCGAGGTCGTGTACGTGAAGGAGAAGGTCGACGAGTACAAGCGCTGGCTCACAGACCTCGGGCTGACGCACATCGAGATTTCCGACGGCACGGTCGAGATCCCACGCGAGGAGAAGCTCGAGCTGATCGCCGACCTTGCACGTGATTTCACCGTCCTGTCCGAGGTCGGCTCGAAGGACTCCGAGGTCAACTTCGCGCCCTACCTCTGGGTGCAGTGGATCAAGGAAGAGCTCGAGGCCGGCGCCTGGAAGGTGATCACCGAGGCGCGCGAGAGCGGCACGGCAGGGATCTTCCGCCCCTCCGGCGAGATGCGCACCGGGCTGATCGACGAGATCGTGAACGAGGTCGCGGTCGCCGATCTCATCTTCGAGGCGCCTACGAAGGCCTCACAGGCCTGGTTCGTGAAGGAATTCGGCCCGACCGTGAACCTCGGGAACATCCCGCCCGACGAGGTGATCCCGCTCGAGACGCTCCGCCTCGGGCTGCGCGGCGACACGCTGAAGGAGGTGCTGCTCCCTGACGAGCGCGCCCGCATCGAGTAACCCCGGGGACAGGATTAATCCTGTCCCCGGTCTACCTTCAATCGACTTCGAGACGATGACCGCGGAGGAGCTCCTTCAGTGGGTCTACGGCGAGTACGGCGACAAGCTCTGCCTCACGTGCTCGTGGCAGAAGCAATCATCGGCGCTCGTGCACATGGTCTCCGAGCTCGGCCTCGACCTGCCCGTGATCGAGCTCGACACCCAGCTCTTCTTCCGCGAGACATACGAGACGCGCGACCGACTCGTCAAGCGTTACGGGCTGAACCTGATCTCGACGCCGATGCTCACGGTCGCCGAGCAGCACCGCCAGGAGGGCCCCAACCTCTGGGAGCGCGACCCGGACCGCTGCTGCCACATCCGCAAGGTCGAGCCGCTTCTCGCCACGCTGGAGCCGTACGACGCCTGGATCTCCGGGATCCGCCGCGACCAATCGCCGAGCCGCGCCGAGACGCCCAAGCTCCAGTGGTCGGAGCGCTACGGCGTCTGGAAGGTGCACCCGCTCGCGGACTGGGACGAGAAGCGCGTCTGGGCCTACATCAAGGTGAACGAGATTCCCTACAACCCGCTGCACGAGGCGGGCTACCGCTCGATCGGCTGCATCCCCTGCACCCGCCCGATCGCCGAGGACGAAGAGGAGCGCGCGGGCCGGTGGGCCGGTTCCGACAAGCTCGAGTGCGGGATCCATGAAGACACGCCACTAGTCAAGGAGGCACATGCCTGACGAATCGAATGGCGCTGGGGGAACCTCCCAGTTCCCCCAGACCCCCTCCACTGGTCCGCTTCGCGGACAAGAGCTCCAAGCCCGTCCGGGCTTTACGCTCTGGTTTACAGGCCTCTCCGGAGCCGGCAAGACGACGATCGCGGACATCGTCGGCCCCGAGCTCGAGCGCCGTGGGCGGATCGTCGAGTATCTGGACGGGGACGCGGTTCGCCAGCACCTCTCGAAGGGGCTCGGCTTCTCGAAGGAGGACCGCGACACGAACATCGAGCGCGTCGGTTGGGTCGCCGCACGGATCACCAGGCAAGGAGGCGCCGTCATCGTGTCGGCGATCTCGCCGTACGCCGAGACCCGGGGGAAGGCCCGCGAGATGGTCGAGGAGTTCGGCCGCTTCGTCGAGGTTCACATCGACGCATCGGTCGATGCCTGCGCGGAGCGTGACGTGAAAGGCCTGTACGCGAAGGCGTTCGCCGGCGAGATCAAGGAGTTCACCGGCGTGTCGGATCCCTACGAGGCGCCTGAGAGCCCTGAGCTCCGGGTCGACACCGAGAGCCTGACACCGGAGGAGAGCGCCGAGCTCATCCTCGGCAAGCTGGCCGAACTGGGCCTGGTTGAAGACGAGGTGCCTGCATGAGTCATGTCACGGTGCCAGGCACTGGGACAGGTCTGATCGAGCCGCACGGTGGGTCGCTCGTCGATCGCACCGGCGAGCGGCCGGACGATCTCGAATCGCTCGAGACGGTGACGCTGACCTCGCGTGAGGTGTCCGACTTGGACATGCTCGCTTCGGGCGCCCTGTCGCCGCTCGAGGGCTTCATGGGCCGCGAGGACTACGAGTGCGTCGTCGACGACATGCACCTCGCGAACGGGCTCGCGTGGGCGCTGCCGGTGTGCCTGGCCGTCGAAGCCGCACCCGCTGGGGAACGCGTCGCGCTCGCCGACGGCGACGGGCGAACGCTGGCCGTCCTCGACGTCGAGGAGGCCTTCGAGTACGACAAGGCACGCGAGGCCGAGCGCTGCTTCCGGACGACCGACGAGGCGCATCCCGGTGTCGCCCGCCTCTACGCGCAGCACCCGCTCTACCTCGCCGGCAAGGTGACCGTCTTCGACCGGCCCGAGCCGCCGTTCCCGGAGCTCGCGCTGGACCCCGCAGGCACGCGCATGGTGTTCGAGGAGCGAGGCTGGCGCCGCGTCGTCGGCTTCCAGACGCGCAACCCGATCCACCGTGCGCACGAGTACCTGACGAAGGGCGCGCTCGAGACCGTCGACGGCCTGCTCATCCACCCGCTCGTCGGCGAGACCAAGTCCGACGACGTTCCCGTCGCGACCCGCGTCGAGTGCTACCGCGTCCTAGTCGACAACTACTACCCGGCCGAGCGCGTGATCGTCTCCGCCTTCCCGGCCGCAATGCGCTACGCGGGCCCGCGCGAGGCGATCTGGCACGCGATCTGCCGCAAGAACTTCGGCTGCTCGCACTTCATCGTCGGCCGCGACCATGCGGGCGTCGGCGACTACTACGGCACGTACGACGCGCAGCTCATCTTCGACGAGTTCGAGCCGCACGAGCTCGACATCGAGCCGATGTTCTTCGAGCACGCGTTCTGGTGCAACGCCTGCGGCTCGATGGCGACGCCGAAGACGTGCCCGCACGGCGGCGACGACCACGTGTTCCTGTCCGGGACGAAGGTGCGTGAGCTCCTTGCCGCCGGGGAGCTGCCCCCGGTCGAGTTCTCACGGCCCGAGGTCGCAGAGGTGCTGATCGACGCGTATCGCTAGATGACCTGGCAGTTCACGCTCACCGGGTTGCTGATCGGCTCGCTCGTTGGTCTCACCGGGATGGGCGGCGGGTCGCTGATGACGCCGATCCTGATCCTCTTCTTCGGCTTCCAGCCGACGCTCGCAGTCGGCACGGACATCCTCCACGGCGCAGTCTTCAAGTCCTTCGGCGCCGTGCGGCACCGCAAGCTCGGCACCGTGCACCTGCGGATCGCGTTCTGGATGTTCCTCGGCTCGGGGCCGATGTCGTTGATCGGGGTCGAGGTGGCGACCTGGATCGAGAACCAGTACGGGGACGGCGTGGGCGACGTAATGGCGAAGGTGATCGGCGCAGCGCTCATCCTCGGCGGGCTCGGCTTCCTCGCCAAGACGTTCGTCAAGCGCGGCGTCCAGCCCTCGGACGCGCCGTTCCTGCTCACGAACCGTGATCGCGTGATCTGCGTCGCCCTCGGCGCGAGCGGCGGGTTTCTCGTCGGCTTGACATCGGTCGGCAGCGGCACCTTCTTCGGGCTCGTGATGCTGCTCGTGTTTCCGTTGACCGCCGCGAAGATCGTGGGGACGGACATCTTCCACGCAGCCGCGCTGCTCTGGGTCGCGGGCGTCAGCTACCTCGTGCACGGGAACGTCGACCTAGGCGCGATGGGCTGGCTGCTGCTCGGCTCGATCCCGGGCGTCCTGTTCGCGAGCAAGCTGACCGTGCGCGTTCCGGAAGGTGCGCTCCGGGTCGGCCTCGGGACCGTGCTCCTCGCGAGCGGCGTCCGGCTGATCGAGCTCCCCGCCTACACCATCCTCGTGCCGGTCATCCTCGTCCTGGGCGCGATCGGAGCAGGGCTCACCGAGCATCGGCGGTTGAACACCCGAGCGGTCGCCGAAGCCTAGGGAACCACGGTCGACGAGTCGTCGCGCCAGCTCCCGCCGGCACGCTCGGCGAGGTCGGCGAATGTCGTCCGCTCGAGGATCTCGATCGTCGCGTCGCGTACCTCGCTCCACGTCTCGCGCAGCGAAATGGCGACGAACTTCGGCGCGCTGTCAGGGCTGCGCCGCGTCGCGTAGCCGATCGGGGCGAGCTGCCCCTGGAAGAGGCGGACGACGCGCTCGAGCGTGATCTCGTCCGGCGCCTTGTTCAACCGGTAGCCGCCTGCAGGCCCCCGCTCCGAACGAACGATCCCGGCCGAGCGAAGCACGGGCATCACCTGCTCCAGGACGGACTGGGGGGCTCCTGTGCGCTGCGCGAGCTCCTCGAGCTTCATCGAGCCCTCGCCATCGAGCGCAAGAGCGAGGAGCGCGCGTGACGCGTAATCGGTTCGGCGGGAGATCCACATGTCCGGATTGTCGCGTGTTTGACGCCGTCGAGAGCGATCCTTAGACTGACTTCTCGACTTTCTCTACATAAACAGTAAAGAATATCGATAAATAAGGGGGCTTGATGGTTCGGATTAGCGCTATCGGACTTGTCTTGGCGGTTCTCATCGCGGCCGCAGTCGCGAGCTTCACGTCGAAAGACGCTTCGGCCCGCCCGTCCGGAGGGTCGATCAGCCTCGTCGCCTACTCGACTCCGCGTGACGCGTACGCGAAGCTGATCCCGGCCTTCACGGACACGAGCGCCGGCCAGGGAACCTCGTTCCAGCAGTCCTACGGCGCCTCGGGCGAGCAGGCGCGTGCCGTGATCGCCGGGCTCAAGGCCGACGCCGTCGCGTTCTCGCTCGAGCCGGACATGACGTCCCTCGTCAAGGCCAAGCTCGTCGCGCCGACCTGGAAGACGAACAAGTGGCACGGCATGGTCACGCGCTCGGTCGTCGTCTTCGTCACCCGCCAGGGCAACCCCGAGCACATCCGCAGCTGGAACGACCTCGTCAAGCCCGGCGTCGACGTCGTCGTCCCGAACGTCCAGACCTCGGGCGGCGCGAAGTGGGACGTGATCGCCGCCTACGGGGCCCAGCGCAAGCTCGGCAAGTCGCAGGCGCAGTCGGTCAGGTACCTCTCGAAGCTCTACGACCACGTCGTCTCGCAGGACAAGAGCGCGCGCGAGGCGCTGCAGACGTTCCTCGCCGGCCGCGGCGACGTCCTCCTCTCCTACGAGAACGAGGCGATCTTCGCGCAGAAGCACGACCAGCCGATCGACTACACGATCCCGAAGGCGACGATCCAGATCGAGAACCCGATCGCCGCCGTCAGGACGAGCTCGAACAAGACGACCGCGAACGCGTTCCTGCGCTACCTCCGCACGAAGCCGGCCCAGCAGATCTTCGCCGACAACGGCTACCGACCCGTGCTGCGCAGCGCGACGAAGGGCTACTCGTTCCCGGTGCCGAAGCTGCTCTTCACGATCAAGTCGCTCGGCGGCTGGGCGAAAGTCGACAAGCAGTTCTTCGACTCGCGCACCGGGATCGTGACGAAGATCCAGCGCCGGAAAGGCGCGTGAGCTGAGCACCCGCGCCGAGAGCCTTCCGCGCTCCACGGCCGTCCCGAGCCCGGGGCCGTGGCTCGGTGTCTCGTTCGTGACGGCGTACCTGAGCCTGATCGTCTTGCTCCCGCTGGCCGCGCTCGTGTGGCAGGCGGGCAAGGCGGGGCGGACGGGCTTCTGGGACGCCGTCACCGATCCTCAGGCCGTCGCCGCACTGAAGCTGACGCTCGTCGTCTCGCTCGCCGTCTGCGTGATCAACGCGGTCTTCGGGACGATCGTCGCCTGGATCCTCGTCCGCGACCGTTTCTGGGGCCAGAGCGCCGTCAACGCGATCATCGACCTGCCGTTCGCGCTGCCGACGATCGTGGCCGGGCTGACCTTGCTCGCGCTCTACGGGCCGAACGGCCCGGTCGGCATCGACATCGCGTTCAGCCGCGCGGCCGTTCTCGTCGCCCTCCTGTTCGTGACCCTCCCGTTCGTGATCCGCACCGTCCAGCCGGTGCTGCTCGAGCTCGACCGCGAGCTGGAGGAGGCGGCCGCCTCGCTCGGCGCCGGGCCGCTGAGGACGTTTCGCCACATCGTGTTCCCGAACCTGTTCCCGGCGATCCTGTCCGGGGTCGCGCTCGCGTTCGCCCGCGCGGTCGGCGAGTTCGGCTCCATCGTCCTCATCTCGGGCAATCTGCCGTACAAGACCGAGGTCGCGTCGGTCTTCATCTTCGGGCGGATCGAGAGCGGCGACGCGCCGAGTGCCGCTGCGGTCTCCGTTGTCATCCTGGCGATCTCGTTCGCGGTGCTCCTGGGAATCGGCGCGCTGCGCCGCTGGACGACGAGGCACGACCGTGTCTAGGTGGGTTCTCCGCGTGTTGGGGCTGTCGTACGTCGCGGCGCTGCTCGCCGCTCCCGTTGGGCTCGTCGTCTGGCGAACCTTCGAGCACGGCTTCGGCCCGGCCTGGGACGCGGTCACGACGCCCGCAGCCAAGCACGCGCTCTACCTGACGCTCCTGATCGCCGCGATCGCGGTCCCGGCGAACACGATCTTCGGCATCGTCTGCGCGCTCGCGATCGTCCGCTACCGCTTTCGCGGGAAGGGGATCGTGAACGCCCTGGTCGACCTGCCGCTCGCGCTCTCGCCGGTCGTCGTCGGCCTCGCGTACTTCCTCCTGTACAGCCGCCCGGGTTGGTTCGGCGGCTGGCTGACCGAACATGGGATCCAGGTCGTGTTCGCGCTGCCGGCGATGGTGCTCGTCACGATCTTCGTCTCGCTGCCGTTCGTCGTCCGCGAGGTCGTGCCGGTGCTCCGCGAGATCGGCACCGAGCAGGAGCAGGCAGCGTCCACGCTCGGCGCCTCGCGGTTCCAGACGTTCCGCAAGGTGACGCTGCCCGCGATTCGCTGGGCCGTCGCGTACGGCGTCGTGCTGACGACGGCGCGGGCGCTCGGCGAGTTCGGTGCGGTCAGCGTCGTCTCGGGCCACGTCGTCGGCAAGACCGAGACGATGACGCTGCACGTCGAGGAGAGCTACCAGGCGTTCGATTACACCGGCGCCTACGCGGCGTCGTTCGTGCTCGCTCTGATCGCGATCGGGACACTCGTGTTGATGAGCCTGTTCAAGCCCAGAGAGGAGACACGCTGATGGCCATCGTCGCCAGGTCGCTGACGAAGCGGTTCGGGTCGTTCACCGCGCTCGACGACGTCTCGATCGAGGTCCCCGCCGGCTCGTTGACCGCGCTCCTCGGCCCGAGCGGGAGTGGTAAGTCGACGCTTCTGCGCGTGATCGCGGGACTCGAGCGGCCCGAGTCGGGGACGGTCGAACTGGACGGCGTCGACGTCACCAAGCGGCCGCCCCAGAAGCGCGGCGTCGGCTTCGTGTTCCAGCACTACGCGGCGTTCAAGCACATGACCGTTCGCGACAACGTCGCGTTCGGGCTCAAGGTGCGCCGGAGGCCGCGCGCGGAGGTCCGCCGACGGGTCGACGAGCTGCTCGAGCTCGTCCAGATCGCGGGCTGGGCAGACAACTACCCTGCGCAGCTTTCCGGCGGCCAGCGGCAGCGGATGGGTCTCGCGCGCGCCCTGGCCGTGGAGCCCGCGGTGCTCCTGCTCGACGAGCCGTTCGGCGCGCTCGACGCACGCGTTCGCAAAGACCTGCGCGCGTGGCTTCGCCGCCTGCACGACGAGATGCACGTGACGACGATCTTCGTCACGCACGACCAGGAGGAGGCGATGGAGATCGCCGACCAGATCGTGCTCATGAACCACGGGCGGATCGAGCAGGTCGGCGGGCCGCGTGACCTCTACGAGGAGCCTGCGAACGAGTTCGTGATGAGCTTCGTCGGGCCGGTGAACCGGTTCGACGAGTCGTTCGTGCGCCCGCACGACCTCGAGCTGCGGATCGAGCCGAACGGTGAGACGACGGCCGGCACGATCGAGCGAGTCGTCCATCTCGGGTTCGAGGTGCGGGTCGAGCTCGTGCTCGAGGACGGACGCGACCTCTGGGCCCAAGTCACACGTGACGAGGCCGAGGAGCTGGAGCTCGCACCGGGCGGCAAGGTGTTCGTCCGCCCACGCCGCACGAAGGTCTTTCAGACTACGTAGCGCTCATGGAAGAGCGGCTTCGCTCCGCACGGAACGCAACCCTGCGTGCGCTCGACCGGATGTCCCTCCTCGAGCCGGTTTACCGCGCCTACGAACGCGTGCGCTCGCTGCGAGGCTCGGAGGATGGGGAGGTGGACGCGGGCGGGCTGCCGGTTCCCCCGCCGCGGTTGCGCGTCGAGGTCGCGGGCACGGCCGGGCTCGAGTGGTTCCTCGACAGCGGCCGGCAGCAGGCGGGGATCATCCACTCAGCGGCGGAGCGGAACGGCGCGCCGCTCGAGTCATCTAGTTCGCTGCTCGACTTCGGGTGCGGCTGCGGGCGCGTCCTACGGCACTGGGCCGGGCTCGAGGGGCCGGCGATCCACGGCAGCGACTACAACGAGCGGCTCGTCGGCTGGTGCGCGGCGAACCTCCCGTTCGTGACGGCGTCGGTCAACGAGCTCGCGCCGCCGCTCCGATTCGATGACGCGCAGTTCGGCCTCGTCTACGCGATCTCGGTCTTCACGCACCTGCCGCACGACCTCGAGCGCGCCTGGATCGACGAGCTGAGCCGCGTCACGGCCTCCGGCGGACTACTTGTCCTGACCACGCACGGCGACTCGTACGCGGACCGGCTCGACGCCGACGAGCGGGCGACCTACGACTCCGGAGAGCCCGTCGTGCGCTGGCCCAGGGTCGCAGGCTCAAACCTGTGCACGACGTTTCATCCCGAGTCGTATGTCAGGGAACGCCTCGCGCCCGAGCTCGAGCTGCTCGAGCACACACCCGACGGGGGTACCGTCGGCAGCCGTCAGCAGGATCTCGTCGTCTTCAGGAAGCCAGCGCCAGGAACGGCAGCTCGGTCGTGAGCTCCAATGGGCCTACAGCCGGCAGCCAGTCTCTCCGGCACGTCGTCCATTGCAGAGCGGCCGACTCGCGGCGCATGAGCCAGTTGTCGAAGACCGAGTCCTGAGCGTCCTGGACGAGCGCGGCGCGGATCGACGACCACGCGTCTTTGAGTGCGAACGCGCCGAGGGGCGCAGTGGGCGTCAGCGCGCGAACGCGGACAACGCCGTCGCGGGTCTTGACCTTCACCCAGCTGTGGCCCGAGATCCTGAAGACCGGCGCCGGCGCGAGGCCGTCGATCGCAACCCCGCGCCCCCGGTGCCCGAGCCAGGAGGGAGCGGGCGTGACCTGGACGAGGCGGGCCGGAGTCGACGCGTAGCTCTCGTGATAGCTCGCGATCGCCTTTCCTGCGGGCGCCTTGACTCTGAAGTTGCGCTCGATTCGAGCCTGACGGAGCTCATCGGCGATCACGCCGCGCGCGAGCCCGGTCGAGGCGCCTGCGCGGGCGAGCGCGGCCCGGTACGCGGCGCCGCTGCCGCCGAAGCGGTAGCGGATGATCGCGCGCTCTGCGGCCTTCAGGTCCTTCGGCTTGACCTTGACCGCGCTCTTCAGGACGAGGCGGCCGAAGAGCGACGTGTATGCGATCTCGCGGTCGCCGGTCACATGCGCGACGCTCGACAACTGCGAGCGTCCGAGCAGGCCCCAAGGTGTCTTGCACTGCGATCCTCCACGCAGGATCAGCTGGCCCTCCGTGAGCGACGTGTCGAACTTGGGGCCGGCCATGTTCGGCCCCGCGCAGAGGCTGTGGTTACGCGTCCAGAGGTAGACGCAGGCTGCGGCCGGCTTGTCCGGATCGCGATCCGCCGCAGCCCATTCGCCCCAGCCCCAGGACCAGATCGTCGCCAGCGGGATCTCTCGGCTGACCTGCCTCGCCGCGAGCACCTGCCACTTGATCGTGTCGAACCACGCTCTCGCCGGCTTCAGGTGCTCGCGGCCGCCCTGGCCCGGGTTCGTGTGGAAGCCGAGGAAGATGCCGATCTTCGACGGTGGGATCCCGATCGAAGTCAGGTCGGTGACTCCCTGGCGGAAGGCGGTCCGGAGTGTCCGCGACCCCATCACCGGGCCCTGGTGGTAGATCTGCGGCGCGGAGAAATAGATCTCGCGCACGAAGTTGGAGTAGAGCGCCACCTGCCGCCACCATTCGCCGGCTTCTCCGTCCGTGAACGGGCGGCTGTTCAGGAGCAGGAACGGGTGCGCGCCGAGCGCGCTCAGCCGGCGGACGAAGCGGAGCACGTTGTCGCGGTACTGCGTGTTCGTCGGCGACCATGGCACTGCGAGGTTCGAGCCGAACAACTCGTTCAGCGCGATCCACGGCGTCGCGCAGCTCGACGAGGCGACAGCGCGATAGAAGACGCGGTCCGCCCAGTCCTCGATCAGATCCGGGTCGATCGGGTTCGCCGGGACTCCCACGCGCTGCTTCAGGTTCATCTCCCAGTAGACGGTCTTCGCACCCAGCGCCCGCATCTGCGCCGGGTAGATGAAGTTCGCCGCCGCGCCGACGACGCCTGGCCGCGCGAACATCGTCCAGTACGGCACCGATCCGTCCGCGAAGTCGACCCAGAGAGGCGCCTTGTTCGGCAGCCCGCATTCGCGCGCCTGAGCGTGACCGGGATGCGCCGCGAACAGCGCAGCCGAACCGGCGAGGACGACCAGCAGCCGTTTCACGCGTTCCATGTTAGGGCTAGCTGTCTGCGCGCACCAAGAACCCACTGCGTCCCTGTTTGATCAGAACGCGGCCGAACCCCGCCGAGCCAAAGAGGAACCGCAACTCCCGCTCGGTGTAGTTGAAGATCGGGCAGTTGTTGATCACCTCGTAGCGCACCTTCCGCACGGGGCCCTTGAGCCAGTTCCAGCGCGGGAAGCTCGCGACCGCGGAGCCGGACGTCAGCTCCGCCATGCGGCGCACGAAGAGATGCGCGTCGGGGATGTAGTCGAAGAACCCGAGCGCGATCGTGACATCGAACTTGCCGTCCAGCGGAGCGGACATGAAGTCGCCGTGGACGAGCTTCACCTTGTCGCCGAAGCGCTCTAGGCGCTTGGCCGAGAGGTCGAGCATCTCCTGCGCGATGTCCGCGTTCACCCACTCGCGGGCGCCGGCCTCGAGAATCAACTCGCCGACGCGGCCGGAGCCGCCGCCGATATCGAGCACACGCGGCTGGTCGTACTCGCGGACGACCTCGAGCGCGAAGTCGCGGCGCTTCAGCAGCCCAGGACGGACCGCACGCTGGAGCGGATGCTCCTCGTCGTAGAGGGCGTCAAACGACGACGCCTGCTCGCGAAAGTGATCTCGGACGAGCTCCGTAGCGTTCGACGACTTCTCCATGGGCCTCCTCGTAGCTGGTCAGCGTGTACTCGCGGGCGATCGCACGAATCCGATCCGCGACCAGCCGCCGGCCCGGGTTGCGCTGGACGCTCTTCCAGGCCGCAAGCGCGCGCTGCTTCGGAGTCGGGCTCTCGGGCAGCGACGCCCGCAGCGGTTGCGGGTCGAGCTCGTACGGATGGAAGTACAGCACAGGGTAGGAGTTCTCGGCGACGACCTCCCGGAGCGCTCTGCGGAGAACGGAAGTCGGGAGGGCTCGCCAGTAGGCGCCTCCGCCCATCGGGACGGAGCGGCCGCGGACCGGCCAGACCGTGACCGGGTACTCCCAGATCGCTCGACCTTGGTCGAGCTCCAGCCGGTACGGCGTGCGGGGCACGCCTCCGATCCGCTGCGGGATTCGCGGCGAGTCGTACTGGCTCGAGTCGTACCGGAAGCCGAGCTCGGCCAGGATGTCGTAGGCCCACGGCGTCTCGCGGGTGATCGAGAACGCAGGCGCCCGGTAGCCGACCGGCCGCTTGCCGCCGAGCTGCTCCACGAGCTCCGCGCAGCGCTCGACGTCCGTCTTGAACTCGTCCCGGCTCTGGGTCGGGACGCGCCGGTGGTCGTAGCCGTGGCATGCGAGGTCGTGGCCCTCGGCCGCGATCGCCCGCACGAGGTCGGGATAGCGCTCCGCCGTGATGCCGAGGATGAAGAACGTCGCCTTCGCGCCGAGCTCGTCGAGCAGCTCGAAGATGGCGGCCGTCTGCCGCTCGAGGGCGTGGCCGCGCGAGTCCCAGTCCATGTGGCCCAGGCCGCGGTGCACGAGCTGGTGCCAGTCCTCGAAGTCGAAGCTGAGCAGGAGCTTGGTCACGGCGGTAACTCTAAGATCGACCCAGGTTGAAGAAGTTTGCTCCAACGCTGATCGTCGCCGGATTGCTCGCAGCCACCGCCACTGCATTCGCAGTCACGGAGCGACTCAAGCTCGAGGACAGCCCCGTGCTTGGAACGCAGATCCCCGCGCTCTTCTCGCCGAGAAAGAGCGAGGCGAAGATCGGCTTCCGGCTCAGGCGCGAGGAGGACATCCGGGTCGACGTCGTCGACGACCACGGGACGGTCGTGCGCCGCGCACTCGGAACCGGCGTGTTCGGCCAGGCGTTCCACCAGTTCGCCTGGGACGGCCGGAACGACGCGGGCCAGATCGTCCCGGACGGCATCTACCACGTCCAACTCCAACTCGAGGACGAGGACCGGACGATCGAGTTCCCGAAGACGGTCCGCGTCGATTCGACTCCGCCGGCGATCCAGGAGGTGGCGATCAAGCACCGCCTCTTCTCGCCTGACGGCGACCGCAGAGCCGACCAGGTCAACGTGCACTACACGTTCAACGAGCCCGCGTACGCGATCCTCTATGTCGACGGCAAGAGGGTCGCCACGAGCTATCGGAAGAAGCCGGTCGGGACGATCCAGTGGTACGGCCGGGGCAAGAGGCCCGGCGATTACCGGCTCGCGCTGGCCGCTCAGGATCTGGTGGGCAACGTCGCCGGGTCGACGCGCGAGTTCACCGTCAGGCTCCGCTACGTCGACCTGTTCAAGCGCACGTTCAAGCCCCGCGGCCGGATCCTGCGCGTCCGTGTCTCGACGGATGCGAAGAGCGTCGCCTGGCGCCTCGGGCGCACGCGCGGGAACGCGAAGCCGCCTCTGATTCGGCTCCCGGTGCCGTCGAAGCCGGGCCGCTACACGCTGACCGTGACCGCGAACGGTCATCGGGCGCGGGCAACCGTCCTGGTCCGCAAGTAGCGTCGCTAACCTGCTCCGGATCTTGCCGCTTGCAGCATCGCTCGAACGCGCGGTTACCTACTCCGCCGAACTGGCCCTCGCCGCAGGCGTGGTGCTCGCGCTTGCCTACGCGCTGACCCGGGCGCGCATCGGCGTGCTGCAGTGGCCCCTGCTCGGGGCATCGCTCCTCGCGCTCGGCATGGGCACGGCGCTCGGCGGCTGGGCCTGGCACGAGAAGCGGCCGCGGGACATCCGCGGCTCCGCGACCGAGGAGTTCTCGACCGTCCTGCGCACGGACACGCAACCGCCGAAGAAGCCCGTCAAGAAGCCGCTCGCGGCCCGGCTCGTCGAGGAGCAGTGGCCGACCTACGGCTACGACCAGCAGCGAACCCATCTCGCTCCGAGCTGGAAGCGGCTGCGGCCCCCCTACCACGGCCTGTGGAAGCTGAAGGCGCGCGCCGACATCGAGTTCCCGCCGTCTGTCGCGTACGGAAAGGTCTACGTTGCGCAGCAGAAAGGCCGCTTCTTCGTGCTCAACGCGCGCACGGGGAAGATCGTCTGGACGAAGCACTTCGACCACTGCTCGGCCGCGTCGCCGACGATCCGCGACGGGATCGTCTACCAGGGGTACATGCACAGGCTGCCGTGCCGGAAGCACGAGACCGGTGCGGCCGGGTTCGTCGTCGCACTCAACGCGCGCAACGGCAAGGAGTACTGGCGGGTGCGGGCCGGCTCGGTCGAGTCGTCCCCGCTTCTCGTCGGCCACACGCTCTACTTCGGCTCCTGGGACCGTCACCTGTACGCGTACCGGATCCGCGGGAAGCGGCGCCCGCTCCTCAAGTGGACGTTCACCGCGGACGACCAGATCGTCGCCGCGCCGGCGTTCGCCGGCCGAATCGTCGTCATCGCGACGAGCAACGGGAGCGTCTACGGCGTCGACGCGAAGACGGGACGCCAGCGCTGGCACGCGTCGTCGTTCTCGCGCTTCGGGCGCCGGGAGTACTTCTACGCGACGCCGACGGTCGCCTACGGCCGCGTCTTCATCGGCAATGCGGACGGGACGGTCTACGCATTCGGCGCCTCGAGCGGGCACCTCCTATGGGCGCGGCAGGTGGGGACGTACGTCTACACGGCCGCGGCGGTGTGGCGGAAGACGGTCTTCGTGGGGACCTGGGACGGGAACTTCGTCGCGCTGGACGCCAGGACCGGCGAGCCGCGCTGGCGATTCGACGCTCCGGCTTCGATTACCGGCGCGCCGACGGTGCTCGCGGGCCTCGTCTACTTCTCCACTTGCGGCAGGTGCGGAGCCGGCGGACTGCGGCGCGTGAAGATCGGCCCGCGCGGCACGTGGGGGCTGAACGCGCGGAACGGCGAAGCACGTCTGGCACTTCCACGACGGCAAGTATTCGGCGCTCGTCGCCGACGGCTTCCGCGTCTACATCTCGGGCCGCAACAAGGTCTATGCGCTCATTCCGGAGGTGCGCTGGAAGATGATCCTGCGGGGGCGGATTGCCGACTGCCGTCAGCTTCGGCGAGCAAAAGCGCGACGCCGATGCCTGTCAAAGGCCAGGCAAGGTACGAGCTCTGGAAAACGCGGCTCAAGAAAAGCAGGACGAACATCGAAACGGAAAAGCCAATAGCGCCGGCCCAGAGCGTGCCGGCGCGGCGCTGAGCCCAGACGAGCCACGCGGTCAGCGGCAGCCAGAGTAGGAGCGCCAGCCAGACGAAGGGGTAGTTCCCGAACCGGTCGTCGATTGCGCCCAGGTTGAGGAGCAGGGCGGCGAGTCCGTAGCCGACGATCCGGTAGGTGCCCGCACCGTAGGAGACCGTGTCACGCCACAGCGCGCCTGGATCGGCGACGAGGAACGGGATCACGGTCGCCAGGAAGACGCCTCCGAACGCGGCGCCGGCGCGGTAGAGCGTCGCGCGTGACGCGTTCTTCGTCAGCAGCATGACGACGAAGAACGGGACCGCGACGAGGGCGAACTGCTTCAGCGCGAGCGCCGCGCCGAGGCTCGCGGCCGCCCAGACGAGTCGTCCGCGCGCGAGAAGGCCGAAGGCGAGGACGAGCGCGAGCAGGGCGGGAGCGTCCGCGGTTCCGAACCAGGCGCCTCTGAGCAGGATCGGGTTCGCGGCCAGGCCGGCGCCGACGGCGAGGCGGACGTAGAGCGCACCGGGGAAGACGAGCGCCGCGGGGAGCAGCGCGAAGGTCGCGAGGAGCACGAGGATCCGGTAGTCATCCCACGGCCCGGGCAGCAGGCGCCACGCAGCCGCGGAGAGGGTCGTGCCGGGGAAGTAGGGGAAGTGGTGGCGCGCCGCGCGATCGAACCCCGCTTCCTCGTCCCTCGCGGCCGGGTAGAAGCGCTCGAGCCCTGAGGCGCCGTAGTCGTGGCCGTATGGCGTGTGGCCGTCCAGGACGAGGTCGCCCGCGAGCTCGATCTGGTACGTCGAGTCGTTTGTGAAGTACCACGGTTCCGTCGCGTCGCGGAGACCGACCTGGAGGAGCACCGCGGGGACGAGCAGCATCCCGCAGACGACGACCGGGAGCGCGACGGCGAACCACCTGGGCCAGGAGCGGATTCGCCACGTGGCTGCGGCGACGAGAGCGACGAGCAGGCCCGCGAGGACGGCTGTGGAGCGGAGGATTCCGAGATCCCACTCGCGGTCCGCGACGCGGACGAGCGGCCCGAGGAGGCCGCGGGGGTGCACTGCCGGCGGCGTGAACGGCCACGGATCGGCGCCCAGCTCCGGGATCGTGATCGCGACGAGCACGCCCAGTGTCGCCAGCAGCAACCACGGACCGCCCGAGGGCGTGATTGGTGAGATTCGATTGGGTCGACCGGTCATTTCAGACGGCCGTGCGGGCAGAGCCCGCCCGTCCTGAGAACGGCGCCGCAAGCGTCGCCTTGGGACTCACGCGTCGAGTATGGCCTCGTCGTCGGCCCGCGACAGCATGTACGAGGCAGCGATCGCGATCACGAGCCACGTCACGGGATCCTCGAAGAACCCGCTGTACGCGAGCGAGTGGACGAACAGGGCCAGGAACACGGCGCCGAGGCCCAGGCCGAGAGGCGGCGCGCGTCGACGAACCTGCCCGATCAGTACCGCCGATCCCCCGAGCAGTGCGAGGTACGCGGCGAGCCCGATCACGCCGAGCTCGGCAGCGACCGTGAGCGGAGTCGTGTGCGAGACGAAGCGCGTCGGCGAGCCGCCCTGCTTCGAGCGAGCCTGGCTCGCGACCGGCTGGCTGCCCAGGCCGACCCCGACGGCCGGATGCGCGCGGAACACTTTCCAGGTCAGCTCGACCCGCCGTGAGCGGTCGCTCGTGAAACGGCGCGCGGAGTGGTCGCGGACCGAGGTCGCGAGGATCCCGGCGGCGCCGACGAGCACGACAAACGCAGTGAGCGCCGCGACGAGCTTGAGGCTCCTCCCCCCGGCGACAGCAGCAAGTGCGAGCGTCACGACGAAGAGCGCGGCCATGCTCGACTGCGAGTACGAGAACCAGAGCCCGACGAAGAGGAGCGCGATCAGCCCGGCCGCAAGGAACGGGTTCACTTTTCGGTAGAGCACGCACACGAGCAGCACCGCTATCCCGATCACCACGTGTCTTCCGTACAGGCTCGGGTCGCGGAAGAGCGACGTGACGCGGAAGAACGAGCTGTACGCGTTCCCGACCTCGACCGCGGGCGAGAAGAACCAGAGCTTGTGCGTCGCCGCCTGGATGATCCCGACGACGGCGAACAGCGTCGCGAGCCCGACCGCGATCCACGCCAGCGCCTTTGGCAGCCAGGGCGGGAACGGCGCGTGCGCCACGACGACAACGAGCACGGCGAATGGAAGCAGGAAGTACGCGAGCACGTTCTCCCCCGAGTGCAGGTCCTCGGTCCAGAGCAACGAGAGGCCGGCCACCGCGATGAACACGGCCGCCGGGATCGAGACGATGAACGGAACCGGGCGGTCCACCCGGCCGCGGAACGCGTGCCAGCCGAGCGCGACCGCCGTCGCGCCGAGGACACCGTAGAGCGGGAGCAGGCGCCCGAGCTGCCCCGAGCTCGCGACGCCGATGAAGTAGCGGTGCTCGCTGCCAAAGGAGAGCGGCGGCCGGAACGGAGCGGCGAGCGCGACGAGCGGTGTCACGAGCACGGGCCAGCGGACGAAGATCCACGCGCCGACCGCCAATGCGACCAACCCGGCGACTCCGAGTGCGGCGAGCTTCGCCGACACGCGTTGGCCGGCGAGGTCGTGAACGAGCCCGAGCTCGGCAACGGCGAGGAATCCAAGGCCGGTGAGAAGCAGTACTCGCCCCCGACCAAGCAGGATCAGGGCGGCCCCAACCGCCCCCGCTACCGCAGCGACCTCTCCCGAGTCCACCGGCGGATTAAACGCGACCGCGAAGCAATCGCCTGCAGAAGGCGCCGATCCGCGCGCGCTCCTCGGGCAGATAGAAGCCGACGACCCGCAGCACGAGCGGGTAGAGGGCTGTGAGCGCGATCGCTAGCGGCAACCCGCCGTCGACGAGCTTCCCGATCACCGTCAGGCCGGCTGCGGTTCCGACCGCGGTCCCGAGCCGCCGCCACTGGTAGTGCACGTGGAACACGCGCTGGGCCTTCCACGTCATGCCGAGGAAGATCACGAAGTAGGAGAGGAGCATCGAGACCGCAGCCCCGGTCATGCCGAACGGCGGGATCAGCGCGAAGTTGAGCAGCACGCCGATCACCGCCGCAACCCCCGTGATGATCCAGTTCGACCCGCGGCGGCCGACGCGCCCGATCGACGTCACGACGACGACGTACGCGCCGAAGACGACGAACGCGAAAGAGAGGATCGGAACGACGCGGGCGCCGCCGTAGAACTCCGGTGTCGTCAGCAGGCGCACGATCCACGGCGCAGCGAGCCCGAGCCCGAGCGCGGCCCAGGACGAGAAGAACGTGACGTAAGTGAGGACGAAGCCGTAGGTGCGTCGAGCCTCGTTGTCCTCGCGAATCGAGTAGGCGAAGGCAGGCCACGCGGTCCGGAACGCGGCGAGTACGAACAGGAGCGCTGCCGCGATCCGCATCCCGATCGCGTACAGGCCCAGCTCGTGCTGCCCCTTGAACCTGAGGAGCAGGAACCGGTCGGCGAAGTCGATCGCACTCAGCGCGACCACCGAAGGCACGAGCGGCATCCCCCACTCGGTCATCTTCCGGAAGACGTCGGTGTTGAACTCGAAGCCGAGCTGAGTTCTCCGGTAGGCGAGGAGCACCGCGTAAACGGCGAGCGTTCCGCTGAAGTTTCCGACGAGGACTCCGAGCGGTCCCTGGTCGAGGACGACGACGAGCAGGATCGTGATGCCGATCGTGACGACGACGTTCGCGAGGCTCGCCGTCGCATAGCTCACCGAGCGCTCCTCGACCCGGAAGAGCGCCGTCAGCTGGTCGTAGTTCATCGTCGCCCAGAGGCCGACGAAGGCGGCGCGGACGAGGTCCGTGTGCTCGGTTGAACCGTAGAGCCAGTGCGAGATCTGCGGCGCGAAGAGCTCCCCGGCGGTGAGCGCGACCGTGGCCGCTCCCATCGTGAACCAGAACGACGTGCGGACGACCGTCAGCCGCTCGCTGTCCGTCTCCGCATGGAAATAGAAGCGGAAGAACGAGCTCTGGATCCCTGCCCGCAGGAGCGCGAAGATGACCGCCGAGAGTGCGACGAGCGCCTCGATCGCGCCGTAGTCGGACGGCGAGAGGTAGCGCGTGTAGAGCGGGAGCAGGAGGACGGCGACGATCCGCTGGATCAGGCCTCCGACGCCGTAGATAGCGGAGTGCTTGCCGAGCCGCTTGATCTCTGCGACGAGGCCCAACTCAGAGGCGAGCGTAGATGTCGAGCAGGCGGTCGGTCATCCGCTCGACGTCGTGCACTTCCTCGACGTAGGCCCGGCCCGCCTCACCCAGGCGCTTGCGTTCCTCGAACGACTCCACGAGCGGCCGCAGCACGTCCACGAGGTCGTCCTTCGTCGTCCGCACGATCGGCACCTTCAAGCCGAACGCCTCCTCGGTCTGCCGCACCGCATCCTCATCGAGCGAGGTTACGACCGGCTTCCCGAGCGCCATGCCCTCGATCGTGAACACTCCGTGCCAGTCGCGGAGCACCTGGTCGACGACGATGTCCGCCTGCTTGTAGCGCTCGAGCGCCTCCTCGTTGCGGACGCCGTGGACGACGTCGAGGTCGACCGGGAGTTGCTTGCAGGCCTCGATCACGTGTTCCGTGCCCTTCTTCTCCTTGTTCGAGGGTGCGTGGACGATGCGGATGCGCTCGCGCTCGACCGGTGGAGCCGGGTCGTACGCGGTGAGGTCGATCCCGGGAGGGAGGACCTCGGCGTCGTACGGGATGAAGTTCAGGGCCGCGAACGAGCCGACGACGCGCGCGTCCGCCTTCAGGCCGTACATGAGCTGTTCCTTCGGCCGCTCGCGGATGTCGGCGCCCAGGAAGTGGAAGAGCGACTTGCGGCGCGTGGCCTTGAGGATCGGGAACTGCAGGCTCTTCGGGACGAGCGTGAGCCCGAAGTAGAAGTGGAAGATGTCCGTCCGAGGGAGGAGCTTCGAGAGCGCGCGCCACTGGACGAGCTGCTGGCGCAGGAGGCCCGTGCGCGGGCGCTTCAGGTCCCAGTCGGCCTGGTCCGGCCGAAAGGGCTGCGTGTTGAAGACGACGAGCCGCGCGTCGACGCCGCGCTTGCGCAGCGCCTGCACGTTCGTCCAGCCGACCCCGGCCAGGTTGACCGGGCAGTGCGTGACTCGGAGGGCCATCGGCCCGCAAGTATCGTCAGCTTGGAGCGGTCACTCAGAGGGGAAGAGGAAGTCGACCTTGTCCCAGCGCTCGATCTCGCAGCCGTTACCGCGACTGAACTGCGTGTTCACCGCTTCGCCCTTATAGGCGCCGCTGACGTCGGCGATCCGGGGCCCGCCGTAGACCTGCGTGCAGGCGGTGCCCTCCGGAACCGGTGCGAAGGGATTCTCGACCTCGCCGAGCCTGCGGCAGGCCTCGTCGGCATCCGGCAAGGTGCCGCCCCCATCGGGGCACTGCAGCGTCCACATCTTCGTCGGCGCCTCGGAGCCCCGGATCGAGATCGAGATCTGAAGGTCGGCCGTCGGCTCGGTTGCGGACTCGTCGGAGCTTTCTCGGCTCATGCAGCCAGTCGCAGCCAGAGCCGCCAGGGCGAATAAAGCGATGCGCATCAGACCGTGTTCGCGGGCAGGAGCAGCGCGTAGCCCTCGCGCAGGAAGGGCGTGCGGTCGATGAGGGCGCCGACACAGTCGGTCGGAGTCGGTCCCTCCTCGGTCACGATCTCGGCGAGCATCTCCGGCGGCGTGAGCTCGAAGAGGGTGCGCTCGGCCTCGCTCGGCTCCGGTGCGGCCGCGGCTTCGATGGGCGCCAGCTTGATGATCTCGCAGGCGACCACGGTCGGGACGTTGCGGGCAGCAGCGGCCTCGGCGAGAGCCGTCGTTCCGATCTTGTTGTTCAGCGTGCCGTCGTGGAAGACGGTGTCGGCGCCGATCAGGAAGAGCGTCGCGTCGTCGAGCACGGCCGGTGCATCGGCGTCCTCGACGAGGTCGACGTTCAGACCTTCGCCTCGAAGCTCCTCGGCAAACGCGCGCCCCTCGCCGACGGGCTCGGACACCGTGCAGATCGCGCGAGCAGGCGGGGTGTGGACGAGCGCTTCACGTACCGTCGCCGAGGCGGAGTGGGTCAGCACGACGGCGTCCTTGAGACGGTCCTGGAGCTGGATCGCGATCGAGGCGGCGGCACGCTCGCGTGCCTGGAGAAGTGCGTTCCCTTCTTCCGAGACGAGCTGCCGGAGCTGGTCGGGCTCGAGGAAGGTGTGGGCGTTCGCAGCGGCGAGAACACGCCCCGCCGCGCCGGCGATGGCGCCTACGCCGGGCCTGCTCTCGGACAGTTTGCGGCCCGCGTCGACGAGCGCGTCGAACAGCTCGGTCGAGGTCTGGAACGGCTTCTCGGCCACCTCGAGCATCGCCTCGACGGTCCGGCGCGCCATCCAGCTGGCGCCGTGCTCGCGATCGGCGGTCAGCTCCTCGACGGCGGCGGCCAGCCCTGCCATGGCAGGAAGTTTAGCCGCCGAAGGCTAGATTTCCGGTGTGGCCACGATCGGCCAGGAGACGTTTACGGTCCCGCGCGCCGTCGATCCCGACGCGCCGGCGCCGTCGATCTCGGTCGTGATTCCCGTCTTCAACGAGGGGCCGCGGCTGCGCGAGCTCTACTCGCGGGCGGCTGCGACGCTCGACGAAGCAGCGCGGACCTTCGAGCTGATCTTCGTCGACGACGGGTCGACCGACGGGACGTTCGCCGAGCTCGAGCGGCTCCACGACGAGGACGAGCGGGTGCGGGCGGTTCGCTTCAAGCGCAACTTCGGGCAGCACGCCGCGATGCACGCCGGGCTCGTCCGCTCGCGCGGAGAGATCCTCGTCACGATGGACGGAGACCTCCAGAACGCGCCCGAGGACCTGCCGCGGCTCGTCGCGGCCGTGGAGGAGGGCGCGGACGTTGCGAGCGGGACGCGGAGCGCGCGGCGCGACTCCTGGGGACGCACGCTTCCGTCGCGGGTGATCAACGGGATGCTTCGCCGGTTCACGGGCGTCGACATCTCCGACTTCGGGTGCGCGTTCAACGCGTACCGGCGGAGCGCGATCGAGCCGATGCTGGGGGCGATCGGGAAGCAGAAGTTCACGAAGGCGCTCGTCTTGTCCGGCGGCGCCAGCGTCGCCGAGGTCGACATCTCGCACGAGCCTCGCGCCGGGAGCTCTCGTTACTCGCCGCTCCGGCTGACGCGGTTGGCGCTGCACGTGCTCGCCGGCTTCTGGCCGCAGCCGATCCAGTGGATCGGGATCGCGATCGGCGTCCTCTGCACGACCGTGGCGTTCGCGCTCGGGATCTACGGCGTCGTTTTCTGGATCGGGGAGTCGAACTTCCCGGGCCCGCTCTTCGGCGGCGTAGCGGTCATCTTCGTCCTCGGCCTCCAGGGCTTCATTCTGGCCCTCATCGGCGAGTACCTGGGCCGCATCCAGCGCGACGTCGAGGGCCGTCCGCTCTACACGATCGACCGCGAGCTCTAACGAGGGACAGGCCCTTACCAGGGACAGGCCCTTACCAGGGACAGGCCCTTACCAGGGACAGACCCTTGTTACAGGAGTGTCAACGGAGTTGCGCGGCGAACTCGGTGTCGGCGAGCGCGTCGCGAACTTCGCCGTAGTTCTCGATCAGCTCTTCGTGCGCAGTCGGGTTCAGCTTCTGGAGCGACGACGAGACCGGCGCCGGCTCGACGTCGAGGAACTCGAACAGCGACGCAAAGCCGCTCTCGTCGGCGGCCAGGTCCTCGTACACAACCTCGGTGTACGGCAAGCCGACGCGCTTGAAGCGGACTCGCGCG
The DNA here is from genome assembly GCA_963794605.1 of uncultured Actinomycetes bacterium. Taxonomy (GTDB): domain Bacteria; phylum Actinomycetota; class Thermoleophilia; order Gaiellales; family Gaiellaceae; genus VAXT01. The sequence goes on from CAWCEN010000002.1 coordinate 786,180, forward strand.
CCGGCGATCGCCCGCTCATGGAGCGTCATGCGGCGTAACAGTGTCTCCGTGTCGAGGTTGAGGCGGACCTGCTCCACCTGGTTGCCCTCCCGCGCGTGCAGCCGGCCGCCCCGTGCGGCTCCCGCCTCCTTCGAGAGGACGACGTCGAGCGCATTTCGGCGGATCAGGTGGATGATGCGCACCCGCTTCATCCAGAGCGCCGGCATCAGCGGCCTGCTGATCCGGGTCAGCTGGCTGTACATGAGCTTGAAGCCGACCGCGTCGATCTCGGGCCGCTCGCGGTACGCCTGACCGAGGTACTTCCACAGCCAGTACGGCTTCGTGATCCGATGCTTTCCGCGGGTGTACGTCTGCCAATACGGGAGATCCTGCTCCTGGCCCCACTTCGGCTTGCCTTCGCCGCCATGCATGAACAACTCCGAGTACGCGACGACGCGCGGGTGGCTCGTCAGCATGTCCACGACCCACGTCGAGCCGCTGCGCTGGGTTGAAAGCACGACGAAGTTCGTCACAGGTCAGGAGCCTAGCTAGGCTTGCGAGCCGTGAAGGCGAAGCGTGTGTTGGTCACGGGCGGCGCCGGGTTCATCCCCTCGAACTTCGTCCGCCACATCCTGCAGGCGACCCCATATGAGGTCGTCTCCCTCGACGCGCTCACATACGCGGGCAGCATGGACAACCTCGCCGCAGTCACGTCGCACGAGCGGCATTCGTTCGTGCACGGCGACATCCGCGACCCGGACCTCGTCCGCGAGGTCGTCGCCGATGTGGACGTGATCGTCAATGCCGCCGCCGAGTCTCACGTCGAGAAGTCGATCGAGGCCGGCGCCTCCGAGTTCGTGACCACGAACGTCGAGGGCACGCAGATCCTGCTCGACGCGATCCGCGAACAGCCTGTCGAGCGCTTCATCCTCTTTTCGTCGAGCGAGGTCTACGGCACGGCGATGAGCGCACCCATGGACGAGGAGCACGCGCTGAACCCGCGGAGCCCGTACGCCGCGACGAAGGCGGGCGCCGACCGACTCGCCTATTCGTACTACGTCACGTACGGCCTCCCGATCGTGATCGTCCGCCCGTTCAACAACTACGGGCCCCGCCAGCATCCGGAGAAGGTCATCCCGCGCTTCATCACGCAGGCGCTCTCCGACGAGCCGCTGACGATCCACGGCGACGGCCACGCGAGCCGGGACTGGCTCTACGTGGACGACGACGCCGAGGCGGTCGAGGCGATCATCGCGGCCGACGACACGGTCGTCGGCGAGGTGATTAACGTCGCGACGGGGATCGACATCAGCGTCTCGGAGATCGCCAACAAGGTCCTCGACCTGGTCGGCAAGCCCACGTCCCTGAAGGTGCACGTCGACGAGCGGCCCGGGCAGGTGCACCGGCACATCGGCTCGACGGAGAAGGCCGAGAAGCTGCTCGGCTGGCGCGCCCGGACCTCGTTCGAGGACGGGCTCGAGCGCACCATCTCGTGGTACCGCGACAATGAGGCCTGGTGGAGGGCCCCGGAGCGGCGACCGGCAGACGTCTTCTCGTCCTAGGGGCCGGGCCGGCGCAGCTCGGACTGCTCGGGGCGGCCCGCGAGCAGGGGCTGTTCGTGATCGCGCTCGACCGCGATCCGACCGCGCCCGGGTTCCGCTACGCCGACCGGCGGGCGATCATCTCGACCGAGGACGAGCACGGCATCGAGCGACTCGCGTCCGCCGAGCGCGTCGAAGGGATCATCGCGCCGGGCATCGACTGGCCGGTTGGCATAGCCGCGCGCGTGGCCGAGCGCCTGGGGCTGCCGCACCCGATTGACGCGTCGGTCGCGAATCGCGCAGTCTCGAAGCAAAAGCAACGCGAGGCATTGGCGGAGGCGAAGGTGCCGCAGCCGAGCTGGCACATCGTCTCCGAGCCGAAGGATGGACTGCCTGTGCCGTCGGTCGTCAAGGCGCCGGACCGACAAGGACAGAAAGGCCTGACGCTCGTTCGCTCGGAGGAGGAACTTCCCGCTGCCATCGCGCGGGCAATCGAGGAGTCACGCAGCGGCGTCGCGATCATCGAGGAGCTCGTCGACGGCCCCGAGGTGACGGTGAACGCGTTCTCGCTGCGCGGCGAGTTCCATCCGCTGACCGTCACCGACCGGCTGACGGCCGAGCCGCCCGCATTCGGCGTCGCCTTGGCCCACGTGTGGCCGAGCGAGGCGGGTGGGCAGGCGGCGGAGGTCGCAGAGGCCGCGGTCAGCGCGCTCGGGATCGAGGATGGCCCCAGCTACACGCAGCTTCGAATCGGGCCCGACGGGCCGCAGGTGATCGAAGTCGCAGCCCGGCTCGGCGGCGGTCACGACGCGGACCTGGCCAAGCTTGCCCTGGGCGTGGACCTCAACGGCCTGGCGCTCCAGGCCGCGCTTGGCGAGCCGATCTGGTCAGCCGCCCTCCAGCCGACGCCCGAGGTCGGCGGCGCGGTCGTCCGCTTCCTCGTCCCGCCGGAAGGCGTGCTCGAAGAGGTCGAGGGCGCCGACGAGGCTCGGGCAGTCGAAGGCGTTCAGGACGTCCGCGTGTACCGCGAGCCGGGCCACGCCTTCGGCCCGTTCCGGCGGGGAGCCGACAGGGCAGGCGCCGTGCTCGCAATCGGCGACAGCCGCGAAGACGCCCTGGAACGGTCCGACGAGGCTGCGCGTCTCATACGCTTCAAGGTCGGTGCAGAAAGTCTCGTCTGAGAAGAGAGCCACGATGCTTGGGTTCCAGCCGCCTGCGATCGGCGACGAGGAGATCGAGGCCGTCGCCGAAACCTTGCGCTCCGGCTGGCTGACGACCGGCCCCCGCGCTGCAGAGCTCGAGCGGCGCTTCGCCGAGTACGTCCAGGCCGAGCACGTGCTCGCGGTCGCGTCCGGGACGGCGGCGCTGCACCTGGCGCTGCTTGCAGTCGGCGTCGGGCCCGGCGACGAGGTGATCACGACGCCGATCACCTGGCCCGCGACCGCGAACGTGATCGTCCACGCCGGCGCGACCCCGGTCTTCGCCGACGTCCGCGACTCCGACCTGAACATCGACCCCGACCGCGTCGGCGAGCTGATCACCGGCAAGACGAAGGCGATCGTCCCGGTCGACCTCGCAGGCCAGCCCGCAGACCTCGACCCACTGCTCGCACACGGGATCCCCCTCGTCGAGGACGCGGCGCACGCAGCCGAAAGCGAGTACCGCGGGCGCAAGATCGGCTCGATCGCCGAGGCGACGTGCTTCTCGCTCTACGCGACGAAGAACGTCGCGGCCGGCGAGGGCGGGCTGATCTCGACGAACGACGCGAAGGTCGCCGGAGCGATCGAGAACCTGCGCCTCATGCGCCGCGGCGACGGCTCGCTCTACGACATCGTCGTCCCCGGCTACAAGGCGAACCTCTCCGACGTTCTTGCCGCGATCGCGCTCGTCCAGCTCGACAAGGTCGAGCGCCACGGGGAGATCCGGCGCCGCCAGTTCGCGCTCTACGACGAGGCGGTCGCCGAGCTCGACGGGATCGAGCCGCTCGCTCGCGACCCGCGAGACACGCATGCGCACCATCTGTACATCGTCCGGATCGACGCAGATCGCGCCGGCGGCACCCGCGACGAGTACCAGCGGCTTCTCGGAGAGGAGAACATCGCGACGAGCATCCACTTCCTCCCGGTGCACAAGCTGACCGCGTACCGCGAGCTCTTGCCCGACCAGCCGCCGCTGCCCGTGGCGGAGCGCGCCGGCGCCGAGATCCTCTCGCTCCCGCTTTCCCCGGCGCACTCGGACGAGGACATCGCGGACGTGATCGCAGCGCTCGGCCGTGTGCACTCTTCCCTGACTCGATGAAGCGTCCGCTGCGCGTCTCGCTGACGCTCCTCGTCACGGGGCTCTGTCTCGCCTACCTGATCTGGAAGATCGACCTCGGCGAGACGCTGCAGGTGATCGCGGACGCCAATCCGTGGTACCTCCTGCTCGCGCTGGCGCTGATGCTCGTCACCGTCCTGCCCATGGCCTGGCGCTGGCAGCTACTCCTCAGGGCGAAGCACATCGACGACAACATCGCCTGGCTGACGCGGGCGTACTTCGTGGCGTACGCCGCAGGGCAGATCCTGCCCACGTCGGTCGGCGGAGACGCGGTTCGCATCTACGAGACGGCTCGACGCCATCCGGGTCACGGGGACACCGGCGCGGCGACGGTGCTCCTCGAGCGGGCGATCGGGGGCGCCGCCACGCTCGTGCTGGCCGCGGTCGGCTTCCTGCTCGCGGTCGGCCACTACGACGTCGGCGCCTATCTCTGGATCGAAGCATTCTTCGTCGTTGCGACGATCGTCTTCGGCTTCCTGCTCTTCTCGCGCCGTGCGCGCCCGCTGCTCAAACTCGGTCGCCCGGTGCTCGCGTGGGTCCGGGTCGACCAGCTCGTCGCGCGCGTCTACTACGCGATGCACTCGTACCGGGACCACGTTGGCGTCCTCTTCGCCGTGTTCGTGATCACGCTCTGCATCCAGGCGGTACGCGTGCTGTCCGTCTGGCTGAGCGGCAAGGCCGTGGGCATCGACCTTTCGCCTCGGCCCTACTACGTGATGGGCCCGCTCCTCTTCCTCGTGATGCTGATCCCGTTCACGATCAACGGGTTCGCCGTTCGAGAGTCGTTCTTCGTCAGTTTCCTCGGGAAGGTCGGCGTCAGTCCCGATCAGGCTTTCGCTGCCGGGTTCCTCTTCTTCGTGCTCACGATTCTGCTGGCGGCCCCCGGCGCGGCCATCCTCGCCTGGGAGGGCATGCGCGGGACGAGTCGCCGCGCGCGGATCCCGCGCGAAGCCGATGGCTGAACCGGAAGTGAGCGCGGTCGTCGTCACGCACAACGCGGCGCCGTGGATCGAGCGCTCGCTCGACAGCCTCCGCGGCACGGGCGCCGAGGTGATCGTCGTCGACAACGCTTCGACCGACGGGACGCCCGACCTCGTGCGCGAGCGGTTTCCGGAAGCCCGGGTGATCGAGCAGGAGAACCGTGGGTTCGGCGCCGGCAACAACACGGGCATGCGCGCAGGCTCGGGCCGCTACTTCCTGCTGCTCAACCCCGACGCCTGGCTCATGGACGATGCACTCGAAGCGCTCGTCGCGTTCGCCGACCGGCATCCTGAGGCCGCGGTCGTCGGGCCGCGCCTCCTCAACCCGGATGGCACGCTCCAGCGCTCGGTGCGCGGCTACCCGAGCCCGTGGCGGATCGCGACCGAGTACTTCTTCCTGCGCAAGCTGGCGCCGCACTCACATGCGCTGAACGCGTTCTTCGGCGAGCAGTTCGACCACGAGTCGGTGCGCGAGGCGGAGTACCTCTTCGGCGCGTGCCTGCTCGTGCGCCGCGAGGCGGTCGACTCGGTCGGCGGCTTCGACGAGGAGTTCTTCCTGATGAGCGAGGAAGTCGACTGGTGCTACCGGTTCCGCCAGGCGGGCTGGAAGATCCTCTTCTTTCCGGGCGCCGAGGTCACGCACGTGGTCGGCGCGTCGTTGAATCCGCGGCAGTTCAAGGCGATCGTGCGCGGCCACCTGCAGTTCCTGCGCAAGCACCGCGGGCTGCGCGTTGCGGAGCGGGCCCGGCGCGTGATGCTCTGGGGGCTGCGGGTGCGCGGCGTCTTCTTCCGGGGCGATCGGGGGCGCGCCTATCGTGAGGCGGCGCAGTGGCTGGGGTCAGGCAACACGGCTTCACTCCTAGAATCGACCCGGTGAAGGCGGTCGTCGTCGACGTCGGCTGGGTCAACGGCCTGGCTGCGATTCGCTCGCTCGGGCGGGCCGGGATCCCGGTCTTCGCGGTGGATCACCGCTCGAGCCCGCTCGGGTTCCGCTCGCGGTACGCGCAGCCGGTGACCGTCCCCGACCCGCTCGCCGACGAGGACGGCTTCGTCGACGGGGTGGCGCGCCTCGGTGGGCCTGCGGTCGTCTTCCCGACGCACGACCCGCCTCTGAACGCGCTCGCTCGCCACGCGGATCGGCTCGAGGGGTTCCTGTTCCCGTTTCCGGACTGGGAGCCGGCTCGAGGCGATCCAGGACAAGCGCCACCAGCTCGAGACCGCACGCGAGGCCGGCGTCGACATCCCCGAGACGCTGTATCCGGCGACTGCGACCGAGGCGGCTGCGCTTTCGTTTCCAGTTCTCGTCAAGCCTCAGCATCCCGACGGCTTCAAGCGCACGTTCGGCACGCAGGCCTTTCGCTGCGAGACGAAGGCAGAGCTCGAACGCGCCTTTGCCGACGCGGAGCCCTTCGGGCCGATGGTGCAGGAGCTCGTCCCCGGCGGCGACGAGGAGCTGTACAGCCTCGGCAGCTACCTGCGCGCGGACGGCGAGCCCCTCGGGCTCTTCAGCGGGCGCAAGCTGAAGCAGGTTCCGCCGCTCGTCGGCACGTGCCGGGTCGGCGAGGCGGTCTGGGTGCAGGAGGTGGTGGACGCCGGCCTGCGCCTCCTGAAGGCTCTTGGGTTCTACGGAATTTCACAGGTCGAGTTCAAGCGCGATCCACGCGACGGTCGGTTCAAACTGATGGAGGTCAATCCGCGCCTGTGGCAGTGGCACGGGCTCGCGGCGGCGTGCGGCGTCGACCTGCCGCTGATCGCGTACCGCGACCTGACCGGGGCCGAGGTCGAGCCGGTCTCGATGAACGGCGCGAGACGCACGTGGTCGATCTCGCTCATGCCCGGCGAGCGGCCCGAGCTCCAGCGGCCGCCGTACGTGGATGCCGTCTTCGCGCGCGACGACCTCAAGCCCGGCCTCGTCCACGCGGCGCGGGTTGCGCGAGGGGTGTTCCGGTGATTTCCGAACGGGTCGAGCGGCGGGCCCGCTGGGTGCTCGACACGATCGGCGCCCGCGACCTCGGCTTCGGTGACGACGTGCCGTTCACGGCCGAGGCGTGGGAGCAGGTCGACCGCGGCGAGCGACCCGAGGGCGACGACCTCGCGGAGGCGTTCTTCCACCTCGCTCGGGTCGAGGAGCGAAACGGAGCCCGGGACGAGCACGACCGCTTCCGGGCCGCGTCCTCCTGCCTCGACCCGATCGACCCGCCGCTCGAGCGGCTGCGGCAGAAACTCGGTGTCGAGCCTCCGCGCTGGGGCGGTGCCCGCTTCGCCGTCGCGTTGACCCACGACGTCGACGTGCCCTGGAAGTGGACTCGCAGAGGCGTCAAGGGAGCGGCTGCGAGAGTGAAGAGCGACCTCAAGAATCGGCGGGTTGGGCCGGGGCTGCGCGAGCTGCGCGGCCTCGCCGGCGCGGCCGTCCACAAGGTGCGCGGAACCGATCCGTACTGGAGCTTCGACCGGATCCTCGAGGACGAGCGGCGTTCGAGCGCGTCATCGACGTTCTTCCTGCTCGCCGACCACGCGCACGAGTTCGACGGAGCAGCCGCCGAGGCCTACGAGCGGCTTCGGCCGAGGCTCGTCGAGACGCTCCACGAGAAGAACGCCGAGGTCGCGCTCCACGGCAGCTACTCGGCGGCCGACGACGCTCAACGGCTCGCCGACGAGAAGGAGCGGCTAGAACAGCTCTCCGGCCCCGTCCAGGGCCAGCGCTACCACTATCTCCGCGTCGATCCGCACCGCAATCTCGGCTCGCTCGAGGCCGCCGGCTTCGCGTACGACTCGTCGCTCGGCTTCGGTGACGCCGTGGGCTTCCGGGCCGGAATCGCGCAGCCCTTCCGGCCGTGGGACTTCGATCGGGACGCCCCGCACGACCTGATCGAGGTCCCGCTCGCGGCCATGGACGTGACTCTGTCCGCGGAGCGCTACCTCAACCTCAGCGTCGAGCAGGCCGGCAAGCGGCTCAGCGCACTTCTCGACTGGGCTGAGATGAACGGAGGCGGGTTCGCGATCCTGTGGCACTCCGAGCAGTACGACTCGGCGCTTCTGCCAGGGTGGGACGTTCTCTACCGGCGCCTGATGGAAGAGGTCCGGGCTCGTGGTGGGACGTGTCTCCAGGCCGGGGCCCTTGCGGAGGAGGCGCGCGCGTGGCTGTCGTGACGCAGCCGATGCGCGTCTACCGCGTCCGCGCGGGCCGGCTCGGTGCGTCGGCGCTCTTCCTCGCGTTCGTACTCGCCGCGCCGGCAGCGCTTCTCCTCGGTCGCGCGCTGCCTGCGCACGGGCTCGGCCTCATTCTGCGCCTCGCCGCCGCGTCCACGTGCGTGCTGATCGTCCCGGGGGCGATCTTCGTGCGCGCGCTCGGCCGTCCGCACACCTTCGGCGTCGCGATCGCCGCGTCGTTCGCCTGGAGCCTGGCAGCGCTCGCCGGCGCACTCGCGCTCACGTTCGCCTTCGAGGGGACGATCACGACGACGCTCTGGCTCGTCGCGGGCTTCTCCGTCGTGTTGCTCGTCCCGGCGCTCCTGCGGGCACCCGTTCGGTCGGAGGAGAGCGAGCGGATCACGATCGCGGGCGTGGCCGCAGCCGCGACCCTGTTCGCCGGCGCAGTGTGGTGGGCGTCGAACACGGTCTACGGCGACGCGCTCTTTCACCTCGGACGCGTGCGGAAGCTCGAATCGTTCGACCTGACCTCGCTGAGCGTGGTCGACGAGTTCCGCCAGGGCGGTCTCCATCCGGGCTACGCGTTCCCGCTGTGGCACGCGGGGCTGGCGATGGTCGCGCGCCTCGCTGACGTCGACCCGACGGTCGTCATGCTGCACCTCCCGGCGATCCTCACGCCGCTCGCGGTCGTGCTCGCCTACGCAGCCGGCGCCGCGCTCTTCCGCTCGTACGGAGCAGGCGTCGCGACGGCCGCCGCCCAGGTCGGGCTGATCGGCTTCTCCCGGGCCGGAACCGGGTCGTTCGACTTCCTCGCATTGCCGCCGACGGTCGCACGCGCGCTGATCGCTCCCGCGCTCCTCGCGCTCGTCTTCTCGCTGGTCGCGGGTGGACGGCGGCGCCAGGTGCTCTCGATCTCGGCCGCGTCGATCGCTCTTGCCCTCGTGCATCCGACGTACGCGTTCTTCGCCGCAGTCCCGCTCGCGGGCTTCCTGCTCGCACGGGTCATCCTCGCGTGGCCGCTCTGGCGCGAGAACCTGCGCATCGCCGCCTCGCTACCGGCCGTGCTCATCCCCGCCGGACTCTTCGCGCTCTGGCTGAAGCCGATCGTCGACGAGACGGTCTCGCACCGGCCCGACGCCGCCGAGCGCCGGCGGGCGATCCTCCATTACGGGGGTCAGATCGACGTTTTCCACGGGCTGCTCCGGCTGGCTCCGGAGACGATCTCGCGCGGCGGCGCGATTGCCGTTGCGGGTCTGGTCGCGATCCCGATGGCGGCTCTCGCGGGAACCCGACGCTGGGCCGCGTACGTGCTCGGCGCGTCGCTCGCGGTGCTCGTCGTCGTGCTCGTGCCTTGGACATTCGACAGCCTGTCGAACGTGGTGTCGGTCTCGCAGGCGAGGCGCCTCGCGATCTTCCTCCCGATCCCATTCGCGGTCGCGGGGGCGGCGTCCCTGCTCGGCCGCTACCGGCTCGCCGGCTGCCTGGCCGCGTTCGGCGCCGGCGGCCTGCTCCAGCTCGTGTACCCAGGAGAGTTCTCGTACTTTCTCGTCGTCGGCGGTCCGCCGTGGCCGGTTTGGCTCGCGCTTGCCGGCGCGGGCGTCGGCCTGATCGCGGCCGCGATCGTCCGCAGGTCGGTGCCCGAGGCCGCGCCCCCGTGGACCGCCGCCGTAGCGCTTTCCCTCGTCGCGCCCGTCGGGCTGGCCGGCCTTGCCTACGTCAAGCGCGACGAGCCCGACCGCTTCCGACTAACGCCGGGGCTCATCCACGCCCTGCGGACCAACGTGCCGGCCCGGGACACCGTCTTCTCGGACCTCGAGACGAGCTACCGGATCGAGGCGTACGCGCCCGTCTACGTGTCGGCCGCCCCGCCGGCGCACGTCGCCGACACGAAAGACAACTACCCGAACGAGCGCCGCGACGACGTGATCAAGTTCCTGAACACGAGCAGCGTCTCGATCCCGCGCCGCTATCACGCCCAGTGGATCGTGGTCGCGAAGCGCCGCTTCGACCTGCACCTCGACCTGCCGAAGGTCTACTCCGACACGCGCTTCGACCTCTACAGGCTCAGCCCGCGTTCCTAACGGTGAACGCGAAGGAGGCGTGGCCGACGTTCTCCTGCTCGTCGAAGGCATCGACCTGGAGCACGTAGGAGCCGTTCGCCAGCGTCCGCGTGTCGAACTGGTGCGCGAGGAAGAACTCGTAGCGCCCACGCCGACCGGCCTTGTTCTGGAACGTCCCCGGCGCGTACACGAAACTGAAGAGGTTGATCGGCAGGAGGAAGGTCCGGAAGTCGACCGGAGTCTCCCACTTCCTGATCGTGGTCTGGCCCTGGACGATCCGCCAGCGGATCAGAGACGGCGTGAAGATGACCTGGTTCCAGGGCAGCGCGAGCGGCATCGGCGAGGTGTCGAACGCCTCGGCCGTGATGTCGACGCTTCCGGTCACGCCCTCTGGGGGGATCGGCTGTCCGGCCGAGAGGAAGGTCAAGCTCGGGATCTGCGGCACCGTGTCGTCGATGTACGGCGCCAGCCCGCCGAGGTGAAGCGGGTTGATGTACGTGCCGTTCTTGTACTCGGCCAGGTGCACGTGCCCCGCCCCGCTGAGGACGTGCCCGATCAGCTGGTGGCGGCGCACTCGCTGGCCCGTGGCGACTGCGGGCACGACGTGCCAGTACGACAGGAGATGTCCGCCCTTCTTCGGGAAAACGGTGACCGACATCGCCTTCATGCGCACGCGCACGCGTCCGGGCTCGATCGCGTAGACGGGCGTCCCGTCCTGCGCCCAGATGTCGACGCCGAAGTGGAAGCCCAACTCGGGTCCCGAGAGCCGCGGGTCGTTGAAATACCCGCGGATCGCATGCTGCTTGTAGAAGGGTCTGATCGGCCACCCGTACGCCGATGCGGTAGCAGGGACGAGCAGCGCGAGAGTGCACAGGGCGAGCAGGAGGCGAAGTGGGCCGCGCACGACGCGGAAGTTGTAGCAACGCGGTTCGTTAGGGTGCCGCTTCATGGCCAGGCAGGAAACCGTGGAGACGGCGCCCGCGAAGAGCTCGGTCTACGCGGAGCCGCGCACCGTCACCGATCTCGAGGAGTGCTACTTCTACCACTCGATGGAGATCCCTGGCTACGGGCTCGTCGAGGGCCCGTGGGACCTCCGCGGGGGCGTCGACGACTACCTCGGCAACGTCGACCTGAACGGGAAACGGGTGCTCGAGGTCGGGACCGCGAGCGGGTTCCTCTGCTACACGATGGAGGGCCGCGGGGCCGATGTCGTCGCGTACGACCTCTCGGACCGGCAGTCGTGGGACGTCGTGCCGTACGCCCGGTACGACCACGCCTCGTTCGACTCCGATCGCCGCGAGCACCTGCGCAAGCTGAACAACAGCTGGTGGCTCGGGCACGGCGCCTTCGAGTCGTCGGCGAAGGTCGTCTACGGGACCGTGTACGAGATCCCCGAGGAGATCGGGCACGTCCAGGTCGCGACCTACGGCAACGTGCTGCGGCATTTCCGAGACCCGTTCCTCGCCCTCGAGCGCGGGCTGCGCCTCACGACCGAGACCGTGATCGTGACCGAGAACCCGTCGCTTCGCTACTCGCTGCCGCAGATGGCCGCGAGCCTGCTCAAGCCGAACCTGGCGTTCCTGCCGAACCACGAGCGCATGCAGCCCCGCGAGTCGTGGTGGCACTTCACGCCGGCCGTGATCAAGCAGATGCTCGGCGTCCTCGGGTTCGAGGACACGAAGGTCAACTACCACGTGCAGCGCTTCTCCGGGAGGCGGAACCCGCAGTTCACGGTTGTAGGCCGCCGGACAGTCCCGCTTCCTGATTAACGTTTAGCGCCCGATGCGGGTGCTGCTCGTCACGATGTACTTCCCTCCTGCCGGCGGCGGCGGCGTTGCCCGGCCGACGAAGCTCGCCGGCCATCTGGCCGACCTTGGCTTCGAGGTGCACGTTCTCGCGCCCGACGACTCGAAGTGGCTGTACCGAGATGACGTGCTGGCGATTCCGCCCAACGTCGAGGTGCACCGCGCGAAGTACGTCGGGCCCAAGGGGCGCCTGCCCGCGGAGGAGCTACACGGGCTCGACGGGATCGACCGTGCGCTACGCCAAGCCGGGCTCTTCTCCCGGCGGCTGCTCGTTCCCGACGAGTTCGTCAGCTGGGGCCTGACGGCGATTCCGGCCGCACGCCGGATCGTGCGCGACGAGAAGATCGACGTCCTCGTCACGACCTCGCCGCCCGCCTCCGTCAACCTGATCGGCGCCGCGGTCAAGCAGGTGACCGGCGTCTACTGGGTGGCCGACCTACGCGACTCGATCGCGGCGAACCCGGATCGCCGCGTCGACCGACTCGCGGTGCGAATGAAGGAGCAAGCGCAGGAGGCGGTGGCGAAGCTGGTAGCCCGCTGGGCGGACGCCGTCGTCACGGTTTCGGATGAGATCTCGCGCGAGATGCGCGCCCTCGGCGCGGAGCGGGTGGAGACGATTCCGAACGGCTGCGACTTCGAGGACTTCGAAGGGCTCGAATACCACCGGAACGAGCGCTTCCGGATCACCCACACGGGGACGTTCTTCGGCCACCGCGATCCGCGACCGTTCCTGTCCGCGCTGGCCGAGGTCGACGGTGACGTCGTCGCTCGTTTCGTCGGCGGGCTCCGCTCGTCCGACCGGGAGTTCGCTGAGGGCCTCGGGCTCGGTGATCGGGTCGAGGAGATCGAGCACGTGCCGCGGCAGTCGGCGCTCGAGCTGCAGCGCGACTCCGACGCACTGCTCCTGCTCCTGCCCGATGCGGGCGGGCGCGGCAAGACCGTCCCGTCGGGGAAGATCTACGAGTACCTCGCCGCCGAGCGGCCGATCCTTGCCGCGGTGCCGCCGGACGGGGTCGCGGCCGAGCTCGTGCGGCGCGCGGATGCGGGCGTCGTCGTCGCGCCGGACGACGTGCCCGCGCTGAGGGCTGCGATCAGCGGCCTCCGAGCCCGCTGGGAGAAGGGCGCGCTCGAGAACGGGAGCCTGCCGCCGGGGCTGAAGGACGAGCTTTCGCGGCGCACGCGCTCGCGGGAGTTCGCCGACCTCTTGAAGGACGTCGCATGAGCCCGACCACGGGAGCCGATTTGTCGAAGAAGGTTGGCGCCCGGCTGACGACGTTCTTCTTCCTCGCGACAGTCTTCTCGGTCTCCTTCCAGAACGTCTACTGGAACGTCGCCGGGCGCGTGAACCTCGCCGACATCCTCGCGCTCTTCTTCCTGATCGCCTTCATCGCCGGCCGGATCTCCGGGCGCGACAGGCTCGTCCCGCGGACGACGCTCGTCGTACTCGTCTTCGCCGCGGCGCTCCTGATCGTCTACCTCGGCGGCTTCTTCAACGTCGAGACGAAGCAGGCGCTGTCGCTCTGGGAGAAGGGCCTGACGAAGTTCGCGATCCACTTCGCGTTCCTCGCCGCGGGGGTCGCGTACCTCGCGCGGCGCTCAGAGCGCTTCTACTGGCGGACCGTGGGCTGGTTCGCGGCGGGGTTCGCGGCGAACGCGGCCTACGGTGTGCTCCAGCTCGTGGCCCAGCTGGGTGGCCGCAACCTGGACGCGCTCGTGCTGAACCCAATCACCGGCGGCGCGGCGTCGATCAACATCTGGGGCGCGGTCGGGGAGTCGAGCGTCTACCGCGTCAACGCGCTGACCGGCGACGCGAACCACCTCGGCGTGATGCTCGTCGTGCCGCTGCTGCTGCTGACGCCTGTCTATCTGCGGCTCGAGCCGGGGCACAGGCTCCGCTGGCCGCTGGCCGTGCTGCTCTCCTTCCTGCTCCTCGTCGAGCTCGCGACGCTCTCCAGGAGCGGCCTGCTCGGGCTCGCCGCCGGTGGGCTCGTGCTCGCGGTCGTCTACCGGCGGTTGCTGCTCACCCGTGCGCTTCTGATCCCGATCGGCGCGGTCGCGGCCGTTCTGGCTTTCATCGTCACGCGTCGGCTGGACTACTTCTCGAACATCCTCCACGCGCGGCTCCAGACGAGCGACAGCTCCTCGACGCTGCACTTCCAGGTCTACGACTTCATCCCGCAAACGATCCACGCGCACCCGCTGTTCGGCTTTGGCCTGAACACGTTCTCCGTCTACTTCGAGTTCGTGACCGGCCGGACGAAGTGGGGGGCGCACTCGTACTACGTGGCGACGGTCGTGGAAACCGGGCTCTTGGGGACGATCGTGTTCGCCCTCTTCCTCGTCTACCTCTTCCGGCGGCTCGGGGCGGCGCGGAGGATCGGTCGCACGCTGGCCGCGGCGGGTGATCCGATCGCCGCCCGAGTGCGGCCGCTCGCCTGGGGGCTGACCGCCGCGCTGGTCGGGACGATCGCGGCCAACGCCTTCTATCTGACGATGCAGTTCTACTACTTCTACGCGCTCGCTCTGCTGGCCCTGGCGACCCCGATCGTGTTCGCCCGCCGCCTGGACTCTTGAAGGTCGTCGTCCTGACGACGTCGTACCCGCGCGGTCCGGGTGATGTCGCCGGTCTCTTCGTCGCCGATCAGGTGGAGCACATCCGTGAGCGCGGCGTGGACGTCCGGGTCGTCTCGCCAGCGAGCTTCCGTCACTACGGGATCGCCTACGGCGCGGGCGTGGCCGGGAACCTGCGTCAAAAGCCGTACCTTGCGCTCGCGGTGCCGCTCATGCTCGCCGGCTTCGCGCGGGCCGCGCGAAGGGCTGCGGTGGACGCGGATCTCGTTCACGCGCACTGGCTGCCGTCCGGGATCGTGGCGATGGCGACGGGAAAGCCGTTCGTCGTCCAGGTGTGGGGGACGGACGTCGAGCTGGCGCGGCGGGCTCCGGTTCTGGCACGGCGGGTGCTCCGGCGGGCTCGGCTCGTGACGGCGCCGTCTTCGGCGCTCGCGGAAGAGGCGCGGCGTCTCGGGGCCGACGACGTGCGGATCATTCCGAGCGGCGTCGAGCTCCCGTCCGACGTTGGGGAGGAGGCGGACCCGCCGGAGATCCTGTACGCCGGGCGGCTCTCGGCGGAGAAGGGCGTGCGGGAGCTGGTCACCGCGGCCGACGGGCTGCCGCTCGTGATCGTCGGCGACGGGCCGCTGCGCGACGAGGTCCCGGGCGCGCTCGGGTTCCTGCCCCACGACCAGCTCGAGCAGCGCTACGCGCGCGCGGCCGTCGTCGCGTGTCCGTCGCATCGAGAAGGCTTCGGCGTCGTCTGCGCGGAGGCGATGGCCCACGCGCGGCCGGTCGTGGCCGGGGACGTGGGCGGTCTCCGCGACCTCGTCGTGCACGAGGAGACCGGGCTGCTCGTCCCGCCGGGCGACGTTGCCGCGCTCCGGGAGGCGTTGAGCCGCCTGCTGGGCGACGCCGACCTCCGCCGCCGCTTCGGCGAGGCGGGGCGGGCGCGGATCGCCGAGCGCTTCACGTGGCAAGGCTTCGCCGACGAGACCCTGCAGGCCTACGAGGACGCGCTGCACTAGTGCCTCGTCCAGTAATGCCGCCGGTATGTATTGCTGGATGGGGCACTAAGCTCGAACTCCGATGCTGGCGCTGAAGATCGTCTTCTGGACCTCGCTCGTCCTGCTCGTCTGGACGCACGTCGGCTACCCGCTCGCGGCGGGGCTCGCAGCGCGCCTGCGGCGACGCCGTGTTCAGAGCTCGCCGATCGAGCCGACCGTGAGCATCGTCGTCGCGGCACACAACGAGGAGGATGTGATCGAGCGGCGCGTGCGGAACCTGCTCGACCTCGACTACCCGGCGGAGAGGCTTGAAATCCTCGTCGCCTCCGACGCCTCGATCGATCGCACCGACGAGATCGTCGAGCGCCTCGCCGCTGAGGACGAGCGCGTGAAGCTCGTCCGCTGCGCGCGTGCCGGGAAGGTCTCGGCGCAGAACCGCGGGGTCGCTGCCTCGACCGGCGAGATCGTCGGATTCTCCGATGCGAACGCCGTCTGGCAGCGCGACGCGCTCCGGAAGCTCGTCCGCAGCTTCGCCGACCCGGCCGTCGGCTACGTCACGGGGCGCGCCTCGTACGAAGCGGGCGACGGGACGAACCGCGAAGGCGCGTACTGGCGCTTCGAGCTCTGGGTGCGCGCGCAGGAGTCGGGGCTCGGCTCGATCACGGCCGGCAACGGGCCGATCTACGCGGTGCGCCGGTCCGACTGGGTCGACCTCGAGCCCTGGTGCGGACACGACCTCGGGCTCCCGTACCTGATGGTGCAGCGCGGGCGGCGGGCGGTGTACGACGCTGATGCCGTCTCCGTCGAGAAGCCGTCGCGGGACATCGAGGACGAGTACCAGCGCAAGGTACGAATGCTGCGCGGGGCCTGGGTGCACGTCTTCCGCGGGATGCTGCGCCGGGTCGGGCCCGTGTACTTCGTGGAGCTCGTCTCGCACCGCCTGCTGCGCTACGCGAGCGGAATCCTCCACGTCCTGCTGCTCGTCTCGAACGCGGCGCTCGTGGGGGAGGGCTGGGTCTACCAGGCGGCGCTGGTGCTGCAGTTGGTCTGGCTCCTGCTCGCGGGCGCGGGTCGGCTGCGGCTGCCCATTCCGGGTGCAGGGCTCGCCTACTACTACCTCGTGGTCACCTGGGCAACACTGGCCGGCCTGGCGCGCTACGTCCGCCTCGGGCCGCCTCTCCTCTGGGAGCGGATCGAGGGCACGCGGTGAATCGCGCACTGGACGTTGCGGGCGCGTCACTCGGGCTCGTGCTGGCGAGCCCGTTCCTCGCGGCGGCGGCGATCGCGATCAAGCTCGACGGCGGCGGGCCCGTGCTCTACCGTCAGCAGCGGGTCGGGAAGGATGGCAGCGAGTTCGAGCTCGTCAAGCTGAGGACGATGGTCGTCGGCGCCGAGCAGCAGGGCGCCGGCTGGGCCGTCGACCACGGCGACTCGCGGATCACGCGGGTCGGCGCGGTGCTGAGGCGGGTCTCCCTAGACGAGGTGCCGCAGCTCTGGAACGTCGTGCGCGGCGAGATGAGCCTGATCGGGCCCAGGCCGACGCTCGCGTACCAGGTGGAGCAGTACACGCCGCACCAGCGGAGGCGCCTGGCCGTGCGGCCGGGCATCACGGGCTGGGCGCAGGTTCAGGGCCGCGCGTCGCTCCCATGGGAGGAGCGGATCGAGCTCGACGTCTGGTACGTCGACAATCGCTCGCCGCGGCTCGACCTGAAGATCCTGGCGCGCACTCCGCGCGCGCTGTTCGGCGGGACGTACAAGGGAAAAACGGGCGGCTGGCGGGCGGGCGATGAGCCGCCGAAAACGCCTTAATAGAAGGCACAGTCCACCTCCTCCCCGTCGCAATCGTATTGAGGAAGTCGTCACAGGAGTGAAACGCCATTGCGCCAAAGGTGTGACGGTGAGCGGAAGCCGCTTTCCGTCTAGTAGTTACCCTCTTTCGCCGTGACCACTGTCCTCTTCACGTGCGCCGGTCAGCGCGTCGATATCGTCTCGGCCTTCGGCCGGTCCGGCGCAACGACGATTGCCGTCGACGTCAACCCCCTCGCTCCGGCGCTCTACCACGCCGATCGCTACGAGCTCGTGCGGCGCGTCGACGACTCCGGGTACGTCGCGGAGCTCGCCGCCCTCGTCGCCGAGCACGACGTCGACCTGATCGTCCCGCTGACCGACCTCGACCAGCTGATCCTCGCCCACTCGCGGGACGAGATCGCCGCCCCGGTGCTCCTCTCCCCGGCGGACGTCGTCGAGCAGATGGGGGACAAGTACCTCGCGCACGGAGCATTCGAGCGCCTCGGCATCGCCTCGCCCCCGAGCTGGCTGCCCGAGAGCGTGCCCGCGAACGTCCGGTTTCCGGTCGCCGTCAAGGCCCGCGAGGGCTTCGGTTCGCGCCACATCTACGTCGCCCACGATCGCGCGCAGCTCGACTACCACCTCGCGCACACGCCGGTCGCCTCGTTCGTCCAGTCGTGGTGCCTCGGCGAGGAGTTCTCGATCGATGTCTTCTCCGACTTCGCCGGTACGTGCCTGAATGCGATTCCGCGAACAATGATCGAGTCCAAGGGCGGCGAATCGATCAAGGGCATGACGATCAAGGACTGGGAGCTGATCGACTACGGACGGCGGGTCGCCGAGGCGTTGCCGATCTGGGGCCCGGCGAACATCCAGTGCTTCCGTGAGGAGGACGGGTCGCTGCTCGTCACCGACGTCAACCCGCGCTTCGGGGGCGCGTTCCCGCTCCCGCTCGCGTCCGGCAGCCGTTACCCGGAGCTCGCTCTCGCCTTCGCCTCGGGGGAGAGACCGGAGCCGACCGTCGGCGAGTTCCGCGAAGGAGTCGTCATGACTCGCTTCTTCTCCGATCTCTGCCTGACCGAGGGGAGCGACGGCCGTTTGGAGCCGTTCGCCGAGGAAATTCCGGAACCGGTGGCGAGCGAGCCGGGGGAGGCATGACAATCACGACCGAACGCCCCCGCACGCGGCCCGACCCCGAGCCAGAGCGCGAGGTCGACTTCAGCCGCTACCTCGACGCCCTCGTCGCGCGCTGGTGGCTCCCGGTGGCGGGGCTCATCGTCGGCGCGGCGCTCGGATACTTCCTGGCCCTCGGCGGCAAGGACGTCTACCGCGCGCAGGCGACGGTCTACGTCGGCACCCCGTACGGTCCGAACGGGACGCTGCTGAACACGATCGCGACGAACCCGAACACCGTCGGTCGAATCGCCCGCGGGCAGGAGACGCTCCAGCAGGTCGCTCAGTCGTCCGGTATGTCGGTCCGAGAGCTCAGGGCCGGAGTGTCGACGCGCGCGATCAAGGCCGGCGGCCCGAAGACGGCGCCCAACCAGCTCTATGCGGTCACCGTCGAGGGGCCAAGGCGCGGAGAGGCGACCGCGGCGACGAATGCGATCGCCGAGCGCATCGTCACCACCACAGGTGCCTACGCGAGGCAGAAGGTCGACACGTTCAAACGGCAGATCGCATCCGATCAGCGTCAGCTCGACGGAATCGACCAGCAGTCCAAGCAGATCCAGGCACAGCTGAACGGCGCCGCCTCGACAGATCGGCTGATTCTCAGCAACCTCCTCCTCACCATGGAGCAGCGTCGCGGAACGCTGGAGCAAGACCGGCTCCAGGCGCGCCAGCTACTCGCTCAGGCCGAGCAGGTCGAGCTGCCTCGCGTGATCGACCGCGGCGTGGCCGCGAAGGCGACCGCCCGCAGCGCACGCAACTCCGTGGTCGTCGCCGGGCTGATCGGGCTGATCATCGGCCTCTTCGCCGCGCTCCTCTGGGAGCCGATCGCTGCGCGTGCCGGACGGGCTTAGTTGCGTTTGCGTGTGTGGTCACGTGAATCGACCGGTCAGTTCCGACGGACGCGCGAGCAAAGCCCGCCCGTCCTGACGACGGCAGCGCAAGCGGTGCCTTAGGTGCTCGAGGGCAAAATCGTCGCCGTCGTCGTGCCGGCGTTCGACGAGGAGCACCTGGTCGGGACCACGATCGCCGGCATCCCCGAGCTCGTCGACCGGGTGATCGTCGTCGACGACGCGTCGAGTGACGGAACCGCAGCCGCTGCGGAAACGAGCGGCGACCCGCGCGTCGAGGTGATCTCGCACGAGAAGAACGAGGGAGTCGGCGCCGCGATCCTGACGGGTTATCGCCGCGCACTCGAGCACGGCGTCGACGTCACCTGCGTGATGGCCGGCGACAACCAGATGGACCCGGCCGACCTCGAAGCGATCGCCGGCCCGGTCGCCCGCGGCGACGTCGATTACGCGAAGGCGAACCGCCTCTTCACCGGGCGGGCCTGGGAGCTGATCCCGCGCAACCGCTATCTCGGCAACGCCGTCCTCTCACTGCTGACGAAGATCGCGTCCGGCTACTGGCACGTCGCCGACTCTCAGTCCGGCTACACCGCGATCGGCAAGAACACGCTCGAGCTGCTCGACCTCGATCGAATCTATCCTCGCTACGGCTTCCCGAACGACATGCTCGTGCACCTGAACGTGATCAACGCACGCGTACGTGACGTGCCCTCGCGGCCGGTCTATGGCGTTGGCGAGAAGTCCGGGATCCGGCTCAGCCGCGTGATCCCGTCGATCTCGTGGCTGCTGACGAAGGCGTTCTTCTGGCGGATGCGGGAGAAGTACGTGATCCGAGACTTCCACCCGCTCGTCTTCTTCTACTTCTTCGGGATCTTCTTCACCGCCGTCGGGCTCGTGCTCGGGATCACGGAGACGGTGTTCCGAATCGGAGGCAACGAGATCACCGTCGCGACGGTCGTCCTGATCGCCCTGCTCCTGATCGCAGGGCTGCTGTTCACGCTGTTCGCGATGCTGTTCGACATGGAGTCGAACAGGGAACTGCGCTAGCGGCTCTCAGCCCGGCGGCTCGTCCCAGAAGCTGTCCTTGCGCATCTTCCAGATCGAGGCGACGGTCAAGACGACCAGCAGGATGATGCCGCCGATGACGAGGAACCCCAAAAGACTGAATGCAAGGAGAGCGGCGAGCGGCACGGAGCCAGCATCGCTGTCAGTAACCCGCTTGTCAACGAGGATCGAGCGCGCGGTTAAGGCTTCGTAAGAATCGCCCGGCCCCGCCGAGGGCATGGCTATCCTGCGCCCTCGTGCCTACGGCAGTCGTCACCGGTGGAGCGGGCTTTCTCGGCTCACATCTCTGCGAGCACCTGCTCGAGCAGGGCCAGCGCGTGATCTGCGTCGACAACCTGGAATCGAGCTCGCTCGCGAACCTCGAGCACCTCCGGGACGACGCGTTCACGTTCATGAACCACGACGTGATCGAGCGCATCGAGATCGACGAGCCGGTCGACTACGTCTTCCACCTCGCCGCGCTCGCGAGCCCGATCGACTACCTGCGCCAGCCGCTCCACTCGCTGAAGACCGGCTCCTACGGGACGCACCACGCGCTCGGCCTGGCCAAGTGGAAGCGCGCCCGCTTCCTCCTCGCCTCGACGAGCGAGATCTACGGCGACCCGCAGGTGCACCCGCAGCCCGAGACGTACTGGGGCCACGTAAACCCGATCGGCCCGCGCGGGGTCTACGACGAGGCGAAGCGCTACGCCGAGGCGCTGACGATGGCGTACCACACCCAGCAGGGCGTGGATACCGCGATCGTCCGGATCTTCAACACCTACGGCCCGCGCATGCGCGACTACGACGGCCGCGCTATCCCGACGTTTGTGCGCCAAGCGATCGAGAACAAGCCTTTGACGGTGTTCGGCGACGGCTCGCAGACGAGGAGCTTCTGCTACGTGGACGACCTGATCCGCGGCCTCTATCTGCTCGCTGTCAGCGACGAGCACCTGCCCGTCAACCTCGGCAACCCGGGCGAGTTCACGATCCTCGAGCTCGCCGAGACGGTGCTCCGGGTGACGGAGTCGACGAGCGAGATCGTCTTCGAGGCGCTGCCCGTCGACGATCCGCAGATTCGCCAGCCGGACATCACGCGCGCCAAGCAGTTGCTCGGCTGGGAGCCGGAGATCGACCTCGAGCAAGGCCTGCGCCGGATGCTGCCGACGATGGAGCGCGTCCGTGCGTAAGCAGATCGCACTCGTCGCGTTCTTCGCGGCCGGCCTCGCGGTCCTCGCCGGCCTGGTCGCACCTTCAGCGCAGCCGCGCCAGCAGTCGCGCAACCTGATCGTCGGCATCTTCGACGAGCAAGAGACATTCGGTGACCCGACCTTCGCGTACCAGCAGTACAAGCTGCTCGGCGTCGAGGCGCTCCGCGTCAACCTCTACTGGGGCGGCCCGAGCGGCGTCGCGCGCAAGAAGCGCCCCGCGAACGCGCGCAACCCGAACGACTCGGCCTACGACTGGACGATCTACGACGCGATGGTCAAGCAGTCGGTCGAGAACAAGATCAAGCCGGTCTTCTCGATCCTCTGGACGCCGTCGTGGGCAGGCCCGGCGAAGAACATGGCGCCGCGGCGGACGATCGACCTTCGCAACTTCGCGTACGCCGCCGCGAAGCGCTACAGCGGCAATTTCCATCCGACCCCCGACGCGCCCGCCCTGCCTGCGGTCAAGTTCTGGCTTGCGTGGAACGAGCCGAACAACCCGGTCTTCCTCAAGCCCCAGTTCACGAAGATCAGCCGCCGCGCAGTACAGGCTCGCCAGCCCGCGGATCTACGCCGGCATGTGCAACGCCGATCATGTCGGGCGTCCACCTGACCGGCGTCGCCGGCGAGAAGGTCGCCTGCGGCGTGACCGCGCCACGCGGGAACAACACCGGGACGCAGCCGCGAGCCTCGGTCTCTCCGCTCATCTTCCTGCGCGGCCTCAAGCGGGCTCACGCGCGGTTCGACGTCTACGCGCATCACCCCTACTACCAGCATCCGAACGAGTCGCCGCGCAAGCCGCCGCCCGGGCCGCGGGCGATCACACTCGGGAACATCAACGAGCTGCTCCGTGAGCTCAAGCGACTCTACGGGAACAAGCATCTCTGGATCACCGAGTACGGCTACCAGACGAATCCGCCCGACCGAAGCTTCGGCGTCTCCTGGACGAAGCAGGCGAGCTACGTGTCCCAGGCGTACGGGATCGCCCGCAGGAATCCGCGAATCGACATGATGATCTGGTTCCTCATGAAGGACGAGGCGAGGATCGGAAACGGCTGGCAGTCCGGCCTCTACACGGCCACCGGGCGGCGTAAGCCGAGCTGGCAAGCCTTCCGGCGGATGCCGAAATAGCGCGAACGGGCCGTATCATTAAACGGCCCGTGGCTACTGAACAAGCGCCTCCGGCACAGCCCCCGAAGACCGCCCCGAGCCCGCGAGACGACGATCTCGAGAACGCCCCGCTCGGAGACATCCGTTCGACGACGCCGTTTCTGCCTCTGCAGGGGGCGCTTCGCCGGAGTGCCAGCGTCGTGGCGCTCGTCGTGCTCGACCTCGTCGGCCTCGTCCTGGGCGTCTACGCGGCGCTCACGCTGAGGGCCCTCGTCTACGGCAACGAGGTCTCGCAATGGGGCTTGCGCTGGAAGGTCGAGACGGACTGGCTGCCGTTCTTGACCGTGATCACCGTGCTCGTCTTCTGGCGGGCCGGGCTGTACACCGAGCGGGAGCGCCGTGCAGGGTTCGGACGAATTCTCGCCTCGCTCGCACTCGTCGCCGTGATCACGCTGATCTTCACGATCGGCACGGGCCACAACTTCCAGACGTACGGCCTCGCGCCGACCGCAGTCGTTCTGAGCGCGGCCCTCATCGGCCTCCTACGGGGAAGCTATGACGTGATCACGGGCGACCTGCTCAAGTTCGCGGGCGTCCGGAGACGGGCGATCCTCGTCGGCTCGGGTGAGAGCCTTGCGCGGCTTCGGCGCACACTCGGAGCGAGCCGCGGCGGGATCGACTACGAGTTCGTCGGTGCGCTGTCGACGTCGCCGGACAGCGCGGGCCTCCGCTCGCTCGGCCCGCCCTCGTCGATACCGGCTGTCCTCGCGGCGCACAAGGTGGACGAGTTGATCGTCACCGACTCGGACTTCAGCGACCGCGAGTTGATCGAGATCGTCGAGCAGGCGCACCGACGCGGAGTGAAGGTACGGGTCGCCCCGCGTGCGACCGAGCTCCTGATCGAGCGCCGCGGCGAGTACGTGCCCGGGCAGGGCGTGCCGCTGTTCGAGATGCGACCGCCGGTTTTCGCCGGCGCGGACTGGCTCGTGAAACGCGGATTCGACCTGTCCGTCAGCGCGCTGGTCACGATCCTCGGGTTTCCGCTCTGGGCCTTCATCGCGCTTGCGATCAAGCTCGACTCCTCCGGGCCCGTCTTCCACCGCGATAGCCGCATCGGCCTGAACGAGAAGGAGTTCGGAATGATCAAGTTCCGGACGATGCGGGCGGATGCCGAGGCTCAGCAGGCTGAGCTCGAGCGCCGCAACGAGGCCGAGGGCGCGCTGTTCAAGATCAAGGACGATCCCCGTGTCACCCGCGTGGGGCGCTTCCTTCGCCGCTTCTCGCTCGACGAGATCCCGCAGGTGCTGAACGTCCTGCGCGGCGAAATGAGCCTCGTCGGCCCGCGACCGCTCCCGGTGCGCGACTACGAGCTGCTCGAGGAGTGGCACCGCAAGCGCTACCTCGTGCTGCCGGGGATGACCGGGCTCTGGCAGGTGGCCGGCCGCTCGAGCCTCGGCTTCGACGACCTCGTGCGGCTCGACTTCTACTACCTCGAGCACTGGTCGATCTGGCTCGACATCTCGATCCTGCTGAAGACGATTCCCGCGGTGCTCGGCGCCCGGGGCGCGTACTAGCGTTCGCCGATGGCCTCGCGGCGCAGAGTCCTGTCCGTGGTCGGGACGCGGCCGAACATGATGAAGATCGCCCCGATCGCGGCCGAGCTCGGACGGCGCGGGGACGAGTTCGAGCACGTGCTCGTGCACACGGGCCAGCACTACGACCGCGAGCTGTCCGACATCTTCCTCGAGGAGCTCGGCGTCGGCGAGCCGGACTACGCGCTCGGCGTCGGCTCCGGGTCGCATGCCCAGCAGACCGCGCGCGTGATGGAGCGCCTCGAGCCGGTGCTGCTGGAGACGGAGCCGGACGTCGTGCTCGTTCCGGGCGACGTGAACTCGACGATGGCCGCTGCCCTGACGGCGTCGAAGCTGCTGCTCCCGATCGGGCACGTCGAAGCGGGCCTCCGCTCGTTCGACCGGACGATGCCGGAGGAGATCAATCGGATCGTCGCCGACCAGGTCTCGCAGTTCCTGTTCATCCACTCGCCGGAGGCGCGCGACAACCTGCTCGCCGAAGGGTGCGCCGCAGAGTCGATCCACGACGTCGGCAACACGATGATCGACTCGCTCGTCGCGATGCGGGAGCGGATCGACGAGGCCGGTGCGCCCGAGGCCCGCGGCTTGTCGCGCGGCGAGTACCTCGTCGTGACGCTGCACCGGCCGAACCTCGTCGACGGGCCACTCCTCGCGGACGCGGTCGCGCAGCTGGCGGCGGTCTCGGAGGCGCTCGAGGTCGTCTTCCCCGTGCATCCACGGACGCGCGCGTCCCTCGAACTGCTCGGCGTCGATGTGACCACGGAGCGGCTGCGCCTGATCGATCCGGTCGGTTACGTCGAGTTCCTCAGTCTCGTCGCCGGCTCCGCGGGAGTCCTGACCGACTCGGGCGGGATTCAGGAGGAGACGACGTACCTCGGGCTGCCCTGCTTCACGCTGCGCGCCAACACGGAGCGGCCGATCACGGTCGAGATGGGCACGAACGTCCTGTTGGGGCTGGCACCGGAGCGGATCGCGGAGGTGCCTGTGCTGATCGAGAAGGCCCGTGGTCGGCGGGCGCGCGTTCCGCCGCTCTGGGACGGGAAGGCATCGTCCCGGATCGCGGACGTCCTCGCGCGCTTCCCGCTCGAGGAGCTCGCCGTAGCCCGCTCGGGCTAGCGCCGGGCCGCGACAGCCGTGATGTGCCCCTCGGCGTGGGCCACGGTCGGGCCCTGTCCGATCCGGCGGACCGTGCAGGTCTGTCGACACCGGACGGCGAAGGTCTGCGCGCCGGCTTCGGTCGCCACGAGCAGATCGCCCGGCCGCACGCCGGCTGCCAGGAGCTCTCGGCCACGGGCGATCAGGAGGCTGTCGGAGCCCGGCGTGGGCGAGCCCGGCGCTCCGAGATCGGCGAGATAAGCGACGCCCCGTCGATCGAATCCGGGCGGGACGAATCCCACGGATTCCGGCCCGATGTCTCCGCCGGCCGGGAACAGGTAGTCGGTAAGCGCCTCCGACAGTCCGCGGTTGTCGATGGCAAAGAGCCGACCTCCGACCTCGTCCACAACGATCAGCCGCCGAGCGAAGCGCCCGAACGACCGCGGCGCGACGGCGATGCCGCCCTCGGCCCGTGGTCCTCCCTGGAGGACGACGGTCGAGCGTCCACGGCAGTCGAACGCGTACAGCGTCAGGCTGTTCCCGAACAGCACCGTGACGAGGAGCCGGTTGCCGAAGCGGCCGCCGGTGTCGAAGGCGATCCCGGACGGGAAGGCGCCAGCTGGAAGGTCGGCGAAGCGACGGCTGCGGCCGAGGCGGTCGACGCGATCGATGCCCGGAGTCGCAGTCGGGGCGAGCACGTACACGTCGTCCCTGCGGAACGAACATGCCGCTCCGGACACCTTGCGGTTGCGCGCGATCGCGATGTACGGCTCGCCGCCCTGAGGAACATACCCGCGGGCGAAGCGCTTCACGGGCCCGCCGCGGCGGAGCAGGAAGAGCCCCCGGCGGGTCGAGATCACGAGGCGCCCGTCCGCCCGCGGCCCGACGACGTCCACGATCGCGGGCAGATGCTTCAGCGGCCGCCAGCGCGCGTCGGCCCGGCCTTGCGCGGCAGAGCCGGCCGCAAGGACGAGCAGCCCGGTCGCGAGGGTGGAGACAACAGCAACACCGCGCACCCTGGCCACGATAGCTTCGCCCACAAAGCCTTCACAGGCCGCTGCTAGGGTCGTGCGCCGTGAGCGGCCCGATCCTCGTCACCGGCGCTCAGGGCTTCGTGGGAGGCCATCTGCTCGCGCAGCTCGGTGAGCGTGCCGTCGCCGTCGACGTGGACGTCACTGATGCCGAGGCTGTCGCCCGTGCTGTCGCCGAGGCGACTCCCGATGCAGTCGTGCACCTCGCGGCGCTGTCGTCCGTCGCCGACTCCTGGGGCGAGGCCGCCGAGGTCTGGCGCGTGAACGTCCTCGGCACCGTCAACGTCCTCGAGGCCGTCCGCGCCGAAGCTCCCGGGGCGCGCGTGCTCGCCGTCTCGACAGGCCAGGTCTACGGCGATGCCGAGCAGATCCCCACCACCGAGGAGAGCCCGGTCGCCCCGCTCTCACCGTACGCCGCCTCGAAGGCCGCGGCAGAGCTCGCCTGCGCCTCTTCGAACCTCGATGTCGTCATCGTACGGCCGTTCCAGCACGAAGGCCCAGGCCGCGACGAGCGCTTTGCGGTCGGCTCGTGGGCGGCCCAGATCGCCCGCGCTGAGGAGTCCGGAGGCGGCACCGTGCGCGTCGGTGAGCTCTCGTCGAAGCGCGACATCACCGACGTGCGTGACATCTGCCGCGCCTACGAGCTGCTGCTCGATCCTTCGGTCGCGGCCGGCACGTACAACGTCGCGAGCGGCCGAGCGGTCGAGATGAGCGAGGTGCTCGAGGCCCTCGTCGGGCTGGCGAAGGTTCCGATCGAGGTCGAGGCCGACCCGGCGCGCAGCCGGCCGTCCGACCTACCCGTGGTCTGCGGCGACGCCTCGCGCCTGCGGGCCGCGACTGGCTGGAAGCCTATGATCCCGCTCGAGCAAACCCTGGCCGACACGCTGGACGCGGCGCGTCGGGCCGCGACGAGGATGGCGAGCGCATGAGCGAACAGAAGGCTCTGATCACGGGCATCACCGGCCAGGACGGCTCCTACCTCGCCGAGCTGCTGCTCGAGAAGGGCTACGAGGTGTACGGCATGGTCCGCCGCGCCTCGACCGAGAACTTCGACCGGATCGCCCATCTCACCGACCGGCTCACGCTTCTCCAGGCCGACCTCCTCGACCAGTCGTCGCTCGTCGAGGCCCTCGAGGAGGCCCGCCCGGGCGAGCTCTACAACCTCGGCGCGCAGAGCTTCGTCCCGACCTCGTGGAAGCAGCCGGTGCTCACGGCCGAGTTCACGGCCGTCGGAGTGACGCGGATGCTCGAGGCGGTCCGCCGCGTCGACCCGGACATCCGCTTCTACCAGGCGTCCTCGTCGGAGATGTTCGGGAAGGTGCGCGAGGTCCCGCAGAACGAACGAACCCCCTTCTACCCGCGCTCGCCGTACGGCGTGGCGAAGGCATACGGGCACTTCATCACGGTCAACTACCGCGAGTCGTACGGGCTCTACGCGGTCTCCGGAATCCTCTTCAACCACGAATCGCCCCGTCGCGGGCTCGAGTTCGTCACCCGCAAGATCTCCGACGGCGTCGCGCGCATCAAGCTCGGGCTCACCGACGAGCTGCGCCTCGGCAACCTCGATGCGAAGCGCGACTGGGGCTATGCGGGCGACTACGTCGAGGCGATGTGGCGGATGCTCCAGGCCGACGAGCCCGAGGACTACGTGATCGCGACCGGCGAGGAGCACTCGGTGCAAGAGTTCGCCGAGATCGCCTTCGCCCACGCGGGCCTCGACTCGAAGCAGCACGTGAAGACAGACCCTGAGTTCCTCCGGCCGGCCGAGGTCGACCATCTCGTCGGCGACGCGACGAAGGCCCTGGAGCAGCTCGGCTGGCAGCCGCGCGTCTCGTTCAAGGAGCTCGCCGAGCTGATGGTCGACGCCGATCTGGAGAGGCTCTCGAACACCGCAGCTCTGGACGTGACCGGATGAGCACGGTCGACACCGCGCTGAAGCGCCAGTACGTAAAGCTCTGCGACATCCGCGACTTCGACGATCCGGCTGTCCGCGGACGCATCGAGGACATCGTCCCCGGCCTGGAGCCTCCGACGCAGCTGCACCGCAAGAACTGGGAGTACGCGATGCTGACGCTCTTCCTCGAGGACTCCGGCCTGCTTCGCGAGGACGCGCAGATTCTGTCGGTCGGCGCGGGCCATGAGACCGTCTTGTTCTGGCTCGCGAACCGGGTCGCGCAGGTCATGGCGACCGACATCTACGGCGAAGGGAGCTTCAGCGAAGGAGAGGCGGATCGGACGATGCTCTCGGACCCGGCGTCGTTCTCGCCGTACCCGTACCGCGAAACGCACCTCGAAGTCCGCCACATGGACGCGAAGCAGCTCGAGTTCCCTGACGACTCGTTCGACGCGGTCTTCACGCTGTCGTCGATCGAGCACTTCGGAACCTGGGCCGACATCCGACGAGCCGCGAGCGAGATGGGCCGTGTGCTCCGGCCCGGAGGCCGTGCCTACATCACGACCGAGTGCTTCCTGGGGCGCAGCGCGCTCACACCGTTCGCGCAGGAGGCGACGAGCAAGGTGACGGGCGGGCGGATGTTCGGCTCGATGCGAGTCTTCACGCCGGAGTCGCTCGTCTCGGAGATCGTCGAGCCGAGCGGGCTCGACCTCGTGCAGCCACTCGACGCGACGCCACCCGAGACGGTTCCGAACGTGATCATGCTCGAGAAGGACCGACCGGTCGCATCGGCAGACGGGACGCCGTACCCACACGTCGCTGTACGGGCGAAGCGGTTCGGCGGGCGGACCCAGAGCTGGACCTCCATCGGGCTGGCGCTGTCCAAGCCGTCGCGGCTGCAGGTCGGCGCAGCGTCAAGACGGGGCGAGCAGGTCGAGGGCCATCCCGGGATCGGCTAGGCCGGCGCCAGCGTGACGCGGGGCAACTCGAGGCCCGAAGAGCCGACCCCGGGTCCCACGGCCGCCGAGTTCGACGCGCTGGAGAGCCCGACGGCGGGTGCTGCGGCGATCCGGGGGAGCGCTCTCCGGGTGACGGGCTACTTCTGTCGGCGTGCTGCTCACGGTCGTCGTCCGCGGCAGTCCTCTTTCGCTACCTCGGCCCGGACGACGCCGGCAAGTACGTCACCGTCCTGGCGATCGTCGCGATCGTCGGGAGCGTGTTCGACGGCGGCCTGCACTCGCTCGCCATCCGCGAGGCATCCGTGCGCCGAGGCGCCGACCGGAGCGCGGTGATCGGCGACCTCCTCGGGATGCGCCTCGTCATGGGGGCGGCGGCGATCGTGCTGGCGAGCGCATTCGCGCTCGTGCTCGGTTACGAGCCGTCCCTCGTGCTGGGCACGGCGCTCGCGAGCCTCGGCCTCGTGCTCTGGAGCACGAATCTGATCCTCGCCGCGCCACTGGTTGCGGCGTTGCGACTGGGCTGGGTGACGTCCATCGACCTGTTCCGAAACGCAGGCGCAATGGTGCTCATCCTCGCCGGCGTCTGGGCCGGGCTCGGTCTCGTCGCCTTCCTGGCCGTCCCGATTCCGGTGGCCGTGGCGGCTGTCGTCTGGACGGCGGTGCTCGTCCGCCGACAGGTCTCGCTCTCGCCTTCGTTTCGGGTCGATGCGTGGCGCAGGCTCGTGCGAGACGTCGTTCCTTACGCCCTCGCTACCGCGGCGGGCCTACTCTATTTCCGGGTCGCCGTCGTCCTGCTCTCTCTGGTTGCCTCTGCGCACGAGACGGGTCTCTATTCGGCCGCGTTCAGGACGGTGGAGGTGCTGTTGATCGTGCCGCAGCTTGCGGTGAGCACCGTCTTGCCGATCTTCGCCCATGCAGCAACCAGGGATCGGGAGCGTCTCGCGTACGGCGTCGACCGCACGTTTCGCGCTGCGGCGGTGTTCGGCGGTGGCCTGGCCGTCGTGCTGGCGCTCGGAGCTCCGTTCGCGATCGCAGTCGTCGCGGGGCCGGACTTCGGCGGCGCCGCTGACATGCTTCGCATTCAGGCTCTCGGCCTGGGAGTCGCACTCGTAACTTCCGTCTTCACCTATGCACTGCTCAGCCTGAGGATGCACCGGGAGCTCCTCTTTGCGAATCTCGCGGCGCTGGGAGTCAGCGTCGTGCTCACGCTGGCCCTCGGTAGCGCGTGGGGCGGCGTGGGCGCGGCGACGGCCACTGCGATCGCCGAGGTTTGCCTCGCAGGGAGCGCTGTGTGGCTCCTGGTGCGCCGTCACCCGGCGTTACGCCCCGCCTGGTCGTTCTTGCTCCGAGTCGTCGCGGCGGGACTCGTGGCGGGAGCCCTGGCACTGATCCCGCTGCCGAGCCTCGTGCTCGCCGTGGCAGGAGCGGCCGTCTACACCGCGCTCGCGTTCGCCCTGCGCGCTGTCCCGCAGGAGCTGCTCGTCGAGCTCGGGCGCGTCCGTCATGTCCGCAGCGCTCGCTCGTAGCTGTCGAGAGTCGCGGCCGCAGTCACGTCCCAACTGAACTTCTTGGCCCTCGCGGCGCCGGCGCTTCTGAGCCGATCGCGCAGCTCTCCGTCGCTCAGCAGCGTCTCGATCGCTCTCGCCATGTCGGCGACGCTTCTGGGGTCGAAGTACAGCGCGGCGTCTCCGGCGACCTCCTCGAGCGGGCCGATCTGAGAGCAGGCGACCGGAACGCCGCGCACCATCGCTTCGAGGACCGGCAGACCGAAGCCCTCCGCGAGGGAGGGGAAGACGAAGGACGTCGCGGCGCGATACAGGCCTTCGAGCACATCGTCGTCGACCCACCCGAAGAATCGGACTCGGTCACCGGCGCGCCGTCTGAGCTCCGGCTCGAAGACGGTCTCGTACCCCGGAGCCACGAGAAGAGGCTTGGGTTCGACGTCGACCTCGGCGATCGCCTCGAGCAGCCTTTCGAGGTTCTTGTGGGGCCGCTTCGCCGAGACCGTCAGCACGATCGGGGCGTCGCCGAGCTCGAGGCGTCGCCGGAGCTCCGGTTCCGGAACCGGTGAGACGTCCCCAGGCAAGCCCGGACCGAGCGGTGTGACGTCGATTCGGTCGCGATCGACGTGGAGGTAGTGGGCGATGTCTTCCTTCGCAGCTTCCGAGAGCGTCAGGATCCTCTGCGAGCGGCGCGCGGCGAGCGGTACGAGCAATGCCACGCCGGCCGCCAGCACGCCCGCGTGCGTCTCCGGGTGGCGCTTGTAGATCACGTCGAGGATCGTCGTCACCTGGGGAACCCACGGCACGATCGGCGCCGTGTTCTGCGCGTTGTGCAGCAGGTCGATGCGGGCTCGCCGGGCCGCTCGCGGAATCAGCGTCTGTTCGGCGAGGACACGCCGCGGGCGGCTGCGGGAGCGCACGGGGACATGAACCAGCTCGACCTCCGACGCCCACGGCTCGGCCGCCAGCGAGGGCGCGCCCTCGTGACCGGCGAACACGACGAGGCGCAGGTCTGAGCGCGTCTCGAGCAAAGCGGGAATGAGCCGGCGTGCGTACAGCTCGCCGCCGCCGGTCTCGCGCGGGACGAGGTGGAGGAGGTTGAGGCCGACGCGCACCGATCAGCGATGACCGTAGACGGCGAGCACCCGCTCGATCGAGCTGTCGATCGAGAGCCGGGCTTGATTGCGCCGGAACCAGTCGGCGGTCGACTCGCGAAGTGCGGGCCCGGCCGCGTGCACGCGCAGGATCGCGTCTCCGAGCTCATCAGGCTCGGCCGATCTCGCGACGAAGCCGTTCACTCCGTCCTCGACGAGCTCCACCGCAGCGTTGTCGGGGGCATCGACGACGACCGTCGGGGTGCCGAGAGCGGAGGCTTCGACGACGACGAGCCCGTAGCCCTCGCGACGAGACGGAAAGACGAGGCAGAGCGCCCGCCGAACAGCGTCCTCGACGAGCTCGCCCGCGACGAACCCGGGTGCCCGGATCGCTCCGTCGAGACCGCTCTCGGCGATCAGCCGAAGCAGCTCTGCCCGCTCCGGCCCGTCTCCGAAGAT
Source organism: uncultured Actinomycetes bacterium (assembly GCA_963794605.1). Classification (GTDB taxonomy): domain Bacteria; phylum Actinomycetota; class Thermoleophilia; order Gaiellales; family Gaiellaceae; genus VAXT01. The sequence goes on from CAWCEN010000002.1 coordinate 818,365, forward strand.
CGTCGCCCCGAGCTCCGGGACGCGCTTTCGAGCAATCGCCACCGCCGGCACGATCGCCGTTGCCTGCTTCTCAGGGATCAGCCGCCCGGCGAACACGACCATTGGCTCTGCGGGCTCGGGCTCGGTCGACTCCTTTCCGGAAGGCAGGAGGCCCTCGAGAACCGTGATCCGGCCCGAGTAGCCAATCTCTTCGAGTCGACGCGCGTGCCGTTGAGAGAAGCAGAGCGCGCTGTGCCGCGCTCGCGCCGAGATGCGCTGACCCCACCAACCAATGCGCCCGGCGACCCCGCCCAGGTATTCGAGCCAGTACTCGCGTGTCCAGATCTCGAACCAGTCGACGACGAGGCTGAACCGGCGCAGGGGACGCACGGTCAGCACGGCGAGCAGCGACAGATGGAGCGCCGGAGTCTGCACGACGTCATATCGGTCGCCGTGGAGAACGAGATGGCGCCAGACGCCGAAGGCGAAGCGCAGCTGTGCGCCGATGCTCCGCCGTCCGTGCGCGTACAGCTTCGCTCTCCCCGCGACGGCGACGACGTCGACGTTCGGCACTTCCGGACCTGTGCCTGGATCCCACTGCAGCAACGTCAGATACGTGACGGTGTGACCGCGGCGTGCGACCCCCTCCGCGAGGTTGCGGTACCACCGCTCGGCGCCGCCGACGGTGTGCGGATACAGGCAGTCGAAAACAAGGCAGACGCGCATGAATGCCAATAGAAGGTTTACAGACCGCTAAGGAGGCCGAGATTGTGGCCGCGTAGAATTCTGAACTTGTGAGGGCCGTCGCCGAGAATCTTCCGGCAACCCGCAACGACCGCATCGTGGCCGTGCGTCGGGTGGCGATCGTGCCCGCCCTGAACGAGGAGCACACGGTCGCCCGCGTGATCGAAGAGATCCGGGCAGTCGACCCGGGTTTCGAGATTCTCGTCATCGACGACGGGTCGACGGACGGCACTCAGGCCGCGGCTGAGCGCGCAGGAGCGCTCGTCGCTCGCCTTCCCTACAACGTCGGAATCGGCGGCGCCGTGCAGACGGGATACCAGTACGCCCGTGACCACGGCTTCCAGGTCGCCGTCCAAATCGACGGCGACGGGCAACACGATCCGGGCGAACTGGCTCGTCTGCTGGACCCGATCGCCGCTGATCGTGCGGACATGGTCGTCGGAAGCCGCTTCCTCGACGTCCGCGAGTACCGCGCACCTTTCGCGCGCAGGCTCGGGATCCATCTCCTCGCCGGGGTCGTCACTCTGATTACCAGACAGCGAATGACTGACCCGACGTCAGGCTTCCGTGCGGTCAACCGGCGCGGCATCGTCCTCTTTGCCGCCGACTATCCGCACGACTATCCCGAGGCGGAGGCGAACGTGCTCGCCTCCCGCCACAAGCTCAGAATCGTCGAGGTACCTGTGGCGATGCGGACTCGCTCCGCCGGCCGCTCGTCGATTACGGTGCTGCGCTCGCTCTACTACATGATCAAGGTGATGCTGGCGCTGTTCATCAGCGTGTTTCGCCGCTATCCCGCACCTGCGGAGGACCGATGACCCCGATCCGAGTCTCGATCTTCGCTGCTATCGCAGCCCTGCTGCTGCTGGTTGTGATCCTCGAGCTGGTCCGCAGCCGGCGCCTCCAGGAACGCTATGCGCTGCTGTGGGTGATGACCTCGGTCGTGCTGCTCGTCTTCGCACTCTGGCGAGACGGGCTCAACGTGCTTGCGCGGACTGTCGGGATCGCGTACCCGCCCTCGGCACTCTTCCTGATTGCCGCACTCTTCATCCTCGTCGTGCTGCTCCACTACTCGACCGTGATCTCGGAGCTCGCCGAGCGTAACCTGATGCTCGCGCAGCGGATCGCGCTGTTGGAGCAAAGGCTCAAGGAATCAGAAGGCCCCAAGCGGTCGGACTCGCCGTAGCGCAGTAGCCGTGGCGACCCTTCGCCAACCACCGGGGCGAGCTCACCGGCGCGCCCTCGGGTCCCTCGCTGGGCTGCGCCACCATTCGGTTCGTGTCGAAACTCTGGCCGCTCTCGCGACGGTCGGCGTCTTCCTCGTCGTGGCCGCGATCGTGCTGGGACAGAGCTCCACCAGGTACGCGGCGACGAATGGGGTCACGAACGCGGCGTGGGTGGCAGAGCTGCGCGCCGGGGAAAGCGCATGCCAGGCGCCGGTCATCCTTGCCAAGGGCTCCGACGGCGTCCGCCTCTTCGTCGGCACCTATCAACAACGGGGGCCTGCTCTGGAGGCAGTCGTCAGAGACATGAACGGGCGAATCCTGCGGCGCGGGGCCCTTTCCGCCGGATACCCGGACGCAACGTGGCAGGTCGTCCGTTTCGACCCGGCCACGTCGTCGGTGCAGGCCGGCTCGCTCTGCGTTCGCGCGAAGACGGGGAGGGTTGCCCTCGCAGGCAACATGGACGGGACCCTCAACCCGAACCAGGCTCTTGCCGTCGGCGGCAAGCCGACGACCGCGGATCTCTCGTATCAGCTCGTTCGCTCCGGAGGCGGGACGCTCTTCGCTCTCTTCCCGACGATCTTCCATCGAGCCTCGTTGCTCCACCCGAGTTGGGTCGGTGCCTGGACGTACTACCTCGCGGCGCTCGTCCTCGTGGCCCTGATGGTCGCCGCCGTCGCTGCCCTACTCATGGGGAGTGATCGCCGAGGAATGCGGATTGCGGCGATCATCGTTGTGCTGGCTGGGTTTCTCAACGCCGCGATCTGGTCGATCGTCATGCCGGCCTTCAACGCTCCCGACGAGCCGGCTCACTACGCGTACGTGGAGTCGCTCGGCGAACACCATCGGCTGCCGTACAAGGATCCGACCGCGCCGGGCGGCTCCTACAGCGCCGAGGCGCTGCTCGCGATCCAGTACACGGCGCTGCACGTCACCCAGCATCCCGAGATCAAGCTGCCGTGGACGAATCTCGAGCAGGCGCAGTGGGCGAGCGCGAACTCGACCGCGAGCGAGCGGCGGCCGGATCTCGTCGGAGGGGGCTACACCGCTGCCGGGTCCTATTCGCCGTTCTACTACGTGCTCGAGCTGCCCGCGTATGTCGCGGTCAAAGGCTCGGACGTCTTCACGCGACTCGGGATGATGCGGCTCGTGTCGGCGCTGCTCGCCGGCCTGACGGCGCTGGCCGGCTTTCTCTTCGTTCGCGAGCTGTTCCCCACGAGGACGTGGGCGGCTGCCCTCGGCGGCTTCGCCGTCGCCTTCCAGCCCATGTTCGCCCAGATGGGCGGCGCCGTGAACAACGACGTGCTCCTCTTCCTTCTGGCGACGCTCGAGCTGTACGTGCTGGCGAGGATCTGGCGGCGAGGCATGTCACTCGGGCATGCGGCGGCTGCGGGAACCGTGCTCGGCCTCGGGGTCCTGGCCAAGCCGACGATCATCGCGTTCGTGCCCGTCGTGGGCGCGGTGTTCCTCTACGTGCTCGTTCGAGACCGTTGGCGGGCGCGCGCGACTGCCTCGTGGCTCGGGGCCGCGCTTGCTCCGTTCGTCATCCTCGTGCTGTTCAACTACGGCGTCTGGGGGGCAAACGGTGGGCTGGGGACCGGCTCCGCGGGGACGACGCCGGAGGCCGGGGTGTTCCACCTCCGTGAGTTCCTCTCGTACCTCTGGCAGTGGTACCTGCCGCGTCTGCCGTTCATGCAGTCGGACTTCTGGTCCCGGACGTATGCGGATGTCTCGTTTCCGCTCTACGACCTGTTCTTCAAGGGCTTCTGGGCCGACTTCGGGCATCTCGAGATCGACTACCCGGGTTGGGTCTACGGGATCCTGATCGCCTGTTCGGTCGCGATCCTGGCTCTGGTGGTGCTGGCAGCGATCCGCGCCAGGCCACGTCGTGACGTGCTCGCCGCGGGCTTGCTGCTCGGCGTCTTGCCGGTCGTGATGACGGCCTTGCTCGTGAACGTGCGTGCGTTCTTGAACCTGATCGAGTCCAACGAGCCGTTCGCCCAGGGCCGATACCTGCTCCAGACCGTAGGCGTCCTCGGAGCTGCTCTGGCTGCCGCGGCCGTGGGCCTGGGCGACCGGCGTGGACGACCCTTGGCAGTGGTCATGGTCGTCAGCCTTGCGGCGTTCAACATGTTTTCGCTCGGGCTCGTGCTCCTGCGCTTCTACACCTGAGTACGATCGAACGCGCTGTGGACCCGACCGGCGAGCGCCTCGTTCCCGACGCACACCGCGGCCAGCTCATCTATGCCGAGCATCTCGCTCGGTACAGGCTGGCTGCTCAGTTCGCCTCGAGCCGGCGCGTTCTCGACGCGGGCTGCGGCGAGGGCTACGGAACCGACCTGCTTGCCTCCGCCGGCGCAGCCTCCGTCGTCGGCGTCGACGTGGACGAGCCGACCATCGAGCACGCTCGCGAGCGGTACGGGCGCGACTTCCAGGTCGCCGACATCGCGGAGCTTCCGTTCGAGGACGACAGCTTCGACCTCGTCGTCTGCTTCGAGACGATCGAGCACGTCGCGGACGCGCCGCGCGTGGTTGCCGAGCTCAGGCGCGTGCTCGTCGAGGACGGCGTGCTCTTGATCTCGACGCCCAACCCGGCGGAGTACGTGGTCGAGAACGAGTTCCACGTCCGCGAGTTCACGTTCGGCGAATTCGCGGAGCTCCTCGATGAGCACTTTCCCGAGCGCACGTGGCTCTACCAGCAGAACTGGCTGCTGTCGGCGATCCTCGACGAAGAACAGTTCCGCGCCGGCGAAGAGATGGCACTCGACCTCGAGCTCCGCAAGACCGCGTCACTTGCGCCTGGTCGCGAGCTCTATTCGGTCGTCGTGTGCAGCTCAAGGGGCTTCACGCCGAAGCAGGTAGGCGTCGCGAGCGGCGTCCACGAGGCTCACGAGTTGGCCGAAACCGTAAGGTCGGCCGAGAAGGCGCGCGCAGCCTGGCAGGAGCGCTCGGAGCTGGCCGAGCGTCAGCGCGAGGACTGGGAGCTCCGCGCTACAACTGCCGAGGGTCAGCGAGAAGCCTGGGAGGAGCGTGCCCACGAGGCCGAGCGCCAAGTCGCTGAAGCGCGGGAGCAAATGGCTCGCGCCATAGAGGCACATCAGAAGGCGATCGGTGAGCTCGTCGCGTCGCTTTCCTGGCGTGTCACGCGGCCCCTCCGCTGGATCGGGGGCCACCTCCCCTTCCGCTAGTCCCCGAGCCGCTCGAGGACGAACACGTCCTGGTTGTTCTCGTTGCGGCCGGGAGCGAACCGGGCGACTCGCCACTTCGGCCGGACCTGCTCCTCCAGCCACTCCGGTGTCATGTAGGCCATGCCCCATTCCGGATTGACGAGCCCCCAGTCGCCCTCGTTTCCGAACACCGCCACGAAGCAGAAGCCCGTCGAGTCGAGGGCGTCTCGGATCGAGCTCAGCTCCGGCGGCGCATGACGCCTCGAAGCGGTGGGAACGCCGTACCTTCGGTAGTGCGCGACGGTCTGGCGGCCGTGCGTCGTCAGCACGAGGCGGCCTCCCGGGCGGATCAGCCGGCGCATCTCGTCCAACCACCTCAACGCGGCGCCCGCTGAGAAGTGGGACCAGATAGAGATCGCGAAGACGAAGTCGAACGAGGCGTCGCCGTAGGGGAGAGGCGGCTCGACCGGACTGACGTCGAACGCGATTCCCGGCAGGTTCTCCTGCGCCCAGGCGATCGACGACTCGATGGGGTCGCAGCCCGCCCAGTCGAGGTCCGGGTAAGCGGCGGCCAGGACCCTGACCACTCGACCCGAGGAGCACCCGAAATCAAGCCCGCGCATGCCGGCTGCGAGCTCCATGCCGGTACTGGCAAGCGCGTCGACGACCAGGTCCGCGTGATAGGTGGAACCGCCTGCGGCGAGCGGCCCCCTGCCCTGCAGGTGGACCTCGTCAGGAGGCAGGGCCTGGGTGAGCCCGGTCCGCTCGAGGATTCCAGGCACGCCGTAATGCACGCCCAAAGCGAGGGCGAGCCGCTTGCGCTCGATGGCCGGCTCCGGCTCGGCCCAGACGTCGCGGATCGGCTTCGGCTCAGCCGGCACGCCTGGGGTCGTCGAGCCCTCGACGCTCGACTGGTCACCGGCGATGCGCCGCTCGAGCTCCGAGAGGTCGCGCTCTGCGAGCCGGTGGGTGAGAAGCTCCGTGACCGGAGCGGCGAGATCGCCCTGCGGACTCGCTGTGGCCGTCTGCGCGAGTGAGTGGGCGGCGACGGTCGGCACGCCGGTCGGCCCCGGCTCCCCGCGCGGGTCGTCGAGAAAGTCGTGCAGCGCCTGCTCGAGCTCGATCCCGGCGCGGTCCCAGGTCCGGCTCTCGACGAAATCATCGGCGCGACGCGCCATCTCGGCCGCATGCGAAGGGTCGTCGAGCACCCGTTCGACGGCCTCGGCGATCGAGGTGGCATCGGGTGCCGCGAGCATGACGAGATCGCCCGACTCACCCAGCAGCGAGCTGACGTTCTCGCCGTTCAGCTCGACCACCGGTAGGCCGCTGGCCATCATTTCCTGTGTCACGAGCGAGAGGTTCGTCAGCGAGAAGACGAGCCCTACACTCGCGTGGCGATAGAGGGCCGCCAGCTCGGCAGGGGGAACGACCCCGATGTTCTCGGCCGGGAAGGGGACGGTCATCGGCAGGTTGGAGCCGTAGAGGACGATCCGCAGGTCGGGCCGGCGCTCGAAGAGCGTCGACAGCCCGGCGAAGGCGAGCTCGACGCCGCGCCGGTGCGTCTCACCCCGCGCGTAGACCGCGACGACACCCGGTTTGCGGCCCTCGGGCCCGGCGAACGTATACGTGTCGGTGTTCGTGCCGCACACGATCTCGGCCACCTCCAGGCCGTATGTGTCGTGGAGAAGTCCCGCCAGCCAGGGTGTGTACGCAACGCAGCGGAAGCCCATCCGGTACGTCTCCTCGGCCCAGATCCGTTCCGCAGACGTGGGGAAGAACTCCGGCTCATGGTCCTGCACGAGGTACACCTTCTCCCGCACTCCAGGCAGGTCGCGCACGGGATACGCGGTCCACCAGTTCGTCGCGAACACGACATCGGCCGAGTGGAAGTCGTCTAGCCCCACGAAGACCTGGGCCTCGATCGACGAGAAGTGCTCACGCACCTGTGCGCGAAGCTCGTGGCCTCGCATCTGGTTCTGGTACAGCGGATCGAAGACGTAGACCGCGCACGTGTGGCCGCGCGACTCCAGTTGCCGGATCAGCTCGAAGACCACGGAATGCCCACCCGATCCGATGCCCCACGGCGGGACGACCCAGGCGATCGTCATCGGACCGACCTGTCTCCCGGCATGTGGCTCGAGCGCGATCGGCTTCGGCGGGTGGGCCTTGCGTACGAAGTCCCAGACCCAGTCCGTCGTCACGTGGACATTCTCGTTCGTTGCGAGCAGCGGGCTCGGCGGCACGTCGACGGGGTCGAAGGTCGCGCGGCCCTCGAGAGAGAGCCGCCCGCGGGCCCACGACGGGAGGCGGTCGGCCCGGGAGCCGAGCGCGGCGCCGACGAGCCTCGCCGAGTGGTGCCGGCGCGAGAAGTTGAGTGCGCGCCGCATGTCTGTTCCGTTCACGCCCTGGCGCTCGAGCCACCGGCGGTCCTCGCGCGTCAGCGCCCGAACCGTGCGCACGATGTGCCGGGGCTTCGCAGGCTCCCTGTGGTCGAGCACCTCGCGCAGCCCGCGGTACTCGTCGAAGTACCGGCGCAGGAACTGGCGCGGTGGAAAATGATGCGAGTGCAGGACGACCGCGTCGGGGTGGAAGACCTTCGCGTAGCCGGCCTCGATCAACTCTCGTCCGAGTAGCTGATCCTCGGCGTACGGCACCGGCCGGAAGGGCACCCGCTCCCACGCCTCGCGGGCGAGCATGAAGTTGACGCTGGAGAGGAACGTCAGCTTGCCCGGCTCCGCCCGGTAGGCGGCGAGTCCCTTCGGGGAGCGGTCGAGGCGCTGTAGGTCGATCGACACGCCCGAGCCCCAGTTCGCGAAGTGGCGTTTCATCTCGGCCTTGATCACGTGGCTCGCGTCCTCGCGAGCGACGTGCGGCCCGAAGACCGCTGCTACGTCCTCGGCCTGCTCGAAGCCCTCCAGGAGCGCGGCGAGCCAGCGTTCGTGGGCCGGCGTCGCGTCCTGAGTGAGAAACGCGACGCGCTCACCCTTCGCGAGCTCCATCATCAGGTTGCGCGTGCCGCCGTGCGAGAACTCCGACTTCGGGATCTCGTGGACGCGGGCACCGTGACGGCCCGCGATCTCGAGCGAGCCGTCGGTCGACCCGGAATCGACCACCAGCAGCTCGACCTCGGCCTCGACCTCCTGCGCTCGGACGGCCGCCAGCACCTCGTCGAGGTACTCGGACCCGTTCAGGACGGGGATCGCAACGGTGACGAGGCGGGCCATCTAGCGAGAGCCCGGTCGTGCGGCCACGAACCGGCGGAAGCGCCGTCCCAGCTCGGGAACCTGCCGGAAGAACCAGACTCCGCTGCGGAGCGGCGCGGTCAGGCGCCAGGAGTGCGAGTAGACGAGGTGGTGGTACGCATTCCGGTAGTGCTCGAGCTCGCGCTCTGCCGAGACTCGTCGCTGGAGCTCCGCCCAGAGCTCGTTTCGCTCCTTGAGCGCCTCCTCGAGGGCGGCCTCGGCGCGTGTCGCCCGCTCCTCCGGGCTCACGGGGTCTTTCTTCTCCTGCTTCACAGGTTCTCCGCGAGCCGCGGCGCCGCGCGCCGGTACACGAGCGTGCTGACCGCGATCAACAGCACGAAGATGCCCAGCGGGACGAGTAGCCTCCAGGCGCCCCCGATCGCGGTCGCCGCCGACGGGACCGGAGCGCCGATCAGCGAGTGGCGAGCCTCCTGGATCGCGACCGCGAGCGGGTTGAACATGACGAGCTCCCGGGCCCGGTCTGGCACGAATGCGATCGTGTAGATGATCGGCGTCCCCCAGAAGAGAAGCTGCGTCACCACTTCCCAGATGGGGGCCATGTCCCGCAAGGGCACGTAGAGAACGGAGATGAGCAGCGCGAAGGCGGTCGCGAAGACGAGGACGCCGGCCACGATCGGGATCAGCAGCAGCCAGGAGGGCGTAACCGGGACGTCGTCGACGACGGCGAGCACGAGCACGACGACCAGGCCCAGGACGAGGTTGGCCGCCGCGGTCAGGGAGATCGCGACCGGGATCGCCGCGCGTGGAAACGAGACCTTCCGAAGCAGGCTTTCGCGCTGGACGAAGCTCGGCAGCGCGGCTCCCGTCGCGTCCGCGAAGAAGCTCCAGAGCACGATCCCGAGCATGAGCATGACCGCGTAGTGCGGCACGTCACCTCCGAAGCGGAAGATCTTCGTGAAGACCGTGTAGAGGATCGCGAACAGGATCAGCGGCCGCAGGAGCGACCAGACATACCCGAGGACGGAGCCGAAGTAGCGAAGCTTGAACTCCGTCGCGGTCAGTGCGGAGGTGACGTAGAAGAGGTGTGTGAGGCTTCCCTCCGTAGGCCGATCGGCGCGGGCGACGGCTGCCATCGTCAAGCAGTCTGAGCCTCGGCCGAGAGCTGAGCGCGCTCGACCGTCGAGGAGTGTGGGAGGTCGACGATCCCGCCGGTGTAACGCTCACCGCGGACGATGAAGCTGAGCATGTCCTCCCGCCAGTCGGCGAAGCGCGTACCGTCACGGTGCGCGACCGCAGGGGACGCTGTGTGCCGTCCGTCGGCGAGGAGCGGCTCGAACGTCACCGCGTAGGTCACCTCGTCTCCAGCTTCGAAGCGGCCGGTCTGGAGTCCGTCGTACATCGTGTTCGTGACGAAGGCGTGGTCGCCGCGCTCGTTCTTGAAGATGACTCCGAAGATCGGGTCGACGATTGCCTCGTTGAAGCGGATGCGCGTGCGGAACACCGCTTCCCGGCCCTGTCGCAGGACGTCCTGGCGGCCGGTTGCGTCTTCGAGCCAGCACTCGAGGATCTCCGCAGACCGGTCGCCCCAGCGCCGATGCTCGCCTTCCTCTTCCATCGGGGCCTCTGCCTGCTCCTCGGCGAGGTTGTGCTCACGGTAGACCTGGGTCACGTCGCGCGGATCGCCGACCGCCGCTACTTCTCCGCGCTCCAGCAATAGGGCGCGGTCGCAGAATCGCTCGACCGCCGAGAGGTCGTGCGTGACGAAGACGACTGTCCGCTCCTCTCGCTTAAGGCGGCGGAAGGTGTCGAAGCACTTCTCCTGGAAGCGGGCGTCGCCGACCGCAAGCACTTCGTCGACCAGGTACAGGTCCGCATGCGCCTGGATCGCCGCAGCGAATCCGAGCCGCACGTACATGCCCGAGGAGTAGTTCTTCAGCTTCAGGTCGACGAACTCCTCGAGCTCGGCAAACCGGATAATGTCGTCGAATCGCGCGCGAGCCTGGGACGGCGAGATGCCGAGCAGTGCGGCATTGATGACGACGTTGTCGAGCGCGGTCAGCTCGGCGTTGAAGCCGACGCCCAGCTCGATGAAGGGAGAGATGCGCCCGGAGACGTCGATCGTTCCACGGGTTGGCTCGTAGATTCCGGCTACGCACTTCAGCAGCGAGCTCTTGCCGGATCCGTTTCGTCCGATCACGCCGAAGAACTCGCCTTTGTCGACCTCGAACGAGACGTTGCGGAGAGCGTTGAGCGTCGTGGCTGCACGCGACCGGCGCGGGTGGAGGGCTCGCTGCTTCAACGTGGACGGCCTGTCATGCGGCAGGCGAAACGTTTTCCAAACGTCGCTACAGACGAGTGTCTTCACGGCGGAAAACCGTACCTCAGCCCCGCGGGAGCCATCGCTCGACCTCGGCCGTGGGCAGGACATCGCCCCGGGCCCGGAGTGCGCTCGGCAGGCCGCGTAAGAAGCCGCCGAACGCGCGAGCGCGACGGCGGAGGTAAGTCGTCGTCGGGCGCTCTCCGGCGCGAAGGCGGCGGACGATGTCGCGTCTGACGTGCAGGCCGGTTACCCGCAGGGACTCGCCTATTGCGCCGAGTGCGTACGTCGGAGGCGCGTTCTTGACGGAGACGAGGAGTCGGTTGCGCTCGACGTGGTAGTCGAAGAGCGCCGAGCCGACGACCGAGGTCGCCGCGTGCGCGTGTCGTACGACCGAGCCGGGGACGTACATGTAGCGCCAGCCGTGCGCGCGCCCTCGCCAGGCGAGGTCGAGGTCCTCGTAGTAGGCGAACAGCCTCGGGTCGAAGAGCCCGACCTGGTCGAGGTACTCCCGGCGCAGGAGGACGCTCGTTCCGGACCAGGCGAAGACCTCCTCAGGCACCTCGAACTGCCCGGTGTCTCGCTGGAGGAATCCACGGTCGGCCGCATGGCCACGCGGCAGGAGGATCGATCCGACGTTGTTGACGACGTCGAACGGCTCGCCGGCGAGCGCGACCTCCCTCCAGTCGTCGAGGAGAAGCTCGGCACGCCTGTCCGGGCTCTCGGGGATCCAGAGAGTCGCGTTCGTTTCGCTACGACGATAGGGAGGGCCGGCTGCGGGGTCGAAATCGGGGTCGAGCCAACCATCGGGGAACAGCGTGTCGCGCCAGCGATCCTCGCCGGCGACTCGCACGCCGCGCAGGGTGATCGGCCCTTCCAGGCGGTGCTCGAGGTAGCGCGCCGCAAAGAGCACCTTCGAAGTAGCGGCGCCCAGGTCGGGCTCCGCTTCGAGAGCGCTCACGAGCGGGCAGAGCCAGTCTCGCTCGACGAACGCATCGTTGTTGAGGAGCGCCACGTACTCGACCGCTCCAAGGTCGGCGAGCGCGAGGTTGTTGCCGGCCGCAAAGCCGAGGTTGCGGTCTGCACGGAGCACGCGCGCCTGTGCATGGGCGTCGACGGCACGCTCGACGCTGCCGTCGCTCGACGCGTTGTCGACGATCACGAGGTCGAGCAGTTCGGGCGGCCAGTCGACCTTCGCCAGCTGGTCGAGGCAGCGGCCGAGAAGCGAGCCTCCGTCACGGGTGACGACGACGACGCGGATGAGGGGCGTCACAGCGCGCGCAGTCGCTCGGGATGCTTGCGCACGAAGCGCAGAATGCCGCGCCAGTGCCAGAGCGTCAGCCTCGTCAGAAACTTGCGGTCGGTGGTGGCCGCGTGTGCGTGAGTGATGACGGCACCAGGGACGTACCAGCGCTCCCAGGCGGCCTTGGCCGCCCGATAGCAGAGGTCGATGTCCTCGCCGTAGAGTCGGAAGCCGGGGTCGAAACCGCCAAGCTCATCGAGCATCTCGCGGCGCAGCAGGAGGAACGCTCCGAGCATCCAGTCCGACGGGACAGGCTCTGTTGGCCGCTCGTCGAGCAGATAGTGGTCGACCTGACGAGACTGGGGGCGGAGGATCGCGCGGAGCGGCGTACGTCTCACGATCGTTCCACGCACGGTCGGAAACCTGCGACGCGACGGCTGCCAGCGGCCGTCTGGAAACACGAGTTGCGGACCGACGACGCCCGCGCGAGGGTGCGCCTCTGCGAAATCGCGCAGCAGCTCGACCGCTCCCGGTCGTGGCTCCGTGTCCGGGTTCGCGACGACTACGAACGGCGCACTCGTTTCAGCGATGCCTGTATTCGCGTTCGCTGCGAAGCCGACCGCCTGCTCGTTGACCAGCACTCGCGCGTCGACCTGCGGAGGCGGCGGGTTCGCAACGACGACGAGCTCGTCGACCTCGGGCGTGAGCGCTGCGAGGCATCGGTCGAGCCCGGGATGAGGGCTATGCGTGACCACGACCGCGGCGACGTCCGTGCTCACAGGAGCTCCCGGTAGACCTCGAGCGTACGGCGCGCGCTCTCTGTCCAGCTGAAGGAGCGAGCACGCTCGAGGCCAGCCGCGACGAGGCGCTCCCGATCAGCGAGGGCGCGCTCGATTCCGGCCGCGACAGCAGCCGCATCGCCCGGGGCGACGAGGACAGCGGCGTCGCCGGCGACTTCCGGCACAGCCCCGGCCGAGGCAGCCACGACGGGAATCCCGGACGCCATCGCCTCGAGCACCGGCAGCCCGAAGCCCTCGTACCGCGACGGGAAGACGAGGCAGGTCGCCCCGCGGTAGAGCATCGCGAGCTCGTCGCGCTCGACGTGGCCCGTGAACTCGACGCGTTGCTCGAGTCCGAGGCGCCTGACCGCGCTCCGCAGCTCGTCTCCACCGCGCTTCTCGGCGCCGACCAGGACGAGATTCAGTTCGCCGTCGAGAAGCGCCAGCGCCTCGACCGCAGAGAGCGGATCCTTCCGCGGCTGGATGCCGCCGACGAACAGGACGTACGGAGCACGCTCGGGGGCCCCACCGTTCGGATGGAAGACGGGGTCGACCGCATTCGGCGTGACGACGATTCGCTCCTCGACCACCCCATACCGCTCGACGAGGTCCTCCTTCGTTCGCCTCGAGACCGTGAGCACCCGGTCGGCGCGCCGAGCCGAGCGCGGCACCATCGTGCGAAAGAAGAACCGATCTCGCGGCTCCATCAGCCCGGGGTCGTGCTCGAATGAGAGGTCGTGCACCGTGACGACGGACGCGCCGCGATACGCCGGCGGGATGACGTAGTTGAAGTGGCCCAAGTCGGGCCGCAGGCGGCGGAGAACGCGCGGGAGGCCGACCGCCATGCGTGCGACCTGGCTCCGTGCCGGCAGATCGACCGCCTCGACTCCGTCCGGCACGAGGTCGGGCCGGCGCGTCACTGCGGCGAGGCGCTCGCGGTCTGCGAGCGGCGCCAGCTCTCTGAGCAGATTCGCGATGTACGTCTCGTCGCCGGTCCGGCGGCGGCCGAGGACATCCGCGTCGATCGCAACAAGCGGATTCACCGAGCGAGCCCCCCGTAGAGGTCGAGGTGCGACTGCACCGTGCGTTCCCAGCTGAAGTCGGCGGCCCGCAGCGCGCCGACGGACTGTGGGCCCGCCGCGACGGCTCGCTGGAGGCCGTGCGCGATCGAGTCCGGATCGAGCGGGTCGACCTCGAACGCGATCCCCTGGGCGAACTCGCTGAAAGGTCGGCCCGCCGGCGCCACGACCGGCCGTGCGCAGGCCATCGCCTCGAGCACCGGCAGGCCGAACCCCTCGTATAGAGAGACGTATGCCACTGCCGCGGCGCCGCGGTACAGGCGGGCCAGCTCGTCGTCGTCGACTCTGTTCAGCGTGTGCACCCGATCACCGTGGACGCTGACGTCGCCCCAACCCTCGGCACCGACGATGCGCAGGTCCAGTCCATCGAGACCCGCTCTGCGGAACCCCTCGACGAGCCGATTCAGATTCTTGCGTGGCTCGAGCGTGGACACGGCGAGCACGTAGTCGCCACTTGATGCCGGGCCTTCGACCGTGAACGGCGGACCGACTCCGTACGGGATCACCCGGATCCGGTCTCCGGGCACATCGAGCAGCTCGACGACCTCGTCGCGAGCAAACTCCGACCCGACCACGATCGCGTCCGCCCCACGCGCCACACGGGGCAGGGCGTATGCGCTGTACCGTCGCGTCCAGCCGTTGAACGTCTCAGGTCTGCGGAGGACGGCGAGGTCGTGAATTGTGACCACAAGCGGCATCGCCGAGCGGAACGGCGCCCGCATCGTCGTTGCATGAAGGACGTCGATCCCTGCACGGCGTGCGGCTTTCGGAAGTGAGAAGCGGTACCAGAGCACGTCACGGCGCAGCTTTCTCATGCGGCTCGCGCCCGGAAGCTCGAAGCGCTGGACCTCGACCTCCGGCTCGGCCGCCTGAAGCCCATCGAGGAGCGACGTTACGTACCGGGCCGTCCCGGCCTTTGTCAGGACGAGCGGGGAGACGTCGAGACCCACGCGGAGCATGCGCCGAAGTGTTTCAGCTAGCTGTCAGGAATCCTTGAACATGGGCCTCGCCGCAGGCGCGCCACGTGAAGCGCCGAGCGTGCTCGAGCCCCGCGGGGATAAGGGTCTCCTCCTCGACTAGCGCCCGCTCGATGCCGTCCGCGATCGCATCCGGGCTCTCAGGGTCGACGCGCACGGCGGCCCCGCCGGACGCCTCGTCGAGAGACGGGTGCGAGGACGAGACGACAGGTGTGCCCGAGGCCATTGCCTCGACGATCGGCATCCCGAAGCCCTCGTAGAGTGAGGGATAGGCGAAGACCGAGGCGCCGCGATGGAGGCGGAGCAGGTCCTCCGTCGGCACATAGCCGAGGAACGACACCCCGCGCCGGTCGACCCAGTCTGGTTTGGCGCCGGCCACGACGAGCTCGAGGTCGTGCCGGCTTGCCCTGACGAGCTCGAACCCCTGCAAGAGCCGGCGCAGGTTCTTCCGCGGCGCCCAGTCGAGGACTGCGAAGACGTACGGCTGCTCACGGTCCGCCGTCGGACCATCCGGCCGGAAGCGCTCGTCGACCCCTGGGTACGCGACGACGATGCGGTCCGTGTCGATGCCGAGCAGCTCGTGGACGTCCTTGGCGGTGAACGCGGAGATTGCGAACACACGCTCGCAGGTCCGTGCGGCATGGCGCGCCTTCCGCGTGTGCATGCGTAGTGTCCTCGGCTGCACCCAGTCGGGAAAGCGCAGCGGGATCAGGTCGTAGAACGTCGTCGTCCGCAGCCCCGACCGCTGAGCTGGGTACATCCACTCGGAGAAATGAAAGACGTCGAGCGGCCCGACGAAGCGCTCCACCGGTGGGCGGCCGAGGCGGCTCCAGGCCGTGCGCCAAGCATGTGCGTAGGGGAAGAAGAGTGGTAGACGTCGCTCGACCGGGAAACCGTTTAGCGCAGCCTCGATCCGAGGTCTGCTGCGCGGGCCCGCAGGGCCGAATGCGACCACCTCGTGTTCGTTCCCGGAGGCTTCGACGAGCCCGCGCACCATCCCGACGATGTAATTGCCGATGCCGGTCGGCGGCATCGAGAGAGGGCTGACGTCGACGACGATTCGCATGGCGCCACAACTAGTCTAGGAACGTGTCCGACCCTCTCCTCGTTCGGGCGGCCCGTCGTGAGCCGGTCGAGCGGACGCCGGTGTGGTTCATGCGTCAGGCCGGGCGCTCGTTGCCCGGGTACCGCGAGATCCGCAAGCGGTACACGTTGTTCGAGGTCTGCCGACAGCCCGAGTTGTGCGCCGAGGTCACGCTCGAGCCGGTGCGCGTGCACGGCGTCGACGCGGCCGTGATGTTCGCGGACATCATGCTGCCGATCCTCGGGATGGGGATCGACGTCGACCTCGTCGAGGGGGTCGGGCCCGTCGTCGCGGAGCCGGTGCGGACGATGGCCGATGTCGAACGGTTGCGCGTGCCCGAGCCGAAGGAGGCGGTGCCGTTCATCCTCGAGGCGGTGCAGCTCGTACGGGCGGCGCTCGCTCCCGAGCAGGCGCTCGTCGGCTTCTGCGGCGGGCCGTTCACGGTTGCCGGCTACCTCGTCGAGGGTCGGCCGACACGGGAGTTCTCGGTCACGAAACGCTGCATGTACGGCTCGCCGGAGGTCTGGCACGCCCTCTGCGAGAAGCTCGCAGCGACCTCCGAGGCGTACTTGCGCGCGACGGTCGACGCAGGCGCGGACGCAGTACAGCTCTTCGACTCTTGGGTGGGCGCGCTGTCGCAGGACGACTACGAGGAGTTCGTCGCGCCGTACTCGAAGCGGATCCTCGATGCCGTTGACGTGCCGCGGATCCACTTCGGAACCGGCACGGCGCACCTGCTCGAGACGATGTCCGCGACCGGGGGCGACGTGATCGGCCTCGACTGGCGGGTACGGCTCGACGAGGGTTGGGAGCGCATCGGTCACGATCGCGGCGTGCAGGGGAACCTCGATCCAGCTCTCCTGCTCGGGCCGTTCGAGCGCGTCGAATCGGCGACGATCGGGATTCTCGACGCGGCCGGCGGGCGTCCGGGCCACATCTTCAACCTCGGCCACGGCGTGCTTCCCGACACGGATCCCGCGGATCTGAGGAGGATCGTCGAGCTCGTCCACGAACGGACGGCCGCATGAAGCCCGCGGTCGTGCTGATGGCTTATGGGAGCCCGTCCGACCTCGCGGACATCCGGCCGTACCTCGAGGACATCCGCTCGGGCCGACCCGTCTCGGACGAGGCGGTCGAGGAGCTCACGGAGCGCTACCGGCGGATCGGGGGCCGCTCGCCGCTCGACGACGTGACCGAGGGGACGCGGGCGGGACTCGAGCGCGACCTCGGCATGCCGGTCTACGTGGGCATGAAGCACTGGACGCCGCGGATCGCCGAGGCCGTCGAACGAGCTGTCGAGGGCGGCGCCGACCAGATCATCGGCCTCGTCCTTGCGCCGCACTACTCGAAGCTGTCGATCGACGGCTACCGGGAGCGGCTCGAGAATGCTCTCGACGGGCGCGCAAGCCTGCGGTTCATCGAGAGCTGGCACGTGCACGAGCCCTACCTGGACGTGCTCGCCGATCGGGTGCGAGGGACCGACGCGCACGTCGTCTTCACGGCCCACAGCCTTCCGTCGCGGATTCTCGAGATGGGCGACCCGTATCGCGACCAGCTGTTGGAGACGTCGCACCTGATCGCGGAGCGGGCATGCCTCGACTCGTGGTCGTTCGCCTTCCAGAGCGCGAGCGCGACCGGCGAGCCGTGGCTCGGGCCGGACATCCTCGAGGAGCTCGACGACCTGCATGCGCGGGGCGTTTCCCGTGTGCTCATCTGCCCGATCGGGTTCGTCAGCGACCACCTCGAGATCCTGTGGGACCTCGACGTCGAGGCCCGGGAGCGCGCGGCCGAGTTGGGGCTCGCCCTCGACCGGATCGAGTCGCTGAACGACGATCCCGCTTTCGTCCGTGGTCTGGCCGAGCTGTGCCGAAAGGTCGTTGGAGTACCCTCGACTCGATGAACGAAATCCCCGAGGCGCGGACATGAGCTCGCGTACCTGCCCCGACTGGCCCGAGCTGACGGAGATCGCGCCGGATCTCCAGTTCAAGCACTACACGGTCGCTGAGGCGCGGCTGCCGACGGATGCGCTCGTGCGGCTGGGGGACTTTCCGATGGGTGCGGTCGCGATCTGCGCCGACCTGGACAAGAACGTGTTCTACGCGACGCACACGGACCCGCAGGTGGCCGAGGCGCTGCGGGACACGCACTGGTACGAGGTGCGCGAGTGGGCCACGACCGGCCCGGGCGCGAACGCGTAACGCCTTAACAAGGGACAGGCCCCTTACAAGGGACAGGCCCTGGGCTACGCGATTTGGGACAGCGGACGCGTGTTCAGGATGTTCGCCGCCGTCGCCCAGCCGCGGCGGGCTGTTGCGATCGCGAGCTGCATGTTTCCGAGCCCGGCCACCGAGTGGGCATCGGTCGAGCACACGACCCGCACGCCGGCCTCGATCGCCGACCGGACGTGCGCATCCCGCAGGTCGAGCCGGGGCGCCAGCCCGTTGACCTCGACCGCGACGCCCGTCTCGAGCGCGACCTCGAACACCTGCTCGAGGTCGACCGCGTTCTCGGGCCGATGGTTGATCATCCGCCCGGTCGGATGGCTCAGGCAGCGCACCGCCGGATGGCGCATCGCCTCGACCGTCCGCTTCGTGATCTCGGCCCGAGGCGCCCGCTGGCCCGCATGCACGCTCGCCTGCACCCACTCGAGCTCCGCCAGCACGTCGTCCGGAAGGTCCAGCGACCCATCGGCCAGGATGTCGCACTCGATCCCGCGCAGGATCCGGAACGGCGCCAGCAGCTCGTTCGCGGCCGCGATCTCCTCGCCCTGCCGCCGCACGTCGTCCGCGTCCAGGCCCGGCACGACTCGCACGTTCCGCGTGTGGTCGCAGATCGCGAGGTAGTCGTAGCCGAGCTCGCGCGCCGCCTCGCCCATCTCCAGCACGGTCGCCCTCCCATCGGACCAGTCCGTATGGACGTGCAGGTCGCCGCGGACGTCGTCGAGCGAGACGAGCTCCGGCGGCTCGCCGCGAAACGGCGCCTCACGCAGCTCCGGCGGGCAGAACGGAATCCCGAGCGCCCGGTAGACGCTCTCCTCGTCCGGCCCATCCGGAAGCGGCTCGAGCGCCTCGACGTACTCCGCCGAACCGGTCGCCCGCATGAGCTCGGTCCCGAAGCGCCGCGGCTCCGCGACGACGAGCTCGACCGGAACGCCTTCCACGGTCACGCCGATCGCCCGCCGCTTCGCCCGCTCGACGATCGAGACGATCTGCGGCAACGCCTCGAACCGATCCAGCAACGGCCGCGGCCTCGAAGCGGAGCAGACGATCGCGAACACCTCGCTCGAGTCCCGCCAGCGCCGCGGATCGCCCGCGACCTCGCCCCCGAGCGCCTCGGCGATGCCATCGCTGAGGGCCAGCGCGCGGTTGAGCAGAAGCCCGCGCCGAGGCCGAGGCCGTTCCCCGTGCGCGAGAGCGGCGAGGAGCTTCGCCTCCGTCTTCGGCCCGATCCCGGGCACCTGCCCCAACCGTCCCTCTGCAGCCGCCGCGCGGAATTCATCGACCGTGCGCACTCCGAGCGACCGACTGATCTCGGCCGCGAGCTGCGGGCCGAAGCCGAGCATGCGACCCAGCCCGACGAGCTCGGGCGAGACCTCCTGATCGAGCTCATCCAGCTCCGCGAGCCGACCCGTCTCGACGAGCTCGCGCAGCCGCGCCTCGATCCCCGGCCCGATCCCGCGCAGGTCGCGCACCCGCCCGGTGCGGACGAGCTCCGGGATCGGCGCCTGCGTCGCGCGAATCGTCTCGGCGGCGCGCCGGTACGCACGCGGCGCGTACGGGCTCGACCCGGTCAGTTCGAGCAGCCCGGCGAGCGACTCGAGCCGGTCGGCGATTTCCGCGTTCGTGAGAGCCACGCGCCATAGTTTCCCCGTGACGCTCCTCTTCGACGACGAGTTCGAGCACGGCTTCGGCTGGAGCATCGAGGGAGACCGGCTCCGGCGCACCTCGCACGCGATCCGCGCGGGAGGTCGCGTATGGCTGACGGACGTCGTCGACGGCGACGGGCTCGACGAGCGGATCGCCGCCTTCGGCGAGCCCGCGGCGGTCGTCCAGCTCCTCGACCGTCACAACCGGGACTGCGCGGCGGTCGCCGAGCGCCTCGGCGTGCCGCTGCACGTGACGCCGTTCGACCCGATCGAGGGTGCGCCGTTCGTCGCGTTCCCGATTCTGCGCTGGCGCTTCTGGCAGGAGGTCGCGCTCTGGTTCGCAGCGGAGCGGGCCCTCGTCTGCGCCGACGCGCTCGGGAGCCTCGACTACTTTCGGGCGCCGGGCGAGCCATTCGGTGTCAACCCGTTCCTACGCCTCTTCCCGCCGAGGCGCTCGCTCGCCGGCCTCGAGCCTGAGCACATGCTGTTCGGCCACGGCGAAGGCGTCCACGGCCCGGAGGCCGCCGAGGCCCTGCGCTCAGCACTCGCGACGGCTCGCCGCCGGATCCCGCAGGCCTGGCTGGCGACCGCGAGGTCGGCCGTCCGACGCTAGCTCTCTTCGAGGCGCACCCGGCCGGCCTCGCGCAGCGGCCACAACGCGGCCAGTCCGGTCAGTGCCACCGCAGAAGCGACGAGGAACGCTCCGCCGTAGCCCCAGAACTTCGCGACCCCGCCCAGGGTGAGCGCGCCCACTCCGAGCGCGACGTCGACCGCGGCGCCCACGCTGCCGACGACCGCGCTTCGCTCCTCCGCGCCCGTCGCCTGCACCGCGAGCAGAACTGCCGACGGGTACGTCATCGCCTGCCCGACGGCGAAGACGACCGTGCCGACGATGAGGCCGGTCGTCGTCTGCCAGCCCCCGATCAGCGCTAGCCCGGCGGCGAGGCAGATGAACGAGAGCTCGAGCGTGCGGACCGCTCCGAGCGCGTCCGGCAGCCGTCGGCCGAAGAAGCGGACGAGCGAGATCACGCCGCCGAAGAGAGCGAAGATCAGACCGGGCCGCTCGATGCCGAGATCGCGCGAGTAGATGGCCGCGAAGGCGATGAAGCCGCCGAAGCCGAGTAGTCCGAGGACGACGAGCAGGCCCGGACGGAGCGCGCCGCGCGGTGGAAGCCAGCTCACGGGCGACGGCTCCTCGCTCGCCGGCTTCGTCTCGTGGAGCGTGGCCACGACCGCCGTCGCTGCGAGGACGAACCCAGCCGTGACGAGCCAGACCAGCGGATAGCGGTCGGCGCCGCGGACGACGTCGCCCAGGACCGGCCCGAACGTGAGCCCGAGGTACGACGCGAGCGTGATCAGGCTGACCGCCTCTCCGCGCCGCTCCTCGGGTGAGATGTCCATCGTCGCCGTGTACAGCGCGACGACGAATGTCGCCTCGGCGGCTCCCGCGACGAACCGGATTCCGACGACCCCGGCCAACCCGGGCAGCAGTGCGAGCGCGAGGTAGCACGCGAACATCACGAGCCCGCCGACGATGAGCAGCGGCCGCCGTCCGCGCCGGTCGCCGAGCCGTCCCGAGACGACGGAGAAGATGACCGCGGTCACGCTCGCCGCGCCCACCGCGACCCCGACGCCGACCGAGCCGTAGTCGAGCTCGTCCTTCACGTACAGCGGCAGCGCAAGGACGACCATCCCGAACGTTGCGAACACGCCGAGCGTTGCCAGCCACAGCCGGACGAACGATGGCGTGACGAGTCGGACGTCACCCACGCACGGCACAGTAGAGGCCGCTAGGTGCCGGCTACCTGAAACGAAGGGCGGCGGCGCCTGCGAGCCGCTGAGATGTCACCCACGCGACGGACAGGAAGAGCGCGCCCGCACCGGCGAGAATGATCAGCGTCTGCGCGGCCAGCGCAAAGCCGACGGCGTCTGTGCGGCCGATGCCCGAGACGATCAGAAGAGCCGCGCCTGCACCGACCTGGGTCGCCGCCCCGGCCGGGCTGACGGGCAACGCGGCTGCCGCGGCGGCTGCGCAGAGGAACATCATCGCGAGCGGGAAGTTGAAGCCGAGACCGAGCGCGGCGAGCAAGAGGGTGAGAGCCACCGCGCGGATGAGCCACGAGGCAGAGACCAGCGCCCACGACTCGATCGCGCGTCTGGGCGGCGTCGCCCTCGGCGCCAGCCACCGGCCGAGGCGGTACTGCATGAGGCGCGGGCTCGCTGCGACGAACGGGAGCGCAATCACGACCGCTGCGGCCAGGACTCCGCCGATGCCTACGACTCCGAACCCCAGTCGGACGGCCGCCGAGTTCCCCGGCCAGGCGGCGGCGGTGAAGCCGAGAGGAGCGAGCGCAGCACTGTCGATCAACCCGAGCGTCACGAGCGAGAGGCAGATGGAACGGATCCCGGCCGGACAGCCCGGGAAGCGGCGGACGATCGCGATCCGGATCAGCTCGTCGAATCGCCCTGGGAGAACGACGCCCATGACCGACGCGCCTCCGCCGGCGGCCGCAAGTGCCATCGGCCCAGGCCTCTCGGGCGAGGCGAAGAGCCGGCCCCAGCCGCACGCCTTGACGAGGAACGCGACGAGGAAGAGGAGCGCCACCGCGACGAGCAGGGTCGGCTCTCCCCGCGAGAAGGGCATCGGCGCATTGCGGACGTGCACGGCCGCCAGCGCAACCAGCAGCAGTCCGATCGCGGTCGATGCGACTGCGCCGATCAGGCGCGCGCGTTTCGATGACCTGAGGCGTCGGAGATGTAACTGCGACCTCCGCGCTCGACCCTGCGGACGATCGCTCATTCGTTCCCTTCTCACGACTTCTTGGCCTGAGACAGTACTCGGCACCTGTGGGCATCCCGTAAAGCCCTTGGACGAGCGGTTCGAGTCCGGCAGACTGGAGATCGATGTGGCGCCGGAGCCTCCTGCTTGCGCTGATCGCGGCCCTCGTCGCGGTCGCGCCGAGTGCGGCGGCCGACCAGTCCCGCGTCAAGAGCTACTGCAGCACCACCGGAGACGTCTGCTACGGAATCTTCAAGACCGGCAGCGTCTACAGCTTCCGGCTGACCCTGGCCGCGAAGTACTTCCCGCGCTACCGAGTCTGTGTGCTGCCGCTCGGCCAGCAGGCGATGTGCAAGAGCTTCCGGGTCAAGAAGACCGGCGCCGCCTGGGGTGGAACCGTCGTCTGGCAGCGCAATTATCCGGTCCGCGGCCCGCGCGGCTACCGGGTCACATGGCGGCAGGGAGCGACGCGCCTTGGCCCGCCGCTCACGTTCTATCTGCCGGCTCCGATCTGAGCCGGTAGCGCAACGCGACGGTGATCGTCGTCGCGCAGACCGTGAACGCGACCACGTTCGGCACGACGAGGTACCAGTTCGGGATCGACAACCCGTACCCGACCCAGAGCGTGAAGCCGACGAGCAGTACCCAGAAATAGGCGATCGAGACCTGGTGCGACGAGCGGTGGAGCAGCATCTTGCGAATCTGCAGCCCCGGCGAGATCGCCATCAGGATCCCCCAGGCGGCAGCCGTGACTCCGAGCACGGTCTCGAACATGCGCCCGACTTCGCGCCTGGGCCATCATCCCCTTGCGTTCGTAGCTCAGCTTCAGGCGGCGGAGGCGACCAGCTCGCGCGACCGCGCGGACTCGGTCCGGTGGTCCGGCTCCTCCGCCTCGACGAAGTGCCGGGCGAGCCGGACGACCTCGCTGCCGAGCGTCCGCAGCTGCCGCTCCACGCCCTCGTCTCGAACCTCGTCGTCCTCGTCGAACGCCGCGCCGGGGACCGGGACGACGTAGGGCACCGCCCACGCCCGGAGCGCGCGCACCGAGAACTCCATCGCGTTGATCGCCTGCAGCCCCTGCGTCCCACCGGAGACGCTGATCAGCCCGACCGGCTTGTCTATCAGGTAGATGCTCCCGCTCGGGAGATGTAGCCAGTCGAGCGCGTTCTTGAACGAGCCCGCGACCGAGCCCTGGTAGAGCGGGCTGCTCCAGAGCAGGCCGTCGGCGGTCTCGAGCGTCTCGACCATCCGCAGCGTGGTCGAGTCCGGCTCCACGTCGGGATTGAACAGGGGCAGCTGCAGCGTCCGGAGATCGAGGAGCTCGGTCTCGACGCCCGCGTCCGCGGCACCCGCGAGCGCGGTCACGAGCGCCGCACGGCTGCGCGACGTCGACGAGAGCGAGCCGCCGAGCCCGACGATCTTCAGCGCCCGCCCGCCCTCGCTAGGCGTTCGCGGGCCGCAGCATCGTGTACACGAGCAGCCCGATGAACGGAAGGATCAGCATGAAGATCGTCCAGCCCGCCTTGCCGCCCACGGAAAGGTCGTGCCGCCGGAACACGTCGATCACGGCCCGCGCCCAGAGGATGAGGAAGAGGACGATGACGATGCCGAGGAGGATCCGCACGGGACAACCTTAGTCCGTTCGTGGAATATCGTGGGGCCGTGGTCGATGCCTCGCAGGTGCTCGAGCGCGGCCGCTCCTCATTCGAGAGGCGGGCGTGGCTCGACGCCTACACGGCGCTGTCCGAGGCCGACCAGGTCGAGCCGCTTCAAGCAGCTGACCTCGATCTACTCGCGACCGCGGCCTCGCTCGTCGGGCGCATGGACGAGTACCTCGCCGTGCTCGAGCGTGCTCATCTCGCGTACATCGAGCGAGGCGACAACCTCGCGGCCGCCCGCAACGCCGGTTGGCTGGGCATGACGCTTGCGATCCGGGGCGAGCTGGGGCCTGCAAGCGGCTGGTTCGGTCGCGCTCAGCGGCTCGTCGAGCGGGAGGGCCGAGAGTGCGTCGAACAGGGCTGGCTCCTCGTTCCGGTCGTGTTCCAGCGCGAAGCGGCCGGCGACTACGACGGAGCACACGAGGCGGCCGCGCAGGCGGTCGAGATCGCCGAGCGCTTCGGCGACGCGGACCTGGCGGCGATCGCGCTTCATGCCCAAGGCCTGGCGCGGATCGGCCAGGGGTCGGTCGACGAGGGCCTGCGGCTCCTCGACGAGGCGATGGTCGGCGTCACGGCCGCCTCGGTCTCGCCGATCGTGGCGGGCGTCGTCTACTGCGGCGTGATCGCGGGCTGCGAGGAGGCGTTCGATGTGCGTCGTGCGCAGGAATGGACGAACGCGCTGACGCGCTGGTGCGACGGGCAGCCCCAGATGGTCTCGTTCACAGGCCGCTGTCTTGCGCATCGCGCCGGACTCTTGCAGCTGCACGGCAAGTGGCGCGACGCGCTCGCCGAGGCGAAGCTGGCCCGGGAGCGCTGCGAGGAAGCGATGAACCGCGCCGCCACCGGACAGGCGCTCTACCAGCAGGGCGAGCTGCATCGCCTCCAGGGAGACGTCGAGGCCGCCGAAACGGCGTATCGCGACGCGAGCGAGTTCGGCCGGGAGCCGCAGCCCGGGCTGGCACTCCTTCGGCTCGCCCAACGAGACGCCGAGGCCGCCGCCGCGATGACCCGGCGCGCTGCCGCGGAAGCGGCATCGCCGTTTGCGCTTGCCACGATGCTGCCGGCCCACGTCGAGGTGATGCTCGCCGCCGGCGATCTCGAAGAGGCCCGCCGCGCCGCCGACGAGCTTGCGGGGATCTCGGCCATCGGCAAGCGCGCGATGCTCGAGGCGATCTCGTCCGGGGTGCAGGGCGAGGTAGCGCTGGCCGAAGGCGATCCGAGCTCTGCGCTCGTCGCCCTCCGTCAGGCGGCTCGCCTGTGGCAGGAACTGGACGCGCCCTACGAGGTGGCCCGCGTGCGCCTGCTCATCGGCCTTGCGTGCCGTGGGCTGGGAGACGAAGCGAGCGCGACACTGGAGCTCCGTGCGGCTCGCGAGGTCTTCGAGCGCCTGGCTGCCGCGCCCGACCTCGAGCGCATCGATCGAGTCGAAAGCCGTTCGCCCGCCGACGCGCATGGCCTGAGCGCACGTGAGCTCGAGGTGCTCCGGCTCGTCGCGGCGGGGAAGACGAACCGCGAAATCGCCTCCGAGCTGGTCGTCAGCGAGCACACGGTCGCTCGCCACCTGCAGAACATCTTCGCGAAGCTCGGCGTCTCCTCTCGAACCGCGGCGACGGCCTTCGCCTTCGAGCACAGCCTGGTCTGACGCCTCTCAGTGGTCAGAAATGACCACGCGGCGCTGCCGAAGGTTGGCGGATCCGCGCGATGTGCGCGGGAGCGCCTCTTCCTACCGTCGGACTCAACACGACGAAGGAGGCAGAGATGACGGTGGCGATGATGGTCGACAACCCCCAGGGGTCGCAGGAGGTCTACGAGCAGATTCGCGCCCACATCGGGTTGGACAAGCCGGCGGGCGGGATCTTCCACATCGCCGGGCCGAGCCCGAACGGCGGCTGGCGCGTGATCGAAGTGTGGGAGTCGGAGGAGGAAGCGCAGCGCTTCTTCCAGGAGCAGTTCATCCCGGCGCTGCAGGCGCTCGGCCTCGACGGGCCGCCGCCGGCCCGTGAGTTCTGGCCAGTCCACAACGCGATGCGCTAGGGAGGACGAGATGGACTCCGAGCATTTCGACACAATCGTCATCGGCGGCGGGCAGACCGGCCTCATGGCCGGCTACCACCTCGCGAAGCGACACCTTCCCTTTGTCATCCTCGACGCGAACGAGCGCGTCGGCGACGCATGGCGCAACCGCTGGGACTCGCTGCGCCTGTTCACGCCCGCGCTCTTCAGCCGGCTGCCCGGAAAGCGTCTCGACATGCCGAACTGGTCGTTTCCGACCAAGGACGAGCAGGCCGACTATCTCGAGGCGTACGCCCGGGAGTTCGACCTTCCGGTGCGAACCGGCGTCTTCGTCGATCGCCTCGAGAAGGCCGACGGCCGCTTCGTCGTCTCGGCCGGCGAGGAGGTCTACGAGGCGGAGAACGTGATCGTGGCGACGGGCGCGCACAACATTCCGAAGACGCCCGCATTCGCGGCCGAGCTCGACCCGCGGATCGTGCAGCTCCACTCGTCCGCATACCGCAACCCGTCGCAGCTTCAGGAGGGCGACGTTCTCCTCGTCGGGGCCGGCAACTCTGGCGCCGAGCTTGCAGTCGAGCTCTGCCGGTCGCATCGCGTGTTCCTTGCAGGCCCGAAGATCGCCGAGATCCCGGTCAAGCACGGCTCGAGGCGGTTCCGGCCGGGCTTCCGCGTCTTCCGGTTCCTCGGGCACCGAGTGCTCACGCGCGGCAACCCGATCGGCCGTAAGGTCGGCCCGTGGCTGCTCCAGGAACCCGACCCGCTGGTCAGGACGCGGTCGAAGGATCTCGCCAAGGCCGGCGTCGAGCGCCTGCCCCGTGTGACCGGCGTCGAGAACGGGCGGCCGGTGCTGGAGGACGGTCGGGTGCTCGACGTCGCGAACGTGATCTGGTGCACCGGCTTCCGAACCGACTTCGGTTGGATCG
The DNA here is from genome assembly GCA_963794605.1 of uncultured Actinomycetes bacterium. Lineage (GTDB taxonomy): Bacteria > Actinomycetota > Thermoleophilia > Gaiellales > Gaiellaceae > VAXT01. The sequence goes on from CAWCEN010000002.1 coordinate 845,398, forward strand.
ACCTACCTGTCTTCGACCCGGACGGCGAGCCGAAGCACGACCGCGGCGTCGTCGAGTCCGAGCCGGGGCTCTACTTCCTCGGCCTGATCTTCCTCTACTCGTTCTCGTCCGACGTCCTGCCGGGCCGTGGCCGTGACGCCAAGTACGTCGCCAAGCACATTGCAGACAAGCGCAGCCGGACTGCGAAGGAGCCGAGGCCAGCGCTCGCGACGGCCTAGGCGGCGGTCACGCGGTCGCGGTGGCCCGAGGCGAGGAGGTCGTGCACCTCCGGATGAGTCGCCATGTAGCGGGCGATGAACGGGCAGAGCGGGACGACCTCGAGGCCCTTCCGGCGCACGTCCTCGAGTGCCGCCGCGACGAGCTTGCTCCCGAAGCCCCGTCCTTCGCAGGCCGGGTCGACCTCGGTGTGTGTGAACGCGATCCGGTTGCTGTTCTGCCGGCGGTGGTAGGCGGCGACGCCGATGCGGCGGTCTCCGAGCCGAAGCTCGTACTGCGACGACTCGGGCACGTCGACGACCTCGGCGTCCTCCGGCGTGGCTGTGATCTCTGCCTCCTCGGAGGGCTCGAAGAACTCGACGAGCTGGCCGACGGCATCCGACTCGCGCGCCGGCACGTGGTCGACGAAGCGGCGCCGGTGCTCCGCGGCGTGCTCCCAGCCATCGAGCTCGCGCAGGTAGCCGTAGATCGCGCGCGCTCCGCTGAAGAAGCGGCCGTCCTCCGTCTGTAGCGCGGGGATCCGGTCGGAGCCCGAAACGGCCCTCAGTGCGGCGCGCTGCTCGGGCCACGGCTCGACCTGGCGGGCGACGAAGTCGAGGCCAAGCTCGGTGAGGATCTCGCGCACCGCGCCCGAGAACGGGCACCACTCTGCCTGGTACAGCGTCAGCACTAGCCCTCGAAGCCGTTGCGCTTGTGCGTCCCGTCGCAGAACGGCTTGTTCGACGAGCCGCCGCACCGGCAGAGCGCAGCCCGTTCGCCCTCATAGAGAACGTTGCCCTCCGCGTCGACGATCCGCGCGCCGCCCGTGACGAGCAGCGGCCCGCCGGCGGACGCGCAGATTTCGAACCGCTGCCGCGGCTTGACGCTCACGCCCTTGAGCCGTCTCGTCCGAAGGGCGCCCGACGGGCACTGGGCAACGGTCGTCTCGATCTCGTCCGCGGAGGCCTCGTCGGCCTTCACCCAGGGACGGCGATCGCGGTCGAAAACCTCGGGCAGCAGCCGGGAGCAGTTGCCGGAATGGAAGCAGAGCCGCGGTTCCCACTCGACGACGATCTCGTCGGTCGAATACTCCTTGACCAGCGGCTTTCCGACCTTGGCCATCGGGCCAGCGTAGCCGTCATGGCGCGGGCTGCGAGTGCGCCCAACTTCCGGGCGAGCGCGCCGTCTATCAAGACACGTGCGAGGTTTCGCTCTGGCGATCGGCATCGGCGTCCTGCTCACTGCAGGAGCCGGCGGCGCGGCCGTCGGGCACAAGGCTGGACCGGCGGCCCGCTCGCCGGCCTCGACTCAGGCGCTGGCCCGCGCGATCACGCCCGGCCACCTCAAGGCGCACCTCGAGGCCCTCCAGGCGGTCGCGGAGCGGAACGGCGGAACTCGCGCTGCAGGCACGCCGGGGTATTCGGAGTCGGCAGCTTATGTAGTGCGGCAGCTCCGGGCTGCCGGCCTCCGACCCCGGCAGAAGACCTTCTCCTTCGACTACTTCCGCGAGACGAAGCCCACGGTGTTCGAGCGCGTCTCACCCGGGCACGCCCGCTATCAGCGCAACCGGGACTTCCTGACGATGCGCTACTCGGGCGGCGGGAACCTCACGGCCCCCGTCGTCCCGGTCGAACCAAGCTCGGGTTCGAGCGGCTGTGAGGGCTCCGACTTCAGCGGGTTCCCGCGCGGCGGGATCGCCCTGCTGCGCCGCGGCGGCTGTCCTTTCTCGCAGAAGGCCGGCAGCGCTCAGGCAGCCGGCGCCGTGGCTGCGCTGATCGCGAACGACGGCCTCCCGGGGCGCACCGCGCCGCTCTCGGCCACGCTCTTCAGCCGCACGCGGATCCCGGCGCTCGTCATCTCGTCCCAGGTCGGGTCCGAGCTCTCTCGCCTTGCCCAGGCGGGCGTCGTCCGGGTGCATCTCGACCTCTCGGTCGCGACGACGAGGGCGCGCGCGGCGAACGTGATCGCCGACCTTCCCGGCCGGCAGGGCGGCGTGATCCTCCTCGGCGCGCACCTCGACTCGGTCGCGAACGGGCCGGGGATCAACGACAACGGCTCGGGCACGGCGGCCGTCCTCGAGATCGCGCGGCAGGCCCGCCGCCTCCATGTGCGGCCGAGGCACGGGCTGCGGTTCGCGTTCTGGGGCGCCGAGGAGCTCGGCCTCGTCGGCTCGAGGAGCTACGCGCAGAGCCTGGGTCTCCGCGAGCGTAGGCGGATCCTCGGCGTGATCAACCTGGACATGGTCGGCTCCCCGAACTTCGACCGGATCGTGTATGACGGGGACGATGGCCCGAGCGGCTCACGCAGGATCGAGAACGCGTTCCGCGCGTACTTCGCGGCGCGCCGCATGCCAGTCGATCAGGAATCTCTCGGCGGCGGGTCGGATCATGCGTCGTTCGCCGAGTTGGGGATCCCGGTCGGCGGCCTCTTCACGGGGGCGGACGACCTCAAGTCGCAAACGTCCGCGCGCCGCTTCGGCGGCTCTGCCAATCTTCCATTCGATGCCTGCTACCACAAGGTCTGCGACACGCCCGCGAACGTCAACGTCCGCATGCTCGGCCAGCTGGCCGACGCGGCCGCTGTCGTCGCGGTGCGGCTCGCGAGCTAAGGGCCCATGAAGCGCGCAGCCGGATTGCTCCTGGTCGTGTTCCTGGTCGCGGGCTGCGGGCAGGGCGACACGGCGGCGATGGACCAGAAGTTCCAGCGGATCGACTTCCAGATCTCGGCCCTCGAGACCATCAACTCGGCGTACAACCAACAGCACTTCGCACAGCTGACACAGAAGTACATCGCGCTCGTCCACCAGTACGAGGATCGTCTGGGGCGGGACGAAGCCAAGAAGCGCCTGACCGAGTTGGGTGACGAGCTCGATTCGTACTGCCTCCCCTGCACCGGCGTGCTCTACGTCGAGGCACGCAAGATCTGACGGCTTGACGCCCGAGGACCACTTCGGCGACGAAGTCGCGGCTCGCTACGACGAGTCCGCAGCGGACATGTTCCAGCCCGACGTGCTCGACCCGGCCGTCGAGTTTCTCGCCGAGCTCGCCGGGGACGGCGCGGCGCTCGAGCTCGGGATCGGCACGGGGCGGATCGCCCTGCCGCTCGCGCAGCGCGGCGTGCGCGTGCACGGGATCGACCTCTCGGAGGCGATGGTCGCGAAGCTGCAGGAGAAGCCCGGTGGGGACGAGATCGAGGTCGCGATCGGGGACTTCGCGACGGCGAAGGTCGACGGCACGTTCTCCCTCGCGTACGTCGTCTTCAACACGATCGGCAACCTGACGACGCAGGACGCGCAGGTCGCGTGCTTCGAGAACGTCGCCGCCCATCTCGAGCCGGGCGGCTGCTTCGTCATCGAGCTCCTCGTGCCCGGGCTACGGACGCTTCCTCCGGGCGAGCGGTTCCAGGTGTTCGACTTCGGCGCGGAGCACATCGGGATCGACGAGTACGACGTCGAGAACCAGGGCCTGATCTCGCACCACCTCTCGCCCGCAGAGGGCAAGTGGGAGCTCGTGTCGATGCCGTTCCGCTACGTGTGGCCGGCGGAGCTCGACCTGATGGCGCGCCTCGCCGGGATGACGCTGCGCGAGCGCTGGAGCGGCTGGCGGCGCGAGCCGTTCACGAGCGAGAGCGCGAAGCACGTCTCCGTCTGGGAGAAGCCCGCTTAGGCCGGCGCGCCGCGCGCGCGGGTGACGAGACCCCAGGCCGAGACGAGCGTCCAGACGCCCTCGAGGAGCAGGAACCCGTACTGGCGCTCGTGCCAAGCGGCGATCCCGAGCACGAGCGCGCCGGAGAAGTTCAGCCAGAGGTACGTCCATGAGCGGACGTCGAAGATGCGGACCTGGGCCGCGACGAATGCGACCAGGATCGCAAGCGCACCGACGACCTGGACGACCTGGCTCATCTGCCGCGGAAGCTTGTCAGCTATCCAATCCCTAACAGGATCACAGCCACATCGACACCATTGGGCGTTGAACAATCCCGCCCATGAGCACTGGCGCCGACCAGGCGGCCGCTGGGCTCGAGCCCGAAACTGCGCGGCATCTCGAGAAGGCCGTCGACGTGCTCGTCGACGAGTTCGGTGACCAGTTCACGCGCGAGACGATCCAGGCGATCATGGACGACTCGGTGCGGTCGCTGGCCCCCCAGGCGCAGGTCGAGGACTTCATGCCCGCCCTCGCGCACCGCTTCACACGCGAGCGTCTGAAAGCGCTCGGACGTGCGAGCGGTCCCGAGCACGCGATGCCGGACGTCCTGTTCGTCGGGCTCGGGGACACGGGACGCGGGCAGATGGCCGCAGCTCTGGTCACTCTTCGCTCCGAGGGCCGGGTCGTCGCCCACTCGGCCGGCAGCAGCGCGGCGACGGCTGTCGACCCCTCTGTGCTCGAGGTGATGGGCGAGCTCGGCGTCGACCTTTCGGGGGCGTTCGCGAAGCCGCTTTCGCAGGAAGTGCTTGCCGCGGCCGACGTCGTCGTGACGATGGGGCGAAGCGTGGGCGTGGTCGACGTGCCAGAAGGCACACGGCACGAGGACTGGCGGGTGGGCGACCCGACCGGTGCGCCCATCGACGAGGTGCGCCGCGTGCGCGACGAGATCGACGCCCGGGTCCAGGCGCTCCTCGGCGAGCTCGACGACGCGTCGAGCCAGTCCGACCAACCGTCCTAGCCATCTGCTGGCGTTTCTCGCTGTAGCGTCCCCCGGGATGGCGACCACCCACGAGTTTCCGGAGGACAGGGCCCACTTCACGTGGGACGTCGACAACGAGCCGGTGCTCACGATCCAGAGCGGCGACTCGGTCGTCTACGAGACCCGTGACGTGAGCGACAACCAGATCACCCCGGACTCGACTGCCGAGGCCATCGCCGCGCTCGACTGGGATCGCGTCTACCCGCTGTCCGGGCCTGTGCTCGTCGAGGGAGCGGAGCCGGGCGACACGCTCGCGATCGAGATCCTGGCCATGGAGACACGCGGCTGGGGCTACACGCTGATCATCCCCGGCTTCGGTCTGCTGCCCGACGACTTCCCTGATGCCTACATCCGCGTCTTCGACCTCTCGAACCGGGAGTTTGCGTATCTGCGCGACGACATCGCGATCCCGGTCGAGCCGTTCTTCGGAACGATGGGCGTGTGTCCGGCCGGCGCGAAGGAACAGGCGGTCATGCCGCCCGGCCGGTTCGGCGGGAACATGGACACGCGGCAACTCGTCCAGGGGACGACGCTGTACCTGCCGGTCGAGGTCGACGGCGCGCTCTTCAGCTGCGGCGATGCGCACGCGGCGCAGGGTGACGGCGAGGTGTGCGTGACCGGCATCGAGGCACCGATGCACGGCGAGCTCCGCTTCACGCTCCAGAAGGGCCGACAGCTCCCGTCGCCGCAGTACGAGACGAGCGGCTCGCTGACGCCGCGCGTCGACGAGGGCGGCTGGTACGGGACGACCGGAGTGGGTCCCGACCTCTACGCAGCGGCCCAGGACGCCGTCCGCGCGATGGTCGACCACCTCGCCGGCGAGTACGGTCTCTCGAGGGAGGACGCGTACGTGCTATCGAGCCTCTGCGTCGACCTGAGGATCTCGGAAGTGGTCGATGCAGGGCAGTACGTCGTCAGTGCGCTGCTCCCGCTCGCGGTGTTCACGTCACGGGCTTGAGCGTCACCCCCTCGGGGTGATGCCCGCGGCACAGCGGGCTGTTACTAAGCTGACACATCTCCCTAGGAGGTCCGCCCATGAGCGGCACCACTGTCGAGACCGCGACAGAGATCCGACCTTTCAACGTCGAGGTGTCGGAGGAGGAGCTCGACGACCTCCGCCGACGCATCGCCGCGACCCGCTGGCCCGAGAAGGAGACCGTCGCCGACGAGACGCAGGGCGTGCGGCTCGCGACGATTCAGGCGCTCGTTCGCTACTGGGGCACGGAATACGACTTCGGGCGGGTCGAGGCCAGGCTGAACGCGTTCCCGCAGTTCATGACCGAGATCGACGGCCTCGACATCCACTTCATCCATGTGCGCTCGCCGCACGAGAACGCGCTGCCGCTGATCATCACGCACGGCTGGCCGGGCTCGGTCATCGAGATGCTGAACGTGATCGGCCCGCTCAGCGACCCGACGGCGCACGGCGGCGACGCGGAGGACGCGTTCGACGTGGTGGTTCCGTCGATCCCGGCTACGGGTTCTCGGGCGAAGCCGACGGCACACCGGCTGGGACCCGTCCACATCGCGCACGCCTGGATCGCGCTGATGAAGCGACTGGGCTACACGCGCTTCGTCGCGCAAGGCGGCGACTGGGGCGCGCAGATCACGGAGACGATCGGTGCAAAGGCGCCTCCGGAGCTGCTCGGCATCCACTCGAACATGCCCGGCACGGTTCCGCCCGAGATCTCGAAGGCACTCGCGTCGAACGTGTCGGGGCGGGCGATCCGCCGCCGACCGGGCTGTCGCCGACGAACAACGCGCGTACGACCGGCTGAGCTTCCTCTTCACGAAGGGCCTCGGCTACGCATCGAGATGGGGCGCGCGGCCGCAGACGCTTGTACGGGCTCGCCGATTCGCCGGTCGCGCTCGCCGCCTGGATGCTCGACCACGACGCGCGCAGCCTCGACGACATCTCGCGCGCATTCGTCGAAGAGGAGCCCGTGGGCAACCTCACACGAGACGAGGTCCTCGACAACATCACGATGACCTGGGTGACGAACACCGGGATGTCCTCGGGTCGTCTCTACTGGGAGAACACCCTCGGCTTCTTCGACGTCAAGGGCGTCATGTCCCGGCCGCGGTGAGCGTCTTCCCGAACGAGCTCTATCAGGCGCCGCGGAGCTGGACCGAGAAGGCGTACCCCAACCTCATCTACTTCAACGAGGTCGACGAGGGCAACCACTTCGCCGCCTGGCAGGAGCCCGAGATCTTCACGACGGAGGTGCGAGCCGCATTCAAATCACTGCGTTAAAGGAGGTAGTCCATGAGCACCGTCCAAACCGCTACCGAGATCCGGACGTTCGAGGTCGAGATTCCGGACGAGCAGATCGATGACCTGCGCCGCCGCATTCGGGCGACGCGCTGGCCCGAAAAGGAGCTCGTCGAAGACGCCTCCCAAGGCGTGCAGACGAAGATGGTGCAGGAGCTCGCGCGCTACTGGGGCACGGAGTACGACTTCGGCAGGCTCGAGGCGAGGCTGAACGCGCTGCCGCAGTACAAGACCGAGATCGACGGGCTCGACATCCACTTCATCCACGTGAAGTCGGAGCACGAGAACGCCCTGCCGATCATCATCACGCACGGCTGGCCCGGCTCGGTGATCGAGATGCTCGAGGTCATTGGCCCGCTCACCGACCCGACGTCCTACGGAGGCACCGAGGCGGACGCGTTCGACGTCGTCATCCCGTCCATCCCCGGCTATGGCTTCTCGGGAGAGCCGACCGAGGCGGGCTGGGACTCCGGCCGCATCGGGCAGGCGTGGGCCGAGCTGATGAACCGCCTCGGCTACACCGGGTACGTCGCCCAGGGCGGCGACCAGGGTGCCGGCGTCACCGATGCGATGGGCCGTCAGGCACCTGACGGTCTGCTCGGCGTGCACTTCAACTTCCTGGACGCGGCGCCCAAAGAGCTCCTGATGGCCGCTCTCAACCTCAGGCTCGCCTTCTCCGGCGAGGAACGCGAGGAGCTGAGCAAGGTCATCGCCATCTTCATGCGGGGTTACATCGCCGAGATGGGCGAGCATCCGCAGACGATCGGCTACTCCCTCGTGGACTCGCCGATCGGGCTCGCGGCCTGGATGCTCGACCACGACGCCGACAGCTACGAGAAGATCTCGCGCGCCTTCCTGGAAGGGCAACCCTCGGGCAATCTCACCCGCGACCAGATCCTCGACAACATCACGCTGTACTGGCTGACGGGCACCGGCGCCTCGACGTCGCGGTTGTACTGGGAGACCGGACGGGCTTCCAAGGCCGCGTTCAAGGACCCGCCGCCGCACGTCAAGATCCCGGTCGCCTACACGGTCTTTCCGGGCGAGCTCTTCCAGGCGCCACGCCACTGGGTGAAGCACGCCTACCACGACCTCATCTACTACAACGAGGCCGAGAAGGGCGGGCACTTCGCCGCCTGGGAGGAGCCGGAGATCTTCGCGACCGAGATGCGCGCCGCGTTCAAGACACTCCGCAACGAAGGGAGCGCTTCATGAGCACCGTTCAGACCGACATCCAGACCTTCCAGGTCGACATTCCGGACGAGAAGCTCGCCGACCTGCGGCGCCGCATCTCCGCGACGCGCTGGCCGACGAAGGAGCTCGTCGACGATCGCTCCCAGGGCGTGCAGCTGAAAGCCCTGCAGGAGCTCGCCCGCTACTGGGAGACCGACTACGACTGGCGCAAGGCCGAGGCGAAGCTCAACGCTCTTCCCCAGTTCACGACCGAGATCGACGGGATCGAGATCCACTTCATCCACGTCAAGTCGGAGCACGACAACGCGCTCCCGCTGATCATGACCCACGGTTGGCCCGGCTCGGTCATCGAGCTGCTCGAGACCATCGGCCCGCTCACCGACCCGACGGCTCACGGCGGCACGCCGATGACGCATTCGACCTCGTGCTGCCTTCCGTGCCCGGGTACGGGTTCTCCGGCGAACCGGCGGAGCTCGGCTGGTGGGCCGGTCGCGTCGCTCAGGCGTGGCCGGAGCTGATGAACCGCCTCGGCTACACGCGCTACGTGGCCCAGGGCGGCGACGTGGGTGCGGCGATCACCGACGCGATGGGCCGGATGGCGCCCGAGGGGCTCGTCGGCATCCACACGAACCTGCTCGTGCCGGCCCTCGGCGGTAGCCCAATGCCTGGGAACACCGACGAGGAGAAGGCCGCGCTGGGGCAGGCGAACACGTTCAGCACAAGCGGACGCGGCTACTTCCTGGAGCAGGCCACGCGGCCGCAGACGATCGGGTACGCGCTGCTGGACTCACCGGTCGCCATGGCCGCCTGGATGCTCGACCACGACACGGACAGCTACTACAAGATCGCGAAGGCGTTCGTCGACGACCAACCGACGGGCAATCTCACCCGGGACCACATCCTCGACAACATCACGCTCTACTGGCTGACGGGCACCGGGGCGTCCGCGGCACGGTCGTACTGGGAGAGCGGACAGGCCCAGGCGGCAGCCGCCGCTGCAGGCCAGGCACCTGCGCCAGTGGGCACAGAGGTGGTCGGCTTCACCGCGTTCCCGGGCGAGATCTTCGTCGCTCCGCGCACCTGGGCCGAGCTTGGCTATCCGAACCTCACCTACTACAACAAGGCCGCCAAGGGCGGGCACTTCGCCGCGTGGGAGGAGCCGGAGATCTTCACGACCGAGGTCCGCGCGTGCTTCAAGTCCGTGCGATGAAGGCCAACTTCAACCGGGAGCCGGTCTCGTGAGCACGTACGAGACCGCGCTTCCGCCTGCGGTAGCCCGCGATCAGTCGCGGGCGCTCTTCGGCCAGACGATGGGGCTCGTGGCGGTCACCGCCGGCCTCTTCGCGCTGGGCGCCTACCTCGGGCGGGACCTGTCGTACGGCTGGGGCTTCGTCGCGTTCATCGCGAGCTTCGCCCTCCTGATCGGGATCAACTTCGCCGTCTCGCGCTCCGAACAGCTGGCGATCTTCTTGCTCTTTGGCTTCGGCGTCCTGGTTGGAGTGGGAACCGCGCCGACGGTCGCGTACTACGCCTCGACGAACCCGCAGTCCGTGTGGCAGGCAGGCGGGGCGACGGCGCTGTTCATCGCCGGCTTCGGCACTGCCGGGTACGCCACGCGGCGTGACTTGTCCGGGCTCGCCCGAGTGTGCTTCTGGGCGCTCCTCGCGCTGATCGTCTTCGGGATCGTGACCATCTTCGTGAACATCCCGAACGGCGCGCTGATCTACTCGATCGCCGGGCCTGGTGATCTTCGCCGGGTTCACGATGTACGACTTCCAGCGTCTGAGGCGGACGCAGGACATTCGTGCCGCGCCGGTGCTCGCCGCCTCGATCTTCCTCGACGTCCTCAACGTGTTTCTGCTCCTGCTCTCCCTCTTCAACCGCAACTAGGAGTTGATGGCAACCGCGGCGAAAACCTCGTTCGGTCCGATTACGCAGGTTGATGCCGGCCGACTGAGCGTCGGCTACGCGGAGGATGGTCCTGCCGATGGCCCGGCCGTCCTCCTGCTGCACGGCTGGCCGTACGACATCCACAGCTACGCCGAGGTGACTCCAATGCTGGCGGCGGCGGGCTATCGAGTCATCGTCCCCTACCTCTGCGGCTACGGCACCACGCGCTTCCTCTCGCACGAGGCGCCCCGAAACGGCCAGCAGGCCGCGCTCGCCGTTGACGCGATCGCATTGCTGGACGCGCTCGAGATCGACGAAGCGATCGTCGCCGGGTTCGACTGGGGAGCGCGGACGGCCAACGTCGTTTCCGCCCTCTGGCCCGAGCGCTGCCGGGGGCTCGTCTCCGTCAGCGGCTACCTGATCGGGAGCCAGGAAGCGAACGAGCAGCCGCTGCCGCCGGAGGCCGAGCACCAGTGGTGGTACCAGTTCTACTTCGCCACCGAGCGGGGCCGCGCCGGCTACGAGATGTACACGCGCGAGTTCGCGAAGCTCATCTGGCGGACGGCTTCACCGAAGTGGAACTTCGACGACGCCACGTTCGAGCGCAGCGCGGCGTCATTCGACAATCCGGATCACGTCGCGATCGCGATTCACAACTACCGCTGGCGGCTCGGGATCGCCGACGGCGAGGCGGAATACGACGGGCTCGAGCAACGGCTCGCCACTGCGCCGACGATCACCGTCCCGACGATCACTCTCGAGGGCGACGCCAACGGCGCCCCGCACCCCGACCCGAGCGTCTACGCCCGCAAGTTCTCGGGGCGCTACGAGCACCGGACGCTCGAGGGCGGCATCGGTCACAACCTCCCGCAAGAAGCGCCGGAACCGTTTGCCAAAGCTGTCATTGACATCGACACGGACTAACGAAGGAGCTCTCATGTCAGACGCAACGCCCAGCACCGACACTCTCACCGTCGTTCTCGTCCACGGCGCCTTCGCCGACGCCTCGAGCTGGGGCCCGGTTGTCGAGCACCTACAGGCAATGAAAATCGAGGTGGCGGCGCCGGCGAACCCGCTGCGGGGGATCTCGATCGACTCCGCCTACATCGCCAGCTTCTTCCAGCAGATCCCCGGCCCCGTGCTGGCGGTCGGCCACTCGTACGGCGGCGCCGTGATCTCGAACGCCGCGACCGACGCCGAGAACGTCGTCGGCCTCGTCTACGTCGCCGCCTTCGCCCCCGACGAGGGCGAGACCCTGAGCGCGATCGAGGGCGACTCCAAGGACAGCGTCCTGATGAGCGCGCTCGTCCCGCTCCAGTATCCGAGCAACGGCGGGACGGCGACCGAGTTCGCGGTCGACCCGGCCAAGTTCCACGACGCGTTCGCTTCCGACCTGCCGGCCCACCAGACCGCGGTCATGGCCGCGACGCAGCGCCCGGCCTCGGAGCTCGGGTTCTCGGAGCAGTCGGGCCCGCCCGCCTGGAAGACGAAGCCGACCTGGGCCGTCGTCGCGACCGGCGACACGGCGGCCGGCGCGGACGTCGTCCGCTCGATGGCCGAGCGCGCCGGAGCCACGATCACCGAGCTCGAGGGCTCGCACGTGATCATGATCTCTCAGCCCGAGGCCGTGACCGACGTGATCATGACCGCGGCGGCCGCAGTCGACCGGCCGACCGTCGCGGCCGGTGGTAGCTTCGAATTGAGCCTGTTTGCCAAGCTGCGCTCGGAGTCCCACCTGCCCGGGTTCGACGGCGCGACCGGCTGGCTCAACTCCGAGCCGCTCACTCCGGAAGGCCTGCGCGGGAAGGTCGTGCTCGTCGACTTCTGGACGTACACCTGCATCAACTGGCTGCGCACGCTCGGCTACGTCCGCGCGTGGCACGAGAAGTACAAGGATCAAGGCCTGGTCGTAATCGGCGTCCATACGCCGGAGTTCCCGTTCGAGCACGACCCCGACAACGTCCGCTGGGCCGCGCAGGACGAGCGCGTCGAGTATCCGATCGCGCTCGACCCCGACTTCGCGGTCTGGCGCGCCTTCGACAACAACTACTGGCCCGCCGTGTACATCGCCGACGCGGAAGGACGGATCCGGCACATGCACTTCGGCGAGGGCGGCTACGAGGAGTGCGAGATGGTCGTCCAGATGCTCTTGCGCGAGGCCGGCCACGACGACGTGGGCAGCGACCTGGTTTCGGTTGCCGACGAGGGCTTCGAGGCGCAGGCCGATTGGCAGACTCTGGGCTCTCCCGAGACGTACCTCGGCTACGAGCAAGGGCAGAACTTCGTGTCCGCCGACGTTGCCGAGTTCGACGAGCCTCAAGACTTCGGCGTGCCGGATCGGCTCGAGCGCAACCAGTGGGCGCTGTCAGGCAACTGGACGCTCGGGCCGGGGAAGAGCGTGGCGAACGAGGCCGACGGGCGGCTCGTGTTCCGCTTCCACGCGCGCGACGTCAATCTCGTCATGGGCCCGCCCGCGTCAGGCCCGGTCAAGTTCCGCGTGCTCGTCGACGGAGAGCCTCCCGGCGACGCCCACGGGCTCGACATTGACGAGCAGGGCAACGGAACGCTCGACCAGCCGCCGCGGCTCCATCAGCTGATCCGCGAGCCCGGATCGATCAGCGACCGCACCTTCGAGATCACCTTCCTCGCCCCGGGCGCCGAGGCCTACTGCTTCACGTTCGGCTAGCGAATCGCGCGAATCCGGCGTGGAGCTTGTTCACGACAACCGGCGCGCTCCCAAGCAACTCCGTTTTTTGGCGCGTGCGTTCCAGCAAGGCTTCGCTGGGCGTGCCGTAGAAGTCGACTCGCGTCAGGTCGAGTAGGCCCGCGAACTTGCGGAAAACCGGCGCCGCGATCTCCAGGTGCCGCTCCATCGAGGCAGAGTTCGGATGGATCTGGACGACGGTCATCTGCCCCGCCTCTTCGTCCAGATAGATGCTGTAGACGATCATCTCGGGCGCGTTCGCCTCGACAAACTCGGCGAGCTCGGCGAGGCCGGCCTTGACGGCGTCGAGCTTGCCCTCGCGAATCTCGGAACTATCGACGGCGATGAGGAGCTCGGTCATCTCGTTCCGGTCGGAGACTACGCGCCAGATCGATGCGATGAGCATCGTGCAGACGTCCCTCGGTGATGATGTCGTGCCATAGCCCCTTCGTTTCTTCTCGCTCAACTCAGCGATCCGCACATCGGTGCCGAGTGGTTCGACGACCAGTCCGTGCCGCGGCTCGCTGCTGCGATCGAGTCGGTACGCGCGATCCGGCCGCAGCCCGAGGCGGTGCTCGTGACCGGCGACATCGCCGACCACGCGACCGACGGGGAGTACGAACAGTTGCGCGAGCTGCTCGCTCCGCTGGATGCGCCGTTGTACGTGCTGCCCGGCAATCACGACGACCGCCGCGCGCTCCATCGCCACTTCGGCGTCCCCGGCGGCGACGGCGAGCCGGTGTGTTATTCGGTCGATCTCGGCCCGCTGCGGCTCGTCGTGCTGGACACCTCGCGGCCGGGACTGGATGACGGCGCGCTGGAGGGCGGGCAGCTCGACTGGCTCGACGCCGAGCTGGCCGCGGCACCGGAGCAGCTGACGCTGATCGCGATGCACCACCCGCCGCTCGTCATCGGGTCGCCGGCGTGGGACGAGATCGGGCTGGCCGCAGCCGATCGACGTGCGCTAGGCGCTGTGATCGAACGACATCGACAGGTGCGGCGACTGGTCTGCGGTCACTTCCACAGCACGATCACCGGCGAGCTCGCAGGGCGCGGCGTGCTCGTCGTCCCAAGCACGTATGTGCAGACGCGGCTGAATTTCCAGGTGAGGGAGCTCGAGCTCACCTCGGAGCTCCCGGGCTTCGCCATCCATGCGGTCGTCGACGGCGAGCTGGTCTCGCACGTCAAAGCGGTGCACTAGCTCTGGTCCCGCTCGATGATCACCTGCAGGCAGTCATACGAGCCGGCGTTCCCGGCGTGGTCGCCCTGGCCGCCGGACCGGACTCGTCGTGGGAGGGAGCCGCGGGCGTCGCCGATCTCTCGACCGAGGCGCAGATGACCCGGATCATCGTTTTCGGATCGCCAGCGTCACCAAGCTCTTCGTGGCCGTCGCGGTGCTCCAGCTCGTCGAGGAGGGCGCGCTGGAGCTCGATCGCGAGGTCGTCTTGATCGACGGGGGCGTCACCGTTCGGCAGCTGCTCAATCACACGAGCGGTCTGCCACACGCTCTCGAGCTCAACGAAATCTTCGAGCCGTACCGAAAGGACCCGGCGCACCGCTGGGAGCTGGCGCCCCGCGACGTGCTCGAGCTCATCGAGAACAAGCCGCGGCACTTTTCGCCTGGGGAGGGGTGGTTCTACTCGGGCAGCAATTACGTCGTGCTCGGGCTCATCGTCGAGGAGACGGCTGGCGCGACCCTTCGTGAGGAGCTGCGACGGAGGATCATCGAACCGCTGGAGCTCGCGGATACCGACCTGCCCGCGGCGTTCCCGACGCCGGCCGGTCTTGCTCGTGGATACCTCCCCGCGGACAATCCATTGCTTCCGGACCCCGGTCCAGACCCCGTCGACGTGACCGACATCGAGCCCTTCGGCTGGGGCGGCAGCGGGATGGTCTCTACCGCCCGGGACACTGCGCGCTTCCTGCAGGCGTTGCTGGGCGGAGAGCTCTTGTCACCCGAGGTCCGCGCGGAGTTACTGAGAACCGTCCCCTCGGACTGGGAGGAGAGCGACGGGTACGGGCTCGGAATCGAGGAAGTCACCGCTTTGTGGGGACTCGAGGCGTCGACGTGCGGGTCGGCCTGGGGACATTTCGGATTCTCGACCGGCTATACGACGATCGCCCTGGCGAGCAGGACCGGCGACCGCCAGGTCGTCGTCATGTTCAACAGCCATCCGATGTCCGAGGAGACGTGGGTGGTACTCGGCCGGCTGGTGTGGGCCTGCTACTGCGCTGACGCCTGAGTCCCGGTTCGGTACGGTTTCGCGCGCGGCGCGCCCCAGCACGCGTCTACGGAGGAAACGGAGTCCTGCGGCCGTTTTTGTGGGTCTAGCCGAAAAGAACCAGATGAGCCCTCAAACCATCGCCCGGGTGTGAGGTCGGCCAGCGCCTTGAGCCTTGCCGTTATCGGCTCTGCAGTGAGGGGCGAGAGCTAGGCGGAAGTGGGCTGCAAGCCGGCAGCGGTGCAAACGCGCCTGGACTTCGATGCGAAGGAGGTCGAGCTCACCTCGGAGCGCGCGGGCTTCGCCGTGCATGCGGTTACCGACCGGGAGTTGGTCTCGCACATCAAATCGGTGCACTGAGCGTGCGAATTCTCGTCACCGGAGGATCCGGCGTCCTGGGCCGATCCCTTCGTCCGCTTCTCGCGGCCCAGGGGCACGACGTTCGGGCACCCGTGCAGGACGAGCTCGACCTCTTCGACGCCGTACGCGTCGCGGAGGCCGTTCGGGGCGCCGATGCGATCTTCCACCTCGCGACGAGGATTCCCGCGCGCGAGCGAAGGCGCGACCAGGAGTCGTGGCAGGAGAACGATCGGCTGAGACAGGTCGCGTCGCGGCTCCTCGTGGACGCGGCACTGGCCGCCACAACCGAGGTCTACGTTCAGCCGTCGGTGACGTTCGTCTACCCGCCGGAGGGCCCGGTCGACGAGGAGACGCCAACCGGGGAAGTTCAGCCGCACTTGAAGTCGTCGTTGGCGGCCGAGAAGCAGGCCACTCGCTTTACAGAGGCGGGGCGCCGTGGGGTTGTCCTTCGTCTCGGTCGGCTCGACGGACCGGGGACGGGACACGAGGCCTCCGATCCCCAGGCAGGCGCGACACTTCATGTCGAGGACGCGGGCCGAGCGCTCCTGGCGGCGCTCCGGGCGCCAAGCGGCATCTACAACGTCGTCCGCGACCACGAGCGGGTCTCGAACGCTCGCTTCAAACAGGCGACGGGTTGGCGCCCCTGTCTCTAAACCGCCGCCTTCTCGCGCTCAGCCGCCTTAGCCGGGCCGCGGACGGATCGGCGAGTCGACGCAGACGACCCGTGCGGGCTCGTCGCCGAGGACCTCGTAACCATGGGCGACGCCTGCCGGCGTCACGATCACGTCACCGGGACCGGCGTCGAGCGTCTTGTCCTCGACCGTCCAGCGCATCCGGCCCGAGCGCATCACGATCACGTGATCCTGCGGCGGGTCGTGCACGTGCATCTCCTTGACCTGTCCGACTGGATGGGTGACGAGGTGCACCTCGACGTGGTCGAGCCAGATGCCCTCGTCCTCCGCTGTCGGGCGCGCGAAGCGGCTGTAGTCGGTCTTGTCGCTGATCTTGACCATTGGCTTCACTCCCTCCGTTGGGGTGGCTCGCACGGTACTCCCGGAAGGTTGGCTCGCTTCAGTCGAAGGGACTGTTACCCTGAATGGACGGCGAGCCGCATCTTCTCCTCGTCTGGCGTTCAAGCAGCACGGGGGTCGAGGAAGCGATGGAACTAGAGTCACGACAAGAGCGCGCGGCGCGCAACGAGGCGCTGTTCCGCGAGGTGAACGAGCGGATCGACTCGGCCGGGACGGACGCCAGCCCGATGTTCACGGAGTTCATGTGCGAATGCTCCGAAGCTTCGTGCTTCGAGTACGTCTCGCTGACGTCCGAGGAGTACGGGTCGGTCCGGAAGATGGGGCCGGTCTATTTCGTCCTCAGGCCCGGCCATGCGGCGGCGGACATCGAGCGAGTCGTCGGTGGCGAGGGCGACCGGTACGAGATCGTCGAGAAGCAGGAGGTCGCGGCGGAGGTCGCCGCCGAGCTCGACCCTCGTTCGTAACGGAGGTTGGCAACTCCGTCGCAGAGCGGGATCATGTCCTGCAATGCGGCCAGAGCGACCGTCTCAGCAGGCGGGCGCCTACTTCGGACCAAGCTCGAACGCACGATCGCGTTTCAGCTCATGGTCTTTGGGGGTTGGGAGCACGTTGAGACTCCGCACTTCGACGCGAACGGCCGCCTTCTCCGTGTTGACCACGCGTTTGAGCCGTACGATCCAGAGGGCGTCCTTGATGAGCAGGGGTTTGCGATTGTCACGTCCCTAAGCTCCTTGCACGCCGCTCGCTACACAGCGAGCACCCTCGACACGGAGGGTGGGTTCGAAGCGCTGCGGCTCGAGCCCGAGCCTTGGCGCTCTAGCGGCTGTCGTGCCTGCTGACTACTGGGACCGTTCACATCGATCGCTGCGGCTGTGGATGTTTCACGTCACCCCAGCGAACGCAGGCGAAGCGACGCCAGTTTGATTGTTCCGCTGGGTTGCTAGCTAGCTACAGCCAGTGTTAGTGCCGCAGTCTCGGCACGTATAGCACGACCCTGTACGGATCATGCGGCCGCCGCACTTGGCGCACTCGACTGCGTCCTCCCACGCGTTGAACAGGGCGGTTTGGCCCGGTGGGGGTGATTCGAGTGGCGCCGCCGCGTCGGACGGGGCCGAGCTCTCACCGTTCGCGTAGCGCTCCGCTAGCCGCGCCTTCACCTCGGGCGAGAGGATTCCGATCTCCTCCTGCTGGTCCGCGTTCAGGAACTTCTTGCCCATCCAGCGGAACACGTAGTCGACGATCGACTTCGCGACTCGGATGTCCACGTCGTTCGTCTGGCCGCTCGGCTCGAAACGCATGTGCGCGAACTTCGAGACATAGACCTCGAGCGGGACTCCGTACTGGAGGCCCAAAGAGACCGAGATCATGAACGAGTTCATGAGGCCGGCCAGCGTCGTGCCCTCCTTGGCGATGTCGACGAAGATGTCGCCGGGCGTCCCGTCCTCGTACAGGCCGACGTGGATGTAGCCCTCGTAGTCGCCGACCCGGAACTTGCGGCCGACCTCGACGCGGTCCTCCGGCAGCCGGCGGCGCTGCGTCAGCGGCACCGGCGGGGCGGCGACACCGGTCACGTTCGCGATCGCGGCCTGGCTCTTCGACGAGAGCGGCTGCGCGACCTTGCAGTTGTCGCGATAGATCGCGATCGCCTTCACGCCGAGCTTCCACGCGTCGGTGTAGAGACCGGCCACGTCCTCGACGGTCGCGTCCTCGGGCATGTTCACCGTCTTCGAGATCGCGCCCGAGATGAACGGCTGGACGGCGCCCATCATCTTCACGTGGCCCATGTAGTGGATCGCGCGCTCGCCGACCGCGCAGTCGAAGACCGGGTAGTGCTCCTTCTTCAGGTGCGGAGCTCCGATCACCGAGTTCTTCTCGTCGACGTAGGCCTCGATGTCGGAGACCTCGTTCGGCGCGTAGCCGAGCCGCTCGAGCGCGGCCTTCACCGTCTGGTTGACGATCGTGATCTCGCCGCCGCCGACGAGCTTCTTCGACTTGACGAGCGAGAAGTCGGGCTCGACCCCGGTTGTGTCGCAATCCATCATGAAGCTGATCGTCCCGGTCGGCGCGAGCACGGTCGCCTGCGCGTTGCGGTAGCCGTGCACCTCACCGAGGTTCAGCGCCTCGTCCCATGCGCGCCGGCAAGCCGACAACAGATCGGCCGGCACCGAGTCGGTGTTCTCGATGTTCCCGACCGCGGCGCGGTGCTGCGCCATGACGCCGATCATCGCGGCCGCATTCGGCCGGTAGCCGGCGAACGCGCCCATGCGCCCTGCGATCTCGGCCGACTTGCGATACGCGCGCCCGGTCATGAGCGCCGTGATCGCGGCCGCGTACGCGCGACCCGCGTCCGAGTCGTACGGGAGCCCGCGCGCCATCAGCAGCGCGCCGAGGTTCGCGTAGCCGAGGCCGAGCTGCCGGAACGCCTTCGCGTTGCGCTCGATCTCGGGCGTCGGATACGAGGAGTAGCCGACGAGGATCTCCTGCGCGAGGAACATGACGTCGACCGTGTGCTCGAAGGCCTCGACGTCGAGGTCGCCGTCCTCGCGGCGGTACTTGAGCAGGTTGATCGACGCGAGGTTGCACGCCGAGTCGTCGATCGACATGTACTCCGAGCACGGGTTCGACGCGTTGATGCGGCCCGTGTTCGGGAGCGTGTGCCACTGGTTGATCGTCGTGTCGTACTGGACGCCCGGGTCGGCGCACTTCCAGGCCGCTTCGGCCATGTCCCGCAGGAGCTTCCTCGCGGGCATCGTGTCGACGACCGTGCCGTCGGTGCGCGCGGTCAGGTTCCAATCGGAGTCCGCCTCGGCCGCCTCCATGAACGCGTCGGTGACGCGCACCGAGTTGTTCGCGTTCTGGTACTGGATCGAGGCCCAGTCGGCCGAGTCGAGGGACATGTCGTAGCCGGCAGCCTCGAGGACGCGTGCCTTCTCCTCCTCGTGCGCCTTGCACCAGATGAACTCCTCGACGTCCGGATGGTCGACGTCGAGCACGACCATCTTCGCCGCGCGCCGCGTCTTGCCGCCTGACTTGATCGTGCCGGCCGACGCGTCGGCGCCGCGCATGAAGCTCACCGGGCCTGAGGCATAGCCGCCCTTGGAGAGCTGCTCCTTCGAGGAGCGAAGCCTGGAGAGGTTGACGCCCGAGCCCGAGCCGCCGCGGAAGATGATCCCCTCACGGCGGATCCAGTCGAGGATGTCCTCCATCGAGTCGTCGATCGAGAGGATGAAACACGCGGAGCACTGCGGCTTTTCTTCGAAACCGACGTTGAACCAGACCGGGCTGTTGAACGCCGCGTACTGGTTGACGAGGATCGCCTTCAGCTCGGCCTCGAAGGTCTCTGCCTCCTCCTCGTCTGCGAAGTAGCCGCCCTCGCGGCCCCACGTGCCGACCGTGGAGACGATGCGCCCGATCATCTGCTTGACGCTCGACTCGCGGTCGGGCGAGCCCATGCGCCCGCGGAAGTACTTCTGCGCGACGATGTTCGTGGCCGTCTGCGACCAGAACTTGGGGAACTCGACGCCCTTCTGCTCGAAGACCGGCTTCTCCTTGCCCGGGATCAGCGCGTCGCGGAGCTCCCACTCGACCTCCTCGAACGGGTCGCGCCCGGGGATCGTGAAGAAGCGCTTGACAGCGACGCTCGCGCTCTCCTGCGCGACCGTGTTCTGCAGTTGCTCGTCGGTTAGCTCGACGGTCTCGATCTCGTGTGCTGACGCCATTTTCTGACCTCCCGGGCCCTCTACCGAATGGTATGTCCTGCGCCCGGGCCTGCGCGGTGCAGCGCGGTCGAGCGGACCGCCCAGAGTAGAACCGGTGTCGGACGGATTTGGGCCTGCGCCTCCCAGCTATGACTTTTGACCCGCTTGCACGAATATGTGGGCGCGGTGCATGAACTTCCTGCGGGCACTGTTACTTTCGTCTTCACCGACATCGAGGGCTCGACGTCCTTGCTCAAGAAGCTGGGGCGCGACCGCTACGACGAGGTTCTCGCCGAGCATACGCAGCTTCTGGGTGCCGCTTTCGCCGCTCACGAAGGACGCGTAGTCGATACGCAGGGCGACTCGTTCTTCGTGGCCTTCCGCACTGCTGCAGACGCCCTGGCCGCGGCCGTCGATGCGCAGCGCGACCTGGCCGCGCACTCCTGGCCCGAAGGGGTGGAGGTCAAGGTGCGCATGGGCCTGCACACGGGCGAGCCCAAGCTGGGCGGGGAACGCTACGTGGGCCTGGGCGTGCACCGGGCCGCCCGCATCGGTGCCGCCGGACACGGGGGCCAGGTGCTGCTCTCCTCGACGACGAAGGAGCTGGCCGAGGAGGAGCTTCCCCCCGGGGTCACGATCCGGGACCTCGGCGAGCGTCGCCTGAAGGACATCGACCAACCCCAGCGTCTCTACCAGGTGGTAGTCGATGGTCTCCAGAGTGAGTTCGCGCAGCTCAACACCCTGGACGTCGAGCTGCGTCGTAAGCGACGGCGCATGTATGCCGGGTCGGCCCTGATCGGCGTGATCGCTGCAGCGGTCGCGATCCCGGTGTTCGCCTTCGGGCAGGGAGAACCTGGCGGCGGCGGCGTGAGAGTGGAGGGAAACGCAGTTGCGATCATCGAGCCGAACTCGAACGACGTCGTAGGCCAGGTCCCGGTCGGTGCCAGGCCGGCGGCGATCGCCGCGGGCTCGGGGTCGCTTTGGGTGGCCAACCTCGACGACCAGACTGTCTCGCGGGTCAACCCTGCGACGCGGACGGTCACCAGGACTCTTCCGGTTGCAGACACCCCCACCGGGGTTGCCGCTTCGAACAATGCCGTCTGGGTCGTTGGATCGACTCCGTCGAAGCCGTTCGTTGCCGTCAGGCAGATCGACCCCCGGTTCAACACTGTCTCCGGCCGGACGTCGATCGGAACGGTCGCGCCCGGAGACGTCGGCTCGGTTGCGGCCGACGGGCAGAGGGTCTGGGTTGCGCCATCCTCGGGCCTGCTCACCCGCCTCAACCCGACCAGCGCGCGCAAGGTGCAGCAGGTCGATCCCAATGCCGGACCGACCGGTGTTGCCATCGGCCCGGATGCAATCTGGGTGACAGACAGCTTCGCGGGCACGGTGACGCGCGTCGACCCGACCGGCTTGCTCACCCCCTTCGGCGTCGGTCACGGGCCGAGCGGAATCGCAGTCGGCGCCGGCGCGGTTTGGGTTGCCGACACATTTGACGACGCGGTCGTGCGGATCGATCCCACGACACGGGCTGTGACGACCACGGTCCCGGTCGGAGGAGCCCCCGTCGGCATCGCGGTCGGCGGCGGGTCGGTCTGGGTCGCGAACAGCCGCGACGGGACCGTCACCCGCATCGATGCGGCCACCGCGAAGCCCATCCAGACGATCGACGTCGGCGGCAGCCCTCAGGGTCTGGCGATCGCGAACGGGAGCGTGTGGGTGACGGTCCAGAGCGCCGTTCACGAGCTCCCGGGAGCCGGGGCCGCGGCAGGGACTGTGCGCGTGACGGCTGAGAACGACGTGGATTTCATGGATCCGGCGCTGGCCTATTCCTCGCACGCGTGGCAATTGCTCTTCTCAACGTGCGCGAAGCTGCTCACGTACCCGGACAAGCCTGCTCCCGCGGGCTCTCAGCTCGTGCCCGAGGTCGCCCGTTCGCTTCCTCAGCGCTCGGCAGACGGCAAGACGTACACGTTCACGATCCGCGAGGGCTTCCGCTTCTCGCCGCCCTCGAACGAGCCGGTCACCGCTCGGACGTTCAAGTACGCGATCGAGCGCAGCCTGAGCCCGAAGATGAAGGGTCCCGCGCATGTCCAGGGCTATCTGTCCGACGTCGCGGGCGCCAAGGCGTACATGGCTGGGAAGACGCCGCACATCTCGGGCATCGTGGCGCAGGGAGACAGGCTGACCGTCCGACTCGTGGCGCCCGCGCCGGATTTCGTGACGCTCATCGCGCTGCCGTTCTTCTGCGCGGTGCCGGTCGGCACTCCTCTCGACCCCAAGGGGATCCGGCTCGTTCCGTCGGCAGGGCCGTACTACGTCGCGACCTACGCCCCAGGGCACGGAGTCGTGCTCAAACGGAATCCCAACTACCGCGGCAGTCGCCCGCGTCGATCGAGCCGCATCGAGCTCGCGGTCGGCGTCTCCAAAGAGAAGGCCGTGCGGGAGATCGAGGCCGGGAAGGCGGACTTCGCAGCGGAAGGCGTAGGCCCTGGGCTAGCTCCCGAGCTCGAGGCGCGGTACGGGCCCGGCAGCACGGCGGCGAGGAAGGGTCGCCAGCAGTACTTCCGCAACGCTCAATCGGTGCTCGACTTCCTCGTCCTCAATACCCAGCGCCCGCTCTTCCGCGATGTGCGGCTTCGGCGGGCGGTCAACTTTGCTCTCGACCGGAGTACGCTGGCTCGCCTGGCGATTCCTACCGGTGGGCTTCCTGAGCGCCCGACCGACCAGTATCTGCCACCTGGGATGCCGGGCTTCAGCGAAGCACGGATCTACCCGCTGACGCCGAACCTCGCCAAGGCCAGGCGACTGGCAGGCAGGAAACGCCGCAGCGCCGTCCTCTACACCTGCAATCTCTCCCCCTGCGACCAGGGGGCCCAGGTCATCAAGGCGAACCTGGCCGCGATCGGCATCGACGTCCTCGTCAAAACCTTCTCCTTCGAGACGCTGTTCGACCGGCTACCTAGGAAGGGCGAGCCTTTCGACATCGCAGCGGTAGGCTGGATCGCGGACTACCCCGACCCGTCCCAGTTCCTCAACGTGCTGCTTTCGGGTGGAGTGTTCCCGCCATTCGACGACCCGGTGTACACCCGCAAGCTCGCGGCTGCGGACCGACTCTCGGGGCCGCCCCGCTACCTCGCCTACGGCAGGCTCGACGCCGACCTCGCCCGTAACGGGGCCCCGTGGGTTGCGATCGGCACCTCGCAGAGCCAGGACTTCTTCTCCGCGCGCATGGGCTGTCAGGTCTTCCAGCCGGTGTACGGCTTCATAAACCTCGGCGCGCTCTGCATCCGGCCCTAGCCGCGCGAGAAAAGTGCCGTTATCCAGCGGCTTTTCGCGACTTGAAGTGGCGCGAGAGGAGCCCGGCGCCGCCTGTTGCGACCATGACCAGCGCGAGGCCGGCGAGGATCAGCAGTGGCAGCGGAACCGAGTCGGAGTTGGTCGGGCCGAGCTTGTCGATCGCCGAGTTGTAGACGCTGGCGTCGGGGTCGTTCGGGTTGGCCTCGGCCTGAGGCGGCGGCGGATTGCTCCCGAACAAGACCCTGGCCCTCGAGGCGCGCTGCCTGGCGGCCGTGATGTCGTCGATGATCCCCGTGTACTGCTGGAGGTCGTTCGGGACATGCTTGATCGCCTCGCCGTAGCAGTGGAGCGGATAGACGCCCTGGATGATGCCGTCGTCGACCCAGTCGTCCTGGATCTGCTTCCAGCAGGGTCCTCTGGCCGACGCTGAGGGCGCGGAGACGGCGAGCGCGAGCACACCGAGTACGACGGCGGCCGCGCTGACGGCGGTGAGGCGAGCCGGTCGGATGGTTTTGAGCCTACCTATTGGGGGTCGCTGGCATTGACAACAGAGTCTCACGGATCGCCTTGATCGCCTAGTTAGCCGGTTGTTAAGCCTTTGTAAGCGGATTCCTTGCACGTATCGGTGTAAATACCCGTTTCCGCCGCAGCCCCTATCCTCCGCGCTTGGTGGCCGCGTCCCGCCGTTTCAGCCTTCTTTGTGCGGCCGGCGCGCTGATCGCGGCCGCGCTGCTGTTTGGCGGTGGGTCGGGGGACGGGGCGGTCGCGTGGATCGGTGGGGTTGGGCTGGTCGTCGCGCTCGGCTTGTGTGGGCTCACGTTCATCGGGCTCTTGCCGCTGCCCGCGCTCGGGCGCGAGGGGATCGCGTTTGCCTTGCTCGGCGGCGGGTTCGCTGTCTGGACCGGCTTGACGGTGGTCTGGTCGGTGCTGCCGGACCGCTCGTGGGACTACTTCAACCGCGGGCTCGCGTACTTCGCGTTCGCGGTGGTCGGGGCGTTCGCGGGCTCGGCGCTCTCGACGCGGGTCGGCGCGTGGCTGCTGGGGGCGCTCGTCGGGGTGACGTGTTTGTGGGCGCTGGCCGGAAAGGCCGTGCCCGCGCTGTACGAGGACTACGGGCGGCTGGCGCGGCTTCGGTCTCCCGTTGGGTATTGGAACGCGCTCGCGCTGGTGATGGTGTTCGGGTTGCCGATCGCGCTCTGGGCGGCGTCGAGCCGGCGGCACTCGCGGCTCGTTCGCGCCGGCTCGGTCGTCGGGCTCTACGCGCTCGTGATTGCGCTCGTGCTCACGTACTCCCGTGGCGGCGTGCTCGCGGCGCTCGTTGCGCTCGCCGGCTGGTTCGCGCTGACGCGGGAGCGGTTCGAGAGCCTCGCCGCGTTCGTCGTCGCAGGTGTTCCTGCGGCGATCGTGTGTGGGATCGCGCTGCTCCTGCCCGGGATCGCGCAGGACGGGCAGCCGCACAGCGTCCGCGTCAACGACGGCGCCTGGTTCGCGCTCGCATTCGTGCTCGGCGCGGGCGCGGCCTTCGCGGCGGCGTACCTCCTGCACTACCGGCCGGGGCCCGATCGCGAGCGGGTCTTGCTCCGCACGGCCGCCGGGGTCGCAATTGCAAGTGTCCTCGCGGGCATCATCGTCGTCTCGGCGAGCGGCAACCCGCTCGGGGGCACGACCTCGGTCAGCCAGGGGCCGAGCCGGCTCGGAGAGAGCAGCCTGAACAATCGCTGGGGCTGGTGGAAGGAGGCCTGGCACGGGTTCGCGGGCGAGCCGCTCGGCGGAACCGGGGCGGGGTCGTTCGAGATCGTGCACCGAGAGTTCCGGGATTCGCCGGTCGACGTGCGCGAGACGCACAACCTGCCGCTGCAGTTCGCGTCCGAGACGGGGATCGTCGGGCTCGCGCTGTGGGTGGGCGCCATGGCTGCGGCTCTGCTCGGGGCCTGGCGGGCGCTCGGGCGGTTGGGCGGTGACGAGCGCGAGGCGGGGCTGGCGCTCGGGCTCGCCCTGCCCGCGTTCCTCGTCCACGGCCTGCTCGACTACGACTGGGACTTCGTGGCGCTCGCCGGGCCGCTACTGTTCGTGATCGGCTTCCTGCTCGCGGTCGGGCGGCAGCCGGTGCGGGTGGGCCGGCACCACGTCTGGGTGGCCGCGGTCCTGCTCGTCGCCTTCGCCGGGCTGTACTCGATCGCGGCGCCGCGCGTGGCCGCCTCCCGAGTCGACGACGCGTACTCGCAGATCGAGCGCGGCGACCTCGAGCAGGCTGCGTCGTCCGCGAAGAGCGCGCACTCGCTGAACCCGCTCTCGATCGCGCCGCTCCAGGCCCGGGCCTCTGTCGAAGAGGACGAGGGGAGGCTCGCACGCGCTCGTGAGCTCTATGCGCAGGCTGTCGACCTCCAGCCGCTGAACTGGGCGAGCTGGTACCAGCTCGGGCTCTACGACCGCGAGGTGCTCGGAAACGACGAGGCGGCGCGCCGCGAGCTGCGGCGCGCGCTCGAGCTCGATCCGCACAACTGTCAGCTGCTGAGGGCGTTCGGGATGCAGTGCACCGGCTGAGGCGCTGGGAGGAGGCCGGCTACGCGGCGCTCGCGGCGGCGCTCGGCACGCTCGCGGGCTTCCTCGTTCTTCAGCCCTGGCGCGGCTCGCTTCGCGTGCCGTACAGCTACGTGGGCGACGCGAACTACTACCACGCGGTGCTCAAGGGAGTCCTCAACCACGGGTGGTTCTGGCACAACCCGAGCCTCGGCGCGCCGAACGAGCAGCAGCTCTTCGACTTTCCGAACGTGAGCGGCGACCTGCTGAACGTGTTCGCCTGGAAGCTCCTCGGGCTGTTCACCTCGGATTCCGCGGTCGTGCTGAACCTCTTCTACCTGCTGACGTTCCCCGCGGCCGCGCTCACGGCGTACCTCGTTCTGCGCCGGCTGTCGCTTTCCCGGGCTGCGGCGATCGCGTGCTCCGTCCTCTTCACCGTGCTGCCGTACCACTTCACGCGCGGGGAGTTCCACTTGCTCCTGGCGGCCTACTACGCGGTGCCTTTCGGCGCGTATCTCGTGCTCGCGGTGCTCGGCGAGCGGCCGTTGTTCGCGACGCGGCGGATGGTGTTGGTGACGCTCGCGATGTGCGCGGTGATCGCGTTCGCGTCGGGCGGGTACTACTACTCGGCGTTCACGATCGTGCTCGTCGCAGTGGCCGCGGTGCTGCGGGCGGTTGGGCTGCGCAGCTGGCGGTCGTTGAGCGATGGCGCGGCGGTGGCCGGGACGCTCCTAGTGCTCTCGCTGTTCACCCTCGTGCCGTCGTTCGTCTACTGGGCGGAGCACGGACGCAACGAGGTCGTCGCGAACCGGGCTCCGTACGAGTCGGAGCTCTACGGGCTCAAGTTCGCGCAGCTCGTGCTCCCGATCGACGAGCATCGAATCGGGACGCTCGCCCGAATGCGCCGGGAATACGACGAGACGTTCCCGCTGACCGAGGCGGCGACGAACACGGCACTGGGGATCGTGGCTGGGCTCGGCTTCTTGTGGCTGCTGCTCGTGTGCTTCGTCCGGCTGGTGAGCCCGGGCAGGCGGGTCGCGGGGGATCTCGCGGGGCGGGCTGGAGTCGCGGCTCTGCTTGCGTTGGTGTTCGCGTGGACCGGGGGACTTTCGACGTTCGTGGCCCTCGTCGAGCCGCAGATCCGGGCCTGGAACCGGTTGTCGATCTTCATCGGGTTCTTCGGCCTGATCGCGGCCGGGCTCGCCTTCGATTGGGCGCTCGCGTGGATGCGGGGTCGGTGGCGGTCGGGGGCTTGGGTCGGGCTCGGTGGGCTCGGGCTCGTCGTCGTTCTCGGCGCGCTCGACCAGACGAGTCGTAGCTACGAGCCGGACTATTCGGGAGTCGCGGCCTCGTATCGCAGCGACGGCGACTTCGTTCGCGGGATCGAAGCGCAGGTGCCCGGGGGGTCGATGATCTTCCAGCTGCCGTATCGCCCGTTCCCCGAGTCGCCGGGGCTCGCGAGGATGGCCGACTACGACCTCTTCCGCGGGTACCTGCACTCGGGCGAGCTGCGCTGGAGCTACGGCATCGTCAAGGGGCGCGGCGACGACTGGGCTGCGGGTGTCTCGCGCAAGCCGGTACCGGAGATGGTGCGCGACGTGCGGGCCGCCGGGTTCGCGGGGATTTACCTCGACCGCTTGGGCTACGAGGACGGAGGCGCGGCGATCGACCCGCAGCTGATCGCGGCGACCGGCTCGATGCCTTTGACGAGCCCCGACCAGCGCCTGTCTTTCTACGGCCTCCGCTGAGCGGGACATGTCTCGGTGTGAGACGCTGGGACTGGTCTCGAAAGGACTACGTGCCGAGGACTATCGCGACATGCGCGCCGTGAAGTTGGCGCGGCGTGATTCCGTCCAGCGGCCCGACCAGCGGGATGCCCTCGTCGCGCGCCAGGCGTTTCGCCTCCGGTCGGTGCCCGGGGCGGTAGAGGACGACGCTCTGGCCGTGGGTCAGCGCCGCGTTCCCGGTGCCCGAAATTCTGTACCCGCGCGCACGCACGCGCGAGGCCTCGGTTGCGGCCGCTCCGGTGATGCCGTTCGCGTTCAGGATGAGCACCGAGGTCTGGTGGCGTGTGAGGGTCGGTCGGGTGGGCTCCGGATGTCCGGGCGCGCGATGCTTCCCGGGCGCGCGCTTCGCATCTGCCGCGGACGGCTTGGTCATCATCCCCACGGCCACGATCAGCAGCAGGATGAGCCCGAGCGCCGCGACACTGCTCGCGACGAGCAGGGCTGTCCGCGACTGATGCTGGCGGAGCTCTGGGGCCGAGATCTCCACGGACGGACCGGATTCGCTCCAGCCCGCGGCGTTCCTTCCTACCCGCGGAAGAACTCGTACGTCTCGCTGAGCCCCTCCTCGAGGCTGTGCTCGGGCCGCCAGCCGAGCTCGTCCACGGCGCGGCTAGGGTCGACGACTGCGCGCTGGAGCTCGCCGGGTCGAGCCGGCTGGAAGCTTGGCTCGAAGCTCGTCCCGGCAATCCGCTGGCAGAGCTCGAGCAGCTCGACGACGGACGTCCCACGACCCGTACCGATGTTGTAGACGCCACCATCCCGCTCGGCTGCGGCCAGCGTCGCACGTGCGACGTCGCTCACGTAGACGTAGTCCCGCGTCTGCTGGCCGTCACCGAACACCTTCGGAGTCTCGTTCGCAAGCAGCGTGTTGAAGAAAATCGCGACCACTCCGGCCTCGCCGTGCGGGTCTTGTCTGGGCCCGTACACGTTTCCGTAGCGGAGCGAGACGTGCGGCGTTCCGTAGAGCCGGTTGTACGTGGCGAGGTACTCCTCCGCTGCGAGCTTCGACGTCCCGTACGGCGAGATGGGTCGGCGAGGCGAGTCCTCGGGCGCAGGCCCCTCGCACTCGCCGTAGATTGCGCCGCCGGTCGAGCTGAAGATGATCTGCGTGTTGTGCTCGAGTGCGGCCTGGAGCAGGTTGACCGTGCCGAGGACGTTGATCTGCGCATCGTGGTCCGGCCGCGCGACGGAGACGCGCACGTCGATCTGGGCCGCGAGGTGGTAGCAGACGGACGGCTTCACGCCCGCAAAGAGCTCGTCCTGCGGCTCGCGCACGTCGCCCTCGACCAGCTCGACGCCGTCTGGGAGGTTCTCCCGCTTGCCCGACGAGAGGTCGTCGAGGACCACGACGTCTTCGCCGCGTGCGACGAGCGCCTCCGCGACGTGCGAGCCGATGAACCCCGCTCCTCCGGTGACGAGCACCGCCACGCTCGTATCCTAAGCCGGTGTTTGTGACGTTCGAGGGGCTGGACGGGTCGGGGACGACGACGCAGTCCGAGCTTCTGCAGCACCACCTCGAGGAAGCGGGGCGCGACGTCGTCCTCACACGCGAGCCCGGCGGGACCGAGCTCGGAGAGCGGGTACGCGAGCTGGTGCTCGACGGGCCTGAGATCTCGCCGTGGGCTGAGGCTGCATTGTTCGCGGCGGCGCGGGCCGAGCTCGTCGCGGAGGTGATCCAGCCGGCGCTCGAGCGGGGCGCGGACGTGGTCTGCGATCGCTACCTCGACTCGTCGCTCGCGTACCAGGGCATCGCGCGCGGCCTGGGCGTCGACCGCGTGCTCGCGCTGAACCTGAACGCGATCCGAGGCATCCTTCCGGATGTGACGTTCCTGCTGATCGTCGATCCCGAGGAGGCGCGGCGTCGTTCCGGGCCGCCCGGGGACCGGATCGAGCGCGAGGGCGACGCGTTCCTGCGCGAGGTCGACAAGGCATACCGCGAGCTAGGTTCGGCCTTCGCGGGGCGGATCACGATGCTCGACGGTTCGAGGCCCGTCGAGGAGGTTGCGAAGGAGGTGCGTGACAGGCTTCCAGGGCTTTCCTGAGCAGGCCGACGCGCATCGCCTGCTCGACGCGGCGCTGGCTGAGGGCCCTGCGCACGCGTACCTCTTCCACGGGCCGCCGGGCGTCGGGAAGCGGCGCGCCGCGCTCGGGTTCGCGGGGGCGCTGCTCGGCGATCCGGGTCGCGTGGAGCGTCGCGCACATCCGGATCTGTACGTGCTCGAGCCGCTGGGCGACCAGATCCGGATCGACGCGATTCGCGAGCTTCGGCACGACTTGCACATGCGGCCGTTCGAGGCGGATCGGCGCGTCTACCTCGTGTTCGGCGCGGACACGTTGAACGAGGAGGCGGCCGACGCGCTGCTCAAGGATCTCGAGGAGCCGCCGTCGTACGCCGTTGCGGTGCTGGTCGCGGACGATCTCGGGCCTTTGCCGGAGACGATTCGCTCCAGGTGTCAACTCGTTCCGTTCCGGCGACTCGCGGAGTCGACGGTTCGCGACGAGATCGTGGCGCGCTCGCCGGACTTGTCCGAGCACGAGGCGACGGCGCTGGCACGCGTGGCGCGGGGTCGGCTCGACCGGGTCGAGCGGTTGCTCGATCCCGAGGCCGCGCGGCGGCGCGAGGCCGTGCTCGAGGTTGCGCGTTCCGTCTACCGGGATCCCGCGTTTCAGCCCGGCGAGGCGTCTGGCCGGCTGATGGCGATCGCGGGGGAGCGGGCCGAGGAGGCGAAGGAGCGGGCGCAGGCGGAGAACGAGGAGCTCGATCTGACCGGCCGCGAGAAGGAGCAGCGCACCCGGCGGGCGATGCGGGGCGCTGAGCGCGAGGAGATCCTGCTCTACCTCGAGGAGCTCGAGGCGTGGTACCGGGATCTCGTCGTCGTCGCTGCGGGGGCGGAGTCGGCGGCGGCGCACGTCGACCGGCTCGACCAGTTGCGTGAGGACGCGACCGTCGAGCGGCTCGCGGGCGCCGAGTCCGCTGCGGAGTCGGTTCGCGAGACGTGGCGCCTCTACGAAGAGCTCCAACTCCAGGCCGGCCTCGCCCTTGAAGCCCTCTTCGTCAAGCTCCAACGCGAGCTCGCCGGAGCCGCCACCCCGGCGTAGCCCGGGTCAGACCCCGCTCCAAAGGTGTGCCGACTCTGTCACGGAAGGCGCACGGCGACGGGTGGCGGCACGCAAACTGCGGGCGTAGCCGCGCCGCAAATGTAAAGGGGTCTGACCCCGGGTCTAGCCGGCGTTCTGGTCGAGCGCGTCGAGGACGTCGTCGGCTGGGCGCCAGAACGCGCGCTTCGCGCCCGGCGACGTGCTCATAGGTGCGAAGTGGTCGGCCGTGAACCCGCCGTGGGACTGCACCTCGTCGATCTGGATGTTCTCGCCCGGGAACCCGCCTCGCTGGAGACGCTGCCCGAGAAGCGCGGCGCCGGCCGTACCAACAACCTGATCCTGATCCCCGACCATAATCAGCATCTCCGTGAAGTGGGGCACGCCGGCGAGGTCGATCAGATGCTTCTGATTCCCGTACGGGGCAGGGAAGACGCTCATGATCCAGTCGGGGACGGGAAGCTTCCGCTCGCTCGCGACCGCCCCGTACTCGACCGCGATTGCGCCGCCTCGCGAGTACCCGATCGCGAGCACGGGGAGATCTTCGAGGTCGACGCGCTCCTGAGCTGTGTGGACGGCGTCCGTGATGAACTGCATCGGGTCGGCCTCGTAGGCCATCTCGTACCGCGGATAGATGACGACGCTCCCACGCTTGACGAGATGCTTGATCCACGGCAGGTGGTTGGCCGGCGTCGCCTCCTTCGGGCCACCCTGGCCGTGGAAGTAGACGACCACGTCCCTGGGCTTCCCGGCGGGCTGGTAAAGCCAGACACCGGAAGCGCCCTTGCCGATCGGGCCTTCGGAGGTCGCCTTGGTCGGCGCGCTGTCCTTCCCTCCGCAGCCGGACACCGTCAAGAGCAGGCTCAAAGCGAAGAGGGCGGGGCCGAGCCTCATACCGGTTCCGACTCCGCGCGCGCCCGCCGGTTAGTCGAGCGAAAGGGCCAGACCCGTTGGGATCTGGCCCTGTTGCTGTCGTTTCAGTTGATCGTCTACAGGACGTAGAGCACAAGCAGGACGATCAGGATGATCAGCAGCACAGTTCCGATACCGATGTACACAACCGACCTCCTCTCGTTTGCTCCACCGTGTTTTCCCGCGTTAGCGCGGGCCAAACATCAGGCGGCGAGAGCTTCGTCGAGCTTCTCGAGGCCTTCGTCGAGCTCGTCGCGCGTGATCGTGAGCGGCGGTGCGACGATGATCACGTTCCAGTGCGTCATCAGGTAGAGCCCGTTCGCGAGCGCGGCTTTTGCGATCTTCGCCATAGGCGCGAACGCCTCGCCTGACGCGTTGAACGGGACGAGCGGCTCGCGCGTCTCGCGATCCTTGACGAGCTCGACGCCGTAGAAGAGACCGAGCCCGCGCACCTCGCCAATCGACTCGTGCTTGTCGGCCAGCGCCGCGAGCCCGTCGCCCAAAACGTCTCCCATCTCGGCCGCGTTCTCGACGATCCCCTCCTCGCGGAAGGCCTCGATCGACGCCACCCCGGCGGCGCACGCGAGCGGATGGCCGGAGTACGTGAGCCCGCCCGCGAAGTACTTGTCGCGCACCCAGTCCGCGATCTGCTCCGAGATCGTCATCGCACCCAACGGCACGTATCCGGAGTTGATCCCCTTGGCCATCGTGATGATGTCCGGCACCACGTCCCAGTTCTCGCACGCGAACCACTTGCCGGTGCGCCCGAAGCCGGCCATGACCTCGTCGAGGATGAGCAGAATCCCGTGCCGGTCGCACACCTCGCGCACCGACTGCAGGTAGCCCGGCGGCGGCGGGATGACGCCGTTCGTCCCGGTGATCGTCTCCATCAGCACAGCGGCCACGTTCTGCGGCCCCTCGTACTGAAGGATCTCCTCGAGGTGCGGCGCACCGGTGCACACCGGGCACGGATCCGGATGCCCGGCCGGACAGCGGTACGTGTACGGATCGAGCATCCGCACGATCCCCGGCATCCCCGGCTCCGCGGGCCAGCGCCTCGGATCGCCGGTCGCCGAGATCGCCCCCGCGGTCGCGCCGTGGTACGAGCGGTACCGGGTAATGATCTTGTGCCGCCCCGTGTACCAGCGCGCGAGCTTGATCGCGTTCTCGTTCGCCTCCGCGCCGCCGTTCGTGAAGAACGACATCGTCAGGTCGCCGGGCGTCACCTCCGCGAGCAGCCGCGCCAGCTCGGAGCGCTGCTCGTTCGCCATCATCGGCCCGATCGTCGTCAGCCGCTCCGCCTGCTCCTTGATCGCGGCGATGACCTTCGGGTGCTGGTGACCGAGCGAGACGTTGACGAGCTGCGACGCGAAGTCGAGGTAGCGGTTCCCGTCGAAGTCCCAGAAGTACCGGCCCTCGGCGCCCGCGACCGGGATCGGGTCGATCGCGGACCGCACCGACCACGAGTGGAGGACGTACTTCGCATCGTCGACCTTGACCCGGTTCGTGTCGGTGACTGCCATCAGCGCGGGAACTCCATGGGAATTGTCGCAGGTGGCGTGCCGATGACAACTGCGATCTCACGGCGGTCGCTGAGCTCGATCTGCGTCGGGTCGCCCGTCTCGACCTTGCCGTCGACGTAGATCTTGATCGGAACGGACGGCTTGCAGTAGCCGCCGACGCAGTCCTTCGTCAGGCGCACCGCCCACTCGGTGAAGAACTGGCCGAGCTGATTCGGAGACGGTGTCTTCGTCTCGGTGTGCAACAGGCCGGACAGGTCGTGCGTGTGGAGCGGCGAGATGCACGGCTCGTTGCACTCCTGCGTCAGGCCTGCGCCGATGACGACACCGTTCGGGCTCTTGTCGGCCTGCACGGCCGAGTTGTCGAGGTCTATTCCGATCCCCGCGGGGACGGGCACCGGCCTGCCGTTCACGAGCACGTCGAGGTGTGCGTGCACGTGGTACTGGAGGAACTCCGCCTTCTCGGGGACGAGGCCCGCCTTGCAGGTGAGCGCCATCGGGTTCTTCGGCGCCGGCCAGGGCGCCTTCGTCGTCCGCTCGAGCGGCGGGGCTCCGAACTGCGAGCACGCGTCGGCGTTTCCGCCGGAGCTCTTGGAGCCTCCGCCCCCGCAACCGGCCAGTGCCAGGCCCCCCAGCAGGCAGATCGCGGCCGTCCTGAGCGCCATCGGGCAACCCTATCTCCGCGGAGGTACGCTGGACGCATGGCGGAGGTCGCCGAGCGGACGGAGTTGCGCCGGATCAGCCACTGGATCGGCGGCAAGCCCGCAGAAGGCGCATCCGGGCGAAGCGGGCCCGTGTACAACCCGGCGCTGGGCGTCCAGACGGGCGAGGTCGACTTCGCCACCGTCGATGAGGTCGGCCACGCGGTCGCGGCCGCGAAGGACGCATTCCCCGCCTGGCGCGAGGTCTCGCTCTCGCGTCGCACGGAGCTGATGTTCCGGATCCGCGAGCTCGTCCACGACCGGCTCGGCGAGATCGCGGCCATCCTCACCGACGAGCACGGCAAGGTGCTGTCCGACGCGAAGGGCGAAGTGCAGCGCGGGCTCGAGGTGATCGAGTACGCGTGCGGGATCCCGACGCTCCTCCGCGGCCACTTCTCGGAGCAGGCCTCGAGCGGGATCGACGTCTACTCGATCCGCCAGCCGCTCGGAGTCGTCGCCGGGATCACGCCGTTCAACTTCCCGGCCATGGTCCCGATGTGGATGTGGGCGCCGGCGATCGCGTGCGGCAACACCTTCGTGCTCAAGCCGTCCGAGAAGGACCCGTCCGCGTCGACCTACGTCGCCGAGCTGCTGAAGGAGGCCGGCCTGCCCGACGGCGTCTTCAACGTCGTGCACGGCGACAAGGTCGCGGTCGACGCGATCCTCGAGCACCCCGATATCGCCGCGGTCAGCTTCGTCGGCTCGACGCCGATCGCGAGCTACATCTACAAGACCGGGACGGCGCACGGCAAGCGCGTCCAGGCGCTCGGCGGCGCGAAGAACCACATGGTCGTGCTCCCGGACGCGGACATCGAGATGGCTGCCGACGCGGCGGTCAGCGCGGGCTACGGCTCGGCCGGCGAGCGCTGCATGGCCGTGTCCGCGGTCGTGGCGGTCGGCGACGCGGCCGATCCGCTCGTGGCCGCGATCGAGGAGCGCCTGCCGAAGGTGAGGGTCGGCCCGGGCACGGATCCCGAGTCCGAGATGGGCCCGCTGATCACCGCCGAGCACCGCGACAAGGTCGCCTCGTACCTCGACTGCAGGGCGCGAGCAGGGTGCGACGGTCGTCACCGACGGCCGCGAGACGGCGCCGGACGGCGGCGGCTTCTACCTCGGCGTGTCGCTGCTCGACAACGTCACTCCCGAGATGGACGCGTATCGCGACGAAATCTTCGGCCCGGTGCTCTCGGTAGTCCGCGCGGAGACCTACGACGACGCCGTGCGGCTCGTGAACGAGAACCCGTACGGCAACGGCGTCGCGATCTTCACGCGCGACGGTGGCGCGGCTCGGCAGTTCCAGTTCGAGGTGCAGGCCGGGATGGTCGGCGTCAACGTCCCGATCCCGGTGCCGGTCGCCTACTACTCGTTCGGCGGCTGGAAGGCTTCGCTCTTCGGCGACTCACATGTGTACGGGCCGGAGGGGATTAACTTCTATACGCGCGGGAAAGTCGTGACTTCACGCTGGCCCGACCCGGCGACGAGCCAGGTCGACCTAGGTTTCCCGCAGACGAGGTGATGAACATGGAGATGAACTTGGTCGTGGATCGCGGCAGGCTAGGCGCCGAGCGCCTGGTCGAGACCATGCGGCAGCTGCCGCCGATGGAGCGCTTCGGGATTAGGCGCAAGTCCCGGGCAGAGCGCCTGCGCGAGACAATCAATGAGCTACCGATCGGGCGTGTTGCTCTGGCCGCTGCAGCAATTAGCGTCTTCGCCGGTCTCGCCTACGTCGCCCGCAAACGGCTGTTCGCGGCCGGCGCGGTCGTGGCCGAGGGCGTCAAGGAGGCGGCCGACGCGGTCGAGGACGCCTCCGAGGATGGAGCCGAAGCCGCGCGCAAGCGCTCCGGAGTTGCCGAGAGCTAGACGGCGCTAAGCAACGGCGGTCACGGGCTTCAGCTCTTCGCCGAATTTGGCTCGGCGAACGAACTGGCCCACGCCCGGTGACGCGACGAGCTCGCCGTCCTCGACCAGGACCTGGCCGCGCAGCAGCACGACCTCCGGCACGCCGGTTACCTCGGTGCCCTCGAACAGGTTGTAGTCCGATTTCGAGTGGTGCGTCGAGGCCGAGATCGTGACCGTCCGCTCGGGGTCGAAGACGACGATGTCCGCATCCGATCCGACCGCGATCGTGCCCTTGCGCGGGTAGAGGCCGAAGAGCTTCGCCGGGTTCGTCGAGAGCAGCTCGACCATGCGGTTGAGAGAGATCCGGCCGGCTCGCACGCCGAACTCGTGGATCATCTGCAGCCGGTTCTCGAGGCCCGGCCCGCCGTTCGGGATCTTCGAGAAGTCATCCTTGCCCATCGTCTTCTGCCCGTCCCACAGGAACGCGCAGTGGTCGGTGGAGACGACCGACAGGATGTCCGTGCGCACTGCGTTCCAGAGCACGTCCTGATTGGCCTTGTCCCGCGGGGGCGGCGTGTAGACGTACTTCGCGCCCTCGAAGTCGGGCCGCTCGAGGAACGTGTAGTCGACGAAGAAGTACTGCGTGCACGTCTCGCCGTGGATGTTCCAGCCCTTCTCCCGTGCGATCGCGATCGGCTCGACCGCCTCGGCGCAGGAGACATGGACGACGTACAGCGGCGACCCCGCGACGCGTGACAGCTGGATCGCGCGGTTCGTCGCCTCGCCCTCGGTCTCGGGCGGACGGGTCAGCGCGTGGTACTTCGGCTCCGCATGACCCGCGGCGAGCGCCTCCTTGACGAGCACGTCGATCGCGTCGCCGTTCTCCGCGTGCACCATCACGAGCGCGCCCGTCTCCGCCGCGACCTGCATCGTCCGGAAGAGCGTCTCGTCGTCGACCATGAGCGCGCCCTTGTAGGCCATGAACAGCTTGTACGACGTGATCCCCTCGTCGGGCAGCGACGCGAGCTCCTCGAGCGTGCCGCCCTCCTTCAGGTCGGTGACCGCCATGTGGTAGCCCATGTCGATCACCTGCTTGCCGTTCGCCTTCGCGCGCCATTCATCGACGGCGGCCGCGAAGGTCGAGCCCTGCGGCTGGATGATGAAGTCGACGTGGCACGTCGTCCCGCCGAACGCCGCCGAGGTCTGGCCGGACTCGACGTCGTCGATCGTGACCGTGCCTCCGAAGGGCATGTCGAGATGCGTGTGCGGGTCGATCCCGCCCGGGAGGACGTACTTCCCGGCCGCGTCGATCACCTTGTCCGCCTGGACGTCGAGCGACTCGCCGATCAACGTGATGCGCTCGCCCTCGGCGTAGACGTCGCCCACGTAATCGTCGGCGGCGGTGACGACGCGTCCGCCCTTGATCAGTACGGACATGGTGCGCAGTTTAGGCTCGTGGACGATGCCTCTCGACCCGAAGCGAACCGTCGCCGAGCTGCGCGAGCTGCAGGAGCTGACCGGCGACGGCGATGGAGCTCAGCGCGTGGCCTGGACGGACACGTGGGTACAGGCCCAGGAGTGGATGGCGAGCAAGCTCGACGGGATCGACATGGAGTTCGACGAGGCGCGGAACCAGTGGTGGACGGTGCCCGGCGATTCCGAGCGGACGCTGGTCATCGGCGGGCACCTCGACTCGGTTCCTAACGGGGGCTGGCTCGACGGCGCGTTGAACGTCGTCGCCGGCTCGGAGGTGCTCCGGCGGATCGCCGAGGAAGGCACGCCGCCGGTGACCGTGAGGCTGGTCAGCTGGGCCGACGAGGAAGGCGCGCGCTTCGGCCGCTCGCTCTTCGGCTCGAGCGCGGCCGCCGGCTCGATGGCCGACCAGGACGAGCTTCGGCAGCTGACCGACGCGGACGGCGTCTCGCTGCCCGATGCGATTGGGGCGCACGGGATCGACCTCGACCGCGCGATCGACGCGAAACGGCAGCTCGCGAACGCCGCCGCCTACCTCGAGCTGCACATCGAGCAGGGACCCGTGCTCGAGAGCATGGACATTCCGCTCGGGGTCGTGCTCGGGACGTTCGGCGTCGAGCGCCATCGGATCACCTGGCGCGGCCAGGCGGCGCACGCGGGCTCGACTCCGATGGACAAGCGGCGCGACGCGCTCGCCGGCGCTGCGAAGCTCGAGCTCGAGCTGCGCGAGATTGCCGCCCGCATCGGCGACGGCGCCGTCTGCACGATGGGCGGCGTGGTCACGAAGCCCGGCATCGTCACGTCCGTCGTCGAGACCGCCGAGTGCCTGCTCGACCAGCGCCACCTCGACGCCAATCAGCTCGCGGAGATGCTCAGCAACGCGGAGGCCGCTTCGAGGCGCTTCGCGCACGAGGAGAACATCGAGGTCGAGTGGGAGCGGATCTGGAGCATCGAGCCGATCCTGTTCGACGAGGAGCTGGTCGAGCTCGCCGACGAGTCGATCCGCGAGGTCGCAGGCACAACGCACCGCCTGCCGAGCGGCCCGCTCCACGACGCCGCCGAGGTGTCGCGAGCCGGGATCCCGACGGTCATGATCTTCGTCCAGAGCCTGCGTGGCCTCTCGCACACGAAGCTCGAGGACACGAAGGAGGAGCACCTGGAGCTCGCGGTCCAGGCGCTCGACCGGCTGGCTGCGAAGAAGATCGAACGGATGTAGCAATGCCCGACCTGCCGTCCGGTACCGTCACGTTGCTCTTCAGCGACATCGAGGGCTCGACGAAGCTGCTCCACGAGCTAGGCGACGAGTACGCGGGTGCCCTCGCCGAGCACCGCGAGCTGCTGCGGGCCGTCTTCGCCGAACACAACGGTGTCGAAGTCGACACTCAGGGCGATGCGTTCTTCAGCGCATTTGCAAGGGCGACCGATGCCGTGGCGGCGGCCCGGGAAATCCAGAACCGCCTTGCGCCGGGACCGATCAGCCTCCGCATCGGCGTCCACACCGGGGAGCCGCAGATCACTGACGAGGGCTATGTCGGGCTCGACGTTCACCGCGGCGCGCGAATCTGCGCGGCAAGCCACGGAGGCCAGGTGCTGCTCTCACAACCCACGCGTGACCTCATCGACGTCGACGTGCTCGACCTGGGCGAGCACCGGCTCAAGGATCTCCTCGAGCCGCAGCGGCTCTTCCAGCTCGGCACCCAGGACTTCCCACCGCTGAAAACACTGGACTGGACCAACCTGCCGGTGCAGGCGACGGCGCTCGTCGGCCGCGAGCGGGAGCTGGCCGACGCCATGGCGCTCCTGAGAGACCAGCGCCTGCTGACGCTCGTCGGGCCGCCGGGCACAGGGAAGACGCGCCTCGCTCTCCAGCTCGCCGCCGAGGTCGCCGACGACTTCCAGCACGTCTGGTGGGTCGCGCTCGATCAGATCCACGACGCGCAGCTCGTTGAGTCGACGATCGCCCAGACGATCGGCGCCAGGGACGATCTGGCCGGCTATCTCAGAAATCGCCGGGCCCTCCTGCTGCTGGACAACGTCGAACAGGTGCTCGACTGCGCGCCTCGCCTTGCCGAGCTGGTCAGCGCCGCGAGCAACCTCAAGCTCGTCGCCACGAGCCGCGAGCCGCTTCGACTGACGCTGGAGCAGCTGTACCTGGTTCCGCCCTTGCCCGAGGGCGACGCCATGGTCCTCTTCGATGAGCGCGCGCGAGCCGTTCGGCCCGATTTCGCCGCGAACGGCGCCGTGGCCGAGATCTGCCGCCGCCTCGACGGCCTGCCGCTTGCAATCGAACTGGCGGCTGCGCGCGTCAAGATCCTGCCGCCGGAGGCCCTGCTCGCCCGGCTGGAGCAGCGGCTCCCGCTCCTCGCCGGCGGGGCGAGGGACACACCTGAGCGGCAGCAGACTCTGCGGGCGGCGATCGCCTGGAGCTACGACCTGCTCGACCAGCAGGAGCAACAGAAGCTGGCGCGGCTCTCGGTCTTCGCCGGCGGCTGGACGCTAGAGGCAGCCGAGGCGGTCTGCGAGTGCGACCTGGACACGCTGGCGTCGCTTGTCGATAAGAGCCTTGTCCGCGAGCGCGATGGGCGGTTTTCCATGCTAGAGACGATCCGCGAGTTCGCACGTGAACGCCTCATCGAGCAGGAGCCGGACAGCGCGTCGTTTCGCGCTCACGCCGAGTACTTCCTCGAACAGGCCTGCGTCCACGAAGGGGAGTCCATGGAAGACCTGAGCCTCGAGCAGTTCGAATGGTTCGCGCGTGAGCACGACAACTTGCGCGCGGCGCTCAACTGGTGGCATCAGCAGGAGTCCGCGGAACCGGAGCTGCGGCTCGTCAAGGCTTGCTCGGAATTCTGGGATCGCGGTGGGTACTGGACCGAAGGACGCCAGAGGCTCGAGGCGGCGCTCGAACGCGCCGGCGATGCCCCTGCAGAAGTGCGGGCTGGAGCGGAACGGCGCCTTTCGTTTGTCGTCGCACGCCAGGGCGACTACGCACGCGCAAAACAGCTCGCGGAGTCGGCGATCAGCCGCTACGAGCGGCGCGGCAAGGCCCCAGGGGAGCTCCGTCACGCCTACATCATCTTGGCCATCTGCGAGCAGAAGCTCGGAAATAGCGCGAGAGCGCGCGAGATCTATGAGGCGGCCCGTGCGGACGCGGACGAGCGCTCACTCGCGACGATCCTCGGCAATCTCGGAAACATGGCTCTCGACGAGCATGATTACCCCGCCGCTCGCGCCTACCTCGAGGAGGCCGTCGAGACCCATCGGCGCCTCGCGCATCAGTCTGATCTGGCCAACAACCTGATGGACCTCGGGTTCATCGCTCTATCTGAGGCTCGGCTCGACGAGGCCGGGGCCTTCCTGCGAGAGAGCCTGGCTATCTCTCGCGCCGAACAGTTCGGTGACCTGCTCCCCTGGGCGGTCGAAGGGGTTGCCGCCCTAGCCCTCGGTCGCGGCGCGCCGAGCGAAGCAGTCCGCCTGCTGGCTGCGACTACCAGCACGAGGGAGGAGCTGGCATTGAGCGCCGACTTCTATCCGGTCGCAGAAGAGACCCGCGAACGAACGCTCGACGCGGCCCGTGCGGAGCTCTCCGAGGCGGAGTTCGCCGCGGTGTGGGTGGAAGGCGAGAGATTGTCGCTCGAAGAAGCGGCGGAGGCGGCTTCGCGGATCTAGATCGGCGCGGAGTATGCTCCGAACTTGCTCAGTTTCGGAGTCACCGTCATGCCGGATCCGCCGTATACGCGGCTGATCGAGCTGATCCAGAAGGCCGAGGAGAACGGGTTCGAGTACGGCTGGACCTACGACTCGCACATCCTCTGGCAGGAGTCCTACGGGACGCTCCCGCTGGTCGTCGCCGCGACCGAAAAGATCAAGCTCGGCCACTGCGTTACGAACCCGGGGATCCGCGACCCGACGATCACGGCGAGCTGGTACGCGACGATGCAGGACGTCTCGAACGGCCGCATGGTGATGGGCATCGGCCGCGGCGACTCGTCGCGGCGCGTCGTCGGCCTCAAGCCGGTACGGGTCGCCGAATTCGAGCGCCGGCTGCGGATGATGAAAGAGCTCATGAACGGGCGGCCGGTCGAGTGGAACGAG
The DNA here is from genome assembly GCA_963794605.1 of uncultured Actinomycetes bacterium. Lineage (GTDB taxonomy): Bacteria > Actinomycetota > Thermoleophilia > Gaiellales > Gaiellaceae > VAXT01. The sequence continues at coordinate 886,890 of CAWCEN010000002.1, forward strand.
AAGGAGCTGAAGCTCGAGTGGGTGCGGCCGGAGCTATCGCCGATCCCGATGCACGTCGCGGGCTACGGCCCACGCGCGCTCGGTGTGGCGGGCCGGGTCGGCGACGGCGTGATCATCCAGCTCGCCGACCCGCAGATCATCCAGTGGATCATGGACACGGCCCGAAAAGCCGCCGAGGAGGAGGGCCGAGACCCGGACGCGCTCGAGTGCATCGTCTGCGCGCCGAGCCACGTCACCAGCGACCTCGCCGAGGCGCGCGAGCAGGTGCGCTGGTTCCCGGCGATGGTCTCGAACCACGTCATGGACCTGATCGAGCGCTACGGGGCGGACTCCGACGAGATCCCGGCCGCGCTCACCGACTTCGTAAAGGCGCGCAAGTTCTACGACTACAAGGAGCACAGCCGCGTCGGGGCCAAGCATGGCGAGTTCGTGACCGACGAGATCTGCGACCGCTTCTGTGTGCTCGGAACACCCGAGGACGCGGCCGCGAAGCTCAAGGAGCTCGAGGCGATCGGCGTCGACCAGTTCAACGTCTACCTGATGACCGAGGGCCAGGACGAGACCCTCGAGATCTACGGCGAGCAGATCATCCCGGGGTTCGCCGGCGTCGCTGCCTAGCTCTCAGAAGAGGTCGAAGTCGCCGGCGAGCACCCGGTCCACGCGGCCGGTCCGGTAGCGGCGCCGCGCGTCGCGGACGAGCGGAGCCGGCTCGAGCCGGTAGCGCCGGACGACCGTGGGCGCCACCTGGACGACGAAGGGAACGGGCTGTCCCGTTCCCTTCGCTGTTCCGGATGCGGTCGTTGCGGTTAGTGGCCGTGTCCGCCGAAGCGGTACGTCCCGTCCCAGTGCCAGATGTTGTCCGAGTCGAGCGTGACGTCGGCCCTGGCGCGGAAGCCTCTGAAGTCACCGGTTCCGCCGCGAAACGTGATCACACCCGTAAAGGTCGTCAACGAGAGCGTGACGTGCCCGAGCGCAACGTTGCCAGGACTCGCGTAGAGGACGAGGTCACTATCGAGCTGGCCGGCTACAAGCGGCTCGAAGTAGAAGACCCTGGAGTCTGCAGCGATCGCTGGGAGATTCGAGGTCAGGATCGTGCAGTACCCGCCGGCCTCGCCGGAGTACTGCCCGCACTCCTTCGTCACGTGCAGGGCTCCTGACCGCGATGAGGACGCAGTGGTGCGCGCCTGGCTCGCGACGGCGAGTGCGCCGGCCAACGCCGCCACCAGGATCAATCCGATGATGCGCTTCATGGTGTGTTGCCTCCCTTGTCGTGACCGGTTGGCGTGGCCGCGAGCTCGGTGGCTGCCGTGATCCGCGCGAACGGCACCCGCGCGAGCTCGTTGACGAGTCGGACGTCCTCTGCGTCGGAGGCCTCGAACCTGCATAGGCAGGATTCGTCCTCGGGGATGTAGATCGAGCCGAGGTACGCGACTCCGTCGTGTTCCAGTGGGAGCCGTCCGAGCGCCTCCTCGAGCCAGGCCTGGTCGCGTCCCGGCAGGTAACGCTCTACGAGGTACGTCGTCATCGCGCCCCACCATCGCGGCCGTGGCGCCTTCGATCAACCGCGCAAACCTGTGGATTTACACAGGCGGAGTTGCCGAGATCTGCGCGGCGAGCTCGGTTCGGGAACGAACGCCGAGCTTCCGGTAGATCTTCGAGAGGTTCCAAGCGATCGTGTTCGGGCTCAGGCTGAGCTCCGCCGCGACCTCGCGGTTCTTGCGGCCGGCGACGACCAGCTCGACGATCTGCCGCTCCGTCTCGGAGAGCTCGCTGTCGGAGGCTGTGCGCCCCCCGATCCGACGCAGCTCCGAGCGCGCTTTCTCCGACCATGAGCGGGCTCCGAGAGCTTCGAAGATCGCCAGGCTGCGCTCGAGCGTTTCCCGCGCCGCACGCTTGTGCTGAGCCCTGCGCAGCACAGTCCCCAGCAACTGGAGCGTCCGGGCCAGCTCGAACGGATTCGACTCTTGCGGCGGTCGTGGCTCGACAGCTGCAGCCTCGAACGCCGCGATCGCTTGTTCCAGGTCACCACGGGCGGCGTACAGAAGTCCGCGCCCACGATCCGCGAAGGGGCCAAGGGCGGTGTCAGATCCGGCCGCGCGATCCTCGAGCAAGGCGAGGAGGCGCTCGGCAGCAGGAAGGTCACCGCTGGAGACGAGCGATTCGATCCCAACGGAGCCTGCGAGCTGGGCGACGACCTCGTCCATCTGTCCGACATCCGCGAGGAGCGGCGCGAGGCCTAGCCAGCTCGCGTCCGAGTCACCGACCGAGAGCTCGAGCGACGCGAGCGCGCGTTGAATGCGATGCGTTGCGCCGCCGTACCCCATGCTCGCGGCGACTCCCACCAGCTCGGGAATCGTGGTGCGCACCTCATCCTCGCCTCTGTAGGCGTCGATCTCGGCGCGGATCATCAGGCACAGCGGCTCGATCACCTCTTTGCCGGTCTGTCGCGCGACTTCCATCGCCTCGTCGCAGAGCCGGGCAACAGCGCTCCACTCGCCCGAGCCGACCTCCATCCTCGCGAGGAAGAGCAAGCACGTGGTGAGGTTCGGACTGAACTCTGCTCTGGCCTCGGAGATGAGCTCCGCCCAGATCGCCCGGGCCTCACCGAAGTGGTCTGCACGCCCCAGCTGATGGGCAAGGGTCAAGCGTGGGTCGTCCTCGACGGCAGCGTGGCCGTGGATCTCGATCGCACGATCCAGGAGGTCGCGACGGATGTGCCCGGTGCGCCAGAACTCGATGTCGGCGACGGTTGTCAGGCTCTCGACGAGAACTTCCGCTTCGTCGAGGTCCTCGGCCAGCGCAAGCCCCGCTTCCGCCCAGCTCAGGGCTTGCTCGCTGTCTCGGCCGTCTCCACTCATGCACGCCTTCCATGCAAGTGACTCGAGGATGGTCGCGCGCTGGCGAACACCGACGCTCGGTTCGGCGAGTGCGCGTTCGAGAAGCTCGATCGAGATCTGGTGTCCTTCGCCCTGACCCCTGACGGCCGCGAGGTGGAAGAGCGCGTCCGCTCGGAGTGGGCCGGTTTCGGCTGAGTCCGCTGCTTCCTGGAGGAAATCCGCGGCCTTCTTGAGGTCGCCGGCGTGGACGCATCGGGTTGAGGCCGTGATGCGGCGTCGGTTGACGTTCTCGACCTCGGTCGGAGGCGTCAGCGCAACCGCGCGTTCGGCGAGCTCCGCCGCTGCTTGCCCCGCCCCGCGTGCCGCGGCGTGCGTCGCAGCCGCATCGAGCGCAGCTGCGACCTCTTCGTTCGGGCCTGCGGCCGCGATCGCGAGGTGCCGTGCGCGTTCTTCCGGATCGACGTCGAGCTCAGCCAGACGTTCGTGCAGGCGGCGTCGCCTGTGCAGAGGCATCGCCTCGTAGCAGGCGGGGGCGAGAAGGGGATGGGCGAATCGAATCCGGTCGCCGTCGAACTCCAGGACGTGACGTCGTTGGGCGAGCTCGAGGTCGTCGACAACAGTGCTTCCCAGCGGCTCCAAGACGGTCACCGACGGCGAACCGAGCGCGGCGACGGCGACGAGCGTTCCCCGCACGCGACCGGGCAGCGCACTCAAACGCTGCGCTACGACTGCGCGGAGGCTTTCGGGCAACGCCACGTCGACGTTTTCTGCGCGGATGGTGCCGTCCGTCAGAGCACGTCCCAGCTCGAGCGCGAAGAAGGGGTTCCCGCCGGTTGTCCGGTGCACGCGGATTAGAACTGGTCGGGGAAGTGCGAGCCCGAGGCGACCCCACAGGAGCCGGTGGATCGCTCCGACCGAGAGCGGCTCGACGGGAAGCCGGCGGAAGCCGGAAAAGGCGCGGTCGAGCGCGAGCGGCACCTCGACCTGGTGGCCTCGCACCGTCGCGAGAACGGCGACCGGCCCGGCGTCCAGCCGTCGCAAGGCGAACGCGAGGACGTCCGCGGAGCTCGTGTCGAGCCACTGAATATCGTCGATCGCTACGAGAACGGGGCGCTGCTGAGCCAGCGTTCGCATGATCGAAAGGAGCGCGAGCCCGAGAACGCGGACATCGGGAGGGTCGCCTTCGGACTCGCGAAGGAGCAGCGCGGTCTCGAGAGCGCGCCGTTGCACCGGCACCAGCTGGGCCAGTCCTGGTTCGAGACCGGGAGCGACCAGATCGCCTAGCGCCGCGAACGCTATTTGCGCCTCGGAGTTGGACGGGGATGCTTTCAGCACTTGGATCCCGCGTTCTGGTGCGACGCGGAGCCCCTCCTGCCACAGAGCGGTCTTGCCGATTCCAGCGTCGCCCTCCAGCAGGAGCGCTTGCCCGCCCGCGGGGACATCCGTCAGAAAAGCGTCGAGCGTGAGCAGCTCTTCGCGCCTGCCGATGATCTGAACTGCCATGACACCCTTCTGGCCGGTCCGCAGATTGTGCACAGTGTCTCGAGCGCCCACAAGGACGGTGCCGAAGTTCTCGACCGTGACTGTCAGGTGACGGGCGCGGGTACTGCAGGGCGCCCGCGCGAACCCGCATGCGAGGGGGACCGCGTCTCAGACGGCGCGATCGGACGGCTCGGCGTCCGGTGGGGTGAGCCGGTGCGCGATCGCGGCCGCCTCGCGTCGGTTCGGTGCGTCGAGCTTCCGCAGGATGTGGGAGACGTGGACGCTGGCGGTCTTGACGCTGATGACGAGCGCCTCGGCGATCTCCCGGTTCGTGTAGCCACGGGCGACGAGCGTCAGCACCTCCGCTTCGCGTGGCGTCAGGCCGAGGGTGTCGGCGAGACCAGAGTTCCCGTCAGCCTTGTCGTCGGCTGAGGCGAGGTCGAGTCGTGCCCGTTGGGCGAGGAGTTCGAGCTCGCGGATCAATGGCTTGGCCTGGATCCGAGTGGCGACTGCGTGGGCTTCCCGGAGCGGCGCGCTCGCCTCCGTCCGGGACGCACCGGCGGAGACGAGTGCTTCGGCTTGACGCCAGCGGCAGTAGGCGGCGAGGGGCGAGCGTTCGAGCTGGTCCCAGGTCGTCGCGGCTTTCGACCAAGCTTCCGGCCGTGCCTCTGCTCGCGTGCGCGCGTACTCGGCCTCGGCGAGGGCGAGCCAGCCGGCGGCGCTGGGCGCGATCGCCGAGGCCTCGTCTGCGGCGCCCCGTGCGACCGTGAGCAACGTGCGCGCGCGGGCGAGTCGCTTGCGAAGCGCGTCTCCGTCTCGGCGCGCCCGTGCGAGCGCGGCCAGCTCCGCCTGTGTACGCAATCCCTTGGCGCAGACCTGGACGCGAATCTGCGCGGCCTCCGGCCGTCGTGCATACGCGAGACCCTGCTCGGTCGCCGCGTCCGCGTCCGCCCAACGGTGCTCCCAGAGGGCGAGGTCGGCGAGCCAGCCGTCGTAAAGACCGAGTCCGCGGTCCTCGCGCAGCGTGTCGTCGGCGGCCTCGAAGTGGGCGCGCGCATCGTCGAACTCGCCGCGGTCGATCTCGACGAGGGCGCGAACGATGAACAGCGCGTAGGGAAAGCTCGTCCTGACGCCGCGGAGAGCGGAAGCGCTCAGTCGTTCAGCCTCGTCCCAGTCACCGCATGCGTGGAGCGCCTCGATCACATTTGCGATGAGTACGGGGCTGTGGATCCCGTACCGGCGCATCGCCTCGAGTCCCGTCTGCCCCAGTCGCGCCGACTCTCGCAGCCGTCCCAGCATCGTGAGCGTGTCGGTGAAGTTGATGTACACCCGGTCGATGCCCCAGTGATCGCCGAGCTCCTCGGCATGCTGCAGGGCTCGGTGAAGCTCTGCGACACCCTCGTCGGCCCGGCCGAGGTAGGCGAGGGCGACGCCGCGCACGGTCAGCGCTCGGACCTCTGCCTCGCCCGCGCCGACGGTGCGAGCAAGCGCGAGCGCCTCCTCCGAGGCCGCCAACGACTCTTGATGGCGCCAGCCCAGCATCAAGCCTGCGGCGAGTGACGCCAGCGCGTAGGCGCGCTCGGGGGATGGCGGCTTGGTTGGTGCGATCTCGACCGCGCGCTCGAGCTCGGCGAAACCAGCGTTGTAGGTGCCGGTCTCGTAGAGGTACCGGCCGAGGTCGACATGGAGGATTGCCGCTCTATGCGGGTCGTGCGCGACGAGTTCGATCGCGTCGCGCGCCAGCTCGACTGCGCGGGCCGAGGCGCCGACTTGACTGGCGAGTCGGGCGGTGCGGGCGCACACCGTGGCGAGCTCGAGTCCGACGAGCTCGGCCGCGTCCGGTACCTCATGCCAGAGCGCAATCGCCCGTTCGAGATGCGCATGCGCTTCCACCAGACCGAAGACCGCCTCCGCTTGTCGTGCGGCTTCGACCGATGCGACCAGCGCCTCGGCGCTGCGACCCGCTGCGGCCCAATGCGGCGCGAGCTCGGCCGGAGCTGCGACCCCGCTGCGCGCGAGCTCGCCGGCCAGCCTCGCATGCAGCTCCTCGCGCTCGCCGGGCAGGATCGTCGCGTAGATGGCCTCCGCGAGGAGCGCGTGCCGAAAGCGGAACATCGGTGTCCCGGGCTCGGCGACGAGGACGTCGTGCGCGACCGCCTGGCGAAGCGATTCGCGGACCTTCGGCTCCGGCAGCGCTGCCGTTGCGCAGAGCAGCGAGTATTCGACATCGCGCCCGGCGGCGGCCGCCACCCGCAACAGGCTCTGCGTCCGATGGTCGAGCCCGGCGATACGCCGCAGCAGCGTGTCGCGCAGGGTCTGCGGAAGCTCCACGCTCCCCTCGCTCGCCGCTGCGAGGAGCTCTTCCGCGAAAAAGGGGTTGCCCTCGGAGCGGGAAGCGATCGCGTCAGTCAGCGCCGGAGGCAGAGGATGATGGGCGTGAGCCGCGAGCAGCACCGCGAGCTCCTCCCGCTCGAGCGGCCCGAGCTCGAGCACGAGCGCGGAGACTGAGCGGCGGACGCCGTCGGCGAGCCGGCGCACTCGCTCCGCCGATGCGGGCTCGCCGGCGCGACAGGTCGCGAGCAGCACGACAGGCCGGTCGTCGAGGTTGTGCGCGAGGAAGACGACGAGATCGAGGGTCGAGGTATCAGCCCAATGCAGATCCTCGAGCACGAGCAGCACGGGCGCGGAAGTGGCACGCTCGCTGAGCAGCGCCAGTGTCTCCTCGAACATCTGCAGCTGCGAACCGGGTGTCTGCCCATCGACCTCCCAAGGCTTTCCGAGCGGACGGAGGGCCTCGACGACCGGCTGGTAGGGGAGCTCCGCGCCGACGAGATCGATCGAGCGCCCGACGAACGCCTCGAAACCGGCGTTGTGGGCGTCTCTCGTGAGCTCGGCGGCGAGGCGCGTCTTGCCGATCCCTGCATCGCCGGAGACAAGGGCGGTCGTACCGCTTCCCGTCTGTGCCGCGGCGAGCGCATGCTCGAGTTCCTCGAGCTCGCGTACGCGCCCGACGAACACCTCGGTCGCGCGAGCCTCCATTTCGGGCAAGTATCGCAGGGCGCATAGGTACCCCTGCAAGTGAAGATACGCACGCCGAGGGCGAGAGATAAGGCCCTCTGCCCGATGCGCGCCCGCGCGTCCGCGGCGACGATCCCGCCATGACGGCAGTTGAACAAGGAGCGAGCGGGAAGCCTGGCGGATGAAGGTTCACGCGGTGCGGGGCGGCGGCGGCCTGCGGCTGCACGTGCGCGAATGGGGCAGGGCGGACGGGCCGCCGATTCTGTTCATCCACGGCTGGTCGCAGAACCATCTCTGCTGGGCAAAGCAGTACGAGAGCGCCCTCGCCGACGAGTTCCGGCTCGTCGCCTACGACCTCCGTGGCCACGGCATGTCCGAGGCGCCCCTGGAGCCCGAGCACTACACCGAAGCCGGGCGCTGGGCCGACGACGTAGCGGCGATCATGGACGAGCTGCGTCTCGACCGACCGGTGCTCGTCGGCTGGTCGTACGGGGCGTTCGTCATCTGCGACTACATCCGCGCCTACGGGCAGGAGAGTGTCGCGGCGATCGACTTCGTCGAGGCGGCGGGCAGGCTGGGCGAGGCGGCCTACGGGACCCTGATCGGCCCCGGCTTTCTCGACCATTTAGTCGGAGCCACCTCCGACGACCTGCCTACGAGGATCGGAGCCATGCGCTCCTTCGTCCGGGACCTGCCTCGTCAAACCGGTATCGGACGACGAGCTCGAGCTGGCGGTGTGCTGGAGCGTCCTCGTGCCGGCGCCCATCCGCGCGCATCTGGCGGCCCGCGAGCTCGACTGCGACGACGTGCTGCGCGCCATCGAGGTGCCGCTGCTCGTCACCCAGGGCAGAGCCGACCGCGTCGTGCTACCGGCCATGGCCGAGCACGTGCTCGCCACCTGCCCGACGAGCGAGGCGTCCTGGTACGAGGACGTCGGTCATGTGCCTCACCTCGAGGATGCCGACCGCTTCAACCGCGAGCTGGCCGAGCTGACCCGCCGACCAGCGATCCACGACTGACACGACGTTCCAAAAGGAGGTTCACGATGACAGCCAACCGCACGACGAACCACAAGCCGGTCCTCGCGATCCCGCTCTTCGTGGCGCTGCTTTTTGCGCTCGCGTTCCTCGCCTTCTCTCCAGCGGTCGGCGCTTCTCCGGCCGAGCGGAGCGGCAACTTCCCGCACATCATCGACCTGCCCAACGGGTCCCTCCCCGAGGGCATCGAGCACGGGCCGCGCACGTCGTTCTTCGTCGGGTCGCTGCTGAACGGCACGATCTTGCGGGGAGACTTTCGAACCGGATCGACCTCGGAGTTCGTGACCGGTACGCCGGGGAGCGCTGCAGCCGGCATTGCGTACGAGGCGCGTCATGACCGAATCTGGGTCGCAGGCGGCGGCCCGCAGCTCATCGGCAACGGCGACCTGCGCGTGTACGACGCGTCGAGCGGGGCGCTGCTTGCGACGTATCAGCCACCGGGCGTAGGGCTGCTGAACGACGTCGCGGTCACCCGTAACGCGGTTTACGTCACGGACTCGGGCTTCCCGCAGCTGGTCGTGATCCCTCTGGGAGAGGACGGTTCGCTCCCGCCGCCCTCGGCGGCGACATTCCTGCCGGTCGGCGGCGACATGCTCCAGGCCCCGGGGATCAACCTGAACGGGATCGTGGCCAAGAACGGCTTCCTGCTCGTGGCGAATTCCACGACGGGGAAGCTCTTCCGGGTCGACCCCGCCACCGGAATTGCCAACAGGCTCGACCTCGGCGGAGCAGACCTCAGTTATCCGGACGGGCTCGAGCTGCTCGGACGACACAAGCTCTACGTGGTCCGACCCTTCGACAACAGGGTCACCTTGATCTCGCTCCGAGCGGGACTGACGAGGGGCGTCGTCCTCGGCCACATGACCGACCCGAGCCTCGATATCCCATCGACCGCGACCGTGGCCGCAGGTCGGCTGTGGGCGGTCAACCTGCGCTTCACGACGCCGGTCACCCCCGACACTGCCTACTGGATCACACAGCTGCCACTCCGCCCGTAAGCGCGAGGGCTCGAAGAGGCGCCGCCGGTCGCGGGAAAGCGAGAGGAAGCCACGCCCGGCTCGTTGCAATTGAAGCGAAGTTGTGGGAAGATCTGTGGCTCACGTCACGTCTAGAGATGTACTGCGGCGCCGATCCTGACGCCGACCTGGGGGTCGCGAAAGGAGCGGTATGAAAGAACTAGGAGTACAGGCGGTGCTCGAGTTGACGCCGTCTATGCAAGAGGGGCTGACGACGTCCCTTCCGCGAAGCGAGGTCGAACAGGCGCTAGCGGTCGAAGACGCCCCGCTGGAGCTCGTCCTCGATCTGACTCGTTTTGCGGACGGTGAGCCCACCGATACCGGCAGGGTCGCAGTCGCATGGGAGCGGAGCGATCTCGAGCGGATCCTGCAGGAGACCGAAGGTGATCGGGTCGACTTCACGTTCGATCGTGCCGCGCTGTTGCAGGCGATGGAGTCGGATGTAGAGGCGCACGGAATCCGCGAGAAGGTGCTTGTTCTCGCAGTCGCGGTCACTGCGGCTTCTGGTGCGGCAGCAAGCGCTTCAGCCGAGCCCGGCCGGTTTCTAGGGGCGGGCGGTCCGCCGGCTATTCACGCGACTGTGTCACCGGACGATCGTGCTCTGTCGCGGGCGGTGCCGGTTGCTGAGCCGACGATGGGTGTCGACGATCGTGCTGTGTCGCGGGCGGTGCCGGTTGCTGAGCCGACGATGGGTGTCGACGATCGTGCTGTGTCGCGGGCGGTGCCGGTTGCTGAGCCGACGATGGGTGTCGACGATCGTGCTGTGTCGCGGGCGGTGCCGGTTGCCGAGCCGACGATGGGCGTCGACGATCGTGCTGTGTCGCGGGCGGTGCCGGTTGCCGAGCCGACGATGGGCGTCGACGATCGTGCCATGTCGCGGGCGATCCCGACCCCCGAGCCGACGATGGGCGTCGACGATCGTGCCGTGTCGCGGGCGATCCCGACCGCCGAGGCGACGACGATCTCCGCAGCCGATGCGGGCAGCTCGTGGGCTCCCGGCAACGCCGAGACGGCCGCTATCGGAGGAGCGATCGCGCTTGCGATCACCGGAGCGGCATTCCTCGTAGCCGGGCGGCGGCGGAGACCAACAGCTCGTCCCGCGTAACACTTGCTCGTTGGAGCGCCATTCTCGTCGAGTGGCGCTCCAACGAGATGGCCGCCGCCTTCGAGACGGTTCTAGGCTCACGCAGGGCCGGCAAGAGGCGGGGAAGCGCTCGTGGCGAAGCCGTAGCTTCGATCTCGGTTGACCGGACGCCAATCGGTCGGCGACCTGCAAGGAATTTGTAAGGAAATGCGATCGAGCGCCGGTGTTTGCTCGCGTTCGGGAAGAAAGCAGACATCTCCAAAGAAGAAGGGAGGTCTGTGAAACGGTTCTTGGTTCTCACGACAGTGGTGCTCGGTGCATTGATGTTGGTGGCCGCCGCCTTGGCTCATCCCAAGGGGCCGAGCTCAAAGCCACCGAACTCGAAGCATGGAAAACTGACCTTCACCGTGAACACGACCGACAACGGATCGTGTGGAGCGGCTTGGGCGAATGACACGGTCACGCGAACGTTCTTGGTAAAGGCCAACCACGACGGCTCCTACACGCTCACCCGGCGCGATCGAGGGAGATTCGTCACCCTCGCCGGCGTCAGCCCTGGCGCTTGTGATCCGTCGGGTCGCCACGGTCACACCGTCCGAGCTGGCGTCGAGGGCAAGGTCGTCGGTTTCTTGCGGGGGACCGTCACCGGCGGCACCTTTGATCCTCACGCGAGCTGCACCGGAAATGACTGCGGGTTCACCGATGTCTTCTTGATGACGTTCTTCGGCCCCAATGCCACTTTCTCGTGCTTCGAAAACAGCTCGGACTGCAAATTCAACTTCAACTACACGGCTGCGCGACACCAGGCGCTCCTGTTCCGCCATTGGCAAGACAAGGGCAAAGGTGCCGGCACGATGCTGCACGAGAGGTTCCACGGCGACATCGCCGACGCGTAGCCGCCTCCACAACGGACAACGAGAGCCCGCCTCGTGCGGGCTCTCCCAGTTACGCGCCAGGCCAGTCCGGATACGACTCGGAGGGAGGCTTCGGCCGAAAAGCTCGTCTAAGCGGGGCTTTTCTATGAAGCCGACGCCCGGACTCGAACCTGCGCGAGCTGCTCCCGGACGAGATCGGCGCATGGGCCAAGACGATCCCCGACGGGCACCGCCACGACGCTCTCGTCGCACTGCGCCAAGTCTTGACCGCGGCCGTCCGGTGGAAGCTGATCGAGGAGAAGCCAGCAAAGCTCGTCCCGAACCCGCTGCCGCGACCGGCCGAGATCCGACCGTTCGAGTCGTGGGAGCACATCGAGGCCGTTGCCGAGGAGCTGGGGCGCGATCCCGATCTTCGCGGCCGGGACGGGCCTGCGGCCCGAGGAGTGGCTGGCTCTGGAGCGGCGCGACCTGGATCGGGCGGGCCGCGTCGTGACCGTCCAGCGGACGTTCTCCTGGGGCGAGCTTCGCGAGTACGGCAAGACGTCCCGCTCCCGTCGTCGCCGGCGCTGAGGGGCGGCTACGTCAACCTGCACAACTGGCGAGTGCGCGAGTGGAAGCCCGCGATCCGCGCGGCCGGGATCGACCCTGCGCGACGGATCTACGACCTGCGGCACACGTACGCGACGTTCAGCCTCGCGGCCGGGGTCTCCCTGTTCTCGCTCTCGCGGAGGATGGGCACCTCGGTCGAGATGATCGACCGCACATACGGGCACCTGGCCGCGGACGCCGAGGACTATGAGCGCGGTCTGCTGGATGAGTGGGACAACGACCACGCGGTCGGCGTCGCAAAGCTTGACTTCCCGGGACTGGCGTAGAACGCTTTCTTCAACTTCGTCCCCCGAGGTCGCGTCCGGTCCTGGGGTTCGGTATCCCATCCAAAGGGGGGAGGGAGGTCCAAATGAAGCATCTAGCGGGGGTCATCGCGGCCCTGACACTTAGTGCGCTCGTCCTCGCGGGGACGGCTGGCGCCACGAAGCCGTTCATGGAGCGGATCGTGCTAGGCCCGGACACGCTTAGCGACACGTGCAGCTTCCCCGTCCTGATCCAGCCCACAGCCCCCGACGTCCAGAACTTCTTCATCTTCAGCGACGGCGAGATCTTCGGGTCCGGGCCATTCGTCGGGACCGCCACCAATCTCGACACCGGCAAGACGGTCAAGATCAACCTTTCGGGCAGCTTCTCGGTGGTGGAACACAGCGACGGCACGACCACTATTACCTCCAATGGCTTCGTCCTCTCTAGCTTGTTCGGCACCATCTTTTCCGGACACGGCGTCCTCGAGCTCGACGCCAGCGGAAATGTGACCTCAAGGACGTTCAACGGGAGGGAGGAAGACCTCTGCGCCGAGCTCGCCGGCCCGTAGCGCGACGTTCGAAAGCTGTGCGGTTGTGGCGGGAAAACATCGACCACTCCACGACGAAGGGCACGGAGTGGGCACTGCCGAGTGAGTCCCACTTCCCAGGTAGTAAACGAAAAGCCCCGTCCTAGCGGGGCTTTTCTATGGAGCCGACGCCCGGACTCGAACCGGGGACCCCTTCATTACGAGTGAAGTGCTCTACCAGCTGAGCTACGTCGGCGAGACGCCTACTGTAGCCGTTTCTGGGGCGTCCGACCCTCGCCGATGCCGTCGACGAAGCACCATTGACCCACGGGCATGATGTGAATCCGACTCGAGCCGAAGCCCAGCGGCCGAGCTCGTCCACCACCCCCCGAAACGTGAAGCGACAGTTAGCGCTTGCCGCGTTTTGGGGGCGACCTTAGATACCAGTGCAGGACCCGCGCGTCCACTGCTCAGCGGCGGCGCCCTGGCGATGCTTCCATAAGTCAACATTCGGTTCGCCCAAAACGTCACGCTGTAGCGGGAGGGCCGGCGCTCGCCCTCGTAAGGATTTGCTCCAACCGCCGACCGCCAGGGCCGTCTTTCCCGATCTCGCCGCTTGCACGAACATCTTTCCAGCGATACGCTCAACGTTCTCCTGCGGAAAGGAGTGGCTTATGCGGCCCTGCGGTGCGGTCCTCCATCACTGGCGTGGCTCCGAATGTCCCACGAGCCGCGGCTAGAGGTCCTTTCGCCCAGCCGCGGTGATCGCTGCGGCGCAACTCGCGCGGAATTCATCGCGCGGGGAATACTTGCCGGCGGTGCGCTTGCGGGAGGCGGTGCACTCCTTGTGGCATTTCCGCGCGTCGCCATTTCTTCTCCGTCGCCTGCGCAAGATCAGAAGATCCTCAATTTCGCGCTCGGGCTCGAATACATCGAGGCGGGCTTCTATGCAGAGGCCTTTGCGAAACGCAAGCTCAGGGGGGAACTGCTCGAGTACGTGTCCACCGTGCGTGATCATGAGCGAGCACACGTCGCCTTCCTCAAGGGAGCGCTCGGCAGTAGTGCACGGAAGAAGCCGGACCTCGACTTTGGCGATGCGACCTCCGATCCGGAGATGTTCACTGACGCCGCGATCGCGCTCGAAGAGACGATGATCGCCGCTTACAACGGCCAGGCCGCCAATCTCACGAAGGGAACCCTGGCCAAGGCAGCGACGATCGTCTCCGTCGAAGCTCGCCATGCCGGCTGGATCCGGGCCATCGCCGGCAGGGATCCTGCCCCTGACGCGACCGATACCCCGAAGACGGCCGCCGAGGTCCAGGCCGAGGTCGACCGAACCGGATTTGTCAGGACCAGCTGATGGCCACAGAACAGGAGCTGAACTCCATGTCCGACCTCACGCTCGGCGACCTCGATCGCGACGGCGCACTCCAGGAAGCGGTCGAGCAGGTTTCGGGCGAGACCCGAACGGCATTCCTCGGCAAGGCCGTCGTGGGGGGCGCAGCACTGCTGGGGGCTCTCGGCGTGCCTGCGGCCGGGGAGGCAGCCGCGGTTTCAGACGCCGCGATCCTCAACTACGCTCTCACGCTCGAGTATCTGCAGTCCTCCTTCTACACCGAGACAGAGCGGCTCGGGGCCATCCGCGGGGAGCTCAAGCAGGTGCCGCGCCAGCTCGGTGCGGTGGAACGTGCTCACGTCACGGCCCTCAGGCAGGCGCTCGGTAAGGAAGCCGTGAAGCGTCCGGCCTTCGATTTCCGTGGAGTGACCGAGGACAACGCGAAGTTTCTGAAGACAGCCGTCGCCTTCGAGGATCTGGGGACAGCGGCCTACAAGGAGCAGGCCGCACGGATCAAGTCGCCCGCTCTGCTCGCGGCTGCAATCTCGATCCACTCCGTCGAGGCTCGTCACGCCGCCTGGATGCGCTACCTCGCGGGGGTGACGCCTGCTGCGGCCGCCTTTGACGAGGGAAAGCCCATATCCGAGGTACGGGCGATCGTCGCTTCCACGCACTTCGTCGTGGCGCGGCCCAAGCGGAAGGCCAGGAAGAACCCGAAGTACTCCGGGTGACCGAGATTGGCAAAACGCGGCAGAACAGGCTCGTTGGAGTGGTCGCTCTCGGTTTGGGGGCGAGCACAGCAGTCGTGATCGCGCTCCTCATCTCGTCGCGTTCGACGCCGTCCTCGTTCGCGGTTGACGAGTCGCCCGTTCTTCCAGCATCTCCGGAGCCCGCGTTGAAAGTGCCGTCGCCCGTTCGGCTGAAGAGCTCTGCCGGGGCTGCCCAGTGGGCATCCGTGCGCCACGCGGTCTCCGTCCGTGCGTCGGCGAGCTCCGAGGCTCGGTTCGTCACACGGCTCGCGAGCACGACGCCCGAGGGGACGGCCAACATCGTCTTGGTCCTTCGGCGTGCAAAGGATCGAGCGGGCCGGTTATGGGTACGCGTGCGACTGCCGATCCTCCCGAACGGGAGTACCGGCTGGGTGCCTCGCCAGGCACTCGGCGTCTACGGGGTCGTAAACACGCATCTCGTCGTCGACCTCGAAGGGCTTACTGCAACGTTGTTGCGTGAGGAGCGACCGATTCTCCGTGTTCCCATCGGCGTTGGCAGGCCGGAGTGGCCGACGCCGAAGGGGGAGTTCTACGTCCGCAACATGCTGACGCGATACAGGAGCCCGTTCTACGGGCCGCTCGCCTTCGGCACAAGCGCTCGCTCGAGTGTCCTCACGGATTGGCCGGGCGGGGGATTCATCGGGATCCACGGGACGGATGCGCCTGAACTTCTTCCCGGCCGGGTCTCGCACGGCTGCATCAGGCTTCGCAACGAGGACATCCTCCAACTGGGCCGGCTGATGCCTGTCGGCACCCCCGTGACGATCCGATGAACCGAGGTTTCGTCCGCTTCGTGCTGCTCACGGTCGTCCTTGCGTGCGGCTGGCAAGCGACCGTGGCGGCTCCCGTGCTCGCAGAGCGTGGACGGAGTCGGCCGGACCCGGCAAAGCTGTGGAAGGCATATCCGCTCAACCCTCGTAAGCAGCCGATCTCCCCGACGAAGCCGGCGGCCCCGGCGGCGGTGCGGACGGGCACAGCAGCGCCCGGTTCCTCGGATTGGCGGCAAGCCTCGCCACTGCTGCTCGTTTCCTTCGTTCTCGCGCTCGCCATACTTGCGGGCGGGCTTCTGCTCGTATCTCTCAGGCTGACGCCAGCCTCGGCGCTCGGCGTGGCCAGGCGCTCGCCGCGTGCGTTCGGTGCGCGGCAACCTCGCCGCCTCTCACGCCGGCTATCAGAAGGAGGGCTCGCCGTGAAGAATCTCGTGCATCGATTCCATTCGGGCGGGGAACGCCATGATGACGAGAGCGAAGTCGTTGCCGCCGCGGCCGAGACTGCAGGTCCAGTACGTCGAAAGGACATATTCACCCCCCATTCCATGCGTGGGCAAGAAAGGAACGAGACGGTGCATCAGGCGAAGAATCCAACACCCCAAAGCGGCAGTGACACCGAGAAGGTTCCCGTCGACGGCGGGCATCCTGAGGTCGGGCGGGCCGAGCAGGTGGGCGAGCAGGTCGCCGCCGTCCTGGTTTCGGCGGAGCAGGCAGCCGAGCAGATTCGCGAATCCGCACGGCAGGACGCCGAACGGATCCGAGCTGAGGCAAAGCACGAGCTTTCCACGGCACTCTCCGCGAAGAAGCTCGAGGCCGAACGAGGACGCCGCGAGAGCGAGAAGCTTCGGGCAGATGCCGACGCGTACAACAAGCACACGCGCGAGGCGGCCGATCGTTATGTCACCGAGACGCGCGAGAAGATTGACGCGGAGGTTGCGCAATGGCGGGCCGAGGTCGACGAACAGGTGCGCGGGATTCGGCGGGCGGCCGAACTAAGGGCAAAGGACCTCGAGACGGAAGCGCGGGCGCGCCAGAAGACACTCTTGCAGCAGGTCGCACGCGCCGAGGCCCGGTTGGAGCAGCTGTTGGGGATCTTCCGCGGGATGACGTTGCAGTTGGAGGGTCTGGTCGGCGCCGAATCGGCGGGGCGGCGGCCCGGGAATGCGGGGGAGACATCCGTCGCAGAGCCGCTCGCTGAGGCGCTCAAGCCTCGACCCTCGGCAAGTCGCTCCTCCTCTAAGAGTGGGTAGCGCTAGCTAACCGAATAACAGGGGAATCGCCAAGCCGACGCCGATACCGAGCAACACGGCGATGATGAGCAGAAGCACATCGTCCCGGAGCCGGTCGAGACCTCGAGCCTTCACGGGAGCGCGGCGACGTGCCCTCGCAGGCGCCGGGGGCTGGCGATCGAGCGTCGACTTCGTCGGTTGCTCGTGGACGACCGGACGGGGTGAAGTCGGCTTCGAGTTCGGCGGTCTGCTCCCTGGCCGCGGCAGTCCTGTCTCGCTCAGTTCGACCTCGAGGCTCTCGAGCAGCATTGAGATCTGCTCGTCCACGCCATCGGGCTGACGAACGCTTGCCGCTTCGCCAGACGCGTCGCCATTAACTCCCCGTTTGGCGCGCAGACCCACGCGACCCAGCACCCTCACGGTGCCATTGCCTTCACGGGAAAAAGCCTAGCTCACCGGGCTAACCAAAGAAGATGCGTGAGCTCCGCAATTCCGGCCCTTGACGAACAAAGGCGCTAGTCCCTCAGGGAGGCTTAACACTCTGACGCTCTCAACGGGAATACACTGTTCTGACCTGGCCCCGCACTTTCGATTCCGGCCGGAAGCCCGCAACCCACCAACGCGCGCGACGCGCGCGCGAGGCGAGGAGCTTCCCGAGGCGAACGGACTCTGTTGCGGGGCCAGCTGCTGCGAGGGGGGAACGGTCCACGCAAGCAGGCAGACGGTTCTCCGGCTCGGTCAGACCGTCTTCGGCGGCGCCGTCGAGTCGCGGACGACGAGGCGTGTCGCGAGCTCGACGTGCAGCGTCTCGAAGCTCTGCCGCTCGAGCAGGCGACTCAGGATGCTCACGGCAGTGCGCCCCATCTCCGCAAGCGGCTGGCGTACAGTGGTCAGCGCGGGCGTCACGATCGTCGCGTGCTCGACGTCGTCGAAGCCGACCACCGACAGATCCTCTGGGACACGAATGCCGCGAGCGCGGGCAGCCTGAATAGCGCCGATCGCGGTGTCGTCGTTGAACGCGAAGATCGCCGTCGGCGGGTCGGGTAGCGCCAGCAGAGAGGCGGCGGCATCTCGCCCGGGGTCGATCTCGGGGATCGATTCGACCTCGAGCGTGGGGTCGGGGAGGATGCCGGCTGACGCTAGCGCTGCCCGGTACCCGCTGCGGCGATCTTCAGTCGCGAGCCAACCGCTTGGGCCCGCGATTTGCGCGATGCGGCGGTGGCCGAGATCGAGCAGATGGCGCATCGCCTGGTCGGCGCCGGACGTGTTCGCGGCCGAGACTGACGGGATCCGCTGGTCGAGCCGCATCAGAGGGTCGATGACGACGAACCGAAACCCGTTGTCCAGGTGCCGCTCGAGCTCCTCGCTCGACTCCTCGGGAAGAATGATCAGGGAGCCGTCGGTCATGCCGTGCAGGCGATCGAGCACCGAGACCTCGCGGTCGTGCTCCTGCCTGGTGGGCGACAGCACGATCTGGAGGTCGCGCTCGAACAGCGCCTCGGCTGCGCCGTCCAGGATCCCGGAGAAGTACGCGGGATAGACGAGCGGGACGACGACGCCGACGAACCCGGTGGTTCCGGCGGAGAGACCGCGCGCGCTGCGATTGGCGGTGTAGCCGTTCTCGCGGATGACGCGGCTGACGTTGTCGCGCGTCTCGTCCGAAACGTCGCCCCGGCCGTTGAGCACACGCGAGACCGTCGCGATCGAGACGCCCGCCTGATCGGCGATCTGGCGAATGGTCGTACGTTGGGAGGTACCCTGCGCCATCTCGCGCATTGAAGCATGTTCCGGAACGTTCCGGAACCCGCAGACCGAAATTTCCTTGCAATTTGCGACAAACGGCTTGACATCCTGGTAACAAACCTGTTAATCCTCCGGAAACGTTTTCGGAAACAAATTCCGAAACGCTGGCTAACCGCCCGGCGCACGGGCGAGAAAGGACTCAGCCGATGCGACGCAAGATTCCTTCGAAGCGGTGGATGGCCGTCGCCGTCGCTGCGGCTCTCGCCGCCCTTGCGACCGTGGTCAGCACATCCACTCGGGCGGCCGTAGAGAAGCCCGCAACCATCTCCGCCGGGCACAAGTGCCTCGTCATGACCGGCTCCGGAGATCCCACGTTTATCAAGAACTTCAACCCCTACACCGCCACCGGTCTGCCGAGCGGCTCCTTCGTCCAAGGAGCGTTCTACGAGCCGCTGATCATCACGGCCGAGGGTGGCCTCAAGCCGGTTCCGTGGCTCGCCCGCAGCTGGAAGTGGAGCAACGGCAACAAGACGCTCACGCTGAACCTCGCCCGGACCGCGAAGTGGTCGGACGGCCGCAAGCTCACCTCGTCCGACGTCGTCTACAGCTTCCTGGCCGGACGCCAGGACAAGATCATGGACCGCGTCGGCCTGACGGGCAAAGGCAACGAGATCCTCTCCGTCAAGGCGAGAGGCCCGTACAAGGTCATCATCAAGCTGAAGGCGCCGGACTCTCAGTTCATCTCGGCCACGATGAACCGCGTCTTCGTCGTTCCGCGGCATGTCTGGTCAAAGGTGAAGGACGTGCCGAACTTCTTCAACACGCGGCCGATCAGCTCCGGCCCGTTCAACCGCATCACGCGCTTCACCTCGCAGGACTACGTCTTCAGCAAGAACCCGAGCTACTGGCGGAAGGGGCAGCCGAAGATCGCGTGCCTCGAATACGTGCAGGCCTCGTCGAACGACGCCGCGCTTGCCCTGATCCAGAGCGGACAGGTCGACTGGACGCACAACTTCGTGCCGAACGTCGAGAAGGCGTACACCGCCAAGGACAAGAAGCACTTCCACGCGTTCTACGCGACGACGGCGTATCCGATCTCGCTCATGACGGACACGACGAAGTACCCGTACAGCATGCCCGCGTTCCGGAAGGCGCTCAGCCGGGCGATCGACCGCAAGACCGTGTCGAAGCTCGGTGAGTACGGCTATGCCCCGCCGACCGACGCGATCGGCCTGAACGGGCTCTTCCCGAAGTGGGTCACGGACAAGAAGGTCAAGGCGCGTGCCAAGACCATGTCCAGCTACAGCACCAACGCCGCCAAGACGATCCTGACCAACGCCGGCTTCACGTACCGGAACGGCCGGCTGATCGATCCGCACAATGACGCGGTCAAGCTCGACATCCACGTGATCGCCGGCTGGTCGGACTGGGTCGCCTCGAACCAGATCATTACCCGGAACCTGCGTGACATCGGAATCAACTCCGAGGTTGCGCTCGAGCCGGACTGGGGCGCCTGGCAGCCAAGTGCGTACGCGACGAAGTTCCCGACGCTCCTCTGGCAGGCCGCATCGCAGGGCTCGCCCTACGGGTACTTCTACTCGAACCTGTCCCAGAACGCGTTCGTTCCCTTCGGGTGAAAGCGGTGAGACGACGGGCAACTGGGCGCACTTCGCCGACGCGAAGGCGACCAAGCTGCTCGCCAAGTGGAAGGGCACGCTGAACGTGGCGAAGCAGAGGCAGTACGCCACGCAGCTGCAGAACATCTTCCTCGACGAGCTGCCGATCGTGCCGCTGTTCATCGGCCCGCGTTGGTCGACGTACAGCACGCGGTACTTCCACTGCTTCTCGTCGCAGAAGAACTTCTTCGGCGATCCGATCTTCACGACCTTCCCCGACAACATCCTGTCCTTCACCCGGATCTGCCCGGGTAGCAAGGTCGGCCCTTGAGGCCCTCGTAAACGAGCGGTAACGGCGGGCGGTCCCTCTCGATCGCCCGCCGATTACCCTCCGAGGACCGAACTATGCGCTGGTTCGCCCGTCGGCTCGTCTTCTACGTCTTCGCGCTGTGGGTCGCGCTGACGATCAACTTCCTGCTGCCGCGCCTGATGCCGGGGAGCCCGATCGACGGGATCCTGCAGCACCTGACGCCGAACCAGCTCGCGGCGAACCCCGGGATCGTCAAGACCTACGAGGCGCTCGTCGGCGGCGGCGACAAATCGATCTGGGAGGACTACATCACGTACCTGAGCCGCATCGTGCACCTCGACTTCGGCATCTCCACGTCGCACTACCCGGCGCCGGTCTCCCAGGTCGTCGGGCAGACGCTCCCCTACTCGATCTTCCTCGTCGGCGTCGCCTTCTTCCTCTCGTTCGTAATCGGCACGGCGATCGGGATGTTCGCGGCGTGGCGGCGCGGCGGCGTCGTCGACAACGTGTTCGTGCCGACCCTCATGGCGCTGAGCGCATTCCCCGCCTTCTTCACGGGACTGCTCGCGCTCTACTTCCTCGGCCTCAAGCTCCACTGGTTCCCGATCCAGCACGCCTACGACAACGGTCTCACCCCCGGGTTCAACTGGGAGTTCCTCTCGAGCGCGTTCCGACACGCGCAGCTACCGATGCTCGTCATCCTCGCCGCCTTCACGGGCGGCTGGATGCTGAACATGCGCACCGTGATGATCAACACGATCGGCGAGGACTACGTGACCATGGCGCACGCCAAGGGCCTGTCCGACAGGCGCGTGATGACCTGGTACGCAGGGCGCAACGCGATTCTCCCGCCGCTGAACGGCTTCGCCGCGCTCTTCGCGAGCGCCGTCGGCGGGCTCGTCTTCGTCGAGTACATCTTCAGCTACCCCGGCGCGGGCCTGACGCTCCAGCAGGCCGTGCTCGGGAACGACTACGCCCTCGCGCAGGCGCTGCTCGTCGTGCTCTCGGTCTGCGTGATCTTCGCGAACCTGCTCATGGACGTCCTCAACCTGATCCTCGACCCGCGCCTGCGGACCGCCTGATGTCGCAGCTCGAGCCCACACTCGACCCCGCGCTCGACCTCTCGCTCGAGGCGCCGCGGCGCGTCCGCCGGCGCTTCCACATCCCAGGCTGGCTGGCGCTCCTGCTCTCGAACACGAAGTCGCGGCTCGGTCTCGCCATGGTCGGCCTCGTGGTCATCGTCGCTGTCATCGCGCCGTGGATCTCGGTCGCGGACCCGAACGCGTTCAACATCCTCGCCACCCGCCAGGCGCCCTCCTGGAACCACCTCTTCGGGACGACCGATCAGGGGAGCGACGTTTTCTCGCAGGTCGTCATCGGCGCCCGGCGGTCGCTGCTGCTTGGGGCTTTCGCCGCTGCTCTCGCCACTGCGGTCGCCGCCGCGCTCGGGATCACCGCTGCGCTAGTCGGCGGACTGGTCGACGACATCATCAACTTCCTGATCAACATCTTTCTCGTCATTCCGCCGATTCCGCTCCTCGTCGTCATGTCCGGCTACACGCAGGACCACGGCATGACGACGATGATCGTCGTCCTGGCGCTCGTCCTCTGGGCGTTCGAGGCGCGGATCCTGCGCGCGCAGGCGTTGTCGCTGAAGAGCCGCGACTTCGTCGACGCGGCCCGGGCCGCGGGCGAGCCGACCTGGCGGATCGTCTTCGGCGAGCTCGTCCCGAACATGATCAGCCGGATCGCGGCTGCGTTCGTCCTCGTCTTCTACATCGCGCTGCTCGTCGACGCGGGCCTCGAGTTCCTCGGCCTCGGAGACGTCTCGGCGACGAGCTGGGGCGTCACCCTCTACTGGGCGCAGACGAACTCGACCGTGCTCCAGGGCGAGTGGTGGCCGTTCTTCTTCCCCGGAGCCGCGCTGGCGTTCACGGTGCTCGGGCTCGTCCTGCTGCTCGCCGGCATCGACGAGTTCACGAACCCTCGCCTGCGAGCGGAGAAAAAGCCGCGCCGCGGACGCCTGCGGATGCTCTTCGGCGGCCGGCTCGCGGTCCGTGAGGAAAGTGCATGACGAGCCTCGTGGAGGAGACGCCCGTGACCCGGCCGCGGAACGCGGACCTGCTCGAGCTGCGACACCTCGTCGTCGAGTACGGCTACGGCGAACGAGCCGCACGCGCCGTCGACGGCGTCGACCTCGCGATTCGCGAGGGCGAGGTGCTCGGGCTGGCCGGCGAGTCCGGCTGCGGGAAGACGACGATCGCGAACACGGTGATGCAGATCCTGCGGCCACCTGCCCGAATCGCTGGCGGCAGCATCTTCTTCGAGGGCGAGGACCTCGTTGGGAAGAGCGTCGAGGAGCTCCGCCGCTACCGCTGGCGAAACGTGTCCATGGTCCTCCAAAGCGCGATGAACGCGCTCAATCCGGTCATGCGCGTCGGCGACCAGTTCGTGGACGCGGTTCGGGCGCACGAGAAGATCAACCGGCGGCAGGCACTCGCGCGCGCGGGCGAGCTCCTCGAGCTTGTCGGCATCGACAGGCGCCGCGTCAGCTCGTATCCGCACCAGCTCTCGGGCGGCATGCGCCAGCGGGTCGTGATCGCCATGGCCCTCGCTCTGGAGCCGGAGCTGATCATCCTCGACGAGCCGACGACCGCCCTCGACGTCGTCGTTCAGCGCGAGATCCTCCAGCAAGTCGAGGCGCTCAAACGCGACTTCGGCTTTGCGGTGCTCTTCATCACGCACGACCTCTCGCTCCTGCTCGAGTTCGCAGACCGGATCGCGATCATGTACGCGGGCGAGATCGTCGAGAACTCGACGGCCGAGCGGCTCGCCGCGAACCCCCAGCACCCGTACACGCAGGGCCTCATGAAGTCCTTCCCTCCGCTGAGCGGCCCGCTGGTCCCGCTGACCGGGATCGCCGGGTCGCCCCCCGACCTGCGCGACCCGCCGACCGGGTGCCGCTTCCATCCCCGCTGCCCGCACTGCCTTCCCGAGCAGGCCGATCTCTATCGTCGCCAGACGACCGAACGCCCCAAACTGCGCGTGATCGAGGCGGGGCACAAGGTCGCATGCCATCTCGTCGCGGAGGCCGTGGAATGACGACGGCGGCTCCCCTCGAGGTGCGCAGCCTGACGAAGTATTTCCCGCTCGGCAACGCGGTTCGCCGAGCGCACGTCCATGCAGTCGACGACGTGTCGTTCGAGCTCCGCCCAGGCACGATCACGGCGCTCGTCGGCGAGAGCGGGAGCGGGAAGAGCACCGTCGCCCGCCTGCTCGCGCACCTCGCCGAGCCGAGCGCCGGTGAAGTCCTGTTCGAGGGGAACGACGTCACGCACGTCCGGAGGCGGCGCGACGTCCTCCACTACCGCTCTCAGGTCCAGATCATCTTCCAGGACCCCTTCGGCTCGCTCAATCCGGTGAAGACGGTGCGCCACCACGTCGAGCGTCCGCTTCGCATCCACCACGTCGTCCCTTCGAAGCAGGTCGAGCAGCGTGTGTACGAACTGCTGCGCACGGTCGGGCTGGTTCCCCCGGAGGACGTCGCCGCCAAGTATCCGCACGAGCTCTCGGGCGGCCAGCGACAGAGGGTCGCGATCGCCCGCGCGCTCGCGGTCGAGCCGAAGGTCGTCCTCGCCGACGAGCCGATCAGCATGCTAGACGTCTCGATTCGGATCGGGATCCTCAACCTGATGGCGCGGCTGAAGGAGGAGCGCGACATCGCGTTCCTGTACGTGACCCACGACCTCGCGAGCGCGCGCTACGTCGCCGACGACATCCTCGTCATGTACGCGGGGCAGATCGTCGAGCGGGGGCCGATCGAGGATGTGCTGTCGGCGCCGCTCCATCCGTACACGCGCCTGCTGCTCGACGTCGTGCCCGATCCGGCTACGAAGACCGAGGGCCAGCAGATCGAGCTCAGGAAGGGCGACGCCTCGGCCGCCGTCGACCCGGGCGAGGGGTGCCGGTTCCGGGCTCGCTGTCCCCTGGCGATCGAGATCTGCTCGCAAACGACCCCTCAGCTCGTCGAGGAGCGGCCTCGACACGCTGCCCGCTGCCACGTCACCGCCCCTGCGAACTGACCGAGAGGACAAGCATGCCCACAGAGAACAGCCCGTTCCCTCCGGATTTCATCTGGGGGGCAGCCACGGCCTCGTATCAGATCGAGGGCGCAGCGCACGAAGACGGCCGCGGCGAGAGTGTCTGGGACCGTTTCTGCGCCACGCCGGGGAAGGTCCGGAACGGCGACTCCGGCGAGCGGGCGTGCGACTTCTACCACCGGTATCGCGACGACGTGGGGCTCATGAAGGAGCTGGGCCTGAACGCGTTCCGCTTCTCGATCGCGTGGCCGCGGGTCCTGCCGACCGGCCGCCGGCCCGTCAACGAGGCGGGGCTCGACTTCTACGACCGTCTCGTGGACGAGCTGCTCGCGCACGACATCGAGCCGTACGCGACGCTCTTCCACTGGGACACTCCGCAGGCGCTCGAGGACCTGGGCGGTTGGCCGTCGCGCGCGACCGCCGAGGCGTTCGCCGAGTACGCGGAGGTTGTCGCCCGCCGTCTCGGGGATCGCGTCCGGCACTGGATCACGCACAACGAGCCGTGGGTCCACGCCTGGATCGGACACTCCTGGGGCGTGCACGCGCCGGGCCGAACGAGCGAGGCCGACGCCGTCGCCGCGGCACATCACCTGATGCTGTCGCACGGCTGGGCGGTGGACGTGATCCGCGCCGTCGCTCCCGACGCCCAGGTCGGCATCACGCTCAACCTGGCGCAGGCGTATCCGACCTCCGATACGCCCGAGGACGAGGCCGCGGCCTGGCAGGTCGACGGCGAAGGCAACCGCTGGTTCCTGGACCCGATCTTCAGAGGCTCCTATCCGGCTGACCTCCTCGAACGCAACGAGCTGGTCGCGCCGTTCGTGCAGGACGGCGACCTGGCGACCATCTCCGCGCCGCTCGACTTCCTCGGCGTCAACAACTACTTCCGCTTCCTGGTCAGCGCCGGCCCCAACGGCCCGCGCATGGAGCGTCACTCCGAAAACCAGCACACGGACATGGGCTGGGAGGTCTACCCGGATGCGCTCCGCGAGCTTCTGGTTCGAGTCGCGAAGGACTACGGGCCGCCGACGATCTACGTGACCGAGAACGGCGCGGCGTTCGGCGACATCCGCGGGCACGACGGGCGGGTGCACGACCCGGAGCGGACGGCGTACCTGGAGACGTACATCGCGGCCGTCTCACGCGCGATCGCCGAGGGCGCGCCGGTGAAGGGCTACTTCGTGTGGAGCCTTCTCGACAACTTCGAGTGGTCGTACGGCTACTCGAAGCGGTTCGGGATCGTCTACATCGACTACCCGACGCTCGAGCGGGTGCCGAAGGACAGCTACTACTGGTACCGGGACTTCATCGCGTCGAGAGCACGTACGCCGCGGCCCTCGCCCATAGCGACCGGGTGATGTGAGGATCGCCGCGCTCGCAATCGTCTTCGTCGCAATCACCGCGACGGCGTCGGCGAGCAGTCCGCGGCTCGACCGGTTTGCGAAGCGGGCGATCGTCACGGATCGACACGACGGCCAACTCATCAATCCGTGGGGCCTCGCGGCAAGCAACGAGGGCCCCTGGTGGGTGGCCAACGAGGGTCAGAGCACGAGCACGCTCTACTCCGGCGACGGCCGGAAGCAGGCGCTGACGGTGTCGGTGCCCGGCGGACCGACAGGCGTCGTGTTCAACGGCGGCCCGGGCTTCGTCGTGCGGGAGGGCGGGAGCTCGGCGCCGGCGCGGTTCATCTACGCGTGCGAGGACGGGATGATCCGGGGCTGGGCGCCGACGGTTCCGACCGGCTGGTCGACGGAGGCCGTCGTCGCTATCGACACCGGAGCGTCGGGAACCGTCTTCCGCGGTATCACGCTCGCGCGCGGGAAGCTGTACGCCACGGACTTCCACAACGATCGCATCCTCGTCTGGGACTCGAAGTGGCGGCCCGTCGTCAAGCCCGGCGCGTTCGTCGATCGGGCGAAGCCGGACTGGTATGCGCCGTTCGGGATCCAGGCGATCGGCGACAGGATTTTCGTCACGTACGCGTACCGTGCACCGGTGAACGGCAACGACGCGCCGCACGGCGGCTACGTCGACGAGTTCGATCTCGACGGCAGGCTGATGTCGCGGGTCGACCACACGTCCGAGCTGGACGAGCCGTGGGGGGTCGCGCTCGCACCGGCTGGGTTCGGACGGTTCGGTGGCGACCTCCTCGTCGCGAACTTCGGCAGCGGCAAGGTCAACGCCTACCGGCGGAACGGACGGGGCTGGACGTTTCGCGGCCAGTTGCCGGTGACGCTCGACGGCGTGTGGGGAATCGCGTTCGGCAAAGGCGGGATGAGCGGGTCGCGCACGACGCTGTTCTACGCCAGCGGCCCGCACGAGTGGCTTGGCCCGACCGAGTCGAACGTGGGCGGCGAGCTCGGGTCGATCACACCGGCGAGCTAGACGCGCGCACGACGAGCTCGACCGGCAGGATCGTGTCCGGCGCCTCGACGTCCGGGTCTTCGATCAGCTCGACGGCGCGTGTCGCCGCGATCGTTCCGAGCTCTCTCCGGTCCTGGCGGATCGTCGTCAGCGGCGGATAGGCGAGAGCGGCGGCCTCGAGGTCGTCGAAGCCCGCGACGGCGATGTCGTCCCCGGGCCTGAGCCCGGCATCGCGGATCGCCTGTAGTGCGGCCAGCGCCATGAGGTCCGAGGCGGCGAGGATCGCCGTCGGCCGCTCGTCGAGGGCGAGCAGGGCGCATGTCTCGCGATACCCGGACGCGGACGTGAAGTCGCCCCGGCGGATCAGCTCGTCAGGGAGCTCGAGGCCCAGCGCCGCGGATTCCTCCCGAAAGGCCCGTAGTCGCGCCGCGCCCGCAACGGTGTTCGTCGCCCCGGCGAGGTGTGCGATGCGGCGGTGCCCGAGGGCGTGCAGATGCGCCAGCGCCAGTCGAACGCCCTCGGCATGGTCGGATCCGACGTACGCGGCGCGACCGGTCGCGAACCTGACGTCGACACCGACGAGCGGCACCTCGCGCGATGAGATCTCCGTGACCAGCGGGTCGTCGCTGTCGACTCCGATCAGGATTGCCGCATCGAAGCGGTGCTCCGGTCCGATGTCGCTCGGCTGGAGCAGGAGCGGGTCGTAGCCCGATTGCGAAAGCCACCGCGAGATCGCGGCGAGCACCTTGCCGAAGAAGATGAGTGACAGGTCCCGGTGCCCTGCGTTGTCACCGACGACCACGGCCACCATCCGCGTCTTTTGGCCGACCAGTGAGCGGGCCGCACGGTCCGGTGTGTAACCGACGGCGCGCGCCACCTCGCGGACGCGCTCACGGGTCGACCCGCTGACGTCGCTCTTGTCGTTGAGCGCGCGGGAGACGGTCGCGATCGAGACACCGGCGCGTTCGGCTACGTCCTTGATCGTCGGTCGACTCGTCACGACCCACACGATACGTCCAGGGGAATAACCGGCGGCGAGCGGTGTCCAAGGGAGTAGAAGCTCGAATCTACGTGCATGCGAAAGGGGGTTTCGCAGTGACGCTTTCGCGGAGAAACCTGTTGCTCGTCGTGGGAGTCGTCCTTGCGGTCTCCGCCGTGGTGCTGATCGCCGTCTTCGCAGGCGGCGGGCGCAGGCGGTGGCGGCGGAGTCGGCTACTAGGCGGCAAAAGGGTGGTGGGGCGGCTCAGGCCGCCCCAGCCCTTCCTTCTGTTACCTCAGAGAGACGTCGTCGATCCGGAAGCTGGCCGGGAGGCTGACGTCGGTCGTCGCGCGAGCATCGTCGGCGTGAACTGCTCAAAACCCCTTGGTGACGGTTCTCCGAAACCGCCTCTGCGCGTGGGGCGTAGCTACCCCTGTAGAGCGGAGTTTCGCCAGCGAGAAAGGGGGATCACATGATCCGAAGAACCACTCGTCGCGGCGTCCTGGCGCTAGCGGTCGTCATCGCCGCGCTCTTCGCGACAGTTCCGCTGCAAGCCGCGGAAGGGAATTCCTACACCGTCACGCCGCTCGTCTCCGACGTGCCCGGCGCGGCACCCGTCCTCGACCCGAACCTCGTCAACGCGTGGGGGCTGACGGCCTCCCCGACGAGCCCGTGGTGGGTCGCCGACAACGGGACGAGCGTCTCGACCCTCTACAACGGCGACGGCGTGAAGCAGACTCTCACCGTCACCGTGGGCACCGACAGCGGGCCGACCGGAGTCGTCTTCAACACCCTGGGCTCGGGCTTCAACGTCTCGAACGGGACGCTGTCCGGCTCGGCGAGGTTCATCTTCGACGGTGAAGACGGCATCCTGCGCGGCTGGAACCCGGCCGTCGACGGGACGCACGCGCTCGTCGCGGCCATGGGAGATCCAGGCGCGATCTTCAAGGGGCTCGCGATCGCCGACGGCAAGCTGTTCGCCGCCGACTTCCACAACAACGAGGTCGCGGTGTTCGACTCGAACTGGAACCTCGTCAACCGGTTCACGGACACGGGCCTCCCCGACGGCTACGCGCCGTTCGGGATCCAGGCGATCGCCGGGCACGTCTTCGTCGCGTTCGCAAAGCAGGACGCAGACGCCGAGGACGAGGTCGCCGGCCAGGGCCTCGGGTTCGTGGACGAGTTCGACACCTCCGGGAACCTCGTTGCGCGTATCGCCCAGCGCGGTCAGCTGAATGCACCCTGGGGGCTCGCGCAGGCACCGTCCAACTTCGGCCGCTTCAGCGGCGATCTGCTCGTCGGCAACTTCGGTGACGGCCAGATCAACGCGTACGAGCTCGGTGCGAACGGGCAGTACACGCACAAGGGCGAGCTGCGCGAGAACGGCCGCCAGATCACGATCGACGGGCTCTGGGCGCTCGAGTTCGGCAACGGCGCCCAAGCAGGGCCCACGAACACGCTCTTCTTCACCGCGGGGCCGGACGAGGAGTCGCACGGCCTCTTCGGAAAAATAACTGGGTAGCTGCGCGCAACAGGCGGGAGACGTCGCCCTCCGGGCTCGTCTCCCGCCTCCTCTGACTAGATTTCGGGCCGCAGGCAACAAAGGGGGAAATGTGACTCGGATGCGCTTCAGAGCCGTCGGGCTTGCGCTCGGCGTGCTCGCACTCACTCTCGTGTTCGCCGGTTCGGCCCGGGCGGCGTTCACACCGGGCTCGCCCGGGCTCGGGGACCCGTTCTTCCCGCTCGCCGGGAACGGCGGTTACGACGTGTCGCACTACGGGCTCAACCTGTCCTACGAGCCGTCGACAAACCAGCTCACCGGAACGGCCACGATCACTGCGACGGCGACGCAGGACCTGTCGAGGTTCGACCTCGACTTCCGCGGCTTCACGATTTCGCGGCTCGACGTGGACGGACGCGCGGCAACCTTGACGCGCGACGGACAGGAGCTGATCGTCACCCCGCGGACGGGAATTCACTCGGGGGACGAGCTCACCGTGGTCGTCGATTACGCGGGGACGCCGACCGTCGTGACCGACCCGGACTTCTCGATCGAGGGCTGGGTCCCGACCGACGACGGCGCCTTCGTCGTCGGTGAGCCACAGGGCTCGCCGGGCTGGTACCCGGTCAACGACAACCCACGGGACAAGGCGACCTACGACTTCAGCGTCAGCGTCCCGGCTGGGCTGACGGTGATGGCCAACGGCCTGCTCGTCTCCCACGACACGAGCGACGGCCGCACGACCTGGGTCTGGCACGAGGCGGACCCGATGGCGCCGTACCTGTCGACCGCGACGCTCGGGCGCTTCGACCTCACGATCTCGACCGCCGGCGGAGTGCCGTCGTACGTGGCAGTCGACCCGCAGCTCTCGACCGGGAACGTGCTGCGCAAGCTGCCCGAGATCGTCGACTTCTACAGCTCGCTCTACGGGCCGTATCCGTTCACCGCGGCCGGCGCGATCGTCGACTCGGCCAGGGTAGTCGGCTACTCGCTCGAGACACAGACGAAGCCGGTCTTCGACCGCATGCCGGACGAGGCGACGCTCGTGCACGAGCAGTCGCACATGTGGTTCGGGGACTCGGTCACGCTGACCGAGTGGCCCGACATCTGGCTGCACGAAGGCTTCGCCACCTGGTCGGAATGGATCTGGAGCGAGCACGAGGGCAACGCCTCGGCGCACCAGCTCTTCGAGCACTACTACAACACGCCGGCCCACGACGTCAGGTTCTGGACGCCGCCGCCCGCCGACCCGGGGACGCCGTTCTTCATGTTCAACGGGACGATCTACGTGCGCGGCGCGATGACGCTCCAGGCGCTTCGGGAGAAGGTCGGCGACATGACGTTCTTCCAGATCATGCGCAGCTGGGCCGCGCAGAACCGCTACGGCAACGTCACAACGGCGCAATTCATCGCGCTGTCGGAACAGCTCAGCGGGATGGACCTGGACAACTTCTTCGACGTGTGGCTCTACGAGCCCGAGAAGCCGACATCCTGGTGACCTAGCTATCTAGCCGCCGAGGCGCCGCCAGAACGATGGTTTCGGCGCCTCGGCCGGCTCTTCCCCGATCGCGCGCGCGGCCGCGAGGAAGTCCTCGGAGCGGAGCGTCATCAGCTCGTCGCGCTCGAGGTCGGCGAGCTCGGCGCCCGCTACCTGGGCCAGGCGCAGCGCCTGCGCGTTCAGGGCCTGCTCGAAGAGCGTGCGGGCGAAGCGCGCGTTCCCGAAGCCCTCGCCGCGTTCCGGCGCAGCGAGGATACGGCGCACGGTGTCGAGCGCGCCCTCGCCGAAGCGGTACTCGTTCTCGGCGAGGAATTTCGCGGTGATCGCGAGCAGCTCGTCGGTCGAGTAGTCCGGGAACGTGATCTCGCGCGAGAAGCGCGAGCGCAGCCCCGGATTCGAGTCGAGGAAGCGGTTCATCAGCCGCGGGTAGCCGGCGACGATCACGACGAGCCGGTGGCGGTAGTCCTCCATGCGCTTGAGCAACGTCTCGATCGCCTCCGCGCCGAAGTCGAGGCGCTCCTCGGGCGCGGCGAGCGAGTACGCCTCGTCGATGAAGAGCACACCGTCGAGCGCGCGCCGCACGGCCCGCTCGGTCTTGATCGCGGTCAGGCCCACGTACTGCCCGACGAGGCCCGCGCGGTCGACCTCGACGAGGTGGCCTCGGCGGAGCAATCCCATCGAGTGGTACATCTCGGCGAGCAGCCGCGCGACCGTCGTCTTGCCGGTCCCGGGGTTGCCGAGGAAGACGAGGTGCTGCGAGGTCGCGACCTCCGGGAGCCCGTGCTCCGCGCGCCGGCCCTGCACCTGGAGGAACGCGACGAGGGCACGGACCTGCTCCTTCACGGTGTCGAGCCCGACGAGGGCGTCGAGCTCGGCCTGGAGCTCCTCCATGCTGCGCGGAGGCGGAGGCTTGCGCAGCAGGTCGAGCTGGTCGGCGATCCAGTCGCTGCCGCCGTCGCCGCCGCCGACGCGCAGGCGCTCGGTCAGGACACGCAGGCCGTGCTGCAGATCGTCGAGCGGCTTCCTGGGCATCTCGGCCGGAGGGTAGCTTCGGACGGCAGGCTCAGGGGCCTGGCGGACCAGGCCCCTGAGCGTGTTCGGACTGGCTAGTTGGAGGCGAGGCCTTCCTGACCGACAGGAAGGCCGGTGACGGAGCCGACCGAGGTCAGCGAGCCGTCGTCGTTGATCTGGAAGCCGTCGATCGTGCCGGCGGTGCCGGTCTGCGTGTACAGATACCGGCCCGAGACGGTCATGTCGATCGGCCCCAGGTTGGTCGTCGCCGCCACGGCGGCGAGCAGTGACGGTGTGCCGTCACTCGCGACCGTGAACGAGCTGAGGTTGTTGCTGGCCGTGTTCGAGACGTAGTAGAAGCCGCCGGCACGGACGATCCAGCACAGCGCCATCTGCCCGTCGGTCGCCGAGCGTGGTTCGGACAGCGTTCCGTCTCCACCGATGGCGTACGTCGTCAGCGAGCTCGCGCCCGCCTCGCCGTCGGCCAGCCTGCCCTGCGGCGTGAATGTGAAGGCAAACGGAACCGGGGTCGCCGAGTTATTCACGACCGGCGTCGTCGAGAGCGTGCCGTCGCGCCGCACGCGGAAGACGACGATGTGGCTGTCGCTGGCTTTCGTCGTGACGATCAGCTTGCGCCCGTTCGGCGTGAAGCCGACCTGGCCCGGGGACGTCAGGAAGTCCGGCGGGCTCCCGTTCGCGAGCCCGAGCGATCTCGCCGAGCCGGCGATCGGGCGCAGGTGATGGCCGCGGATCCAGAACCCCTGCAGGATCCCGGTCCCGCCCGAGTTGAGCACGTAGACGAGGCGGCCGTGCGCCGCGATGCTCGCCGGGAACTGTCCGCCCGACGCCACGACCTTCCGGCCCTGGAGGCGATCGTGGTGGACCTTGAACGTCGTCACGGTGTTGCTGCCTGCATTGACCGCGATCAGAGTCGAGTGGCCGCGGTCGTACACGAGCGAGCCCTGCGAGGCGAGGCGGTCGGACTCGGTGCCCGGCGCCGCGGCGCCGCCGTTGCCGCCCGTCGCGAACGCGCCCGCCTGCGAGAGCGTCCCGTCGCTGGCACGGTTGAAGACGAGGATCCGGTTTCCGTTCAGCTCGTTCGTCTGAGACCAGACGATAGATCCACTCTTCCCGTTCTTGTGCCCGTGTCCGTTCCCGTGGCCGTGCCCATTGCCATGTCCGTGCCCGTGTCCGCGGTCGGAATAGGCGGACTGGGCGCCGGCGAGCGCAACGATTGCGGTCACGAACGCGAGCAGTGCTACATGTCTCATCGTTCCTCCCTTCGTGTGCATCACGGGGAGAGGGTGCCCGCGGCCGGGCGGCAAGAGTCGTGTTTCGGGCCGTTTTACGACTCTTGTAAGAAACGAGCCCCGACGCTTACGGCCTAAGCGCCGGGGCTCTCATGACCGCACAAACCGGTCAGCCTGCTGATCGGCAGACGCCGGCCTTCGCTTTAGTCAGATCAGGAGGCCGGTCACGTACATGATCGCGATCCCGGCGAGGAAGCCGCCCAGGACGTAGCTCGACGAGAGGCCACCGGGCGCCTTGCGCGCGACGTAGCGGCCGACCTCGACCACGACCTCGAGCGCCGCGCCCGCCGCGCCGGCGAAGAAGAGCACTCCGAGGACGTCGCTCGTCACGAACCCGCCGATCCAGGCGCCGGGAATCGCCGGCGCGCCAGCGATCAAAGCCAGCGCCGTCAGGCGGCCGAACGAGACCTGGCCTCGCTCGGCGATCGGGGCCGCAATGCCGAGGCCCTCGGTGACGTTGTGCACCATGAAGCCGACGATGAAGAACGTCCCAAGCGCGAGCTCGCCGATCGCAAACGACGTGCCGATCGCGAGGCCCTCTCCGAGGTTGTGCAGGCCGATGCCGACGGCGACGAGCGTCGCCAGCGCAAGCCCGCCGGCGGCGCCCTCGCCCCCGGAGAGTCGCCGCGAGATGAACGTGAGCAGCACATACGTGGAGACGACGCCGAGCAGGACGATGCCGAGCCCGCCGACTCCGCTCGGCAGCGCGGCCTGCAGCTCGAACGCTTCTGTCAGCGCCTCGAGCGCGAGGAACGTGAGCAGCCCGGCGGTGAGCGCCATGAACGCTGCGAGCCAGTTCGGGCTCGCGCGCCGAAGCGACGGCAGCCAGGCGAGGCCGAGCGCGATCGGCAGCACGCCGACGAGCAGGCCGATCAGGGCGTAGCCGAGGAACCCGCGCGCCGAGGCCTGCGGCGTCTCGAACGCAGCCGCGACGTCGTGGGTCGTCTGGATCCCGGTCGAGCTCGTCACGCCGACGCTCAGCGGCTCGCCGTCGACCCAGTCGTATGGGACGACGATCGTCGCCGAGCGCAGCCGGCCGAGCGTCTGGTCGCCGTCGACCGAGAACGGGAGGATCGCGTCGTCCACGGTCACGGACGCGATCGTGATCGACTCGCGCTGCGGGTTCGTGACGCGGACCTTGATCTCGCCGGGCCGGAACTCGACGCGCCGCACGTCGAGCTCGTCGCGCGGCGGCGCGCTCTGGCCGACGAGCTCGAGCAGCGAGCCGCCCGTCGAGACGAAGAGCGCGACGGCGCCGACGAGCGCCGCGATCGGCACAAGCGCCCACAGCCGCCAGTGCGCGCCGCCGAACCTCGCTGCGAACGACCCAGACTCCATCAGTCACTGACCTCGAAGAAGCCCATCCAGCCGAGCTCGGCGAACTCGCTCTGGTGCGCGTGGAACATGAAGACCCCGGTGTTGTGGAACTCGATCTCGAGGATCCCGCGCTCGCCCTGGCAGAGCATCACCGTGTCCGTGTACTCGAAGTGGTCGGTCGAGCCGGTCGGGTAGTAGCGGAAGAACTCGCCGTGCAGGTGGAGCGAGTTGATCAGGTCGAACTCGGTCAGGTTCGCGAGGTAGACCCGGACGAGCTCGCCTTTCTTGACCTTGATCGGGTACTTCGCGTAGTAGAACGCGCGGCCGTTGACGGTGTAGAAGTTGTTCTCCCCGTCGCCGTCCGTGTCGTAGCCGTTCATCACCATCACGAGCTCGCGCGCCGGCGGTCGAGGCTCCTTCGGGTCGATGATGAACGCGCCGTAGAGGCCCTTGTGGATGTGCTTCTTGAGCGGCGTCGCGTGGCAGTGGTAGAGCTGCATGCCGTACGGCCGCGCGCGGAACTCGTACGTGAACGTGTCGCCGGGAAGCACGGTCTCGAAGACGCCGTCCATGTCGCTCGGGTGGATGCCGTGGAAGTGGATCGTGTGCGGATGCGAGCCCTGGTTCGACAAGTGGACGCGCAGGAGGTCGTCCTCGGTGGCGCGGATGATCGGGCCCGGGACCGTGCCGTTGTACGTCCAGGCTTCGAAGAACACGCCCTGGGCGACCTCGAGCTTCTGGTCGGTCGCAGTCAGGTTGTACTCGCGGACGCGGCCCGGCTCGTGGGGCA
Organism: uncultured Actinomycetes bacterium; assembly: GCA_963794605.1. Taxonomy (GTDB): domain Bacteria; phylum Actinomycetota; class Thermoleophilia; order Gaiellales; family Gaiellaceae; genus VAXT01. Next base: position 922,264 of record CAWCEN010000002.1, read on the forward strand.
GGGCCGGCGGTGGGATCAGGGCGGCGTCCTGCGCGTGCGGCCCGCCCGGGGCCGGCACTTCGGGGCCGATCATCGCCGCGTGCCCGAGGTTCGGCCGCTCGTGACCGAGATGCGTGGCCGAGCTCTCTCCGTGGGCCGCGCTCGGCCAGGCGAGCTTCGCCAGGGGAGCGGCGGCGACCAGGGGGATCGAGCCGGCGAGGACCTGCTTGCGCGTCAGATTTTTAGCCACGTCGAACTTCTAAGTTAGAGTATAAGTGATGATTCGCGATCTGACAGACGCGATGCAGGACTACGTGAAGGAGATCTACAAGCTCCGGCTCGAAGGCCAGCCTGCGACGACGTCGGCGATCGCGATGCGCATGGGCGTGCGCCCGCCCTCGGTGACGGCGATGCTGAAGCGTCTCTCAGCGCTCGGCCTGGCCGAGCATGCGCCGTACCGCGGAGTCGAGCTGACTCCGGCCGGGGACCGCGTGGCGCTCGAGGTGATCCGGCATCACCGGCTGCTCGAGATGTACCTCGCGCAGGCGCTCGGGCTCAGCCTCGACGAGGTGCACTCCGAGGCCGACCGGCTCGAGCACGCGCTGTCCGAAGAGCTCGAGGCGCGGATCGACCGCTCGCTCGGCTATCCGACGCACGACCCGCACGGCGATCCGATCCCCGATGCGGAGCTCCGCCTCGACCGGAAGCGGCTGCGGACGCTGGCCAGCCTCGAGCCGGGTGACGAGGCCACGATCCAGCGCGTCCCGGACGGCGACGACGAGCTGCTGCGCTACCTGTCGAAGCTCGCGCTCGTCCCCGGCAAGAAGGTCAAGCTGCGCGCTGCCGAGCCGTTCGGCGGTCCGCTCACGGTGCGCGTGGGGAAGGCGGAGCACGCCATCTCGCGCGAGCTCGCGGGCGGCATCGGCGTGACGTGACGTTCGAGGGTCGCGCGGAGAAAGCCTCCGCGGGCCGCGTCGTCCGCGTCGAGGACGCCCTTCCAGGCGAGGCTCGGGTTCTGGAGGCGGCGGAACAGTCGCTCACGGGCCGGCGGCGCGGGATCGCGGCGCTGCTCCCATTCCTCGGGCCTGCATTCATCGCCGCGGTCGCGTACGTCGACCCGGGGAACTTCGCGACGAACGTCGCAGCCGGAGCGAAGTTCGGCTACGCGCTCCTGTGGGTCGTGCTCGCCGCGAACCTGATGGCGATGATCGTCCAGTCGCTCTCCGCGAAGCTGGGCATCGCGACGGGCAAGAACCTGGCCGAGGTGTGCCGGGACCGCTTTCCACGGCCTGTCACGTACTTCCTGTGGCTCCAGGCCGAGGCGGTGGCGATGGCGACCGATCTCGCCGAGTTCACGGGCGCCGCCCTGGGGCTCGCGATTCTGTTCGCGGTGCCGCTCTTCCTCGCCGGGCTGATCACCGCGGCGGCTGCGTTCGCGGTGCTCGCGCTGCAGGAGCGCGGTTGGCGGAAAGGCGAGGCCGTGATCACCGCGCTCGTCGGCGCGATCGTCGGCGCCTTCGCGATCATGGTGCTCCTCTCGCCGGTCTCGGGGTCGGGAGTCGCGCACGGGTTGTTCGTGCCGACCCTGCCGAACACCGAGGCGACGCTGCTCGCGGTCGGGATCATCGGCGCGACCGTCATGCCGCACGTGATCTACCTGCACTCGGCGCTGACGCAGCGGCGGATCGTCGGCGTCGACGAGGAGGCGCGGCGGCGGATCTTTCGCTTCGAGCTGATCGACGTCGTGATCGCGCTGGGCATCGCCGGCGCGATCAACATGGCGATGCTTGCCACCTCGGCGGCGGTCTTCCACTCGAGCGGGCTGAACGACGTCGGCGACGACCTCCTGGTGGTGGCCGACCAGCTCGGGGCGCACCTGCACGCGCACGCGGGCACGATCTTCGGCATCGCGCTGCTCGCTTCGGGGATCTCGTCGTCGTCAGTGGGCACGATGGCCGGCCAGGTCGTGATGCAGGGGTTCATCCGGCGGCGGATCCCGATCTTCGTGCGGCGGACGGTGACCATGCTTCCGGCGCTGACCTTGCTCGCGATCGGGGCGAGCCCCTCGCACGCGCTCGTCCTCAGCCAGGTGTTCCTCTCGTTCGGGATTCCGTTCGCGCTCGTGCCGCTCGTCCTCTTCACCCGCGACCGTGACCTCATGGGCGGGCTCGTCAACCGGCGCGTGACGACCGTGGCCGCGAGCGTGGTCGCGACCGTGATCGTCTGCCTCAACATCTATCTGCTCGAGCAGACGTTTTTCGGCTGAAAGACCTAAACCCGGCGCGCTCTCGCGCCGATTAGAGCTTTCGTGACTTCTGACAGGCCCATCCGAAGCCGCTCGATCCTGGCCGTCCTGGTGCTCACCGGAGTCGTGGCGGCCACCGCCGGCGGAACGGCCAATGCCGGCTCCCAGGCGGCCAACGGACGGATCGCGTATGTCAGCGACGCCGCCTGCCGCTTCGATCCGACGGAGAAGAACGAGGACATCTTCTCGATGGCTCCCGACGGGTCGGGCAAGGTCGATCTGACGAGGAACGCGAATCCCGACGGCGGCCCGGCGTGGTCGGCCGACGGCACGAAGCTCGCTTTCACGCGGCCCGGCAAGGCCAATAACGACGACGTCTTCGTGATGAACTCGAATGGCAAGGCCCAGCGGAACGTGACCAAGACGTCGCCCGACGACGCGAATCCCGACTGGACTCCGGACGGGTCGAAGATCACGTACGACGTCAGCGGTACACAGGTCTTCGCGGCCAATCCCGACGGGACCGGAATGACCCGGCTCATCCCCGGCGGCTTCGAGGCCTCCTGGGCGTCGACCGGCAAGGTCGCCTACTCGGCGACGGTCGAGCCGTCCAACTCGGAGCTCTTCGTCGCGAACGCCGACGGCAGCGGCGCGCAGAACGTGACGAACGCGCCCGGCTACGACGACGACTCGGCCGTGTGGTCGCCCGACGGCACGAAGATCGCGTTCGTGCGCTTCTACGGCGGCGCGGGCGAGATCTTCGTCATGAACGCCGACGGCAGTGGCCAGGCGGATCTGACGAACGACCCCGCGAGCGACCTCGATCCGACCTGGTCGCCGGACGGCTCGAAGATCGCGTTCACGACGAACCGCGGGCCGACGGGCGACAACGAGATCTACGTGATGAACGCCGACGGGAGCAATCCGGTCGACCTCACGAACAGCCCCGCCAACGAGTCCGACCCCGACTGGCAGCCAGTGCCCGGCACGCCGCCGGCCGCTCCGGGCCCCGCTCGGCTCTGCCGGATCCCGAACCTGCTCGGGCAGAAGCTTTCCCCGGCGCGCACGAAGGTCCGCAAGGCGGGCTGCGTCACCGGCACGGTCCGGTACGCACGCTCGAAGCGGCCGCGCGGGCGCGTCGTCCGCCAGACACCGCGCAAAGGCCTGCGCCTGTGTCTCGGCGTCCGCGTGAACGTCGTGGTCAGCCGCGGCCTTCCCTAAGAACGTCACCGCCTTCACCTAGCATTCCTCGTCGTGCGGAGGACCTGGCTTGCGGTTGCGCTCGTCCTCCTGCTCGGAGGTAACGGCGCCTCGGCTCAGTCGTCGAGCGGCTGGCTCGTCTACGGGAACGATCTCGCGCGAAGCTCGGCGACAGACATCTCGCTGTCGCCGCCGTCGGTGCGGCCCGCGTGGTACACGCCGATCTCGGGGCGGGTCAGCGCCCAGGCGCTCGTCGCGCAAGACGTGCCGGGCCCGGGGCAGCGGACGGTCTACGTGGCGACGTCGAAGGGCGTTCTCTACGCGCTCGCCGAGAACGGCTACGTGCGCTGGCGGGTCGAGCTCGGGCAACTCGAGCGCGTCTGCCAGCAGATCGACGGCTACGGGGTGACGGGCACGCCTACGATCGACCTCGGCACGCATGCGATCTACGTCGCGGACGCCTTCGGGCGGATCCATGCGCTCGACCTCACGACGGGAGCCGAGCGGCCCGGCTGGCCGGTCACCGCCTACACCGACTTCCGGCGCGAGCTCGTCTGGGGCGCATTGACGGCGGTTGACGGCTCCCTCTACTTCGGAACGGGCTCGTACTGCGACCGCAAGATGGTCGCGAAAGTCTTCCGTGTCGACATCGCGACACGCGGCGTCTCGCAGTGGGAAGTGGTGCCGAAGCGCCTCGGCGGCGGCGGCGGCGTGTGGGGGTGGGGCGGGCTGGCTTACAGCGCGGCGCGCGACTCGCTGTACGCGGTCACCGGGAACGCGTTCGAGGGTGGCACGAACCGTGGCAAGCGCTTCCGCGAGTACGCCGGATACGGAGAGCGGATCGTGGAGCTCGGCCCCGACCTGCGAGTGCGCGGCTCGAACCACCCGCGTGACATCCACCAAGTCAACGACCTCGATTTCGTCGGATCGCCGGTCCTCTTCCAGCACGCCTCGTGCGGCGAGCTCGCGGCCGCCCTGAACAAGAACGGCTTCCTCTACCTGTGGCTGACGCGACGTCTCGCCGCGGGGCCGATCTCGAAGCTCCGGCTCTCTAATCCGACGCTCGCCGCCCCGCTGCTCTCGCAGGCGGCCTACTCGCCGCTGACCCGCGCGCTGTACGTCTCGACGCCGAGCCGGCTCGTCCGCGTGAACGTCAACGGCAAGTGCCGCACGCGCATCGCCTGGAGCCGGAAGGTCGGCAGCGGCCTCTTCAACGGCTCGCCGACGATTGCCGGCGACACGGTCTGGCTCGTCGAGAACGCGAATGCAGGCTCGTGGCTCGTCGCGTTTCGGGCGACGACGGGCCAGCTCCGCTACGAAGCGCGTCTGGCGGGACCGGCCTACGTGGCGCCGACCGTCGCCGGAGATCGGATCTACGTCCCGACCTACACCGGCGGAGTGCAGGGCTTCGCCCTCGGCTCGGTGCTCGGCAGGCACTCGGGCGGGAGCGGCAGCAGCCTGAACGAGTATCGGAGCTTCGCCGACGCGATGCACGGCTGGGCGAGCCGCGAGGACGGCGTGTACTCGACCGACGACGGCGGCGTGACGTGGCACCCGGTGTATCCACGCAGCGCCCTGCGCGTCGCACGCGTTTCGGCCTCGAGCGGCATGATCGCCGTCGGCGACCGGATCTCGAAATGCGGGTGCCGTCAGGTTCGGCTCTGGACGGCCGACGGCGGCGGCACATGGACGCGGACGGCGAACGCGGTCGGCTCAGGGTTCGCGGCCGCGGCCGGGACGCTCTGGTGGTGGCGCGGCGCGAGCCTCTACCGGGCGGTGTCCTGGCCACCCGGGCCCCGCGGCCCGAAAGGGGTGCGCGTCGCGAGGGGGAAGGGCGCGATCGTCGACGTGCAACCCGTTCCAGGCGGAGCGGCCGCCCTGGTCAGCCGCCGCGTTGGCGGGTTCGGCCTCGACCGCGCTCCTCTGCTGCGCATCGTCCAGAACGGAGCGCGGCGCAACCGCGCCTTGCCGCGGGTCGGCGGCGACGTGCTCGTGCGCTCGTTGGAGGTGAACTGGCCGTCGATCGCGGTCCACGGCTTCGACGTAACCGCCTTCACGCGACACGAGGAAGGCTCGGTGCTCTGGCGTTCGGCCGACGGCGGAGCAACCTGGAGCGTCTCGAGGAGGTAGGAAAGGGCGGCCGGGAGCCGCCCTTTCCTGCGCGGGGTCTGTTCAGCCGTCGAGCTTCGTGACGGCCTCGTGGAGCGCGCGGCGCTCGTGGGCCAGCGCCCGGAACGCCTCCGCGAAGCGCCGATCGCCCTCTCTCGTGAGCCGGACGTAGACGACGCGGCCGTCGTCAGGCGACGCGCCGCGGCTGACGAACCCTGCCTGCACGGCGCGGTCGACGAGCTCCGTGACCGTGCTCTGCGCCAGGTGTAGCCGCTTCCCGAGCTCGGAGATCGTCGCCCGTTCAGTTCCGTCCTCGGCGCCCTTGACGAGGAGCAGCAGCAGGTACCGCTGAGGCGTGAGGCCCGACTTCCTGGCCGCCCGCTCGGATTGGCGGACGAACCCGCGCAGCGCGACGCGGAAGGCGGCAGCCTGCTGGACGTCGGAGAGCTGGTCGGTGGATGCGCTCGGCACAGCGGAAGAGTATCGCGATACGAAAGGAATGGGCCAACTGGGCGAGAGCGCCCTTGGAGATCACTCCGATCTGCCGTCGGAGCCGGGCTTTGCCCGGCGGGAGGCTCACAAGCGCAAAGACCGCTGGAAGCACGACCCCAACCGGCGGCTCCTGAAGCGCTCGAGCCGAGCAGGCGCTCTGAAGGAGGGGGCACGTGGGGGAACCAGGGGTTCCCCCACGATCTAGCGGTCTTGCTGCTTCTGCTCGAGCTTGATGAACTCGAGGTCGTCTTTCGTGACGACGAGGCTCGGGCCGACGGTGCCGATGCCGTTCGACTTGAGCTGGTTCATCGCGTCTTCGAGCGCCCTGCGCGCGTCGTCTTCGTTCTCGGCGACGTCGGCGCGGGTCGTCGAGCCGGAGCGGAATCTCACGTAGGCCTGCCACATGGTCGCGGGATCGTACCGGAGATCCCGCGACGTTTCCTAGTGCCCGGCACTGGGACGCGTCTCGAGGGGACCCGCTTGCCTCGGACAGGTCCCAGTGCCTGGCACTTGGACGTGTCCCGCAGTGTCGTGCTGGTCAGGCGACCTCGGCGTCGATGTCGTCGTCGCTGCCGATCTGCTTGTTCCACCACTCGGACTCGCGGCGCTGCAGCGCGCCCTGAGCCTGTGCGACGTACGTTGCGAGCTGGTCCTCCTTCGCGCCGAGCTTCTCCTCGAGCTCGGCCATTGCCTGCTCGCGCGCCTCGAGCTTTTCGAGCCGGATCTCGAAGTCGGTCTCGTACCGCGCCTCGCGCTGGTCGAGCACCTCCTCGCGATCGTCGAGCTCCTTGGTTCGCTCGCGAAGGCCCGCCTCGGTCTCGGCCAGCCGCTTCTCGCGCTTGCCGACACGGGCGATGGCCGTCTGGGAGATCTCGGCCTCTTCCGTGAACGCGGCCTCGCGCTCGTTGAGCTGCTGCTCGCGGGCCTCGAGCTTCTGCCGCAAGGCCTCCCGGGCTACGAGCTCCTGCTCGCGGGCCTCCAGCTGTTTTCGCAACAGATCCAGCTCGTTGCTCTGCGTCTTCTCGAGGCTTGCCTCTCGATTGGCGACCTCCGCCTCCTTGGCGACGAGCTCCTGCTCGCGGGCCTCGATCTGGGCGAGGCGCTTGTCGAACTCCTCGACCTCGTTGGCCGACGCAGCGAGCTTCTGCTCGAGCTCCGACGTCTCCGCGCGGATCCGATCCTGCCGGTCCTTGACGTCGGCCTCGCGACGCCTGAGCGCAGCGTCCTCGGCAGCGGTCCTGGCGCTCTCCTTGGCGAGGCGCTGCTCGCCTTCGACGAGCCGCGTCTCGCGGCCGGCGAGATCCTTGTCCCGCCGTCGCAGTTCGTTGTCGCGCCCCTTCTGGCCACGTTCCCGCGCCGTCAGCTCCTGCTCCGCCTTCGCGAGCTTCGCCTCGCGCGTCGAGATCTCGTGCCGGGTCCTCGCGAGCTTCTCCTCCCGCGTCGCGAGCTCGGTCGAACGCTGGGCAAGCTCTGAGGAGCTCCTGCCCGCGAGTCGCTCGGCCTCCGTCAGCTCGGCGTCGCGGGCTTGGAGCTCCTCCTGGAGCTCGGCGGCAGCAGACTGGGCTGCTGCGACCTCTTCCTGGAGCGCTGAGAGCCGCTTGCGCTCGGCGAGAAGCTCTTGACGCTCCTGCGCGAGGCGCTGCTCACGCTCCCGGATCTGGGACTCCGTGCCCGAGAGTCTCGCGCTGAGCTCGTCGAGCTTCGTCTGCTCGTGCGCGACCTCGTACTCCTCGCTCAACCTCCGCTCGTACGCCTCCACCTGCTCGGCGAACGCGCCGCGGAGCTGAACCTCGCGCTTCTGAGCAGCCTCGAGCTGCCCCCGGAGATCCTCGACCTCCGGGTTGACGCCGTTCAGCTCGACCGGGGTCGGCTCCTCGAAGTCGTAGCTCACGAACTCCGGCTCGGGCTCCTGAGCGGGCTCGGGCGGGGTCTCCTCGGCCGACTCCGGCTGGAGTCGCTTGCGCAGCTGTGCGCGGAGACCGGTTCCGAAGCCGCCTTCGACGGTTTCGGGCTCGCCCTTCTTCGTGTCGTCTTCGGGGTTGTCGTTTTGACGGAGGGTCATTCGAGGTTTGCTCCTAGCCGAGGATCTTCTTCCTAGCCGAAGATCTTCTGGACGTTGAGGATGGCCGGCCCGAGGATGACGAGGAACATCGCCGGGAAGATGAAGAGCACTGTCGGGAACAGCATCTTGATCGGCGCCTTCATAGCCCGCTCCTCGGCGGCCGCCTGCCTGCGCAGACGGGCGTCGGCAGCCTGGACGCGGAGGATCCGGCCCAGGGTCGTACCGAGCTGGTCGGCCTGGATGATCGCGCGCGTGAACGCCGAGAGCTCCGGTGCGTCGACGCGGTCGGACATGCGCTTGAGCGCTTCCGAACGGCTCTCGCCGATCCGCATCTCGGACAGCGTGAGCCCGAACTCGTCGGCCAGCGGGCCGTCCATGTGCTCGTTCAGCTTGGCCAGCGCGGCGTCGAAGCCGAGACCGGCTTCCACGCTGACGGCAAGCAGGTCGAGCGCGTCAGGTAGATCGGCACGCACCTTCTCCTTGCGGCTGCGGGCCTTGAGCGTCAGCGCGTAGTCCGGTCCGAGAAAGCCCAGCGCGCCGGCCATCAAAGCTCCCAGGACGATGCCGGTGAGCCCGCGGCTCGCCCCGAGCATCGAGCCGACGAAGACGCCGATCAGCGCGAGCAGCGCCTTCAGCGCGAGGTAGCCGGTGGGCGAGATCTTGTAGCCGACGCCGGCAGCCATCAGCCGGCGGCCCACGGAGTCCTTGCTCGACCGCGGGTTGAGCTTGAGCGCCCACCTGGAGAGGACTTCGCTGAGAGGAGCCACGACACGCTCGCGAAGGCCCTCGTTCGGCGTGCCGGACGGTAGCTCCATCTTGCCGTAGGTCGCGGCACGACGTACGGACACGTACCGCTGGCGTGCCGGAGCAGTCACGATCTCGCCGAGGAGGAACGCCGCACCGGCGAGGCAGAAGACAGCGAGGACGAGTAGAAGAGTCATATGGTCGTTACCCCTTGAACGAGACGATTTTCTTGAGGCACAGGGAGCCGAAAGCCATCATCCCGAGGCCGATGTAGATGAGCATGTGCCCGGTCTGCGAGTGGTAGAGCGGGTCCATGTAGGTCGGGTTGATGATGGTGATCGCGATCGCGATGAAGAACGGAAGCGCGACGAGCGTGTAGGCGCCCGCGCGTCCCATTGCCGTGAGGCCCTTCACCTTGCGAATGAACTGCTGCCGCTGGCGGACCGTGTCGGCCACCATGTCGACGAGCCCGGCGAGGCTGCCGCCGACCTGCTGTTGGATCTTGACGGCCGTGATCACGAAGTCGAAGTTCTTCGAGCCGAGCCGCTCGGACATGTCCCAGAGAGCCGTTTCCAGCGGCTTCCCGAGGCGTGCCTCGGTGAGAACCCGGTGGAACTCCTTGCTCGCGGGCGGGTTGCCCTCGTCGACGATCGTCTGCAGGCCGGCCTTGAAGCTGTGGCCTGCCTTGAGTGCCGCGGCCAGCGTGATCAGGACGTCCGGCAGTTGGTTCTCGAAGGCGCTCAGCCGCCGGTTCGCCTTGAACCAGACGAACCCGACCGGCGCCACGGCGCCGGCGCCGAACGCGGCGAGCGTGATCAGCATCGACGGCGTCAGCATCGTGGCCAGGAGGCCGCCGACCAGTGCGAGCCCGCACATGACGTAGAAGATCTCGACCGTGCGCACGGGCAGGTCGCTGCGCTCCACGAGCCGGTCGAGACGCTTCCAGAGCTTCCAGCCCTCGAGGGCGCTCTCCGTCGCGTTGAACAGCCCGGCCGCGGCTGCGAGCCGCTCCCGCTCCTGCTTGCGCTTCTTGGCGACGTCCGGCGCAAGGTGGGGCCCGATCCGCTTCTTCAGGCGCGCACCCTTCACCGTCGTCAGCGCGAGCGACGCGGCGATCAGCACGATGAAGAACGAGACGATGGCCATCACCTGCGTGCCGAGGACGGTCTTGAAGAAGACCTCGGGGAGCAGGTGCGACGGCTTCGCATCGTCAGAGCCTGGGCCGAGGCTGGCCGGAAGCGTGATCGACTTCGGAACCGACTTCTGGCCTTCCCAGTTCGCTTCGAGGAACGCGGTGTCGCCGGGGCGGGCCGTGGTCGCGTAGTCGAGCATCCACGTGCGCTTCAGCTCGGCCGCGATGGCTGCGTACTCGGCGCTCAGCGTGGCGCTCGAGGACGTGCCGTGATAGACGCCGCCCGTCTCCTCTGCGAGCTTGTGGAGCGGGGCGGGGTTGAACTTCGGGCTCTCGATGGCGACGACGTAGATCGACGCGCCGGCCCGGCGTGCGGCCCCGATCGCGTCGTTCACCGAAGCGGAGCTCCGCGTCTCGTTGCCGTCGGTCACGACGATCATCACGCGCGCCTCGAGCGGCTCGTCTGCGAGCACGTTCGAGGACTTGACGATCGCGTCGTAGAGCGTGGTGCCCTGGACGGGGTCGATCTGGATCGATTTCAGCGCGCCGGTGGAGTCGCTGCGTTCGGTCGAGAAGTCGGTCAGGAGCTGGGCCTTCGTGGCGAAGCTCGCCACCGCGACCCGATCCTCCGCCGGCTTCGACGCAACGAAGCTGCGGGCCGCCGCGATCGCATGTGCCAGCGGCGCGCCCCGCATCGACTGCGAACGGTCGATCGCGAGGACGACGGACTTCTCCGCGCCGAGGTTCTCCGACCGGTCGATCCGGACGGCCTGCCCGTTCTCGCGCAGCTTCGGGGCCTGCGAGCTCGGCTCCGAGGTCAGGACCGTGACGCGCAGGACCGGGTACTCGCTCGTTCCGACGCTGCTGACCGAGACGCCGGCGTTGGCGGCCGGCACGCAGAGCCCAATCGCTCCTGCAAGAGCGACTGCGATGAGACGCTTCCGGCTCATGTGAACCCGCCGAAGCTCGCGACGGCCAGGTTCGCGCGGTAGCCGGACTGATCCTCGTCGAAGAAGTTCGGCTGGAGGGCGACGCCGTGCGCAGCCATCTTGTCGAGGAAGTGCGGCTTCAGGCCGGTGCATCCGAGAGGCGAGAGCAGTCTCGTCCCGCCGCCGAACGCGGTGTCCTCGTCCGGAGGCTTCGCCAGGAAGATGTCCTGGAGCGTGATCACCTCGGACTCCATGCGGAGCACCTCGGTGATGTGGGAGATCCGGCGCGAGCCGTCCACCAGGCGCGTGATCTGAACGAGCAGGTCGAATGCGCTCGAGATTTGCTCGCGGATCGCCCGGAGCGGAAGGTCGACGCCGGCCGTGAGCACGAGCGTCTCGAGCCTGGACAGGGCGTCTCGAGGGGAGTTCGCGTGGATCGTGGTCAGCGAGCCCTCATGGCCCGTGTTCATGGCCTGGAGCATGTCTAGCGTCTCCGCTCCGCGGACTTCTCCGACGATGATCCTGTCGGGGCGCATACGGAGGGAGTTCCGGACCAGCTCGCGGATGCGAATCTCGCCCTGGCCCTCGATGTTCGGGGGCCGCGCCTCGAGCGTGATCACGTGCTCCTGCTGGAGCTGGAGCTCGGCGGCATCCTCGATCGTGACGATTCGCTCGTCGCCCGGCACGAAGGCCGAGATCGCGTTCAGCGTCGTCGTCTTACCTGTGCCGGTACCGCCGGTGATCAGCACGTTCAGCTTCCCGCGCGTGCAGGCGGCGAGGAACTGAGCCGCCTTCGGGGTGACCGTCCCGAAGCTGATCAGGTCGTCCATCGTGTATGGATCGCGTGAGAACTTGCGGATCGTCATTGTCGGCCCGCGCAGCGAGAGCGGCGGGATGATCGCGTTCACACGGCTTCCGTCGGGAAGGCGCGCGTCGACCATCGGCGACGCCTCGTCGATTCGGCGGCCGACCTGGGACACGATCTTGTCGATGATCCTCAGCAGGTGGGCGTTGTCGGCGAAGGTCGTCGCGCTGCGCTCGAGCTTGCCGTCCCGCTCGATGAAGATCCGGTCGAAGTTGTTGACCATGATCTCGGTCACGGTGTCGTCGCGGAGCAGCGGCTCCAACGGCCCGTAGCCAAGAATGTCGTCAGTGATCTCGCGAACGATGCGCCGCCGCTCCTCGCGGGTCAGCGGAGTGCGGTCGAGCGCGAGCTGTTCCGTGACCTCGCGTAGCACGCGGTCGTTCAGGTTCTCGCTCGTCTCGGTCGTGAACAGGTGTGGACCGAGCTTCGCGATGCACGCGTGGTGCACCCTGGTCTTCAGTTCCGCGTACGGATCGGCGGGCTTGTCCGGCTTCGGCTGCTCGCCGATGACCGGGCTCGAGGTGAGCGCGGTGGGCTGCTCTTCGTTTCCAGCCTCGCCGTTCTCGCCCTTGATGCGGTCGTGAAGGCCCATGTCTAGCTCCCGTTCTTTCCGAGGAACCGTCGCTTTCCGTTCTCGGCGGGCTTCGCAGGCAGGAGGCTCTTCGCCATCTCGCGCACGGCGCGGCCGAAGTCCGACTTCGGGTCCGAGAGCACGGCCGGGTTCGACCGGTTGACCGCCAACGGAACGACGCGGTCGCTCGGCACTTCGAAGCGGATCTTCGTCTCGAGAGCCGCCTCGACCTCGCCCTTCTTCATGCCGACGTTCGAGTTCGCCCTATTTAGAACGACCCGGACGCGCTCGACGGGGAAGGACAGAAGCTGCAGCGTCTGGAGGCTCAGGCGGACGTTCTTGATCGTCGGCACGTCGAGTCCACAGACGAGGAGCAGGTCGTCGGACTGGTCGAGCGTCGCCAGCATCGGCCCGTGAAAGAACGGGGACGTGTCGACGACGATCACCTCGTACGACTCCTTCGCGACCTCCATCAGCCGGGCCAGCTTGGCCTCGGTGACGAGCTCGGCATCCTCAGGCCGGATCGGTGCCGGCAGGACGTCGAGGCCCGACGAGTGGCGGGTCGTGTAGCCGGCGAGCTTCTCGGGGTCGAGCTCGCCCGGAGCGGTGACGAGATCCTGAATCGTCTTCTCCGGCTCGATCCCGAGCATGATCGCCGCGTCCCCGAACTGCAGGTCGAGGTCGAGCAGCAGCGTCTTCTTGCCCGCGTTCTTCGCGAAGCAGACGGACAGGTTCGTGGCCGTGACGGTCTTGCCGGTCCCGCCCTTCGGCGAGAACACGGTGAGCACCCGGCCGTTGCCGCGGGAGTGTCCCTTCTTGCCGCGTCGACCCGAATGGCTCGCCTTGCGAATCGCGAAGACGACGTTCTCGGTCAGCTGCGGAAGAAGCAGCACGTCGGCGACGTCGGCATCGAGCGCCTCCTCGAGCAGGGCCGAAGCCTCGCCCGAGGCGAGCAGGACGATCGGCGCCTGGGTGTACTCGCGGATCGCCGCGATCTCGTCGGCGGGCAGCGCCGAGCTGCGGGTTGCGTGCAGGACTGCTTGCAGATGCCCGCCGGTCAGCGCGCCGGCTCCTGCGTTCACCTGGTCCGCGTGGCCCACGAGCTCGAGCTCCGAGTGACGCCCGAGGGCGTCACCCAGCTCGGCCAGGCCTTCGCAGTTCCCGGTGATGAAGATCCGCGTCTTCTCTCGTGTCTGCGTCTCGACGGTCATTGTCCGCTCCTTGCGCGTGCGCGCTGCCGGGCGTTGAGGCCGTCCATCGTGTTGGTCTTGGAGGTGTTGACTTCCTCCGGGCTGTCCGACGGATCGGTGACCGGGCGCAGCTGGAGCGACCACTCACCGTTGTTCACGACCCACCAGAACTTCGTGGCCTGGGAGTCGGTCATCGCGAGCATGACCGTGAACCCTTCGTTCGGGTTGCTGCCCAGGTGGCTGGTGACCGTGTTCGTGCTCGGCGCCTGGAGGACGAGGATGTTGCGCAGTAGCTGGCGGCTGACGTGGTGCGAACCCCCCTCGGGGAACTCCCAGGTTCCGACGATGTCGACGTGGTCGCCGTCCTTAAGCGTGCCGTTTAGCAGCTGCGGGCCAGTGGCGGGCACCTCGACTGCGCGGAGGTTGCCCTTCAGCTGGGCCTGGACGCCCTGCTCCTGCACGGAGCGGAAGCGTTGCGTGGAGACCTGCTCGCCGGCGTAGATCGCCTCAACTGCGACCTTGTCCGCGATCTGGTCGGGCTGCGTAATCGCACCGGGCACGACGCTGCGACGCGGAACCTGCTCCAGCCGGAGCCCGTTCCCCTGCGCGACGTCCGCGCCGGAGGTGCCGAGCGCGATGTCGTGTGTGGCGACGTACACGGGCACGTTGTGCTCGCCGTGCTGGACGCTCCGCTTGTAGTTCGTGACGTAGAACGTCGTCAGCAAGGCGGCGACGACCGCAAGTGCGATTGCGATCCCGATGTTCCGAAGTCGATATGTCATGGCGGCGGGTCTCTTTCTCCTTTGGTTAGTTGGTCAGCTCGATCTTGTGCACCCCGAGCCCTTCGGCCCCACCACCCCCGCCGTGGTCTGCCGGCACTCCGTCCGTGACGTAACGAGTGAAATGGCCGTAAATCGTCCCGTTGCTACCGCTCGTGGTATACGAGGTGATGACGTAGCCAACCCAGCCGATGATGTCGTAGATCGCGTTTCCGCCCGGCCCCTTGAGCAGTCGGTAAACCGGAAACATCAGCTCGTGGCCGATCTGCTGGTCGAGGGCACTGGTGAACTGCCCGTTGTTGAAGCTCGCTCCCGTCGCCGACTCGTAGCGGCCGATGCCCAGATAGTCCGGGTAGCCGTTCAGCAGCCAGTCCGCGAGCGTGTTGGCACCGGGGTTCGGGTCACTCTGATCGAGATTGATCAGGCCGAACGAGCCCGCCGCGTCCTTGCCGCCAGACGTGTGGATGTCCTCGAGCGTCAAGGTCGTGGGAGAACCGAAATTGGGGTTGCACGTTGGGTGTTGGCCGCGTGTGCAGTTCAGAAGCGGATGCTTGTAGTTGACGGTGATCGGCGCGACGCCCTTGACCTCTTCGACGTTCCAGGCGCGCGCGGTGGCGTTTCCGGACACGGTCACCGTCTGGATGCCGAAGAGCTTCGCGAAGAAGCCGGGCGACGGCCGGGTGAGCTTGACCTTGATCGTGTCCGTCTCGAAGCCCCCCTGTTGGCTGAACGTGATCTGCGGGCTCGTCGAGCCACTCGGGCTGTTCTTGGCCGAGTACTGGTTCGCGAGCGACGTGGCTGTGGCGGTGTCCGGAAGCGCCTGAGCACCGGCGAGCGCAGAAGCATCGGCCGCGGACTGTGCAGCACGATGGGCGCGGTACCAGGAGCCGACGTCGAGGACGAGGGCCGCCATGCCCAGTAGCACCGTGAGGAAAACGAGGGTCAGCACCATCGACTGTCCCTTTTCGTTCATCTTTTTCATTCGACTCGCTCCGTGGTAGTGCTCGTTAGGCGTCCGGATTGGGCGAACAAACCGAGCAGGCTGATTGAGTAGGGGTAGGTCGCCGTGACCTGCACGTCCGATCCCGGTTCCCAGTCCGAGACGCAAGCGGCAGTCAGGTCCGACTGCTTGAGGCCTTTCGCGGAGTTCCGGACCGCGTTGATGCATGTGTTTTGCGGGTTCGGGTCGCGCCGAGACACAACCGCCTTGCGGGCGCCGGCGCGCGTCGCGTCGGTCAATGTGATGTAGTTGTTGAACGCGATTCCGAACTGGATGACCGCGAACAGCAGGAAGGCCAGGATCGGGAGGACGAGAGCGAACTCCGTCATCGTCTGGCCCTTCTGGCTCTTTAGAGAAATCTTTTTCATGGAGTGACTCTTCGGTCGTTTTGTGCGTCGAGTTGAATTTCTGTCTTCTTTCGAAGGGCGGGCCCTTCGTGGAAGGGCCCGCCCGATGCCATTCCGGCAGGTCTTAGGTGATGTAACCGGCGACCCGGGAAATGGCGTTGACGATGTTGCCGGAGAGAAGTGCGAGTGCGCCGAAAACGGCGATCGTGATCACGGCCAGGACGACGCCGTACTCGGCCATCGTCTGCCCCTCCTCACGCTTGAACGCGTCAAAAAGCTTCAGCACCTGATTCACCTCCCTCCGTCTGATCAGGCGAGCCTTTCGGCGCGCCACCGCACTACCACTCGTGAAAGAAGTGAGTGACTGGGTGGATTGGCCGGCTGAGCCATACGCAATCGGGGTGAGTTGTTCTGGCAAGCGGTGGAACCTCCGAGGAAACGTCGTCGACGCGTTGTTCCCGCACCGATTTGGTTGGCTCAGTCGATCCCGTAATCGCCCTAGCGCGGGCGAGTGCTAATCCCTCGCAATGGGGATCCGCTCGGCCGATCCCCCTTTTTGGTGAGTGGCGCCGCTCCCAGAGGCCGATAGCTGTCTCGATTCCGTAGCGGCCGCGGATGTCAACCAAAAGAGATCCGCGCCGATGTGGCGGCCCTCGGCGCTCAAAAGGAACGGAGCAGGCAAATGCCACAAGGGACACAGAGAACCGGGAAGAGCCTCGTGCACGTGCTCTTCCTCTCGGCTGCGCTCTCGCTCCTGAGCGCCCTGGTGCGAAGGGAGCGCAGGCAGCTGGTGCTGACGGCCCGCGACCGGCGGAAGAAGGTCCGCGTCGCCCCGAGAAGGATCGCCGCGAGCCTCGCGTTCGCGACGCTCTTCTTCGCGGGCGCCGCGCTCTCCGCGGGCGCGGGGAACGGTGTCGTCCAGCTGATCGATCCGACGAGCCAGTCGGCCGCGGGCGACGCAGAGACGACGAACACGGCCACGACTTCGGCGGACTGGGAACCCGCGCCGGAACCGAACGGCGACCAACCGCCTGCCGCGAACGGCGAAAGCTCGCCTGGCGAGCAGCCGCCCGCCGAGCAGCCGCCGGCCCCCGAGCCGCAGCAGCAGCCCCAGTCCGGGCCCGACACAGAGCCTCCCGCAGCGCCGCCCGCGAGCCAGTCTCCTGAGAGCGCCGAGCTCGAACACGAACGCCGCCGGCGTCCGCTCCACGCTCAGGGCGCGGCTCCACGCTGGGCTCCGGACGCCAGGGCTCGCATCGACCGCGCAAGCGCGGCCGGGCAGCGCCCAGATGGTTCCCACGCGTCTCCTCCGCCCGAAGGTTCCGCCTGTGATCAAGGCAGTGAAGGCCGCTCCGCTCCGCAAGCCGCTCGAGCGCGAGCCCGAGGCGGACGAGCCGAACGTGGCCGCCACCGTCTGGCTGTACCGCGACCTGCCCGATCCGACGCCGCCCTCGCGGCGCCTGAAGCCGGCGTTCGCCCGCAAGCTCGCCCGCGTGTCCAGGCGCAATCACGTGGACTGGGCGCTGGCTCTCGCCGTTCTCCGCGCGCGCGGGGACCGTGGTGCAAGTCCTGCCTCGGGACCGCAGCTGCGGTCGCTGACGAAGCGGCTCGCTCGCCAGGGTGCGAAGCGCGACGCCTGGGGCTCGGTGCTCTCACTCGAAGGCCGGACGTCGTTCGCCGACCGCACGATCGCGCTCAAGAACCTCTACCGCGCGGTCGGGCTCAGGGCGCTCGTCAAGGGCTTCGACTGGAACAGGTCCCACCTCGAGAAGCAGATCCTGAACGACAAGCGGATCACCATCTATCCGGGTGGCCGGTCCGACGTCGAGAACCACCGCGTGAACGTCCGCGTGCTCGCGATGATCGCGTACCTCGCCGAGGCGCACGGTCAGGTCACGGTCTCGTGCCTGATCAGCGGCCACCGGCTCTACTCGCGACCGGGCGTCATCTCGGCGCACATCTACGGGCTCGCCGCGGACATCTCCCAGGTCGGCGGTGTGTCGGTCCTCGGGCACCAGCAGCCCGACGGCTCGATCACCGAGAAGGCAGTGCGGGACATCCTGCTGCTCCCCGCCGAGCTGCAGCCGCGGCAGGTCATCTCCCTGCTCGGCCTCGGAGGACCGTCCTTCCCGCTGGCGAACCACGACGACCACATCCACGTCGGTTATTAATAGGTACTGGATGAAGGAAACGACTCTCATGCGGGCTGACGGGACGGTTGTCTGCGAGCGGTGCTCGCTCGCCGACTCCCCGGTGGCCCGCATGAGGGGCCTGCTCGGACGAGACGGGCTGGAGCAGGGCGAAGGGCTTCTGCTCCGGCCCGCCTCGTCGATTCACACGTTCTTCATGCGCTTCCCGATCGACGCCGTCTTCCTCGATCGGGATCTCGCCGTCCTCGGCATCGAGGACAGCATCGCCCCGTGGCGCGCAGCTTCGCAGCGCGGGGCGAAGGCGGTGCTCGAGTTGCCCGCAGGTGAGAGCTCTCGCCGCGGCCTCGCTGTCGGCGACCGGCTGACCCTCGCCGCCTAGTCGCACCGGTCGCTGCAGCGGCTTGCGCCGCTCCTCCGATTGCTCTAGCTTCGAACCGAGATCCGCGACCTGAGGAGGGCAATGGAAGCGCCGCAGGACGGGCACACGCCTGCAGAAACGACGTCCGCGAACGGCGCGGTCGTCTCGGCGAACGAGGTCACGCGCCGCTACGGCGAAGGCGACACGGCCGTCGACGCTCTGCGCGGCGTCACGCTCGAGGTCGCGCCGTCACAGCTGACCGCGATCATGGGGCCGTCGGGCTCGGGCAAGTCGACGCTGATGCACATCCTGGCCGCGCTCGACCTGCCGACCTCCGGCTACGTGACGCTGGCCGGCACGCGACTCGGCTCGCTCAGCGACACCGAGATCACGAAGCTGCGCCGCAAGCACATCGGGTTCATCTTCCAGTTCTTCAACCTCCTCCCGATGCTGACCGCGGAGGAGAACATCCTTCTGCCGCTCTCGATCGCCGGCGAGAAGCCGGACAAGGAGGAGTTCGAGGAGCTGCTCAGCCGCGTCGGGCTGAAGGACAGGCGCACCCACAGGCCGTCCGAGCTGTCGGGCGGCCAGCAGCAGCGCGTTGCGGTGGCGCGAGCGCTCGTCTCCAAGCCGACCGTTGTCTTCGCCGACGAGCCGACCGGGAACCTCGACTCGAAGACGAGCGACGAGATCCTCCAACTGCTGAGCGAAGCCGTCGAGGGCTACGACCAGACGATGGTCATGGTCACGCACGACGCGAAGGCCGCGACGATCGCCGACCGTGTCCTCTTTCTTGCCGACGGGTGCATCGTCCGCGATATCGGACGTGCCGACGAGGAGCACATCCTCGAGATGGTCAAGGAACTCTCGCTGACGTGATCCGGGTCGCGCTCCGCGGTCTCGCGGGCCGGAAGCTCAGGGCGTTCCTGACCGCGCTGGCGATCGTGCTCGGCGTGGCGATGGTGAGCGGCACGTTTGTGCTCACGGACATGATCGACCGGGCCTTCGACAACATCTTCGCCGAGTCGTACGCGAACACGGACGCGTACATCAGCGGCAAGTCGGCGATCTCCTCGTTCGAGGGAGAGCAAGTGGCGGCGCCTTCGGTGCCCGCGAGCCTGCTGCCCAAGGTGCGCGAGCTATCCGACGTCCAGGCCGCCGCGGGGACGGTGGCGGACGAGTCGGCGACGAAGATCATCGATCGCAAGGGCAAGCCGATCACGACGGGCGGCGCGCCGACGTTCGGGTTCGGACTCGACTACTCGGAGCCCAAGTTCAACCCGCTAAAGCTGACCGCAGGGCGCTGGCCGACCGCTCCAAACGAGGTGGTCATCGACAGCGGAACAGCGGGCGACGAGAACTACAAGGTCGGCGAGACCGTCAGGGTCGCGACGCTGCAGCCGGTGCGGCCCTTCAAGCTCGTCGGGATCGCCCAGTACGGCAGCGTCGGCTCGATCGGAAGCGCGACCTTCGTCACGTTCACGATTCCCGCCGCACAGGAGCTGCTCGACCGCAAGGGCCAGCTCGACGCCATCTCGGTGTCGGCGAAGCCGGGGGTCACCCAGCAGCAGCTCGTCCAGGAGATCAAGCAGGTCCTGCCGCTGAACGAGGTCGAGGTCCGCACCCGCGCACAGCAGGTGAAAGAGGCGAAGAAGTCGGTCTCGTTCACGAAGATCATCAGGTACTTCCTGCTCTCGTTCGCGACGATCGCCCTCTTCGTCGGAGCGTTCGTCATCTTCAACACGCTCTCGATCACGGTGTCGCAGCGGATTCGCGAGTTTGCGACGCTGCGGACGATCGGCGCCTCGAGGAGGCAGCTCCTGACCTCGGTCACGATCGAGGCGCTCGTGATCGGGTTGCTCGGGGCGATCCTCGGGCTCTTCGCCGGAATCGGGCTCGCGGTCGGGCTCAACGCGCTCTTCAAGGCGTTCAACAGCGACCTGCCGACGACCGGGCTCATCGTCGCGCCGAGGACGGTGATCATCTCGCTGCTGATCGGGACCGTCGTCACCCTCGTCGCCGGGCTCGCACCGGCGGTGAAGGCGACGAAGGTGCCGCCGATCGCCGCTGTGCGCGAGGGAGCGACGCTGCCGAGAGGACGGCTCGCTCCGTTCCTGCCCTACATCGCGCTCGTGCTCGTCGCTGTAGCCGTTGCGCTCCTCGCCTACGGCATGTTCGCGGACACGCTCGCCACCGCGGTCAGGCTTCTCTCGCTGGCGCTCGGATGCCTCCTGCTCTTCATCGGCGTCGCGCTTCTATCGCCGCGGCTCGTGCCAACGTTGTCGCGCCTGGTGCGACCGCTCGCCAAGTGGGTCATGCTGCTGGTCAGTTTCCTCGTGTATCCAACCCGGATCGGGGCCTGGCTCTTCAGGCGAGGGCTCAATGCGCGAGGGATGCCCGCGCTGCGGCGTGCCGGCGCGATCCTTGGCGGTCTCGTGATGCTCCTCGTAGTCGGGCCGGGGGTGCTGTTCGCGGCGGCCTGGGCGATGCGCTATCTGAGCCCCGTGATCGGGTGGGGCTTCATCGTGGCCGTGGTCGTGCTCGAGGCCGTGCTCGTCGTGTGGGTGCTCGTCTCGGTCTTGCGCAGGCTTCGCGGCCGCGGGTTCCCGAGCGATCTCCCCACGGTTCGGTTCGACCCCGCGACGGACCGCCTCTCCGGTGAGAACACCCGCCGCAACCCGGGGCGGACCGCCGCGACAGCGGCCGCGCTCATGATCGGGCTCGCTCTCGTGACCTTCATCGCGGTGCTGGCCAACGGTATGAAGCAGTCGAACCGCCGCGCGATCGAGCGGCAGGTCAAGTCGACGTACATGCTCGTCTCGGCGAGCGGCTTCGACGCGATCTCGCCGGCAGCCGGCAATGCGATCGCCAAAGCGCCCGAGGTCTCGGTCGCGTCGAACGTGCGCTCGGGCGTCGCAAAGGCTGCAGGATCGACCCAGGAGATCACGGGCCTCGATCCGACGACGATCTCGCAGGTCTACAACTTCGAGTGGAAAGACGGCTCCGCTGCGTCCATCGACCAGCTAGGGCCGTACCAGGCGATCGTCGACAAGGCGTTCGCCGACAAGAAGAACCTCAGCGTCGGCTCTCGCTTCAGCCTGCTGACGCCGCAGGGCGAGACCGCGCCGCTGGAGGTCAAGGGGGTCTACGAAGCGCCGCCCTTCTACCCGCTGCTCGGTGAGGTGAGCATCTCGCTGCCGTTCTTCGACTCGCTCTACGAGCGTCCGCAGAACCTCTACACGTTCGTCGACGTCAAAGGAGGGCCGAGCGACTCGGCCCAAGCCGCGCTCGAGCAGGATCTGGCGAGCTTCCCCGATGCGCAGGTCCAGACGCGGGACGAATGGATCCACGCCCAGGACGAGGACTTCGACAGCTTTCTGATCCTGCTCTACGTCCTCCTCGCGCTGGCGGTGGTGGTCAGCCTCGTCGGCATGATCAACACGCTCGTGCTGAGTGTCTTCGAGCGCACCCGGGAGCTGGGGATGCTGCGCGCCGTCGGGATGACACGGAACCAGGTCTCGCGCATGGTCAGGCAGGAGAGCGTGATTACGGCGCTGATCGGGGCGGCCCTGGGGTTACCGCTCGGGGTTTTCCTGGCCGCGCTCGTGACTCGGGCGCTCTCACAGTTCAACGTCGAGTTCATACCGCCATGGAAGAACCTCATTGCGTTCGCGATCGTCGCCATGATTGCGGGAGTGCTCGCGGCCGTTGCTCCCGCTCGCCGCGCGAGCAGGCTGAACGTCCTGCGCGCGCTCCAGTACGAATAGGTCCGCGATGACCGGTGCGCGCTCGCGGGAATGCGCATACTGGTCGCATGTCGGAGCGCGAGGAGCTCCAGGCGCACGTTGCGGCCCGCCGCGAGCTCGGGCCCGAGTACGAGCCAGAGCTGATGGACTCGTTCCTCGAGCGGATCGAGAAGCGCGTCGACGAGCGCCGGCACGGAAAGGCGGCACGGCGCGAGACGCGGCCGCACACGACGATCACGCCGCTCGTGCTGGGCTCGCTCGCGCTGTCGATTCCGCTGATCGCGATCGCCGGGGAGCGGGCCGGCGCGCTCGGTGTCGCGATGGTCTGCATCGCGATCGTGCTCGTCAACCTCTTCGCCGCGCGGCGTTAGCGCCGTGGAGCTAACGGACTACCGCGACCGCTTTCCGATCCTCGCGGAGACGACCTACCTGATCAGCCACTCGCTGGGGCCGATGCCCGCAGAGGCGGCCGAGCGTGTAGCTCGGTACGCGGAAACGTGGAACACCCGCGGCATCCGCGCCTGGGGCGAGGGCTGGTGGGAGCTGCCCGTCACTGTCGGCGACCAGATCGCGCGCCTGATCGGCGCCCCGCCGGGCTCGACCGTCATGCACCAGAACGTGACCATCGCCGAGGCGGTCGTGCTCTCGTGCTTCGACCTGCGCGGCGAGCGGCGGCGGATCGTGTACGAGGAGGAGAACTTCCCGTCCGTGCGCTACCTGCAGCAGGCGCAGCAGGCGCGCGGCGCCGAGATCGTGGTCTGCCGTGACGAGGAGGAGATCGTGGCGGCGATCGACGAGCGGACGCTCCTCGTCCCGATTAGCCACGTGATCTTCAAGACCGGGCGCATCCAGGACGTGGAGCCCATCATCGAGCGGGCCCACGAGGTCGGCGCACACGTCGCGCTCGACGCGTACCAGTCCGTCGGCTCGGTTCCGCTCGACGTGACCGCGCTCGGCGTCGACTTCGCGGTCGGCGGCAGTGTCAAGTGGCTCTGCGGCGGCCCGGGGGCAGGGTGGCTCTACGTCCGTCCCGACCTGGCCGAGACGCTCGAGCCGACGCTCGTCGGCTGGCAGGCACACAGACGGCCGTTCGGCTTCGAGCCCGAGCTCGATTATGCGGAAGGCTCCTGGCGCTTCCTGACCGGCACGCCGAACGTGCCCGCGCTCTACGCGGCGACCGCGGGCTACGACCTCGTCGAGGAGATCGGGGTCGATCGGATCCGGGACAACTCCGTGCGCCAGACGGAGCTGCTCGCGGGCCTGCTCGACGCGGCCGGGTTCGAGGTCGTGAGCCCGCGCGAGACCGAGCGCCGCGGCGGGTCGATCGTCGTCTGCACGCCCGACTTCCCGGCCGTGCACGCAGGACTCGAGGCGCGCGAAATCCTGTGCGACTTCCGACCCGACGTCGGCCTCCGGATCGGGCCGCACTTCTTCAATACCGACGAGGAGATCGAGCTCGTCGTGTCAGCGATGCGCGAGATCGTCGGCTCGCTGTCGGTTGCCGGTCGCGCGTAGCGGTGCGGCTAGGCGAGTAGCTCGAGCAGACGCTCTGCGTATTGCGGCGCCGTCGGCTCGTCTTCGTGCCGGAAGTAGGCGAAGACCTCGACCCCGCTCGCGACGAGCGGACGGACGTCGTCCGCGATCCGCTCGATCGCCCGGTCGGGATACGGTGGATCGCGGAAGCGCAGGTAGCGGAACGGCGCCTTCGCCTCGACGTCGTTGATCCGGACCGCATTCTCCGGCAGCTCGACGCCCACCCACGACTCGTGCCGGAAGTCGAACGCGATGCGCAGCTCCGGATCGAGCGACCCGAGCGCGAACGTGAGGAAGCGCTGGTCGCGGGCCCGGGTGACGAGGATCCGGATCGGCCCGAGCCGCTCCCCGAGCAGCCGAACACGCTCCTCGAACGTCGCCGCCTGCCGGAGCTGGTACGCCTGCATCTTGACCGCGAACCGGAACGTGCCCGGGGTCTGCTCAGCCCAGCGACTGAACTGTTCCTCCCCCGGAATCCGGTACCCGGTCGAGTTCAGCTCGACGCTCGGCAGGCGCTCGGCGTAGCGCCCGAGGAACTCGTTCGGCTTCGTCCCGGAGGGGTAGAAGTCGGGTCGCCACGACGGGTAGGACCAGCCGGAGGTGCCGACATAGGCCCCCGGTACACTCGGCTTCGTGGCCGTCACGCCCGAAGTCCTACCCGACAATCAAGTCCAGGTCCTCGATCACGGCTTCGTCCGACTCGACGACGCGATGGCTGACGACCTCTCGGTCGTCAACGGGGCGCGCGTCAGCTTTGCGCGGCGCAAGGAGGAGATGGACGAGTCGGATGGGGGCTTGATCCGGTTCCTCATGCGGGAGCGTCACGGCACTCCGTTCGAGCACAACTCTTTTCGTTTCCACATCCGGGCACCGATCTTCGTCGCGCGCGAGTGGTTCCGGCACCGCGTCGGCTCCTTCAACGAATTCAGCATGCGCTACGCGAAGGCGACGGACGAGTTCTACGTGCCCGAGCCGGAAGACGTGCGCTCGCAGGTCGGCAAGCCAGGAGCGTATTCGTTCGAGGCTGTTTCGGAGGAGGTCGCCGAGACGACCCAGGACGAGCTCCGCAGGGTTTACGAGACGGCTTACGAGACCTACGAGAGCCTGGTCGAGCTCGGGGTTGCGCGCGAGCTCGCACGCTGCGTGCTGCCGGTCGGTGCCTACACCGAGTTCTACTGGACGGTGAACGCGCGGGCGCTCATGAACTTCATCTCACTCCGCGCGGCCGAGACCGCCCAGCGCGAGATCAGGCGCTACGCCGAGGCGTGCGAGATCTTCCTCGCTGAGCGCATGCCCGTCACGCACGCGGCGTTCGTCGCGAACGAGCGGATCGCGCCCTAGTACTAGCTCTCGGTCGGGGAGCTGACGACCGGCGTGTTCTTGTGCGTCACGTGGCTGTAGCGCGCGAGCTGGAGCCCGTTGAAGTTCGCCGGGTCGTACGCGACCGTGAAGTCCAGGGTCGTCGACTTCGGCCCGCTCACGTTGAAGCTTCCGCACAGCACAACCGGCTTCCCGTTCTTCGTCATGAAGAGCGTGTAGTAGTCGCCCGCGGGTAGCCGGCTCAGGCCGTCGACCTTGAGCTGCATCGGTGTGTTGCCGTCGGTGTCGCGCGGGCCGAACTGGACGGTCGCCTGTGCCTGGCTGTTGGTGAGAGCCACCGTCTGGACGGACTCGAAGCTGTCATTCGTGCGGTTGTAGCCGGCGACGTAGCCGCCGACGAACGTGATCAGCGCGATGGCCGCGGCGAGCGCGAGCGCCGCGCCGATCCGTCGACGGGGCAGCCCCGTCGGCTCGGTCTCCACCGTCGAGCTGCGTCTGTCGGGCACCTCTTCGAGCTCGGGCGGCAGTTCCGGCGGAGGGCCTGCCGCGATCAGCATCTCGTGGACGCGCTCGAGGCGCTCGTGCTCAGCGGGCGGGAGGCCCTCTCCGACCAGGTCTCTGAACTTGGGTGTGTCGCTCACGACAGCTCTCCTTCCAGTACATCTGCGAGCCGGGAAAGCGCACTCCTCGTTCGCGTCTTGACAGTGCCGAGGGGAATTCCGACGAAATCTGCGATCTCGCTCTGCGAGAGGCCGCCCCAGTAGGCGAGCTCGACCAGCTTTCGCTCCTGCTCCGGAAGCTCCGCGAGCGCGCGGTGCACGCGCCACGCCGTCCAGCTCGCCTCGGCTCGCTCCTCCGGGCCGGCGTCGTCAGACGGCTCGTCCGCCGGCTCGGCGGGCACAGGGCCCAGCGCGCGGCGCCGGTCGACGATTGCGTTCCTCGCAACCGCGTAGAGCCACGGCGCGCCAGGCCCGCGATCGCTGCGGTAGCTCTTCGCCGAGCGCCAGATCGAGGCGAACGTCTCCTGAACCGCGTCCTCGGCTCGGCCGCGATCGCCGAGTCGCCGGAGCGCGAGCGCGAACACGGGCCGGGCATAGCGCTGGTAGAGCTGCTCGAAGGCCCCGGAGTCGCCTTCGCCGACCCGCGCGATCAGTTCGCCGTCGGTGGCGGGTTCCACGGCCCAGATGGTGGCGAGTGGTGGCAG
This sequence comes from uncultured Actinomycetes bacterium, assembly GCA_963794605.1. Taxonomy (GTDB): domain Bacteria; phylum Actinomycetota; class Thermoleophilia; order Gaiellales; family Gaiellaceae; genus VAXT01. The sequence goes on from CAWCEN010000002.1 coordinate 948,219, forward strand.
GCCGGGCAACCCGGTACCGAGTGCAAGTTCCGCAGACATCGTCTCTGTGACAAGTTCTACGCCTCCTGAAGCCGCGCGGATTGCAGCATTCCCCCGTCGAGGACGAGGCTCGACCCGGTGACGAAGGATGCGCCGGCGAGATACAGGACCGCGTCCGCGACATCGTCCGGGGTGCCGATTCGATGGAGGAGCGTCTCCCCGGCGCGGCGCTCTTCCTGGCCGGGCTCGACGGCGACGGGCCCCGGCGCGATTCCGCACACGCGGACCTCGGGCGCGAGCGCTCTCGCAAACACGCGTGTCAGCATCGCCTGTGCAGCCTTGGCGGCGGAGTGGGGCGCAAAGGACGGCCACGGCTCGTACGCGGCAACGTCCTCGATCATCACGACCACGCCCTCGGACTCGCGGAGACGGCCCGCCGCGGCCTGTGTCACGAAGAAGCTGCCCTTGGCCGTCGCGCCGAGTGCGGCCTCCCAGTCGGCCTCGGTCACCTCGTCGACCGGCTTGGCCGTGAACCCCTCGCCGGCTGCGTTCACCAGCAGGTCGAGCCCATCCAGCTCGGCAGAAGCACGCGCGACGAGTCGGTGAGCGGCTTCGGCATCTGCGAGGTCACCGTCGGCACGCCCGGCCGCGAAGACCGACCAGCCCTCGGCCCGCAGGCGCTCGGAGACGGCGGAACCGATCCGTCCGGTACCGCCTGTGACGAGCGCTCGCATTGTTCGGGGAGTGTAAGGATCGGCCGCGTTCCTCCGGACAGGGGATAGGAATTATCGTCCGCAAACCGAAGCCTTTCCGCATGAAACGACTCTCGTCCCTACTCGTCGCTCTCGCGCTCCTGACGATCCCGTCGGCTCTGAGCGCGACTACGAAGAACGTCGACATCACCGCGGCCGGCTTCACCCCGAAGACGGTCACGGTCGAGTTCGGCGACACCGTGACCTGGACGAACAAGGATTCCGGCACGCACCAGGTGCTGGCCGACCAGCTCGCCTTCCCGACCTCGCCCGTCCTCTCCCAGAACCAGACCTACGCGTACACGTTCATGAAGTCGGGGAACTTCGGCTACCGCGACGCCCTGCACACGAACCGCCGCGGGACCGTGGTCGTCCGCGCGGGCGTCAGCCTCAAGGCCGCGCCGGCGCTGATCTCGTACGGCGGGACTGCGACGCTGTCCGGGGCCGTCTCGAGCCTCGCCGCGGGCGAGACGGTCAACGTCGACGCGAAGCAGTGTGGGGCGACGGCCTTCACGCGCCTGATAGCCGTGAAGAGCACGGCGAACGGCGCCTGGAGTGCCCCGGCCAAGCCCGTCATGAACACGGTCTTCCGCGCGACCTGGAAGAACGCGAACAGCGTCGAGCTGACGCAGTCCGTTTCGCCGCTCCTGACGCTGAAGCGCGTGCGCGTTCGCCGCTTCACGGCCAGCGCCACGGCTGCGCTTGCACTCAGCGGGAAGCGCCTGGTCGTGCAGCGCTACGTCAAGAGCAAGCGCGCCTGGAAGGCGGTCAAGCAGGTGACGCTGAACACGTCCAAGCCTGCTGCAACTCCCCCGACCGTACGCAGCTCGGTGGCGTTCGGACTGCGCGTCAGGCGCGGCACCAAGCTTCGCGTCCTGCTCCCGGCGGCCCAGGCGGCCACCTGCTACGCGGCCGCACGCAGCTCGGCTATCAAGGCCTGATCCCGCTTGGTTAGGCGCTCGGCTCACGCGGGCCGGGCGTGTTTTCCAAATTCTTTACAGCAGCAACGCAACTTCTGAACGTTCAGGCCGTTCCATACATAGCCGTCAACGAACTTAGGGGGAACCGCCAACATGAAGAAGGCTCTAGCACTAGCCACTGCGGCGTGTGCACTTGCGACTGCCGGCTTCGCCTTTGCGGGTCTCGCCGCGAACAAGACCGTGAGTATCAAGTCCACGGGCTTCGCTCCGAAGACGGTCACCATCGCCGGGGGTGACACGGTCACCTGGAAGAACGTCGACACCGTGAACCACCAGGTCGTGGCGAACAACGGTGCATTCGCGTCGGGTCAGATCCGCCCGAACCGCATCTACGCGAAGAGGATCGACACGCCCGGCACGTACGGGTATCACGATGCGCTCCATCCCGCGCTCAAGGGCACCGTCAAGGTGACCGGCGCGCCGCCGTCAGTCTCGATCGGGGCGTCGACGCCAATCTCGGTGTTCGGGAACGCGATCCATGTCAGCGGGGCCGTCTCGCCGGCCGCGGTCGGGGACACCGTCTCCGTCTACGCCCAGCCGTCGGGCCAGGCTTCATTCGTCAAGATCGCCGACGTCCAGACCACGACGAACGGGGTCTGGGATCTGATCACGCCGCCTCAGGTTCTCACCGCTTATAAGGCGACCTGGAAGGGGAAGACGAGCGCCGTGATCTCGGTCGCCGTCCAGCCACAGCTCCGGCTGCAGCGAATCGGGCGCTGGTTCGTCGCACGGGCCCTGCCCAGCAAGTACAGGGGGCACTGGGTCTACCTGCAGCGAGCTAACGCGTTTGGCGAGTGGGTCAGCCTGAAGAAGATCACGCTAAACAGCCAGTCGGCGAGGCGCTTCAAGGTGCGTCATCTGCCGCACGGCCTCAACCGGCTGCGCGTCTTCATCACTACCAACCAGGCCGGTTCCGGGTACTTCCACGGAGCCAGCCCGAGCCTCAGTTTCCGGCGCCGCTAGGGCGACGGACTAGCAGAGACGCCGCGGGTGGGGTCCCCGCGGCGTCTCGCTACGTACTCAGGTCGCCGCTCTGACCTTGCCGATCGCCTTCGCGTAGCGCTCGGCGACCGCCGACCAGTTGACGACGTTCCACCAGGCCTCGAGGTAGTCGGGGCGTCTGTTCTGGTACTTGAGGTAGTACGCGTGCTCCCAGACGTCGATGCCGAGCAGCGGCTCGTCCGACTGCATGATCGGCGAGTCCTGGTTCGCAGTCGAGTAGACCGAGAGCGCGGTGCCGTCGTGCACGAGCCACGACCAGCCTGAACCGAAGCGGTTCACGCCGCCGTCGTTGACCGCCTTCTTCAGCGCGTCGAGCGAGCCGAACGTGTTGTTGATCGCGTCCGCGAGCTCGCCCTCGGGCTCGCCGCCGCCGTCGGGGCTCATGATCTCCCAGAACAGCGAGTGGTTCGCGTGCCCGCCGGCGTTGTTCCGGAGGACGCCCTGCTTGTCCTCGGGCAGCGTGCCGAGAATCGTCAGCACTTGCACGACGGGCTCGTTCGCCCAGTCGGTGCCCTCCAGTGCCGCGTTCGCCTTGTCCACGTATGCCTGGTGGTGCTTGTCGTGATGCAATCGCATCGTCGCCTCGTCGATGTGCGGCTCGAGCGCGGCGTAGTCGTAGGGAAGAGGTGGAACCTCGAAAGCCATCTGGCGCTCCTTTCTTCTGCTTTCGTGATTATGCTCGCCGACGCCCACCGCGGAGAGGAGTTCTATTGGCCACCCTTGCCTACAACGCCGAAGAGATCGCGCCCCGCGAGCTGAAGCCCTCGCTGTACGAGCTCGAGGGCATCTCGCGTGAAGCGGTCGAGGCTCACTACAAGCTCTACGAGGGTTACATCGCGAAGCGGAACGAGATTCTCGCCCGGCTCGCCAATGTCGACCTCGAGTCCGGCAACCAGGTCTACTCCGAGGTGCGCGCGCTCAAGGTCGACCTGACGTTCGCGATCGGCGGCGTCAAGAATCACGAGATCTACTTCGAGCACCTGGGCGGCGACGGCGGCGACCCGTCGGGGTCGATCGAAAACCTGATCGAGCGCGACTTCGGCGGCGTGGATGAGTGGCGCGCCGACCTGAAAGCGACCGGCATGGGCGGCCGCGGCTGGGCGTGGACGGCGTACGACTGGGACGAGGGGCGGCTCTTCAACTACATCGGCGACGCCCAGAACTCGTACCCGATCTGGAACGCGACGCCGCTCGTGGCGCTCGACGTCTACGAGCACGCGTACTTCCTCGACTACCGGACCGACCGGGCGGCGTACATCGACGCGTTCTTCGAGAACCTGGACTGGGCGACCGTGAACAACTGGGTATCGGGGTACGGCATCCCGTTGCGATAGTCATCGAGACGCTCGCCTTCACCCTCGTCGGCTACCTCGCCGGCAGCCTCCCGTTCGGTACTGGGTCGGGCGGCTATCGGTGTGCTCGTCCTGCACCGAGGCAACCTCAGGCGTCTTCGAGACGGCACCCAGACGCGGGTCCAACTGCGACGCAAGCCCGCCACGACCTCCTAGTAACAGACTGTTACGAGGTCAGGTTCGGCTGAGCCACTCGTCGAGCCTCGTGTGGTGCTCGAGAGGGCCGCCGTGCTCGAGCTCGCGACGTAGCTCGCCGACCGTTCCGAACCGTTCCGCAAGCACGTCGTGCGTGTGGATCGTCTCCAGGTTGACCTGGCGCGAGAAGACGAAGTCCGAGTCGTCGAGCGCCGGGTACGCGTCGAGAACTCCCTTGAGCGCGATTCGCACCGAGTCCTCGACGAACCGTGGCTGGAGATGCGCGTGCTCGACGACGAACAGCTCGTCCGGTCGCTTCAGCAGCTCGTAGACCGGCGCGCTCATCGAGCCCTCGACGATTCCGACCAGCTGCTCCGCGTTGATGCTCGCCTGCGTTCCGACGTAGAGCGTCCCGCGGCCGCGCTGGTTGTGCGTCGCGAGCGGGACGAGCTCGAGGATCCGCTCGACGTCCCCGTCGTCGAACCCGGCCTCGAGCAGGCGCTCACTCGCCCGTCCGCGGACCAGCCCCTGCGCGCACGGACAGGCGTTGATGCCGGCAGCTTGCACGCCGACAAGCCGCAGCACACCGTGCGACGAGGCCGCCGCGATGCCGATCAGCTCGACCATCTCCTGCGTAGGCAGGCCGGTGACCGGAGTCGTGCGCTCGATCGGGTAGCGCGCCGAGATGTGCACGTGCGCCCGCAAGGCGCGCTGGCGTTCGACGATGTGCGTCGCGATGTGCTCCGCGAGCACCTCGACCAGGAAGGCCTCGCCGATCACGACCTCTTCGATCGCCTCCTCGAACAGCTCCGGGAAACGCGACATGTGCACGCCCTTCTGGGACGGATCGAGGTCGACCGTGCATTCGATCTCGGCGGCGATCTGCTGCTCGATGCCCGCGTAGCTGATGCGGATCGCCTTGCTCGCGCCCATCACGCCCGCGCGAGACAGGCCGAGCCGCACGTCGGGCTGCGAGGCCTGGAGGTCGTCTTCGAGCAGTCGCGTCAGGTCGTCCATGGAGGAGGGATATTGTGCCTTTCGTGGCCTCCCCCGACGAGTTTTCGCGTTTCGTGTCGCTCGCGTGCCACGACCTGCGCACGCCGCTAGCGACCGTGAGCGGCTTCGCCTACACGCTCGAGCGGGCCGACGACCTCGGGGATCCGGCGACCCGGTACGTCGCGATGATGCGCGCGGGCGCGGAGCAGATGGGCGAGCTCCTGGACGCCCTCGGGCTCGTGACGCGGATCGAGGCCGGTCGCTATGAGCCCGCGCTGATCGAAACCGACTCGCTCGAGCTCGTGCGGGCCGCGGCCGCCCGGCTCGGAGAGATGGCCGAAGCGAGCGGCAGCGGCGCGACCGTCCGCGTCGACCCTGCTCCGGTCGAAGTCGGGCTCGCGGCGCTCGCCCTGTGCACAGTCCGCCACGGCGGGCTCGACCAGGCCGAGATCGTCGCTGCCGGAGAGACCGTCGAGATCGCGCCGATTCCGGAAGCCGCGGCTCCGATCGTGCTCGCCGAGGACTTGAAGGACCTCGGCGCCGCAACCGCGCGCCGCGTCATTGATGCGATCGGCGGAAGCCTAACGCTCGAGGGCGAGCGCCTGCTCGTCCGCTTGCCCGCCTGAAGCTCGCGCGCAAAACCGCGTTTCGCAGCTGCGCGTAGTGGGGACCGGAACGGGAAACGAGGGGGGTTCGAGCCATGAGGTCAGTAGAAAGTGCGGACGTGCGACCGGGGAGACGCCGATTTCCGGCGAGCTCGGCTTCGAGAGAGTGTCGGCGCATGCGCCGACTTCCGTTCTCCCTCGTCCTGCTTGTGCTCGCCTCACTGGCATTCGCGGCGCGCGCTCCGGCTGCCCCGGGTGACGTCAAGTGGCGCTTCGAGGTCGCAGGGCAGTACATCCTCCAGCCGCCGGCCGTCGCACCGGACGGGAACGTTGCCGTTGTCGGCTCGTCGGGGCGGCTGTACTCGCTTACACCGGAGGGCGCGCTCAGGTGGTCGGTGCCGGGCGTCGGCGGCGATGGCGGACCCAGCATCGGCCCGGACGGGACCGTCTACGTCGGGACTGGGGAGCGCATCACCGCGGTCGCGCCGGACGGGACGATTCGCTGGACGTTCGTCGAGCCGACCAGCGGTCAAGGCGTGATCGCAGGACCAACGGTCGGCCCGGGCGGGAACGTCTACGTGATCTCGGACTTCGGCGGCCTCGGGGCGTACGCGCTCTCACCCGCGGGGGAGCTCCTGTGGAGCAACTCCGGCGATCCGACCTTCATCGAGTACGGGCAACTCGGGGCGGAGCTCGTCTTCGGCTCCGGGAGGCTCTTCGCGTCGTTCGACGAGTTCGGCGTCACTCAGAGCGCGATGATGTACGGGGTCACGCTCGGGGGGACGCAGGATTGGGCGGTCGCCGTGCCCGACGCGAACGACATCTTCATGCAGCGCCAGGCGCAGCCTGCGGTGGGTCCCGGCGGGAGCCTGTACCTGACCGGCCTGAACAGCCAGTCCGGGTGGTCACTGGTGCGCTTCGACCAGAACACGGGCTCGGTCGTCTGGACCTACACGCAGTCGCCGGCGAACGGAATGTCCCCGCCGTCCGTGGCGCCGGACGGCTCGATCTACCTCTCGCGGAGCCTCGGCTTCCTCGACGCGGTTACCCCGGGCGGCGACAACCGCTGGACGTACTTCGACGGCTCGATCATCGACCAGCCTCGGGTGAGCCCGGATGGGAGCATCGTCGTCGCGGGGGATCGCCCGAACTTCGGCGAGCCTGGCCTGCTGCGTGGCTGGGATGCGGTCGATGGGACCCCCGCGTTCACGACCGAGCTGCCGACCGGAGACAGCGGATTCCAGATCGTCTACACGGCCCCGCGGTTCTCGGCGGACAGCTCGACGGCCTACGTCGGCACGGCCACGTTCGATCGGCCGGAGACATCGTTCGTCTACGCGGTCGAGCTCTCCGACGGAGGGCCGCCACCGCCTCCGCCACCTCCGCCTCCGCCGCCTCCGCCAGTCCCGCCACCTCCGCCTCCTCCCGGGGCGACCTGTCGGGTACCGAAGGTCGTGGGACGAACCCTCTCGACGGCTCGTCGGCTGGTTCGCCGCAGCCACTGCGCAGTGGGCCGGGTCAGTAGGACGAGGTCAGGCAAGCCGCGCGGCAAGGTGATCGCCCAGAGCCCGCGCGCAGGCGCGAGACGAGCGGCGGGAGCTCGTGTGAGCCTCGTGATCAGCCGCGGTCGCTAACCGCTGCCGAACAAGAGAACGCCAGCAGCGCGATCCACCTCAGCGCAGCAGGCGCGACAGCCTCCGGTCCTTCAACACCCGACCTCCCGTCTGACAATCGGGGCAGTAGTAGATCGTGTGCTCTTCGAAGTCGACCTGCGCGATCGGCGTGCCACAGACGTAGCACGGCTCACCGAGCTTCTTGTGGACGCGGTACGTCCGCGCGTCGTTCGCACCACGCTCGCGCAGCTCGAGGCCGCGTTCGAGCTCCGACTGAATCGCATCTGCGAGCTGCTGAACCTGGGCCCCGTCGACGTCGCGGGACAGCGCGTATGGCGACAGCTGAGCCGCATGGAGGATCTCGTTCGCCCACGCGCGGCCGATCCCTGCGATCACGCGCTGGTCGCGAAGCAGCGAGTGCAGGCGCCGCGACTCGCCCGCGAGGATCTCGCCCAACTGGGCCGCGTCGACCTCGTTCGCCTCCGGCCCAAGATGCCCGAGCTCGAGCTCGACGGCCTCGGGCGTGAGCAACCAGACGCCCGCGCGCTTCTTCTTTCCGGCCTCGGTCAGGATCAGCTCGGCACCGCCCTCGAAGGCGAGCCGGAACGCGGGCGTCTTCGGCCGCTTGGCGCCTGCGAGCAGGTACTTCAAGCGTCCCGCGGTCATCAGATGCACGAGCAGGACGAGCTCGCCGTCCTCGGTTGAAAAGAGGAGTCGCTTCGCGCGCCGCTCAGCGCCCGAGAGCCGCCGGCCATCGAGCGCGGACAAGGGCGGGTCGAACGTCTTCAGCGTCGCGATGTGCGCAGGCCCCGCCTTCGCGATCGGGAACGCCGAGACGGGGCCGTCGAGCTCACGCCGCCATGCCTCCATTTCAGGGAGTTCCGGCACTAGTGCCCCTTGCAGTGATGCCGCCGAGCTCCTGCGTCGCGAGCCTCAGGCGCCGACTCGTCGGCGCCGACCGAAAGAGGACGTGCCGGCTTTGCCGGCGCGTCCTCTCAGTCCAGAGGCCGCACTCGCTCGAAGGCAATACTGAATGAAGTCTTGGTGAGAGCGAGGGTGGACTCTGGCGCCGCGTGATCGCGGGCCAGGGGCCGGTATGCATTGCTGGAAGGGGCACTTAAAGTCTCGTTGTCATGGCTGAGCCGATCAGGGTAACCATGCTCCGCGCCGAGACCGTCGAGTCCGCGCATCGCGTCCACGCCGTCGCCGTCCGGGATGGACAGGTCGTCGCGTCTGCAGGAGATCCTGAATTGGTCACCTTCATGCGCTCCGCCGCGAAGCCGGTCCAGGCGCTGCCGCTCGCGCGCGCGCGTGAGGACCTCGACGACCGAGATCTCGCGATCGCATCTGCCTCCCATCTGGCCGACGCGCAGCAGCTCGAGGCCGTCCAAGCGCTCCTCGCGAAGGCGCCGGCCACCGAGGACGACCTCGAGTGCGGGCCGTTCGAGGGCTCGAAGCTGAAGCACAACTGCTCCGGCAAGCACGCCGGGATGCTCGCGCTGTGCCGCGCACAGGGCTGGCCGACGGAGGGCTACCGCTTGCCCGACCACCCGTGTCAGCAGGCGGGCCTCGCCGAGGTCGCGCGCCTGGCCGGCACGGACGAGATCGAAACCGGGATCGACGGCTGCGGCGTCCTCACGTTCGCGCTGCCGCTCAGCCGCATCGCCGTCGCGTTCGGCAGCGTCGACGGCCGGGTCGCCGACGCGATGCGCGCGCACCCCGAGCTGATCCGCGGTCCCCGCGCCGCGGACACCAACGTCATGCAGGCGTTTCCGGGCTGGATCTCGAAGGGCGGAGCCGAAGCGCTCCTGTGCGCGGCCTCACCGGACGGCCTCTCGCTCGCGCTTAAGGTCGAGGACGGCACACAGCGCGCACTCCGCCCCGCGCTAGGAGCGTTCCTGACCGAGCTCGACCTCGACGGCTCGGCCTTCGGACCGACACCAGTTGGCAACAGTCGAAACGAAGTGGTGGGCGAAGTGCGAGTGTCCTGAAAACTTTTCTTCACAAGGCTGTGGATAGGTGTTAAGTTCCGAGCCGCCGCGAGGCTGAGCCGGAGGCAATGTGAACCGGCTCTTTGCGTTCCTGGGTCCCCGTCCCCCTAGAGCGAAAGAGAGGTCCATTGCTCACAGTCGACATCTCCCTCCCGGACGTCGAAGAACTGCACAAGCTTGTACAGGACGGAACAGAAAAAGGCTTTCTCACCTACGACGAGATCGTCGCGGGGCTCGAGGACGTCGACCTCTCAAAAGAACAGATCGAGGACTTCTACACGTACCTCATCGACCACTCGATCGAGCTGCACGAAGGGGAGCAGCACAAGCACCCGCCGCACGAGCAGCCGGCCCTGGCCGAGGAGGAGAAGGGGCCGAAGCTCGATCTCTCCGTCGAGCCCTCACTCGACTCGCTCAGGCTCTATCTGCGTGAGATCGGGAAAGTCCCGCTGCTGACCGCGGACCAGGAGGTCTACCTGGCGAAGCGGATCGAGCGCGGGGACATGGCCGCGAAGACCCACATGATCGAGGCCAACCTGCGGCTCGTGGTCTCGATCGCGAAGTCGTACCTCGGCCGCGGGCTCTCGTTCCTCGACCTGATCCAGGAGGGCTCGCTCGGGCTCATCCGCGCGGTCGAGAAGTTCGACTACCGCAAGGGCTACAAGTTCTCGACATACGCGACTTGGTGGATCCGGCAGGCGGTCACGCGCGCGATCGCCGACAAGGCGCGCACGATCCGGATCCCGGTGCACATGGTCGAGAAGCTGAACAAGGTCGTGCACATCGAGCGGCAGCTCGTCCAGCGGCTCGGCCGCGAGCCGCAGCCCGACGAGATCGCCCTCGAGCTCGAGATGACGACCGAGGAGGTGCGCGAGATCCTGCGGATGGCGCAGCTCCCCGTCTCGCTCGAGAAGCCGATCGGCGAAGAGGAGGAGTCGGAACTCGGCGACTTCGTCCAGGACGAGCAGGCCGAGTCGCCGTTCGACACCGCCTCGTTGCAGCTGCGGCGGGAGGACATCGACAAGGCGCTCGACTCCCTCCCGGAGCGCGAGCGGAAGGTGATCGAGCTTCGCTTCGGGCTCACCGGCGCTCAGCCGTGCACGCTCGAGGAGGTCGGTCGGGCGTTCGGTGTCACCCGTGAGCGGATCCGTCAGATCGAGAACAACACGCTGAAGCGGCTCGAGACCCTGCCGGAGGCGCAGGGCCTCCGCGACTGCAGCTGAAGAAAGTCCGGCGCGCTGCGCGCGCCATGACGACTTTCTTCAGATGCCTCGGCCAGGCGTCATTGAGCGGACGCGGGCAGAGCCCGCATCCGCGGCGGGCTAGGTAGCGGCTGGGACCTTGAAAGCGTCGGCTCGCCTTGTCTGTCGCCAGATCCAAACTGACCCAGCAAGAGCGGCCAATGACGCCGCGAGTCCGTAGAGAGAAAGTCGACCACCTGGTCGACGCGTGAAGGCGGCTCCTGACCGTCGAACCGATACGTCGTCGGCCCCCAGCTGAACATGAACCAGACGTTGGCCGATGCCCACGCGCCGCTCACGACGAGGACGATGAACGCGTGAGTACTCCCACGGCCTGGGCGTAACTACTCGGGCGTTTGTTCACTTTCGGCGCGCTCGAACGGAACGAACAGCCTGCAGTGCGGGCACTTGAAGCCCTGGCGGTTCTCGTCTGCGCCGATCAGCTCACCGCGGAACGACTTCTTGCAGTGCGGGCAGACGACGTCGTACTTCGGAGCGGCAGGCATGCGATCGAAAGTAGCAGCACACCTTCAGACCGGTCGCCGAGCCGTAGAGCCTTCCGCGAAATGGGAGGCCGAGACGATCGGCCGCGGATGCGGGCTTTGCCCGCGTCCGCTCTCGTGCGCAGGGCCAGAACGCACCCCGAAGAAAGTCGTCATGGCGCGCGAAGCGCGCCGGACTTTCTTCGGCTAAGGGCAGCGGCCGCCTCGGTAAGCGCGCGTAGCGGCGCCGTTCAGCACCCAACGCCAGTTCGAGCCGACCTCGACCTCGTGGTTGACGAACGTCGTCGCCCCGCCGTCCGAGGAGGTCAGGCGGACGCGCACGGCCTTCGCCGGGACGCTGCCGGAGCCGGGGATGTCGACCGGATCGTCGTAGACGTCGAGGATGTCAATCGAGTCGAGTCCGCCGAGGGCGGCTCTGCGCGTGCAGGCGACAAACCGGCTCCGCGGGACGATGCGCTGGTAGGCGGGATGGAGCGTCGCGTACGCTGGGTCGAGGCGGCCGTTGTAGAGGTTGTAGAGGAAGCGCACCTGCGCTAGGCCGGCCGGAGTGCGCCCGGGATCTTCTTCGCCGCCGCAGCCGGCGACCAGAACCACGGCTGCGATCGCAGCCACGAACAGGCGAAGCATCGCCTCATCTTCCCGGATGCCGCGGACCTCGCCTCATTGAAGCCCGGGCGGAAAACGTCTATAACCGCTGCAAGTGAACGTACAGGCGGCTGCGGTGGAGGGTGAGCACGTCGTTCGCGCCGAAGGTGTCCGCAAGAGCTTCGGCGAGAACGTCGTACTCGAAGGCATCGACCTGTCCGTGTCCGCGGGCGAGACGCTCGTCGTGATCGGCCCCAGCGGGAGTGGGAAGAGCACGCTCCTGCGCTGCATCAACCTGCTCGAGCCGATCGACAGCGGGCGCATCTGGCTCCAGGGCGAGGAGATCACCGCCAAAGGGGTCAAGGTCGCCCAGATCCGGCAGCGGATTGGGATCGTCTTCCAGCAGTTCAACCTCTTCCCGCACCTGAAGGCGATCGACAACGTAACGCTCGCGGCGCGCCGCGTCCGCCACATGTCCCGCCGCGAGGCCGAGTCGCGGGCGCTCGAGCTTCTCGAGAGCGTCGGGCTCCAGGACAAGGCACAGCAGCACCCGCATCAGCTCTCGGGCGGACAGCAGCAGCGTGTGGCGATCGCCAGGGCCTTGATGATGGAGCCGCGCGTCGTCCTCTTCGACGAGGTCACGTCCGCGCTCGACCCCGAGCTCGTCGGCGAGGTGCTCGTCGTCATGCGCGATCTCGCCGAGACGGGGATGACGATGGTCGTCGTCACGCACGAGATGCAGTTCGCCCGTGAGGTCGGAGACCGCCTGGTCTTCATGGACGAAGGGCGGATCGTGGAGGAGGGAATCCCAACCGAAGTGCTCGACCGGCCGAAACAGGAACGCACGAAGCGATTTCTGCGCCGCTCTTTGCAAATGGCGCATTCCCTGGAAGAATTGTCGATTACAAACGAGGGAGAGGTGGAATGAAACGACTATTTGTACTTACGATCGTCGTCGGGCTCGTCGTTGCCGCTGCGGTGGCCGCGACGTTCGGTTCGGCTGCACCCAGCCGGGGCGTGTCACCGCAGGCGAAGCTGCCGCCGAAGCCAAAGCTCCCGGCTCTGCCCGCGGCGGTCAAGGCCCGCGGCAAGTGGCAGATCGGGGTCAAATGCGACACCCCGCCGTTCGGCTGGCAGGACACGAGCGGCAAGAACCGCGGTTACGACGTCGAGGTCGCGCGCCAGTTCGCGAAGTGGGCGTTCGGCTCGACGAGCAAGGTCGAGTTCACGTGCGTCACGACTGCGAGTCGCATCGGCACGCTCACGGCGGGGCGGGTCGACATCATCATCTCGACGCTCACGTGGACGGCCGACCGCGAGCGGACGATCGACTTCTCGGTGCCCTACTACAACGCGACCGGGCGGCTGCTCGTCAAGAACAACGTCACCGTCGGCAAGCTCGCCACATGGATGCCGAGCAAGAAGCTCGTGTCCACGTCGGGCTCGATCTACGACCGGTGGATCAAGAACTGCTTCAAGAACACGACCTTCCAGGTCGTCTCGAGCCCTGCCGGCGGCGTGCTGGCGGTGAAGAACGACCAGGCCGACGCGATGATGTACGACGATGCGTTCCTCGTCGGCGTGGCGGCGAACGACAGCTCGATGAAGCTGACCTCGAACATCTTCCTCAAGGTTCCGTGGGGAATCGGGATCCGGAAGAACGAGGCGGACATGAAGCGTTGGGTCGATGCCGCGGTCCGCGGCATGAGGAGCCGCGACATGTTCTGGTCGATCCTCAAGCGGACGATCCCCAGGCGGTTCTGGAAGGGGTTCAAGACGAACGCTCCGAGCCCGAGGATCAAGCTGCAATACCCGCGCGCGGATCCGCCGGAGAACAACTGCCCTAGCTAGACAGGCTCACGAACGGCCGCCCTCCGGGGCGGCCGTTCGTGTTTTCATCGCGCAGTGAGAATCCTCGCCTCGTTCGAGTGGTCCGTAATCTGGGACAACCGCGGCCCGCTCTGGGACGGCTTCAAGAACACGATCAAGGCGGGCGTGGTCGGGATCGTCCTCGCGTACGTGATCGGCCTCGTCCTCGGCGCCGTGCGCGCCCACCGGATCCCGGCGCTCAACCAGCTGGCCGCGACGTACGTCGAGATCATCCGCAACACGCCGATCCTCGTCCAGATCTTCTTCATCTACTTCGGGCTGCCGGTGCTCGGCTTCCATCTCGAAACGTTCACGGTCGCCTGGCTCGCGATCACGATCTGGGGCGGCGCCTTCATGACGGAAAACTTCCGCGCGGGCTTCGAGGCCGTTCCGGAGCGGCTCACCGAAGCCGGCTACGCGCTCGGCTTCACGCCACTGAAGACCTTCCTCAACGTGACGCTCCCAATCGGCGGGCGGATCGCGCTGCCGTCGACGATCAACACCGCGATCTCGGTGCTCAAGAACACATCATTGCTGCTGCTCATCGGATACCCGGAGTTGACGTACTACGCGAACAACATCCAATCGAACACGTTCCGGACGTTCGAGATGTTCTCCGCCCTCGCGGTCGCCTACCTCCTGATCGTGTGGACGCTCTCGGCGCTGATCCGCTTCCTCGAACGGCGCCTGGCGCTTCCGGAGGCGCTCTAGATGAACCCGATCCCGGAGTGGTTCCGCCCTGTCGCCGAGTACATGCTCCGCGAGGGCCTGCCCGAGACGCTGCGGATCGCGGCCATCTCGGTCGTTGCGAGCGCGGCGATCGGCATCGTTCTCGGAACCCTGATCACAATCCGGTTCGCTCCCGCGAGGTGGCTGATCCGGCTCTACGTCGAGGTCTGGCGGGGGCTCCCGATCCTGGTCACCGTGCTGTTCATCTACTGGCTGCCCGCGTTCGACGTGGGCAGCTTCCACGTCCAGCTGAGCGCATACCAGTCGGCGGCGGTCGCGCTTACGCTCTGGGGCAGCGCGCAGGTCGCCGAGGCCACACGTGGGGCGGTGCAGTCGATCCCGAAGGAGCAGCACGAGGCGGCCGCGGCGCTGGGGTTCGGCTGGATCGGTCGCCAGACGTACGTGATCCTCCCGCAGGCCCTGCGCAGGCTGCTGCCGCCCATGGTCGGGCTGCTCGTAAACATCATCCAGAACACGACGATTGCCTTCGCCATCGGCGTGAACGAGTTCCTCCAGGCCGGGCAGCGCCAGTTCGAGAACGTCACCTCCGGCCTGACGGGACAGGTGGCCCCTTCGTACGCGCCGTTCATGATCTTCGGCTTCGTGATGCTCGTGTTCTTCGTGATCTCGTTCCCCTTGACGCGTCTCTCCGCGTACCTGGAGAAGCGACTCGCCTAAGCCGAGCCGTTCAGCGTGAAGCGCATCAGCGTGCCGCCGCCCTCGGCTCGTTCTGCCACGACGGTGCCGCCGTGTGCCTGCGCCACCTGGCGCACGATCGCGAGGCCGAGCCCGGAGCCGGGCAGCCCGCGGGCCGAGCTCGCTCGGTAGAAGCGGTCGAAGACGTACGGCAGGTCCTCTTCGTCGATCCCCGGCCCGTGGTCGCGGACGGTGACCTCGCCGCCGTGGACCGTGATCTCCACCTCGCCGTCCGGCGGGCTCCACTTGGCCGCGTTGTCGAACAGGTTGCCGAGCGCACGGTCGAGCGTCTCCGGGACGCCGTAGACGAGCGACTCTTCGAGGTCGGTCTTGAACTCGACTCCGGGCCGGTTGCGCTTCGTCCGTTCGACCGCCCCTGCCGCGACGAGGTCGAGGCGCACGTCCTCGGGCTCGGCGGCGTGCTGCTCGCCGCGAGCGAGCTCGATCAGCTCCGAGATGAGCGTCGTCATCTCGCCGAGCTGCTCGACGACGTCCGAGAGCAGGCGTTCGCGCTCGCCGGCCGGGAGCTCCCGGTCGCTCGCGAGCACCTCGATGTTCGTCCGCAGGCTCGTCAGCGGCGTCCGCAGCTCGTGCGACGCGTCCGCGACGAGCTGGCTGCGGGCGCGCGTCGACTCCTCGAGCGCCCCGAGCATCGTGTTGAAGCTGCTCGCGAGTCGGCTCAGCTCGTCGCGCCCTTCGACCTCGATCCGCTCGGAGAGGTCACCGGTCTCGGTCACCGTCTCGGTCGCCTCGGTCAGGCGGCGGACGGGCGTGAGCGCGGCGCGGGAAACGATCAGGCCGAGCCCGCCCGCGATGAGCGTGCCTCCGGTCGCGATCAGGATCAGGAGCAAGCGGATCCGGGCCAGGGAGTGATCGGTCTCGTCAAGCGGTCGTGCGATCTGGACCGCGAAGCCGGGCTGGTAGGGGAACGTGATGATCCGGATGTGGTCGCCACCGACTCGCGCGTCGGCGTAGTAGGTGTTGCTCTGGCCGCGGGCGACGCTCAGGTCGTGCTCGGTGACCGGCAGCTTCAGGTTCATTCCCGGCCGCCTGCAGCATGTGACGCCGTCCTGGCGGACCGCCTGCGGGTACCCACCGAAGACGCCGGGTTGCGGCGGGCCTTCCGTGAAGTCGAACACCGGCCCGCGCTGGATGTGCTCCATGCTGCTGCGCAGCGACGTGTCGACGCTCGAGTAGAGCTCGTCCTTGACGACGAAGTAGACGACGGCCGACGCGGCGACCACGGCCAGCGCGACAGCCGCCGCTGCGACGAGAGCCAGACGTGCGCGAAAGCTCATGAGTCTCGGAGTGCGTAACCGACACCGCGAACCGTCTGGATCAGACGTGGCTCGCCGTCGGCTTCTGTCTTGCGCCGCAGGTAACCGATGTACACGTCGAGGGAGTTTGACGCGTATCCGAAGTCGTAGCCCCAAACACGCTCGAAGATGATCGAGCGCGTCAACACCTGGCGTGGGTTCCGCATGAAGAGCTCGAGCAGCGAGAATTCCGTCCGCGTCAGCTCGATCGGCCGTCCGCCGCGCGTCACCTCGCGCGTGGCAGGCTCGAGCACGAGGTCGGCAAACCGCACGGCCTCGCTTTCCTCGTCGGTCGTCCGGCGCAGGAGTGCCCGCACCCGCGCGAGCAGCTCCTCGAGCGCGAACGGCTTCGTCACGTAGTCGTCAGCGCCTGCGTCGAGGCCGGCGACGCGGTCCTCGACCTCGGTGCGCGCCGTCAGCATCAACACGGGTAGCTTGCTACCCGTGCCGCGCAGCCGCCGGCAGACCTCGAGCCCGTCGACGCCCGGCATGAGGACGTCGAGGATCATCGCGTCTGGCTCGTCGCTGCCCTCGAGCCGGTAGAGCGCCTCGCTGCCGTCGGCCGCGAGCTCGATCTCGTAGCCCTCGAGCTCGAGGGCGCGGCGCAATGACTCGCGCACGGCACGCTCATCGTCGACCACGAGGATCTTCATGGGCCAATTGTTGCTTGAGGACTCTGAATGACGGCTAAGAAAATCTTTCCTTAACGGAACATTTAGCCCGCTCTCAGGCAGGGTACGGGGTGGTGCTGCTCTCATGGGAGCAAGCCACTTTTCCGAAAGGACCGAAATGAACCGCTCCCGACTTCCAATTGTCGCAATGGTGCTCGTCGGCACCCTCGCTCTCGGCGCGGGTGCGGGCGCGGTCGCCTATTCAGTCGTGCACCCGTCCTCGAAGACCGTTGTGCGGCAGGTGCCCGTGCAGAGCTCAGAGCCCGCGGCCGACAGCAGCGCGCTGACGCCGGGCCAGATCTACCGGCAGACGCACCAGGGTGTCGTCGAGATCACCGTGTCGTCGCCCCAACAGACGCCGATGGGCAACCAGGAAGCCCAGTCGCAGGGCTCCGGGTTCGTGATCGACTCGGACGGGCACATCGTCACGAACGATCATGTAGTCGAGAATGCGGACACGGTCTCGGTCCGGTTCTGGAACGGCAGCACGTACAGCGCCTCGGTCGTCGGCACCGACCCCTCGACAGATCTTGGCGTGATCAAGGTCGACGCGCCGTCGTCGATGCTCCATCCGGTCAGCCTCGGGGACTCTTCGAAGGTGCAGGTCGGTGATCCAGTCGTTGCGATCGGCAGTCCGTTCGGCCTCGAGGAGACCGTGACGAGCGGCATCGTGAGCGCACTTCATCGGCAGATGCAGGCCTTGAACAGCTTCACGATCAACGACTCGATCCAGACTGACGCTGCGATCAATCACGGGAACTCCGGCGGCCCGCTCTTCAACGCGGCCGGCGGGGTGATCGGCGTCAACTCGCAGATCGCGGGACAGACCGGCGCCAACGTCGGCGTTGGGTTCGCGATCCCGTCGAACACGGTTCGCTCGATCGCCGACACGTTGATCTCGAGCGGCAAGGTCGAGCACGCCTACCTCGGTGTCTCCGTCCAGGAAATCCCCGCCACGGCCGCGCGTGACCTCGGCCTCACCGAAGGCGTGGAGATCACGGAGGTCAGGTCCGGCACACCGGCCCAGAAGGCCGGCCTGAAGGGCTCGACCGGCAAGAAGATCGTCCAGGGCACGCAGTACGCGACCGGCGGCGACGTGATCACGGAAATCGACGGCCAGAAGATGACCACGTCCGAAGGTGTCCAGCAGGCGATCGACGCCCACCAACCGGGAGACACGATCTCGATCACCTACTGGCGCAAGGGCGAGACGAAGACCGTGAGCGTCGAGCTCGCGACGCGCCCGGCGCAAGTCAACCCGTAACGAAACGGCTCTCGAGACATGTCCCAGGGCCTGTCCCTGGGACATGTCATTTCTTAGGTCCTTCTTAGATCGCTCTCAGGTTTCCCTTAGCCGGCGTTGATTCCATTTCGAGCGAAGCAAGACTTATCCGCACAGAACACTCCAATCCGTCGAATGCGGCCCGCGCCCTCCCCTTGCGGGCCGCTTTCGTCTTCTTAGAGAGTTCATAGCCCTCGTTCAGGTTGCGCTTAGTGAGCGGTGCTTTCATGGGAGGCATGAAGAACGTGACCTCCAAACGAGCAATCGTCGCCGCGTCAGCCCTCTCGCTGGTCGTCGGAGCCGGGGGCGCGATCGCCGCCTCCAAGGGCTCCTCGACGCGCGGCGACGGCTTCCTGGCGAGGGTCGCCGGCCATCTCGGGATCTCGACGCAGAAGCTCGAGGACGCAACGAAGGCGGCGGCGATCGACCAGGTCGAGGCCGACCTCGAGGCCGGCCGGATCACCAAGGCCCAGGCCGACGCGCTGAAGGCGCGGATCGAGAAGGGCGAGGTGCCGCTCCTCTTCGGCGGCCCGCGTCACTTCGGCCCGCATCGCTTCGGCGACTTCGGCCACATGCCCTTCGGCGCGCACGGCCACCTCTCGGCCGCGGCCGACTACCTCGGGCTGACCGTCCCGCAGCTCTTCCAGAAGCTCGCGAACGGCCGGTCGCTGGCGGACGTCGCCAAGGCGCAGCACAAGTCCGTCGACGGCCTGAAGAAGACGATCGTCGACGGCGCGAAGAAAGACCTCGACCAGGCGGTCAAGAACGGCTTCCTGACCGAGGCGCAGGCAAAGCAGGCGCTGAGCGCGCTCCAGTCCCGGATCGACGACATCGTCAACGGCACCTTCCCGGGGCCCGGTCCGCATGGACGGTTCCACTGGCGGCAGGGACCCCCGGACAACGGCGGCTCGACGATCATGCCCGCCGCCTGACTTCTGTATCACCCTCCTATCCGTGAGACAGCGGCCCGCCCAAGCGGGCCGCTTCCTTTTAGAACTTCCGAATCGTCGAGCGCGTCCCGATCACGATCAGCGGACGCTTGGCCGGATCGAACCAGCGCAGGAGCTTCACGAGGCGTGGCTGCGGAAGGCTGACGCAGCCGAGGGTCGGGTTGCCGTGGCTGACGTGGAGGAAGATGCCCGAGCCGCGGCCGGGCACGATCGGACGCGTGTTGTAGTCGATCACTGCCAGGTGCCTGTAGGCCGTGGGCGACTTGGACATGTCCTCGCTCGTCGTGTGGAACGGGGGCGTCGAGCCGCAGCGCACGTGGCGGAACCTGTTGTAGAAGGAAGAGCGAGGGTCCTCGACCCACCAGTCGCCGCACACGATCCGGTGGTAGCGGTAGCGCAGGCCCGGGTTCGGCCCGAGGCCGTACATGACCGCTTGGATCCCGAATGCCCCGCTCGGCGTCTTGAGGTCTCCCTCGCGCTTGCGCTCGGAGATGCCGCGGATGCCGAGCCATGCGGGCCACGGGCCGGCGACCTGCACCCAGCACTCGCCGCGCTTCTCCCAGGCGCGCACGGCTCCGGTCTGGGAGCTCGGGCGCAGCGACGCGACTGTGACCAGCTGGGCCGCCGAGCCCGTGTCTGCGAGCTGGTTCGCGAGCGTCGGCGGACATTGCGCGATGGCGGACTCGCTGCCGGTCGCAGTCGCCGCGGGGAGGAGCGCGAAGCAGGCCAGGAGCGCACAGATCAGCTTCATCCCGCCAACCAGACTAGTCTCGATGGGCGATGGGCCTCGCCCTCCTCGTCTTGCTTGCCACTCCGCCGTTCGCGCACAGCGTCACGCCGGTGACGCGCGCGCAGCTCCCGCACTCGTGGCATGCGGGTTGCCCGGTCGCTCCATCGTCGCTTCGGCGTCTCCGGCTGAGCTACTGGGGCTTCGACGGCGAGCGCCACGTCGGAACGCTCGTCGTCAGCCGAAGCGCGGTCGGCCCACTGACCGTCGTCTTCCGCCGGCTCTACAAGGCCCGCTTCTCGATCCGGAAGATGCGCCCGATCGACGCCTACGGCGGGAACGACGAGCGCTCGCTCGCCGCCGACAACACCGCAGCGTTCAACTGCCGCTACGCGGTCGGCCCGGGCCCGAAGCGCTGGTCGGCCCACGCCTACGGGCAGGCGATCGACGTCAACCCGGTCGAGAACCCGTACCTCGAGGGCGGGCGAGTCCACCCACGCGCAGGCAAGGCCTATCTCGACCGCACGAACGTCCGGCCGGGGATGGCCGCGCGCGGAGGCCTACTGGTCAGCGCGTTCGCGTCGGTCGGCTGGCAGTGGGGCGGCCGCTGGACCGGCACACCCGACTACCAACACTTCTCCTCGACCGGCGGTTAGGCCGGTCGCTACCTCAGCTGCGCGACGCGCAGCTGGTTGCCGGACGTATCGCGGAAGCCGACGTCGACCCCGTACGGCTGCTCGGTCGGCTCACCCTGAAACTCCACGCCGCGGCCTTTGAGCTCCTCGTACGTCCCCTGGATGTCGTCGGCGGCGAAGAAGAGCCCGGTCGCCGCGCCCTTGGCCACGAGCGCCAGGATCTGCTCGCGGGTCTCGGCGTCGAACACGGGCGGGCCCGGCACTGCCATGAGCGTGATCGCGATGTCGGGCTGGCCCGGCACGCCGACCGTGAGCCAGCGGAAGTTGCCCATCTCGGGCACCGTCACGTCCTCGCGGAGCTCGAGCCCGAGCTTCTCCGTGTAGAAAGCCAGAGCCTCATCCTGGTCGTGGACCCAGACCTGGGTAGTCGTGAGTTGCTTCAGCATCGTCTGCACCTCCGTCGTCGTAGGTCGGTGAAGCTAGTCGGACGGAGCACGTTCGTCTTCTCGAAAACTGCTGGACTGCGGTCGCCCCCACGCGAGGAGCATGCAGGCCGGGATCCGGGCGCGCGTGACCGCCGGCGGGTACGCGGCTCGGTACGCAGTCGGTGAGACACCGAAGGCGCGGCCGAAGCTCGTCGTGAACGAGCCGACGCTCCGCAACCCGACCGCGAGGCAGATGTCGGCGACGGTCCGGTCCGTGTTTCGAAGCAGCGCCGCTGCGCGCTCGAGCCGCCGCGTGAGCAGGTACTGGTGAGGCGTCTCGCCGAATGCGCGGCGGAACTCGCGGCTGAAGTGCGCCACGGAGAGATGCGCGGCGCGAGCGAGCGCGGGCACGTCGAGCGGCTCGCGGTATCTCGCGTCGACGAGATCCTTCGCGCGGAGCAGGTGCCGGGCCGGCGGGACAGGGCTACTCACCGGCTAGCGAGCGACCTCGTAGCTGAGATGGGTCACGACCGGTGACTCGACCACGCGCGTGAGCTTCAGGTTCGGCGCGTCCGTGCCCAGCTCGCCGAAGAGGCTGACGCCGCCGCCAAGCAGGATCGGAGCGACGTGGATGTGCAACTCGTCCAGGAGCCCGGCGCCCAGGTACTGCTGCGCGACCGAGGCGCCGCCGCCGAGCGCCACGTCCCTGTCGCCGGCCGCGGCCCGGGCTTGTTCGAGTGCGCTTTCGATTCCGTCGGTCACGAAGTGGTACGTCGTCCCGCCTTCCTTGACCTCGCTCTCGCGGGAGTGGTGCGTGAGCACGTACACCGGGACGTGGAAGGGCGGATCGTCGCCCCACCACGCGTCGGCGTTCGGGTCGTCCTCCCACGAGCCCTCGCCGCCGCTGAACATCCGCCTGCCCATGATTTCGGCGCCGACCCGCTCCCGCTCCGCGCGGGCGAGTTCGTCGTCGGGCCCCGTCTCGCCGCCCTCGAGGCCGTGCTGCGAGCGCCAGCTCGCGAGTCGCAACACCCAGTCGTGCAGGCCCTCTCCGCCCTTGCCGAGCGGTTCCTCGAGCGTCGCGTCCGGCCCGGCGACGAACCCGTCGAGCGACATCGAGATGTTCAAGAAGAATTTCGCCATTGTCATGTCCTTCCTGTTTCGGTTTGGTTACGCAGACACCGGAAAGGCTCGAAACTCATCGCCGGTCCGTAGTATCGAAGAGCCTCGTTCACGACGATCGAAGGGAGAGAGCACATGGCTGTCCAGCCGATTCCCGAGGGGTACAACACGGTGTCGCCGTACCTGGCGGTCGACGACGCAGCGAAGGCGATCGAGTACTACACGAAGGCCTTCGGAGCCGAGGAGACAGTCCGCATGAACGGGCCCGACGGCAAGATCGGGCACGCGGAGCTGAAGATCGGCGACTCGCACATCATGCTGTCGGATCCGTTCCCGCAGTCGAGCACGAAGCCGCCCCCGGAGCTCGGCGGCACGAGCGCGAGCATCTTCATGTACGTCGAGGACGTCGACGCGGTCGTGCAGAAGGCCGTCGACCAGGGCGCGACCGTGACCATGGAGGTCGAGGACCAGTTCTGGGGCGACCGCTTCGGCTCGATCACCGACCCGTTCGGCCACAACTGGTCGATCGCGACGCACGTCGAGGATCTGAGCCCGGAGGAGATCGAGGAGCGCGGCAAGGCTGCAATGGCAGCCATGACCAGCGCATAGAACGAACGAGTGGGAGCCCGCCGGGCCGGCCGACGGGCTCCCAGCTCTTTACGAGATCGTCTGCAGGTACGCGTCGAGCCGGTCGAACCCCGCGTCCATGCCGTGCTGCATACCGGTCGCCAGCGCGGCATCACGGGCTTCGAGGGACGGGTAGAGGATCGTCTGCGTCACGACCGTCCGCTCGCCGTCCTCGGTGAAGACGAGCGTGTTCAGCGTCTCCGGCCAGTCGCCGTCCCACGTCTCCGTCGCGACGAGCCGCTCGGGCGGCGTGACCTCGCGGTACTCGCCGGTGATGCTCATCTCGCAGCCGTCCTCCTTGCGCCAGCCGAAGTGCCAGGCGCCGCCGACGCGCAGGTCGCTCTCGCAGACCGGCATCGTCCAGCCTTCGGGGCCGAGCAGCCACTTGGGGAGGTGCTCGGGGCTCGTCCACACCTCCCACAGCAGCTCGCGGGGCGCATCGAACGCCCTGATCGTGACGAGCTCCCGGTCGGACGGGGTCTCGTAGATCGTCTCGCCGACCTTGGCCTCTCGGGTCATGGTCATGTCTTCTCTCCTTTCAGCTCGCTCAGGTACTCGTCCAGTCGATCGAAGCTGCCGTCCCAGTAGCGGCGAAAGCCTTCCGTCCACTCGCTCACCCCGCGCAGCGGCTCCGCGTCGAGGCGAGCCGGGCGCCACTGGGCCTGACGCCCGCGCTCGATCAGCCCGGCGCCTTCGAGCACGCGAAGGTGCTTCGAGACCGCCGGCCCGCTGATCGCGAACGGGGCGGAGAGCTCCTTGACCGTGGCCGGGCCGTCGGCGAGCCGCACGAGGATCGCTCGGCGCGTCGGGCTCGCGAGGGCGGCGAAGGTGGTGCTCAGGGAATCTGTGGCGGCTTGCTGAACCATCCGGTTATCTAACTGATAGGTTATACAGGCGCTGAGATGCGGCGTCAAGGCGTCCCGTGCGGAAAGAGCGGAAATGTTCTGGCGCCGACGACGTTGGTTCACTAACGTCCGCGATGAGTTTCGAGCGCGTCCGGGGTCCTTGATGGAAATGCGAGCCCATGGGAGAGCTGCATGACCGAACGGAACACGGGATCTGACAATCAGGCTGGGCGCCGTCTGGCGCACGAACGGCTCTCGACGGGGGCGCTCGCGCGCTGGATGCGGGCGTGCGCATCACACCCGTGGCGTGTCATTTTCAGCTCGTTGGCGGCGATTGCGGCGCTGATCGTCCTCGTCTTCACCATCGGCGGAAGCCTCAAGGACGAGTTCGAGATTCCGGGCTCGGATACCCAGAAGGCCACGGACCTGATCGAGTCGGAGTTCTCCTCCGAGCAGGGCGCCGTGCTGAACCTCGTCTTCGCAGCGCCGAAGGGGCAGCGTCTCGACACGCCGGAACGGAAGGCCGCGGTCGAAGCCGCAATTGCCAAGCTCAAGACGGCCGAGTTCAAGCCGAGCGAGGGCAAGGCGGGCATCGAGAGCGTCGGCGACCCGTTCTCCGACGACACGTTCTCCGACGACGGACGCATCGCGTACGCCGAGGCGCAGTTCTCGGAGACGATCGAAACCGAAGATCGCCCTCAGGTCGTCGCCGTCGAGGACTCGGTCCGCGAGTCCGTCGAGCCGGCCGGGGTGGAGGCGGAGTTCAACGGAGATGCCGAGTTCCCGCCTATCCAGCAGGGAATACAAGAGCTGCTCGGCTTCCTGGCCGCGTTCATCGTGCTCATGATCGTCTTTCGCACGTTGGTGGCCACCTCGATTCCGATCGCACTGGCGCTCGTGGCCGTCGGAACGGCGTTCCTCCTCCTGTTCATCCTCGCCGGGCTGACCGACATCAACACGATCACCCCGATTCTCGTGTCGATGATCGGCATCGGCGTCGGGATCGACTACTCGCTCTTCATCGTCACGCGGTTCAGGCAGTACCTGCACGAAGGGCTGTCGCCGGTGGATGCGGCCTCCGAGGCGGGGGCCTCCGCAGGTCGGGCTGTGCTGTTCGCGGGCCTCACGGTTGCGATCTCGGTGACGGGGCTCGCGTTCTTCGGCCTCGACTTCGTGACCAAGCTCGGCATCGGCGCGGCGCTCGGCGTGCTGACGACGGTGATCATCGCCAACTCGCTCCTGATTGCGGTGCTCGCGAAGCTCGGGCACAAGATCGATCGGTGGAAGGTGCCGTTCCTCAAGCCGGTCGACGACTCCGAGGCTGGTCGCGAGAAATCGTTGTTCGGCCGGTGGGGCCGGTTCGTGACCGCCCACGCCAGGCCGATCTTCGTGATCCTGCTCGTGGCGGGTCTCCTCCTCGCAGGGACGTCGGCGCTCGTGCGACTGGGCGCTTCCGACCAGGGGACTCAGCCGACCAACCAGACAGCGCGCCGTGCGTACGACCTCCTCGCCGAGGGCTTCGGGCCCGGCTTCAACGGCCCGATCCCGATCGTCGTCGACGTGAACGGAGACGAAGGCGCTCCGCAGCGGGTCTACGACGGGGTCCGCAACCTCGACGACGTGGCCTCGGTCGCGAAGCCGCAGTTCAACGACCCGAAGACTGTCGCGATCGTGTTCGTCACGCCCGCCTCGGCGCCGCAGGACGAGGCGACGGTGAAGCTCGTCGATCGGCTGCGCGACGATGTCGTGCCGGCGGCGACCAAAGGGAGCGCCGCCGCCGTCTACGTGTCAGGGCTGAACGCGGCGTTCATCGACATCGCCGACCGGATCATGCAGCGGCTGCCGTTCTTCCTGCTCTACATCATCGGCGTCACGTTCATCGTCCTCGCGATGGCCTTCCGCTCGATCGTCATATCGCTGACGGCGGCGATCACGACCATCCTCTCGGCGTTCATCGGGTTCGGCGTCCTCACGCTCGTGGTTCAGGAGGGCTACCTGCTGAGCCTGACCGGGCTCGACCGGACGGGGCCGATCGAGACCTTCGTTCCGCCGATCGCGTTCGCCATCCTCTTCGGCCTGTCGATGGACTACATGGTGTTCCTCACGAGCCGCATTCGCGAGGAGCACGTCCACGGGCTGCCGACGCGGGAGGCCGTCGAGCACGGCATCGCGGCGATCGGTCGCGTCATCGTCGCCGCGGCGGTCATCATGGCGACGGTCTTCTCGGCATTCATCCTCACTCCAGATCGCATCTCCAAGGAGTTCGGCATCCTGCTTGCGGTCGCGATCCTGACCGACGCGCTGGTCGTGAAGATGACGCTCATCCCCGCTTTCATGACCCTGATGGGCGAGAAGACGTGGTACATCCCGCGCTGGCTCGACCGGCTGCTGCCGAACATCACGATCGAGCCGCCGCACGACGGCGAGCCCGCGGGGGAGTACGGGGGCGAGCGCCCGGCGCCAGCGAGCGAGGGCTGAGATGCACAGCGTGCTGCGGGCGGCCGAGCAACGGCGCGCGCCAAACCGGACGCTGCGCTTCGAGGGCGAGGACCACGGCTCGGGCGTCTCGATGTTCCTCGTCGACAACGAGCCGGGCGAGGGGCCCGGGCTACACCAGCACCCCTACTCGGAAACCTGGATCGTGCGGTCGGGACATGCTCGGTTCACCGCAGACGGGCAGGACGTCGAGGCCGCCGACGGCGACATCCTCGTCGTCGGGCCGGGCACGCCGCACAAGTTCGTGAACCTCGGTCCCGGACGCCTCGACCTCGTCTGCGTCCACGACTCGCCGCGGATCATCCAGGAGGATCTCGAGTAAGCAGGCGGCGGACGCTCTCCGAAAGCTCGATTCCCGGGCGCAGCCCGGGCGACGCCTCGGGCGGTCCGTAGGAGCTTACGATCGGTAAGACGCCCGCCCACGTGTCTCGCTCGGCATCGGGCGAGTCGTCGTCGTCCGGCGGCCCGCTGCGCACCTTGGCCGAGGCCTCGTCGATCTCCATGACGAGGATCTCGGTCGCCTTTAGCTCCTTCGCGTTGGGCTGACGGACCTCGTCCCAGCGGCCGGGGAGCAGCTTCTCCGTGAAGGCCTCGAATGCCCGCATCCGTTCCTCGGCATCTTCGACGAGCGCGAACGCGCCGAAGACCATCGCCGAGTGGTAGTTCGCCGAATGCTCGAACGCAGACCGCGCGAGGACGAGGCCGTTCACGATCGTCACGGTCGCGCAGGCAGGAGCCCCGTCCGCGAGTACTCGGATCGCGCGGCTCTTGGTCGAGCCGTGGATGTAGATGCAGTCGCCGACGCGTGCGTAGAGCATCGGGATGCAGACAGCCTCATCGCCGTCGGCGAACGCCACGTGAGCGAGCAGCCCGCGGTCGAGCACGTCGTCGATCGAGGCGCGGTCATAGCGCCCCTTCTGCGGCCCGCGGCGTACACGGACGCGGCTCGATACCTCGTTGGGCCTGCCCGCCACCTGGTCAGCTTATGCACGACGCCGTAGCATTCCCGCTCACGCATGCGCGACCCACGGCTCGAGCAGTACGCAGAGATCCTCGTCGACACCTGTGTCGGGGTCCAGCTCGGCTGGCAGGTGATCCTCTGGGGAGGGCCCCAGGCACGGCCTTTGGTGGACGAGGTGGCCCGGGTAATCGGGAAGCGCGGAGCCTACGCGCTCGTGCGATCGAATCTCACCGGAAACCTCCCGTGGGTCCTCGAGGCGCCCGACGAGCTGATCGACACGCTTGCACCGATCGAGGCTTACGCCTTCGAGCACGCCGACGGGCTGATCGCGATCGACGCGCCGGAGAACACGCGCGAGATCGTCGCGATCCCGCCCGAGCGGCTGAGCCGGCTTCAGGCTTCCGTTCGGCCCGCACTCGAACGCGTTCTCACGAACGATCTGAAATGGGTGGGCTGCAACTACCCGTGCCCGGCTCTGGCCCAGGACGCGGGCATGTCGCTGCGGGACTACGAGGACTTCCTCTACGGTGCGTGTCTGCTCGACTGGGACGCGGAGCGCGAGCGGATGAGCCACTACGCGCAGCGCTTCGACGCCGCAGACGAGGTGCGGATCGTCGGCGCGGAGACGGACCTCACGCTCAGCCTCGCAGGACGCACGGGCGAGGTCGACGCCGGCGGTGCGAACATGCCCGGAGGCGAGTTCTACTACTCGCCCGTCGAGGACTCCGCGGAGGGCACGATCTCGTTCCTCGAGTTCCCGGCTCCGTACCTCGGGCGCGACATGACCGGGATCCGGCTGCGCTTCGAAGGCGGCCAGGTCGTCGACGCCTCGGCCGCGACCGAGGAGGAGTTCTTCCTCCAGGTGCTGGACCAAGACGAGGGCTCCCGTCGGCTCGGCGAGCTCGGCATCGGCTGCAACCCCGGCATCACGCGCTTCATGAAGAACACGCTCTTCGACGAGAAGATCGACGGCACTGTCCACCTCGCGCTCGGCAACGGCCTCCCGAACATCGGCGGAACGAACCAGAGCGAGATCCACTGGGACATCGTCAAGGACCTGCGCCCGGGCGGGCAGATTCTGCTCGACGGCGAGGTCGTCCAGCAAGACGGCGTCTGGCAGATCTAGCGCTTCGTCACGCGGCCTCGTCCAGCACAACTTCGGCCTCCGCGGGCGCGGTCTCAGCACTTGGTTGTGGAGCCGGCTTCATGAGCGTGAGCACGATTGCCGCCCCGGCGACCAGGAGCCCCGTCAGTACGTAGAGGGCCGTCTGGAACCCGTGGTCGAGAGCCGGCGCGCTCGTGGCTGTGACCGCGGCGTGCGTGTTCGCGTAGTTCCGGGTCGCCGTCGCCGCGATCGCGCTGACCGCAGCAATGCCGAGCGCGCCGCCGATCTGACGGCTCGTGTTGATCAGCCCGGAGGCGACGCCCGCGTCGGAGCGCTCGACGCCAGCGAGCCCGCCGATCGTGATCGGGACGAATGACAGCCCCATTCCGGCGCCGCCGAGGACGAAGGCCGGGAAGAGATCCCAGAAGTAGTGCCCATCGATCGGCAGCCGCGTGAGCCATGCGACCGACGCGGCCGAAGCGAGCAGCCCGAGGGTCAGCGTAGGGCGCACCCCGAAGCGGCCGACGACCGCCTGCGCCACGTTCGAGATCACGACGACAGAGAGAGCGAAGGCGACGAACGCGACGCCGCTCTCGACAGGCGAGTAGCGCAGGACGTCCTGCAGGTAGAGCGAGAGGACGAAGAACTCGGAGAAGGCAACCGCGCCGACGATCGCCATCGCCGCGTTTGCGCCCGTCAGCGTGCGCAGCCGGAAGATGCGGAGCGGCAGGAGCGGGGACGTCGAGCGGAGCTCGATCACGACGAACGCCGCGATCAGAGCCGCGGCGCCGCCGAACAGCGAGAGCGTCGTCGGCGCGCCCCACCCGTCACTTGCGGCGCGGGTCGTTGCGTACACGAGCAGCATCAGCCCCGCGGTCACCGAAGCGGCGCCGGGCACGTCGAAGTGGCGATTGGCGAGCTCTGCGCGGCTTTCCTGCAGGAGCACCGGCGCGAGCGCGATCGCGGCCAGGCCGACCGGGACGTTGATGAAGAAGATCCACGACCAGCTCAGGTACGAGGTGAGCAATCCACCGAGCAGCACGCCTGCCGCGGCGCCGCTCCCGGAGGCTGCGGCGTAGATGCCGAGCGCGAGGTTCCGCTCACGGCCCTCGGCGAAGATCGTCATCAGCAGCGAGAGGGCGGCTGGGACGAGCAGCGCACCGCCGAGGCCTTGCAACCCGCGGAAGCCGATCAACGAGGCTTCGGACCAGGCCAGGCCGCAGAGCAGCGAACTGGCGGAAAAGAGAGCGAGCCCGGCCATGAACAGGCGCCGGCGGCCCAGCAGGTCCGCGAGCCGCCCGCCGAGCAGCAAGGTTCCGCCGAAGAGGATCGCGTAGGCGGAGATCACCCATTGCAGGTTGGTCTCAGAAAAGTTGAGATCCGACTTGATCGAAGGAAGCGCGACGTTCACGATCGCGACATCGAGGATGACCATGAACTGCGCGGTGACGATGAGCGCCAGGGCGACCCAGCGCGAATCATGCTTTGTGGAGCTTGTCACTAATTGGCCTCCCAAATCGTTGAGCACTACAACGTTATAGCACAGCAACGATTGGACGCGCTACTCTATTTGCGATGACAACGACTCCCGAGACCGCCAAGCCCCGCTTCGCCCCACAAATGCCCGCTGAGCTCCTGGCATCCTCGACGTTCCTGCTCAAGCGGCTCGGGTTTGCGGCCAAGGATCGGGCCATGGCCTCCTACGAGGAGATGGGCCTGCACCCGTACCACTACGCGATCATGCTCGTGCTCGACGAAGGCTCGGCCGATACGCAGGGATCCATCGCGGACGCGCTCGGCTACGACCGGGGCCAGCTCGTAGGGCTCCTCGACGAGCTGGAGGAGCAGGGGCTTGTCGAGCGCAAGCGGGATCCGAACGACCGCCGGCGCCACCTCGTCAGGATGACCGCCGACGGAACCAAGACGCTGCGCCGCATGCGCGCGCTCGCGCGCAAGAGCGAGGACGAGTTCCTCGACCCACTCAACGAGGATGAGCGCGCTCAGCTCCACTCACTGCTCATGCGCCTGGCCGAGAAGCATGCGCCACGGCGTACTCCTTTCGCTCCGCCGAGCAAAGCCTCGAGCTGAACGCGGCTCAGCGGCCGGCTTCCTGCACGAGCAGCGCGATCTGGACGCGGTTGTCCACACCGAGCTTGGTCAGCAGCCTCGAAACGTGTGCCTTGACCGTGGCGACACTCATGTAGAGCTCGGCGGCGATGTCGGCGTTGGCGAGACCGCGACCGACGGCGAGCGCTACCTCGTGTTCGCGCGGACTGAGGTGGGCGAGTCGCTCCCTGGCCTGCTCCGAGCGATCGTCGGCGTCAGGATCCCCGGCGACCATCGCGATCAGCCGCCGGGCAACTGCCGGCGACAGCGTTCCGTCACCCGCATGCACTAGCTCGATCGAATGGACGATCTCGGCCGGCGGAGTGTCCTTGAGGAGAAACCCGGCCGCTCCTGCTCGCAAGGCGCGCACGACCAGCTCGTCTACATCGAACGTCGTCAGGACGAGGACGGCCGGAGCGCTCGGCTGCTGCCGAAGCAGGCGTGTGGCCGCGATTCCGTCCAGCACGGGCATCCGAATGTCCATCAGCACGACGTCGGGATGATGAACGTCGACCGCGGCCAGAACGCCGCGTCCGTCGTCGACCTCGCCGACGACCTCGATTCCGTTCGCTCCCGCGAGCATCATCTTCAGGCCGGAGCGCACGAGCGGGTCGTCGTCGACCAGCAGCACTCGAATCCGTTCGGTCATGGCGTCCAGGGCAGCGTCGCGCGCAAGGTGAAGTCGCCTAGGTCATCAGTGCCGTGCTCGAGCGTCCCGCCGACCAGGGCGACGCGCTCGTTCAGGCCAACGAGACCCTTGCCGGATCCCACCCGCGCGAGGGCCGTGTCGGGGACTCGCGATCCGCTTCTGCTGATCACCTCGACGATCAGAACCGATTCCTCGGAGGACAGGCTCACGTCCACGGTCCCAGCTGGAGCGTGCTTGCGGGCGTTGGTCAGTCCCTCCTGGACGACCCGGTAGGCGGTGCGGCCCACCGCAGCGGGCACGAGCGCAGGCTCCGGCAGGTCGTCGTGCCACCTCACCTCGAGCCCCGCGGCTCGGGATTCTCCGACCAGCGAAGCGATCTGCTCGAGCGTGGGCTGCGGTGGCTCGGGAACGCTTTCGTCCCCGTCTTCGCGGAGGACGCCGATCACCTCGCGCAGCTCCTCCAGCGCGACCTGCGCGGTCTCTCGGATCACCTTGACCGCGGCGCTGATCTCGGCTGAAGTCGCATCCGGCCGGAACTCCAGCGCGCCTGCGTGCACGCTCAGCAGCGACAGGCGGTGGGCGAGCACGTCGTGCATCTCGCCGGCGATCCGCCGACGCTCCGTCTCTCGTGCCCGTTCGAGCTCGAGCCGCTGCTCGGACTCCACACGTTCCGCGCGTTCGCGCAGCGACAAGACGAGCTCGCGCCGTACGCGGGAGAAAAGAGCCCAGCCGATGACGACCGTCACGATCAGCAGTCCGAAGATGACCTGCTCCCAGTAGTTGGTGCCTCCGGGGTAGATGGCGGCGCCGATCATGATCGAGGCGACCGCGAGCGCCGTCATGCCGATGAGCGCGCGCCGCGAGCTTCTCAGCGCGACGTTGAAGAGTGCGATTGGCGCGGCCCCGCTGGCAAATGCCGAAAAAGTCGCGGCGACCATCGCGAAGACGCCGACTCCGATCGGATGCGCGCGTCGAACCCAGAGCAGCAGGCAGGCGATCGAACCCAGCAGCACGTCGCCCACGACGCCGAACGCGCTGTGCTCCGCGATGCTCGCGCCCAGACTCGCGATTCCGAGCAGCAGGGCGAGCGCGAAAACGGCCGAGTCGACGACCCAATCGCGCGGTGAGCGGCCCGCGCCGGGCGCCTCGGTCAGCTCACTAGGCAGGAGTCGGCGCTGCCAACGCTGCACGCTCGTCTGCTGACCGGTCGCGGCCATCAGCTCAAGCGTACGCCCGCGCAAGCCCCCTTCACCCCCGACCAAAGTCGATTCCGGCGTAGACCGCGGGCGCGGCTCGGATGGACTTACGGCCGAGGCGCAGCGCGCTCGAGCGAGGCGACACTCGTCTCATGATCGAATCCAAGAACCTCACCAAGCGGTTCGGCGGAGAAACGGTCGTCGACGACGTCTCGTTCCACGTCGAGCCTGGAACCGTGACCGGGTTCCTCGGCGCCAACGGCGCCGGTAAGACCACGACGCTTCGCATGATCGCCGGCCTCTCCGAGCCGGACGAGGGTGAAGCGATCGTGCTCGGCGGTCTCTACCGCGAGCTGCCGAATCCAGGCCGGCGGATCGGTGTCCTGCTTGATGCGTCGGCACAACACGGCGGGCGCAGAGGGCGGGAAGCGCTCTCCGTGTCGGCTCAGACCATGGGTGTGGACACGAGCCGCGTCGACGAGCTACTCGACAGCGTCGGGCTCGACCGGGCGGCTGGGCGAAAGCGCGTGCGCCAGTACTCACTGGGCATGCGGCAGCGACTCGGCCTCGCAAACGCGCTTCTCGGCGAGCCCGACGTGCTGATCCTCGACGAGCCTGCCAACGGCCTCGACCCACCCGGCATGCGTTGGATGCGCGAGCTCCTGCGCGATTTCGCCGACCGCGGCGGGACCGTGCTGCTGTCGTCCCATCTCCTGCACGAGGTGGAGCAGCTCGCCGACCGGATCGTGATCATCGACCTCGGCCGCATCGTCGCCGAGGGCACCCGCGAAGAACTGCTCGCAGCCTCCGGCACGCTCGTCGTGGCGGAAGACACCGAGGCGCTACGAGCTGCTCTCGACGCAGCCGGGCTCCAGGCGAAGCCCGCGCCGGACCGTGGCTTCGTGGTCCAGGCCGAGCCGCTCGCGGTCGGCCGGGCCGCGCTCGAGTCCGGCGTCGTCGTGATCCGGATGGAGCCGGCCGGAGGCTCCGGCCTCGAGCAGCTGTTCTTCGATCTGACGCTCGGCAGCGGGACTGCCGAGCCCAACCAAAAGGAGGCCGCCTGATGAGCGCCGCAAGTGCCACGGCCGAACCACGGGCCGTTCCCCGCGAGGCCGACTCGCGTCCGGGCATGACTCGGCTCACAGCCGTCGAGTTGCGCAAGATGGTCGATACCCGAGCCGGGTTTTGGCTCCTCGTCGGTGTCTTGCTGGTGACGATCGTCGTTGTCGTCGCTCGTGTACTGAGCAAGCACGGCGATCACTCGCTGACGGGTCTGTTCGTCGACCCGCTGCAAGTTCCGTCGACCTTTCTCCCCGTGATCGGAATCCTGCTCGTCAGCTCCGAATGGTCGCAGCGAACCGCTCTGGTCACGTTTAGCCTCGTTCCCCGCCGATTGCGCGTCCTGTCGGCCAAGCTTTTCGCCGGGACCGCGTTGTCACTCGTCGCGTTCGTGCTGACCCTTGCCATCGCGGTGATCGCCTTGCCGTTCGCCGCCCGCCCTGCGGGCTCCGAGACGTGGGCGCTCCCGGCCTGGCTGGTCGGTCAGCAGATGCTCATGCTCGTAGCCGGCATGCTGGTCGGGATCGGGTTCGGCGCGATGCTGCTCTCGTCCGCGCCCGCGATCGTCCTCTACTACGTGCTGCCGATCGGGTTCATGGCCCTCGGGAACGTCACGTGGCTCGAGTTCCTCGCTCGCTGGTTCGACGGCTCCCGGACGCTGACCCCGTTGGCCGACCACGCTTTGACTACCACCGAGTGGACGCATGCGGGAGCGACGTTTGCGTTGTGGCTCGTAGTGCCGCTCGCGATCGGCGCCTGGCGGATCGCCCGCGGTGAGATCAGCTAGTCCGGCTTGCCGGCCATCGCCCACACGGCGACCACGTAGGCCGCGAGGAGCACGAGCGAGAGCACGAGCGTCGCCTTGAGCAGCCCGCTGCTCTTGCCCGCCTCCAGCCGCCGAACGCCGATCCCGCCGATGATCAGCGTGATGACGAGCACGAGCCCGCCGGCGTCTGCGATCAGGGCTCCGATGTCGAGCCAGTTCGGGATCAGGCTGTCCGGAACATCGTCCCAGCCCTCGCGGTTGTAGATCCACTCCGCCCCGATGCGCATGATGATCCAGCCGGGGAACGAGACGAGCATCAGCGCCCAGAAGCCGAGCCGGAGGAGCTTTGCGTCGTCCTTCGCGAAGGCGAGCGCGCTCGCTCCGGTGACGAGGCCTCCGACGAGGATCATCGCGCCGAGCACGTGCACGAACAGCGGGAAGTTCCAGTCGTCGGGACGGACCGTCGCGAGGACGCTCATGCGCCGGGCTTCCAGATCATGTCGATGATGATGAGCAACGCCACGAGCGAGGTCAGGGCGTGGAAAAGGACGCCTCTGGACGTGCGGTTCAGCGCCAACAGCTCGGCGTTCGGGCCCATCTGCCCCGCCTTCTCGAGCTCCATCGCCTTCCTCGGCGCCTGGAGGTACTCCTCGCCGGTTTGACGCCCGAGACCGGTGGCGACGGCCCAGAGCACGAGTGCGGCGATGATCCAGCCGTCCCAGATCGCATAGCCGTCGAGCGCGAAGGCGAGATAGATACCGAACAGGATCGTCCCGCCCAGGCCGATGCCGATCGTGGCGTTGCCCACTTTGGCCACGGGGCCGAGGCGGAGCGTGTCGCCAGGCGTATCGATCCGCCGGCCGGCGACGATCAGGATCCAGAACAAGATCATCCCGGCGATCAGCGAGAACGCGCTGAGGACGTGGAACGCGAGCATCCACTGGTCGAAGCTCACGCGGGGATCCTACGACCTGGGACGGAGATTCGCGACGAAAAATTCGACGGCGTCGCGTGCAACACACTTGCGCACGTCCATGTCCTCGGGATTCGACCCGATGAACGCGTAGTGGCCGACCTCGGCGCCGACCGAGCGCAGCTCGGCCCCCGGAATCGCTTCGCGCGTAGACGTCGGCGTTGTCCTCGGGCGGCGCGATGTCGTCGGCTCCGGCGGAGCGAATCGCGACCGGGCGGTCGATCGCGGCAAGCGACCGCTCGTCGAGCATGCGGGCGTTCGCGGGGCAGACGAGGAATGCGGCGCGGACGCGTTCGTCGGAGTAGTCGCGGCCCGAGTCGGCGACCCAGTCGGACACGTCGTCTTCGGACAGGCGTGCTCGAAGGTCCTCGACGAGCGTCGGGTACTCGGGCGGCGGCACCGCGGGGATCGTGCCCGCGAAGAGCGCTGCGTAGAGATTCGCGTCAACCCGCGCGCCGAGCAGCGCAGCGGCTGTGTAGCCGCCGAGCGAGAAGCCGGCGGCGCCGACCGGGCTGAGGTCCTCATTCGCGCCGAGCCGGTCGAGGACGACGCTCAAGTCCCGCGGCCGCTCCCACCAGCGCGCGAACCCCTCCGGCTCGTAGCCGTCGACGGAGTTGTTCCCGTGGTGGTCGACCGCGACCGCCAGGAAGCC
The DNA here is from genome assembly GCA_963794605.1 of uncultured Actinomycetes bacterium. Taxonomy (GTDB): domain Bacteria; phylum Actinomycetota; class Thermoleophilia; order Gaiellales; family Gaiellaceae; genus VAXT01. The sequence continues at coordinate 983,810 of CAWCEN010000002.1, forward strand.
GGCCTCCGCGAGAGGTCTCGTCAGCCACTCCATCTCCTCCGCGGAGCCGCCGGTGCCGTGCGACACGAGGATCGTCCCGCCGCCCGGCTCGGCCGGTCGCCACAGATACGCCCGGATCGGGCGCGGTCCGTCTGCCGACCAGCTGCGGCGCTCCTGGTCGTGGAAGGTGACGACGTCACTCATGGCGATGAGTTCTTCGGGAAAGAACCGTCTACGAAAACAGAAAGCCAGCGCAAGGAGGAGCGATGCAGAAGATCAGGCCCTGCCTGTGGTTCGACACGGAAGGCGAGGAAGCGGCGAAGTTCTACACGTCGATCTTTCCGAACTCGAAGATCGTCGACATCAGCCGTTACGGCTCGGCCGGGCCGAGGACCGAGGGAACCGTGATGCAGGTCACGTTCGAGCTCGACGGGCAGCAGTTCTTCGCGCTGAACGGCGGGCCCGACTTCACGTTCAACGAGGCGATCTCGCTCGAGGTCGACTGCGAGTCGCAGGAAGAGGTCGACCGGTACTGGGACGCGCTCACCGACGGTGGGGAAGCGGGACCGTGCGGATGGCTCAAGGACCGCTACGGCGTGTCCTGGCAGATCGTGCCGAAGGTGCTCTACGAGCTGATCGGCGACCCGGACCGTGAGAAGTCGCAGCGCGTCATGGCTGCGATGCTGAAGATGAGGAAGATCGAGATCGCGGAGCTCGAGCAGGCGGCGGCCGCCGCCTGAGGACGCTCGAGCCGGGGGCGGCACGCACCGTCCCCGGCTCGCCGTGATCCGTCCGGGTCGTCAAGATCCCCTGACGGAGACCGGCATGAGCGTCACTGACGAGACCGCGAAGTACGACTCCCTGCTCGCCACGGGCGAGCGCGTCCTGCTCGTTCGGCAGCGCCACTGGCTCACGTTCCTCGAGGCCGGGCGGTGGTTCGTCCTTGCGCTCGTCATCGGGCTCGTCTCCGGGGCCCTCGACGCGGGGGTCCCGAACAACGGCGTCGCAGGGCCGATCAGCACGCTCCTCGGCTGGGCGTTCTGGATCGCGCTGGCCGTCGGTCTGATCGGCCTCGTCTGGTACTTCCTCGTCTGGAAGGTCGAGCGCTACCTCGTCACGACGCGCCGGGTGATCGAGGCAGGCGGCGTGATCAACAAGTACACGCACGACACGTCGCTGCAGGCGATCACCGACATGAACGTCGGCCACCCGTGGCTCGGCCGGATCGTCGGCTACGGAGAGATCGACCTACTGACCGCTGCCGAGGCCGGGACGAGCAAGATCCGCTTCCTCCCCGACGCGGACGGGTTCAAGAAGGCGCTGCTCGACGCCAAGCAGGAGCACGAGCTCGAGGTCGGCGGGGGCCGAGCCGTCCAGGAGGCGGTCGCCGCCGCGGCGCAGCAGGAGCGGCCGCCGACGGACGGCATGTCGGCCGAGGACCTGGATGCTGCGCTGAGCCGCCTCGCGGACATGCGCGACCGGGGGCTGATCACGCAGGAGGAGTTCGACCAGAAGAAGCGCGAGCTCCTCGACCGGCTCAGGTAGGCCAGCCTTGCTCATTTCCAGCCTTGCGGCACGATTACATCACGACTCAGGACGTGGAACCCGCCGAACGCGAGGGCGCGCAGGACACTCAGGCGCCTGCGTCGCGCCGCGAGCGCACGCAGGCGTGGACAGGCGTCATGCGGAAACGCGCGCAACGGGTGTCCGAGCGGGCCGAGGCCGAGCGCGGGCGACACGGGTCCGTCGACGCCGTGTTCGAGATGGTCGACCGCGACGGCGAGGTGGGGGGCGGGATCATCGCCGGCGCGCTCGCGTACCGGCTCTTCATCTGGCTGCTGCCGCTCGCGCTGGTCGTCGTCGCCGGCCTCGGGATCGCCGCGGACGCTTCGGCCGAGTCTCCCGAGGAAGCGGCGAAGTCGGTGGGCATGCAGGGACTCGTCTCGAGCTCGATCGCGAGCGCCGCGGACAGCCCAAACCGGTGGTACGCGCTCCTGATCGGCATCCCCGTCCTCGTCTGGGCGACGAGGAGCGTGCTCCGCGTGCTGATCGGCGCGCACCGGCTGATCTGGGGCGATCTGCGGAGCGAGGCGCCGAAGCCGAAGTTCGGCGCGACCTTCAGGCTGCTCGCATTGCTCCTGGCATTTGGCGTCGTGTCCGCCGGCGCGAGCGCGATCCGCGCCTGGTCGCCGGGCCCCGGGGCGCTGGCGACGCTCGTTGCCCTCGCGTTCTACGCCGGCCTCTGGCTGCTCGTCTCCGTCCGACTCCCGCACCACGGCACGCCCTGGACCGCGCTCATCCCGGGTGCGCTCGTGTTCGGCCTCGGCATCGAGTTGCTCCAGGTCGTCATCGCCTACTTCATCACCCCGTACGCGATCGCGAAGGAGGGAACGTACGGAGCGCTGGGAGTCGCGGCCGCGCTGCTCGTCGCTCTGTTCATGATCAGCCGGCTGGTCGTCGGCGCGGCAGTCGTCAACGCGACGCTCTGGGAGCGCCGGGCCGGATCCGCGTAGTGCTCAGGAGGCGAGCCGGTCGATCTTCCGCTCGAGCTCGTCGAAGCGCTTCTCGATCAGCTCGCGGTCGCTCAGTTCGTCCTTCTTGCGCTCGGCGTCCTGCTCGGACTGCGCACGCGTGATGAAGCTCGACGTGATCACCGCCGTCACGATCGCGATGAACGCGGTCCCCTCCAGCATCACGAACGCTCCGACGAGCCGGCCGGCGACATCCGTCGGTGCGACATCTCCATAGCCGACGGTGGTCACCGTCTGCACCGCCCACCAGAGCCCGATGCCGAAGGTCGGGTACTCCTCGTTGTCGATCACGGTCATCAGCACTCCGGAGCCGAAGACGACGACTGCGGTTGCCGTGACGATCACGGCGGTGGCTCCGCGTACCGTCGGCGGCTCCTGGAGGAAGCGCGCGACCCGTCGCTCGAGAATGTTGAAGCGGCCCATCGCTCGAGGACATAGGAAACCAGCGGCGGCTGACGTTTCCTCGAGTTCTTCGAGCCGCCGCTCGACCGAGTCGCCCGCTCTGCAAACAGGGTCAGACCCTGTAAGCGTTAACGGGGTCAGACCCTGTTAAGAGCGGTTGTCCGCCCGGGACAGGGATTCGCGCCGACACGCCGTCGGAAAGCGACGCCTCTTCTTTACAGGGTCTGACCCCGTGAAGGTTTACCGGGTCAGACCCTGTGAAAGCGTCGCTGGCGGCTGACGTTTACGGGAGCTCGGCGAGCTGCTGCTCGAGGAACTGTCGTTCTGCGTCCGAGTGGACGAGCTCGAGCGCGCGCTCGTAGGCGGCGCGGGACTCGTCGACGCGGTCGAGCCGCCGTAGGAGCTCGGCCCGCGTTGCGTGGAGGTAGTGGTAGTCGTCCAGGTCGAGCTCGCCGACGAGGTCGAGCGCCGCTTCGGCGTCTCCGCCCTCGGCGATCGCGGCCGCGCGGTTGAGCTCGACGACCGGAGATCCGGTCGCGCGGACGAGCTCGCCGTAGAGCTCCGCGATCCGCTTCCAGTCCTGCGGCTCCTCGACATGGAGCGCCGCGATCTCCGCCTGGAGCGTGTACGGACCTCGTCCGCCGAGCGCCACGGCACGCTCGAGCGCGCGTCGACCGTCCGCGATCTCGTCGGCGTCCCATAGTGATCGATCCTGGTCGCGGAGGAGCACGATCGTCCCGTCGGCGAACCGGGCGTCGCGCCGAGCGTCGTTGAGCAGCATCAGTGCGAGCAGCGCGTGCACCTCGGGCTCGTCCGGCATCAGCTCGGCGAGCGCGCGCCCGAGCCGGATCGCCTCCTCGGCCAGGTCTCCGCGGCCGCCGTAACCCTCGTTGAAGATCAGGTAGACGACCGCGAGCACGGCAGCGAGCCGGTCCGGCAGCAGGTGGGGCGGCGGCACGCGGAACGGGATGCCCGCGGCTTTGATCTTGTGCTTCGCACGCACGAGCCGCTTCGCCATCGTCGGCTCGGGAACGAGGAAGGCCCGCGCGATCTCTTCCGTCGTCAACCCACCGAGCGTACGCAGCGTGAGCGCGACCTGCGCATCGAGCGCGAGCGCCGGGTGGCAGCAGGTGAAGAGGAGCTCGAGCCGCTCATCCGGGATTGTCATTTCGTCCATCTCGTCCTCAACGGGCTCCGCCACGTCGAGCAGGGCTGTCTTCACAGCGAGCGTCTGATCGCGGCGGATCCGGTCGATCGCCCGGTTGCGCGCGGTCGTCACGAGCCAGGCGCGCGGGTTGTCCGGCGTCCCGTCCTGCGGCCAGCGCTCGGCCGCGATTGCGAACGCCTCCTGAGCGGCCTCCTCGGCGAGGTCGAAGTCGCCGAGGAAGCCGATCAGGGCTGCGAGGACGCGTCCCCACTCTTCGCGGAAGACCTGCTCGAGGCTCAGTAGCCCTCCTTGACCGGGCGGATCTCCACTGCGCCGCCCAGACGGGCCGCCGGAATGCGCGCCGCGAGCTCGATTGCGGCGTCGAGGTTCTCGGCCTCGAAGAAGAGGTAGCCGCCGAGCGCCTCCTTCACTGCCACGAAGGGGCCGTCGGTGGTCAGCGTCTCGCCGTTGTCGACGCGGACGGTCGTCGAGGTCTCCGGGGACTCCATCCACACGCCGGGCGTCACCCCCTCGGTCTGGTTGACGCACTGGTAATCGGCGGCGACCTTCTTCTGCGCGTCCTCGGAGAGGGCCTCCCACTCGGGCAATCCCGGCACCGGCGTGTCGCCCTGTTGAATCAAAAGCATGTACTTCAGGTCGTTCCCTCCTTCGTGGTGATGAATGGTTGCCTCTGAGACGAATGAAGGTTGAGAAAATGGACACCTGGCCCTAACAAGTCGTTGTTAGCTTGGCTCGGTGGGTCTGAATCGTGTCGTGCTGGCGGCGCTCGTCGCCGGCCTTGCGACTGCGGGAGCGGCGATCGGCGCCGGGAATCCCGTCACGCATCCGGAGCTCGACTACGCGGGCTCGGGACTGGCGAGCCGTCACGTGACGCCGTTGCGCGCGGCCCGGCCCACGGGCCTGCCCGGGCTGGACGTCAGCAGCTGGCAAGGCAACGTCGATTGGACCGCGGTTGCCGCCAACGGGGCGCGTTTCGCCTTCGTCAAGGCGACCGAGGGGACGACCTACGTCAACCCGTATTTCACGCAGCAGTACGTCGGTGCGCACGACGTCGGGCTCGTGCGCGGCGCGTACCACTTCGGTCTGCCCGACCGGTCGACCGGCGCGGCTCAGGCGCAGTGGTTCGCGACCCACGGCGGCGCGTGGTCGGCCGACAATCAGACGCTGCCCGGTGCACTCGACATCGAGTACAACCCGTACGGGGCGACGTGCTACGGGCTGAGCCAGAGCGCGATGGTCGCGTGGCTCTCGAGCTTCGCCACCCAGTACCAGGCGCTCACGACCCGCTGGCCGGTCATCTACACGACGACGAACTGGTGGCAGACGTGCACGGGGAACTACGCCGGCTTCGGCGCGACGGTCCCGCTCTGGATCGCGTGCTGGTGCCAGACGGTCGGCCAGCTTCCGGCCGGCTGGAGCAACTACGCGTTCTGGCAGTGGACGAACCAGCCCGTCGACTTCCCCGGCGACCAGGACGTCTTCAACGGATCGCAGGCCGACCTGGTCGCGCTCGCAAACGGCGGCCCGACGCCTCCTCCACAGCCGCCGCCACCGCCACCGCTTCCTCCTCCGCCGCCACCACCGCCTCCGCCTCCGCCTCCGGCAATCATCTGTCGCGTTCCGCGCGTGATCGGCATGCGGCTGGCGAATGCGCGGGCCAGGATCCGCCGCGCACACTGCTCGCCCGGGCGCGTGCGCCGCGTCCGTGCGAAGCGCGTCGGCCGCGTCCTCGGACAGAACCCGCGGGCGGGCTCGCGCCGACCGCGCGGCGCGAAGGTCAGTCTGCAGGTCGGTCGGAAGCGGCGCTAGCCGGCCGCCGCTGCGCGACGACGACTCCGGCGAGGCAGATCGCGCCGCCGACGATCGCGAGCTCGGGAGGCGTCTCGCCGAGCAAGAGCCAGCCAAGGAGAATCGCGATCGGCGGCACGAGGTACGTGATCGAGCCCATCCGTCCCGCAGTCGTGCGCGCGAGCGCGTAGCCCCAGGTCAGGAAGCCGATCGCCATCGGCGCGATCGCGAGGTAGACCATCCAGCCGATCGAAGACGTGGGCGCATCGGGCAGCTGCCGGCCGAGCGTGAAGGCGAACGGGAGACAGACGACCGCGCCGAACGTGCAGGCGAGCCAGGTCATCATCAGCGGCGACACGCGAGCGAGCACCGGCTTCTGGGCGACGACGCCGATCGCGTAGAAGACCGCGGCCGCGAGGCAAAGAAGCGCGCCCCAACTCGCCGCGACTCCCTGGTCGGAGGTCGCGGTGGCGATCACGACCACGCCGCCGAGCGCGATCGCACAGCCTGCGAACAGCCGTCTCGGAAACCCTTCGTGCAGGACGAGCCCTGCAAGGACCGCGAGGATGATCGGCCCGACGTTGACGAGCATCGAGGCGGTGCCCGCGTCGACGCGCTTCTCCGCCGCGTTCAGCGAGATGTTGTAGAGCCCGAACCAGAAGAGCCCGACGAGCGCGATTGCGGCCACGTCGCGCCGCCCGGGCAGCGGCTCGCGCCTCCAGAGGACGATCGAGCCGAGCGCGAGGCTCGCGATCGCCAGCCTCCCGAATGCGAGCGCACCGGGCGAGAGGTGGTGCGACGCCGAGCGGATGCCGACGAATGCGGAGGCCCAGAGCGAGACGGTGACGAGCCCGGCGCCGAGCGCGAGCAGCCGTTCGCGATCGGCGGGCGCGCGAGCTGTCGTCTCGAGCGTGGCCATCTCAGAAGAGAACGCGGCGAGGCGCTCTTTTGTGAGAAACGCCGGCGGCGGCCCGCGTATGCCGACTTTCAAATTGTCCCTATGCGTTTTCGAACGTGTGCGTTAGGATCGCGCGATGCTTCGGCGCGTCACAGTGCTCTTCGGGCTCGCAGCAGGCCTCCTGCTCGCGTCCGCGTCTCCCGCCTCAGCCGTGCAGTCGTACCCGCTCAGCTTCCAGACCGTCGATTTCAGCACTGGGTCGCTGGACGGTCTCGTCCTGAGCGGCGGCCAGTTGAAGCTCGCGGACAGCGGGCTCGAGCCGTTCACGTACACCGACCCGTTCTCGTCGCTCGCGGTCCTCGGCCACAGCGTCGACGGCTCCGGCGACTACGTCTCGGGCACCTGGACGTCGCCGGTCTACACGATGAACTTCCCGTTCAACGAGCTCGTCTCGTCCTGGAACTCGAAGACGCCACCGGGAACCTGGATCCAGTCCGAGGTCAAGCCCCAGCTGAACAACGGGCGCTGGGCCAAGTGGTACATCCTCGGCCGCTGGGCCTACAACGACTTCGTCGACGGCAGCAGCGACCCCGGCTTCCACCGCACGTCGGTCGGCGGCCAGGGCGACGCGGACGGCTTCGTCTCGATCGACACCCTCTTCACGAAGGATCATCCGGCGGTCGCGTACCAGCTGCGGCTGACGATCTTCCGGCGTGCCGGCCTCACCGATGAGCAGGCTCGCGTCAGGGTCAGCCGCTACAGCGCGGTCGCCTCGAACCTGACGAACCAGCAGAGCAGGTTCCCGAGCGAGACGGACATGGACCCGGACGAGGAGATCGACCTCCACGTGACGCCGTTCTCGCAGGAGATCCACCACGGCGAGTACCCGGAGTTCGACAACGGTGGCGAGGCCTGGTGTAGCCCCACGTCGACGGCGATGGTCTTGAACTACTGGACGCGTGAGACGGGAACGCAGTACGCGCCCACGACAGGTCCGAACAGCGAGACGTCATGGGTCGATCCCGCCTTCGACGATCCCGAGGTCGACTACACCGCCCGCTACGTCTACGACTACCACTACCAGGGCGCAGGCAACTGGCCGTTCAACACGGCCTACGCAGCGGAGCGCGGGCTCGTCTCAGACGTGACCCAGCTGCACAACCTGCGTGAGGCGGAGCCGTTCATCAGAGCGGGCATCCCGCTCGTCGCATCGGTCGCATGGGAGTCGAACAAGCTCGACGGCGGGATCAAGAGCACGAACGGCCACCTGATGGTGGTCGGCGGGTTCATGGGCAACGGCGACGTGATCGCCTACGACCCAGCCTCGGATGACAACGGGGCCGTGAGACACGTGTACGACCGCAAGCAGTTCGAGAAGGCCTGGATTCCGGCATCCGGCGGCATCGTCTATGTCGATCGCCCGCCCGGTCACTACACGCCTTCCCTAACGGCGAACAACAACTAGCTCTCTCCGGGCAGGCTTTGCGCGAACCGAAGCACGCGGGCGGCGTATGACGTGGTGATCGACGAAACCGGGCCGATCCTCGGGTCCCCGGAACATCGTGGCCCGGGCATGAGGGCCCGGGCCACGACTGCTCGCGAGAGTGCCGGCTACGGGTTCTTCTGGAACTTGGTGAAGATGTCCGTCTCGCCGAGGCCGGTCTGACCGATGGCATTGTCGCGTCCGTCTGTCCACACGGCGTACACGGCGTCGGTGCTGGCCGCGAGTCCGTTGTAGTCGCCGATGAACGCGCCGCTGGTAAAGAACCCCAGGTTGGGATCCCAGTCGCTGCTGCTGATCTTCGAGCTGGCGAAGCTCGCAGCATCGTTGCTCGAAACCGCCTGCCACGTGTTGATCCGCACGTTGGCGGGATCGAGCCGGCGGTCGAACCAGATCACGTAGAAGCGCCCGTTTTCATCCGATGCGGCCCACGGGAAGAACTGGTCGTTCACCGCGGGCTGGCCGGATGAGTCGGTTGACAGGAACGCCGCGTCCGACCAGTGCAGTCCACCGTCGGCGGAGGTCTGGTAGGAGATGTCGGCCTGAGAGGTCGGCCGGTTGACATTGTTCTGGTAGACGAACAACAGCTTGCCGGTCTGCGGGCTGTAGGCCAGCGACGGCGTGTTTGGTGCGCGGAAATGCGTGGGCGGGATCGTGTCCGAACCCGTGCCGTCGTCGAAGTCCGCGTACTGCCCCGCCTTGTCGATCTGCACCGCGTTCGGCAGGAACGTCTGTCCGCCGTCGGTCGACCTCTGGAAGAGCAGGTGCGGGTCGAAGGAGTCATTGCAGTTTTCGGAAACGAACCCGATGTCGAGCGTGCCGTCTCTTTCGACCACCGGGTCGCTGAACTGGTTGGCCGAGGAACCGGTGCCGTCGCCGCCTGGGTTGTCAGGCTGAACGGCCGTGTGCGACCAGGTCGACAGCACGGGGTTCTCGGTTGGGATCGAGTCCGTGTAAGAGAGCTGGATCGGGCAGTAATCACTGAACCCGTTCGGCTGTAGGTGGAACTTGGTATAGGTCACGTAGATGCGCCCGTAGTGCGTGCTGCTCGGGTTGTTGTCGACGGCGATCAACTCCTTGTCGTTGAAGATCGACTCGTCGACGGTCCCGGTCGTGTAGTCGAAGTTGGACGCCGCGCGCGCAGCCTGGCGGCCGGGCGTCCACGTCTGACCGTTGTCTACGGACTTGAAGACCTGGACCTCGGAGAAGGGCAGCGCGCGGAAGAAGCACAGCTGCGAGATGTAGAACGCGTTGTCCCTGCGGCTGTACGCGACCCCCGGGTCGCCGCCGGTGCAGAAGTCTCCGGTCCCGCGGAACTGCGGAGTGACCCGCGTGCTCGACCAGTGCCGGCCGCTGTCCGAAGTCCGCATCACGACGACCCCACCGCTGACGTAGTCGTTCGCCGCGGCGACCGCGATCTTCGGGTTGGTCACGTTGTACGCGACCGCGGTCTCGTTCTGGGGCATAGGTGGATTACTGTCGTCGTTCATCTGGACGTTGTTGTCCGGGACATTCGCCGCGGCGCCCGCCCTTGCGGCGACACTCGCTGGACCGTTCTGGCCTCGGGCGGCGTAAACCGCACGCACAGTGCCCGAGAGGCCGCCCGGGTAGCGCGCCGCGTGGGTAACCCACCGAGGCGTTGCAGCGGACGGTGTCGTCGGTGTCGATCCTCCGATACCGGCGGCCTGGCCCACGATTATGACCACCAGCACCCCGAGGACCGCTGTGGCTGGAATGAGTCCTCGCATATCTCTCCCCTCCTGACCCCTGAGCTTGTTACCGCGCCCACGGACCACGCCGCAAGCACGGCACCGTGAAGTCTTTCAAACGCGGACGTTTCTCTTACCGCACGCGGAACAAGCCGCCCGAAGGCGCCGACTCACCTTCGACCGTCCGGAAGCCGACGTTGCTGCGGCGCTTCTGTTGAAGAACTTGGAGGACATCGGATACGCCGTCGTCCCGTTCTACGGAGCGGACGCGGCGGCTCTCACCGAGCTGCTCAATGTCGCGGGACGTGGAGGTGAGCGAGACCGGCCGAACCGGGATTGCAGCGTCCCCCGTCGAATAGCGACGCGTGGGCCTGCGACTCAGATTGCTCGTCCTGCTCGCGCTCGCCTGCGTGGGTGCTCTCGCGATCGCCTTTGCAGCGCGTGCCGACACGGGCGACGAGACGGCGCTCGCGCAGAAGTACAGCCCGGTCGTGCGGCTCGTCCAGCACACCGAGGAGTGCGGCCCGGGAGAGCCGTACATCCCGCTCGACCTCGACCTGCTGTTCGACGAGCCGACCGTCGCCTTGCGCGGGCCGTGGAACCCGACCGACCTCGTGCAGATCGGCCCGAGCGCGACCGACCTGGTCAACCGCTGGGACTACCACCTCGACTACCCGGGCCACGCGCTCGATCCCGGCTGCGACTACGAGCGCTGGCAGGACCACCTCGCCCCGCGCGGCGGGACGCCGACCGTCTACGCACACGTTGCGACCGACCCCGCGCACCCGGGGAAGCTGGCGCTCCAGTACTGGTTCTTCTACGTCTTCAACGACTTCAACAACAAGCACGAGGGCGACTGGGAGATGATCCAGCTCGACTTCGACGCGGCGACTGCCGGCGAGGCGCTCGGCAAGGAACCGACCCAGGCTCGGCTACAGCTCCCACGAGGGCGCGGAGCGTGCCGACTGGGGTGACGACAAGCTCGAGATCGTCGACGGGACGCACCCGGTTACGTATCCATCCGCGGGCAGCCACGCGAACAAGTTCGGTGACGCGCTCTATCTCGGCAGCACGGCCGACGCGGGTGTGGGCTGTGACAACACGCAGGGGCCACACGACGAGCTCCGTCCGGTCGTCAGGACGATCCCGAGTGACCCCGACGCGGCCGCGAAGGCGTTCCCGTGGATCACGTTCGAGGGTCGCTGGGGGGAGCTCCAGCGGGCCTTCTACAACGGCCCGACCGGGCCGAACCTGAAGGAGCGGTGGACGGAGCCGATCACATGGTCGGAAGGGTGGCGCTCGCGGAGCTACGCGGTTCCGACGAGTGGGATCTTCGGAACCTCGGCGACCGACTTCTTCTGCGGCGCTGTCGAAAAGGGATCGGCCGGCCTGACGGCCCTCCTGCGCGATCCGGGAACGACGTTGCTGACGATCGCGATCCTGCTCGTGGCGCTCGTGTGGCTCGCGACGCGGACGCGCTGGCGCCCGGCGACGCCGCTACGGCTGGCGCATCGGCGCCGGTGGGGCCAGGTCTTGACCGCGGCCGGGCGGATGTACGGGAGGCGCGCGCTCCTCTTCCTGGGGATCGGCATCGTGTTCATTCCGCTCGGGATCGCGATCTCGGCCCTTCAGGCTGTCGTGCTCGGCGGATTCGGCCTGCTGGGGATCGACGCTTCCGGCGAGGGTGCGGGCGCCTTGGCGCTGCTCGTGGTCACGATCGGCACGACGCTCGCACTGCTCGGCTTCGGGCTCGTGCAGGCGGCGACGGCCTGCGCGCTCGTCGAGGTCGATTCGGAGCGGGAGGTCGGGCCCGTCGATGCCTACCGGCTCGCGTTCCGGCGCTTCAGGCCGCTGCTGCGCGGCCTGCTGATCGCGGTCGGTGTCTGGGTCGTGCTGTCGGTGACGGCGGTCCTGATCCCGATCGCGCTCTGGCTCGCGGTGCGCTGGGCGCTCCTCGCCCAGGTCGTCGAGCTCGAGGAACGGCCGGCCGTCGCCGCGCTTCGCCGGAGCGGCGCGCTCGTCCGTGGCCGCTGGTTCCGCGTCGCCTCGCTCGTCGGCGTCGGCCTCGTGCTGGCGCTTGCGCTCGGCCCGCTCGTCGGCGCGCTCCTCATTCTCCTGACCGACGCGCCGCTGGCGCTGCTGAACGTGGTCTCCGGCGTCGTGTACGCGCTCGCGATGCCCTTCGTCGCGATTGCGACCACGTACGTCTACTTCGACGCGAGGGTGCGCAGCGAGCTCGAGCCGCGGCTGGCGCCCGCGGACCTGCCCGCCGAGATCGAGCTCGCTGCGGACTAGACGCGGTCGCCGTTTACGTAAGAACGTTCACTGCCCGGGCGATCACGAGGCCGAGGATCGCGATCGAGATGAACGACTGAACGGTCATCGTCATCTTTGCCCAGGGCGCAAGGGGCATGACGTCGGTCGGGCTGAAAGCCGTCGCGTTCGTGTACGCGAGGTACAGGTAGTCAACGAAGAGGGGGCGCCAGTTCGGTCGGGCCAGCCGTGGGTTCGACTGCTGGGGAAAAGCGAAGTCCGCGTCCTTCGGAAACTGGTGGGCCCGTACGGCCGCGCCGCCGCCGTCGATCTCCCAGTAGAGCAGGGCGAACGCGATGATGTTGGAGAACCAGACGGCCGTCCCGGCGGCGAGCAGCTCGTTCGCCGAGTTCGTTGCAGGCCCTCCGTGGATCAGGTCATCGATGAGCTGGCCGGTCGACCACAGCGTGGCGAAGACGAGGACGGACACGAGCACGATCGAGACCGTCCGGAGCTCGCGCGAGCGACGGTTGATCCTGCCGGGGTCGCCCACGACCACGACCAGGAGCAACACGGTTTCGATCAACGGGAGTAACCATCTCGGACCCAGGCGCAAGGCTTCGGGCAAGAGAATCGTGAGCACGATGGCGGCCAACACCGCGCCCGCCATCGGCCAGCGAGCTTCACCGAATCTGCCTGATGCCCGCGCCATCCCGGGGCATCCTAGAAGCCGGCTTCGTCGATCCTGTGCGAGCATTGGCGCGTGCGGATCAGGGCCGCAGTCCTCGAGGAGTTCGGGCAGCCGCTCGTCGTTCAGGAAGTCGACCTGGCGGAGCCGAGCGCGGGCGAGGTGCTCGTCCGAATTGTGGCGTGCGGCGTCTGTCACACGGATCTGTACACGGCTTCGGGCGCCGATCCGTCCGGGTACTCGCCGACGGTGCTCGGACACGAGGGCGCGGGCATCGTCGAGCGGGTCGGCGACGATGTGACATCCGTTGCACCGGGCGACCAGGTGGTGACGCTCTTCTCGCCGCAATGCCGCGAGTGCGTCCACTGCTTGAGCGAACGGACGAACCTCTGCCTCGCGATCCGCGAGCAGCAGAACCAGGGCTTCCTGCCTGACGGGACGACGCGCCTCGGCCGGGAGGGTGAACCGATCCGGCACTTCATGGGCTGCTCCACCTTCGCTGAGTACACGGTGATGCCGGAGATCGCGCTCGCGAAGGTAAGCCCGGAGGCGCCGCCGGAGCACGCCTGCCTCTTCGCCTGCGGGCTGTCGACTGGGCTCGGCGCAGCGATGAACACCGCGAAGGTTGAGGCCGGCTCGACCTGCGTCGTCTTCGGCGCGGGCATGGTCGGGCTCGGCGCAGTCGCGGGCTGCCGGCTCCAGGGCGCTGAGCAGATCGTCTCCGTCGATCTCTCGCCGGGGCGGCTCGAGCTGGCAAAAGGGCAGGGTGCGACGGACACGCTCGCCGGCGGGCCCGACGCGGTCGACCAAATCCTCGAGTTGACGGACGGCTTCGGCGCCGACTACACGTTTGAGGCGACCGGCAACGTGAACGTCATGCGCCAGGCCGTCGAGTCGGCGCGCATGGGGTGGGGGCTCAGCACGGTGGCGGGTGTCGCCGGCAAGGGCGAGGTGCTCGAGGTCGTCCCGCGCTTGCTGATCACGGGCCGGCGAGTGGCGGGCTCGTCGTTCGGGGGCGTCAAGGGCCGCGACCAGGTGCCCGAGCTCGTCGAGCGCGCGCTCGCGGGTGAGATCGACGTCGCGCCCTTTGTATCGCACAAAATCGGGCTCGTTGACGTGAACCACGGGTTCGAGCTGATGGAGGCGCAGGACGGCATCCGAAGTGTGATCGAGTTCAACTGACCGTCATGGACGAAAACGATCTCGAGCCGGAACTGGAGGTGGGGACGGCAGCCGACGAGGCCGCGTCCCACGTGTTCGATGTGCCGGCACAGACCGGGGACAGCGCGCGTCGGCCCAAAGCGGTGCCGCACTTCACGCCGGCCGAGCGCACAGCCCGTGGCAGGGCCGCGCGGGCAGAGCTGCCTCGTTCGGCGCACGCCGACTGGGAGCCGGGGCCGCGGCGTGGTGACCCGATCGATCTTCTCGAGGAGCAGGCGCAGACGCGCTTGCCGGAGCTCGCGCCGATCCGGTATGGGCGCATGCTGGTGTCACCGTTCGCGTTCTTCCGTGGCGCCGCCTACCTGATGGCAGCCGACCTCGCCGACGGGCCGCGCACCGGCTTGCACACACAACTTTGCGGCGACGCGCATCTATCGAACTTCGGCATCTTCGCCGCACCGGATCGGAGGCGGGTCTTCAGCATCAACGACTTCGATGAGACGCTGCCGGGGCCGTTCGAGTGGGACGTGAAAAGGCTCGCCGCGAGCCTCGCCGTTGCAGGGCGGGAGCACGGCTTTGGCCAGGGGATCCGCCGCTCGCTCGTGACGACGGCGGTACGCGAGTACCGCGAGGCAATGGCCCGCTTCGCCTCGATGCGCAACATCGACGTCTGGTACACGCGCCTCGACGTCGCCGGCATCCTCGAGCAACTCGGAGCAACGGCATCCCGCAAGCAGCTGCAGCGCTTCCAGTCCGACGTCGCCAAGATGCGCACGAAGGACAGTCTCGGCGCGCTGACGAAGCTGTGCCGGACGGTCGACGGCGAGCTGCGGATCGTCGGCGACCCTCCCTTGGTGACACCGATCGAGGACGTCATGCCCGATCTGGAGGTGAACTACCTCGAGGACGTCGCGCGGCGCATGATTCGCGCCTACCGACGCACCGTCCCGCGCGACCGGCGCAACCTGCTCGAGAGCTATCGGTACGTCCATGCAGCCCGAAAGGTCGTCGGTGTCGGCAGCGTCGGCACCCGCGCCTGGATCCTGCTCATGGTCGGCCGCGATGACAACGACCCGCTCTTCCTCCAGTTCAAGGAAGCACAGGCCTCGGTGCTCGAGCCGTTCCTCGGCAAGAGCCAGTACGCCCAACACGGGCAGCGCGTTGTCGAGGGCCAGCGGATGATGCAGGCGGCGCCCGACATCCTGCTCGGCTGGGAGCGAATCGTGACGATCGACGGGCAAGTGCGGGACTTCTACATTCGGCAACTCTGGGACGCGAAGGGCTCGCCGGAGGTCGATCTAATGGACAGGAAGGCGCTGCAGGCCTACGGCAGAATCTGCGGCTGGACCCTCGCAAGAGCCCACGCACGCTCCGGAGACAGGATCGCGATCGCCGCCTATCTCGGCAACGGCGGCAGCTACGACCGCGCCATGGCGACGTTTGCGGAGCGATATGCCGACCAAAACGAACGCGACTACGCTGCCCTGAAGGAGGCCGCCGATAGCGGCCGCGTTGCGGTCCAAGCGGGTGTCTGACCGTCGAGGTTAGTGCGTAGGCAGCTGGTGAGGCGGTTCGGCGAGGAATCCACCTACATCGATCGCTCCGGCGCACGTCGCGCACGGCTCCGTGCCATGCTCTCCGCCGGTGTTCTTCCGGCTCAGCACGTGGGAGCTCTGGCTGATCATCGCCGTGGTCGTCTTCGGGTTCGTGGCCCTCGGCTACGGCATCGGTCGCCTGTTGCGCACGCATGCGGAGACGCTGCGCGAGCCGGTCGGGATCGTGCAGGGAGCGTTGCTCGCGCTGGTCGGGTTGATCCTCGCCTTCGGCCTGACGTTGGCGATCGGGCGTTACGATGCGCGCAGGGTCGCCGTCGTCGATGACGCTAACGCGATCGGAACGACCTACCTTCGAGCGCAAACCCTGGCCGAGCCAACGCGAAGCCGCTCTCTGCAACTACTGAGGCTGTACACGGACGCAAGCCTCAGGCTCTCGCACGAAGTACCGACAACTGCGAGTTTCCGACGTACGGTCGCCGAGGAGGACGCTCTCCAGCGTCGGCTCTGGGGGTTGGCCGGGAACGCACTCGAGACAGCGCCACGAGATAGCGCCCCTCGCCTTTACGTCGAGACCCTCAACCAGATGATCGACCAGCAGACGGTGCGCGTCGCAGCGCTCAACAACCGCATCCCCAACGAAGTCCTGGCGCTGGAGGTGTTGGGCGCCGCAATCGCCTTCGGCCTCCTCGCGCTCTACACGGCGATGCACGGCCGGGGTGCCACCACCGTCATCCTCGTCGGTGGGCTCGTGACCCTGCTCCTGCTGGTCATCTTCGACCTCGATCGTCCGACGCGGGGTCTGATCCGCGTGCCCGACGCACCTCTCGTCGCACTGCGTCAATCGATGGCACTGCCGCCGGCTGCAAGCGGGCCGTAAGCACGTCGAGTAGCCCTCGGGCTTCATGAACCCACATCCATTCCCTCAGAAGCCGTTCGAGGGCAGTTCTTAGGATGCCCGCCGACGAGGGCAATCTGCGTCGTCAGGACTAGACGAGACCTTTTGCACCCGCTGCCGTAGCGTGCAGTCTTCGGGATGCTCCACGCGGCGTTTCAAGTGGTTCTCTACGGTCTCTTGGCGGGCCTCAGCCCGCTCGGGTTCGCCGCGACGCTGGCGGTGATGCCGTCCGGACGACTGAGGGCATTCGGCTTTGGCGCCGGGTTCGTCGGTGCGCAGATCCTGACCTGCTCCGTGCTCGTGACCTTCGGCCTTGCCGCCACCGGGCTCAGCAAGAAGAGTCACCCCGGTCTCCGGGCCGCGCTCGAGGTCGCGCTCGCGCTCGTGCTAACCGCGCTGGCCCTCGTGGCTCATCGTAGACCCCCGAACGCGAATGACAGCGATGCCGCGCACGAACGCTCGAAGGCCCGGACCCAAGCGCTGCTCGAACGACTCGGCCGGTTGCGCGTCCTCACGACCGTCGTCGCCGGATTCCTGCTCGGGATCGGCGGACCGAAGCGACTTGTACTGACGAGCCTGGCTGCCACGACGATCGTCACCGGGGGCCTCGGAGACACCGACCAGGCAACCCTTGTCGTCGTGTACGTCACGCTTGCAACCGCGCTCGTCTGGGGGCCGTTGATCCTCTTCCTGCTCCTCGGCACACGAGTCGTCGCGCTCATGGAGGGCGCGCAGGGCGAAGTCGGCCGCCGACAGCCGCAGGTCACCGTCTACGCGCTCCTGATACTCGCTGCGCTCCTCGCCCTCGACGCAGCCAGCGTCCTGCTCACCTAACGCGGAGGTCCACCGGCCGTCACCCTCATAGGGCGAGAACCGCCCTCTATCTCTGCTTCACTGGCGTCGTGCTCACCTCGACCGCACGGCTCCTCGAGCTGCTCGAGCTCCTTCAGGCGCGGCCGCTGACGACCGGGCGTGAGATCGCGGCCGCGCTCGACGTCGATCCGAGGACCGTGCGCCGGTACATCGAGGCGCTCCAGGAGCTCGGGATCCCGATCGAAGGACAGCGCGGCGTGGGAGGCGGCTACCGCGTCCGGCCCGGCTACCGGCTGCCGCCGCTGATGCTGTCCGAGGACGAGGCGGTGGTCGTCGTCCTCGGCCTCGTCGCCGCGCGCCGTGACGGGCTCGACGGAGAGTCCGGCGCGGTCGACGGCGCGCTGACGAAGATCCACCGCGTGCTGCCCGACACGCTGCGCCGCCGCGCCGAGGCACTGGAGACGACGCTCGCGTTCACGAGGGCGGCCCGCGCCGGGGCCCCGGTGGCGGGCGAGTCGGTGCTCCTGCTCGCGGACGCCATTCGACGCCGCCGACGGATCAAGACCGAGTACCGCACGCACGCCGGCGAACGGTCACGACGAGAGCTCAGCCCGCACGGCCTCGTCTTCCACGCGGGCCGCTGGTACCTCGCCGCCTTCGACCACCTGCGCGACGACCTGCGCACGTTCCGGATCGACCGCATGCGCGCGATAACGCTCCTGCCCGTTGCCGCCGACCCCGCACCCGAAGGCTTCGACGCAGTCGAGCACGTGAGCGCGTCGCTCGCCGCGGTGCCCTGGGGTCACGAGGTCGAGGTCATGCTCGATCTCCCGCTCGAGGAAGCGCGGCGTCGTCTTCCTTTCACGCTCGCGACCATGGCCGAGACCGACGAGGGCACCCTGCTCAGGATGCAGGTGGGCTCCCTCGAGTGGATGGCGGGCGTCCTCGCCGGCCTCGGCTGCAGCTTCGAGATCCGCGCTCCGGACGAGCTACGGCAGCACGTCAGCGCGCTCGCCCGGCGACTAGCCGATCTGGCCCGTCGGTCGCGGCCATCGCGGGCTCGCCGACGCGCGTCGCGTCCATGATCCAGTTCGTCTCCCAGGTCTTGCCCCGGTCCGGCGAGAACGCCTGCTCCCAGCGCGGCCGCTCGGTGTCAGTCCGCGACCACGTGTAACGAACGCGGATCGGCTGCCCATCGAACGTGTCGCCGCCCTCGAAGACGCCGACACCGCTCGCGAACGAGCCGACGACCGGCGGGTCGAGCAACCCGGTGTGTCTGCTATCTGCCCAGTAGATCGACCACAGGCGCGTCTCGAGGTCGAAGAAACGGAACGACATGCCGACGAACCCGCCGGCGAAGTCGGTCCGGAGCTCGTCCGCGTTGCCGAGCCCATCGAGGATCGGCCACGCCACGCTCGTCGACTCGAACTCGATCCACTCGTCGCAGTCGGCGAGCCACTCCTTCCGCCTTCGGTTCCGCTGCTCCCACGACCCCATCCAGAAGTCGAAGTCGCGCACGCCAGAAGACTCGGTTGCCTGCTTCATCTCGTGCCTCCTTGTCGTGGAGCGGACGACGCTATCGACAGATCAGGGCGGTTTACGCCCTCTATTGCTCAGCTGAACGCGTTGATCGCCCGCGCGACGATCAGGCCGAAGAGCGCGAGCGCAACGCTCGCCTGCACGACCATGGCGTACTTCGCGCGATGCGTGAGCGGCATCGTGTCGGTCGGGCTGAACGCCGTCGCGTTCGTGAAACCGAGGTGCAGGTAGTCGAGAAAGACCGGCCGCCAGCCCGGCGGTGCAAGCTCGGGGCTCAGGTGCTGCGTGAACGCAAAGTCGACTGGCGTCGGATCGAGGGAGCGCGCGATCGGCCCACCGCCGTCCAGCAGCCAGTAGAGCAACGCGAACGCGAGGTTGTTCCCGAGCCAGACGACGGCCCCCGTCGCGAGCAGCTTGCTGGGCGACGTCGCGACGCCGGTGCCCTTGATCAGGTCGTAGACGAGAAGCGCGGTCGACCACAACGCGGCGAGGACGAGCAGGACGACGAACGTGACGGCGACTCGACGCACCCAGGGCGTGCGGTGGGCAAGGTGTCCGGTCGCGCCGACGAGCAGCAGGAGGAGGAGCACAGCCTCGAGTGCAGGAACCAGCCACACGACACGAACAGGCGCGTCATGCGGCAACCAGACGCGCAGGGTGATGTTCAGCGCCATGTAGAGGATCAGGGCAATGGCCGGCGGCCACCGCGACTCGCCGATGTTGGCTTCGCCCGGCGGAGTCACGCGCGCATCGTATGCCGAGCGCGTGGAGGCCAACCGGTCCGAGCGCTGGCTCGAGTCTTGACCCTTCCGGTCGACCTCGAAACCTGACGACAGCGGGCTACTGTCGTAGGCTGAGCACTCGATGGCGGCCACATTGGCACTCATCGCAGCCTTCCTGTTCGCGGTCGCCGCGACGCTCCAGCAGAAGGGCGCCCTCAGCCTCGACGGGGTCTCGCTCGCGAACCCCATGTCGCTCGTTCGACTCGTCGGCCAGCGCATGTGGCTGCTGGGTACCGTTGCGCTCCTCATCGGCTACCTGTTCCAGGCTGCCGCGCTCGACCGCGGCCGGCTAGCCATCATCCAACCGCTGCTCGTGACGACGATCGTCTTCGCGCTGCCACTCGGCTGGCTGCTGACGAACCAGCACATCGGGCGTCGCGAGGTCGGGGGCGCACTCGTGATCGTGCTCGGGCTCGCCCTGTTCGCGATCTACGGCCATCCGGCCGGCGGTAAGGAAAACGCCTCGAACAACGAGTGGGCCGTTGCAATCGTCGTGCTCGGCGTCATCTGCGCTCTGCTGTTGGTGCTCGGTCGGCAGGGCACGCCGACACGCGTCGCCGCGGTCTACGGGACCGTGGCCGGTATCCTCTTCGGGCTCTCGGCAGCGCTCACGAAGCCGACGCTCGAGCATGCTCCACGAAGGCGTCGGCGTCATGCTCTCGCACTGGCAGTGCTACGCGCTCGCAGTTGCGGGAGTGCTCGGGTTCGTCCTCCAACAGGTGTCCCTCGGCACGGGCCGGCTCGCTCCGTCGGTCGCCACGGTGTCGGTCGCGAACCCGATCGTCGGCGTGCTGCTCGGGGTCCTGATCTTCGACGAACGCCTGAGCCGGCCGGCGTGGCACGTCGTCGTCGCCGTCCTCGCGCTCCTGGTTGCGCTCGCAGGCGCAGTGCTGATCTCGCTCTCGACCAACCCGGCCCCGAACCCGACGCCGAAGCGACGGAAGGCTCCGCAGCGCTGGCGTAGCCCTTATGCTCGGCCTAGGGGCATACTCGAAGCACACCTGCTTCAAGGAGGACCTCGATGACGACCACGCCAGTCGACTCCCGTAGCCCTTTCGCACGAGCAGATAGCGGAGATGCTCGACCTGCTCAAAGACTCGGACAGCGTCGAGCTGAAGCTGACCGTGCCCGAGCACGACCAGCGCTCGGCCGCCGTCGCGCTCGGCCTGGACCCGCTCGAGGCACAGATCCGCCAGATCTACTTCTTCGACACCCCCGAGCTGGCGCTCGACAAGCAGGGCGTGGTCGTCCGCGCGCGCCGGATCCAGGGCAAGGGTGACGACTCGGTTGTGAAACTGCGGCCGGTCGTGCCGACCGAGCTTCCTGCCGAGCTCCGTGTCGCGGACGGGTTCCGCGTCGAGGTCGACGCGCTACCCGGCGGCTTCGTTTGCTCCGGGACGCTGAAGCGAACACTCGTCTCGGGCGAAGTCCAGCGCGTGGTGGCGGGCGAGCGTCCGCTGCGCAAGCTGTACTCGAAACAGCAGCGCGCTTATTTCGCGGAGCATGCGAAAGGCGTGGAGCTCGACGATCTGTCGATCCTCGGACCGATCTTCGTGCTCAAGGGCCGCTTCACGCCGGCAGAGCTCGGCCGGAGGATCGTGGCCGAGATGTGGATCTACCCCGACGGGTCGCGCGTGCTCGAGCTCTCGACCCGGGCCGCGACGAACGAGGCGTTCCAGGTCGCGGCCGAGGCGCGGGCGTTCCTCGGAAGCCGGGGCATCGATCTCTCCGGCGAGCAGCAGACGAAGACGAAGAAGGCGCTGGAGCACTTCTCGGGGGCGCTCAAGACCGGGAGCTGAGCCGACGAGCTCGCGGGTCACACCACGGTGGGAGTGGCGGACCTTCGGCGAGAGCTTCGGGGAAGCGGAGACGCGCATCGGGGAGTTGGCGCCGGAGCTCGAGGAGGAGAGCGACGACCTGTACCTGCTCTCGGTTGTGAGCAACTCGTCGGTCAAGGTGCGCGGCGGGCAGATGGACGTCAAGGAGCTCCAGCAGGTCGACGCTGACGGTCTCGAGCAGTGGAAGCCGGTACTGAAAGCCGGCTTCCCGTTGGCGGCCTCGGATGTCGAGACCGTGTTAGCCGCGCTCGGCGTGGGCTCGGAGCTCGAGCGGAGCGAGTACACCGTCGAGACGCTGCTCGGCGAGCTCGTCGACCCGAGCCCGGAGCTGACGGCGATCGAGGTGCACAAGCGGCGCAGGCACGTGACCGTGGACGGCGCGATGGGCGAGCTTTCGGAGCTGAGCGCGGATCGAGGGGCCCTGCGGACGATCGCCGTCGAGTCCGAGGACGCCGCGCTCGTGATCGCGGCTGTCCGGCGGCTCGGCTTCGAACTGCATCGCAACGTGAGCGTCCCGCGCGCACTCAAGGAGCTCCTAGGCTTCGGGCGCTTCGCCGTGATCGACGTCGGCACGAACTCGGTCAAGTTCGTGCTCGGCGAGCGAAGGAAGGACGGCGAGTGGCGGACGGTGGTCGAGCGCGCCGAGGTGACCCGGCTCGGCGAGGGGCTCGATCGGACGGGCGAGCTCCAAGAGGAGCCGATCGCCAGGACGGTGGACGCGATCGCGGACATGGCCGACGAGGCCGCGCGCGAAGCGGTCGTGGCTACGGTTGCGGTGGGGACCGCGGGGCTGCGCATGGCAGGCAATAGCGAGGCGTTCGTCGAGGCCGTGCGCGCCGGGGTCGAGGTCGAGATCATCAGCGGAGACGAGGAGGCTCGCCTGGCATATCTCGCGGTGACGGCCGAGATGCGACTCGGAGACGGCTCGCTCGTCTTGTTCGACACCGGCGGCGGCAGCTCGCAGTTCACGTTCGGCCAGGGTGGAGAGGTCGAGGAGCGGTTCAGCGTCGACGTCGGAGCCGTGCGCTTCACGGAGCGCTTCGGCCTGGACGGCGGCGTCTCCGAGGAAACGCTCCGCGAGGCGCTCGACGCGATCGCGGCCGACCTCGATCGCCTCGACGGCCGGCCGACGCCGGACGAGCTCGTCGGGATCGGCGGCGCGGTCACGAACCTCGCCGCGGTGAAACACGGACTCGAGACGTACGACCCGAGCGTCGTCCGAGGCACGGTCCTCGACCGCAACGAGGTCGACCGCCAGATCGAGCTCTACCGGACGCGGACTGCGGATCAGCGCCGCGAGATCCCCGGCCTGCAGCCGAAGCGTGCCGAGGTCATCCTCGCCGGCGCCTGCGTCGTTCGGACCGTGCTCGACAAGCTCGGGCGCGACGCACTGACGGTGAGTGACCGGGGCCTGCGCCATGGGTTGCTCGAGGAGCGCTTCGGCCGGGCATAGATGGAGACGCACGTCGCCACGTTCCTCGACGAGGTCACGCGGTGGGCGGCCGGGCGACCGGATATTCGTGCCGCCGTCCTGCTCGGCTCGCAGGCTCGAGTGGACGCCCCCGCCGACCAGGCCTCGGACGTCGACGTCGCGCTCTTCGTCGAGGAGCCGGCGTCCTACCTCGACGACCCGGACTGGATCGATCACTTCGGCGACCCGCTGCTGAGCTTTCGCGAGCCGACCGCGGTCGGTGGCTTCGAGGAGCGGCGCGTCCTCTTCCGCGACGGGCTCGAGGTCGACTTCGCGATCGTCCCCGCGGCGGTGGCCGACGAGATCCCGCCCGAGGCCGACGCCGTCTTCACGCGCGGCTTCCGCGTGCTCTACGCCGACGGCATCACGATCCCCGAGCGCGAGCCGTCGAGCATCGAGACGCCCGCGCCGACCCAGGATCGTTTCGACCAGCTCGTGAGCGACTTCTGGTACCACCTTCTCTGGGCTGCGAAGAAGCTTTCGCGCGGCGAGGTGCTCGTCGCGAAGCAGGCAGGCGACGGCTGGCTCACCGGGCGGCTGGTCGAGCTTGCGCGCTGGCGATCCGACGAAACCGACACGTGGCACGGCTTCCGATTCTTCGAGCGCTGGGCGGGCGACGACCTCGTCGAAGCGCTCGGGCCGACCTTCGCCGGCTACGAGGCTGAGGACGTCGCACGAGCGCTGCGCGCCAAAGCCGCGCTCTTCGGGCAGGTCGAGGACGAGGTCGCCGCGCGGCACGGGCTCACCGTGCCCGAGGACCGCGCCGAGGTGCTCAGCCGCCTCGAGGCGCTCCTCTAGAGCTCGTCGCCGCCGAGGTAGAGGAGCGCCGCCTTCACGCGCAGGCTCACGTCCTCGGGCTTGCCGAGATCGAGCTTGAGGAAGATCGCGTTGATGTGCCGCTCGACCGCCCGCTTCGTGATCCCGAGAGTCGAGGCGATCGAGCCGTTGCTGCGGCCCTCTGCGATCAGAGCGAGGATCTCGAGCTCGCGCGGGGTCAGCTTCGTCAGCTCAGAGTCGCCCTGTTGGCGCGCGGCGACGAGCTTGTCGACGACCCTCGAGTCGACGAGAGAGCGGCCCTCGGCCACGTCGTGGAGCGCACGGCTCAGCTCGTTCTTGTCGTGCAAGCGCTCCTTGAGCAGGTACGCGCGGCGGTCCGAGCCTGCGTTGAAGAGCGCCATCGCATAACGGGGTTCTGCGTGCTGGCTGAGCACGACGACGCCCATCTCCGGGTGCTGCTCCCTGAGCTCGGCCGCGAAGCGGATGCCCTCGTCCGTGTTCGTGGGCGGCATGCGGATGTCGGTCAGGACGATGTCCGGCGACGTTCGCTCGACGGCCTCGCGCAGCTCGTCGAGGTCGCCCGACATCTCGACCAGCTCGACGTCCTCGATGTCGCCGAGGATGCTGACGATCCCCTCTCGGGCGAGGAAGCTGTCCTCCGCGGCGACGACGCGTATCGACATCGGCGCCTTCGAGCCTAGTCGCGGCCTCGTATTCCCCGCAAACCGTGGTGTCTGCACCACGAGGACCGTGGTGCGTCGGCCACAGGCGAATCCGCGAATCCCCTAATGCCCGCGGCCCAAACGGCCTGGATACTCAGACTCAGAGGGCGTCGCAACCTTCGTCCACAAGGACGCGGGGAATGGAATGGCGAAGTGGACATCGAACCGGTAGCGGGAGACCGCCGTTTCGGCGTCGATCGCCGTCCCCTGAATCGGGCGCTGCGCGGGATCGGGGCGAAGGCGATCCTGGTCGGGGCTGGTGGCTCGAGCCTTCCGTTCGACGTCGTGGAGTCGAAGCTGCAACCTCCGAACGGCCTGCCTGAGCGAGTCCCGAGGACGGCACTCGTGAACCGCCTGCGCGCCGCCGGCGCCTTCCCGATCGTGCTCGTCGCCGCGCCCGCCGGCTACGGCAAGACGACGCTCCTCGCGCAGTGGGCGGCCCGCGACGCGCGCCCGTTCGCCTGGGTCTCGGTCGACGAGCGCGACAACGATCCCCTCGTCCTCCTCAAGCATGTCGCCGCGGCGCTCGACCGGATCGAGCCCCTGGGCCGGCACGTGACCGAAGCTTTCGAGCGACCGGACTGCCAGGTCTGGGAAACGATCGTGCCGAGACTCAGCGCCGAGCTCTCGTCGCGGGCGTCGCCGTTCGTGCTCGTCCTGGACGGCGCGGACGCGCTCGTGTCCACCGATTCCACCGAGGCGATCGGCATCCTGATCGAAAACATCCCGCCCGGCTCGATGATCGCGCTGGCGGGGCGGTCCCTCCCCAGGATGCCGATCGCCGCCCTCCGCGTCGCCGGGCCGCTGCTCGAGATCGGGCCCTACGAGCTCGCGCTCAGCCGCCGGGAGGCGGAGATCCTGCTCCGCGCGGCGGGGGTCGAGCTGGACGAGAGCGAGCTCGCGGCGCTCCTACACCGCACCGAGGGCTGGCCCGCGGCGTCTCCGGCTCGCCGCCCTCGCGAGCGACCAGCAGGTCGGCAGTCTCGCGGGCGACCGGCACATCGCCGACTACCTGCGCTCCGAATGCCTCTCGGGCCTCGAGCCGCGCGTCCACCGCTTCCTGCGGCGCACATCCGTGCTCGAGCGCATGTGCGCGCCGCTCTGCAACGCGTTGCTGCGCGGCAAGGGCTCGGCGGCAGAGCTCGAGGAGATCGAGCGCGGGAACCTGTTCCTCGTCCAGCTCGACCACCAGCGCGGTTGGTACCGGTACCACCACCTCTTCCGTGACCTGCTGCAGCGCGAGCTCGAAAGGGAGGAGCCCGACCTGGTGCCCGTGCTGCACCGGCGCGCGGCCGCCTGGTACGAGTCGCACATCGACCCCGAGTCCGCGCTCTACCACGCACATGCGGCCGGAGACATCGACGACGCGGCGCGCATCCTGAGCTCGATCGCGCAGGAGGTCAACGACAGCGGACGAGCCGTCGCCGTCGAGGGCTGGCTCGACCTGTTCGACGTGGACGAGCGGCTCGACCGGCACCCGGACGTCGCGGTCCAGGGGAGCAGCATCCTCGCCGCGCGCGGTCGTGCGGAGGAGGCCGACCGCTGGCTGCACGCAGCGGAGCGGGGCGTGGCCTCGCGGCGACGAGGCGTGGCGGCCATCCGCCCCCGGATCGCCGTCATGCGGGCCGCGCTATGCACGGACGGCGCGGTTCAGATGCAGGCGGACGCCGAGGCCGCGGTCGCGAAGCTCGCGGCCGACGACCCCTGGCGGCCGGCGGCTCTGCTCGTCCAGGGCGCCGCCGCGACGCTGCTCGAAGACAACGAGCGCGCCGACGTAGTCCTCGCCGAGGCCGTCGAGCGGGCAGCAACGACAGGCTCCATCGAGACCCGTGCGATCGCCTTCGCCGAGCGCTCCTTGCTCGCAGCCGCTCGCGAGGACGTCCGCACAGCAGATGCTCTAGCCGAGGAGGCCCAGCGCGTAGTCGAAGAAGGGGAGCTCGCGGACTATCCGACGAGCGCGCTCGCGCTGGCCGCCTCGGCTCGGAGCAAGCTCAGGCACGGCCAGTGGGACCAGGCGCGCCGGCTGCTGACGGCTGCGACGCGCGTCACGCCCCACCTGACCTATGCCCTCCCGTGGCTTGCGGTCCAGGCCCGCATCGAGCTCGCAGACGCCAACGTGACCCTGCGAGACCGGGAGTCGGCCCGGGACATCCTCGAGGAGGCGCGCGGGATCCTCGCCGTGCGGCCGGACCTGGGCGTCCTCGGGGGGCTGGTCGAAAGCCTGGAGCTGGAGATCACGTCGATGCCCGAGACGCGCACCGGTGGCAGCTCGGGCCTGACTCGCGCCGAGCTGCGGCTGCTTCCCCTCCTCTCCACGCACCTGTCCTTCCGGGAGATCGGCGAGCGCCTCCACGTCTCGAGGAACACGATCAAGACGCAGGCGATCTCCATCTATCGCAAGCTCGGCGTGTCGAGTCGGAGCGAAGCGGTCGCCGTCGCCGTGGATCTCGGCCTCGTCGAGGCTGCGGAGCCGAGGGAGCAGCTCGAGGTCGACGAGCCGGTCGGCGCGCTTGCCTTCTAGCCCGCCCACCCAAGCGCGCATCCGGGAAGCGGCGCTTTCACCCGTTCGGCATGAGGCATCCTCCGCCAACGGACGCCAGACTCTGGGCAAAGTGGTGAACCTGGGGTCAGCAGCCCACGAACGGATCGACGCGCTGTTCGTCCAGAGCGCGACGGGGTTTACCAGCGGCGGAGGAACGATCACGCTCCACGGGCTCGCCGAGTCGACGGTCTACTTCGCCGACCGGCCGCGTCGCGAGGTCGGCCACATGCGCTCGAGCAGATTCATCGAGCTCTGGGACGTGGGCGTCTACAGCTTCGCGATCGACCCGCCGAACGCAGTGCTCTCGTTCCTCGACGGCGGGAACGCTCCGGATGACGTCGTCGTCGTTCTCCACGACCCGCGGCTCGAGCAAGGCGACCTGACCTATCGCGTGGACGTGCTCGAGGGGGCGCTGCCGGAGCGGACGGCGGCTTGCTCGCTGTTCATCGACTCCTTCGGCCGGCCGCTCTCGCCGGCTTCGCTGCTGGGACGGGCGGCCGATCCGGCGACGGTTCGCCCGTTCTAGCTCTCCGCGGGCACGACCAATGCTCTTGGTGAGATCATTGGGGCCGGTCGAGCGATGACTTCGTCGAATCTCTCCGCAGCTGCAGCCGAACCGGCCTGGCGGCCCTCGCGCCCGAAGTTCCGGCCGCTGGCGCTGATCCTGGCCTGGATCCTGTCCGCCGCGTCGCTCCTCGCCGCAACCTGGGTCCTGCCCGGCGCGCAGGTGAACAACTTCTGGGGCGCGCTCCTGGCGACTGCGGTTATCGCCGTGCTCAACGCACTGGTGCCCCCGCTCGTCGCCGCGCTCCGCCTGCCGCTGATGCTCGTCCTCGGGCTGGTGATCATTCTCGTTCTTGACGCGCTCATGCTGCTGGCAGCGGATCGCATAACCGGCGGCGATCTCGAGGTCGACTCCTTCTGGTCCGCTCTCGGTGTCGCCCTCGTCGGGTCCGCGGTCGGCGTCGTGCTCGACGTGATCTTCGGGACGAACGACGACGACACGTATACGTACCGCGTCATCCAGCGGATCGCGCGCCGCTCAGACGAGGAGACGAGGACCGACGCGCCGGGGATCATCTTCCTCGAGATCGACGGCCTCGCACTGCCCGTGCTGCAGCGGGCGATGCGGGACGGAAACGCGCCGTACATGGCGCGCTGGCTCCAGGACGGCAGCCACGAGCTCGCGGAGTGGGAGACCGACCTCTCCTCCCAGACGGGCGCGAGCCAGGCGGGGATCCTGCTCGGCTCGAACGAGGATATCCCGGCCTTCCGGTGGGTCGTGAAGGAGTCGGCGAAGCTCGTCTCGTGCTCCGGCCCGGACGACTGCGCCGAGATCGAGCGCGCGCACTCGACCGGGCGCGGGCTGCTCGCGAACGGCGGCGCCAGCCGCGGCAACCTGCTCTCCGGCGAGGCCGACTACGTGATCCTCACGGTCAGCCGGATCGAGGCCGAGAAGCGGTCGAACCCCGGCTACCGCGCGTTCTTCTCGAACGGCTTCAACGTCATGCGCGTGCTCGTCCTCTTCTTCTGGGAGGTCATCCTCGAACTGACCGCCGCGTCCAAGGAGAAGCGTCGGGACGTCCGGCCGCGGGGTCACCGGAGCGGGATCTATCCGCTTATTCGCGCCGCGATGTGCGTCTTCGTCCGCGACCTGATCGTGTACGGCGTCCTCACGGACATGATGAAAGGCAGGCCCGCCGTCTACGCGACGTTCTCGAGCTACGACGAGGTCGCCCACCACTCGGGCCTCGAGCGTGCGGACACCCTGGAGGCGCTGCGGAAGCTCGACCAACAGTTCGGCCGGATCGACCGCGCGCGGGCGTACGCTGCGCGGCCGTACGAGATCGTCGTCCTCTCCGACCACGGGCAGACCCAAGGCGCGACGTTCAAGCAGCGCAACGGCTACGGCCTCGACGATCTCGTCGAACGGTCGCTCTCAGGAGGCGCTGACGTGGCCGAGGTCGCTGGCGGCGACGAGCAGAGCGCTATGGTCGGCAACGCTCTCTCCGAGGCGACCGGCAAGAAGAAGAAGCGGCCGAAGAACGACGTCTCCGACCGCGAGGCGGTCGTGCTCGGCTCCGGGAACCTCGGGCTCGTCTACCTGATGTCCGAACGGCGGCGGCTGACGCTCGAAGAGATCGAGGCTGCGCACCCCAAGCTCCTCGTCGCTCTGCGAGAGCACCCACACGTCGGCTGGCTGCTCGTCCGCTCCGAACACGACGGTGCGGTCGTGCTCGGCGCGAAAGGCACGCGCTACTTGTCGGACGGGCGCGTCGTCGGCGACGACCCGCTGGCGTCGTTCCCGCCGAACGCCGGGCGCCACCTGCTGCGCACGGACGGCTTCGAGAACGTCGCGGACATCATGGTCGGGAGCTTCTACGACCCGATGCTCGACGAGGGCTGCGCCTTCGAGGAGCTGATCTCGTTCCACGGCGGCATGGGCGGGTCCCAGACGCGCCCGTTCCTGCTCTATCCGTCCCAGCTGCGGCTGCCGGACGAGCCGATCGTGGGCGCGGCCGCGGTGCACGACCTCCTCCTGCGTTGGCGGCACGAGCTGAACGGGACCGAGGAGGCCGTCGAGGCGCCAGGCGAGGTCGAGATCACCCCTTCGGCATGACACGGTTTCCGCTCCCCGCGCTAGCCTCGGGCAGGATGAAACTGCCAGCAGCTCTTGCGTCGTTGCTCCTGCTCGCGGTTCTCGCGGCCGGCTGCGGCGGCGGCGGCGGGAGCAGCGACGCGAATAGCGCTGAGGACTGGGCGGACGGCGTCTGCTCGGCGATCAACACGTGGACCGACTCGCTCCGGTCGGCGGGCCAATCCCTCTCGGGCGGGAACCTGTCCGAGAACTCACTCGACCAGGCCGCAACCGATCTCAAGGATGCGACCGCGCAGCTGAAGGACGACCTCAGTGGGCTCGGGAAGCCCGACGTGAGCTCCGGCGACGAGGCCGAGGAGTCGATCGACACGCTGTCGAGCGGCATCTCGGACGGCGTCGACAAGATCGACGGTGCGATCGATGACGCTCAGAGCGGCGGCAGCCTCGCGAGCGCGCTCACTACGGTCACGTCCACCATCTCGACGATGGGCAGCCAGGTGCAGGAGACGTTCAGCGACCTGGAGCAGCTCGGAGGCGAGCTCAAATCCGCGTTCCAGGACGCGAGCTCGTGCTCGAGCGTCACCTCAGGGCAGGGCTGACCTCAGCTCTTCGTGTCCTGCGCGTGATACTCGGCGAGTAGGCGCTGCTCGTCGTCGCGCTTCGGGAAGAAGAAGAAGACGAGGACGGCTCCGATCACGATCGCGACGATGCCGGCCGTGTAGGCCCAGTTGTCTCCCTGGAGAAACGCGGTCTTGGCGCCCGAGATGATGGCGTCTTGCTGCGACGACGGGTATCGCGAGGCCGTGTCCGCCGCGCTCGAGAACGACTTGGTGAGCTCGGCCTGCGTGTCCGAGGTGACATCCTTTCCGGAGCTCGAGATCAGCGACCCCGCGGCGGTCGTGTAGCCCGCGGTGAGCAGGGCCCCGAAGATCGACTGCATGATCGCACCGCCGAGGTCACGCTGGAGGTCGGCCGTGCCCGAGGCCATCCCGGCACGCCTGACAGGTACGGAGCTCGTGAGCGAATGCGATGCGGGCGTACCTGCGAACCCGACACCGATGCCGACGAAGATGTAGGCGATCGCGATCTGCCAGTACGAACTGCCCTCCTTCCAGAGGACCAGCATCGTGCTGAAGGCTAGGAAGAGAAACACATAGCCACACATCAGCGTGAATCGGGCGCCGCGTGCCTCGACGAGCTTGGCGGAGCGCGGTGCGACGAGCACCATGAACACCACGGCCGGCAGGATCGCTGCGCCCGCCTCCAGCGTCGAGTAGCCGAGGACGTTCTGGAGGTATTGCTGGCTCACGAACGCCGCGCCCATCAGCGAGCCGAACACGATCACGCCGGCGCAGGCCGCCACCCAGAAGACGCGGCGGGAGGCGACGTCCAGGTCGTAGAGCGGGTTCTCCGCGCGGCGTTGACGGAGGTAGAACGCGACGAGCGCCAGTACCGCAATGGCCGCGAGCACGAGGGTCAGCGTGCCCTTGTTCGGGACCGGCGCGAAGTTGATCGCGAGAATCAGAGCACCGACCAGGGCGAGCGACAGGATGCCGCCCAGGTTGTCGACCGGCTCCGTGGACTCGTTCACGTGCGCAGGGACGAACAACCACGCGAGCACGATCGCCACGACCGCCAGCGGCAGCGTGATCAGGAACACCGACCCCCAGTAGAAGTGCTCCAGAAGAAAGCCCGAGGAGAGTGGTCCGAGCATGGCGATCCCGCCGCCGATCGCGGACCACAGCGCGATTGACTTCGTACGGCCCGGCCCTGCCCACAGAGCGGTGATCAGTGCCAGCGTGGTCGGGTAGGCCATGCCTGCGGCGAGGCCCCCGCCGACTCTTGCGAGGAAGAGGACGGTGTCGGAGGGTGCGAACGCTGCGAGTAGAGACATCGGGATCGCCAGCGCCGTTCCAAGTAGGAGCATCAGCTTGCGCCCGTAGCGGTCGCCGAGGGCGCCCAGCCACAGCACCGAGCACGCGAGCCCGAGCGAGTAGCCGACGGCGATTAGGTCGAGAGTCGTCTGCGAGGAGTCGAAATGCTTGCCGATGTCCGGCAGGGCGACGTTGGCCACCGACAGGTTCAGGTTCGCGACCCCCGCCACGACAATCAGAGAGATGAGAACGAGCCCGGCGCGCTCTGGAGCGGTCGAGGCGTCGTCGGTCGCGCGTGCGGCCGCACCGGGTGCAGTGGATGCGGCGGATTCGGTCACGCTTGCATGAGCCTCGGTGTCATCCTGAGCGCGCGCATCGCCCGGTTGGGATGAACCACGGCGCACATTCTGTGCGACCGTACGATGCTGTGTCCGAGCCGGTCACTCCTGCCGAAGTCGCGCATGTGGTCGGGCACGGCCAGCACGCGAACCGACGGGAGGGGCTGCTCGAGGTCGGCGAGGCGATCCTGCTCGCGCTCGTCGCCATCGCGACCGCCTGGAGCGGCTACCAGACGGGAAAGTGGGACGGGCATCAGGCCAGCCTGTACACCCTCTCGAGCAAGTACCGGGTCGAGGAAGACAGCGCGAACACCCGGAGCGGCCAGCAGCGCCTCTACGACACGAACACGTTCGGGTTCTGGCTCAACGCAAAGGCACAGGGCAACGAGGCGGACGCAAAGCTCTTCGAACGGAGGTTCCGGCCGGAGTACCGTGCCGCGTTCAACGCCTGGCTCGCGCTCGACCCATTCAACAATCCGAAGGCTCCGCCGGGCCCGATCTTCATGCCGCAGTACAGGAATGCCGAAGCCGGGCTTGCCGCCGCCAAGGGGCACCAGGCCTCTGAGGTCTTCGAAGCTGGAACCAGGGCTCGCGAGCGGGGCGACAAGTACCTGCGGAACACCGTGCTCCTGGCCACTGTGCTGTTCCTGACCGCGCTCGCCCAGAAGTTCAAGGTGCACCGCGTCCGACTCGGGCTGCTCGTCCTCTGCGGCGTCCTGCTCGTGGTCGCGCTCTACTTCATCGTCACGTATCCACGCGCCTAGTTCGCGGCTTCATCCACTTGGGGTGAGCGGGCTGGCTGGGAGGCCCGTACCTTGCAGGGGGTGAGCGATCGAGCGGATAGGGCGCGGCCGCGTGTCCTCGTCCTCGGGGGCGGGTTCGCCGGTATTGGCGCCGCCCAGAAGCTGCACAAGAGCGACGTCGATGTCGTGGTCGTTGACAAGAACAACTACCACACGTTCCAACCGCTGCTGTACCAGGTTGCGACCGGCCTCCTCGAGCAGCCGGCC
This sequence comes from uncultured Actinomycetes bacterium, assembly GCA_963794605.1. Taxonomy (GTDB): domain Bacteria; phylum Actinomycetota; class Thermoleophilia; order Gaiellales; family Gaiellaceae; genus VAXT01. Next base: position 1,016,644 of record CAWCEN010000002.1, read on the forward strand.
GTCGGCCATCCGATCCGGGACCTCTTCCACGGACAGGAGAACGCGCGGCTGCACAAGGACCGCGTGACGGCGATCGACCTCGACAAGCGCGAGGTGCAGTTCGCCGAGCTCGGGTCCGTGGGCTACGACTACCTCGTCTTCGGACTCGGCGCGGAGGTCAACTTCTTCGGGGTCGAAGGCGCGGCCGAGCACGCGTTCCCGCTCTACACGCTGAGCGACGCGGTGCGGCTGAAGAACCACATCCTGGGCAAGTGGGAGGCCGCCGACAAGGATCCTGCGCTGCTCGAAGACGGATCCCTGAACATCGTCGTCGTAGGCGGCGGGCCGACCGGGGTCGAGACGGCCGGCGCGCTCGTGGAGCTCTACACCGGGGCCTTCCGCAAGGACTACCCGGACATCGGCGAGGACGCCGCCAGGATCACCCTCGTCGAGGCCGGTCCGGAGATCTTCTCCATGTTCAAGCCGGAGCTCAGGAACTACGCCGTCGAGGCGCTCACGAAGCGCGGCGTCGAGGTGACGACCGGCGAGGTGGTCGAGTCGATCACGCCTCAGCGCGTGAAGCTCAAGTCCGGCAAGGAGCTGAAGGCGCACACGCTCGTCTGGGGCGCCGGGCTCCAGGGGAACGCGCTCGTTCAGTCGCTCGGGCTCGACCTCGAGCGCGGGAACCGGATCGCGGTCGATGCCGAGCTCCGCCTTCCGCAGTCACCCCGAGGTGTTCGTCGTCGGCGATGTCGCGGCAATCACCGACTCGAAAACGCAGCAGGTCCTGCCGCAGCTCGGCTCCGTGGCGCTCCAGTCGGGCGAGCACGCCGGCGAGACGATCGCCCGGCTTGCCGAAAGCAAGGAGTCGAAGCCGTTCAAGTACCACGACAAGGGCACGATGGCGATGATCGGCCGCGGCGCAGCCGTCGTGCAGATGCTCGGCGGCAGGACGATGAAGGGCAAGTCGGCGCAGCTCGCCTGGGGAACGGTTCACCTCGCCCTGCTCCCGACGAACGAAGACCGCGCGAAGGCCGTGGTCGACTGGTCCGGCGCGGCGTTCACGCACCAGCGCTTGGGCAGGATCTCCGTCGAGACGTGACCAACGCCGGCGTCGAGCTCTTCGAGCGGCTCGGCGCCGTTGAGGATCTGCCGCTGCTCAAGCGGGTGACCGGGACCATGCTCTTTGAGCTCACCGGCGGTACGCGGACAGAGCGCTGGCGGGTCACCGTCAACAAGGGCGCGGTCGCCGTCGCTCGCGGGAACGGGCCGGCCGACTGCGTTATGCGGGCCGACCGGAAGCTGTTCGGCCGGATGGCGTCCGGCAAGATGAATGCGTTTGCGGCGGTACTGCGCGGCGCGGTCACGATCGAAGGCGATCCGAGGTTGCTCGTCCTCTTCCAGCGACTGCTTCCCGGCCCTCGGTCATGAGCGACGGGCTCGTCAAGGTCCTCGACGGCAACACGTTCGTCGTCAGCGACGAACGCGGTGACATCGAGGCGTCGCTGACCGATCCAACGGGCCTGTTCTCGTACGACACGCGCTTCCTCTCGAAGTGGGTTCTGACGATCGACGACGAGCGACTCAGCGCGCTTTCGGTCGACGACCTGCAGTACTTCGAGACCCGTTTCTTTCTGGTGCCGGGCATGGGCACCGTCTACATCGACGCCAATCTCTCCGTTATTCGGCAGCGGGCCGTCGCCAATGGCTTCCACGAGGTGCTGACGATCCTCAACCACGACGAGAAGCCGGTGAAGCTCCGCCTGCGGATCGAAGCGGCGTGCGACTTCGCCGACCTGTTCGAGGTGAAGGATGCGCTCAAGAAGAAGGGCCGGTATACGAGGAAGGCCGAGCGGGGGGCCCTGCGGCTCGGCTACGAACGCAAGACTTACAGGCGCTCGACGCTGATCACGAGCACCAAGCGGGCGAAGGTCGACGAGAACGGGCTCACCTTCCAGCTGAAGCTGCCCGCGCACGGTAAGTGGAGGACGGAGCTCGACGTCGTTGTCGAGATTCCAGGGTTCGGCGAGCTCGAGGCGCAAGAGCGCGGGCGCCGCAGGACGATGGAGTCGAACCTCGAGCGCTGGCTCGCGTTAGCGCCGCGCATCGAATGCGACTGGGAGCCGCTCAAGCGGACGTACAGCCGCAGCCTGGTCGACCTGGCCGCGCTGCGCTTCGCGCCGCCCGTCACCGGGGGCCGCAGCCTGCCGGCCGCGGGCCTGCCTTGGTTCATGACCATGTTCGGCCGCGACAGCATCTTCACGAGCCTGCAGGCGCTCCCGTTCACGCCGGAGCTCGCGGCGACGACGCTGATGGCGCTCGGCGAGTGGCAGGGCACGCGAATCGACGATTTTCGCGACGAGGACCCGGGCCGCATCCTGCACGAGCTCCGCTATGGCGAGCTGACGGCGTTCGAGGAACGCCCGCACTCGCCCTATTACGGCTGCGCGGACGCCACGCCTCTTTACGTCGTCTTGCTCGACGAGTACGAGCGCTGGACCGGGGACCGCAGACTCGTCCGGGACCTCGAGCTCGAGGCGCGGGCCGCCCTGAACTGGATCGACGAGTACGCCGACCTGAGAAGGAACGGCTACATCTGGTACCAGCGTCGAAACGAGAAGACCGGTCTCGAGAACCAGTGCTGGAAGGATTCGTGGGACTCGATTTCGTACCGTGACGGCCGGCTGCCTGGCTTCCCTCGGGCGACCGCTGAGCTCCAGGGGTACGCGTACGACGCGAAGGTGCGCGGCGCCAGGCTTGCGCGCAGCGTCTGGAACGATCCCGATTTCGCCGAGGAGCTCGAGCGGCAGGCCGCCGACCTCAAGCGCCGCTTCAACCGCGACTTCTGGGTCGAGGAGGGCGAGTACTTCGCGCTCGGACTCGACCTCGAGGGCAATCAGGTCGACGCACTCGCCTCGAACAACGGGCACCTGCTGTGGAGCGGGATCGTCGACAAGTCGAAGGCGAAGGCGGTTGTTCGGCACCTGATGGGGCCGCGGCTCTTCTCGGGCTGGGGCGTGCGCACGCTGGCCGAGGGCGAGGCGCGCTTCAATCCGATCGGCTACCACGTCGGCACGATTTGGCCGTTCGACAACTCGTTCATCGCGTGGGGGCTGAGACGCTACGGGTTCAAGGAGGAGGCGGCAACGATCGCGGCTGGGATCCTCGACGCGGCCGAGTTCTTCGATGGCCGCCTGCCGGAAGCGTTCGGTGGCTACGAACGCGAGCAGACGAAGTACCCGGTCCAGTACCCGACCGCGTGCAGCCCGCAGGCCTGGTCGACGGGGACGCCACTGCTCCTGCTGCGGACAATGCTCGGCCTGGAACCGCTCGGCGATCACCTCGTCGTCGACCCCGCGCTGCCAGCCGGGATCGGCCATCTCGAGCTGCTCGACATCCCGGGTCGCTGGGGCCGTGTCGACGCCTTCGGCCGCGGGCGAGTCGAGGTCGGCGGCCGCCGTCGAGCGGGAGCGCGTACGACTGCCCGAAGGCGCTGACGACACGCGCGTCCCGGGGTCAGACCCCTTTACAAGTCGTCCACAGGGTTCGCGGGCGCGGCCTTCTGTTCGAGCCAAATGCCCGCTCCGACGGGAGCGTTCGGTCACGAAGTCGGCACACATCTGGAGCGGGGTCTGACCCCGGGTGAGGTGATGCGGTCATCCCAAGTGGACGATGCGGCTCTGGCGCTCCCGCAGGAGTCTTGAGGCAGAACTGGTCGACCAGGAGGGAGACGGGATATGACGACGGCTGCACCCGAGGTCGAGGCGCGCACGACAGAGCAGGCCCAGAAGCCCGCCGACGTCTTCGTGGTCTTCGGGATCACGGGCGACCTGGCGAAGGTGATGACGTTCGACTCGCTGTACCGCCTCGAGCAGCGCGGCCTGCTCGACTGCCCGATCGTCGGCGTAGCGGTCGACGACTGGACGGTCGACCAGCTCAAGGATCGCGCACGGGAGTCGATCCAGGGCACGGGCGAGACGATCGACGAGAAGGTCTTCGACCGCTTCGCCGATCGGCTGTCATACGTCTCGGGCGACTTCGATGACGACGCGACCTATGAACGGGTCGCGCACGCGATCGACGGAGCGAAGACGCCCGTCTTCTACCTCGAGATCCCGCCCTTCCTCTTCGGTCGCGTCGTCAAGGGGCTCGCCGAGGCGGGCTTGACGAAGACTGGGCGCGTAGTCGTCGAGAAGCCGTTCGGCCATGACCTCGCCTCCGCGCGTGAGCTCGCCGACGAGCTCCATCAGTACCTCGCCGAGTCGCAGCTCTACCGGATCGACCACTACCTCGGAAAGATGGGCCTCGAGGAGATCCTCTACCTGCGATTCGCGAACTCGATGCTCGAGCCGCTGTGGAGCCGGAACTTCCTCGAATCCGTGCAGATCACGATGGCCGAGGACTTCGGCGTCGAGGACCGCGGGCATTTCTACGACCCGGTCGGCGCGCTGCGCGACGTCGTCGTCAATCACCTGATGCAAGTCGTCGCGGCCTCGGCGATGGAGGTCCCGGCCGGAGTGGATTCGGATCTGATCAAGAACGCGCAGGTCTCGCTGTACCACGCCGTCGCCGATGCCGAGCCGGCTCACTACGTGCGGGGGCAGTACGACGGGTACCTGGACATCGACGGCGTCGCCGCCGGCTCGACGACAGAGACCTATGCGGCGTTGCGCCTCGAGATCGAGAACTGGCGTTGGGCGGGCGTTCCCTTCTTCATCCGCACGGGTAAGCGGCTCCCGGCCACTCAGACCGAGCTCCGACTCGTCTTCAAGCACGCTCCGAAGTTGGGGTTCAGGCTCCGGCAGGGTCCACCCGAGCCGAACCAACTCGTCGTCAAGCTCGATCCGTCGCCGGGGATCAGGCTCGTTCTCGACGCGCACCGAGCCGATCGGGTCGGCACCGCAGCGATCGAGCTGGACATGGAGTTCGCGGAGGAAGGCGGTGAAGGGCCGACGCCGTACGAGGTTCTGCTGCACGCAGCGATTGTCGGCAACCAGACGCGGTTCACGCGGCAGGACGGCGTCGAGGAGACCTGGAGGATCATGCAGCCGCTGCTCGACGAGCCGCCGCCGGTCAACGCGTACGCTCCGGGCTCCTGGGGCCCCAAGGAGGCGGACGACCTCGTCGCCGGCCACGGGCGGTGGCAAGAGCCATGGATCGCGTCATGACCGAGACCGCGGCCAAGGAGCGAATGCCCCAGAGCTCAGCGGCACCGTCGCCGTTTCCGCCGATCGGCGAGTACGCGTTTCTGTCCGATTGCCATACGGGCGCGCTGATCGCGTCCGACGGAGCGATCGACTGGCTCTGCATCCCGCGCTTCGACTCGCCGAGCGTCTTCGGAAGCCTGCTCGACCGCGAGGCCGGGTTCTTCCGCCTGGCTCCGTTCGGGATCAACCATCCGACGTCGGTCGTGTATGTCGGCGGCACGAACGTGCTCGAGACGACGTGGAAGACGCCGAATGGCTGGATCGTCGTGCGCGACGCGCTGACGATGGGGCCGCGCGAGCGCGAGGACACGGTCACGCCGCACACGCGCCCGCCGGCCGACGACGATGCGGATCACATGCTCGTCCGCACCGCCGAGTGCGTTGAGGGGAACGTCGAGATCGAGCTGGTCTGCGAGCCCGCGTTCGACTACGGGCGGGAGCCCGCGGAGTGGGAGCTCGTCGGCGACGACCGGCACGCGGCCGACGCCAGCGGCGCCGGGCAGACGTTCCGCCTGCAGACCGACCTCGCGCTCGGGATCGAGGGGAACCGCATCCGCGCGCGGCACACGCTCGAGGAAGGAGATCGCGCCTACTGCGCCCTCTCCTGGGAGGAAGGTTTGATCACGCCCCAGGACGCCGACGAGGCCTGGGCGCGCATGGACGCGACGATTCGCTTTTGGCGAGCCTGGCTCAGCCGCGCCCGGATCCCGGATCACCGCTTCCGCGACCCGATCCAGCGCTCCGCGCTCACGATCAAGGGTCTCACCTTCATGCCCACCGGGGCGACCGTGGCCGCGCTCACGACCTCGCTGCCGGAGACTCCGGGCGGAGAGCGGAACTGGGACTACCGCTACACCTGGATCAGGGACACGACCTTCACCCTCCAGGCGCTGCACTACCTCAACCTCGACTGGGAGGCCGACGAGTTCATGCAGTTCGTCGCCGACATCGAGGCGACAGAGGACGGGTCGCTCCAGATCATGTACGGCATCGACGGCCGCCGTGACCTGACGGAGACGACGCGTGACGAGCTGACCGGCTACGCCGGCGCGAGGCCCGTGCGCATCGGCAACGGCGCGTTCGACCAGCGCCAGAACGACGTCTACGGGGCCGTCCTCGACTCGATCCTGCTGCACACGAAGAAGAGCGAGCGCCTGCCTCGGCGGCTGTGGCCGATCGTGGAAAGTCAGGCGGAGTGCGCGACAAAGGTCTGGCGCGAGCCGGACCAGGGAATCTGGGAGGCACGCGGCAAGCCGCAGCACTACGTGTCCTCGAAGCTGATGTGCTGGGTCGCGCTCGACCGGGCGGCGCAGCTCGCCGAGCTCCGCGGAGACGGCGACCTGAAGGAGAAGTGGGCCGGCGTCGCGGAAGAGATCCGCGACGACATCCTGACCCACGGCGTCGACAAGCGCGGTGTCCTCTGCCAGCACTACGACACGGACGCGCTCGACGCCTCAACCCTGCTGGCCGCGGTCTTCGGCTTCCTGCCCAGCGACGACGAACGCCTCAAGGCGACCGTGATGGCGATCCTCGAGGAGTTGACCGAGGACGGCTTCGTTTTGCGGTACAAGACCGACGAGACGGACGACGGGCTGTCCGGGAAGGAGGGCACGTTCCTGATCTGCTCGTTCTGGCTCGTCTCCGCGCTTGCAATCGTCGGCGATCTCCAGCGGGCGCGTGACCAGATGGAGCGCCTGCTGCGCGTCGCGTCGCCGCTGGGCCTCTACGCGGAGGAGCTCGATGTCGGGACCGGACGCTTTCTCGGCAACTTCCCGCAGGCGTTCTCGCACCTGGCGCTGTTGGAGGCGGCGGCGCGGATCATGGTGCCCGAGATGATGGCGCAGTACTGAGCGTCAGCCGGGCGGACGCGCGCCCGGATCCTTCAACTCGATCCGGTGCGCAGAGGGCTTCATCCTCTTCGGACGATGCTCCGCGGCCGGCCCGGTGCGAAGGTCGCAGGAGTCGCGACCGAGAGGATTTCCCGTGGACTCATATGACGTGATCATCATCGGATCGGGTGCGGGCGGCGGCACGCTCGCGCGGCACCTGGCGCCTTCCGGCAAGCGCATCCTCCTGCTCGAACGTGGCGACTGGCTGCCCCGCGAGCCGCAGAACTGGCTCGCTCAGGACGTCTTCGTCGACAACCGCTACATCTCGGAGGACACCTGGTACGACGAGAGCGGCAAGGCGTTCCAGCCGCAGATCCACTACTTCGTGGGCGGGGCGACGAAGCTCTACGGCGCCGCCCTCTACCGGCTGCGTCCCGGGGACTTCGGCGAGCTGCAGCACCACGACGGCGTCTCGCCCGCCTGGCCGATCACCTACGACGAGCTCGAGCCGTTCTACACGAAGGCCGAGCACTACTACGAGGTACACGGCAACCACGGCGAGGATCCAACGGAAGGATTCGCGAGCGCGCAGTATCCGTACCCGGCGGTCTCGCACGAGCCGCGGATCCAGCAGCTCTCGGACGACCTCGAGGCGGCCGGCTCCACCCGTTCCACGCACCGTGCGGGATTCGACTGAACGAGTCCAACATGCCGTACAGCGCGTGCGTCCGCTGCGCCAACTGCGACGGCTTCGTGTGCGCCGTGCACGGAAAGTCGGACGCCGAGGTGCTTGGGGTGCGGCCGGCGCTCGAGCATCCGAACGTCGAGCTGGTCACGAATGCGAAAGCCGTCAAGCTCGAGACGAACGACGACGGCTCGGCGGTCACGGGCGTCGTCGTCGAGCAGGACGGCGAGACGAAGACGTACACGGCCGACCTCGTCGCGCTCGCGTGCGGCGCCGCGAACACCGCAAAGCTGCTGTTCCTCTCGGCGACGGACAAGCATCCGAACGGCCTCGCCAACGGCTCGGACCAGGTGGGGCGCAACTACATGTTCCACAACAGCCTGGCCGTGCTCGCGCTCTCACGCGAGGAGAACCCGACCGTGTTCCAGAAGACCCTCGGCCTCAACGACTTCTACTTCGCGGGCAACGGCCACGACTACCCGCTGGGCAACATCCAGATGGTCGGCAAGTCGCAGGCGCCGATGTTCCGCGGCGAGCGGCCCGGCGAGACGAAGCTCGCGCCGCAATGGACGCTCGAGAAGGTCGCGAAGCACGCAATCGACTTCTGGCTCTCGACCGAGGACCTGCCGATGCCCGAGAACCGGGTCACGGTCGACAAGGACGGCAAGCTGACGCTCAGCCTACCGCTGCGACGAACGACACGCCGAAGAACGACCTGCAGAAGCAGCTGCACTCGATGCTCGGCAAGCTGCAGGATGGAGCCCGACCACCTGTTCCACCGGTTCGCGTACATGAAGAACGACATCCCGGTGGCGGGGTCGCGCACCAAGCCGGGACGTGCCGAATGGGCGAGGACGCCGAGACGTCGGTCGTGAACCGCGACTGCCGTGCGCACGAGCTCGACAACCTGTACATCGTCGACACGAGCGTGTTCCCGTCGATCGGCGCGGTCAACCCGGCGCTGACCGCGATGGCGAACTCACTCCGCGTCGGCGACCACCTGCTCGAGCGGATGGGCGTGAAAGCGGAGGCTGCTGCGGCGGCCTAGGAGCGCTGTGCGACACTGATCGCGTGAGCGCGGCGGCCTCAGCCCGCGTGGCGCCGGCCCCGGACATGGTCTTCGTTCCGGGCGGAACGTTCGACATGGGCGACGAGCGCTTCTACCCCGAGGAGCGTCCTGTCCGTCGAGTCGAGGTGGACGGGTTCTGGATGGACGAGCGTCCCGTGACGGCGGCCGAGTTTCGGACGTTCGTGCGCGCGACGAAGTACGTGACGGTCGCTGAGCGGCCTCTCGACCCGGAGGACTACCCGGAGGCCGACCCGGAGCTGCTGATTCCAGGCTCGCTCGTGTTCCGCAAGACCGAGGGGCCGGTGAGCCTCGACGACGTCCGCATCTGGTGGGAGTACGTGGGCGGCGCGTACTGGAAGCGCCCCGGAGGGCCGGGCACGACGGTCAACGGGCAAGACCGTCATCCCGTTGTTCATGTCGCGTACGAGGATGCCGAGGCGTACGCGGCCTGGGCCGGCAAGGAGCTCCCGACCGAGGCCGAGTGGGAGTTCGCGGCGCGTGGCGGGCTCGAGAGCGCGGTCTTCTCGTGGGGGGACGAGCACTTTCCGGACGGCGCCGCAATGGCGAACACGTGGCAGGGCGACTTTCCCTGGCAGAACCTCAAGGTTGACGGGTTCGAAGGCACCTCGCCCGTCGGCTCCTTCGCTCCGAACGGGTACGGCCTCTACGACATGTGCGGCAACGTGTGGGAGTGGACGAGCGACTGGTTCACGCTGAATGCGACGGGTCAGGCCCAGTCGCCGTGTTGCGTCGCTCGTAACCCGCGCGTCACCTCGCGCGACGCGAGCTACGCGGCCGGACAGCCGGGCGCGAACATCCCACGCAAGGTGATCAAGGGCGGATCGCATCTGTGTGCGCCGAACTACTGCCTGCGTTACCGACCCGCGGCGCGGCAATCCGAGACGATCGACACCTCGACGTGCCATATCGGGTTCCGCTGCATCGTGCGACCGGATTAGCGAACCGCCCACTTCTACCTACTTCTCCGCTCCGCGTCTCATGTGGTCTCCGCGGCTTCGTGCTGGAGCACTTCCGGGTTCGCCTTGCGGAAGCGACTCAACGTGATCGCGCCGAGCGGCAGCGTCAGCACCGAGTAGAAGACGCGCCAAAGGAGCGTCGCAGCAACGAGCGCGTCGTCGGAGGCGCTGCTCAGCTCGATGAGCATGGCGATGAGGACACCGTCGACGACTCCCAGACCGCTTCCGGTGATCGGAAGCACCGCGCCGGCCCAAAAGGCGATCGCGAAGGCGGCGAAGGCTTCAGCTGCGGACAGCTCAGCGCTCGAGACGCCGACGAAGCGGAGCGACGCGAGCAGGATCAGGTACGTGACGAAGAGATTGGCGGCAACGCCGATCGACCCGCGAGCCCAGCCTTCCCGTAGGACTGCAAGCGTTTGGGCTCGCAGTTGGGTCGCCTTCTCGGCAGCATCGTCGATCGGATCGCGCTTCAGCTTCGCGAGGATCCAGGAGAGCGGTCGTTGCGCCTTGAGTCCGAGCCAACGCGCCGAGCGCTCACCTCGCAGAAAGACGTACCCGGCGATGCCCACAACAGCCGTGACCACGAGCGAGATTGTGCCCGCCAGGACAACCGAGCCGCTGACCTGGCCGGTAACGAGCAGCACCACCAGCGCGACGAGCGGAAGCACGAGCCGCCCTATCGTCGGGAAGATGAACGAGCCGAGCGCCGCGAGGCCCGCGGTGTCAGGCGCATATCCGCCGCCGCGGAAGTAGCCGTACTGGACGACACTTGCGCTCGGCGGAGGGAGCAGTTGTCCGGCGAAGTTCGAGGAGAGGTACGCCTCGCTTCCACGCCGGAGGCGGAGGCCCGGCAAGAACGCTCGGTACATCAGGGCCTCGGTGGGAACACGAGCGAGCCCGAGCCCGAGTAGGACGGCCACCTCCCACGCGTCCAGTTCCGCGAGCGCGTCCCAGACTTCCTCGTAGTCGATGAACTGCGGCAGCAGCCACCCGAAGACCAGCACGAGCGCTGCGATCATGAGCGCGGGCCGGCGCAAGCGCCTCCACAGTGGCCGCCGCGGGAGCTCGGGAGGCCTGTCCTTCACGGGCGCTCGAGCGTAATCAGATGCCTTCGATCGCGCTCAATCGTCGTCTGAGATTGCAGCTAGGGCCCCGAGCTCAACCTGTCGACGATCCGCCGAAGCCGTGCCAGGGCCCGCCTCAGCTCCCGGACCTGAGCGGCGAGGTCTTGGGCGCGCTCCCGCTGGCCCTGAACGGTCGCCCTCAGCTGCTCGGCCTCGGTCCTGAGCCGGTCGGCCTCGGCCTGGAGCTGGGCCTTGGACGCGTCGGTGTCGGCCTGCTTGCTCTCGAGCGCATCGATCCGAGCCGTGACAGCGCTCGCCCCTTGCGGTGCGAGCTTCTCGATCGCCTCGACCCGAGCGGCGGTCGCGTTCGCGTGTTGTTGTTGGAGCTGCTCGCGACGCTGCGCGAGAGTCCGCCTGAGAGACTTCAGTTGCTGCTGAGCCTGGTCGAGCTTGGAGCGCGTCGGGCTGGAGAGCTGCCCGCCGAGTAGCGATCTGGCCTCTCCGACACGGGCGCCGGTGTCGTCGAGCTGCGATGACAGGCCCGCGAGCTTGGCCTGCGCATTTGCGCTCATCTGCTCGGCGTTCGCGATCGCGTCCGACAGCAGCTTATTCGTGGTCGCCAGGTAGCCGTTCAACGCCTCTAGCTCCACCACTAGCGTCTGGGCGTCCTCGACGGCTGCCGGCGTGCTCGGGTTGGCGTTGCGTGCGACTGCCAGCGTTGTCAGGCCGATCGCGAGCAGTAGTGCCATCAGCGTGATCGCGACCCACGCCCAGGCGGGCGCCCGTGCAACGCGAGGCCGAATGGTCGAAACCCCCTCGGGCGGCGGTTCGACCGCAGCTTCGACGACAACCTCCGCGCCTGCCGCGCTCGTTGCCACGCCGAGCAACGACCGCGATGGTGGGGGATCATCAGTGAATTCCGCGTGAACCGACCGAGGGCGAACGGCTTCCGCCGTGGCAGCGGAGCCGTCCGGCTCCGCTTCTTCGCGGGGCACCGGCTCCGTCATGGGCTCTCGTTGTCCGAGGACGAGCGTTTGGACTTCTTCTGGGTCTGCTTCGCCTGTGCGGACGACGCCGCGGATTGCGCGGAGGTCATGGCGGACGCAAACTGCTGGTTGAACGTATTGAGCTCATCGTTGGTCGTCTTGACGTCGGCGACGAGACGGTCCAACCCCTCAGAGGCTGCCACGGAGGCGTCGTTCGCGTTCGTCGAGGCGTCGCGAGCCTGGACGAACAGACCCAGCGTCACCGCGACGAGCGCTAGTGCAAGCGCGCCCAAGACGACCCAGACCCACGTAGGCACGCGGGCCTCGGATGCGCCTGCGCCCGTGTTCAGTCCCTGCTCGGCCATCTCGGCCTCGCTCGACTCGTTCACGGACATTGCAGAGCTGTCACGGACAATGCTGAGCCCCGATCATTCTGGCTTCTCAGTTTCGCCGTGCGTTGGCGTCATCACACCACCCGCCGGCCTCGTTCACCCGGGTGAAGCGGTCGTCGCTCCCTGCGGGCGCTGCGCCGCGTCGAGCCGCTCGCCGTATCTACCTTGTTGCGGAGAGCCCCTCGGGCACGTCCGTGGGTTCCTCGGCGAGAAGGAGCAAAGCCGCTTTCACCCGCCTGCTGACCTCTTCCTCGTCGGTAAGACCTAGCTTGAAGAAGATCGAGTGGATGTGCTTCTCGACGGCTCGCTTGCTCAGCACTAGAGACTCGGCGATCGCCGTATTGCTCTTGCCCTGGGCGATCTCTGCGAGGACATCCTGCTCGCGGGGGGTGAGCTTGGCGAGCGAAGGGCTCGCAGTTGGCGCTTGAGCGGCCACGAGGGTCTCGACGACCTTTGGATCGATGACCGATCCGCCGGCAGCGACGGACTCGATGGCGGACACAAGCTGCGCGGAGTCACTCACACGCTCCTTGAGCAGGTATGCGCGCCCGTCCGAGCCGTTCTCGAGGAGTTTCAGCGCATAGCTCGGCTCCGTGTACTGGCTGAGGATGACGACACCCACTTCAGGATGGAGCTGCCGTAGGCGGACTGCGACCTGGATGCCCTCGTCGGTTCTCGAGGGCGGCATTCGGATGTCGCTCACCACCACGTCGGGCTGGACGGCCTCGACGGCCTGAAGGAGCGACGGCATGTCGTCGCACGAGGCCACAACCTCGATACCCGGCTGATCGGCGAGGACGTGCTGTATCCCCTCGAGGACCAACACGCTGTCGTCCGCAATGGCGACGTTGATCGCCATGAAGGAAACGATACCGACCGACTCGAGCGGAGCAGCGAGCCACGATGTATCGGTTTGGTGAAGACACGGTCAGCAGCACTTACTCGCGACGGCGTTGACTGGACATGCTGTGGTGCTAGTGGCTAAATGAACATTGGCGTCGCGACGTTTGGAGGCCCGGTGTGTCCACGGTCGTGGTAGAGCAAGCACCCGCTTCTCCAGGGGCTACCGTCTCGACGATCCTTGCTCGACGCGGTGTCCTGATCGCAGTTGCGATCGGTGGGGTTCTCGTCGCGATCGGAGCGGGCCTGCTCCTCGCGACGAGCGACCATCTCGTCGACCCGGTCGCATTCGGCGTGGTGATCGCCGTGATGATCGTGGGATGGTTCAGCGCGGCGCTCTACTGGCTGGTTCGACGCCCCGGCAATCGACTTGGTCTCTTCCTTCTCGCGGTCGCGGTCTTGCACGGTCGTGATGTCGCTTCAGGGAGCGACGCAGCCGCAGCTCCACAGCATCGGTGTGCTGGCCGATGGGCTGCTTGTTCTTCTCTGGTTTTCCGCCGTTTTCGCGTTCCCGGAGGCTCGAATCGAGAGTCGCGTCGCGTGGGTGCTGCTCGGCGCGATTGGGCTCGAACGACTGGAGTCGTACGTCCCTTCGCTCCTTTTCTCGCCGGTCGTCCAGGGCAATTTTCCGCAGGCCGGCTGCAACGCTGCGTGTCCCGCGAACGGGTTCATGATCGCCGATCGGCCGACGATCGCCGACGGTCTTTTCAGCAGCAACATCACGACCCACTACCTGTTCGCGGTCCGCTCCGCAATCTTCCTCTACCTGATCTACCGGCTAGCGACGGCGACGCGGCCGCGGAGGCGGGCACTTCTGCCTGTCTACGTCCCGGTTCTGTTGACCATCGCTCTGCTCGTGGTCTTTTACGCAGCCCGTGTCGAGCTCGTGCACCTGGATGCGGGCGCGCTCTCGAACCTGAGCTTGCTGGCCACCATCGGTATCGGCGCAGCGCCATACGGATTTCTGCTTTCGATCGTGGTGAGCACGTTCTTCGCCGCGACGGCGTTGAAAACGATCGTTTCCCGCCTGGTAGACAGCCCGAGCGCCTCTGAGCTGCGTACGACGCTGGCCGATGCACTCGATGATCCGTCGCTCGAGCTCGGGTTCCGTCTCGAGCAGGCTGACGGCTTTGTCGACTCGAGCGGAGAGCCTCTTCCATCCACGCCTTCGGCCGGCCAGTCGTCGAGCCCGGTCACGCGGAACGGCGAAACCGTGGCCGTGATCATGCACGACACGGCTTTGGACACCGACCCGGAGCTCCTCGAGGCTGCGGGTCAGGCGCTGCTGCTGGCCATCGAGAACGGTCGTTTGACGGCCGAGCTCCAGTCGACGAACGCCGAGCTCCGCGCGACGCGTGCACGCATCGTGGCCACCGGCGACGCCGAGCGCCGAAGGATCGAGCGCGACCTCCATGACGGTGCGCAGCAACATTTGGTCGCGCTCAGCATCAGAGTCGGCCAGGCCCGCGAGTTCGCGGATCCGGAAGCCGCGCAGCGACTCGACGACGTCGGCACGGAGCTCGAGGAGATTCTCGAGGAGCTCCGCGACCTCGCCCATGGCCTCTACCCGCCTGTGCTTCGCGAGTTCGGGCTCCGGGAGGCTCTCGCCAGCGTCGTGCGGCGTTCGGCTCCACCGGCAAGGCTCGAGGCACCCGCGATCGGCCGCTACTCCGAAGACGTCGAGGCCGCCGTCTACTTCTGCTGCGTGGAAAGTCTCCAGAACGCCGCCAAGCACGCCGGTTCGGGTACGACGCACGGTCATACGGCTCTGGGAGCGCGACGGCCGGCTCGAGTTCGAGGTCGTCGACGACGGCGTTGGCTTCGATCTCGAGTCGGCCTGGGGGTCAGGCAGCGGCTACACGAACATGACCGACCGCATGGCCGGTGTCGGAGGCACGCTCTCCGTCGATTCCGCGCCTGGGCGGGGCACGAGGGTCGGAGGAAGCGTCCCGGTCGCGACCTCAGTTCGGAGCCTAGTCGCCGTCTGCCTGCAGTCGTTCGGAAAAGTACTCGAGCGCCTTCTTCGTCTTGGTCTGCTGCTCGCCGGTGAGGTCGACGCCATTCTGCGTCAGGAACGCTCTCGTTTCGACGGCGACCTGGAACGCCTCCGAAGGCGCGCATTTCGTCGACAGCTCGAGGATCATCGAGTTGTCCGGGTAGAGCCAGAGCTCGGAAACGAGTTTGCGGTCGTATCCCTCGGGCGTGAACTTCAACTTGAGCACGGAGAGCGGGCCGAGGATCGCGAGATCGTCCAGCTCGAGCCCCTCGGGTGCGTGCGCCGCGTACAGCGCCCGCTGCTCCTTGGAGTAGAGCTTGCGGACCGGCCGCTTCCCGAACACCGCATCCCTGACGTCGGCTGTCTTCAGCGCGCGCTTCATCGATCCCGAGCAGACGAACCCGCCGGGCATCGCATCGACCTCGACGCCGAAGTTCGGCGAGCGCCGCAGCTCGGCCGGATAGGTCCTTCGGGACAACCGGGCGCAGCTTGACGACCGTATCGTCGCCCTTCCCCTGGACGCGGCGGGCACGGACGACGACGCCGCTCTTGTTGAGCGTGAGCTCAGGCGTGTCGAAGAAGTAGACCTGCCGAATCTGAGCGTCGAGAGGATCAACGCCGAGCGCCGCCGCTCCGCGGCTCCGGTCGGACACCGGCACCGTCAGCTTGAGCTCGACGCTGTCGGCGCCCTTCGTCAAAGCGATCAGCTCGGCGAGGTCCTGATCGGAGAGCGCGGGGGTTTTCTTTGTGGCCATGGTGATCCTCCTCGGTCAGTGCCCCAGGGGTAGCCATCGTCGCAGTCCGCGCGGCGGGAGGGCAAGCGCGCGAGACCGATGGATCCCGCGCTCGAGTCGCCGTGCTACCCGGCGCCGAAAGCGCGGCTTTCGCAGGTGCGAGACGACCGCCTCGACCGCGCTACGCCGATTGACGTAAGCCTTCATGACTACCCCCTGACCTGCTAGCCGGTCAGCTCCTCGGGCGACTCAATCGACCGTGTCAATGCCCAGATCACCCACACGTCCAGCGCGATGATCAGGATCGCCCAGAACGGATAAAACGGGATGAAGAAGAAGTTCGCGATCGCGCTCAGCGTCGCAAGAGTCACGCCGACGACGCGCGCCCACGTCTTCGCAGCGAAGAGCGCGTAGCCCGCGAGCCCGAGGACCAGCCCCAGGATGCAGGTGGATCCAGCCCCACGCCGTGGTGTCGATCTCGAAGGTGTAGTTCTTCGACACGACAAAGAACTCGTCGTCGAAGATCGCGGCCAGTCCGACGACGGCCTGAAAGCAGCCGACCAGGATCAGGATGACGCCGGCGAAGACATAGCCCGCGGCGGCGGATCCACTTACTGTCGTGGATTGCGTCGACTCGTAGCCCGCGACGCCGGATCCACTTGGTGCCGTGGATTGCATCGACTCGTTGTCGGTCATCTCGTCTCCTTCTCTCGTGCGTTGGACAGCGTCGTCCCTTCCTTCGCCATTGTCCAACCGATCTGTGTCTGCGACCTCACCCGCCGATCGCGTTCACCCAGGTGAAAGTTCTTGGTGCGCCCACTGCATGCCGATCAGAAGCACGTTGAGCGTTCGATCCCCGTGGTGCAGGCATCCCGGGTACAGGCACGACCCCAAGTTCCGTGCGCGCATCATTGCGGCCCGGGCCGTCGTGAGCGACGCTAGCGGCATGTAAAAGGACCCTGCCGGGCGGAGGGCAATGTGACCATGATCCGGAGAGGAAGAGATCAGGGGGTCGCGGCGGTAGTGCCAGCATCCGACTGCTGGACCAGGGTTCGAGCCGTGACCGCAACATTGACTCGGGCGGACGGGCTCACAGGCACTCCCTCCGACGATGGGGTCATCTTCGAGGGGAAGTTCGAGCGGGTTTGCGCCCCGCGCGACGCTCTCCTCCGTCCGCGCTGCACGGACGTGCTGCGCGAGTCGGCGCCGCGACTCGTTCTGCTTGCGGCGCCCCCGGGGTTCGGAAAGACGACCCTCCTCGCGCAGTGGCGTGAGGTCGATGGGCGCGCCTTCGCCTGCGTATCGCTCGACTCGGCGGACAACGACCCGGGCACGTTCTGGAGCTACATCGTTCAGGCGATCCGGCACGCCGCGCCTGAAGCGGGCGCCGCCGCCCTGAGTGCGCTGGGCCGGCCGCGCGCCGATGATGTCGATGCGGTCGTCTCGGCGCTTCTCCATGACCTGGAAGCGATCGGCGAGAGACTCGTCCTCGTGCTCGACGACTACCAGGAGATCACGAATCGCATCTGTCATGACTCGCTCAACTTCTTCCTCGAACGGATGCCGAGCAACGTCACATTGGCCCTCTCGACGCGTTCGGATCCACCGCTCCCGATGGCGAGGCTGCGCGCCCTCGACGAGCTGCTCGAGCTTCGTGCCGTCGACCTCAGCTTCACCGAGGCCGAGTCAGCCGCCTTTCTCAACGAGATCTTGCACCTCGACCTTACGACCGAGACCCTGGCCGTGCTGCACGAGCGCACCGAAGGCTGGCCCGTCGGCGTTCACCTGGCGGCGATGTCGCTCTCACAAACGGCCGATCGCGCCGGCTTCGTCGCGCGCTTCGGCGGCGCCAGCCGTCACATCGTCGACTATCTGACCGAGGTCGTTCTCGATACGCTCGACGAGAAGCGACGCCAGTTCCTGCTCGAGACGTCGGTTCTCGACGCGATGTGCGGCCCTCTCTGCGACGCGGCCACCGAGAGGCACGGCTCCACCGAAGGGTTGGTCGAGCTCGAGCGTGCCAACCTCTTCCTGATACCGCTCGACGACTGCCGGGAGTGGTATCGCTACCACGAGTTGTTCGCGGACGTGCTCCGGAACCGACTGCTCCAGAGCGATCCCGAGCTGGCTCGCGCCGTGCACCGGCGGGCGTCCAAGTGGCTCGGCGGGGAGGGCCACCGCTACGAGGCCGTGCATCACGCCGTCGCCGCCGACGAGCTCGAGAGCGCGATCACGTTGGTGTTGGAAGACTGGCGCCCCTCGCTCGCGGAGGATGACGCCTCGGCGATCCTCCGCCAGCTCGAGGAACTTCCCTCGGCGAGCGTCGAGCAGGATGCGCGACTCGCCGTCGTGAGGGCTTGGGCGCTGAGCGCGCTCAATCGCCGCGAAGAATCGCTCGCGGCGCTCGAGTCGGCGGAGTCGGCACGATTCGAACGGCCGATGCCCTGCGGCCTCCCGTTCGAGGCTGCGACCGTCTTGACCCGTGCCTGTTTTCCTTGGGGCGACTCGGCCCGGATGCTGGGCGCCGCCGCACGGGCCTCCGAGTTGCTGGGCGACACGTTCACGATCGGAAGACCGGTCTCCCTCCTCGCGCTTGGCTGGGCACTGCGTGTTACGGGCGAGTGCGAGGCGGCACGCGCGCCGCTCGAGCAGGCTGCCTTCCTCGCCACACGATCGAACCAATGGCTCGTCGCCGGCGTCGCCAAGGCGATGCTCGCGCGAATCGCGCTGGCGACCGACGACGACGACGTCGCCGTATCGACGGCTCGGCGTGCGCTGAGCACGCTCGAGGTTCACGGCCTCGCCGACGAGACCGTCGCGGGTATCGCGCACGTGGCCCTTGGCTCCGCCCTTGCTGGCAGAAGCGAACTCGAGGAGGCAGGGAATCTGCTCGATCGAGGCCTGGCGAACCTTCGGGCCCGTGGCCAGCCGTTGGACATCGCGGATGCATTGCTCGTGGCGGCTCCGGTGCGGCGCGCTCTTGGAGAACCCGCTCTCGCGCGAGAGATGCTCGAGGAAGCGAGGAAGCTCATTGCGAACTGCCCGGATCCAGGAGTTCTGGCCGCACGCCTTGAGGAAGTCGCGCGCACCTTGACGCCGGCCCACCGTCGAATCGAGGGTGACAGCGACCTGACGGAGCGCGAGCTCGAGGTTCTCCGCTACCTCGCCGAGGGCCTGTCGAAGCGAGAGGTCGGCAAAGAGCTCTTCCTTTCCTTCAACACGATTCACTCACACACGAAGTCGATCTACCAGAAGCTTCGGGTCTCGTCCCGGGACGAGGCGATCGCTCGTGCACGAGAGCTCGGAGCCTTGTCAGCCGCGCAGACGCCCGGCTAAGGGTCGCGCCTAGATCCCGAGGATCTGCTCCTTCTTCGCCTGCGAACTCCTCGTCGTCGATGACTCCCTGCTCGTGCAGCTTTGCCAGCTCCTTGAGCTCCTCGACGTAGTCAGCCTCAGCCGGCGCCGGCGGCTCCTGCGCCTCGCGCGCCTCGGGCATCGGTTCCTGGGCCGCTCCGGCATCGGCCTCCGCGCCCTTCTTGCCGGCGTAGTAGGCAGCTCCGCCAATGGCGGCCGCGCCGACCACGCGCCTCCGCGCCACCCTGCGTCCTGGTCCCATCAATGGCATTTCGAGTCCTCCTCTCGTCCAGCGTGAGTCCCTGGGGCCGGCGGCGTTTCGCCGGCCCCAGCTCAACTTGGTCTAGCGGCGCCGACGGGAAACGCGCCTAGCCGTGCGCCGGCCCGACCGTCGCGCGACTCTGCGGGTCCTGAGCATCTCCGTACCTCCGATCTTCTCTCGGCGAGGCGCTACGTGACACCTGCGGCCTCGGCCTTGGCCTCCATCGCGCGGAACTCCTCGGCTTCGTTGGCCGACACCAGCCCGATCTCGATGAGGTCGAGCGGACTGATGAAGGCGTCGCCGATGCGGAAACCTCCGGCGCGCATGATCGCATCCCGAAGAGGAACCGCCCAGTGGTGCTCGATCAGCAGGAGCGCTGCTGCCGAGTCGTTGGGGATGTCCTCGAGCACGTCCCACGCGTCCTCGTCCGAGAACGCGTGCACACCCTGCTCGGCGGCCGCCTCGGCGCCCGCGAGAGCGCCCGCCTCCATGCCTTCCTCGCCCTCGATGCCAAGGCCGACGAGGGCGCCGACCGTGCTGCCGAGCTCGATCGCCTCCTCGTCGGTGAGGTTGCTCAGGTGCGCCACCTCGATTTCCCCGCTTTCGTCCTTGTGGACCGCGAGAGCGTCGATCACTCGTACCGTGTCGCTCTCCCTCAGCCGCTCCAGCTCGGCGATGACCTCCCCGTGGAAGTCAGGATGAGTAAAGCCCAACACAATGAGCTGAACGGGTCCGATAGCCATCACATCTCCTCTCTGGTCGTTTGCTTCGCGGCGGCCCTTTGGGAGCGCGGGCATTCATGCTCCCAGCCGGTCATCGCTGCGATTGTTCGTCCGTCGGGTTCACGCTGACGATCTCGACGCCGAGCCTGGTCAGCCCGCTCAAGACTCCCTGGAGTTGGGACTGATCGACGAGGTCCCCGACCAGTACTGACTCCTCGCCGACTGCCTCGACCGTCATTCCCTCCAGTGGTCCCACGAGTGGCTCGCCGAGTTCACCGCGAATCACAATCCGGTAGGAGACGCGGTCTTTTCCGCTGCGGGCGGCGTAGCGCTTCGACATCTCTCGCTGCACTCGTCCAGCGAATTCAGGCTCGGTGTCGATCGGCCTGCATCCGCCGGGGTCGGAGGGGTTCTTGAACTGGATGCCCGTAAAGCGCTTTCTGCCGCGGCAGCGCCCCGGTGAGTCTGTAGAAGAACACGAGCCCAACCAGAACTCCCATCGCCGTGAGCCATGAATACATGGCCGTTACCAGGAACGATTCCATCGGCCCCTCCTTCGTCGGCCCGGCACGTCGTCTCGGTGAGGAGGTTCCTGCACTCGCGTAGGTCGCGCATCACCCGTGGCTCACGTTCACCCGGGTGAACTCGCGCGCGGGCGATGTTCGGCGACTGCGCCTTGCCATACTCGGTGAAGCACGCCAAGCGCGCGCCGCGATTGCACTCGGAATCGAAGGGAGAGCCGTGATGGCCGAGACACCGACCGACGTCCTCGTTGCGGGCTACCAGGACATCGACGAGGCGACAAAGGACTTCGAAGCGCTGGTCGCGCTCGTCAAGGAGAAAGAAGTCTTGATCGAGGGCGTCATTCTCGTCACGCACGCGGAGGATGGCAGCGTCGCGGTGCAGCAGACCGGCGACAACCTCGGCCGCAAGGGAATGGCCTGGGGCGGTGGCGTCGGGCTCGCGGTGGGCCTGTTCGCGCCGCCGATGCTTGCGTCGGTCGCCGTCGGGGCGGTCGCCGGCCGAGTGCTCGGCCGATTCACCAAAAACAAGGTCCAGAAGGAGATTCACGACAAGATCGGCGAGAACCTGCCGCCGGGGTCGGCCGGGATCATCGCGATCTTCGACGACGAGCAGCGGATGGGCGTCGAGCAGGCGCTCGCGGGCGCGATGCTCCGGTCGGTCGTCCAGGGCGACAAGGAGGGCCTGGGCGCGCTGAAGGATTCGCTCGGCGAGGCGATGGGGAAGTTCAGCCCGGACCGAACGGTGCTGCCGATCCCGGACCCGAACTTCGGAGGCGCGATCGGCCGAACGCTCGACGCGTCCGTCGCCGATTGGACGATCAACATGACGCCGTCGCCGCCGGAGGGCGCGCCGAACGTGTTGCTCGTCCTGATCGACGACGCCGGTTTCGGGAACCCATCGACGTTCGGCGGGCCCGTCTCGACGCCGACGATGACGCGGGTCGCCGACCAGGGCCTCAGATACAACCGCTTCCACGTTGTCGCGATCTGCTCGCCCACGAGGGCCGCCCTGTTGACGGGCCGCAACCAGCACACGGTCGGTTTCGGGTCGATCGGCGAGTTCCCAGGCCCGTTCCCCGGCTACTCGGCGAACGTGCCGAAGGAATGCGCACCGTTCGTCCGTGCGCTTCAGGGAAACGGCTACTCGACGGCGGGGTTCGGCAAGTGGCATCTGACCCCCGATCACGTTCAGGGTGCAGCGGGGCCGTTCGATCGCTGGCCGAACGCCTGGGGATTCGATCACTTCTGGGGCATCCTCGGCGGCGAGGCGGGCCAGTACGACCCGCTGATCACGCAGGACAACCACGTCATCGGCGTCCCGGAGGCCGAGGACGGCACGCAGTACTACTGGCCGGACGACCTCACCGATCAGGCGGTGCGCTGGCTGCACGAGGTGCGCGCACAGGACCAGGAAAAGCCGTGGTTCGTCTACTACTCGACCGGGTGCTCGCACGCGCCGCACCAGGTCGCGGTCGAGTGGAGTGAGAAGTACCGCGGCCAGTTCGACCAGGGCTGGGACGCGCTCCGTGAGGAGACCTTCGAACGGCAGAAGACGCTGGGCGTGATCCCGCCGGACGCGGAGCTCACGCCGAGACCGGACGTGCTCCCCGCCTGGGACTCTCTCTCTGACGCAGAGAAAACGCTGTACGCGCGGCAGATGGAGGTCTATGCCGGCTTCCAGGAGAACACCGACTGGAACGTCGGTCGCCTGCTCGACGAAATCGAGGAGATGGGCGAACGCGACAACACGCTCGTCATCTACATCTTCGGGGACAACGGCGCGAGCCTGGAGGGAACGATCACCGGCTCCTTCAACGAGCTGACGATGCAGAACGGGATCGCTCTCACGTCCGAGCAGCAGCTCTCGCTGATCGAGCAGTACGGTGGGCTCGACGCCTGGGGCACCGACGCGTACGCGCCCCACTACGCGGCCGCCTGGGCGTGGGCCGGGAACACGCCGTTCCAGTGGGGAAAGCAGGTCGCATCCCACCTCGGCGGCACTCGCAACCCCACGGTCGTCTCCTGGCCGGAGCGAATCAGGGACGCCGGCGGGCTGCGCACCCAGTTCACCCACGTCATCGACGTCGGGCCGACGATCCTCGAAGCGGCCGGGATCCCCGAGCCCAAGGTCGTGGACGGGACCGCTCAAAAGGCGATGGAGGGGACGAGCTTCCTCCACACCTTCGAAGACGCGAACGCAGCGGAGCGCCACACCGTGCAGTACTTCGAGGCCGTCGGGAACCGGGCCATCTACAAGGACGGCTGGTGGGCCGCCTGCAAGCTCGACCGGATTCCGTGGGACCTCTCGCCCGAGACGATGGCGAGGTTCGCACCCGGAACCTATGACCCGGAGCAAGACACCTGGGAGCTGTACTACCTGCCCGACGACTTCAGCCAGGCGAATGACCTCGCCGCGGAGAACCCGGAGAAGCTCGCCGAACTGAAGGAACTCTTCTGGGAGGAGGCCGAGAAGCACAACGTCCTGCCGCTGCTAGCTGCACTCTCGGTCTTCTTCGGGGACCTGCCACCGATGCCGACGATCACGACCCAGACCTTCTACGGCGACGTCCAGAACGTCGCTGCCGGGATGATCCCGCGCGTCTACGGCCGCTCCTACGCAATCGAGGCCGAACTCTCGGTACCCGCGGAAGGTGCCGAGGGCGTGATCGTCGCCGAGGCGGACGAGATGGGCGGCTTCTCGATCTGGGTCGACGAGAACGGTCTCCTGCACCACAGCTACTCGACGATGGGCGTCGAGCGATACGAGCAGGTCTCGACCGAGCCCATCCCGACTGGCGAAGTGACGGTCCGGATGCAGTTCGACGCCGACCGGCAGGAACGGATGGCCGGCGGAACCGTCTACCTGTACGCGAACGACGAGCAGATCGGCCAAGGACGGATGGAGCGGACGGTCGCCGTCCGCTTCTCCGGTTACGCCGGGATGGACATCGGCCGCGACAACGGCCTGCCAGTCGACCGCGCCTACGCGGCAAAGTCGCCTTACCCCTTCACCGGCACGGTGAAGAAAGTCGTCTACGACCTCAAGCCAGGCACGCACGACGACGAGAAGGCGCTGCACGAGGCCGGCGCCCAGGTCGCCGCAGCTCAGGGGATCAGCGCCTAGGCGGGGCGTCAGCGTCCACCTGATCTCGCGGCGTCCGTGACGTGACGCGCAGCTCCTCTCAAGCCGCCCTGGCCTCGTACGCCCACGCGTTAGTGCCTCGGTCGCTGGCCGAGGCTGCGCCTGGGCTGGCGACGCTGCTTCACTACCCGCGCTCGTACCTCCGGTCCGATGTCATCGCGGGAGTCACGGTCGGAGCGGTGGCCGTGCCCTCGTCGCTGGCGATGGCCGAGCTCGCCGGCCTGCCCGTGGTCTTGGGCCTCTACGGGACGTTCCTGCCGCTCGCGGTCTATGGGCTGCTCGGAACATCACGGCAACACGTGATCGGGCCGGACTCCACGCTCGCGGCGCTGACCGCGGTTACCGTGGCGCCGCTCGCGACGGTCGGAGGGGAGGTCGACCCGGCGCGCTATGCGGCTCTCGCTGCGGCGCTGGCGCTGGCGATGGGTGCGATCCTCTTCCTAGCAGGCGTGGTCCGGCTGGGCTTCGTGGCGGACTTCTTCGGCAAGCCGGTGCTGCTCGGCTACATCAATGGGGTCGCGCTGATCGTGATCTCATCCCAGCTGGGCAAGCTCCTCGGGATCAGCGTCGGGTTGGACGACTTCTTCCAGGTCATCTGGGAGGTTTTGACGCACCTGGGCGACGCGAACGGCCCGACCGTGCTCCTGAGCGCGTGCCTGCTGGCGGCGGCGATCGCGGTTCGTCGCTTCCTTCCCGCCCTGCCCCCATCTCTCGTGGTGCTCGCGCTCGCACTCGTGATCGCCGCGCTCGTCGACCTGCCGGATCACGGGATCGCGGTCGTCGGCGAGGTCCAGGGCGGCCTGCCCTCGTTCGCCCTGCCCGGGGTCGGAGCAAGCGACTTCCTCGATCTCCTGCTTCCCGCGGCGGCGTTCTCACTCGTCGCCTTCGCGGACCTCGTCGCGACCGTCCGCACGTTCGCCCAGAAGCACGGCTACGAAATCGACGCCAACCGTGAGCTGACCGCGATCGGCGGTGCCAATCTCGTCGGCGGGCTCACAGGGGCGTTCCCCGTCTCCTCCTCCAACTCCCGGTCCGCCGTCAACGACTCCGCGGGTGCGAGGTCCCAGGCTGCTGTCATCGTCGCCGCGGCGGTCGTCGGGGTGTTCCTCCTCTTCGCGATGCCCCTGATCGAGCCGCTGCCGAAGGCGGCGCTCGGCGTGATCATCGTCGTCGCCGCCGCTGGGCTGATCAACGTCCGCTCGATCTGGCGCCTTCGGCACGTCCGCCCGGCCGAGGTCGCGCTCGCGCTCGTCGCCTTCGGCGGCGTACTCGTGTTCGGCGTCGTCGGCGGCGTCGTGGTCGCGATCGCGCTGTCGATCGGCATCTTTCTCTATCGCGCGGCTCGCCCGCACGATGCCGTGCTCGGCCGCGTCGACGACGTCGACGGCTATCACGACGTCACTCGCTGGGAGGATGCCGAGACGGTGCCTGGGCTGCTCGTGTACCGCTTCGATGCGACGCCCTTCTTCGTCAACGCCGATTACTTCCGCCAACGTGTGCTCGCACTTGCCGACGCTACGCAGGACGTCGAGTGGTTGGTGCTCAGCGCGGAGTCGTGGACGTATCTCGACGCCACCGCGATCGACGTACTGACCCGACTCCAGGTCGAGCTCGAGCAACGCGGTATCGCGCTCTGTTTCGCTCGCCTGAAAGGACGGCAGCGCGAGATCTTCGAGGAGACCGGCCTCACAGCGCAGATCGGGCCCGACCGTCTCTTCCCCACGGTCCGGGCTGCGGTCGCGGCGTTCGAATCGGCTCACGCGGGCGACACCCCCCGTTAGACCTGTGGAGAGTCAGCGACGGCGTAGGAAGCTTCACCCGGGTGAAGCGTGCCGCGGGCGATGCCGCCGCCGCGCGGGGCGTGTAGACAGTTTGGAACGACGGTCCTACGCGTCAGCCCACGACTGGAGAGGAGTGCTCCTCGTGACTTACGACCTGAGATGTTCGAGGCGACGGACGGCCGTCGCGGTGGCCGTTCTCTGTGCTCTCGTGCTCCCGGCTGCCGGGTGCGGTGGAGACGATAAGCCCGCTGTGTGTAGCTCCCTCGAGCAGCTGAGCTCCGACATCGACGCGCTGAAGTCGACCGACCTAAAGGCCGGAGAGGGCGCGATCGCTGACGTCGAGGAGTCGCTGGATGCGATCACGACGGATCTCCAGAGCGTCAAGAGCGATGCAGAGGCGGAGCTCTCGGAGCCCATCGGAGCGCTGCAGACATCGGTCCAGGGGTTCTCCACGGAGTTCGACACCGCAAAGGCGGACGACGATCTGAGCAGCACTGAGGCGCAAGGCCTCCTCGACTCCCTCGCAGGTGTGAGCACGTCGTGGGAGAACCTGAAGACCGCCGCTCCCGACTGCGATCTGGACGAGTAACCGCGAAGCGGGCTGACCAGTGTCAGGGCCGGCCGTCGCCCGGCGCGTTCACCCGAGTGAAGCTCCTGTCGTCGTAGCCCTCTCGCCGACGGCTTCATCGGCGGGCTTGCGCAGCTCGTGATGCAGCGAGCTGTTGAGAATGGGCGAGGTGACGACGAGCCTCCCGACGAAGTACATGAAGAAGAGGATCGTCGTCATGGCGCCGAGGCTCCCATACAGCGTGGTCGACTTCTGGAGCTTCGGCGCGAGGAACTCGACGATCAGCCCGTGGAGGACCTGAAATCCGATCGCGACTACGAGTGCGCCGGGTAGCAGCGCTTGCCACCGAGCGTCCCCGTGCGGAAGACGGAGAGAAACCCAGAGCCAGAGCCCTGCGAGCGGGACGGTGGCGAGCGCGGCTGCGAGGAAACCCACGAGCCAGGTCTGGTCGCGGAGCCACCAGGTGAGTGCGCCTGCGGCCAGGACGGCGCAGACCACGCCGGTGAAGGCAAGTGAGCTCTTCAGCGGCTGAGTACGCGGAGGAGGCTCGTCCCAGACGAGCGAATGAATCAGCTGTACTGCCTTGGCGCCCGTGTATCCCGCCCAGACAAGGAGCGGGACGCCGACCGCGAGGAGCCACCACCAGTCGGATTCCGCGGCTCGCGCGACGTCCCCGATGAAGTCCACGACGGCCGCCGGAAGGCCACCTGTCGCAACTGCTTCCTCCGTGCTGTCCGCGTTCATGAGGCCGAGGGCGCCTCCGACGATCAACCCGAATGGCAAGAGCCATAGGAAGAGGCGATAGGCGATTCCGCCGGCGAGAACGCTCGCCGCGACGCGCCGATTTCGTTCCGCGGCCCGGAAGGGGACCGCGAGCGACACGTGCCGTCCGCTGGCGCGTCGTGCGCTTGCAATCGCGGCCGTGAACCTGACGCGCGCGCGATCGTCGAGTCGGGTCTCGGGTGCCTCCTGCCGATCCACTTACTCGTCGGATCCGGCAGGGCCCGACCGGACGGGCTCGGCGCTTACATCAGTAGGCTCGGCACCGTGCGCAGTTCTACGCCGCCGGTCGACGAAGTAGATCGCGGCCAGCGCAGCCGACGTGATGAACGAGGAGATGACCAGCGACGCGAGCGGATAGCCGGAAAGCGTGGTCGCAACCTTGTAGGCCAACGCGCACGTGTAGACCGACCACAGGGTTCCGCCCAAGACCGACCAGGGGAGGAAGCGGCGGTAGGGAATGAGTGAGAGCCCCATGGATGCGTTGACGGCGAAGCGCATCCCTGGGACGTAGCGCCCGGCGACGATCAAGAGCCCTGGCGAGCGGTCGAGGGCATCCCAGCCGGCGCGAATCTTCGGATTCTCCAGCGCCTTGTCGAGCTGACCTTGCACTCTGTCGGCGGACTTGCGGGCGAGCCAGAACAGCGACGAGTCCCCGAGGATCGCGCCGAGCGCCCCGGCCAGCATGACGAGCTGGAGATCGAGATCTCCCTCTGCGGCGAGCGTGGAAGCGGCGCTCAGCGTCGTCTCGCCTGGGAAGATCGGGATGACCGCATCGAACCAGACGAACAGGAAGCACAGGACGTAAGCCCACTCCTTTGGCGCCCCGGCGAGCCACCCTTGGACATCCCCCTGGTCCAGAAGCTGGAGCAGGACGATGACGGCCAGGAGGACCGCGAAGCCGCCGACGATCAGAGCGCCGAGGTGCCGTTTCCAGTAAGGCTCCTGCTCCTCGAGATCGACCGCCGTCAAACGTGCTCCCGTCTCCTCGCTGCCGGACGCCGGGACGCCGACGCAAACACCCCGTGGGCGCTGGACGTGATGCTAGAAGCGGTGGCGCGACTGTTCACCGCCCGTGCCTGCTGTTCACCCGGGTGAACGCCGTCAAAGGCGATGAAGCGCCACTCCAAGGGCCTTAGTGTGGCGCTAGGTTGGGCAGCTCTGGCCTCGTGGCGATCTCGCTCCTCGTACTCGGGTACGCGGCCCTTTCGCGACGGCTCTCGGGGTCCGTGATCACCGCCGCGATGGTGTTCGTCGCCGGCGGCATCCTCGTGAGCGATGAGGCGCTCGGCTGGCTCGATCCGACGATCGACAGCGAATTCGTCCGCCGGGTCGCCGAGGCGACGCTCACGCTCGTGCTCTTCTCGGACGCTTCCCGTATCGACCTCGCAGCGCTGCGCCGCGAATACGTCCTACCTCTTCGCCTGCTTGCGATGGGGCTGCCGCTCACGATCGTGGCCGGCGCGCTCGCAGGTCTTGCCGTGCTGCCGGAGCTCGCGTTCGTCGAGGCCGTTCTGCTTGCGATCGTGCTCGCCCCGACGGACGCTGCCTTGGGGCAGGCGGTCGTCACCGATCCCCGTGTCCCTTCACGAGTCCGTCAGGGGCTCAACGTGGAGAGCGGGCTCAACGACGGCATCTGCGTGCCGCTGCTTCTGATCGCGATCGCAATTGCCGAGGCCGAAGAGGGCGCGATCGGAAACGGCGCGGCACTGCAGCTCGTGCTCGAGGAGATCGGTTACGGATGCATCGGAGGCGTAGTTGCGGGACTCGTAGCCGCAGCTGTTGTCCGGGTGGGCGTCCCGCGCCGCCTCGTCGACGAGATCTGGGTTCAGGTCGTACCGGTCGCGGGGGCTGCGCTCGCCTACGGCCTGGCAGTGTGGATGGGCGGCAGCGGGTTCATCGCCGCTTTCGTCGGTGGCGCCGTCTTCGGCGGGCTCCGCCGCGACGTCGGAGGCGAGGTGACACTCTTGCTCGAGGAGACGGGCGGACTGCTCGGGGCAGTCACGTTCATCCTCTTCGGGGCCGTCATGCTTGTGCCAATGCTCAACGACCTCACTGCCGAGATCGTCCTATACGCCCTCTTGAGTCTGACCCTCGTTCGGATGGTGCCCGTAGGCCTTGCGATGCTCGGATCCGGCGCCAGGCGGCCGACGGTCGTGTTCCTCGGCTGGTTCGGGCCGCGGGGACTGGCGTCGATCGTCTTTGCGGTGATCCTGGTCGAGGACGCCCACCTCGTGCACGAATCGATGCTGCTGAACACGATCTTCTTCACGATCGGCCTCTCCGTCCTCCTGCATGGCCTGACGGCAACTCCGTTCGCGGGACGCTACGCAGCCTGGTTCGCCGCCCACCCGCGCGACACGGCGCCGGCGTTCGAGAGTGCGCCGGCTCCTGAACAGCGCCCGCACCGCTGGGCGGCTGGGCTACTGCGCAAGCATCAGGACGCCGAGACTGCCTCGAGCTAGGCGACGTCGTAACGCGCTATCCGGCAGCGCTCAGGCGTACTCGGTCCTCGTGGGTGCCATGAACGCGCCGATTAACCAGAACACGGGGAAGAACAGCCCGAAGAAGAACATCCACCCGTGTCCTTTTCTCAGCGTGCTGAGGCCAAGAGTCAAGAGCACGAGCAGATAGAGGAGGAGTCCGCCGATTCCGACCAACCACCACATGGTTCTTTCCTTTCGTCGCTGGGGTCTACGCCCGTAGGCCGGGCGCTTCCGAGACTGCCTCCTCCTCTACGAAGAGAAAACACCCAGGAGGCAGGTTCACCCGGGTGACTCGGGTCCACGTCCGGCCCGCGTCGCCTGCCGAAGACGACGGCGGCAGCCCCCCGGGCGGTCGATCGGACGGGTGGGCGTGCCACCCGCCTCGATTCCCTCGGCAGGCACGTGACCGCCGTGCCTGGGCAGACGCACAATCGCAACGCGGTCAGCAGCCCGGCGAGGGCCACCCACGGAAGCGGCCACCAAAGCGGGACTGTGTGGTAGCCGAGCTCGCCAGGGAGCTCCTCGTACACTCAGATCTGAAGCTCGTGAACCCTCTCCAGGAAGGCCCACGAAGCGGCCGAGACCAGCAGTCCGACCAAGGCTGCGAGCACGAGCAGGACGCGGTACGCCCGGCTCCTGATAAGGGCGGCAGTATCGGGAGACGCGGGAGCGTCACTCACCACGGGGCAGCGTGAACGCTCTTATGACCGGGGCTAGATTCGGCCGCGGCGACGACGGCGCCCAGATGTCGCGGCCCCAGCCACGACCGCTGTCTTCGCAACGGGCGAGGGACCCGGTGTAACGGCCTTGGCCACGACCGCGGTTTTCGCCACGGGCGCGCCGATGACACCGACTCTTCCTGCACGTGCTGGTCTGAGGGGCATTGTCAACCTCCTTCGGTTGCAGACGCTTCATCAGCCTCTATCGAGGCGATGATTGCCTGAATCGGAATCCGTCCGTTGGCGATCAGCTGGCCGCCCGACCGCCGCGCCGCCGATGCGAATGGCGCAGCCCACAGGTTCTCCCAGATGAGCACGCCGGCAGTGCTTCCCGGCTCCATGGCGGCGGCGAGGTGCTCGACGTCCTCCGCAGCCAGCAGCTCCGCGAGCTCGGTCTCGAGCGCTTCCAGCTCTCCGAGCTCTTCGACGTCCGAGAGCTCCATTGCGTCGACGGTTCCGTCCTCGGCTTTGGTGAGGATCAGGACGTCGATCAAGCGGATGGTTCCGGCGTCGACCAACGCGACCAGCTCTCTCGCCATCTCGCCCGTGAAGTTGCTTGCGCCCTCGGGAAACTCGGCGACGACGTAATCGACGGGACCGAGTTCATCGAGCGATCTCTCTGTCATCACTCCTCCTTTCGGTCGTCCTAGTCACCATGCGGCACGCGCTCAACGACCTCTGAACGCGGTAGAGCCTCCTATCCGGCTGTCTCGGGGCCTCCCGGATACAGGCTCGTGGTGATCTTCTCGATCGCCTCGCGCTCCTCCGGGCTGACGGCCTCGCCTTCCTCCTTATGCGCATTGGCGACGCCCCCCGCAACCTCGAGGACGAAGTGACGGTAGCCCTCGACCTCGCCTGGGCCCGCCTTCTGCTCGAGTAGCTCGACCGCCTGGCGCAGCTTCGTGAGCCCCTCCTGCTCGAGTTGCTCCGCCGAGTCGTAGCGCTTCACGGGCGGTTTCTCGGCGACGATCGAGTCGAGGAGCTCGCTCTCCCCGTGCTCCTGGCGCGCCTCGGCATAGGTCTTCGAGAGTGCCCAGCTTTCGCGGAAGCTCCCGCCCTTGGAGGCCATCAGCGCGTACATGCCGGCCGCGGTCGGGCCTTCTCGGACGAGCTCCCACTCCTGCTCGGTGAAATCGGCCTTGCCTGTCATCTGCGTCTCCTTTCCTCGTCCTGGAGATTAGGTCACGCGGGGCCTCTGAGGACGACGACCTCGTCGGCGAGGTCGACCCCCTCGGGACGATGGGTGATCAGGAGGACGGTGCGCTCGCCGGCCGCGGCGAACACGTCCTGGACGAGCCGCTTTGCGGTCGGTGGATCGAGGTGCGCGGTCGGCTCATCGAGGATGAGGACCGGCGCCTCGGTGAGCAGCGCGCGGGCGAGCACGATGCGCTGGCGCTGGCCGCCCGAGAGCTCGCGGCCCTCCTCGCCGACGAGCGTGTCAAGGCCGTCCGGGAGGCTCAGCACCCAGTCCAGGATGCGCGCCGAGCGCAGGGCTCGCGCGAGGTCCTCGTCGGTCGCGCCCGGCCTGGCGAGCCTGACGTTGTCGCGGATGCTCGCCGAGAACAGGTGCGCGTCCTGGCCCGCGACGGCGATCAGGCTGCGCACGTCCTCCTGGGAGTAGAAGCGCAGGTCCTCGCCCGCGAGGGTGACGCGTCCGCGCTCCGGGTCGATGAAGCGCAGGAGCAGGCGGACGACCGTCGTCTTACCGGCTCCGCTCGGACCGAGCAGGACGACTCGCTTGCCCGGCTCGAGGCGCAGGCTGAAGCCGTCGAGCGCCGGGCGCTCGCCGGGGCCGTAACGCGCCCGGACGTCGTCGAGCTCGATCGCGAACGGCTCCACGGGGGCGGGTAGCGGTAGCGCGGGATCGACGATGCGAGCCTTGCGGTCGGTCAGCTCGAGGACGCGCTTTCCCGCAGCGACGGTCGCCTGGAGCTCGCGGACCGACTCGGTCAACGGTTGGACAGCCTCGAAGGCGGCCAGCGAGAGAAGCGCCAGCACGGCGATCAGGATGCGGTCGAGGCGTCCATCGGCATGTGCCTGGACGCTGACTGCGAGCACGCCGACGACGGTCGCGCCCGTCACGAGCAGCCTCAGGCCGTCGCCGAGGCCGTCGGCGAGCGCGGCCCGCCGCGAGATCCGGACGAGCCGTGAGTCGGCTCGCCGCATCGTGCGAATGCGGTCCTGCTCGAGGCCGAGCGCGGCGAGCTCGGCACTGCCCGCAAGGGTCTCGACCAGTTGGGCCGCGAGCGCGCCGCGCGCCTGCGCGTAGCGGGCCGACGATCGTCGGGACACGGAGGAGGCCGCAAGGGGCACGGCGATCCCGCCGACGAGCAGCCCGGCAGCGAGGACGAGGCCCGCAGCCGGTAGGAAGAGTGTGGCGATCACGACCGAGGCCGCCCCGGCGATCAGCGCGACGAGCGGAGGCTCGAGACCGCGCAGATAGAGGTTCTGGAGCGAGTCGACGTCTCCGACGAAGCGCGACAGTAGATCGCCGCGCCGCGTGTCCTCTAGCTGGGCGGGCGCCAGCGGCTCGACCGCCTCGAAGACCTGGGCGCGCGCGCGGCCGAGCGAGCGCAGCGCGACGTCGTGCGAGGCGAGGCGCTCGAGGTACCGGGCCAGGGGCCGCGCGAGCCCGAAGAAGCGGACGCCGACGATCGCGGCAGTCAGCGAGAGCACGGCCGGGTGCTCGGCTGCCCTCGAGATCAGGTACCCGGCAGTCATCATCAGGCCGACTCCGAAGAGGATCGTCAGCACGCCCAGTAACGCCGCGAGCGCGAGCCGGGTCCGGCGCACGTCCGTGATCAGCATCAGCCTGCGGATCGTCGCGGTCACAAGACCTCGTCCCGGACCGCAGTCCGGCCCTTGCCGCCCTCGAGCAGGACGATGCGGTCCGCGTGCTCGACGAGCTCGGGCCTGTGCGCGATCAGCAGCACCATGCGTCCCGAGCGCAGCCGCTCGACCGCCTCGGCGACGACGCCCGCGCTCGTCCGGTCGAGGTCGGCCGTCGGCTCGTCGAGGACGACGAGCGGCGCGTTGCGGACGAATGCGCGGGCGAGAGCGATGCGCCGGTTCTCACCCGCGGACAGCGGGCGGCCCCCGTCGCCGACGAGGGTCTCGTAGCCGAAGGGCAGCGCCTGGATGAAGCGATCCGCGCCAGCGAGCACGGCCGCGTCGCGCACCGAGCGCTCGGTCGCGCCCGGGTCGCCGAGCCTGATGTTGTCCGCGATCGTGCCGCGGAAGATCGTCGGGCGCTGCGGCACCCATGCGAGCTGCTCTCGCCAGAGGTCGGCGCGGCAGTGGGCGAGGTCGACCCGACCGATGGAGATGCGGCCGTGCACTGGTTCGACGAAGCGCAGGAGCATGCTCGCGACGGTCGTCTTGCCCGAGCCGCTCGTTCCGACCAGGGCGACTGTCTCGTCGGGATAGAGCTCGAGGTCGAGCCCGTCGAGCACGAGCCCCGGCCGTGACGGGTACTCGAACGAGACTGCTTCGAACTTGACCGGTGCGTCCAGCGGGCTCGGCGCGACCAGCTTTCCGCCGGACGCGGCGGGCGGCTCGTCGAGCAGCTCGAGCATCCGCTCCGCAACCGCGACCCCGTCGGCGCTCGCGTGGAATTGCGCTGCGAGCTGCCGCATCGGGAGGTAGAGCTCCGGCGCGAGCACGAGTACCGTCAGCCCGGCCTGGAGGCCGAGGCCGCCGTCGACGAGCCGCACGCCGGCAGTCACGGCTACGAGCGCGACGCCGAGCGTCGCGGCCAGCTCGAGCACGGAGCCCGAGAGGAAGGCGACGCGAAGCGTGCCGATCGTCGTCCTGCGGTAGCGCTCGCCGATCCGGTCGAGCACCGCGGCCTGCTCCCGTCCGCGGTTGAACGCCCGCAGAGTCGGCAGCCCGCGGACGACGTCCAGGAAGTGCGTCGAGAGCAGCCGGAGCGCGAGCCAGCGCTCGCGCGTGCGCTCCTCCGTATAGCGGCCGATCAGCCACATGAAGACGGGCACGAGCGGCAGCGTGAGCAGCATCAGCGCGGCCGAGATCGGGTCGATCGCGAGCACGAGCCCGAGCACGGCCACCGGGACGACGATCGCGAGCACGACCTGCGGCAGGTAGCGGGCGAAGTAGGCCTCGAGCCCCTCGACGCCCTGTACCGCGGTCGCCGCGATCTCGCCCGCCTCGGCGCCGTCGAGCGGCGAGCGGCTGTTTCCGGAGCCTGCGCTCCACGAGCTCGAGACGAAGCTCGGAGAGGACCGTCGAGGCTGCGCGGCGGCCGGCGACCTCGAAGCCCCACGTCAGGACGCCCCGTCCTGCGAAGGCGAGTGCGAGCAGGACTAGGTCGAAAGCGACATCGCCCAGTGGCGCGCCTGAAAACGCCTGCGCCACGATCCGCGCGATCAGCACAGCCTGGACGAGGACGAGCGCAGCAGAGGCGGCGCCGAGGAACGCGTCCAGCACGAGCAGGTGGCGCACCGGGGCCGCTCGGCGCACGAGGCGCTGGTCGAGGATGCTCACGATCGGCCTGCCGGCGAGCCGCCCGTCGGAGGCGTGAGCGCTTCGGGCAGCTCGACGTCCTCGCCGGTGACCCGCGCGCGAAAGACGTAGTACGACCAGCTCTGGTAGACGAGGATGATCGGCAACACGATCAGCGCGACGACGCTCATGACGGCCAGCGTGTAGTGCGCCGAGGAGGCGTTGTCGACCGTGAGGCTGTTCGAGAAGTCGTTGCTCGCGACCATGACGCGCGGGTACAGCCCCGTGAAGAGCGTCGCCACGGCCGCGACTGTCCCGAGCGCGGTCATCGTGAACGCGAGTCCGCTCCGGCCCGCGAAGACGAAGACCGCCGCCAGCGCGAGTGCCGCGATCCCCAGCACGGCCGGGACGACGACCGGAAAGACGTCCTTGTCGTTGCGGTCGACCGCAACCACGATCGTCCAGATCAGAAACGCCGCGCCCACGACCACCGCGGGCAGCGCGAGCCTCTTGGCGGCGACACCAACGCGCGCGAGCAGGCCGCGCGTCATGCGCAGCTCCAGGTAGTTCGCGCCGTGGAACGCGAAGAGGAGCACGAACGCGATCCCCGCGAAGATCGTGTACGGCGTGAACAGGTCGACCAGGTTGCCGTCGTAGTCACCGTTCGAGTCGATCGGCACGCCGTGGATCAGGTTCGCGAGCCCGATGCCCCAGACGAGCGCGATCCCGGTGCTCCCGAGCGCGTTCGCCCACAGCCACACGGCGCGCCAGCGGGGGCTTTCGCTCTTGCTGCGCCACTCGAACGAGACCACGCGGATGATCAGGAAAAACAGGAGCAGCAGCAGCGCGAGGTAGAAGCCTGAGAACATCGTTGCGTACCAGGTCGGGAACGCCGCGAACGTCGCGGCGCCGGCGACGACGAGCCAGACCTCGTTCCCGTCCCAGACAGGTCCGATCGATTCGAACATCTCGCCCCGCTCTGCCTCGTTCCGAGGGACGAACGGGAGCAGCATGCCGACGCCGAAGTCGAAGCCCTCGAGCAGGAAGTAGCCACTCCAGAAGACAACGATCAGGACGAACCAGAGGATCTGCAAGATCCATCAGTACGTCACCGCCGGCTCGGGCGCCTCCTCGCGCGTCGGCCCCGGGTCCAGCCGCGCGTAGCGCCGCATGAGCACGAAGTCGACGATCCCGAGGAGGAGGTAGAGGCCGATGAAGACTCCGAGGCTGACCGCTATCCAGGCGGTGCCAACGCTCGGCGAGTTCGCCTCGTCCGTCTTCAGCAGTCCCTGGACGATCCACGGCTGGCGCCCCATCTCGGTGAGGATCCAGCCGGCCGATGCGGCGATGTACGGGAAGGCGATCGCGACGATCGCCGTCCACTGGAACCAACGCGCCGTCTCGAGCTTGCGCTTGCGGTACAGCCACGCCCCGACCGCGGCGACCATGAACATCAGCACGCCCATGTAGGCCATGACCCGCATCGACCAGTAGATGACCCGGACGTTCGGCATGTAGTTGCCGCGGCCCGTACGTGCTCTCCTCCTGGGACTGGAGCTCGTTGAGGCCCTGAACCTGGCCGTTGAACGAGCCGGTGGCCATGTACGAGAGGAGTCTCGGGATCGTGATCGAGAAACTCGGGGTCTGGTCGTCCACGGTGAAGCCGCCGATCTGGAAGGCCGAGAACCCACACGGCTGGCAGGTGTCCCATTGCGCCTCGGAGGCGGCGATCTTCATGCTCTGCGCGCTCGTCACCGCCTCGCCGAAGCGGTTGCCGACGACCAGCTGGAGCAGCGTGACCGGGACCGCGACGATCAAGGCCAGCTTCGCAGCGCGGCGAAAGAGCTCGACGTCGCGGCCGCGTAGGAAGTGCCAGCAGCAGATGCCCAGCATCACGATCGATCCGAAGATCAGCCCCGCCAGCATCGTGTGCAGGTACGCCCGCAGCGCGAAGTTGTTCGAGAGGAGCGCCCAGACACTCGTCAGGTGCGCCTCCCCGTCCACGATCTTGTAGCCGACCGGGTGCTGCATCCACGAGTTGGCGACGAGGATGAAGTACCCCGAGAGCCAGCTGCCGAGCACCGCGATCCAGATCGTCGCCAGATGGACGCGGGGCGAGAGCTTGTTCCAGCCGAAGATCCAGAGCCCGAGGAAGGTCGACTCGAGCATGAACGCAGCGAGCCCTTCGATCGCGAGCGGCGCTCCGAAGACGTTGCCGACGAACTTCGAATACTCCGACCAGTTCATCCCGAACTCGAACTCCTGGACGAGCCCGGTCGCGACTCCGATCGCGAAGTTGATGAGGAGCAGCGTCCCGAAGAAGCGAGTCAGCCGGAGCCACGCCTCGTCACCCGACCGGTGCCAGAGCGTCTGCATGATCGCGACGAGCGGCCCGAGCCCCAGCGTCAGCGGCACGAACAGAAAGTGGTAGAGCGAGGTGGTCGCGAACTGGATCCGGGCGAGATCGACGGCAGTCGACGCGAGCGGGCTCATGCGAGGCGAACGCTAGAAAGCGGCTCCCGCAGTCACATCGTCCCATGGGGATGAAGCCGACAGGGGCCGCGCCGTCGAACCTCCCGTCGGGATGCAGGAACCGATCAGCCCTTCGGGCGAGCAGGTCGAGCTCACGCTCCGCGACCAGCGCGTGGTCGTGGTCGGAGTGGGCGGTGGGCTGCGCAGGTACTCGGTCGGCGAGCGGGCCGTGCTCGACGGGTACAGCGTCGTCTCGATGTGCGGCTCCGGCCGCGGGCAGATCCTCGCCCCGTGGCCGAACCGGATCGAGGACGGCCGCTACGAGTTCGACGGCGAGAGCTACCAGCTCGCGCTCGACGAGCCCGAGCGCCGGAACGCGATCCACGGGCTCGTGCGCTGGTTGAACTGGTCTGTCGCTGAGCGTGAGGCCGACCGCGCCGTGCTCGAGCATCGGCTGCACCCGACTCCCGGCTACCCGTTCACACTCGATCTCCGGGTCGAGTACTCGCTCGCCGACGACGGTCTCACCGTCCAGGTGCACGCGACAAACGCCGGGGAAGAGGCTTGCCCGTACGGGTTCGGCGCGCACCCGTACCTCGATGCGGGCGGCGGCCTCGTTGACGATCTGGAGCTCCGGGTCCCGGCTTCGATCGCGTTGATCTCCGACGAGCGCTCGATCCCGATCGGCAGGCAGTCGGTCGACGGGACGGAGCTCGACTTCCGCGCCTCGAAGCCGATCGGATCGATCCAGCTCGACCACTGCTTCATCGATCTCGTACGCGACAGCGGTGGCCGCGCAAGTGTCGACCTCGGCGGGCGCGCGACGCTGTGGGTCGACGAGAGCTTCCCGTACGTGATGGTCTTCACCGGCGATGCACTACCGGACGTCGCGAGGCGCAGCGTCGCCGTCGAGCCGATGACCTGCGCGCCGAACGCGTTCCGAAGCGGCGACGGCCTGATTCGCCTCGAGCCCGGCGAATCGCACTCAGGCAGCTGGGGAATCGCACCCGCCCTGGGCTGACCTGAGCCCCGCATCTGGCAAGGTTTCGGGAGATGACGGAGCTCGTCACCGCTCCAGAGATCCCCTCGGCGCAGCCCCTCGCTCGCCGGCTCGCACACGACGCACGCGTGCGGTACGTCCTGCTCGTCGGCGCACTCGCAGGCGCCTACTACGGCGCGGCGCAGATCGGCTACGAGCTGAAGTTCACCGGGGCGGTGGCCGCGATCGTCTGGCTGCCGGTCGGCGTCGGGATCGCGTTCCTCTACCTGGGTGGCCTGAAGTTGTGGCCGGGCGTGGTCTTGGGGGACTTGCTCGCCAACCAGTACGAGACACTCCCGGTCGGCTCCGCGATTGGACAGACGATCGGCAATACGCTCGAGGTGGTGGTCGGCCGCGTACTTGATCCGCAGGCTCGTACGAAGCGGGCGTCCGCTCGAGAGCGTGGCCGGAGTCTGCGGGCTACTCGTCGCGATCTTCGCGGCACGGCTGTGAGTGCGACCGTCGGGCCGCTGTCGTTGCGGCTGGGCGGCGTGCTGACGACGTCGGAGCTGCCCCACGTCTGGCACACCTGGTGGCTCGGGGACACGGCGGGCGCCCTCGTCGTCGTCCCGCTCGCGCTCGCGTGGTGGAGGCCGCTCGACGTCTCCTGGACGCGTGCCCGGATCGCCGAGGGGGCGCTGATGCTGAGCGCGGTGATCGTGCTAACGGACGTGGCGCTGCGAACCGACCGGCCGCTCGTTTACATCGTCTTTCCTGCGCTGATCTGGGCCGCGCTGCGCTTCGGGCCGCGCGGCGGGACGCTGGCCGTCGCCGTGGCCGTCGGGTTCACGCTCTGGAGGACGGCGCACCATGCTGGACCCTTCGTCGTCGAGTCGATCCCGCGTAGCACGCTCAGCACACAGCTGTACATCTCGGTCGCGGCGCTGTCCACGATGTTCCTCGCCGCGGTCGTCGCGGAGCGCGAGTCGATCGCAAAGGGGCTGCTCGAGTCGCGCGCGCGGCTCGTGGGCGTCGCCGACAGTGAGCGCCGGCGGCTCGAGAACAACCTCCACGACGGGGCCCAGCTGACTCTGACGATGCTGGCCGGCCAGCTCGCGACGGCCAGAGAGGAATCACGACGCAATCCCGACCTCGCGCCCGGGTTCTTCGAGGATGCGGAGACGCACCTCCTGATCGCCATCGACGAGCTCCGGGATCTGGCGCACGGGATCCACCCGACGATCCTGACCGACCTCGGTCTCGCGGAGGCCATTCGGAGCCTGACCGACGGCTCACCTGTCCCTATTCGCCTGCTCGAGGTGCCCGCCGGCCGCCTCGATTCGATCGCGGAGGCGACCGCCTACTACGTCGTCGCAGAGGCGCTGACGAACGCGCAGCGTCACGCCCATGCGGAGACGATCACGATCCGCGTCATCGAGTCGGGGGGCTACCTTCTGCGGATCGAGGTCGGCGACGACGGCGTCGGCGGCGCGGACGAGCGGCTCGGCTCGGGCCTCCAGGGACTGCGAGACCGGGTCGAGGCCGTGGGCGGCAAGCTGCGCGTCGCGAGTGACATGAGCCGGGGGACGCTGGTGCGCGCCGACATCCCACTGGCGGCTCGAAAGTTGACCCAGCCAGGTCAAGACGCGCGTCCCGTAGCTGACAGAGTTGTGCCATGAACGGGCACCGCTCGAATCCCGCCGAGATCCGCCGCTTCCGCGTGAGGCACGCCCTACGCTCGATCGAGGACGCGCTCAGCCTTCTCGAGGAAAGGCCGGCCGAGGGCATCGAGATGACGGCGCTCGAACGCGTTCGCGACGACCTCGCCGTCGTCCTGCGCACGCTCGAGCCCGCTCGCTGATCCTCGGACATGACCTGAGGCGCCCGCGCTGCGATGATTGGCGCGTGCTGCGTTTCGCCGTCACGATCCAGGGCCCCAGCTGGGAAGACCTCCAGGACGTGGAGCTCCCGCGCGCGCCCGCCGAAGGCGACTCGATCGAGACCCGCTACGGCACCTGCATCGTGACGAAGGTCGACCCCACTCCGGACGGGCAGAACTACAGCGGCAAGATCGTCTGCCGCCTCCCATGAGGCCACACCTACGGGCCGCACTGGCGGTCGCGGTCGTTGCGATTGTCGTGACGAGTAGCGCGGCAGCGGCTCCACGAGCACCGACGGTCAAGGTCGCGCTGCTCCAGGGCGAGCAGGTCGTCTACCTGGACCGGCCCGGCTCGACCCTCAACGGCGCGCTCAAAGCGCTTCTCGCCGGACCGACGCCCGCCGAGCGGAAGGAAGAAGTCACGACGCAGATTCCGGCTGGAACGATCCTTCGCGGGGTTTCGGTCAAGAACCGGGTCGCGACGGTCGACTTCAGCGACAAGATCGCGGTTGGCACACGGGCCGACAGCCTGAGCGCCCGCATCACGCAGATCGTCCTCACTGCCACGCGCTTTCGCAACGTACGGTTCGTACGCATTCAGGTGAAGGGCGGGACGCCACTCGGGCTCTTCCCGGGCTTCGTCACTCGGTACCCGTTGACGGCCAAGGACGTCACTGCTCCCGACGTTCCGGCACCCGGGCAACCGGCGCCTGACAAGCAGGGCGCGCCGTCGGAGGCGACACGGTTGCTCCAGCAGGCTCTCGCCGACCGCGGCTTCCTCACCGCGGCCGACGTCGACGGCCGAGCGGGGCCGCGGACGACATCGGCCGTCGTCGCGTTCCAGAAGTGGGCGGGGCTCGCCCGCGACGGAGCTCCCGGCCCGGCCACACGCGCCGCGCTCGCCGCGTCTTCCCGGCCGACCCCGATCGGCGCCGGGACCGGTCGGCGCGTCGAAGTGCTGCTCGACCGCCAGCTCGCGCTCGTCGTCGAGGGCAGCCAGGTAAGCCGCATCCTCGACGTGACGACGGGCAAGCCGGGCTTCGAGACGCCCACGGGCTCGTATCGGGTGACGCGGAAGGAGCAGCGCTCCTGGTCGGTGCCGTACAAGGTCTGGCTCCCCTGGGCGACCTACTTCGTCGGTGGCGTCGCCTTCCACGAGTACCCCGACGTCCCGCCGACCCCGGCCTCGCACGGCTGCGTGCGCGTGCCGCGCTGGGACGCGCAGTGGCTCTACCAGCAGACCCCGATTGGGTCGGCTGTCACGGTCATCGGACGTTCGAGATGAGAGCGGTCCTCGCGGCAGTCGCCGTCGCGAGCGTGCTTGCCACCACGGCGGGCGCGGCGCCTCCGCCAACGAAAACGCCCGGGGTGCTCACGGTCGGTCTGGCGATGCCCGCTGCGGGCTTCCAGGTCGGAGCCGTTCGGGGCCGCCAGGTCGTGCTGGCAAAGGGTCTCGAGATCGACCTCGCGCGCATTCTCGCCAGGCGCCTCGGCATCCCGCGGGTGCGCTTCGTGAACGAGCGCCTCTTCTCGACGCTTCTCAACCCGGGCCGCAAGGACTGGGACATCGCGCTCGCCGAAATCTCGATCACGGCGCCTCGGGCGGAGCGCGTCGACTTCTCCATCCCGTACCTCTCGGCCGACCAGGGCGTTCTCGTGCGACGCGGTCTCACGCCCAATCCAACATCGATCGCCGCCTTACGAGCGCTGCGGCTGTGCGCCGAGCGGGCGACGACCGGAAGCCAACTGGTCGTCAAGACGCTCAAGCCGCGACGAAAGGCGCAGCTGCTCAGCGACCCCTCGAACCTCTCGTACGCGCTCTTCACCGGACGGTGCGACGCGATCGTGGCCGACGCCCCGGCACTCGCGGTCCTGCGCCGTCAGGCGCCGGACCGCTACGGCCCGCTGGTCGGACGGATCGCCACGCACGAGAAGTACGCGATCGCCCTGGAGAAGGGCAGTTCGCTCCGACCGGCTGTCGACAGCGCGCTCCGGGCAGTGATCAAGGACGGGACCCTGCGGACACTGCGCCGCCGCTGGCTCGGCGTCGACACAGCGAAAATGCACACGCTGCGCTGATTGGCCGAGCTCTCAGTCAAGCGCCTAGACGGCGTTCGCGTTCGGCTCCGCGGGCCGCATCACCGCGCCGATCAGCCACAGGATCGGGAAGAAGATCCCGAACACGAACAGCCATCCGTGTCCCTTCCTGAGGGTCATCAGGCCCAGGGTGAACAGGATCGTGATGTAGAGGATGAAGCCGAGGATGCCGACGCCCCACCACATGGTTGCCCTCCTTGAGTCGCGAATCGGCTGCGCGGATTACAGCAGCCCGTCCCGCGTTCATCGGCTGGTAGCGTCGCCACCGACCTCACGGAAGGAGACCCGTGACCCTCAAGCACCCCTCCCAGCCCGTAGCGGTACGAGCGAGCTCGCGGTCGACCCGCTTGTTCACGACCGCGCAAGGGCCGATTCCGCGGAACGAGCTGCCGGCGGGCGAGATGCCGGCCGAA
Organism: uncultured Actinomycetes bacterium; assembly: GCA_963794605.1. Taxonomy (GTDB): domain Bacteria; phylum Actinomycetota; class Thermoleophilia; order Gaiellales; family Gaiellaceae; genus VAXT01. The sequence continues at coordinate 1,059,101 of CAWCEN010000002.1, forward strand.
GTCGCGTACCAGATCATCCACGACGAACTGATGCTCGACGGGAACGCGAGGCTCAACGTGGCCACGTTCGTGTCGACGTGGATGGAGCCTCAGGCCGAGAAGCTCATGGCCGAGTGCTTCGACAAGAACATGATCGACAAGGACGAGTACCCGCAGACGGCCGAGCTCGAGTCGCGCTGCGTCGCGATCCTCAGCAACCTCTGGAACGCGCCCGACGCAAGCCAGGCGACCGGCTGCTCGACGACCGGGTCGAGCGAGGCGGCGATGCTCGGCGGGCTCGCGCTCAAGCGCAAGATGGCAGAAACGTCGCGAGGCCGAGGGCAAGCCGGCGGACAAGCCGAACCTCGTGATGGGGATCAACGTCCAGATCTGCTGGGAGAAGCTCGCGAACTACTGGGACACCGAGATGCGGCTCGTGCCGATGGAGGGCGACCGCTTCAACCTCTCGCCCGAGGAGGCCGTGAAGCTCTGCGACGAGAACACGATCGCGCGTCGTCGGCATCCTCGGCTCGACGTTCGACGGCTCGTACGAGCCGATCGCCGAGCTGTGCGAGCGGCTCGACGCCTTCCAGGAGGAGACGGGCCTCGACATCCCGGTGCACGTGGACGGCGCATCCGGGGCGATGATCGCGCCGTTCATCGATCCCGACCTCGTCTGGGACTTCCGGCTGCCGCGCGTAGCCTCGATCAACACGTCGGGCCACAAGTACGGCCTCGTCTACCCCGGGGTCGGTTGGATCATCTGGCGCGACACGGACGCGCTGCCCGAGGACCTAATCTTCTGGGTCAACTACCTCGGGAACAACATGCCGACCTTCGCGCTCAACTTCTCGCGGCCGGGCTCCCAGGTCGTCGCCCAGTACTACAACTTCCTGCGACTGGGCTTCGATGGCTACCGGCGGGTTCAGGGGTACGCGCGCGAGGTGGCGACGCGGCTCTCGGGCCGGATCGCCGAGCTCGGGCCGTTCGAGCTCCTGACCCGCGGCGACGAGCTGCCCGTGTTCGCGTTCAAGCTGAAAGACGACATCGACAACTACACGGTCTTCGACGTCTCGAACGCAATGCGGGAGCGCGGCTGGCAGCTCCCGGCCTACACGTTCCCCGAGAACCGGACCGATCTCGCGGCGTTGCGCGTCGTCGTCCGCCGCGGGTTCACGCACGATCTGGCCGACCTGCTTCTCGAGGACCTGCAGCGCCAGCTTCCGCGCCTGCAGAGCCAGCCCGCGCCCGTTCACGACGCGTCCACGGGAACTGCGTTCGCCCACTGACAGCTCGTATCCGCTGACCCCGCCCGGCTGGCGGGAGACGAGCCGCCGGACCGTCGGCCCGTTCGCGACCCACGTCATCTGGCGACGGCCGGACGGCACGCCGGTGTCGTGGTCGTCGCGTGTCCACCGCAAACACGCGTCGAAGCTCTCCCGGCCTGGGCGGAGCGGCGTCTGGTGGGCGCCTCGGCGCGCGTCGTGGTGGATCGGCGTCCTGTTCGCGATCGGCTCGACGTGCTTCTTCGTCGGCCCATTTCCCGGCTTCGAGCAGCTCGTCGGATCGGGCGTCGACGGGATGGTCTTCTTCGTCGGCTCGATCTTCTTCACCTCGGCTGCGGCGCTCCAGTGGCTGGAGACGATCAACGCCGACCCGGGCCCTGCGCTCCGCCGACGGACGCTGCGCCTGGTCACGTTCGAGCCGCGCCGCATCGACTGGTGGAGCAGTGGCGTCCAACTCGTCGGAACCGTCTTCTTCAACTTCACGACCTTCCACGCGCTGCAGGATGGTCTAGATGCCGGTGCGTACGACCGGCTCGTCTGGAAGCCCGACGCGCTCGGCTCGATCTGCTTCCTCGTCTCCGGCTACCTGGCCTACATCGAGGTGTCCGGCCATTCGCTCTGGCCGCGGGAGCGCACGCTCGAGTGGAAGATCGCCGCCGTCAACCTCGTCGGCTGCATCGCGTTCGGGATCTCGGCGATCGCGTCGTTCTGGGTTCCCGACTCAGGCGGCGTCCTTGCGCTCGCGGCCTCGAACTGGTTCACGGCGCTGGGCGGTCTGTGCTTCCTCGTGGGCGCGATTCTGCTGCTTCCGGAATCGGCCGCGATTGATGCTGTGGAGTCCAGCGGAGCCGCGTTGTACGCTCACCCATGATGTCCGAAGCGACCGTCGCAGCGGGGCCCGTCGCGCCCGAGCCGGTCTCGAAGCGCCGGCGCGTCGTCCGGATCGTGTCCTGGATCGTCGGGCTCGTCCTTCTGCTCGTGGTCCTCCACCTGCTGGGCGTCAACGTCTGGGGCTGGCTGACCGACCTGTGGGACTCGATGAAGGACATCTCGTTCGTCTACATCGTCCTCGGCTGCATCTTCCAGTGCCTCCAGACGGTGCTGACCGCGCTCGGCTGGTACGGGATCCTCCGCTACGCGTATCCGGGCGGCGTGACGTACATGCCCGTGCTCGCCGCCTACGCGACGGGTGTGGCGCTGAACAACTTCCTGCCCGCGAACATCGGCACGTTCGTGACGCTGCTCATGTACGTCGCGATCGTTCAGGGCGCCGACTTCCCGGGAATCCTCGCCGGGTACGTCGTCCAGAAGATCTTCTACCTGATCATCGGGACCCTGATCTACGTCTACCTGTTCCTGGCAGTCGCCGGCTCGTTCGATTACCAGTTCGGGAGCGAAAAGGATGCGATCACGAGCCACGTCGTGCTGGCGATCGGGATCGTCCTCGGTGCCATCTTCCTGATCGTGATCCTGCTGCGGATCTTCTGGAACTGGGTGAAGAAGATGTGGGCGAAGGCGAAGCAGGGCGCGGCGATCCTCGGCGACCTCGGCGCGTACGTGAAGCTCGTCCTGTTGCCGCAGATGGGCGGATACGTTGCGAAGGTGATGGTAATCATCATCTTCCTCGCCGCGTACTCGATCCCGGTCACATTCGGATCGGTGATGAGCGTCCTCGGCTCGAACCAGCTCGCGAACATCCTCTCGCTCACGCCCGGCGGCGTCGGGATCAACCAGGCGTTCAACTCCTTTGCGCTCGACAGCTACACGGACTCGACGACTGCCACCGCGTACTCGATCTCCCAGCAGCTGATCACGACGGCGTTCAACGTCGGGTTCGCGGTCATGCTCGTCTGCATCGTCTTCGGCTGGAGCGGAGGCTCGAAGCTCGTCAAGGAGTCCTACGTCGACGCGAAGGTGAAGGCGGGCGAGATGAAAGAGCAGCGCGGGCCAGATGCTCGGCGGCGATGAGGACGAGCCCGAGCCGGCTTGAGCCGCACGCAGTACTACACCGCGGCGACGCTCGACGGCTTCATCGCCGATCCGGACAACTCGCTGGAGTGGCTGTTCAAAATCAAGCGCGACGAGCACGGGCCGATGTGCTACGAGGACTTCATCGCCGAGGTCGGGGCACTCGCGATGGGCTCGACGACGTACGAGTGGATCTTCGACCACGAGTTCTCGGGCGAGGACCCGGCGGACTGGAAGTGGCCCTACGACCTCCCATCCTGGGTGTTCACGCACCGGGAGCTGCCCGTCGTTCCGAATGCGCGGATCGAGTTCGTCAGCGGCGACGTGGCGCCGGTGCACGAGGAGATGATGCGTGCGGCAGACGGGAAGAACATCTGGATCGCGGGCGGAGGTGACCTCGTCGGCCAGTTCGCGGACGCGGGCCTCCTGGACGACGTGATCGTGACGATCGCCCCGGTCACGCTCGGCGCGGGCGCCCCTCTGCTGCCGCGGCGGATCGAGCTCAGCCTCGAGGAGGTCGGCCGGAACGGTGACTTCGTCTGCGCGAGGTTCGGCGTCGTGCGCGACGCGTAGTCACAACAGCGCTTCGACTGAAAGGTCCCATAGGCGCTCGGCGTTCGCGGGATCGAGAGCATAGGCTGCAACACCGCTCCCGGACCCGTCTGTGAAGGCGTGATCGACGACCTGCGTCTCGTTGCAGTCCACGAAATAGCGCCCGCCGATGCCATCGAGCAGGGGCGAGGTCGCGGCGAAGACGCTCGTCGCCGCCCCTTGCTCGGCGGTCTTGTAGCGGTACGTCCCAGCTGCCTTGATTGCGTCCAGAACGTCAGGGTCGAGGTGGCGGGAGAGATTGGTGGTCGCGACTGCGCCTGGGTGAACTGCGTTCGCCGTGATGCCGTCACTCTCCCAACGGTTGGTTGCTTCGACCGCGAAGAGAACGTTGGCCGTCTTCGACTGTCCGTAGGCGAGCATCGGGTCGTACGGGCGGAAATCGAAGTTGATGTCGTCGAAGACCACCGGTGACTGCAGGTGACCGCGCGAGCTCATGAGACGATTCGCGCCCCGTCATATGCGGCGGCGAGGGAGTCGTGCAGCCCGAAAGCGAGGGCGAAGTGCCCGAGATGGTTCGTCGCGAACTGGAGCTCCCAGCCCTGGAGCGAGAGCGACAGGCCGGGAAGAGCCATCACGCCCGCGTTGTTGACGAGGATGTCGAGCGGCCCGTCCCAATCGGCGACGAACGCGTCGACCGAACGGAGATCCGCGAGCTCGAGCTCGGCGACGTCGACGCGGTGGCCGGTTGAGGTGGCGATGTCTTCGGCGGCCGCGGGCACCGCAGCGCTGTCCCTAACAGCGAGCGTGACCTCGGCCCCGGCTGCCGCGAGCGCCCGAGCCGTCTCGAGGCCGATCCCGGAGGAGCCGCCGGTCACGATCGCCCGCTTGCCGGTCAGGTCGATCCCGGCGACGACCTCCGCGGCGGTCGAGTCGAAGCCGAATGGTGTAGTGATGAGGGTGTCGACACTCATGGCGCTCCTTCCGAGTAGGCTGTAGAGAAACGGACAGCGAGTCCGTTTAGAGACTACCACGAACCGGAACAGGAGTCCGTTTCACCCGATGACCGCAGCCAGAGAGGACAAGGCGACCCGCGCGGACGCGCGCCGGAACCGGGAACTGCTGCTTTCGACGGCGCTCGAGCTCTTCGCGACCCAGGGTGCCGGCGTCTCACTGAAGGACGTCGCCCGGGAGGCGGGCGTCGGTGTGGGAACCGTGTACCGGCACTTCCCGACGCGCGACGCGCTCATCGAGGCCGCCTATCGCGCGGAGGTCGAGCAGCTCTGCGACATCGACGACCTGCTTCGCGACCGACCTGGCACGGCCCTCGGGGAGTGGATGGACCGCTTCGTCCACTACGCCGTGACCAAGCGCGGCATGGGGGCGGCTTTGAGGTCGATCGCGGCTTCCGATTCCGACTTCTACGACGAGATGCGCCGGCAGATCATCGAGGCGATCACGGCGTTGCTCGAAGGCGGCAAGGCGGCCGGCACCATCCGAGACGATGTCGACGCGGAGAGCGTCGTACATGCCACCGGGGCAATCTGGCTCATCCCCGACGAACCGGGATGGGAAGATCGGGCGCGCAAGGTCCTCGCGCTGATCATGGACGGATTGCGACCACACGCCTGACCTGTACGCCGCAGGGTCGCGGACGCACGCAGTAGCGTTCGTTCGCTCATGGTCACGGCCGAGGAGATCGAGCGGGTCCCTTACTTCGCCGCGCTGAGCCCCGGGAGCCGGGAGCGGCTCGCGCGCACCTCCGCGGATATCAGCCTCGCCCCGGGCGAGTACGCAGCCAACGAGGGCGACGGTCGGGCGCTCCTCGCCCTGCTCGAAGGCCACATCGAGGTCGTGAAGCTCGTCGACGGAATCCCGCAACTCGTCGGTGAGCGCCATCCGGGGGAGCTGATCGGCGAAGTGCCGATCACACTCGGCACGGTCTTCCCCGTCGGGTTTCGGGCATCCGAGCCCTCGCGGGTGATGCGGATCGAGCCGCACGACTATCACTCGATCGCCGCCGAGGAGCCCATGCTCGTCAAGGCCGTGGGAGCGCTAGCCGGCAATCGGATGAGCGGCCCTGGCGGGCTGTCCGGCATCGCCGCGGAGCATCCGCCGCCGCGGGCGATCGTCGTCGGCGATCGCTGGGACGCGCCGTGCTCGGATCTGCGGCGCTTCCTCGACCGCAACCAGATCACGTTCACCTGGCTCCAGCCCGATGCCGAGGACGCGGTCCAGGAGTGGGGCGGCCCGCTGCCGCCGGCCGACGATCGCCCGGCAATCCGCGTCGTCGACGGTAAGACCGTCGTGCGGCCGCAGCTGCGTCGGGTCGCGGAACTGCTCGAGCTCGACACGGAGCCCGACGCAGCGGACTACGAGACGGTGATCGTCGGCGCGGGCCCCGCCGGGCTCGCTGCTGCCGTGCACAGCGCCTCCGAGCGGCTGCGGACGATCGTGATCGAGCGCGAGGCGCCGGGTGGGCAGGCCGGGACGTCGTCGCGGATCGAGAACTACCTCGGCTTCCCCGCCGGCGTCTCGGGCGAGGAGCTGGCGAGCCGTGCGCTCCAGCAGGCGCGGAGGCTCGGCGCGGAGATCCTCGTCACGCGCGCGATCGAGCGCATCGACACCGAGAGCCGGCGGGTGTACCTCGACGGCGGCGACGTCCTGCAGGCGCGCGCAATCGTGCTGGCGTGCGGCGTCTCGTGGCGGCAGCTGTCCGTCGACGGGTTCGACCGCCTCGCCGGGAAGGGCGTCTCCTACGGCTCGGCGCGGAGCGAAGCGCCCAACACCCATGGGCTCGACGTCCACATCATCGGCGCCGGCAACTCTGCCGGGCAGGCGGCGATGTTCTTCTCGACGCATGCGCGGAGCGTGACCATCGTCTACCGCGGCGAGTCGCTCGAGAAGGGCATGGCGCGCTACCTCGTCGACCAGATCGCGACCCGGCCCAACATCGGGGCGCTGTTCCATTCCGAGGTGGTCGGCTGCGCACGGCGATGAGTCGATCGAGGCGATCGACATCCGCAACTCGGAGACGGGCAAGACGACGCGCCTCCAAACGGGCGGTCTGTTCATCTTCATCGGCGCCGATGCCGAGACCGGGTGGCTCCCGCCCGAGATCGCGCTCGACGACGACGGCTACGTGCTCACCGGCGCCGACGTGAGCGCAGCGGGCGGCTGGGCGCTCGAACGCGACCCCTATCTGCTCGAGACGAGCATCCCCGGCATCTTCGCCGCCGGCGACGTTCGCTTCGGCCCCGTCAAGCGTGTGGCCGCCGCAGTCGGCGAAGGCAGCATGGCGATCGCGTTCGTGCGCCAGTACCTCAGAGAATCCGAGGCCGAGCTCGCCGGCTAGCTGACCTTCTCCTTGGCGTCGCGGGCCTTGTCCTTGACCTTGCCCCAATCCTTCTGGTTCTTGCCCTGGGACTCGCGGTCCTTGTCGCCCGTCATCTTGCCTTCGGTCTCCTTCAACTTGCCCGTGACCTTGTCTTTGTCCATGACCCCTCCTTCTAGACGTGTCCCTCTCGGGTTTCCCGTCTAGTCGGCCTGCAAAACGGGCTAGGTCGGGGCGTGAATCGCTTCGAGGTCGTCCGGCGGCGAGTGTGTTTCCGCGGATCCGTCTGTCACCTTCGCCAGCGTCACGTGCTCTGTCGGCTCGAAGTGAGCGGCCAGCACGACCAGGCGGCCGAGCCGCTCCTTGAACTCCGGCGCGCTCTTGAAGCCGCGGACGGCATCGGCGTCGTCCCACTGGCCGACGCTGACGAACCGCCCGGGGTTGCGGACATCGCGGAAGAGGCGTATGGAACCGGCGCCCGCCCGCTTGCTCGCCCAGGAGGCGAACTCCGTCCATGCCCCGACGAAAGCTTCCTCGTTCTCGGGCTCGACGTCGAACCTGCCGTAGGTGAAGATCTCGTACATCGCCCCTCCGCGTTTCGGCCGAGGATACGCCGATTCAGCCCGCGCGCTCGTAGACCTGGACCTGGACGCCGTCCGGGCCGACCGTCCTCGACTCGGTGAGCTTGAACTTGAGCCTGTCGATCCCGTCGGGGAAGGCGCGCTTGCCGCGGCCGAGGATCGTCGGGAAGACCATCAGCCGGAGCTCGTCCACGAGGTCGTTCTCGAGCAGCGTGCGGACGAGCGTGCCGCTGCCGTGGACGAGGATCGAGCCCTCGGTGTCGTCCTTGAGCTTCTTCAAGCCGCTCACGATGTCCCCGGAGATGACCGTCGTGTTCTGCCACTCCGGATTCTCGAGCGTGTTAGAGACGACGTACTTCGGGTCGGCGTTGAGCTTGTCCGCGAACTCCCCTTGGCGGGACGGCCAGGCCTCCGCGAAGCCCTCGTACGTGACTCGGCCGAGCAGCGTGACCTCGGCTCCCATCAGCTCGTCGAGCTTGAACTTGTTCCCGTCGTCGCCGCGGTCGTACTCGAAGGTCCAGCCTCCGTGCTCGAAGCTCTCCGAGCCGCCCGGATCCTCGAACACCCCGTCGACCGAAACGAACTCTGTGACGACCAACTTGCCCATCGTGGCTCCTCTCTTCGAATGGCTGCACCCTAAGACCACGGGCGCGCCGCGAACTAATCGGTTGCGTCAGAGGAGCTCTGCGATCAGACCGGCCGCACGCGCTGCCCCGTCCGTCTCGACGGGGCGGTAGTCGACCTCCCGTCCGATCTCCTCGGCGATCGCGGCCGCGATCTCGTCCGGGCCGTCGGTCTCGAAATCCATGCAGCGTCCGGCGCCGTAGCGGCTCAGCCGGTGGCGCACGTGGAAGTTCTGCTCGAAGTGGTGGCGTAGCGGGAAGTAGAGGAACGGGCGCCGGTTGGCCGTCAGCTCCATCGAGGTCGTCAGACCGCCCTGGACGACGGCAAGGTCGCAGACGGCGAGGTGCCGGTAGAGGTCGTGGACGTACGAGCGCACCTCGAGGCCGTCGTGCTGCGGGAGGGAGGCGGGGTCGATGCGCGGGCCGGCGACCACGATCATTCGCAGGTCGGGCACCCGCTGCTTCGCCGCCGGAAAGGCCTCGATGACGCGTCGGAGCAGGTGCGCGCCCACGCCCGAGCCGCCGACCGTCACGATGCAGACGCGCTCGTCGTCGCGGTAGCCGAGCGGCTCGCGGTCGCCGAGGTCGCGGGGATCGAAGCCGGTCACGTATCCGGCGAAGTCGTAGTTCTGCTCGGTCCAGTCGCGGATCACGGGCAGGTCGCGGCCGAACGAGTCCGGAACGACATCCTCGGGGTTGCCGACGAAGACGGCCCGGTCGCGCAAGCGAGGGAAGCGCGCGATGTGCTCGATCATCTCCGCGTTGTAGTCCGCAGTCACGAACGCCTCGCGGTCGCCGCCGTCGGACATCGGCAGCCAGCCGACGAAGTCGGTCAGCCACACGTAGGCGGCGCGCTTCTGCTCCGGGTTCTCGTGCAGGTAGTAGTCGAGCTCCCATGCCTCGTCGCCGATCCAGACGTCGTAGTCCTCGTCCCGCACGAGGTCGTGGAAGACCATGAAGTTGGCGAGCAGGATCTCGTCCATCCGGCGGATCGCCTGGAAGCAGTGCAGGTCGTGCTCGGCCGACTCGCTCTCGATGTGCCCGGATTCGTTCGCGAGGTGCGCGCTCGCGGGATGGATGTGCTCGCCGCGTGCCTCCAGCACCCTCGTTACGGGATTCTGTGCCAGCCAGTCGATCTCCAGGTCCGGATGGAGCTTGCGCAGCTCGTCGGCGATCGCGGCGTCGCGTTGCGCGTGGCCGAGTCCGATGGGGGACGAGACATAGAGCGCGCGCTTGCGTCGAGACCTGCCGCGGACCCAGCGGCCTGACGGCTTTGCCGGCGCGATGAAATCGCGGAGCAGCAGATTGACCTTGACGGGGTCACGGACGTGCACGCCGTGCGCGGAACCGTCGAGGATGGCGAGCTGCCCGCTCGTGTGCTCGGCGAGTGCGGCGCCGCGTGTCCATGAGACTTGTTCGTCCTCCGCGCCTTGGATGACGAGCACAGGGCAGCTGACGCGCCGGGCAAGCTCGCGTGACTCCTCCGGCGAAGGCTTCACGCCGTATTGGGCCGTGACGAGCGTTTCGCCCGTCGTTTCGAGCGCCCAGCCGACGCAGTCCTCGAACGGTTTCGTCGAGTGCGGCTCCGTGAAGAAGCGGGAAAAGAAGAACTCGACGAAGCCCTTGTAGTCCCGCAGCCAGTAGTGCTTGTTGTACTTCGCCCACCCCTCGTCGGTCTCGAGCTCGTCCTCCCAGTCGAACTCCGTCCGCGCCGAAAGTGCCTCCCCGCCGCCGACGTACGAAGGGCCTATGAACACGGCCGCCTCGACGCGCTCCGGGTGCTCCGCGGCGAGGATCAGGGCCCGCTGAGCGCCGAGCGAGAACGAGACAATTACCGCCTTGTCCGTCGCAGTGGCGTCCATCACGGCCAGCGCATCGGCGGCGAATTGGCGCTCGTCGTAGGCCTCGGGCTCGGTCGGCCGGTCCGAGCGGCCGTTGCCCCGCCCGTCGAACGTGAGCACGCGGCAGTGGCGCGCCAGGTACGGGATCTGCATCTTCCAGTGCCGCGAGTGGATGAGCGACCAGGTCGGCAGCAGGAGCACCGTCGGCTCCCCGGCTCCGTAGACCTCGTAGTAGACCTTGACGCCGTCGCGCTCGACGTAGCCCGACTCGTCCGGGTACAGGGCCCGCGTCTGCTCGCTCGGCGGTGCAGTCAGCTCGACAGCCACCGGTCGATCCATTCCAGCAGCTCGGCATGCCCGGTCTCGATCCCGCCGAGGCGCTCGACGATGATCCCGATGTTGAAGGTCATCACGAGCGAGACGAGCGCTTCGAGCGGCATCTCGATCTTCAGTTCACGGTGCGGCTCTGCGAATGCCTCTGTGAGCACGGCGCGCCACTCGGCGTTCACTCGGGCGAGCTGTTCGCGCAGCTCCGGATGGTTCCAGCCGAGCGCCTGCAGCTCGAGCCAGATCTTCTCGTACGTGACGTCCTCGCTCACCAGGTAGCGCATCGCCGTCCGCCACTTCTCGATGAACGGCATGTCGGCCGCGTAGAGCTCACGCTGGCGTTCGACCAGCCCGGCCGTGAACCGCTCCAGCGCCCGCACGAGCAGATTCTCGTTCGAGCCGAAGTAGTAGTGGACGAGGCCGTTGTTGACGCCCGCCTCCTCGGCGAGCCTCCGCGTGGTGATCCCGGCGTAGCCGACGTCGACGAGCAGCCGCTCCGCGGCATCGAGGAGCGCCTCCTCGGCCGCCGAGCGGCTGCTCGTCTTCGTCGGTGCCGCCATTACCTTCGCCTCAGCCGTGCCCGAAAGCGGCGGACGGTCACCTCCGCTGCCACTGCGATCATCGCCACGGTCATCACGCCGGCTGACGCGAGCGGCAGGATGGTCTCTTCGACGGGGACTCCATTGACGTGTCCGAGTATCACTGGAAGATCTCCGTCGTACAATCGCCGCCCGGGAGGCGCACCTCGTGTGTGCGAGCCGGCCCACCGGCCCGGTCGTGGAAATCGACGAAGAAGTCGTGGTCGATCTCCATCCCGCCGTTCGGATCGCAGTCGATCCGCAGGAGCCAGGAGCGCAGCTCCGGATAGAACTGGTTGTCCCACGTCGAGTAGAGCGAGTTCGTGACGTAGAGGCGGCGGCCGTCGAAGGAAAGCTGGAGCATGTTCGGCCCGCCGCTCAGGTCGCGCCGGGCGTCGGTCGGCTTCCCGATCACGCCGCCGACCCAGAGCTGGCCCGTGAGCTTCGGGTGGGTCGGATCCGAGACGTCGTACTGACGGACGTCGCCGTGCAGCCAGTTGGCGAGATAGAGAAAGCGGTCGTCCATCGAGAGCAGCAGATCGGTGATCAGCCCCGGGACCGGGAACGGCCAGCCCTCGAGCGGCACGCTCTCCACCCCGATCACCTGGTCAGCCTTGAAGCTGCCGTTGTCGCGGTGGAAGTGCCACATCGTGCTCGACAGCGCCGCTCCGACGAACCCTTCGTCCGCCTCGGGGTCGTGGAGCCAGCGCGCCTCGAGTGGGACGAGGCCGTTTGCGCCGAGCTCGACCGTCTGCTCGAGTTTCCGCTCGGCGAGGTTCCAGAAGTGGAGCTTGCTCCCGTACCGCCCGGCCGGGACGTCGTCGAGGTCGAATCCCGGCTCGTAGGCGTTCGGCTCGCCGAACTCGGTCGATACGAGCGCGTTGCGGCGGGGCTGGTACCAGAAGTCGTAGTTGAAGCCCGGTGTCTCGTCCCCGTTCTCCCAGCGGCCTTTGAGCTCGAACGTCTTCGAGTCGAGCACCGCGAACCCGCCGGCGCCGTTTCCGTCGGCGTCGCCCAGCATCGAGATGACGATGTTGTCGCCCGGCATGCAGTGCACGGTGTGCGGTCGCGTGTAGCCCGTGGCGGCGACGACCTCTTCCGGCTCGATCACCTTTTCGATCGTCGGCCGGCGAGGATCGTCGCCGACGTTCACTACGTGGATCCGCGACGAGCGGAAGCCGGGGATGATCAGGTGCGAGCGGTCGGGGCCATGGCAGGCCGACGAGCAGCGGTTCCAGCCGAAATGGTGGAGCTCGTCGCCGACGTTCGGCATCGGCAGCTCGTGCACGATCCGGCCGTCCTCGGTGTCGACGACCGCGAGGAAGTCCGGCTCGTCGACACCGGTGCCCTCGTGCAGACAGGCGAGATACAGGTACTCCTCAGGCGGCGCCTGCATCGCCTCCTGCGGTGTGTGGTAGAGCGTGGAACCGTTGTGCGACATGGAAACCTCCTTGGCCGCAGCTCTTTGTACAAACGACTAAGTCATTTGACTAAATCCAGCGTGCGATGTCAAGCCCCGGTCTGACGGGGCTCTTCCTGCCGGGCTGGGGGGCGACCGCCGGTCTCTACGCCGCGGGGCTGCCGGAGGGCTGGGAGGCGCTCGAGCTGCCCTCGTTCAGACAGTCGCGCGGTGAGTTCTTCGTCTACCACCTATGGCTCGATAGCGAGATCGGACGGCAGGCGAAGCCAGTCGCGCTCGCCGGCCACTCGATGGGCGCGGTGCTCGCGCTCCTCGCCGCGCTCGACCGGCCCGAGCTCGTGGAACGGCTTGTTCTCGTGTCGCCCGCGGGCTTGCCGCTGACGAAGACGATGCGCGCGAGCACGGCGACGTTCGTTCGTCAGGTCCTGAGCGGCCGCTACCGGGCCGGCCACCTCGCCTGGATGCTCGGTCGCGTGGCGACGGCGCCTCTGAGCGCGCTCCGGCTGGCCCGGTCCGTCCACGGGCTCGACCTCCGCCCGGACCTCGAGCGGTTCGACGCCGATCGCGTTCCATGCACCGTCGTCGGCTGCGCAACCGACACGCTGACTCCGGCGGCCCACTGCCGCGAGTTGGCGGAGGGCCTCGGCGCCGGCTACCGCGAGGTCGACGCGCGCGACGGCCACATCTGGCCGGTCACCCAGCCCCAGCTGCTCGCGGCCGAGCTCTCACGCTGACCCCTCGATCTCCGCGACGTCCTCGTCGCCTAGCTCGAGGTTCGCCGCGACGAGGATCGGGTCGACCTGATCCGGCCTCCGGAAGCCGACGATCGCGCCGTCGACGGCCGGGTTGAGCAGCGTCCACGCGACGGCAACCGCGCCAGGCGTCGTGCCGTGGCGCTCGGCGACGATCCGAAGGCGCTCGACCAGGGCCAGGTGCTCGGCGAGCCGTGGATCGCGGAACTCCGGGCTCCGCCTGCGCCAGTCGTCGTCGGGAAGCGCGCCGATCCGCTCACGGGTCATCGACCCGGTCAACAGTCCCGAGCCCATGGGCGAGTAGACGATCACGCCGATCCCTTCGCGCTCGGCGAAGGGCAGGATCTCGTCGTCCACCTCCCGTGCGATCAGCGAGTACGGCGGCTGAAGCGTCTCGACGGGAGCGATCCCCTGGACACGGCGGAGCTGCTCGACGCTGAAGTTGGAGACGCCGATGTGACGGGTGAGGCCCTCGTCGCGGAACTCGAGCAGCGCCGCCCAGCCCTCCTCGATCTGCTCGTCGGGGATCGGCCAGTGGATCTGGTAGAGGTCGACGGCTTCGAGGCCGAGCCGCGAGAGGCTTCCCTCGATCTCCCGTCTCAGCGAGTCACGCGTCAGGTCATGGAGCGTCGCGCCCCCGGGTCCTTCGGGCTGGCCACCCTTCGTGAAGATGAACGGACGCTCGGCGAGACCCGCGATCGCCCGGCCGACGACCTCCTCCGAGTGGCCGAAGCCGTACTGGGCCGCGGTGTCGATCCAGTTCACGCCGAGCTCGAGCGCGCGGTGGATCGCCGCGACCGAGTCCTCGTCCTCCTGCGCGCCCCAGCTCCATTCGAAGCCGCCGCCACCGACCGCCCACGCGCCAAAGCCAACGCGCGTGATGTCCATCCCCGTCGAACCGAGCTCTGTCTTCCTGAGCTGTGCTTCCTGCATCTCGCCCTATGCTCGCAGGAACGCGTGGTCGGCTAGGTTCTCAGCGTGGTCGAGCCGATCGAAGGGATGCCGCCGGGCACGCTCGGGTTCAGGCTCTCGGGGAAGATCAGCCGGGACGAGTACTTCCAAATCCTCGATCCCGTGCTCGAGAAGCTCGAGCGCGGCGAGCAGGTGAGCTTCCTCGTCGAGGCCGCCGACGACTTCCAGGGGCTCGACGCCGGTGCGTTGTGGGAGGACATGAAGGCCGCAGGCGCGGTCGGGCTCAAGCATCGCTCCTCCTGGGAACGGCTCGCGGTCGTGACCGACAAAGACTGGATCCGCCACGGGATCGCCGCTTTCAGCTGGGTGATTCCGGGCGAGATCCGCGTCTTCGAGCCGGGCCAGCTGGCCGAGGCGAAAGTCTGGATCGGCGGCTGAAGGAATCACGCCTCTCTTGGCGAACGGAAGGCCGATGCTGTTCGAAGAGCGAGAGGTCATCGAAGAAGCCGCCGACCGCTGGTGGCTCTTCCTGCTGACCGGAATCGCGTGGCTCGTCTTCGCGGTGATCGTCTTCCAGTGGAGCTACACGACCGTCTACGCCGTGTCGTTCCTCTTCGGCTTCGTCGCGCTGTTCGCGGGCCTCAACGAGTTCTTCCAGATCACCGTGTCGACCTCGGGCTGGAAGATCGTGCACGGGATCCTCGGTGCCCTCTTCATCATCGCCGCCGTCTGGGCGTTCGTGCACCCGCACAACGCGTTCTCGACGCTTGCTGCGCTGATCGGGCTCCTCCTGCTCTTCAAGGGGATCTTCGACATCACGGCCGCGTTCGTGACGAAGGATCAGTTCGATCTCTGGTGGCTCCAGCTGATGGTTGGGATCGTCGAGATCCTGCTCGCCTTCTGGGTCGCCGGCTCCTTCAAGCACAAGGTGATCCTGCTGGTCGCCTACGTCGGGATCATCGCGCTCTCCCGTGGGATCACCGAGATCTTCCTGGCCTTCAAGCTCAGAGGCCTGCGCCGCCGCGTCGCGGTCGCCTGACGCTTCACGGCAGTCCTCTCCCTCCCGAGCTGGCACGGTTTCGGGGTCGTCCACGAAGGAGGGGAAGCCGATGACCGACCACCGGACCGGAACCCGAGACGAGTGGCTCGTCGCCAGGCTAGAGCTGCTCACTTCTGAGAAGGAGCACACGAGGCGCGGCGACGAGCTTGCGCGGCAGCGGCAGGAGCTGCCATGGGTCCCCATCGACAAGGAGTACCGCTTCGACACCGACCAGGGCGAAGCGTCGCTGGTCGATCTCTTCGAAGGCCGCTCGCAGCTCGTGATGTACCACTTCATGTTCGGGCCCGAGTACCAGGCCGGCTGCTCGGCCTGCTCGGCGATCGCGGACGGTTTCAACGGTTCCCACGTCCATCTTGCGAACCACGACGTCGTGCTGATGGCCGTGTCCCGCGCTCCGATCGAAGCGATTCAGGCGTACAAGCGCAGGATGGGGTGGACCTTTCCGTGGGCTTCGTCCTTCGACCGCGACTTCAACTACGACTTCAACGTCTCCGTCACCGAGGAGCAACAGCGCGGCGGGGAGGTCGAGTACAACTTCCGCTCGAGGGACGTGACGCCGGTCCTCCAGGCCACAGAGGGCCCGGTCGCCGAGCAGGCCGCCAGCTGCGGAACCGACGTCGCCGGATACATGCGGGAGGCCCCGGGTATGAGCGCGTTCGCACTCGAAGACGGCGTCGTTTACCACACGTACTCCGCGTACGCCCGCGGCCTGGACGGGCTGTGGAGCATGTACCAGTGGCTCGACCGCGCTCCGCTGGGCCGCAACGAGACGGGAATTTGGTTCCGTCGCCGCGACGAGTACTGACGCGCCTCATTCACCGAGGAGCAGTGAGAAGAGCGTCTTGTCGACCCGTGTCCCGTCGGGCTTCGGCATCGACCGGACGACTCCCTCGCGCGTGAAGCCGGCGCGCTCGAGCACGCGCTCCGAGGCGGTGTTGCCGACGTTGACGTAGGCGGCGACGCGTTCGACGCCGAGCGAGAACGCATGCTCGGCGAGCGTGCGCGCGATCGTCGTCGCGATGCCCCGACCCCGCGCATGTGGCAGGACGAAGTAGCCGATCTCGACGATGCGCCGATCGCTGTCGAGGTGGTGAAGCATCCCGGCGCCGACCACCTCTTCGGTCTCCGCGTAGAGCGCCGCGAGCGGAAGCAGTCGATCCGTCTCGGCGAGTGCCGGCAGCTCTCGAAGGTTGGCGACGAGCTCGTCGCGGCCGAACGCAGGCAGGTTCCCGGCGTCGCGCAGCTCGGGATCGCTGAAAGCAGGCAGGAGCCCGTCGACGTCCTCGAGCCGGGGCAGGCGAAGCCTGAGGTCGCCCGCACGGATTCCCTCCGGAGGGACGGAGAGGCGAGGCGTCGCCGGCGCACTCATCGCCGGGTCAGCTGTGTGACGGATGTCGGCGCTCTTCTTCCAAGCGCTGGATGCGCAGGCCTTCGCGTCCCGTGCGGGTGAAGAAGTAGACGCCTAGCGCGAAGCAGAGCCAGGCCACGCCCAGGCCGACGAGCAGCGCTGCGATCCCGATCATCGTTTCCATGCACGACCTCCTTTGGGCTTGCTCGATCATACGAGCGTCGGTGCTCGCAGGAAATCGCGGCTTCCTGCGCGAACGGATGGGTATGGACACAGGCTCCGCGCAGACGCGCGACGCCACCAGGCGGACGCGGCTTGCCAACGAGCGGGACCTATCTCGCGTGGTGGCGAACGGGTCTCACGGCGCTTGCCGTGAGCTTCGGAGCGGGACGGCTCCTGCCTGAACTGTCGCAGGGGCCGAACTGGCCTTTCGAGCTCGTCGGAATCGCGTTCGCCGTCGTCGGGATTGTCTTCATGACCTACGGGTACGTCAGGCACAAGGAGGTGGACGCGGCCCTCGATCGCGGCGACTACGAGAGCCTCCCCGACCGTGCGGCGTTCGCCCTGGCCGCCGTCGGAGGCTTGCTCGGCGTCGCGACCGTCCTCCTCGTCGTGCTGCACACGACGTGACGTATAGCTAGGCGGCGCGGATCGTGTCGCCGAGGGCGAAGCCGACGAGCGTCCACATCGCCACGTAGGGGACGGCGTAGGCGACCGCCCCGAGCAGAATCCGCCGCTCGCCGATCGCCTTGCCACCGATGAACCGGGCGAGTGCGGCGATGAGGATCGGGTTCGCCACGGCCGCGGCGAACGCGTACCACCGGTCGGAGCCGTTCTGGATCCACGCCACCGGGTGGCTCATCAGTCGGCTCGCGCGCATCGCGTCCAGCCTCTTCTCGATCCGCGTGCCGTGACCGGAGAACCAGTCGTCCCAGCGGCGGTCGACCCAGCTGCAGCAGGCGATGACGAGGAGGATCACGACGACCGTCGCCACGGGATACACGATCACTGGCCTGAAGGTCGCGGCGAGCAGGGCGATCGGTGCGCCGAGGAACACTCCATCGAAGAACGCAAAGGCGCCGACGACCGTGCCGATCACGGATGAGCGAGCCGCGGGCCCGACGTGCTGCGTTGAGCTGCGGGGCTCCATCCCACACATATCGGCAGGCGCGACGGGAATCGGGAGTCCTTCGGTGACGGTTCGGTCCAGGACGAAACGTCTGGGCTCTATCCTCGGCTCATGCAAGGCGACGCAGACATCGCCGCGGCGGCCGCTCTGCTTGCCGAGCCGGCGCGCGCCGCGCTCGTAACGGCCGTGATCGCGGACGGCGCACTGCCGGCGACCGAACTGGCCGCACGCGCGCACATCGCTCCGTCCACGGCCAGCGAGCACCTGGCGCGGCTCGTCGCGGGCGGCTTCCTGAGCCCGGAGAAGCGGGGACGGCACCGCTACTACCGGCTCGCCGATCCTGCTGTCGCGGCCGTGGTCGAGGCGCTCGCGCTCGTCGCTCCGCAGCCGCCCGTTCAGTCTCTCCGTGAGGCGACCCGCAGCGAGCTGCTACGCGAGGCGCGCACCTGTTACGACCACCTCGCCGGCCGCGTCGGGGTCGCGCTCGCCCGGACGCTGGAGCGGGACGGCCTGCTCGTCCGCCAGAACGGCGGCTACGAGCTCGACCCCAAGAGCGGCGCGCGGCTCGAAGAGCTCGGCATCGATCTCACCGCCCTCGAGCGGCTGCGGCGGCCGGTCGTCCGCGGTTGCCTGGACTGGAGCGAGCGCGAGCTCCACGTCGCCGGGGCGCTCGGCGCCGCGCTCGCGAGCAGGTTCTTCGAGCTCGGGTGGATCAGGCGGCGAGACGGCAACCGCTCGGTCGAGGTGACCGCGCAGGGTCGGGTCGGGCTCTCGAGCGAGCTCGGCCTCGATCACCTCTGACGAGACGTCCCGAGGTCGGCGAGTTGACGCAGCGCGTCGCCCACGATGTCGGCGGTCTCTGTTCCGAGGAGGCGTCGCGACCGACGCGCTAGCTCGCGGAGAGTCGCTTCGGCAACGGGCCGGAACGCGTGCGCGCGCGAGGTCAGAAAGACCAGTGTCGCGCGGCCGTCTCGCGGGTCGGATCGGCGCTCGACGAGGCCGTCGCGCTCCAGCAGGCGGACGAGGGTCGTCATCGTCTGTTTGCTGAGCCGCGCACGTCGTGCGATCTCGCCCATGCGCAATCCGTCCTCCTCGAACAGCGGGATGAGGATCGACCCGTAGGACGGCCGCACTTCGGGAAAGCCGGCCGCGGCGAAACGCTCGGCGAGGAGCTCGTTCCAGCGCTGGCTCGCCTTCGCGAGCAGAAAGCCGAGATCGTCTCGCGAGAGCGCGGAAGGCGCCTCGGGCGCCTTGGCGATCACCGAGCGCAAGCGGCCCTGTCGGCTGCGAAATGGCCTCTGATGTTGTCGAACTCCCGGCGGAGCGATTCGTACTGCGACTCGAACAGCTCGTCCGGCATCTCCGGGGTCTTGAACATCGTGAACACGTAGGCGCTCCTCTCCGGGCCGAGCGCGACCACCCGTGTGGGGAAGAGGGAGAGCTCGTTCTCGCGAGGACCGGAGTACATGTCGATGACTCCGCTCGCCGCATCGGCGTCGATCGAGAAATAGAACTCGCCGAGGCCGTTGACGACCTTGGCTTTCCCGTATTCGTACTTGATCTCGCGCGCGAACTCGGCCGCCCAGTCGGGGAGGTTCTCGACCCTCGAGAGGTAGTCGAAGACGGCCTCTTTCGGTGCGTCGAGGACAGCAGTGACGGTGCGGTTGATCATGTTTCCACCTCTTTAGTCTGATAACGGACTATCAAGTACGATACCAGACTTAGGGTGGCCCGTGTGGGCACGGAAAGCCCCGCCTAGGCGGGGCGCGGGGCTTTCACCGTGTAGAGCGCGCCTACTTCACAAGCTCGACGAAGCGCTGGTCTTCGCGGATCGAGTCGAGGTCGTCGTCGGTCGCCATCAGCTCCTTGATGCCGTCGTTGATCTCGACCGCCCGTCCGAGGGCCTCGATCGCTTGATCAGCGTGTCCAGCTCGCGCGGCGAAGCACCCGACGTTGAAATGCGCCACGGGATTGTCCGGTTGCTTCTCGACAACGACGAGCTGCTTCGCGAGCGCCTCCTCGTAGTCGCCGGCGGTGTAGGCGGCGAATGCCTCTGCGGCCTCTTCGGGCGCAGGCTCGTACGCCTTGCCGGGCGTGCCTCCGACGACCAGGATCGTCGTGCCGTCTTCGGTCGCCGTGGCCTTCCGCGTCGCCGTCGGCTGCACGTTGACCAGCGCGCCCGTCGGAGCCTCGACCGACTCGCCGTCGATCTCGAACGTCGCCGCGCCGTTCAGGACGATGTAGAGCTCCTGCTGACCGGCATCGCCGACGAGCAGGGTCTCGTCGTGCTCGTTGATGACGACGACGCCGCTCGGCGCGCTGAACGCCGACACGCCGAACGCGGTGATGTCGAGGGTGCGGCGGACGTCGAAGCGCTTCCGCCCGTCGTCCGTTGCTCCGGGGGCCAATCGTGCCGCAGGCTCGAGCTCGTCGAGCGTTGCGAAGACGTAGCTGTTCTCGACTGCAGTTGGCATCGAATCCTCCTATGTCGATATTCTTGATATCGAACTACTTGAGGCCGAAGACTACCCACAGATAGTTCGGAGTCAAGACAAGGCGGGACCTAGCGCGGTTGACGGCTCACCCGTCTGCTCCTAGCCTCGGCCTCGCGGTGAGCAGGTACGTAGAACGAGCGCTGCGAGGTGTGGGCTGAGAGGGTCTCGGCTCGTCCTCACGCGGTCACAGATCCTCGCGTTCCGACGACACGTCGGCGCGCTCGACGAGCGGCTCCCGGGCGGCTCGCGCTCGCTCCGACGTGCGGCCTGGGCGGGCCTGCAGGACAGCATGCCGCGCGCCGCGCTCCTCTCGATCCATGCGCGCGTCAACGGCGCTCATCCGGCCAGCTGGGACGATCCGTCGCTCGTCCAGCTCTGGGGGCCGCGGTTCAGCACGTACGTCGTGGCCGCACGCGACCGCGCGCTCTTCACGCTTGGGCGGCTGTCGGATGACGCCCGCGACCGACAACGGGCAGAAGACATCGCCGCCAGCCTGCATGCCTTCCTCGACGGCCGGCGGATGGGCGACGGCGAAGCGGCAGACGCCCTGGGTGTGCACTCGAATCGGTTCCGGTATGCGGCGCCGACCGGCACCGTCCTGATCCGCTGGGAAGGCGCACGACAGCCGACGATCTGGACCGTGCCGCGACCCGACGTCGACCCACTCGGAGCTCGCCGCGAGCTGGCCCGCCGGTACCTGCACGTCTTCGGTCCCACGACGCCCGCGGCGTTCGCCACCTGGGCGGGCATCGGGGCGGCCGAGGCCGCGACGGCATTCGGCGCGCTGAAGCGATCCCTGACCGCAGTGCGGACGCCGATCGGCGAGGCCTGGATCCTGAGCCGCGACGAGCCCGCGTTCCGCGACCCCGCAGGCGCACCTGCCCCAGCGCGGCTCCTGCCGAGCGGCGACGCGTACTACCTCCTCCAGGGAGCGGATCGCGAGCTGCTGGTTCCCGAGGAGGAGAACCGCCTAGCCCTCTGGACCTCGCGCGTCTGGCCCGGAGCCGTGCTCGTCGCCGGAAAGATCGTCGGGACGTGGCGCCGATCGCAGGGCAAGCTCACGATCGAGCCCTGGCGTCGGCTCTCGCGGGCGGAACGGACTGCGGTCGAGGCCGAAGCAGAGACCCTGCCGCTACCCGGGGTGGGGCAAATCGTCGTCCACTGGGGCGACTGAGGTGCTGAGCTCGGGTCGGTCTTAGCGCGCCGCCTTCTTCACGAGTGCGCCGATCTTCTTCTCTTCGGCGGCCGTCAACTTCTTCAGCGCGAACGACGTCGGCCACATGTCGCCCTGGTCGAGGTTCGCTGCCTCCTCGAAGCCGAACGTCGCGTACCTCGAATTGAACTTCTCCGCGCTCTTGAAGAAGCAGACGACCTTGCCGTCCTTGGTATACGCGGGCATTCCGTACCACGTTCTCGGCGCCAGGCTCGGCGCGCTGGCTTTGACGATCGCATGGAGCCGCTTGGCCATGGTGCGATCCGATCCCTTCATCTCGGCGATCTTCGCCAGCACGGCGCTTTCCGCCTCCTCCTTGCTCGCTTGCGCCTTCAGCTCTTTGGCGCGCTCCCTCATCGCGGCTCGTTCCTCGGCGCTGAATCTCGTTGACGACGTCCGCTTCTTTGCGGGTTTCTTCTCAGCCATTGCGCAACACCTCCTTGCGAGATCCTGCCACGTCGTGCCGGAGACCTGTCCGAAAAGGGCAATAGGGTGCGAATCGTGCGCTTGCTCGTCGCCCGCTGCGAGGTCCGGTACACGGGTCGCCTGACCGCCGTCCTGCCGGAGGCGGTCCGCCTGCTGATCCTGAAGGCCGACGGCTCCGTGCTCGTCCACGACGACGCGGGTGGCTACAAGCCTCTGAACTGGATGACCGGGCCGGCGGTCACCGAGGAGCTCGGCGACGTGCTCGTCGTGCGGAAGGCCAAGACGGAGGACGTGCTCGAGATCCGTCTCGCCGAGGTGCTGAGTGATGTCGCGCACGACATGGGCGAGTCGGCGGCGCTGCAGAAGGACGGCGCCGAGCGCGACCTGCAGGAGCTGCTCGCGGGTGACGCCATCGGCTCTCGGGCGAGGAGCTGACGCTCGTCAAGCGGGAGTGGGCGACGGAGATCGGGCCGGTCGACCTCATGTGCAAGGACGAGAACGGAGAGTGGGTCGCGGTCGAGATCAAGCGCATCGGGACGATCGAGGCCGTGGAGCAGCTCACGCGCTATCTCGGGTTCATCCGCGAGGACCCGGCAAAGGCCGGCTGCCGCGGCGTGCTCGCCGCCCAGTCGATCAAGCCGCAGGCGGTCTCGCTCGCCGAGTCGCGCGACATCCGCTGCGTCGAGGTCGACCTCGCCGTCCTGCGCGGAGAGCGCGAGCCCGAGCTGACGCTCTTTCAGTAAGAAGCCCGGCGTCAGCCAGGCTGGATGTTCGTGTTGTGGTGGAAGACGTTGTCAGGGTCGTACTTGGTCTTGACTTCGGCAAGCCGCCGGTGGGTCTCATCGCCGTAGGCCTCCCGAACGCGGCTGGAGTCGTCGTCGGAGTCGAGAAAATTGACGTAGACGCCGGCGCGGTGTGGTTGGAGGGCTTGGAGGAACCGCCGCGCCCAGGCAGGCTCGGCCGTGGCGTGCATGACGGACTCGTCAGGGAGCCACACGGCATCGATGCTCATGGTGTGCGCCGCGGCGCGACCGGCGTAGGCGGTGGCCTCGTGGGGGACTCGGGCGACGGCGCCGCCCATGTGGAACATCGCCGCGTACGACCGGGGCGAGCCAGCGGTGTACGCGTGATCGGCGATGACGGCGATGGCGTCGTCCGAGAGGCCGACGAGGTTCGTCGCCTTCCAGTAGTAGTGCCACCCGTGGGGAACGGTGTCGTCGATGCCGCTCTGGAAAGCGACGTACGGCGAGGGTGCCAGCAGGTCGACGAGCGGCGTCCCGAACCGGCGGAGGGCCTGCACTGCACGCTCGCCGTCTTCGACGGCGCCGGCGTAGCAGCTGGCGACGGCGATGGCCGGCCGCCAGTGCAGGTTCTCGGGGATGTCCGGCAGCGGGGGGACGGTGCCGAGCCTGACCACGGTGCCGAGCTCGTCCGGCGCTTCGGCGGCGAACTCTCGGTAGAAGCGCAGCACGTCGGGGGTGTCGTCGGCCGCCCAGAAGACCGGCCCGGCTATCACGGCCGGGCCGAGGGGATGCAGAGCGAATCGGAACGAGGTCACGACGCCGAAGTTGCCGCCGCCGCCTCGCAGCGCCCAGAACAGATCGGGGTGTTCGTCTGCGGACGCCCGGACGATGCTGCCCTCGGCGGTGACCACCTCGGCGGCCAGCAGGTTGTCGACGACGAGCCCGTGCTTGCGCATGAGGAACCCGATGCCGCCGCCGAGGGTGACTCCGGCGACGCCAGTGTGGCTCACGATGCCGCCGGTGGTGGCGAGACCGTGCGTCTGCGTCTCGTGGTCGACGTCGCCCCACAGAGCACCACCTTGCACCCAGGCCGTGCGACCGGCGGGATCGACCCCCACCGCACGCATCGCCGAGAGGTCGAGGACGAGCCCGTTGTCGCACACCGCGGTGCCGGCCACGTTGTGGCCCCCGCCGCGGACGGCGATCTCCAGGTCGTGCTCGCGCGCGAAGCGCACCGCCGCGACCACATCGGCCGCTCCCGCGCAGCGGGCGATGCAGGCCGGACGCCGATCGATCGCGCCATTCCAGATCCTGCGGGCAGTGTCGTAGCCGGGGCTGGTCGGCAGGAGCAGTTCCCCCCGGAACGATCCGCCGAGCTCTTCGATCGCCGAGGCCTCGAATATCGGCGTCCGGATGGCCATGCGAGCAACTTGGCTTGTCGGCCTCGCGCCGCCTAGTTCTAGTTTCGAACCAACAGGTCCGAATAACAGACTTGCGGCCGATCCGTGTCTAGCATGGTGGCGCGATGCGCAGCTACGCGCAGTACTGCCCCGTCGCCAAGGCCACCGAGATCCTCGGCGACCGTTGGACGCTTCTGATCGTGCGCGAGATGCTCGGCGGCGCGAGCGGTTTCAACGAGCTCCAACGAGGCCTTCCCGGGATCTCGCGCTCGGTCCTCACCGACCGCATGCGCGCGCTCGAGCGGGCCGAGGTCATCGAGCGCAGGACGGGCCCCAAAGGCCGCACCCTCGAATATCGCCTCACGTCCGCGGGTCGTGACCTCCAGCCGGTCGTGCAGGCGCTCGGCGAGTGGGGAGCGACATGGTCGTTCACCGAGCCGCGCCCCGAGGAGCTCGATCCCGACCTCTTGATCGTCTGGATGGCCCGCCATGTCGATCGCCGGCAGCTCCCACCCAACCGAACCGTGGTCAAGTTCGAGTTTCGCGACCCGAAGCGGCGTTACTGGATGGTCCTCGAGCCCTCCGAGGTCTCGGTCTGCCTCCAGCATCCCGGTTTCGACGTCGATCTCGAGGTCATCGTCGACACCGCCACGCTCTACCGCGTCTACCTGGGACAGGCCGACCTGGGCGGTGCGATGCGAGCCGGTCAGCTGACGATGAGCGGCCCGCGGACGCTGCAACGCGGGTTTCGCCAATGGTTCACCTGGAGCGGGTTCGCCCCGGCCAGCCGCTCGGCGCAGAAGCGTCGCACGTCCGCCTCACGCCTTGCCGGCCCTCATCGCGTACGGGTCGCCGAAACGCGAAACGGAAACGCACGATCAGCCGGCTGAGTGGGCGAAATGGGGTGCCCCGCCTTACTCGGAGTCGTACTCGTCGTGCCGACGGATCCAGACCTGCCACGCCTCGCCTTCGTCGCGACCCTTCGGTGCGCGGTCGAGGATCGGGTAGTAGCCCATCAGAAACTCGATTCCGCGGCCCGTCGTCGAGTACGTGTGGAAGAGGTTGCCGTCGTCGAGCACGAAGGAGCTGAACCCGAAGAGCTGGGTGAGGTAACCAACGATGTCGGTGCCCGTCGAGCCGGCGTTGTGCGCCACGATCGGAGGCATCCCCGCATCGAGCATCGGCGCGATCGCCTCGCGCGTCTGCTCCTCGCCGCTCGAAAAACCCAGGTCGAAGTTGAAGTCTGTGTGCGCGGTCGAGACCCACGGAACACTCCAGCCCATGCGGCGCTTGTAGGCCTGGAGCTTCTCCAGCGGTGCTTGCGAGACGAATGCGAACGTCACGTCCCGAGCGTGTAGGTGCGAGAGCACGCCGTTGACGCCGTCGGCCATCGACGAGCAGGTCGGGCAGCCGGCCTCGTAGCTCGGGCCGAACATGAAGTGGTAGACGAGCAGCTGGGATCGCCCGTCGAACAGCTCGGCGAGCGCCTTCTCACCGTCGTCCGTGTCGAAGCGGTACTCCTTCTCCACCCGCACCCAGGGCAACTCCCGTCGTCGTTGCGCGAGCTCGTCGCCGAGCCGCGTGTGCTCCTTCTCGCGGACGAGTAGCTGCTCGCGTGCGACGAGCCACTCGTCACGTGTTCCGGTCTTGTGGTCGGTCATCGTTCTCTCCTCCGTTTCTCGTCACACCTCGATCGCAAGTTTGGTCTCCGGGGCGCGCTGTCGCTCGGGCGGAGCGCCGCTGCCCCTCTGGCGCAGGAAGATCGCGGCCAGAAGCGCGGTGCCCAGGGCTACGGCTGCCGCGACCAGAGCGGCGACCCTCATGCCCTGCGCGAACGCCTCCTGCGCCGACTCGAGCAAGGCAGTGCCGCGGACTCCGTCCAATCCCTCGACGACCTCGCGGGCGCCACCGAGCGTCTCTTCCGCCGTGTCGGCTTGCCCGGGAGCCAGTCCGATTGGAAGGCCGTCGGCCACCTGGCTCCGGTACACCGCGACCCCGATGCTCCCGAGGAGCGCGATTCCGAGCGCTCCGCCGAGCTCGGCGCCTGTTTCGGAAAGGCCGGATGCGACGCCGGCTCGCTCCGGCCGCACGCAGCCGACGATGAGATCGGTTCCCAGGGTGACCGGTGGCGCAATGCCGAGCGCGATCACGATCGAGCAGATCACGATCAGGGCGAGGGGCGAGCCCCCGTCGACTTGCGCCAGGAGCCCGAGGCCGACGGCCGCGAGCACGAGCCCGCCGGCGACGACAAAGGCGGGACGAACGTAGCGGACGAGAAATGGAGCGAGCATCGAACCGGCGATGAAACCGCCCGCTGCAGGAGCGGTCCACAGGCCTGCTTGGAGGGGCGAGAGCCCGAGCACGAGCTGCAGGTACTGGGCGATGAAGAGGTCGATCCCGAAGACGATGGCGATGCTAAGCGTGTTTGCCGTCAGAGCAGCGTTGAACGAGCGTGACCGGAACAGGCGCAGGTCGATCAGCGGATCGCGCAGGATTCGCTGGCGTCGCAGGAACACGAGCGCCATGGCGAGGCCGGCCGCAATCGACAGTCCTGCGGGCCGATCGAGGCCGCCCGCGGCGATGCGCTTCAGCCCGTAGACGACGGCGAGCACGGCGACGATCGAGAGCCCAGCGCTGACGAGATCCAGCCGACCGGCGTCGGGATCGCGGAACTCCGGCAGGAGCCGCGGGCCGAGCACGAGCAGGAGCGCCATCACCGGAACGGCCAGCAGGAAGACGGAGCCCCACCAGAAGAACTCGAGCAGCACACCGCCGAGCAACGGGCCAATCGCAGCGCCGACCGAGAAGCTCGTCGCCCAGATCCCGATCGCGAACGTCCGCTGCCCGGGGTCGAGGAACATGTTGCGGATCAGGGAGAGGGTCGACGGCGCAAGAGTCGCGGCAGCGATGCCTAGCAGTGCGCGCGTGACGATCAGCATCTCGACGCTCGTCGAGAACGCCGCGCCGACCGACGCCACGCCGAACGCCGCCGCGCCGATCAGCAGCAGGCGACGTCGGCCGATCCGATCACCGAGCGTTCCCATCGTGATCAGGAATCCGGCGAGGAAGAAGCCGTAGATATCGGTGATCCAGAGCAGTTCGGTGCTCGAGGGCTCGAGATCGGCGGTCAGCGACGGCACGGCCAGGTAGAGGACCGTGAGATCCATGGAGTAGAGCAGGCACGGCAGAGCGATCACAGCGAGGCCGATCCACTCTCGCCGTCCGGCCCTCTGTCTTTCAGCCGCGGTGAGATTCACCTCGCGCCGCACAAAGCGTTCACGCTTGTTGCAGCGCTGCGTGCAGCCGCTCGGCGAACTCCCTGGGGTCAGACCCCCAACCGCCGTGAGCGCCTGGGAGGGGCGTCACGGGGATGTCCAAGCGCTCGGCCAACGCTAGTGCGGACCGCCGCGCTCCCTGCTCGCCCGAGGTCTCGCCCGCTGCGCTGACAATCCGCGTCGGGACCCTTTTGAGGGCCGCGACGTCGGGCACGTATCCGCTGTTCGTCCGAAGCTCATGGGCGATGAAGAGGTCGAAGTTCCCAACCATCCGACTCATCATTTCCTGCTCCTCGGGCGAGGGGTCCGTCTGCTGCATCTCCTCGCTGTATTTCGGGCCGCCTTCCTCGACGAGCGCGCCGAACTTGGCCATCGCCGGGAAGACCCCCTCGGCGCGGTAGGTCTCGGAGATCTCGTCGATCCGAGCGTGCCAGCTCGCCGCATCGGGGAGGAGCTCGATGAGGCACGTCTCGTGCGCGACGAGCGTGCCGACGAGCTCCGGCTCTCGTGTGACCAGATCGAGGCCGATCGTGCCGCCGCCGCTGTTGCCGTACACGGCCGCGGGCTCATCGCCCAAGGCTTGGAGGAGCGCCGCGGCATCGTCCGCGTGGAGTGCCACGGGCATCTCGCTCGGCTCCGCGTCGAGCACGCTTCGCGAGTGGCCGCGCGGATCGTAGGTGACGACCGTGTACCGGTCTGCAAGCCGTCCGGCGAGGTCCCTGAAGCTGCCCGCGTCGGTCGGCCCGCCGGGGATGCAGAGAAGGACCGGGCCCGATCCCCGCACCTCGTAGTACAGCGTCGCGGCCGGCACCTGCAGCGTTCGAGCCTCGACTCTTGCTCCTGTCGTGCTCATTCGTCTCCTTTCTCCGCGGGAATTGTGGCCGGGCTCGATTCGTGGTGGCAACAGATTCGCCGTCCAGCGAAAGCACATCCGGTCGTGCGTTCGTACAGTGACGAATGAGTTGTCGAATGGGGAGGTGGGCCGCATCCTCAGATACCGCCTCGCCCCTGAAGGAAAGTTAAGACAAGGAGGAGTTGCCCATGCGCCCGCAGCCTCTGATCTCGGTCACCGACGTTCCGCGAAGCAGCCGCTGGTATCAGGAGCTGCTCAGGTGCGAGAGCGGGCACGGCGGCGACGCGTACGAACGCCTGCTCCGGGACGGGACGCTCATGCTGCAGTTGCACAGCTTCGAAGTCGAGCACCACCACGGCAGGATCGGCGACCCGTCGTCCCGGCCGTACGGCAACGGCCTCGCGCTCTGGTTCGAGATCGAGGACTTCGACGATGCGGTCCAGCGCGCCGAGGCACTTCACGCCGAGGTGGTGCTACCGCCGCACCGCAATCCCCCCGACGGGCCGGGCGGGCCTGACCATCGCGAGCTCTGGCTGCGCGATCCGGATGGCTACCTGGTCGTGCTTGCAAGCCCGGACGGCGAGTCGCCGTGGCCGGATCCGCGCGTCGGCTGACTCGACTCAGCCCACCTGATAGTGCTCGACGGTCGGGCCACGCTCGACGAGAAAGCGATCGTCCTCAGGGTAGTAGACCGCCTGCGACGGGTTCTCTCCGGCGAACGCCCTGACGGCGTCCATGTCTTCCCAGAACGACAAGGTCAGGATCTCGGTCGTCTCGCCGCTCGACCGCTGGAGGATCCAGGCTCCGCGGTTACCCGGCGTCGACCGGTAGTGGGCGATGCCGGTCTCACGAACGTAGGCGACGTACTCGTCCGCGACCTCGGTTCGGACCGTGCCCCGCCAGATTCTCGCAATCATCGACTCACTTTCTGTTGAGTCACATCAGGCGTATAGCGGAGGAGCGTCGTGGCCCGAGCTGTACGTCGGTCGCCAATCTCAGCGTGCGGCCGGACGGTCAGCCCTACTCGTACGTTCGCGGGGTCCGGATACCAGGGGCGTACCGGCTCGTTGGCTCGCCTGCAGGTCGCGCATGCCCGCTGCGAGGGCGTCGGTTGACTGGTCGAGGAGAGCAAGTAGATCGCTCTTGCCGTCGTCCTTCTGCCAGAGGTCGAGGGCCACGAAGACGGCCGCGAGCAGCGCCGAGCCGGTGATCCGCAGGGTGAGGTCGTCCACGGGGGCCTTTCGCGTGGCAAGCAACGTGGCGAGCTCCTCGATCCCGTGGCTTTGCTCGTCGAGGAGGCGAGCGCGCAGCTCCGGGACGGTGACGGATAGCCGGACCCGGGCGAGAAGCCGCTCGGGGTCATGTCGTTCGAGCGCGCCGAGCGTCTCGCGGATAACGGAGCGAAACGTCTCGGCGAGCGGTTCGTCGTCCGGTCGTGCCTCCACCAGTTCGAGTACCAGCGGGTCGTACTCGTCCCAGATCACGACGTCTTCCTTGCTCGGGAAGTAACGAAAAAAGGTACGCGGCGAGATGGCCGCCGCGTCGGCGATCTCATCGACGGTCGTCTGCGCGTAGCCCTTCTCGCCGAACAAGCGCAGGGCCTCGGTCTGGATCATGAGCCGGGTTCGGGTCCGCTTGCGCTCACGCAGGTCGAACGAACGCCCGCCGCTCGGTTGCTCCGGATCCTCCGACCTCGTCTCGGTCTCCATTCACCGAGTCTAGCACTCAGAGGCGTTAACTGTCAGTCTGTCGTAAAGAGTCGATTTGACATGAACTGTCATCTTGGCTTATGGTGCCGACATGACATTCACTGGAGAAGCCGCAGTCATGAAGTCCCGAAGGTGGTGGGCACTCGCGCCGGTCGTGCTGACGGTTCTGGCGGTCGGCCTGGACGGGACGATTCTCAGCGTCGCCCTGCCGACGCTGGGCCGCTCGCTCGACGCATCGACGGGCCAGCTGCAGTGGTTCGTGGCTGCCTACACGCTCGTCTTCGCGGCCGCGCTCGTGCCGGGCGGAATGCTGGGCGACCGGTATGGGCGCAAGAAGCTGCTGATCGTCTCGCTCCTCATCTTCGGAGCAGCCTCGATCGCCTGCGCGCTCGCACCCTCAGCGGAAGCGTTCATCCTCGCCCGTGCGCTGCTTGGTCTCGGCGGGGCGATCATGCTGCCGATGGTGCTGAGCATGCTGCCCGTCCTCTTCGAAGAAGAGGAGCGAGGACGGGCGATCGCGGCGGTCACCACCGCCGCGATGCTCGGCTACCCGATCGGTCCGCTTCTGGGCGGCTGGATGCTGACCAGGTTCGACTGGAGCTGGGTCTTCCTGATCAACGTACCCGTCGTCGTGCTGGCGCTCGTCGCCGTCACCGTGCTGCTGCCCGAGAGCCGCAGCAGCATCCGACAACGAATCGACGTCGGCGGTGTAGTGCTCTCGGCCGGCGGGCTCGCCCTCCTCACCTACGGTGTCATCAACGTCGGGGACAGGGGCTGGAGCGACGGCGCCGCGCTGGCCGAGATTGCCGGGGGCGCGCTCGCGCTCGCCGCGTTCGTTCTCTGGGAGCGCCGGATCACGGCGCCCCTCGTTGACCTGCGCCTGTTCCGCTCGAACGACTTCAGCTGGGGGACGACCCTTAGCTCCCTCGTCTCGTTCGCGATGTTCGGGCTGCTATTTGCGGTGCCCTTGTACTTCCAGGTTGTCCGTGGCACGGACGCACAGGGCAGCGGGATTCGCCTCCTGCCTCTAATCGCCGGCCTACTGATCGGCGGGGCCGCCGCCGACCGTCTCGCTGCTCGCGTCGGGGCGAGAGTCGTCGCCGCAGTCGGATTCGCCCTTCTCGCGGCCGGG
Organism: uncultured Actinomycetes bacterium; assembly: GCA_963794605.1. Classification (GTDB taxonomy): domain Bacteria; phylum Actinomycetota; class Thermoleophilia; order Gaiellales; family Gaiellaceae; genus VAXT01. The sequence continues at coordinate 1,090,034 of CAWCEN010000002.1, forward strand.
CTCGCCTTCGGCGCGACGACCAGCGTCGCGACGGGGGATGCGCAGACTGCCGCATGGATCGCTCTGTCCGGGCTCGGGCTGGGGCTCGCGCTGCCGACGACGATCGACACGGCACTCGGCGCCGTCTCGAAGGACAGCAGCGGTGTCTCCACCGGTGTCCTGCAGGCGTTTCGCATGGTGGGCGGCGTCCTCGGGGCCGCGATTCTGGGCGCAATCATCAACTCCACCTACCGCGGGCAGCTCGACCAGGCCGTCTCTCCCGCAGCGGCGCGATCACCGCGTGACAGCGCCGTCGCGGGTGTCGACGCCGCGACCGCAGCCCACTCCCAGGGCCTGCTCGATGCCGTCCGCGAGGCTTTCGTCAGCGGAATGGACCGGACGCTTTGGATCTCGGCGGCGCTGATGGTAGCCGGCGCCGTGTTGGCACTCGCGTTTCGTCCCAGCGCCGCAGAAACGTCTCTGCCCGAGCAGACCGAGACACCACACGAGCTCGCAGCTTGATTCGGCAGGCACGCCGCCGAGCTTCCAGTGGGCGGCCATGCCATGGATTCGTCCTGCCGCGAATCGCTCGACCTCTGGCGGGATCGGCCTAGCCTACTTGGTCAGAAGCCCGTCACGCGCCGAAAGGAGGAGGGTGATGACACTCGCGGTGGGATCTGCGCAGCAGCGCCTGGCGGTCCTCGTCGGGCGGTGGCGCACGGTCGGTCGAACGATCGGCGCGCCAGGTGTGCTGATCGACGCGGTGGACACGTACAAATGGCTGGCAGGTGGCTTTGCACTGCTCCACACGGTCGACGCCCAAGTCGGTGAAGAGCACGTCGAGGGCGCCGAGATCATCGGCTGGGATTCCGCCAGCCGCTCCTACATCACCCTTTACTGCGGAAGCGACGGCCCGAACCGCTACGAAGCGAGCCTGACCGAGGAAGATGGAGGTCTCGTCTGGCGCATGAGCAGTGCGACCGACCGATTCATGGGGCGGTTCAGCGGCGACGGCAACGTCATCGCCGGCCGCTGGGAGCAACTCGACGAGGACAGGAGTTGGCTGCCGTGGATGGAGGTCACGCTCACCAAAGCCGCGAGCTGAGCGGCAAAGTCGTCACCGTCTGACTATCCCGTGGCCCTCCGCCGCCAGGTGCGGCCAGCAACACCACTCGATGGGAGTTGGCACGCTTGCGCATCCGCGTGTGAGCGGCCAGGCTTGTCGGAGAAGGATGCGGCTCGAAAACGTCGTCCGGTGGCTGCTCTGGCCGGCGGCGCTCGTCGCCGGTGGGGTTACCGCGGCCTTGATCCTCACCAGCGACAGGATCGACCTGCGGTGCACCGCGGCGCTCACGTTGTTCGTCGGGCTCTCATGGGCAATCACCGGAATGCTCGAGTGGGGGCGCCGCCCCGCGAATCGGATCGGGTTGCTGATGATGGTTTTCGGCTTCGCCTGGTTCGGGGCGGCTCGCGTTGACATCTCCCGGCCCTGTACACCATCGGGCTCTTCCTCTCGGCGCTCTTCTTCGCCGTCCTCGGGCACGTGCTCCTCGCTTTCCCACGGACGGTTGGAGGGACGCCTCTCACGGGCGATCGTGATCGCCGGGTACCTCGACACGACCGTGCTGATCGGGATCGGGATCCTCTTCCACAACGGCGAGCCCGGCGATCCGCGGAACCTCGCGCTCGTCGACGCGAACAACGCGCTCACCGACGCGTTCAAGAACTCCGCCCGCTTCATCGGGATCGCGCTCTTCCTCGCCGTCCTCGCGATCCTCGCGCAGCGCTGGCGCCACGCGACCCCGCGCTGGCGGCGCACGTTCGCGATCGTCTTCTGGACCGGCGCCGCGGCGGCTGTCGCCTCGGCGGTCAGCATCCTCACCAGGACGCCCTACAAGCAGCTCGGGCCGATCGACGTCGTCGCCTACCTCGTCATCGCCGCCGTGCCGCTCGCGCTCTCGGTGGATCTCCTCCGCGGCAGGCTCGCGCGCGGCGCGGTGGCCGACTTCGTCGTCCAGCTCGGGGACACCCGCGCGCCAGGGAAGCTCCGCGACGCTCTCGCCCGCGCCCTGCACGACCCGTCGCTCTCGGTCGCGTACTGGCTCCCCGAGCGGCGGCGCTACGTGGACGTCGACGGGCGGCCGGTCGAGCTGCCCGCCGAGGGGGCCGCGCATGGCGACGATCGTCGAGCGCGAGGGTCGTCCCGTCGCGGCTCTCATCCACGATTGCACGCTTCGCGACGAGCCCGACCTCGTCGAGGCCGTCGGCGCTGCCGCCGGGCTCGCGCTCGAGAACGAGCGGCTCCAGGCCGACCTGCGCGCACGCCTCGCCGAGCTGCGCGCCTCGCGCGCACGCATCGTCGAGGCCACCGATGCGGAGCGGCGCCGCCTCGAGCGCAACCTGCACGACGGGACGCAGCAGCGTCTCGTCTCGATCTCCATGGCCCTCGGGCTCGCGGAGTCGAGGCTCGGCTCCGATCAGGACGAAGCGCGCCAGATCCTCGAGGAGGCGAGGCAAGCACTCGGCGTCGCGCTACAGGAGCTCCGGGAGTTCAGCCAGGGCATCCATCCCGCCGTCCTCACAGAGCGCGGGCTCGGTCCTGCTCTACGCGAGCTTGTCTACCTCGCGCCGATGCCGATCGAGCTCGCGTTCCCGCCGACGAGCGTCTCCCTCAGCCGGTCGAGGCGGCGGCGTACTACGTCGTCGCCGAGGCGCTCGCGAACGTCGCGAAATACGCGGCCGCCGACGCCGTCTTCGTCACTGTGGAGCGCCGGAACGGGGCTGCACTCATCGAAGTGGCTGACGACGGCATCGGCGGCGCGGATCCTGCGAAAGGCTCGGGGTTGCGCGGGTTGTCCGACCGGGTGGAGGCGCTCGGCGGCACGCTCGCAGTCGAGAGCCCGCCCGGCCTGGGCACTCGGCTTCGAGCGGAGATCCCGTGCGTGTCGTAATCGCCGACGACTCAGTTCTCCTGCGCGAGGGCGTCTCCCGCCTGCTCGCCGAGGCCGGCTTCGACGTCGTCGGCCAGGCCGGCGACGCCGACGAGCTGCTCCGCGAGGTCGCCGACAAGAGCCCGGACGTCGCGATCGTCGACATCCGCATGCCGCCCACCCACACGGACGAGGGGCTTCGCGCCGCGCGCGAGCTCCGCAGCCGCTACCCGAAGCTCGGCGTCCTCGTGCTGTCGCAGTACGTGCGGCCGAGCTACGCCTTCGAGCTGCTCGCGGACGACGCCAGCGGCGTCGGTTACCTGCTCAAGGATCGCGTCTCCGACCTGAACGAGCTCTCGGATGCGGTCAACCGCGTCGGGGAGGGCGGCTCCGTGCTCGACCCGTCGGTCGTGTCGCAGCTCGTCGGACGACGCGGCCGGGGGACGACCCGATCGACGACCTGAGTGACCGCGAGCGGGAGGTGCTGGCGCTCATGGCCGAGGGCCGTTCCAACAAGGCGATCGCGCAGCGGCTCTTCATCACCGAGCGCACCGTCGAAAAGCACGTGAAGAGCATCCTCATGAAGCTGCGGATCTCCGCGACACAGGACGACCACCGGCGCGTCCTCGCGGTGCTCGCGTATCTCGGCTCGTGAAGTGCGGCCCACCGCACCCTCGAGACTCGCGCTGGCACGGATCAGGACGCGCGCTGACGCGCTACCGGCGCGGTGGCCGGTGCAGCGAACCTCTCTCCATGAGAGAACGGCTTTCAACCCGCAGACTGGTCCTCGCGAGCGCCGCCCATCCATGGCGCACGATCGGCGCATGGGCGGCGGCGGCCGTCGTCGCGATCGTCGCGATCGGCGCGCTGCTCGGCGGCTCGCTCAGCACGGAGAACCATCCGACCGACAACCGGCAGTCCCAACGGGCGGCCCAGCTCATCGACCGTTCGTTCCCGGCGGGCTCGCGCGCATCCGACGCAGAGGTGATCGTGCTGCGGTCGGAGCATCAGACCGTTGACTCGCCGCAGTTCCGCGCGAAGTCGTCAGGCTCGCCAGAGAGATTCGGCACATCGGCAGGCGTCGCGAGCGACGACGTAGGCAAGCCGCTCGTGTCGCGAGACCGGCACGCGACTCTGGTGTCGGTCCACCTCGCGGACTCGGACGCGATCGAGGATGTCATCGCCGCCGTGGACGGCGCCGATGCCAAGCCGGCCTTCACCGCCGCCGTCACGGGCGACCAGACGCGCCAGCACGACTTCGACCAGCTCTCGCAGGACGATCTCAAGTCGGGCGAGCTCCAGTTCGGGCTCCCGGCCGCACTGATCGTGCTGCTGCTCGTCTTCGGCGCCGTCGTTGCGGGGCTGATCCCGCTGCTCATGGCGATGCTCTCGATCGTGATCGGGCTGGGCATCGTCGCGATGCTCGCGCAGGCGTTCTCGCTCTCCGTCTTCGTCGTGAACATGCTCACCGGCATGGGCCTTGCGCTCGGGATCGACTACGCCCTCTTCGTCATCTCGCGCTACCGCGAGGAACGGGGCGCGGCCGCGAGAAGCTCGACGCCATCGGCGCCTCGGGGACGACGGCGAACCGCGCCGTCGTGTTCAGCGGGTCGGCCTTCGTGGTCGCGATGCTCGGCATGCTGATCGTGCCGAACTCGATCATGCGGAGCCTCGCGATCGGCGCGATCGTCGTCGGCGTCGTCTCCGTCGTGGCCGCCACGACACTGCTGCCCGCGCTGCTCGGTCTCATCGGCGATGGGGTCAACCGGCTGCGGATTCCGATCGTCGGCCGGCGCTCGGTCGAGAGCGCGAATCCGGAGGGACGTTTCTGGGGCGCGATCGTGCACGCCGTGCTGCGACGGCCAGGCTGAGTCTCGGCCTCTCGATGCGATCCTGCTCGCGGCCGCTCCGATCTTCGGCATGAACATCGGCACGAGCGGCGTGAGCGCGCTGCCGGACGGTTCGAGTCGAGGCAGGGCTACGAGGCGCTCCAGCCGACTTCCCGGGGGCGACGGCGAGCCCGGTCGAGATCGTCGTCTCCAACGGGTTCGGATCCCGGCGCGGGCGGCGCTGCGGGCCTGCGCGCCGACCTCGCGTCACCCGAGTTCGGGGCGGGCCGGATGTTCGCGCGGCGGACGGCATAGCCGTTCTCTCAGTCCCACGGTGAAGGCGTCCAGGGAGAGTGCGATCGCCGCGGTTCGCGAGCTGCGCTCGAGGATCGCCCCGACAGCTTTCGCGGACCGGTCGGACGTTCGTCGGGGGACGCACGTCCGAGAACGTCGACTACATCGACTCGGCCATCGACCCGGCGCCGTTCGTGATCGCGCTCGTACTGGGGCTCACGTTGATCCTGCTGACGACCGTCTTCCGCTCGGTCGTGGTCGCGGCGTGACCGTCCTGCTCAACCTGCTGTCGGTCGGAGCCGCCTACGGCCTGATCGTGCTCGTCTTCCAGCACGGGGTCGGAGCCGGGCTGTTCGGCTTCCAGCAGTCCGACACGATCGAAGCCTGGGTGCCGCTGTTCCTCTTCTCGGTGCTGTTCGGCCTCTCGATGGACTACCAGGTGTTCCTGCTCAGCCGGATCAAGGAGCGCTACGACCAGGTCGGCGACACGACGAAGGCGGTGACCTACGGCGTCGCCTCGACCGCGCGGATCATCACCGGCGCCGCGCTGATCATCATCCTGGTCTTCACCGGCTTCGCCCGCGGCGAGCTGATCATGTTCCAGCAGATGGGCTTCGGCGTCGCCGTCGCGCTTCTGCTCGACGCGACGATCGTGCGCTCGGTTCTGCTGCCCAGTGCATGAGCATGCTCGGCCGCTGGAACTGGTACCTGCCGCGCTGGCTCACGTGGTTGCCGCGCATGCAGATCGAGGGAGCGCGGCCGAGCGCGTCGCCGTCATGAGCCGCGGCGGCGAGGACGGAGCCTCGCGATGATCACGCTCGTTCTCTCCTCGCCGACGCTCTGCGCTATCGCTTCGCGATCTCTCCGCTGGGCGAAGTCGTCTTGGTCTCGCGCACGATGGCGCTGCCGCACGTCTTTAGGAGTGGCACGCCCAGCGCCTGGTTGCGCCGGCACGACTTCTCGCGACGCCGGCTCGAGGCCGAGCACGACCTTCCCCCGCTGTCGCCCTGATGAGCGCAGACCCATTCCTGCCCGGCTCCTGACACCTCCGGAGTCCGCGCTCGGTGATCGAGGGGTAGCTCGAGGAGATTCGCCGACGCCTACCGGACAAGCGCGGGCCGAGATCGAGCACATCATCTCCACTCGCACGCGGCTCGAGCCGGAAGTCGACGACAGCTCGAGCCCCGGACGTGACGCACCGGCTCGCCGATCTGCTCGAAGCGGTATGGGAAGCGGTCGTCGAGCCGTCATGGCTGCTGATGCAAGACGTCCTCGAGCGGGACATCCTTCTCGCTCGCGCTCCCTGGCGCAGGGCGGGCTCACCGGTCTCTTCGACGACCTCGCTCCGCTCATCACCCTGGCCGAGCCGGAGCTCCACATCGAATGCAGGGGGTCGACGCAACACGGGCTCTCGACGGTCGAGGGTTGCTGCTGCGGCCGTCTGCGTTCATCTGGCCCATGCGGCGGTCGCTCTCGACGAGCGGCAGCCGCGGAGCTGGTGTACCCGGCGCGCGGCGTCGCATCGCTGCTGTTCTCGGAACCGCAGCGCTACACGGGGCCCTCGCAGCCCTCATCGGTTCGACGCGAGCCCAGGTCCTGACCATGCTGGACGAGCCCATGCACACCTCCGGCCTGGCGCGGCTCTTCAGGCGCTCGCCCGGCAATATCGCCGACCACCTCAAAGCGCTCCGCGACTCGGGGCTGATCGACCGAGTGCGCGTCGGTCGGAAAGTCGTCTACTCGCGCACTCGGCTGGGCGACGCACTGCTGGTCGGCACGGAGCCTCCGGTTCGCGCGATCGCCGCCAAGTAGCCGCTCGAAGGGTGGCCTGCGCGCGAGTGTTTCGGAGGCGGGCGAATCTCTGGCGCCGATGCGCTCCGACGGCAGAGTGTGAGGGCAAAAAAGGAGGGCCAAATGGTTGTCGAGTACATCCGCTACACGGTCGACGAAGGCCGTGCGGAAGCCTTCGAAGAGGCGTATCGCCAGGCGGCTGCCGCGCTCGAGGCCTCCGACCACTGCGAGCGTTACGAGGTCTCGCGGTGCAGCGAGGAGCCGAGCACACACGTCGTGCGGATCGAGTGGGACTCGGAGGAGGGACACATGTCCGGCTTCCGCAAGAGCCCTGAGTTCGGAACCTTCTTCGCCGCGGTGCGGCCGTTCGTGAACGACATCGAGGAAATGCGGCACTACAACGTGACCCTGGCAAGTGACCACGCGGTCACTAGCGAGGGTCCTGCCGCTCGGACGAAAGGAGCAAGCATGGCCGGCGAGCCACTGATTCATCGTTTCCCGCAGGTGCACGAGGGGGCGTTCGTGAACGCCTACCTCGTCGAGACCGGCTCGAGCGTGGTTGCGATCGACAGCCTGCTCACCGTCTCGGCGAGTCGCGCCATGCGCGAGGGGGTCGAGAGCATCGGCAAGCCGCTGGAGGCCGTCCTGCTGACGCATTCGCATCCGGATCACTACGGCGGTCTGACGCAGCTGGTGGCAGACGACGACGTTCCGAGATCGCTCCTCAGGGCGTGATCGACACGATCGCCCGGGACGATGACCAGAAGGAGCAGATCTTGCGACCGATGTTCGGCGACGAGTGGGCGACCGACCGAACGTTCCCGAACACTCCGATCGGCGACGGCGAGAGCGTGACCTTCGACGGCGCCACCTTCACGGTCATCGATCTCGGTCCGAGCGAGTCGCCCCATGACAGCCCGTGGATCCTCGGCGAGGAAGAGCGGATCGTTTTCCTCGGCGACCAGATCTACGACCGCAAGCACTGTTTCCTGGGCGACGGCTTCCATCAGCAATGGCTCGCGAACATCGAAACGCTCCGCGAGCGCTTCCCCGACAACGCCGTCTTTCACATCGGACACGGCGGCCCGGTCGGCCCGGGCGCCTGGAACTGGCAGCGCGGCTACATCGAGACGTTCGTCGAGGCTGTCGAGGCCGCCGACTGGTCGAACCCCGAGCAGGCGCAGGCGGGCGTGGTCGCCGAGATGAAAAGGTTCCTGCCCACCGACGAGCTGTCGTTCCTGATGGAGCTCAGCGTCGAGCCGGTCGCGGCACAACTCGGACTTGTCGCTGCGCCGGCTTGAACACCCCGCAAGTCCGCTACTTCGATTGCTCGAGAACTCGCTACTCCGGACTGCAAAGCGCCCGCCACCACTGCAGCTGCGAGGCCGGATCCTCGAACTCCTCCTCCCTCGCGATCACCCCTCCGACGATGTGTGGCCTCCGCGTTGGACGCGGAAGCCGCCACCGGCGATAGCGTTCTGCAGAAAGACCGGGTGGGCCTCGACCACAAGAGAACCGTCGGCGACGCAGGAGAGTCTCGTTGGCTCGAAGGTAGGTTGGGCCAGGTCTGCGCCTGTTGGCGTGTGGCGACGAAGCTCCTCGTCTGAAACTGCGACGCGCTCGGGCTTCCCGCATTCGACGGCGATCTCCTCGCTCGATGCGTGGCCGAGGCCAGGCACGGAAAGCTTCTCGCCCGGACGGAACTCGACCTGGAAGTGCCCGCCCTTGCACGTCGCGCGGATGACCCAGTAGCCGCCGGACGGATCGATGTCGTCGAGCGACTCGCGAGCACGCCGCTACCACTCCCACACCCGACGACGAGCGCGGCCATGCAGAGTATCGCGGCCCGGCGCATCAGTCGTCGTGGCCTGACCGCGTCAGCGCTGACAACGCGTCCCCACGGCCGGGCTGGGCCGGCTTCGCGCGATCTCGGGGGTCTCGGCGACCGTTCGTGCTTACCCTGCTGACTCGTAGGTGAGCACGGCGACTCCCGTGCTGGTCGTCTCGGCGCCCGCCAGCTTGAGGGAGACCTTCTCGTTCCCGTGTCGGAAGAGACTCTTCCCGCTTCCCAGGGCGACCGGAAAGACCATCAGCTGATATTCGTCGATCAGGTTCTGCGGCATGAGCGTGCTCAGGAGCTCGCCGCTGCCGTAGATCAGGATGTCCTGACCGGGCTCCTGCTTCAGCTTCCGAATTGCCTCCACCACATCTCCCCGAGAAGCCTCGCATTCCACTCGAGCGGCTCAGCCAGGTGCCTCGAGGCGACGAACTTCGGAAGGGCGTTCATCCTGACGGCGAAGTCGCCCTCCGTTTCTTCCATCGAGGGCCACGCGGCGGCGAAGCCTTCATATGTCACGCGCCCCAGCAACAGCGCGTCGCTCGCAAAGAGCTGGTCGGACTGATGCTTCGCCAGCTCATCGTTGAAGAAGGCGTTCGACCAGCCGCCTTCCTCGATCTCTCCCACACCGCCGGGATCCTGCATCACCCCATCCACGGTCACGTACTCCGCCGCAACGACTCTTCTCATCTCACGCTCCTTGCTCGAGGTCTTCTGGAGGGCCCGTGCGGGCATTTCGAAACCAGCGTGGCCGATACTTCGCGCTCAGGGCGACTGATTCGGGGATGAGCGAATCTGCACACGAGTTTCGTTTCGGCTCTGACGGAATCTCTGGTGCGGCGCCCTGGCAGCGGGCATGATCGGGTAGATGAGCGGGCCCGAAGATCTCGCTGCAATCGAGTTCGAGAGCCGCGTCGACACGACGCTCCAGACCTGCTGCGAGCTCGCACGCGCCTTGATCGGCGCGCACCAGGCGGCGATGAGCCTGATCGTCGGGGGCGACTGGGCGCACGCCCGCAAGTACTTCTCCCTCTCGGACAAGTACGCGGCGTTCCGCGACTTCAAAACGCCCGGGCGTGGCGTCGGCCTGCACGCCGTCGTGGTCGAGAAGAACATGGCGCTGCGACTCACGCAGGACGAGGTCGAGAGCCATCCGGAATGGCGCGGTTTCGCCGAAACCGCTGCCAGTCACCAGCCTCTGCGGGGCCTGCTCGCGGTGCCGATCGTGGGCGAGGACGGCCTGAACTACGGTCTCCTGCAGGTGTCGGACAAGGTCGACGGCACCGAGTTCGACGAAGACGACGAGCGCCGCCTCCAGCACCTCGCCTCTCTCGGCGCCGTCGCGCTCGACGCCCTTGCCAGGGTGCGCCGGCTACGCGCCGGCGAAGAGGTCCCGATCCTCGAGCACGAGGACATGACGGACTTCGTGCGCATCGAAAGCGTGTAAGGGCGATGAATCTGGAGGCGGCACGGCGTCTAAACGACCAGACACTCATGATCGAACAGACTCGATCGCGCCGGGAAACTCGAGGACTTCGAAGCCCTGGTGGCCGGGATTCGCACCGCGGTCGGCAGCCATGCCGACTGGCCGAGACCGCCCGGCTCGTGGCCGGGGAGCTCGAGCGCCATCTGCCGCCGCCCGAGATCCTCACCGAGCAGCAGCGCACAGGAGATTCATCCCGCTACACGAGCCATGTCCTCCACACGGAGCCGGACGGCGCTTTCTCCATTCTCGCGCTCGTCTGGCGTCCTGGGCAGACGACGCCGATCCACGACCACCTGACGTGGTGTGTCTTCGCCGTGATCCAGGGCATGGAGTACGAGGAGCTGTTCGCGCTCGACGAGGCGAATGAGTGCCTCGTCGAGGCGGGCAGCAACATCAACGAGACCGGTGACGTGAGCGGGTTCGCACCGCCCGGGGACATCCACCGCGTCCGGAACGCGGGCGATCGCACCGCAATCTCGATTCACGTCTACGGCACGGACGTCTCACGTGTCGGCTCGAGCGTGCGGCGCTACTACGACCTGCCCGTGCGGGCCGCCGCGGAGAGCGTCAGCTAGGCGCCGGCTCGAGCTCGGCAGGCAGCCCGAACAACGGAAAGAGCTCGGGCGTGACGAATGCGGTGACCTCCTTGACGAGCCTGCCGTCGAGCGTGATGACGTCGATTGCGGATGCGCGGTAACGACCGGTCTCCGCGTCGAGCGAGTAGTACGCGAGCGCCGGCTGGCCGTTCGCGCTGATCGGCACCGTTCTCGCCTCCGGGCACTCCTCGATCGTGGTGCTCGCGAAGGAGGCGATCGTCTCACGGCCGTGCCACCAGGCCGCCCAAGGTGGCATCGAGAAGACGGCGTCTTCGGCGAGCAGAGCGGCGACAGCCTCGACGTCGCGTCTCGCCCAGGCGTCGACGTACGCTTCGACGAGCTCGCGGATGCCCTCGTCGCCGAGCGCCCGCAGAGTGGCCTGTTGGCTCCGCTCGGGAAGCCGCTCCTCCACGGTCTTGCGAGCACGCTGGAGGGCGCTGTTCACCGACGCGACGGACGTGTCGAGCCGATCCGCTACCTCTCGAGCCGAGAAGCCGAGCACGTCGCGAGGACCAGGACCGCGCGCTGGTTGGCGGGGAGGTGCTGAAGCGCCGCGATGAACGCGAGCTCGACGGCTTCTCGCTGCTCGTACCGGGCTCCCGGGGCTGCGTATCCGTCGTCCACGCCAAACAGAGCGTCGGGATAGGGGTCGACCCACCTCGTTTCGACGAGCGGTGCCCCAACGTCGCTCGTCGATGTGAACGCAGGCCCGAGTTCGGCCGGAAGCACTCGCTTGCGCTGCTGCGAGCTCGCGTCGAGACAGACGTTCGTGGCGATCCTGTACAGCCAGGTGCGAACCGAGCTCCGTCCTCCGAACTGGCTCAGCCCGCGCCATGCCCTCAGGAACGTCTCCTGGAGCGCGTCCTCGGCATCCTGGAGCGAGCCGAGCATGCGGTAGCAGTGGGCATGGAGCAGTGATCGGTGCTCCTCGACGATCCGGCCGAATGCGTCTTCGTCGCCCCCGCGCGCCGCGTCGAGGAGCTCCCGCTCGTGCATTGCCGCTGTTGAGCTGACAGCCATCCTCACCAGGTTAGACGGGCACGGGGCGCCGAACTCATCGCGGTGAGGCCGTCCTCGTCAGCCACAGCAGTCGAACGCCGACCTCATCCGTTCGGGGCGCGGCCTGCGATCGTCGATGTACCTCGATCGGCGTGCGGCAAGCGTGGGTACGACCTTGAAGAGGCCGAGCGCCAGCAGAGCGACGAGCACACCGGCCAGCGAGTCGAGGAAGTAGTGGTTGCCGGTGGCCGTGACCGCAACCGCCATGACGACTGGATGCGCGGCGAAGAACCCGCGCGCGAGCATCGAGCTCGCAGCCCTCCATGCGACAAGGCCGACGAGCAGGCTCCAGCCGACGTGCATGCTGGGCATGGCCGCGTAGGGATTGAACGGGATGCCGGCGATCGAGCCGTGGTCATGGTCGAGCCCGACCGTGTCGGCGATGCCGAGCCCAGGCACGAGCCGGGGCGGGGCCACCGGGAGCGCCATGTGGACGACGACCGCGAGCGAGATCGACAGGAGGAGGAGCGAACGAAGTTCCCCGTAGAGGGGACGGTGCCAGACAGCGAGCCAGACGAGCACTCCGACGAGGAGCGGAGCGAAGCCCGCGAGGTAGTAGGCGGAAAGGGCGCCGTCGACGGCGCCGAAGGCGGTCTGGAGGCCGGCCTCATGGAAGACGCCGAGCGCCTCCTCGAGGTGGACGACGTCGCGCGCGTTCGCGACTGCTTCGTCTGGGCTCGCGATCGAGACCCCGCGCACTGCCAGGTAGAGCGCGTACACGAGGCCCCAGAGCAAGAGCTCGAACGCCGCGAACCGGGCGAGGTCGAACGCGCCGATTCGCGCTCGACCGGGGGCGGCGGGGGCGGTTGAAGTCCCCGCCGCCATCCCGGTTCTCACGCCTCGCTCGGCTCCGGCTGCGGCGCCTCGCCCACCGGTCGGCGCCGCTGCCCGTCGTGCGGCGGCTCGATCGTGATGTTCGGGAGCGCCTTGTCGAGCCAGCGCGGCATGTACCACGTGTGCTCTCGCAGCAACGTGAAGAGCGACGGCACGAGCGTCATCCGCACGATCAGTGCGTCGGTCAGGATCGCGACCGCGAGCAGCAGGCCGAACTCCTTCGGAATCCGGTCGGCGCTGAGGACGAACGCCGCGAAGACCGTGCCCATGATGATCGCCGCTGCGACGACGACCCGGCCGATCGCCGCCATCCCGTGCTCGATCGCAGGCCGGGTCTCGAGGCCGCTGACGTGCTCTTCCCGGATGCGGCTCATCAGGAAGACCATGTAGTCCATCGAGAGGCCGAACAGGATCGCGAACGCGATCGGAGGCACGAACGTCTCGATCGGCCCCGTCCGGTCGAGGCCGGTCAGGCCCAGCAGGTGACCCTCCTGAACGACGAGCGTGAGCACGCCGAAGCCGACGAACGCGGACAGGATCGTCGTGATCGCCGCCGTCAGCGAGATCACGATCGACCTGAAGGCCATCGCGAGCACGATGAAGGTGACGCCGATGATGTACAGCAGGAAGAGTGGGAGCCGCTCCATGATCCGGTCGGCGATGTCCTTGAAGGCAGCGGTCTGCCCGGAGACGTACGCGACCGCGTTGCCGCCTCCCGTCGCCGCCGGAACGACGTTGTCGCGCAGGTGGTCGACGAGGTCGTCGGTCTTTGCGTCCTGGGGCGCGGACGTCGGCGTCACGAAGACGATCGCCACCGACTTGTTGTCGTTGAACTGCGGCTTGCGGACGGACGCGACTCCGTCGAGCCGTTGCACGTCGTCGTAGATCCGCTGCGGCGCCTGCTGGTCGCCGTTCACGTCGACGACGATCGGGATCGGCCCGTTGAAGCCCTTGCCGAACCCTACGGCCAGTAAGTCGTATGCGCGCCGGGACGTCTGCTCCTTCGGCTGCGTTCCCTGGTCGGCTGCACCGAGCCGGACGAGCGCCGACGTCGACGCGAGTGCCAGGACGAGCACGAGGACGGCCGGAAAGACGAATCGCGCGTGCGCGGTCACGAATCGGCCCCAACGCGCGGCGAGGGTCTTCTGGCGACCGGCCTCGGAATCGTCGATCGGCCGCATGAACGGCACCTTCAGCCGGTCGATCTTGTGGCCGAGGAGCGCGAGCACCGCCAGCAGGAGCGAGTTGGCGATCAGCACGGTCGTCAGCACTCCGAGCGCTGAGCCGATGCCGAGCTTCGTCACGAAGTCGAGGCCGAAGAAGGCGAGACCGGTGACGGAGATGGCAACGGTCAAGCCGGCGAAGAGGACGGCGCGGCCCGCCGAAGCGCCGGCCTCCGCCGCCGCCTCCCGCGGCGGCAGCCCATCGTGCAAGAGCTGCCTGAAGCGGGTGACGATGAAGAGCGAGTAGTCGATCCCGACCCCGAGCCCGATCATGGAGACGAGGATCGGCGTGACCGTGTTGATGTCGGTCAGGCCGGCCAGGATGAACAGCAGGAGGAATGCAGTCGCGACAGCCGTGATCGCAAGTGCGATCGGGATCATCGTCGCCGAGAAGGTCCTGAAGACGAGGAGCAGGACGATGATCGCCGCGAGCAGGCCGAGCGTCTCCGAGGTTCCCTGCTCGACGGGCGGGAACTCGGCCTCGCCGTTGTACTCGACGGTGACGCCGGTGGTCCCGACCGTCTCCCGGACGGCGTCCTCGACGGCCACGACGGAATTGCGGTCGTCGTCGTAGATCACCCGGTCGAACTGGGCTTCGGAATACGCGATCCGGCCGTCGTCCGAGAACGTGTTCTTGTTGAAGGGGTCCTCTACACTCTCGAGTCCGGCCTTGTCGTCGGTCGGCTTGAACTCGGGCGACCGGAGCTCCTCGACGGCGCTCTCGATCGCGGCCTTGCGCGCGGGGGTGTCGAGCCGCTGCCCGCTCGGCGCGGCGAAGACGATGTTGAGGACGCTGCCCTGCTCGGTCTGGAACTCGGACTCGATCAAGTCGGTCGCCTTCTGGGTGTCCGACCCTGGGATCTCGAACTCGTCGCGCAGGCTGCCTCCGACGGTCCCGACCAGGACGATGAGCAGCGCGACGATCCCGATCCACGTGCCGACGACACGCCACGGGCGCCTGGTCATCGCATGCGCCCAGCGCGAGAGCGCGCCGGTCGAGAGCCGCTCGTGAGCGGCGCTGCGTCCTAAGGTGTCGGTCTCTCTCTCGTTTTCGGTCATCCCCTCAGCCCTCCCTGGTCGATGCTCGTGCCTGTTCGGAGAGATCAGCCTCGAGATCGATCGCCGGCAGGCGTGAGGCCGCGTGAGCGAACCGCTCGCTGAACGCGCGGAAGACGTCCGGCTCGGCAACGTCGAGCTCGAGGTAGCGGCACTGTCGGCCGTCGTTGACCATGACCTTCACTCGGTTGAGGGATCCGTTCCAGAGAAGCGCGACTTCGATGCCGTCACCCGCTCTTCGGGCCATTTCTCTCCACACCTGTGCACTCGTGGACGTCACAGGCCTCCTTCGAGTCGTGTTGGCGATTCGCACCCAGGCTCGCAGTTCGGACGCTGGTCGCGGATGTGGTCAGCAGGCCTTTCGAGGTGGGGCTAACCCCACTTTCGCGGTCTACGCAGTTACGGCCGAAGGAACGCGAGCACCGCGAGCACGCGGCGGTGATCCTCGGGCGCGGGCGGCAGCCCCAGCTTCGCGAAGATGCTCGTGACGTGCTTCTCGACGGCGCGCGAGGTGATGAAGAGCGCCTCGCCGATCGCCTGGTTCGACCGGCCCTCGGCCATTAGCTCGAGAACCTCACGCTCCCGACGCGTCAGGCCCGCGAGGGGATCGTGCTCGGGTTTGTGGACGAGCTCCGTGACCAGGGATGGGTCAAGCGCGGAACCGCCCTTGGCCACTCGTCGCACCGCTCCCACGAACTCCTCGAGATCGGCAACTCGATCTTTCAGCAGGTAGCCGACGCCCTCTGCGCTCTCCGACAGCAACTCCATCGCATACATGGGCTCCACGTGCTGGGAGAGCACGAGCACGCCGACGCCCGGGTGCTTGGCGCGGATCTCCTGCGCGGCGCGGAGCCCTTCGTCGGTCTGCGTGGGCGGCATTCTGATGTCGATCACCGCCACGTCGGGGGCGTAGCTGCGCACCTTGAGCAGCAGGTCCTCCGCCGTGCCCGACTGACCGACGACGTCGAAGCCGGCCTCTGTCAGCAGCCGCGCGATCCCCTCGCGCAGCAGGACCCCGTCCTCGGCGAGGGCCACGCGCACGCTGCTGTCGTCCTTTTGTCGGTCTCCTCCCACGGGCTCGGCGCGGGCGTCCACGCTCAGCCCGAGACGCAACGGTGGAAACGTCATGACCGCGCCGCCGCCGACCAGCTGGAAGATGCGCTCTCGACCGTCGAGCCCTCTGAGCTCGTGTTCTCCGAGATCCTCGACCTCGACCTCTCCGACCATGTCGACGGTCGCCTGCGAGAGCAGGACTTGGCCCCCGTGGCCCGCGGCGCAGAGACGGGCCGCGAGATGAACGTCGAGCCCGACGTAGTCGTCGTCCTCGATTGCCGGCTGGCCGGTGTGGATCCCGATCCGGACCCGCACCGGCCTCCCTCCTGGCCATGGGAGCCGGGCGTGGCCCTCCTGGATTGCGACTGCAGTCTCGACGCCGTCGGTAGCGCGCCGGAAGGCTAAAAGGAACTCGTCACCGCGGCAGTCGACCTCGTAGCCGTGATGCTCGTCGAGCGCCTCACGCACGAGACGCCGGTGGTCCGCGATCACGCCGACGTAGGAGTCACCGAGCTCACGGACGAGGCGAGTCGAGCCCTCGACGTCCGTGAAGACGAACGTCACGGTGCCCGTAGGCAGCTCGGGCATGGCCCGAGTCTAGAGGCGATTCGGCTCCTTGACCGCCCTGCTCGCTCAGGCTGCCGCGAGCAGGCGGTAGGCGTACGGGTGCCGGAACGCGTCGAGCGCGTCGGGGCCGGCTACTTCGAGCTCGAGCTCCTCACCGCTCTCGCCTTCGACCACGTGAACTGCGACGCGGTTCGTTTCCTCGTACCAGAGAAGAGTCACGGAGGTACCGCCGTCCTCCCGATGGTCGAGCTCGCGCGGCACTGTGAGTGTCTCGTTCATGCATCGGATGCTTCCACGTAGGCCGACTCGCGGACAGGGGGCGGGCCTGTGTTTTCGAGTGTGGCTAGCCCTACAGGTATCTCGGCGCGGATCGTCGTGCCTTCGTCGGGCTCGGACTCGATCTCGAGACGACCATCGAGCGCCTCGACCCGGTCCGCGAGGCCGCGCAGGCCCGACCCACGCTGGGGAGCGGCGCCGCCGACACCATCGTCGACCACCTCGACCACGGCCAGTCCGTTCTCCTGTTCGATCCGGACGCTGACAGCAGACGCGCGAGCGTACTTCGCGACGTTCGCCAGGGCCTCGGAGACGACGAAGTACACCGCCGCCTCGACCGGCCGAGGAAGCCTCGCCGTCGGCTGATGCTCGAGCTCCACGGGGATCGGCGCGCGCTCGGCCAGCGCTTCGAGTGCGGGGCCGAGACCGCGTTCCGTGAGAACAGCCGGATGGATGCCGCGTGCGAGCTCGCGAAGCTCCTCGAGCGCCACGGAGAGCTCATCGGTCGCCTGGTCCAAGAGCTCCTCGACCGAGCCCCTGTCGACGCCGAGCTTGGCCTGCGCCAGGCGGAGGGAGACAGAGACCGAGACCAGATGCTGCTGGGCGCCGTCGTGGAGGTTGCGCTCGATACGCCTCCGCTCTTCGTCGCCCGCAGAAACGAGCCGAGCGCGGGAAGCCGCCAGTTGCCCCCGCGCCTCCTCGTTTGCCAGCGCAAGGGAGACGAGCTGCGTGAAGGCGCGGAGGCGCTCCTCGGCGCCGCGCGGGAACGTGCGCGGCGGCGCAAGCGATGCGCCGACCACACCCCAGAGTCGGCTCGAAACCTTGATCGGTGCCGCGATGAAGGAGTTGACGTTGTGCTCCACGAGACGCTCTCGAAACGAGAGCGGCGTCCCAGGCTCTCCGAGCTCGACTCGAATCGGCCGCCCTGTCTCGTACACCCGGTGCACCGCACCATCCGCGAGCGGGATCGGCTCGTCGAAGGGGACCCGGATCACGTCGGAGTTCTCCCGGCCCCAGAAGCCGAGGATGAAGGCTTCGTCGCCGCCCGGCTCGAAGCGGAGCAGGGTCACGGCATCCGCGCCGAGGACACCACCGATCTCCTCGGCGACGAGGTCGAAGATCTGCTCGGTGCTCGCCTCGCTGGCGACGGCGAGGGCGACTCGGTGCAGCGCGGCCCGCTCCACCTCCTGCCGCTTGCGCTCGGTGACGTCTCTGATGACGACGAAGAACTCGTCGTCCCACTCGGAATGAAACGCCCCTCGACATGGCGCCGGTCACCTCCGAAAACGGCTTCCCATTCCACCGTCTGCAGCTCGCCGGTCTGGAGAGCGCGCCTCCCTGCCGCCATCAGCCGATCCATGTACACCCTCGACACCGGCGCTTCGTACACGCTGGTGCCGACGCGCATCTTGGCCGGTTGGAACTCCCGGTTCTCCTGGAGATCCAGCAGGATCCCACTCTCGCTGACCCGAAACATCTTGTCGGGTATCGCCTCTAGGATCGCCCGGCTCCGCCGCTCGCTGGCCTGCAGGGCCCAGAGGTTGTTGTCCCGCTCGATCTCGAGAGCGACCGCGGCCGCCACCTGCTCGAGCAGCTCGGGCTCGTCGAGCAAGGCCTCGTCATGCACGATCGCGGCGAGCGGACGACCGTCGCGCTCGATCGGGGTCGTCGCCCGGCCGGGCTCGGCGAAGAACTTCCGGGGCCGGCCTTCGGCGTCGACGCAGTCGCCGTCCGGACCCGCGCACCGGTACAGCACCTCTGCGCTGGGATCGTGCAGCAGCTGCCTGATGCGCTCCTGAACTCCTCCGGCGGGCTCGTCGGCGAGCGCCCGGCTGATCTCGGCGCGAGCGAGCCGGCTCTGGAGGAGCCCCCAGAGGAAGATGAACGGCAGGACAGACGCGACCAGCCGCGCGCCCCATTCGGCTCCTTCGGACAAGGCGTGCCAGAGGGGGGTCGCGGCGACGCCGACCGCGAGCAGGGAGACGATCGCCACCCCGGTCACGAGGACCGGTGTTAGTGCACGGCGCGCGGCCTGGCTCGAGGACTTCCACCGTCTGACGAGTGTCGCCGCAACGGCCACGAGGAACACCGCGCCGAGCACCTGGACAACACTGTTCGCGGCCGTCGTGGCAGAGTCGCTCGCACGAAGCAGAAAGGCGTTGTCCGGGCAGCCGCTGCACCCGCTGACCGGCCTCGGGTCGAAGAAGAGACTCGGAAGGTTCGCGAGGATGCAGAGCACGTAGCCCGTGACGACCAGGAACCGTTCCCAGCGGGATTGGAGGAAGCCGCTCGGATAGGCCAGCAGAAGGTGCACGAGAAACCCGGCCGGGACGGCGCCGAGGGCGACGCCGGCGGTCCAGGGGACGGAGTCGTTCGAGGCCATGAGCCCCCCGGCGAGGAACCACGAAAAACCGACGGCGATCAAGAGCAGGCCGGTTCGGTTCCGGGGCCGGCGAAGCCGCGCGATGAGTCCCGCCGCGATGAACGACCAGCCGGTGAGGCCGATCAGAAGCGCCCAGAGAACCGGCACGGAAGTGTTGTCTGTCATCGCCGTCGAGATCGCAGCCAGCGTCCCTGCGACGAGGGCCGCCGGCACGACGACGAGGAAGAGTCGGCCGCCGCTCACTCGAGCAACCGGCACAGGGTCGCTCCCGACAGCTCAGCCTTCGGGATGAACCCACGCGCGCCGCTTCCCTCCACGAGTTGGCCGAAATCGCGCACGTCGTGGCTCGAGGTCAGGACGATCTTCGGCTGGTGGCCGTTCCGGCTCAATGCAGCGACGACCTCGAATCCGTCGATGTCCGGGAGATAGACGTCCAGGAGCACCAAGTCGGGTCGCAACGACCTCGCAGACTCGATCGCCGAAGCGCCGTCGGCTGCCTCGCCGACGACCTCGAAGCCCTCGCTCTCGAGCAACGCCCGCGCGGTCCTGCGAAAGCTCGGGTGATCGTCGACCACGAGGACCGTCGGCATCGATGGAATGGTGGCACGCACCGGCGGTCATGGTGGTACGGCTGACACCACTCTTTTCGAAAAAACTTGCGCGCAGAGGAGTATACTCGGTATAGTACCCAGTATGCTTCCTTCGATGAGCCGACCATGAGCGTCCCGTACGCCCTTCTCGCCCTCCTCAGTGACGGCCCGAAGTACGGCCTGCGTTTGCAGTCCGAGTTCGAGTCACGGACGGGCGAGGTGTGGCCGCTGAACGTCGGGCAGGTCTACACGACGCTGCAGCGTCTGGAACGGGACGGGCTCGTCGAGAGCGACGACGAGGGCGAGCGATCGCAGAAGCGGTACCGGATCACGTCGGCAGGCCAGCGCGACCTCGCCGACTGGCTTCGCACCCCGCCCGACCTGGTGCCGCCCCCGCGCGACGAGCTCGTGATCAAGGTGCTCGTCGCCCTGCAGATCCCCGGGATCGACGTCCACGAGATCCTGCAGGCGCACCGCCGGTACGTGATCGAGATCATGCAGCGCTATACGCGGATCAAGGCGGCGGCGGGAGCGGACGACGTGGCGCTGGCGCTCGTCGCCGACGCCGAGCTCTTCCGGCTCGAAGGAATCGTCCGCTGGCTCGATGCCGCCGAAGCCCGCCTGAAGCAGCACCAGCCCCCGACACCGGCCGAAGTGGCCGAACTGACCCCTGAACCAAGTGCAGAGATGGAGGTTTCACCATGACCAGCCCACTCGAACTGCGGCACGTATCGAAGACGTACGGCTCCGGCCCGACCGAGGTGCACGCCCTCCGCGAGGTCGACCTGACGGTCGAGCGGGGCGAGCTCGTCGCCGTGATGGGGCCGAGCGGCTCCGGCAAGAGCACGCTCTTGACGATCGCCGGCAGCCTCGAGGCTCCGACCAGTGGCCAGGCGATCGTCGACGGGATCGACCTCGAGACCGTCTCGGCCTCGGACAAGGCGAAGCTGCGACGCCGGTCGATCGGCTACGTCTTCCAGGACTTCAATCTGCTCCCCGGGCTGACGGCGATCGAGAACGTCACGTTGCCCCTCGAGCTCGACGGAACTCGGGCGAAGGTCGCCCAGAAGAGCGGCCT
Source organism: uncultured Actinomycetes bacterium (assembly GCA_963794605.1). GTDB lineage: Bacteria > Actinomycetota > Thermoleophilia > Gaiellales > Gaiellaceae > VAXT01. The sequence continues at coordinate 1,110,895 of CAWCEN010000002.1, forward strand.
CAAGGCGCTCGACGAGCTCGATGTCGTCGCGCGCGCCGAGCGCTACCCGGACGAGCTCTCGGGCGGCGAGCGACAGCGGGTCGCGATCGCCCGGGCGATCGTCGGCGAGCGCGGGTTGCTGCTCGCGGACGAGCCGACCGGCGCGCTCGACTCGCTCAACGGCGAGGCGGTCATGCGCCTGCTGCGGGCCGCTACGCACCGCGGCGTCGCCGGCGTCGTCGTCACGCACGAGGCGCAGCTGGCCTCCTGGGCCGACCGCGTCGTGTTCCTGCGCGACGGCCGAGTGGTCGACCAGACGGTCGCGCCGCCCGGCCCCGAGTCGCTGCTTGCGGCAGGTGATCCGCGATGAGTGCCGTCACACATCCATCAGCTCTGGCAGGACCGAGGAGCGGCGGCATCGCCGCGCGGCGGGCCGTGATCCGGTGGGCCTCGCGCATGTTCAGGCGCGAGTGGCGGCAGCAGCTCCTGGTCGTGACGCTGCTGACTGTCGCGGTCGCCGCGGCGATCGCCAGCATCACCCTCGTCTACAACACGGCTCCCGCGGACAACGCCCGGCATGGCTCGGCCAGCTACATCCTCTGGTACGACGGCACGAATCCCAACTTCGAGGCCGAGCTCGCCTCCGCGAGGAAATACTTCGGGACGATCGAGGTCATCGGCCACCGCTCGGTGCCCGTCCCGGGCAGCGTGGAGAGCCTCGACTACCGCGCACAGGACCGGAACGGTGTCTTCGGGAGCGAGCTCCTTGCAACCCGTCAGGGTCGCTATCCGAACGGGCCGCGCGAAGTGGCCGTCACCGACGGCGTCGCGAAGCTCCTAGGGCTCCAGCTCGGGTCGACACTCGCGCTGGACGGCCATCGCCGGACCGTGGTCGGGATCGTCGAGAACCCGCGCAAGCTGAACGACGAGTTCGCTCTCGTCTCCCCCTCGTCGGCGGGGACGTACGGCTCCGTCACGGTTCTGGTCGACGCGAGCCGCGCCTCGATCGACTCATTCCTGAACAGCGGGACGGCCGACACCGGCGACAGGAGACCGTCTGCGCTCATGGGGACCGAGAGTCAGCCGAACGAGCAGCAGGCAGAGACCCTGGCGATGTTCTCGGTCGCCACCGTCTTCCTGCTCCTGGCCTCGCTGATCGCCGCGGCGGGTTTCGCCGTCGTCGCGCAGCGCCGGCTCCGCCAGCTCGGCATGCTCTCGGCCGTCGGAGCCACGCAGAAGCACCTGCGTCTCGTCCTGCTCACCAACGGCGCCGTCGTCGGAACGATCGCCGCGGTCGTCGGGACGGTCATCGGCCTCACGCTCTGGCTCGTGTTCGCCCCGATCCTGGAGTCCGCGGTCGATCATCGCGTCGACCGGCTCAGCCTGCCCTGGCCGTTTCTCGTAGTGGCATTCATCCTTGCGATTCTCGGGGCGACGGCTGCCGCCTGGTGGCCGGCCCGCGCGGTCGCCCGGCTCCCGGTCATGCTCGCGCTCTCCGGGCGTCCACCCAAGCCGCGGCCGGCTCGCCACGCGGCGATCGCCGCCGCGGTCCTGATTGCGGTCGGCATCGCCTCGCTCACGCTGTCCGGCCGGGACAAGCCGGTGTTCATCATCGTCGGGATCGTGGCCACGATCCTCGGCTGCCTCCTGCTGGGTCCGCCGACGATCCGCATCTTCTCCAAAGTTGCCGGACGACTCTCCATCGCGCCGCGACTCGCGCTAAGGGACCTCGTTCGTTACCAGGCCCGCTCCGGGGCCGCGCTCGCGGCAGTCAGCCTCGCGCTCGGCATCGCGGCAACGGTCGTCGTCGTCGCCTCGGCGGAGGCGGCCCAGAGGAACGCGGAGCCGGTCAACCTCTCGGACAGGCAAGTCCGGGTCTACCTCGGCCGACCGAGCACGCGGGAGGTCATCCCGGCGCAGGCGGTGAAGGAGATCGACCGCTTGTCCGCCGGCGTCCAACAGATTGCCGACCCACTCGGGGATGCGAACGTGGTTCCGCTCCTCAAGGTCTTTCGACCGGGCGAGCCCGCCTTCTTCGACCCGGTGGCCGGCTACAAAGTGGTGCCGACGGTCGAGCTCGCGAAGAAATCCGGACGGAATTACCGCCCAGCCGTGGAGCTCTTCGTCGCCACGCCGGCGATGCTTCGCTATCTCGGCATCGATCCCGCGACGATCAAGCTAGGGACGGACTTCCTCGCCGCTCCGGGGGTTTCGACGAACGAGCTCGTCATCCCGAACTTCGAGACTCGAAGGGACGTCCGGATCACCAACGTGCAGAGGATCGACCTCGGCGGGCGCCTCTTCGGCTCCGCGATGGGGATGAACGCGGGGAACGTCGCCTTCATCACTCCCAACGGACTTCGTCGCCAGGGCTGGAAGGAGATCCCGGGCGGCTGGCTGGTGGAGTCGAGCCGGCCCTTGACGAGCGACCAGATCGCGAGCGCACGCGAGCTCGCCGCTGACGCCGGCCTCACGGTCGAAACGCGGCGAGGCAGCACCTCCTTCGCGAAGACAATAGGAATCGCGACCGGTGCAGGCGCCCTCCTGGCGCTCGGCATCCTCGCGATGACGGTCGGCCTGATCCGCAGCGAGAGCGCCGGTGACCTCCGCACGCTGACCGCCACGGGAGCCAGCTCGCGCATCCGCCGCACGCTGACGGCCACGACCGCCGGCGCGCTGGCCCTGCTCGGGGCGCTCCTCGGTGTCGCAGGGGCGTATGTCGTGCTCGTGGCGACGTATTACGACGACCTCGGCTACCTGAGCTCCGTGCCGGTCCTGTACCTCGCTCTTGCGATCGTCGGCGTGCCGCTCGCCGCCGCCGCGGCCGGCTGGCTCATCGCAGGACGCGAGCCGGCCACAATCGCGAGGCCGGTCATCAATTGATCCGTGACCTTAAGGAGAGAGATCGACGATGACGATTGCCGCCCTTACCTGGCCCGAAGCCTTCGTCTACGTGGCGCTCATCGCGTCAGTCGCGCTCGTGCTCGCGGTCGTCATCTGGTCGATGCTCAGCACGGGGCAGACCGAGGTAGGAGCCACTAGCCGCGTTGTCTTCCTGCGCGACGGGCACGTCGTCGACCAGACATCGACTACTCCGGGCCCCGAGTCGCTCCTCGCGGCTGGTGATCGGTCATGACGACCCTTGCTCACCGGTCGGTTTTGCGGGGGCCGAGGAACGGCGGAGTGGCCGCCAGGCGGGCAGTCGTCCGCTGGGCGAGCCGCATGTTCCGCCGAGAGTGGCGGCAGCAGATCCTGGTCCTGACGCTACTCACGGTCGCCGTCACCGCCGCCATCGGCAGTATCACCATCGCCTACAACTCGGTTCCCGCCGACAATAGCGACGTCGGCTCCGCCAACACAGTGCTCTCGCTCGACGCGTCCGATCCGCAAGAGCTCCAGGCGGCGCTCGACTCCGCCAAAAAATCGTTCGGAACCTTTGACGCCATCGGACACCGATCCGTGGCGGTCCCGGGCAGCGTCGAGACGGTGGATTACCGGTCGCAGACCCCCGGTGGCGCCTACACCGGTGAGCTGCTCGCGCTCCGAAGCGGCAGCTACCCAGTGGGGCCACGCGAGGTCGCCGTCACCGACGGGGTGGCGGAGTCTCTGCGGCTCGAAATCGGTTCGACCCTGGCCATCGACGGCCGGCGACGGACCGTCGTTGGCATCGTCGAGAATCCGAGCAAGTTGAGCGACGAGTTCGCTCTCGTCGCGCCCTCTTCGGCGAGCCCTGAGGCGGTCGACCTGTTCGTCGTTGCGAACGAGGCAGAGCATGACTCCTTCGTTCGGTCCCTGGAGGACCGCTCCAGCTCTCCCTATTCGGGCTCCATGATCAGGGGGAACGACGTCAGTGGTACCGCAGAGAAGTTGGCGATGTTCTCCGTGGCCACCGTCTTCCTCCTCCTTGCGTCGCTGGTCGCCGCCGCAGGTTTCGCAGTCGTCGCGCAGCGACGGCTCCGCCAGCTCGGCATGCTCGCCGCCGTCGGCGCCACGGGGAAGCACCTTCGTCTCGTGCTCTTGACCAACGGCGCCGTCGTCGGGACGATAGCCGCGGTCATGGGGACGATTGCGGGCCTCGGGCTCTGGCTCATCTTCGCCCCGACGCTCGAGTCCGCGGTCGACCATCGCATCGACCGGCTCAGCCTGCCGTGGATCCTGATCGCGATGGCGGGTCTCCTCGCAATCGCGGGAGCAATCGCCGCCGCCTGGTGGCCTGGGCGAATGGTCGCCCGCCTCCCCGTCCTGCTCGCGCTCTCGGGACGACCGCCCAAGCCGCGGCCGGCACGGCACTCGGCGATCGCGGCCACAGCACTGATCGTGGTCGGCATCGGCTGTCTCGTACTGTCAGACCGGGAAACCGAGCTACTGATCGTCGCCGGGCTCCTGGCGACGATTCTCGGCAGCCTCCTCCTCGGCCCGCTGGCGATCCGGACGTTCTCAGCGGTGGCCGGGCGTGTCTCGATCGCGCCGCGCCTGGCGCTGAGGGACCTGGCGCGCTACCAGGCTCGGTCCGGAGCCGCGCTCGCCGCAGTCACACTCTCGCTCGGCATCGCAGCGACCGTCGTCGTCATCGCCTCGGCCGAGGAGGCGAAAAAGGCGAGTGAGCCGGCAAGCGTCTCCGACAGGCAGATCCGTGTCTATCTCGGGCCGTCGGAGGACCGGACGCTCACCCCGGTCCATGCAACCGCTCAGGTCGGCCGCCTGGCTGCAGGCGCCCGGGGGATCTCCGCCCAACTCGACGGAGGCACGGTGATCCCGCTCCGCAAGGCGGCTGTGCCCGGCACGGTTCCCCGCCGGTTTCCCCGCGGCGATACCCAATTCATTCCCGCCGTCGAGCTGATGAGGTCATTCAGGAGCCCGGAGGGCGGTAAGAACTACCGCACCCAATCCCAGACCTATGTCGCCACGCCTGCGGTGCTCGAGTACCTCGGAATCGACCCCGCCACGATCGATCCCGGCACCGACTTCCTGGTCGACCGCAGCGCCACGGCCAAGGAACTGGTCATCCCGAACTTCGCAAGCCGCACGGAGATCCCCGTCACGAACGTCCAGAAGATCGACACGGGCGGGCATCTGTTCGGCGCCGGCAGTGGCCGGAACGCGCCGTACTTCATCACCCCCAACGGTCTCCGCCGCCACGGCTGGACGCAGATTCCCGCCGGCTGGCTCGTCCAGTCGAGCCGGCCCCTGACGAGCGACCAGATCGCGGACGCCCGCAACGCCGCGGCGGAAGCAGGACTCTCGATCGAGACTCAGCGTAAGAGCAACCCGCCGACGGAGGTGATGTCGATCGCGACTGCCGCAGGCGCCGTTCTTGCGCTCGCCATCCTCGCGATGACCGTCGGCCTGATCCGCGGCGAGAGCGCCGGTGACCTGCGCACCCTGACCGCGGCCGGAGCGACTGCCAGCATCCGCCGCACGCTGACGGCCACCACCGCCGGTGCGCTCGCCCTTCTCGGTGCGGTCCTGGCCGTCGCGGGCGCGTATGTGGTCCTGCTTGCCCTGTACCACGACGACGTCGGGTATCTGAGTGACGTGCCGGTCCTGTACCTCGCGCTTGCGGTCGTCGGCGTGCCGCTGGCCGCCGCTGGGGCCGGCTGGCTCGTCGCGGGACGCGAGCCGCCCACAATCGCCAGGCCGGTCATCAATTGATCCGGCCGGGCTCCCAATCGCCGGGCGTCGTCCTGCTATGACGGCACCCGGCGATCCATTCTGAACGCGTCGGCGCTGAGCCCAGGGGCGCCGCTCACCCGGGCGGGATGTTCTGGTTCAGCCGGAAGAGGTTCGTCGGGTCGTAGCGGCGCTTGACGGCCACGAGGCGGTCCCACGTCTCGCCCGGGTACGCGGCCCGGATTCGTTTCTCACCCTCGTCGCCCAGGAAGTTGACGTACGCGGCCGTGTCGTCCTGACGGAGCGCGTCGGCAAGGCCGATGACCCACGGCTCATGCACCGGCGCCTCGTCTGGGCTTCCGAACATGGCCGCGACGTTGACCATGATCCGGCTCTGGCGGTGCGCGTACGCGGTCGCATCGACCGGAACCCGGGCCGCCGCACCTCCCAGCACCCGCAGTTGCACGGCCGCCACCATCGCGGTGGAGGCCTGGAGCTGCTCGACGATTGTCTTCGCTGCCGAGCGGTCGAGGCTGTCGACGTACATCGTGCGGGCGACCACGATCGGGTGGAACTCCTCCTCACCGGGCACGAAGATCTCCGGGTAGCGCTTCGGCCCGAGCATGTCGGCGATCGGCTCCGCAAGCGCGCGGAACGGGGCCATTGCGCGTTCGCCGGCCTCGACATCGCCCGCGTACACGAGCACGGCGAAGATGATCATGCGGCCGTGCTGCTCGGCGGGCAGGAACGGCATCGGAGGGGCCGGCATGACGGCCGCGATGCCCGACAGCTCCTCCGGCGCCGCCTCCGCCTCGGCGATGAAGGAGTAGATCGTGTCCGTTGTCGCCGGCAGGATGAGCATCCCGCCGACGACCGTCTCCAGCTTGTGCAGCCGCAGCCGGAGCCGCGTCGCGACGCCGAAGTTGCCGCCGCCGCCGCGGGTCGCCCAGAAGAGGTCCGGGTGCGAGTCGGCGTCGACGCGAAGTAGCTGACCGTCCGCAGTCACGACGTCGGCGGCGTGCAGGTCGTCGATCGTGAGGCCGTGCTTGCGGACGAGGTAGCCGATCCCTCCGCCGAGCGTGAGCCCGCCGACCCCGACCGAGCCGGTATCCCCGAAGGGCGTCGCCAGGCCATGCTCCGCGGCGGCTTTCGTGTAGCGGCCTGTGGTTACGCCTCCGCCGACCCAAGCCGTGCGGTCCTCGACGTCGATCTCCAGCCCGTTCAGGTCGCGGAGGTCGAGCACGATTCCACCCTCGGTCGTGCTGTGTCCAGGGATGCTGTGGCCGCCGCTCCGGATCGCGAGCTCGACCCCGGTCTCGCGCGCGAGCGTGATCACGCGCGAGACGTCGTCGGCGTTGGCCGCGCGGACGATCGCCGCGGGCCGGCGATCGATCCCTCCGTAGAAGACCGTGCGGTCTTCGTCGTAGCCGGGATCTCCCGGCGTCGTGACTGTTCCGTCGAGGTCTGCTCGGAGCTGCGGAATCGAAATAGCTGTGGTTGCACCTGGCATGGTGAATCCCTTTCTCTCGTTGGGTCGATGGGCGGCTACGCCGCCTCCTCGAGAGCTGCTTCCTCGAGCGCCGGCTCGTGCACTTCCTCCTCCTGTGCGCGCAGGTCACGTCCGCGCACGAGGAAAATGGAGACGAGCAGGCCGGCGAAGGCGATTGCAGCTCCCGCCCAGAAGGCGTTGGCGAGCCCGTTGGTCAATGCGGACGGTCCAGCGGCTCCGCCCGCGAGCTTGTCCTCCGTGGTCGAGACAGCGATCGTCGAGAGGAGAGCGAGGCCGACGGCGCCACCGACCTGCTGCGAGGTGTTGATGAGTCCTGATGCCGTCTGTCGGGTGTGAGCATCGTGATCCCCCCTTGCGTGGTTTCGTCGAGACGACGAACGGGAGACGAGGAAAGGGACATTCATCGGCCTCCCTCGAGTCGTGTTGGGCGTCCGGAAGCGAGGCTCGCAAACGGGCGACGCCGCTCGCGTGTGGCCACCAGGCGTTTGTGGTGCGGCTAGCCACACTCGGGGCAATGGCGTTCCAGACGCCGGCCAGCGCCGCGATCGTGAACTCAGGCACTGAATGCGGCGACACGGCGATGTGAGGAAGCGGCGGAAGGGATCGGTGTGCGCGAGTACGAGAGCGCGTTCGTACTCCACCGCGCGTCGTCGGCTCGGCCGAGGCGGCGGAGCAGGTCGACGGAGACCTGTGTGAAGTACAGGAGGCCGAGGTGAGGGTTCTCCGAAGAGCAGCACCGGCTTGACGCCGATCCGGCTCACCGCTTGGCCGCGACATTCGCCCAGATGACAGCGGTGCCGGCGACCGCGAGGTAGCCGAACCAGGTCTCGATCGGCGAGAGCCCGAGCAGCTGCTGCATGTACAGGGTGAGGAACAGCCACATCGAGAGTAATTCGCCGCGCCCAGGTGAACAGGCCGAGCCACGTTCGCTGCGGGTCCAGTGTGTGCAGTCGGAAGATGGAGAGCGGCACTAGCGGCGCTCGACTGCGGTTCTCGCGCCAGACGACGAACAGCTAGGCGAAGCAGGGCACCCGTCGCCGGCATCGGCTCAGCGAAGACGCCAGAGCGCCTCCGCGAGAGCCAGGTCCCACTGCCGCCCTTGCGTGAAGAAGATAGACGAGGACGAGCAGGACGAGGCCCGAGGAGGTGGCGGCGGGGACGGAGGGGATGCCCGGCCGGGATCGTCGTGCGACTGGCCGTGCGCGTCAGCGGCTATCGGGGAGCAGGAACGGCGAGGAGATCCTCGGTCCTCAGGCCGCGAGCGCACGCAGGGTCAGAGCGACCTGCGATGAGCGCTGAACGCCGACGGGAAGTTGACGAAGAAGACCCACTCCCAGGGAGAAGGTCGATTGGCCATCAAGACGCCCGCGGCGGCGCCGAAGCCGCCGACCGCGCCCCAGGCGCCGAGTGCGACGTTGCGTCGCGCCCCTCGGTGAACGTTGTGGTCAGGATCGAGAGCCAAGGCGGGATTGGCGGCCGCGCCGAGGCGCCAGGATCGGCCGCGCCGCGAAGCCGACGTCCTCCTCGCCAAAGGCCGAAGCGCGAAGCAACCTGAAGACGACGAGGACCCGGCCCCAGTCGCGGAAGACCTGCTCGAGCAGCCCCTACCTCTCCACCAGCGGCCGCACCTCCACGGCGCCGCCCATCCGGCGGCCGGAATCCGCGCGGCGATGTCGAGCGCCGGCGAGTCGGGCGCCGAGCAGGAGGAAGCCGCCGAGGGCCCGCCTCGCGAACGGCGGTGAGAAGCGACTGACAGTTCTCGCGCGGACGGTGGTCGCTGGATCGACGGGCAAGGCCAGCGATAGAGGCAGTGGCCAAGATCGAGATGTCGAGGATGACCATGAACTGCACGTCCTCGGACAGCTGGTCGAACTCGCCGGGCGGCCGGGTAGATCTGGAGTAAGTACTTCATGGCGTCCTCCTCAGGAGCTAGTTTCTCGTCTCTACAACGAACGTACACGCGGTAAGGGGACACCCTGCAACCGGACACTGACGGCGCTCGGCAGCGTGACCTGATTGCCCGTGGGCCAGGAGGGCATCGCGTCCACCTAGCCACCTGCGGGGGGCTCGCCGAGGGCGGGCCCTCCATTCACATTCCCTTCTCGAGTCGAGTGCCCGACCGGGATCTCGGCCCGTAGCGTTGTGCCGACCCCGGCCGGGCTCTCAACGTCGAGCCGGCCCCCAGCGCCTCGACGCGGTCGATGAGACCGCAGAGCCCCGAGCCGGCATCGGCGTTCGCACCTCCGACGCCGTCGTCGGACACTTCGACGACGACCGCCCCGCCTCTCTGCACAACGCGCACCTGCGCCCTCGTTGCCTGTGCGTGCTTCGCAACGTTGGTCAGCGCCTCGGCGATCAGGTAGTACGCGGCTGCCTCGATCGGCTCTGCCAGGCGTTCCGGCGGCATCTCGATGATCGCGATCGGCACCGGGACGCGACCGGTGAGCGAATCGACCGCGACGCCGAGGCCGTGCTCGGTCAGCAGCGGGGGATGCAGGCCGCGGGCGAGCTCCCGCAGCTCTTCGAGCGCGAGCGAGGCCTCATCCGAAGCGCCGCCGAGCAACTCGCGTACCGCGCCAGGATCGTCGTCGAGCTTGTCCAGCGCGAGCCGGATCGACACCGCGAGCGTGACGAGGTGTTGCTGCGCCCCGTCGTGGAGGTTCCGCTCGAGGCGCCGTCACTCGACGTCACCGGCGGCGACGATGCGGGCCCGCGACGCGGCGAGGTCGTCGAGGCGCGCCTGGAGCTCGGCGTTCAGGCGGTGGAGCTCGGCCTCGTAGAGCTTGCGCTCGGTGATGTCCTGAGCCGCGCGTCCGTATCGGCTGGTTGGAGTCGTCGGTCTCGACGACTCCGCGGCTCGAGATCCAGCGAACCGTTCCGTGCGGAAGCGGTACACGGTGCTCGAAGGCGAACGGTGTGCGTTCCTCGTACGCGCGATCGACCATCTCCCTGACCATCTCTCGATCGTCTGGGTGTATCGAGGCCAGGAAATCCTCGTAGAACATCTCCCTGGAGCCGGGCTCGAGCCCCCACAGGCGATAGAGCTCGTCCGACCAGGTGATGCGGTTCGAGACGACCTCCCACTCCCAGCTGCCGATGTGCGCGAGCTGCTGCGCTTCCGCGAGCCTCGTCTCCTGCAGCTTGCGCTCGGTGACGTCGCTGTAGACGACCATGTAGCCGACGACCTCGCCGGAAGCGTCACGGACGGGCGCCGCCGCGATCGACACGTCGATGAGCGATCCGTCCTTGCGTTGCCGAATGGTCTCGTAGCCGCTGAACGCCTCACCCGACCGGAGCTTGGCCCTCAGGAGCGCGCCCTCGTCCTCCCTCGTCTCCTGCACCATCGGCATGTCGGTCCGGCCGAGCATCTCCTCCCGCGTCCAGCCGAAGATCTCCTCCGCGGCGGAGTTCCACCGCACGATGTGCGTGTCGAGGTCGACTTCCATGATCCCGAGCGGCGCTGACTCGATCACCGCCTGGAGCCGCTCCTCGGACTGGGTCAGATCCCCGAGCTCAGCCGCGTCCACGGGATCAGAGTCTACGTCGGTCGCGCTCGGAGTTAGGACGGCACTCGCGTAGTGCTCGGCATCCGTCAGTTCTCGACTCTGAGCGGTAGAGGTCGATGTAGTCGAAGCCGAGTCGGCGTAGGCAGCCCTCGAAGCCGACGAGCGCGTCCTCGTAGCCGTAATCGCTGATCCACAGCTTCGTCGTCACGAACATGTCGCCGCGGTCGATGCCAGAGCGCCGGATCGCATCGCCGACCTCGCGCTCGTTGCCGTAGGCGGCTGCGGTGTCGACGAGTCGGTAGCCGACCGCGATCGCGGCCTCGACGGCACCGGTGGTATCCGCGGGCGGGCTCTGGAAGACGCCCAGTCCGAGGGCGGGCATCTCGACGCCGTTGTTCAGGGTGATCGAAGCTGGTGAGGTAGTCATGTCTGTCTCCGGCGGCGCTCGTCGCTAGGGCAAGGTGCCGGTGTCGAGCCATGATCGGAAGCGCTGCACGTCTTCCTCGGGCCACGCGCTATCGCAAGGCATCTGACCGGCAGCGAGCGCCGCATAGATCGCCTCCCCATGCGTCCGCAGCTCCTCGTACGAAGCCAGGTCGAAGGCGAACTGCATCGATCGGATGTCGCCATCCCTGAAGAGCGGCCGGATGTCCCTGGCGAAGCTCAGTTGCTGGGCCATCAGTTTTCCTCGTCGGTCCCGAGCGATCGCGTTTCGCTCCAGTCGAGGATCAGATTGCTTTCGGCGAAGTACCAGCTTTGCTCGGTCTTGGCGAACGTGTCGAGATACCGAAGGGAGGCGATCATGATCTTGCGATTGCCGTCCTCGGTGAAGACGTGGTGGGCGATGGTGTAGCTCTCGCCCGTGGCGCGGTTGCCGTCGATGGTGACCGTGCTTTGGCCGTTGAAGTGCGTCGTCACTTCGTAGCGGTTGAGGTCATCGAAGATGGGTGTGAGCGCTTCTCGTCCTTGTAGGACGTAGGTCGGCTCGCTGCCTTGACCGTCCATGTAGACGGCGAAGCGGGTGTCGTCGGTGAAGAGCGCCTTCTGGCCCTCGGCGTCGCGGCGGTCGGCGCAGTGTGCGTACGCGTCGAAGAGCTCGCGCAATGCGAGGCGGTCGGCGGCTTCAGCCGGTGTGAGCTCGGTGTGGACGTCCATCGCTTGGAAGCTTCTCAGACTCGGATGAGGTTGACGCCAGAGAGCGGGTGGTGGATCTGCTGCAGCGCGCCGCCCGTCGCGAGGTCGCCGAGGTCGATTGCTGCGAAGCCCGCGTCCTGGAACAGTGCGACGACCTCCGCTTTCGCATCGGCGTCGTCGCCGGAGACGAAGATCACGCGCTGGCCACCGGCCTCGTGTGGATCCGAGCCGAGCACCTCGGCGCCGAGCGTATTGGCGGCCTTCACGACTCGCGCGCCGGCGACCAGATCGGCGACGAGCTCGCTCGATGTTCTCCCTTCGAGATCGTCGGCGGCCCAGTCGTTGGTCGCGTCGATGACGATTTGATTGTTCCAGGTGAGGCCTTGCACGGCGTCGGGCACGCGGTCCCAGGGCACGGCGATGACGACGATGCCGGTCGTTGCCGCATGATCGACCGTCCCGGCCGACACTCCCTCGCCGAGGGTCGAGACCACCGAGGTCAGCGATTCGGGGCCGCGGCTGTTGGCGATCACGACGGACCGGCCTGCGCGCAGGGCGGTGCGCGCCATCGCCTGGCCGAGGCGGCCTGCGCCGATGATTCCTACGTCCGTCACGGTTGCCCGTCGTATTCGGACGCGAACAGGTAGCTCACTGCAAGGCTCCGATACGGCTTCCAGCGATCCGACACCTGAGCCACCTCGTCTTCGGTCGGAAGGTGGTCGAAGCCGTACGCCCGTTGCATCGCGCGTCGAAGCGCGAGGTCGCCCGAGAGAAAGACGTCAGGCCGATCGAGGGCCACGAGCAGGAACCCACGAGCGGTCCACGGCCCGATTCCGGACACCTCGGTCAGGGTCGCCTCGACTTCGTCATCGGTCATGCGCAAGAGCGTCTCCTCGCTCAGGCGCCCGTCGACGAATCGCTCGGCGAGCGCGCGCAAGGTCTCGCCCTTTCGAACCGAGAAGCCGCTGTCGCGCAAGACCTGTGGATCGGCCGCGAGCAACTCGGCCGGCGACGGCAGATGCCCTCCGAAGCTGTCCTGCAGGTGCGAGATGATCGCCCGGGTCGAGGCGACGGAGAGCTGTTGGCCGGCGACCTGGAAGACGAGCGTCCCGAAGGCGTCGAGCGGTGGGAGCTCCTCCATCCAGGCCCGCGGGCGGAAGTCCGGGCGCGCATCGATCAGCCGCGCCAGCACTGGGTCCGCCTTCCGAAGGAACTCGCGCGCCTCGGGATCGGCGATCGCGGCTCGCTTGCGGGGCGGGGCGTCCACACTCATGGTTGTAGCAATCGTTCGGTGAGCACGATCTCGATGACGTCGTTCACCGTCTCCTCGCGCGCCCAGTCGCGTTGCAGCTCACCCGCCAGCGCGACCCAGCTGATGGGGCGGGCTCCGGCTTGGACGACCCGTTCGAGAGCGGCGCGATGAGCTTCCTCCGAGGTGCCTCCGACCGCGTCGACGACGGGATAGACGTCGAGGGCGAGCTTCACGTCGAGACGATGTTCTCGAGGAGCAGCTCCTGATCCATCGAGCGGACCGCGGCGAACTGCGAGGGCTGGTAGTCGATCACGAACATCGCCGCGTTCTGCGGCGTGAGCAGATGGTCGCCGAGCGGATCGCGGATCGGAGCGCTAGCCATCAGGGGTGCACCTGGGACCCGTAGCCGAGATCGAGGCGAATCGACTCCATGACCCAGAACGTCGTGCTCTCGGTGAACACGTCGGCCGCCGCGAGCACGCCGGTGTACTTCTCGATGACCGGTGCGGCAGCGGCGGCGGTGGTCGCGTCGAGATGCGCCTTCACAGCCGCCCACATGTTTTCGCCGTACTTCACGTAGTACGGCGTGGGATCGAGGGTGTCGATCGCGGTCCGGACGCTCTCGGAGATGTCTGCCATGTACTGCTGGTGCAGCGTGACGTCGTCGCGAGTGCCGAGCCTGCCGAGGTGGCCGCCGATGAAGTGCTTCCAGGAGTAGGCAAGCGCGTTGGCGGGGGCCTCGATGTAGCCGGGGATGTCTTCGGTCAGATTCGAGAGGTAGACCGGCGCCCAGCCCGGGTTGACGATGTCGATCAGCATCAGCGTTTCGTGGTACGTACCCACCTCCGGGGCGCCTCCAGCCGCCGATGCGGCGGCCGGAGGCGCATCCAACGTGGTCAGCGAACGGTGAAGTCGCCCTTCATGCCGGCCTCCGCATGGCCGGGGACCGTGCACTCGTACGTGTACGTGCCCTTCGCCTTGAAGGTCACGACGAGCGTCGCCGTCTTGCCCGGCTGGATCAACGGCGTCTGCTTGCCGGCGATCTTGAAGTCGTGCAGCACCTGGCCGACGTTCTTGAACACGAACGTGACCGTGCCAGGCTCAGCGGTCGACGTAGTCGAGAGCTTGAAGAAGAACTCGCCGCCCTGGACCTGGACCGAAGTGCCTTTCGTGCTCGCAGAGGATCCGGTGTTGCCGCTCGACCCTGAATCGGTGCTCGACGATGGTGGTGCCTGCGTCTTCGCGCCGCCCGCGGGTGCGTTCAGCGAGTAGGCGACGATCTCGTTCTGGGGGTTTTTGATCTTGCTCGTCGCACCGGCGCCGATGATCAGCATGTCCTTGGTGACGGCGGGGAAAGCGTTGATGCCGGCTGGGCCTCTCGTCGTCCAGAGTGACTTGCCGCTCTTCGCGTCGAAGGCGTAGATCTTCCCGGAGAGCGTGCTGGTGAAGACGACGTCGTTGGCGACCGTCGCGGCACCGTACGCGGGGCTCGGAAGGTGGTTCTGCCAGACGATCTTGCCCGTTGCGGAATCGATTGCCGCCAGGCCGCCGCTACCGCCGTTGAGGCTCGAGCTCTTGATCCCCGTGCTGGTTGCGTTGAAGCAGAGGTCGACCCAGGGGACGAAGACCAGGTCTCCGCTCGCGGCCATCGGGGTCTCGACGCCGCCGAGGAACCCGGGCTCGTAGCAGACCGCCTTCTTCCGCGGGAACGGCCCACTGTCGAACTTGTGAATGCCGACGTTGCGCGTCCAGAGCCGCTTTCCGTTGTCGGCGCGGAAGGCGACGACCTTGCCGGACTTGCCGGCTCCGATCACGGTCTCCGTCTGCGTGCCGTCGATCATCTGAGAGCGGACGATCGGCGCGACCTGGAAGTCGTAGTCGCGGAAGTCGTGCGGTGTGATCTGCTGGAACCAGAGCAGCTTGCCGGTGGCCCCGTTGAGAGCGACGAGCGAGTCGGTGTAGAGATTTGCTCCCGGATGGCTCGAACCGTTCGGGAACCTGGGCGTGCCGGGATAGGGCGCCGGGTTTGCGACGCCCATGAAGACCCGCCCGCTGCTGTCGACCGACGGTGGGTACCAGAGGCCGCCGCCGCTGTTCACCTCGGGATGGCCGAAGAGCTTGTAGCCGCCCCTGATGGTGTTGAACTTCCAGAGCGTCTTTCCGGTGCTGGCGTTGAGCGAGTAGACGATGCCCAGGGCGCCCGGGTGGTAGAAGTTCGTCGCGCTGCCGGGGATGGTCGAGATGAGCACCTTGTTGTCGTACAGCTGCGGCGCCATGTCGATGCCCTCGTTCTTGTTGTTGGTCAGCTTGTGCATCCAGAGCTGCTTGCCGGTCTTCGAATCGAGAGCGAAGGCCGAGCCCTCGGTAGCGCCGAAGAGCATCTCGTAGCCGAGTGCGAGGCCGTTCGGGCCCCCGCTCGGCGTCGGCGACTTGTACAGGTGCTTCCACAGCACCGCGCCGGTCTGCTGGTTCAGCGCGTAGACGTCCGAGTCCGGGTCCTGGATGTAGACGACGCCGTCGAGGACTATCGGGTTGGACGCGTATGCTCCGAAGGGGCCGACGTACGGGAGCTTGAACCTCCAGGCGGGCTTCAGCTGCGCGACGTTCGTCGCGTTGATGTTCGTGCTCGTCGATGCACGCGCGTTCGAGAGGTTGTAGTTGTGTGCAGGCCATGAGCCGGCGTTCGCGGCCCATTCGGGCGGTGCGTTGCCGACCGTGGACGCGTGGCTCGTCGTGCCGCTATTGCCGCTCGACGAGCTCCCGCCGCAGCCCGCAACGAGGGCGACGGCAAGTACAGCCACCACTGCAACAAGGACGGCCAATCCCATGACGCCGGTTCGGATGTTGGCCGGCTTAGTAGCCACTTCCGCCTCCTGAGCTGGAGGGTTGGCTGGAGACCTGGTCGCCGGCGGGGGAGAGCGCATACCAGCTGCCGCCGAACGCGTTCAGACCCTGGCCGTTGGCGTCGCCCGGGCTCTTGTCGCCCTTGAACAGGTAGAGCGGGTGGCCGTTGTAGGTCACCTGCTTCGCCCTGTCCGAGCGGGCGCTCGTCGAGATGAGCGAGGCGTTTGCGCCGCTACCGATCGTCGGCTTGCCGGTCGCCCGGAGTGGCGGCCAGTTGACGGCGCAGGCGCCGCTGCACTGGCTCGTCGTTCCCGAGTCCCGGGTGAACATGTAGAGCGTGCGGCCCTGCGAGTTGACGAGGATGTTGCCGAGGCTCTCGTTGGACACGCCGACCGTCGCGGTCGCTCCGCTCGCGGTCTTCGGCGGGCCGGACGACGCGTTCGACTTGCCTCCGCCGCCACAGCCGGCGACCGCCAGCGCGGCCAGCAAGAGCAAAGCCCCGCCGGCGAGGAAGGTGATGGATCGCTTGTCTTTCATCGTGGTATGGCTCCTTTCGAATCGGTCCGTTGGTGACAGAACTCAGCGTCGTTGCCGAGCTGCCGCGGGGCATCGCCGGTACCGGCCGTCGCGCGTTGCCGCTGACTCCCGTCTCGAATTCCTGCTGGCAGGTAGTGGCGCCTCCGGCACATCAGGACTCGCCATCGGCGGCGGCGGCTACCTGATCGGCGTTGAGGGCGAGGGCTCAGGCGACAAGGGCCGGCGCGCCGGCTCGGAACGTACGTCGCGGCCCCTGATGACGATGAGCGTCGTCAGCACCGCCGCCGATGCGACGCCGACGCCGACCCAGAAGGCGAGCTGGAAGCCGTCCGTGAGCGCAACCGGTGGAGCGACGCCGCTCGCGAGCAAGTTGTTCGTTCGCGTCGTCGAGACCGTGCTCAGCACCGCGAGCCCGATTCCACCACCGATCTGCTGGCTCGTCGTGATCAGTCCCGACGCCAGTCCCGCTTCTCGGTTCGTGACCCCGCCGAGCGCCGCGATCGAGATGGGAACGAACGAGAACCCGAGCCCGGTGCCGGTCAGCAGGAAACCGGGTAGAAGATCCGTCAGGTACGAGCCGTCCGGCGAGATCTGCGTGTAGTACGCGAGGCCCCCGCCGAGGAGCATGAACCCGGCCGTCAGCACCGGCTTGACGCCGACGTGCGTGACGAGTGCCTGCGAGAGGCCGGAGGAGGCGATGACAGTCAGCGCGATCGCGAGGTTGTTGACCCCGGTCCTGAGCGGCGAGTAGCCGAGCACGTCCTGCTGGTAGAGCGTGAGCAGGAAGAACATGCCGAAGAGCATCGTCCCGAGGAGGAGTGCGAGCACGTTCGCGCCCGTCAACGTCCGGCGCCGGAAGATATTCAGGTCGATGAGCGGGGAGGGGGAGCGCCGCTCGATGACGAGGGCGGCTCCGATGAGGACCGCGAAGCCTACGAACGAGGCGATCGTCTCGGCCGAGCCCCAGCCCACTGTTGGGGCCCGGGTGAGCCCGTACACGAGCAGCATCAGCCCGCCGGTGACCGTCACCGCGCCCGCGATGTCGAAGTGCCGAGCCATCTCGGGGGCGCGACTCTCGGTCACGAGCCTGGGCACGAGCAGCAGCACCCCGAGGCCGATCGGCACGTTGACGAAGAAGATCCATTCCCAGCTTGCGAATTCGGTCAGCACGCCGCCGAGCAGCAGGCCGATCGCAGCACCGGAGCCGGCGATCGCGCCGAGGATTCCGAGCGCCTTGTTTCGCTCCGATCCCTCCTCGAACGTCACGGAGACGATCGAGAAGACGGACGGCGACAGGATTGCGCCGGCTGCGCCCTGAAGCACGCGCGCCGCGATCAGCATCGCGGGTGAGACCGAGAGTCCGCAGATCAGCGAGAAGAGGGAGAAGAGGACGAGCCCGACCATGAAGATGCGCCGTCGGCCGAGCAGGTCGCCCAGTCGCCCGCCGAGCAGCAGAAATCCGCCGAACGTGAGCGCGTAGCCGCTCACGACCCATTCGAGCCCAGAAGCCGAGAAGCCGAGGCTCTTCTGGATCGAGGGCAGTGCGACGTTCACGATCGAGACGTCGAGCACGACCATCAGGTACGCCACGCCGAGCACCGCGAGCGCCCGCCACCGTCTGGAGTCGGAGGTCGTCATCACTGCGAAGGGTGGCGACGCGGAGGCGGCCCGACATCACCGTCAGCATCCGACCGAAGTACCTGTTATCCCGACTAGTTGAGCGGCAGTTCGATGCGGACGGACGTGCCGTCGCCGCGCGGGCTCGACAGGAACAGCGTGCCGTTGAGCGCTTCGACGCGGTCCCTCAACCCGACGAGGCCCGAGCCGCCAGACATGTCCGCGCCTCCGACTCCGTCGTCGCGGACAGAGACCTGGAGCGTGCCGTCTCCCGTCTCGACCTCGACGCGGACGACGCTCGCCTGCGAGTGCTTCGCCGCGTTCGTCAGCATCTCCGAAACGGAGTAGTAGGCCGCCACCTCGAACCGATCCGGGAGCCTGCCGCCGACTCGCAGGTCGAGGTCGACCGGGATCGTCGAGCGGCGTGCGAGGGTCTTCAGGGCAGGCTCGAGCCCGCCCTCGGCGAGGATCGCCGGGTGGATCCCCCGTGAGATCTCACGGAGATCGTCGAGTACCCCCGTGAGGCCGGACGCGACCTGCCCCAGCTCTTCCTCGACCTGGTCGAGCTCCGGCGGGATCCCCGAGGCGGCGGTGCGCAGACCAAGCGCGAGCGAGACGAGGCGCTGCTGCACCCCGTCGTGTAGGTCCCGCTCGATCTGCCGGCGCGTCAGGTCGGAGGCGGCGACGACGCGCGCGCGAGAGGCACGAAGCTCGGCCTCGTTCTGGGCGTTCGCAATCGCAGTCGCGACGAGCTCCGTGAACTCCGCCATCTGTGACTCCGTCTCCGGCGCGAACGGCACGTCGCTTCGCGACGAGGCGGCGATCACGCCCCACAGGCCTCCGCCGACGACGATCGGGCAGCCGACGGACGAGCGGATTCCCAGTGCTCGCGCCTCCTGTGCGATCGGCCCCGATGCCTCGTCGAAGCTGTCCACGCGCACCGGACCGACCGTCTCCCGCACGAGGGCCGCGATGCTCACGCCTTCGAGCGCGATCCGAGTGCCGACCACGAGCTCGCCCTCGTGCCGGCTCCACCCGGCCACTCCGGTCACCGTTCCGTCGGACTCGTAGCGCTCCATCCTCGCGAGGTCGGCGCCCGAGAGCAGGCCCACCTCTCGCGTGACGGCCTCGACCATCGTGCCCGGCGATACCCCTCGGGCGACGAGCGTCGCCACTCGTCGCAGGGCCGTTTGCTCCTCGGCGAGCCGCCGTAGATCTTCCCGGTCCTTCTCGAGGCCGGCGGCCATGCGGTTGAAGGAGCGTTCGAGGCCTCCGATCTCCCCGACGCTCTCCTCGGGCATCCTCGTCGTGAGATCTCCGGCGGCGAGCTGCTCGGCGAGCCGAGAGGCGCGGCGAATCGGTTGGACGATTGCCCGGGTCAGGTACGCGCTGAAGAAGACGATCAGCACGATCGAGCCGCCGAGCCCGACCGCTGCGGCGGCGACGGCACGCGATGCGTTTGTATCGTCGCCGCGCTGGCGCCGCACGAGAAGATCGCGTTCGAACGCCCTGAAGCTCTCCAACTCGCGCCTCAGGCGGTCGACCCGCCGCTTGCCCTCAGCCGTGACCGCGACGCTCCGCGCAGCTGGGTCGTTGCGCCGCACAGCGCGGACGAGCGGGACTGAGTAGTCCCGCACGTACGAGTTGATGTCACGCGAGATCCCCTGGATGCGCCGCTTCTGCACCGGCTCGTCCGCGAGTCGCTCCAGGTCGGCCAGCTCTCCGGGGATTTCCACTCGAGCGGCTCGCCACGGCTCGAGAAAGCGATCCTGCCGTGCGATCACGAAACCCCGCACGCCGGTCTCGAGGTCGATCACGCGCTCCTCCAGCCGGTCGGCGGCCGCGTTCGTCTCGCGCGAGCGCGAGACGAGATCCTGCGACGTCCGCAGATCGGAGATCGTGACCAGCAGGACGGCGAACGCGGCACCGACGAGGAGCGCCAGCAGTACGCTCGCAACGGCCATTCGAGTCGCCAACCCGCCGCTGGCCGTGGGCTCGCGTCGGACCTCACGCACGGTCGGATTCGCCTTCGACGAGGCGCCGAACAGACGCCTCAGTGTGCTCACGGGGCGACGTTAGCCGTTTTCGGGGTGATTGCGCGAGTTCTCGAGGATCGTCCGGATCGCGTCCGCCGACAGCTCCGCCTTGGGCAGGAAGCCGGCAGCCTGGGATTCGCCGATCAGGTCCGCGAAGTCCGACGGCGAGTGCGTCGAGATCAGGATCACGGTCGCACCGTTGGCCAGCTTGGACTCGTACAGCCTGCGGGTGACGTCGAGCCCGCTCTCGTCGCCCAGCGAGATGTCCATGAGGATGACGTCCGGCCGGAGGGACTCCGCCTGCTGCAGAGTCTCTGCTGCGGTGGAGGCGACCCCGGCGATCGTGAGGCCCTCGCGCTGGAGCAGAACGCGTGCGGCCTCGAGGAACGAGGGGTTGTCGTCGACGATCAGGCAACGAAGCGGCACCGTCATCGTTTGAAAGCGTTCCAGCTACCGCCAACCCACGCATTGCAGGTAGCCGGTATCTCGCCGCCGCGTCGCGTGCGATCAGTCGCGGGCCGCCGAGGCCAGCACCGCCTGTGCGCCGGCGGCTCGCACGCCCGCCGAGAGGGTGCGGATGTCGTAGGCGCCGCGGTGGCGCCTGCCGTTGATGAAGAACGTCGGCGTTCCGGTGACGTCGCTGAGATCGGCGCTGTCGACGTCCTCGGCGATGCGGACGGCGGCGGCGTGCGTCCGCAGGCGATCCATCAAGCGCTCGATGTCGAGACCGAGTTGCTCCGCATAGGCGATCAGGTCGCTGGGGGCGAGCGCATCCTGGTGGCCGAGCAGAAGATCGTGCATCTCCCAGAACGCCCCCTGGTCGGAGGCAGCCTCGGCGGCCTCCGCGGCGAGCTGGGCGTTGGGGTGCACGTCGTTCAGCGGCAGATGGCGCCAGACGTACCTGACATCTGCGAAGTCGCGCAGCAGCTCGCGGACGACGGGCTCCGCCATGACCGCAGTACGGACACTCGAAGTCGCCGTACTCGACGACCGTCACCGGCGCGGTTAGCGGTCCACGGATGTGGTCGCGCTCGGGGTCGACTTCGACGTAGAGGTCGACGAGCGGCTCGGCCGTTCCGAGCAAGGCGCGAGCCCGCTGACGCCACGGTAGGTGCTGCGCTGCCCGGAAGACGACCCATGTGACGAGCGACGCGCCGACGGCTGCGCCGAGGATGCCGAGCTTGGCCTCCTCCAGCTGCCTGCCGTCGAACGCCAGCGTCGCGATCAGGAGTGCGATCGTGAAGCCGATCCCGGCGATCGTGCCGCCGCCGGCGACCGCCGCCCAGCCCACCGGCGGCCGGAGCCGACGGCGACTCAGTCGCGTCAGCAGCCACGAGCTGCCGAGGATCCCCACGGGCTTCCCGACGACGTACCCGAAGAAGATCCCGAGCGTGATCGGCGACGAGACCGCCTGGCCGAGGAAGGCGCCGTCGACGACGATGCCGGCGTTCGCGAGCGCGAACAGCGGCACGATCACGTAGCTCGCCCACGGATGGAGCTGCTGCTGGAGCCGCTCGTTGGCCGGAGTCGCGGCCCTCAGCTCCACCCGCGCCGCGCGCGCCAGCTCGGCGGTGGGCTGCTCGCGGAACTCGCGGAACCGCTCCGTGACCCGCTCGAGCGTCGACCTGGGAGCCGGATAGGCGTACGTCAGGAGACCCAGCGCGAGGCCGATCACGACCGGCTCGATTCCCGACTCGAGCAAGGCGACCCAGGCGGCAGTCCCGAGCGTCGCAAAGGAGAGGCCGACCGGCACTCGGAGGCGGCGGGCGATGAGGATCGCGCCGAAGAAGGCCACGGCAATGAGCAGCGGGACGACGTGGAGCGTGTCGGTGTAGAACGTCGCGATGATGATGACGGCGAGCACGTCGTCGACGACGACCACCGTCAGCATGAACGCCCGAAGGCGAGCCGGAAAGCGTGGCCCGACGAGCGCGAGCAGCCCGAGGGCGAAGGCGGTGTCGGTCGACATCGGGATCGCCCAGCCCTCGGCGGAGGAGCGCCCGGCGTTGAACGCGAGGTAGATCGCGATCGCCCCGGCCGCACCGGCGAGCCCTGCCAGCAGGGGCAGCGCGAACCGGCGCCGCTCCCGGAGCTCCCCGAGGTCGAACTCCCGACGCGCCTCGAGCCCGATCACCAGGAAGAAGATGGTCATCAGCCCACTGCTCACCCAACCGCGCAGGTCCAGCGAGATCCCGGCCCCGCCCAGCTCGATCGAGAGCTTCGTCGTCCAGAGCGACTCGTAGGAGGAGTCGTCGACGTTCACCCACACCAGAGCCGCCACTGCGGCGGCCAGTAGCACCGCGGCACCGCCGGTCTCGGTACGCAGGAACTCCCGGAGCGGGGTCTCGAGGCTCCGGGCCCAGGCCGTCTTTCCCGAGAATTGCGACGGCCGGTCGTTCCGATCCTTCTTCGTGCTCGTGTCGCGCCTCCCCTTTGGAGAGCGCCCGTTACAGGAGAGGCCCTCCCATCAGTGCCGTTCTACCAGGAAGGCCCTTGCGGCTTGAATTCGGCGAGCAGCGGAAAACGAGGTTGCGGCCCGTCAACGGACGATCTCGAGCGCGAGGCGCGGCGGGCAGCCGCCCTCGACGAGCGTCGCCATGGCGTGCCAGTCGACGAGGTCGGCGAAGGCCTCCGCCAGGATGCTCGGCAGGCCGAGGCGCAGCAGCTGCTCCGTCCGCCACTCGCGGACTTGGAGCTCCTCCGAGTCGTCGTCGTTGTCCAGAAGGTCGGATGGCATCAGCAATGGTTCCATGGGCGCTCCTCCTTGGTCCTTGCTTCGTGGCGGAACCATTCCTCGCGGAGGACCGCTCGTCATCGAGGGCAGCCCCGATCTGGGTTCCCCGGTAGCCGAACTCTGGGGATTCCCGCTAGCCGCAATGCGCAGCGTCGCAGGCGGTGCCACGCTGGAACGATGCCGATCCGGAGTCTGATCGTGGATGACAACGACTCGTTTCTCGAGGCGGCGCGCGTGCTCCTCGAGCGCGAAGGCGTGACCGTGGCGGGAGTCGCGACGACCATTGCGGAGGCACTCGAGGAAGCCGAGACATTGCGACCGGACGTGATCCTCGTGGACATCTCGCTCGGCGCAGAAAGCGGGTTCGATCTCACGCGCCGGCTCGTCGATGGCGGCGTGGCTCACGGCGCAACGGTGGTCCTGATCTCGACGCGCGCCGAGGAGGACGTCGCCGACCTCGTCGCCGACAGCTCTGCCGTCGGATTCGTGGCCAAATCGGACCTGTCGGCCGAGGCGATTCGCCGCCTCCTCGACGGATCGCCGCGACAGGCTTAGCGAGCGTCCAAGTACGTGATCACGGCGAGGACGCGACGCTGGTCGTCCTCGCTCGAGGGCAACCGCAGCTTCATGAGGATGCCGTGGACGTGCTTTTCGACGGTGCCCTCGGTGATCCAGAGCTGGTGCGCGATGCCGGCGTTCGAGCGGCCTTCGGCCATGAGCGACAGGACTTCACGCTCGCGCGGCGATAGGACGTCGAGCGGGTCTTCCTTGTGGCGGGCCGAGACGAGCTCCTGGACGAGCGCGGGATCGACGACCGACGCGCCGTTGACGATGCGCTCGAGCGTCTCGGTGAACTCCTCGACGTCCGTGACGCGGCTCTTCAGCAGGTAGCCGCTGCGCTCCCCGCTGGCAAGCAGGTCGGTCGCCTGCTCGACCTCGACGTGCGCCGAGAGGACGAGGATCGCGGTCTCCGGCAGCTCCTCACGGATCGCGCGGGCGGCTTCGAGACCCTCGACCGAGTGGCCGGGCGGCATCCGGATGTCGACGATCGCGAGGTCGGGCCGATGCTCGCGAACGAGCGAGACCAGCTCCTCGCCGCTGTCGGTCTGGGCCACGACCTCGAAGCCGGCTCGCTCGAGCAATCCGGCCAGGCCCTCGCGCAGGAGGACGTCGTCATCCGCCAACACGACGCGGGTCGGGCTCGTGCTCATGGACACGATTATGGGGTACGGTGATTCGATGGGCACGTCGGCCGAGCGGTCGACCCTCGGAGTCACGGAGCGCACCGGGCCGGAACAGCTGGCCGAGGAGCAGGCCGCGCTGCGCCGGGTGGCGACACTCGTTGCCAGCGGAGCGTCCTCGAACGAGGTCTTCTCCGCCGTCGCGCGAGAAGCCGCCCAGGTCATGCATCTCCCGAACGCGGCGGTCTGCCGCTACGACAACGAGGGCGCCACGCTGACGGTCCTCGCCATCTACGGCGACCACCCGGACGTGTTCCGCACTGGCTCGAGCTTGCCGCTCGACGGCCCGTCGATGTCGGCACGGATTCTGCGCACCGGGCAGCCGGCGCGTATGGAGGAGTACGCGGACGTGCCAGGGAGCCTCGCCGCCGCAGCTCGCGAGGGTGGGTACAGCCGGGTTGCGGGCGCGCCGATCATGGTTGACGGCCGCGTCTGGGGAGTGGTCCTGACGTCGTCGGCCAACGCGCCGCTGCCCGACCGGATCGAGTATCGCCTCGCGGGGTTCACCGAGCTGGTCGCGACTGCGCTTGCGAACAGCCAGGCACACGAGGAGCTCGAGCGGCTCGCCGAGGAGCAAGCGTCGCTGCGCCGGGTGGCCACGCTGGTTGCGCAGGGTGTGACGCCCGCCGAGGTGTTCGAAGCAGTGAGCCTGGAGGTTGCACGGATCATTCCTGCGGAGGGCGCCGCGCTCACCCGCTTCGAGGCTGACGGAACGGTCACGGCCCTCGGCGGCTGGTCGCCCAGCGGCGGATACGTGCACGTCGGGAAAAGATTTTCGCTCGAAGGCACCGTCTCAGGGCTCGTACTCGAAAGCCGCCGGCCCGCGCGAATGGAGAGGTATGCGGGCCCGGGCGAGGCAACCGCCGCGGCCCGGGGGATGGGCTGGCGCTCGTCGGTAGGGGCGCCGATCACGGTCGAGGGCCGCCTCTGGGGCGTACTGGCCGCCTCCTCGCTGAGCGACGAGCCGCTGCCGCCTGACACCGAGCGACGCCTGGCGGAGTTCACGGATCTCGTGGCGACCTCAATCGCGAACGCCCAGCACCGTGCAGAGCTCGAAGCGTCACGGGCGCGGATCGTGGCCACCGCCGACGCGACGAGGCGGCGGATCGAGCGAGACCTGCACGACGGCGCGCAGCAGCAGCTCGTTTCCCTCGCGCTGGAGCTGCGCGCGGCTCAGGCGACGGCCCCACCCGAGCTCGGTGAGCTCCGCGCGGAGCTGTCACGTGTGGTCGAGGGGCTCACGGGCGTCCTCGACGTGCTCCGGGAGATCGCACTCGGGATTCATCCGGCGATCCTGGCCGAAGGCGGGCTCGAGCATGCCCTGAAGACCCTCGCACGCCGCTCCCCGCTCCCGGTTGAGCTCGACGTTCGGGCGAAGGACCGGTTGCCGGAGCCCGTCGAGGTTGCGGCCTACTACGTCGTCTCGGAGGCCCTGACGAACACGACCAAGTACGCGCGCGCCTCGACCCTGCAGGTCGTCGTCGAGGAACAGCACGATGCGCTCCACATAGCCGTCCGCGACAACGGTGTGGGCGGCGCCGACCCGGCACTCGGCTCCGGGCTCCTCGGCCTGAAGGACCGCGTCGAGGCGATCGGCGGCACGATCTCCGTCGAGAGCCCGCGCGGCGTCGGCACGACGCTGCACGTCGAGCTGCCGCTCGGCAGCGCGGCATAGCGGATAGCAGGTAGTTCGAGCTTCGGGGCGGTCGGGGGCGCGAACGGCCGCTGGCCGGGAAGACATGCGCGGACGGCGTCGCGATGGTGTCTCTAGGTATTCACACCGAAGGGAGTAGCAGCATGTCAACGACGAAGCACGTGCTCGCGGGCGTGACGAGGCGGCGTGGGCTCGCCCTCGCCGGCGCGCTCGCGACGGCCCTTGCCGTCGTGGGCTTGATAGGCGGCTCGCCGGCGGCGGGCGACACAGCGGCCCTGGGCCAGCCGCCGCCCGAGTGGGCGGCCAACGCCGGCTCCTGGCCTGCGCACAACTACGACATCTCGAACACGCGGGCGACGACTCAGACGCCGATCAACTCGCAGACGGTTTCGCGCCTCAAGGAGAAATGGCACTTCACCTTCAAGGGTGCAAGCGCGTTCGGCGCCTTCGCGTCCGCCCCGATCTCAGTCAACGGCACGGTCTATCTGCAGGACCTGAACTCGAACGTCTTCGCGCTCGACCGCTCGACCGGCAAGCTCATTTGGCAGCACCTGTTCAACAAGCCGAGCATCGGTCCGAACGGCGTCGCCTACGGCTATGGCCGCCTCTACGCAGCGACCGAGAGCACCCTGTTCGCGCTCGATCCGAGCAACGGGAAGGTGCTCTGGAGCCGCAAGCTTCCCCGCAACAACCGCGAGGGCATCGATATGGCGCCCCAGTTGTACGACAACACGGTCCTGATCAACACGATCCCGGGGAACGGGCTCTCGAACTTCTACAAGGGCGGAGCGCTCGGAGTCGTCTGGGCGATGGACGCCGCCACGGGCAAGACGAAGTGGAAGTTCAACACGATCTCCGACGGCGCCAAGTTGTGGGGGCACCCGAAGGTCAACAGCGGCGGCGGGCTCTGGTACCCGCCCGCCGTGGACGGCCAGGGGCGCGTGTTCATCTCGGTCGCCAACCCGGCGCCTCTGTACGGCACCCCCAAGTACCCGGACGGCTCGAGTCACCCGGGGCCGAATCTGTACACAGACTCTCTGGTCGTCCTCAACGGCCAGACCGGCAAGCTCATCTGGTACCGGCAGGCCGTGGCTCACGACACGCGCGACTACGACCTGATGATCCCGGCGATCCTGGCGACGCTTCCGATCAACGGCGTCCAGACCGAGGTCGCGCTCGTCGCCGGCAAGATGGGCAAGGCCTTCGCCTACCGCGCCGATAACGGCAAGCGCCTTTGGACCCGCTCCGTCGGCAGGCACCTGCGCGACACGGGGCCGCTGCCGCGGAAGCCCACCCTCATCTACCCCGGCGACCTCGGCGGCGTCGAGACCCCCATGGCATACGCCGACGGCCGTCTCTTCGTCCCGTGGCTCGACTATCCGACTCACGCCAGCGCAAGCGGCGCTGCGCCCGGCGGGCCTGGCTTGAACAAGGGTCGCGGCGGCTTCACTGCAGTAGACGCCGCCACCGGCAAGGTGCTCTGGCAGCACAAGCTGGCGTCGATGGACTTCGGAGCGGCCACGGTCGCGAACGACGTCGTCTTCACGAGCACGTACGCAGGCGTGATCTACGCCTACGACACCCAGACCGGGAAGACGCTCTGGACCGTCAAGGCGCCGGCCGGCATCAACTCGTTCCCGGCGATCGACGGCGACACGCTCCTCGTGGGCGCCGCCGCACCCGGCTTCTTCAAGAAGCCGCAGTTCCAGCTGGTCGCCTACTCACTCGGATAACACAAGGAGGTAGCTCAAATGAAGCGAATCATCACCAGCTCCGTGGCAGGGCTCGCTGCCCTGTCGATCGCGGCTCTCGCAGTCGTGCCCCTCGCCGGAGCGCGAGGGGACCGGCAGTCCGCGACCACGATCCAGGTCAAGGGCGGCGAGTTCTTCTTCAGGCTCACGAGCAAGTCGATCGCCAAGCCCGGGAAGGTCACGTTCTCCTTCAAGAACGTCGGCCACGTCACGCACGACTTCTCGATCCTGGGCAAGAAGACGCCGCTGATCCAGCCGGGCAGGACGACCCGGCTCGTCGTCACCTTCAAGAAGAAGGGCAAGTACGTTTACAAGTGCACGGTCCCGGGACACGCGGCGGCCGGCATGAAGGGGTCTTTCACAGTCCGCTGACCGCGAGGGTGCCTCCGCAGCGATCCTCCCCTCACGCCGGAGGCACCCCTCGCTCCACCTACCTGAAAGGAATCACGATGATCGACAAGCCAGACATCCTCTACACCGGCGTGGCGACCGCGATGGGCGGTCGGGCAGGCCATTCCCGAACGAGCGACGGCCGCCTCGATGTCGACCTAGACGTGCAGAAGGAGCTGGGCGGCGACGGCGGGCCGGGCACGAACCCCGAGCAGCTGCTCGCGGCCGGGTGGGCCGCGTGCTTCCAGTCGTCGATGATGCGGTATGCCGGCATGCGCAAGGTCGACCTGAGCAGCACGCGCGTCATCGCTCGCATCGGGATCGGGACGCTGAGATCGGGCGGCCTCGGCCTCGCCGCGGCACTCGACTTCGATGCGCCCGACCTCAGCCACGAGGAAGCCGTCTATCTCATGGAGCGGGCCCACGAGTCCTGCCCGTACTCGCGGGCGACCCGCGGGAACATCGAGGTCACGCTCACGGTCGGCGGCACGAGCATCGTGCGCGAGGCCGCCTGAGCGCTACGAGCGGGGGCGGCTCCAGGGACAGTTGTCCGAGTGGAGGCTCGGGCCTCTCGCACCGCACGACGGGCACACGTAGTGCCCGCCGGTGTAGACGTCGACGAGCCTCCTCGCCATCAGGAGAAAGACGACGATAGAGACGAGCAGAAGCGGGCTCACGACGAGCCCGCTTCTGTGACGACCTGAGGTCGCGTTCTGGCCGCCTGCGGTCGGCGTCGCCGGGCCTCCTCGAGCGCCCGGCTCGCGGCGAGGTACGCATAGAGGTGGTCCGGGCCCGGGTCGCCGGCAAAGGCTGCAAACGCCGCGGCGAACTTCCGGTACGTCAACCGCTCCGCCACTGTGGGCACGTTGGTCATGCCCTCCACGATCGCGGCTCGGCTGCCGCGCGTCGTCACGACTGGCACCCAACCTGACTACCAGCGAGCGGGTACTCCCAGATTCCTGCCACTGGGAGCAGTAGATGGTCGTTCGCCGTGACGACGCGAGCGCGCCCGGCGGCGATGCTCATGGTCCTCGATTTGGGTTCAGAAAAGGAGCGACATGAACAGGGATCTCATCCAGCAGCTTCGCAGTCGGCGGGACCGGTCTTCCGCGCTGGTCACGTGCTCGTTGTGTTTGCGCGTGCGCCGCGGCTCGAAGTGGATGGACGCGGAGCGCGTGATCAGGGAGCTCCGCTCATTCGAGCTCGCCTCTCCGCCCCGGCTGCAGGCCGGAGTCTGCGACGACTGCGCCGAGGCAATCTTCGCGCGCAGGGCACACGTCGCAGAGGAGCCGATCGCGGCGTGAGGAGGCGACTAGGCATCAACGCCGTCTCCGCAATCGTCGCGGGAGCGGCTCTCGTCGGCGTCCTCGCAGGCGCGGCCGTCGCGCTCGCATTCGACGGCGGCTCAGGGACGACCGCGGCCGACACCGCGATTGCCCCGGCACCGGCCAGAACCGCCCGTGCGCTCAGCCCGGAGACGATCTACCGGACGGACGCACCGGGCGTGGTCGTGATCACGGCCACGCAGACGCAACAGGTGCCGGGGACGCTGTTCACCGCTCCCCGCAAGCAGGACGTGCGCGTGCTCGGCTCGGGCTTCGTCCTCGACCGCGCGGGAGACATCGTCACGAACGAGCATGTCGTCGCGAACGGCAGCGACGTCACGGTGGGCTTCTCGGCCGGAGCGACCTATTCCGCCAAGGTCCTGGGCACCGACGCCTCGACCGACCTCGCAGTCATCCGCGTCCACGCCCCGAGATCGGCTCTTCACGTGCTCCAGCTCGCCGACTCGGACCAGGTTCAGGTGGGGGACACCGTCTATGCGATCGGCAATCCGTTCGGCCTCGATCGGACGATGACCGCCGGCATCGTGAGTGCGCTTGGGCGAGACATCCAGGCACCGAACGGGCTCTCTATTCCCCATGCGATCCAGACCGACGCTGCGATCAACCACGGCAACTCGGGCGGCCCGCTCCTCGACGCGCGGGGCGCCGTGATCGGGATCAACGACCAGATCCAGAGCGGCGGAGCGGTCGACGGGAACGTCGGCGTCGGCTTCGCTGTCGCGAGCAACACGATCAGGGCGACCGTGCCGCGCCTGATCGCGACCGGGCACGCACCGCACGCGTGGCTGGGAGTGGAGGTCGCTCCGATCGACCCACAGGTCGCGGCTGCGACGCATAGCCTCCCTGCGCACGGCGTGCTCGTGGTGGGGGTCGTGAAGGGCGGCCCGTCAGCCAAGGCGGGGCTCGAGGCTGGAACGAAACAGGTCACCGTCGACGGCCAGAGCGCGTTGCTAGGTGGGGACGCGATCGTGTCAGTGGACGGGAAGCGGATTCACTCGACGGCACAGCTGACCAAGGCCGTGAGCGCGCACTCGCCGGGCGACTCGATCCGGCTCGAGCTCGTACGCGACGGCCGCAAGCGAGCCGTCCAAGTGACGCTCGGCAACGCGCTGTAGGGTCGTCCCGGATGCCGCCGGCCCAGTCTTACGTGGCTGGTCGCCGAGCCTCGACGGTGAATCCGAGCTTTCCGAGCACAGCGACGGCGCCGGCCTTCCCGCCCTCGAAATCACCGGAGCCAAGGCGCTCGCCGGTGGCGAGCTCGTACGCCGTGCCCAGGATTGCTTTCGGCGGGTAGCGGCGTTCCTCCCAGACCAGATCGTAGGTCGTGGTCGAGCCGAAACCATGCTCGGAGAAGAACGCCTCCGGCCCGAGCCGGTCGTATTCCTCTATCGCGCGCACCACCTCGGCACGCGTCACTTTCTCCCACGCCACCATCTATTCAGTCCTCGTACGATCCTAGCGGCCTACCGCCGAGCGTAGCGGTGATCGCGCAGGAGATCAGCGTCTCCGCCGATTCTGGAATCGTCCGAGTCGCAGATGCTTCGTGGGCATCGACGCGATGAGGACCCGTACCGACATCGAAAGGGACAAATGGCAGACGACATCACGAAGCGAATAGCGCGGTTTATCGAGCCGTTCCGAGTGAGCCCGGGCTCGAGTGTGAAACTGGCGAGGGACTTCGATCCGGGCTTCAAGGCCGGGATCGAGAAGAAGAAAGACGGGGTTGACCTCTTGCAGCAAGGGATCGAGCTGCTGACCGAGTACCAGGCGCGACTCGCGGCCCAGGACACCTACGGCGTCTTGGTCGTTCTTCAGGCCCTCGATGCCGCGGGCAAGGACGGGACGATCCGCCACGTGATGACCGGCCTCAACCCTCAGGGTGTGCGCGTCGAGAGCTTCAAGGTTCCCTCGGCACGGGAGCTCGACCAGGACTTCCTCCGCCGCTATCAGCGGCACCTGCCGTCGCGCGGAGAGATCGGAATCTTCAACCGGTCGCATTACGAGGAGGTGCTCGTCGTCCGGGTGCACCCGGAGAACCTCGTCCGCCAAAAGCTCCCGGTCGAGACGCGGGAGCACCACGTCTGGAAACGCAGGTACGACGCGATCAACCACTGGGAGCGGTACCTGTCCGAGAACGGTTTTCGAATCGTCAAGCTCTTCCTGAACCTCTCGAAGGAGGAGCAGCGCGTCCGCTTCCTGAGACGTATCGATCTCCCCAGTCACAACTGGAAGTTCTCTTCACACGACGTTGAGGAGCGTCAGTCCTGGGACGCCTACCAGGAGGCGTTCTCGGAGATGTTCAGTCACACGAGCACGGACTGGGCGCCGTGGCACGTGATCCCGGCCGATCGCAAGTGGTTTGCCCGCACCGCGGCCGCAGCCGTGATCGCCAACGCGCTGATCGAGATCGACCCGCAGTACCCGCGCCTCGACGCCGGCGCATTGCATGACCTCGAGACGGCGAAGCGCCAGCTGGAGGCGGAGGCCCCGAGTGGGGCGCCCGCGGATCCGTTCGAGGCCCGAAGCTCCGCGACACCGACCGTGCAGGGATCCTGAGCGATGGCCGCCAAGTTCGTGGCAGCCATCGACCACGGCACGAGCAGCACACGCTGCATCCTCTTCGACGCGCGAGGCGTCCCCGTCGCGCCATCATTGCACCTGCACGACGGGAGTTGTCCAATAAGCACCGAAAGGAAGCAGATGGCTGACGATGTCCAGGTGGAGAACCGCCGGCTCGACGCGAGCGAAAACGAGGCGCTGATCGGCATGGCCCGGATGGGCGCGGATGCGTTCGGGTACACGGCCGACCTGCGGATCGACCGCCACCTCGCTCAGCTCCTTCGCCTGCGAGTTTCGCAACTCAACAACTGCACCTACTGCCTCAACCTGCATTACGAGGCGGCGCGCGAGGCGGGCATCCCCCGGGCGAAGATCGACACCCTGACGGCGTGGTGGGAGACCGAGCTTCACTCCGAGGCGGAGCAGGCTGCGCTCCGCTATGCCGAGGCGCTCACCCGTATCGCCGATACCGACCGGGACGCGGCGTTCCAACGCTTCCACGACGCGCTCGCCGAGAGCTTCAGCCCCGAGGAGATCCTCGAGATCGTCGGCGTCGTCGTCAACATGAACGTCTGGACCCGGATCAAGCTCGCCGAGGGCGCGATGCCGGGCCCGGCAAGTCCACGCTGACGGATACAGTGAGCTCGGACGGCTCGTCGAACGAGGAGGTGGCGGCACATGGACGGAGTCGAGAAGGCGATCCTTGCCGGCGGCTGCTTCTGGGGCATGCAGGATCTCATCCGCAAGCGGCCGGGCGTTGTGTCGACGAGGGTGGGCTACAGCGGCGGCGACGTCGCGAACGCGACGTACAGGGACCACGGTACGCACGCCGAGGCGATCGAGATCGTTTTCGACCCCGAGCAGATCTCGTATCGAGACCTGCTGGAGCTCTTCTTCCAGATCCACGACCCGACGACGCGGAATCGTCAGGGCAACGACGTTGGGACGAGCTATCGCTCGGCGATCTTCTATCTCGACGAGGAACAGCGCAGAGTGGCCGAGGACACGATCGCCGACGTTGAAGCGTCGGGCCTCTGGCCCGGGAAGGTCGTCACCGAGGTGACGCCGGCCGGACCGTTCTGGGAAGCCGAGCCCGAGCATCAGGATTATCTCGAGCGGTATCCGAACGGGTACACGTGCCACTTTCCACGCCCGGATTGGGTTCTCCCGCGTCGAACGGAATCGGTTCCGGGCTAGGCACGCTTCCGCACGCTAGGAACTCTGCCCCATTGCACTCACGAGGCGTTCGCCAGGGAGCGAACTGGCGGGGGGTAGTTGCACCGTGGCGCGGAGCCCGCCAGCGGCCCGGGGGTTGAGGGTGAGGGTTCCGTCGTGTGCTTGGGTGATGCTCTTGACGATTGCCAGGCCGAGGCCGACACCCGCGTGGTCGGTGCGTATGCGTTCGGTGCCGCGAAGAAACGGCTCGGCAAGCGTGGAAACGAACTGTGGGGTGAGCCTCTCGCCGGTGTTCTCGACAGTGAGCACCGCACTCTTGGGGTGAACGTTGGTCGTTACCCACACGCTGCCCTGTGCAGGCAGGTTGTGGACGATCGCGTTGTGCACGAGGTTCGTGCTCAACTGCAGCAGGAGCGCGTGTGAGCCGATGGTGGGGGTCATGTCGCCGGAGGTCTCGATGGTGAGGCCGCGTTTTTCCGCGAGGGGGAGGAGCGTTTCAGCGGCTTCCTCCGCTATGAGGGACAGGTCGACGTGTTCTCGGGTGAAGGACCGTTGGTCGGCGCGGCTGAGCAGGAGCAATGCTTCGGTGAGGTCGATCGCTCGGGTGTTGACGGCATGGAGGCGGTCGACGAGCTCGCCCGTGTCGCGGCTCGGATCGTTGCGGGCCACGTCGAGAAGAGTCTGCGTGATCGCCAGCGGGGTGCGCAGCTCGTGCGAGGCGTTGGCTGAGAATCTCTGCTGTTCGGCGACGTGTGCTTCGAGCCGCGCGAGCATGGTGTCGAAGGCGTCGGCGAGTTCGCGGAACTCGTCGTTGCGGCCTTCCAACTGGATCCGGTGGGAGAGCGACCCGGTTGCGGCCATGCGTGTGGCGTCCGTGATGCGGGTCACCGGGGCGAGCATGCGGCCGGCGAGAAGCCACCCTCCCACGAGACCGAACACGAGCAGGAACGCCAGCACGATTGCTGCGGTCGGCGCAAACTCGCGCAGGAGGGCATCGTGACTTTCCACAATGAAGATCACACCGGGGTGCACACCACGCGAAAGGGACACGTACATGGCCGCGAGCAGCACGGCGCCTGCCAGCATGAGGAACCCGGCGTAGCTCAGGGTGAGCTTGAGGCGAACACTCAGACCAGTGGCTCTATCCAAGCTCTTCTCTTTCACGCTCGGTGCCTGGTTGTGTGTCGATGCGGTAGCCGACGCCGGACACGGTCGCGACGATCCAGGGTTCGCCGAGGCGTTTGCGGAGTCCCGAGATCGTGATGCGCACGGCGTTGGTGAACGGGTCTGCGTTCTCATCCCACGCCCGTTGCAGGAGCTCTTCGGCGCTGACGACACCGCCTTCGGCGGCGACGAGGACTTCGAGTACTGCGAACTGCTTTCTGGTCAGCGCGACGTAGCGGCCGTCGCGGTAGACCTCGCGGCGGAACGGATCCAGCCGCAGACCTGCGAGCTCTCGCACCGGCGGCCTGGTGTGGGCGCGCCTGCGGTCGAGCGCTCTGAGCCGGAGCACGAGCTCTCGGAGCTCGAACGGCTTCGTGAGGTAGTCGTCGGCGCCGAGCTCGAACCCGGTGGCCTTGTCGTCGAGACGGTCGGCGGCGGTGAGCATGAGGATCGGCATGCCGCTGCCGGAGGCGACGATGCGGTCGGCGATCTCGTCGCCGGTAGGTCCGGGAATGTCGCGGTCGAGGACGGCGATGTCGTAGGCGTTGACGCTCAGCAGCTCCAGAGCGGTGTCGCCGTCACCTGCGACGTCCGCCGCGATCGCTTCCAGGCGTAGCCCATCGCGGATGGCCTCTGCCATATAGAGCTCGTCCTCGACGAGCAACACACGCATGCCCCGATGCTACGAGCTGGCGCATGTCGTCGGCATATCGAAAACCAGATACGTGCTGGCAACACGGCACTGCCTTGACTGGGGGAATGACCTACAGCAAACGAGCACGAACAACGTCCCGCCGGATTCGGATTCGCAGGATCCGCGTCGCTGGCTTGCTAGTCGTCATCGCGGCGATCGCCGCAGCTCTCGGCTCCCAGCTGCTGGCGTCCTCGCCCTCGTCCTCGACGGCCGCACTACCCATCGACGTCCTTCGCACTGAGCATCGTGGTGCGCTTGGCGAGGCTGACGGTGTCGTCCCCGACGGCACGACGGTCTTTGATGACGACACTCCGGGTGTAGCCAACCTTGATCCAGCTCTTCTGGGTGCACTGCGGCAAGCTGCAACGGATGCCGCAGACGACGGCGTCGAGTTCTTCGTCGATAGCGGCTGGCGTTCCCCCGAGTACCAGGAACAACTACTCCATGACGCGGTCTCGAAGTACGGCTCAGAGAAGGAAGCTGCCCGATGGGTGGCCACCCCCAACACGTCTGCCCACGTGTCGGGGGACGCGGTCGACATTGGGCCCTTCGATGCCACGGCGTGGCTGTCCGAGCACGGCGCCGAGTACGGGCTATGCCAGATCTACAGCAACGAGCCCTGGCACTACGAAGTGCGCCCCGAAGCCTTCGATCACGGTTGCCCGTCCATGTACGCCGACCCTACGCACGATCCAAGAGTTGGGGGAAGCCCCTAAACCCTGCCTGCTCAACACCACCGTACGTGCGATTAGGAGCAAGTCGGACTGAGCAAAAAGGCCGCTATGCGGGGG
Organism: uncultured Actinomycetes bacterium; assembly: GCA_963794605.1. Classification (GTDB taxonomy): domain Bacteria; phylum Actinomycetota; class Thermoleophilia; order Gaiellales; family Gaiellaceae; genus VAXT01. Next base: position 1,146,420 of record CAWCEN010000002.1, read on the forward strand.
TTTTTCAGAGCCGTCTTCCGGACTCGAACCGGAGACCCCCTCCTCACCATGAACGTGAGGAGGGGTCGATTCATGCGGGCTTCCGCGTAATGGTGCGAGTTTGCGTGTCTCGCGCGTCGCCGCTCTCTGTCGCGTTTTGCGTGGCCGTGCGACCTCAGTGCGACCTTGATTCGGAGGGTGGGCTCCCAAGAACAACGGCGGCTGCTGTCATCAAGGCAGCAGCTGATTGCGTCCCGACTTCAACCGCGCCGATCAGGCCATCGGCGACGCGCGGTCGTCGACGTCGCGGGTCGACGCGTGCGCGGCTTCGGCGTCCTGGGTTGCCGCCCACGTCGCGAGCAGGCGCATCGCGTCGTGCGACGGGGTGCCGGGCTCGACGGAGTAGATGAACAGCAGCTGGTCCTCATCGGCCAGTCGCATCGCCTCGAAGTGGATCTTCATCTCGCCGACGACGGGGTGCCGATAGCGCTTCGTACCGGAGTTGCGGGTGGCTACGTCGTGTTCGGCCCACCACGTGCGGAACTCGGGGCTGGCCATCGAGAGCTCGCCGATGAGCTCGCGCAGCTGCGGATCGTCAGGGTGCTGGGCAGCGTCGTGGCGCAGGATCGCGACGTTTTCGCGCGCCACGACGGGCCAGTCGAGGTAGAGCTCGCGGGTCGCGGGGTCGAGGAAGATCCAGCGAGCGTGGTTGCGCTCGCGCGGCGGCCGGGCGTCGAAATCGGTCAGCAGGGCGCGCGCCATCCGGTTCGTCGCGAGGATGTCCATTCGCCGGCCTAGGACGAACGCGGGCTGGTCGAGCCCGTCCATCAGCATCTGGACACTCGGCCGGACCTCTGTCGGGGCGCCTGCGTCGGGTGTCGCGAACGGGTTCCGCGGTGGCCGGGCGAGCGCGATGAGATGCGCGCGCTCAGTGTCATCGAGCCGCAGTGCCCGGGCGAGCGCATCGAGCACGGACTCCGAGGGCGTCAGATCGCGTCCCTGCTCCAGACGGACGTAGTAGTCGACGCTGACGCCCGCCAACATCGCGAGTTCCTCGCGTCGGAGCCCGGGTACGCGCCGCTGACCGCCCGACGGCAGGCCGACGTCTTCGGGCCGCAGCCGGTCTCGTCGGGATTTCAGGAACTCGCGCAGCTCCGCCTTCGGGGCCATCGCGAAAGTATCGCTCCTCGGGGAGCCCGCCGGGTGGGTCGACGCGTCCCAGGAAGACGCCGCCCCAGGTGCGGCCCGACTCTTTTCCGAAGCGGTCCGATGGTGTCAGATGGCCGGCAGTAAACGACCTCGAGAGGAGAACACCATGCCCATCGAGCTCAGCCACGACCACGTCGCGATCCGCGCCGTCGACTATGCCGGCACCATCGCCTGGTACCGAGACAAGCTCGACTTCGCCGTCGATCAGGAGTGGCCGTTCGGCGGCATGCAGCTCGCCTACCTCAGCAACGGCACCGCCAAGATCGAGATCCTCGGCGGCGCCGCGGCCGAGCCCCACACCACGATCGACTCGCTCGATGACAGCTTCGGCGTCGAGGAGTACCACCACTTCTGCCTGAACGTCGCCGACGTCGACGCGACGCTCGCAGAGCTTCGTTCCCGCGGCGTCGAGGTCCTTGGCGACGCCATCGACCTCAAGGCGATCGACCGCCGCCTGGGCTTCCTCAAGGACAACAACGACAACATCATCGAGCTCGCCTCGCCGCTGCGTTGACAGGCGGGTACGCCCACAAGGCACGATTGGCGGGGTTGCGCATATCGCGCAAACCACCAGAGGGCAGGACCGGCATACCTGCGCCGTTGGAACCATGCGCGCGTCCCCGCCACCCGTGACACGCAACCGGCGGCTGACCGAGAGCGGACGCGTCGAGGCCTTCAGCGACGCCGTCATCGCGATCACGATCACCCTCCTCGTTCTCGAGATCCACCGGCCGGCGCTCGACGAGCCCGAGCTCGGGAGGCACCTGCTCGAACGGTGGCCCGACTACGGTGCCTTCGCCGTCTCCTTCGTCTACGTCGGCGTCATCTGGCTCAACCACCACGCACTCTTCGCACGCATCCGTAACGTCGACCTCGGCCTCAACTCGATCAACCTGCTGATCCTTGCCACCACCGCGCTCCTGCCGTTTCCGACCGGCGTCCTCGCCGGAGCCTTCAGCGAGGGCGCGTCCGGCAGCCGGGAGGCGGCAGTCGTCCTGTACGCGATCGTCGGCACCCTCGTGTCCGCCGCCTGGATTCCGGTCTTCCCCTATCTCGCCCGACGCCCTGACCTCCTGCTCGACCCGAAGGACGCCGGGGTGTTCGCCAAGCAGAACTCACGACCGCTGATGGGGGTGGCCAGCTACCTGCTGGCCGCGGTGCTCGGCTACTGCGTCTCGCCTTTGCTCGGCCTCGTCTTGTTCGTCTGGATGATCGCCTACCACGCGATCACGAGTGAGGGACTGCACTCCAACCGTCTCGCGCAGGCGTTCACGCGAACTCGGCTCTTCGAAGAAGTCACGGACCCGAGCAGCGACTTCTGAAGCCTTCCGGACTCGAACCGGAGACCCCCTCCTTACCGTGAACGTGAGGAGGGGGCCGACTCATGTCGGGTTCGGCTCAACGACGCGGCTTGGCGTTCCTCTCCGGTCGCCGCTCGTCGTCGCGTCTTGCGTCGCCGTGCGACCTTGGTGCGACCCGGGGGTGGTGCTGCGGTCAGGCGGCGGTGTAGCGTGCGGCATGCGCCCGATTACAACCAAAGACCTCTTTAACACTCTCACTGGCGGCGCTTGCGACGTCGATCACGATGCACGCGTTTGACCGCGGCACGGTCGAGCGCTTCGCGACGCTGCCGCCGGGCGAGGCATACCCGGAGGGGATCGACGCGGACTCCGACGGCAATGTCTACGTCGTCACGGTAGGGGCGAACAAGTCGGACACGAGCCCCGGAAGTCTTTTTGTTTTCGACCCGAACGGCAAGCTCCTGCGGACGGTCCACCTGCAGGGCACCAGTCCCTGGCTGCTCGACCTGCGGTTCCAACCGAACACGGGCAGGTTGCTCGTCGTCGATTACAGAAAACCGAACGTCTTCACCGTCGATCCCGAGACTGGCGCCACCTCCGTGTTCATGACCGTCACGGGCGAGGACCCCGGCCTCGACGGGTTGACGTTCGATGCGGATGGCAACGTGTACGTGACCGCCGCGCACCAAGGCGTTATTTGGAGAGTCGGCAAGGACGGCGGTGCAGCCACGGCCTGGGTCACGAGCCCGCTTCTCAAGCCAACGAGGCCGCCGCCCGCCATCGGTGCAAACGGCCTCGCGTTCAATACGAAGCACACAGCGCTGTTCGTCGCCAACACCGCACAAGACACCATCGTCAAGATCCCGGTGAGCGGCTCACCACTCGAGCCCGGCACACCGGAGGTCTTCGTCAACCGTGCGGGCGGTGGACCTGACGGCATCATCATTGATGAGCACGACAACCTCTGGATCGCGTGCAACCAGTCCGACGAGGTGATGGTGCTCGAGCCGACGCAGGGCCGGGTGATCGCGAAGCTCGGCGATTTCGGCGGGATCGATGAGGACGGCGCGCCCATCGGCTTTCTCTGGTCGAACAGCCTCGTCTTCCACGGCGATGACGTGCTGGTCACCAACCTCTCGGCAGACATCGGTGCCACGGAATCCAGTCTGCGGACCGTTGATGGACCGTGGGCGGCGGAGGTGAAACTCCACACGGTGTCCAAAATCAAGAAGCATCTACCGGGCGTTCCCGAGTGACCGGTGCGCTTTGGTCGCCCTTGGGTCAGGAGGTGATGTCGCGGGTGCGGAACACCGCAAGGGAGACAATGGTGGCGATGACGCCGTAGACGACGACCAGCCCGAGTGCCGCACCCCAGGCGAGTTGGTCGTTTCCGCCGGCAGCGAGCGTCTCCAGCGTGCCGCCGGGCAGATAGGCGCTGGAGCTCGGCGCGACGATGGATATCAGGCTCTCCACGACCAGGAGAAAGCCGAGCCCGATGCCGATCGCAATGGCCGAACTGCGGGTGAGCACGGCGAGCATCAGACCGATAAGTCCCCAGACGAGCCCTGCGATCGTGAAGTCGAGGAAGCCCTTCCCAAGATGGGACGCGAAGTCGGTCTTCCATGCCTCGATCGGTATGCCCTCGAGCTTGGCAAGAGGCCGCGCGACGACGACGACGACGAGCGTCGTCACCGTCGTGGCCACGATGGTGAAGACACTCAGCGCGGCAATTTTGCCGCCCAGCAGGCGCGTTCTGTTCGGATGCGCCTGGGCGAGGATGCGGATCAGTCCCGTGCTGTAGTCGGTAGCCACCGCGATCGCCCAGAGCGCGAGCAAGATCACCCCGGCCAGCCTGCTCACGGTCGGCAAGGCTGTGAGGAAGCCGCCCGGGCTGGCGATCTCGGCGACGGTATACGCGACGGCACCCTGTCCGGCTTGCGGAGCAGCGGGTGCTTTCTCAACCGACGTGAAGATGAAGATCGAGACCACACCCGCGAACACCGCCATCAGACCGATGCCTCCGAAAAGAAACGCCGGCCGCCGGATCCGGATCAGCTCCGAACGGAACGCATACATCAGCTGCCGTCTCCGTGCCGCTGGACGCGACGCTCTTCGGAAAGCTCAGTGTCAGTCGCTCCGGTCAGCCGCAGGAACACCGTCTCGAGCGTGTCAGCCTCTGGATTGAGCATGCGCAACGTGAGTCCCGCTGAAGCGCTGGCCCGGTACAGATCGGCAGACCGCTCGGCCGGCATGGTGACGATCACCTCGTCATCGGAGATCTCGTACGTCCAGCCGTTGTCCTCGACGATCTCGACCAGGCGGGGCAGGTCGGATGCCGGCTCCGGCGCTGCGACCACCCGTTCGGTCGCGTGCTCCATTAGACCCTTGAGGCTGCCCGCATACACGAGCTCCCCGAACCGGATCACGACCAGGCTGTCCACCATCGTCTGGAGCTCGCCGAGAAGATGCGAGGAGACCACCACCGTCCGGCCGCCGGCGGCGAGCGATTTGAGCAGCTCGCGAATCTCGACGATGCCCGCGGGATCGAGCCCGTTCATCGGCTCGTCGAGGACCAGTAGTTCCGGATCCGGCAGCAACGCAGCCGCGATACCAAGCCGCTGCTTCATTCCGAGCGAATAGGTCGAGGCCTTGTCGTCCTCGCGACCGGCCAGCCCGACGATCGTGAGCACTTCGTCAACGCGCTTTGCGGGCAAGCCGCGCAGTGCGGCCAGACTCCGCAGATTGTCCCGGCCCGACAACGAACCCACAAACGCGGGGGCCTCGATCAGGGCGCCGACCCGGTCGGCGAAGCTCTCCGGGTGCTGAATCGTCTCGCCCAGAACCGTTCCCGAACCAGCGCTCGGCTTGATCAGGCCGAGCAAGACGCGAATCGTCGTCGACTTCCCGGAGCCGTTCGGCCCCACAAAACCGACCACACCACCGGCAGGAACCTCGAACGTCAGGTTGTTCACCGCCACGAGATCCCCGAAGCGCCGAGTCAACCCGTCTGCCGTTAGCGCGTTCATCAGCCGCCGGCGCAACATAACCTTTCGCTGGACGAAGCTCTCTCGCGCGCCGCCGATAGGCATCACGTGGGCGGTCCTCCTCGGCAGGATCAGCCGTAGAATGAGTGGCCGGAAGCTTCCGATGATGAGATGTTCGCGGGCGCCGCGCGTGCGATCGGGATGGGAGGAGACCGATGAAACTGAGCGTCCTCGGCGCCGCTGGCGCCACCGGCATTCCGCTGGTCGAGCAGGCGCTCGCCGCGGGACATCGCGTCACGGCACTCGTTCGGACCGGGCAGAAACTGACCATCACCAATCCCAACCTCCATGTTGTCGAAGGTGACGCAACCGACCGCGCAGCGGTCTCCGAGGCCATGAACGGGGGCGACGCTGTCATCAGCGTCCTCGGGGCGAGGGGACCGGTGATGGCCGAGGCGACGCGCGCCATTGTGGACGTGGCCGAACAAAAGGGGCCCGAGCGCGTCGTCATGTTGTCCTCGTTCGGTGTCGCGCGTGACCGGCTCACTCCCGTCACCAAGGTCGTAACCGGCATAGCAATGGGTAGTGAGATCAAGGACAAGACTGCCGGTGAGGACGTCCTGCGCGCCAGCAGCCTCGACTGGACGATTGTCTACGCCACCAAGCTGACCAACGGGCCCAAGACCAAGGCCAGGGTCGTCCCCGAAAGCGAGAAGGTCGGGATGTCGCAGAAAATCTCACGCGCGGGCGTGGCCTCGTTCCTCCTGCAAGCGGCCACGGAAGACCTCCACAGCCGCCGCGGCGTCGTCATCACCGGATGACACGGCCGTTAGGCAGATCGGGATCACGCTCTTAGATCTCTCGAGGTCGGCGATCACATCGAGATCGGCGGCGTGGCCCGGATCGTGCGTCGAGCCGCTGCTAAGGCGAGCACGAGGTACGAGTCGTCGTTCAGCTGTTGCCCGAATCGCGGCTAGCGCATCGACGTTGCTAGCCCTGCTGGACGTAGCCATGTTGGCGCGCGTGCGACTGGTGTGACCTCAAGGCGGCCTGAAGCACGAAATGGAAGAGCCTCAGGTGGCGGAAGGCCTGCAAACGAGCCACTTCTCTTCTCCGACGCTGACCCCCTCCTTACCGGTGATTCAACACAGACAACACGAATTGCTGATTTGCAGGTCTTTTATAGCCCTCTGACGGACTCGAACCGTCGACCCCCTCCTTACCATGGAGGTGCTCTACCAACTGAGCTAAGAGGGCAGCGGCCCTAGATTAGCCACTTCTGGACCGTCGCTTCTCGGCCGAAAGGGCTGTGTCAAGCTCGTGTGTCGAGTACGGGCCTGTCACATGCGGTCGCACCGGTGAGGGCTACCTTAAAAGGTGCGCAAGCACAGGGAAAGCGACGCGCAATGCGCGGATGCGTTTCTCGATCAACATCCCGAACTTCGGTGACTTCGCCCATCCCAGAGCGGTGGCGACGGTCGCCGCAGCGGCCGAGCAGGCGGGCTGGGACGGGCTGTTCGTCTGGGACCACGTTGTCCACGACAAAGGGAAGCGACGAGGTCAGCCGTTCGGCGATCCGTGGATGCTTCTGACCGCGGCGGCGCTGACGACCTCACACCTCAGGCTGGGGACGATGGTCACGCCGATCGCTCGGCGGAGACTCGAACAGCTCGCGCGCCAGGTCGCGACCTTGGACTCCCTCAGCGGTGGCAGGGTGATCTTCTGCGCGGGCCTCGGCGGGCCGGTCGAGGACGAGTTCGGCAGCTTCGGGGACACGACCGACCCGGTCGTGCTGGCCGAGCGCCTCGACGAAGGCCTGGAACTGCTGCGACGCTTTTGGTCGGGCGAGCTAGTGAACCACCATGGGCGCCACTACGACGTCCGGGATGTCACCTTGCTGCCCGCGTCGGTACAACGCCCGCGACCGCCAGTCTGGATCGGAGGGTTCTGGCCACACCGCCGACCCATGCGCCGTGCGGCACGCTGGGACGGCGCCGTTCCGCTGTTCACCTCCGCCGGGCACGGGCACGTCCCACCCCTCGACCAGGTGCGTGACCTGATCGCCTACATCAGGAAACACCGCCAAGGGGAGGCCGACGCGGGTGCCACTTGGTGGGACGAACGGCAACTCCAAAGCAGCGACGATTTGTACCGGCAAACCCCGGTGCTGCGGCGCATCGACAAGGGCCCGCCTTTGTAGGCTGCGATTCCTGCCTTCCCGCGACTCGCCTCCGCACATGACTGACATCGACGCCCAGGCATTCGACGAGTTCGAGGCCGCCGGCTGGGAGCTCGTCGCCGGACGCTACGGGGAGCTCTTGAGCCCGATCACGAGCCAGGCGATCGAGCCGTTGATCGACGGGGCCGGCGTTCGAGCGGGCATGCACGTGCTCGACGTCGGAACGGGCCCTGGAGACGCCGCCGCCGCGGCGGTTGCACGCGGGGCGGACGCGACCGGGGTCGACATCGCGGCCGCGATGGTCGAGATCGCATCGCGGCGCCATCCCGAGGCCGAATTCGTCCAGGGCTCGGCCACCGACCTTCCGTTTGCCGACGGATCGTTCGAGGCAGCGGTAGGCAACGTCGTCATCCTGCACGTCGGCGAGCCCGAGCGGGCCGCGCAGGAGCTGGCCCGTGTGCTCGTTCCGGGCGGGCGGGTGGCGCTGTCGACGTGGGACGTTCCCGAGCGGTCGCCGCTCTTCGGCGCCCTGGTCGGTGCGGTCGCAGACGCCGAGGTGAGCCCGCCGAGCGACGTTCCGCACGGGCCGTCGTTCTTCCAGTTCGGGGAGGACGACGTGTTCCGCGCGCTGCTCCTCGGGGCTGGGTTCGCAGACGTCGAGATCGGATCGGTCACGTTCGATTTCCCGCTGCACTCTGCGGACGAGCTGATGACCGTCGTCGCCGAGGCGACGGTGCGTATGGGCGCCCTGCTGAGGGCGGGCGACGACTCTCAGCGCGCCCGCATGCGGGAAAGCCTCGAGCAGCGAATCGAGCCCTGGCGTCTCGGCGATGGCTACGCGGTTCCAGCTCCGATGAAGATCGCAGTCGGGACGAAGCCGAGCTAAGTCAGGCCCGGCGCTTGCGGCGCCGTCTCTGCACCCAGCGGACGAGCTCGATTCCACCTGCAATGGCGAATGCCGTCGTGAGCGCCAGCAGCAGCCCCCAGAAGCTCTCGAACGTGCGGCCGCCGTAGTAGCCGAGTAGCGCGGCGTACGAGGCCCACAGAAACGCGGCCGCCAGATCGAATACGACGAAACGGCGCCACGGATACCCCAACGTTCCTGCGCTGAGCGTCACCGCCGTGCGCCCGCCGGGGATGAACCGCGCGATCACGATCAGCTCGCCGCCCCGTTCCCGGAGTTGCCCTTCGGCCCAGTCCATGCGCCTCTTCGCCTTCTCGCCCGTGAGGAACCGCTCGGCCGCCCGGCCGCCGAAGCGCCGGCCGATCAAATAAGCGGTGTTGTCGCCGAGGAACGCGCCCGCCGCTGCTGCGGGAATGATCAGTCCGAGGCTGAGGTCGCCTGCGGCGGCCACGACGCCGGCGGTGATCACTGCCGTCTCGCTGGGCACGATCGGCACGACCGCGTCCAGGAACGCGAACAGGAAGAGGATCGCGTAGGCCCAGCCCGACGCGTCGGCTACCAGTTGGGTGAACTCGTGGAACACGCCGCTCTACGCCGTAGGGTCTCACGGGCGCCGGGGTACCATCGCGACGATGGCCTACGACGAGGAGCTCGCGTGTCGCATCCGAGACCTGGTCGGAGACGAGCCCGGCCTGACCGAGCAGAAGATGTTCGGCGGGCTCGCGTTCCTGATCGGCGGCAACATGGCCATCGCCGCGAGCGGACAGGGCGGCATCCTCGTCCACGCGGATCCGGACGAGTCGGATGCGCTTGTCGTGTCCACCGACGCGTACCTGATGGAGATGCGAGGGAAGCAGATGCGTGGGTGGCTGCGGGTCGATCCCGACCACGTGGGCACGAAGCGTCAGCTCGCGAAGTGGGTCGAGCTCGGGACGGGTTACGCCCGCTCCCTGCCCGCGAAGCGTTAGGCGGCGGTCGCCATCTGTCCGGCCCGTTCCTCGGCCCGGCTTCCGTAGACCTCCGCGAACCCCTCGCGCCACGTCGGGTAGCGGAGCGTCCACGCGAGCTCGCGCTTGGCCTTCGCGTTCGACGCACCGCGGGTCTCGGTGCCCATCATGACCGCGACATCGCCTGCGAACAGCCGCGCGAGCCAGACCGGGAAGTGACGCGGCGGCTTCGCGCCGAGCACCTCTGCGAGCACCGGCAGCCACTCACGCACCGGGGCGGGCTCGTCGTCGACGATGTTGTAGATCGCCGGGCCGTCGTGCTCGAGCGCGAGCACGGTTGCCGCGGCGGCATCGTCGAGGTGGATCCACGAGGCGTAACCGCCGCCGTCGCCCACGATCGGGAACTGCCGCTTGAGCACGGGCTCGACGAGACTGTCGTTGTCGGCGCCGTAGAACCCGCCGTACCGCAGGACGATGCCGCGCGCCGCGACGACGGCTTCGTCGAGGTGGTTCATCGCGGCGCTCGTCTCGCTCATCCCCTCGACGGGGTATGTCTCGAGCGGAGCGTCTTCGCTCTTTACCCACTCGCCCTCGCGTGCGTAGCGCATGCTGGCGAAGCTCTGCGCGACGAAGCGGGGCACGTTCGCCTCCCACGCCGCGGCCAGGAGCGCATCGAGTCCCTCCCTGCGCAGCCGGTTCGTCTCCAAGAACGGGCGGTCGAGGTCCTTGGAAAAGGTCGCATCCCGCAGGGCCGTCGCCTCGTTGACGATCGCGTCGGGTGCAGCTTCGAGCACGGCTCTGCGCACCGCTTCGCGGTCGAGCAGGTCGAGGACGATCGCCTCTGCGCCGAGGGCGCGCACACGCTCGGCTCCTGCCGCGGAGGTCGCGGTGCCGACCACCTCGTGCTCAGCGTCGATCAGTTGGGGTACGAGCCGAGTGCCGATCGCGCCACTCGCTCCCACTACGAAGACTCGCATCGTGGGTCTCCTTTCGTCTGTCACATCCGCGTCGTGTCGCGGGTCTACTCCTATGACCCGGTAGAACGGAGGTGTGTGACAGATGAGTGAGCGCGAATGGCTGGCCGATCAATTCGAGGAGCACCGGCCCCGGCTGCGTGGGGTCGCCTACCGGATGCTCGGGTCGCTGAGCGAGGCGGACGACGCCGTCCAGGAGGCGTGGATCCGGCTCAGCCGCACCGACGCCAACGCAGTCGAGAACCTCGGCGGCTGGCTGACGACCGTCGTCGCGCGGGTCTCGCTGAACATGCTCCGCTCGCGCCGGACCCGCCGCGAGGAGCCGCTCGGCCGCTTGCCCGAGCCGATCATCGACCGCGCCGACGGAGTCGACCCAGAGCACGAGGCGCTGCTCGCGGATTCGGTCGGCCTCGCGATGCTCGTCGTGCTCGAGACGATGTCTCCACCGGAGCGGGTCGCCTTCGTGTTGCACGACATCTTCGGGATGCCCTTCGACGAGATCGCGCCGATCGTCGAGCGCTCACCCGAGGCAACGCGTCAGCTCGCCAGCCGCGCCAGGCGTCGCGTCCAGGGCGAGAACGCGATTCCGGACGCCGACCTCGACACGCAGCGTCGAGTCGTCGGCGCCTTCATCGCCGCCGCGCGAGACGGGGATTTCGAGGCACTGCTCGAGGTGCTCGACCCGGACGTCGTCCGACGGGTCGACTTCGGTCCCGTGGGCGGCTACAACGAGCTGCAGGGAGCAGAGGCCGTCGCCCGCCAGGCGATCGCCTTCTCCCAGATGGGACTGCTCGTGCGGCCGGCGCTGATCAACGGCGTCGCCGGAGCCGTGTCGGTGCGCGACGGAGAGCCGTTCTCCGTCGGGGCGATCACGGTCCGCGGCGGGAAGATCGTCGAGATCGACATCCTGGCCGACCGCGCCCGGTTGCGACAGCTCGACCTGACGATTCTCGACTAGTTGTCGACCCAGCCGAGCGCGCCGCAGTAGAGCCAGGCCGCGAACGCGTTCGGCAGCTCGCCCCATTCGTGGAGCGCGGCGAGCACCGCGTCGAGCTCGGTCCGGGTCGCCCAGCCCTCGTCGACGATCACCTTGGCCAGGTCCGGGGCGCTGAACAGGCCGACCGCGAACTCGGCGAACCAGCGCGTCCGCTCGAGGTCGCCGTACACCTCGGGCGCATGGGCGATGCCTTCTGTTCGCGCGAAACCCGCCTCGAGCATCAGCGTGCGGAGGTGGCGCGAGTAGCGGCCGTTCCCTCCCTCGTGCTCGACCGCGCACTCGAAGAGGCGGGGAGCGAACTCGAGCTCGGGGCGGTCGGGTGAAATCACGACCGTGCCGAGGTCGTCGTCGCTGACCGCGGCGAGGCCGCCGGGGCGGAGGATGCGCTTGAACTCGACCAGCGCGCGGAGTGGCTCTCGGAGGTAGAAGAGGACGGCGTTGGCGTAGACGACGTCGAACGAGCCCTCGTCGAACGGCAGCTCGTAGACCGAGGCCGTAGCAAACTCGGCGTTGTCGATCCCGCGCTGCGCGGCCGTGGTGCGGGCGACCTCGATCTGCTCCGGATCGACGTCGATCCCGACGATGCGGCCGGGCCCGATCGTGGGCGCGAGGTCGAGCGCGATGCTCCCGACGCCGCAGCCTGCGTCCAGGACGTCCAGGCCGGCCTTCAGGTGGGGCAGGAGGAACGGGAGGAACGTCCGCGCGTCCCGCATCCCCACGTACCGCTGCTGGACGCTCTCCTCGATCACGTAGCGCTGGTCCACAACGCAAGCCTACGCCGCGTCGTGCGCTTGGCCCGCCACCCGTTCGGCGGCTGCGAGCATCTCGCTTCCGACCAGCTCGAGACCCACGCGCAAACAGAGCAGGCCGGTCGATACCCGCTCCGTTACACCCCATTCCCAGATCGCCGTCGGATCGAGTTCAGTCTGCGATGCGAGCCATCGACAGCGTCCCTGCAGGTCTCTGTCGAGCGGATCCTCGCGCATGATGATCCCCAGGTCGTATTCCGGCTCGGCGAGCAGCCCGTCGGGGTCGACGAGCTTGAATCCGCCGGTTCCTTCGAGTGCGTTCCACTGATGGACGTCGCCGTGGACGAGCATTGCCCGCTCGTCGCGATGCGCTGCGCCGCGCCTCTCCGCACACCGGAGCGCATGCTCGACTGCCTCCTCGCGGCACGGGCGACCGAGGTCATCCCAAGTGCGGGCGATGAATTCCGAGAGCCACTGAGCTTTCTCCGCTCCTGTCGGAAGTCCGGAGCCGGCCGCCGGACGCCACACGCGAGCCGCCGAACGGACCAGGATCTCGTGCCGCGTGGCCATCGGGAGCCCGAGCTCGTACAGCGAACGGCCGAGTCGTTCGAGGAGCAGCGCACTCCGCTCGATGTCGTGTCGAAGGAGCCGCGCACAACCGTCTCCGTCCGCGAGGCGGAGGGCGACGATCTCGTGCGCGGCGGCGTCACCGCGGGGCACGATGAGCTTCACGACCGCGGGTGAGCCGTCCCGGCGGATCGCCTCGGCGACGAATGCCTCGGACGAGTCGTTGTACGGCTTGCCGACCGTGACCTCCCAATCCCTCTCCAGGTCCGCAATCAAGCCGGGAAGGTCGTCGAGCCATGCTTCCGCGCCGACTGCGAGTGCCTTCTCGCGCACGACATCTCCAACCTCCACGACTCGCATCAGAACTCTCCGGCTGACCAAGCTCGCCGGCGGAGGCTCGTCGCCAACGGGTCAAAGCGCGCCACGAAGAGCTGCTTCGCGCTCGTGGCGCGGCGGTCGGCGGCCTGTGCGAGAGCGAAGCTCTGATTCCGCGGCAACGGGCACTTGGCGCTGGTCAGGAACCCGTCTCGGTAGTGGCGGTCGGCCTCGATCGAATTCTGGAGACCCTGCTGCAGCAGCGTGACCATCCGATCCGTCGCCTCTGTCGGGCCCGAGAGGCTCGCGAGCTGCTGGAGGATGCTTTGCCGGTTGTCGGCGACGCTGTCGATCTGTCGGGCCGCTTGTGCGTTCGGGACCTTGCAGGCCAACCCGGCGCTGATCGCGCCGGCGATCTCGCGACGTCCGGCTGCCGACTGGGTGAGGACGTTCTCGATGCGGTCGACGAACGGGCGGAGCTCGGAGGCGCTCGCACCGGAGCTCGAGTCCCGCATCGCCCAGACTCCGGCTGCGGCGCCCGCGAGCAGGAGGAGCGCGACGACCGCTGCAACCCAGACCCAGCGCTTTCGCCGCCGCGGGATGAGCTGTGTCGGCTGCGCGCGGGTCGGCTGCGGGATCGGCGCGGCGACCGTCTCGGGAGCTCCGCCTGCGATTGCTGCCCGCAGATCGCTGGCGAGTGCTCCGGCCGTGGCATAGCGCTCGTCACGGTCCTTGGCCATCGCTCGCCCGAAGACGCCGTCGAGGTCGGGCTCCAGCGATGGCGGCGGGTCGTTGAGGTGCGCCTGGAGCACCGCGACCTCGCTCTCGCGCGCGTACGGCGGCTCCCCCGAGAGGCAGTGGTAGAGCACGCAGCCGAAGGAGTAGACGTCGGCTCGCCCGTCGAGCTTCTCGCCGCGGATCTGCTCAGGGCTGCAGTAGTCGATCGTGCCCAGGAACGCGCCCGCGTGCGTCACGCCACGTGTGCTCGTACGTTTCGCGAGCCCGAAATCGCACAGGTACGCATGCCGTTCCGCCTGAGTGAGCAGGATGTTCGCGGGCTTGAGGTCGCGATGGATCAGATCTGCCGCGTGTGCCGCATCGAGCGCGCCGCAGATCTGCTCGGCGATCCGCAAGGTGTCTCCCCGGGACAATGGGTCGCTCTTGCGGATCAGCCCTTGCAGGCTCGGTCCGTCCACGTAGCGCATCGCCAGATAGAGGACGCCGTCGACCTCGTCCGCGTCGTAGATCGGAATCACGTGCGGGTGGTCGAGCGACGCGGCGAGCTGAGACTCGCGCAGGAAGCGGGCCCGGAAGTCTGGATCGTCGGCGAGGGCCGGCGAGATCACCTTCAGCGCAACGCGCCGCTCCAGGCGTGCGTGCCGTGCGAGGAAGACGGTTCCCATGCCGCCCTGCCCGAGAACCGACTCGATCGTGTACGGCCCGAACTCGTCGCCGAGGTTCACGGGCACGTGCGCAGCCGATAGCCGAGGCCGCGCTCGTTCTCGATCAGATGGCCGGCGTCGTACGGCTCGAGCTGCTTGCGGAGCTCCCAGACGATCTTCGCGAGCTCCTCGCGTGAGTGCATCGGCTCGTCGCCCCAGACGGCGTCCATCAGCTCTGCGTGCGTGCACAGCGCCGGCGAGCGCTCGGCCAGGTGCGCGACGAGCTTGTGCGCCTGCGCGCGGATGTGCAGCTCGTGCCGCTCCCCGCGCACGACGAGGACGAGACGAGCTTCATCCGCGTCGTAGCTCAGGCATTCCTCCGGCGCTTCCTGCTGCGGTGCAGCGCGCGTCGCCTGGGAGTCCGCGGTCGCCTCGAACGCGAGCTCGAAGTAGCGCGCGCCCTCCTGGTGGTCGATCGATCCGAGGATGCAGACGACGTCTCCGTTGCGGAGGGACATCCGGCCTTCGACGCGTTTGAGCTCCTCGGCACGGCGAACGAACGTCCCGTTGACGCTGCCGCCGTCGACGATCGACCAGGTGCTCCCGGCACGCTCGAACGCGCAGTGCTCAGCCCGTGTGACGAGGTGCTCGGGGTCGGGCTCGAGCGCGATGTCGTTCAGGTCGGGTAGCCGTCCAACGGTCACGCGCTCGCCGGCCAGCTCGATTGCCTTCGGCTCGCGTTCGGGACCTGAAACGACGACCTGGACGTCCATCGCTCGGCGCTCACATTCGCGCCGCGGAGGCTCCAGGTCAAGCGGATGCAAGTCCCATCGACCGCACATGCTCCGTCAATGGATCCGCCTCGGAGCCGGACGCACACTCGGGAAAAGCGTCCAGGACAGGAGGAACGATGTACAAGGTCACCAAGATCAAGACCCCTCTTCTGCTCGTGTTCGGGCTCGCGGTCGCAGCTGCCGCGATCCTCGTCGGAGCGGGCTTCGTCGGTGGTTCGAGCTCCGCGTCGAATCGACACGTCGCGAAGGCGGCAGGCGTTTGGCGGCAACTGGCGGATGCCCCTGAGTCGATCGCGGCCGGGCGCACGACCGTGTGGACCGGCTCCGAGATGATCGTCACCGGTGTCAACCCCGGCGCGGACGGGACGTTCATTGACTCGACCGAGGTCGCCGAGGCATACAACCCGCGCACGAACGCGTGGCGGCTGCTTCCGGCGCCGCCGAAGACCGAGAACGGCTGCAAGAGCAGTGCGGTGTGGACGGGCAGTGAAGTGCTCGTGTGGGGCTGCAGGCTGACCGCGTACAACCCGGCCACGAATCAGTGGCAGCGGCTTCCCGACGCGCCGACCAGGCACGGCATCGGCGTCTGGACTGGCCGCGAGCTGATCGGCTGGGGCGGCGGGTGTTGCGGCGACGTCTCAGATGACGGGTCCGCGTACGACCCGACGACGAGCACGTGGCGGAAGATCGCATCCGCTCCCGTGAGCGGGCAGCAGTCTCCCGTCGGCGCGTGGACGGGGCGCGAGCTCGTCATCTTCAGCGGCCGTAGTCCCGAGGGCACCCGCGTTGGCGGCGCGGCGTACAACCCGAGGACGGACTCGTGGCGGCGGATCCCGTCCGAGCGGAGCCTCAGCGCCCTGGCGAGCGCGGTCTACGACGGGAACGAGATCCACGTGTTCGGCTCCGGCAGTGACACCGTCGTCTCGTTCAACCCATCGAACAACCGTTGGCGGCGGTTGCCGCGGACCGAGCTCGCCGCCGACGGTCTCGTCGCTGCCTGGACTGGGAGCCGCCTGATCGTGTCGGGTCGGACGACGAGAGCGTACGAGCCGTCGACCAACGCCTGGACGAGTCTCTCGTCTTCTCCGCTCGGGCCTCGTCAAGGAGCTCAGGGAGTGTGGACCGGACGCGAGCTGCTCGTCTGGGGCGGTCTGATTGCGGCTGGCGAGAACGCATCCTCGGCCCCGACGTACCTCACTGGCGGGGCGGCGTTTCGCCCACCGAAGTACACGCCGCCTCTGCCGCAGTGCTGCGGCGGTGGCTAGTCGAATCCGCCGTGTCGGCCCAAAAGCGAAAAGGCCGGGGGTACAGACCCCCGGCCTTTTCGGTTGACCAACCCTCTGCGTGAAGGCAGAGGTTAGGCGTCTAGACGCAATAGGCGAACACGTGGAGTGAGTCCGTGTTTCCGCTCGACTGCGTCACCGTCCAGCCATGCCCGTCCTCATTGCGGAACGACTCGGTGACCGCCCCCTGTGCAGAGAAGCCGCCCGAGAGGGCGAACATTCGCGCGTCCCCATCGTTCGGGGCAGGCCGTGAGCGGGCAGACGGCGACCTTGGTCTTCTGACCCGAGACATCCTCCATTTTGACCGTGATGATGTTCGAGCCGTTCAGACCGTCGTCACCCTTCGGCCCCTGCGGGCCTGCCGGGCCTGCCGGGCCTGATGGGCCTGCTGGGCCAACCGCGCCCTGGGCGCCAGCAGCACCCGGACCACCCTGAGCACCGGGAGCTCCGGGAGCACCCTGAGCACCGGCTTCGCCCTGCTTGCCGACCTCGCCCTGCTTGCCGGCCTCGCCCTGCTTGCCGACCTCGCCCTGCTTGCCGACCTCGCCCTGCGGGCCGACCGGGCCTGCCGCGCCAGCGGGGCCTGCCGGGCCTGCCGGGCCTCCCGGGCCGATCTCACCCTGGATGCCCTGCTGGCCCTCGTTGCCCTGCGGACCCTTCGGACCCTGCGGCCCCATCGGACCCACCGGGCCGATCGGGCCGACCTCGCCCGTTGGGCCGACCGGGCCATCGGCTCCGATGGCTCCCGTCAGGCCGGTCAGGCCGGTCAGGCCGATGCGGCCCTCGAGGCCCTGGGAACCCTCGGAACCCTGGGAACCCTGGGAACCCTGGGGGCCCCGGATGCCCTGGGCACCGACGGCACCGTTCGCGCCGACTGCTCCTTGAGCTCCGGTGGCGCCGACGGCGCCGGTGGCTCCGAGCTTGCCCTTCGTCCCGGTCTTGCCGACGATGCAGAAGCGCACGTCGGTTCGGTTGAGCTTGCTGATCTTGACGTCGTGGTAGGTGACTCGGTCACCCTTGGTCTCGACCCAGAAACACGCTCGCTTGATCGTGCGGGTCTTGCTTTTGCTGCTCGTCGCCTCTGCGACGCCTACGACCATGACCATCAGGCCGAGCGCGCCCAGCAGCGGGAGCCATCGCTTTAGAGACATACCGCCCTTTCGCGTTGCTACCGCGCGGCCAATCCGGGCGGTGACGACAAAGTAGGCTCGCCGCGCGGGCGCGGCCATGACACGAATGAGTCAAGATTTACCGGACGGCGTGGCCCGCGGGATCCGACGCGAAGTGCGCTCCCGCCGCGGCCCGGGTGACGACTTCTTGAACGGCAAGAGCGTGGCTGACGAGTGGCGGGACAAGCAGCTCAACGAGGTGTCTGATGCTGCGTTCGGCGGCACGACGCAAACGCACCTGCTCGCTGGAATCGAGCTACAGCGCTGCATGAGCAATCTTTGAAGTCAAGACGGCCGCGCCCTAACGATCCACGCTACTCAGCGCGGCAGGCCCGACGAAAGATGTCAGCGAGAGCACGCTGCACACGCGAGTCTGCTTGGCACGTCTACCTTTGGGGATGCTCCTGGATCGGTTGGCAGCGGCCTGCACGATCGTGCTTCCCGACGCGACGGTGATCGTCACCGGGTCGCTCGCGCTGGGCGACTACCAGCACGGCAAGAGTGACGTGGATCTGCTCGTGCTGAGCGACGCACCAACCGACGGGCTCGTGGAAGCGGTCAAGGAGGCGTGGAGTCAGGAGCCAGGCGAGTTCGATCTACGCGTCGTGCGATACGCGGTGGCGGCGCGGCCAAGACGCAGGCCGCACCTAGTGCTCGGGATCTCGGACTACGGCGATCGGTTCGAGGTGGAGCGTGACGTCGAGGAAGCTGATCTTGTGGTCGAGTTCTCGGTGTGCCGCCAACTCGGCCGCTCGGACGTGATCGGACCAGTTCCGGATGAGTGGGTTGATGAGGTGGGAGCCGCCGTCTTGACCAGGTGGAAGACGATCTGGGATGACGCGCCCGACCGAGAACTCATGGCGCTGACCGCCTGCCGTATCTGGCGGTTTCGTGAGGAGCGAGTCCACTGCTCGAAGCCAGCCGCCGCACGGTGGGCGCGCGAGCGTGGAGCCCATGTCGCCTACGACGACGCGGCCGTAAGAACGCTCCTCGACCGCGCGAGCGGCTGATGCTCCCTCCATCTTCTGGGGACATTCCCGAACGCTCGTGCAGGCAGCGTTCTCGCAGACTGTCTGAGACGCTCTAGTCCACGCTGACGTTGATGAAGCTCGCGCAGCCCTCGTGCGGCTTGCGTCGGCAGGCCGTGGTACGCATCCCGGCGGCGAGAGAGATGTACGCACGCATGCCACGTCGTTTCAGACGCAACTCGGTGCCTCCCGCGTAGACGTCTTTCCGCGACAGCGACCACCCACCTCTCTTAGCAGCCAGCTGCACGTCTCTTGCCAGTGCGCTCGTTGGCTGCCGCGGCGCGACGAAGTAGATCAGACGGCAGGACGGCGAAGCCTCAAACTCAACGCAGTCAGTCAGCGACTGCTGGATCACGCGGCTGCGCGGCGGTAGGAGCGAGGCCGCCGCGCTGCGCAGCTCAGTCGCGTGCGAGCTTCCGAGCGAGGTCAGGCCGACAAAACTTGCTGGGGTCGCGTTTCGCGGTTTGCTCCCGACGTTGCTTCGCGGTCGCGTGGAGGGCCACCGTGCCAGTCGAGACACAGAGCCGTCGCGTCGTCACGTAGCTCGCCGCCGCTTGCCTGGAGGACAGCCTGGGTGAGGTGCTGCACCGCCTCGCGGGGATGCATGTTGAGGCCCGCGGTCAGAATGGCGGCGATGTTGATTCGCTCGGCGTCGCGCTCCAGCATGCCGTCGGTGACGAATATCAGCCGGTCTCCCACCTCCAACTGCAGCGCTTGAACCCGATGGCCGCCTCCGGCCTGCAGCCCGAACGGGCGGTCGGCCTTCAAATCAAGCTGCGCGACTTGCCCTCCTCGCAGCCGGAACGGCGGCGGATGGCCGGCATTGACGATGCCCGCCGTCGCAGCGGCCAGGTCGATCCGAACGACCAGGCCCGTAACGAACTGGCTCTCGCCCGCCTGTTCGGCCAGCGCATCATTCGCCAGCCTCGCTTGCTCGGCCAGCTCGACGCCCCGCCGGCGGGCGTTTCGTAGCCCTCCGACCAGCACGGTGGCCAACAACGCGGCGTCCATCGTGTGGCCCATCGCGTCGGTCATCGACAGATGGAGCGCGTCTCGGCCGAGCGAAAAATCGAAGGTGTCACCGCCGATCTCACCCGCCGGTTGCAGCCAGGCCGCAAGTGTGAACTGCCCGGCCTCGCACGTGAAGGCTCCGGGCAACAACCGATGCTGGATCTCTGCCGCCAGGGACAACGGAACCGAGCGCTGTCCCCACTCGAAGAGATCGGTGTAACGGCGGTTTGCAATCACGACGTACGCCAAGAAGTGCGCCGCCTGAGCGACATCGGCCACCGTCTGTTCAGCCGGGAAGTCATCCAGCAGGAGCTCCAGAACGCCGACGGCTTCACCGCGGCTCGTCACCGGAGCGAACAACCGAGCGCCGCCCTCCTCGTCGATCACCTCGACGACCTGGGCGGCAAGCGCCCGGCCGTGCGGCGTCCCGACCAATGGCACACGCTCCGCAGTCTCCTTCCCCTGCAAGCGCCCTTTCCCCCCTGCGTGGCCCAGGCGGATCAGCGACTGCCCGCTGAAGTCAGCGATCAAGAAGCTGACCTCGCGGGCATCGATCGCCTCGGCCAGCGCGGCGGCCAGCACATCGGCCGCCGCGACGGGCGGGGCGGCCTCGACCGCGGCCAGTAATGAATTCAAGTTCAGCGGGAAGTGCCGATTCTCACCCACGCCGCCTTAACCTAACGCGATTGTTTGTCAGCACCGCCAACCCCTCGCCGGCAGAGGCGGGCGCGGTCACTCTTGATTCCCCAGCAGCAACTGACGGAAACATGCTCGTCGTCGAGCCCGGCTAATACATATAAGGAGAGCCGCGTCGCCCGGTGCGTTATGCCCTATTGATCCACGCTACTCAGTTGGTTGGCCCCGGCGGCGCCGTAAACACCCGGGGGCCGTGGCAGCGGGGGAGTAGCCCCGCCACAGGGGCATCGTGCCGCAGGTCCTGCCGGCGCTGCCGCAGTCCTGAGTCACGGGGGTTCGTGACTCAAAATCGTGCCTCAGAGGCTCCGAAATGGCACGTTTCCGTGCCCGCACCGTTCCGACGATCTGGACGCCGAAGCGGTGCGCAATCGCTGTGCTGAAGCGAGACCCCGGCCCCGTCGGGACCCACCTGACCCGGCGTGGCCCGCAGGACCCGACGCGAAGTGCGCTCCCGCCGCCTTCGGCGGCGGTCGCATTTTTCTGCGCGCTAAACGCGCGCAGAAAAATGGGGGAGAGAGGATTCGAACCTCTGAAGGCTGAGCCAACGGGTTTACAGCCCGTCCCCTTTGGCCACTCGGGAACTCCCCCGGGGCGCGTCATTGTAGCCCGGCCCAACAAGGCCCGAACAAGCTCGCGCCGGCTGAGACCGGCGCTCGCATTTTCCGGCGCGTCCCGCGGCCGCGCCGGAAAATGGCCACTCGGGAACTCCCCCTAGAGGGTCAGCCATTGTAGCCTCGGGTCATGGGGCGCTTCGATGTGCTCGTGGTGGGCGCCGGGCCTGCCGGATCGACGGCCGCTTACCGGCTCGCTTCCGAAGGCGCTTCGGTCCTTCTCGCTGACAAGGCGACGTTCCCACGCGACAAGCCCTGCGGGGGCGGGCTCACGATGCGCGCCGTCCGGCAGCTTCCCTTCTCGGTCGAGCCCGTGGTCGAGGACCGCACCATGCGTGTCCGCTTCGGACTCGACTTCACGCGTCGGATCGAGCGCCGTCTCGACGAGCCGCTCGTTTTGATGACGCAGCGGAAGCGGCTCGACGCCTTCCTCGTCGAGGAGGCCATCACCGCCGGCGCTGAGTTTCGGGACGGGGTCAAGGTAACTGACCTCGTGCTCGAGGACGACGACGTCCGGGCGAAGGTCAATGGCTCGCCCATCACCGCCGCGCACGCGCTCCTCGCCGACGGGGCGAACGGTGTCTCGGCCCGTGCGGTCGGGCTCGACGACGGCCGGGAACACGGCGTCGCGCTCGAGGCGAACGTCCCGTACGGCGTCGTCCGCGAGGAGGACTACCGCGGCCTGCTCTGCCTCGAGTTGGCCAACGTCCCGGGCGGGTACGGCTGGGTTTTCCCGAAGGGTGACCATGTCAACGTAGGCGTCGGCGGCTGGGAGCGGGAGGGTCCGCGGCTGCGCGAGCACCTGGCGCGCTTCTGCCGCGAATACGGCATCCCCGAGTCAAGTCTGGAGGACGTCCGCGGCTACCGGCTTCCACTAGTCCACGCGCGCGCGAGGCTCGCGAAGGGGCGCGTCGCGCTCCTCGGCGACGCTGCTGGTCTCGTCGACCCGCTCTCCGGCGACGGGATCTACGAGGCGTTCCTCTCGGCGAAGCTCGCGACGCAGGCCGTGCTTGCGGACGACCTCGAGGGCTACGACCGGGAGCTGCGGCGCGCGCTGTCCTCGCAGCTCGCTGCCGCGTGGGGCGCGAAGGTCGCGCTCGACCGCTTCCCGCGTCTCACGTATGCGGTCGTCCGGACGCCGTTCCTCTGGAACGCCGTCGTGTCGCTGATCGGCGGCGACGTGCCGAGCCCGAGCGCGATGCGTGGCCCGCGGCGAGCCTCGATGCGCGCGGTCGAGGCGATTGCCCGGGCAGCGGGCAACCCCGGCAAGGCGTACCGCGCGGTCGAGACCTAGGGGCCAGCTCAACTCGAGTCGGCCAAGAGCCGATAGGACGACGGGATGGGCTCCGCCATGGCCGCACTCGCGCTCGCTCCGGGCCTCGCGATCGGAGGCTTCCTGAACGTCGTCGCGGCGCGCGTGCCGCTCAAGCGCTCCCTCGTCCAGCCGAGGTCGGCCTGCATGTCCTGCAAGGCGCCGATCGTCTGGTACGACAACATTCCGCTCGTCTCCTACTTCGCCCTGCGCGGGAAGTGCCGGAGCTGCGATACCCGGATCGGGCTCGTGTACCCGGCGGTCGAGATCGCGGCGGCGCTCCTCGTCGCTGCGTGCGTGCTCGCGTTCGGACTGACGTTCTACGCAGCGATCGCTGCGTTCTTCTGCTGCGTCCTCGTCGCGATCTCGGCGATCGACATCGAGCACCGGATCGTGCCGGACCGAATCGTCCTGCCCTCGACTCTGGTCGTGCTCGTGGCGCAGATGGTGCGCGAGCCAAGCATCGAGTGGCCGCTGGCCGCTTTCGGCGCCGCCTTCTTCCTGTTCCTCGCCGCCCTCGTCTACCCGGCCGGGATGGGCATGGGAGACGTGAAGCTGGCGTTGCTGATGGGCGCGATGCTAGGCAAAGTCGTCTCGGTCGCGCTGATCCTCGGCATGGTGTGCGCGGTCGTTCCCAGCGCTTACCTGCTGGTCCGGCACGGACGGGCGGCGCGCAAGATGGGCATCCCGTTTGCGCCGTTCCTGGCCCTGGGCTCGGTCATCGCCCTGTTCGCCGGTGAGTGGCTCCTGGACGCGTATCTCGGCGTGCTCGCTTCTTAAGTCCGCGGCGTCGCTGCCGATACCCCTTTTGCGGCATGACGGGAAGCGGTCCTCCAAATGACGTACCCCGCCTACCTCTTTCGGGCGATGACGTGCGCTCCGCGAGCGCCGATACGAACAGTTCACCGACCTATCGCCCTGCTTGGAGCGGGTCGGGCGGCGGCGTCACGCCCGAGCTCGTTCTCGTAGACCCCGAGCTCGCCCTGGCGCAGCGGCAGACGAGAAACAGAAAGGCGGCCATGTCCTCAACAGAACCCGCGAACACGTTTCCTGACCCGGCGCAGCCTGCGTCCGCACCAGCTCCCACTTCCGTGACCTCGCCCGACACGTCGATGGTCGACGTGCCGCTCGGCACGCTGATCTTCCGCGCTGGGCTCCTGGGCGAAGAGCAGCTCGAGGACGCGCTCCAGGAAGGCATGCGCACCGGCAAACGCCTCGGTGAGGTGCTGCTCGAGCGTGGATGGCTCAACGAGCGCGATCTCGGCCTGATGCTGGCCGGGCAGAAGGGTCTCCCATTCGTCGATGTCAGCATCAGTGACGTGGAGCCCGAGGCACTCGATGCGCTCGACGAGGACGACGCTCGGCGCCGGGTCGCGCTTCCGTTGTTCTACGAGGACGGTGAGCTCGTGCTCGCTGTGGGCGATCCGTCCAACGAGGTCGTGCTGGAGGGGCTGCGCCGTGCGATCGAGGCCGACTTTCAGCTCGTCGTCGCGCCCCATAGCCAACTCCAGCAGGTGATCGACGAGGCGTACTCCCGTCCTGCTCCTGCTCCTGCGCCGCGCGAGGGCGTGCTCTTCCCCGACCTCGTGCCCCCTGGGAAGAGCGAGGCTCCGGTTGCCGTTCGGCCCGAGCCGGCGTTCGAGCCGGAGCCCGAGGCCGAGGCGCAGCCCGATCTCGGGTTTGCTCCGGCGCTCGAAACCGATCCCGAGCCCGAGGCTGAGGAGAAGCCGTTCTCAGGTTCGACGCCGACGCTGCTCTCTCGCATGCTCTTCCCGAGCGTGCGGCATGCAGTCCAGGAAACGGAAGGGGACGCCGAGCAAGCGGAAGAGGAGCCTGTCGCCGAGGCGCCTGCCACTGCAGAGACGCCGCAGCTTGCCGAGGAGCCCGCACTTGAGCCAGCGGAGGCGCCAGCGCCCGCAGAGGAGGACTTCGCCGAGCTCGAGGTGCCGGCGGTCCCTGAAATGCCCATCCCGTCATTCGAGCACCAGCCCGCCGAGGCGGAGCCCGCTGCTCCGCAGGAGAACGCCGAGCCTGCCACCACGGAGCAGCCGGCCCCCGAGGCGCAACCCGCTGCTTTGGCGGAGACGCCCGAGCCCGTAGCCGAGCAGCCGGCCGTCGAGACCGAGGCCCCTGCGCCCGAGGAGGCACCCGAGCCCGCTGCCGAGCAAGCCCCCGAGCCCGCGGCAGAGCCGACGGTCGCCGAGACCGAGGCCCAAGTCCCTGCTACCGAGGACGCACCCGAGCCCGCAGCTGAGCAAGCCCTCGAGCCCGCCGCCAAGCAGCCGGCCGAGGAAGCGCACGCGCCGACGCACTTCGTGCTCGTCCGCCTGCGTGACGGCGAGTCGCTGCGGATCGGCGAGTACGGCAGCGCCGCCGAGGCGTCCGCCCAGGCCGCCGAGGCCGTTGCGCAGATCTCGTCGGCCACGGGCAACGGCACGTGGCCGCTGTTCGCCGCCCGCTACCTCAGCCCGGGCATGATCGTCTCGGTCGATCTAGTCGAAGAGTCGCCCGACGCCTAGCTTCTCCAGACATGTCCCGGTGCCAGGCATCGGGACATGTCTCCTCCAGTACTGTCCGACACCGGACGTGGGCGTTTCGGCTACTGGCCGTCGCGGACGAAGCTGACATCGTGGCCGCGTCGGTTCGCGGCCTCCAGCTCGCGCTCGTCGAGCGCGCCGATCCGCAACAGCAGCTCGAACTCGTCGCGAAGGTGCGTCCGCATCATCTCGGGCCCGTCAGTGGCGATCGTGAACGGCACGTCGGCCGCGGAAAAGGCGCGGAAGGTGTCGCGCACCGCGCCCTCGTCCGGCAGCGCCTTCGTCAGTAGGTTCGACGTCGGGCAGACCTCGAGCGTGATCTTCCGCTCGCGCAGGTCCGCCATCAGCGTCTCGTCCTGGGCGGCCAGGATCCCGTGCCCGATCCGCTCGGGGCGCAGCGAGTCGACGACGTCGCGGATCTCGGCGATGCCGTGGTCGCCGCCCTCCTCGCCGACGTGAATCGTCACCCCGAGGCCCGCCGAGCGAGCCTCGTCGACGAGCGGCGCGAGCGCGCTGTAGGGGTACGGCCCATCCGCGGCCGGCCTGGGCCCGGCGATGTCGATGCCGACGACCCCGCGCGGCGCGTAGCGGATCGCCTTCTCGACGATGATCGCGTTCTGCCGCTCGCTGAACGTCCGGTCCATCATCAGGATCAGCCCGGCACGCACCTGCGGGTATTCGAGGCTCGCGCGGTCGAGCCCGCGGACGGCGGCCATGATGATGTGGTCGAGGTCGCGCTCCCCGCCTCGGTTCCTTTTCATCGGGTTGAAGCGCAGCTCCAGCGTCGTGATTCCCTGCGAGCGGTAGGCGCCCCCGATCGCCGCATGCACCGAGCGCTCGACCGCGAGCGGGCTCGACTGGATCAATTCCGTCCAGCGGTAGATCTCGTCGAGCGCGTCTAGATCTTGGACGCCCTGCGGGTCTGACACGGTGACGAGGCGGTCGAACTCCCAGAAGTCCTTGACCGGCAGCGCGATCCCCTGCTCGTGCGCGAGGCTCCAGAGGATGTCGGACGCGACCGACCCGCCGAGATGGGTGTGCAGCTCCGCGAGGCCCCCGTCGACCATCGCGCGAGTCTACGCGTGGATGCGCACCGCGGTCCCGAGCCGGACAGACCGCATCAGGTAGCGCAAGTCGGCCTCGGCCGCGTGCAGGCAGCCGTTCGAGACAGCGCTGCCCCACGTCGGCGTGGGCGAACCGTGGATCGCGAGCCGGTCGCCGCCCGACCAGCCCTTCGGGAGGTTCGGCTGCCGGCCCGAGAGCGCGAAAATGCAGCACCCGTAGTACGAGCCGAAGTCGGCGCCGCGGAGCTTGTCGGTGACGTAGAAGTGGCCTAGCGGGGTCGGCGTGTCCGGCGCGCCGATCGCGACGCCGATCCGCCGTTGGACCCCGTGCGCATCGCGCACCACCAGCTCGCGTCTCGACAGGTCGACGTCGAGCCGCACGGGGCGTCGAACGAGTCGCAGCGGCGCCGCCTGCACCCACCCGACCCCGCGATTTCCGAGCCTCGGGCTCCGCACCGCGAGCCAGTCACCTTTCCGGAACGCGACGGCGAGCGTCTGCGGGGAGCCGAACTCGGTTCGCGCGGCGACCGTCGCCAACGCCGGGCCCTCTGGACGCGTGCGCAACACGACGCGCCGACCCGGCGGGACCCGCACCGCGAGATCCTCAACGCGCTCGAGCGCAGGCGGCGCGGGCGGCGGCGCGGCCGGCGGCGCCGCGGCCTTCTCTCCCGAGTCGCGAGTCGCCACGAACGCGATCCCGATCACGCCCGCGATCAGGATGCAGCCGAGCCCGAGCAGGACCCTGCGGGACACGCAGCTACTGCAGCGTCAGCTTGTCGATGGGAACGACGATGTAGACGCCCTGCCTAGTGAGCAAGAGCGCCAGCGGTGCGAGACAAGCGAGAGTCATGCGGCCGGAAAGGTAGCTGGGCGTGGATACTTGTGCGAGATGAAGGTCGGGATCGTCGTCCCGTATTCATGGTCGTTCTGGGGAGCCGTCGTCGAGCACGCCGAGCTCCAGGCCGCCGCACTCCGCGCGCTCGGACACGACGTCCGGCTCGTCATGGGCAACGATCCTCCGGGCAGCTTCACACGCGTGCTCCACCCTCGGCTCGGGCGCCACGGAGAGCCTCCGCCCGAGGTGATTCCGATCGGCCGTTCCGTGATCGTGCCGGCGAATGGATCGCTGCCGAACATCATCCTCAGCCCGCGCTCGTTCTTCCGGATCAGGCGTGTGCTCGAGACCGAGCGCTTCGACCTGCTCCACTTGCACGAGCCGATGACGCCGACGCCGGGTGTCGCAACGCTCGCCTTGGCGCGCTGCCCGCTCGTTGCCACGTTCCATGCCTCCGGAGAGCTGTCGTGGCTCAAGCCCGGAAAGCTGGCCTGGGGCTTCTTGCTCGACCGCCTCGATCACCGGATCGCGGTTTCGGAGCCTGCCCGCGAGTCGGCGTCCCGCTACTTCCCGGGCGACTACGAGCTGATTCCGAACGGCGTGCTCGTCCCCGACGAGGCCGAGCCGGGCTCGCGCGAGGAGCACATCGTCTTCGTCGGCCGGCAGGAGCCGCGGAAGGGCCTGCAGGTGCTGCTCCGCGCGTGGCCGGAGATCCGAAAGCGAACCGGAGCCAGGCTCCGCGTGGTCGGCGCCGACCCGCTCGCCGTCCGGCTCCTCTTCGCGCGGCTCCGCGTCCCCGACGAGGGCGTCGACGTGCTCGGGTTTCTGTCCCAGGACGAGCTGACCAATGAGCTCCTGCGCGCGAAGACGCTCGTCGCGCCCTCGCTCGGCGGCGAGAGCTTCGGAATGGTCCTCACGCGCGCGTTTGCCTGCGCGACGCCGGTGGTCGCGTCGGACATCTCCGGCTACCGGGGAGTGATGGAGCCACAGGCCGGCCGCCTCGTGCCGCCCAATGATCCAAGCGCGCTGGCCGAAGCGGTCGTCACCCTGCTCGGGGACGAGCCCGCGCGGGAAGAGCTGGGCCGCGCGGCTCGGAAGCTCGCGCAGGAGCGCTACTCGTGGGAGGGGATCGCACAACGACTGTCCGAGATCTACGAAGGCCTCGTCGATTCGCGGAAGGCCGTGGCGGCGTGAATTTCCCGAAGGCAACGTGGAGCCGTTTGGTCCTCGTGATCCTGGGGCTCGCGGCGACGATCGCGCTCTTCATCTGGCGCGGTCCGGACTGGAACCGCGTCGCGGACGCCTTCCGGCTGGTCGCGTGGGAATGGGTCGTCGTCGCGATCGCTCTCAACCTCCTGTCCGTCCTCGCGCGCGCCGGTGCGTGGGATCGCGTCATCGAGCAGGCGCTTCCTCCGCCGCGGCCGCGCTTCCGCCAGGTGTTCTCCGCGTTCGGCGTCGGGCTCTTTGCGAATGCGGTCCTTCCTGGCCGGATCGGAGAGCTCGCACGCGTCGCGGTGCTGAGCCGCAGACAGGAGGAAGAGCGGCGCGGGGACGCGTGGGCGACGCTCGTCGGGACGGTGTTCGCACACCGCGTGTTCGACCTGTTCCCGGTGCTGATCCTGATCGCCTACGTCCTGGCGACCGCGAAGATCCCGCACTGGGCGCTCCTGAGCCTGATCATCTTCGTGATCGTCGGGTTCGGCGTGTTCGCGTTCGCGCTCGCGAGCGCGCGGCACCGGCATCGGTCGGTGCTGGAGGAGGCCGAAGGAGGCCCTCGGCGTCTCGTCCAGATGGCCCGCTACGGGCTCGGAGTCCTGCACGCGCCGTTCGCGGCTGTGACGGCCGCGTTGCTCCAGTGCCTCGGCTGGCTGTGCCAGCTCTTCGCGGTCTGGGCGACGATGCGCGCGTTCGACATCCACGAGCCGCTTCCGGCAGCCGGGCTCGTCCTGGTGCTGATGAACGTGGCGATGCTCTTCCCGCTGTGGCCGGGCAACGTCGGCCTCGTCCAGGCTGCGGTCGCGCTCCCGCTCGTCTCGTACGGCGTGCCCTACGCCAAGGGGTTCGCGTTCGGAATCGGGCTGCAGGCGATCGAGATGTCCGTCGGCGTCGGCATCGGCTTCATCTTCCTCGCCCGCGAAGGGCTCTCGTACGCGATGCTCAAGCGCATGCCCGGCGCCGAGCAGGCCGAGGTGAGGAAGCGGAATCGGGCGCAGGAGCCCGAGGAGCAGGCCGAGCAAGAGCAGCGTGAACGCGCTCGCGTCGCCCGCTAGCTGCAAGGGCGTCCTGTCCGCGCTCGAGGGGGCGATGGCGCTGGCAGCCGGAATGCGGGGCGCAGGTCTCGAGGCGGACGAGTTGCCGGTCGCGGACGGCGGTGAAGGGACCGCAGAGGTCTTCGCTGCAGCGCTCGGAGGCGAGTGGCGTGCGGCTCCTGCGTCCGACCCGCTCGGGCGCACGGTCGAGGCGCGCTATCTCGTGCTGGAGGACGGGTCTGCGGTCGTCGAGGCTGCCGAGGCGGTGGGGCTGCGGCGGTTAGCGCCGGGCGAGCTCGATCCGCTGGCGGCCTCGAGCCGCGGACTCGGCGAGCTGCTGGCCGCGATCGCCGGCGACGCTTCGGGGCCGATCCTCGTCGGGCTCGGCGATACGGCTACGGTCGACGGCGGCGCGGGCCTGCTCGAGGTCGTGGGCGAAACGCTGGTCGGCCGCGAGGTGCAAGTGCTGTGCGATGTGAGGAATCCGCTGCTCGGTGAGCGGGGTGCGGCGCGGGCGTTCGGGCCGCAAAAAGGCGCTTCTCCGGAGCAGGTCGAGGTGCTGGAGGCCAGGCTCGCGGCGATGGACGAGCTTCAGCCCTACGCCGAGCTGCCCGGGGCGGGCGCAGCCGGCGGGCTGGGCGCGGCGCTCGCCTCGCTCGGAGGCCGACTGGCCTCGGGTGCGGCGGTCGTTCTCGAGCGGATCGACTTCGCTGGGCAGGCTCGCGCGAGCGGACCTCGTCGTCACGGGCGAGGGGACGCTCGACCGCTCATCGACCGAGGGCAAGGCCGTCGGCGAGGTCGTGAATGTGTGCCGCGAGCTCGGCGTGCGCTGCGAGCTCTTCGGCGGGCGCGTCGAGGAGCCTCCGCCCGGCACCCAGCCGCACGCGCTGAGCGGCGACCCCGATCGAGCCGCGGACGATCTCGTGGAGCTCGGCGGCCGGCTAGCCCGAGCGCTGCTCGGCGTCGCGTAGCCGCTTCGCCATCGTCTCGAGCATCTTCCAGGCGAGCTTGGCGTTGCTCTCGACGAGCGGCCGGAACTCCCACGACGTGATCCCGTACGCCTTGAGTGGGGTTTTCGCGGTGATCGTCGCCGTGCGGGCGCCGTCGTCGATCAGCGCTACTTCGCCGAAGTAGTCGCCGTGCGAGAGGGTGTTGACTTCCTCGCCCTGCACGCTCACGGTCGCCTCCCCCTCGTCGATGATGAAGAAGCCGATTCCGGTCGCGCCTTCGGTCGCGATCTTGTCTCCCGCGTCGAACTGCCGCTCTTTCATCGTGCTCGCGAGGCCCTGGACGTCCTTCTTGTCCAGCCCTGAGAAGAGTGGGACTTGCCTGATGAGTTCCTCTGAGGCCGCCATGTCGAGGATTCTATTCAGTGACTCGCATCCGGCGCTAGGGCGTCGCTTGCGATGCCCGCATCAGGGCTCGCGAGCTGTGCTCGTGGGCCCGTCTGAAATGACCGGTCGAGCGGCCCGTATCTTTCATCCCAACGGCCCTAGGGCGTCGCTTGCGATGCCCGCGTCAGGGCTCGCGAGCTGTGCTCGTGGGCCCGTCTGAAATGAGCGGTCGATCCGCCATATCTTTCATCCCAACGGCCCTAGGGCTTGACCGCTTCGACTCGGCGGGCGAGCTCTTCGATGCGGCCCTGCGCCGTGTCGAGCTTCGCCGAGCAGATGGCATAGAGCTGCTCGCCGCGCTCCCAGAGCGTGATCGCCTCGTCGAGGCTCGCCTCTCCGCTTTCGAGCCGCTGGACGATCGTCTCCAGCTCGCGCTGGGCTTCCTCGAAGGTCGGCTCGCTCAGCGCGTGTCCTCCACGGTGGCCCCGAAGCCGCCGGCTCCGAGCTCGACGTCAACCCGTGTTCCTGTGACCACCTCGGTGCCCGAGCGGACGATCGCGCCATCTGCGCGGACGATCGCGTAGCCGCGGTCGAGCGTGGCCCGCGGGGACAGCGCCCGCAGACGGCCGGCCGAATGCTCGACGGCTGCGCGCCGGCGTTCGAGCAGCAGGAGCGGCGCGCGTCGCAGGTGGTCCCGCGAGAGATCGAGCCGTCGGCGTTCGCGTTCGAGCGCGCGGCGTGCTCCCGTGGCGAGGGCCGCTCTTGACCGTTCGAGGCGGGCTGTGACCTCGGCGAGGTCGGGGACGACGAGCCGCGCCGCTGCGGTCGGGGTCGACGCCCGCGCGTCGGCTATAAGGTCGGAAAGGGGCATGTCCTGCTCGTGTCCGACGGCGCTGACGACCGGGACCGGGCAGGCGGCGATTGCACGCAGCAGACGCTCGTCGCTGAATGGGAGCAAGTCTTCGAAGCTGCCGCCGCCTCGGGCCAGGACGACGACGTCGATCTCGGGCGCCTCCGAGATCGTCTGGAGCGCGTCCGCGATCGCTGTGGCTGCGCGCGGGCCCTGTACGTAGGTCTCGGCTACGAGCAGCCGCGCCGGGGGGAAGCGCGCGGTGATCGCCGTGATGACGTCCTTCTTCGCGGCTGCATCGTTCCCGGTGACGAGCCCGATTCGCCGTGGCAGGCGCGGCAGCGGCCTCTTACGGGTCGTCTCGAATAGCCCTTCGGCCGCGAGCTTTTGCTTCAGTCGCTCGAGCGCGGCGAGGTGGTCGCCGAGGCCGAAGCGCTCGATGGAGAGCGCGCGGAGCCGGAAGTCGCCGCGCGCCTCGAATAGCTCGGGGCGGCCGTACACATGGACGCGCTCGCCGTTCGCGAGGTCGAGCCGGAGCGCGTCGAACTGCCCGCGGGGCATCGTCACGGCGAGGCAGGCGCCTTCGTCAGGGTCTTTGAGCGTGAGGAAGACGCTCTGCCACCGGTCCTGGCGGCGGAGCTCGGTGACCTCGCCTTCGACCCAGACCGTGGGCAGGCGCGCGAGCCAGTCGGCGACGCCGCGGTTGAACGATGCGACGCTGTAGACGCGACGGTCGCCGTACTCGATCGCCTCGATCTTCACGCGTCTGATGCTACGCCCTGGGCGTTGCGGGCTCGGCGCGCCGCGAAGCGGTACCCGCCGTCGACACGAATCTGGCGCCCTCCCGCCACACCTCTGCGCGCGTTTCAGCGATACGCTCGACGCGGGTGGCGGGTGGACATGCTCATCCCCACCCAGGGTGGGGGTGTGGTGTTGGCGGGCCTAGAGCAGGATCTCGGCGGCGATCTTCGGCTCGCAGCCCCGCCGAACGAGCTCGACTGCCGCATGCAGATCAGCGTCGCTATGCGCCAGCCGCTCGGCGAGGAGGACCGGATAGCCCGCCTCCATCAGGACGTGCAGCCGCCAGCCTTCGACCTTTGCCTGCTCGTTCTGGTCATGTTCGGCGATCTGTGTCATGAGGGTTCCTGCGGATGATTCGTCCTCGGTATGAGAATCCCTGCCCGCAGTGCGCCGAGAGTTAACGTGGCATACCCTGCAGCGCGTCGAGTCGCTGTTCGGCCCGCGCAAGCGTCTGGTCGATCCGGCGCGTGAGCTCGGTCAGCCGCTCCTCGAGTGCCCGCTCCTCATCGGCGAGCGCACCGAGCCGCTCTCGGAAGTCCGCTTCAACTTCGCCGAGTCGGTGCGAGAGCGTGGCCACGAACTCGTCGCGCTCGCGCTCCAGCCCCGCGGAGACCTGGCCGAGCTTCTTCTCGAGCCGGAGCCCGCCCGATTCGCCGAGCTGCGTCATCCGGTCGGCGAGCAGGGACTCTCCCTCCCGGGCATACCTCTGCACGGCCCGTTCGAGCTCGCGCTGCAACCGGCGCGCCGCCTCCTCTCGGGCGGCTCGGATCGTCCCGTCGAACTGGTGCGTTGCCGCGTCGACGAAATTGCCGGCGGCCCGGTCGAGCACGCGTTCGAGCTGCTCGACCTGGCGTCGCTCGACCTCGCTGAACGAGCTCTGGATCCGCCTCGAGGCCTCAGTCTCCTCACGCTCGACCCTGCGAACCAAGTCGCGCTCCCTCGCGGTCATCCGGTCCGAGACCTGGAGCAGCGCACGACGCCGCTCCGTCGCGTGCGCCTCGAGCTCGGCCTCGGCGATCGCGGCCGACTCGGCGACGGCCCGCGCGAGCTCTTCGCGGAGCCGGACGACCCCCGCCCGCTGCTCCTCGTCGGCCGCCTGGAGCCGTTCCGCGTCGGTCTCCAGCCGCGCCTCGAGCGCCTCGATCATCAACCGCTCGTGCTGCGCGACCTGCTCTAGCCGGTCGCCGAGGTCGCGTTGCGCACGGTCGAGATCCTGGTGCCACGACGCGAGCCGCTGTTCGACCTGGCCCTGCACCTTGGTGAACGCCTGGGCGAGGCCGTGGCGGAGCCGCTCCTCACTTTCCTCGAGCGCGCTCTGTCTCGTCTCGGCGAGGCGGCGCTCGTCCTGCGCGTACGCGGACAACGAGTCGGCGCGAGCGCGGGCGAGTGTCCGCTCGAGGTCGCCGGTCCGGCTCCGTGTTTCGTCCTCGACCGCCGCCGCGAGCTGCTCCTTCGCACGCTCGAACTCACGATCCAACGCCCTGCTGCGAACCATGCCCCGGCGAAGGCCCAGCGCGCCGATCGCGCTTAGCTCGCAGGCGATCAGCCCGGTCCCGACGATCGCGAGCCCCGTCGAAGGCTCGAATGCGAACGCGATCCATGCGGCGACCGTGCCGAGCCCGATCCCGGCGGCAGCCCCGATGAGCACCTGCCTGCCAACGAGCTCGAACGCCGCTCCGGCCAGCGCTCCCGCGGCGGTGAGCACACCGATGGCGAAGACGATCTCGAACGCGGCCTCGAGCGACATGCGCCCATCGTAAAACGCCTGTTCAGGTAACGCGAAGCAGGACCAGGCCCACGGCCAGTGAGATGACCGCGAGCGTCATCGCGCGCAACGCGGCCTCGGGCGCCTTGATCAGCGTCACGTCCGTGACCGGCTCGCGGGCTCCGTCGGCCAGCTCGAGCGTGCCGCGCACCGAGATTACGCGCCGCCTGACGGTTCGCACCTGGGTCGACAGGTGGCGCTGCGCGAGGCTCAGAAAGCCCGCGAACGCAGCCGCGACCAGCGCCCCGAGCGAGATCCGCTCGGCCATCGCGAGGTAGCCGACGAGCAGCGGGAACGACCCCCAGTCGAGCGCGAACCAGAGGTCGGAGTGAAACGCGCCGCCGAAAAGCTCGAGGTTGTACGCGCAGACGACGAACGCGCCGATGGCGACGAGCGGCGCGAGCCACGGCGTGTAAGCGATCGAGCCGTAGATCCCGAGCGCGACGGCGCCCCCGATCGAGACGATGCTCAGCGCGACTAGCGTGCGGTCGGAGATCCGCGTCTGGAGCGGGTGGCCCTTCAGCTCGTCCAGCGCGTGCGCTCCGATGCCGACGGCGAGGAAGAAGGCGGCGAGCGAGACGAGGAGCCGAACGGTCTCGAAGTGCGGGGCCAGGGCCGCGCCGATCGCGACGTACGAGAGGTGCCACAGCGTGTACGGCGGGTGGAGCAGCGTCAGGTAATCCCGCCAGCCGCCCGGCTCCAGCGCGTAGAACGCCGGCCGGCCCGCGGTCACGAACGGCGCCCGAAGGTGACGTAGCCGCCGCCGAGGCTGAGCCGGCGCACGCGCACGTCGTCGATCCCCGCGGCGCGCCAGAGCTCGACCTGCTTCCGGATCGGCAGCCGCGCATGGAGGTCGCGAATGCTCGGTCCGAGAAAGGAGCCGACCTCCCGCCAGCCGTGAGAGATCACCGCGCCCGAGACCGGCAGGCCGACCCGGACGTAGAGCTCCCACAAGGGGCGCCAGACGCCGCGCGGCAGGCCGAACTCGAGCCCCGCCACGATTCCACCGGGCTTCACGACCCGCGCCAGCTCGGCGAGCGTCGCTCCGGGATCCTCGACGTAGCGGATCAGGTACGTGAACGTGAGCGCGTCGAACGCGCCGTCGGGGAACGGCAGCTGCTCCGCCCCGCCCTCGACGAGCGTGATGCGGTCGGAGAGTCGTGCCGCCTCGACCCGCGCCCGGGCGCCGGCGAGCATCTCGGGGCTCTGGTCGAGGCCGACGACGCGGCAGCCCTTCTGGCGAACGAGCTCGATGGCGACCGCGGCGGTCCCCGTCGCCACGTCGAGGACCGAGCCTTCCGGCCCACATTCGATCCGCGAGACGAGGAACCGCCGCCAGCGCGGATCCTGTCCGAGCGACAGCGCCCGGCTCCAGCGGTCGTAGTTCGGGCCGAGTGGCGCGAAGAGATCGCGCGCGACCTGGTTCCGCTCGGAGAAGGAGGCCATGCGCCGAGTCTAAGCTGGCGCCGTGGGCCTCAGGGAGGACCTCGAGCGCGTCGCGGCGTCGGCCGGGGCCTTCGCCGAGGACGGCGAGCAGGTCGCCGGAGTCGTGCCGGCGCAGGCCGAGCCGGACGAGCGCACGTACCTTTGCGCCTTTTTCCGCGACGAGGAGCGCACGTGGCTCGTCCTGGACGACGAGGGAGCGGAGGTGAAGAGCCGGGAAGTCGTGCGTCGAACGGCCTCGATCATCGCGCTCTGTGAGCTGGCCGAGGAGCGGGCCGGAGGAGGCGACCTCCACGAGCTGCGGGAGCAGCTCGTGGCGCTTCGGATGACCGAGCACCCGGAAGGGATCGAGGAGGCCGAGGAGGCCGCGCTCGAGCTGGAGCGGACGATCGGCGCGCCCCCACGCCTGGCCGAGCCCGCCTACCTCGATCGCGTCGGGGATGCGGCGCGGCGCCTCGAGCTGGCACTCGGGCCGAGCGCCGGATCGCCGTTCGCGGAGGCGATGAAGCAGGGCATGGCCTCGGTCGAGGAGTTCGTGCGCGAGGTCGAAACGAACTACCGGGCGACGCTGGACTGACCCGCATCGCTATCGTGGGCGGCATGGAAGGCAGTTTCGGATTTCCGCTTGGTGGCGACCCCGACGATCTCATGCGGAACCTGCAGGAGTTCGCCGCGCGTCAGGCGGAGTCGGTCGCCGAGGCCCAGCGCGAGCAGTTCGCGACGCTGACACTCAACACCGCGGTCGAGTTGACCGGTGCCGCGCTGAAGCGGATCAAGGTCGAGGGCGGCCCGGACGAGCAGTCACTCGCCCTGCGGGACGCGATGCGCGTGCTCTTCCCCGAGGCGGTCGCGCTTGTGAGCGCGGCGCGCCAGGGGTTCATGCGCGAGAGTTAAGCGCCGGCGCTCAGGCTGGGAATCGGCGCGTCGACCGGTGGGCACGCGCAGGGCTGGTCGCCGGAGTGCAGGCGCGGCGTGCAGGGCACGGCCATGTTCGAGAAGCAGTGGCAGGAGGGATTCGCGCAGCCACTCGGACAGTTGCATTCCGAGCAGCGGAAGCGACAGCCGACGCGGCCGCTCGTCAAGCAGCAGAACCACTCGCCGCCCGTCGAGCAACCTTCCGGGCAGCCGCCGCCCTGCTGGCAGGTTTTGCAGACGTAGTTGCCGGCGGTTACGTCGTCGCAAAAGCCCGCTGGAGAGAAGCACGGGTTGCAGGGCCCTCCGCCGCAGCCGACACATCCCTGAACCGCGCCGAGTGAGACGCCCG
The DNA here is from genome assembly GCA_963794605.1 of uncultured Actinomycetes bacterium. Classification (GTDB taxonomy): domain Bacteria; phylum Actinomycetota; class Thermoleophilia; order Gaiellales; family Gaiellaceae; genus VAXT01. The sequence goes on from CAWCEN010000002.1 coordinate 1,182,953, forward strand.
TCCGTGTTAGGAAGAGGCCCGTGCCAAGCGTGCCCGCTCCGAGGAACTTGAAGAACTGCCGGCGAGAAGAGCGCCTAGCCAGAGAACGAGCGGCGATCTTCGAAAAGTCCATCAGTACGTCGTGATCCCGGCCGTGATCATCTTGTACTCGTCGAGCGAGACCTTCTCGACGTCGAACTGGGGCAGCGCCTGGTAGGCGAGCTCGCGCATCCTGGCCGTCTTGCGCAACGCCGCGAACTGGTCGTCCACGAGCGATTTGGCCTGTGTTGCGCTGTTCGCGAACACGGTCACGTTCTGCATGTACGACTCTCCGTGGTCGCCTTTGACCTGCCGGCTCAGCAGGTAGATAGCTCCGGCCTTCATCCCCTCACCTCCCGTTGCGCTAGGAAATCACGATTAGGGCTGCAATTACAAGGGCGGTCACACCGACGAGCTTCTTCAGCGTCAGCACCCGGTCCTGGATGGCGTCGCAGACCGCCGGAAAGTCGTCGTTCGCGGAGGTGACGGCGGCGACGACCGCCAGGGCGCGCGCTGCTCCGTAGGCGGTCGTGATCGCGACCGCGCTCGCCATGTCGCCGACGAGGAACGCGGAGAGCGGGACGACGAGCAGCGACTGGTACGGGATCCGCGTCGTCACTCCGAGGCCGAGGTCGAAGCCCCAGGCGAAGATTCCCGGGTAGTGGCCCATCGAGCACGGCCAGTCTCCGGGCGTCTGGCGGACCCACGTCAGCGGCCGCACGCGCAGCAGTCCGAGGTCGACCGACGCCGCGTAGACGAGGACCGCAGGCACGATGACGATGAAGACCGTATCCAGCGCGTCGCCGATCGCGCTTCGCAGTAGCACGCCCGCGAAGCCGAGCAGCACGCCGATCGTCAGCCCGCCGAGGATGCCGCCGAGAACGTGGAGGGCGAGCGCTGTCTTTTTCCTGCCCACCTGCACGAGGGGGCCGATCTGTCCGACCATGGAGAGCCCTCAGGGGCTGGCGGCCGTCGACAGCCCGACGACGAGGCTCAGGCTCACGAGCACGAAGACAGACGGAACGCCGACGGACGGATCGGCATCGCCCGCGAGCATCGCTGCGACGAGACCGAACGCGCCGGCGAGCCCGACGACTCCGCCGACCCGTGCCGTCCTAGCCATGCGTGTGCTCTTCGGAGACGACCGAGCCGTCCCCGTTCCCCTCGACGTCAACCCAGCCGCGGCCCGCCTGGAGCGTTCCCTCCTGGTCGAGCAGCGACTCGAGCTGGCGCCAGTCGTTCGCCACGCCGCGGATCACGACCCGTCCCTCGTGGTCGAGGAGGTACGCGAACGGCGTCAGCGTGACCATGTAGTCCTTCTCGATCTGCCCGTTCGTGTCGATCACCATCGGAGCTTCGAGGCGGTTCATGCGCCCGAACGAGCGGCAGGACTCGACGTCGCCGCGGCAGATGACGAGGAAGTCGAACTCGCCGCTCCGGGTCTTCCGCACCTCGTTCAGGCCCGGGATCAGCTCGCGGCACGAGAGACAGCCGGGGGAGGCGAAGACGAGCAGTCTCGGGACCGGCGGCAGCTCGTAGAGCGAGACAGGCTCCTCGGTCTCCGAGCTTGCCGCGATGAACTCGGGGGCCTGGACGCCGCGCTCGAGGCCGGAGTCGGTGATCAGCGCCCCCGGGTCGTCGCCCAGCCGTAGCTGGATCAGGCCGAGCTGGCGGAGCGAGCCCGCGAGCAGGAACGCGAGAACGAGGACGACGAGCCACAGGACGAGGTACGAAGCCAGCCAGACGCCGCTCATGCGCGCCCCTCGCCGGCAACTGCTCCCGGCCGGCGGAGCCGGCCCCCGCCGTCGCCTGGCGCCGCTGCGAACACGGTGCTCTCCAGGCCCGTATTGCGAATACTGTGCCCTCCGGCCCCGCGCCCGCAGCGGCGCCCGAGGAACGCGCAACCCTTATCCGTAGCCCGCTGATTCAGCGCGTGCCCTCCTCTCTCGGATGGAGGGGGATTTCGAGCGGTTGGTGCCTGAAACTCACGCGCCGCGTGGGAGTGGGGTGCATCGACGCCTCCTGCCGTAGGAACGACCACGCGAGCGGGAACAGCCCCGAGAGGCGTGTGATCGCGACGAACGCGGCGGCCATCAGGAGCGACGGCAAGAGCTCGTCCCGCCCAATCGACGCGGTGTCTCCGAATGCGAAGACGAGCACCGCGGCCGCGACTCCCGCGAGCACGAGCGCGCGGACGAGCGCGACCGGCGAGATCTTCTCGACCTCGGAGGCGCCGAAGCAGTGGCACGGCGCCGTGTTCGAGCGCGCGAGGCTCACCGCGAGCGCCCCGGCGAAGATGCTGAAGAGGACGATCCCGCCGAGCGCTGCGAGAGCCGGGACGAGACCGGCGACGAGCAGCACGCCGACGACGAGCTCAGCGCCGATGAGCGCACCGCCGACGATCGGTGCGAAACGGGCCGACACGAGCCGGTACTGGCGCACCCCTTCGAAGAATTCACGCGGCGCCCGCGCCTTCTCGATCCCCGCGAGCAGGCACACAGCGCCCAGGCCCGTGCGGAACACGAAGTAAGTGACTGCAGCTGTCAGAGACTCTCCCCCTCGATCGGCTCTTGATCTTGCGGCCAGCGGGACGCTACGTCAAGACCCTCCAAATCGAGGTTCGCAGCGCATGCGGCGGTGCTCACTATTTCGCCCACGTGCGCGCGGGCGAAATATCCTCGCGCTGTGGCAAAGCTCGATCGAGCCATCGTCCGCGTCCTGCCGGCAATGCCGCGCTCGCTCGTCCGCCGGATCTCGGACCGCTACATCGCCGGGACGACGATCGCGGACGCCGTCCGGGTCGTGCGGGAGCTCAACGCCGCAGGAAAGATGGCGACCGTCGACGTCCTCGGCGAGGAGGCGACGAGCCGGCGTGAGACGCAGGACATCGTGCGGGCCTACCATGACGTCTTCGAGGCGATCGAGCGAGAGCGCCTGGACTCGAACGTCAGCGTCAAGCCGACGGGCCTCGGGCTCAACCTCGCGTACGAGCTCTGCCGGGCAAATCTCTTCAAGGTCGTCCGCCACGCCGCCGAGAGCGGCAACTTCGTCCGGATCGACATGGAGGACTCGACCACGACCTCGGACACGCTCGAGCTGTACCGCGAGCTGCGCGCCGAGGGGCTCGAGAACGTGGGCGTTGTCCTGCAAGCGGCACTGCGCCGCTCGATTCGCGACATCCACGCCCTCGCGCCCCTGCGCCCAAACGTCCGCCTCGTCAAGGGCATCTACGTCGAGCCGCCGCTGATCGCTTACCAGGAGTTCGAGGAGGTGCAAGACAACTTCGTCCGCTGCCTCCACGAGCTGCTCAAGGCCGGCTCGTATACGGCGATCGCGACCCACGACGAGCACCTGCTCACCGAAAGCAAGCGGCTCGTCGGGGAGCGCGCGCTGACACGCGAGCAGTACGAGTTCCAGATGCTCCTCGGCGTCCGAGAGCTCGCCGCCAACCGGCTCGTGCGGGACCACTACCGCCTCCGCATCTACGTCCCGTACGGAGAGCACTGGTACCACTACTCGCTGCGGCGCCTGCAGGAGAACCCGAAGATCGCCGGGTACGTCGCGTCGGACACCGTGAGTCGACTGTTCGGCGCGGACGGGACGTAGTAGTTTTCCACAGCCTTGCCGCCGGACTCAGAGTCGTCGGACCCGAACGTACGGTTTCGGCAGCGGCGCGAAAGTGCGCGTCGACGCCGTCGTCGCATGCATCGGACGGCCGCGCTCGTCGCCTGCATCCTCGCGGCGGCCGTCGTCGCGCTCGGTGCGACGTTCGTCGTCGGGCACAGCTCGCACGCGAACAGCTCGGCGGCCGACGCTGTGACAAAGCCGGTGAAGCGGACGGTCCCGCGGACAGCGCTGCCGGCCGAGATCCGCGGCGTACACGTCACGATGGCGCTCGCGAACAAGCCGGGCAAGCTCGACCAGTACCTCGCGATCCCAGGCCTGACCGCGCTCGAGCTCGACGTCAAGGACGAGACCGGCAAGGTCGGGTTCCTGATGCCCGCGGCCACGCTCGCCCGGAAGGTCGGCGCGTCGCAGCCGTACTACAAGGCCGCCGTCGCGGCGCGCAAGGCGCGTGCTGCGAGCGTGTACCTGATCGGCCGCGTCGTCGTCTTCGAGGACCCGACGCTGACCGCTGCCCGCCCGGACATGGCGATCCAGCACAGCGACGGCTCGGTCTGGGTCAACAACGCGGGCCTGGGCTGGGCGAACCCGTACGACAAGCGGGTCTGGAAGTACGTCGTCGGGATCGGCGAGGCCGCGGCGCGCGCGGGCTTCGACGAGATCCAGTTCGACTACGTGCGCTTCCCGAGCGACGGCCCGATCGAGACCGCCGTCTTCCCGGGAAAGACCGCCGAGCCGATGGGCTGGACGATCGCGCGCTTCGTCCACTACGCCACTCGTAAGCTCCATCCGCTCGGCGTGCGCGTGTCGGTCGATGTCTTCGGCCTCTCGGCGACGCACGATCTCGGGATCGGCCAGGTGCCCGGCCGGATCGCGAAATACGTCGACGCGGTCTACCCGATGGTCTACCCGTCGCACTACAACTCGGGCGAGTTCAACCTGCCCGACCCGAGCGCGGCGCCGGGGCAGACCGTCGCCCTCTCGCTCAGTGACTTCCAGACCGCGATGCTCGGCCGCAAGGCGAAGCTGATTCCCTGGCTCGAAGACTTCTCGCTCACGAGCCCGCATCCGGCCCTGGCAGACGTCGAGGCGCAGATCGCAGCAGCTCGCCGCTCGCGTACCAAAGGCTTCCTGCTCTGGAACCCTGAGGGCGTCTACACGGAGGAAGCGCTCAAGTAGGCTCCGGGCGCAAGCAACTCCTCTGGAGGCACCTCAAGTGACGCAGACGTACGACGAGCTCAAAAACCGGTTGGCGACGATCCACGACTTGCACATGGCAGGCGCGATCCTCGGCTGGGATCAGCACACGAAGATGCCGCCGGGCGGCAGCGAGGTACGGGCCGAGCAACTGGGCACGCTGCACAAGTTTTCGCACGAGCTATTCATCGACGACGAGATCGGCCGCCTGCTCGACGAGCTGAGCGACTACGAGGAGAGCGCGGGGTACGACTCGGACGAGGCGAGCCTGATCCGCGTCGCGCGGCGTGACTACGAAAAGGCGAAGCGGGTGCCGCCCGAGCTGCGCGCCGAGATGACGCGCGCCGGCGCAAACGCCCTTCCGGCCTGGATCGAGGCGCGCGAGAAGTCGGACTTCTCGATCTTTCTCCCGTACCTGAAGACGAACCTCGAGCTCACTCACCGGTACGTCGACTGCTTCGAGGGCATGGGCTTCGAGTCCGCCTACGACGCATTGCTGGACGACTTCGACGAGGGCCTGACCGCCGACGAGGTGCGTGTGGTCTTCGACGAGCTCAAGCGCGAGCTCGTGCCGCTGATCGCCCAGATCGGCGAGAACGCCGACCGCGTGGACGATTCGTCTCTCCGTCGTGGCGACTTCCCCATCGAGAAGCAGCGCGCATTTTCGCTCGAGGTGCTCGAGCGGCTCGGCTTCGACCACGAGAAGTGGCGGCTCGATCCGACGGTGCATCCGTTTGCGATGAGCGCGGGCATCAAGGACATCCGGCTGACGACGCGCTACGACGAGACCGACCTCGGAGTCAGCCTGTTCGCATCGATCCACGAGTTCGGCCACGGCTTCTACGAGGCGGGCGTCGACCCGGCGTACGAGCGCACACTGCTCTCGTCCGTGACCTCGATGAGCCTCCACGAGTCGCAGAGCCGCATGTGGGAGAACCTCGTCGGCCGCGGCCTTCCGGCTTGGCGCTTCTTCTATCCGAAGCTGCAGGCCGCATTTCCGAGCCAGTTCGGCGACGTCGACTTGGAGACGTTCTACGGGGCGATCAACAAGGTCGCGCCTTCGCTCATTCGCGTTGAGGCAGACGAGGCGACATACAACATGCACATCATCCTGCGCTTCGAGCTCGAGCAGGAGATGCTCTCCGGCGACCTTTCGCTCGAAGAACTGCCCGAGGCGTGGAACTCGCGCATGGCCGACTACCTCGGGGTCGAGGTGCCCGACGACACGCACGGCGTGCTGCAGGACATCCACTGGTCTGGTGGCGCGATCGGGTACTTCCCGACCTACTCGCTCGGGAACGTCGTCTCCGTGCAGCTCTGGGACAAGGCTCGCGGCGAGCTGCCCGACCTCGACGCGCAGTTCGAGCAGGGCGAGTTCGGCGATCTCTCCGGCTGGCTCCGCGAGAACCTGCATCGCCACGGGCGGAAGTACACGTCGAAAGAGATGCTGGAGCGGATCACGGGCGGCGGGATGGATCCGGGGCCGTACATCCGCTACCTGAAGTCGAAGCTCGGCGAGATCTACGGACTGCCGGTTCCGGCGGGCGTGCCCGCCTGACCTTCACGGGGGAACCCCTGGTTCCCCCGTGTGCCCCCTCCTTGCGGGCGGCTCCTGCCCACCAGAGGTTTCAGGAGCCGCCCGGGGTCTTCGTGCTTCGGGCCGTCTCTGGGCTTGTGAGCCTCCCGCCGAGTAAAACCCGGCTCCGGCGGCCATTCTGGTGCTCTCCATGAACGTTCAGCGCCATGGTCGTCAGCGATGAGTTCTCGCCGGTAACTTGGTCTTAGCGATCGATCCATCGAGAAGGAGGCAACGGTGCCCAAGGTTTCGCAACTCGGCAGGGTGATCATTCCGGTGTCCGATCAGGATGCGGCGATCGCCTTCTACACGGACAAGCTCGGCTTCACGCTCACTGCAGACCAGCCGTACGGCGAGGGCGACCGCTGGGTCGAGGTCACGCCGCCCGGCGGCGGCTCGGCGATTGCGCTCTCGACCGGCATGGGCGAGTTCCAACCCGGCCGCGAGACGGGGATCGCACTCACCTCCGCCGACCCGAAGGCCGACCACGAAGAGCTGAAGAGCAAGGGCGTGAGCGTCGACGACGAGCTGATGGGCGGCGACGGCACCGTGCCGCTGCTCTTCATGTTCCGCGACGCAGACGGCAACGGGCTGATGATCGTCGAGTCGCCGTAGCTTCGCTCGGCTTCACGGGGGAACCCCTGGTTCCCCCGTGTGCCCTCTCCTTGCGGGCGGCGGTGCTCTCCGGTTGTTTCAGGAGCCACCCGAGGGGGTCCATGCTTCGGCAGTTTCTGGGTTTGTGAGCCTCCCGCCGGGCAAAGCCCGGCTCCGGCGGCCGCTGCTTGCGGTGTCCAGTGTGGTTGGTTTGACCGTGGGTCTTACGGAGGAGGCGGTGGAGGCGGCGCGTCGTCCTCGACGTACGTCGTTCGCCTCGAACGGCCCCAGCGGCCGTCGTACCACGACCGCCCTGGCTCGCCTTCGGCATACGACGTGCGTCGCCAGTAGCCCAGGCCCCACCAGGACTGCCACAGGAGCAGCGTGAGGATTAGCCCGACGATCCCGATGACCATCAGGATCACGCCGATCGCGTCCAGGTTCAGGCCGGACGGCTCATTCGTGACTCCCCAGGTCAGGATCGCCCCCGCGGCAATCAGGATCAGACTGAGAGGAACACCCATCGGCACCGATATGTGCCCGTTTTCGGCGTCGGCTAATCGCGCTGATGCTTCGGCTTCTGCCACCAGAACCGCTTGCGCGGCTCCTCCGCCTCCTCGAGCGCGGCCAGCGACGTTCCGCCGTAGTTGCGGAGCGTGAAGTCCGCCTGGGCGACGAAACCGACCGCGGTCAGCGAGAAGATCAACGGCCGGGTCGTGAGCTCCCAGGCGTCTAGCGGGCCGGGATCGGCGAGCTTCGCCTCCTCGTCCTCTCCTCGCACCTCGAAGACCGCGAAGCCGCCGTGCGGCTGCCCGATGAAGTGGTCGTGCGAGACGATCTGCCCGCGGCCGCTCTCGCCGATGTACTCGTTCAGCAGCTCGTTCGCGTCGCGCGCGGACATCCCCTCGGGCGCGAGCGCGTAGACGAGGAAGCAGCGCGAACGCGGCTCGGGCTCGCTCATGCGGGCTTCTCCGCGAGCAGCGCGAAGTCCCACGGCACGCGCCGGTCGCGCTGGAGGCTGGTGTAGAACGTCGGGAACTCCGCGAACCGCGTGACGCGCAGGCCAGATCCGATGACGCCGTTGACGACCTCGTCGAGGCGCCAGCTGCGCTCGTCGGAGCTCTCGAAGTAGTTGTCTCGCCAATGGCCGAGCGGGTCCAGGCGCTCCGTCACGGGATGGCTGTCGTACAGGAGCAGCGTGCCGCCCGGTTTCAATGCCGAGACGATGCCGGCCAGCCACGCGTCGAGGTCGCGGATCGAGTGGAGCACGTCTCCGCCCGTGAACACGACGTCGAAGCGGCCGCGGTGGAGCTCGAGCGGAAGCTCGTGGACGTCCGCCTGGTAGTAGGCGACGTCAGGTGCACGTGCGCGAGCGATCTCGATCTCCTCGGCGGACACATCGACTGCGGTCACGAGTGCGCCCCTCTCCACGAGCTGCGCCGTCGCCTCGCCGGTGGCGCACTGCAGGTGGAGGACGTGCTTACCCTCGATCTCCGGGAGGAGGTCGAAGATTTGCTTCGGGATCAGCAGGTGCTCGGACGCGGCCTGGGTGCGGCTGCGATGGATCTCGTCCCAGGCGCGGCGGTTGTGTTCGGTCGGGTCCACGACTCTCCTTGGAACAGACGTTACAAGGATTAGCGCGCAGTGACTCGGTTCAGGCCGGGAGCATGAAGCCGCCGTCCACGACCAGGACGTGGCCTCGGATCATGTCCGCCTCGGGCGAGCACAGGAACACGACGGCGTTAGCGATGTCCTCGGGCGTGACCAGGCGGCCCGCGGGAGTCCGCTTTTCGCCCCACTCGAGCATCTGCTCCTTCTGCGGGAAATACTCGAGTGCCTCGGTGTCGATGACACCCCCCGAGACCGCGTTCACGCGGATCCCTCGCGGTGCCAGCTCGACCGCGAGGTAGCGGACGAGGGACTCGAGCGCGGCCTTCGAGGTGCCGACGAGCACGTAGTCCTCGAGCACACGCGTCGAGCCGAGGCTCGAGATGCCGACGATCGAGCTCCCTTCAGGCATCTGCGGCGCCGCGGCGCGCGCGAGCGAGAGCAGCGCGCGGGCGTTCGCGGCGAGCGTCCAGTCCCAGTGCTTGTCCTCGGTCTCGAGCGCGGGCCGGATGACCCCGGTCGCAGCGTTGTGCACGAGCGCCTGGAGCGGACCGAGCTCCGCGACCTCGCGCGCCACGCGCTCCGAAGAGACGTTCCCGCGGACGAGCACCGGCTCGGCGCCCTTCGCGCGCAGCTCCTCCGCGGTCGCTTCGGCGGCCCGGTCGTTGCGCAGGTAGCCGATCGCCACCCGTGCCGCTCCGAGCTCGGCGAACCGCAGCGCGATCGCCTTCCCGATCCCCCGCGACCCGCCCGTCACGAAGGCGGTCGCGCCTTCCATCGTCACCGTGGCAGCGGCTTGTCGGCCGGAGCGGCGCTCGGGATCGTGTTCCAGCCGATCCGAGTCTCCGGCTCGCGCGGCCCTTCCTCGGCCTTGGACGACGCGTGCCCGAGGCGATCGAGGAGCTCCGCCTTCTCCTCGGCGTAGCGCCTCACCTCGTGGTTCTCGGGCAGGTCCTCGACCAGCTCGAGCACCCGCGCTCGAAGCTGGTACGCGAAGTGTGGCGTCGCCGGACCGACGATCGCGTCGACGTCGTCTCTGGTCGGAACGGCCACGGCGCGAAGCGTAGTGGACTACGGTCTCGCGGTGCGCCGGGCGTCAGCAGCCGACCTGATGCTGCTGCTGACCGTCACGATCTGGGCGCTCAACTTCACGGTCTCGAAGTACATCCTCGACGCCGGCCTGCGCCCGCTCCCGTACTCGTCGCTCCGCTACACGGTGGCCGCGCTCGTGTTCGTGGCGCTCACGTTCCCGCGGGAGCGCTCGCTCCGGATCGGCCGCGACGACCTGCCGCTCGTCGCGCTCGCCGTCGTGCTCCTGCTCGTCAACCAGCTCAGTTTCGTCTACGCGCTCGACCTGACGACGGCGACGACCGCAGCGCTCCTGTTCGGGACGCTCCCCATCTTCACGGCCCTGATCTCGCGCCTCGTCGGAATCGAGCGGCTCGGCCGGCGCTTCTGGATTGCGGCGTCGCTCTCGTTCGCAGGCGTGATCCTCGTCACCGCCGGTTCCGGCAAGAGCGTCTCTTCGAACCTAGGCGGCGACCTGCTCGCCGTTCTGGGAGCCGCGACCTGGGGCGGCTATTCGGTCGCCGTTGCGCCGCTCATGCGCCGCTATTCGCCGTTCCGCCTGAGCGCGGTCTTCCTCTGCATCGTCTCAGTCCCGCTCCTGCTGCTGGCCGCCCCGCAGCTCGGAGATCAGAACTTCGACGTCGGCTGGCTCGCCTGGATCGGGTTCGCGTTCGCCGTGCTCGGCCCGCTCGTGCTGACGAACCTGCTCTGGTTCACCGCGATCGACGAGGTCGGTCCCTCGCGCGCGTCGCTCTTCGCCAACCTCCAGCCGTTTCTCGCAGCTGTCTTCGCGCTGTTCCTGCTCGACGAGCGCCTGACCGCTGTGCAGGTCGTGGGCGGCGTTGCGATCGCCGCCGGGATCGTCCTCGCGCGTGAACGGCGACCTCCGCTCGGACCTGCAGAGTGAGGGCGAGGCCAGAGGGTACGGTAAAGAAAGAGTGGCTTCGTTACGTGTTCGCCTCGCCCGGAAGCCGCCCGGATATCGCTTCACCATCGGACGTGTCCTGGCGATCTATGGCGCGATCATGGTCGCGCTTCTTCTCGCTGCGCTCGACCAGACGATCGTCGCCACCGCACTGCCGCACATCGTCGCCGACATCGGAGGCCTCGAGAGCTACTCGTGGGTGATCACCGCCTACGTGCTCGCGATGGCGGTCACCGTCCCGCTGTACGGGAAGCTCGGCGATATCCACGGGCGGCGCCTGCTGTACATCGTCGCGATCTCGATCTTCCTGCTCGGCTCCGTGCTCTGCGGGCTCGCGCAGAGCATGACCCAGCTCGTCGCGGCTCGCGCCGTGCAGGGAACGGGGGCCGGCGGTTTGTTCGCCCTCGCCATCGCGACCGTGGGCGTCATCGTCCCGCCGCGCGATCGCGGTCGCTACCAGGGCCTGATCGGCGCGACGTTCGCCGCCGGCTCGATCATCGGCCCCGCCCTCGGCGGCCTGATCGTCGACCACACGACCTGGCGCTGGGTGTTCTTCGTCAACCTGCCCGTCGGTGCGGCGGCCCTGACCGTGATTGCGATCGCGATCCCCAAGCGGACCGAGCGTCGCGAGCACTCGCTCGACCTGCTCGGAGCGACGCTGCTCGCGATCGCGACGAGCTCGTTCCTGCTCGGGCTCGTCTGGGGCGGCGAGACGCATCCGTGGGGCTCGACGCAGGTGCTGGGTGCGTTCGCGATCGCGCTCGTCTCGGTGACGGCGTTCGTGTTTGTCGAGCGGAGGGCGAAAGAGCCGATCCTCCCATTCGAGTTCCTGCGCAATCCCATCGTGGCCGCCGGCGTGGCCTCGGTCGGCCTGTCGGCGATGGCGATGGTCGGGACGATCGCGTTCGTGCCGCTCTTCGTCCAGGGCGTGATCGGCACGTCGGCCACGTCGTCGGGAGTCGTGCTGACGCCGTTCATGTTCGGGGCGGTGATCGCCAGCGCGCTCTCGGGCCAGTGGATCTCGCGCAGCGGCCACTACCGGCCGAACGCGCTGGTCGGCCCGATCGTGCTCGCGACCGGGCTCTTCCTGCTCTCTCGGATGGACACGTCGACGACGAACGCCCAGGCGGCCTCGTACATGGTCGTCGCCGGGGTCGGGCTCGGGATGATGATGCAGGTCTTCGTGGTCGCGGTCCAGAACCAGGTCCCGATGCGCGCCATGGGGTCGGCGACGGCATTGACGCAGTCCGCGCGCGCGATCGGGGCGACGCTCGGCGTCACCGCGATGGGCGTGATCGTCAACCACGGCCTGCCCGCCGGATCGCACCTCGACCGCGGATCGGTGCACCGGCTGCCGCCGAATCTGCGGGAGTCGCTCGCGAACGCGTTGCAGCCGGCGTTCCTCGCGGCTTCGCTCCTCTGCCTCGTTACGCTCGTGATCGTCGCGCTGTGGCTGAAGCAGGTCCCGCTCCGCGAGGAGGTGGACACGCCCCAGCCGGAACCGGCCGCGCCGAGCGTTTCCCCGCAGAGAGCGCGCTGAGGCACCGCTTGCGGTGCCTCTTCAGGATGCGTGGCTCGCCACGCATCCGTCTGAAATGACCGGTCGATCCAATTGCCCGTAGCGCGGCCAGAGTTAAGATCCGCTTTGATGAGCTCGAGCGACTTCATGCCGATCAAGGGGTGGGACCACCTCGAGCTCTACGTCGGCAACGCGAAGCAGGCCGCGTACTTCTACGAGCGCGCGTTCGGCTTCACGAACACGGCGTATGCCGGGCCGGAGACGGGCGTTAGGGATCGCGCCTCGTACGTCCTCGACCAGAACGGCATCCGGCTCGTCGTCACGAGCGGCCTTCGCCCGGACAGCGAGATGACGCGCTTCGCGTGCTCACACGGCGACGGGGTCAAGGACGTCGCGCTATCGGTGCCGAACGCGACCGAGGCGTACCGGCAGGCCGTCCAGCGCGGCGCAAGGAGCATCCTCGAGCCGCACTGGGTCGAGGACGACTTCGGCCGCGTCGAGCTCTCCGCGATTGCAACCTACGGCGAGAACATTCACACGTTCGTCAACCGCGACGACTACGCCGGGCCGTATCTCCCGGGCTACACGTCGACGACCGAGAACGGCGCGCCCGCGGCCGGCATCGGCCTGCAGAGCATCGACCACGTCGTCGGCAACGTCGAGCTGGGCCGTATGGAGCATTGGGTCGAGTTCTACGAGCGGGCGTTCGGAATGACCGAGCTGATCCACTTTTCCGACGAGGCGATCTCGACCGAGTACTCGGCGCTGATGTCGAAGGTGATGATGGACGGCGAGGGCAAGATCAAGTTCCCGATCAACGAGCCCGCCGAGGGCAAGCGGAAGAGCCAGATCGAGGAGTACCTCGACTTCTACGGCGGGCCGGGAGTGCAGCACGTCGCGCTGGCCACGGACGACATCGTGGGCACGGTGCAGGAGCTCGAGGAGCGCGGGCTGAGGTTCCTCAAGACTCCGACCGCGTACTACGACGACCTCGAGGACCGCGTCGGCGAGATCGACGTGGAGTACGACGACCTTCGTCGCCTAGGCATCCTCGCCGACCGCGACGAGGAGGGATACCTGCTGCAAATCTTCACGAAGACCGCGCAGGACCGGCCGACGCTCTTCTTCGAGATCATCGAGCGCCACGGCTCGCGCGGGTTTGGGGAAGGCAATTTCAAGGCATTGTTCGAGGCGATCGAACGCGAACAGGCCTTGCGGGGCAATCTCTAACGCGAGAGGAGATACGTAGTGGGCATAGGCGCAATCCTCATCATCGTCGGGATCATCGCTCTGTTTTGGAAACTGTGGTTGGGAATCGTCCTGATCATCCTTGGCCTCCTCTTTGGCGGATTCCGTCGAGGACGCTGGTACTAACCGCAGCCTGACTTCGTAGCCTTCGCGGGATGAGCCCGCAAAGGCGCACCGCCCTCATCTCGGTGGTCGCCGCCTGCGTGCTCATCGCGCTGAAGCTCGTCACCGGGCTCGCGAGCGGGAGCCTCGGACTCGTCTCGGAGGCTGTGCACTCGGGGACCGACCTCGTGGCGGCCTTGCTGACGTTCTTCGCGGTCGGTGTTTCTGGGCGGCCGGCCGACCGTGGGCACCCGTACGGGCATGGGAAGGCGGAGCATCTCGCCGCCCTCGCGGAGGCGGCGATCCTCGTCCTCGCCAGCCTGTACATCTCGTACCGGTCGCTCGCGGTGCTCGTCGGCTCGGCCGAGTCGAACGTGAACCCCGTCTGGTACGTGTTCGTCGTCGTCCTGATCGTGATCGCCGTGGACGCGAGTCGGGCGACGGTGTCGCTTCGTGCCTCCCGCCGCTACCGCAGCCCCGCGCTCGCCTCGAACGCGCTCCACTTCGCCGGTGACCTCCTTGGCTCGACCGCCGTTCTGATCGGGCTCCTGCTGGCCCGCGCCGGCTGGCTGGAGGGAGATGCGGTCGCGGCGCTCTTCGTCGCGGCGCTGGTCCTGGTCGCGGCCTACAGGCTCATGCGCGGAAACGTCGACGTCCTCATGGACCGCGTGCCGGCCGACGCCGAGCGGGCTGCGCGTGTGGCGATCCAGCAGCTGGAGCCGGGCGTGCAGCTCCGTCGGTTGCGCATGCGTCAGGCCGCAGGGCAGCACTTCGCGGACGTCGTGATCGGCGTCTCGCCGGACGCTGGCGTCGGTCAGGGTCATGCTGCGGCGGACGCCGTCGAGGCCGCTGTGCAGAGAGCCCTGCCCGAGAGCGACGTCGTCGTCCACGTCGAGCCTGCGCCCGAAGACGCTGCTCTCCGCGAGCGGATCCTCGCCGCCGCGCTCACTGTCCCGCGCGTCCGGGAGATGCACAACATCCGTGTCGTCTCGGTCGACGACGGCCTCCAGGTGGCGCTCCATCTCAAGCTGCCCCAAGACCTGACGCTCGAGACGGCTCACGAGGTGGCGTCGCAAGTCGAGCGCGCGATCTCCGATGCCGTTCCCGAGGTCGTCTCCGTACAGACCCACCTCGAGCCGCTTCGCGAGCCAGCCGTCGGGCGTGCCCCCGAGGGCGCGAACGTCGAGGCTGATGAGGAACGCATCAGGACGATCGCCGCGAGCCGAACCGGGGCTCCTCCTCGCGAGGTCCGCTTCCTCCAGACCGAGGATGGGCTCGTGGCGTTCCTGACGCTCGGCCTCGATCCGGAGGTCACGCTCGCCGACGCGCACGCGCTCGCGAGCGAGGTCGAGGAGGACGTTCGCCGCGCCATCCCGAAGCTCGCCGACGTTAGCGTGCACACGGAACCATGAGGCTCTGCATGTTCAGCCCGAAGGGCGCCGACCTCAAACGAGGCTGGCCTGGGCGCGTCGACGGCGACCGCGTCGTCCAGCTCGCTGCCCAGACGCTCCAGTCGTTCTTCGCCGGCGGGGGCAAGGCGCGCGAGCACGCCGAGTACGCGCTGGCCGACGTCGACCTGCGCCCGCCCGTGCTCTATCCGCCCGCGATCCGCGACTTCTACGCCTTCGAGCAGCACGTGAAGACCGCCCGGGGCCTGCGAGGGCTCGAGATGGTGCCCGAGTGGTACGAGATCCCAGCGTTCTACTTCACGAACCCGGCGGCGATCTACGGTCCAGAGGCGGAGATCCCGTATCCCGAGGAAACGAACGAGCTCGACTACGAGCTCGAGGCGGCGGTCGTGATCGGCAAGGACGGCCAGATCGGCGGCTTCACGATCATGAACGACTGGTCTGCGCGCGACCTCCAGCGCCCCGAGATGAAGATCGGGCTCGGCCCGTCGAAGGGCAAGGACTTCGCGACGAGCCTCGGCCCGTTCGTGGTCACGCCCGACGAGCTGGGCGGCCTACGGCTCGAGATGCTCGCGCGCGTGAACGGCGAGGAGCGCTCGCGCGGGAACATGGGCGACATGCACCACTCGTGGGACGCGATCGTGGCGCACGCGGCGCGAAACACGCGACTTCGTGCGGGAGACGTCCTCGGGTCGGGAACCGTCGGGACGGGCTGCATTCTCGAGCACGGCGACGGCCGCTGGCTGCAGCCGGGCGACGTCGTCGAGCTGGAGATCGAGGGCATCGGCGTCCTGCGGAACCGGATCGGCGCCCGGGCGGGTCGACCGACTGCCGACCCGCCCTGAGGTTCGATGCCTACTGATCCTGGACGGCTGCGAGGCCGGTGATCGTGGTGAAGCCGATCCGACCCAGCGACCTCGTGCGGCCCGTGTTCAGGTCGAGCCGGTAGAGGCGGGCGGCGTTGCGGCCCTGTGGCGTGCCGGCGAGGTAGCCGACGTTTCCCGCACCGGCGATGTCGAAGCCGACATCGCTACCGAGGTCGAGGCCCGTCTGCACGGGCATGATCAGCGTTCCAGCGTTTGCCGGCCGCTGGATCCACAGCTTGTCCGGGCTCGCGCCGACGTCGTAGGCGTAGAGCTCGGTGACCGTGGGCCGGATGGCGCTGAACGACGAGTTCGTGTACGCCGAGCCCACGACCTGAACACCCGCCGGCGTGAGGTTCGTGTCGACCGAGAGCAGCGTTCCGTCGTCGGGATTCAGGCGGATGTTGGCGCTTGCATCGCTCGTGACCCGGATCTTGTCCACGGTCGGGTTGAAGTCGAACCCGTTGGATGTGCCAGGGAGGATCGAGGGTGTCCGATCGAAGCTCGGCCCCTCGGGCACGGCGATCGCCGTGCGGGGATTGAGCCTGTAGGCGACCCGGTTGCTGCCGAGCGCATACAGGTCGCCTGAGGCCGGCCGGAAATCGATGCCCTTGAGCGTGACGCCCTGAGGCAGGCCCGTGATCGGCTTCGAGCTGACCTTTCTCGGCTTGTTCGAGCTGAACCGTAGGAGGTTGCCGCCCGTGTCGGTCGCGTAGAGCGTGCGGCCGGCGCACCGGCTGCACTGCTTCTTGCCGCGCTGGCCGCCGTCGGCGAGCGCAGCGAGCGGCATCGCAAGCGCGAGGAGCGCGAGGGCGATGACACCGCGGCGGATGAGTTTGGAGGTGTGCATTTGAAGCCTCCGGCGATTGGGGACGTGTCTCCAGTCGTTCGCAGGAGGTCGTGCCAGGGTTCGGGTCGACCCGAAGGCGGCCCAGGCTTCTCTATCCTTCGCTGGCGATGCCGACCTACCAGAGCCGAGGCGAGGTCCCGCGGAAGCGGCACATCCAGTTCCGCGACAACGGAACGCTCCTCACCGAGGAGGTGATGGGCCTCGAAGGCTTCACGGGCAACGAGTCGATCCTGTACCACCTGATCTCACCCTGCCGCGTAAAGGAGCTCGGCGAGTTCCAGCCGATCGAGCGCGAGGAGTGGGTGCCCGACGCGCACGCGCACCGCCACTTCAAGACGTTCGGCACCGAGCCCGAGGGCGACGAGGTCTCCGGCCGGAAGCTCCTGATGTGGAACAACGACGTCGAGATCTCGCTCGTCCGCCCGAGCGAGTCGATGGACTACTTCTTCCGGAACGGCGAGGGCGACGAGGTCTACTTCGTCCACGAGGGCAGCGGGACGCTCCACACGACATTCGGCGACGTGCCGTACCGCGAGGGCGACTACGTCGTCATCCCGCGCGGGACGACGTACCAGTTCGAGCCGTCAGGCCCGCAGCGCTACCTGCTCTTCGAGACGCCCGGCCTGATCGAGATCCCCAAG
Source organism: uncultured Actinomycetes bacterium (assembly GCA_963794605.1). GTDB lineage: Bacteria > Actinomycetota > Thermoleophilia > Gaiellales > Gaiellaceae > VAXT01. Next base: position 1,200,195 of record CAWCEN010000002.1, read on the forward strand.
CGCTACCGGAACGAGTACGGCCAGCTGATGGAGCATGCGCCGTTCTACCACCGCGACATCCACCCGCCGACGGAGCTGAAGACCTACCGCGAGCACGGCGAGTTCAACCTCAAGATCCGCGTCCGCGACGGGTACCAGGACTACGTCATCGACTACCACCCGTTCGACGTCGTGGGCTGGGACGGCTACCTCTACCCGTGGACGTTCAACATCAACGACTTCGAGCCGATCACGGGGCGGATCCACATGCCGCCGCCGTCGCACCAGACCTTCTCCGGCCCGAACTTCGTCATCTGCTCGTTCTGCCCGCGCAAGCTCGACTTCGACCCGCTGGCGATCCCGATCCCGTACCACCACTCGAATCTCCAGAGCGAGGAAATGATCTATTACGTCGACGGGCAGTTCTCGTCGCGGAAGGGGATCGAGATCGGCTCGGTGACGTTGCATCCGTCGGGGATCCCGCACGGGCCCCAGCCGGGGCTCGCCGAGAAGTCGATCGGCGCGACCGAGACGCACGAGCTCGCGGTCATGTGCGACACGTTCCACCCGCTCAAGCTCTCGAAGCTCGCCGAGGAGCTCGACGACGGCCAGTACGCGTACTCGTGGTACGAGGAGCCGGGCGCGCCGCATACGTACGACCAGGACCCCGCCGGGGCCACGTCCCACCTTTAGCCGAGCGCTTACCGCCTGACGCCGTAGGCTCTGAGCGCGACCGCTCCGACGCGGTGGCCGAGCAACAGTCCTGCTTCGTTGTCGCTCCGGAAGTGGATCCCGCCGTACAACCGCGACACCGCCGCATCCTCGGCCTTCCCGTTGAGCTCGTCGGCTCGGCGCGGGAAGAAGGCGCTGAGCACGGTCGAGGCGGCCCCGGACGTCGTCGAGTGGCCCGAGACGTAGCTCGGGAACGGAGGAGTGGCGATGTACGAGAGCCACGCGGGGTCGATCAGGCGGCGGATCGCGGTTACCGGGCGCAGCGACCAGTAGGCGTACTTCGCGTCCCAGCAGGCGATGAACGCATCGGCCTGGGCGGTGTTCAGAGCGGAGAAGAGGCGCGCCGAGCGGAGCGTCGACCACCCACGGCCCGAGACGAGGTCGATCGCGATCGCGTTCCAGTGGCCCGGCGGAGTCACCGTTCCGGCCCCGTCGGCCCATAAGTTGGCGATCCGCCTCTGCTGGTCGGTCAGCGACTGCGAGACGTCGTAGACCTCGTTCATTTCGGCCAGGAACTCCTGGCTTCCGTATGTGGGCGGCGGGGCGGGGCGGAACTGTCTGCCGTTCCTCACGTTCCACGTTCGCCACGTTCCGGCAAGCGGTTCGAGCGGCGGATAGACGAACGCGGGCGGCGTCGGAACCCAGAACGCGTCCCCGACCGGGGGCTTCCCGTCCAGATCGCATCCGAGCCGTCGGACCGGGCTCGCGCAACCAGCAGCCGGCCGATCGTTCGCCCGCGGCCGAACGAGCGGCTGTGGACGTTTGCCAGCTCGTCGGCCAGCGCGTCGATGCGCGCGGCCTCGTCCGGGTAGAGATAGAGGAGTACGCGCGAGGCTGTACCCGCCACGGCGTCGTCTCGATGCGACCTGCCCCCGCGCGCGGCGGCGTACATGGCGGCGCTCACGTGGGCGAGCCCCCGAGCGGCTCGGGGTGGATTGGTGTTGTGCGACGCGATGGCGCTCAGCTGGAACCGGATCCACGGCGTGACTGCGGACCGCGCGGCAGGCGATCGCGGCGGCGGCTACCTATGACCAGAGTCCGGCCCGGGCTACATCGGAGCGCGAGCGGCGCGGCTATAGACACCCTTCACCGCTGGAGCGCCCCACTTGCGAAGTTTCCGGAGCGACGCGTGGCGCTGCGTGGCTCGATAGAGCCGGTAGTACGCTCGAGGCGGAACGCGTGGAAGCAGCGGTGAGCGGCGTTCCATGAGCAGGGCGAAGACCTGCTGCGGCTGGAGATCGATGTACCGGGGGACGTTCTCGAACCAGCGGGCGCTCAACCGGGCCTCACTCTGCGTTCGTAGGAGCGCGCGTCGCCGCTCAGCCTCGTAGCGCTCGAGCGCAGTCGGGAGACTCGTCTCATCGTGCAGCCTTGTTGCGAGGGAAATCGCATCCTCGAGCGCCAACCTCGTGCCCGACCCGATCGTGAAGTGCGTCGTGTGGGCTGCGTCGCCCATCAGAACGATCTTGTCCGCGTGCCAGGTCTCGTTCGTGACTGTCCGGAAGTTGAGCCAGGCAGCGCAGTCTTGCGCGCGCGGCTTGCTCTTCAAGGCATGGCCCTGGAGGTGCTTCTCGAAGAGCTGCTCCAGAAGCCGAATGGTGTCGGCCTCGCCGAGCCGGTCGAAACCGAGCCCGGTCCAAGTATCCGGCGAGCACTCAGCGATGAATGTGCTCGTGTTCCCGTCGAACCCATATGCGTGACACCAGATCCAGCCGGCGTCCGTGTGGACGAAGGCGAACGTGAAGGCGTCGAATACCCGGCTCGTCCCCAACCAGATGTACTTGTTTCGCCCGACGACGAGGTTGGTCTGAAACTGCTCGCGACGACGTTGCCGGACCGGGCTGTTGACGCCGTCACAGGCCACGATCAGGTCGGCGCGCAGATCGTCCGCCGTCCCGACCTCGCTCTGGAACTCGATCCGAACACCGAGGTCTTTCGCACGATCGACGAGGATGTCGAGCAGCCGCTGGCGGCCGATGCCGTAGCCGTGCCCACTCACGTGCACCGGCTCCTTCTCCTCGACGGCCAGGAGCTGGCCGTTCCACCTGAACGAGCTCGCGCGGATTTCGCTCGCGGTGGGCGGGTCTCCGGCCTCGAGCTGCTCGACCAGGTCGTCCCAGAACACGACGCCCCACCCGTGCGTGACTCCCGGCGGGTTTCGCTCGAAGACCGTGAGGTCGTGTTTCGGGTCGCGCGCCTTCATCAGGATCGCGAGGTACAGGCCAGCCGGCCCGCCGCCTACGCAGGCGATCCTCATGCCGCAGTGTCCGCAGTGGCTTTCGGGGCAGCCATCTGAACACCTCAGAGGAGCTTGGTTCAGGAAACATGATGCCATGGCGGGTCCAAATTCGAAAGGCGGCCGAGAACGGCGGTCCATCGTCCTCGACTTCGACGGCACGGTTACGGAGTCCGACCTGCTCGATCGGATTGCGCTCGAGTTCGGCGACCCAGCCGTCTACCAGGAGGTCGAGGACGGGCTCGATGAGGGCCGCCTCCCGCTCCGCGAGGTGATCGTTCGCGAGTTCGTCCCGGTCACGGCTCCGCTCGAAGAGGTCGTGGGCTGGGTGCTCGACGAGGCGACCGTCCGCGCCGGGTTCGCCGAGTTCGTCCGCACAGCTCAGGCCCGCGGCTGGGACGTGCACGTCGTATCGAGCGGGTTCGAGGAGCTGATCGAGCCGGTCCTCGCGCGCGAGCGGGTCGAGGTCGAGCTGCACGCGAACCGCGTCGACGCGCGGCCCGACGGGTGGCGCGTCGAGTGGCGCTACCCGGACGACTGCGAGGTCTGCGGCGAATCGTGCAAGCGTTCGCTCCTCCCGCCCGGAGAGATCGTCTACGTCGGGGACGGCTACTCCGACCGCTGTGCTGCGCTCGCCTCCGATCGCGTCTTCGCGACCGCAGGCCTCGCGCGCTACCTCGCCGAGCAGGGGAAGCCGTTCGAGCCGTTCACGGACTTCCACGCGCTGTCCGCGGCGCTCGCCGTCTAGGGGTGGCCCTCCTCGAGCTTCCCGAGCCCTACGCCTTCGAGCTCTCGACCGCCCGCTACCGCGCGTTCGGCACCGACCTCGCGAACCTCTGGCACGAAGATGGCCTGCACCGGGTTGTCGGTGGGCGGGAGGTGCGGATCACCGAGGCGCCCGCAGGGGTCGACGTCGAGCCGCTCGACGCCGAGAGCGAACCGATCGTGCGCAAGCTCCTCGGCGCCGGGTTCGACCTCGACGCGTTCTACGCATTCGCCGCGACCGAGCCGGTTCTCGCCGAGCTCACGACCGAGCTCCGCGGTCTGCGGCCGCCGATCGCCGTCGAGCCGTTCGAGAGCCTCGTCACGTCGATCACCGCTCAGCAGGTCTCGCTCCATGCGGCGTTTGCGATCCGCAACCGGCTGATCGAGCACTTCGGCATCCGCGCCGAGCACGCCTACTCCTTCCCGACGCGCGAGCGCCTGGCGAGCGCCGACCCGGATGAGCTCTTCGCGCTCGGCTTCTCGCACCGCAAGGCCGAGTACGCGACCGGCCTGGCGCGCAGCGATCTCGATCTGAATGCACTCGCACCGCTGCCGGACGACGAGGTGAAATCCGCCCTGACCGCGCTGCCCGGGATCGGCGAGTGGACGGCCGACTGGTTCCTCGCCCGCCACCTGGCACGGCCCCGCGCATGGCCCGCAGGCGACCTCGGCGTGCGCAAGGCCGCGTCGCGCTACTACGGCGAGGGCGGCGACCTGACCACGGACGAGGTGCGCGCGCTCGGGGAGCGTTTCGACCCCTTCCAGAACCTGACCGCGCACTACCTCCTCGCCGGACTGCTTCGCTCCACCTAGGATCGAGTCGTGCTCACGCTCTACGACGCCGACCGGTGCCCTTACTGCGCCCGTGTGCGAATCATCCTTGCCGAGAAAGGGCTCGAGCACGAGACCGTGGTCGTCGACCTCGACGACCGCCCGGCCTGGATCTACGAGAAGAACCCGCTGGGCCGGGTGCCGGTGCTGGAGGAGGACGCGTTCGTCCTGCCCGAGTCGGCCGTGATCATGGAGTACATCGAGGAGCGCTACCCCGAGCCGCCGCTCTGGCCTGCCGATCCCGCCGAGCGGGCCGCCGGCCGTCTGCTCGTCGAGCACTTCGATCAGCTGAGTCGGCCGTACTACGCGCTGCGCCGCGGAGACGAGGAGGCGAGAGGTCGGCTCGGCGAGGAGCTCGCGAAGCTCGACGCCGTGCTCGCCGGCCGTCCGTTCCTCACCGGGCTCGAGTTCGGGATCGCGGATGCGGCGTATTTGCCATGGATCCTCCGCGCCGAGTCAATGCTCTCTGTCGACCTCGATCCGTATCCGGCTCTCGCCGACTGGGTTGCTCGAGCAGGCGAGCGGCCCTCGGTCGCTGCCGAGACCGCGCTCCTCGCCGCGCTGTGAACGTCCGCGAGGCGACCCAGGCGGACCTGCCGGTCCTCGAAGAGCTCGTCGCCGCGTATCTGGACGAGCACTGGGCGCGCCCGTATCCCGCGCCGCCGCCCGGCCCTTACCTCCGCGAGGGGCACATCGTCGTTGCGGAGACCGACGGGACGATCGTCGGCATGGCGAAGGGCGAGCTGCGGAACGGGCTTGGCCACGTCAGCCTCGTCTACCTGAAGCCCGAGCAGCGTGGGCGCGGCGGTGGCAACGATCTCGTGCGCGACCTAGTCACGCACTTTCGCGAGCAGGGCCTCGAGCATGTGTCGCTGAACGTCGAGTTGCCCAACGACGAGGCGCTCGCCTACTGGCGCCGGCTCGGCTTCACGGACTACCGCCGCTCGCTCCTCACCGATCTGGAGTCACTCGAGCGGCGCCTTTCGGGCGGCGACGTCGCCTCCACGGGCTCGATTCACCTGCAGACCGACGACCTCGGCGCGGTCGAGAAAGCCGTCGCCCGCTGGGTCCCGCGCGTGGTCCGTTCCGAGTCGAGCGTCGTCAGCCCGCCGCGCAACGGGTGGATCGGCGTGTACGACGACCTCGCCGCCGGCGAGCCGGATCAGCTGCGGCGTCTGGCCTCCGAGCTCTCGTACGTGAGCGGGGGTGTGGTGGTCGCGCTCGGCGTCGAGGAGGGCGAGGTCGTCCGGCTCGTCGCGTACGACCGGGGCCGAGTCGCGGACGAATACATGTCCGTGCCCGAGTACTATGGGCCGCTGCCGCCCGGAGACGCGATTGCCCTGCGCGCGAATCCGACGCTGCTCGGTCGCCTGACCGGAGCAAAGCCGGCGGAGATCCGCGCCGCCGCGCGCACTGCGGACTCGGCCGCGGAGCTGCCGCCAGTCGACGAGCTCCTCGCTGAGATCGCGCGGACGCTCGGCATCGAGGGTGTTGGGCTGTCCGCCGACGAGGCGTCGGCGCTCGACGGCGCGGTCACGGTGGAGCACTCGTGAAGGTCGTCCTCCTGCACGCGTTCCCGCTCGACGACCGCATGTGGGAGCCGCAGCTCGCGATTCTGCGCGACGAGGACGTGTACGTCCCGAGCTTCTACGACCTCGGCGGCAACTCGGTCGACGGCTGGGCTGAGCACGTGCTCGAACGGACCGACGGCGAGCTCGTAGCTGTCGGCGCATCGCTCGGCGGATACGTCGCGCTCGCGATGGCCCGCGCGGCGCCGGACCGCGTCAAGAGCCTCCTGCTCGCCGGCGCGCGTGCCACGGCCGATCCGCCCGAACGGCGTGCGGCCCGCGACGAGATGATCCGCGTCGTCCAGGCCGAGGGGATCACGGGCTGGAACCGCGAGTTCTCGCCGCCGGGGCCGGAGGACCGGACGACGGACGAGCTGGTACGCGGCATCCAGGCGCTCCGCGACCGGCGCGACGCGACCGATGTCGTGGCCGGGTTCACAGGGCCGCTGACGGTCGTCGTCGGCGACCAGGACGAGATCCTCCCGGTCGACGAGGCTCGTCAGATCGCAGAATCGGCGCTGGACGGCCGCTTCGAAGTCGTGGAAGGCGCGGGCCACGTCGTCAATGTCGACGCGCCCGACCGCTTCAACGAGATCCTGCGCGAGCTCCTGAGCCGGGTCGGCTGACGGCGACGTTCCCGACTTCGAGCGCGTCGCGCAGCATTTCCGCGTTCGTCGGCGCCTGCGCCGTCTCCCGGCCGCCGACGCGACTGCGGTTGTTGTTGTTGAACACCACGTATGCCTGCTCGGCTTGCTGCGACAGCTCCTTCAGCTGCGGCACCCACTCGCCGAGCTCCTCGTCCGAGTACAGGTAGTCGAACCGCTCCGCCGCGCTTCCGCCGCGCACGTTCCACGTGCCCGCGTTCCGTCCGTGCATCCGCACGTAGAGGATCGGCGTCGTCAGCGCGAGCACGGTCAGCGGGACGTTCTTGCCCTCGCTGCGCGGCGCGTCGACGACGACGTGGGACATGTTGTGCTCCTCGAGGAATCGCAGCGTCTCGTCGCGCTGATCCTCCTCGTACCAGCTCCGGTGCCGGAACTCGACGAGCATCTCGTCGTCTCCGATCTGCTCGCGCGCCCAGGCCAGATAGTCGAGCGACGCCTCTTTCGGGACGACGTACGGCGGGAACTGGAACAAGAGGCCGCCGAGCTTCCCCGCTGCGCGCAGCGGCTCGAGCGCCTCGAGGAAGCGCCGGAAGATCTCGGCCCGGAACTCACGTGACGGACGGTCGACGCGCCCGCGCTCGTCCTGCGGCGCCTCGTCCCGTAGGTCGGGCGGAAGCTGCTCGACCTTGACCGGGTGCCGGGTCATGACGCCGAACGCCTTGACGTGCATCACGAACCCGTCGGGCGTGCGCTCGGCCCAGCGCTGCACCATCTCCTCGGCCGGCAGCCGGTAGTACGTCGAGTCGACCTCGACCGTGTCGAAGTGCTCCGCGTACCACGCGAGCCGCGCGCCGGCCGGGACGCCCTTCGGGTACCAGAACTTCGTGAGCGCCTCGTCCGCCCACGAGCACGTGCCGACACGGATCGTCGCCGCCATGCGGCCCAGGCTAGCGGTCGAGTCGTGACGCCCGTGTCGGCGTCCCGCCCCGTCGATCGTTGCCACGAAGTCGCGAAGCGGGTCGCCGACCAGGTAGGTCAGGAGCGCTGAAGCTGCGCACTGCGGTGGTGGCGACTGCGGCCAAGTATCTGACGTTTGGCAACTTTGGTCAAGAGTACGGGAGGGTTGCTCCGCATAGAAGCCTCCCGTGCGGAACGTGAGCTACCTCTTCCTGCGAGCCGCGGCGATCTGGACGGCGAAGAACGAGAGCGACGCCGTCTTGCAGCCCTGCTGCACTCCGGGCAACGGAGGCGCCGGACACGCCGGGAGATCTCCGAGGAACAGCACCTGTCCGAGCAGGACTGTCTTCTTCTTGATCTTGATCCGGATCGTGTACTTGCCCTTGCCGTTCGTCCTCGCCTTGCCGACGCGCTTGTTGCTGCCCGGCCTGTAGAGCTCGACGAGCCCGCCGCCGAAGGCCTGGCCGTCGACCAGCAGACGTCCGGAGACGATCACGATGCCGTGCTTGAGGCTCTTCGTCGCCATCGTCAGAGCGACTCGTCCTGGAACGACGGCCTGCCCCTCGGTCGTGCCGTCCGGGTTGCGCGTCCCGGCGGCGTCGTACGGCATGAAGGTCGCGTGCCAGATGCGGTCGGCGGTATTGGGCGGGTTCGTGAAGACACCGTTGACGTCGAAGAACGCGAACAGGAGCTGCGCTCCCGCCGGCGTTCCGATCGGCTCGGCCAGGCACATCTGGATCTTCGCGGCGGCGAACGTGTTCTCGGGCGCCGTCGTAACGTGGTCGACGTAGAGCGGGATGTGCAGCTGACTCCCTGCGATCAGGATGTCGAGGCGCCAGACGGCTTCGTGCGTCGGCTGGCCCGTGCACTGCGCGGCCTGGGTGGTGTAGTTCGCGGGATTGGCCGCGAAGATGTGGCTCTCGGAAGTCTTGATCTCGGCGTGGGTGTTGCCCTCGCCGCTGACATCGCCAATCTTCGTCCCAACCGTTTGTGAGAGCTTGACCCCGTAGCCGAGTGGGACGTAGACGGTGTCCTTCGCCGTCGGGTCATCCGTGTCGCTCTGGATGTGGCCGAGCAGAAGGCTGGTCGCCGCGCCGGGCTTGTTGCTCGATGCGGTCACGGTGAGGCTCGGCGAGTAGGCAGCCCAGGCTGAGCTCGTAAACGCGAGCGAAACGGCGGCTGCACCCGCGACGAGCGCAAGCCGGATGACCCTTTTCATGGATGTCCTTTCCTCGGAGTTCAATGTCATGAGATCAGATCGGTCAGATCGCAACCGGAGTTAACTCCGCGTCGGACCTCTCGGTCAACAGATCCACCGGGATATCGGCTTTGCCAGCGCGACCTGGCCTGAGCCTACAATCGCCCCATGGACCCCCGGCCCGTTGGCGTTTTCGACTCCGGCACCGGCGGGCTGACCGTCCTCCACGAGTGCCTGGTGACGATGCCGCACGAGGACTTCATCTACCTCGGCGACCTCGCACGGCTCCCGTACGGGCCCCGTCCGCTGGACGAGATCCGCCGCTACGCGGGAGAGATCGCCGGCTACCTCGAGGCGCAGGGAGTGAAGCTCGTCGTGGCCGCGTGCAACGCAGCGACCTCGGCCGCGCTGCCCGAGCTTCAGGAACGGCTCGAGGTGCCGATCGTCGGCGTGATCACACCCGAGGCGCACGCCGCGGTTCAGACGACGCGAAACCGGCGCATCGGGCTCCTCGCCACGCAGGCGACGGTCACGGCAGGGCGTTACGCGGAGCTCGTCCACACGCTCGACGCAGGTGCCCGCTTCTTCCCGGTCGCGTGCCCGCGCCTCGTGCCGCTGATCGAAAGCGACGAGCCGTTCGGCGCGGAGACGGTCGAAGCCGTCCGCGAGTACGCGACGCCGCTCAAGCGGGCCGACGTGGACACGGTCATTCTCGGCTGCACGCACTACCCGCTGATCAGGCCCGTCTTCCAACGCATCTTCGGTCGCGGGGTGACGCTCGTGTTCTCCGCGGAGGAAACGGCGCGCGAGGTTGCGGAGACGCTCGAGCGCAAGGGGTTCGCAAACGATCTCGGGCGCGAAGGTCTCTACCGGTTCCTGACGACGGGCGATCCGGAGCGGTTCCGTGCGGTGGGCGAGCGCTTCCTGCAGCTTCCGCTGGGCGAGGTAGAGCAGGTCGCGATTGCCGAGCTGGAGGCGGCCGCGGCGTGAACCGTCCCAGCGGCAGACGCCCCGACGAGCTGCGGACGCTCACGATCGAGCCCGATTTCCTCGAGCAGGCGAGTGGCTCCGCGCTCATCTCGTTCGGGAAGACGCGGGTGCTGTGCACAGCGTCCCTCGAGGACGGCGTTCCGCGTTGGCTGTACGGCAACGGGCGCGGCTGGCTGACCGCGGAGTACTCGATGCTCCCGGCCTCGACCGGACAGCGGACGCAGCGCGAGGCGAGCACCGGCCGCCAGAAGGGCCGGACGGTCGAGATCCAGCGCTTGATCGGCCGTGCGCTCCGGGCGGTCGCGGACATGGAAGCCCTGGGGGAGCGGACGCTCTGGCTCGACTGCGACGTGCTCCAGGCCGACGGCGGGACCCGGTGTGCGTCCATCTCGGGCGCCTATGTCGCGGCGCGGAGGGCGCTCGACCATGTCGGGCTCGGCCGGGTCTTGGCCGATTCGGTCGCCGCCGTCTCGGTCGGCATCGTCGAGGGCGAGGGACTGCTCGACCTGGACTACGAGGAAGACTCGTCGGCCGAAGCGGACGTGAACGTGGTCATGGCCGGCGACGGTCGGCTGATCGAGGTGCAGGCGACGGCCGAGCGGGCCCCGCTTTCCCGCGACCAGCTCGACGAGCTGCTCGACCTGGCCGCAGGCGGGATCGAGGACATCGGGATCGCCCAGCGGGACGCGGTCGAGGCGGTCCGTGCTACCTGAGCTCAGCTGGGCAGACGTCCTTGTCCGCCTCGTCGTGGCGGGAATCCTCGGCGGTGCGGTCGGGGCCGAGCGCGAGCTTCGCGAGCACGACGCCGGACTGCGCACGCACACGCTGGTCGCCGTCGGGGCTGCGCTGTTCACGATCGTCTCCGCCTACGCCTGGGCCGACTTCAACTTCTCCGCGCGAAACGGCATCACCTACGACCCGACGCGGATCGCCGCTCAGATCGTGACCGGGATCGGTTTCCTCGGGGCTGGCGCGATCATCCGCCAGGGCCTGTCCATCCGAGGCCTGACGACTGCCGCGAGCCTCTGGGTCGTGGCCGCGATCGGCATGGCGGCCGGCGCGGGCTACTACTCGGGCGCCGTGGTCACGACGATCGTCGTCCTGGTCAGCCTCTGGCCGCTGCGGATCCTGGCGAACAGGATCTTCGAGCGCCTTCGGCCCGGTGAGCTCCGGCTCGAGGTCGAGCTGCGCGCTAACGAGAGCCCGTCCGTGCTGCTCGAGCCCCTCGAGACACGCGGTGTCGCCGTGCGGTCGTTCGAGGTCGAGGACGCGCGCGACCGCCGTCGCGTCGCGCTCGACGTGCGCGTGGAGAACACGCAGCCGGAAGCGGTGACGGCGGAGTTGATGCGCCTCGAGCCGGTGCTCGGGGTCCGATGGGCGAACTGATCCGGGCGGTCCTCGCCTCCGCGAACGAGAACAAGCTGCGCGAATTGCGCCACGCTCTCGACGGTTGGTCGCTCGATCCGCTCGACGCCGAGGCATACCCACCTGAGGATGGCGCTACCTATCTCCAGAACGCGCGCGCCAAGGCCGAGTTCGGACGGACGCTCGTGCCAGACCGCTGGGTGCTGGGCGAGGACTCGGGCGTCGAGATCGAAGGGCTCGGCGGCGGCCCGGGGGTTCTCTCCGCTCGTTGGGCGGCGGGCCGGGAGGCGGAGCGCGCGCTCGAGGAGCTTCAGGGCGTGCAGGGCGACGGCCGCCGTGCGCGGTACGTCTGCGAGCTCGTCGCGATATCGCCGGAGGGAGCGGAGCACCGCGGCACCGGCGTTCTCGAAGGCCGGATCGCCGAGGGGTTGAGCGGCGAGGAAGGCTTCGGCTTCGACCCGGTCTTCATCCCCGACGGGGAGGCCCGAACCGTGGCGGAGCTCGGCAACGACTGGAAGCGGGACAACTCGCACCGAGCCCGTGCCGCCCGCGCGCTGCTTGCCTCGATAATGCAGTCATGAACTCGATCAACCTCGTCAGCGCAGCGAACACCAGGGGCAGGATCGACGTCGGCGAGGCGACCGGGTCGACCGAAATGCTCATGTTCATCTACGACCTCGCGCCCGGCCAGGGCTCGTCTCCCTATCACTACGAGTACGACGAGGAGTGGCTCCTCGTCGTCGAGGGGACGGTCGTGGTGCGCACGCCGGACGGGGAGCACACACTCGATCGTGGCGAGCTCGTCCGCTTCCCGGCCGGTCCGGAAGGAGCGCACAAGGTCATGAACCGCAGCGACGCGCCCGCGAGGACCCTGCTCTTCTCGCGGCGGGGCGAGGGCTACGCAGTCTCGGTGTACCCGGACAGCGACACGATCGGCGTTTGGGCGGGCGGTGAGAACGACCTCGTCTTCGAGCGCGGCAGCGCGGTCCCGTGGGCCTACGGCGAAGAAGGCTGGAACAAGGCGACTTAGGCGAGACCCGGCGCTTCTTCGAGCTCGACCGCTTCACGGCGGCCGCGCGAGTACCACCAGTTGATCTCGGCGCCGAAGACGATCACGTTCGCCATCACGTACAGCCACACGAGCAGGAGCGCCGGGGCGCCGAACGCCTGGAGCGCGATCACGTTCTTCGAGAACCGCAGGTAGAGCGGCAGAAGCTGGAAGCTCGTCTCGAGCGCGATCGTGGCGACGATCGCACCCGGGAGCACCTCCTGCCACGTGAGCTTCTCGTTCGTGAGCAGGTAGTAGACCGTGAACAGGAAGACGAAGACCGCGAGCGTCGAGATCAGGATCGAGCTCACGAACGCGACGTAGGGGTCGCCGAAGAAGCCGCTCGCGAAGCGCTTGAGCACCTCGTAGCCGATCGAGCCGACGAGCAGGCCGACGAAGAGCGTCACGAGCGACCCGACCAGCAGCGTGACCGCGAGCAGCTTCCCGTGCAGGAACGAGCGGTTCGGCTTCCCATACACGATGTTGAACGCCGACTCGAGCACGCTGAACAGCGAGAGCGACGTCCAGCCGAGGAAGAGCGCTCCGATGACGCCGAGCGTCGCGGCGTTGTCCTGGACCGACCGCACGACGCGGACGATGCTGTCGACGGAGCTCGTCGGGAACGCCTTGTTCAGCTCGGTCACGAGGTAGCTCGACTCGTCGGCGCGGCCGGCGAAGCCGAGGAGGGCGAGCGCGAGGAAGACCAGTGGGACGAACGAGAGGAGCGCGAAATAGGCGATCATCGCGGCGAGGTGCGTCCCGCGGTCGGCGAAAAACTTGCTGAAGACCTCCCGCATGGTGGGGGAGGCTAGTCTCTCGGCCATGACGGAGCCTAGGGCTGCGCTCGCGGAGTTGACCGAGATCTCGTCGCAGATCGAGGCCGCAGTCCTCTTCGACGCCGACGGCAAGGTCGTGGCCGCGACGATCCCGGACGAGCGCGCGGCGCAGGTCGCCTCGAGCGCGAAGGCGCTGCTCGAGCAGGCGGGGCTGATCGGCGGCGGCGAGCTCACGCAGATCGAGGCGTCCACCGCGGCCGGAAGCCTGTTCGTCGTCAAAGACGGGCCGACGATGATCGCGGCGTCGACCTCGGCCGAGCCGACCGCCGGGCTCGTCTTCTACGACCTCAAGAGCACGCTGAAGGCCGCGGCCAAGCCACCCGCGAAGCCCAAGCCCAAGCCGAGGGCGACCGCGAAGCCGAAGCCGAAACGGACGCCTCGGCCCAAGAGCGATGAGTCCTCGTAAGCTGATCGCGCTCGGGTTCGCCGTCGGGTCGCTGCTCGGCATCGGCCTCTACGCGCGGCGCGGAAAGGGAAGGGAGCGGATCGACCTCTACTTCGCGGACGGCTCGCTCGTCTCGCTGCACAGCGACTCCCCGGAAGCAGCGCCCTTGCTCGTCCACGCGCGCGACGCGCTGCAAGCAGCCGCGAAGTGAAGCGCGAAGACCTGGGAGCCGCGCTCCGCGAGCACGCCTACCTCGAGGGCGACTTCGTCCTGCGCTCCGGGCGCCGCTCGAACTACTACCTCGACAAGTACCGCTTCGAGACACGCCCCGAACTGCTGTCCGCGCTGGGCGAGCACATAGCCGCCACCGTGTCGGAGCACGAGCCCGACGCAGAGCGGCTCGCCGGCCCGGAGCTCGGTGCGGTCGCCCTCGCTGCCGCGGCGTCGATGTCCTCCGGGCTCCCGTTCCTGATCGTCCGCAAGGCGGCGAAGGAGTACGGCACCGCGAATCGCCTCGAAGGCGTTTTCGAGCCGGGCGAGCGGGTGTGCCTCGTGGAGGACGTCGTCACCTCCGGCGGGGCGGTCGTCGAGGCCCTGGACGCGGTGCGCGAAGCCGGGCTGGAGTGCCGGATCGCGGTCTGCGTGCTGGATCGCGAGGAGGGCGGAGCGGACGCTCTCGCGCGCCGTGGAGCCCGTCTTGTGCCGCTTTTTCGGGCAGGAGAGTTGGTATCTACGGAGAAAACCGCCGCAAAACCGCATGGTTGAGCCGAAACGGCTTGGCTGTTAGGGTCCGGTTGCGCTAACCGGCAACGTCAGAGGGAGGATGCACGTGACAAAACAGGAGTTCGTCGACAGGGTCGCGGACAAGGCGGGTCTCTCGAAGCGCGATGCTTCGGAAGCCGTGGACGCGTTCCTGGACTCGATCACCGACGTCCTGGGCTCGGGCGGCGAGGTGTCGTTCACAGGATTCGGGAAGTTCACGACCCAGCGGCGCGCCGCGCGCCAGGGCGTTAATCCGAGGAACCCAACGGAGCGGGTCCAGATCCCCGCGACAACCGTCCCCAAGTTCTCGGCGGGCAGCCAGCTCAAGCAGGCCGTGAAGAGCGGGGCCGGGATGGGTGGCATGTAGCACTGCGGCACAACCGGAAGTTTCGAGAGGGGCCGCCGATGCGGCCCTTCTCTTTTCCTCCGGTGTGCTCGCTAAGGTCCCTGCGATGGTGCAGGACCTCGAGGCGGCGCCGACTACGAACGTGATCGCGTTCGGGGACCGTTTTTCGGACACCGCCGCAGGCGCGTCCGAAAAAAGTGAGCGTCGGCGAAGCCGATGCGAACCACGATGATGCACGACGTCGAGACAGCGGCGACGACCACGACCGCGTTCGGGGACCGGCTCGCCGAGGCCGTCGAGCGCAAGCGGAGCCAGCTCCTCGTTGGGCTCGACCCGATGCCCGAGCTGCTGCCGCTCGAGCTCGCGGGCGAGGCCGGGGTCGGCCGCTCCGAGGCCGCCGACGCCTGCGCGCGCTTCTGCTGCGGCGTTGTCGACGCGGTCGCCGCCTACGCGGTCGGCGTGAAGCCGCAGCTCGCCTTCTTCGAGGCGCTCGGCCCGCCCGGGATGGAGGCGCTCGAGAGCGTCTGCGCGTACGCGCGCACCGCGGGCCTGATCGTCATCGCCGACGCGAAGCGCGGAGACATCGGCTCGACTGCGCGGGCGTACGCGTCCGCCTACCTGGAACCGGCCGAGGGTCGCGCGCCGCTCGCGGACGCGATGACCGTCAACCCGTACCTCGGGCTCGATTCGCTCGAGCCGTTCATCGCGGCCTGCCGGCGCGAGGGCGCCGGCATCTTCTGCCTCGTCAAGACGTCGAACGAGGGCGTTGCGGACATCCAGGACCTCGCGCTCTCGGACGGGAAGCCGCTCTGGCAGCACGTGGCGCGACTCGTCGCGGAGTGGGGCGAGGAGCTCGTCGGCGAGCACGGGCTGTCGAGCGTGGGCGCGGTCGTCGGCGCGACGCATCCGCGGGCCGTCGGTGAAGCGCGGCGGCTACTTCCGCGGGCCGTCCTGCTCCTACCCGGGATCGGCGCTCAGGGAGCCGGCCCTGCTGATGTGGCCCGAGCGTTCACGAGCGGGCCGGCGAGCGCGCTCGTCGCTGCGTCGCGCTCCGTGCTCTACGCGTTCCGGTCGACCGACGACGACTGGCGCTCCGCCGCTGCGGCCGAGGCGGCGCGGCTGAAGAGCGAAGTGTGGGCCGCCTCGGGGTGGTAGGGGTTGGACTTGCGCACTGAGGCAAGGCGGTACGCGCTCCCAATTGCGTTCCTCCTGCTCGTCACCGCGGCGGTGCTCGTGGTCCGCGGGGCGCTCTAACGGCTAGCCTTCCGGCCCGTGAGGTTCAGGCTTCTCGCTGCCCTCGCGGCCGCCCTCTCCCTCGTTCCGCCGGCCCTCGCGGCTGGACCGAGCGTGCAGGCCCGTGCCTACCTCGTCCAGGACGGGCGCAACGGAGAGGTGCTGCTCGCCCACAACGCGGCGCAGCGGGTCCCGATCGCGAGCCTGACCAAGATGATGACGGTGCTGCTCACGCTCGAGCGCTCCGGGCTCGGCGACACGGTCACGATCTCACCCGACGCGGCCGCGATCGGCGAGTCCAGCATCGACCTGCTCGCAGGCGAGCGGATCTCGGTGCGCGACCTCGTCGAGGCCGCGCTCATCCAGAGCGCGAACGACGCCGCCTGGGCGCTCGCCGATCACGTGGGCCACGGCAACGAGGCCAAGTTCGTCGCGCTGATGAACCGGCGCGCGCGCCAGCTCGGCCTGAACGACACGCACTTCGTCCGGCCGGACGGCCTCGATGCTCCGGGACATGTCTCGAGCGCGCGCGACGTGACGACGCTCGCTCGCCTCCTGATGCAGAAGCCGGTCGTCCGCAAGATCGTCGCGATGCGCGACGCGACAATCGAAGGCGATCGCCGGCTGCACACGTGGAACGACCTGCTCGGCGTCTATCCCGGCGTTGTCGGCGTGAAGACCGGACACACGGCGGCCGCCGGCTGGTCCGAGGTCAGCGCCGTCCGCGGTCCGGGCGTCACTGTCTACGCGACGATCCTCGGCAGCCCGTCGCGGCGCGTTCGCAACGATGACCTCGCGGAGCTGATGACGTGGGGTCTGGCGCGTTTCCGCGTCGTCCAGGCCGTCACAGCGGGACGCGTCTATGCGAGCGCCCGCACTGCGTACGGCAAGGGCGAACTCGATCTCGTGGCGCCGCGCTCGGTCGGGCGCGCCCTCGTCACCGGCCGTCCGCTCGTGGAACGTATCGTGGCGCCGATGGGTGTCGATCTGCCCGTCCGCAAGGGCCAGGAGCTGGGCGAGGTACGTGTCTATGAGCGGGGCAAGCTCGTCGCGAGTTCGCCGCTCGTCGCCTCCCGCTCGATCGACAAGCCGGGTGCGGCGGGCCGCGCACGCTGGTATGTCAAGCGCACTGCGCACAACATGTGGGGATGGGTGTCGTAGCCCGATGATCGTCACCGTCACGCTGAACGCCGCCCTCGACCGCACACTGACCGTGCCCAACTTCCAGCGCGGCCAGCGGCATCGGGCGAGCGGCGGGCTCACCCTCGCGGGCGGCAAGGGCATCAACGTCGCGCGCGCGCTGAAGCGGCTGGACGTGCCGGTCGTTGCGACCGGGCTTGCGGGCGGGCTCACCGGAACGCGCATCGTCGAGGAGCTGACCGGCGAGGCGATCCTCAACGACTTCGTCCGCATCGCAGACGAGTCGCGCACCTCGACGGCGGTCGTCGACCCGACCTCGAGCTCGTACACCGAGATCAACGAGTGGGGGCCGCACGTGGAGCCCGAGGAGCTGGAGATGCTCCGGGAGAAGCTGCGCTACCTGGCGACCGCAGCCGACGTCGTCATTTTCGCGGGCTCCCTTCCGCGCGGGGTCGATGACGACTTCTATGGCAGTCTGATCCGCGAGCTGAACAAGCGCAGCATCGAGACCGTGCTCGACGCGGAAGGCGAGCCGCTGAGGATGGGAACCGCCGCCGAGCCGTTCCTGGTCTCGCCGAATCAGCGGGAGGCCGAGAGCCTCGTCGGCCAAGAGTTCCACGAGGACCAGGACTTCATCCAGGCGCTCGACGACATTGCCGAGCTCGGCGCGCGCAACGTGCTGATTACGCAGGAGTCGGGCTGCTTCGCGCTGCTGCGCGAGGAGCGTGAGGTGAAGCGGCTGCGGGCAGTGGCCCCCGAGGTCGAACCTGCGTCGACCGTCGGGTCCGGCGACGTGCTCCTGTCCGCGTTCCTCGCGGCGCGCGACGCGAACAAGCCGATCGACGAGGCGCTCAGGTCGGCCGTTGCCGCCGGCGCGGCCTCGACGCTCGAAGTCGGCGCGGGCCGGCTCGACCCGCGCGAAGCGAGCCGGCTGACAGGTGGCGTCGAGGTAACCGAGCTCGAACCGGTCGTCTCCTGAGGCTGGTACGATCGACTGCCACTTGAGAGGAGTGACGAGAGAGCGGTTTTCCGGCCCAGGCGATCCATCGAGCCTGGGCTTTTTGCATTTCGGGGGGTGCTGAGTGGACGTCGAGATCGGTAGAGGCAAGAAGGCACGGCAGGCGTACGGCTTCGACGACATCGCGATCGTCCCGAGCCGTCGGACGCGCGACCCGCAGGACGTCGACATCGGCTGGAAGCTCGGCCCCCACCTCCTCGAGCTGCCGCTCCTCGCCTCGGCGATGGACGGCGTCGTCTCGCCGGCGACCGCAATCGCGCTCGGCAAGCTAGGCGGCCTCGGCGTCCTCAACCTCGAGGGCATCTACACGCGCTACGAGAACCCCGACGCCGAGCTCGAGCGGATCGCGAAGCTGCCCAAGGGCACCGCGACGCGCGGGCTCCAGGAGATCTATACGCGCGGCGTCGAGCCGAGGCTGATTGCCGAGCGCATCGAGGAGATCAAGCGCGCGGGAGTCCTCGCGGCGGGCTCGCTCACGCCGCAGAAGGTGCGCGACCACTACGAGATCGCGCTCGAAGCCGGGCTCGACGTGCTCGTCATCCAGGGCACGGTCGTCTCCGCCGAGCACGTGTCCTCGAACGGGCAGGCCCTGAACCTCAAGGAGTTCATCGCGAGCCTGCCGATCCCGACGCTCGTCGGCGGCTGCGCCTCGTACCAGGCGGCGCT
Source organism: uncultured Actinomycetes bacterium (assembly GCA_963794605.1). Classification (GTDB taxonomy): domain Bacteria; phylum Actinomycetota; class Thermoleophilia; order Gaiellales; family Gaiellaceae; genus VAXT01. Next base: position 1,218,855 of record CAWCEN010000002.1, read on the forward strand.
GCACCTGATGCGCACCGGTGCGGAGGGCGTGCTCGTCGGGGTTGGGCCGGGGCACGCGTGCACGACCCGTGGCGTCCTCGGCGTCGGTGTCCCGCAGGCGACCGCGATCTCCGACGCGGCCGCCGCTCGTGTTCAGCACCTGCTCGAGACCGGCAAGTACGTGAACGTGATCGCCGACGGAGGCATGCGCACCGGCGGCGACATCTCGAAAGCGGTCGCCTGCGGCGCGGACGCCGTGATGGTCGGCTCGCCGCTCGCCCGCGCGAAAGAGGCGCCCGGCCGCGGCTTCCACTGGGGCATGGCCACGTTCCACCCGACGCTGCCGCGCGGCGCGCGCGTGCAGGTCGACCAGACCGCCTCGCTCGAGGAGATCGTCATCGGCCCTGCGCGTGAGAACGACGGGACGCTGAACCTGATGGGCGCGCTCCGGACGTCGATGGCGACGTGCGGTTACGAGTCGATCCACGATTTCCAGAAGGCCGAGATCATGCTCGCGCCGTCGATCAAGACCGAGGGCAAGTCGCTTCAGCAAGCGCAGAAGATCGGGATGGGATGAGCAACGTCGTCCCGCTGCCCACGCCTGAGCCGGCCGCAGAAGAGCGGCCGGTGCTCGTTCTGGACTGTGGTGGCCAGTACTCGCAGCTGATCGCGCGGCGCGTGCGCGAGTGCCGGGTCTACTCGGAGCTTGTCCCGCACGCGATCAGTCCGCAGGAGATTCAGGCGCGGAATCCGCTGGCGCTCGTTCTGTCCGGCGGGCCGGCTTCGGTCTACGCGGAGGGCGCGCCGAAGGTCGATCCGGGCATCTTCGCGCTCGGGATCCCGACACTCGGGATCTGTTACGGGATGCAAGTCATGGCCCAGGAGCTCGGCGGGCGCGTCGAGCGGACGGGGGTTTCGGAGTTCGGCAAGACCGAGTTCACGGCCGAGGGCGGGGAGCTATTCGTGAACCTCCCGCCCGAGCAGATCGGGTGGATGAGCCACCGCGACTCGGTGACCGCGCCTCCCGAAGGAGCCCGCGTCGTCGCGTCGTCGCAATCGACCCCGATCACGGCGTTCGAGGATCCGCAGCGACGGCTGTACGGCGTCCAGTTCCACCCCGAGGTCGTGCACACGCCGTACGGGAACGACCTGCTGAAGAACTTCCTCTACTCGGTCGCCGATGCACCCGCGACGTGGACAGCCGCTGCCGTGATCGAGGAGCAGGTGGAGCGGATCCGTGCGCAGGTCGGGTCGCAGCGCGTGCTATGTGCGCTCTCGGGCGGCGTCGACTCGGCCGTCGCGGCGCTCCTCGTCTACAAAGCGGTCGGCGATCACTTGACATGCGTCTTCGTCGACCACGGGCTGCTGCGCAAGGACGAGGCAGCGCAGGTCGTCGAGACGTTCCGCAACCACTTCCACGTCCCGCTCGTCCACGTCGACGCAGAGGAGCGCTTCCTCGGCAAGCTCGCGGGAGTCAGCGACCCGGAGGAGAAGCGGCGCAGGATCGGCGAGGAGTTCATCCGCGTCTTCGAGCAGGAGTCCGAGCAGCTCGGGCAGATCCGCTATCTCGTCCAGGGCACGCTCTACTCGGACGTGATCGAGTCCGGCGGGGACGAGAGCGTCGCGGCGAAGATCAAGTCGCACCACAACGTCGGCGGCCTGCCCGAGGACATCGACTTCGACCTCGTCGAGCCGCTGCGGCTGCTGTTCAAGGACGAGGTGCGGCGCGTCGGCGAGGAGTTGGGGTTGCCGGAGCGGATGGTCTGGCGCCAGCCGTTCCCCGGGCCGGGGCTCGCGATTCGAATCATCGGCGAGGTCACGCACGAGCGGCTCGAGATCCTGCGGGAGGCGGACGCGGTGCTGCAGGAGGAGGTGCGGCGCGCCGGGCTCTACCGCGACCTGTGGCAGAGCTTCGCCGTGCTGCCGGCGATTCGCTCGGTTGGCGTGCAGGGCGACGAGCGCACGTATGCGTACCCGATCGTGATCCGCGCGGTCACGTCCGAAGACGCCATGACCGCGGACTGGGCGCGGCTGCCCTACGACCTGCTGGAGACGATCTCCAGCAGGATCATCAACGAGATCCCGGCCGTGAACCGCGTCGCGCTCGACATCTCGTCGAAGCCGCCGAGCACGATCGAGTGGGAGTAGACGCCGCCGCCCGGGGCATATCGCCTAGGCAGTGCTGTATCGCCTGATCGGATTCTGGGTCTTGCGCCGCGCCTACCGCATCGTGACCGCGGAGGATCCGCGTCCCCTGGCCGTGCGTCTTGGAGCCGAGGGCAAGCGAATCCTCATCGGCGCGGCGATCACGCTGGCGCTCCTGACCCTCGGAACCGTCCTCCTGATCGCCGTCCTCGTCGCCGTCGCCACCTGACGGGGTCAGACCCCGCTCCAAAAGCGTGACGATCTCTCCACAGCCAGCCCGAGCCAAGCGGTTTCGCGGGCTCGGCCATCGGCCCGTTAAGACAGCCGAGTTGTAAAGGGGTCTGACCCCGTTCAGGAGGTTGGACGAGCCCGCCCGGCGTCAGGCGGGCTCGTCGGCGTTACGGTGTCGAAGCCGCGGCAGCGCCGCAGATGACGAAGACCGTCAGCGTGGTGCCGGGCGTGCTGGCGAAGCCCGTCGCCTCCCAACCACTCTTGCCGACGGGGTTCGAGTCGAGCACGAGAGCGATGTCGGGATCGGACACCTTCGCGCCACCACCGAGTGCGAATGTCCCCGCGTCGCAGCTCGCAGCCACGCGGACATGCCCGCTCGTTGGAATTGCGGTCGCGGCCGACTGCCGGTAGTCGAGCCTGGCAATTGCTGCGCTGTCTGCGCTATCGGCCTTGAGTGCGGCGGGCACTCTCGAGAGCGTCGACTCGGCGATCTGGGCGCCCGTGATCGTGTTGCGCTTCACCTTGGCACCCGTCACGGCTCGTTTCTTGAGCTGCTTGGCGCCCACGCTGTTCGCGGGCAGCCTGATCGCCGCGTAGCTCGTGCCGCCGAGCGCGATCGCCAGCGCAATGCAGGCCACGATCATCGCCGGCGACGGGAGACGTCGCGGTAGCATTCGGGAGACCTCTTTCCTGGTCATTTCCACCCCTGGTCGTTGTCTTTTTGACCAAGTACCCAGCTCAGCCGGAAATGACGCGATCTCGGGGCGCGAAGCGGGGATAGAGCGCTCGGATCTCGTCCACGTACACGGCCAGGAGGTCGGCCAGCGTCGGGTCTTCGATCTCGAGGACGTTCTCCGCGTTCTGCTCGCCCGATCGCGACAGGTTGAAGCTGCCCACGAAGACGACGTCGTCGACGACCGTCACCTTCGCGTGCATGAAGTCGTGCACGGTCCCCTCGGCCCACGGAGTGGACGGCTTGGCCGAGAAGTCGGCCTTGAGCGCCTGCCTCAGGAGCGGCAGCTTCCAGGCCGCGTTGCCGTCGATGCCCCACTGGTAGATGACGCCCTCGATCTGCGGGCGGTCGAGACAGCCGGCGATGTCGAGCCGTTCCGAGATCCGCTCCGAGAGCGCCGACAGCACGGGCGCGACCGTCAACACCGGCGAGCAGATCCGCACGCGCCGCTTCGCCCGCCTGATCCGCTTCGCGATCCGCCGCGAGAGCGCTTCGCCGAATCCGGGCGTGAACCAGGCGCGCACGTTGTTCCCCGCGATCCGCACAGGATTCGGCTCGACGAAACCGCTCTGCTCGACGATCCCCTTCGACCAGAGCTGCTCGAAGTCTGCCGTGAAGTCGGCCGCGAGCCTCGCCGACTCGGCGATCGCGATCACGTTCTCCTGGCGGGTCCACGAGTCGTCGGTCCAGTTCGCCGACCCGGTCCACACCGTGTCGCCATCGCGCACCGCGTACTTGTGGTGCATCAGATCGGGGATGCCCGCGATCGGCCGGTGCGGGACGCCCAGCGACGAGATCAGCTCGACGTCCGGCTCCGGGGGCGGCGGCACGGGAATCGGGTTCCGGTGGCCGACGTCGTAGATCATGCGCACCGCAACGCCCCGCGCGGCCGCGGCCCTGATCGCGCCGCCCACGATCTCCGCAGTCTCGGGCACCAGGTGGAAGTCGTACTGCGCGAGATCGAGCGACGTCCGCGCCGCCTCGAGGAACGACGCGACCTGCTCCGCCACGTCGACGGCGCGCTGCCCACCGTCCGTCAGCGTCCGGATTTCGATCGAGTCGCTCAGCGGACGCTGGCGAGGCCGCCGAACTGCCGCCACCGGCCGGCGTGGAAGCGCAGCATCCGCGTGCGCTCGACCGGGTAGTAGTCGTTCGGCCCGGTCTTCACGGCCACGCCCTTGACGAGGAACGGGTTGCGCTCGTTCAGATGCGTCGCGGCCCGCAGCAGGCTCGCCCGGGTCGGCTGCTTTCCGGCACGGCGCAGCGCATCGACCATCGTGTAGGCAGCCGCCATCCCGTACATGTTCGCCACCTCCCGCGGCTTCGAGTCCGGCAGGTAGCGGCGCAGGATCTGCTTGTAGAGCTTGACGCCAGGATCCTTGACCAGGGCGGGGTCGGTCGGATCCTTCAGGAACTGGCTCGAGACAGCGCCCTCGACCAGCCGCTTGCTCGTGTTCCGTTGGACGACGTCCATCACGAATGGGTCGATCGAGACCGAGTTGACGACGATCCGCGGCCGCCACCCGAGCTTGTGGATCGCCAGGAACGCCTGGATCGTCTGCGCCGGGAGCGCGAAGAGCATGACCGTGTCCGCGCGGGAAGCCTTGAGCCGCGCGATCTGCGCGTTCACGTCGGCGTCCGAGAGCTGGTACGTCTGGACGGACGTGATCCGCGACGAGAGGGATCCGAGCCCGGACCGCAGCCCCGCGAACATGTCCTCGCCGTACTCGGAGTCCTCGTGCAGCACGCCGATGCGCGACTTCGGCCGTGTCCGCTTGATGTACCGCCCGTAGAGCGCCCCCTCGCCGGCGAACCGTGGCAGAAAGCCCATCGACCACTTGTACTGCCTGCGCTCGAGCGCGAGCGCCGAGAGCCCGCTACCGACGAAGAGCTGCGGGACTCCGAGCTGGTTCAGGTACGGGCGAACCGCGAGCGCGTGTTCCGTACCGACGCTGTTGAAGATCGCGAACACCTTGTCGCCCTCGACGAGCTCCCGCGTCTTGCGGACGGTCTCGGACGGGTCGTACGCGTCGTCGACGTAGACGTAGCGAATCTTGCGGCCGCGGACCCCGCCACGGTCGTTGACGTACTGGAAGTACGCGTTCGCCCCGCGTGCGACTGTGGCGTACGCCACCTCGTCGCCGCTGAGCGGCACCGTCGCGCCGAGCAGGATCGTGTCGTCCGAGATCCCGGGATCACCAGCGCTGCCCGCTAGCGCCGCGGGCAAGCCGACGGCGAGCGCTGCCGGCACGAGAATGAGGGCGAGGCGCCGCAACAGTGCGGATTATCCTTTCGACGTGACGACCTCGCCAGCCAAGAGGCTCATTCTCCTCTACGGCGCGCGCGCATTTTGATCCGGCGCCTCGCGGCAGCGCAGATCGGCTCGACCTTCAACCAGTACGCGGAGTCTTCGCTGCTGCGCCGCCGACTTGCCGGGTACCTCGAGCGGCGGGCCGGCGCCGAGCTCCTGCTCGTCGGCGAGGCGGCCGGGTACCGCGGAGCGCGTGTGAGCGGCATTCCGTTCACGTCGGAGCGGCTACTGACAGGGAGCGGCCTGGCCGAGGCCTCCGCGACGATCGTCCACCGCGTGCTCGACGAGCTCGGCCTATCCGAGCACGTGCTGCTCTGGAACGTCGTCCCGACCCACCCGCACCGGCCGGGCGAGCCCGACTCGAACCGCCGTCCGCGCACCGCCGAGATCGAGGCGTCCCGCCCGTTCCTCGAGCTCCTCGCCGCCGGGCGTCAAGTCGTTCCGGTCGGCCGGGTCGCCGAGGCTGCGCTCGGCACCTCCGGGATCCGCCACCCCTCGCACGGCGGCGCTCACGAGTTCCGGGCCGGACTGGCAGCGCTTGTCTGAGCAACGCCTCCCGATCGCGCGGAACACCGCGACCCTCGCGGTCATCCAGGCCCTCTACTCGGCCGTCCTGCAGCTCGGCGCAGCGGTGCTGTCCCTGTCCTTCGTCCTCGTCACAGGCTTCCGGTCGCTGCTCGGGGCGGGCCCGGCGATCTTTCTGACGGCCTCCGCGCTCGCAGCCCTCCCCGCCGGGCGCGCAATGGACCGCTTCGGCCGCGTCCCGGTGATCGTCGTCGGCTTCCTCCTAGGCTCGATCGGCTACACCCTCGCCGCCGTCGGCACCCATTGGGGTTCGGGAGTCGCGCTGATCACAGGCTTCGCGTTCGCCGGGATCGCCGGAGCGGTGACGCTCCTGATCAGGACCGCGGCGGGCGACATGTATCCGCCCGAACGCCGTGCCCGCGGCATCTCATTCGTCCTCTTCGGCTCGGTGTTCGGCGCGGTTCTAGGCCCGTCGCTCTTCGGGCCCCTCTTCGCGGGCAAGGACGTCGCCGCGGACACGCTGACCGTGCCGTGGCTCGCGGCGGCCGGTCTCTCGCTGCTCACCTGCGGTCTCGCTTTCACCGTGCGGCCGGACACGAAGGTGATCGCCGAACGAATCGCGGCCGGCGGGCCGGCCCCGGCGACCAGCGAGGCCGCACCGATCCGGGAGATCCTGCGGCGACCGGGCGTGATCCCCGCGATGCTCGCCGCGATCGCGAGCTTCGGCGTCATGGTCTCCGTGATGAACCTGACCGGGTTCGTCGTCGTCGACCATCACCATCACTCGCAGCAGGCGGTTTTCCCGATCATCGGCGCGCACGTGCTCGGCATGTACGCGCTCGTGCTCGTGATCGGAACGCTGATCGACAAGATCGGGCGCACCCCCGCGCTCGCCGCCGGGCTGTTCGTGATGGCGATCTCGTGCGCCGGGCTGACCTGGGCGACGAGCGTGCCGACGACTGCGCTCCTCCTCTTCGGGCTCGGAATCGGCTGGAACCTGTCGTTCGTCGCGGCCACGGCGCAGCTTGCCGACGCCACGCTGCCGGCCGAGCGCGGAAAGATCCTCGGCTTCAGCGATTTGCTCTCCGGACTGACGGGCGCCGCCCTGGCGTTGCTCGGCGGAGTCGCCCTCGACGTGCTCGGCGTGACAGCACTCGCACTCGGCGCAACGGCGCTCGCGGTCGCACCGGCCGTCTTCCTGGCGCGCATCCGGCCCGCGCCCGAGCCCGCCGCCTAGAGCCGTTCTGTAACTTCGATGAGCATCGACCGGTCATTGACGACGGCCGTGGGGCAAAGCCACGCGTCCAGAGGCCGGCATCGCAAGCGATGCCTCATTGGCTGGTACAATCGCGCCTCGGCGGGCCTCGTGCTCGCCGCCTTTTTGCCATGCAGAAGACCTGGAACGCAAAGCCCGGCGAGATCGAGCGCCAATGGTACGTCGTCGACGCCGAGGGAAAGACCCTCGGCCGACTCGCGACGCGCATCGCCGACACGCTGCGCGGCAAGGGCAAGCCGCAGTACACGCCGCACGTCGACACGGGCGACTTCGTCGTCGTCGTGAACGCGGAGAAGATCGCGGTCACCGGGAAGAAGCTCGACGACAAGATGTACTACCGGCACTCCGGCTATCCGGGCGGCATCCGCAGCCGTCCACTCCGCGAGGAGCTCAAGCGGCGGCCGACCGAGGTGCTCCGCAAGGCCGTCAAAGGCATGCTTCCCCGCAACCGTCTCGGCCGCGCGCAGCTGCTCAAGCTGAAGGTGTACGCGGGCCCGGAGCATCCGCACGAGGCGCAGTCGCCCAAGCCGCTGCCGCTGGAGAACGGGAATGGCTGAGCAGGCGCAGTACCAGGGCACCGGCAAGCGCAAGACCTCCGTTGCGCGCGTGATCCTGCGGCCCGGCGACGGGACGACGTGGATCAACGGGCGCACGATCGAGGAGTACTTCCCGCGCGCGACGCACCGGACGACGGTGATGGCTCCGCTCAGGCTCGCGGGCGCCGAGGGCCGCTACGACCTACGCGTTCGCGTCCAGGGCGGCGGCCCCACGGGTCAGGCAGGCGCGGTTCGACACGGGATCGCACGCGCCCTGGTCGAGGCCGATCCCGAGTTGCGCATCCCGCTCAAGCGCGAGGGGTTCCTCACGCGCGATGCGCGCAAGGTCGAGCGCAAGAAGGCCGGCCTGCACAAGGCCAGAAAAGCGCCCCAGTTCTCCAAGCGCTAATTGGCGCGGCGCTACTTCGGCACTGACGGCGTCCGCGGCGTCGTCGGCGAGGACCTGACGACCGAGCTCGTCGAGAGGCTCGGCCGAGCATCGGCGCTGTGGTCCGGTGGCGGCCGTGTCTTCATCGGACGCGACACGCGCGGTTCGGGCCCCGAGCTCGAAGAGGCGTTCGCGCGCGGCGTCTCCTCGGCGGGCGGGAATGCGGTGCTCGCCGGCGTGCTGCCGACTCCGGCGGTCGCGCTCCTCGCGCTCGACCTCGGCGCTGTCATCTCCGCCTCGCACAACCCGCCGCAGTACAACGGGGTCAAGTTCTTCGACGCCGAGGGCCGCAAGCTGAGCGACGCCTCCGAGGAGGAGATCGAGGCCCTGCTCGACGCAGAGCCGGCCGAGAGCCCGGGCGAGATCGACCGCGTCGGCGTCGCCACCGACAGCTACCTCGAGCACATCGTCGAGCGGTTCGGGAGCGACCTGTCCGGCCTCAGGATCGCCGTCGACTGCGCGAACGGCGCGTACTCGGGGATCGCCCCGCAGGCGTTCGAGCAGGTCGGCGCCGAGGTGACTGCGGTGGCCTCTGACCCCGACGGACAGAACATCAACGTCGGCTGCGGAGCGACCGACCTCTCGCTCCTACAGCGCGTCGTGACCGACGGCGGGTACGACCTCGGAATCGCGTTCGACGGCGACGGCGACCGCATGCTCGCGGTCGACGGCGAAGGGAACGCTGTCGACGGCGACGAGATCCTGGCCGTCCTCGCGCTCGACCTGGGCGTCGACCTCGTCGCGGTCACGGTGATGACGAACCTCGGCTTCCACCAGCTGATGGAGGAGCGCGGGATCGAGGTCGTGGTCACGGACGTCGGCGACCGCTACGTGCTCGAGGCACTGCGCGAACGCGATGGCCTGCTCGGCGGGGAGCAGTCGGGGCACATCATCTACCTCCGCGACCACGTGACGGGCGACGGGCTCGCCGCCGCGCTCCTTCTCTGCGGAGCGCTCAAAGGGCGGACGCTTCATGAGGCGGCGGCCGTCATGCCGCGATACCCACAGGTGCAGGAGAACGTGCTGGTTGCCACGAAATCGCTGCCGCCCGACCTGCTCGCCGAGGTTGATCGAATGAGCGCAGAATTGGCTGAACGAGGCCGAATCCTCGTGCGTCCGTCCGGAACCGAGCCGGTCGTACGGGTCCTGGCGGAAGCCCGCGATTTGGAGGAGGCGAGAAGCCTCTGTGGTACCATCACCGACCTCGTTCGACGAGAGCTCGGTTGATCGGCCTCCGACGTGGGGGGTCGCGAAGGCCGAGCTTTTCCCGTTCAAAAGGAGGGTTCGTAGGCCGTGTGCGGGATCATCGGATACGTCGGGCCGCGAAGGGCAAAGCCTCTGCTCATCCACGGCCTGGAGCGCCTCGAATACCGTGGCTATGACTCGGCCGGGCTCGCGATGCTCGAGGACGACGGTCTCGACTACGTCCGCGCCGTCGGCAACCTCTCCAACCTGAAGCACATCGCGAAGCACAACGGCTCGCAGTCATCCACCGGGCTCGGCCACACGCGCTGGGCGACCCACGGCCGGGTCTCCGAGCAGAACGCCCATCCACTCACCGGGTGCGACGACGCCAAGATCGCGGTCGTCCTGAACGGAATCGTCGAGAACTTCCGCGAGCTCAAGGCCTCGCTCGAGAGGGATGGGCACGAGTTCGGAACGGAGACCGACGCGGAGGTCGTGGTCCATCTCGTCGAGCGGCACTACGACGGGGACCTCGCCGCGGCCGTGCGAGCCGCCTACCAGGAGCTCGAAGGCCACTTCGCCTTCGTCGTCGTCCACCGCGACCATCCCGAGCAGCTCGTCGGCGCACGCGTCCAGTGCCCGCTGATCGTCGGCGTCGGCGACGGCGAGATGTTCCTCGCCTCGGCCGCGACAGCTTTCCTGCGCGAGACGAACCGGATTCAACTGATCGAGGACGGCGAGGTCGTTTCGATCACGCCCGAGGGCGCGACCTTCACGAGCATCGGGAACGGCTCCGACCCCCTCGTGCGTGACGTGATCACCGTCGACTGGGACGACGAAGCCGCCGAGAAGTCCGGCTACGAGACGTTCATGCTGAAGGAGATCTACGAGCAGCCCGAAGGCGTCCGCGAGACGATCGGCGACCGCGTCCGCCACGGCAAGCTCCTGCTCGAGAGCCTGGGCCTCTCCGACAAGGAGATCAAGAATCTGCGCAGGATCGTGATCCTCGCCTGCGGCACCTCGTACCACGCGGGAGTCGTCGGCCGGTACGTGATCGAGGAGTGGGCGCGCATCCCGGTCGAGCCGGACATCGCGAGCGAGTGGCGCTACCGGAACCCCGTGCTCTCGAAGGACACGCTCGTGATCGGCATCTCGCAGTCGGGCGAGACTGCCGACGTGCTCGCGGCGATGAAGCTGGCGCGGGAGAAGGGCGCGCGAACGGTCGCGATCACGAACATGATGGGCTCGCAGCTCACCCGCGAGGTCGACTCGGTGCTCTACACGCGCACGGGCCTCGAGGTCGGTGTCGCCGCCTCGAAGACGTTCACAGCGCAAGTGGCGCTGATCAGCCTGATCGCGCTCAAGATCGCCGAGGTCAAGAAGACGATCCCGCAGGAAGAGATGGAGTTCATCCTCGACCAGCTCTACGAACTGCCGGAGAAGATGCAGGACTTCCTCGACGGGAGCCACCCGGTCGAGGAGATCGCGCAGCGCTTCTACGACAAGCCGTTCTTCCTCTATCTCGGGCGGCACATCGGGTTGCCGGTGGCGCTCGAGGGCGCGCTCAAGCTGAAGGAGATCTCGTACATCCCGACCGAGGCGTACTCGGCCGGCGAGATGAAGCACGGCCCGATCGCGCTGCTCGATGTCGAGACGCCCGTTGTCTGCATCGCGACGAACTCGCATGTCTACGAGAAGGTCGTCTCGAACATCCAGGAGACGCGCGCGCGCGGTGCGCACGTGATCGCGATCGCCACGGACGGGAACGAGGACATCCAGCACCACGCGGACGACGTGATCTACGTCCCGAAGACGCCCGCGTTCCTGCAGGCCGTGCTCGCGATCGTGCCGCTGCAGTTGCTCGCGTACCGGATCGCGCGGCTGAAGGGCCTGAACGTCGACCAGCCGCGGAACCTGGCGAAGACCGTCACCGTCGAGTAGCGCCGGCGCTCCACGGAGGCGCTCAGCTACACGAGCGGGAGCTCGGCGTCGGCCTGCTCGATGACGGCCGGGTCGTGCGTGGCGCAGACGACCGCGATGCCTCGCTCGCGCGCGATGCGCGAGAGGAGCTCGCCGATCGCGAGCGCGTTCGCATAGTCGAGCCGCGCCGTCGGCTCGTCCGCGAGTAGGAGGTCGGGCTCGGACGCCAGCGCGCGGGCGATCGCGACCCGCTCCTGCTCCCCCGTCGAGAGCCTCGACACTCGCTGTTCCGTCAGCTGTTCGAGGCCGACGACCGCGAGCGTTTTCCGCGCCTCGCCGTTGCCGCCGTCCAGCCCGCGCAGGCCGAGGAACAGCTCGACGTTCTCCCGGACACTCAGGAACGGGACCAGCGGCGGCTCCTGGGCGACGAGCGCGAGGCGGTCCCGGCGGAAGGCTGCGCGGCGGGCGCGGTCGAGCTCGTCGAGCCGTTCACCGAGAACGAGGACCTCCCCGGCGCTCGGCAGGTCGAGCCCCGCGAGGAGATGCAGGAGCGTCGTCTTGCCCGAGCCCGACGGCCCGGTGACGACGGTCAGCCGGCCGGGGCGGATCGCCGCGTTGAGGCCGGACAGGACGGTTCTCTCGCCCGTCCGCTTGACGAGGTCCCGGAGCTCGATCGCAATCGCGTCAGTCGGGGCCACCGGCGTGGTCGTCGGTGCCTGCTGCTCCGCCTCTACGACGTCTTCGGTGCCCTCGATCAGCACGGAGTGCTCCGCCAGCCTGGCTCTCGCCCGCGAGCCGATTCCGCCCCGGCGGAGCAGCTCTTCCGGCACGCGCAGCCAACCGCCGCGCGCAACGACGATCTCCTCGCTGTCGGGTTGAGCCTTGGCCTGCTCTGCGCTGACCCGCCCGTCGCGGATGTGAACGATGCGGTCGGCGATCGACGCCGAGCCCGGGTCGTGGCTGACGACGATCGCGGTCGTGCCCTGCGCTCGGGCGAGCTCTCCGATCAACTCGTAGACGACAGCGGCGTTCTTCGCGTCGAGCTCGCCGGTCGGCTCGTCGGCGAGCAGGAGCTGCGGGCGGTGAGCGAGCGCTGCGCAGAGCGCGACCCGCTGCTGCTCGCCGCCGGAGAGCTCGTGCGGATAGGCGTCGACGCGGTCTGCGAGGCCGACCTGGCCGAGGAGCTCCTTCGTCCGGCTGCGCCGCTCGCGGGGCGACTCGCCGGCCAGCGCGAGCCGAAGCGAGACGAGCTCGCCGGCCGTCAGCTCAGGAGCGAGTGCCCGCGTGTAGCGCTGGTCCGCATAGCCAAGCTGGCGGCTTCGGTAGCGGTCGAGCCCACGGCCGCGGAGGCGGCGCAGGTCGACTCCGGCCACACGAACCCGGCCCGCCGAGGGCCGGTCGAGCCCCGCCAGGATTCGAAGCAGCGTCGTCTTGCCCGAGCCGCTCGGCCCGAGCACCGCAACGACTTCGCCCTCCTGCACCGTGAGGCTGAGCCCCTGGAGCGCGGCGGCGGTCCCCTCGTCCGTGGCGTAGACGCGGAAGACGTCCTCAACCTCCACCGCGGGCGTCATGCGGCCTCCGCTGTGGGCGTGGCGGTCTGCTCTCGAAACGACGCGCGGGTGAGCAGGGCGACGAGACCGAGCGCGAGTGCGGCGAAGAGGACGAAGCCGAGGATGAGCACGGGCCAGTCCGCGGCGAGCACGAGCGGCGGGACGGGCGTGGTCGAGTTGGCGCTCACGGCCAGCGCCTCGAGGACGACCAGCGCGAGCACGGCGCCGAGCAGCAGACCGCCCACGAGCCCGGCGAGCAGGACGGCGCCGGCCCGCAGCCGCACCTGGTGGCGCAGCGCCGCCGGGCCCATGCCCTGGGTCTCGAGGTCAAACAGCTCTCCGGACTCGTCGCGGAGCTCGACCGCTACCGTCAGGGCGAGGCCGACGAGTGAGAGCGCCAGCGCGAGGAGCGCGGCGGCACCGAGCACGAGCAGCGAGCCGCGGGCCAGCGGGTCGGACCGGAGCTCCTGCTCGACTGCGCGCCGCGACGTCACTCGGACCGGGCTGGGAGCGCTCTGCGTCAGCCTCGTCTTGAGGCCGGGGGCGCCGGAAACCCAGGCCTCGTCGGCCAAGGCCGACCCGGGCACCGATGCATTGAGCGCGGTTTCGAGCCGCGAGCGGTCAAAGACGACGAAGTCGCCCGAAGTCGTGGGGAAGCGGCGTGCGGTTCCCGCAACGCGGACGTTGACCGAGGCGTTCCCGACGAAGAGCGGGAGCGTGCCGCTTCCGACCGCGCGCGCCAGGGACGACGAGGCGATGACCGGGATCGGGCCGTCGTCGGTGCGTTGTGCGGGCCTCAGCCGAAAGATCTGATCCTGGGTCAACAGGTAGCGCAGGGCGAGCGATCCCGCGGTCGCCGTTGGCGCTCTCGTCCCCTTGGCGCCCACCCAGTCGCGGTAGTCGACCGGGAGGGTCCGAGTGCCCGACGCTCCCGAGACCTCCGGCTGGCTGAGCCGAAGCACCCCTGCGCGGAAGACCGCGAAGGTCGGCGCCTTTCCGGTCTCCCGGTGCGCCGCGGTGAAGGCCTCCGCCCGCGAGAACTCGAGCACGAGCCCGACGAGCAGGCCGCCGCGTCCCGCAGGCGGGATCGGAGCTCGGGCCACGACCGGCTTGCCCGTGTTGTCGGGCTCGCCGAGGTCGAGGACGATGAACCGGCCGTTCGGCGTGCGGATGTTGGCCGAGAGGTGGATCGAGTCGCCGCGGATCGTCACCGGGAGCCGGAACTCGCGTGCGTCGGCTGGGATCCGCGTGCCCTCGAGGCTCACCGGCGCCCCGCCGATGCGCTCGGCGAGGGCGCTCGGGCTCTGGGAGGCGAAATCGCCGCGCCAGTGGAGCCGCGTCAGGTCCGCCGCGGGAAGGCCGAGCATGGTCACCGCGCGGCGGTCGAGCGACGGCGCCTCTCCGTGGATCCGGACGACCGGAACGCCGTCGAAGCGCGCGGCGTACGCGGAACCGACCGGTGTCGCGTCCGAGACGAACCTCGGGTCCTGCTTGACCGTGTAGTCGAGCGGAACCTCGAACGCGGCGCGATCCGAGTCGTTCCGGATCAGTGACGAGCGGTAGACGGCGGCGAAGACCGCGAGGCCGACGCTGACGCTGACGAAGACGATCGCGACCGTGGCCGTTCCCGGAGCCCGCGCGAGCGAGAGCAACGCGAGCTTGAGCGAGAGCGAACGCCCCGCCGCGGCCCGCTCGCAGGCGCGCAGCACGGGTTGCAGTACGCGCGCGATCACGACCGCCGCGACGAGCGCGATCAGGCCAGGGAGCAGCACGAGCACGATCCCGGTGCCCTCGCTGGAGGCAAGCGAGTGCGCGTCGGCTCCTCCGACGGCGAAGGCGACGAGCACCGCGACGAGAGCGCCCGCGGCGGCGACATCGGCGATCGAGATCGTCAGCCCGCCGATCGCGACGGCCCGCGCGCGGGAGCCGAGGTAGAGGACGAGCGTCCCGAGGACAGCGACGGCGAGCATCAGCTCGACCGCCGTCACCGACGCGACCGAGCGCGAGACGACGGCGTCTGCCGGCGAGTCGGTCGCTTCGGACAGCGCCAGCGCGGCGAGCGCACCGAGCAGCCAGCCAAGCAAGGTCGCCGGCACAACGACGAGTGCCGCCTCGGCCAGCGCGGCGAGACGCGTCTGCGTGCCCGTCGCGCCGAACGAGTCGAGCCGACGGGCACTCGCGCGAGCGCCGCGCCGGAGACGCGTGGCCGCGAGCAGGACGAACGCGAGCAGCAGCACGACCGCCTGGCCGCCGACGAGCAGGAGGCGCCGACCTGCGATTCGCGCCTTCGCACCGGCGTCCGCAAGGGCGACCGTCGGCGCGGTCAGGGAGAAGTTCGGAGAGCTCGCCTCGAGCGCGGTGCTCGCGCGGCCGATCCGGGCCTGGAAGCTGTCGACGTCCCAGCCTCTGACGTCGTGGGGCCCGAGCGGCGCAACCCAGCCGTAGGTGCGGAACGAGTCCCGCAGCTCAGGCAGGCGCGTGACGTCCTCGACACTTGCGGCGAGCCGAAGCCGTCCGCTGCGTGCGACGCTCTGGAAGAAGCTGCCAACGGTGTCGCTACGCAGCGTGCCGCGGCCCGTCACGGTGAAGCCGGGCGCTCCGGAGCCGCTCTTGCCGATCGCGAGCACCTCGCAGCGGCCGGGCGCGCACGACTGCGGGAGCCGTCCGGACGTGAGCGCGACCGCCCGGCCGAGCCCGTCGACGGCGCCCAGGCGCACGATCTGCTTGCCGAACCGCGTGTCGCGATAGAGGAGCACCGCGGTCGGGGGCTCTGTGCCCACCGGTCGCAGGACAGCGCGCACCTGCCGGTCGAGGGCTGGAGCGGTGTCCTCCGGAACAGTGCTCACGCCGACCCAGGTCACGCGCACGGCGCGCTGATCCGGCGGGAGCGCGGCGATCGCCCGGCCGACTGCGCGATCCTTGACGACGAGGCTCGCTGCAGACACCGTGGCGAGTGCGCACGCGGCTAGCGCAACCCCGGCGGCCGCGAGAATGAACGCGGCCGGACGGGCCGTCACGCGGCGGAATCCGAACTCGACCGGAACGGCCAGGCGGCGCAGCGCCGTGGTGGTGTGCTCCTTGAACACCGGTAAAGTATTTTTGCAGGTGTCGAAGGTCCCCCGCTACGACGTACCGAAAGCCGCACCGCAGCCGCTCCGGCTCGTGCAGGCGTTCGTCAACACCGTCGACCTCGAGAACGAGCACGAGTGGCTCCGCGATCCCGCTGCCCTCGCGGACTGGGCGCGCAAGCGCAACCTTGCGTCCGCCAGGACGCGGTTCACCAAACGCGACCTCGGGCGGGCGCGCGAGCTGCGTGAGGCGTTCCGTGCCCTGCTCGCGGCGAACCGGGACCGAAAGCGGGATGCCGCCGCGCTGGAAGTACTGACAGAAACGGCGCGCGCTGGGCAGCTGTCCGTCGTCTTCGTCAACCAAACGCCGAGACTCGAGCCCGAAGCCGACGGCATCGACGGCCTCTGCGGACAGCTCGTCAGCGTGGCGGTGACGGCGATGCTGGACGGCAGCTGGGAGCGCCTGAAAGCGTGCCGCAACTGCCGCTGGGCCTTCTTCGACGAGTCCAAGAACCGCTCGGCACACTGGTGCTCGATGTCCCTCTGCGGCAACCGCCTCAAGACGAGGGCCTACCGGCGCAGGCAGCGATCCGCGGTCTAGGCTCGCCGCATGGATGTTCTGAGCTGGATCGGAGACGGTCTCTGGAACGCCTTCCGAATGGCGTGGGAGGTCGGCTGGGCGCTGATCCTCGGCTTCGCGCTGTCCGGGGTCGTGCAGGCCTGGATCCCGCGCTCGCGCATTCAGAGCGCTCTCGGCGCGCGCGACCTGCGAACCGTGTCCCTCGCCACCGGCCTCGGCGCAGCCTCGTCGTCGTGCAGCTACGCGGCCGTCGCGATCGCGAAGTCGATGCTCCAGAAGGGCGCGAGCCTCGTCTCGGCGATGGCCTTCCAGTTCGCCTCGACGAACCTCGTCTTCGAGCTCGGGATCGTGATCTGGATCTTCCTCGGCTGGGAGTTCACGCTCGCGGAGTTCCTCGGTGGGTTGATCCTGATCGCCTTCATGTGGGCGGGGATCCGGCTCTTCGTCACGCGCAGGCTCGAGGAGGAGGCGCGGAGGAATGCGCAGGAGGCGCAGACTGGGCACGAGCACTACTCGACCGGCTCCGAGGGCCTGACGTGGCGTCAGCGGTTGACCTCGGTCGACGCGTGGACCGACGTCGCCTACAACTTCCGCGGCGACTGGGCGATGCTCTGGAAGGAGATCGGAGCGGGGTTCCTGATCGCCGGCTTCGTCGCGCTCCTGCCGATGAGCTTCTTCAACGCGCTCTTCCTCACAGACGCGCCCGCCTGGATCCGGATCCCCGAGAACGTGATCGTCGGGCCGTTGGTCGCCGTGCTCTCGTTCGTGTGCTCGATCGGCAACGCGCCGCTGGCGGCTGTGCTCTGGGCGGGTGGGATCTCGTTTTCGGGCGTGATCGCGTTCATCTACGCCGACCTGCTCGTGATCCCGATCCTGCTCATCTACCGGAAGTACTACGGGACGAGGCTCGCGGTCCTCTTCTCGTCGATCATGCTCGGCTCGATCGTGCTCGCGGCGTTGCTCGTCAGCGCGATCTTCGGGCTCGCCGGGCTGATCCCGTCCGAGCGACCCGACGTGGACTCGATCACCGAGCGGGCGATCGGCTGGAACTACACGACCTTCTTGAACATCGCTTTCTTCGGGGTCGCGGCTGTGCTGGTCGGGCTGACGCTGCGGCGCGGCGTGCGC
Source organism: uncultured Actinomycetes bacterium (assembly GCA_963794605.1). Lineage (GTDB taxonomy): Bacteria > Actinomycetota > Thermoleophilia > Gaiellales > Gaiellaceae > VAXT01. Next base: position 1,236,470 of record CAWCEN010000002.1, read on the forward strand.
GACCCGGTGTGCGGGATGACCGTCAATCGCAAGACCGGAATGCAAAGCGAGTGGAACGGCACGACCTACTACTTCTGCGGCCCCGGCTGCAAGGCGCGCTTCGAGGCCGACCCGGCTCGGTACCTCGCGGGCGCGCAGCCGCGTGAGCATGCGCATCAGCACTAGCCTGGCCGCGGTCGTCGTTGCATCCGTCCTGCTCGCCCCCTCCGCGGGAGCGCCGTCCGGGAAAATCGTCGTGCCGTCGGGCTTCGGCGTGTCGACGTTCGCGTCCGGCCTCGACAACCCGACTGCGATGGCGTGGGGCCTGGACGGCCGCCTCATGTGACGGAGGACACGGGGCTGCTCGTGGTCGCGAAGCGCGGGTCGCGCAAGCCGGTCGTCGTTGCGCGCGGCCTGCGCACGCCGCTCGGGCTCGTCTGGCGTGTCCGGACGTTGTTCGTCTCGGAGCAGGGACGGCTCAGCGATCAGCACGACCGAGTCGGCCTGCGCTACCGATGGGCGGCGGTTCCGAGCTTGTCCTGCCCGTTGACCGACACGTACAGACGGGTTCGTGCCGGGCTGGAAGGCGAGCCCGTACTGGGCGTCTGCGTCGAGCCCCGCGACACGACGGTCCTGTCCCGTTCAGGCCGAACGGACAGGTCAGGATCGTGGCGCGGACTCCGCGGGTCCTGCTCGACGCAGACCGGCACACGTCGAGTCCGTTGCGGCCAGGTACAGGCCGCCCATCGGGACCGAGGCCGACTCGGTCCTGCTGGTCCGGCCCGGCGCCTTCTACGGCTGGCCGCGCTGCTGGCCGAGCTATCGGAAGCGCGTGCTCGCCGGGCGCTGCCGCGGTGTGACGCCTCCGATCGCGTACCTCGAGCCGCACTCGTCCGCGGACGGGATCGCGTTCTGGCGCGGCGACCTCTTCGTCGCGCTCTGGGGCCAGTACCTGAGTGACCGGCACGGCCGCAGGCTCGTGCGCATCGACCTCGGCCCGGGTGGCCGCGCGAGGGCGGTGACGACCTTCGCGCGGGGCTTCGATCATCCGCTCGCGCTGACCGTCGACCCGAAGGGCGGGCTGCTCGTGGCGGACTGGGGTCGCGGCGTGATCTACCGCATTCAGTCGGGCGGCCGCTGACGGAGACGCTTCGTTGCCGAGCGGCGACGCTTCTGCTCGAGCCTCCGCTCGACGGCAGCCTTGCTCGGCTTCGTTGCGACACGTCGTCGCTCGACGCGCAGGGCTTCCCGTAACGCGTCCGCGACTCGCTCGACCGCCAGCTCGCGGTTTCGGGCCTGGCTGCGCTCGTCCTGCGCGATCGCTCGCAGCACTGAGCCCGCTTTGTTCACGACCCGGTGCTTCTGCCGGTCGGTGAGTGATGACGATGCTTCGACGTCGAAGAGCGCCTCGACGCGCGTCTCCGATTTCTGCGCATGCTGGCCGCCGGGGCCGCTCGAGCGCGAGTAGCGAAAGTCGATCTCCGAGAGCGGGATGGAGACAGACCGCGTGACGCGAATAGACTCGCGCTCCATGGCAGCCATTCTCCTGGACATCGACGGCGTCTTCCACGTCTCGGGCCGGCCGATCGAGGGCGCAGGCGAGGCGATCCGACGACTGCGGGACGACGGCCACCGGTTGCGCTTCATCACGAACAGCACCACACGCTCGCGTGCCGACCTGGCCGAGGACCTGCGCGCGCTTGGGGTCGAGCTCGAGGACGAGGAGTTGGAGACCACGCCCCGCGCGGCGGCGCGCACGCTCTCCGGCAAGCGCGTGCTGGCGTTGACCATGGCCGCGATCCGCACGGAGCTGGAAGGCGTCGAGCTCGTCGGCGAGGAAGCGGACGCGGTCCTGATCGGCGGCGCGGACGAGACCGACGAGACGAATCGCGTCTTCAGCTACATGAACCTCGCTCGCGCGTTCGCCGAGCTCGAGGCGGGCGCCGAGCTCTACTGCCTGCACAAGAACGCTTGGTGGCAGACCTCTCGCGGGCCGCTCCTCGATTCGGGCGCCTTCGTCGCCGGTCTCGAGTATGCGGCCGGCGTCGAGGCGACCGTGCTCGGGAAGCCGAGCCCCGCCTTCTTCGGGGCGGCGCTCGACGCGCTCGACGCTGATCCCGAGCTGACGTGGATGGTCGGCGACGACCTCGAGGCGGATATCGCCGGCGCCAAGGGCAGCGGTCTGCACACGATCCTCGTCCGCACCGGAAAGTTCCGCGAGGAGACACTCGACGAAGCTCTTGTCAAGCCCGATGCGGTCGTCGACTCGATCGTCGACGTTCCCGGCTATCTCGCTGAGCTCTAGATGAGGGTTGGGGTCGACCTGATCGAGATCGAGCGGATCGAGCGCGCGCTCGAGCGCTACGCGGACTTCCGAGCGCGCTGCTTCACCGACGCGGAGCGCGAATACTGCGACAGCCGGGGGCGGCCCGCTCAGCACTACGCGGCGCGCTTCGCCGGCAAGGAGGCCGTCGGCAAGGCGCTCGGCTGCGGCGTCCGCTTCACCTGGCGCGAGATCGAGATCGTGGGCCGGCCGAAGCCGGGCGTGAAGCTCTCCGGGCGAACGAAGGCCTGGGCCGAGAAGGTGCGCGCGGGGGCGATCGATCTCTCGATGTCGCACTCGAAGGGCCTCGCGACGGCGGTCTGCCTGGTCGCCGACCAGGATGCGTGAGCCGCTCTACACCGCGGCCGAGATGCGGGCGGCGGAGGAGGCGTATCCCGGGACCGTCGAGGAGCTGATGGAGCGCGCAGGACGGGCAGTCGCTCAGCACGCGCTCGAGGACTTCGGCGATGCGCGCGAGTTCACGGTCGTCTGCGGGGGCGGCTCGAACGGCGGCGACGGTCGCGTGGCCGCGCGGGTGCTCGAGGAGGCCGGCCGCGACGTGCTCGTGATCGACGCGAAGCCGGAGGACGCGGACAAGGAGCTCGGCGATCCGGACGTCGTCATCGACGCGCTCTTCGGCACCGGCTTCGAAGGCGAGCCGCGGCCGGGCGCAGCGCGGCTGATCGACCAGATCAACGACCTGGGCGCGCCCGTGCTGAGCGTCGATCTTCCGTCGGGCGTGGACGCCTCGACGGGCGAGGTGGCGGGCGCGGCGGTGGATGCGGACCTGACCGTCACGTTCCACGGCGAGAAGGTCGGCCACTACGTGACTCCGGGTGCGTTCCTCGCCGGTTACATCGAGGTCGCCGACATCGGGCTCGAGCCGGCCGAGACCGACAACGGGCGCGTTTCGCGGTCGATCCTCGACCGCGTTCCGCGGCGCAGCCCGGAGGGCAACAAGTACACGTCCGGACACGTCGTCGTCGTCGGCGGCTCGCGCGGGATGACCGGCGCGCCCTGCCTGTCGGCTCTCGGCGCGTTCCGCTCCGACGCGGGCTACGTGACGCTGGCCGGGCCCGAGCCTGCCCTGCACGTGTTCGAGCAGTGGGTGCTCGAGGCGGTCAAGCGGCCGCTGCCCACGGACGGTGACGGGCTCGTGACCGAGGGCGCTGCGGGCACGGTCCTCGAGCTGGTCGAGAAGGCGGGCGCGCTCGCGATCGGCCCTGGGCTCGGGCGCAGCGAGGGCACGAAAGCGTTCGTGCGTCGTGTGCTCGCCGAGGCGGAGCTGCCGACGGTGGTCGACGGCGACGCGCTCTGGGCGCTCGAGCCCGCGGAGTGGCCCGCGCCGCGCGTCCTGACTCCGCATTCCGGCGAGCTGGCCCGGTTGATCGGCGAGGAGGCGTCGTGGGTGGACCTGCACCGGATGGATGCCGTGCGCCGCGCCGTCGAGCGGTTCGGCTGTGTCGTCCTGCTCAAGGGCTCCGGGACGCTGATCGCCGCGCCCGGAGCGGGCGTGCTCGTGGACGGAGGCGATCCGAGCCTCGCGACGGCCGGGACCGGCGACGTCCTGACCGGCGTGATTGCCGCGTTCCTGGCCAAGGGCATGGAGGCGCGGCTGGCGGCGGCGGCGGGTGCGACGGCGCACCACTGGGCCGCGATCGAGGCCTCGCTCGATGCCGGGATGATCGCGAGCGACCTGCTCGATGCGCTGCCGAAGGTTCTCTCCGGCCGCTAATGCATCGCTCCGAGATCACGATCGACCTCGGCGCGGTGCGGCGCAACGTTCGCCGGCTGAGGAGCGTCCTTGGGCGCGCACAGCTCTGGGCCGTCGTCAAGGCCGACGGCTATGGCCACGGAGCGGTCGACGTTGCGGGCGCGGCGCTCGGTGAGGGCGCGCTGGCGCTTTGCGTTGCGACCGTGCCCGAGGCGCTGCCGCTGCGGCGTGAGTTCCAGGGGGTGCGCATCCTCGTCCTGGGGCCGAGCACCGATCGCGACATTGCTCAGGCGCGTGACGCCGATCTCGACCTCGCCGTCTTCGACGAGCCGATCCCCGAAGGCGTTCGCGTCCACCTCAAGCTCGACACCGGCATGGGCCGCTGGGGCTTATCCGAACTTCCGGGGCGGCCGGTCAACGTCGTCGGGCTGATGAGCCACCTGGCGACCGCCGACTCCGACGCTGAGTTCGCGCGCAGCCAGATCGGGCGCTTCGAGGCTGCGACGGCCGGTTGGCCGAACGTGATCCGGCACATCGCGAACAGCGCCGCCGCGCTGAGGATCCCCGAGTCCCACCTCGACGCTGCCCGCTGCGGAGTCGCGCTCTACGGGATGTCGCCCTTCGGCGAGCCGCCTGCTGTGGACGCGCTCGAGCCCGTGCTCCGCTGGGAGAGCTACGTCGCGCAAGTCCGGCAGCTCGCGCCCGGCCGGAGCACCGGGTACGGGCGGGTCTTCGTCGCGCGGGAACCGACCTGGATCGGCGTCGTGCCAGTGGGCTATGCGGACGGTTTTCGCCGGGACATGACCGGTACGCAGGTGCACGTCGAGGGCCGGCCGTGCCGCGTGGTCGGCGCTGTCTCGATGGATGCGCTCGCGATCGAGCTCGAGCGCGAGCTCCCCGTCGGAACTCCCGTCACGCTGATCGGTCACGGCGTCCTGATCGAGGATCACGCGCGCGTGGCGGACACGCTGAACTACGAGCTCTCGACACGGATCAACTCGAGCCCCACGCGGTCGAGGCGCGTGGTCATCGATGCGTGAGCTGGCGAGCGAGCTGCTCGCGGGCCAGGAGGCCTGGGTCGTCGGCGGTGCGGTGCGGGACGAGCTGCTCGGGCGGCGAGCTCATCGATCTCGACATCTCCGTCCGGGAGCCGCAGGGGGCCGCGCGGGCTTACGCGAAGCGCTCAGGAGGAGCTCCCTTTCAGCTCTCCGAGCGCCACGGAGCCTGGCGCGTTGCGCTCGAAGGAGGGCACACGGTCGACTTCACGCCGTTCGCTGGGACGATCGAGGAGGACCTGGCCACGCGGGACTTCACTATCAACGCGATCGCGATCCCGCTCGCGGGCGGGGAAGCGGTCGATCCGTTCGCGGGGCGAGCGGACCTCGACGCAAGGATGATCCGCGCCGTTGGGCAACCGTCTTCACGGACGACCCGCTCCGACTAATGCGCGCAGTGCGTCTCGAGGACGAGCTCGGTTTCCAGCTCGAGCCCGAGACGGAGCGACTCGTGCGCGAGCAATCGGCGCTCGTTACGAAGCCGGCGCGAGAACGAACACTGGCCGAGCTGGTCCGCCTTTCGGTCGACGGCTATCGGCGTGCGGACGAGCTCGGTTTGCTGGCGCCGCTCGAGGGCTCGAGCGCCGGTCTCGACCGGCCCGCGCTCGTCGACCGGCCGGCGTTCCGGCTCGTCGCGGTGTTCGGCGATGCGCTCCGCCGCTTTCCGGTCTCGAACGAGACGAAGCGGTACGCGCAGAAGCTCTTACACGCGGAGCGGCCCGCGGACGGATCGCTGCGGTCGATCCACCGTTTCCGCCGGGCGACCGAGCCGTGGGCGCTCGATGCGCTCGTCTTCGTCGGCGCGGGGAAGCTCGAGGAAGAGGTCATCGCCGCGCGGGAGCGCGAGCCGGTGGAGCCGCTGCTCCGCGGGGACGAGCTCGGCGTCCCGCCGGGCCCCGAGATCGGTCGCCTCCTCGAGCTGATCGCCGAGGAGCGCGCGGCCGGGACGATCGCAACGCGTGAGGAGGCGCTCGACGTCGTCAGACGCGAACGGGCCGCGTCGAAGTAGCACTTCCAGCGCGGCTGTGTGACAGACACGTGCGCCCGGCCCGAATAGGATCGCAGCGGGGAGGAGGTGGGCTGCGCCTAAGAAGTGGCGCCGTTCCTACGGCTTCCGCTTGACCGTGCAGCCGACGGGCGGAGTGTCGCTGACGGATGGCTCCTCCCCGGCGAGCACTGCCTCGATCGCGTCGCGCAAGTAACGCTCCGTGACCTCGTCCTCCTCACGCGAGTCGTCGATGGCTCCGTGGTAGACGAGCGTGCGGTCGCCGTCGAAGAGGAAGACCTCGGGCGTGCGTTCCGCGCCGTACGCGTTCAGCACCGACTGGTCCTCGTCGTATAGGTAGTCGAAGTTGAAGCCCTGCTCCTCGGCACGCGCCTTCATCGCGTCGAACGAGTCCTCCGGGTACGCGTCGGCGTCGTTGGAGCTGATCGCGACCAGCCCGAAGCCGCGGTCGCCGAACTCTCGCTGCAGCTCGATCATGCGCCCTTCCCACGCCTGGACATAAGGGCAGTGGTTGCACGACCAGACGACGGCGAGCGCGGGCTTGTCCGCGTAGTCGCCGAGCGAGTGCTGCCGGCCGTCGATGCCCGGCAGGTCGAAGATAGGAGCCTCGGTAGCGAGAGCGATCGTCATGACAGTGCGGCCTCCAGTTGTTCGCGGGTGGGCACGGGCGACGGACGGCCGTCCGGCTTGCGGTAGATGCGGCAGTTGAGCGCGGGGCGTGCAGACGCGCCGTCGGGGTCGACGTCCTTGCCGTCGACGCGGATCGTCGGCGAGCCGGGGAAGCGCAGGTCTTCGGCCTCGGCCTGCGTGTAGACCTCGTGCACCTTCACGTCGGCCTCGACGCCCCGCTCGGCGAGGACGTCGTCAAGGAGCTGCCTGGCCTCCGGGTGCGAGGGGCAGCCGTCCCAGAACAGGAACTCGATCTCCATTCCTGCACCGTAGCTAGGGAGTCCCGCGCCGCGTGGGCACGCGCCGAAACGTCCCCGGGACGAGCGCCTGCACGATCGCGGCCGCCCGGTACCAGCGCGGGACGAAGATCTCGGCCCGGTTGCGCTCGATCGCGCGGACGATGCGGTCGGCGACGTACTCAGGCCCGACGACGACCCGACCGTAGCGGCCTCGGAGAAGCCAGTCCTGCGGGAAGCCGTCGGTGTGGACGAACCCGGGGTTCACCGTGTGCACGTGGATCCCACGCGGTCTGAGCTCGCGCGCCACTGAGCGGGAGAAGGCGAGCTGCGCATGCTTCGAGGCCGAGTACGGGCCGACGGCGACCGTTCCCGCGACAGAAACCACGTTCACCAGGTGCGAGGGAGTCGTAGCTTCGAGCGCCGGCAGGAACGCCCGGAGGCACCAGACGGAGCCGAGGTAGTTGATCCGGATCAGCTCCTCGATCCGCTCGGGCGGCAGGTCGAGGTAGTTGCCGCGCCCGGCCACCCCCGCGTTGTTGACGAGCAGCCCGATCTCCGGATGGCGCTCGCGGACGGAGGCCGCCATGCGCTCGACGGCGTCGCGGTCGGCAACGTCGCAGACCTCATATTCGCCGCCGATCTCCGCGGCCGTCGCCTGGAGCCGGTCCTCGCGGCGTCCGACGAGCACGCACAGCCAATCGCGCTCGGCCAGCTTGCTCGCGAGGGCGGCGCCGATGCCGGACCCGCCGCCGGTGACGACCGCGACGCGCAAGGTGGCCCACAGTAACTCTTTGAGACGGCGACGCTGGCCAAGCCAGCATGGCCTCTATGGTCGGCGCCGCCGAGAGCGGCGCTTTGGAGACGGCCACGCTGGCCAAGCCAGCATGGCCTCTATGGTCGGCGCCGCCGAGAGCGGCGCCTTAGGATCGGCAACCGTGAGTCGCTTCGAAGGCAAACGCGGCCTCGTCCTCGGCGTCGCCAACAAGCGGTCGATCGCGTGGGCGATCGCGCGGCGCCTCTCGGAAGAGGGCGCCCAGCTCGCGTTCACCTACCAGGGCGAACGGATCGAGACGGGCGTGCGCGAGCTCGCCGAGAGCGTCTCGAGTCCGCTCGTCACCGAGTGCGACGTCCGCTCGGACGAGGACGTGGAGCGCGTCGTCCGCGAGGCGGGGGAGACGCTCGGCGGCCTCGACCTCCTCGTGCACTCGGTCGCCTTCGCGGCTGCCGAAGATCTCGAGGGACGCTTCACGGACACGCCCCGCGACCGCTTCTGGATGGCGCTCGACGTCAGCGCCTACTCGCTCGTCGCCGCCGCGCGCGCCGCGGAGCCGCTGATGGAGGCCGACGGGGGCGGGTCGATCCTGACGATGACCTACCTCGGCGGCGTCCGGGCGGTGCCGCACTACAACGTGATGGGCGTCGCGAAGGCTGCGCTCGACTCATCCGTTCAGTACCTCGCGTGGGACCTCGGCCAGAAGAACATCCGCGTCAACGCAGTTTCCGCCGGCCCGGTGCGCACTCTCGCCGCGCGCTCGATCCACGGCTTTCCGACGATGGAGGCGATCGTCGAGGAGCGGGCCCCGCTTCGCCGGCCGATCGACGCGGACGACGTCGGCTCCGCGGCCGCGTACCTGCTCTCGGACGATGCGCGGAACGTGACCGGGACGACGCTCTACGTCGACTCCGGCTACCACGCTATGGGCATGTAGATGAAGCCTTAGCGCGCTCGGTGCTCAGAATGCGTTCGCAGCCGACTTCCACTCGATGAGGCGCTGCCCGATCAGCTGCGCCCGCTCCTCCTCGCTCCCGCTGTCCAGCACTTGGAGGTCCGAGGGATCGGCTCGAAGGTAGACGCCGGCGGTTCGGGCATTCAGCCCTGGGTCGCGATCCGACCGTGTCGTCCAGTACCCGGTGGCGCGGTCGGCGGTTTCCACGGTGATCTCCCCGGTGCCTTCGAGCTGCGGGGCATTCGGGTGTCGAGGGCGCTCGCCATTCCAGAAGTAGAAGACGCCGGCTGGATTCCTGCGCTCCTTCGCAGCCTCGCTCCAGTAGCGGGAGGAGAGGGTGCCGTCCTCCTGCCAGGCCCGGCCGGTCACGTTCAGGCCACCGTCGCGGTCCCGCGAGATGCTCAGGAGGCTCACCGCTGACGGTTCTTCTTCGCTTCGCATGGTGAGCGAGAGTTGCCACCACAGCCCCTCGACCATTCCTCGGCGTCCCTCGGTCTCGATCGCCTTGCGGAGCTTCTGGCCGATCGCGCGAACCTCCGCCTGGCTGGTGGCCGGGTCGTAGCGGATCGAGGTCAGCCCGAGTAGGTCGCTCGGCAGCTTCGAACCGTTCGCGTGGAGGATGAACGTGCGCCGGATGTCGAGCGCGCCGCCGAAGAGCCCGGCCTCGAACACCACGTTGTCGCGAGGCGACGCCTGGCCGGGCTGGGATGCATCCGCTGTGGTCCAGTCGTCCTGGGCGAAAACGAACGCGGCGAAATCGACTTCCTGAGAGAGCTCGACGAGCCGGTCGAGGGTGGACCGTCCCGGATTGAACGTGGTCGTCCACGGCTCGACGTCGGCGACCTCCTCGAGCTCGCGCGCGATTGCCTCTAACAGTTCGGCCTGCTTGCCCGACGACCCAAGGAAGATGCGCGGCTTCATGTTCGATTCATGATGACGAAAGGAATGTGTTGTCGGAATCGGGCCCGGCGGCCCGTGGCCGATCGGTAGGTTGCGAAGATGGCCCGCCAGTACGCCGCCACGGGCGATGCGATCGCTCGACTCGACGAACACGACGGCGTCTGGCGGACGACGATTTCTCTGGTCGGGAGCGGGGCGCAGTGCATCGCTCTCGATTCGTCCGATCCCGATGTCGTCTACGCCGGCCTGCGCGAGGGAGGCGTTCACCGCACGACCGATGGTGGCGAGTCCTGGATCGACTGCGGGCTGCCCGCGCCGGGCGTCTTCTCGCTCGCCGTCAGCGCGGCTGATGGAGCGGTTTACGCAGGAACCGAGCCGAGCGCGCTCTACCGGAGCGACGATCGCGGCGAGACCTGGGTGGAGCTCGCCGGCCTGCTCGAGCTGCCGTCGCGGCCGACGTGGAGCTTCCCACCCCGGCCATGGACGTCGCACGTGCGCTGGATCGCGCCGAGCCCGCACGACGCCGACCTTCTGCTCGTCGGCATCGAGCTCGGCGGGCTGATGCGCTCGACCGACCGAGGCGAGACCTGGGACGACCACCGTCCCGGGGCGCAGCGGGACGTCCACTCGCTCGCGTGGCATCCGAAGGCCGCCGGGCGCGCATACGAGGCTGGAGGCGGCGGCGCCGCCTGGAGCGAGGACGCCGGCGACAGCTGGCACGCGGCCGACGAAGGGCGGGATCGGCACTACACGTGGTCGGTCGCGGTCGACCCCGACGACCCGGAGCGCTGGTACGTCTCGGCGAGCACCGGCCCGTACGCGGCGCACGGCGGGCGCGAGCCGCAGGCGCTGATCTACGGGCGAAGCAACGGCGAATGGCGCGCACTAGGCGGCGGCCTGCCGGAGCCGCTCTCCGCGATGCCGTACGCACTGGTCGCCTTCGAGGGCGGTCTTGTCGCCGGCCTTGCGGACGGGCAGCTCTGGGGCAGCGAGGACCGAGGCGAGACCTGGGAGCGGTACGAGCTCGAAGGCGATCCGCTCACAGAGCTCCACGCCCTCGTCCGCGTTTAGAAGGGAATCGAATTCGCCAGCGGCGAATCTCTTTTGCCTGCCACGTGCAGCCGCCGAGGCCGTTGTTTCAGCCAGCGGATCCGCCGAGCCGGCGAGGTCGACACTCTCGACGAGCAGGCCGTGGACGAGCATCTCCAATCCGTGAGCGACAGGGCGGAACGCTTCGACATCTCGTTCGACGCGATCGGGATCCCGAACACGAGGCTTCTCGGTGTGCCGCTGTCCCAGCTGGATGTCGAGCAGTTCTTCCTGCCGATCAGGTCGTGCCGATTCTCGAGCAGCTGCCGCCGATCGCCGACCGTAATGCGAGCGACAGCGGCACCGATGTCGTCGGCTACCTGACCGAGACCCAGGGCTTCAGCGTCTTCGTCCTGCACGATGGGGCCGTCTACCACACCTATTCGGCCGGGGCTCGTGGGGTCGAGTTCCTGATGGGTTACTACGGGATCCTCGACCGGACACCGCGAGGCCGCGACGAGGGCGATGCGTTCCAACTCTGGATCCGGCCGCACGACGAGTACGAGCTCAGTTAAGAATGCCCCGTTCTCCGGAAGCCCCCGCTCCTAGGGCACTCGATAGCTCGCGATTCGTCCAGCGCGGGCGATGAGGCGCCCGCCGCACGGGTTCTTCACGTTGTAGTGCGTCACGACCTCGCCGACGCCGAGCCGGTCGAGGTAGCGGCACGGCGTCTTCTGGAGTTGGCGGAGCCGGCGGTCGGCCGCGCGGGGGGCCGTCGTCGAGTAGCCCGACGGATGCTGGTGCGGCGCCTGCATCAGGTAGTAGAGGTAGACGCTTGCGCTTTGGCTGCCCGCGTCGAAGACTGGGAGCTCGAGAAGGCGGCCCGGGGAGCTCTGCTGGAGTGCGGCATACACGCGGTTGTCCGGGTCGGCCGCGGTCTGATGGAACACCCCGAGCCGCAGCTCGGCAAGAAGGAGCACGGCCACGATCGCCGCGGTTCCGGCCCAGCGCGGCCTCGAGACGGCCACGGCGACGAGCCCCGCGAGCGCGAGACAAGCGATCGGCATCATGCGCTCTGGCACGCGGGTGTGCTGTAGGCCCGGGACGTGTGCCCAGATGAAGTGGTAGCCGGGCAGGTTCCCGCCGAGCGCGAACAGGATCGGGATCAGCGCGCCGAGCCCGAGCACGAGCGCCATGCCCCAGCGGCGCCGGAGGATGAGCGCGACGAGCCCCGCGAGGGCGAGCACCGCGACCGTCCAGCCGACGTAGACGATCGTTTCGAGCATGTGCGTGTCGCGCGAGAGGAAATCCGGCAGGCGTGCAGAGTAGAAGTCGACCTGCCGAAACTGGCGGCCGCTGGCCCCGGTTGTGCCGCGCACGGCGAGCGCGTCCGCGATCAATCCTGCGCCGAGAGCAGGTACCGCGAGGAGTGCAGCCCAGGGCAGCCGGACGAGCGCATACGCGGCGAAGAACGGGATCGCCCCGAGCGCGAGGTGGAGCTGGCCGGAGAGCGGGATCGAGACCAGGGCGCCGCCGGCCAGGAACAGCCACCACGCCGAGCCGTTCCTTGCGCGCTCGAACGCGAACAGCGACAGCGGCAGAAGCATCGCGATCCACGCGAGCAGGTGACCCGCGCTCCACTGCGCCTGCAGGTACGGAGCCATCGCGAACGCGAGACCGCCGGCCAGCGACGCTCCACGTGGCGTGCCGACCTCCCGCAGCCAGAGGGCCGTGAAGCCGCCCGCCCCGATAAAACCGAGCAGAACGAACACGTTCCACGCGAGCACGGTCCCGAGCACGGCCTGGAGCGGCCAGTACACGAGCCCGAACGGCCAGCCCGCGAGGTTCCAGCGCGGCTTCGCCTCGGGTTGGAAGCTGTACGGATCCCGCCACGGCGCTCGCGCATGCTCGAGCTGGTGCCCGACGAGCCAGAGGTTGTAGCTCGTCTGCAGATGATCGCCCGGCGCCGCCTCGCCGTAGCCGGGCTTGCCCTCGGCCATGAAAGACGTGTCCAAGCGTCTGACACCGGGCCACGTCGCAAACAGACCTGCCCAGACGAAGAGGGCGCAGGCGAGCGCTACAAAGCCCGCGCGGCCGTGAGCAGCTCGTCGAAGTCCGGAACCTCGCCGGGATCGTGACGCCATGCGCGGCGCACCGTACCGCCGCGCTCGACCAGGAAGGTCGTTCGTTCGGCCACGTCCTGCATACCGCGGAACTCGTGCGCGACGCCGAACCCGCGCACCGCTTCCCTGTTCCAGTCGGACAGGAACTGGATCTCGTCGAGGTCGAGCGCCTGGCTCCACGCAGTCTGCGTCCACGGCGAGTCCCGCGAGATCGCGAACGGCGTCACGCCCGCCTCATCGAACTCCGCTCTCCTGTCACGCAGGAGCTCGAGCTCGTTCGTTCAGGTCGACGACCAGGCGAAAAGGAAGAAGAGGAAGAGCGCCGAGCGGCCGGCGACCAGGTTCGAACAGATCGTCGGCTCCCGCGGGGCCATCCAAACGGTGGCGTCCGGGACGTTGTCTCCGGGACCGAGCATGGGGCGACCCTACCCGTCTGCCAAATGTCGCTCCCGAACGAGCGCGAGAACCGCTTGGGCCTGACGACGGGCCGCCCTCGGCGGCAGCGGGCCTGCCGGAAGCTCGACGACGAACGAACTGGTGCCCGGGAAGCGGCGGTTCTGCCAGTTCGGCGCCGAGCCTCGCGGCCAGCGAATCGGCTCGAACCTCATTCCGGCGAGCCGGGCGTATAGGCGCGCTTCGGGGATGCTCCCGCCCCAGGCGCGCACGAGACCCTGTGGCTGATGGAACCAGATCGTGACCGAGGGCTTCAGGCGCCGAATCAGCTCGGCAGCGGAACGCGTCTCGGGCTCGGAGAGCGGCTTCGGCCCCGGATACTGCGCGTCCCACGGGCGACCTCCGCGCTTCCATTCGGACGGGAAATTGCGATTCAGGTCGACGCCGCGGGCGTTCTGGCGCCGGTTGAGGGCGCGCCCGTCCGGGTTCAGGTTCGGGACGAGCCAGAGGTCGATGGCGGGCGACGATCGCGCGAGGATCCGGGTGACGCGGGTCCCGGCGCACTCGTTGCCGTGGATGCAGCCGACGACGAGTGCCTTAATCCCGCTTCCGCGGTCTCCGACCCTGAGCGCTTCGATCGTCCGGCCCTCCACCGACTGGCCGATCCGGAGCCGTCGCTTCGGGTCCGGCCCGATGCGGACGTGCATGTGGTCGTCGTGGTAGATGAGCCGCTGAACGATCCGCCTGGGGCCGCGCAGCCCTGTATGCGGGCCGACGAAGACCTTGACCGCTCCGGCCGACACGAAGCGCGTCACGAGGTCCTGGGCCAGCGCCCGATCGATCTGGCTCGGCCTCGCCGGCCGCAGCTCCTGGCCGTCGAGCCGCGGGTAGTAGACGTCGGCGTCGCGCCCGTTCTGGTGCGAGGCGTGACCGCGCCCGCCGAAGCGCTCGTCGAAGACCCCGCCGTGCGGCCGAGAGAGGTCGCCGATGCCGACGCGCGCAGCTTCGGGGTGCGCCGCCGCGTAGTCCTCGAGCACGCGCAAGACGATGCGGAGCAGTCGCTCGCTTCCCCAGCGCCGCCACGAGCGGTTCGGCGAGCGCTTCAGAACCGGATCCCAGGTGAAGAACTGCGCGCCCTCGGCCGGGAGCTGCACGCCGCGCACGAGCCGCCCGTTCCACGGCAGCCCGACCGACCGCGACTGCCGCCACTGGATCGGCTCGGTCGCTGGCTTGGGCGGCGCCGCCGCCCCAACCGCCACGAGCGCGAACAGGATCAGGGCGACGCGGGACAGCACCACGAAACGCTGGTCGGGAACGCCCTTTCGAGCGGTGCCCTCGACGAGCCGCCGAACTGCTCGACGATGTTCGACACCGATTCCACTTTGGCCGACGTGAGCCTGAGGAAGAGCCACTGGTTCGCGTTGATCCAGCCCACGAGCAGCCACTGCCCGTTCTGCGAGATCGCGAGCGCCCCGAAGTCGCCCGGCGCCGAGTAGAGGAAGCGCGGCTCCCCGGGTGTCGTCTCGGCCTGGAAGAGGACGAGGTCGCTGCGCTGGGTCGCGGGCGAGTAGCGGATCAGGATGAATCGGTGGCTCTTGCGGACGAAGACGACCCCGGACGGCCCCACGGGCATCCCGATCGCCCAGTGCTTGTTCCCGTTCGCGTCGAACACACGCAGCGACCGCTCGCCGAGCGCGAGCAGGCGCCGGCCGTCGTCCGACCAGACGACCTGGGTCGGCGGGTCACCCGGAGCGCTCCGCCAGATGGTCTTCGTCGTGTCCACGTTGACGAGCTCGATCCGCCCGTCGATCGTCGAGAACGCGACCTGCCGGGTCACACCGGGACGCCACGCGGGCGGAGCCGCGCCGACGACGTTGCGCAGCGGAGCGTCGCCGGTCCCGTCGCCGGCGACGACGCGCAGCTGTCGACCGTTCAGGTACGCGATCCGGCAGCATTCGCTCGGAGGCTCGAGCGACCAGCTGGCGCCGCGCAGCATCCCGGAGCGCGCGAGCGACCACCTGATCGTCCCATCCGGCGTGACCGCAGCGAGGCGATGCGCGCGCGTGACCGCGACGTGCTCGGCGTTCGGCGACCAGGCGCCCTCCCACCACGGGTCGAGCGCCCTCATCGAGCCGTCGGGATGGACGATCCACGGGCCGTTGCTCGAGTTGACGAGAAGTGACCCGCCGGCGGGCAGCGCGACCAGCGCGGGCTTGGGCTTCGGCCTGGACTCATCGGGCGTGACCGCGTCGCGAACGCTGCCGACAAGCGCCCGCCCTGGAGACGAGAGGAACGCGGCCAGCAGCACGAGGAGCGCCAACGCCACGACGAGGAGCGGCCGACGGTTCCGCCGCTGCCACGAGACCGGCTCGCGGGCGTCGAACGACGCGCGGACGAGCGACCACGCCCGGCGCTGCGCGTCGATCTCGTCCGGCGCCTGGATCCGCTGGAGCGAGCGCTTGACGTCGTCGCTCATCGCTGCTCCCTGTCGACGATCGTCTCGAGTCGGTCGAGGCCGCGGCGGAGACGTGAGTTGACCGTCCCGCGGGGCAGCTCGAGCATCTCCGCGATCTCGCCGGGCGTGTACTCGAGCAAGTGGCGGAGCACGATCACGGCGCGCTGGTCCGGCGGGAGCGAGGCGAGCCCGGCCGCGACGCCTTCCGAGAACCTGCCGAGGTCGCCGGTGTCGAAGTCCTCGGAGCCGGGGACCTCGGACAGCTCACGCCGCAGGGCCCGCGCCCGCGACCAGTCGATCGCGCGGTTGACGACGATCCGGTGCAGCCAGGGCCCGAACGGACGGCGCCGGTCGAAACGGTCGAGATTGCGCAGTGCGGACAGGAACGCCTCCTGAGCGATGTCCTCCGCGGCGGCCGCGTCCTGGACGACGAGATAGGCGGCCCGGTGCGCCCGGGGCCAGTGCTCGCGGAACAGCGCCTCGAGGTCCGAGACAGATCCTGCTCGGGCGCCCCGAATCCAGGAGCGCTCCTGCCGGCCGGGGGCCACCATGGCGCGCTGACTATACGAGTGTCATCGGGCACGAGGTCCATACGCAGACCGGCCGTCGAGAGGTCCGGGACCTTCGCGGTCGCGACGGGCGTATAGAGAGCATGAGACGCCTACTCCCACTGCTTCTCCTCGTCGTCATCCCAGCTCCTTCCGCCGCGTTCGCCGACGGGTGCCCGCCCTCGACGTGCGGCTCGACGTCCTTCACCGCTCCCGGATCCGACGTCGTCCTCGTGCGCCCTTCCGGCCAACCGGGCCCGCTCCAGGCGTTCGACGTGCGCACGGGCAAGAAGCGCTTCGGCCTGCCTGATGGAGTCCTCTCGTCCGACGGCCGAACGTTCCTCGCGGCTGCTGCTGCGAAGGCGAAGCGGACGACGATCGTGCGCTACAACGCGATCTCCGGGAGGCTCGTCCGCGGCTGGTCGCTCTCCGACCATTGGGTTGTCGCAGCGCTGTCCGCGGACGGCCGTCATTCTGTGCTGGCCCATTATTGGCGCCGCGGGATCGCACTTCGGGCCGGAAGGTCACGAAGCGCGCTACGTGGCACATACGAAGTCGAGGCGCTCTCGCCAGATGGGCGCAGGGTTTTCCTGGTCCATTGGCGGCGCAACGGCTACGACCTGCGCCAACTCGACCTCGATACAGGGAAGCTGACGCCTACCCGTCTCGACGATCCCGAGGAGAAGATGACCGGCCAGGCGACGACTGCGGTAGCGACGCGGGGCGGGCACTGGCTGCTGACGCTTTACGTGAAGTCTGACCGGCACACCTTCATCCATGCGCTCGACCTGCGCACCGGCAGAGCGCACTGCATCGACTTGCCGCTTCTCGAAGACTTCACCACGGCCGGGGCCCTCGCACTCTCCCCCGACGAGAGCAAGCTCTACATCGCCGGTGGTTACACCGGACGGGTCGCAACGGTCGATCTGGCGAAGCTTGACGTGAGTCGCGTCACTCGTTTCCGGAGCCCGTCGAAGTACGAGGTCAACATGCTCGTCGGGTCGAGCTCGGCGGTGACCCTGAACGGTCGAATGCTCGCGTTCAGTGCCGGGAACTTCGTCTGGCTCTACGACACCGCGTTCGGCGTCGTCCGAGCGAAGGCGAGCTTCAACACCCCAGTTACGGGCCTCGGCTTCCGGCCGGACGGGCGCCGCCTGCTCGTCCTCCAACGGCGAGGGTCACCCGTCTTCCTCGACGCAGCGACTGGGAAGCGCCTCTAGGCCGTAACGGCAGCAGCCTCGGTCGCGTCCGCGATCTCGCGGACGACCTCCGTCAGGTCGCGATTCGCGTTGTAGACGCGCAGCTGGCGGTCGGCGCCGTTTCCCCCGGACAGGATCTCGCGGATCCCGTCGAGCGCGCTCTCGGAGCCGAGCTCCTTCGCGTGGGGTGCGAGCTCTTTCAGCCGTCGCCGGATCAGTTGCGCGACGGGAACCCGGTTCCGCGCCTCGGTCACGAGATCCATGAGCGGCGCCTCGAGCCCGTAGCGCGCGGCGAGCCACTTGTTCTCGCTCGTCAGGATCCGGTGGTAGGAGCGGATCTCCTCGCCTCGGTCGAAGCGCTCGCAGTACATCTTCACAAGCGCCTGGCAGTACGCGGCCAGCGCCACGGCGTGCTCGACCCGGGACACCGAGTCGCAGACCCGGACCTCGACGGTACCCAACCGGGGATGCGGCCGGATGTCCCACCAGATGTGCGTGTAATCCGCGATGCAGCCCGTCTTCTCGAGCTGGCCGACGACCTCCGCGTAGTCCGCGTAGTCGCGGAACCTCGGCGGCGGCCCCGAGCGCGGGAAGGCCGCGAACACGAGCTGCCGGGTCGACGCAAGCCCCGTTGCCTCGCCGCGCCAGAACGGCGAGCTTGCGGACAGCGCAAGCAGCAGGGGCAGCTCGACGAGGAGCCCGTTCACGACCTGGATCGCCTTCTCGGCATCGTCGACCGCCACGTGGATGTGCAACCCGAAGATCAGCTCGCGCCGGGCCACGTACTGCATCTGGTCGACGAGCGCGCGGTACCGGTCGCGGGCCGTGATCCGCTGCGCCTCGAAGAGGCTGAACGGGTGCGTGCCCGCGGACCCGACGCGCAGCGACTTCTGCGTGGCGACCGAAGTCACATACTCCCGGAGCTTCCGCAGCTCCCGGTCGACCTCGGCGGGCGTGTCGCAGACGGGGGTCGCGATCTCGAGCACCGACTGCATCAGCTCCTCCTTCATCTGCGCCTCGAGCTCGTGCCCGGCGACGGCAGCGAGGAACGTGTCGATGTGCTGGACGAGGTCGAAGCTGTCCTGGTCGAGGAGCATGTACTCCTCCTCGACGCCGAGCGTGTACGGCTTCGTCTTCCCAAAGCTGTGGTCGAGGACGCTTCCACCTTCGGCGAACCCGCCGGCCGTGATGCTCGAGGGATAGATCTGCTTCACGCCCGTAGTATCGAGACGCCCTGGAAGCGCTTCAACTCACCGACTCGTGGCCGGCCGAGAACGTGGCCGTGGCGGCGCTCTCCGGCGAGGGTGAGCTGGGCCGCCGCGGGGACTCCTCGCGCGTCTTCCGCTGGGCTTCCGTCTCGAAGCCGGTCGTCGCGCTCGCCGCGCTCGTGGCCGCGGAAGAAGGGACGATCGACCTCGACGAGCCCGCGGGGCCGCCCGGCTCGACGATCAGGCACCTGCTCGCGCACGCGTCCGGCCTCCCGTTCGAGCAGGGCCCGCCGATCGCGAAGCCCGGGACGCGGCGGATCTACTCGAACCCGGGGTTCGAGGCGCTCGCCGAGCGGATCGCGGTCAATGCGGAGATGCCGTTCGAGGAGTACCTCCAGAAGTCGGTGCTGAGCCCGCTGCAGATGGACGCCGTGCACCGCGGCACACCGGCAGGCGGCCTCTACGGCTCGCTCGACGA
Source organism: uncultured Actinomycetes bacterium (assembly GCA_963794605.1). Classification (GTDB taxonomy): domain Bacteria; phylum Actinomycetota; class Thermoleophilia; order Gaiellales; family Gaiellaceae; genus VAXT01. The sequence continues at coordinate 1,255,515 of CAWCEN010000002.1, forward strand.
CCTCGTCAAGGTGACGCGCGAGCTGATGGAGCCGACGCTCGTCGCGCCCGAGACGCTCGCCGAGGCGACGCGCGTCCAGTTCCCAGGACTCGGGGGCGTGATCCCCGGACTCGGCCGCTTCGACCCGAACGACTGGGGCCTCGGGTTCGAGCTCAAGGACGGCAAGCAGCCGCACTTCACCGGAACCCTCACCTCGCCGCGTACGTACGGCCACTGGGGCGGAAGCGGGACGCTGTTCTGGGTCGATCCGGAGCTCGGCCTCGCACTCGCGCTTCTCACAGACCTCGACTTCGACGACTGGGCGAAGGAGGCGTGGCCCGCGCTCAGCGACGCAGTCGTGCGGGAGCAAACGTAAAGAACCTGCAAAATCGTGTGAAGCGGGCGCATTTTCGGGCTGGATAGCGGGCATGATCCTCTCGATCAGGCCCCATGCCGGCACTCGAAACCAAGCGTGAGCATTCGACTGCGCCCGCCGACGAGGCGGTCTTCGTAGCGCGCGACGGGCGACGTGCCCGCCGGCTGAGGAACGCGGTCGTCGTCGTTGGCGTCCTCGCGATCCTCTGGATCGTCGGCCTCGCCGTCGGGATGCTCGGCATCGGCAGCTTGCCAGGCGTGGCGCTCGTGAAAGGCGAGCGCAGTCACGCGCGCCCCGTTGTGGCTGCTGCTCGGCACACGGCCGATCCGCCTGCGTCACGATTGCTCGCGGCCGACGTCCGTGCTGCTCGACGCCAGGCGGGGACCTCGACCGCTCACCGGACCGCGGCCGTCGTCGCCAAGCAGCGGGCGACACTGAGGAAGCGTTCCCGCCGGCCGGCCGCGACACCTCCGGCGGCGCCCAACGCCCAGGCTCCCGTCAATCCATCCCAGCGGACCCGCGGCTGGTCGCGCAAGGGCTATCCAGCTCCGCGGGGCCAGGTCCGGAAGGCCGCTCCGCCGCCACCGCCGGCCACGAGCCGCGGTCGCCGGGTCGGCCGGCAGAAGCCGTTGCCAACCCCGCCACCTGCCGTTTCGCCCGGACAGTTGAAAAAGGCCGCAGCGCCACCGCCCCCGCCTCCACCGCCGCCGAAGAAGGGCTGACTTGAGCGGATCGCCGCGGGCCGTCACCCGCTGGGTCGTCCTGGGCCTGCTCCTCGCGACGCTGCTCACGCTGCTCGCAGTCCAGGGCATCTCGACGAGGACGACCGGTCGTAGCGCGACGCCGGTTCCCGGCGCAGGCGGCCCGCTTGCGGGCGACGGGCCGATTCTCGCGTGGGGCCCCGGCGGGCTCCAGTCCAGAGACGTCGCTCCCGGAAAGCGAATCGCCCTCACGTTCGACGACGGGCCCGATCCGCTCTGGACTCCCCGGATCGCCGAGGAGCTCCGCCGCCTCCGCGTCCGGGCCACCTTCTTCGTGGTCGGCAGCGAAGTCGTTCGTCACCCCGACATCGTCCGCGACCTGCACCGCGAAGGATTCGAGCTCGGCAACCACACGTTCACGCACGCAGACGTCTCGTCGCTTCCCGGCTGGGAGCAGCGCCTCCAGGTCGGGCTCACGGACAACGCACTCGCCGGCACCGTCGGGATTCGCCCGCGCCTGCTCAGGCCGCCCTACTCGTCCGTTCCGGGAGGGGTCAACGCGAGCCAGGCTCGAGCCTTCGAGCGGCTCACGCGCCAGGGCTACGACATCGTGCTCACCGACCTCGACGGGGAGGACTGGCGCCGACCGGGGGTCGACTCGATCGTCGCGTCGGCGACGCCGCAGGGCAATCGAGGCGGCATCGTCCTGCTCCACGACGGAGGCGGCGACCGCTCGCAAACCGTTCGCGCGGTCGGGCGCCTCGTGCCCGCGCTTCGTGCACGCGGCTTCCAGTTCGTGACCGTCTCGCAGCTCGCCGGCCTGTCGCGAGCGCAGGCAGAGGTCCCCGTCGACCGCTGGGGCCGGGCGCGAGGGCGCGTCCTGATCGCCACGCTGGCGGTTGCGCGCTGGACGACGACGATCCTCGCATGGCTCCTCGTCGTCGTCGCCTTGCTCTTCGTGGCTCGCGTCTTCCTCCTGCTCGTCTTCGCCAGGCGCCACGCGAGAACCGTGCGCAGCCGGGAGTACGAGGACGACTTCACTCCGCCTGTCTCGGTGATCGTCCCCGCCTTCAACGAGGTCGTCGGTATCGAGCGCTCCGTCCGGTCACTGGCGGCCAGCGACTACCCCGAGCTCGAGGTGATCGTGGTCGACGACGGGTCGACCGACGGCACCGGGGATCTCGTCGCCGGGCTCGCTCTGCCGGACGTGAGAGTCCTCAGCCAACAGAACTCGGGCAAGCCCGCAGCCCTCAACCACGGCCTCGCCGAGGCGCGCCACGACATCGTCGTCATGGTCGACGCGGACACCGTCTTCGAGCCGCGCACGCTCGCGCACCTCGTGCAGTCGTTCCGCTCGGCGGAGGTCGGCGCGGTCTCCGGCAACACCAAGGTCGGAAACCGCCGCAGGCTCCTCGGGCGTTGGCAGCACATCGAGTACGTGATGGGCTTCAACCTCGACCGCCGGCTCTACGACGTCCTGGGCTGCATGCCGACCGTTCCCGGCGCGATCGGAGCGTTCAGGCGCGAGGCCCTGGCCGACGCGGGAGGCGTCTCCGGGGCGACGCTCGCGGAAGACACCGACCTCACCCTCGCCGTCGGCCGTGCGGGCTGGCGCGTCGTCTACGAGGAGAACGCGCGCGCCTGGACGGAGGCGCCGGCGACGCTGCGCGGGCTCTGGCGCCAGCGCTACCGCTGGTGCTACGGGACGCTGCAGTCCGTGTGGAAGCACCGCGCCGCGCTCTGGCGTCCCGGAGAGCGGGCGATCGGCCGGCGGGGGCTTCCGTACCTCGTCCTCTTCCAGATTGCGCTCCCGCTGTTCGCTCCGCTGATCGACCTTTTCTCGATCTACGGCATCGTCTTCCTCGACCCGTGGGCGATCCTAGGCTTCTGGTGCGTCTTCACGAGCCTTCAGCTGCTGCTCGGCTGGTACGCGTTCCGGCTCGACCGCGAGTCGCCGCGCGTCCTCTGGGCGATGCCGCTCCAGCAGTTCGTGTACCGGCAGCTGATGTACCTCGTCGTCGTCGAGTCCGTGCTGACCGCGATCCAGGGCAGCCGGCTGCACTGGCGCCCGATCGCGCGTCGCGGCGAGATCGAGGTCAAGCCCTCGTAGCTCTAGCGGCGAGGGCGCACGCGCAGGCGGGCCTTCATCCCGAGCAGCGCGTGGTCGGCCATCGTGCACTTGAGCACGTAGAGCCCAGGCTTGAGGCGGAGCGTGGCGGTCTCGCGCGTGCCGGGGAGCGCGCCCGGCATGGTCATGACCTTCGTCGTGCCGACCTTCCGGAGCGTCAGGTTGTGCTCGTCCTGGCCGAAGTTGGCGAGCTCGATCCGGACCGGGCCGGCGGGGACCCGCACTCGCGACAGCCGGTAGTGGAACTCGACGGCGACGACCTGCACTCGGCCCAGCGGCGCGGCGGCCTGCGCGGGAAGCGCGCCTGCAAACGCGACGAGGACGACCAGAAGCCCCCGCCGCTTCATCGCAGGAGCGGCACCCGCCCGAACGACTTCGCGTGCGGGATGACCGCCGCAGCGTCCGTCGACAGCCACTGCTCGAGCACCGAGCTATAGATCGTCCGGTAGTCGACCGTCGCCTTGAGGTTGCCGTCGTCGTCGAGGCCGCCTCGTAGGCCCGGGAACTCGCCGATCATCGACCCGCGGACGCGCGAGCCCATGAGCAAGCCGATCCCGGCGGCGCCGTGGTCGGTGCCATCGGAGCCGTTCTCCTCGGCGCGCCGCCCGAACTCCGACCAGACGAGGGTCAGGACGCGGTTCGCGAGCCCGCGCGCTTCGAGGTCGCGTTGGAACGCGTACAGCGTCTTGCTCGCGAGCTCGAGGTTGTCGGAGAGGTCCTCAGCCTGGTCCGAGTGCGTGTCGTATCCGCCGTTCGCGCTGAGCGCGACGCAATGCAGCGGCAAGCCTGCTCCGAGCATCCCGGCGAGGCCGGACATCTGATCCGGGAAGCCGCTGTTCGACTTGGGGTACGGAACCGGAGGCTGGAAGCCGCCATTGAAGGGCGCGAGCTGCTGGCGAAGCCGGTGCGACTGAAAGGTGATCTCCCGCGCTCCCGCCAGAGCCTTGTCGTGCCCGCGCGACGCGCCGAGCGAGCCGACCGCGGCCAGCATGCGGTCCTCGACCTGGCCCCAGACGCCCGGCGCCCAAAACGAGTAGTCGCCCGCGCCGCGCAACGCCGCGACCGGCTTCTTCGCGGTGGCGAGCGAGGGCGACAGCTCGCCGTCGAGGCTCACGCCCTGGAGCGGGTTGTCGGCCTTGCCGACGTGGTCGAGATAGCGGCCGAGCCAGCCGGTCTGAAGTCGCGGGTCGGTGTTGCCGACCTCCCAGTAGTGGCGCGACGTGAAGTGCGACTGGTCCGCGTTCGTGTAGCCGACGGCCGGGAGCACGGCCAGCTTGCCCTCGGCGTGCAGCGTGTGGAAGGCGGCCGCGGAGGGGTGCCAGCGGAGACGCGGGTCCTCCGGGAACACGAGCCCCGAGTCTGGCAGCGCGAGCTTCGGCCTCAGCCGGCGGTAATCGGGATCCCCGTGAGGGAAGAGAACCGACAGCGAGTCGATGCCTCCGTCGAGGAAGACCGTGACGAGGACGGTGTCCGACGGGCCTGCCGCGAGCGCCTGCGCGATGCCGTGGTCGAGCGCGCGAGGCGTGAGCGCAGCCGCGCCGTAGACGGCGATCGCGAGCCCGACCGAGCGCGCGATGAAGCTGCGGCGGTCGAGCCCAGTGCCGGCGGGCAGGGGCATCCCCGTCTCGATGTCGGGCAGCCCTGCGCCGGCCTGGGCGACGGCCTTGCGCAGGAGCGCGGAACGTGAATGCTCGGTGCAGTCGTGGTGTGGCATCAGCTGGTCTGCTGGTCAGGGGAGACAGCAATCAAGTGGCGCAGCGCGTTCTCGATCAGCGGCGGGTACTGCTCCTTCTTCCACTTCCGGTCCGCGTCGGTGATCGCGTGATGGGCGAACGACTTCAGCGCGCGCTTCGTCGGCGGGGTGAGGCGCGGCTGGCCCCAGAACGCGAGTGCGCGGTCGAGCAGCTTCTCCGCGTTGAGCGGCGCCTTGTCGTCGCCCTTGAGCACGGAGGGGCGCAGCACGCGGCCGGCGAGATTCCAGCGGGCGAGGAAGGACGCCGTGTCGAGCCAGCGCGCGTCGTCCCAGCCCGCGACGTTCGGGGGGTAGAAGAGTTGCTGGCCGGCTTGGCTCGAGAGCCACGTCCAGGCATCGGTGTCGATCCCCCGCCGACGCGCCCGCAGCATTCCGGCGAGGTAGACGACGGGCGGCTTGACCATCCGCGGGCCGTTGTAGAGCAGCGGGTGCTTGAGGATCGCCTCGACGACCGGCCGGATCGCGTAGTGGTTCCGGACGTAGAGCTTCTCGAGTGCGCTGCGAGTCGCTGCCGGCGGATCGGTCGGGACGAAGTAGCTCCAGAGCTTCGAGACGAAGAACGAGGCGTGCTTCGGATGGTGTACCGCGAGCCGGCACGAGTCCTGCCAGTCGAAGTGGCCCCGCTTGCCGAAGATGTTCTTCGTGCCCGTGTCGTGGCGCTTCGAGTCGAAGCGGAAGTTGACCGGGCCCTTGTCGTCGTCCCAGTCGTTCCGCCAGCCGGTCAGCGCCCTCGCCTGCTCGCGGACGTCGCGCTCCGAGTACCCGCGGCTCGCGCCGAGCGTGAAGAGCTCCATCATCTCGCGCCCGTAGTTCTCGTTCGGCGCGTCCTTGTCGTTGTCGGTGCCGTTCAGCCAGAGCAGCATCGCCGGGTCCTTCGTGACCGTGAGCAGCAGTCGGTAGAACGACCCGAGGCAGTGGCTGCGGAGCAGGCCGTTCTGCTGGAGCATCAGCCGCTGTGAGCCGACGCCTGCGTTCGAGGTGGCGAACCAGTCGTGCCAGACGAGCGTCATCCGCTCGACGAGCGGACGGTTCGAGCGCACCATCCGATCGAGCCACCACAGGTGGTCGTGTCCCCACGCATCGATCGGCGCGATCGGATGGCCGTCGTCGTCGACTGGCTTGGGGCCGATCAGCCGGTCGCGCTTCGGATGGGTCAGCGAGTGGACGGCGTCATGCAGGCCTTTCTTCGCGAGCCGGTTCTCCTCACCGGGGCGTGGTCCGAAACCGGCACGCCACAGCAGCCGCTCGGCCTGCTCAGGGCCGAAGTGGCCTCGGTAGACGGAAATTCTGGGTGCGCGAGACACTGGGCGATCCCGCCTTCGCCATCGGCGCTACACGTCCTTGGCTGAACCCCCGGACGGTGCTAGGTCGTCATCGGCGAACAGCGGGCGGACATACTCGTCGAAGGTTTCCTTGTCGCAGCTTGCCAGAGTCGTCGGAACGAGTGCGGTCACGGAGGCGGTGCGCGGAACGTGCATCGTCAGCGCGACCTCGCCGAAGTAGTCGCCCGGCCGGAGCATCCGTCGCGGGCCGAGCCCGCCCTGGTTGCTGACCGCGACGAGCCCTCGCAGGATCACGTAGAAGTGGTCGCCCTCGTCGCCTTCGAGGACGATCGGGTCGCCGGGCGCAACGTCGGCGCGGCGCATGTTGTGGGCGAGCTTCGTCAGCACCTCGCCGGGGAGCTCCTGGAAGAGCCCGATGCGCGCGAGCTCGGTCACGGTTGCTGTGGCAAAGCGTGGCACGAGGCCTATTGTTGCGAACGTGGGCGAGCTCGATCAGTGGAAGCACTGCCCGCGCTGCGGAGCCGGGGTCGAGCCCGGCGACGGGATGGCGGAGTGCAGCGAGTGCGGCTTTCGCGTTTACGCCAGCTCGAAGCCGACCGCGAGCGCAGTGTGCCTCGACGATGAGGGGCGCATTCTGCTCGCCCGGCGCGGGATCGATCCCTTCGCCGGCAAGTGGGATTTTCCGGGCGGCTTCCTCGATGAGGAGGAGCATCCGCAAGACTGTGTGCGCCGTGAGCTGCGGGAGGAGGCGGGCGTCGAGATCGAGCCGCTCGAGCTCCTCGGGGTCTGGATCGACCGCTACGGCGGGGACGGCTCGGCCGCGGTCACGCTCAACTTCTACTGGACGGCCCGCATCGTCGAGGGCGTGCCCGAGCCGGACGACGACGTCGCCGAGCTCCGCTGGTTCGTCCCGGGCGAGGTCTTGGACGGCGATTTGGCCTTCCCGCACACGCGTCAGGTGCTGGCCGCGTTAGCATCGACCTCAATCCCCGGAAAGGAGCCTTTGTGAAACTCATCGAGAGGATCGACGCCGCCCGCGAGCGCTGGAACGTGCTCGAGCATCCTTTCTACAAGCGCTGGAGCTGCGGTGAGCTGACCCGCGACGAGCTGGCGCATTACGCAGGCGAATACCGGCACGCCGTCGTCGCGCTCGCGGACACCGCCGGGAAGACCGGAAACGAGGAGCACGCGCGCGAGGAGGCGGAGCACGTCTGGCTGTGGGACGAGTTCGTCGCCGCCTTCGGGGCCAGGACCGATACTGAGCCGGGTGTCGAGACGGCCGAGTGCGTGAGCGCCTGGACCGCTCCCGAGAACCGGCGCGAAGCACTGGCGGTCATGTACGCGATCGAAGCCGGACAGCCCGCGGTCTCACAGGTCAAGGTCGAAGGGCTCGCCGAGCACTACGGCGTCGCAACCGACGAGCCGGGCGCCGCGTACTTCGCGCTGCACTCCGAGCGCGACCATGAGCACGCCGCCGAGTCGCGTCGGGAGTTGGAGAATAGCGACGACGCAGACGCCGACCGCCTGGTCGAGGTTGCCGAAGCGGCGCTCAGGGGTAACTGGACGTTGCTGGACGGAGTCGACGCCAGGAGGTAGCCGATGAATCCGCTGCGGGGCCTTCCGGGGCACCCGTCCCACCCGCCGCTGACCGGGGCGACGATCGGCGCCTACACCTTCGCGACGGCGATGGCGGTGTTGTCGGCGTTCGGCGTCAGCGAGCACAACACGACGACCGCCTGGTGGCTCGCGGTCGTCGCCGGCCTCGTCTTCACGATTCCGACAGCGATCACCGGATTTGCCGACTGGCTCTACATCGAGGGCGGGACGCCGCTCTGGCGCACCGCCACGATCCACCTGAGCGTGATGCTGGCGGCGACGGTGATGTTCGCGATCACCGCCGGAGCCGGGCACGGCGACTACACCGACGGCTCGGTCGGCGGTGGATCGCTTGTCTTGACGCTCGTCGGCTACGTCTTGCTCGCGGCCGGGGGCTGGCTCGGCGGCGCGATCGTCTTCACGCACGGCATGCGCGTGCTGAAGCTCGTGGACGAGCCCACGAGCCGGGCCGTGTCTCCGCTACCGAAGCCGGAGAAAGAAGAGGCCGAGGCCTAGCCGGAAGTGCCGTTCGTCTCGGCCGGCGACAGGCCCAGCTGTGTCTCGAGGGCCATCTTCGGTTGCGCGCCGATCGCGGCTGCGGCGGGCTCGCCGTCCTTGAAGAGCACCATCGTCGGGATCGAGGCGATCCCGTAACGCTCGGCGATCTCGGGCTCCTCGTCGATGTTGACCTTGACGAGCTTGATCTCGCCGTGCCGCTCTTCGACGATCCGGTCGAGAATCGGGGCGACCGCGTGGCAAGGCCCGCACCATTCCGCCCAGAAGTCGACGAGGACGGGCTTGTCTGCTTGGAGCACTTCATGCTCGAAGGTCGATTCGGTCACCGCTTCTGCCATTCCAGGGTTCCTTTCCTAAATTGGGTTTCGTCTATCTCAACGGTAGCGCTCCGTTTGCTGTTCCCGAGCGACCGTAGAATCGAACACCATGGCCCAGACGTTCAAGTCCCTTCCAGGCGTACCCGATCATGCCGCGCTCGAGCGCGAGATTCTCGCCTGGTGGGACGACGAGTGCGTCTTCGACGAGCTTCGCGAGCAGAACCGGGGCCGCGAGCGCTGGAGCTTCATCGACGGCCCGATCACCGCGAACAACCCGATGGGCGTCCACCATGCGTGGGGCCGCACGCTGAAGGACGTCTTCCAGCGCTACAAGGCGCTCCGCGGGTTCGACCAGCGCTACCAGAACGGCTTCGACTGCCAGGGGCTGTGGGTCGAGGTCGAAGTCGAGAAGTCGCTCGGTCTGAACTCGAAGCGCGACATCGAGGAATACGGCCTCGCCGAGTTCGCCGCCCGCTGCAAGGAGCGCGTCGCCGAGTTCGCGGAGGTGATCACCGACCAGGACCGGCGGCTCGGCCGCTGGATGGACTGGGACAACGACTACTACACGTTCTCCGACACGAACATCGAGTACATCTGGCGGTTCCTGAAGACCGTCCACGAGCGCGGGTGGCTGTACAAGGGGCATCGCTCGACGCAGTGGTGCCCACGCTGTGGAACCTCGCTCTCCCAGCACGAGCAGGCCGGCGAGGAGAACTACCAGGAGCTCGAGCATCCGTCGCTCTACGTCCGCTTCCCGCTCCTGGAGCGCGAGGGGGAGTCCCTCGTCGTCTGGACGACGACACCCTGGACGCTGCCCGCGAACGTCGCCGCCGCAGTCAAGCCCGATGCGGAGTACGGGCTCCGTGACGGCCTGTGGCGCCTCGCCGTGAGCGGCGAGGAGTATGAGCACGTGGCTCGCGGCGAGGAGCTCGTCGGGCTCCATTACACGGGCGTGTTCGATGACCTGCCCGCGGCTGTCAAGGAGCACCGCGTCATTCCCTGGGACGACGTGTCGCTCACCGAGGGGACGGGGATCGTCCATATCGCGCCGGGAGCCGGAACCGAGGACTTTGAGCTCGGTCGGATCTACGACCTGCCCGTGATCGTGCCGATCGACGAATCGGGTCGGATGCTGCCCGGCTTCGGCCTGCTCGAGGGGCTCTCGACGGGCGAGGTCGAAGACGTGGTGATCGAGGACTTGCGCGAGCGAGAGCTGCTCGTCGAGGCGGGCAGGATCACGCACCGTTATCCCATCTGCTGGCGCTGCAAGACGCCGCTCCTCTTCCGCGTCGTCGACGACTGGTTCATCTCGTCCGAGCCGGCTCGCCAGGAGCTGCTCGACGCGAACGCGACGGTGGAGTGGACGCCGTCCTTCTACTCCAAGCGGATGGACGACTGGCTGCGCAACATGGGCGACTGGAACATCTCGCGGAAGCGCTACTTCGGGCTCCCGCTCCCGTTCTACCCGTGCGACGATTGCGGCCTCTTGAACGTGGTCGGCTCGCGGGCGGAGCTCGAACAACGTGCCATGTCAGGGCTCGACCAGCTGCAGGAGCTCCATCGGCCTTGGATCGACAATGTTCCCATCACGTGCGAAGGGTGCGGGAACGAGATTCGGCGCATCCCCGAGGTCGGCGATGCCTGGCTCGACGCCGGCATCGTCCCGTTCTCGACGCTCGGCTGGGAGAACCCTGAGTGGGTCGAGCACGGCTACGCGACGGGGGCTTCCCAGGGCCTGTCCGGAGCGGACCTGCCCGATCAGTCCTACTGGGAGCAGTGGTTCCCCGCGGATTGGATCTCCGAGAGCCGGGAGCAGATCCGCCTCTGGTTCTACTCGATGCTCTTCATGTCCGTGACGCTCGAGGGCCGGGCGCCGTACGAGAGGGTGCTCGCGTACGAGCGCGTCCGCGACGAGACGGGGCGCGAGATGCACAAGTCGACCGGGAACGCGATCGAGGCGAACGAGGCGATCGAGCGTATGGGCGCGGACGTCATGCGCTGGATGTACTCGGAGCAGGTTCCGAGTCAGAACCTGAACTTCGGCTACGGGCCGGCGCACGAGATCAAGCGACGGCTGCTCACGCTCTGGAACTCGGTCAGGTTCTTCGTCGACTATGCGAACGTCTCGCCGGGCGGCCAAGCGGGCAGGCTCGAGCCGCTCGACCGGTGGCTGCTCTCGCGCGTCGAGCAGCTCGTCGCCGAGACGACGGTTGCGTACGAGCGTTTCTGGACGCCGGACGTGATCGCCTCGTTCGAGTCGTTCGTCGACGACCTCTCGAACTGGTACATCCGCCGGTCGCGGCGGCGGTTCTGGGACGGCGACGCTGCTGCCTTGGAGACGCTGCGGACGGCGCTTCTGCGCTCGCTCGTCGTGATCGCGCCGGTGATGCCGTTTCTCGCCGAGCACTTGTGGCGTGTCCTGCGGGCCGAAGACCAGCCTGAGTCGATCTTTCTCACGCGCTGGCCCGAGGTGGGTGAGCGCGACGACGAGCTGCTCGCTGAGGTCGCCGAGACGCGGCGGGTCGTCGATCTCGGCCGCCAGGCGCGTGCTGGCTCGCAGCTTCCGTTGCGTCAGCCGCTGCGCAGGCTCGTCGTGCAGGGCGCGCCGCTGGCCGAGCAACATGCGGAGGAGATTCGCGAGGAGCTGCGCGTCAAGGAGGTCGAGTTCGGCGACGTCGAGGCGACCGAGCTCCGCGTGAAGCCGAACCTGCCGGTGCTCGGGCCCAAGCTCGGCAAGGAGCTCGGCGCGGTGCGTGCGGCGCTCGAGGCCGGCGAGTTCGAAGAGGTGAACGGTGGTTTCAGGGTCGGCGGTCACGACCTCTCGGCGAACGAGGTCCTCGTCGAGCGGGTCGGCAAGGAGGGCTGGGCCGTCGCGCACGCCGACCGGATCACCGTTGCGTTGGACACCGCACTCGACCCGGAGCTCGAAGTCGAGAAGCGCGTACTCGACCTGATCCACGAGCTGAACGCGAAGCGTAAGGACGCAGGCCTCGAGCTGACCGACCGGATCGTGGTCACGCTCCCGCAATCCGCGTCGGACCTCCTCGCCCACTCGGACTGGATCAAAGACGAAGTGCTGGCCGTCGAGATCCGCGCAGACGGCGGCAGCGCGGAGCCACAAATCGCCAAGGCCTAACCCCCGGGGTCAGACCCCGCCTCGAAAACGTCACGACTTCGTCGCAAAAGCCGCGCACGCGGCGTCGCGCTGCGGCGTCCGAACTACCTTCGCTGCATGCCGCGTCCACCTCGTCTCCAGGCGGCCGGCGCCGCGTACCACGTCACCTCTCGAGGCGTCGCTCGTCAAGCGATCTTCCGCGACGACAAGGATCGACGTCAGTTCCTGAAGCTCCTGGACGACGTCGTCGCCAGATACGACTGGTCGTGCCACTCGTTTGTTCTGATGACGACGCACTATCACCTACTCGTGAGGACGCCGAATCCGGACCTCGCGCGGGGCATGCAACGACTGAACGCCTGCTATGCGCAACATTTCAACCGGCGTCACGGCGAGACGGGGCATCGCTTCGAGCGGCGCTACCAGTCGGTGCTGGTCGAATCTGACGCTCAAGCGCTGGAGCTGATCCGCTACCTCGCGCTGAACCCTGTTCGCGCCGGTGCGTGTCGAGATGCGGCCGGCTGGCCTTGGAGCAGCTACGCCGCGATCGTCCGAGATCAACGGCGGCCTCACTGCCTTGCGGACGAGTGGCTCTTGACGTACTTCGGGAGGAACCGAGCTCGAGCGCTCGAGCGGTTAAAGTCGTTCGTCGACGACATGTCCCCGAAGCCGCCAGTTGTAAAGGGGTCTGACCCCGGATGAAGCGCTGCGGATGGGTTCCTGAGGCGGACCCCGGGTACGTGGCGTACCACGACGAGGAGTGGGGCGTGCCCTCGCGCGACGATCGTCACCTGTTCGAGATGCTTACGCTCGAGGGCGCGCAGGCGGGGCTCTCCTGGTCGACGATCTTGCGCAAGCGCGAGGGCTACCGAAAGGCGTTCGCGAACTTCGACGCCGCCAAGGTCGCTCGCTACTCGGACAAGGACGTCGAACGACTCCTGGCCGATCCCGAGATAGTCCGCAACCGGCTGAAGGTCGAGTCGACCGTCAACAATGCACAGCGGATCCTCGAGCTCGACAGCCTCACCGACTACCTCTGGAGCTTCGTCGACGGTGAGCCGCTCGTGAACCGCTGGCGGAAGCTCGGCGAGATCCCTGCCGAGACTGCCGAGTCGAAGGCGATGAGCAAGGACCTGAAGAAGCACGGCTTTCGCTTCGTCGGCCCGACGGTCTGTTACGCATTCATGCAAGCGTGCGGCCTCGTCAACGACCACACGGTCGACTGCTTCCGCTACAAAGAACTGACCTAGCTCGCGTCCAGCGACACGTGCTGCTTTCATAAAGGCGATGAGCAGCCAGACCCGGCTCGGTCTCGCCCTCCTCGCGTCAGCGGTCTTTCTCGGGCTCCTCGGCGACGAGTTGCTGCGCGTCACACCGCTCGGACTGAACGCGTTCCTCTGGGTCGCCGCGCTGTGCGCCGTCGTCCTCCTGCTCGCACAGCGCGTCGGCACCCGCCTGACCGGGGCCCGCCTCTGGATGATCCCGACGCTCCTGCTCTTCTCCGCGCTCCTTGTCTGGCGCGACTCCGCCTGGCTCGTGGCGCTCGACTTGTTCGCGATCGTCGTCGCGCTGTCGCTGGGAGCGCTCCGCACGCCGCGGCCCGTTCGGCAGGCGGGGCTCACCGACTACATCGTCGGCCTCGCCCACGCGAGCGCGGCCGCGAGCGGGAAGGCGATGACGCTCGTGCAGGAAGACATCGACTGGAACGAACTGCCCCGCGGGCAGCAAGGACGCCAGGCGCTCGCCGTCGGTCGAGGCCTCATGCTGGCTGCGCCGCTCGTCTTCCTCTTCGGCGCCCTCTTCGTCGCCGCCGACTCGGTCTTCCAGGACTACGTGCGAAGCGCGGTCCCCGACCCGGCCAACCTGCTGCTCCACATCGCGCTCGTGGCGCTCTTCGGCTGGGTGAGCGCGGGCCTCATCCGCGAGTACCTGTTCAAGCCGAAACCGGTCGACGCTTCGGTCGAGCCGTGGTTCCGGCTCGGCGCGACGGAGCTGACCGTCGTGCTCGCGCTCCTCGACCTCCTGTTTCTCGCATTCGTGCTCGTCCAGCTCCGCTACCTGTTCGGCGGGGCGTCGCTCGTCGAAGAACGCACGCATCTCACTTATGCCGAGTACGCGCGGCACGGCTTCTTCGAGCTCGTGACGGTTGCGGCGCTCGTGCTCCCGTTGCTCCTGCTGGCGGACTGGGCTCGGCGGCGAGATCCCGCCAGGCGCGACCGCCTGTTCCAGGTCCTCGCCGGCGCGCTGATCCTGCTCCTGTTCGTCGTCATGGCCTCTGCGCTGCAGCGGATGCGGCTCTACCAGCGCGAGTACGGGCTCACCGAGCTGCGCGTCTACGCGACCGGCGTCATGCTCTGGCTCGCAGTCGTCTTCGTCTGGGCCGGCTTCACCGTCCTGCGCGGGAGGCGCGACTTGTTCGCGGTCGGGGCGCTCGTCAGCGGGTTCGCGGCCATCTTCGCGATCAACGTCGTCAACCCCGACGCGCTGATCGCGCGCACGAACCTGAACCGCCCGAACCTCGACGTGCCGTACCTGATGCAGCTGAGCGACGACGCGACACCGGAGCTCGTCAACGCGCTTCCGACCCTCGAGCCGCGGCTTCGCGAGCAGCTCGCGTTCGAGCTCGAGTATCGGCAACGAACGAAGTCCGACTGGCGCACCTGGAACCTGAGCCGCCAGCGCGCCCAGAAGGCGCTCGAGAACCTGCCCTAGCCCTGGCTCTCGGCGAGCGCGAGCTCGCGGCGGAGCTCGACCGGGAGGCGGAACTCGACGTCCTCCTCCATGAGCCGATGCGCCGAGATGTCCTCAACGCCGCGCGCCCGGAACCAGTCGCACACACGCTCGACGAGCTTCTCCGGTGCCGACGCGCCGGAAGTGAGCCCGACGGTCTCCGCGCCGTCGAGCCACGACTCGTCGATGTCGGTCTCGTCGTCGATCAGCTGCGCCGGCACTCCGTGGGCGCGCGCGACCTCGACGAGCCGGTTCGAGTTGGACGAGTTCCGCGAACCGATCACGAGCAGCAGGTCGACCTCGCCGAGCAGGTCCTTCACCGCCCACTGTCGGTTCGAGGTCGCGTAGCAGATGTCTTCCTTCTTCGGCGCGTGGATCTCCGGGAAGCGCCGGCGAAGCGCGGTGATGATCTCGCCCGTCTCGTCGACCGAGAGCGTCGTCTGCGTGATGTATGCGACCCTCGCGTCAGCCGGGAGGTGGAGCCCCTCGGCGTCCTCGACCGACTGCACGAGGATCGTCGACTCGGGCGCCTCGCCCATCGTCCCCACAACCTCCTCGTGACCCGCGTGGCCGATGAGGAGGACCGTGTACCCGTCGGCGGCATACCGGCGGGCCTGGACGTGCACCTTGGTCACGAGCGGACAGGTGGCGTCGATCGTGCTCAGCCCGCGGGCGCGCGCGTTCGCGTACACGGAGGGCGCGACCCCGTGCGCCGAGAGCACCACGGTCATCCCCTGGGGCACCTCGCGCTCGTCCTCGACGAAGATCGCGCCGCGAGCCTCGAGGTCGCGTACGACGTGCGCGTTGTGGACGATCTGCTTCCGCACGTAAACGGGCGGCCCGTGCAGATCGAGGAGTCGCTCGACGGTGTCGACGGCGCGTTCGACGCCGGCGCAGTAGCCGCGAGGAGAGGCCAGGAGAACGCGCTGAACCACGCAGCCAGTGTAGTTCGCCTTCGCTCAAGCGCTGTTTCTGGGTTCCTGAGCCGTCGCTCGGTGCCCGTAGGCCGGCGGGGCAGTATTCGGAATACGGACCGCTGGCCGGAGGGCGGCGAGCGGTCAGGGATCCAGAAACGGAAAGCCCGCCGCTCGGGGGGTCAGTGCGGCGGGCCTCCCAGATTGCTCACCGCGGTCTTCGTGGCCAGGTACGCACAACCGCAGTTCGCATCGCCCAGTAGCTGGACGGTAACGGGCCGCAGAGCACTTGTGAATAGGCCGTAAGGCCCATCTTTTCAAGGCGTATAGCGGTTCCTCGATTCAGGCGCGTTCGCTTGGCATGGGAGAAGCCTCGGCCTATCATCCATACGGCCCAGTGGTCCCCCATTTGGCTCAATGACGCTGTTTCGCCGGAACCGTCGAACCGACGGGCCTGGCTCCGCCACGGCTTCCGAAGGCGAGCCCGAGCCCGACGCAGGCGCCGGCCAGCTGACCGAGATCGCTTCCCTGTCGAGCGCGCTCGTCCGCGCGAAGGACAAGGACGCCGTCGCCCGCGTCCTCATCGACAGGTGTTTCTCGCTCCTCGACGTCGACCTAGCGGCTATCGCCCTCGTCAGCGAGGACGCCAAGCGCGCTCAGGGCCTGCTCGCAGTCAGCGCGGAGGGAGACCTCGACTGGTGGTCGGACGTCTCGATCGACTTCGAGACGGAGCCGTCGGGGATCGGGAGCGCGGTCTTCGAGGGTGGCCCGGTCGTCGTCTACGACGTGGCCGGCTCGCGGCAGGTCAACCGCCGCCTCGCCGATCGGAGTGGTGCGAAGAGCGCGGTCTTCGTCCCGCTCATCACCGAGGAGCGCGTGCCGGCGGTGCTCGTGCTCGCGACGACGAAAGCGCCACGCGTCTTCACCGGAGACGAGCTGTCGCTGCTCCAAGCGCTCGCCGCCGAGGCCGCGCTCGCACTCGATCGCGCGAGCTCGGCCGACGCGCTGGCAGACGCACTCCAGCGGGAACGCCTTGTCGCGTCGATCGGACGAAAGGTGCGTTCGGAGCTCGACCTCGATTCCGTGCTCAGAGTCGCAGTCGAGGCGACCGGCTCGGCGACCGGCGTCAGTCGCTGCTTCCTCAGGCTCGGCGAGCCGAACAAGCCGATGCCCATCGCCGCCGAGTGGACGGCGCCCGGATTCGACCGCATCGCGAGCGTCGCAGACCATCTCGCCGCCTCGAACCTGGCGGCCCGCGAGCGCCGAACCGTGGCTGTCGGGGACATCCGCCAAGAGCCGGCCCTCGCGGATCCGGCTCTGGGCGGGATCGAGACCCTGCTTCGCTTCGAGACCCGCGCCGTTCTCGTCACGCCGGTCCTCGTGTTCGACCGCATGATCGGGATCTTCGGTCTCCACCGCCCCGAGCCCGGCGCCTGGTCGGACGCGGAGATCGCGCTCGCCGAGGCGGTGGCGCGAGAGCTGGGCATCGCGATCCACGCGGCGCAGTTGCTCCACGAGAACTCGCAGCGCCTCGACCAGCAGACGGCTCTCCTCAAGGCGGCTCAGGTGGTGACGAGCGACCTCCGGCTCGAGACCGTCCTCCAGCGGCTCGTCGACGAGGTGACCAAGCTGCTCGACGCGGACGCGGCCGACTGCTACCTCTACGACGCCGACAACTCGCTCCTGCGCTGTGCCGCCGTCCACGGGCTCGACCCCAAGCTCGTCAACTTCGAGTTCCTCGCCGAGCGCTCAGTCGACACACGGTTCACCGACCCGGTGCCGCATCCGGCCTACCGAGGCTTCGGGAGCGCGATCTCGGCGCAGATGACCTGGTCAGGCGAGCGGCGAGGCGTGCTCGGCGTCGCGACCCGCGACCCGGAGCGGCGCTTCGGCGACCTCGAGAAGAGCCTGCTCGAGGCCTTCGCCGGCCTCGCGTCGCTCTCGGTTCGCAACGCGGCCAGCTTCGAGCAGAGCGTCCGCCAGGCGCGAGTCCAGCGCGGCTTCTACGGGATTGCCTCGGCGCTGTCCGAGCACCTCTCGCAGTCGGCGACGCTCGACGCGGTCGCTCACGCGGCCAACGAGGCGCTCGGCGGGTCGTTCACCGCGGTTCTGATGCCGGGCGCGCGGGGGCTCGAGCTCGCAGCCTCGTACCGCGTGCCGGACGAGCTAGCGGCCACGCTCCGGGACGAGATTCCGGCGTCGGCCGACGTGCTCGTGACCGCGGCGAGCGAGCGCCGCCTCCTGTCGGCCTCGTCGCTCGACGACGACGATCGCTTCGGCGAGGACTGGCGGCGGCTCGCGGGCGTCAGGTCGCTGCTTGCGATCCCGGTCGATCCGCCGCGCCGCGAGAAAGGCGGGCTCGTCGTCGTCTTCTTCGCGGAGCCGCGGACGTTCATGGACGACGACCTCGAGCTCGGTCGCCGGCTGGCCGGGGCAGCGCGCGCGGGCCTCGAGCGCAGCGAGCTGTACGAGGGCGAGCGGACCGCGCGCGCACTCTCGCAGCAGCTCGCGCGCATGGGCAGCCTCCTGGCGACGGAGCTGGAGCCGGCAGCGATCCTCGAGGAGGTCGCCGACCAGGCTCCGGCGCTGCTCGGCGCCGACGCGTGCGCGATCCAGCTGATCGAGGGCGACGAGCTCGTCGTGACAGCGGTCGGGGGTGCAACCGCGCCTCCGGTGGCCGGGTCACGTTCCCCTTCGACCGCGCGTCCGGGGGGCGACGTCGTCCAGACACGTTCGCCCGTCCTCTACGCCGACATCGAGGGCGACGAGCGGCTCCTCGAGGACGACCCGATCCTCGCCGCGGGTCACGCTGCGTATCTGGGCGTGCCGCTCGTCGGCATGGAGCAAGGGCTCCAGGGGGCGCTCGCCGTCTACTCGCAGCGGCCGCGCGTCTGGCGCGAGGAGGAGGTCGAGGCGCTCACGGCGCTCGCGGGGAACGCCTCCGCAGTGCTGTCGAACGCCGAGCTCTACCAGCGGGTCGCGCTCGAGCGGGAACGCAGCTACGCGATCCTGTCCAACATCGCCGACGGAATCGTCGCCATCGACCGCGAGGGCAAGGTCGTGCTCTGGAACGAGGCGGCGGAGTCGATCACCGGCGTTCCAGGAGCGGCGGCGCTCGGCCGGACACCCGTCGAAGTGCTGCAGCGCGAGCTCGCGTCGGGGGACGAAGGGGCCGTCGGTGAGCGGCTCGTGTCGATCCAGCGCGGCGGCGACGAGGTCTGGCTCTCGCTCACAGAAGCAGTCATGCACGACCCCGTCGGATCGGTCTCCGGCCGCATCTTCGCCTTCCGCGACGTCTCGTCGGAGCGAACCGTCGAGGAAATGAAGTCGACGTTCGTCTCGACCGTCTCCCACCAGCTGCGCGCCCCGCTGACGTCGATCTACGGGTTCGCCGAGACGCTCCTGAGGCGTGACGTCCTGTTCGACGACGAGGAACGTCGCACGTTCCTCGAGTACATCGCCTCCGAGGCTCAGCGGCTGACGACGATCGTCGACACGCTGCTCAGCGTCGCGCGGCTCGAGGCCGGGGACATGCAGGTCGAGCTCGCGCCGACGGATCTGCGCGCGGTCGTCTCGGACGCGGTCGCGAGCGTGCAGGAGAGCGCGGCCGTCAACGGACACCGCTTCGTGCTCGATCTCCCCGACGAGTCACTCGCCGCCTCGGCCGACCGCGAGAAGCTCGGCCAGATTCTGAGGAACCTGCTCGACAACGCGGTCAAGTTTTCGCCCGGTGGGGGAACGGTCACCGTTGAGGCGCATCGCCGCGCGGGTCGCGTCGAGGTCCGAGTCGTGGACGAAGGAGAGGGCATCCCCGAATCCGAGCGCGAGCACATCTTCTCGAAGTTCCACCGCGCGGACAGCACGGGCGGCTACGGCGGCGCGGGCCTCGGGCTCTTTATCGCGCGCGGGCTCGTTCTGGCCATGGGCGGGCGGATCTGGCTCGACGCAGCCGAGGGCGGAGGATCGAGTTTCGCGTTCGAGCTACCGCTCGCAGAGGCGACTGAGCAGGGCGAGGGCGGGGTATAGGACCGGCATGGCGGCGCGCGTGCTGGTGATCGACGACGAGGGGCCGATCCGCCTCCTCTGTCGCGTGAACCTCGAGGCGGCCGGGATGGTCGTCCACGAGGCACCCGACGGTGTAACAGGCCTCGAGATCGCCGGGCGCGAGACGCCCGACGTGATTCTGCTCGACGTGATGATGCCCGGCATGGACGGTTGGGAGGTCTTCGGGCAGCTGCTCGAGGAGGAGCAGACGGCGAAGATCCCCGTCGTCTTCCTCACCGCCCGGGCCGAGCTCCGCGACCAGGCCCGGGGGCTCGAGCTCGGCGGCGTCGACTACGTGACGAAGCCGTTCGACCCGCTGGAGCTTGCGCCCCTGATCGACGACCTCCTCGAGCGGATGGAACGCGGTGACGTCCAGCAACGGCGGCGCGAGCGTCTCGCCGAGCTCCGGCAGCTGCTCGTCAACGGCTGACCGCTCTAGCGGCCCGAGAAGTCGGCGGTGACGAGCCGGGTCGAGCCGCCGGCCACACCGACGCCGACGCGCCGGAAGCTGCGGTCGAGCAGGTTCTCGCGATGCGGCGGGCTGTCGATCCACATGCGGACGATCGTGGCCGGGGTCAGCGGCCTCGAGCCGGCCGCGATGTTCTCCCCGACGTACGGCGCTCGCACGCCGAAGCGGCGCAGCCTCGTCGCGAAGGCGCCGTGGTCGAAGTAGCCGCGGCGGGCCATGTCGGCCGAGTGCGCCTGGGCCGCGCGGCTGAGCGCGGGGCCGACCCGCAAGGGCGCAACCCCGTTACGCGTACGGAACGAATTGATCAGCTGGACGACCGCGAGCTCGCCTGGGCCGAGAGCTCCGCCGCTCTGCGAGAGCGGCGTCGGCGGCACGACGGAGTCGGCGCCTGCCCGGGTCCCGACACTGAGCGACACCCCGAGCAAGAGCACCATGACGCTGAGAATGCGGCATTTCCCAGACATCAGGAGGTCGCGGGAGATTAATGCGTGAAGAAGACATCGTCCAGGTTTGCAACTGCAATTTTCAGTAGTTTCGGTCAATTACGGACCGATTTACAGGCAAAGAAATTTCACTTCAACGCGCCGTTTGGGCGAGGAGAATGCCTGCGAGGACGATCGCGCCGCCGATGAGTTGCGTCCCGGTAAGCGCCTCCCCGAGGAGCGCGTACGCGACGAGCGCGCCCGCGACTGGCTCGAACATCGCCGACACGCCGGCCCTCGTCGCGGACAGGTGCCGGAGGGCCGCGACGAGCAAGAGGAACGGCACGATCGTGCCGACGAGGACGACGCCGACGAGGAGCACCCAGACCGGCAGGGTGCCCGTGAAGAGCGCGCCGTCGAGGCTGACGCGGTCGTCCAGATACTCCGTCGGGAACGACCACCACGGTTGCAGCACGGCCCAGAAGATGGCCGCGAACGTGAAGCCCAGCGCGAGCAGCGACACCGGGTCTCGGCGGGCGACCGCGTTCTCCGCGAGCAGGATGTAGAGGGCGAACGTGACCGCCGAGGCGAGCGCGGCCACGACACCGAGCCCGTCGAGCGCGACGCCGCTCCAGAGATCGACGACGAGCGAGAGCCCGCCGAGCGAGAGGATGAGCGCTGCCCAGACCCGGCGTCGGACGGGCTCCTTCAGGACGAGCCGTGCCCAAAGCGCGATCAGCACCGGGGCGACGTACTGGATCAGCAGCGCGACGCCGATCTCGAGCCGGTGGATCGCGACGAAGTAGAGGAGCTGCACGAAGGCGAGGCCCGCGACGCCGAACAGGAGAAGGAACGGAAGCTCTCCACGCGTGATGCGAAGGCTCCGTGGACGCGCGATGACGAGCGCTCCGACGAGGATCAGCGCGGCTCCGGTCGAGCGCACCTCGGTCAGGCGCAGGGACGAGAGGCCGGAGCTGAGAGCCGCTTTCGCGAACGAGCCGTTGATCCCCCAGAGCGCCGTCGCGGCCAGCACCATCGCATAGCCGAGCACAGGCCGGCGGACGCGCGGCTGCGGGTCCGCGGCGAGGATCGGCTCTACCACTCCGCGAACCTATCCGACTACACTGCGGGGGCTTTCGGGGTGTAGCTCAGCCTGGTTAGAGTGCCTGCTTTGGGAGCAGGAAGTCGCCGGTTCGAATCCGGCCACCCCGACCTCTCGCTTCCTCGCCGGCTTGGACCGCGACGCGCCAGGGAACCGAGAGCGACTACTTGTGCGCTACGACGGCCTGCGTTGGTTTTGGGGCCGGCTTCGCCGGTGGGTTCGCATCGACCAGGACCGCGACCACCAGGAGTATTGCGATCGCGACCGCGCTCTCGCCTCTGAGGCTGCGCGCGACCGCTCTCGAGCCAATTCCTCGGCCTCGCTCCAACGCAGGCTCGACCACGAAGTGGTGCAGCGCGCCCCATGACAGGGCGACCACGACGAGCGCGCTCTTGATCAGCAGCACCTGGCCATAGCGGGCCTGCCAGAGATCGGAGACCGCCGGCAACCGCTCGTACGCGAGGTACGCGCCCGCGAGCACCATCGCCCCGACGAGAACCGCCGCCAACTGCGAGAAGCGGTGGAACGCCTCGCGCCGCAGGCCCGGCGCCGTCGGCCACACGACGAATGCGAGCATGACGAGCCCGCCGACCCAGAAGCACGCCGCGACCAGGTGCACGTAGTCCGCGAGTTCCGACCTCCACGACGAGCCGACGTCCACCGCTGAGTGCCCCGATAGCGACAACCCCGAGCAGAGCACGAGCCCGAGGAAGAACGCGGGCCAGAGCAGGATCGTCCGGTCGGTGAGCCAGGCGAGGAAGAGGAACCCCGCGACCAGCGCGAACCCGAGCGTCATCGCGATGAATGCGGTCCCGAACCGAGTCCCCCGCGCGAGCGGCGACAGGTCGCCGTAGATCAGCTGGTCGAGCGGAAGCTGGAACGCGTCCGCCGCCCGGAGAATGAAACCGAGGATGCCGAGTTCGATGCTGCCGACCACTCCGGCCCCGACGACCCAGTAGAAGCGCCGCTCGAGCGCCGGGCTCGTCCGCCCGCGAAGCACGAGCAGCCTGAACGCGAGCCCACCCACGAGCAGCGCCAGGCCCAGGAAGTAGCCCCACTTGGCGGCGTACTCGAACTTCGTCGTGCCTCCGGCCCCGTAGGCCTCGGTCGGCGGCGGTGGCTTCACGCGGACGCCGAACGTGTACACGCCAGATAGCACGTGGCCCTCGTTCGACGTGATGTGCCAGCGCACCGTGTACGCGCCTTTCGGCAGCTTGCGGAGCGGCACGATCACCATGCGTCCGCCGTCCGTCGTGCGCGTCGGCCCGGAAGCGACCACCTTCCCCGTGGCGGTGCGCACGTCGATTGAGTTCGGGAACGCGTCGACGGCCTGGTCGAACTGGAGCGAAACCGTGCGCGGCGTCGTCGCAAGCTTCTCGCCGTAGGTCGGCACGCGCTCGAGCAGGACGGCGTGGGCGAGCGCGGACGTCGGCAGCGCCAGCGCGACGAGGACCGCCGCGGCTAGCGCCTTCGCTCTCATCGCCCGCCTGCGAGCGGGGACAGGTGGCCGAAGATCGGCGCGACGTTGCGGTCGCAGAAGAGCAGCGTGGCGACGGCGACGATCATCACGGCGAACCCTGCATTGAAGACCGGTGACCGCGGCTGGACTGCCCTCCCGAGGCACACGACGGAGCCCGCCAGCAGGGTCCAGCCGAGCGCGTGGTGCAGGAAGGCGGCGCGCGAGAAGAACCAGGGGTTCTGCTCGTGGATCAGAAACGCCAGCCCCGATACGACCAGCGCCAGTGGCAAGGTCAGCTCCCAGAGCTGGTTGTGCAGCTTGCCGCGGACGAGCCCTAGCTGCGCTGCGCCGGCGAGCATCATCGCCTGGGCCCACGCGCTGTGCGCGAGCATGTGGATCGCCGAGCTCGTGTAGAAGACCATCACCGGCCACATGAAGATCCCCATCAGGAAAGCGATTCCAGGCCAGAGGTAAGCGCGCCAGACGCGGGCGCGCCAGACCGGAGGCCCGACGATCGCTTCAGCTAGCAGACAGAGCCCGAGGAAGAGGAAGCCGATACCGAACAGCCAGTGGACGACTTCCGCGGGCGGCTCCATCTAACCCCCTCGCTCCTCGACTTCCTCGAGGTCGGCGAGCAGTCCGGGCACGACCCAGAAGTGGAAGACCACGCCGACGACGATGACGAGTAGCGGCGGCTGGACGGCGAGGTACCAGAAGCCGTGCTTGTCGGGGTCGAGCAGCGTGATCCGGTACGGCTGGGCGAGCGCCCAGACCAGCCCTGCGAGCGCGGTCAGCGGCCCTAGCGCAGAGACCGCAGTGTTCCGCCACGAGTGCCTGGCCCTGGCCCGTGCACGCTGACGGACGAGCTCAGCGTCCATCGCTCATCTCCCGGGGTGATTGTACGGGCGGAGGTGAGCCCAGCGTCCGGAACGTGTCCGCACGCCCTTCGCTGGACAGGAAGCGCAGGAAGAACCACGTGCCGACCGCGAAGAGGACCGTCGCCTGCTCGAGGGCCATCGCGCCGCCGCCGATCTGCTGGTCGGTCAACGGCGACAGACCCCACAGCCCTGGTGCCTGCACGTAGTAGTCGTAGATCGCGCGTGGGATCAGCGCGAGCATCAGCCCGAGCGGGCTGGCGACGACGAACGCAGCGAAGAGGTACATCGCGCGCACACCCGCGGTGAGCCGATGCGGCTCGTCGCGCAGGACGGGCCACCAGAAGAGGCAGCCGGTCACGAAGTACGAGAGGTGTTCGAGGTGGAGCAGCGAGCCCTGATGCCGGAGCGCCGCGTCGTACACGGCCGGGATGTGCCAGACGAAGTACGTCCCGGCCCAGAGCGGCAGCGCGACGACCGGGTGCGTGAGCAGTCGTGGGCCGCGGATCGCAGCCGGCAGGCCGATCACGCAGAGCGCCGGCGCCCACTCGGCCAGGACGACGTTCTGGAGCAGATGGATCGAGAGCAGGTAGTGGAGCGCGATCGGGTGCAGCGGCGTGACGAAGACGGCGAGGATCAGCGCGAGCCCGGCGACGAAGCAGGTGACGCGCCAGCGCGCGGCGCCGTAGCGCCGCACGAGAAGCGCGTAGCCGACGGCGAGTGCCGGGACGAAGACGAGCGCCTCGAAGTCCAGCGGCCAGGCATACGGATCGTGCACGAGTTGGACGCTACGCTATGTGCACGCGGGCGTAGCTCAGTGGTAGAGCCCTGGCCTTCCAAGCCAGTCGCGCGGGTTCGATCCCCGCCGCCCGCTTGGCCCCGCTGACTCGAGTCGTCCGGCGCCAACGCAATCCTGCTCGGAGGTGGAGGAGCGCCTCATCCGGTTCCGGGCCACGACGGTCCTTGCCGTGCTCGGGATCGCGATCGCGGTCGGGATCCTGCTCGAGATCATCTGGATCGCGCGGCACATCATCACGTGGATCCTGATCGCCGCCTTCCTCACGCTCGCCCTCAACCCCGCTGTCGAGTGGTTCCAGCGGCACGGCGTGAAGCGCCGCGGGGCGGCGACCGCCATCACGGTGCTGCTCACGCTCGCCGCCCTTGCGGCGCTTGGGGCGCTCTTCGTCCCGACGCTCGTCCGCGAGGTCAATGGGTTCGCCAATGCGCTGCCCGGCTACATCGACGACATCACGCATCGTCGCGGGCGGCTCGGGTTCCTCGAGTCGAAGTACCACATCACGCAGCGCGTCCGCGACCAGCTCGAAGACGGCGGCGCCAGCAAGCTGCTCGGGCTGACCGGCACGGCGATCGCGATCACGAGAGGGATCATCACGGCGGTCGTCGCCACGGTGACGATCCTCTTCATGACCGTCTTCATGCTGCTCGAGGGTCCCGTTTGGGTCGACCGGTTCTTCCTGATGCTGCCCGAGTCGTCGCGCGAGCACTGGCGCGGAGTCGGCCACCAGATCTACAAAACCGTCGGCGGCTACGTGACCGGGAACCTCCTGATCAGCGTCATCGCCGGGATCTCATCGACGATCGTGATGCTCGCGCTCGGTGTGCCGTATGCGGTTGCGCTCGGCTTGCTCGTGGCGATCCTCGACCTGATCCCGCTGGCGGGCGCGACCCTCGCGGCGATCATCGTCTCCGCGGTCGGTTTCATCCACTCGATCATCGCCGGCATCGTCCTGCTGGCGTTCTTCATCGTCTACCAGCAGGTCGAGAACCACCTGCTGCAGCCGCTCGTCTACAGCCGGACCGTGCGGCTGTCGCCGCTCGTGATCCTGGTTGCGGTGCTGATCGGGGCCGAGCTGGCCGGCGTGCTCGGGGCGCTGGCTGCGATCCCGGTTGCGGGCACGATTCAGGTGCTCCTGATCGCCTGGCTCCAGCACCGGCGTGCGCGGCATGGCCGGGCCGCGACCATCTGAAATCACTCGTTCGGGCTGAAGCCGGTCGTGGTGTCGCACCGATCAGTGTCGTATGCGCACGATCCTCGCGGCCGGCGCGCTCTCGATCTTGCTGCTCGGTTCCGCGCAGCAGGCCGTCGCACGCCCGCATGCGATGCAGGTGCCGCGCAAGCAGACGCTCGGTCAGTTCCTTCGGCACGCAGCGGTCCGCTCGCTGCCGGCGCGTCACAAGGGAACTGACAACGGCCTGAAGGCGTTCGAGCTCGACGTCGTCGCGCGCATCAACGCGCAGCGGACGGCCCGAGGCCTGAGGCCGCTTCGCGTCTCGCGAGGGCTGACGGCGGCAGCGTCCTACCACTCGCGCGAGATGGGCCTTCGCGGCTTCTTCGAGCACGAGTCGGTGAACGGCGCTCCTTTCTGGAAGCGCATCGAGCGCTTCTATCCGATGGGCAGGAGCTCCTGGTCGGTCGGCGAGAACATCTTCTACGAGACCCCCGACTCGAGCGCGGCGAGTGCGGTTCGCGAATGGATGGGGAGCCCGCCGCACCGGCAGAACATCCTCGCGCCCGAGTGGCGGGAGATCGGAATCGGGGCCGTGCACATGGCCTCAGCGCGCGGAGCGTTCGGCGGCCATTCGGTCACGATCGTGACGGCCGACTTCGGCGCCCGCGGCTAGGGCGGCGATTCCGGGCGCGCAGGCGCTGTGGCGCCGGGCCGAGAGAGCAACCCAAGACGGTGACCTCGGTTTCCTGGCGCGTCGCTGAGCGCCTGTATGCGAGCGGGACAATGCTGCGCCGCATGGCCCGCTCGCAGGAACGCGGTCAGCGGCGCGAGGCGGGACGCGAAGCGTCCACGCCGGCCAGGGAGCCGAGGTGCGCCTGGAGGGATTCGAACCCCCGACCAACGGCTTAGAAGGCCGCCGCTCTTCCTCTGAGCTACAGGCGCCCGAGCGAAGGGTAGCCCGCCGCCCGGTCCTACTCCACGAATTCCGCCTGGGCAGCAGGGTTGGCCGTGTGCCAGTCACTCAAGTGGCGATCTAGCTCAACCCGCAAACGGGTGTGCCGCACCGAGGAAACCCGCGAGACCTCGATCGTGTTCGGCCCGATCTCGTAGGCGACGTACTCGCGCTCGCGGAGGAACGCGACCAGGCCTGGCAAGTCGGCCGCTTCTTGAACTCGGATACGCATTGAGACCCCTGTGCCAAATGTCGGCAGAAGTGGGCTCGAGCGAGACGTACGGTCGGGTGATTCGCAGCGCCTGGTCGGGGTAGGTCCTCTTTGAATCGAGACTAGGAGGGTCGAACCAAATGGCTGACTTGAAAGGGAGAAAGGTTGCGTTTCTCGCGACCCACATGGTCGAACAGGTTGAGCTCACGGAGCCGTGGAACGCAGTCGAAGCGGCGGGCGGGAAGGCGGAGCTCGTCTCGCTCGAGTCGGGCGAGATCCAGGCCTTCGATCACTACGACAAGGCCGACCGGCTCCGCGTCGACCGCGAAGTCGGCGAAGTGAGCCCGGAGGAGTACGACGCTCTCGTCATTCCGGGCGGCGTCGGGAACCCGGACACGATGCGCATGGACGGCGACGCCGTCCACTTCGTCCGTGAGTTTTTCCGGTCCGGCAAGCCGATGGGCGTGATCTGCCATGCGCCGTGGATGCTGGTCGAGGCCGACATCGTTCGTGGCTGCACGCTGACCTCGTTCTGGAGCGTCAAGACGGACGTGCAGAACGCGGGCGGGGAATGGCTCGACGAGGAGGTGGTCGTCGACGGGCACCTCGTGACGAGTCGCTACCCGAAGGACATCCCGGTTTTCACCGAGAGGCTGCTCGAGCTGATCGAGCGGGCACCGATAAGCGCGTTGCGCTAGGCCCTCGAAGTTCCGCTTCCGTCACGGTCCCGTTCCCCACGCGTGCGAAGTTCGCCAATAGGGTCCTGACCGGAGGGAGGCCCGCGGCCGGACCCCGGACGCGGAGGCGGAAGCGGCTATTCTGAGCCGTGCGCGGTGGCGGTAGCTCAGTTGGTAGAGCCCCGGGTTGTGGTCCCGGTGGTCGCGGGTTCAAGTCCCGTCCGCCACCCCTAGTTCAGCGGTGAAGATCCTCGCCCCTCGTCGGTTTCCCGGCCCCGCCTGGGACGAGCTTCGGGACGTCGAGTACTACGAAGGATCGCTTACGGCCCCGCGGTCGGACGTCGGGGCGCTCGCGGTCGTCGGCGAGGTAATCGACGCGCGGACGCTTGAGCTCTTCCCCAACCTGCAGGTGGTCGCGAATTACGGTGTCGGCTACGACGACGTCGACGTCGCAGCCTGCGCCGCTCACGGCGTTGCGGTCACGAACACGCCGGGCGTCCTCGACGCGGCGACCGCTGACCTCGCTTTCGCGCTGATCCTCGCGACGCGCCGGCGCATTGTCGAGGCCGACGCCTTCGTCCGGGCCGGCAGGTGGGGCACGGATTGGGCGTCGACGACGCTGCTCGCACAGGAGGCGAGCGGAGCGACGCTCGGCATCGTCGGCCTCGGCCGCATAGGCACGGCCGTCGCACGGAGGGCTCGCGGCTTCGACATGCGGTTGCTGTACACGCAGCGGGAGCGACGGACCGAGGCGGAGGAGCGCGAGCTCGGCGCCGAGTTCCGCGTTCTCGAAGATCTGCTCCGAGAAGTCGACATCGTCACGCTGCACGTTCCCCTCAACGCCGACACCGAAGGCTTGCTCGACGAGCGGCGGCTCGGGCTCCTCCGCGACGGAGCCTGTCTCGTCAACACCGCGCGTGGCGCGATCGTCGACGAAGAGGCGCTCATCAGGAAGCTCGTCGCCGGCCGGCTCAGCGCGGGCCTCGACGTCTTCGGCGACGAACCCAACGTGCCACGCGAGCTGCTCGAGCTTCCGAACGTCGTCCTCACGCCCCATCTCGGCAGCGCGACCCAGGAAACGCGTGAAGCGATGACCCGCGTCCTCGTCGACAACCTGCAGGCCGCGGCGGCCGGCAGACCGCTCCCAAATCGCGTCTACGCTTCGTAGCCCGCGGCCCCGTAGCTCAGCGGATAGAGCAACGGACTTCGAATCCGTGTGCGGAGGTTCGACTCCTCCCGGGGCCATTTTTCGCACGCGCCGAAGGCGCGTGCGAAAAATGTGAGAGGCACGGCGGAAGCCGTGCCGCGAACCCGCTCTGGGTGGGGACGGCCAAAGCGGATGCTGTTCGTCAACGAGGGGCCTGAGACGGCGTCCTCGACGTGAACTAGTCCTTCTCCGGCGCCTGCACCTCCGTCGAGGCTCCCCGCTCGCCGCGCCGCAGCTCGCGGCTTCGCTCCGACTCCGCGTTGACCTCGGCGCCGAAGAGGAGCGAGAGGCCGCTGATCCACAGCCAGGTGAGCATGATAATCACCGCCGCGAGCGATCCCCAGGCCTTGTTGTACGACCCGACTTGCCCGACGAAGATCGCGAAGGCGCCGGAGGCGAGCAGCCAGACGAGCACGCTGGTCACCGTCCCGAGCGTGAGGAAGCTCCAGCGAGGATGGTCGACGTTCGGGCCTAGATAGAGGACGGTCGCGAACACCGCGAGCAGCGCGAGGATCAGGATCGGCCACTGCGCGGTCCACCAGAGCCACTCGACGAGCGACTCGAACCCGACCGCCGACCCGATCCAGCCCGACACCTGGGGGCCGAGCACGAGCAGGCCGAACGCCAGCACGAAGGCGACCAGCAACAGGATGACCATCAGGAGCGCGGTCAGCCGCCGCTTGACGAATCCCCGGGTCTCCTCGCGATCGTACGCCGAGTTCAGCGCCCACATGAGCGTCTGCATCGACCCGGTGAGAGTCCAGAGGGCCAGTACCGAACCGACGACGATCAGCGTCACCCCGGAGCTCACCTGGCCTTCGGTGATGCGCTCGAGGCTCTGTCGGACAAGCGTCAGTGCCTCCGGCGGAGCGACCGTCTCCAGCCGATCCACGAGCTTCCCGACGGCGTCCTTGTCGGCGACCAGGCCGAACACGCCGACTGAGATCAGCAACAGGGAGGGGATGGCGAGGAACGCGTAGTAGGCGAGCGCGGCCGCCAGGTTCGGGATGTGGTCGTTCATCGACTTCTTGGCGGCGCGGACGAAGATCGCCCCGTAGTCGCGCGTCGAGAGGTCACCGAGCGACGGCTCGGCCACCTTCGGCTCGTCGTGCTCCGGCTGGGGGCGAGAGCTCTCGGTGCCCCTTTCGCGCCGGCCGTCGCTGACAGCGGTCCTTTCCGCCTGGCTCATACGGGTCCTCGTTCCCGCTGACCGGAGGGCGAAACGAGGCTCAGGCTGTGCGTCGTAGGATCAGGCAGATGAGCTCTCGCCAAGCTGCCTGCCACTGCGGACAACTCCGCCTCGAGGTCACAGGCGACCCGTTCGTGGTCTCCATCTGCCATTGCCTCGACTGCCAGCGCCGGACCGGAAGCGCCTTCGGAATGCAGTCCGCGTTCAAGCCGGACCAGGTTGAGATCACCGGCCGCTACAACGACTACTCGCGGATCTCCGACGAGGCGGACGAGAAGGAGCACCTCTTCCACTTCTGTCCCGACTGCGGCTCGCAGGTCTTCTATACCGAGCCCACGGAGCCGGATCTCATCGTGATCTCGGTGGGCGCGTTCGCCGATCCGTCATTCCCGCCGCCGACGGAATCGGGGTACGACTGGCGTCGGCATCCGTGGGTGGCTTTGCCGGACACGATCGAGAGCGGCCAGTCCGAGGCCTGGGAGTCATTGATACCTCTCCACGAGGCTCGCGAGTACGCCGAGGTGGCCGACCGGGCGCGGGAGTTGCTCGAAGCTCATCCCGACGACACGCGCCTGCTCTACAACGTTGCCTGCTGCGAGAGCCTCGCCGGCCGGACTGACGATGCGCTCGAGCACCTTGGACGAGCGGTCGAGTTGTTCGAAGGCATTCGAGCGATGGCGAAGGACGACTCGGACTTCGATCCGATCCGCGACGAGCCGGCGTTCAAGG
The DNA here is from genome assembly GCA_963794605.1 of uncultured Actinomycetes bacterium. Taxonomy (GTDB): domain Bacteria; phylum Actinomycetota; class Thermoleophilia; order Gaiellales; family Gaiellaceae; genus VAXT01. The sequence continues at coordinate 1,286,229 of CAWCEN010000002.1, forward strand.
AACTGGTCAGCTAGCACTGGCTCTCTTCGATCCCAAGAGCCACGAGCCGCTCGTCGGACGAGCCGCGGCGCCGCACCCTCTATTTCGGCGGCTCGGGCGTCGTCAGCGCCCTGGACGCGTTGCAACGTCGCGGGCTGGTCGAGCTCGAGCGCGACTACGCCCCGTATCTCGAGCAGGAGTACGTGCCCGACTATCCCGACGACGACCACCAGCGCGGCCTGCACTTCGGCGAAGCCGGGATCTTCCTCGTCCGTCAACGAATTGCACCCTCCAGCACGAACGCCGACCGACTCGCAGAGCTGATCGCCGACAACGCGCACGACGAGCACCGGGAGCTGATGTGGGGGAGCGCGGGAACGATGCTGATCGCGGCCGAGCTGCACCGCTCGACCGGAGAGGACCGCTGGGCAAAGCTCTGGCGAGAGAGCGCGGCGTGGCTCGAAGACGAACGCGATCCCGAGTCAGGAGTCTGGACGCAGATCATCGTCGGTAAGCCGGCGCAGTACCTCGGCCCCGCGCACGGCTTTTCCGGCTGCATGCTCGCGCTCGCGGCGTTCCCTCCAGTGGCGAACATCCACGAGCACGTTGCCGAGGTGGCGCGCCGCTACGCCGTCGAGGAGGAAGGGCTGGCGAACTGGCCCCCGCTGACGGACAGCGGCCTCCAGGCGCCGGACCGCAAGATCCGAGTCCAGTGGTGCCACGGCGCCCCCGGGATCGTCAGCTCGCTCGCGACGCTCGCGCCGGACGATCCCGAGCATGATCGGCTGCTTCGAGCAGGCGGCGAGCTGACGTGGCGCGCGGGCCCCTTGGTCAACGGACCCGGCCTCTGCCATGGCACCGCCGGTAACGGCTACGCGTTCCTCGCGCTCTGCGAGCGAACGCGAGACGACCTCTGGCTCGAGCGCGCCCGAGCATTCGCGATGCATGCGGCCGCGCAGGTCGCCCGCGCTCGCGAGACCTACGGCCGAGGCCGCTTCTCACTATGGACGGGAGATCCGGGGGCCGCGCTCTTCCTCGCGGACTGTCTCGCCGGCCACGGCGAGCTGCCGCTGCCCTAGCTCGTCCGGCTTGCCAACAAGTAGAGCAGAAGAGGGCCGAGCGTCGCTGCGACGCTGAAGAACCAAACCGCCGTCAGCTCGACCGCGCCGAACTCGCGCTCGATCACCGCGACCCGTGGCGCCGGACCTCCATCAGCGAGAAGGCTGCGGGCCGCGCGTGCGACCTCCGGCGGCGACACGAGCACGAGCTCCGGGCTGATCGGCTCCGAGAAATCCGCCGGAAGTGCGAGAGCGACGTCCACGCTGAACGATTGTCCGGAATGGCCGAGCCCACGGCATCCCTCGTTCGGGGGACAGTCAGTCTTCTCACGAGTAGCGTTCCTCGGCTCGGCCAGGGAAGCGAGGTGCGGGCGAGAGGACTCGAACCTCCAAGGACCGAAGCCCACCGGGTCCTAAACCCGGCGCGTCTACCAGTTCCGCCACACCCGCGGGATTCAAAGGATAGAGCCGCGGGTACGAGCCGGACATGTCGACACCCGAACAGCGCGAGCAAGAAAGCCGCGAGAGCGACGTCACGAAGTTCGAGGAGCAGCTCGACGAGGACCGCGAGGAGCAGAAGCAGGCTGCGAAGCGGATCGCCGAGCCACTCGAGCTACAGGACGAGGACTCCGGCGACTGAGACGCTCGCGTCCGCGGGCGGCGCGGACGCGAACTGCGGCGGTTAGGACCCATGCCGCGAGGGCGGCCCGCGGCGGTCTCCCTCGTCATCGGGACGGTCCGAGGGTTCTCACATGCCTCGTTCGGGGGGCGCAAGACCCAGCCCTGCAGAAGGCTGGCACAATGGCCGCGCGTGAGGACTCAGGTCGAAGAGCTCGCGGACAATCGCGTCCGCCTCCAGGTCGAGGTCCCGGTCGATCACGTCAAGCACGCGGTTGAGCACGCGGCCTCGGACCTCGCGGCGAGCACGAAGATCCCCGGCTTCCGCAAGGGCAAGGTCCCGCAGAAGGTGCTCGAGGCGCGGCTTGGCCGCGACCGCATCTTCACCGAGGCCGTCGAGTCCCACATCAGCGGCTGGTTCTGGAACGCCGCCGACGAAGCGAGCGTCCGGCCCGTTTCCCAGCCCGAGCTCAACTACGACGTGCCGAGCTCGGAGGACGAGCCGTTCAACTTCACCGCCGAGTTCGCGGTTCAGGCCCCGCCGGAGGTGGCCGAGTGGGCCGGGCTCGAAGTGCCCGCTCCGGAACCGGATGTCCCCGAGGAGCTCGTGGAGCGCGAGCTCGAGGTCCTTCGCGCGTCGGTTGCAGAGCTCGTCCCGGTCGAGGACCGCCCGGCGAGGGACGGCGACGTCATGGTCGTCGACCTCGTCGACGAGACGGGGGAGGCGCAGCGTGACTACGTCGTCCAGCTCGGCGCCGGCCGACTCGTCGAGGACATCGAGCGCGGGCTGCGCGGGATGAGCCTGGGTGAGACGAAGATGCTTGTCTACACGGACACCGAGGGCCGCCAGAAGCAGGCCGAGGCGACCCTGAAGGAGCTCAAGGAGCCTGTGCTCCCGCCGCTCGACGACGAGCTGGCGCGCGCCGCGAGCGAGTTCGAGACGCTCGGAGAGCTGCGCACCGAGATCGAGGAGCGCCTGCGCGATGCGATTCAGGCCGAGCTCGACGCTGACTTTCGCGCCGCCGCGATCGACAAGGTCGTCGAGGCGTCGAACGTCGAGGTCTCCGACGCACTCGTCGAGGCGCGTGCCGCTGAACTGCTCAACGCGATGCTCCGCTCGCTCGAGCAACGGGGCCTCGACGCCGAGACGTATCTCCGGGTGACCGGGCAGACCGCCGACCAGCTCAGGGAGACCCTCCGTGGCGAGGCGAGGCGCGCGATCTCACGCGAGCTCGTGCTCGAGGCGGTCGCCGACAAGCTCGCGATCGAGGTCTCCGACGACGAGATCAAGGAGCTCGTCCGCGAGCAGGCTGAGGCCGCCGAAGAGGATCCCGAGGCTGTGATCGAGCAGCTCTGGCAGGCCGGCCGCCAGGAGCGCCTCCGCTCGGACCTCCGCCTGAAGAAGGCGCTGGACCGTATCGTCGAGGACGTGACTCCGATTCCCGTCGAGCTCGCACGGGCGCGCGAGAGCATCTGGACGCCCGAGAAGGAAAAACCCGAGACAGCTGCGAAACTGTGGACCCCCGGCAGCAGCAAGGAGCCTGTATGACCGAGCCCTACAAGAACGTCATCCCGATGGTTATCGAGCAGACGTCGCGTGGAGAGCGTGCTTTCGACATCTACTCGCGCTTGCTCAATGAACGAATCATCTTCCTGGGGACGCCGGTCGACGACCAGATCGCAAACTTGATCGTCGCCCAACTCCTTCACCTCGAGTCGGACGATCCCGATAAGGACATCGCTCTCTACATCAACTCGCCCGGCGGCGTCGTGTACCCGGGGCTCGCAATCTACGACACGATGCAGTTCATCAAGCCGGACGTGCAGACGATCTGCGTCGGCATGGCGATGTCGATGGGCGCAATCATCCTCGCCGGCGGGGCGAAAGGGAAGCGAATGGCGCTGCCGAATTCCAAGATCCTCATCCACCAGGGCTCGGCGGGTTTTCACGGCCAGCCGACCGACATCGAGATTCAGGCGCGCGAGGTGATCGGGCTCAAGCGCCTAATGGAGGAGATCATGGCGACGCACACCGGGCAGGATCTGGAGAAGATCTCCAAGGACATGGATCGCGACTTCTACATGACCGCCAAAGAGGCCGAGGAGTACGGCATCATCGACAGCGTCATCGCACATCGCTAGGACGAGGGCTTGGCAGGGAGACCAATTCGATGTACAAGGTGAACGGGGATGGCTAGAGCGAGCGAAGGAAACGAGCAGCTGCTCTGCAGCTTCTGCGGCAAGTCGCAGCGTCAGGTCAAGAAACTGATCGCTGGGCCTGGTGTCTACATCTGCGACGAGTGCATCGATCTCTGCAACGAGATCATCGACGAGGAGCTGACGACTCCGGCCTCGCTCGACCTCGAGAACCTGCCTCGCCCGAAGGACATCTACGCCGTCCTCAACGACTACGTCGTCTCCCAGGAAGAGGCGAAGCGCACGCTCGCGGTGGCCGTCTACAACCACTACAAGCGCGTGCAGATGGGCTCGGAGGACGGCGACGTCGAGCTCCAGAAGTCGAACATCCTCCTGCTCGGGCCGACCGGGTGCGGGAAGACGCTGCTGGCCCAGACGCTGGCGCGGATCCTGAACGTCCCGTTCGCGATCGCCGACGCGACCGCGCTGACCGAGGCCGGCTACGTCGGCGAGGACGTCGAGAACATCCTCCTCAAGCTGATCCAGGCCGCGGACTTCGACATCAAGAAGGCCGAGACCGGGATCATCTACATCGACGAGGTCGACAAAATCGCGCGCAAGGCGGACAACCCGTCGATCACGCGCGACGTGTCCGGCGAGGGCGTGCAGCAGGCGCTGCTCAAGATCTTGGAAGGGACCGTTGCCTCGGTGCCTCCGCAGGGCGGCCGCAAGCACCCGCATCAGGAGTTCCTCTCGATCGACACGACGAACGTCCTCTTCATCTGCGGCGGTGCGTTCGCAGGGCTCGAGAAGATCATCGCCAAGCGGATCGGCAAGAACGCGGTCGGCTTCGGCGCTGACATCCGCTCGCGCCACGACACGGACAAGTCCGAGCTGCTCTCGGGCGTCATGCCGGAGGATCTGCTCTCGTACGGGCTGATCCCCGAGTTCATCGGCAGGCTGCCGGTCGTCTCGGCTGTGCACCAGCTCCAGCGCGAGGATCTCGTCCAGATCCTGGTCGAGCCGAAGAACGCGCTCGTCAAGCAGTACCAGCGCTTCTTCGCCTACGACGACATCGAGCTCGTGTTCACCGAGGACGCGCTGTGGGAGATCGCCGACAAGGCGCTCGAGCGTGAGACCGGGGCGCGTGGCCTGCGGTCGATCATCGAGCACGCTCTTCTCGACGTCATGTTCGAGCTCCCGTCGCGCAAGGACGTCTCCAAGTGCGCGATCACGAAGGAGACGATCGCACAGGATCTGAAGCCGACGCTCGTCACCTCGGGCGGCGGTGCGGAAGAACCGGAAGAGCTCGTCGAAGAGAGCGCCTGACGGCGCTCCGATGAAAGTCCGGCGCGCTGCGCGCGCCATGACGACTTTCATCGGCTGATCTAGATGGCCGGTTGTGCGTGTGCGGACGCGGGCAAAGCCCGCATCCGCGGCGGAGCCCGACGGCTGTTAGTGAGGACGAGGCAGCACCGGCGAGTGTGGGGGTCCGTGGAGCCCTTTACGGTGAAGTCAGGGATGCATGCTCGGTTGCCGGTTCCGCGAGGCCCGTCGGCGTCTCGGGTTCGTCGCGCCTGCGGATCGCGTGGACGCTCGGCTGCGCGAAGACGATCGCCTGCGTGACCGCGATCACAAAGGCGGCCGCGAGAAGCGTCTCCTGGACGCCGACGACCGCGGCGATCGGGCCGGCGAGAGCTGCGCCGAGCGGGAGCAGGACGAAGGAGCCGAATGAGTCGTAGGAACTGACGCGCGAGAGCGACTCCTCGGGCACGTTCTGCTGGAAGACCGTGAACCAGAGCGTGATGTGGATCGCGAGGCCGCAGCCCGCCACCACGGAGAAGACGATCAGGGTCCAGAGCGGCAAGCCGAGCCCCATGCCCAGCGGCTGGAGGAGGAAGACCCAGGCCGCCATGCAGGACGCGGCGAGCGGCTTCTTCGGTCGAATTCGCATAGCGAGGATTCCGCCGACGAGCGCGCCGGCGGCGAACGCCGCCGTCAGCGCCGCCCAGGCCGGTGCGCCGCCGAGGTCGCGCTTCGCGATGATCGGGCCGAGCACCCAGTAGGACGCGAACGCGAAGTTGCCGATCCCGAAGAAGACGATCGTCGTCCAGATCCAGGTCTGGCGGCGGAACTCGTTCCAGCCCTGGCGCAGCTCCCTGAAGAAGGACTTCGACTCGACGACCTCGTCGCGCCGTGGGAGCCTCAGCGGCACGAGCAGCAGCGCGCCCAGCCCGAAGGAGGCGGCGTCGATCAGCAGCGCCGACCCGGGGCTCCCCGCCGCGACAATGGCGCCGCCGATCGCGGGGCCGACGATTCTCGTCGCGTTCCGCGAGAGCCCGAGCAGCGCGTTCGCCTGCTGCAGCCGCCCGGGGCTGATCGTCGCCGGGATCAGGCCCGTCGACGCGGGTAGGTAGAAGCCCTCGGCGAGGCCGTAGATCGCCTGCAGGACGACGAGCATCGCGATCGTGGCCGAGCCGGTGAGGACGAGCGCCCCGGTGATCGCCTGCACGACTCCCTGGACGACCGCGACCGCGATCAGGACGAGGTGGCGCGGGAGACGGTCGGCCCAGACCCCAGCGGCGAGGACGATCGCCGCATCCGCGATCTGCCGCGCGGCGAGCACGAGGCCGAGCGCGATCGCCGAGTCGGAGACCTGCAGCACGGCGAACACGAGCGCGACAACCGAGATGCCGTCGCCGAGCCCGGAGATCGTCGAGCTTGCGAAGAGGAGGCGGAAGTTGCGTTCGGCGAGCGCGCCGACGGCACGGCGTAGTCGCATTGCCTGCTTTTACCGCATTTGCCGGATAACGGAACAGCAGCGATACTGAGCCCATAGTCGCTGCCTGACCGCATCCGTGATTTGCCTACGGACTCGGAGAGTCCGCAGCCGTACGATGCGCGCATGGAGCCGCTCTACAAGCCGCAGGGGATCGAGGAGCGCTGGCAGCGCACCTGGGAGGAGGAAGGCCTCTACAACGCGGAGCCCGGAAGCGGCCGCGAGACGTTCGTTGTCGCGCACCCTCCGCCGAACGTGACCGGCGCGTTGCACACGGGCCACGCGCTCCAGATCTCGCTCGCGGACGCCCTCGTGCGCTGGCATCGGATGCGCGGCTTCGAGACGGCGTTCCTGACGGGATACGACCACGCCGGTATCTCGACCCAGACCGCCGTCGAGAAGCATCTGGCGGAACAGGGCAAGACGCGAGACGATTACGGGCGCGACGCGTTCGTCGAGCTCGTCTGGGACTGGCTTCGTCAGTACGGCGGCACGATCATGAACCAGTTCCGCCGGATGGGCGCCTCCATGGACTACCGGCGCGAGCGGTTCACGATGGACGACGAGTACGTGCGCGCGGTGATGCGCTTCTTCGTGCACCTGCACGAGAAGGGCTGGATCTACCGCGCCAACCGGATCATCAACTGGTGTCCGTACCACGAGACGTCGCTATCCGACCTCGAGCTCGTGCACGAGGAGGTGGACGATGCGCTGACCTATGATCCGCTATCCGTTCGTCGACGACCCCGAGAACGGCGTGACGATCGCGACGGCTCGCCCCGCGACGATCCTGGCCGACGTCGCGGTGGCCGTGAATCCCGAGGACGAGCGCTGGCGCGAAGCGATCGGGCGCGAGGTGGTCGTGCCGTTCGTCGAGCGCCCGGTGCCTGTGATCGCCGACGAGCGCGTCGACCTGGAGTTCGGGACCGGCGCGCTCAAGGTGACGCCTGCGCACGACCCGCTCGACTTCGAGATCGGGCGCGACCATCGGCTGCCGGAACCGTCAGTGATCGGGTTCGACGGGCGGATGAACGAGCAGGCGGGTGAGCTCGCCGGCCTGACCCAGGAAGAGGCGGGCAAGCGCATCCTGGACTGGATCAAGGAGCGCGGACTGCTCGTGAAGCGGGAGGCGTACCGCCACACGGTCGCGCTGTGCGAGCGTTGCAACAGTCGGATCGAGCCGCTGATCTCGCTCCAGTGGTGGTGCTCGATGGACGAACTGAAGAAGCCCGCGCTCGAGGCTCTCCGGTCACGCCGCGTGCGGTATTACCCGGAATCGCAGCACCGCTACGCGATCGACTCGCTCGAGAACGCCCCCGACTGGAACATCTCGCGCCAGATCTGGTGGGGTCACCAGATCCCGGCGTGGGAGTGCCCGAACGGTCACGAGACGGTGGCGGAGACCGACCCGGAGGCGTGCGCCGAGTGCGGGTCGATCGAGCTGACGAGGAGCGAGGACGTCCTAGACACCTGGTTCTCCTCAGCGCTGTGGCCGTTCGCGATTCTCGGCTGGCCGGAGGAGACGCCCGAGCTTCGGGCCTGGTACCCGGGCACGTTGAACACGACGGCGCGCGAGATCATCCGTCTCTGGGAGAACCGGATGATCTTCTCGGGTCTCGAGCTAATGGGCGAGATCCCCTTCCGGCACGTGATCATCCACACCACCGTGCTCGCGCCGGACGGGCGGCGGATGTCGAAGAGCCTCGGCACCGGTCTCGACCCGCTCGAGTTGATCGCTGATCACGGCGCGGACGCGACCCGCTACGGGCTGCTCAAGATGTCGTCGTCGCAGGACGTTCGCTTCGCGATCGGTGCGATCGAGGAGGGGCGCAAGCTCGCGAACAAACTCTGGAACGCGAGCCGGCTCGTGCTCGGCGCCGGACCAGCGGAGGGTGAGCCGACACCGGACGCGATCGAGGAGCGCTGGATCTTCGCCAGGCTCGAGGAGACCCGCCGCGAGGTCGACGCCGACCTCGGCGCCTTCGACTTCGCCCACGCCGTCGACCGCCTGTATCACCTGACGTTCGACGACTTCTGCGACTGGTACCTCGAGGCGATCAAGCCACGACTCGACGAGCCGCGAGGTCCGCGCGACGGCCCTTGCCGCGCTCGAGCGGCTGCTCAAGCTCCTGCACCCGGTGATGCCTCACGTCACCGAGGAGATCTGGTCGCAGCTAGCCGAACCGAAGACGCGGCTGATCGTCGCGCCGTGGCCCGAGCCCGAGGAGCGCTTCGCCGAGGATCTGCATGCGCTTGACGGCACCCAGGAGGCCGCGGCCATCTTCCGCAGGAGCGGAGTCCGCGCCGAGCTCGCAGGCGACGATCTGCGCATCTTCGAGGCCGTTGTCAGACCCGACCGCGTCAGGACCGACGGCAATGCAGGCGCCGAGGTCGAGCGGCTCCGCAAGGAGATCGCGCGCGCCGAGGGCATGCTGGCCAACGAGCGGTTCACCTCGAAGGCGCCCGCCGAGGTCGTCGAGGCCGAGCGCGAGAAGCTCGAGCGCTATCGTCGTGAGCTCGATGCAATCAGCGGCTAGCCCAGGGTCCGCGACAACCTGGGTCGCCTCGCTCAGCCCGTGGCCCGAGGAGTTCGGCCTCGACGGGATGCGGTCGCTGCTCGCCCGCCTCGGCGATCCGCAGGACTCGTATCCCGCGATTCACGTCGTCGGCACGAACGGCAAGTCGACCGCCACCCGCACGATCGCCGAGCTACTCCGGAGCGAGGGGCTGCGCGTGGGCGCGTACACCTCGCCGCACGTCGCCGGCTGGCACGAGCGGTTGGATTGTGACGAGGCCGACTTCGAGCGGGCCGTCGCGCGCGTTCGCGGGCCCGCGGAGGAGCTTCGGTCCACGCAGTTCGAGGTTCTGACCACGGCGGCGCTGCTCGAGTTCGCGGAGCAGGGCGTGGACGTGGCGGTCGTCGAGGCGGGCCTCGGCGGGCGGCTCGACGCGACGAACGTCGTCGATGCCGAGGTCGTTCTGCTCACCAACGTCGCGCTGGAGCACACCGATGTGCTGGGTGAGACGCGCGAGGAGATCGCGCAGGAAAAACTCGCCGTTGCTCATGCGGCAAGAGTAGTTGTCCTATCGGACAACACGTTCGAACACCTCGTGCCGCAGCGCGCCACAATCGTCCAGGGAGGCGGACGCGAAGCCGCCGAGGCGTTCCTCGGCCGGAAGATCGAGCATGACGTCGACGTCGCCCTGTCCGGCCGCCTCGAGCGGCGTGACGGCGAGATCCGGGACGGCGCACACACGCCCGAGGCGGTCGACTGGCTGCTTGCGCGCATCCCCGCACGCGACTACGTCCTCTGCGTCTCGATCCTGGGCGAGAAACGAGTCGACGAGCTGCTCGAGCGGCTCGGGCGGGCAGGCAGCACCTTCGTCGCCACGAGCTCGAGCAATCCGCGCGCGCTCCCAGCGAAGGAGCTCGCCGTACGGGCCGAGGCGCACTTCTCGGACGTCCGCTCGGTCGCCGATCCAGTCAAAGCGCTCGCGCGCGCGCGTACGTTTGAGCGCCCCGTCCTCGTCACCGGCTCCCTCTATTTGCTCGCTGACCTTCACGCCCGAGAGGAAGATGGTGCAGGTTGACGAAAGCTGGCGAACGGATCACGGTCTTCGCGTTCGCGGCCATCGTCGTGCTGTCGATCGTGGGGATCGCGTTCGCTTTGGGTTACATCGTCGGTCAACTTCTCCTATAACGGGGGAACCGAAGTGAAGACAGTTCTCGCAGCGAGTGGAGATTCCGGGTTCTTCGGGACGCTCCACGACTTTTTCGACTCGGGCTCATGGCCCGTCCTGCGGAACGTGGGGATCTTCATGGTCGTCGTCTTCTGGCTCGCGGTCGGCTACTGGGTGTTCAAGGACGCTCGGCGCCGGATCGAGGATCCGTGGCTCGTGGGCGCGGCGACGATCCTCGGGCTCGTGCCCCCGTTCGTGGGCGCGTTCATCTACATGCTGTTCCGGCCGCCGGAGTACCTCGAGGACGTGCGCGAGCGCGAGCTCGAGATCAAGGCGATGGAGGAGAGTCTCGGCCGCGGGCGGCACCAGAGCTGCCCGGTCTGTCGCGCGGACATCGACGAGAGCTTTCTCGTCTGCCCCGTATGCACGACGCGCCTGCGCCAGGCGTGCGCGAACTGCAAGGCGCCGCTGGAGCCGCTGTGGCAGGTCTGCCCGTATTGCGAGACGCCGATCGAGTCGGCCGCGCCGATCCACTTTCCTCCGCTCGAGGCCCCGCGGCAGGAAACCGGGTCCGAGTAGAGTCCGCCGCCGATGGCGGCCGAGCGCACACTCGTCCTGATCAAGCCCGACGCGGTGCGGCGCGGCCTCGCCGGTGAGATCCTGCGACGCTTCGAGCTGCGCGGGCTCGAGATTCGCGAGGCGCGGTTACTCACTGTGGATCGCGACCTGGCGGGCGAGCACTACGCCGAGCATGCAGAGAAGCCGTTCTTCGGCGAGCTGGTCGAGTTCATCACTTCGGGGCCGACCCTGGCGCTGGTGCTGGAAGGGGAGGGCGCGATCGCGACCGTGCGCACGACGATGGGCGCGACGAATCCGGCCGACGCCGGCCCCGGAACGATTCGCGGCGACCTGGCGCTCTCGATGCCGGACAACCTCGTGCACGGCTCGGACTCGCCGGAGTCGGCGGTCCGCGAGATCGCGCTCTGGTTTGACTGACTACCTGGAGCGGAACCGCGAGGGCTGGACGAAGGCGAACGCGGAGTACACGGACGCGCGGGCGGAGGAAGCGTGGGCGGCCGGGGACATCACGTGGGGCATGTTCGGGCCCAGCGATTCCGAGCTGGGCGTGCTCGGGGACCTGTCGGGCAAGGACGTCATCGAGCTCGGCTGCGGAACGGCGTACTTCGGAGCGTGGCTCGCGCGTCGTGGCGGGCGCGTGACTGGCGTCGACATCACGCCCGCACAGCTTGAAACCGCTCGCCGGATGAGCGCCGAGACGGGGATCCCGATGGAGCTGATCGAGGCCAACGCCGAAGAGGTGCCGCTTCCTGACGAGTCGTTCGACCTCGCACTCTCGGAATACGGCGCGTCGATCTGGTGCGACCCCTACAAGTGGATCCCGGAGGCGGCGCGGCTTCTACGGGCCGGAGGGGAGCTCGTCTTCCTCTGCAGTTCCGTCCTCTGCATGTTGTGCTCTCCGGAGGGTGGCAAGGTCGCCGAGCAGCTCGTGCGGCCCCAGTTCGGGATGCATCGATTCGAATGGACGGATGACGAGGGCGTCGAGTTCCACCTTGGGCATGGGGACATGATCCGGTTGCTGCGCGAGAGCGGCTTCGAGATCGAGGGTTTGTGGGAGATCCGGGCGAGTGAGTCTGCTGAAGACCACAGCTATTACGACTTCGTAACGGCAGAGTGGGCCCGCAAGTGGCCGGCCGAGGAGATCTGGAAGGCCCGCAAGCGCGGGTGAGCGCTCCCCCGGCTCCGCCGATCATCCTGGCGTCCGTCTCGCCGCAGCGGAGTGCGATTCTCGAGCAGTTGGGCATTCCGTTCGAGGTCGTTCCGCCTCGGTTCGAGGAGTCGGGTGGCGATCCGGTCGAGCTCGCGGCGGGCAAGGCGCGCTCGGTCGACGGGGGCGAGTGCCCAGTGCTCGGGGTCGACACGGAGGTTGTCGTCGATGGTGAGTCGCTCGGGAAGCCTGCGGACGCGACTGCGGCGGAGGCGATGCTCGAGCGCCTGTCGGGCCGAACGCATGAGGTCGTCTCGGGTCTCTGTCTGCGGACGTCGGCGTGGGAGGACCTGCACGGCGAGACGACGCTGGTCATGTTCCGGCCGTTGACGGCGCGTGACCTCGCCCACTACATGGGTAGCGGCGAGTGGGAAGACCGCGCCGGCGGATACGCGATCCAGGGTCTCGGCGCGTCGCTAGTCGAGCGGGTCGAGGGCGACTACCTGAACGTCGTCGGCCTCCCAGCCGCGCTGCTCATCCGTCTGCTGACGAAACGCTTCCCAGGCACGTACGGCTTCGGCTAATCCAGCCACGTCCCAGTGCCAGGCACTGGGACACGGCCGAAGTGGTCTGCTTACCGATCGAAGACGTAGCGCCGCGCCAAGCCGTAGAAGTTGCTCCAAGGCCATTCCGCCGGGCTCTCGCAAAGGCCGGCTTTCACCGGATTGAACGCGACGTACCGCACCGTCTCCTCCAACTGGCTTTCCGAATCGACGAAGCGAGCGTCGTAGCGGCGCTCGAAGAGATGCCCCTGGAGGGAGTGCCTTGCGTTAAAGCGCCGCGCGTAGCGGCCGTTCAGACGGTGCATCCCGGTGGCGAGCGATTCCGTCGGCGTCCGGACGATGAGATGGAAGTGGTTCGTCATCAAGCACCATGCGACCCGACTCCAGCCTGAATGCTCGACAACTCGATCGAAGACCCGGAGGAACAAGAAGCGGTCGTGGTCGTCGAGGTAGATCGACTGGCCGCGATTGCCACGAGTCGTGACGTGAAAGATGCCTCCGGCGGGTTGAAAGCGAGGCGGTCGCGGCATGCGACGAGGGTACGCGGGCTCCCGTGTCACTTCCCTGCGCGACGACGTGCAAGTCCGAGACATGTCCGTGTACCTGGCACTGGGACATGGCGTTTCGGGACGTGTTCGCGGTTTTCCACAGAATCACTAGACTCGGCGCGGGAGAGCATGGGCTTTCTGGGGTATTTCAACGGCTTCGGCGGTCGCGACATGGCCGTGGACTTGGGCACCGCGAACACGCTCGTCTACGTGCGCGGACGCGGCATCGTTCTCTCGGAGCCGTCCGTCGTCGCGATCGACCAGCGCTCGGGCGAGGTCCACGCCGTGGGTGTCGAGGCGAAGCGCATGCTCGGCCGGACGCCCGGCACGATCAGCGCCATCCGCCCGCTGAAGGACGGCGTCATCGCCGACTTCGACGTCACGGAGCAGATGCTCCGCCACTTCATCCAGAAAGTCCACCAGCACCGCTTTGCCCACCCGAGAGTCGTCGTCTGCGTTCCGTCGGGCGTCACCGGCGTCGAGAAGCGCGCCGTCGAAGAAGCGACGCTCTCGGCCGGCGCCAGAGAAGCCCACCTGATCGAAGAGCCGATGGCCGCCGCAATCGGCGCCGGCCTCCCCGTCTCGGAACCGACCGGGAACATGATCGTCGACGTCGGCGGCGGCACCACCGAGGTCGCAGTCATCTCCCTGGGCGGCATCGTCGTCTCGCAGAGCCTCAGAGTCGGCGGCGACGAGATGGACGAGGCGATCACCAGCCACATCAAGAAGGAGTACAAGCTCCTGATCGGCCAGCAAACGGCCGAGGAGATCAAGCTCGAGGTCGGCTCCGCCTTCCAGCTCAAGGACGAGGTGCAAGCCGAAGTCCGAGGCCGAGACATGCTGACCGGCCTGCCGAAGACGGTCGTCATCAGCTCGGACGAGGTTCGCCACGCGCTCGAGGAGCCGGTCGGCCAGATTCTGGACGCGATCCGCTCGACCCTCGACAAGACGCCGCCCGAGCTGGCCGCCGACATCATGGACCGGGGCATCGTCCTCGCCGGCGGAGGCGCGCTCCTCTCAGGCCTCGACGAACGGCTCCGGCACGAGACGCAGATGCCCACACAACTCGCCGAATCGCCGCTCACCTGCGTCGCAGTCGGCTCCGGCCGCAGCCTCGAAGTCCTCGAAGTGATGCAGCGCGCCGCGAAGAACCGAGCGAAGAGCCGGAACGGCTACCGGCGCTAGACCTCGGATCTCGCCGCACACTTCGCTACCCTCCAAGACCGTGCCTAGGACTCGCAGCGCGCGGGTGGCGGCGCTGGGCTCTCCGGTCCGACGCGCGGTTGCCCCCCGGTACTCCTCTAGGTCGTCAGGCCCCCTGCGCAGGCGGCTCGTCGTCGGCCTGCTCGTGCTCGCCTCGCTCGTGATGATCACCGTCTACTTCCGCGAGTCGCCGAACGGGACGCTGCACGGCTTCCAGAGCGCCGGCTCGACGGTCCTCCGCCCGTTCGAGATCGCCGCGAACCGCATCGCGCGCCCCTTCCACGACGCCTACAACTGGACGGCCGACGTGTTCCACGCGAAGTCGGAGAACGAGCAGCTCCGAGAGGACAACAAGCGGCTCCAGCAGCAAGCGATCCAGGCCGCGACCAAGGCGCAGGAGGCCACAGCCCTGCAAAAGCTGCTGAAGCTAAAACGCGCGCCCGCCTACCAGGACTACGTGAAGACGGCGGTCACGGCCGAGGTTCTCTCCAATCCGGTCGGCCAGTTCGACCAGACGATCGTCGTCGCTGCCGGCCGCTCGAGCGGCGTCCGCGTCTACGACGCCGTCGTCACCGACCGCGGCCTCGTCGGCCAGGTGACGAAGGTGCTGCACGACACCGCCCTCGTCACGCTCCTCACGGACAAAACGAGCGCGGTCACGGCCAAGGATCACCAGACGAGCGCGATCGGCGTCGTCCGACACAGCCAGGGCCCGGAAGACCTCCTGTTCCTCGACAGGGTGCTCAAGAACAAGAAGGTGAACAGCGGCGACCTCGTGATCACCGCCGGCCAGATGTCAGGCCATCGCCTCTCGTCGTTCTACCCGCGGAACATCCCGATCGGCAAGGTCACACGCGTCGGCCAGACAGACGTCGACCCGTTCCAGGACGTGCAGGTGATGCCGTTCGTCGACTTCTCGTCGCTCCAGTACGTCCTCGTGCTCGCCAGCCACAAGCCGCGCCCGCAGATGCCGTGATCGCCTCCGTTGCGAAAGCAGCCGTCCTCTTCTTCTTCGTGACGATCGTCCAGGTGACGATCGTCTCCGAGATCGGGATCCTCGGCGGGTCGCCCGACCTCGTTCTCGTCACTCTCGTCGCGGTCGCGCTCACCCAAGGCTCGATCTTCGGGGCGGTCACGGGATTCTGGGCCGGGCTGCTGCTCGACATTGCGCGGCTCGGCACGCTCGGCTTCACGTCGCTCCTGCTCACGCTGGCCGGCTTCTGGATCGGGCGCTACGGCGAGACGACCGGACGCGACCGCGCCCACGCGCCGCTCCTGTCCGTCGGCGTCGTAACCGTGCTTTACGGGGTCGGCTCGCTCGTCATGCACTTCCTGCTTCGCGAGCCCGCTCCAGCCCGGGTCGTCCTGATCGAGGAGCTGCCCGGAACGATCGCGCTCAACCTCCTGCTCACGGTGCCAGTCTTCGCGCTCGTCAGGCGCCTGTTCGCAACGCCGGCGCGTCCGCCGGAGGTCGAGTTCGTTGCCTAGCCGCCCGGTCCCGATCCGCCCGGGACGGTTTCTGCCGCGCGACCCGCGCATCGACGCTCCGTACCGCCTCACGCCGCAGCTCGTGTTCCGCATCGGGATCCTCGGCTTCCTCACACTCGCGGCGTTTGCGGTCCTCTTCTTCCGGCTCTGGGCGCTCCAGGTGCTGTCCGGGAATCAGTACCTCGTCGCCGCGGAGAACAACCAGCTTCGAGTGATGCGGACGGACGCTCCTCGCGGGCCGGTTGAGGATCGCTACGGCCGGGTGCTCGTCGAGAACACGAGCGCGACGGCAGTGAAGATCTGGCCCGCCGACCTGCCCAAACACGGCGCGTACGCCGAGCTCCGCCGCCTCGCGAGGATCCTCGAGGTCCCGCTCGCGGACATCACGAGCGAGATCAAGAAGCACCGCGGCGACCCCGTGACGCCCGTCACCGTCCGCGACGCCGTCAGCGAGAACGAGGTCCACTACCTGCTCGAGCACCAGTCCGAGTTCCCGGGCATGGCGATCACGAACACGTTCGTCCGGAACTACCCGTTCGGAGACCTGGCCGCCCACATCCTCGGCTACGTAGGCGAGATCTCGCCCGATCAGCTGAAGTCGAGCAAGGGCTACGTGCTCGGGGACAAGGTCGGCCAGGCCGGAATCGAAAGCTCGTTCGACAAGGAGCTCCGCGGACGGCCCGGCCTGAGCCAGCTGCGCGTCGACTCGCTCGGACGGCCGATCAGCCCGATCGAGCTCCGCACGCCGACGACGGCCGGCTACGCGGTCCGGCTCACGCTCGACGCGAAGCTCCAGCGCGCGGCGCAGCAGGCGATCGTCAATGGCATCAACCTTGCGCAGGAGAAACATGACTGGTACGCGAAGGCGGGCGCGGTCGTCGCGCTCGACCCGCGCGATGGCGCAATCCGTGCTCTCGCCTCGTATCCGAATTTCAACCCGTCAGTGTGGACGAGCCGAAAGAAGGGCGCCCTGGCGCCGCTGACGAACGCGGACGTGGCGAAGGCCGACGACTACCCGGCGCTCGACCGCGCGATCTCAGGTGCCTATCCTCCGGGCTCGACGTTCAAGCCGGTCACGGCGCTGGCCGCGATGCAGGAGCACATCCTGCAGCCATACGACGCGCTGCCCTGTACGGGTACATACACCGCCGCCGGTCAGCTCTTCAAGAACTGGGATCCGCTCGTGAACACTGCGATGACGCTGCCGACCGCGATCGCCCAGTCGTGCGACACGTACTTCTACCAGGTGGGCAAGAGGTTCTACGACCTGCCGGCTGACCGCGGCCAGCCGCTCCAGCGCTGGGCGAAGACGTTCGGCTTTGGCCAGCAGCCGGGCCTCGATGTCGGTCCTGCGACCTCAGGCCTCCTGCCGACGATCGGCTGGAAGCACGCGACCTTCACGAAGAAGACCGATCCATGCTGCTGGGAGGTCGACCGCCTCTGGAAGCCGGGCGACTCGATCCAGCTCGCCATCGGACAGAAGGACATGCTCGCCTCGCCGCTCCAGATGGCGCGCTTCTACGCGCTGCTCGCGAACGGCGGCAAGCTCGTCACTCCGCACCTCGTCTCGGCGATCGAGCAGCCGGGCCCGCGCAACGGCCCGTCGCAGGGCGCGCTCGTGCTCCGCCGCTACCAGGCGCCGACGAAGGAGCTCAACCTCGACCCCGGGGCGGTCACGGCAATCCGCGACGGGCTCTACGAGGCGACCCACTCCGGGCTCGGCACCTCGTCCGCAGTGTTCGGGCACTACCCGGTGTCGATCGCGGGCAAGACCGGAACCGCCGAGACGCACGCGGACAGCGGGGGAACGGCTGTGCCGACGGACACGTCGTGGTGGTGTGGCTTCGGCCCGTTCGACGCACCGCGGCTCGTCGTTTGCGCGGTGATCGAGAACGGCGGCTTCGGAGGCGCGGTCGCGGCGCCCTCGGCCCTTCAAGTGTTCGAGCAGTTCTTCGGGATCAAGGCCACCAACGTGACGTCGGAGCCGACGGACTGATGGCCGACTACGCAGCCGACAGACGACTCGCGGTCCGCCAACGTGCGCGCGCGCGAGAGAGCACGTACTTGCGCAACCTCGACTGGGTCCTGCTCGGCGCGGTCGGCGGGATCGTGGCGTACGGCCTCTGGGTCATCTCCGGAATCACCAAGGACGACATCCCCGGCAACCCGAACTACTACGTCGTCCGTCAGGCGGCGTATGCGCTGGTGGGCTGCGCGGGGCTGGCCGGGATGACCCTCGTCGACCCCGGTTTCTGGCGCAAGCACTCGCGGATCGTCTACGGCGTGCTGATCGCGGTGCTCGTCCTCACGCCGGTGCTCGGCTCGAGCGTCCGCAACACGCGGCGCTGGATCGACATCGGGCCGTTCCGCTTCCAGCCGTCCGAGTTCGGGAAGCTGCTGCTGGTGCTGTTTCTGGCCGCGTTCCTCGCGGACCGGGGCAAGCGGATCTACGAGCGGCGGACGACGCTCACTGCGGTCGGCCTGGCGGCGGTGCCGATGATGCTCGTCTTCTTGCAGCCCGACTTCGGGACGGCGATCGTCTACGCGGGCATCCTCGGCGCGACGCTGTTCATCGCCGGCACGCGCTGGTCGCAGGTGTCGCTTCTGCTCGCGGTCGGCCTCGTCGGCGCCACGTTCGTCCTCTGGGCCGGGCCGGCGATCGGTGTCGACATCCTCAAGCCGTACCAGCGCGAGCGGATCACGGGCTTCACGAACCCGTCGCGTGATCCGGGCGGCTCGACGTACAACATCACGCAGTCGATCACCGCGGTCGGCGCGGGCGGGGTCGACGGGCGCGGGCCGAGCGGAGCGACGCAGACGAACTACGACTACCTCCCCGAGCACGCGACCGACTTCGTGTTCGCCTCGACCGCGGAGCAGCGCGGCTTCATCGGCGTGACGATCCTGCTGTTGCTCTACCTGCTCGTGATCTGGCGCGCGATCAAGGTGATCACGCTCGCCCGCGACGCGTTCGCGGCGATCGCGGCGGCCGGCATCGCGTTCGCGCTGCTGTTACAGATCTTCATCAACGTCGGCATGACGATCGGGATGGCGCCGATCACGGGCATTCCGCTCCCATTCGTGAGCGTGGGCGGAAGCTCGATGGTCGCGAACCTGCTCGCGATCGGCGTCCTCCAGTCGATTGCCGTCAGACGGCGTTAGCTAGTTCGTCGACTCCATGTCCCGAGTGAGCCAGGGGTCTTCGCCCGGGTCGCCGTCCGCTGCCGCGATCTCCAACCGCGGCAGGTAGTGGTCCCAGCCGACCCCGTGTGACTCGGCCGCGGCCTCACTCGGCAGGTCGCGGTGCACGAAGTGGAGTCTCGTGCCGCCGCCATCCGGGGTCAGCTCGACCTCGATCGTCGACGATCCAGGCTTGATCGCGGTGTCCGAGTCGCTCTGTTCCCAGCCCCATGTGAAGACGAGCCGGTGGGGTGGGTCGAGCTCGACGTACTCCCCGGCTGCGATGTGCCCGGGGATGACCACGCACCGATACAGCCCGCCGGGCTGCGGCTCGGCCCCCGCTTCCACTCCCATCCAGCGCGTCATCTTCTCCGGGTCGACGAAGAACTCCCAGAGGGTCTCCGGGCTCGCGTCGATCGAGATCGTGCGGTCGACGATGGCTGTCTCAGTCGTTGCGTCCATGCTTCCGTCGCTCCTCCTTCTCGGCTTGGCGTTTGAGGGCTTTCAGGCGCGGCTCCCAGAAGCGCTCGAGAAACTCGCGGAGCTCCTCGAGGCCCTCGGGCCGCACGCTGTACAGGCGTCTCGTGCCGTTCCGTCGCTCGCTCACGAGCCCCGCCTCCTTGAGGACGTTCAGATGCTGGGAGACCGCCGGGCGCGAGACATCGAAGTGCGACGCGATCTCGCCCGCACTCAGCTCTCCGTCGCCCACGAGGGAGAGAATCTGCCGCCGCCGCGGAGCGGCGATTGCCTTCAGCGCAGCCTCCACGCTCCTTATGTAAGCAGAGACTTACGTAAGAAGCAACTTACACTTGCAGTTCACCGCCGAGAGTCGCAGACATCCGCCGTCGGAGCCGGGCTTAGCCCGGCGGGAGGCACACAAACCAAGAGAACAATCGAACCAAGACCCCAGGCGGCGGCTCCTGAAACACACGGACCGAGCCGCCGCCCTCAAGGAGGGGGCCCACGGGGGAACCAGGGGTTCCTCCGTGAAGCGAGCGCCAGCGAAGCGACGTCCGGTCAGGGTCCTAGCCTTTCCCGCATCAGCGAGGAAAGGGTGGTGGTTCCTGTGGCGACGACGAGGAGAGAGGCGCACGAGCTGCTGCTGATCGAGGAGGCCGACGCCTGGTTCGAGTACCTCGCGGCGACGAGAGGGCAGTCAGCCGTGCGTTACAAGGAAGTCGAGCCCTGGGCGTGGGCCCGACTGAGCCAGCGTATGCGGGCGATCAGGACGAAGCGCCAAAAGCTTCGCCCAGCCAGAGCAGCTTAGGGTTCGAAACCAACCGAGAGCCGCAGCCATCAGCCGCCGGAGGCCGGCTTGGCCGGCCGGGAGGCTCTCAAGCGCAGAAAGACCCCTGAACTCAGAGCACCCTGGGCGGCTCCTGAAACCTCAGCGTTAACGCCAACGCCCGCAAGGAAGGGGCACACGGGGGAACCAGGGGTTCCCCCCGTGCTAATGGCCGCAGAGCTGGGCCCTACAACTAGTTGGTCGACTTCGAGAGCTGCGACACGCACTTGCCGAAGGCATTGCGGTCGTTCGCGTTCTTGCCGTACTTCGCGCGGAACTCAGCGCCGGTCATCGTGCTGCGCTCGGCCTTGCACGACTTGGCCGCGTTCTGCGTCGCGCTCTGCTGCTGGTCCAGAGAAGCCTTGGCCTTCGAGGACACGCACTTGCCGAAAGCATTGCGATGCTTCGGGCCCGTGCCGTAGAACTCGGCAAAGCTCTTGTTGTCGTGGCTCGCTGCGAAGTTCGGATCGGCCTGCTCGGCGCTGCATGCCGCTCGCGCGCTGATCCGACTCTGGTGCGAGGCATGCGCCCACATCGAGACGCACCGGCCCATTGCGTTCCGGCGCTTGCTCTGGACCGTGCCGTAGGTCGTCCGAAACAGGTTCTCGCCGAGAGAAGCGCGTAGAGCACGGCACGCGCGGGCGCCGTTCTCGCGATCCTGCCCCGTCGGTGCGCTGCCGAACGCGGCGGCCGGCACGACCAGGGCGACGAGCGATGCTGCGATCAGGATCTTGGTCTTCATGCTGGGGGAGCCTCCTAGTAGAGAGATCAATCTCAGAAGACGAAATGAATGTAAGGAAAACGCAGGACGACTTGTAAGGATCCTGCAAAGAGCTACGGCGCGGCGATCACCTTGTAGCCCAGATGAACGAGTGCGAGCGTCAGCTCCCCGTCCGGATCGACCGAGTCCTGGTTGTACACGTACGAGCCGCCGCCGGGCAGCAGCCCCGCCGCGCGGGCCATGAGCACGTTCCAAAGCGTCTGCACCGAGAACAGCGTTGCCGCTCCGGTGAGGACGAGCGGCTCATCGTTGTGCCGCCTGAGGTCGCGGGCGTACCGCTCGTACTGGGTGTTGTGGAGCATGCCGACGAAGCCGCCGCCTTCAAGCCCGATGAAGACGCCTCCGACCCCGCCGACGTCTTCCGTCAGACGCCGGCGGGCCTCGCTCACGAACGTTGGAGCGAGGAACGAATCCGCGTTCATGATCAGAATCGCGTCATCGTCTCGGAGCTGTGGGAGGAGGAGGTCGAGGACCTGATTCAGGGCCCCGGCCCTCTTGTGCTCGTTGCCGACCGTCACGAAGACGTCCGCGCCCGCTGACTGAGCCGCGAGGGCAGTCCGGTCAGTGCAGCTGTCGGCGATGACGATCGTGAGGTCCGGCTTCGAGGCCTGCTCGTCGAGCGAGCGAATCGCCTTTCCTATCCGATCCTGCTCGTTGTGAGCCGGGACCAAGGCGACGACCAGTCCGCGGTCTGAGGGCCGCGGTGCTCTACGAACCAAGCGGGCCAGACCCGCCGCGAGCGGGCCGATCCGCGGTTGTTCCGGGAACTCGACGAGCATGCCCAGAGCCTCGCGGGCGCGCGTGTGTCGCCGCCTGACGCAAATGCGTCAACGATCGTAAGAAGTCTGTTAGTGGCGGGGCCCGCCTCAGGAGAGTGAGACGGGGGGCGAGACGGGCCGTCGCCGGCTGGGCCGAACCTCGGCTCGATGATTGCGTGTCGCGCTTTAGGAATCCTGAAGCTACGGGCTGAGCCGGAATGGCGGGTACTGGTCGGTGACGAGGACGAACGCGTAGCCGACGACTCGGTTGTACCACCGGGACACGCCGAGGACGAAGTCGAAGAGGCCGCGCGGGTACCGCCCTGTGAAGAGGATCGCGAACCAAGCGAAGATGACGACGAAGAAGGCCGCGATGCTCAGGAAGAACAGCACGATGTAGTGCGGGATCGCGAGGATCCACTTCACGAGCGGCATCCAGCGCTTGAGGTCGTTCTGCGCGTCTGGGTACGGAAAGTCGAGGTCCACCCCCTGACGCTCGTCTGACGACGGATAGCGATCATCCATCAGGGCGAGGTAGACGCCGATGCGGTTCAAGAAGCGCAACACCTCGAGGTTCCAGTCGAACCACCAGCGCGGGTACTTCTGGCGGAACAGGAGCATCAGCACGAGCGGCAGCGTGATGACGCCTCCAGCCTCGTAGACGATGTGGCTCGTGTGTCCGCCCCACTGCCCTGTGCTGATACTCGAAGTGAGCAGGAAGGCCACGATCAGGATCGGGATCGCCGCGAGAATCCTGAACGCCGTGCTCAGCCGGCTCAGGTCCCGGTCCGGGTACTCGACGTCGAACTGCACGGGGTACGGCGGCTCGCTCGGAACTTGGGACTCCATCTTCTCCTCCTCGGGTCGATGTTCGAGGGATCTTTACAACGCGGGAGGCTTTCGAACGTGAAGCTGATCGCGAGCGGCCGCGCGTCTGAGATCTTCGACCTCGGAGACGGCCGCGTCCTGCGGCGGTTTCGCGCCGGAGGGAATCCTCAGCGCGAGGCGCTGGTCATGGAACACGCGCGGGCGAACGGGTTTCCCGTGCCGCGCGTGCTCGAGGTCGCGGCGGACTCGCTCGTGCTCGAGCTGATCGAAGGCCCGACAATGTCCGCCGGCGTGCGAGGCCGTCCGTGGACTCTCCTCGCCCGCGCTCGCTCTCTAGCCGAGCTCCACCTTCGGCTGCACGAGATCGAGGCTCCGGCGACGCTGCCCGCGGCCGGTGCAGGCGATCGCGTGCTGCACCTCGACCTGCACCCGGAGAACGTGATCCTCTCGCCGAGCGGGCCGGTCGTCGTCGATTGGACGAACGCGCGGCGCGGCGATCCGGCGCTCGACGTGGCGCTGACCTGGGTGATCTGCGAGACGAGCGGCGGCCTGCTCGCTCGCGTGTTCGTCCGCCGGTTCCTGTCGCACTTCGACCGGGACGAGGTCGTGCGGGCGCTTCCGCAGGCGGTCGCCAGGCGCATTGCGGACGTGAACGTGACCGACCGCGAGCGGGAGCGGGCACGTCGCCTGCTCGAGCGGGCTCGCTGACATGCATGCGTTCACCGTCGGCTTCGGTCTCGGCTTCTTCGTGGCGCTCCAGCTGGGGCCCTTGTCGCTGTACCTGATCCGTTCGACGCTGCGCAACGGCTGGGAGGTCGGGCTTGCGATCGCCGCGGGAATCGCGGTCATCGACCTGGCCTACGCGGCCCTGGGCGCTGCGGGGGCGGCGCCGCTGCTCGCGATCGGGCCGCTCGATGTGATTCTCGGGCTCCTGGGCGCGGCCGTGCTCGTCCTGCTCGGGGCGAGAACGCTCTGGAGCGCCTTTCGGATCCGGCTCGGTGAGGCCTCGGAGCCGGTGAGCCCGAGACGGGGGTTCCTGACGGCGCTCTCGGCGACGGCGTCGAACCCGCTGACGATCGCCTCCTGGGCGGCGATTTTCTCGGCGGCGAGCGCCGCCGGGGCGGCCGGCTCGGTTCCGAGCGCCGTGCTTCTGATCGTCGGAGTCGGTCTCGGGAGCCTGACGTGGGACGTGACCCTCGCGACGGGCACCGCGCTCGTCGGCCGCGCCGCCGGCGAGCGCCTGCTCCGCGTCGTCGACCTCGTTGCCGGCATCGGCCTGATCTGCTTCGGCGCCGCGCTCGCGTACAGCGTGCTGAGCAACTAGGTTCCGCGTGGTGCTGATCGCACAGATATCGGACGTCCACGTCGGTGGCGCGCGCTACAGCCAGGAGCTACTGCACACGGCCATCTCCGAGATCAACACGGCCGAACCGGACGTCGTGGTCGTCGCCGGCGACGTGACGGACGACGGCTATCCCGACCAGTACCCGCAGGCGAAGCAAGAGCTCGAAGCGATCGCCTGCGAGCACGTGATCCTCGTTCCGGGCAACCACGACGCGCGGAACGTCGGCTACACGCTCTTCGAGGACACGTTCGGCGCGCGGGACCGGCGGGTGCGGCTCGACTGCGCGGGACACGACGTCGCGCTCGTCGCGGTCGACTCCTCGAAGCCGGACCTCGACGAGGGCGAAATCGGGCGAGAGCATTACGGGTGGATCGAGGAGGCCTTCGCTGGCGACGCGGACCTGCGGATCTTCGTCTGCCACCACCACTTGATGCCGGTGCCCGGCACCGGCCGCGAACGGAACCAGGTGCTCGACGCCGGCGACGTGATCTCGCTGCTGCGCCAGCTGAGCGTAGACCTGGTGCTGTCGGGGCACCGGCACGTGCCCTACGTGTGGCCCGTGGCCGGGATGTACATCGCCCACTCGGGCACGGTCTCGACGCGCCGCACGCGGGGCTTCCCGCATCCCGCATACAACCTGATCAGGGTCGAGAACCGGCGGATCGCGGTCGACCTGAAGATCCCGGGCGGCGAGCAGCGGAGCCTGGGCGACTATCCTCGCGACTGGCCCGAGGAGCTGTCGGCGCGCCACCACGATCCGTTCGTGCGAGCCCCGCGCGGAGAGTCGCTGGCCAACGACTGAGAAGTGGGAGAATCGAAACCGGCATGACACGGCCGATCGTTTTCCTGTCCGACTTCGGGTACCGCAACGAATGGGTCGGCATCTGCCACGTCGTGATGGACAAGGTCGCGCCAGGCGTGGACGTAATCGACCTCTCGCACGGCGTTTCGCCTCTCGACGTCCGTGCAGGCGCGCTCGAACTGGCGGACTCGCTCCCGTTCATCCGTCACGACGCCGTTGTCCTGGCGGTCGTCGACCCGTCCGTCGGCCGTGATCGCGACATCGCCGTCAGGACCGGGGACGGCAGGATGCTCGTCGGCCCCGACAACGGCCTGCTCGCCCCGGCGTGGCACGCATCCGAAGGCATCGCGGAGGCGATCTCGATCACGTCGTCCGAGGTGATCCTCGAACCGGTGTCGCCCTCCTTCCACGCCCGGGACGTGCTCGCACCGGCTGCCGCGCACCTGGCTGCGGGCGCTATGCTCGGCGACCTCGGCGAGGCCATACCGTTTGAGTCGCTCGCCGAGATCCACATCCCGGACCCCTCGGTCGAACCAGGCAAGATCGCGTGCGAGGTGCTCGACCTGAACCGCTTCGGGAACGTGCAGCTGAATGTCCGTCACTCGCATCTAGCTGCCGCGGGGCTCGACCGGGCCGACCGGATCCTCGTCGAGGCGCAGTCCGGCGGTGGGCTCGCCAGGCAGGTCTCGACATATTCCGACTTGGATGCGGAGCAGTGGGGCCTGATGATCGACCCGCGCGGCTGGCTGTCCGTGATCCGCGGCGAGCCCGGGAACGCCGCCGAGGGCCTCGGCGTTGGCGGAGGGGACCTCGTCTGGCTCAGCCACGAAGGAGGCTGAGGAGCCGCGTCCTCACAACGCCGTGCGGTCCGCGCGTGGGTCGAAATCGTTAAGAAGCGGTAACGTTCCGCTCATATCAGAGGGGTCTACAGAAAGGACGTGGGACAGTGAAACACCGCAGACTGCTAGGTCTCGCAGGAGGCGTGGGCGTGCTCGCGCTGGCGCTCATCGCTTTTCTCAGCGTCGCGGCGGCGAGTAGCAGCAAGCCGGCGCACCCGCAGAGAGCGGCTGCGATACCGGCGCCAAAGGTGCCCAACGCCGCTGCGATCAGAAAGAAGTACGGGGGTCAGACGATCACGTTCGTCGGCGACTCGGTCGGAGACGGCCACGTGCGTGACACCGCGCTCGCCAAACAGTTCACGAAGAGCACCGGTATCAAGGTCAAGGTCGTTCCGCATCCGTCGGCGTCCGACCAGTCGTACGCGCAGCTCGCGCGCGCGTTCTCGTCGAAATCGTCGTCGATCGACGTCGCAATGATCGACGTCGTCTGGCCGGGGGCGTTCGCACCCTACCTGGTCAACCTGAAGCCGAAGCTCGGGAAGCAGTCGAAGCTGCACCTCGCGAGCATCGTCGCCAACAACACGATCAAAGGGAGGCTCGTGGCGATGCCGTGGTTCGGCGACTACGGGATCCTCTACTACCGCACCGACCTGTTGAAGAAGTACGGGTACAGCGGCCCGCCGAAGACCTGGTCCGCACTCTTCACGATGGCGAAGAAGATCCAGGACGGCGAGCGGGGCTCGAACCCGAACTTCGCCGGCTTCGTCTTCCAGGGAAACGCGTACGAGGGACTCACCTGCAACACACTCGAGTGGATCGCGTCCGCTGGCGGCGGCCACATCATCGACAACGGCAAGGTCACCATCAACAACGCCAAGGCACGGGCGGTCCTGGACTCGATCCGCGCCCAGATCGGCAAGGTCACACCGCAGGGCGTGACGACCTACCAGGAGGACCAGACCGAGCATGCGTTCGACAACGGTGACGCCGCATTCGCACGGAACTGGCCGTATCAGTACGGGATTGGAGCCGGCGCCGACTCCAAGGTGAAGGGCAAGTTCAGCGTCACGGTGCTTCCCCACGGCGCCTCCGGCCGTTCGGTCGGGACCGTCGGCGGGTGGCAGCTCGCGGTCTCGAAGTTCTCGAAGCATCAGGGCGCCTCGATCGAGCTTGTCCGCTACATGACGAGCCCCGCGGTCGAGAAGTTCGACGCGATCACCAACTCGAACGTGCCGACGATCGTGTCGGTGGCCAAGAACAAGGCGGTTGTGAAGGCGAACCCGTACCTGAAGCCGGCCATCGCGAGCGTTCCTCGCGTTACGCGCCCCGCCAAGTTCCTCGGTCCGAACTACAACGAGGCCTCGAAAGTCGTTTACCAGGGCATCAACCAGATCCTCACCGGCTCGTCTGCAAGCCAGGTGCTGCCTCAGATCAAGTCGAGGCTGGAACAGATCCTGAAGTCGAAGTAGGCCGCACGGCCTGATGGAACGAGGGAGGATGGCACCTGTCATCCTCCCTCACCACCGATGAGCTCGGTCGCCACGCCAGCCCCGGTTCCGCGTCGCAGACGTCGACGCCACACCAAGCTCCAGCGCCGACAGACGCGCCTCGCTTGGCTTTTGCTCCTGCCCGCGCTCGCGGTCGTCGTCTTCGTCGCGATCTACCCGCTCGGTAGGACCGTCTACCAGAGCTTCACGAACCAGGAGTTCCTGGCCGGTATCGAGCCGACGAAGCGGGTCGGCCTGGACAACTACCGCACACTCATCCACGACACGATCTTCCGGGACACCGTCGTCCTGACGATCAAGTTCACGGTGATCACGGTCTCGCTCGAGTTCCTCCTTGGCCTGATCATCGCGCTCGTCGTCAACTCGCACTTCAAGGGCCGGGGCGTGATGCGGGCCATCATGCTCGTGCCCTGGGCGATCCCGACGGTCGTCGCCGCGAAGATGTGGCAGTGGATGCTCGACGACACCAACGGCGTCATCAACGACCTCGGTATGCGCACGCACATCCTCTCGCACCCGCACGCGTGGCTCGCCGACCCTTCGACCCAGCTCGCCGCGGTCTCCGCGGTCGACATCTGGAAGACGACGCCGTTCGTCGCGCTGCTGCTGCTCGCCGGCATGCAGGTGATCCCGAACGACCTCTACGAAGCGGCGTCGGTCGACGGGGCGAACCAGCTGCAGCAGTTCTGGCGGATCACCCTGCCCCTTCTACGGCCGGCGATCCTCGTGGTGCTGATCTTCCGCACCCTTGACGCGTTGCGTGTCTTCGACGTTTTCTCGGTCTTCTTCGGAAACCGCCTGGGGGCGCAGTCGATGGCGGTCTACAACCAGAGCACGATCGTCGGCGACGGCCACGTCGGCTACGGCGCGGCGATGAGCGTCGCGATCTTCCTGATCATTTCGCTGTTCGTCGTCATCTACGTCACCTTCGTACGGGTAAGCGAGCAATGAGCACCGCCGCGGAGACCACCGGGACCGTTGTCCGTCCGATCTCGCGCTCGGTCCGCCTGCGCCGCAGCCGTCTTGGCCGGACACTCGTAAGGCTGCCCTTCTGGTTGCTGATCGTCGCGGTCGCCGTCTACGCGCTCTTCCCGTTCTACTGGGCCTTGCGCTCGGCCATCACGCCCGACACGGAGCTCTTCACCACGCCGGTCTCGTACTTCCCGAGCCACCCGACGTGGGCGCACTTCGACGACGCGCTCAGCTCGAGCTTCTTCCGGAGGGCCTTGCTGAACTCGACCATCGTCGCCGGATCGGTGACGTTGGTCTCGCTCGCGATCGGCTCGCTCGCCGCCTACGCGCTCGGCCGCTTCCGCTTCCGGGGGAAGTCGTTCGTCCTCTACCTGATGCTCTCGATGACGATCTTCCCGCAAATCGCGATCCTCGGCGCCCTCTACACGATGTTCAGCGGCTTCCACATCGTCGGCCCGATCGACTTCCCGAAGCTGTACGACTCGCCGTGGGCGCTCGTCTTCAGCTACCTGATCTTCACTCTGCCGTTCACGATCTGGGTGCTGACGAGCTTCATGCGCGCGCTCCCGGGCGACCTCGAGGAGGCGGCCTACGTCGACGGTGCGACCCCGCTGCAGGTGTTCTGGAAGGTGCTACTGCCGCTGATCGCTCCGGGCCTGGTCACGACCGGCCTGCTCGCCTTCATCTCGGCCTGGAACGAGTACCTCTACGCGGTCTCGTTCATTCAGTCACCGGACCACTACACGGTGCCGGTCGCGATTCAATCCTTCACAGGGTCGAGCGGCAACGCGTTCCAGTTCCCGTGGGGGACCGTGATGGCCGCGACGATCGTTGTGACGCTGCCGCTGATCGTGGCGACTCTCGTGCTCCAGCGGCGGATTCTCGCCGGCCTGACGGCCGGGGCGGTCAAGGGCTAGATCGCGGCGCGGGTCTCGGGGTCGAAGAAGTAGAGCCGCGAAGTGTCAACCGCGAGCTCCACATCCTGGCCGAGGGCTACCCGCGACTTGGGGCTGACGCGCGCGATCAGTCGGGTCGAGACGTCTTCGTCTTCGCCGAGGCGAACCTCCGCATCCTCGCCGATGTCCGCGGCCGCTGCGCTCGAGACGACTCCGGTGGCTTCCGTGCTGAAGTGGACGAGCACCTCGGAGCCGAGCGGTTCGGTCAGGTCGGCGGTCACCCTGATCCGTCGATCCGCGGGTGCGTCCGGCTCGACGTTCGTGTCCTCGAAGTCCTCCGGTCGGATCCCGAGGATGATCTTCTTGCCGACGTAATCGCCGAGACTCGAGCGGTTGCGCGCGATCTGGTCGTCGACGGCCAGCTTGTGCTCACCGAGGCTGACCTCGAGGTGGCCATTGCTTCTGGCGAGCTCGGACTCGACCAGGTTGATCGACGGCGAGCCGATGAAGCCGGCCACGAACTCGTTGACAGGCTGGTCATAGAGCACCTGCGGCGTGTCGACCTGCTGTAGGTGACCGGCGTTCATGACCGCGACGCGGTCGCCCATCGTCATTGCCTCGACCTGGTCGTGCGTGACGTAGATCGTGGTCACGCCGAGCCGCCGCTGGAGCTGATGGATTTCGGCCCGCATCTGTACGCGCAGCTTCGCATCGAGGTTCGAGAGCGGCTCGTCCATCAGGAACGCCTGCGGCTCGCGCACGATTGCCCGGCCCATCGCCACGCGCTGGCGCTGGCCGCCGGAGAGCGCCCGCGGCTTCCGCTTCAGGAACTCCTCGATCTGGAGAATCCTCGCCGCACGCTGCACACGTTCCTTGACCTCGTTCTTGGGCAGCTTCCGGAGCTTCAGGCCGAAGGCGAGGTTGTCCGCGACTGTCATGTGGGGGTAGAGCGCGTAGCTCTGGAAGACCATCGCGATGTCGCGGTCGCGTGGAGTGAGGTCGTTGACGATCCGGTCGCCGATCCTGATCTCCCCCTCGGTGATCTCCTCGAGGCCGGCGAGCATGCGCAGCGCCGTTGTCTTGCCGCAGCCGGACGGCCCGACGAGGACCATCAGCTCGCCGTCGTGGATCTCGAGCTCGAAGTCGTGCACGGCCTCCGTCCCGTCGGGGTAGATCTTCCAGACGTGCTCGTAGGCGATCTCGGCCATTGCGCCCTCGCTCCTCGAGTGCTGAGCTTACTCGGCTTCGATGGTCACGACGTGTCCGTCCCGCTCGTACGAGAGGGTTCCCCGCGGCGAGTCGAGGATCCGAAAGGAGCTCCCGAACTCGCGCCGCGCCGCGATCAACCGACGGTAGTGGTTGAGCAGCGAGCTCGGCTCCGCCCGCTGTGCCTCCACGTTGCGCTCAGTCGGGTCGATGGGCGGCAGCCAGGGCTCGCCGGTGGTGAAGCCTCCGGCTGACGAAGCGTCCCATTGCATCGGGTGGCGGAGCCGGTCGCGCCCGGCCCGGTCATAGTGCGGCTTGTGGCCAGGGCCGTTCTGGAGCCCGAGCTCATCGCCCTGGTAGATGAACGCCGCTCCCGGCAGCGTCAACAGAAGCTCCGCGGCAGCGCGGACGTTCGCCTCCCCGACCCGCGTCGCCAGCCGATCGAAGTCGTGATTCGAGAGCACCCAGGCGACGCGTTTCAGGGCCGCGGCCGGCTCGATCGCCGCGCGCAGCGACTCCGCCTGCCAGGGCGAGAACAGGAGCTCGAACACGAACACGAGGTCGAGGTGCTCGAGGTAGTGGCGGCAGTCCGTCGTCGGGAGATAGACCTCGCCAACGAGCAGCGCGTCGCCGGCGGCTTCGCGCAGCGCCGCCAGCGCATGCGTGACCTCGGGCCGGTTGGCGGAGTAGACGTGGTCGAGCTCGGCGCTCTCGCCGACGAGCGGAAACGGGAAGCGCCCCGACGCCGGCGGGTCGTTCCGTAGCTTCGCGTCCTTGACGATCGCGTTCACCGCATCCACACGGAAGCCATCGACACCTCGGTCGAGCCAGAAGCGGACGACGTCCTGCATTGCGGTCACGAGCTCCGGGTTGCGCCAGTCGAGGTCCGGCTGCTCCGGGTAGAACGTGTGCAGGTACCAGCGGCCGCTCTCCTCGTCGCGGCTCCAGGCCGAGCCCCCGAACGCGGCCTTCCAGTTGTTCGGCGGGCCGTCGACGGGCGACCAGATGTACCAGTCCGGGTGCTCGTGGAACCACGGGTGCTCGATCGAGGTGTGCGAGGGGACGAGGTCGAGAAGTAGCCTCAGGCCGCGGTCGTGAGCCTCGCGGACGAGCCGGTCGAAGTCGTCAATCGTCCCGAAGACGGGATCGATCGCGGTGTAGTCCGAGACGTCGTAGCCGAAGTCGGCGAGCGGCGAAGGGTAGATCGGCGAAAGCCAGAACGCGTCCACGCCGAGATAGACGAGGTGGTCGAGGCGCTGCGCGATCCCGCGCAGGTCACCGATCCCGTCGCCGTCCGAGTCCTGGAACGAGCGCGGGTAGATCTGGTAGACGACTGCGTCCTCCCACCACATCGAGTGACCAGATTACGTCCGTGCGACGGCAAGACCGCGTCCAATGTCCAGCCGCCTAGCGCCTGGGGCCGTGAGCGATTGCCGCCAAGGCGATCGAGGGCCCTGACGCCAGCACGCGAAACGCGCGTGCCGTCCGGTGACGCCGAGACCGCCGAGCGCGATCCACACGAAGCCGATCGCGGCGAGTGTCGGCGGCAAATTGCCCGCTGACGCGGCTCTGCACCAAGTCGTTGTTGATGAACAAGTCGAACATCTCAAAACCTCCTGAATCGATTCAGAAATCCTACCTGAACCGATTCACCTCGCGTCGGTTACGCTCACTCCATGCCCGGTGCAAGCAGGCGGGTTCGCCTCCGCGACGTCGCCGAGCATGCCGGCGTTTCGGTAGGGAGTGCCTCGCAGGCGTTCAGCCGTCCGGAGCTCGTTTCCGACGATGTCCGCGAACGCGTGCTCGCCTCCGCGCGCGCTCTCGGCTACGCCGGGCCCGATCCGGCCGCGCGGCGCCTGCGATTGGGCGCAGCGGGCGCGCTGGGACTCATCTTCTCCGAGCGGCTGCGCTACCAGTTCACGGACCCGGCTAGTCCGGTCTTCCTGGCCGGGCTCGCGGAGGGCATGGAGGGCTCAGGTCTTGGCTTGCTGCTGGTGCCCGACTCACGCTTCCGCGACGCGACCGCCACGACGGTGCGGGAGGCAGCGGTCGACGGTTTCGTCATCTACTCGGCCGTACGGAACGACCCACGCGTCGAAGCAGCGCTCGGTCGGCACCTGCCCGTGGTCACGGTCGACCAGCCTCGCGACCTCCCGACGCCCTTCGTTGGGATCGACGATCGGGCGGCCGCGCGCACGGCCGCGTCGTATCTGCGGGAGCTCGGGCACACGCGGGTCGGCGTGCTCTCGTTCGTGACCGCGCTCGATGCCGAAGGCACGCTCGGGCTCTTCCTGAGCACGGAGCGACTCGCCGGTTATCGAGACGGGCTCGAAGGGGCGTGGGACGAGGATCTCGTTCGCGCCTGCCGCCCCAACGCACCGGAGCCTGCCCGCCGCGCAGCGCTC
Source organism: uncultured Actinomycetes bacterium (assembly GCA_963794605.1). Lineage (GTDB taxonomy): Bacteria > Actinomycetota > Thermoleophilia > Gaiellales > Gaiellaceae > VAXT01. The sequence goes on from CAWCEN010000002.1 coordinate 1,318,813, forward strand.
GAGCTGCTCCAAGCTGACACGCGGCCGACCGCGATCCTCGCGATGAGCGACGTCCTTGCGCGCGGCGCGCTTCAGGCGGCCGACGATCTCGGCGTCGCGGTCCCAGCCGAGCTCTCGATCGTCGGCTTCGACGACAGCCCCGCCGCCACGCTGGGGACGCCCGCTCTGACAACAGTGGCCCAACCTCATGCGGAAAAGGGCCGAGTCGCCGCCGAATGGCTTGTCGATGCAATCGAAAGCGGACAGCCGCTCCCGGACGATCGACGCCTGATCCTGCCGACCGAGCTCGTAGTCCGAGACAGCACGGCGCCCCCGAAGGCACGCTCGACAACGGTGCCAGTCGTATAGTCGCGGGGGCCTCCCGGTGGTATTGGTCTTACCAGCACCTGGTTCGCGGCACGTGGTGATCGCCGGTCCGCCTGCTAGCCTAGGAACGAGGCTTCTATGACCTGCACCACCTACACACGCTGCGCGCGCACCGCCTTTTGGGCGACGACTGCGCGCGCGCCAGAGAAGGAGATTTCGTTTGCTGAAGCTGTTTCGGCGCAAGCTGCGCCAGGAGAAGGCACCCAGTGAAACTGCACCACCAACCGCACCAACTGAAGTAACCCAGCCGCCTGCTGAGGCGGGCGCACAACCCACATCGACCAAGCCGAGGCGGCGACGCGGATCTCGCGGTGGCCGCAACCGGCGAAAGCCTGCCGGCTCGGCGACGGCTACCGAGCCCGCCAAGGAAGAGACCAAGGCCGCCGAGAAGAAGCCCGACCGCAAGCCGGCGCAGAGGAGCCAGAGCCAGCGCTCCCAGCGCCAGCAGCAACAGCGGCGCCGTCAGCCGCAGCGCCGCCCACCCTTGCCGAAGGCGAAGCGCGAGCTCCTCGTCTCGGTCGACGTCGGCGAACAGCGAGTCGCCGTCATCGAGGACGGCCGGCCCGCCGAGGTCTACCTCGAGCGACCAGAGCGCCGCTCGATCGCAGGCAACGTCTACAAGGGCACCGTCGACAACGTCCTTCCGGGCATGGAGGCCGCGTTCGTCGAGATCGGCCTCGAGAAGAACGGCTTCCTGTACGTCGACGAGATCGTCACGCCCGAGCTCGAGGGCCGAGGCGGCCGCAAGATCCAGGACCTCCTCAAGCGCAACCAGGAGATCCTCGTCCAGGCCGTCAAGGACCCGATGAAGTCGAAGGGCGCGCGGCTGACCACCGAGATCTCGCTCCCCGGCCGCTTCGTCGTCTTCGTTCCGAGCGGCGAAGGCCTGGGCGTCTCCAGGCGCCTCGAGGACGACGAGCGCGTCCGCCTGCGGGACATCGTCAAGGCGATCGCCCCGAAGAAGGGCGGCGTCATCGTCCGCACCGCGGCCGAGGGGGCGTCCGCCGAGGACATCGAGCGCGACCTCGCGTTCCTCCAGAAGCTCTGGAAGTCGATCGAGGGGAATGCGGCCAAGTCGAAGGCGCCCGCGCTCGTCTACCAGGAGGCCGAGCTGCCGCTCCGCGTCACCCGCGACCTCTTCACGGACGACTTCGAGAAGGCGCTCGTCGACCACGACCTCACGTACAAGCGCATCGTCGGCTACCTGAAGAAGACCTCGCCGCACATGGTCGACCGCGTCGTCCGCTACCGCGAGAAGGCGCCGCTCTTCGAGGCGGAGGGCGTCGAGGATGCGATCAAGTCCACGCTCTCGCGCCGGGTCGACCTGCCGTCCGGCGGGTACCTCGTCTTCGACTACGCCGAGGCGTTCACAGTGATCGACGTGAACACGGGCCGCTTCGTCGGCTCGCGCTCGAAGTCGTCCGGCGGGCGGCTCGAGGACACGATCACGGCGAACAACCTCGAGGCGGTCAAGGAAGTCGTGCACCAGCTCCGGCTGCGCGACATCGGCGGGATCATCGTCATCGACTTCATCGACATGGCGAACCCGAAGAACAGGGCGACCGTCGAGGAGGCGCTGAAGAGCGAGCTCGAGCGCGACCGGACGAAGACGTACGTCGTCGAGATCTCGCCGCTCGGCCTCGTCGAGATGACGCGCCAGAACGTGACCGAGGGGCCGCGCGAGATCCTCACGCAGAAGTGCCCGACCTGCGGCGGGGACGGGATCGTCCTCTCGACGCACTCGGCTGCGATCGACGCCGAGCGTAGGTTGCGCGACCTCGCGAAGAACGCCAAGCGCGGGGTGGAGGCGTTCCGCGTCGAGTTGGAGCAGAACGTGGCCTCGCACCTCATCGGCCCCGGCGCGTCGCGGCTGATCGAGATCGAGGCGCTGGCCAAGCGGCGCTTCTTCCTCGAGGGCAAGGCGGGCGCGCCGGTCGACCACTTCAAGGTCAAGGCCGAGGGCAAGCTCGCGGACATCGCGCCCAAGGCTCCGGTCGAAGAAGGCGCGGAGATTCGGCTCGAGCTGGTCGAGGTCGGCCAGCACGACATCGCGTCCGGGGTCGGCAAGCTCGACGGGCTGTCGATCTCCGTCGCGGACGCCTCGAAGCTCGTCGGCAAGAAGGTCAAGGTGCGGATCGAGCGCGTCCTGAACGGCGCGGCCTACGCGACGCTCGTCCAGACCGCAGCCCAGACCGCCAAGATGGACGTGCCGATCACGGCTGAGTCGGAGGCCGAGAAGCCGACCCGCGCGCCGCGTAAGAAGAAGGTCGAAGAGGCGGCCGCGAAGCGGCCTGTCCGCGAAAGCGGACCAGGGGAGGGGGCTCGGGGGAACCGGGAGGTTCCCCCGGCGGAAGATGAGCCGCCCGCCGCTGAGGCGGAAGCAGACGGAAGCTGGCCGCCACCGACGAGGAGCCTCCGAAGCCGAAGAAGAAGACCCGGCGCGGCTCGCGCGGCGGGCGCAACCGCCGCAAGAAGCCGGCGGCCGCGGCAGCAGCCGCGGAGAACGGCCAACCCGAAGAGGCGCCGACGCCCGCGACGATCCACGTCCCGTCTCCGGAGCTCGGTCAGAGGCCGACGGCGCGAACGCGGACGGCGTGCAGCCGCCCAAGAAGAAGCGCACGCGCAGAGGCTCGCGAGGCGGACGCAACCGGCGCAAGAAGCCTGCCGCAGCCTCGGCCGAGGCCAAGACCGAGCCCTCCAGCGGCTAGCTTCGTCCCCGACGTCAAGCTGTGGGACGATGACGCGATGCCGTCGGTCGGCTGGATTCGCACTGGCTACCAGAGCGTCAACTCGTACCTCGTTGCCGACGCACCGGATGCCCTCATTGTTTGGCTGAGTGAAGTGTTCGCCTGCGTGGAACGCGGCGAGCGCGAGATTGCATCCGATGGGCGGATCGGCCATGCGGAGATACAGCTTGGCGACTCAGTCGTCATGCTCAGCGAAGCGTCTCCTGACAGTCCGGCGCGACCAAGCGTCAACTACGTGTACGTCCGGAATGTCGACAGCGTCTACCAACGCGCAGTAACCGCGGGTGCGACGGAGCTACGCGAGCCCCAGGACTGGCCGTGGGGAGATCGGGTCGCCGGATTTCACGACTCAGCAGATAACCGGTGGTGGGTCGCGACGTGCCTGCAGAACGATGCAAACAGCTCCGACTCATCGCGGGACTGAAATAACAAGGGCCCCGCCCGGTGCGGGGCCCTTGCCCTGGTGAGGCGCGGAGCTACGGAGCTGGGACGACCTCGTACGTGCGGTTGTCCCCGTGCTGCTCGGTGTAGAAGAAGCGCCAGTCCTTGTCCTGGAAGAGATGCGGGTTCGTGGCCCCCAGGAGCCCGTGCACGGTCGTGTCTCCGTCGGAGGCCTCCGTGCCCGTGATCTCGTTGTCGCCGTCGTTCTTGCCGAAGCCGCCGGCCGCGGAGTCGATCGTCGCCGACGGGTCGCGGCCCTCGGCGAGCCAGCGTACGGGCTGGTTCGACGGGTCGGAGTAGTCCTGCGTCACGTCGAGCACCCAACCCGAGTCGAGCGCATTCCGCTGCCCATGCAGGGTGTCGCCCGCGTCCTCGACGAACGTGATCAGGTCGCGCGAGAGGAACGCCGTGTTGTCGAAGCCCGCCCGCGTGCCGTCGCAGCGGTAGAAGATCGACAGACGTGCGGACGAGGCCCCCGGCCTGCTCGTGAGCTTGAAGACCGAGGCACCAGCCGCCCTCGTCGACGTTCTCCGGGCTCGTGGCGTTCGTGTCGCCAGTCTCGTCGAAGTAGAAGTCGCGGAAGCCCGTGCCCGGACGGAAGCGTCCGTTCTCGGGCCGCTTGAACGGCGTCCCATCGTTGGCCTTGGCGAGCGTCTTCGCGTTGAACGGCGAGTGGCCGTTGACGGCCGTGTCGTGGATCGTCTTCCAGTTCGCCTCGAAGGACGAGCCGTAGACGTGCAGTGCGACCTGGTCGGGAGAGTGCAACGGTGTCTGGGTCGCCTGCGTGATCGGCTGGTGCTTCACGTTGTTCAGAACCTGGAGCACCTGGAGCTTGCCGTTCTCCAGGTCACCGGGGCTGTCCGGGACGTACCTGAACAGGAAGCTGTTCGGGATACGTGCGGTCGTCCCGCCCTTGTTGGCCCCGCCGATGTCCTCCACGATGATCGCGTTGCCCTCGGAGTCGAGCGCGACGCCTTCGTAACCACCGCGGCCGAGCGCGCCCGATACGTCCGTGACCGTGGACGGATAGTCAGGGGTCGCCGAGTACGTCGGCGCGTTCGCGTTCTCGGTCGTGAAGATCAGCTTCCGGGCCCACGGGTCCCAGCGTGAGCCGTCGATCGTGTTGATCGCCGCGCCGCTCGAGTCCGTGGCCGCGAGCAGCGTCACGCGGTGCGCCGAGTCAGCGTCGAGGTTGATGCGCGTGATGTAGCCCTGCCGCACGCCGCCGACCGAAGCTGCGGCCTCGTGGCCCTGGTACAGGAACCGCTTGCCGTAGTAGTAATTCGGGTCCGCGCCGTGCAGCGCATTCTTGAACGAGAGGTGGGTGTTCTCGTCCGGCTCCGTCTTCTGCGCCTCGGTAGCGACGCCCTGGGTCGGCACCATCTGAGGCTTCGTCGGGTCGCCGGCACTGACGACGTCGTTCTCGTAGCCGTAGAAGCCGATAAAAGAGGTCGGGTTCTCCAGCGGCGTCGCACCTTGCGCGACCACCTGGCTCGCGAGCTCGACCGAGAACTTCGACGACGGTGCGTAGCCGACCGCTTCGTGTTCGCCGACGCGACGCTCGTCAGGTCAGGCTCGTGTGGAGGCGAGGCCGAGGTTGCCGCAACGAACGCGACGACCGCGAGCCCAGCCGTCCGGCCAGGACCAGGCGCAGACGAAGCTTTCCGATTCTCCTCATCTTCCCTCCCTTGACATCGATAAGCGCCGTAGGACCGGCGCGATCTCGACGCTAGGTCTCGGGGCTCACGCGGTGGGTGGCCGCGTGGTCACGACCTTGTTTGAAAGCGGTGAAGAAGATCGCTGCGCCTGTGACGATCACAAGGCCCCACATCCACGTGAAGCCGGGCTGGAGGACGCCTGGGATCTTCCAACTCGTCCACCCGCGCTTGACGATCTGCTCGTTCCAGCCGTCGTTGAGCATGTTCCCGACGCCGTACGGAATCATCAGCGAGAGGTACGCCGCGAGCGCGGTCGGGTGGCGCATGTTCGGGAGCTGGCGCGAGAGGAGGAGCGCGGTCAGGACGAGCAGGTAGCCCTCGAAGCCGTGGTGCTCGCCAAGGTGGACGGACGCGTGCCCCTGGTACTGCTGCTCTGCGATGAAGACATGGCCGGGGATGTAGAAGCCGGCCTCGGCGACGAGCCACGGGAGGGCGAAGATGCCGAGCACCAGGGCGACGGCGATGCGCAGCCGGTCTCCTCGCGGATCGCCGCGCGGCCCCGGCCCCGTTCGCAGGGTGAGGACGAGCACGATCGCGACGCCGATCGCGGGCGCGACGTTGATCCAGCGCGAGTCGAGGTCGCTCTCGTCGACGACGCCAGGGATCACGATCATCCCGCAGAGCGCGAGCGGCACGATCGCCCACCAGGTCATGCGCCTCCGCTCCGCAACGAGCGCGAGGACTGCGATCGCCATGAGCGCGGTCGGGAAGTTGATCATCACGAGCACGCGGCTGAGCCCGCCTCCGAAGCCGCTCCGGCTGACGTGGTACAGCTCGTCCGGCTGGATCCGGGAGTACGTGACGATCATGATCAGCGCGACGAGCCCGTAGAGCGCCCACAGCGCATAGGCCTCGCGGAGACCCGGGCCCTCGGATCCTTGGCTAGACTTGACCGATCGCGGGCCGGCGCCCGCGTTTTCCACGCCTATGTCCAACTACGCGATCATCTCAGTGGGCGGCAAGCAGTACCGCGTCCGAGAGGGCGAGAAGCTGCTCGTGGACCGGGTCAAGACCGATGAGGGCAAGACGTTCCACCCCGACATTCTGTTCCTGGGCGGAGACGGCAAGGCGGACTTGAAGCCCAGGCTCCAGGTAACCGCCAAGGTGCTCGGCCACGTGAAGGGCGAGAAGATCCGGATCGGCAAGTACCGCAGGCGCACGGGCTTCCGGCGGCACACCGGTTACCGGAGCTCGCTCTCGCAGATCGAGATCACGGCGATCGGTGCGAAGCGGTCCAGCTCGAGCTCGGCGGAGAAGAAGCCAGCCGCGAAGGAGCCGGCCGCGAAAACGCCAGCTGCCCGCTCGACGACGAAGAAGCCCGCGACGAAGAAGGAAGAGGCTTAGAGATGGCACACAAGAAGGGACTCGGTTCCTCCAGGAACGGCCGCGACTCGCAGGCCAAGCGTCTCGGCGTGAAGATCTATGACGGCCAGACGGTGAAGGCGGGGATGATCCTCGTCCGCCAGCGGGGCACGAAGTTCCGGCCCGGGACCGGTGCCGGCATCGGCCGCGACGACACGATCTTCGCCACTCGCGACGGCAAGGTCGAGTTCCAGGCGAGCGGCGAGCGCCGCGTCGTCGCAGTCAACACAACCGAATAAGACGTGTTTCACGACCGCGCGCGCATCCGGGTGAAAGCCGGGCGCGGGGGAGATGGTGCGCTCAGCTTCCGGCGGGAGAAGCACGTCCCGAAGGGCGGTCCCGACGGCGGCGACGGTGGCCCCGGGGGCGACGTCTCGGCCGTTGCGGACGCCGACCTGCGCGACCTCACGGGGCTCCAGCGGAGGACCTGGATCGAGGCGAAGCGCGGGCAGTCGGGCGGCGGCTCCGGAAAGCACGGCGCGACGGGTGAGAGCGTGGAGCTGCGCGTCCCTGCCGGAACGCAGGTCTTCGAGGACGACCAGATCGTCGCCGACCTCGCGAGCCCTGGTGCGCGCGTGCTGCTCGCGCGAGGCGGAGCCGGGGGCCGTGGGAACCGACGCTTCGCCACGCCACGGCGGCAGGCGCCGCGGTTCGCCGAGGTCGGGCTCCCGGGCGAGGAGCGCGAGCTCGAGCTGCGACTGAAGCTGCTCGCGGACGCGGCGCTCGTCGGCCTCCCGAACGCGGGCAAGTCGTCGCTGCTCCGTCGGATCTCGAACGCGAAGCCGAAGGTCGCGGACTACCCGTTCACGACGATCTCACCCGTGCTCGGAACGGTCGACGCGCCGGACGGCCGGCAGCTGACGGTGGCGGACGTTCCCGGCCTGATCGAGGGCGCGAGCGAGGGTGCGGGGCTCGGGCACGAGTTCCTCGCGCACCTCGAGCGGGCGCGGATGCTCGTTCACGTGATCGACGCCGCGGACGGCGAGCCGGCCGAGCGCTGGGCAGCGATCGACCGCGAGTTGTCCGCGTACGGCGCCGGCCTCGACACGCTTCCGCAGGTGGTCGTCCTGAACAAGATCGACCTGCTGCCCGAGCCGCCGGTGCTCGGAGTCGAGGACGACCGGATCCTCGTCGTCTACCCGCTGTCAGCGGCGACGGGCGCGGGCGTCGACGCCTTCCAGCGCGGGCTCTTCGAGCACGTTCCAGAGCCCGAGGCTCTGCCCGAAGCGACGCCGGAGGGCCTCGCCGACTACCTCGTCTACCGACCCGCGCCGCGTGCGCGGCGGTACCGCATCCTGAGAACCGACACCGGCTTCCGTGTCACCGGCCGCCCACCGGACGACGAGGAGCTCGCCGAAGCGCTCAAAGCCGCCGGCGCGAAAGCGGGCGACGAGGTCGCAATCGGCGACGAGGTCGTCGAGCTCGCGTGATCGGCCTCCTTGGCGGCAGCTTCGATCCGCCGCACAACGGGCACGTCGCGCTCGCGAAGGCGGCGCTCGAGCAGCTGCCGATCGACCGGCTCGTCGTCCTCGTCGCCGAGCGACCGGGGCATCGAGCGGCGCCGATCGTCGACGCGGACACACGCGTGAAGCTCGCGCGCGCTGCGTTTCCCTACGCCGACGTCGAGCTCGAGACGCATCCATTCACCGTCGACGCTGTTCGGGGCAGCCGCTTCGAAGACGCCGTCTTCATTCTCGGCGCCGACCAGGCTGCTGTGTTCGACAGGTGGAAGGAGCCCGAGGAGGTGCTGAAGCACGTCAGGCTAGGCGTGGGCACCCGCGCGGGCTACTCGGAGCCCGACCTCGGGCGCTACGGCGACCGCGTCCTCAGGTTCCAACTCGATTCGCCGAACGTCTCGTCGAGCGAAGTGCGGAGGCGCGTGGCCGCCGGCGAGACGATCGACGACATCGTCCCGCCGGCGGTTGCGCGGTTGATCGAAGAGCTAGAGCTGTACGCCTAGCGGCGGAGCTTCGTCACCCAGTAGGGGACGTCGGGCCCGGGCGGCGTCGAGAACCGAGCGTTGACTGCGTAGAGCCGCGAGCCATGCTCGTCGATTGTGGTCGGGTCGTCGAGGCCCGTGCTCGTGATCGTGCGGAGAACGGTGCCCGACCGGAGATTCGGCGTGAGCCTGAGCACGAGGACGCCGTCCTGCGGGCTGCGGACGACTGCGTACAGCGTCCGGCCGTGCAGCAGGATCCCGTCCCCGGGCACGGTCGCTCCGCCGAGCGAGATCTCACGTGCCACGCCGCGGCGGTTGACCTTGAACAGCTTCGCGGTGTTGGTCTGGACGATGATCAGCTTCTTGCCGTTCGGCGTCGCGTCGATGCCGTTCACGTTGAAGCCGGCCTGGTAGACGATGTCGCCGGTAAGCGGAATCGACTGTGCCGCGCCGAGCTGGCCGTGACTGCCGATCGGCACCTTGTAGAGAAACGGGCGCATCGAATCGGTGAACCACGCGGCCCGCTTCGTCACCACGACGTCGTTCACGAAGGTCGTCGTCTCGTCGGTGAAGTTGAACTGCGCGATGTCGGCGCCGGTCCGTGCGTCGTAGACATAGCCGTCACCCGTCGGCCCGCCGGCGACGAAGAGCCGATTCCGATGGTCGACGTCGACGCCGATCGCCCGTCGGCCCCGGTCCGGAACGAGCTCTGAGCCCTGGCCGTTGCGAAGGTTGCCCTTCCAGACACGGCCCGTCGGGATCGACCCGACGTAGAACGAGTTGCTCTTCCCGATTGCGATGCCCTCGGGCTGCCAGCCGTTCGGCACGTCGATGCGATCGGGGCGCTTTGCGCCCGTGGCGACAAGCGGCAAGGCCAAGACGAGAGCCGCGAGCGCCACGAGCAAGTGAGTGCGTTTCATCACATGCTCCTTTCCTGGGCGGAACCTTTCCTCTACCCCAATACGGAGAAGTGACGCTTTCGGTTGACTCAGGTCGGATCGACCGGGACTCGCTCGTCGTGCTGGTTCAGCGAGTAGTGCTCCGAGGCAACGGCTTTGTAAAGGCGGTGCTTGGCGGATCCCTCGACGTCGGCCCGTGACCACGGTGGGAGCCCGTCGGCTTCCGACTTCCGCCCGAAGACCTCGATTCCGTGTTCCAGCTCGTCGTCGGCGAGTTGCTCGCCCGAGGCCGACATGTAGACGGCCTCGGCGTCGAATTCCGGAACCCGCGAGTCGAAGATGACGATCGCCACGTCGGGCCGCACGGCCAGGTTCCGCGAGTGCCGAGCGTCCGGGGACGAGACCCAGAAGAACTCCCGGTAGCCCGAGTGCGCGAACCACACGGGCGAGACCCACGGGCGGCCGTCCTCGTCCGCCGTGCCGACCGTCATGTACCGGTTCGAGTCGATGACCGAGCGCGCAGCGGCGCTCGGGTCGCCGGCGCTCAACTCGCCGTGGCGTGCTCGATGGACGGCACGTCGTCCCAGAGCTCCTCGAGCCCGTAGTAGTCACGGGTCTCCGGCGTGAAGACGTGGAGGACGACGTCGAGGTAGTCGGCGACGATCCAGTCGCCTTCGCGCTCCCCGTCGACCGCGTGCGGGAGGACCCGCTCGTCGCCGTGCTTGAGGCCGTGCCGGACCTCGTCGACGATCGCCCGCGTCTGCCGCGAGTTCTGGCCGGAGCAGACGACGAAATAGTCGGTGTACGCGCACACCGGCCGCATGTCGAGGATGACGATGTCCTGGGCCAGCTTCTCCTCGGCGAGGCCGGCGATTCGGCGTGCTTGTTGGAGTGAAGTCAGAGGCTCGTTGGTCCTTTGTGGCTCCTCGCGAAATTGTAGCCCGCGCTGCAGTGGGCCAAAAGGACACGGCCCAGCCGATGCGACCGCTACGTTGTCTGATATGACAACGGATCAGAAAGGAGCGATCGCCGAGGCCGCTATTGCGCTCGCGGCAATGAAGCTCGGCGTAGACGTGTATCGGCCGCTGGGCGAGGGCGGTCGTTACGACCTGATCCTCGATGTTGGATCTCGGCTCCTTCGAGTGCAATGCAAATGGGCCGCTTCGCTCAAGCAGGTGCTGGTAGTCCGCTGCTACACGTTTCGTCGCACCCGAACCGGCTGGAAGAAGACGACCTACTCCGCCGAAGAGGTGGATGTGATCGCCGCCTATTCGATGGATCTCGACCGATGCTTCCTCATTCCGATTGAACTAGCGGCGACGAAGCCGACTATCCAGCTTCGGATCGCGCCGACGCTGAACAACCAGCAGCGGCGGATCAATTGGGCTGATGACTTCGACTTCGCGGCTACACTGCGGCGACAGCAAGGGGCCGTAGCTCAGCTGGGAGAGCGCCAGAGTGGCACTCTGGAGGTCAGGGGTTCGATCCCCCTCGGCTCCATCGATTGACCGCGTCCGCGCCGGGCCGCTGGGTCCCCGACGAGCTCGGTTCGTCTGCCTCGTCCCGACGACCTCTACGATCAGCATGACTGGAACCGGGCCGTCCTCTTGGGCCACGACGTTCGAGCGATCAGTCGCCGCGCGGAGCGAGGTCGTCCAGGAGCTGGTCGAGCTCTGCGGGTTGGTCGCGGTGTGCGTCCCAGCGGCGGAACAGATCGGCCGCCCCGCGGCCCATGCCTCCCGGAAGCCCGAGCGCCTCGGCCGTGTCCGCGACCTCTTCCATCTCCGGAGCCCAGCGCCAGGCCTTCCGCGCCGAGCGGACGAAGCGCTGGCTGTCGACGCCTTCCGCGGCGAGCGCGTCCTCGACGCCGTATGCGCGTGCGATCGCGTACGCCTGCGCCGTGAGCGCGCTCCCGATCTTGTTCCAGCCGCCAAAAGCCATTTTCAGCGCCGAGGCCGCCCCGATGCCGCCCTCGAGCGGAATCGGCTTCACCTCGCCCTCGGGGAAGAGCGCGGCCACCGAGGCGACGTCCTGCGCCTCGCCCGACAGGTAGAGGTTCACGTCCCCGGCCGAGATGACCGCGCCGTCGACGCAGCGCAAGTAGCCGGCGATCCGTTTGACGCGCTCCGGCGCGACTGCATTCGCTTCGACGTAGATCCCCTCGAAGCCCTCGGCAGCGACCTCGCCGGCCACGTCCTCGGCGATCACCGGCGGGCAGAGGCTGATCACGAGCTCGCTCTCCGCGACGAGCTCCCGGATGGTCCCCACGTCGCGAAACGCCTCGGCGCGCCGCCGCGTCGCCTCGCTCCGGCCCTCACTCGCCCAGAGCACCTCCCCGGCGACAGCCGAACCCACGAGCGCGCCCATCTCGCCAGGAAAGAGAAGTCCCACGCGAGCCATGGGGCCATCTTCGCGGACCTGAGCGCTCCTTCGTCTCGCCCAAAGTCAGCAACCCCCCAACCGAGGGATAGGAAAGGGGCGCCCGAGACGCGATGAGGAAATCGGGTCGCCAAGCCGACTCACTCCAACCCGATGCGCGCCGATCGCCGCCACTTCCGTCTCGTTCTCATCGCCCTGGCTGCGGGAGCTCTCATGCTCGCCGCGCCGGCGCAGGGCGCGCTGACCGCTCCGGTTCCTCTCGACCCGGGCAACGGTGCGTCGTTCGAGGCGATCCCAGCGTTTGCCTGGAGCCCGGTCCCCGGCGCTGACCAGTACCAGTTCCAGGTCGCCGCCGACCAGAACTTCAACTCGCCGGTCCTCGGCCAGGGCGAAGGCAACTTCGTCACGAAGAACACACGCGCGACGCTGAAGAAGACACTGCCCAACGGCCGCTACTGGTGGCGAGTCCGCGCGACGACGAAGAAGGGCGAGGCCTCCCCGTGGTCGACGCCGCGCTCGTTCATCAAGTCGTGGACCGCGGTCCCGAGCTCGCAGACGCCCGCGCCGGGCTACCCGTTCACATTCCCCCTTGCCCCGATCGGGCTCGGATGGGCCCCCGTTCCGTACGCCGCCAGCTACATGTTCTCGCTCGCGAGTGATCCAGCGCTCGCGAACGTCGTCATCAACAACGGCCAGCCGCTTCAGACCTGGGCGACGAACTACTCTCCCGACTTCACTCTGCTGCCCTCAGGCACGTACTACTGGAACGTCGTCCCGCTCGATTCCGAGGGCAACCGCGGAACCCCGTCTCCGGCCTCGTCATTCTCATGGTCCTGGCCGTCGACCACGACATTGCACGTCACCGACCTCATGTCCGCAGACGAGATGTTCGACCCGCAGTTCTCCTGGGACCCGGTTCCGGGCGCGACGAAGTACGAGGTCGAGGTCAACTCCTCTGTTGACTTCGCCCCCGGTTCGAAGGTCTGCTGCACGCAGCTGACGACGTCAACGTCGCTCGCGCCGACTGTTGTGTTTCGCGACAACACGTACTACTGGCGCGTGCGCGCGCTCGACGCGGCCGGAAACGCCGGAGTCTGGAATCGCGGGCCCGACTTCATCAAGACCTTCGACAAGGTTCCGCCCGTTACCGCGCCGAGCATCAAGAACCTGCACATGCGCGACAATCTGAACGACCCCGGCACAGACGTCGACCCCGTCACGGCGGGCTACCAGACGAAGGTTCCAATTCTGAAGTGGGACTCCGTCCCAGGCGCCTCGTCCTACCTCGTTGACGTGGCCCCCTACACCGCGAGCAGCTGCGTGTGGGGAAGCCCGAGCGGTTGGCGGGTGACGACATCGATCCCGTCGTGGTCGCCGCTCGGCACCGGCTGGAACAACATCAAGCCGTACCCGGACGCGCTGTCCGTCGCGTACGACGGCACGACCCTCCAGCTCAACGGGCAGTACTGCGTTCGCGTGCGCGCCAGGGGCGAGCGCGACGTCGGACAGCAGGACGTCTACGGAGACTTCACCTACCTCGCCGACGCCACCGGCGCCGCGTTCCAGTGGACGGGTTACCCGACCGGCGGCGCCTGTGCGCCCTCCTGTAACCCGGGTTACCCCGGCGCGGACGACTACGTTCTTCCCGCCCGAGGCACGCTGACGCGACTGACGCCGCTGATCACGTGGAAGCCGCTGGCCGGCCGCCAGAGCTACTTCGTGCTCGTCTCCAAGGACGCCAACTTCAGCAACATCGTCGACTACGCGTTCACGCAGATCCCTGCGTACTCCCCGCGAAGCTCGCTGAGGCCGACGACGTACTCGGACGAGACGACCCTCTACTACTGGGCCGTGCTGCCCGCGACTGGGCTCAACGGCAGCGGCGCTGTGGGCGATCCGCTCTCGGCCGCGGCCTCGACGTTCCAGAAGCAGTCGCTCCCGCCCGCGCAGATGTCCCCCGCGGACGGCGCCCAGCTAGCCGACCAGCCTGTCTTCCGTTGGTCGCCTGTCGACGGCGCCCGCCGCTACCGCTTCCAGATTGCGCAGGAGCCGACGTTCGCTGCGCCGATCGAAGACGTTACGACCGCCTCGACCTCGTACACGCCGTTCACAGTCCATGCCGCCGACACGACGCTCTACTGGCGGGTTCGGGCCGACGACGAGAACCTGATCGGGCTCACCTGGTCGAGCGTCCGGACGTTCCAGCGCAGGCTGCCCACGCCGGCGATTCCTCCCGGCAATCCGACGATCGGTGACTTCACGCCGCTCTTCTCCTGGTCGAACGTCACGGGTGCTTCCGGGTACACGCTCGCGATGGACGGGCCGAACGGCCAGCATCAAGAGTGGCCGGGCAATCGCCTCACCACGGCCTCGTTCGTCTACCTCTTCGGGCCGGGGATCTGGCGCTGGCGGGTGCGCGCCGAGTTCCCGAAGCTGCCGTCGGGCGTCGTTACGGGCCCGTGGTCGCCGTACGTGCCGTTCACGCGGACGCTGGCCGAGCCGAGCGGCTCGAGGACGAGCGTCTCCGGGAACCACGTCCTGTTGTCCTGGAACTGGAAGCTCGGAGCCAAGGACTACCGCGTCCAGATCTCCCAGACGCCCGACTTCTCGACGACGCTCGAAGACGTGACGACCGACAACACGAGTTACGCGCCGCTGCTGACCCATCCGTTCTACGCGAACGGCGGGACGTTCTACTGGCGCGTCGCAGCTCGGGACAAAGCCTTCAACGTCGGCGACTTCACGCAGGTGCAGCGGATCGACATCGCGCAGCGGCTCAGGGTCGCCGTCAACCGCTCGGCGATCCGCAAGCGATGGACGAAGGTCACGGTCACGGTCTCGGACCCGATGAACCACCCGGTCGCCGGTGCGACCGTGAAGGTCTCGGGTGCCGGCGTTCGTGCAAAGAAGGGCCGCACGAAGCGAACGGGCAAGGTCACCTTCCGCATCAAGCCGCGGAAGAAAGGTCGCCTGACCTACACCGCAACCAAGCCGGGATACACTGCCGGCGGCCTCTCCCAGCGCGTCTCGTAGCCGCCCGTACAATCGAGGGATGGAGCGGGCCGTGCACGACCGCGGCGTCTGGCCGACGGACACGCCGATCGACCGCAGCGAGCACGAGCTCGCCGACTGGGAGTTGCTGACGGACGCGCTCGTGAGCGCGCTCGGGCACGAGGGCCTGATGAACGTCGACGAGCTGCGGCGCGGGATCGAGAGCATGCCGCCGGACGACTACGAGCAGGCGTCCTACTACGAGCGCTGGCTGTTCTCGGCGGAGACGATCCTCGTCGAGAAGGGCGTGCTGGCGCCCGGAGAGCTCGACGCGAGGCTCGCGTGACGTTCCAGGTGGGTGACCGGGTGCGCATCGCGGCGCGGGCGCACGAGGGGCACCATCGGACTCCCGGCTACGTCAAGGGCAAGCACGGGCGCATCGAGCGCGTGTTCGGCAGCTTCACGAACCCGGAGACGCGCGCGTACGGGACGGACGGGCTGCCGGAGCAGTCGCTCTATCACGTCTGTTTCACACAGGACGAGCTCTGGCCGGGGTCTCGCCGACATAGCCACGACACGACGTGCGTCGACATCTTCGAGCACTGGCTGGAAGCTGAATGAGCGACCACGAGCACGATCACGACCACTCGCATGATCCGATTACTACCGGCGGCGAGCCGCGGGCCGCCGCGCGTGCGCGGGCGCTCGAGGAGCTTCTGGTCGAGAAGGGCGTCGTGCAGCGGGAGGACGTGCGTCGGAACGTCGACCGCCTCGTCTCGCGCACGCCGGCCGACGGCGCACGTCTGGTCGCGCGTGCGTGGGTCGATCCGGAGTTCAAGCAGCGCCTGCTCGCCGACGCGCGTGCTGCGGCGCGCGAGCTCGATCTCGATTCGGGCCCGTCGCCGGTGGTCGTCGCCGTCGAGAACACGGACGTGATGCACCACATGGTCGTCTGCACGCTGTGCTCCTGCTACCCGCGTACGCTTCTGGGGCCCCCGCCGGACTGGTACAAGAGCCTCCCATACCGCTCGCGGGCGGTCTCCGATCCCCACGGGGTGCTCGCCGAGTTCGGGGTCGAGCTGGCCGACGGGGTCGAGCTGCGTGTGCTCGACTCGACGGCTGACGTGCGGTATCTCGTCGTGCCGCGCCGCCCGGCCGGGAGCGAAGGGCTGAGCGAAGACGAGCTGGCCGAGATCGTGACTCGCGACTCGATGATCGGCGTCGCCCAGCCCACGGCGGCGGCGCCCGCCTGAGCTCGGCGCGCGGCTTTCGACACATAGCTGTGACGGACACGTGATTCTTCGCTCGCTACGTTGTCATGTAAGACAACGAGGAGGCGGGAATGAAGAAGAAATGGAGATGGCCGCTAGCCGGCTTCGTCCTGGGCGCGATGGCGGGAGCCACCGTGCTCACGGTGAACGTGGTGGGGGCGAGCAGTCCCGAGCCCGCGGCTCGCGTCGCCGGGTTCGGCGAGATCCTGCACACGCCTGCGTTGCTCGCGCGCGCGGGGAAGTCGGTCGAGCTTTCGTACGACGTCGTCTGTGGGGCTCTGAAGGACGAGCCGGGGTCGCATTGCTCGCCTTCGGGCTCGGTCTTCGTTCGGACTGCCGGCGCTTCGAGCTTCGTCAGGCTGCCACTCGAACGAGAGGCTGACGGCCTCATGTCGGCGGTCGTTCCGGCGGCCGAGGCGGGCGCGGGGTTCGATTACTACGTCGTGCTGGACAACGGACGAGGCCGCACGGCGTCGTTGCCCGAGGCCGGCGCCAGGGCTCCGCAGCACGTCTGGGCGCTCCGAGACTGGACGACGGTCGACCTCGGGACCGCGCGCTTCGGACGTGGTCGGACGCCTTCGTCGATCGTCCGTGAGCTCGGGTGGGGCCGTGGTGACGCAGCGATCGGGCTCGACAGCGGCCGTGAGCAGTCCCGCATCGGCCCGTCCTCGTTCGATGTCGCTTCCGACGGCTCGGTCGTGCTGCTCGACCAGGTCAACGACAGGCTCGTCATGATGCGGCGCGGCGCTCGGCCCGCCCACGTGCCGATCGACTTCTCCGGCGGCGAGGGCGACATCGCCATGGATGACGACGGGACGATGTACGTCCTCGACTCGGCGGCGAGGCCCATGATTCGCACGTTCACGGCTGCAGGCGCTCCAATTGCCGTCGGCTCACTGGCCGAGCCGACCGCGGACATGATTCGCATCGGCCCGGGCGGCCCGCTCGTCCACTCCTACCCATCGGAGATGTGGCTCTCGACCGGACCTGGGCGTCCACCCTTCGCGCCAGACCGGCAGCTCGCCTCGGCGCGTCCCGCGCGAAGCACTGACGGCGGCCTCGCGGTGGTCGTCCACGCCTCGCCGTCCGAGGTGAAGCTCGCGCTCGTGCGCGGCGATCGCGTCGAGCGCGCGTGGCTGCTTCACGCCGGCACGAGCTTCGGCGAGGTGCAGCTCGCGGAGGCCTACGGCAACGGCATGGTGGTCGTCGTACGGCTCTGGAACGAGAAGCACGCCGAGTTTCGCGTGCTCCGACTCGGGCCCGCCGGGCTCGAGCAGAGCTTCGACGTCACTCCGGCCGAGTGGGCCGAGAGCGGATCGCTGAGCAGGTTCCGGCTCCATGGCAGCACGCTCTATCAGCTGCGGTCCGATCCCTCGGGGATCGAGATCGCGACGTTCGAGATCGGAGGGACGAAATGAGAAGGGGTCTTGCGACAGGCTTGCTCGCTGGTCTCGTGCTCGGTCTGCTCGTGATCGGCACGCCCGCTGGCGCGTACCACACCCACTTCCAGTGGGGATGCAACGACACGTACTTCAACCACGACCCCGTCACGCGTGCGGCGGCCCGCGACTACGCGTACATCGCCGCTGCGGAGGGCTACCAGTGGGGCGGAGGCTGCTGGAACGGCAACAACGTCGACGATTCGCCCGGTGACCCGACCGAGGACCCGAACACGCTTGGCGAGGGCGGTGACTGCTCGGGCTTCACGTTCAAGTCTTGGTTCGAACGAGCCGAGACCGGCGATCCGTGGTTCCGCTACCACGCGTGGATGCAGAACGTCCACGGACCGCACACCGCCGCCGACTTCAAAGCCGGTGCGGGCGCAGCGAACACGACGGTCGCGAAGTCGAACACGACCTACATGGACGCGTTCGCGGCAAGCAACCACATCGGGATGATCTATTGGGCGAACACGGCCTTCAATCAGGATCGGATCATCGAGGCCAAGTGCGAGGCCTGCGGGACGGGCACCTGGCCGAGGACGTACCGGGGAAACCCCGATTACAGCGGAGTCCGACGGCTCTACTGGGCAGGTTGACCGTGGACCTTGCGACTCGCTTACACTCTCAGCGTGGTCGAGCTGCTCTTCATGATGGTGATCCTGAAGCTGCCGATCCTCTACCTCGCCGGGGTCTGCTACTGGGCGATCAAGGCCGAGCCGAAACCGCTCGAGGGAGCCCGGGTCACCGTCCCTCGCGAGCCGGGCCCGCGGCGGCCGCCGCGACGGCGACCGCCGATGCCTAGGTCGCACGGGGGACCGGATCGACGCGACGCGCGGGTTGGCCGCGCGGCGCGCTCGAGGCGGCAGTCATGAGCACGGCGCCGCTCGAGGAGCGCCGCTCGAGCGGAGCGGAGACGGCAGCCGGCTTCCTGGCGGCGATCTCGCTCACGGCGAGCGCGATCGCGATCGTCTATCGCCCGGTGCGCCTCGCCCCGTTCGCGATCCTGATCGCGCTGATCGCCTCGGCGCTCGCCGGGGAGCGTCACGGACGGCTGGCTGCGGCGGCCGTCGTCGCTGCGAGTGCGGCCTGGTTGATCGGAATGGCGATCGCGGTCCTGACGAGCAACCCGATCTACTGATCGATGCCCGCTCCCGGAGGGAGTGGGGGTGGTAGAACGAACGTGAGATGAGCGTGCGTGACGTTGACGGATTGAACGTGGGCTATGCCCAGTCGCTGCTCGAGCAGTACCTCGAGAATCCCGAGGCGGTGCCCGAGGAGTGGCGGTCGCTGTTCGAGAGCGGCGATTCGGCGATCGTGGAGGCGCTGCCGGGGCTTGCCCGCCTGGTCGAGACCCTACGAGAAAACGGCGCCCCTACTGAAGCGGCAGCTCCTCCGGAGCCGAAGCCTGCGCCGGAGCCCGCGCAACAGCCGGTGCAGGTCGAGGCGCCTCCGGCGGCGCCCCCCGAACCGGCGGCCGACGACCAGCTCGTGGGAGGGGTGGCCGCGGCGATGGCGCTGATCAAGGCGATCCGTACCCAGGGGCATCTGGCCGCGAACCTCGACCCGCTCGGCTCCGAGCCGGTCGGCGACCCCGCGCTCGAGGCGGAGCTGCTCGAACCGCCGCTGACGCCCGAGCTGCAGGCACGGATTCCCGCCTCGGTGTTGCGCGTCGGGGTCGAGGGCGAGAGTCTCGCCGACGTCCTGCCGAAGCTCCGGGAGATCTATTGCGGCACGATCGCGTACGAGGTCGAGCACATCTCGGACCACCAAGAGCGCGTGTGGCTTCGTCACGCGATCGAGTCCGGCCGCTACAGGAAGCCGCTGAGCGCCGACGAGCGTCGCAGCCTGCTCGAGCGGCTGACCGAGGTCGAGGGCTTCGAGCACTACCTCAAGCGTCAGTTCCTGGGACAGAAGCAGTTTTCGATCGAGGGACTCGACGTGATGGTCCCGATGCTCGACGAGGCGGTCCAACTCGGCGTCGAGGCGGGCGCGCACGAGGTCGTGATCGGGATGGCGCACCGCGGTCGGCTCAACGTCCTCGCTCACATCATCGGGCGGCCGTACGAAGAGCTTCTGCGGGAGTTCGAGGGCGAGCGCACGATCGAGGCGATTTCCGCCCGCGCCGAAGGGGCGAGCGACGACGTCAAGTACCACCTCGGAGCCGTCGGCCGCCGACCGACGAACGCCGGGGACGCGACGGTGCTGCTCGCCGCGAACCCGAGCCATCTGGAGGCCGTCGATCCGGTCGTCGAAGGCGTGACGCGCGCCGAGCAGACCGACCGCTCCTCTCGATCCGGCGTTCACGACCCGGCCGTGGCGCTACCGATCCTGATTCACGGCGACGCGTCGTTCCCCGCCCAGGGCGTCGTCGCCGAGACGCTGAACCTGCAGCGGCTCGTCGGCTACACGACCGGCGGCACGCTCCATCTGATCGCCAACAACCAGGTCGGGTTCACGACCGATCCCGCGGATGGGCGCTCGACGCGTTACTCGAGCGATCTCGCGAAAGGCTTCGACACGCCGATCATCCACGTCAACGCGGACGATCCGGAGGCCGCGCTCACGTCGATTCGGCTCGCACTCGCGTTCCGGCGCCGATTTGGCAGCGACGTCGTCGTCGACCTCGTCGGCTACCGGCGCCACGGGCACAACGAGGGCGACGAGCCCTCGTTCACGCAGCCGCTGATGACCGAGCGGATCGCGAACCACCCGAGTGTGCGCACCCTCTACGCGCAACGCTTGGCCGAGACCGGCGAGGTGCCGGCCGAGGAAGCCGAGCGCCTGAGCAACGAAACGCTGGAGCGGATGCGCGCGGCTCACGACGCGCTCAAGACGGAGCTGACGAGAGCACAGCCGTCGAGCGGCGAGAGCACGCCGGTCGCCGCCGAGGGGTCGGTCGAGACGGGCGTCCCAGCCGAGCGGCTGCGCGAGCTCCAGGAGGAGCTCGTCCGAGTCCCAGAAGGATTCACCGTCAATCCGAAGCTCGTGAAGATGCTGGAGCGGCGGGTCGAAGCGCTCGACGCGGACGGCATCGACTGGGGCCAGGCGGAGTCGCTCGCCTTCGCAAGCCTGCTCGTCGAGGGCATCCCGATCCGACTCACCGGACAGGACACGGAGCGAGGGACGTTCTCGCACCGGCATCTCGTCCTCCACGACGCGCACACCGGCGCCCAGCACGGGCCGATCAAGCACCTCGCCGACGCGACTGCCTCGATCGAGGCGTACAACTCGCCGCTCTCCGAATACGCAGCACTCGGGTTCGAGTACGGCTACTCGGTGACCGCACCCGAGGCGCTCGTGCTCTGGGAGGCGCAGTTCGGCGACTTCATCAACGGCGCGCAGATCGTGGTCGACCAGTTCCTCGTCTCCGGCCTCGCGAAGTGGCGCCAGACCTCGCGTCTGACCCTCCTGCTCCCCCACGGCTACGAGGGCAACGGCCCGGAACACTCGAGCGCCAGGCTCGAGCGCTTCCTCCAGCTCGCGGCGCAGGAGAACATCCGCGTCGTCAACGCCACCACGGCGGCGCAGTACTTCCACCTGCTCCGCCGGCAGGCGCTCGACCCGAATGCCCGGCCGCTGATCGTCATGACCCCGAAGGGGCTGCTCCGGCTCAAGGAGGCCTCGTCCGCACTGGACGATCTCGCCCATGGCCGCTTCGAGCCCGTCCTCGACGATCCGGCCGCAGTCGATCGCGCGGCCGTGACGAGACTCGTCCTCACGTCCGGGAAGCTCTACTACGACCTCGCCGGAAGCGAGATCAGAGCACAGGCGCGGAACGTCGCAGTCGCTCGCATCGAGCAGCTGTATCCGTTCCCGGTCGAGCCCGCGGCTAGGCTCGTCGCGTCGTACCCGTCGCTCGAAGAGGTCATCTGGGCGCAGGAGGAACCGCAGAACATGGGCGCCTGGCGGGCGATCCGCCACCGGCTCGAGGAAGCCGTCAGCGGCCGCCCCCTGCGATACGTTGGCCGGCCGTGGCGCGCGAGCCCGAGCGAGGGCTATCCGACGTCGCATCTGCGCGCGCAGGAGCGGATCGTCCGCGAAGTGCTGGAGGCGAGCTCCTAGTGGCGCTTGCGCCGGCGCCGTTCGACGGCGGCCTTGGCGACCCGCGTTCCGTGCCTTCGCGCCTCGGCGACGAGCATCCTGCGGTGCTGAGGAGGGATCCGGCGCCAGATGTCGTAGGCAGTCAGCGCAACCCCGAGCGGGCCGAGCTTGCGCGGAAACAAGCGGTTGGCAGGCGCCATGAGGAGGATCCTACTCGTCCGCCGGGGCGGGTAGCCTCGCTTCTCTCGGCCGACGCCGCTATCATCCCCCGCCGTCCCGTAAACCTGCGACCTACCGCCCAGGGAGGATTAATGCCGGTAGAGACGCCTTCCGTCTTTGCGCACGTCATCCAGGAGCACCTCGAGCTGAAGCGCCGCAACTCGGAACTCGACCCGAACATGCCGCTCGATCGGTACTCGGCCGAGGATCCGTTCGAAAACCACCCCCTGTTCAAGACCGAAGAGCAAGCGAGGATCGAGGAGACGATGGACGGAACAGAGTCCATTTCCCCCGAGCATCTGGCCACCCTCGCTCCTCAGCCCGAACAGCCCGCAGAGGAAGACACGCTCTGGGGCCGCTCGCGCGACTTCGACTGGGGCGACTGAGCCCTACGTCACCTGTTTCACGCCGGCCCAGTAGGGTAGTCGGACCCTGCCAACGAGCTAGAGGAGACGCATGATTCGCAAGCTCAGATACATGGCCTACGGGGCCTTGCTCGCCTACTTCCTCGATCCCGAGAACGGCCGCCGGCGTCGCGCTCTCGCCCGCCAGCGGGTTCCTGCGATGTTCCGCAACGCGTCGAAGAAAGCCGGCGGCGTCGGCAGTGCCGCGACCGCCCAGACCTCGGCGATGAAGCAGAAAGCAACGCACCTCAGCGAAGAGGAGAAGCCCCAGCCCGACGACGTCACGCTGGCACGCAAGGTCGAGACCGAGATCTTCCGCGACGCGGACATCCCCAAGGGGCGGATCAACGTGAACGCCGAGAACGGGAAAGTCGTTCTCCGCGGCGAGGTCGAGGAGCCCGAGCTGATCAAGGACCTCGAGCAGCGGACGAAGAAGGTCCAGGGCGTGCAGGAGGTCGAGAATCTCCTCCACGTGCCCGGGTCAGCCGCGCCTACGGCGTAGTTAGTCTCGCAGCCTCCGCAGCAGGGGCAGTCCGTACCAGAACCAGCCGAGGAAGGCTGCGGTCACGGCTGCGAAAACAGCCGCGCTCGTCTCGTCGAAGAGGATGTCGGTGACGACGAACACGGCGCCCGAGATCGCGAGCGCGAGGAACACGGTGCCCGAGATCGCGAGCCGGTTCGACACGACCAGCAGGTGCTCCTTGTCGCCGCGGCGCCAGTCGAGTCGATGGTACGCCGACGGAGCGATCAGAAGGCCCGTCGCCGTCGCTGTGCAGAGGAAGGTCAGGAAATAGACGTCCTTCTGGAGTTCGGTCACTTCGCCGAAGCGTTGCGTGAACGGCACGCCGAGCAGGAAGGCGAAGAGCACCTGGACGCCCGGCAGAGCGACGCGCAGCTCGTTCAGAAGCTCGATCAGCTCACGATCGAGCTGTTCCTCCTTGCTCTCATCGCCCGACATGTGCTGATGTTTCCCGCGAATCCGCTTTCCGACGCAACGAGAGGAGCGCCGTGCGCATCGAGTCGTCTGTCACCGCAATCTCCTGGATCCCGTCCGAGGCGGTCGAGGGGCTGCCGAAGATCCCGTTCACGATGGGCGTCGCCCGCTACGACGATCCGCCGCCGGACGTGATCGAGGACCTCGACGCGATGCGTGAAGCGGACGCGTTCCGCGAGGCGAACGAGCTGCGGGCTTTCATCGAGGTCGGAGGCGACGGCTCGATCACGGACGCCGGCCATCTCGGCACGGGGCGCCTCGGAGTCACGCGGCTCAAGGTCGGCCCGAAGGAGCTGAGCGTGGCCGCAGTCGCGCTGCCGACGATCCAGGGCGAGCCGGAGATCGGCGACGGCTGGGTGCGTTTCAAGCAAACCGCCGGCGGGCGCACGGGCGCCCCGGCTCCCCGCCGCGTCCGCGGCAAGCCCTTCCTCCGGATCAGCTCCGCGATCGCCTGGACGACACTCGCCCTGACGATCAAGGCCGACGGCTCGTCCGAGCACGAGCTCGCGGGCGCGAGCCCATTCCCGCGACACTGGGTCTACGACAAGGAGGGGAAGCTCGTACAGAAGTCGGGGACGATCGACTTCGAGCAGTGGTACCGCGAGTCGCACGGCGACAACACGCCGTGGGGGAGCGAAGAGACGGAGGCGTTCGTCACCGAAGCAGAGTCGGCGCTCGAGCGGCAGCTCTCGAAGACGATCATGCGCAGCGACGCGACATCGAAGCCGCGGCAGCTCGAGATCGACGAGACGCTCACCGAGCAGGGCGAGCAGGGCGACGGCATCTACCTGCTGCTCGACGGGATCCTGGGCGTCGAGATCGACGGCGAGACCGTGGCCCAGGTCGGCCCGGGCGCCGTCCTCGGCGCGCGTGCACTTGTCGAGGGCGGCCGTCGGACAGCCACGCTGCGCGCGGTCACTCCCGCCAAGGTCGTGTGCGCGAGCGCAGATGACATCGAGCCGTCGGCGCTCGAAGAGCTGGCCGGAGCGCACCGGAGCGAGGAGAGCTAGGCCCGTTCTTAGTCAGCCGCAGACGCAGCTAGGGACGGGCGTTTCGGATTGCGTCGAGCATGTGGTCGACACGGCCGTCGCGCAGCGAGTCGCCGAGGCGGCGGTCACCGGCGAGGCCGGCCCGCGCGGAGAGAATCTCGTAGAGCCGGTCGCCGCGCAGGCCCCGCTCACGCGCCTCGACGACGAGGCGCCGGACGAGGGGCAGAGGACTGCCCTCCTCGTCGAACTGCCAGAGCGGGTAGTAGTACTCGCGCGCACCGGTCGGCCGGAACGCGATCACCTCGCCGTCGCGGCGCATCGCTTCGAGCTTGAACGGCTCGATCGCGAACCGGGAAGCGAGCCACGAGGCGGAGAGCGTGTCGTCGGCGAGTCGCGTGGCCATGAGCTGGAGCCTACCCCGCGGTGAGCGACGTCCGCGAGCTGCTCCGTCGCCACGTCGACTCCTTGGAGTACGAAGCCATTCGCGAGCTCTGGAAGCAACACTCGCAGGCCGAGGACCGGCGCGACCTGCCTGGGCTCCTGGCCACGCTGACCGAGGACTGCGTCTACGAGATCATCGGGACCGAGCACGTCTGGCACGGCCATGATGGGGCGTCGCGTTTTTACCTCGGGCTGCTCGGCGCGTTCCCGGACATCGACTTCCGGCTGACCGACATCGTGATCGGCCCGCAGGGCGTTTGCGAGGCGGCCGACGTGACAGGCACGCACGAGCAGGACTGGCTCGACTACGACGCCTCGGGCGAGCGCGTCGAGTTCAAGGTCGTCATCTTCTTTCCCTGGGCTCCTGAGCAGAAGCTGTTCCGGGGCGAGCGCGTGTACGTCTCGCTCGACGGAGAGTGAGTCAGGAGCCGAGGATCTCGGCCAGCTTCGCCGCGTCGATGTTCCCGCCGGAGACGACGCAGACGATCTTGCCGCTGCCGGCTGCCCCGCTGCGGACCACGGCCAGCGGCGTCGCGCCGGCGCCCTCCGCGACCACTCGCGCGCGCTCGACGAGCAGCTTGACGGCACGTTCTGTGTCGGCCAGGTCCGCGACGAGTGAGCCCGCGAGGAGCTGGCGGGCCAGCGCGAACATCTCGGGGAAGACCTCGGGCGAGCCGATCCCGTCGACAAAGCTCGGCGTGTAGGCGACCCTGACCGGCTCGCCTGCCTCGAGCGACGGAGCGAGCGGCGCGGCCGTCGCGACCTCGGCCGCGAAGACCTTGCAGGACGGGGCGACGGCGCGCAGCGCGGAGGCGATGCCGCACGAGAGCCCACCGCCGCCGTAGGGCGCGACGACCGCGTCGACATCCGGCAGGTCCTCGACGATCTCGAGCCCGATCGTGCCGTTGCCGGCCATGACCGCGTCGTCGCTGAAGGCGTGCACGTGCAGGCCGTCGAGGCCCTTGAACGTGCGCGTGCGGAAGACCTCGTGCCACTCGTCGAAGGTGACCGGGAGCATGTCCGCGCCCAGGCGCCTGATCGCTGCGATCTTTGTGTCGGGAGCCGTGTCGGGAAGGACGACCGTGCAGTGAACGCCGAGCCGCCTGGCCCACCAGGCGACGCCCTGCGCCATGTTGCCCGCGCTCGCAGTCCAGACGCCGTGCTCGAGCTCCTCGGGCGAGGCGAGCAGAAGCGCGTTCCCCGCGCCGCGCAGCTTGAAGGAGCCGATCGTCTGGAGGTTCTCGAGCTTGAGGTAGATCTCCGCCGGAGCGTCCTCGAGCTCGAGACGAACGAGCGGCGTGCGGACGATCGACCCGGCCAGGCGCTCGCGGGCCGCCTCGATCTCGGCCAGCGCGATCACAGCTCGACCTCGGTGCCTGCATCGACCTCGAGCGCCCGCCGGTAGACGAGCCCGGCTGCCGCCGCGTCTTCGACCGCGTGGCCCGTCGACTTGTAGATCGTGATCTGCTCGGGTGAGGTGCGGCCCTCGCGCGCGCCCGCGAGGATCTCGCCCAACTCGACAGCGTCGTTCCGATCGAGCCCCTGGAGCTCGTGCGCGCCCGCTGGATACGGCTCGAAGGCGACGCGCGACTCGACGGCGAGAAGCCCGGCGCGCATCACGGCCGGATCGAGCTCCGGCCCATCGCGTGAGGCTCCGACCGAGGTCACGTGCATCCCGGGCTCGAGCCGGCCCGCGTCGAGGATCGGCCGGCCCGCGTCGGTGCAGGCGCAGACGACGTCTGCTCCGGCGACGGCTTCCTCGAACGAGGCGTAGGCCGTCCCGCCGATCTCGTCGGCGAGCGCCCGAGCATGCTCGGCGTTGCGACTCGCGACGCGCACCTCGGCGAACTGTCGCACGCGGGTCGCCGCGTCGATGTGCGAGCGCGCCTGCACGCCGGCTCCGAGGACGGCCAGGACGGTCGCGTCCGGTCGTGCGAGGGCCCGCGTGGCCACGGCCGAAGCCGCGCCCGTACGCACGCCGGTGATCTCGGTCCCGTCCATGAGCGCGAGCGGCCTCCCGGTCTGGTCGTCGAAGAGCGCGATCGTCGCCTGGTGGCTCGGCAGGCCGACCTCGTGGTTCCCGGCGAAGACCGAGACGAGCTTCGTCTCGAGGATCCCGTCCGCGTAGCCGGGCATTGCAGCCAGGAAGCCGCGCTCCGTCTGCGCAGCTATTCGAGGCGGAACGGACACGCGCCCGGCGCTCAGCTCGACGAACACGCGCTCGAGCGCCTCGAGGAGGTGATCGAGGTCGAGCAGCCGTCGCACATCGGCGCGCGAGAGGACGAGCACGGTCAGGGCAGCATGCCGAGCGCGTGAAGGCCGTCGATCGGCTCCTGCGCACTGCAGCTTCCGAAGCTCACGAAGAGCTCCCGCGCGCGGGCGACCTCTTCTGCGCCTGCCGTCCGCTCGCGCCAGCGAAACGATTCGGCCGAGACCGAGAACGACTCGGGCTCCTCGTCCGCGAGCGCCTCCTGCTCGTCGCCGAATGCCGCCGCGGCCAGCAAGTTCAGAAAGCCGTGCTCGTTGCCGTGCCGGACCGGATGGTGGAGACCGGCCGTCGCCTTGAACGGCACCTCGAGCCTGCGGCAGCCCTGCACGAACTCGGCCAGAGCCGGCACGCTCGGCAGGACGGAGCCGCCGCAGCGCACCTTCGCCCGGAGCCCGAGCTCGCCGAGCTGAAGGATGCGGAACGACACATCGTCGCGGAGCGGCAGCTCGCAATAGACCTCAGGCGCGGCGTCGAAGAGCACGTCGGGGTCGAGCCCGGCCGCCTCGACGGCTTCGATCCTCGCGTCGGCCGGCGGGAGCACGCCCGTGTCGAGCACGACCGAGAGCCGGAGCGGCTCGTCCCCGAGCTCGCCGAGCTTCGACGCCGGGCAGACGAAGCGGTTCACGATCCAACCCGTCTCGCTCGCACGTACGCGGCGGTGCTCCGTCAGCCCTTCCTCGAGCGGCAGTTCCTGCGGTGGAAAAGTCGGCGCGTGATCGATCAGCCCGCCGAGGAGGGCGCGCCGCGTATCTGTCAACGTCTCGGTCAGCCCGCGGTGATGTAGTCGGTCAGGTACCGGATCTCGAAACTCTGCTGCTTCGACTTGAACTTGACGACGTCGCCGATCGAGACGATCCCGACTACGTCGCCGTCCTCGACCACCGGAACGTGGCGGATGCGCCGGTCGGTCATCAGCGCCATGCACTCGTCGATCGATGTGCTCGGGCTGACGACGATCAGTGGCGACGACATGATCTCGCCGACGGTCACCTCGTCGCCGGTCGGCCCATCCCGTGCCACGCGGCGGAGGTAGTCCCGCTCCGACACGATGCCCGCGACATCGCCGTCCTGCTTGACGAGCAGCGATCCGACGTTCGCATCGACCATTCGCTTCACGGCCTCGAGAACAGGGGCGTTTGCCTCGATCTCGAGCACCTCGTGGCCTTTGTTGCCGAGGATCTCCGATACGCGGTTCACGTCGCCTCCTTCTTACGTCGTGAGAAACGACGACCTTCAGCTTACGAGAGAATTGGCCGCGATGGAGGAACTCCGCCCGGGCCTCTGGACCTGGACCGCGCCGCATCCTGAGTGGAACGAGCAGCCGGTCGTGCGCTCGTACGCGGTCGAACGCGGAGAGGCGATCGTCCTCATCGATCCGATCTCGCCGCCCGCGGAGCTCATCGAGGGCCGTGAGCTGCGCGTTGCGCTGACGTGTCCGTGGCACGCGCGGAGCTCGCCGGCGCTCGGAGCATCCGAAGCCGAGGTCGACGCCAGGCCCGGCTTCTATCCGGACGAGCGAGCCCTCTGGCTCCACGAGCACCGCGCGCTCGTGTTCGGCGACTCCTTCCCCGGCGGCCCGATTCCCGACGACTGGCTGCCCGACGGCAAAAGGCCTGCCGACTACCGCGCGTGGCTCGAGCCGTTCCTCGAGCTTCCGGTCGAGCTCGTGCTGCCGACGCACGGCGACCCGGGCGGCCGCGACCTGCTCGAGCGCGCGTAAAGTACTCCGCGGATGGCGAGTCGAGTGCTCGACGGGAGATGTGAGTGCGGGGCGGTCCGCTACCGGGTCGCGGACGAGTTCCTGTACGCGTCGAACTGCCACTGCTCGCGCTGCCGTGCCGCAACCGGGTCGGCGTTCAAGCCGTTCGCGGGGATCGAGCGCGAGAAGCTCGAGCTCCTCGAAGGCGCCGACGGGCTCCTCGTCAACGGCGACGACGACCTGAACGACACGCGCTGCGCGACGTGCGGCTCGCTCCTCTACTCGGTCGTGCGTGACGGCGAGTTCGTCCACGTCGCTCTCGGCTCGCTCGTCGACGAGCCCGGCATGCGGCCGACGAAGCACATCTTCGTCGGCTCCAAGGCGCCCTGG
This sequence comes from uncultured Actinomycetes bacterium, assembly GCA_963794605.1. Classification (GTDB taxonomy): domain Bacteria; phylum Actinomycetota; class Thermoleophilia; order Gaiellales; family Gaiellaceae; genus VAXT01. The sequence continues at coordinate 1,347,814 of CAWCEN010000002.1, forward strand.
TTCGAGATCACGGACGACCTGCCCCAGTTCGAGGAGCACGCGACCGCCTAGCCGCCGATGAGTTCCTGCGGCGGGGGCCGTCTGATCGGGGACTAGTCACGCGAGCGAGAGGAGTGCGAAGTGAGCGAGTCGCTGAAGAGCGTCGGCGCGATCACCCTGTTCGTCGAGGACCCGCAGCGGTCGAAGGCGTTCTACGAGCAGGTCTTCGAGGCACCGTTGGTCTTCGAGGACGAAAACTCGGCCGCGGTCCAGTTTCGAGAACACGATCATCAACCTGCTCGCGACGCCCGCGGCACCCGAGCTGATTGCGCCAGCAGCCGTCGGCGGGCCGGAAGCGGGCGCGCGCTCGCAGTTCACGATCTTTGTCGAGGACGCGAACGCCGTGTGCCAGGAGCTGTCGAACCGCGGCGTCGAGCTGCTCAACGGCCCGATCGACCGGGAGTGGGGGATGCGCACGGCCGCGTTCGAGGATCCTGACGGCCACGTCTGGGAGGTCGCGCAGCAGTTCGCCGAGAGTTAGCTCAGACGACAGCCGTGAGCTGGGCTGCGATCGCCAGCCAGCGGCCACCCTGGTAGCGCCAGACATCCGTGTAGCGCGTCGAAGCAGGGCTGCCGCCGCGCACGTAGTGCGTGACGCCGTGGACGAGCGCCACCTCCCCGAGCGGCCGGACGTCGACCTCGTCGTAGGTCACCTCCGTCACGCCCGGTCCGGCCGCGACCCGGTCCAGGAACTGCGCCTTGCCGATGCGCTTCCCGTCGACGAGTGAGCACGTGAAGTCGGCGCTCAGATGCTCGCCGTACCACCCGACATCGGCCTCGACGAACGCGCGGATGTAGTGCGTGTTCAGACGGTGTAGCTCGCACACGGCTTCGGCCTCTTCGGCCCGCGCCTCAGCGACCTCCGCATCCGCCGTCTCGACCACGACCGGAGCCTGCCGGACCGACGCGTGAACGACTCGCCGGATCCGGACATGTGAACGCGTGTCCGAATCCGGCTGGTTTCGCTGCTCCGCCCACGCTATACCTGCTCGATGGACCGGATCTCCGGGGTAGTGACGACCGGCATCTACTGCCGCCCGGGCTGCGGGGCGCAGCCGCTCGCGCAGAACGTGAACAAGTTCCCACTCGCCGCCTCAGCCGAGGCGGCCGGCTACCGCGCCTGCATGCGCTGCCGCCCGTATCGCTGGCCGCAGTCCGTCTCCTGGACGGCTCCGGAGCTCGTCTGCCGCGCGGTGCGCCTGATCCTGGACGGCGCCCTCGACAACGCGAGCGAAACCGACCTCGGGGCGCGTCTCGGCGTCTCGGGCCGTCACCTGCGGCGTCTCTTCAAGGAGAGCCTCGGCGTGACCCCAGACGGACTGGCGCGCTCCGCCCGCGTCCACTTCGCGCGGCGCCTGCTCGACGACACGGACCTGACCGTGACCCAGATCGCCCTCGCGGCCGGCTTCGGCAGTCTGCGCCAGTTCAACCGCGCCTGCCAGGAGGTGTTCCGTGAATCGCCGCGCGAGCTTGCGTGCGCGCCGTCGCAAGCCGGATCGGCTCGTCGCGGACGGCGGCCTGCTCCTCCGCCTGGCGTACCGCGGGCCGCTCGACTGGGCGGACCTGGCCGCGTACTTCTCGGCCCGCGCGATTCCGGGCGTGGAAGCCGTCGAGGGCGACACGTACCGGCGCACGATCGTCGTCCGCGGCCATCCCGGTGTGCTCGAGCTGAGCCCTGGTGACGATCACCACCTCCTCCTGCGCGCGCACCTGCCGAACTGGGACGAGCTCGTCCACGTGGTACAGCGCGCACGGCGGATCGGGAGCCTCGACTTCGACCTCTCGGAGCCTGCGGTTCAGCTCGCAGCCGATCCGATGATCGGGCCACTCCTCGACGCGAGGCCCGGTCTCCGGCCGCCCGGCACCTGGGATCCGTTCGAGACCGGCGTGCGCGCGATCATCGGACAGCAGGTCAGCCTCGCAGGCGCGAACACGATCGCCGGGAGGCTGGTCGCCCGACTCGGCGAGAGAGTGCCGGGGCTCGAGCCGCTGGGTCTCACGCACACCTTCCCGTCCGCAGCCGTCCTCGCCCGAGGCAACCTCCACGGCCTCGGGCTGACGCCGGCGCGCGCGAAGGCAATCAGCCTGTTCGCCGACGCGGTCGTCGAGGACGCGGTCGTGCTCGACGGCAGCGTCAGCCTCGATCGGCTCGTCTCGTCGATCACGGCGCTCGACGGCCTCGGCCCGTGGACGGCAAACTACCTCGCCCTGCGGCTCGGCGAGCCGGACGCGTGCCCCACGAGCGATCTGGCTCTTAGGCGCGCCCTCCCCCGCAGGGCTTCCCGCACGCCTGCTGCGCTCGGCGACGTCGCGGAGCGCTGGCGGCCGTGGCGGGCCCTTGCCGCGACGCATCTCTGGATCGCCGACGGCCTGCGAGAGCCCGTACACCGCACAGCCCAGGGCGCGGCGTAATGGCTCGGGCCGGAGCGATACGTGCCGCTCCGGCCCGTAGCCGATCTACTCAGTGCAACATGGGCGTGGCCAGGAAGGCGACGAACTTCCCGGTCGAGTCGACGCCCTGACCGGTGATCCGGCCGAAGTCGTCGATGTCGTTTGCCGTCGTGATCGCAGTCACGTCACCGGAGACGACGAGGTCGTCCAGGTTCGCCATCACACCGTTCTGCCACAGGAAGCCATGGCAGTTGTCGTCCACATCACAGGACTGTCCGACGACCTGTCCCCACTCGTTGATACCGGTCGCCTGACTCGTCACGTCGCCGGGCAGCGCGCCGAGCGACCGCAGCCCGCCACTCTCAGTCCAGAGGAACGCGCGCGGATCGAGGTCGCCGCCGCTCGCCGCGGACGCGTTTGCAAAGCCGACCACCGCGCCCTGCTGGTTGACCGCCATCGGCGTGTTCCAGGCCACGCCTCCGAAGTCGCCGATGTTGCGCGGCAGCCCGCCGTGATCCCAGATCACGCTGTGGATCGCACTGAACCGGCCCACGGCCTGGTCGCAGATGCCGGAGATGCCGACGACGCGTCCGAAGTCGTTCAGCGCCGTCGCCGCCGTGACGGTGTCCCCGGGCAGCGGCCGGAGCTGTCGCATGCGGCTACCAGGCCCCCAAACCACCGCCCGGAACTGGAAGATCTGCGGCGACTCGCAGGTCGGGTCGTGCACGGTGTTCTCGGCCCAGCCGGTTGTCTGCCCGAGGTTGTTCGTCCCGGTTGCGAAGCCGTGCGTCCCGCCGAGCGTCGGCAGCGGGGTCATCACGCCGTTCTGCCACCGGAAGCCGAGACAGCGCTTGCCGCGGCTGGTTGGGCTCGGGAAGAAGAACCCGCAGCTCCACCGCTCGTTGTACGGGTCGGGCTCGTTCGACTGCGCGATCCCGCTGACGATGCCGCGAACGTTCTTCACGGGCCAGAGCACGGCGCTGTTCGGCCCGCCGAGCGTGTCGAGGTCGGTCAGCACGCCGTTTCGCCACAGCGTGGCGTGCCTGGACTGATTGCCGAGCAGGTTGGAGCGGCCGGCCACCCAGCCGCGGTCGTTGATGCTGAAGCCGACGCTCGACGTCCCGCCGAGCGAGTCGAGGTTGTCGAGGTGATAGCTGGCAAAGGTTGTGCGATCCGGACGTGCGCTCGCACTCGTCGCAGCGACTGCGATGACGAGCAGCGCGCCGACGATGAGGGTCCTTGCTCTCAGCTTCTTCATGGCGACCTCCTTTCGGACAACGTGCGGCCACCGTGCCGAGCACGTCGAACGGGTGCTCGCCGTTTCCGGACAGATCGCCGACTGGCACGATGACGGTGATGCACCGCATCGGGCTACTGGTGCCGAGCTCGAACACGACGATGGAGACTGAGGTCCCCGCGATGCTGCGTGCGCGAGAGCACGTGCGCCCGGAGGACACGTTCACGTTTCACAGCGCGCGCCTGCGGATGGAGGACGTCACGCCCGAGGGGCTGCGCGCGATGAACGAGCAGACCGAGGGTGCGACGACGGAGCTCGCGGACCTGCAGCCGGACGTCGTCGCTACCGCATGTCTCGTCGCGATCATGGCTCAGGGCCCGAGCAGCCACTGTGCCGTGCAGGCGGAGATCGAGTCGACCCTCGCGCGTGAGCACGCGCCCGCGCCTGTCGTCTCGTCCGCCGGCGCGCTCGTCGACGCGCTCCACGAGCTCGGCGCGCGGAAGATCGGGATCGTCGCTCCCTATCTCGAGGAGCTCACCCGGCTCGTCGTCGCGTACATCGAGGACGCAGGAGTCGAGGTCGCCGACGCAATCAGCCTCGAGGTCCCCGACAACCGAGTAGTGGCGGCGCTCGACCCGCACGACCTCGAAGAGCACTGGCGGCGCCTCGACCTGCGCGACTGCGACGCGCTCGTCCTCTCGGCGTGCGTCCAGATGCGCTCGCTCGCGGTGCTCGAAGAGGTGGAGCGCCGCAGCAAGTTGCCGACGGTGTCCGCCGCAACGGCGACCACGTGGGCGATCCTGCGTGCGCTCGACCTCGAGCCGATCGCTCCGGGTGCGGGAGCACTCCTTCGTGCTGCGCCCGAACGTGTCGTGTAGGCGGCTCCGCGCCCGACCGCAGGGCGGGCGCAAACCGTTTCAGCACCCACAAGGTGCCCGCGCCCGCGCCCAACGGCGTGACTCATCCGGGTCATCTTGCGCCGCACCCTCGTTTCGCGCCGCCGTCGAGCGGTGACTACCCTCGCGTAAACCCTGGGAGGTTGAGATGGATTACGTGAACTTAGGCAACACGGGACTGCGCGTCTCGCGCGTGTGCCTCGGGATGATGAGCTTCGGCAAGCACGAGAGCCGGGAGTGGGCGCTCGACGAGGCGGACGCGGAGCCGATCGTGAAGCGCGCGGTCGAGGGCGGGATCATCTTCTTCGACACCGCCGACGTATACAACGGCGGCGAGAGCGAGGTCGTGACCGGCCGGCTGCTCCGCAAGCTCTTCGGAATGCGCGAGGAGTACGTCGTCGCGACGAAGGTCAACGGGCAGACGATGCCCGGCGAGAACGGCCGCGGGCTCTCTCGGAAGCACATCATGGCGTCCATCGACGGCTCATTGGAGCGGCTCGGGCTCGACTACGTCGACCTCTACCAGATCCACCGCTGGGACGACACGACGCCGATCGAGGAGACGATGGAGGCGCTCCACGACGTGGTCAGGGCCGGGAAGGCTCGCTACATCGGAGCGAGCAGCATGCGCGCGTGGCAGTTTGCGAAAGCGCAACGAGTCGCCAATACGCCGTTCGTCTCGATGCAGAACCACTACAACCTGATCTACCGCGAGGAGGAGCGGGAGATGATCCCGCAGTGCCTCGACCAGGGCATCGGCATCATCCCGTGGAGCCCGCTGGCGCGCGGACTGCTGGCGCGCAGCCCCGAGTCGACCGAGGAGCGTGCGACGACACGTGGGCGGAGCGATCCGTGGCGCGACGCCCTCTACAAGCCTGACCTCGACGTCCCGGTGATCGAGCGCCTCGGCGAGGTGGCGAGCGACGCGGGCGTCCCGCCGGCGCAGATGGCGCTCGCATGGCTTCTGCACAAGTCGGGCGTGACGGCGCCGATCGTCGGCGCGACGAAGCTCGAGCAGCTCGAGGACGCGCTGGCCGCCGAGGACCTGTCGCTGAGCGAGGATCAGATAGCGCGGCTCGACGAGCCCTACGTCCCGCACCAGGTCTCGGGCATCGACCTCTAACAGCGGTTGTCAATGCGAGGCGAACAGTTGTAAGTTGACTGTGCCTGCCTGCGGTGGACAAACGGGGCAAACCACCGACAAGGAGGTTTTCCATGAAGATGCTCGCAGCGGTGGGCATGCTTCTGGTGCTGCTCATCCCATCCGCTTTCGCCGGCTCGCAAAGAACCCAGGCGAAGGTCCTGTGTGTCGAGCTTCGAGGCGACAAGGACACGGTCCGCGACGTCAAGTTCCGAAACACGAGCAAGTGCAAACGCGGTGAGCAAAAGATCGCACTTCCGCGTGGCCTGAGAGGCCTGCGCGGTCCGCAGGGACCAGCAGGGCCGCAAGGAACAGCCGGGGCACCGGGGCCAGCCGGCGCCAAGGGCGACAAGGGCGACAAGGGCGACAATGGTGCCAAGGGCGACAAGGGCGACCCTGCCTTCGGCACCTTCGGCCCAGTCCACCTCGCGAACCGTGACGACACGGGCTGCGGCGGGGTCGAGGTCTGGGCGCACGACACCTTGGACAGCTTCTACACGATCACTCCGTTGCAGAACGGCACCGGTTACGTCATCACGCGCTACTCCGTCGACGGGACGTACGTAACGGTCCCGGGAGCGCAACATCCGGGGGAGTGCAACGGGAGCGTCTTCGACTCGGCCGATACTGGCACGCTGAGCGGCGTCTGGACGAGGTCGATCACCGGCAACTTCGACTACAACCCGGAAGCGGAGATGCCTGCTTCCGGCACGTGGGACGACTTCATCAACGCGTTCTTCGCTACGAGTGGCGTCCCGCCGACCGTGACGGATCTCTCGTACGAGTTCGACTACTACAACGCGTGCGGAGACCACTGGCGCGACGCCGCGTATCCGTATCCCAATATCGTCAGCAGCGGTTCGATCCTCGATTGCCCATAGACCGCGACGGAAAGGAAGCCCCGGAACGAGCTTACTCCGCTCCGGGGCTTCTCGCGTTCGGCAGGAGGTTGCCGGTTCGAGTCCGGCTAGGTCAAGTCGCTTCCTGACCGGCGCCGGCTCCGAGGACGCTATATAGCGACGACCTCCTCCGCCCGCGGGCCTCGCACGCGCTGACGCCCCCGCCCAGGAGAAGCTCGCTTGGGACGCCCCACGGATCCGCGTTGCACATCTGCTCGCACGAGCCGGTGACTTAGTGGCTCACCGGACGCCACCGCGGCCAACGATGAGATTGACTCGGAAGCCACGGGAACGAACGGCTCCGGGCTTGGGGCTTTGTCCGAGCACTCGTCCACGGAGCTTCCGCCGCGAGCGGGCCTTGCCGACGCGACCGACCGAGCAGTTGGCCTTCCGTATCAGCTGCTTTGCGCGCCCGAGGTGGAGCCCGATCACGCGCGGCACGTGGCACTCACCAGGTGGTGGTGGTGGTGGTGGTGGTGGTGGCGGCGGGCGGAGGTGGAGGTGGAGGTGGTGGTGGCGGCGGAGGTGGGGGTGGCGGCGGAGGTGGAGGTGGAGGTGGAGGTGGGGGTGGTGGTGGCGGCGGAGGAGGTGGAGGTGGAGGTGGGGGTGGTGGCGGAGGCGGAGGTGGAGGGTGGAGGTGGTGGTGGTGGTGGTGGTGGTGGTGGCGGAGGTGGAGGGGGTGGTGGTGGCGGCGGAGGTGGAGGTGGAGGTGGAGGGGGTGGTGGTGGTGGCGGTGGAGGTGGAGGTGGAGGTGGTGGTGGCGGCGGCGGTGGAGGTGGAGGTGGTGGCGGTGGTGGCGGAGGCGGCGGCCCACCGGTGACTTGGACTGGCGCGGTGGGGCCGGTCGGAGTCACCGAGACCTGCGTCCCAGCGGCTCCTGCATTGTTGAGGTACGTTCCCGGCGTACCGGAGACAGTGACGTTGAAGTGCAGGGTCAAGGTCCCCGGCGGACCCGATGCCGGGGGCACGACGAACGGGCCTGGTCCCCAGCTCAGACTCTGGCCCACGATCGACGGGTCGGCTGTCGTCGCGCCACTGCTCGAGCCGGGGACGTACGCGAAGCCCGTCGGAAGCTGGTCGCTGATCGTCGTGAGGGTTGCGGGCTGCTGACCCGGATTCGAGATCGTGATCGTGTAGCCGTTCTGACCGCCCGCCGGCGTCGTCGGGCTGTCAGCCGTCTTCGAAGCCGAGAGAACCGTCGCGCCGGTCTGGCATGTGCCCCCCGCGGCCGTTCCGAGGCGGAGCTTGTCGATGAAGATCGCCGAGTCGAACGCGGAGTCGCCCTGGTCGAAGATAGAGAGGTAGAGGCTGTGAGCCCCGGAGGTGATCGGAGTCGACGCGCTGAGGAGCGGCGTTGCGCCGTCGTACGTCGTGCCGGCTGCTTCGTCCGCGCTCATGCTGGCGGCGCCGGCGGCGTTGATCGAGATCACGTTGTGGGCCGGATCGAACGCGAAGTTGTGAGGCGCCGTGATCTCGGACCCCGAGGTCGTCCAGTCCGACGTGTCGAGCTCGGCGATGAACGCGTCGTTGAAGCTCGTGTGCACGTACTCGGGGTACTCGTCCGAGAGGAAGCGCAAGTCCATCGAGAGGCAGTTCGGCCCAGCTGGCACGTTGAGGTCGACCTTGAGAATCGTGACGTCGTAGTCGGTATCGCCACGAACGTTGGGCCCCCCGTCGCCCGCGCCGCTGCCTCCGGAGGAGTTCGGGGTATCCGCGAGGGTGGCGTCGCCGCTCGTGAGGATCGCGTACGTCGACGCATCAGTTGGGAAGCCGCCGAGGCTCGTCGTCTGCACATCGTGCGGCATCCCCATTGGAGGTTGCGAAATGAAGCTCGCTCCGGCGACGACTCCCGGCGTCTGCGCCATCGCGTTGGCGAGGTCGAGCGCACTCGGCTTGTTCGTGAACTCGGTCTCGGAGTCGTTGGCCGGATTCGCGTCTCCGACCTCACCGGTCACGGCCGCCGTGCTCGAGATCACGCCGGAACTGCTCTTCGTGACGGTGATCGTGATCGTGACGCTGTTGCTGGTGTTGATTGCCCCCAGGTCGCAGGTAACGGTGCCGAAGTCTTCGCTGCAGGTACCCGCCGTCGGAATGGCCGAGACGAACGTCGTCCTGCGGTTGAGGGTTTGCGTCATCGACACCGAAGGCGCGTTCCCGGGCCCGGCGTTCGTAACGACAGTCGTGTAGATCAGCGTCGAGCCGGTCGTGACCGGGTCGGGCGAGTCGCTCACCGTGACGCCGAGGTCGGCCGGATCCCGAACGAGCGTCTCGATCATGCTCTCGTTGTTCGTCGTGTCGGGATCGGTTTGGTTTCCGGTGACGGTCGCGGTGTTCGAGACCGTTCCGGGCGTCGATGGGGTCGCTACGGTGATCGTCACGTCCGTGGTGTCGTCCCGCGCGAGCCCACCCAAGGCGCACGTGACGACGCCCGAGGAGTGAGAGCAGCCCGTGCTTGCGCTGACGAACGTGACTTGGGGCGGCAACGTGTCGGTCGCGGTGACGCCGGTCGCGTCGTCCGGCCCGAGATTCGAGACGCTGAGCGTGTACGTAAATTGCGAGCTCGTCGGCGCCGGATCGGGATCTGCCCTGGTGAAGATGCTCAGGTCGGCGCCTGGGGCCACAACCGTGGTGTCCTCCAATGCCGTGTTGTCCGAGGGGTTCGGATCGTTCGCCGACGTCGATACGCTCGCAGTGTTCGTGATCTGCCCAGTCACATTGGGTGCCGTTACTGCGATCTGGACGGTCGCCTCCTCGAATTCAGGCATCGACCCGAGATTGCACGTGATCGTCGCAGCGGGTGGGAGGCACGTGCCCTGGCTCGGAGTGACCGTCACCTGTGTGACGCCCACGGGAAGAGTGTCCGTCACGCCGACGTTGGTGGCAGCGTCCGGACCGTTGTTGAAGACGTTCACTGTGTACGTGAACGAGCTTCCGGTGGACACCGGGTCGCGCGAATCGGTCGTGAAGAGTGCGAGGTCCGCGGTCGCCAATTCGACGTCGGGGTGCACGAAGCTGGAGCCAAACTGCACCGACGGCGCCCACTGCTCCACAGTGCGACTCGCCTGGGTCTTTGACGACGCCTGGGCAGCCGGCGCTCCGGCGACGCCGAAAAGCAAGGTCAGTGAGACCGCAATGACAACGCCATGTCGCATGAAAGACCCCTCCCGCCGCAGTACCCGCTCCCCTCATGAGAGTCGGATCGCCCGGTTGTACAAGCTTTTCGCGCGAACTACAAGCCGGCCTCAACTAACGGGTAGTGGCCCGGCTGCCCTGCATGACGAGCCGTTCGAGAGTGAGTCCGTCACATGTGGCGGATTTCCGCAATCTCGCCGACGTGCTAGCGCGTGACCGTTGTGATGATTCCGCGGGGACTCACATTGCGCAGCGCAGGGACGGGCCGATCCTGGGCGACGAGAAGCGATCCGTTGGGCACGAGTGCTAGACCGGTAGGTCGGATGCCGACGCGCGTTGCCCGAACGTTGTTTCGCTGACGCGAGATCCGTCCTGTGCCGACGACCCTGCTCCGGCTTCCGTCCGGGCGAATCAGGAGCACCTGGCCACCGCCGGGGCCTCGAGCCATGGCTGGAATCTTCTCGCCTCCACAGCTTCTTCGGGAACAGGGCCGGATCGCGGCTGCCTCCGATCCGCCTGGCGGATGTTGCTACGGCGTTGCTATTTGCCCCAACTAGCACCGGTAGCGTTGCCAGTGCGGGAACCAGAAAGGCCCCGTTTCCGGGGCCTTCGTGAGGTGGAGCGTACCGGGATCGAACCGGTGACCTCCGGCTTGCAAAGCCGGCGCTCTCCCAGCTGAGCTAACGCCCCGTTCGAGGAAAGTGTAGAGCCGTTCAACAGAAGTCGCCCGCGGGCTCAGCCTGGCTCTGCAGGGTCAGCCCGAGGCTGCCGCGACCGGTTCTACGCCTTGCTCCAGCTCGGCGCAGAGCTCTTGTGCGAGCTCGACGAACGCCACTGCCGCGGGCAGCCGATACCTGTCGCGGTGCCAGGCCAGTGCGATCACGCGGGGCGGAACCCTGGGGCCGAGCTGGATAACCGCGACCCGCTCGTCATTCGGGTCGACTGCGAGCTCAGGAATGAGGGCGAAGCCCGCCCCGGCGGCGACCATGCCGTGGACGATGTTGTTCTCGTCCAGGTGGTAGACGTAGTTCGGCTCGAGCCCACGCGCCCGAAAGTGCGCGTGAATCTGCTCGAGGCTCGCGCACAGGCGCGGGGCGATCAACGGCAGGCCGGCGACTTCACGCAGGGTTGGAGGGTCGGTCCGGTCGGCCAGCGTCGAATCGCGGGGGACGAGCAGGACCCAGGGGTCGCGCATCAGCTCCACCATTTCGAACGGCCCTTCGCGAAGCGGCGGCATCGCGAAGGTGAGGTCGAGGTCGCCGCGTTCGACGGCGCTCAGCAGGACGGGATCCGAGGCCGACTCCTCCAGCTGAACCTCGACACCCGGCCAAGCGGCGCCGAAGCTCCTGAGCAGGTCCGGCACGATGCGGGCACCCGCGCTCTGGAAGGTTCCGACCCGAAGCCTCCCGGCTCCGCCGTCGACGATTGCCGCGACGTCCGCCTCGGCTGCCTTCAGGCGCGCGGTGATCGCTTCTGCGTGCCGTAGAACGAGCGTGCCCGCTTCCGTCAGAGAGACCGCGCGCGGCCCGCCCGGCCGCTCGAGGAGCTTCGCCCCGACGATCCGCTCGAGCGTCGCGATCTGCTGCGAGATCGCCGACTGTGTATAGCCGAGCTGGGCGGCCGCGCCACGGAAGCTGCCCTCATCGGCGACCGCCTTGAGCGCGGCCAGATGGCGCAATTCGATGCCGAGCCAACGATCGAGTTCCATGATCAACATGAACGATAGCTGGATTTGTGCTTATCAAGGGCGAACAGGCACAGTGTGGCTATGGGAGCGATGTTCATACTGCTTTTCGTGCTCGCGGTCGGACCGCTCGCGCTGCTCTACGGCGCCGATTCCCGGCGCTGGGACGAGCGTGGCGGGTGGCCAAGCACGCAGCGCAAGCTCTAGGCAGCCGACGTTGATCCGCTCGGCCTCGCCTTGTCTCGCGGGGGCTCGGTCGCTAACTGCGTACACGCCCCGGAGCCGCTGTGGGTCAATGCGGCTCCGGGGCGTCGGGTTAGGAGAAACAGCCTTACGCGGCTCGTTCGAGGCGCTCTTCGAGCCTTGCGCGCTTGATGATCACGTCGCGGTCACCGAATCGGCCCCGCACCTTCGCCTCTCGGTACTCGTCCCAGAGGCGTGCGATCTCGTCTTCTAGCTCGGCATGCTCGGCCGCGACGTTGTCGTCGTGACCCTCAGCGAGCACGTGCAGAAGCTCAGCACGCCGCTCGGTGGCGCGCTCGATTTCGAGCCTGATGTCATCCAGGGTTCTCATACGACTATTACAACGACGAGCTAGTGCTCACTAATCCCGGCTGCCGAGAAAGAACAACACGAGTACGACTATCCCGACGACGCCTGCGATAACCGCGACTGCGTTGAGCGCGAAATCCACTAGTGCACTAGCCGTACCCGAGCTCGTCGATCCGGTCCTCGTCGATCCCGAAGTAATGCGCGACCTCGTGCAGGACGGTGATGCGGATCTGGCGCTCGAGCTCGGCGGGATCGGGGTAGGCGGCCAGGAGCGGTCGGCGATAGACGACGACCTTCGCCGGCAGCCCGCCGGACGGCGTTCCGAACGCATGCGGGTACCCGATGAAGCTGCCCAGGATCGACGGGCTCTCTGGGCTCTCCTCCTCGACCACGACCGCGACGTTCTCGAGCCCCTCGGCGATGTCCTCCGGGAGCAAGTCGAGCGCGGCGCGGACATGGTCTTCGAACTCCTCGTCGGTCATCAGTACCTCGGTTGCAGGGGCGCACGGATCATGAACAAACGCACCGTCAGCGCGCCGAATGCGAAGCCGCCGATGTGCGCGAAGAACGCGACTCCGCCGCCGGCCTGTGGCTGGACGATCGAGTACCCGCCTTCCCAGAGCTGGAAGCCGAACCAGAAGCCCAGGAACAGGAACGCCGGCACCTCGAGCACGAAGAAGAAGATGAGTGTCAGCACGCTCGCCGTCGGTAGGAGAACGAGGTAGGCCCCGAGCACGCCTGAGACCGCGCCGCTCGCTCCGAGGGTCGGGACGGCCGCGTCCGCGTTCGTCCCCGCTGAGAGCGTGACGACGGTCTGGGCGGCGATCGCCGTAAATCCCGCGAGGAGATAGAAGACCAGAAACCGGACCCGGCCCATCGCGTCCTCGACGTTGTTGCCGAAGATCCAGAGGAAGAGCATGTTTCCGATGATGTGCAGCCAGCTGCCGTGCATGAACATCGAGGTGAACGCGGTCACAGGCCAGTTGTGACCGACCGCGGCCCCGGGTGGGCACGACGCGACGACCTCGCACGGCTGGTAGGCGTATTCGACGACCGAGCGGTTGAGATTCGGTAGCTGGTAGAAGACCCAGACCGCGAAGTTGGTCGCGATCAGCGCGACCGTGACGATCGGGAACGACCGCGTGGGGACGTTGTCCTTGAGCGGGAACAACCGCTACGAGACGATCAGCGCGAGCAGGGCCTTCTGGGCGTGCAGGCGGTTTTCGGCCTCGTCCCAGACGGCCGACTGCGGTCCGTAGAGGACCTCCTCCGTGATCTCCTCGCCGTAGTGCGCCGGGAGGCAGTGGAGCACGATCGCGTCGGGGCTCGCATGCGAGAGCAGCTCGCCGTCGATCCGGTAGCCGGCGAGGTCCTTGCGCCGCCGATCTGACTCCTTCTCCTGGCCCATGCTCGTCCAGACGTCCGTGTAGAGGACGTCCGCCTCGTGTGCGGCCTCGTTCGCGTCACGGGTGAGCTCGACGGTTCCGCCCATCTGCACGGCTGCCCGGCGGGCGGCCATCACGGCATTCGCGTCCGGTTCGTAGCCCTCGGGCGTGGCGGCGACGAACCGCATCCCGAAGCGGGCGGCGCCGACCATCAGCGAGATGCAGACGTTGTTCCCGTCGCCCAGGTACGCGAGCCGGGCGCCGGAGAGCCGGCCGAGACGCTCGCGGATCGTCATCAGGTCGGCGAGCGCCTGGCATGGATGTGAGTAGTCGGTCAGCCCGTTGATGACCGGGATGTCCGCGTGCTCGGCGAGTTGCTCGACGTCCTCCTGCGCGAAGGTGCGGATCATGATCGCGTCCAGGTAGCGCTCGAGAACGTGCCCCGTGTCCTTGATCGTCTCGCCGCGCCCGAGCTGGAGATCGTTCGCGGAGAGGTAGAGCCCGTAGCCGCCGAGCTCGACGATGCCGACCTCGAACGAAACGCGGGTACGGGTCGACGGCTTCTGGAAGATCATCCCGAGCATCCGCCCGGGGAGGAGCTCGTGCGGCTCGCGCTGCTTGCGCAGCTCCTTGAGCTCGTCCGCGAGGTCGAGCGCGGTCTTCAGCTCCTCCGAGTTCCAGGTGCCGATGCGGGTGAAGTCCCGCCCTTTGAGGTGTTGCGCGACCTCGACCATTCGAGGCGTGATGCTACGCGCTCTCGTACCCCGCCTCGGCGAGCAGCACGCGTAAGCGCTGGAGGCCGCTGAACATGCGGCTCTTGATCGTCCCCAGGGGCTGATCGAGCCGTTCGGCGAGCTGGGACTGCGTCAACCCGCCGTAGTAGGCGAGCTCGATCGGCTCGCGCTGCTCCGGGGGCAGGCGGCGGAGAGCGTCCTGGACGATCTCTCGGCGCGAGCGCGAGACAGCCGCCTCGTCGGCCCCAGGGTCGGAGCTCTGCGGCTCCGCGACGACCGGGAGCGTGCGCCGCTTCTGCTCGCGGCGGACGAGGTCGACGGCCCGCCGGTGGACGAACGTGAGCAGCCACGTGCTCGCCTTCGCGCGCTCGGGGCGGTACGAGCCGGCGCCGCGCCAGATCTGGATGAACGCCTCCTGGACGGCGTCCTCGGCGAGGGCCGCGTCCTGGAGAATCTTGTACGCGAGCCCGTAGGCGACCTTGCCGAAGCGGTCGTAGAGCTCGCCGAGCGCGTCCTCGTCGGCGGCGGCGACGGCCTCGACGAGCTCCTCGTCGGTGCGTCGCGGCGCTTCCCGGCTCATCGGCTGCTCACCCCAGGGGGCGCGGAGCCCCGCCACGGAGATGGCGATCGGGCTCTGAGCGGCGGCCGACACTTCAGGTCGCTTCCGCCCTGAAGAGGATTGGCAGCGTCGGTGAGGTCGCTCCGCCGGCTTGCTCGAGCGTGACGGCGACCGTCGCGTTGTTCGGCACACGCTGTGTCAGGAGGACTTGGCGGCACCCGCTCCCGCCGTTGAAGAGGCCCGCCGGCTCGGGCGAGTTTCCGGTGATCACCCAGGCTTCGTAGGTCTTCGAGGTCGGCGCGTTGGCCAGTCCGCAGACGAGGATCGCGCCTCGGCCGCTCCGGTTGACGATCAGCGATCCCTTGGCGCCGATCAGCGGTTTGGCGGTCGCGTTCTCCTCGAGAAGCTGCTCGAGGGGGGACTTGGCGCTCCGCTCGCGATCGAGCGAGTTCGAGAGCGAGTTCGCCCAGAGGCCGAGGCCGATCGCCAGGCAGGCGGCCGCGGCTGCGACGGCTGCGGCGGCGCCGAGCGCCCAGTTCCGTCGCGGGAGCTTGATGACCGCCGCGCGCGGTTCGGCCCGCGCGCCCTCGATGATGCGGTCGCGCAGCTCTTTACGAGGGACAGGCCCTTCGGCGGCGTACGCCAGAGCCGCGACTGGTTCTCGGAGCATGGCCAGCTGCTCGGTGCACTCCTCGCAGTCCGCAAGATGCTGCTCGAAGCGCTCGCGCTCGTCGTCGTCGAGCGCGTCGAGCGCGTAGGCGGCTAGGAGATCGTGTGGGTCGTTGCTCATCTGGGCTTCGTCTTATTCGCCCTGGGCGCCGATCCGGTTCGCCTAGAAATAGTACGGCAGCAGATTCTGGGCTCCCAACGCGTACCAGAGACCGAACACGAGGCTCACCGCTCCGAGCGCGGGAGCGACGCGGCCGATCGAGCGGCCGGCGATCGTGAGGCCGAAGCCGGTCGTCAGCAGCGTCATCGAGACCGCTGTGAACGCGGCGAGGATCCCGAGCGCACCGATCGCGAGCGCCGTCCCGTCGATCGTGCTGACGAGGATGATCCCGACGCCCGCGCTCCCGCCGATCCCGTGCAGGAGCCCGACCGCGAAGGCGCCGAGCGGCGTCCTGCTCCGTGCGTGCTCGTGTGCGGCGGCCCGGTGGGAGTGGAGGTGCGCGTGCGACCGTTCGCCGTGGGCGTGCGCGTGCGCGTGGAAGCTTCCACGGCGCCAGCGGACGAGCAGCCAGACGGCGAGGCCCGCGATCAGGAACCCGATCGCCGTCTCGGCGCCGCGCTGCACGGTCTCGGGCAGGTACGCGCGGTAGAGGACGATCGGCACGCCGAGCGCGAAGAGCGTCAGCGCGTGCCCGGCGCCCCAGGCGAGCCCGAGCCTGGCCGCGTCGCGGGCGCGCCGCTCGGTCGAGGCGAGGAGCGTCGTCACTGCAGCGAGATGGTCGGGGTCGGTGGCGTGGCGGAGGCCGAGCAGGATCGCGACGCCGGCCACGATGACGAGCGTCGTGCCGTCCGAGAACGAAGCGAGGAAGTCGTCGAGTCCGAACATCTCAGCTCACTTTCGGGATGGCCCGCACGGTCATGGCCGCGCCGGCGATGACGATAACGAGAGCGCTGATCGCCGGGAGCAGGCCGACCACGCGGCCCTGGAGCTCGAAGCGGCGAAACGTGCGCTTGGCGAGGATCGCGGCGAGCCCGATCCCCGTGATCGAGAGCGCGAGCCCGGCGCTGAACGCGACGATCAGGCCGAGCCCGAGAGCGATGCGGTGGAGCGAGATAGCCGCGAGGAGCACGACGAGCGCGGACGGGCAGGGGAGGAGCCCGCCGGAGATGCCGACGGCGGTCAGCGAGCGCCAGCCGAGCTCCCCGTGGCCATGGCTGTGGTGGTGATGGTGGTGCCCGTGGCTGTGGGCGCGCCGGTGCCGAATCCGTCCGATCAGCACCGAGGCGCCGACGCCGATCACGAGCAGCCCGGAGACGAGCCCGATCCACGGGTAGAGCTGCTCGGGGACGATGAACTGCGAGAGCCCGAGCGTCACGAAGCCGAGCGTGAAGACGCCGATCGTGTGCGTCGCGGTGACGATCAGCCCGAGCGCGGCCGCGTGGCGCGGCTTCCCGCGCTGGCCGACGAGGTACGCGGTGATGATCGCCTTCCCGTGCCCGGGCGAGAGCGCGTGCGCCGAGCCCCAGAAGAACGCGAGCGCGAGCGAGATCAGGATCACGCCGACGCCGAGGTCGTCGCGTGCGATCAGGCTCGCGAAGCCGCCGTCGCCGGTCGCGCGGACTGCAGCGCGGGCGGACAGCTCGGAGCGCGACTCGAGCTTCGGCGCGCTGCCCGGCCCGTCGCCGGGTCGGACGGTCGCCGTCGCGCTCGTGACCTCGAGCGGGCTGCTCAGCAGGTCCTTCGGGTAGGCGGCCAGCTCGTGGCTGACGCTCGTCGACGGGACCGACGAGGACGCGGCGCTCGCGCCGTCACGGGCCGCGAGCACGACCTCTTTCCAGCCGATCCGGTCGTTGAAGTTCGTGTCCCGGAACTCGAGGCGCCCCGAGGTCGCGGGGGCTGTGTAGACGGCTTCCAAGCGAAGCGTGCGCAGGCCGGCCGCTCCGGGCGGGAAGGCGAGCGCGTGGTCGAGCGGCATGAGCACGACCTTTCGGCCATCGAGCCGCAGGTCGAGCCCGCGGCCGATCCGGGCCGCAAGCTCCCGCTCGTAGTCGCGCTCGTCGGTGACCTTCTGCCGCTCCTGGAACGCCGGGATCTCGGCCATGTCCAGGACGTACTTGACGTAGACGCGGTCGCCGGAGAGCTCGATCCCGCTGAAGCGGTTGACCGTGAAGTTCCCGAGCGGGTGCGCGTTCGCAGCGGCCGGAGCCGCGAGCGCCGCGACGAGCCCGATCAGGATCGCGAGCCGCTTCACGACGCGTACCTCCGGGCGAGCGGGCTCCAGATGAGCGAGAAGTGCGGGTTCAAGCGCACCGCCTTGACGAACCACGAGCGCGACTCGTGCCCGAGACAGCGCTCGATCATCCCGCGGTGGAAGTACTTGAGCGCGTCGTGCGTGCCGAGGCGCAGCGCTCGCCGCGAGTAGGGAAGCGCTTCGGCGCAGCGCCCGTTCCGTTCGAGCGCCCACGCGAGGACGTCGTCGCCGTCGATGCTCGGGCGCGCGCGTCGCGCCTGCCGCGCGGCCGCAAGCGCGCGCCCAAGCCTGACGCCGTGGTCGGCGTCGAACTGTGCAATCTCGAGATCCGTCCGCACGCCGTTCGCGGCCAGCAACCGCTGCATCACGCCGACGAGCGCGTACTGCTGCTGCGCCGCGCGAGGGCGACCGCGTCGGGCGTAGAGGTCGCCGAGCGTGGCGACGGTCTGCGGAAGCGGCAGCACGTCGGCAGCGCGCCGGGCCAGCGAGAGAGCGGCGCGATGGCGGCCCTTCGCCTCCTCGACGAGCGCGAGCGGCTCCAGTGCGTAGACGTAGCCGGGAAAGACGGAGAGCGCTGCGCGGTAGTGAGACTCCGCTTCTCCAACTCGGCCGCGTGACCACGCGAGCTTGCCGAGCTGCGTCTCGACCCAGGCCGTCGGCTCGGGTTGCCCGCCGGCCGCGTCGAGCGCGAGCGTCATCGCCTGCTTCGGCTGCGTCGGACCGGCCGAGCAGTTCGCGCGCGTACGAAACCCGCGAGTACGACGAGAGGTCCGGCCGCAGCGAGCTCATGTGGTCGAACGCCCGGAACGCCTCGTCGTAGCGGCCGAGCTCGACGAGCGCGTCGCCGAGGACGCCGTAGTTGCGCGCCGTGTACGGAGCGAGCCGCACGGCTTCGCGTCCGAGCACCAGTGCTTCGCCGAACCGGTGCCTGGCCAACGCCAGCGATCCGAGCGCGCTCGCCGTGGCGGAATCCTTCGGATCGAGCTTTCGGGCGCGATCGAGCGCCTGCTCGGACTTCGTGTAGTAGGCCGGGTTGCCCGTCTCGCGGGCGCGCTGCTGGTACGCGAGACCGAGCAGCCTGTAGCCCTTCGCGTCGCCCGGGCGAGAGCGCAGCTGATCCGCGAGCCGCCGGATGAACGACGCGGTGTCTCCGCCGGAGAAGCCGGCGGCGAAGCTCTCGCCCGCGGCCGAAGCCTTCACCGGAACCGCGCCGGCCGTCCCGCCCGAGTCCCGGAGCGCTCCGCCGACGAGGGAGACGGCGGCGACGAGTGCCGCCGCCGTCCCTCCGAGAACGAGTCTCGTCTGCCTCGTCACGTTCCTAGGGGTTGTCGTGCTGTCGGTTTCGCCCGTCTGCCGGCGTGGCGAGGAACGGGAAGCTGCCGGAGAGCGCAGCGTCGTCCGTGTTCACCCCGTCGGCCGCGCGGGCCGCGATGTAGTTGGGGCCGCCGACGACGCGGATCGCGATGTCGGTGACGTCGTCCTTCGGGCGTCGTCCGTTCGGCCAACCGGCCGGATCGGGCGTGTCCGCGAGGACCGTCATCCGCTTCTGATCCGCGAATGCCGTCGGAGGAACCATCAGGTTCAGCCGCAGGAGCTCCGAGAGCCGGCTGTCGCTCGGCTGGTACTTGAGCAACAGGTCGCGGAGATCCGTGCGGTTCGTCTTCGCCGCGGGAACACCGAACACGAGCTCCAGTGCCAGCGCTAGGCGCGGGTTGAGGTAGTAGTCCTCGAACCTGCTCTCCTGCTCCGGCTCGAGCGAGTTCCAGCGGTCCTTGTCGACCGTGCCGATGATCGTCTCGTTGACCAGCGGGTTCGCCAGACGCTGCACCTGCCTGAAGCCCCCGCGGCCAGCGCCGTCGACCTCGACGTGCGGCCGGCTCGTGCTGGCGTAGGCGCCGATGTTCGTTGCGCCCGTGTCGCCGGTCAGCATCGAGGCCGGCAGCTCGATCGCGATCGAGTGGACGTTGAAGCCCGACAGCATGTCCGTGCCGAACGGGTTCACGTTGTCGTTCGCGTCTTCTGCCTGACTCTCGATCGGGGGCGTGCGCCTCAGGTTGAGCGTGTCGAAGACGCCTCCGAGGTCGATGTAGAACGGGTCCTGCCGCTGGCCGGCGAAGACCTTGATCCCGTTGCCCAGGTCATACGTGCCCTGAGCGGCGAGCGATGCGTAGTCGGGCATCGTCCGCGGGCCGACGTTCGAAGGGACCGCGATCAGGCCGCTGGCGACCCGAGTGCGGTGATGTCCGCGAACGAGCGTGACCGAGTAGCGCTGGCGCAGTCCGAGGCCCTCTGAGCCCGGCCCGTCGAGCGCGGTGATCGGCGGCAGCCCGCCTGCCCCGCCCACATACGAGAGCGGGAGCGTGAACTGGCGGGGGATGCCGCGGATCGGCTCGGTCTTGAAGCGGAACTCGAGCTCGACGTCGTCCGCCTCGCCGTCCCCGTTGTTGTCGACGGAGAACTTGTAGAGGACGTTCGGATCGAAGTTCCAGTAGTTCGGCCCCGAGCTCGGCTCTTCGCCGGGGATCACGTCCATGATCAACGCGACCTTGTCCTGCTGACCCAGCGCGTAGTCGCGGAACATGAAGAAGTCCGTGATGTCCGCGGTCGGATCGAGCGAGATGAGTGGTGCTTCTCGATGGCTCGCCCCCTGGGCCGCCTGCGGGCCTGTTCCGCGCGCGAAGAGCGCGAGGAAGAGCGCGCCGACGGCGAGCCCCAGTGCAACGGCGATCTTCCTTCTGTCGACGGTGTTGGTCACTGCCTCTCCTCCCAGACCCCGTTCGTTTTGCCTTGTTCGCATGAGTGGGTCCTCCGGTTCGATGGAGAGCCCGCCCGTGCGGACGGGCTCTCCTGAGGGACGGCTACTTGCCCTTCTCGTTGGCGAACCCCGAGCCGGGATCCGCCTCGTACGGGAAGACGCCCAGCCGCGGGCGGTCGGGGCCGTCGACGCCGTCGCCGAGCGGCACCTTCTTGCCGACGAGCGCGCCGGCCACTGCCTGCTCGGCGATGTCGACGACGTCGTCGCCGAGCCGCCGGCCGTTCGGCCAGCCCTGCAGGTCGCCGCCGAGCACGCCGAGCCTGCTGAAGTCACTCGGCGGTGTGACGGGAACCGAGAGGTTGACCCGCAGCATGTCCGCGAGCGTCGGGCCCGTGTAGTTGAGCTTCGGGTCGTTCACGCCCGTGAGCAGCACCGAGACGAGGTCCTTGCGGTTCTGCTCGGGGACGCCGAGCTTGTAGAGCTGGTTCATGACCTTGGCGAGGATCGGGGCGCGGTAGAAGCGCTGGAAGTACTTGTCGCGCGAGGGCGTCCAGTGGTTCCAGAGGTCCTTGAGCGCCGTCGGGATCACGACCTCGTTCACGAGTGGGTTGCCGAGGCGTGAGACCTGCGACCAACGCATGTGCGCACGGCCGTTGCCGTTGACCTTCACCTGCTGGCGGTCCGTGGTCGACCAGATGCCGATCACGTGGCTCTTCGTGTCGACCTGCGAGATCGGGATCTGGAGCGCGATCGCGTGCACGGCGTAGCCGGCGAAGAAGTCCTTGCCGCCGCCCTGGTTGCCCGTGCCCTTGCGGATAGCGAGCAGGTCGAAGATCGCCCCGATGTCTGCGTAGAACGCGTCGTCGCGCTGGCCGGCGAAGGCCTTGCCACCGTCGGGCAGGCTCGTCACGCGCGAGGCGGCGAGCTGCCGGTAGTCCTTGCCCTTCAGCGTCCGCGAGCCGATGTTGTTCGGCGGCGTCACACCGCGGGCGATGATCTGGGAGCGCGTCCCGACGATCTTCTCGACCGTGTACGGCTGGACCGTGTTGCCGAGGAAGAGGTCGCCGGTCTTCCTCGCGAAGCGGAAGCGGTAGATGATCTCCGGCTTCCCGTCGCCGGTCCGGTCGATCTTGATGTTGTACCGAGCGCGCGGCGAGAACGTGTAGTAGTTCGGCCCCGCGGCCGGGTCCTCACCCGGGATCCAGTTGGAGATGATGGTGAGGCTGTTCGGCTTGTCCGGGCTGCGGAACGCGTAGAGGTCCGTGTTGTCGGCTGACGGGTCCTCCGAGATCAGCGGCGCTTCCCGGTGGCTTGACGCCTGGCTCGCCTGCGGTCCCGCGTCTCGCGTTGCTGCTGCGAGAACCACGGCGCCGGCGATCGCCAGGACGATGAGTGCGAGCTTGCGCATTGAATTGCGGCTCCTTTCGGGTTTGGTCGCCGCTTGTTCGCGCGAGCTACGCCGGCGGTTCAGACATCACGCAGAGACGCGTAACGCAGTGGTGCGTCAGGCCTGGCGGCGGAGCCAGTCGGCCAGGAACGGCTCCGCGATGCGGTACTCGCCGTTCGACCGGGTCACGAGCTCGTTGCGGGTCAGCGCCTGGAGCGCGCGCTGGACTGTGGACGCTCCGGGGAGCTTGTGGCGGCGGCGGTAGTCGCCGCTCAGCGGGCGTCCGCGTTGCTGGGCAAGTGCTTGGAGCGTGAGCCGCTGGACGGTCGACGCCCCGTCCCAGATCAACTCGAAGTGCGCGTGCTCGGCGCGGAGCACGTCCGCGAGCGCGCGTTCGTACTCGGCGAGCCGCGCCACGCGAGCCTTCGGCGTCTCTTCCCAGAGGAAGTAGCAGAGCTCCTGGGTCGCGTATGGGTGGCCGCCGGTGGTCTCCAGCACCGCGGCGATCGTCTCCGGGTCAACCTTCTTGCCGGTGCGCGTGAAGCTGTCGGCGAGGTAGCCCTCGAAGCGCGGCGGGTCGATGACGCCGAGCTCCATCTGCCTCGCGCTGCGCCAGAAGGGCTCGTTCTCGTCGTTGAAGATCCGCTCCATCATGTGCCGCTTGCTGCCGAGGTAGACGTGGGCGACCTCAGGTTGCTCCTGGAAGACTGAGCGCATCAGCTTCGGGAGGTCGGGGTCCATCGTGACGACCTCCTGGAACTCGTCGAAGACGAGCGCGACCTTGCGCTTGCGCTCCGCCGCCAGCTGCCCAGGGAGCTCGAGAAGGCGCTCGATGGTCGCGTCGACGTCCTGCCTCGGGTAGCCGGCGTCGAAGCTGAAGCTCGGGGCGCCCGTTTCCGGATCGATCGTGACGATCGGGCGGATCCGCAGGTCGGCAAAGATCCGCAGCCGCTCGCGCGCGCGAAAAAGGGCGGAGGCGATCTCCTCGTAGATCGTGTCCGCGAGCTTCTCGGCGAGCCGCTCCTTCGTGGGCGTGGTCATCAGGTTGACCTGGGCGACGAGGACCTTCTTCTTCACGACCTCCTGAATGACGCGCCAGACGAGCGACGTCTTGCCGTAGCGGCGCGGGGCGAGGACGACGACGTCCTGGCCGTTGAGAATGTCTCGCGTGAGCTCGCGGATCTCGTCCTCGCGGTTCGTGAACGCTTCGTCGAGGGCAAGGGCTCCGTACCGGAAGGGGTTCACGGCTGAAGCGTAACAGTGATTACGCTATGTTGCGTTACGCACTGATGCGTTATCGGTGAATCACGGTGCCCGACGTGCCTTCGAGCGCTTCCGTCAGCGCCGACGAAGAGGTGATCAACGTTTCGCCTCCAACGTGGGCGAAGGCGACCGCTGCCTCGAGTTTTGGCCCCATCGAGCCCTCCGGAAGCTCTGGCAGCAGGTCTTCGGCTTCCGCGGCGGAGAGTTCCCGGATCGGCTCCTGGTTCGACTTCCGATAGTGCCGGTAGAGGCACGGGACCTCGGTCAGGATCACGAGACGCTCGGCGCCGAGGCGCTCGGCGAGGAGAGCCGACGCGCGGTCCTTGTCGATCACCGCGTCGACCCCTTTCAGGTAGCCGTTGCGACTGACGACCGGGATCCCTCCACCTCCGCAGGCGACCGCGATCGCGCCTGCTCCGAGCAGCGCCCGGATCGAGCTCAGTTCGACGATCTCGAGTGGTCGCGGCGACGGTACGAGACGCCGGTAGCCGCGGCCGGCGTCTTCGACGAGCTGCCAGCCGCGCTCCTGCTCGAGCGCCTGCGCCTCGTCCTCCGAGTAGAACGGCCCGATCGGCTTCGTCGGCCGGTCGAATGCATCGTCGTCCGCTGCGACGTGCACGTGCGTGAGCAGGCACGCGACCGGACGCTCGACCGCGCCGGAGAGCTCGGTCTCGATCATTGCGCCGATTTCCGCCTGGGTCTGCGCGACCGCGAGGTAGAGCGGGAGCGGGGGCACCTCGTCGGCGGCGCGCTCCTGGCGCAGCAGTACGTTTCCGACCTGCGGCCCATTCCCGTGCGTGATCACGACGTCGCCTTCGCGGACGAGCGGCGCGATCGCTGCGCATGTCTCCCTGAGCGCGGTGAGCTGCTCCGCCGCGGTCCCGCCTCCGAGCGCGTTGCCGCCGAGCGCGACGACGACGGTCACACGAGTGCTACGTGCTCGCCGATCAGGCCGTAGCGGGCGAGCACGTCGGCGAGCGTCGGCTCACCGACTTCCTGCAGGCGATAGGTGATCCGCAGCGCGGGCCGGCCGAAGTCGATCAGGCTCCGGAGATCGATCGGCGTGCCGATCAGGACGAGGTCCGGGTCGCAGCGCTCGATCGTCTGACGAAGATCTTCCCGCTGCTTCTCGCCGTAGCCCATCGCGGGGAGCAGCGCGCCGACGTGCGGGTACTCCTCGAAGGTCGCCGCGATCGAGCCGACTGCGCACTCGCGCGGGTCGATCAGCTCGGCAGCGCCGTTCGCCTTCGCGGCGAGCACCGCGGCGCCGTACGTCATCTCGCCGTGCGTCAGCGTCGGGCCGTCCTCGATTGCGAGCACGCGCTTGCCGGCGATCTGCGAGGCATCGCCCTCGACGTGGAACGGCGAGTCGGCGAGGACGATCTGCGCGTCCGGATTGTGCGTCCGGATCGAGCCGAGCACCGCGTCGATGCCTTCCTGCGTCGCGCTGTCGACCTTGTTCACGACGCAGACGTTCGCCATGCGCAGGTTGGTCTCGCCCGGGTGGTAGCGGAGCTCATGACCGGGACGGTGCGGGTCGACGACCACGATGTGGACGTCGGGCCTGATGAACGGCGTGTCGTTGTTGCCGCCGTCCCAGACGATCACGTCCGCTTCGCGCTCGGCGGCCTCGAGGATCGCGGCGTAGTCGATGCCCGCGAAGACGAGGTTGCCCTCGGCGATATGGGGCTCGTACTCCTCGCGCTCCTCGATCGTGCAGTCGGCGGCCTCGAGGTCCTGGTAGCGCTCGAAGCGCTGGACGACCTGCTTCGTCAGGTCCCCGTAGGGCATCGGGTGCCTGAGGACCGCCACGCGCTTGCCGTCAGCCCGGAGGAGCTCCGCGACCCGGCGCGTCGTCTGGCTCTTGCCGGAGCCGGTGCGCACGGCGCAGATTGCGGCGACGGGCTTCGACGAGGCGATCATCGTGTCGTGCGGTGAGAGAAGCCGGAAGCTCGCGC
Source organism: uncultured Actinomycetes bacterium (assembly GCA_963794605.1). Taxonomy (GTDB): domain Bacteria; phylum Actinomycetota; class Thermoleophilia; order Gaiellales; family Gaiellaceae; genus VAXT01. The sequence continues at coordinate 1,372,747 of CAWCEN010000002.1, forward strand.
CGGCCGCGAGCGCACGGGACGCGATGTGCATCACGTGCTCGTGGGTCACGTCCGAGTAGGCGAAGACGACCTCGTCGATCTCGTAGGCCCGAACGAGCTCTTCGAGCTCGCCCTCGGGCCGGATCGGGATGCCGTCCGGGTAGAGCTCTCCGGCCAGCAGCGCGGGGTAGACGCGCCCGGCGATGTCGGGGATCTGCGTCGCCGTGAACGCGACTACGTCGTACTCCTCGCGACGGCGGTAGACGACGTTGAAGTTGTGGAAGTCGCGCCCGGCCGCGCCGGCGATGAGCACTTTCGTCCGAATCATGTATACGAAGTATGCAGCTACACACCGGATAGACCAAGGTAGAGTCGCGCCGGTGCCCGGCTTCCCGAACAAGCTCAACGAGCAGGTCGCCCACGAGTTCGCCGCATCGCAGCAGTACGTCGCGATCGCGGTCTGGTTCGACGCGGAGACGCTGCCTCTTCTCGCCGCGCACTTCTACCGGCAGGCCGTCGAGGAGCGGAACCACGCGCTGATGATCGTTCAGTTCCTGCTCGACTCCGACCACGAGGTCGTCATCCCGGCCGTCGAGGCGCCGAAGACGACCTTCGGGGACGCACGGGAGCCCGTGGCGCTCGCGCTCGAGCAGGAGAAGCGGGTCACCGAGCAGATCGCGGCGCTGGCCGCGCTCGCCCGCGAGGAGAACGACCTCGTGGGGGAGCAGTTCCTGCACTGGTTTCTCCAGGAGCAGCGCGAGGAGGTGTCGAGCATGTCGGCGCTCCTGAGCGTCGTCGAGCGCGCGTCGGAGTCGAACATCCTGCTCGCGGAGGACTACCTGTCGCGCAACCCGGTCGGCGACCAGGGCGAGGCTGCAAACGCCCCACCCGCAGCCGGCGGCGTGCTTTAGACGACGCCCACGAACGGCTTAGAAAGCGGGTTGTAGTCGAACTGAGCTACCCAGGTCGGACTAGGTCGGCATCCGCGGAGTGAACGGCTCCAGCAGGTCCTGGCCCTCCTGTACGACCCCGTAAGACGACTCTGGCACCTCGTTCCACGCCCCGGCCAGGTCGCCGAGCGGCTCGGAAACGACGAGTCGTCCTTCTTCGCCGACCTCTTGGAGAAACTCCAGGTCCGGGTGCAGTTCCTGCAGCACCGGGACCGCGGTGCTGAAGAAGAGCGACCTCGACTTGCCCTCGCTGGAGTACCGGAACCCCCATAGGCGTTCTCCGTCGGTCGTGGCGACCGTTCCCTGGAACGGGTACTCCACGCCGTGCTGGTGACCAAAGTGTTCGACGAGTCCTATCGTGTGCTCAATGGCGAGCGGTGGGTCGTCCTCGAGCCCCAAGGTGAGAGCGAGATGGAACAGCACCTCCGTGTCCGTCGAGCCCTCGATGTTGGGGTAGAGCTCCGGGCTGATCTCCAGCACGAGGTCGCGTTTGACCTTGTGGAAGTCGCGGATCATCCCGTTGTGCATGAAGAGCCAACGGCCGTGGCGGAACGGATGGCAGTTTGTCTCCTGGACGGCGCCGCCGGTCGAGGCGCGGATGTGCGCGAACAGGAGTGGCGACCTGATGTGCTGGGCCAGGTCGTGGAGGTTCCGGTCGTTCCACGCCGGCTCGATGCCGTGGTAGATGCCGGGCGTGTCACCGGCGCCGTACCAGCCGATGCCGAAACCGTCGCCGTTCGTCTCCTCCGCGCCCAGTTGCGAATGAAGGCTCTGAACGATCAGCGAGCGCTTCGGCTTGTAGAGCAGGTCTTCCAGGCTGACGGGATTCCCCGAGTATGCAAGCCAGCGGCACATGACCTTTCCTCCCCTCGTTTAGCGCCGCCGGAGGCGACGAGCATCATGCGAATTTGAGCGAAAGCGCGGGCGCCGAACATCGTCCAGACTGGATGATGGGTGCCAAGGCCAAGGCGGCTAGGAGCACGTTCCGACGCGACGAACGCGCCCCCGGTCGCCGGCGGCGCGCTCTGTCCGCGCTGCTCAGCGTCGTCGAGCGCGCGTTGGAGTCGAACATTCTGGCCGCGGAGGATTACCTGTCGCGCAGCAGCCGCTAGATCATTCGTCGCTCTGCTGCCCAGCGCGTGAGCTCGTGGCGACTCGAGAGCTGGAGCTTCCGCAGCACGTTGGAGACGTGTGTCTCGACCGTCTTGACCGAGAGGTGCAGCGACGACGCGATCTCCTTGTAGCGGTAGCCCCGCGCGATCAGCCGCAGTACCTCGCGTTCGCGCGCGGTGAGCTCGTCGAGCTCAGCGTCCCGGATGGGCTCCCCGGAGCTGAACGCGTCGAGCACGAACCCGGCCAAACGCGGCGAGAAGACGGCGTCGCCGTCTGCCACCCGGTGGACCGCGTCGGTCAGCTCGTCGCCCGAGATCGTCTTCGTCACATAGCCCCGGGCGCCCGCGCGGACGACCCCGATCACGTCCTCGGCCGCGTCGGAGACCGAGAGCGCCAGGAAGCGGACGCCTGGCCGCTCGGGCGAAACCCCAGCGATCACGGCCTGGCCGCCGCCGTCGGGGAGATGGACATCGAGGAGGACGACGTCCGGGTCGGTCTCGACGACGAGCGGGATCGCCTCGCCGACCGTCCCGGCCTCTCCGACGACCTCGATGGAGTCGCCGAGCTCGCTCCGCAAGCCCGCGCGAAAGATCCCGTGGTCGTCGACGATCACGATGCGCCGCGCCGCCTTCACCACGCCTTCCTCCGGAGCGAGAGCTCGACTTCTGTCCCCCGGCCCGGCGTCGACGAAATCGTTGCCGTGCCGCCGTGGCGTCTCATTCGCCCCTCGACGGACTCGGACAGGCCGCGGCGCTCCGGCGGCACCGCCGCCCGGTCGAAGCCCGTGCCCCGGTCGCGCACGAAGACGCTGATCCCGTCGCCGTCGGCTTCCGCATAGACGGAGATCTCTTCTGCGCCGGAGAATCGCGCCGCGTTCGCCATCGCTTCGCGTGCGGCCAGCACCACCGCGCGCGTGTCGTCGTCGAGCGGCGCGTTGCCAGCGCTCGCGACCTCGACGCGAACGCCGTGCAGCTCCTCGACCTCGGCCGCCGCGTTCCCGATCGCGCCCACGAGCGTATCGTCCTTGAAGAGCTCGCCCTCGGGGAAAAGCCAGGAGCGCAACTCCCGCTCCTGGCGGCGCGAGAGCTGTTCGACGCGCTTCGGGTCTGCCGACTCGCGCTGGATGACCGCGAGCGTCTGGAGGACAGAGTCATGCACGCGGGCGGCGACTTCCGCGCGCTCCTCCGAGCGGATTCGCCGCGTCCGCTCATCAGCGCGCTCCTGCGCCGTGCGCCACAGCCAGGGGCCGACGACGAGCAGCAGGCCGCCTGCAAATGCCGCCGGCGTGAGGAGCGGGCCGCCTGCGCCGGAGTCGCCTCCCACGGTGAAGAGCACGACAGCCGCGGTCACGACCAGGATGCCGCCGACCACGCGTTGCTGCTTCCGCCAGAGAAAGAACGCTCCCGCCGCGGCGAGGACCGCGGAGATCTGAACGAACCACGGAAGCCCGAGGCCGTTGAGGACGGCGACCGCGGCGAGCAAGAGCAGCGTCATCCCGGCCCCGAAGCGCACGCGGCCGGCGCGTTCACCGAGCTCGTCGGGCATCAGCAGGGCGGCAGCGAGATAGAGGGCGATGCCCGCTCCGCCTGCGAGGGCCAGCAGCGCGAACAGCAGCCGCACGAGCGTCGGGTCGACCTCGAGCGCACGTCCGATGCCCGCGGCAACGCCGGCGACAACGCCGTTGGCGCGGTCTCGGGCGGGGATCGGGCCGACGTCGACCACGACGCTACGGTGTCTCCACGATGACGTCGCCCAGCCCGACGTGTGCGTCGATGCGAAGCGTCCGGTCGGACCCGGCGACGCCGATGCTCTCGGAGAGATCCGCGTCGACGCCGGACTCGCTGCGTCCGAAGACAGTGACCTCGCCGGCCGACGCAGAAGCATCGATGTCGACGGAGACGTTATCCGGCACGATCACCCTCAGCTCGCCGATTCCGACATTCGCATCGACCTCCGTGTCGCCGGCGGCGAGCGCCGCGTTGCTGAGGTCGAGTCTGAGATCTCCGACCGAGATGTCGTAGTTGCGCTTCACGTCACTCGCCTCGACCGGCGAGTAGACCCGAGTGCCGATCGGGCCTTCGAGCCTGACGTCCACCGCCGACACCGCGATCGCGAGCGCCGCCAGCACGAGACCAACGACGACGAGGCCGCCCGTTCGCCGTCGCAGCGCCACCCCGGCGACGACGGCGACGCCCGTGCCGATCGCGCCCACGGCGAGCGCGACGTCCCACCGGACGTCGACGCCGACCGCGTCCAAGAGGGCGAGCGCACCGGCAGCAGCCAGCAGGACGCCGAGCCCGGGCAGGAGCAGAGACGGTTTACGCGGCCGTGCGGCGGGCGTCCCAGCGGGAGTCGCACCCGGCGGCGCAACGGGCGTCGCAGCGTCGGTGGGCGGCGTGCCGTTGCCGGCGCGGCGCTGCGCGAGCACGATCGCCAGCCCGCCGACGAGCAGCAGTATCCACGCGAAACCGCTGTTGGGCCAGAAGTCCGCCTGCGCGAACAGCGAGACGAGGGCGATCCCGACCAGGCCGACGCCGGCCAGGAGCCAGGGCCGGTCGCGGTGGCGCCGGAGGGCCTCGGACACGATCGAGTCGCGCTCGCCCTCGTCCGGGATCACGAGCCAGGCGGCCACGTAAAGCAGGATGCCCGCGCCGCCGACGAGCGTCAGGATCGCGAAGCCGATCCGGAAGAACGTCGGGGAGATGTCGAAGTACCGCCCAAGCCCGCCGGCGACGCCGGCGAGGATCCGGCCGTCCTGACTGCGGTGCAGCTCCTTGATCGACGCGCTCTGGGTCTCGGAGGTGCTCATTGCGTTCCTTTCATCGGGGACGCTACGAGCATGCGCCACACGACCGAGGCTGCACCATCGGGATTCCCCCTGAATCGACCCTGATCTTTGCCGGAAGGACCACTCCGGGAAAGGCCGAGATCACGTCGGCACGTGTAGCCGTGCCTCCTCGACCGCCTGCTCGAGCGTCAGCCCGGCGCCGGCGCGGTGCTCGGCCTCGTACGGCGCACCGAGGCGCTCACGGGCCTCCGACATCAAGCGCTCGTAGCGCTGACGTTCGGTGAGGAGCATCCGGAATCCGAGCCGGCGTTCTTGGTCCTCCGCGATTCCCCAAAGTCGCGCCCCCGCGCGGTCGTCCCCTTTCTGCAGCAGCGCGCATCCGATGCCGGCCACACAGTAGATCTGCACCCGCCGATTTCCGGTCGAGACGGCGTATGCGAGCGCTTCCGCAAAGCGGGGCAGCGCCGTGTCGGGATCCCGACGATCGAGCGAGAGGTCTCCTTGACTGTGCAACGTGCTTGTCAGCTGTTGGTCGAAGCCGAGCGCTCGTGCCCGCCTCACCGTCTCCTCGAGCACGCGCTCAGCCTCGTCGAAGTCCCTGCGGTCGCGGTACGCGTCACCCAGCCAGTGGAGCTCGTTGAGGAGCAAGGCCTCGGCGCCTGCCTCCTCGAACAGCGGCAGCGCCTCCTTGTGGTAAGCGATGGCACCGTCGAAGTCGCCCCGGCGCCATGCGATGCTGGACAACCAACTCAACGCTGCACCCAGCTCGTGCGGATCGTCCTGCACACGACGTAGCTCGAGCCCTTCCCGCCAGAACCTCTCCGCTCCGTCGATGTCGTCGTGCGTGTAGTACGCGACTGCGCCCGCAGCTCCGAGTGTCGCGGCACGCACGTCCACCGGGAGGGTAGCGTCGTCCAGCGGCGCCTTCTCGAGCCAGTCCGCGGCATCTCGGTACTGCGCCCTGTTGAGCCAGAATCGCCAGAGAGCCGCACCGAGACGCGCCGTGCTCTCGTTCCGGCTGCCCTCGGATAGCCCGGCCAGTGTCGCGCGAAAGCTCGGAAGCTCCCGCTCGAAGCGTTCGAGCGACTCCGCACTCAGGTCACGCATCCCCGACAATCGTTCGCGCGCGTCGAGCTCCTCCGCCACAGCGAGGAAGTAGTCGTCGTGGCGCCGACGCAGCGACGACTCGTCCGACAGGTCGCGCAGCTTCTCGAGTGCGAGCTCTTTGATCGTTCCCAGCATGAAGAAGCGCCCATCCTCGCCGTGCCGCAGGAGGTTCTTGTCCACCAGAGACTGCAGGACGTCGAGCTCTGCGGAACAGACGGCTTCCGCCGCCTCGAGCTCGAAGCCCCCGACGAACACGGCCAACCGCGCAAACAAGGTCTGCTCATCGGTGGTGAGGAGCTGGTAGCTCCACTCGACGGTCCCGCGCAGCGTTCGCTGCCGCTCCGGTGCGTCTTGCGCGCCGGATGTCAGCAAGTCCAGGCTGCGACCGAGGCGCTCGAGGATCTGGTCCGGTGTGAGGACTTTTACGCGGGCGGCGGCAAGTTCGAGCGCCAGCGGAAGGCCGTCAAGGCGCTCTGCAATCTGACGCACCGCGGCATTGGGCTCGAAGTCCGGCTCCAACTGTCGTGCGCGCTGCGTGAAGAGTGCCGCTGCGTCGTCGAACGGAAGCGTCAGCACGGGGAACTCCTGTTCAGCAGCGACATTGAGGCGGCTTCGGCTGGTTGCGAGAATGCGGCCGTCGAGCCGGAGCACGATGTCCGCGGCGTCCGGGAGGAGCTGCTCGAGGTTGTCGAGCACGAGCAGAGTGCGCTTGCCCGCCAGGAACTCAGATAGGTCGTCAGGACCGCCAACCACCTGCGCGATCGTCGGCTCGATCAGGTTCGGATCGCGTACTGCGGCGAGCGAGACGAACCACACACCGTCGCCATACTGCTCGACGCTCTCTGCAGCCGCCTGCAGCGCCAGCCGAGTTTTGCCCGTGCCGCCAGGGCCGGTGAGCGTCACGATGCGATGCGCGTCGAGCAGTGCGAGCAGCTCAGCAAGCTCGCGTTCGCGCCCGACGAACGGCGTCGGCTGCACCGGGAGGTTCGTTTGGTCGACACTCTTCAGCGGCGGGAAGTCGCCGTCGTCGAGCTGGTAGAGCCTTTCAGGTGCTGCGAGGTCCTTGAGACGGTGCAGGCCGAGGTCCCGCATGCGGTCCGCCCAGGCGAGATCGCGCGTAGCTTGCGAGACGAGGATCTGACCGCCGTGACCGGCAGCGGCAATCCGCGCGGCGCGATGCACGTCGATCCCGGTGTATCCCTCTTCGGTCACCATCGGCTCGCCCGTGTGCAATCCCATGCGGACCCGGATCGGTCCGTCAGCGAGCGCTTCCCGCGCCGCCTCCGCCGCAGCCAGTGCGTCGGACGCCTTTGCAAACGCTACGAAGAACGAGTCTCCAGCTGTGCCTACCTCGACGCCGCCGTGACGAGCGACCTCCTCGCGCAGCACGCGATGGTGCTCGGCTAAAACGTCCGCGTACCCATCGCCGAGCTCCTGCAGAAGCCGCGTCGAGCCTTCGATGTCTGTGAACAGGAACGTGACGGTGCCATGGGGAAGCGACACGTCTGGGTGCACGCGCTCGACCATAGCGGTGATTCTTCCCTCGGCCACAAGGGTATTTGGGGACTAGCGCGCCGACACGATCGCGATGACCGCGAGCACCCCGCAGACCACGATCACGCCCGCCAGGCCGGTGAAGATCGCCGCCAAGGCGAAGAGCGGGATCGAGAGCGCCATTCCGCCGAGCACCATCTCCTTCTGGTGCTCGCGCTTGCGCCGGAGCGACTGCTCGCTCTCGCGCTGGCGCTTCCCAAGCTCCTTCTCGATCCGGTCGGCGAACGCTTCGATCAGCGCCGGCTCCGCCTCTTCGCCGAGCTCCTTGCGCGCCTCGATCGTCGCGCGCAGCTCGTCTCGGGGGACGAGGTCGCTCACGACGCTCCTAGCTGAGGACGCCGCGCGTGAGCTGGGCGACTGCATCCATCTCGATCTCCTGCCCGGTCACCTCGTTCAGCATCTCGTCGGCCGTCATGCTCATTCCGGTCTCCCAGAGCTCGCGAACGAGCGAGCCGGCTTCGCGCCTCGCGAACCAGTCGTTGCCGAAGCGCTCACGGAGGTGCGTGCGGAACTGCGCCTCGAACGCCCACGAGCGCAGGTAGCCGGTGACGTAGAAGCTCGAGTCGATGTCCGCTAGGTAGTCGGCCGCCGCGGGCTCGATCTTCAGGGCGTCGCCGAGCAGCTCGACGTAGCGGTTCGAGAGCTTCGTCGGATCGTCCGCCGAGTGGAACTCGATCTCGTACAGGAGCTTCGCCGAGTAGCGGCGCACCATGTACAGGAGCTGCGTCACGCCTTCGCGCTCGAACTCGTCGGGACGCGGGAAGTCGAGACGCCGCGTGAGCCAGGCCGGGTCGTCCGTCAGGTGCTGCATGAGCATCGCCCAGCCCTCGGTGACCGCGACGTCGCCGAGGCGCTTCTCCTCCATCGAGAGGTTGGCCGAGGTGTTCGCGTAGTGCTCCGTGTGGCCGGCCTCGTGGAACAGCGCGCGCCAGTCGTCCGCGCCGCCCATCGGCTGGATCACGAGCACGACGCGGCCCGGGATCTCGATCGGCGCGCAGAACGCGCGCGGGCTCTTCTTCGGCCGCTGTTCGACGTCGAGCTCGACGTTCTCCTGCGACTTGAGGTCGACGCCCAGGTCGGTCAGCGTCGCCTCGAGCGCGGGCAGCATCTTCGCTGCCGGGAACTGCGGATCCCACTCGGGCGCGCGGAACGTGCGGATCACGTCCCAGCGACGCGCTTCGTCGAGCCCGATCCCGACCCGGGCGCGGAAGAGCCTGTCGGCCGCTTCCTCGAACAGCTTCTCGGTCGAGTCGAGGAAGTCGCGGCACTGCGCGGCCAGGTCGTCCAGCCGGAAGCCGAACCCGCGGTACAGGTCGGTGTAGTTCGGCGCCTCGAGTCGTTCGACGCCTTCCCGGACGATGTGGACGCCCTCGGCGTGGAGCGGGTTCAGGTGCTGTTCGGTCAGCTCGACCCGGGCCTTGTCGATCCGTTCCCTCTTCTCGCGGTCCGGCTCGTTCGCCATCGCGGGCCGGAGCATCCGGAACGGGATCGTCTCGCCGTCGATCTCGGCCTCGAGGGTCGCTTCGAGCTCGGCCACCTTCTCGGCCTGGTCGCGCGTCAGCTCGCCGAGGTAGCCCTCTGAGGCGAAGCGCCAGAGCTCGGTCACGCGGCGGTCGCCGTTCGCGGTCCGGCCGAGTGCGAGCGCCTGGTCGAGCTGCGTCAGGTCGGTGAAGCGCTCGAAGATGGGGGCGAGCTCGAGCTTCTCCTTGTGGCCCGCGTAGTGGAGGTAGTACTCCTCGTCGAGCTCCGCGATGAAGCGGTCGGCTCGGTCGCGGAAGCGGTCGAGGTCCGAAGAGGTCAGAGGAGGGGCCGCACTCGACACGGGGTTCCTACGCGCCGCTCGCGGCGCCGCTCTCAGGACGCGCGGGCTCCGCCCGTGCGGCCGTCGGAAACGACCGGTCGATTCGTTCGATGTCAACCACAGCCGCCGTAGGATAACGACGTGCGCGAGATCGAAATCAGCACGGAGCGCAAGACGCAGCTCGTGGAGATCACTCGAGAGGTCGAGGCCGCACTGAATGGCGTCGATGGAGCGTCTGCGGCACTCGTTTTCGTGCCGCATACAACTGCAGGCGTGACGATCAACGAGCACGCCGATCCGGCCGTCGCGCGCGACCTCGAGACGGCGATGGAGCGCGTGGTGGGCGAGGATTGGGGCTGGCAGCACATCGAGGCCGGGGAGGAGAACGCGCCGTCGCACGTCCGCGCGGCGCTTGCCGGTCCGCAGGTGCTGATCCCGATCGAGGGTGGGCGGCTCGCCCTCGGCACATGGCAGGGCATCTTCTTCTGCGAGTTCGACGGCCCCCGGAAGCGAAAGGTCTACGTCACGCCGCTCACGTGATCGAGGTCGAGCACCTCACGAAGCGGTTCCGCAAGACGCTTGCCGTCGACGACTTGAGCTTCAAGATCCGCGATGGTGCGATCACGGGCTTCTTGGGCCCGAACGGCGCCGGCAAGACGACGACGCTGCGGATCGTCCTCGGGCTCGTGCACGCGAGCTCTGGCCGGGCAACGGTCCTGGGGCGCCCCTACAGCAAGCTCGACTCGCCGACGCGTCAGGTCGGAGCTGTGCTCGAGGCGGCGAACTTCCATCCGGGCCGCTCCGGTCGTGACCACCTGCGGGTGCTCGCGACGGCTACGGGACTCTCCACGGCTCGCGTCGACGAGGTCCTCACCCTGGTCGAGCTGTCCGACGCGGCCGGAAGGCGTGCGGGCGGCTACTCGCTGGGTATGCGCCAGCGCCTCAGCCTCGCCGGTGCTCTGCTCGGAGACCCGCAGGTGCTCGTGCTCGATGAGCCGGCGAACGGGCTCGATCCACAGGGCATCCGCTGGCTGCGCGAGCTCCTGCGCTCACTGGCGGCCGAGGGGCGCACGATCCTCGTCTCGAGCCACGTCCTGGCCGAGATCGAGCAGATTGCGGACGAGGTCGTGATCGTCCATCGCGGCCGGTTCATCGAACATGCCGCGACGGCCGAACTAGCGGCGCGCGCCTCGGGCGGGATCCGCGTCCGCTCGCCGCAGCTCGAACGCCTCCGCGTCGTGCTCGGGGAAGCGGGAATCGAGGTCGGAAGTGCCGAGGGCGATCTGCTCGTGGTCAAGGACGCGACGACCGCTCGGATCGGCGAGCTCGCCGCCGCGAACCGGATCGTCCTCCACGAGCTCGTCGCCGAGCCCCCGTCGCTGGAAGAGGCCTTCCTGGAGCTGACGACATGAAACTCGTCGGGGCCGAGCTGCTCAAAATCGTCACCGCTTACCGGACGGCACTGGGGATCCTGCTGTCGGAGATCGGGTTGATCATGCTCGTGACGATCGCGACCGTGCACTCCGCGTCGCGCGACCCGGTGCTGCCCCGACATTTCGAGCGGGATCTCGTCGGGATCGCCGCTGTCTCGCTCCTGTTCACGACCTTGCTCGGAGTACTGATCGCGACGACGGAGTACCGGCATGGGACGATCACGCTGACGTTCCTGGCGACGCCCATCCGAGAACGAGTTCTGGCGGCGAAGACGGCCGCGGCGATCATCGGCGGCGCGGTGCTCGTGCTGCCGGCGCTCCTGATTCCCGTGACGGTGGCGACGATCTGGGTTGGCGATCGGGCGGGCTACCACTTCGGCAGCGAGGAGTACGAGCTCATCGGTCGCCTGTTCCTGACCACGGCGCTGGTGTCGATTGCGGGGCTCTTCATCGGCTCGGCGCTCACGAGGCAGCTGGGTGCGATCATCCTCGTGCTCGCGTGGTTGTTCTTCGTCGAGCCGGCGATCGGGGCCCTCTTTCCGGGGGCGAGCGACTATCTGGTCGGGTCGTCGCTCGGCGGCGTGCTCGGCGGCGACGACACTGCCCAATCGTTCGGAAAGTCTTTGGCCGTGTTCGGCGCGTACATCATTGGGCTCGGGGTCTTGGCCGTGTTCTTCACGCACCGTCGGGACATCACGTAGCGAGTGGGCCGGTGACAACGATGTAGGTCGGCGCGGAGCGGTAGCCGAGGCGCGCGTTCACGCCTCGCATGCCCGCGTTCGTTTCGTCGTTGGTCGTGAAGATCTGCTCGATGCCGGCTGCGCGGGCACGCGCGACCTGCTCCCGCTTGAGCGCAGTCGCGAGACCGCGGCGTCGCCAGTCGCGCCGCACTGCGGTGAGCATGTTCTCCGCGACCGGCGAGGACGCGCCGCGCCGTCGGAGACCCGTGTAGCCGACGACCTCGTCGTCGACCAGCGCGGCGATCAGCGCATCCGGCACGGCGCCCGGGCCCTCCAGGTACTGCTCGCGCCAGCGCGCGAACGGCTGCGGCTCGAAGTCGTCGCCCTCGGGCCTCGGGACGTCGCCGGCGACCTCGCAGTCGACCTCGTGGACGGCCGGCTCGAGGTCGGGCCGCTCGGCGAGCGAGACCAGCTCGATCCCCTCGGGTGGCTCGCCTGGGGCAGCTGCAAGCGTCGTGTCGAGCACGACCTCGTACTCGCGGCCCGCCTCACGGAACCCTCGGTTCCCGGCGAAGTTTCTCGAAGCCTCGTCGTCCTCGCGCACACGGCCCCAGAGCGACTCGCGCCCGAGCTTGCGGGCGTGCAGCGAGATCGCCTCGTAGATTCGTGTCCCGACTCCCTGTCCACGATGCTCAGGCAGGACGCGCGCCATCGCGTACAGGCTGCTCTGGATCGAGGAGGGCCGGGCGACACCGCAGCCGAGCGCCTCGTCGCCGGAGAGTGCAAGGAGCCACGCGCTCTCGTCGTCCGACGCGATGAAGTGCCGGATCTCATCGACCTCGAAGACATCGCCCGAAACTCGGTTCAGGATCGCCGCCCACTGCTCGAACTGCTGCAGCGTCGAAGGCGTCTCGAATCGCAGGTCCACGCATGAAACCTATGGCGGATGTCAGGTGCGAGCCGGGCTCTCGGGTTTCCATGAACGTGCGTTAGACGGACGTGCCAGCAAGGCTGCCACGTCCTCTTGGTCGGCGCCGCCGAGTCGGCGCCTTATGCTGGACGGATGGCCGCGCCCGTTCGACCCGACGACGAGCTCGACCTCAGGATCGAGTCGCTCGCGTACGGCGGGAACGGCGTCGCGCGGCTGAACGGCTTCGTCGTCTTCGTCCGCCGCGGGCTGCCGGGCGATGTCGTTCGCGCGCGCGTGACCAAGGTGAAGCGGAACCACGCAGAGGCGACCGCACTCGAAGTCGTCGAGCCCGGAGCGCCGCGGGTCGACGCGCCATGCGAGCACTACCCGGCCTGCGGCGGCTGCCGGTTCCAGGATCTCGCCTACGAGGCGCAGCTCGACGCGAAGGCGGCACAGGTCGAGGAGGCGCTCCGCCGGATCGGTCGCGTGGAGGACCCGCCGCTCGAGCCGATCGTCCCGGCTGAGTCGCCGTTCCACTACCGGAACAAGCTCGAGTACTCGTTCACGTCCACGCCGGACGGCCCTGCGCTCGGCTTCCACCGCGCCGGCCGCTGGGACGAGGTGCTGGACATCCGCAAGTGCTGGCTCACAACCGACCTCGGGAACGCGATCCGTGAGGCGGTGCGCGATTGGGCCCGCGCCCAGCGCCTCGAAGCGTACGACCAGGCCGAGCACACCGGCTTCCTTCGCCACCTCGTCGTCCGGGAGGGGCGAAACACCGGGCAGGCTCTCGTCCAGCTCGTCACGGCTCCCGGCCTGCTCGACGTGGACAGCTTCGTCGCCGCCCTCGAGCGCTTCCCCCAGGTGCGGTCGATCCACTGGTCGGTCAACGACCGGCCCGCCGAGGTGACGAACCTGCCAACGCAGCTCCTGCACGGCGACGACGCGATCGAGGAGGAGCTCTGTGGGCTGCGCTTCCGGGTGCGTCCGAACGCGTTCCTGCAAACGAACACGGCGATGGCCGAGCGCATCTACGGGCTCGTCCGCGAATATGCGCAGCTGACCGGGGAGGAAAGCGTCTACGACCTCTACTGCGGGATCGGGACGATCGGGCTCACGCTCGCTCGCGACGCGCTGACGGTCTGGGGCATCGAGGTCTCCGAGGAGTCGGTCGCGTGCGCGCTCGAGAATGCTGAGCTGAACGGGATCGCAAACGCGGCGTTCTACGCGGGCGAGGTGGGGGAGGCGATCGACGACCTCAACGAACGCGCCGGCGAGCCGGACGTCGCGGTCGTCGACCCGCCGCGCGCGGGACTTTCGGGCAAGGCGCTGCGCCGTCTTGCGCGCCTCGAGCCGAAGCGGATCGTCTATGTCTCGTGCAACCCGACGACGCTGGCCGGAAACGTCAAGGAGCTCGGCGCGGAGTGGGGGTACAGCCTCGTGCGCGCACGGCCGGTGGACATGTTCCCGCACACGCCGCACATCGAGACCGTGGCCATACTCGAGCGCTTCTAGCCGGCTTCGCTCCGCTCCGAGCGCAGCGAGCCCCAGGCGTCGTCCGAGCGCAGTTTGCGCCAGAGCAGGTCCGCATTCGGCGCGAGGAAGCCGAGTGCGAGCAGCGGCAGGGCGGGCAGGCCGTTGATGTCCAGCGCGGCCGTCAGCGAGAGCGTCGCGCCGAAGGAGAGCGCCATCGCCACCCAGGTCAACCGCGTGCGGAGGCCCCAGCGGTCGGCTGCGCCCAGGAAGAGCGCGAAGAACAAGAGGTCAGGGAGCCCGAGCTGCGCCGTGTTCGCCTCACCGGGTACCGGGAATGCGAACGAGAAGGTCGTGAACAGCTCACGCTGGTGCGTGACGATGTGTTTCGTCGGCCCACGCCAGACCGAGACCGCGTCGACCCAGGGGACGATCAGCGCCACGACGGTCACCCAGGCGGCCGTCTCGAAGAAGCTCAGGAACCACCACGCGAGGAGCGTGACCGCGGCCAGCTTCGCGAAGTTCGCCAGGACGTCGAGCCCCACGACCTGGAGGAGCGCGGCCAGCACGGCCACACCGATGCCGGCGGGGAGCAGCCAGCGCGCGGTTCGCAGCGGCAGCGCGAGGTAGACGAGCGCGAACACCGGCGGGATGACGAGCAGCGAGATGATCGCGATGTCCCACCAGAGGCTCAAGCTCGGCAGCGACTCCGCCACGGCGTAGTACACGCCGAGGTAGATGGCAAGGATTAGTAGGGCGGCGGTTCGGCCGGTACTCAGTACGGTGGTAACTCTGCCCACCACGGACCCAACGCTTTGAATGCGTTCCAGAACGCCGTCTTTGTCGGCTGCTCGTCGAGCGATGCGTCGATGTCCGGCACGTAAAGCGCCTGCACGGTCGGCGTCCACTCCTGGAGCGATCCCAGCTCAGGTTCGAGTTCCGCCGCGAGCGGGAAGTCCAGCGCGTTCAGGAACCCGAGGGCGTCCTCGCCCATGACGACGACGAGCTTCGGCTGGACGATGTGCAGCTCGCGGACGAGAAATGGGCGAGCCTCCTCGGCGGGCTCGTCCGCGAACTTCAGGCAATTCGTCCCGTAGACGGAGAGAGGGTCGACGTTCAGCCTTTGGAGCGACTTGAGGATCGCCTGCCCGGTGCGCCCGAAGAAGGCGACTCCCTCCTGGACCTCCGCGGCCTGGGGGCGGTGCTTGAGGAGCATCACGTCGGCGCGCGGATGGCCGGATCCGAGCACGGGCACTCGCTCGCCGTTTCCGGCGGCGGCGATCTCGTGCCCGAGGTCGTTGATCTCGGCGATCGCCTTCTTGAGGTACTTCTCGTAGATCTCGTCGGTCGACACAGAGGTCACAGCGGCCACGTTTCCAGTTCTCGGCTAGCGAACTCTTTCCTTGACCTGCGCCACCCACTTCAGCGACTGCAGGTAGGCGAGGGACTTCGGTCGGCGCAGGATCTCGGCCGTCCGCAGGCTGAGCAGGAACTCCTCCGGGCCGTCGAATGCGCGCATGCGCACGCCTCCGGTCGCAAGCCCCTGTGGCACATGCGCATCGGAGCCGGCGCCCATCGTGAGGTTGTACTTGCGGGCGAATCGCAGCGCCTCGTCGTTGTAGGCCTCGAACAGCAGGCGCGCGTTGTAGACCTCGAACACGTCGATGTCGGAGAGGTGACGGTGCAGCGTCGCCGGGTTCGGGATCGAGTGCATCCGGTCGAAGGGGTGGGGGAGGTAGACGAGCCCGCCCTGAGCCTTGATCGCGGCGATCGTGTCCCCGAACGACATGCCGCGCGGGATCTCTTCCGAGAGGAAGAGCCCGATCACCTCGCCCTGGCCGTCGGTCTTGATCTCCTCGCCCGGAATCACGATCAGGTCGCGCTCGCGGGCGAGCTCGACCGCCTCGACCGCGCCGCCGAAGACGTTGTGGTCGGTGACGGCGATCGCGCCGAGGCCTGCGTGCTCTGCGCCGTCGAGGAGGTCCTCGACGGCGACCGAGCAGTCGGCCGACCACGAGGTGTGCAGGTGCAGGTCGGCGAGGATCCAGGGCCTGTCCGCGAGAGGCTCGTCCGACCTTGGAACAGCCTGTTGCGAGGTTCTTCGGCGGCGGCCAACTTCGGTGTAGAGCTCCTCCAGTTCCGCGGCCACGTCGGCGAAGGTCTTTCCTGTCACGCTGCGACGGGCTTCGTCCGAGAGCTTGGTCCGGAGCGGCTCGTTCTCGGCGAACCGGGCGAGCGCTGCCGCTGCGAGCTCGGGCTGCTCCTGGACGCCGGGGGGCGAGGCGATCGCCGCACCGGCTGCGGCCGCCTCGAGTGAGACGCGCGAGAGGCCGTCCAGCGCGGGCACGAAGATCGCGGTCTCGGCGAGGATCGGGGCCCTGCTCCTTCCGTCGCGGGCGGTCCGCACATACGCCCGGCTGCGCAGCTTCGCGGGCACCGCCGGCCGCCCGGCGAGCTTCTTCGTGCGCAGGTAGACAAGCTCCCAGTCGGGCAGCTCGCGGAGGGCGCGCTGAACGGCTCGCGCGAGCGGACGCTCCATCGGTCGCCATTCGAGCACGACCAGCTGACGCTTCTTCGCCGGAGTGAAGAGCTCCGCATCGACGCCCTCGGAGACGATCCGGTACTCGCCCGGGAAGCGCTGCGCCGCTGCATGGGCCGCCTCGGGCGACGAGGCGACGAGCGCATCGATCCGGGCCAGCAGCTTCTCGCGTTGCGCCTTCGAAGGTGGGTACCCGAGCCGCTCGGGCGAAAAGAAGCTCGCAACGCTCAGCGCCCGCGCGTCCCGGAGCGCGAGGTACGAGAGGCTCGGCAGGCCCGGCTCGAAGCCGTGGACGACGTCGAACTCTCCTCGGGAGAGCGCCGCGGCCAGATTCGCGCGGACGCCGACCGGCAAGCCGATCCTGCTTCGCCGCGAGATCGGCACGGCCGGGCCGAGTGCGATCAGCGGCGCCTCGAGGCCGTCACGCAGGGCGCGCCGGCCCGCGGTGAGATCCGCCGCCCGGTTCGACGGCGCAAGCACGCTGACCGAATGGCCCCGCTCGCGCAGCGAGTCGGCCACTCCCGCGACGTGCTCGTTCACGTCGTGCGGCTGCGACCACGAAAAGGGGGTCACCAGGCAGATTCGCAGGGACACGACCCACCGAGTGTAGTGCGGTCGCGAGGGCCGGCTCGCACCGGCCCCCGCCTGCTCCCAACTAGGCCTGTGCGTCCGCCTTGGCCTTCGCCTTCTTGCGGCTGTACTTCTTGATGAAGCTCTCGACGGCGTCGCGCGCCTCGTCGTCCGGCATCTGCTTCGGCGGCGACTTCATCAGGTAGGCACTTGGGCCCTCGAGCGCGCCCCCGACGCCGTTGTCGAGCGCGAGCTTCGCGAGCCGCACCGCGTCGATCACGATCCCCGCCGAGTTCGGCGAGTCCCAGACCTCGAGCTTGAGCTCGACGTTGAGCGGCACGTCACCGAAGGACGAGCCCTCCATGCGGATGTACGCCCACTTGCGGTCGGTCAGCCACGGGACGTGGTCGGACGGGCCGACATGCACGTTGCCCGGGCCCATGTCGTAGTCGAGCATTGACGTAACCGCGTTCGTCTTCGAGATCTTCTTCGACTCGAGGCGCTCCCGCTCGAGCATGTTCAGGAAGTCCGAGTTGCCGCCGACGTTGAGCTGCATCGTCCGGTCGAGCTTCACGCCGCGCTCGCGAAAGAGCGTCGTCAGCACGCGGTGCGCGATCGTCGCGCCGACCTGCGACTTGATGTCGTCGCCGACGATCGGCAGCCCGCGCTCCTCGAACTGGCGTCCGAAGTAGCCGCCCTTCGCGATGAAAACGGGCATGCAGTTCACCATCGCGCAGCCCGCGTTCAGGATCTGCTCCGTGTACCACTTCGTCGCCTCCTCGGAGCCGACGGGGAGGTAGTTGACGACGACGTCCGTGCCGGTCTCCTCGAGGATGCTCACGACGTCGTCGGTGTCGCCGGGCGCCTTTTCGACGACCTCGGACAGGTACTTGCCGAGCCCGTCGTGCGTCATTCCGCGCGAGACGGTGATTCCGGTCTTCGGGACGTCGGCGAACTTGATCGTGTCGTTCGGCTTGGCCCAGATCGCGTCGGCCAGGTCCTTCCCGACCTTGGTCGTCGTGACGTCGAACGCGGCCGTGAACTCGACGTCGCGGACGTGGTAACCGCCGAGATCGACGTGCATGAGCCCGGGAACGAACTCGTCAGGCGAGGCGTCCTTGTAGTACTCGACGCCCTGGAGGAGCGAGTTGGCGCAGTTGCCGACGCCGATGAGCGCGACGCGGACCTTGCCGTTCCCGCGCGCCTTGCCGTTCTGGCTGCCGTTCTTTCGAGGCATTGGATCCTTTCTGGAGAAGGCTGCGCCGAGCCGCTCGGTGAGCGAGTCGACGACGACGGTGTTGGTGCTGCTCCGGCGCTCGCGCGCGGCGTCGTCGAGCTTGCGCTTGAGGGCGGGCGGGACGCGCAGGAGCACGTCGCCGCTCTCGCCCGGCGCAGGCGCGCGCCGGCCGCTCGGCGTGAACTCGACGTCGAACTCGTCGGCGAGGATCGCGACGGCGACGTCGTTGAGAGTGCTGTCCCGGCGCGAGACCTCGCGGCCGAGTCGGCGCTTCAGGGACTTCGGCATCCGGACGAGGATGCTGGTCTGCTCTCTCTTCGCCATTCTGCTAGCAGCGAACTGCTGCTAGCAGAGTATCACTGTTGGCGAAGCTGCGACCGAACTGCTAGCACGCGCTGAACGACCGTGATCCACGCCGTCGCGGTCAGCAGGTAGATCGCCCACGGCAGGGCGCCCCACGGCGCGAGCACGAGGCCGGTGACGATCACGACCACTCGCTCGGCCCGGCTCCCGATGCCGACGTCGCCCTTCAGTCCGAGCGCCTCCGCGCGCGCCCGCGTGTAGCTGACGAGGAACGAGCCGGCGACCGCCGCGAACGCGAACGCGAGCGCAACCTCGTTCCCGTCACGCGAAAAGACGAGCGCGATCGCCCCGAGCATGAACGCTTCCCCGATGCGGTCCGTCGTCGAGTCGAGGAACGCGCCGAACGTCGTCCCCTTCCCGCTCGAGCGCGCGAGCGCTCCGTCGAGGATGTCGAGCACGGAGCCGACGACGAAGAGCGCCGCTCCAAGCCAGAAGCAGAGCAGCTCGTTGCGGTACTCGAAGTAGACGACGACGCTGGCGACGGCACACAACGTGACGCCGGCGAAGGTGAGCGCGTCCGGCGAGATCGGCGTGCGCGCGAGGTGCGCCATCGAGCGCGCGGCGGCACGACGAACACCCGCCGTGTATGCCTGCTTCAGGCCTCCCGCAGTCAGGCTGGGGCCGGCCGCGCCCGGGCGACGAGTCGCCGCACGTGCTTGTGGTTGACGACCACGGCCGCAACGGTCGCGACGAGGATCCCGGCGACGATGTCGAGCCAGAAGTGGTTGCCGGTCGCCATCACGGAGAACCAGACCCAGAGCGGCCAGAAGAGCCAGAGCGCCTTCGCCCACTTCGAGCGGACGATGAAGAACAGCCCGACGCCGATGATCAGCGAGTCCGCGGCGTGCAGGCTGGGCATGGCCGCGTACGGGTTCGCGTCGTTGCGGACGATCGCGCTGTCGTGGTTGATGCCGAAGTTGGCGAGCGTGTCGACGAAGCCGAGCTCCGGGAACATCCGCGGCGGCGCGGTCGGCATCAGGACGAAGCCGACGAGCCCGATCAGGTTCGCGAGGAGGATCGTGTTCCGAAGCGGGACGAAGTGATCGTTGCGCCACAGGTAGACCCAGAGCAGGACGAGCCCGAGGACGGTGAACTGCGAGTGCCAGTACGTCAGCGAGGTCGCTTCGCGCAGCACGCTGGACGAGGCGACGAGGCTCTGGAGCGAGAGCTCCCACAGGCCCGTGACGCGATGCTCGAGGTCGGCCACGCGCAGACCGTTCTGGAACGCCTCGAACGAGTCGCGATCCGCGACCCCGCGCGTGTAGCGATACGCGAACAGGAAGCCGAACCAGATCGCCAGTTGGCGGATCAGGTCTAAGGGCCCGTGCGGAAGGATGCGGACCCGAGCAGCCGTGGCGGCACTGGACACGACGTTCCATTTTAGACTCCGCCGCGGGCGTGGCGGAGTTTTTCGGGAATCCGGTCGATCAGTGGAGCGAGAGGCTTCTGCGCTCCTCCGGGTACGAACGGAGCGGTTTTGCGGCGGGTTTCGACGCCAATCGGCCTGCGCCGCCGGCTGTTCTCGTGGACATCTTGTGCGTGGAAGCACAAGTTGACAAACCACGGCTGGTCGTCGATCTGGGCAGCGGGACCGGCCTCTCGACGAGGTTCTGGGCCGACCGTGCGGACGAGGTCGTAGGGGTCGAGGCGAGCCCGGAGATGCGTGAGCAGGCGGAGGCGGCGACCACGGCGGACAACGTGCGCTTCGTCCAGGCGTACGCCCAGGCGACGGGCCTCCCGGCCGGGGAAGCGGACGTCGTCACCTGCTCGCAGGCGTTCCACTGGATGGAGCCGGAGCCGACGCTCGCCGAGGCGGCGCGAATTCTCCGTCGGGGCGGCGTGTTCGCCGCGTACGACTACGACTGGCCGCCGATCGTGGGCTGGGAGGTCGAGGCCGCGTTCGAGGATGTCCTGCGGCGCGTCCGGGCCGGGAGGCGCCCCGACGGCGGGCCGATGCGGTTCGCGAAGGAGGGACACCTGGAGCGGATCAAGGCGAGCGGGCACTTCCGGTACGCGCGCGAGATCGTCTTCCACTCTCGGGACCGGGCCGACGCGGAGCGGATCATGGGCATGGCGTTCAGCCTCGGCCCGCTGACCGTGCTCCTGCACGACGGCAAGAGTGAGGAAGAGCTCGGGCTCGCAGCCCTGCGCGAAGCTGCCGCGCGGACGCTAGAAGACCGCGAAGCTGAGATCTTCCTGGGCTATCGCATCCGCCTCGCAGTGAAATAGCGATTCGTTCTCGGCCGGGTCGGGTACGTCCCACTTCGACGTGCGACCCGGGCTCGTGCTCCTGCTCCTCGGCCTGCTGGTCGTGGGCTGCTCCGACGGAGGTGGTGCGGAGGGCGCGGAAGCGGCGCACGGGACGAGGGCTTCGACAACGCGGCTCGAGCAACGTGCCGAGGAGCCTCCACCGAGCGGTCGCGACCTCGCCTGGCTGGGCCGGCTGCACCGCTGGGAGATCAACCTCAGGGAGGACGGCGCGAAGCTCGGGACGACGAGCCGCGGTGTAGACCGCGGCACGAGCTCGGCCACGCAGGTGCGCCGGCTGCTGGTCAAGCTCACGCGTTGCGAGAAAAACCTCCTGCGGCAGGTTCGCGAGCCGCACGCGTCGAGGTACCGAAACGGCTACGACCTGCTGAGCGACGGCTGCCAGACGCTTAAAACGCTGTCGCTGCAGTTGATCCACGCGATCGACGGGAAACGCGGGTGCGGCTTCGCCTGATCAGACGGGAGAGCCTCGAAAGCAGACAGTTGTTCAGGCGCGGAAACACCACGCTCGAGTCGTCCCTCCGTGCAAACCGGCGGCTGCGCGTCGCACGCGGGAGCCTCGACGAGAGCAAGATCGAGCCGCGCTTCAGCGCCGCTGTCTCACGGTTCGTCCTGCACCGGCCGGCCGGAATCGAGGTGCGCTGCTGGTCGAAGCGCGAATGGAAGTTCGTGCGCAAGGAGTGGGGCGCGTACGTCGACGCCGGCGATCTGCTCGGGTTCGTCCATAGCCTGCGGCCACGAACGAGCATCGCCCCGCGGATCTGCAAGCAGTTGGCCCGACTCGTCTATCGGGGCGAGAGCCCGACCTCCGGGCTGCCGCTGCACCGCGCATCGGAGGCGCTGCTGGTGCTCTCGCACGAGTCGGAGCACATCCGGAACATCGACGGAGACGAGGCGGCCACGGAATGCCACGGGATGCAGCGCATGCGGCGGCTTGCGCAGCTTCTCGGCACGTCGAGGTCGTACGCCGATGTGCTCGCGCGCACGTTCTGGAACAACCTCTACCGGTTCAATCCGCCCCGGTACAAGTCGGCCGAGTGCCGAGATGGAGGCGCGCTCGACCTCCATCCGGATAGTGCTGTCTGGCCTTAGCCGCCAATCTGCGACATCGACCTCGACGCCCGCACGAAGCCGGGCTCGTTGATCTTGTGCTTCAGCTCCTTGTGGCGAACCGCGAAGCGGAGCAGGTCGCGAAGCTCGTCGTCGCCCGCTCCGTCGCGGAGCGGGCGTTTGAGATCCCACTCGCGGCGAGAGAAGAGGCACGTGCGGAGCTGGCCGTCGGCGGTCAGCCGGATGCGGTCGCAGCTCGAGCAGAACGGCTCGGAGACCGGGTTGACGAAGCCGATCTCGCCGGCGCCGTCGGCGAAGCGGAAGCGGCGCGCGGTCGACGACGCCTTCGCGGGGATCTCTTCGAGCGGCCAGCGCTCCTCGATCAGTGCCCGGATCTCGCCGCCGGCCAGCACCTCGTCCTCGCGCCACGCCTCGTCTGCGTCGAGTGGCATGAACTCTATGAAGCGCACGACGTAGGGCTTTCGGCGGGCGAGCCCGGCGAGCGCCGGAACCTCCTCCTCGGTGAAGCCTTTGATGGCGACGCAGTTGATCTTGATGGGGCGGAGCTCCGGGTAGCGCTCGGCCTCCGCCAGGCCGGCGAGCACTCGGTCGAGCGCGTCTCGTCTCGTGATCTCTGCGAACCGGACGTGCGACAACGAGTCGAGCGAGACGTTGAGCCGAGTCAGCCCTGCTTCGACGAGCGGGGCGGCGAGGCGGTCGAGCAGCACGCCGTTCGTCGTCAGCGAGAGGTCGCGGACGCCGTCCGTGTTCGAGAGCAGGTCGACGAGCACGGGCAGGTCGCGTCTCACAAGGGGCTCGCCGCCTGTCAGTCGCACCTCGTCCACGCCCATCGACGCGAGCAGCGCAACGACGCGCTGGATCTCCTCGAAGCTGAGGATCTCCTCTCGCGGGAGCCACTCGAGCCCTTCCGCGGGCATGCAGTAGCGGCAGCGGAAGTTGCACTTGTCGGTGACCGAGACCCGCAGGCTGCGGATCTCCCGTCCCCAGGAGTCGGTGAGCGGCTCCATATCCGGAGGTTACCCGGGGACTCGTTAGGCTCGCTCCGTGTCGCTGATCGACGACTGGCTGCCCGAGTTCGAGGTCGGCAAGCGATACGACGCCGCCGTTGCCGTGGCTCCCGAGCGCGCGGTCGACCTCGTCCTGGCTGCGCCGGTGGCGCCCGACCGGGTGGTCGGCACCCTGCTCGCGCTGCGGGGGATGCCCGCCCGCGGCCGCACGGTCGAGGAGTACCTGAGGGCGCTCGACTTCGAACACTTGGGGCGCACGCCGACCGAGTGGGCCGCCGCGCACGACGGCAGGCGCTTGAAGATCGCGATCGCGTTCGAGGCGGAGCCGATCCCGGGCGGCTCGCGGCTCGCGACCGAGACGCGCGTCAAGGCGCTCGACGATCGAACGCGGCGCCGATTTCGCCTGTACTGGCTCGCGATCGGGGAGTTCTCGGGGCTGATCCGACGCCGCTGGCTGCGTGCGGCCCAGGCGGCCGCGCGCACGTGACCCCCCTCCTGGCGCTCGTCCTCGTCACAGCGATCTGGGGCGTCACGTTCGTTCAGGTCAAGGACGCCGTCGAGATCTACCCCTTGTTCGCGTTCCTGGCCGTGCGGTTCGCGATCGCGAGCACCGCTCTCGCCCCGTTCGCGGCAGGAAGGATCCGAAGCCTCGATCGCCGCGGGCTCATCGCCGGAACCGGCCTGGGCTGGCTGCTTGCACTCGGCTATGCGTTGCAGACCGCTGGGCTTGCCCGCACGACGGTCTCGAGCACCGGCTTCATCACCGGGCTCTGCGTCGTTCTCACTCCGATCACCGCATACGCACTCTTCCGTGACCGGATCCCCCTCGCGGCGTGGCTCGGAGTCGCCCTCTCGACGATCGGCCTCGGAATGCTCGTAGGGATCGAGGCCGGCTCGACGCTCGGTGACCTGCTGGTTCTGGGCGGGGCGCTCGCCTACGCGTTGCAGATCGTGCTCCTGGAACGCTACGCGCCGCATTACGACGCGGTTGCCTTCACGCTGGTGGAGATGATTGCCGCCTGCCTCGGTTTCACTGCGATCGCGCTCGTTCGTGGCGAGTTGAGCGTTCCGCACGGCTGGACGGTCTGGAGCGCGCTGCTCGTCACGGGCGTCTTCGCCAGCGCGTTCGCGTTCCTCGTCCAGACGTGGGCCCAGCGCGATCTGAGCGCGACCCGCGTCGCACTCGTCTTCGCCCTCGAGCCCGTGTTCGCGGGCCTCGCCGGCTACCTACTGGCCGGCGACCGGCTCGGAGCTCTCGGCTGGGGCGGCTGCGCGCTGATCCTCGCGGGCATCGTGATCTCGGAGCCTGCCGCTGGGCAGGCGTTCCGGACGGCCGTGCGCCGGGCGTCCACCTAGCCCTCCGGGCGTCCTAGGCCGTCCGCGACGCGAGCACGCGGGCCGGGCTGCCGGCGACGACCTCCCCCGGCGCGACGTCGCGCGTGACGACCGCGCCTGCGCCGACGAGAGCGCCCTCACCCACTCTGACGCCGCCCAGCACGACCGCGCCCGAGCCGAGCGAGGCGCCCCGCTCGATGACCGTCGGGAGCAGCTCCCAGTCGTCCTCGCCCTGCAGCTGTCCTTCGCCGGCCGTCGCCCGAGGCGTCTTGTCGTTGATGAACATCACGCCGTGGCCGACGAAGACCTCGTCCTCGATCGTGACCCCCGAGCAGATGAAGGTGTGGCTCTGGATCTTGCAGCGGCGACCGATCTCGACGTCCTTCTGAATCTCGACGAACGTGCCGACACGGGTCTCATCCCCGATCCGGCAGCCGTAGAGGTTCGTGAAGGCCTGCACGACGACGCCATCACCGAGCATGACGTCGCGCAGCATGCGGAAGGGGGCGTCGTTCACCGGCTGATCGGTCACGCGTAGTACTCCGTCACCGCGTCGACAACGGCTGCGATCTGGGTCTCGGTGATACCCGGGAAGATCGGGAGGGACAGCAAGCCCGTGGCCACCTGCTCGGTGACCGGGAACGAGCCTTGCGCATAGCCGAGCCCGGCATACGCGGGAGACAGATGCGCAGGCTCCGGATAGTGCCGACCCGTCTTGACGCCTCGGTCGTCGAGAAATTCGGCCAGCCGCTGCGGCTCCCGCGTGCGCACGACGTAGAGGTGCCAGACCGGTTCGCTGCCACCGGCGACGGCCGGCAGGACGAGGTCGCCGATCCCGTCGAGCGCCTCGCTGTACGCCGCCGCGGCGGCTCGGCGTTCTTCGGTCCAGCCGTCGAGCAGTGGAAGCTTGTGCAGAAGGACGATGGCCTGGATCGTGTCGAGCCTGGCCGTGAACCCTTCGCGCTCGTGGTGGTATTTGCGCGTCTGCCCATGCTCCCGGAGCGCACGCGCGATTTCGGCCAGCTCGGGGTCGGTCGTGACGAGGGCACCCGCATCGCCCATCGCGCCCAGGTTCTTGGCCGGGTAGAAGCTGAAGGCCGCCGCTAGGCCGCTCGCTCCGGCACGCAGGCCGTCGCGCTCGGCGCCGTGCGCTTGGCAGGCGTCCTCGATGATCGCGACCCCGGTCCGCTCAGCGATGGCTCTCAGCGCCTGCATGTCGGCCATCTGCCCGTAGAGGTGGACCGGCATCAGAAACCGCGTCCGGTCCGTGAGCGCGGCTTCGACCGCCGCGGGATCGATGTTGTAGTCGCTCTCGCTCACGTCCACCAGGACCGGAACCCCGCCGGCCTGGGTGACCCCCTCGAGCGTCGCGACGAACGTGTTCGCCGGCACGATCACCTCATCGCCGGGTTCGATCCCGGCCGCGATCAGCCCGAGCCGCAGCGCGTCGAGCCCGCTTGCGAGTCCGACGCAATGGTCGGCGCCGCAGTAATCGCCGAACGCCGTCTCGAACGCGCCCACCTGGGGGCCGTTGATGAACGCGCCCGAATCGATCAGTTCCGAGATCTCTGCGATCAGCCTCGACTTGAGCTCCGCGAAAGACGGGCCTGGATCGAAGAACGGTACTGGCGAGCGTTCCTGGATAACTGCAGGGCTCGTCGTCACATTTCCCCCTTTATTTGAGCAAACCGATACAAAACTCTCACGCTAGGCAAACCTTCGAGACCCGCATCCCTGCATAACCCCAAAAACCCTCGCCCTACGGCTAGCTATGAGACGACCGGCCTTGATGCCATAGTGGACGCCATCTCGGCCCGGCCTTCCGCAAGACGATCTACGACCGTGCAGGTCGTGACGAACGACGCGATGTTCCGTCGTGCGGTTCGACGCAGCCTGGAGCCTGCCCCCGGAGTCGAGGTGCACGCTCATTCCGCGCTCGCTCCTCCAGCGGACATCGTCGTCGTGGACGCTGATTCAGCGTTCGACGAGACGCGCGATTTCCCAAGGACCGGCGACTCAGGTGCGACGATCGTCGTCGCTCCAGAGATCGACGCGCAGGTGCGCGAGCGCGGTCGTCGACTGGATGCGGTCGCATACGTCCGAAATGATGAAGGGCTGGGCAAGGTCATCGGTGTCGTGATCGAGCTCGTCTCGTTGACGGGTCGGGCCTAGGCAGCCGGCACACTGGCCGGCGCGTCGCCGTTGCGCTGGCGCATGAGCTCCGGGGCTTCGTCATCGCGCTGGCGCACGAGCCCGTGGGTGTGCGCCCAGCGACTCGCCTGGGTCCGGTTCGTCACGTCGAGCTTGCGGAAGATGTTCGCGAGGTGGAACTTCACCGTCTGCTCCGTGACCCAGAGAATTCGCGCCACGTCGCCGTTCGTGTTCCCCTCCGACACGAGCTGCAGGATCTCCCGCTCGCGCTGCGTGAGACCGACCGCTTCGATGGCCTCGGGGTTCGGCGTGATCTGGAACGCTGTGCTGCTCGCGAGGTAGAGCGAGCGCGAGAAAACCTGGCGCATGGCCGAGGCAAGATCCTCGGGCTCGGCCCGCTTGAGCACGTACGCAACGGCACCGCTGGTGAGCGCGGCCTCGATCCGCTCGCTGTTGTCGGAGGCGGACACGACGACGGCGCGGAGCGATGATTGGCGAGCGAGCGCTTCGCGAAGGCATGTGAGCCCATCCGGCTTGCAGCCGTCCATGTCGATGTCGAGGACGAACAGATCGGGCCGATGCTCCTCGAGCAGCGTGAGCGCGGCAGAGGTCGTCGTCGCCTTTGCCACAGGCGTGACCCCGGCGTGCAGGAGGATTTTCTCGAGCGCGCCAAGCCAGAGTGGATGTTGATCCAGGAGGATCGCAGTGCGTTGCATGTCAGACACCGAAAGGGCCGCCTTTCGTGGTGTGGAAAACCGCCGCAGTTGATTGTGGAAAACCGTCCGCACTTGGTGTAACACAGCCCGAAACAGGTGGCTATGGGTCAGGAGGCCCTACTTTCCCTGGTCAACCGGCTAGTTGTGAGGTCGGCCCCAACAGGACACGTTTCTGCCTGTCGAGCGTTGATGAGGCGGTGCATGCACTCCCATTCGCGCGCCCCAGCGGCGCCTCCTGAGCTCCGGAACCGCCCAAAAAGACCAGGAACCCACTCGGGGGACGGGTTTTCAACTCTGGTCTTAAGAAATCGCCGCTGACCGCCTACTCTCGATCGGACGGAACGCGTTGTTCCGCAGACACAGGACCTGGGGAGGTTCGGGAGAGTTGGGCGAAATCAGCCTTGACGGCTCATACACGGTGCCGGCGCACGCCGGGCTGGCACGCACGCCGCTCGCGAGCCAGAAAACGCTGGAGATTCTCGAGCATCGGCGTATCTCGCACCAGCGCCATCGGCGTGGCTGGCTGGTTCGTCGGATGCTGCTCGTGGCTGACGTTCTCGCTCTCGCGACGACGTTCCTCGTCGTTCAGCTCGTATTCGGCACCGGGTCGGGGGCAACGGACGGTTTCGGCGTTGCCGGCGAGTACGCCCTCCTGCTCGCGACGCTGCCCGCCTGGATCGTGATGGCGAAGTTCCACGGCCTCTATGAGCAGGACGAGGAGCGAACGCACCATCCGACCTCGGATGAGATCACCCGGGTCTTCCACCTCGTCACGCTCGGCGCCTGGCTGCTCTTCGTCGCGGAATGGGTGACCGGCCTAGCCCACCCGAACCCGGTGAAGCTGGTCGCATTGTGGGCGCTGGCGTTCGTGCTGGTCGCGGCCGGACGGTCGATTGCGCGCTTCTGGTGTCGCGGGCGGCTGGCGTACATCCAGAACACGATCATCGTCGGCGCCGGCGACGTCGGTCAGAGCGTTGCCCGGAAGCTGCTCAGGCATCCGGAATACGGCATCAACCTCGTCGGCTTCGTCGACACGAAGCCGAGGCCGAGGCAGGACGGGCTCGACCAAGTCGCTTTGCTCGGCGGTACCGGTCAGCTTCCCGAGCTCGTTCGGCTCTTCGACGTGGAGCGCGTCTTGATCGCGTTCTCGAGCGATCCGTCCGAAGAAACGCTCGAGGTCCTGCGCTCGCTCAACGATGTCGACGTCCAGGTCGACATCGTTCCGCGGCTTTTCGAGATGGTCAGCCCGAGCGTCAAGATCGACACGCTCGAGGGCGTGCCGCTGATCGCACTTCCACCGCCGCGCATGACGACCTCCTCGTGGCTCGTCAAGCGAACGATCGACGTCTGCGGCGCGCTGGCGATGCTGATCGTGACCGCGCCCCTGTTCGCCTACATCGCGTGGCGCGTCAAGCGCGACTCGCCCGGCCCGATCTTCTTCCGCCAGACCAGGCTCGGCCAGAACCGCCGGGAGTTCACCGCGCTCAAGTTCCGCACGATGCAGGTCGGCGCCGACACGAGCGCGCACGAGGCTTACATCGAGCGGATCATGGACCCACGCGTCGCGCCGAACGGCAATGGCCTGTACAAGCTCGAGCGCGGCGACGCGATCACGCGGAGCGGCCGCTGGCTCCGGCGCACGAGCCTCGACGAGCTGCCGCAGCTGATCAACGTCTTGCGCGGCGACATGTCCCTCGTCGGCCCGCGTCCGTGCATCGACTACGAGACCAAGAACTTCCTGCCTCACCACTACGACCGCTTCCTCGTTCCAGCGGGGATTACCGGCCTCTGGCAGGTGACCGCGAGGGCGCACGCCACGTTCCGTGAGGCGCTGGACATGGATGTCGCCTACGCGCGTGGCTGGTCGCTCGGTCTCGACTTCAAGCTTCTCTGCCGCACTCCCTTCCAAATTCTCGGACGAAAGGCAACGACATGAGTCAGAACGGCAACGGCTTCCACTCCAACGGCAACGGCTTCCACTCGAACGGCAAGGACAACGCTCCTGTGCGAGTCGCGGTCGTCGGTCTCGGCTATTGGGGGCCGAATCTCGTGCGAAATCTCTATGAGCTGCCGGACGCTCGGGTCGCGGCCGTGTGTGATGCCGATCGCAGCCGGCTCGACACGATTGGGTCTCGCTATCCGGCTGTCCCCGGCACCACGTCCTTCGACGCACTGCTCGAAGACCCGACGGTGGATGCCGTTGCCATCGCGACACCCGTCTCGACGCACGCGGACCTGTGCGCGAAAGCGCTCGAGGCCGGCAAGCACGTCTTCGTCGAGAAGCCGCTCGCCGCGACCTCGGTAGAGGCCGAGGGCCTGATTGGGCTGGCCGAAGCGAACGACCTCGTGCTCATGCCCGGGCATACGTTCCTCTACAGCCCGCCCGTCGTCACGATCCGCGAGTTGATCGTGAGCGGGGTGCTCGGGGAGATCTACTTCATCTCGACCAGCCGCGTGAACCTGGGGCTCCACCAAGCCGACGTCAGTGTCGCCTGGGATCTCGGTCCGCACGACTTCTCGATCCTTCGCTACTGGCTCGAGGAAACTCCTTCCCATGTCACGGCCTTGAGCCGCGGCTGCGTGATCCCCCACATCCCCGACGTGACCTTCATCAACCTCGAGTACGCATCGGGCGCGATCGCGCACGTGGAGCTGTCCTGGCTCGCGCCGAGCAAGCTCCGCCGGACGACGATCGTCGGGTCGGAGAAGATGGTCGTCTACGACGACACGAGCAACGAGCCCGTCCGCGTGTTCGACAGCGGCGTGAACCTGCCCAACCCCGAGAGCTTCGGCGAGTACCGGCTCACGTATCGGACCGGCGACATCGTGTCGCCGCATATCCCCGCCTCCGAGCCGCTCTCCCTCGAGCTGGCCGACTTCTGTCGCGCCATTCGCGGCGATGAGACCCCTCGTTCGTCCTCGCATGTCGGTCTCGACGTGGTGCGGATGATCGAGGCAGTCGACGCCTCGCTCTCGGACAATGGGGCGCGGACCGAGGTCGCGGTGAACGTTGCGCAGTAGCTAGCCGCCTGTCGGTCCCGCTTTGTCGGCGGTCTTGGTTTCGATATCCAGATGTTTACCACGGTTTACACCGTTTACTGACTGTGCTACTACGTGTATGCAAGCGATCGAGCTGCAGACCGCGCCTGGGGAGACGTGGTCGCGATGCGGGAAGGCTGCGGGGTTTTGGGGACCAGGGAGGACACAACTGAGGGACTGACAGCGGTCGTTTTCGATCGCTATCCCCTCGTGCTGGAGGTGCTGACTCGGTTCCTGCGAGCGCTCGAGATCGACGTCCAGGGCGCGACGTCGTTCCCGAGGCAGGCCCTGGAGCTGATCACGGCTCACTCGCCGGACATCTTCCTCGCGGGCCTCGACGAACGCGCAACGGACGTCGACACCGTAGACCTCGTGCGCGACGCGGCCGCCACTTCCAGCGACCTCAGGGTGATCGTTCTCGGTGCCGGCAGCGACAGGGTCGACGAGATCTTCGCGGCGGGTGCTTCGGCGTACGTTACGAACGGCGCTTCGCCGGACGACATCGCCGTCGCAATTCGCCAGACGTACGAGCCTTCGATCCACTTGGCGACCGATCGCAGAAACGGGTCCGTGCCGATCGCGGTCGAGGAGGCCGGTCTCACCGAGCGGGAGGTCGACGTGCTGGCCCTGGTCGCGGAGGGCTACTCGAATGCGGAGCTGGCACGGCGACTCTGGGTCACACCACAGACCGTCAAGTTCCACCTGTCGAACATCTACCGGAAGCTGGACGTGTCGAACCGGACGCAGGCGAGCCTCTGGGCGCAGCAGGTTCGGCTCAAGGCCTCGGACCGGCCGGTCGCCCAAGCGCGCTAGGCACCTCCGTCTAGAACGTCCACTCCCCGTTCTCCTGGACGACTTCGCCGTCGAGCTCGATCCGGCCGCCGTCGCGCAGGTCCTTGACCATGTCCCAGTGGGTGGCCGACTGGTTGTGCCCGCCGGCGACCGGGATGCCCGCTCCGATCGCGAGATGGATCGTCCCGTACATCTTCTCGTCGAAGAGCGTGTTCCGCATGTGGCGCTGGATGCCCGGGTTGCAGCCGATCCCGAACTCGCCAAGGACACGGGCGCCCTCGTCGATGTCGAGCGCCCTCATCAGCGCCTCCTCGTTCGACGTCGCCGATGCCTCCACGACGCGCCCGCCCTCGTAGCGCATGCGCACGCCGTCGACGACCTCCGGCTCCTGGACGGCCGGGAACTCGGAGAAGCTGACCACGCCCTCTGTGGAATCCTCGACGGGGCAGTAGAAGACCTCGCCGCCGGGCATGTTCATGTGCCCATCGTCGACCTCTCCCTCGCGGCCGGCGATGCTGAAGCGCAGGTCGGTGTCCCGGCCGACGATCCGCACCTCCTCTGCCGGGTCGAAGCGCTCCTTGATCCGCTTCATCTTCTCGCCCTCGGCGTCCCAGTCGAGGAGCACCGAGCCGAAGAGGAAGTCCTCGAACTCGCGGAGGCCCATCCCTGCCTCCTGGGCGAGCGCGGGCGTGGGGTAGCGGCACGTGACCCAGGGGATGCCGAGCGCGAGCCGGCGTGCGATCAGCGGACGCGCGCCCTTCATGATCGCCTGGTGCTGCTCCTGCGGTAGGCCAACGCCGTCGCGGGTGTTCTCGGGCGCGCCGACGCGGATCCAGGCGTCGCACTCGTCCTCGATCTTCACGCGGAGCGCGGAGCGCTCGGCGACGAGCTCCGCCGGCGCCGTCTCGGCCCAGACCGTCTCGAAGGGCCAGAAGTCCATCCCCGAGAAGCTGAGCTGGACGAGAGGAACCGCCTTACGCCGCCCGAGCGCCCGGATGATCTCCTCGATCAGCGGCCGTGCGTGGGTGCTGCCGACGACGACGACCTCCCAGCCCGGCTGTGCGTCGACGCAGCGTTCGACGAGTAGGCGGGCGTACTGCTCGATGCGTGGATCAGCCACGGTTCCCCCTTGCTATAGTCGGACTTAGATTTGTTTCAAACCAGGGACTAAAGGAGCAAAAGCACATGGCGAAGACCATTGGAATCGACCTCGGCACGACCAACAGCTGCATGGCCGTGCTCGAGGGCGGTGAGCCTACCGTCATTCCGAACGCGGAGGGCGGCCGCACGACCCCGTCCGTCGTCGCGTTCACGAAGGACGGCCAGCGGCTCGTCGGCCCGCCGGCCAAGCGCCAGCAGGTCACGAACCCGCAGAACACGATCTTCTCGATCAAGCGCTTCATGGGCCGCAAGTTCGGCGAGGTCTCCGAGGAGATGAAGATCGTCCCGTACGAGGTCGTGCAGGGCGAGAACGGCGACGTGCGCGTCAAGGCCGAGGGCAAGGAGTACGCACCGCCGGAGATCTCGGCGATGATCCTCCAGAAGCTGAAGACGGACGCCGAGGCGTACCTCGGCGAGACGGTCACCGACGCGGTGGTCACCGTCCCGGCCTACTTCAACAACGCGCAGCGCGAGGCGACGAAGGACGCCGGCAAGATCGCCGGCCTCAACGTCGTCCGCATCATCAACGAGCCGACCGCCGCGGCACTGGCGTACGGCCTCGACAAGGAAGCCACCGACCAGACGATCCTCGTGTTCGACCTCGGCGGCGGGACGTTCGACGTCTCGATCCTCGAGCTCGGCGACGGCGTCTTCGAGGTGAAGGCGACGAACGGCGACAACCACCTCGGCGGCGACAACTTCGACAAGGCGATCGTCGACTGGATGGTCGCCGAGTTCAAGAAGGACCAGGGCATCGACCTGGCCGTCGACAAGATGGCGCTCCAGCGCCTCTATGAGGCCGCGGAGAAGGCGAAGATCGAGCTGTCGTCGACGATGACGACGCAGATCAACCTGCCGTTCATCACCGCGACGCAGGAGGGGCCGAAGCATCTCGACCTCCAGCTGACCCGCGCGAAGCTGAACGAGCTGACGGCCGACCTCCTCAAGCGGACGGTCGAGCCCACGAAGCAGGCGCTCGCGGACGCCGGGCTCGAGCCGAGCGCGATCGACCACGTCGTTCTCGTCGGCGGCATGACGCGCATGCCGGCCGTCGTCGACGAGGTCAAGGAGCTGATCGGCAAGGAGCCGCACAAGGGGGTCAACCCGGACGAGGTCGTCGCCGTAGGCGCGGCCATCCAGGGCGGCGTCCTCAAGGGCGAGGTCAAGGACGTGCTCCTGCTCGACGTGACTCCGCTCTCGCTCGGTATCGAGACGAAGGGCGGCGTCTTCACGAAGCTGATCGATCGCAACACGACGATCCCGACGAAGAAGTCGGAGGTCTTCTCGACGGCCGAGGACAACCAGCCGTCGGTCGAGATCCACGTCGCCCAGGGCGAGTCGGAGATGGTCGCCTTCAACAAGACGCTCGGCAAGTTCCAGCTCGTCGGCATCCCGCCGGCGCCGCGGGGCATGCCCCAGGTCGAGGTCGGCTTCGACATCGACGCGAACGGGATCATCCACGTGTCCGCGAAGGACCTCGGCACCGGCAACGAGCAGCAGATCAAGATCGAGGGCGGCTCGGGCCTGAACGAGGACGAGGTGCAGCGGATGATGAAGGACGCCGAGTCGCACGCGGACGAGGCGCACAAGCTGCGCGAGCTCGCTGACGCACGGAACATGGCCGAGCAGCTCGCCTACCAGACCGAGCGCACGCTCTCCGAGCAGCGCGACAAGCTCGACGAGGCCGACGCCTCGACGATCGAGGGTCGCATCATGGAGCTGAAGGGCGTGCTCGAGAGCTCTGACGTGAACGAGATCCGCGAGAAGACCCAGGCGCTCCAGGAGGCCTCGCAGAAGCTTGCCGAGGCCGTGTACGCCCAGGCGACCGCGCAGCAGGCGCAGTCCGCCTCGGGCGCTGACGGCGCCGAGTCATCCGATGACGAGGTCGTCGAGGAAGGCGACTACGAGGTCATCGACGAGGAGGAGGAGGCGAAGAAGGCGTGAGCTTGCTCACGCCGCCGCAGCCTCCTGTCCGAAACGCGGCCGTATGGCCGCCTTTCGGACCAGTGGAGGGGGTCTGGGGGAACCGGGAGGTTCCCCCGGCGACCGAGGTGCTGGCATGACCGAAGAGAAGAAAGACATCGAGATCGAGAGCCAGCAGGTCGACGAGACCTCCGTCAACACCGACGAGCTCGAGGCGCTCCGCAACGAGAACGAGGAGCTGATCGACACGCTCCAGCGTCTCCAGGCCGACTTCGACAACTACCGCAAGCGGGCCGCGCGCGACCAGGAGAGCCTGGTTGCGCGGGCCGGCGAGCGGATCGTCAAGGAGCTCCTGCCGATCCTCGACGATCTCGAGCGCGCGCTCGAGGCCGCCGAGCAGCACGAGGAGGCGAAGCTCGAGGACGGCGTCCAGCTCGTCCACCGCCAGCTCGAGCAGCTGCTCGAGAAGGAGGGGCTCGCGCTCGTCGAGACCGACGGCACGTTCGACCCGCACGTCCACGAAGCGCTGCTGACCCAGCCCTCCGACGCCGCCGAGGGCTCCGTGATCGAGGTGCTCCAGAAGGGCTACCGGCTCGGCGACCGCGTGCTGCGCCCGGCGAGGGTGGTGGTCGCGGGGCCGAAGGAGGAGGACGGCCCGAGTGGCGACGCCGCCTAGGCATCGCTTGCGATGCCGCCCTCAGGACGCGCGGGCTTTGCTCGTGCGTCCGTCTGAAATGACCGATCGACCCAATTGGATCAATGGCTACCCGCTCTAAGGACCTGTACGACGCGCTCGGCGTCTCGCGGGGTGCGTCGCAGGACGAGATCAAGAAGGCCTACCGCAAGCTCGTCCGCCAATACCACCCGGACAAGAACCCGGGCGACAAGGAGGCGGAGGAGCGCTTCAAGGAGGTCCAGGGCGCGTACGACGTCCTATCCGATCCCGAGAAGCGCAAGCAGTACGACGCCTTCGGAGCGGCCGACGGGCGTCCGGGCGGATTTCCCGGAGGGGGCGGCGGCGGCGCAGGCGGGTTCAATTTCGACTTCGGCGACATCTCCGACCTGTTCGGAGGCTTCGGCGAGAGGTTCGGAGGTGGCCGCGCGCGTCAGCCGTCCGGCCGTGGCGCCGACGTTCAGGCGCGGGTCAACCTTTCGTTCGAGGACTCGCTCCGGGGTGTCGAGACGCAGATCCCCGTCGAGCTCGACACGACCTGTCGAGAGTGCGGAGGCTCCGGAGCGCAGCCGGGCACCGCGCCGATCGTCTGCCCCGAGTGCCGTGGCCGGGGCGTGGTCACCGAGAGCCAGGGCCTGTTCGGCCTGTCCCACACGTGCCCACGCTGCCACGGAAGCGGCACCGTGATCGAGAAGCCGTGCCCGCGCTGCCATGGCACCGGCCGCGAGCGGCGCACGAAGCGGTACAAGGTGAAGATTCCCGCCGGGGTCAAGAACGGCACGCAGATCCGGCTCAAGGGCAAGGGCGAGCCCGGCTACGGCGGCGGCCCAGCGGGCGACTTGATCGTCGTAACTCGTGTGGCGGATTCGCCGCTGTACAAGCGCCGCGGCTCCGACCTCGAGGTCGAGGTCCCGGTGACGTTCGCCGACGCGGCGCTCGGGGCGAAGGTCGAGGTGCCGACGCCCGAAGGCCCGGTCTCGCTAAAGGTTCCCGCCGGCTCGGAGGGCGGCAAGCTGCTGCGGATCAAGGGCCGTGGGGCGCCGAAGCTCAATGGCAGCGGGAAGGGCGATGTCCTCGCACGCCTGAAGATCGCCGTTCCGAAAAAGCCGAACAAGAAGGAGCGCGAGCTCCTCGCGGAGCTCCAGAAAGTGCAGAAGGCTCGATGAAGGTAATCGTCGTGCGTGCGATCGCAGCTGAGGGGTCCGTCTCATGCGACGCAGAAGGAAGGTGACATGAGCGACAGGACGCCGCGGTACATGATCAGCGTCGCCGCCGATCTCGTGGGGATGCACCCGCAGACGCTGCGCATCTACGAGACGAAGGGCCTCGTCACTCCGCAGCGAACCGCCGGCAACACGCGTCTCTACTCGGACGCCGACCTCGAGCGGCTGCGCCTCATCCAGCAGCTGACGACCGAGCTCGGGCTCAACCTCGCCGGCGTCGAGCACGTGATCCGGCTCGAGGAGCAGATCCGCCGTATGCAGCGGACGATGGAGCGCCTGGAGCGCGAGATGCGCGAGGCGATCGCCCACGTGCACAGGCAGTACCGCCGCGACCTCGTTCCCTACGATCCCACGGGCTCCGAGCTCGTGCCGAGGACATGGACTTCCAGAGGCTGACGGTCAAGTCGCAGGAGGCGATCGCCGCCGCGCAGGAGCTCGCGCGCCGGCGCGGGAACCCGGAGATCGTCCCGCAGCATCTGCTGCTCGCGCTCCTCGACCAGGAGCTGCCGCAGACGCTACTGGGTGAGCAGGCCGCCGAGGTGCGGGCCAAGGCCGAGGCCGATCTCGCGCGGAGGCCCTCTCTGCAGGGCGCCGCGCAGCAGCCGGGCGCTTCGACGGCGTTCTCCCGCGTGCTCGACCGCGCCGAGGAGGAGATGCGCAAGCTCGAGGACGAGTTCATCTCGACCGAGCACCTGCTGCTCGCGCTCGACGTCGTCCCGCGCGACGAGTTGCTCGCGAAGCTGAAGGACGTGCGCGGCGGTCAGCGCGTCACGTCCCAGGATCCGGAAGGCACGTACCAGGCGCTCGAGAAGTTCGGCCGCGACCTGACCGAGCTCGCCGAGCAGGGCAAGCTCGACCCGGTCATCGGCCGCGACGAGGAGATCCGGCGGGTGATCCAGGTGCTGTCGCGACGCACGAAGAACAACCCCGTGCTGATCGGCGACCCGGGAGTTGGGAAGACGGCGATCGTCGAGGGGCTCGCGCAGCGGATCGTCGCAGGCGACGTCCCCGAAGGTCTCAAAGGCAAGCGCGTCTGGGCGCTCGACATCGGCGCGCTCCTGGCCGGCTCGAAGTACCGCGGCGAGTTCGAGGAGCGGATCAAGGCCGTGCTCGCCGAGATCAAGAACGCGGCGGGCGAGATCGTCCTCTTCATCGACGAGCTCCACACGATCGTCGGCGCGGGCGCGGCCGAGGGCGCCGTCGACGCGGCGAACCTGCTCAAGCCGATGCTGGCCCGCGGCGAGCTGCGCGCGATCGGGGCAACGACTCTCGACGAGTACCGCAAGCACATCGAGAAGGACGCGGCGCTCGAGCGGCGGTTCCAGCCGGTCTTCGTCGGCGAGCCGTCGGTCGCGGACACGATCGCGATCCTGCGCGGGCTCAAGGAGCGCTACGAGGCGCACCACGGCGTGCGCATCCGGGACGCGGCCCTGGTCGCTGCCGCAGTGCTCTCCGACCGCTACATCTCGGACCGCCAGCTGCCCGACAAGGCGATCGACCTGATCGACGAGGCAGGCTCGCGGCTCCGCATGGAGATCGATTCGTCTCCGATCGAGCTCGACGAGGCCGAGCGGCGCGTGCGTCAGCTCGAGATCGAGCTCGCTGCGATGGGCAAGGAGTCGAAGGAGCGTCGCGAACCGCTCGAGCGGGAGCTGTCCGAGGCCAAGAGCCTGCGTGACGAGCTCGCCGCACGCTGGTCGCGCGAGAAGGACGCGCTCGATCGGGTCAGCGAGATCAAGCGCAGCATCGACGAGCTGCGCATGGAGGCCGAGCGGGCCGAGCGCCACGGCGACCTGCAGCGCGTCGCGGAGATTCGTTACGGCGAGCTGCCCGAGCTGGAGCGCGAGCTCGAGGAGCGCGCCGAGCCCGAGGGCGAGCCGATGGTCAAGGAGGAGGTCGACGAGGATGACGTCGCCGCGGTCGTCGCGCGCTGGACGGGCATCCCGGTCTCACGGCTCCTCGAGGGCGAGACCGAGAAGCTGATCCACATGGAAGAGCGGCTGCACCAGCGCGTCGTCGGTCAGGACAAGGCCGTCGAGGCCGTGGCCAATGCTCTCCGGCGCGCACGCTCGGGCCTGCAAGACCCGAACCGGCCGATCGGCTCGTTCGTCTTCCTCGGCCCGACGGGAGTGGGGAAGACGGAGCTCGCCCGCGCTCTGGCCGAGTTCATGTTCGACGACGACCGCGCCATGGTCCGTCTGGACATGTCCGAATACCAGGAGAAGCACACGGTCTCGCGGCTCGTCGGAGCGCCGCCGGGCTACGTGGGCTTCGAGGAGGGCGGCCAGCTGACCGAGGCCGTTCGCCGCCGCCCGTATTCGGTCGTGCTCCTCGACGAGATCGAGAAGGCGCATCCCGAGGTGTTCAACATCCTGCTCCAGGTGCTCGACGACGGACGCTTGACCGACGGCCAGGGCCGCACGGTCGACTTCCGGAACACGGTGCTGATCATGACGTCGAACGTGCCGAACGAGGCGACGATGCGCGAGACGTTCCGGCCCGAGTTCCTGAACCGGATCGACGAGATCGTCGAGTTCGAGCCGCTCACGCGGGAGCAAATCGGAGAGATCGTCGAGCTCCAGCTCGCGCGCCTGCGGGACCGGCTCGCCGACCGGGGCCTGTCCCTCGAGCTGACCGACGCGGCGAAGGAGCACCTCGCCGAGGCAGGCTGGGACCCGACCTACGGTGCTCGGCCGCTGAAGCGCGCGATCCAGCGCCAGGTCGAGAACCCGCTCGCGCTGCGGCTCCTCGAGGGCGAGTTCGACGAGGGCGACACGGTCCGCGTCGACGTCGCGGACGGCGAGCTCACGTTCGAGAAGGCGCCGGCCGCCGAGCCCGCCGCTGCGTAGTTCGGACTCGCTGGAAGCGCTTCTAGCACAAAGACATTCGCGGAGTTACGGTCTGACCGTGAAGCTCGCGGTTCTCATGGCCTCCGCGGCACTCGTCGTTTCCGTCTCGGGATCGGCCTCCGGGAGCGACACGCTGACGCTCCGCGCGAGATGGAGAAGGGCATCGTCGAGGTGGGTGGGAAACTGAGCTTCTCCGCGACGGATCGCGGTACCCCATCGAAACAAATGCGCTGCCGCTGTGCGATCGATGGGGAACGGCTCCATGCGTGGGGCAAGAGCGTCCGCCTGCGCTTTCCCGGCCGCAGGCATGTCGTGCGCGTGCGCGCCTACGACCCGGCGGGCAACGAGAGCGATCTGAAGCGCGTCCGCTTCACCGGTCGGCGTCACTCCGGCTGACGTTCGCAACAATTCGGAGCATGAGCACGATCGTCGCCCCGGCCGAGGTCGAGGTCCGCGAGCCGGTCGTCGATGAGGACTGGCAGGAGGAGCGGCCCTGGGTCGTGATCGTCTGGAACGACCCGATCAACCTCATGTCGTACGTCACGCTCGTCTTTCAGAAGCTCTTCGGGTTCAGCCTCCAGAAGGCGACGCGACTCATGCTCCAGGTGCACAACGAGGGCAAGGCGGTCGTCTCCAGCGGAAATCGCGAGAAGTCCGAGCTCGACGTGGCGCGGCTGCACGCGCACGGGCTCTGGGCGACGATGCAGCAGGACTGAGTGTTCTCGCGACCGCAGTTCCAGCGTCGGGGAGACCAGGTGCGCCTGCGGCTCGACGTCCACGAGCAGCTGCTCCTGAGCGACCTCCTCGACGAGCTCGAACGCCTGCTCGACGACCCGGACGACCCCGAGCTGCGCCGCCTGTTCCCGCCCGCGTACGCGGATCGCGTCGAGGACGAGCAGTACCGCTCACTCGTCCGCGACCAGCTCGTCTCCGGCCGCTCCAAGGCTCTGGCGACGGTTCGCGAGACGCTCGCCGACGAGACCCTCGACCTCGAGCAGGCGGACCAGTGGTTGCGTGCTCTGAACGACATGCGCCTCGTGCTCGGGACACGCTGGGACGTGACCGAGCAGCTCGACTACGGGGAGCTCGATCCGAACGAACCGCGCGGCCACCAGCTTGCGGTCTACGGCTATCTCTCCTGGCTCCAGGAGCAGCTTGTCGAGGCCTTGCAGCCCTCCTAGATACGGTCCCGCGCGTGTCTCAGCCACCAATGGAGGTTTCGCCGGCCGAGCGCACCGTCGGCCAGCTGATCGCCGACGCGATCAGGCTCTACGGGCACCGGTTCTGGCGCGGGCTCGGACTCGGGATCCCGGCGGCTGCCTTCACGATCGGGGCCTCGTTCCTCGACGGTGGCGCGAGGATCGGCTACGGCGTCGTTCTCGGGCCGTTCGCGCTCGCGCTCAGCTACGTCTGGGCAGTGGAGCTCGCGACCGAGGCGACGGATGCAAGAGGCCGAGCGCTCCTCGTCGGCGCGGTCGCCTTCCTGCCGCTCGCCGCCTCGCGGGTGCTCGTCTTCACTGGCGTCTACTTCGTCGCGCTCGCCTGGTTCGCGCTCCTCGGCCTCGCCGTGCCGAGCGTCCTCGTCGAGGGTCGGGGCATCCGGGACGCCCTCCAGCACGGGCTCCGGCTCGCGCGGGCCGACTTCGTCCACGCGTTCGGCACCGTCGCCGCGCTCGCGATCGTCGTCATCATCTCGATCTTCTCGCTCTCGCTGCTCCTCGCGGGCTTCGGCTCGCAGAGCATCACCGTCTCCGCTGTCCTGGCCGTCATCGTCATGTCCCCGCTCTTCTTCATCGGCTGCGCACTTCTCTATCTCGACCAGACGGCGCGGTTAGAGTCGGGCTCACCACGACGAAGGAGGCGCGATGCCCGTCTACATCATGCTGTCGAGCCTGACCGCGCAGGGCGTGCAGACGCTGAAGTCGAACCCGGACCGGCTGCGCGAGGTGAACCGTGACGTCGAGGAGCTCGGCGCCAAGGTGTTGCACCAGTGGGCCACGCTGGGCCCGTTCGACTTCGTGAACGTCGTCGAGGCGCCGGACGCCGCGACGATCGCCCGCGTGTCGATCGCCCTCGGCGCACGCGGGAGCGCGAAGCTCCAGACGCTCACGGCGCTCGACATCGAGGACTTCCTGGGAGCGGTGAGCTAGGCCGTCACGCTCGCGAGGACGGCGTCCCATGCGAGCTCGGAGGCGACGACTCCGAGGCTCGTCGCTGTCAGCTCCTCGTTCTCGACCTCGTTCGTCGTCACGGCACAGAGGACGTCGCCGTCCACGAGCGCATGAAAGGGCTGGATCGCCCGGGCAAGCGATGCGTGGACCTGAACCGCCACTTGGCGGAGCGACCGGTGGTCGAGCTGCTGGTTCGTGATCACCGCCGTCAGCGTCGTGTTTCCAGGGGCGGCCTTGGGCAGGCGCGCTTCGAGCGCCTCGACGAGCGGCGTGCGTTCGCCTCGCTCGGGATCGCGGTGGCCTCGCACCACCCTTCCGTCGCGGTCGACGACGGCGCCGAAGGCGTTCACGACCGTGAAGACGGCAATCCTCGTCTTGCCGATCAGGCGGAACGCGCCACCCTGCCCCGAGGGCTCGCTCTCCTCGAACGAGAACGTCTTGCCGACCGTCGCCGAGCGTCCCGCGCCCCGAGCGCCGAGGGGGAACGCTCCCTCGCGTGCGGCCCGCACTGCTGCGCGGCCCAGCTCCGCGTCCGGATAGACCGCGTTCTCGCGGCGACCGAAGTCGTAGATGATCGCGCCGACGACGAGCTCGATGTCCTGCCAGCCCACTGTGTGTCCCCGCATCGCCATCAGCTCGGCAGCCACTCCGCAGGCGGCCTCGAGACCGTAGAGAGAGCCGCCGGCAAAGCAGATCGCGTGCGTCCACTCGTACGTGTTTCCGATCGTTCCGGGCGAGCCGCCGCGAACGTCGACCGCGCAGGCCGCGCCGCCGGCCGGAAGGCGGAAGACCGTGCAGCCGGTCGGACCTTCGTCGTATTCGGCCACGCCGATCCGCAGGCCGGGAAACTCGAATCGGAGCTCCGGGCCTTCGAACTCGGTTCGCGGCGCCGGCGTGGGGCTCACCCGGCGATTCTCGCGTAAGCGACAGCGACTTCGGCCGCGAGCCGGGCGTTCGCGAGCACGAGCTCGCGGTTGACGCGCAGCGTTCGACCGCCGCTGCGCTCGTGCAGGCGGGCGAGGACGAACGGCGTCACAGCGGGCCCGGTGACCCCCTGGTCGTCCGCAGTCGCGAGCGCTTCTTCGATCAGCGGTTCCACGTCGTCGATGCTCTCGGGCGGCGGCTGGACGAGCAGGAGAGCCGAGTGACGCTTGAGGCGCCACTGCGTGCGTGCGAGCTTGGCCGCTTCGCCGGCGCTCTCGACTCTCGCGGGAAGCGGCGGCCCTCCGTGCGCGGTGTAGAAGAGCGGCAGCTCGTCCGTCCGTAGCCCGACGACCGGGATCCCGAGCGATTCGAGGAGCTCCATCGTCGCCGGGATGTCGAGCAGCGACTTGATGCCCGACGAGACGACGAGCGCCTCGGTCCGGGCCAGTTCGCCGAGGTCGGCGGAGATGTCCATCCGGTTGCCGCGGTGGACGCCGCCAATGCCGCCTGTGCCGAGGAAGCCGATTCCGGCTGCGCGGCAGGCCGCGAGCGTTCCGCCGACGGTCGTGGCGCCGACTGCGCCCTGCACGACCGCCGCCGCGAGGTCACGTGGCCCGACTTTCCGTGCATCGGCCGTGAACCGCTCGAGCTCGGAGTCCGACAGGCCGACTCGGAGTGCTCCGTCGAGCACCCCGACGGTCGCCGGCAGGGCGCCGGCCTCGCGGACCGCCCGCGCAGACTCGAGACCGACGGCAAGCCCCTCGCCTTCCGGGAACCCATGCGCGACGAGCGTCGTCTCGAGCGCGACGACGGGTGCGCGCCGCCGCAACGCGTCCGCGATCTCCGGCGCGACCCGGATCACGGCATCGCCCCTAGTCGCGTGACGCAGCGGGCCGCAGCCTGGGCCGCGAGCTCGGGCCCGTCGACGAGGTACCCCGCCGCCAGCGCATCTCCGGCTCCGGTCGTGTCGACGACCTCGGCCGGCAGGGCCGGATAGTCGGCACCGTCGACGCTGAACCCGCCCGCGCCGCGCTTGAGCACCAGCGTCCCCGGCACCTCGCCCCCGATCGCGGCGAGCTCTCCCTCGTTCGCGAACACGAGGTCGGGCCCGAGGAGCGCGAGCCGGCGGAGCAGCTTATCCGGCCCGAACTCGGCGATCCCCGCCGCAGACGCGAGGTCGACGCTGACGCGGCCTCCCTGAGCCTGCACCGCGCCGGCGGCCTTCGCCGCAGCCTCTTCGATCGGGCGCCGTAGAAGCGAGTAGCCAGACAGGTGCAGTCGGTCGCAGCCGCCGAACCAGCGCACGTCCAGCTCCTCGGCGCGCAGGAACGGCGCCACCCCGCGGTCGGTCAGCATCGTCCGGTTGCCGTCGTCCGGCGCGACGAGCGAGACGACGACGCCGTTCCGCCCCTCCTCGACGGGGCCGAGGAGCTCGACGCCGCGCCCGCGGAGCTCGTTCCCGGCGAGCTCGCCCGCGGCGTCCGACCCGCGTTTCCCGACGAACCGCGCCTCCGCGC
Source organism: uncultured Actinomycetes bacterium (assembly GCA_963794605.1). GTDB lineage: Bacteria > Actinomycetota > Thermoleophilia > Gaiellales > Gaiellaceae > VAXT01. The sequence goes on from CAWCEN010000002.1 coordinate 1,416,064, forward strand.
CGAGCTCGGCCGCCCAGGCAGCGACGTTGGCGGCCTGACCGCCTGCGCCGACCCGTGTCTCAGCCACGCCCTCGGCGTCGGGGCCGCTCGAGCCGCTCGTGCGGACGACGACGTCGAGCAAGAGGTCGCCTAGGGCGCAGAGGCGCATCGCCAGGATCGTTTCACGAGCCGCGTACAATCGCGTCCATGGACGGTGCCGATCGGCGAGCCGAGCGCTTCCGCTCGTTTCTCGTCGGCGGCCTGATCGGCGCGTCGGCAGTGATCGCGACCGCGCGTCGCCGGCGCCGCGCCCGAGCACGCCGAGCCGCGTCGCATGCCGCGGGCCTCGCGGCCTTCGAGGACGCCCCGTGCTACCAGGAGACGATCGAGCGTGAAGCCGCTAACGCTCGAGCGCCGAGAGAGCCTGGTCGGCGGTGAGCAGGTTCACGTCCGCGTCGCCGGAGCCGAGCGACCGACCGAGGATCTGGGCCTGTCGCGTCTCGATCAAGAACTCCATCGGCGTCCGCATCGGCCGCTTGCTGTGGATGACGAGGAAGGGCCCGAAGGCGCGCGCCTCGAAGTCCGCCTTGGGATTCGGGTAACGCAGCGGGATCGTCAGCTTCTGGGTGAAGTTGTTCGTGTCGCTCGCGTCGAAGACCCAGACGCCGCGGCCGAGCGTGCCGGCCTCCCGAAGCGACCTGAGCGCGAGCTTGGCATCTGCCCGCGGGATCACCGTGTCCGAGAACCCCGTGCGGTCGCGCTCCCAGGCGCCGAGATAGAGCGGCTCGTACCCGAAGAGGACGTCGTCGCGCCGGGCGGTGCGAGCGAGCCACGCCGACGCGGCCTTGCGCGCCTCGACCCGCGTCGCAGGCTCGCCCTCGTAGAGCGGAGCCGTCTTGTCCCAGCCCCACGCGACCTCGGCGCTCATCAGGAGGACGAGAGCGGCGACGAGCACGGGCGTTCGCCCGCGTGTCAGGTCGACGAGCCCGACCGCCACGAGCAGCGCGAAGAAGGGCAGCACGAAGATCAGATGGCGCGACTCGGGCGACGTCGACTGGCCGAACCGCGCGAGCACGAACGCAGCCGTCGGCACGACGATGACGCACCCCGTCAACAGCGCCCCGTCGCGGTTCCGAAGCCACAGGGCACGCGCGCCGACGACAGCGACCACGAGCACTGCGATCACTACCGGCATGAACCCGGCCGTGAAGTCGCCCGCGACCCGGTAGAGGTACTCGAGCACCGCTGCTGGGCCGTCGAGCTTCTGCCCGCCCGTTCCGACTCCGACGTCGAATCGGCCGGCGAGCACGTGGTCGCTGTACCAGAAGGGAGATCCGAGAACGGCCACCGAGGCGATCGCGATGAAGGCCGCTCGCGTGCGCGCGCGCGCGAGCACATACACCACCTGCGTGGCGAGCACGAGCGCGCCGTACGGGTGCGTCGCGACCGTCGCCAGTACGGCGACGACCCACAACGCCCAGCGTCGCCGGCCCCCGTTCGCGACCGCCGCCAGGAACGCGAGGTACGAGAGCGCGCTCGTCAGCAGGAAGAGGCTGTACATCCGACCGTAGATCCCGTGGAAGAGGAGCATCCAGCTCGCGGAGACGAGCGCCGTCGCCGCAAGCGCGGCCGTCCGGCCCGCAAGCCGCGCGCCGAGAAGCGCCACGACTGGAATCGAGACGACGGCGAACAGCGCGGAGAAGAGCCGCAGGCTGCCGAGACCGCCGCCCAGGTGCGCCACGATCCACGCGAAGAGGAAGTGGAGCGGCGCGCCGCCGCGCTCGGTCTGCACCGTCGTGAACAGCCCGCCCAACGACTTGCGGCCGACGAACAGCGCGAGCGTTTCGTCCTCGTGCGGCGGCCACGCCGTCAGACGCGCGAGCAGGAACACGGCAACGGCCGTCGTGCACCCGGTGACCCCGAGCCAGAACGTCCTGACGCCGAGCTCGGCCGAATGCACCGCGAACGTGCGGACGTAGGGCTCTGGCCGGCCCGGCGACACCTCACGCGTTCGCGTCGCCAAGGCCGCGAAGCTAGCACGCGAGCCGATTCGAGGAGTGTCGCCTGGGGTCGGAGCTAAGCTCCTTCTGGTGCCCATTTACGAATACAAGTGCCCCAACGGGCATCTCTTCGAGATGTTTCAGAGGATGACTGACGACCCGCCGGAGGTCTGCGAGGTCTGCGGCGAAGGGCCGGTTCAGCGGGTGCTGTACCCGGTCGCGGTCCATTTCAAGGGTTCCGGCTTCTACTCGACCGACTACGGCCGGGGCTCGCGGGGCAAGCCCTCGCGCGACGGCGACAAGCCAAGCGAATCATCCACCGACAAGGGCGACAAGAAGGACAAAGACGTCAAGAAGGTGGCGGAGAGCTAGAGGCAGCCCGAGCCGAACGCCGAGCCTGGTAGAGGCGGCTGAGGCGCCGAGTTACCGAGGAAGGCTGCGATCGTCCGCCGCGCCTCCTCGTCCGGCTGGAGGTAGCCGCCGCCGAAGCCCGCTGGTGTCCCGCCGAGCCGGCAGTGGAGCTGGTTGCCGCTCCGCTTCTTGACGAGCGCGAGCTGCATCATCTGACCGGCCGTGAAGTCGGTCGTCAGCGGCTTCATCACATCGTCTCCGATCCACGGCAGCTTGGCCATCACGCCGACGCTCGTCAGCTTCGCCAGCAGCGCCTGGATCACCGCCTGCTGCCGCTCGGTGCGGGTCACGTCGCTCTCGCGCGGGTTCAGCTTGTTCTCCCGGATCCTCGAGTAGACCCGCGCGCGCTGCCCGTTCATGTGCTGCGTCCCCTTCGCGAACCGCCAGCCCTGCCAGCGGTCGCAGCGCGCCTGAGTCGCATACGGGCAATCGAACTTGTTCGAGAGAATCGGCGCCGGGACGTTGATGTCGACGCCGCCGACCTGGTCGATCACCTTCGTGAAGGCGTCGAAGTCGACGACCACGACGTGGTTGACCTCCACGTCGGTGAAGCTGCGGACGGTCTTGATCGCGAGCGCAGGCCCGCCGAGTTGGAAGGCGGAGTTGATCTTGTCGAAGCCGTGGCCCGGCACGTCGACGCGGAGATCACGGGGGATCGAGAGGTAGTTGAGGCGGCCCTTGCCCGGGTCGGTGCGGAGCAGCATGATCGAGTCCGAGCGCTCGAAGCTGTTGCGGTCCCGGATCTTCGACGAGTGGTCCGTGCCGAGCAGGAGGATCACGCTCGGATGCGTGAGCATGAGCCCGCTCTGGGGCACGAGGGCCGCTTTCGCCGAGGCGGGTAGCCGCTTGTTCGCGGCCTTCGCCCCGCTGCGGAGCGAGAGGTAGCTGGCGAGGCCCCACACGAGCACGAGCACGAGGAAGGAGGCGATGCCGATCCCGAGCCAGCGTCCCCAGTTCCGGTCGCGCTTGGGCTTCGGCGCCTTCGGGCCAGGCCCCTTGAACCGGTGTGGTGGACGGTCGGTTCGCGCCGGCGCGCGCTCCGGCTTGCCGAGGGTCGGCACACGCCCCTTGACGCGACCTCCTCGGTAGACGCGATAGGGCTTCTCTCCTTGCGCCATTCGGCGGCGTATCGTAGCCGCGTGACCGAACGGGCAATCGGTATAGACGTCGGCGGAACGAAGATCGCGGCCGGCGTGATCGACCGCGAGGGGCGGATCCTTCGGCGGGTCGAGCGGCCGACGCCGACCGACTCCCGCGACGAGTTCCTCGAGCTGCTGGACGAGATCGTGGACGACCTTCGCGTCGAGAGCGTGCAGGCGATCGGCTTCGGGCTCCCGTCGACGATCGACCAGCGCACGGGCCGCGTAGTCGGCTCGGTGCACGTCCCGCTCAACGACTTCGACTTTCGCGACCATGCGGTAGAGCGGTTCTCGATCCCGGTCGCCCTCGACAACGACGGCAACGCGGCCGCCATCGCGGAGTGGAAGATCGGCGCAGGGCGCGGCGCGAGCCACATGATCATGCTCACGCTCGGCACGGGGGTCGGGGGCGGGTTGATCCTCGATGGCAAGCCGTACCGCGGCTGGGTCGGGGCGGGCGCCGAGATCGGGCACATGGTTCTCGAGTACGGCGGCGAGCCGTGCAGCGGCAACTGCACCGGGCATGGCCATTTCGAACAAGTCTCGTCGGGTCGAGCGGCCGACCGGAAGGCGAAGGAGCTGCTCGGCCCGGACGCGACGGCCCGGCAGCTCGTCGGCGCGGCGCGCGAGGGAAACGAAGAGGCCCTGGAGGCGGTGCGCGAGATCGGCCGGAAGCTCGGGGCGGCGCTCGGCTCGCTCGTGAACATCTTCAACCCCGAACTGATCGTCATCGGAGGCGGGTTCAGCCAGGCGCGCGATCTCTTCCTCGAGCCGGCGCTGGAGACGATGAAGGTGGAGGCCCTCCGACCCGGCCGGGATCTCGTCCGGGTCGTGCCCGCTCTGCTCGGCCCCGACGCAGGTCTCGTCGGAGCCGGGTTCGTCGGGTTCGAGGCGCTCTAGGCTTGCTGGCGGTCTGCGCGACGCCGATCGGGAATCTCGAGGACGTGACCTTGCGCGTCCTTCGCGAGCTGGCTGAGGCGGAGCTCGTCCTTTGTGAGGACACGCGGCGGACGAAGATCTTGCTCGAGCGGCACGGTATCGACGCGAAGCTGCTCAGCTACCACGAGCACAACGAGGCGGAGCGGACGGCTCAGGTGCTCCCGCGGCTCGAGGGCGGCGAGCGGATCGCGCTGACGAGCGACGCCGGCCTGCCCGGGGTGAGCGACCCGGGCGCGCGGCTGATCGATGCTGCGCTCGGGGCCGGCGTGCCCGTGACGGTGCTGCCGGGGCCGTCGGCGGTAGAGACGGCGCTCGTGGCAAGCGGGCTGGTCGGCGACCGGTATCAGTTCGTCGGCTACCTGCCGCGCACCGAGAGCGCGCGGACTGCTTTCTGGGCCGAGCTTGCCGGCTGGCCTGATGCGATGGTCGCCTTCGAGTCCCCGCGCCGGTTGCCTGCGAGCCTCCGATCGCTCGCGGAGACGCTCCCCGAGCGGCCCGTCGCGGTGTGCCGCGAGCTGACCAAGCGCTTCGAGGAGGTCGTTCGCGGAAGTGCGGCGGAAGTCGCTCGGCGCTTCTCGGAGCCTCCGCGCGGCGAGATCACGGTCGTGATCGGCCCGGCCGAGGTGGAGCGTGGACTCGAGGAGGATGCGCTCGCCGCCGTTTCCGAGCTCGTTGAGGCGGGCGTCGGCCGGCGGCAGGCCGCAGACGTCGTCGCGCGCCTCACCGGACATCCGCGCAACCGCCTCTACCGCGCCTCGCTGTAACCAGGTTTGACAACAGCCGAGCGCCTCTGTACTCTGGCCGCATGGTTTTCAGATCGGGCAACGCATTCCTCATGGCGCTGTTCGCCGCTCTCGTGCTGTCGCCAGGAGCCTCGGCCTGGGCATGGCCAGTCGACGGGCCGGTCTTGAGACCGTTCGTCTCGAACGGCGACCCGTACGAGGGCGGCCAGCATCGCGGAATCGACATCGGTGCCCCCACCGGATCGGACGTCGGTTCGGCCACGAGCGGGGTCGTCGCGTTCGTCGGGCGCCTGCCTCGGCAGGGGCTGTGTCTGACCGTCCGCACCGAGGACGGCTGGTCGGTCACGCTCGTCCACCTCGGCTCGATCGGAGTGACGGTCGGGACGCAGGTCGGCGAGGGCGATGTCGTCGGCACGATCGGCCCGAGTGGCGAGCCCGTCGGGACCGAGCCGTACGTCTATCTCGGCATCCGGCACACGGCGGACCCGAACGGCTACGTCGATCCGTTGACGCTCTTGCCTCCTCGACACGCGCCCGAGCAGCCTCCGCCGGCGCAGCAGCCGCCACAGGTGCCGGCTGCGGCTTCACCGGTCGCTGCACCACGTCAGGCTCCGGCAGGCTCGGTCCCTCGGCGTCGTCACCCTGCACCCCCGCACGGCCGCGCTCCTCATCGATCAGGAAAAACGCAGAGGCAGGCGGCGGAGCGGGGTCGTGTGAGCACGATGCCGACGTCGGCGTCGCGACCGCCTTCAGCTCTCTCGCAACCTGCTCGGCGTGCTCGAATCGAAGTGCGGGCCACGTCGGCTCGGGTCTCACACTTCCAATCTCCCGTCGCGGACCGAACACGAGCGCGGGAACCGTCGTCGATCCGCACCGGCGTCGGGGAGACCCGCCCGCACCGCGTCGCACGGACGCGCTCGGCCCCGGGTGTGCGGACGCGGTCGAGTTCGAGGAGCATCCTGCTGATCCCCATCGGCATGATCGGATTCGCGCTCGTGGCATTCGGGCTCGCGAGTCGGCGACGCCGGAGAAGCGTGACGGCGCGCCCGTTCGGGCAACTGCCCCTCCGTAAGATGTTCTCGACCGAGCCCGCCCCGGAGGAACCCCTTCCCGAACCGTCGACAACAGCGCATTCTCATCGCCGTCGCCTGGCCCTACGCGAGTGGCCCACGGCATCTGGGGCATGTGGCCGGCTTCGGCGTCCCATCGGACATCACCGCGCGGTATCACCGACTCCGGGGCGACGACGTCCTGATGGTCAGCGGCACCGACGAGCACGGCACGCCGGTCATGGTCGCGGCCGATCAAGAGGGTCTGTCGCCGCGTGAGACCGCTGACCGCTACAGCAGCCTCATTCGCAAGGATCTGTTCGACCTCGGTCTCTCGTACGACCTGTTCACGCGCACGACGACGCATAACCACTATCGCGTGGTCCAGGATCTGTTCCGGACCGTCTACGAGCACGGCTACATCGTCGAGCAGACGACGTTGGGCGCGTTCTCGGCCACCACCGGCCACACGCTGCCGGACCGCTACATCGAGGGGACCTGCCCGATCTGCGGTTTCGAGTTCGCCCGCGGCGACCAGTGCGACAACTGCGGGAACCAGCTCGACCCGATCGACCTGATCAACCCGCGGTCGAAGATCGACGGCGCGCCACCGGTCTTCAAGGAGACGACTCACCTCTTCCTCGACCTCCCGGCCTTCGCGGAGCAGCTGACCGAGTGGATCGAGCGACAAGATCAGTGGCGACCGAACGTCCGAAACTTCTCCCTCGGTCTCCTCAAGGACTTGAAGCCGAGGCCGATCACCCGGGACCTCGACTGGGGCGTGCCGATCCCGGTGCCGCCCGAGTACGCGGAACGCGACGACAAGCGGATCTACGTCTGGTTCGACGCGGTCATCGGCTACCTGTCCGCGGCCGTCGAATGGGCGGTCAATCGCGGTACGCCCGAAGCCTGGCGCGAGTGGTGGCAAAACCCCGAGGCGCGCCACCTCTACTTCATGGGCAAGGACAACATCGTCTTCCACACGGTGATCTGGCCGAGCATCCTGCTCGGGTACGGGGAGGGCGGCGACCTCGGAGCCGGTAAGCCGCTCGAGCTGCCCGACGACATCATCGCGAGCGAGTTCCTGACGATGGAGGGCAAGCAGTTCAGCGTCAGCCGTGGCGTCTCGATCGCTGTCGGCGACTTCCTGAGCCGCTACGACCCCGACCCGCTGCGCTACTTCCTGACCGCTGCCGGGCCGGAGACGCAGGACACCGACTTCACGTGGTCCGAGTTCGTTCGCCGGAACAACGACGAGCTAGTCGCCAACTGGGGGAACCTCGTCAATCGGACGCTCAGCTCGGCGCACAAGAACTTCGTCGCGGTCCCCGAGCCGGGCGAGCTGACCGCCGAGGACAACGAGCTCCTCGATGCGATCGCAGCCGGCTTCGAGACCGTCGGCGACCTGATCGAGTCCGCTCGCTACCGAGCGGCGCTCGGCGAAGCGATGAGGCTGGCGACGCTGGTCAATCGCTACACCGACCACCAGGCACCGTGGGCGCTGATCGAGAGCGATCGCGATCGGGCCGGAACGGTGCTCTACGTCGCGCTGAGGGCGATCGACAGCCTGAAGACGATCTTTGCGCCGTTCCTGCCTTTCTCGTCGCAGGCCGTGCACGAGCTGCTCGGCAACGAGGGGACGATCGCCGGGCCGCTCGAGCTCCGCCAGGTCGGCGGAGAGGAGGACCCACACGAAGTGCTGATGGGTGACTACGAGTCGTGGACCGGGAGCTGGGCGCCGAGCGAGCTCCCAGCGGGTCAGGCGCTTCAGAAGCCGAGGCCGCTGTTCAAGAAGCTCGATCCGGACGTCGTCGTGCCCGAAGAGCTCGAGCGCATGCGCAAGCGCGCCGGCGAGAACGAGTCTCCGCCGTCTCACGAGTGATCGACACTCACGCACACCTCGACGCGTGTGCGGACCGGCCGTCGGCGCTGATTCGGCGTGCATGCGCCGTGGGCGTGGAGCGGATCGTCACCGTCGGCACCGGCATCGACTCGTGCCGCGCCGCGCTCGAGCTTGCCGATCTCCACGAGGAGGTCTTCGCGGCTGTCGGGATCGACCCGCACCAGGCCGGCGATCCGGAGGGAAGCCGTGTCGACGAGTTGCGAGATCTGGCCGAGCACGATCGCGCGGTCGCCGTCGGGGAGACCGGCCTCGACTACTTCCGCGACCGGGCGCCACGCGACCGACAGCGACGGCTGTTCGAGGCGCAACTCGAGCTCGCCGCCGGCCTCGGCAAGCCCGTGGTCATCCACACGCGCGACGCGGACGCCGATACCGCCGACGTGCTCGCAGGATTCGACGGCAGGGTCGTCATGCACTGCTTCTCGTCGCCGGGCTTGCTGGAGACCGTGCTCGAGCGCGGCTACTACGTCTCCTTCGCCGGCAACGTCACCTACCCGAAGGCATCGGACCTGCGGGCCGCCGCGGCCCAGGTCTTGGACGACCGGATCCTCGTCGAGACGGACAGCCCGTACCTGGCGCCGCAGGCCCGCCGCGGCCGTCCGAACGAGCCGGCAAACGTCGTGCTGACCCTCGAGGAGCTCGCGAAGGTCCGCGGCGTCGATCCGGACGATCTCGGCGCGCAGATCGACGCCAATGCCGCGGTCGCCTTCTCGCTCCCGTGAAGCTGCCGGTCGCGCCCAACCGCGAGCTCGGCCAGCACTTCCTCGTCGACGACAACATCCTCGGGGTCATCGGTCGCCTGGCCGAGCTCGATGTGGACGACGTCGTGCTCGAGGTCGGGCCCGGCCTCGGTGTCCTGACCGAGTACCTTGCCGAGCGAGTCGCGCACGTCCACGCGGTCGAGCTCGACCGCGGTCTCGAACCTCATCTCGTCGAGCGCCTGCGCGGCCGCGCGAACGTCCAGCTCGCATTCGGCGACGCGCTACGCATCGATCTGGCCGCACTCGATCCCGCGCCGACGAAGTTCGTGGCGAACCTGCCGTACAACGTCGCGACGCCGCTGATCGTCGAGAGCCTCGACGGATTGCCGAGCGTCGGACGTTGGACGGTCATGGTCCAGCGCGAGGTCGCCGACCGCCTCTTCGCGCGGCCCGGAACCAAGGCGTACGGCGCCGTCTCGGTGCTCGTGCAGCTCGCGGCCGAGCGCACCGGCTTCCACCCTGTCTCACGCACGGTGTTCCGGCCGCCGCCGAACGTCGATTCGGCGCTCGTCGCATTTCGACGGGTCCCGCTGCCGGAGCACTTCGCCGAGATCAAAAAGGTGGTCGAAGCGGCGTTCGCGCACCGGCGCAAGACGCTGCCGAACTCGCTCGAGCTCTCGGGCCTCGCGGCGCGCCCACGGGCCGCGGCGGCGCTGACCGCGATCGACCGCGATCCGGCAGTACGCGCCGAAGCACTCGAGCCGCACGAGTTCGTCGCGCTCGCGACTGCGCTCCGATGAAGTCGCTCGCCGCCCACGCGAAGATCAATCTCGCCCTCGTCGTCGGCCCGCTGCGTCCCGACGGCAAGCACGAAGTCGCAACCGTGCTTCAGGGAATCGACCTCGCCGACCGGATCTTGCTCGAGCCGGGCTCGACTCTCGAGATCGACGGATTCCCGGATGACACACTCGTGCGGGATGCGCTGCTCGCGCTCGCCGAAGCTGCAGGCGTCGAGCCCGACTGGTCGGCGCAGATCGAGAAGCGGATCCCGGTCGCGGCCGGCCTGGGCGGGGGCAGCTCGGATGCTGCGGCCGCTCTCAGGCTCGCCAACGAGACGCTGCCGACGCCGCTGAGCGCCGAGCGCCTCCACGAAGTCGCGGCCGAGCTCGGCGCCGACGTCCCGTTCTTCCTGACGAGCGGCACGCAGCTCGGCACCGGCGACGGCTCGGAGCTGGTGCCCGTCGAGCTCGCACGCGAATACACGGTCCTGCTCCTCTTGCCCAAAGGCGCGACGAAGTCGTCGACGGCCGACGTTTATGAGGCTTTCACCGGCGTGCTGGGATTCGAAGACCGGCGATCCGCGCTCGTCGCAGCTGTCGAAAGCCGCGATCTCACCGGGTTGCCGCCCAACGATCTCGCCTCCTCTCCGCTCGCCGACGAGCTTCGCGCAGCCGGTGCCTTCCGCGCTGACGTCTCAGGCGCCGGGCCCGCGGTCTACGGGCTCTTCGCCGAACGAGAACAAGCCGCCGCCGCGCGCGACGTCTTCGCCGACCGTTGCGCCACCTGGCTGACTGCGCCTGCTTGGTAGCTTTGCTGCGTGATCGAACCCGGCGTGATCGAGCACCGACAGAGCCGCTTCGGCCGTTGGCTCCGCGAGCGCCGCGTGGCGATCGCGGTCTGGATCGCGGTCATCGAGGGCCTCCTCCTGATCGTCCACGCGATCCCGAGGCTGCTCACGCTCGTGATCGCGGTCGTCGTCGTCGCGGGCTTTCTCTGGCTCGGCCATCGCCTTCGCGCAGGCGTGTTTCGAGACGTTGCGTGGATCGCGGCCGTCTCCCAGGCGTTCGTGATGCTGATCCCGATCCTCGCGATCGTCGTCGGCACGCTGGCGCTCGTCGCCGTCGGCCTCCTCGCTGCGCTCGCACTGGTGCTCCTCTTCACGACCCGGAGCTAGACTTCGACCGCCACATTGGGGCGTAGCCAAGTGGTAAGGCAACGGGTTTTGGTCCCGTGATCCCAGGTTCGAATCCTGGCGCCCCAGCATTTTCGCCGTAGGCGAAAATGTCGAGCCGCCCGCAGGGCGGCGAAGACCACGCCCCGGATCCTGCCTACCCCATGAACCAGAACGCAGCAGCTGTCGTGCTCGCCGGCGGTCTCGGCACGCGGATGAAGTCCGACACGCCGAAGCACTTCCACCGGATCCTGGGCCGGCGAATGGTCGACTGGGTGCTCGAGGCGGCGCGTGCCGTCGACGCGGATCCGCTCGTCGTCGTCACCTCTCCGCAGGGCGTCAGTGAGCTCGACGGGATCCAGACCGCGGTGCAGCACGAGCCGCGCGGAACCGGCGACGCGCTCGCGGCGGCGCGCGAAGCACTCGACGGCGTCGCCGGGGACCTGTTCGTCCTCAGCGGCGACGCGCCGGTGATCAATCCGATCCTGCTCCGCCACCTCCTCGAGACACACCGCCGAGAGGGCGCCGCGGCCACGATCCTGTCGTTCCGCCCGCGGGACCCGCGCGAGTACGGCCGGGTGATCAGAGACGGCGACGGCTCGGTGCGTGCGATCGTCGAGGCCGGCGATGCGTCGCCGGAAGAGCTCGCAGTCGACGAGGTCAACTCCTCGATCTACGTCTTCGCGGCCGCACGCGTCTGGCCCGCGCTCGATCAGCTCGACAGCGCGAACGAGCAAGGCGAGCTGTACCTCACCGATGCGGTCCGCGCTCTGGTCGAGAATGGCGAGCATGTCGCCGCACACGTCGCACCCGATCCGGTCGAGGCCGAAGGCGTGAACACGCGCGCCGAGCTCGCTGCCGCGGCCTCCGCATTGCGAGACCGCATCAACGAGGAGCACATGCTCGCCGGGCGTCACGATCGTCGACCCACAGACGACCTGGATCGAGCCCGACGTCGAGATCGAGCCCGAAGCGGAGATCCATCCGTTCACCGTCATCCAGGGCAAATCGAAGATCGCCGCGGGCGCCGTCGTCGGCCCGCATGCAGTCGTCGTCGACGCGGAGATCGGCCCAGGTGCGATCGTCGGCCCATTCTGTTACCTTCGCCCCGGAACCCACCTCGAAGGCGGAGCGAAGGCGGGCACATTCGTGGAGATCAAGAACTCGCGCATCGGCGTCGGCGCGAAGGTCCCTCACCTGTCCTACGTCGGCGACGCCGACGTGGGCGAGGGGACGAACATCGGCGCGGGCGCGATCACGGCCAACTACCGGCCCGAGCTCGGCCCCGGCAAGTTCCGGACGGAGATCGGCCGCAACGTCCACACGGGCAGCGACAATGTCTTCGTTGCTCCGGTCACGATTGGCGACAACGCTTGGGTCGCTTCGGGCTCGGTCGTCACGAAGAACGTCCCGCCCGGAGCGCTCGCGATCGCCCGAAGCCGCCAGGTCAACAAGGAGGGATATGACGATCGAAAGCGTTGAGCTCACGGCGGCGCTCCCCGGCTTCGAGTCCGCGGAGCCGCGTGCCGAGCCCGTGCCCGGGCACTTCATCGAGCGCGGTCCGCTCAAGCGCCTCATGGTCTTCGCGGGGCGCTCGCACCCCGAGCTCGCGCAGCGCATGGCGGAGCAGCTGGGCGTGGAGCTCGGCGATGTCGAGCTCAAGTCGTTCGCGAACGACGAGACGTACGTGCGCTACACGGAATCGATCCGCGGCGCCGACGTCTTCATCGTCCAGACGGGCTCCGAGCCGGTCGACCGCAACCTGATGGAGCTCCTGCTGATGATCCAGGCGGCGAAGCTCGCGTCCGCGAAGCGCATCACCGCGGTCATCCCGTGGTTCCCCTACTCTCGCCAGGATCGCAAGGCGAAGCCGCGTGAGCCGATCTCCGGCCGGCTCGTCGCCGACATGCTCCAGCTGGCCGGCGCCGACCGCGTTTTGACGATGGACCTCCACGCGGGGCAGATCCAGGGCTTCTTCACCATCCCGGTCGACCACATGACGGCGCTGCCGCTGTTCGCGAAGCATTTCCGCGACCTGGGGCTCACCGGTGATGGCGTCGTCTCCGTCGCGCCGGATGCCGGGCGTGCGAAGCACGCGTTGAAGTTCTCCGAGATGATCTCGGCCGACTTCGCGATCATGCACAAGACGCGGCCCGCTCACGAGCAGGTCGGGATCGTTGAGGTGACAGGGCCTGTGCGCGACAAGATCGCCGTCGTCGGCGACGATGTGACGACGACGGGCGGGACGCAGATCGCCGGCGCGAAGGTGCTCCTCGAGCACGGCGCGAAGGAGGTCTGGATGTTCGTGACCCACTCCCTGCTCGATGCCGACACGCTGAGCCGCGTGGCCGCGGCCGGGATCACGGGGCTCGTCATCACCGACACCGTTCCCGTCGATCCGACGCGGAAGCCCGACAACGTCACGGTGCTGACGGTGTCGCGTCTCCTCGCTGAGACGATCATGAACGTCTTCTCCGACGACTCCGTGTCGGCGATCTTCGGCGGCGAGAACCAGCTCTTCTAGTTTCGCCGCCCCGGGATCGGGGTAGCCCCCGGGCATGTTCAGACCGAGCCTCTTGGGCGTCGTCTACCTCATCGTGGGGATCGCGGTCGCCGCCTCGCACGACTACTTGAAGAACCTGGACACGCTCCGTCTGATCGCGTCCGCCGTGCTCGCGGTCGTTCTGTGGCCGCTGCTCCCGCTCGGAATCGACCTGCACATCACGAAGTAGCCACAACTCGTCGCTAGACTTCGCCGCCGACATGGCGGGTGAACGCATGAAGCTGGAGGTCAACGAGCGCGAAGGGCGCGGCTCCGCCGACTCGCGGCGCCTGCGCGCAGAGGGTCTCGTGCCCGGCGTTCTTTACGGGCGCGGCAAGAAACCTCACGCGTTCTTCGTCCCGGAGCGCGATCTCCGGCGTGCGCTGTCCGGTGACTCCGGTCTGCACGCGATCCTCGACGTCGTCCTGGCCGGTCAGAAGACGACGCACCCGGCCGTGCTCAAGGATTACCAGCAGGACGTGCCGAGCGGGCGGCTCGCGCACATCGACCTGCACGAGGTTCGGCTCGACGAGCCGATCCAGGCGCAGGTCTCGGTCGACCTGGTCGGTGAGTCCGTCGGCGTCAAGGAAGGCGGCGTGCTCTCTCAGGTGCAGCGTGAGCTCAGGGTCGAGGCGCTGCCGCTCGAGATCCCTGATCACCTCGAGCTCGACGTGAGCGAAATGGCGATCGGCGACACGCTACGGCTCGTCGACCTGCCTGCTCAGGAGGGCGTGACCTTCCTCGATGACCCCGAGGAGACGGTGCTGGCGACGGTGACCGCTCCGACGGTGATCGTCGAGCCCGAGGTCGAGGAAGAGGAGCTGGAAGAGGGCGAGCTGCCCGAGGGCGAGGTGCCGGAGGGCGAGGAGGCTCCCGAGGGCGAGGCTCCGGCCGAGGGCGAGGCTTCGGCCGAATCCGGCGGCGAAGAGCAGCCCGAGGAGTAGTCCATGCGGTTGCTCCGTCGGGGCGAGCGGGCCTCGACGCTGGACCTGCTCGTCGCGGGGCTCGGCAACCCGGGCCGGGAGTACGAGCAGACGCGGCACAACGCCGGTTGGATGGTCGTCGACGAGCTTGCGCGTCGGCACGACGGCTCGTTTCGGTCGAAGTTCGACGGTCAGCTCTCCGAGATCCGCCTCGGCGACCTGCGGCTGGCGCTGCTCAAGCCCGAGACGTACATGAACGTCTCGGGCAAGTCGATCGCGGCTGCGCGCCGCTTCTTCAAGGCGGAGCCCGAGACGCTGCTGGTCGTGCACGACGACGTCGACCTCGAGCCCGGGCGCCTGCAGGCGCGGAGTGGGGGCGGGCTCGCCGGCCACAACGGCCTGCGCTCGATCGCGGGCGCGCTCGGCACGCAGGATTTCTTGCGGCTTCGCGTCGGCGTCGGCCGACCGGGTCGCGGGGAGAGGCGTCCAGTCGCCGACTACGTGCTCTCACCGTTCGAGCCGGAGTTGGACGTCGACGCGCTGATCGCCCGCGCGGCGGACGCCGTCGAGACGATCGCCGTCGAAGGCCTCGACCCGGCACAGCAGCGCTTCAACTGATCCGAAGTCGGCACGGTCCCGTCACGCCGATCCACGTACCCTGAGAACCCCCGGGTGGGTGGGGGCTAGGGATGGGACCCGCCCGCGTAGTGCCTCGATCTCGCGGATAGCATTCAGGCCGCGCGGAACCCCGGTTCCGTCGCTCGTCATGGACCGAACCGTGCTTCACCCATTCGTCCGCGAGCTCGCCGAGAGCGAGCGCTTCCGCGCGTTCCTCGAGCAGCTGCCCGAGACCCGCGCGCGCGTCTCCGAGCCCGCCCTCCCGCTCGTCGTGGCCGCGCTCCACGAGGAGCTCGGCCGCCCACTCGTCGTGCTCGCGCCCGAGGACGCCGACGCGCGCGACATCGCCGAAGCCGCGGCGTGGTTCCTCGGCGAGGGCCGCGTCGCCCTGCTCCCGAGTCGCGGCGTCAGCTGGAGCTCGGGCCTCGAGCCCCCTCCGCACCTCGTCGGCGAGCGGGCCCGTGCGCTCGACGTTCTCGCCGGCGGAGGTCTCATCAGCGCCTCGGCCGCCGCGCTCGCCGAAGCCATGCCCCCTGCCGGAAAGCGACCCGACCCGATTCGCGTTCGCCCCGGCGACGACCCGGGCATCGACGCGCTCGCGGAGCGCCTCGCGCTCGCCGGATACGAGCGCGTCGACCAGGCCCAGGAGCGAGGGCAGTTCGCGCTCCGCGGCGGCATCGTCGACGTCTACCCGACGACCGGCCGCGAGCCGCTTCGGATCGAGCTCTTCGGCGATGAGGTCGAAAGCATCCGCGCGTTCTCGCCGTTCACACAGCGCACGCTTCACCCAGTCGACGAGGTCACGATCTATCCCGCGGCCGAGCGACGGCTCGACCTCGATGAGGTCCGGCTGCCCGACGACGAGGCCGGCGATGCGCGGCGGCCGGTGCCGACCGACCTCGTACCCCCGGTTCCGTCAGGCCCCGACTTCGTCTGGCAGCCGGTCGACGTGCGCGAGGTCTGGGAGCAGGAAGAGCTCACGCCGGTCGACCTGACGAACGCCGTCGAGCTCGACGCGCTGCCGTCGGGCCAGCCGTTCTCGTTCGAGGCGCAGCGCCCCGCGATCGCCGCCCGCGGCCTCGCCGAAGCCGAGAACGAACTGCGCGCGCTCGTCCGCGGTGGCCTCAGAACCGTCGTCGCCTTTCCGCACCAGGGCGAAGCGCTGCGCACGCAGAACCTGCTGCGCCGCGTCGAGTCTCGGCTGATCGACGATGGCGAGGATCTGCCCGACGAAGCGGAGCTCCTCTTCGCCGTCACCCACGCGCGCCGAGGCTTCGTCTGGCGCGAGCTCGGCCTTGCCCTGCTGCCCGACACGCAGGTCTTCCGCCGCCGTACCCGCGGCCGTGTCGCGCCCGCAGGACGCGCTCTCCAGTCGTTCGCGGAGCTCCGCACCGGAGACCACGTCGTCCACGAGGACCACGGCATCGGCAGGCTGCTCGGCTTCGAGACGCGTGAGGTCGCCGGGATCACCCGCGACTACCTCCAGCTCGCCTTTCGCGGCGAGGACCGCCTCTACGTCCCGCACGAACAGATCGGCAAGGTGTCGCGCTACGTCGGCGTCGACGCGAAGTCGCCAACGCTCTCCAAGCTCGGCGGGAAGGCCTGGAACCAGCTCAAGAGCCGGGCCCGCGCCGCGATCCGCGAGCTGGCCGGCGAGCTCCTCCAGCTGTACGCGCGCCGCCAGAACGCGCCGGGCATCTCGTACGACCTCTCGCAGGACTGGCTGGAGCGGCTCGAGACGTCGTTCCCGTACCGCGAGACCCCGGATCAGGCGGCGGCGATCGAGGCCGTCAAGGAGGACCTCGAGACGCCCCGGCCGATGGACCGGCTCGTCTGCGGGGACGTCGGGTTCGGCAAGACCGAGGTCGCGGTCCGCGCGGCGTTCGCGGCGGCGCTGAACGGCAAGCAGACCTTGATGCTCGTGCCGACGACCGTGCTCGCGCAGCAGCACTGGAACACGTTTCGCGAGCGCTACCGTGACTTCCCGGTCACGGTCGAGATGGTCTCGCGCTTCCGTAGGCCGGCCGACGTGAAGCGAATCCTGGCCGATTTCCAGGCCGGCAAGGTCGACGTCCTCATCGGTACGCACCGGGTGCTCTCGCGCGACGTGATCCCGAAGGAGCTCGGCCTCGTGATCGTCGACGAGGAGCAGCGCTTCGGCGTCGCGCAGAAGGAATTGCTTCGTTCGTTGAGACTCGAAGTCGACGTGCTCGCGCTGACCGCGACCCCGATCCCTCGCACGCTGCACATGTCGCTGTCCGGCCTTCGCGACATCTCGATCATCGAGACGCCTCCGGAAGGGCGCCGCCCGATCCGCACGCACGTCGGCGAGTACGACGAGGAGCTCGTCAAGACGGCGCTCGAGCGCGAGATCGCGCGCGGTGGCCAGGCCTTCTACCTGCACAACCGGGTCGAGACGATCGACATGGCCGCCGACCGGATCCGCCAGCTCCTCCCGCGGTTGCGCGTCACGGTCGGCCACGGTCAGATGCGCGAACGCGAGCTCGAGGAGCGGATGCTGTCGTTCTTGCGCGGAGACGCGGACGTCCTCGTCTCGACGACGATCATCGAGTCCGGCCTCGACATCCCGCAGGCGAACACGCTCGTCGTGGAGCGCGCAGACGCGCTCGGCCTCGCGCAGCTGTACCAGATCCGCGGGCGAGTCGGGCGCTCCGATCTGCTCGCCCACGCGTACCTCTTCTATCCCGATGCCTCGGAGCTGACCCCTGAGGCGCGCGCCCGCCTGGCGACGCTCGCCGACCACACCGAACTCGGGGCCGGGTTCGCAATCGCGATGCGCGACCTCGAGATCCGCGGCGCCGGCGAGCTGCTGGGCGCCGAGCAGCACGGGCACCTGGCTGCGCTCGGCTTCGAGCTCTACGTCGAGCTCCTCGGCGAGGCGGTCGCGGAGCTCGCCGGCGAGAGGCGCACTGTCGGGCGGCCCGTCCGCGTCGACGCGCGAATCGACGCCTACGTCCCGGCCGAGTACATCCCCGCCGAGGCACAGAAGATCGACCTCCACCGGCGGCTCGCCCTGACCGAGAACGAGGACGAGCTGACCGAGCTCGAGGCCGCCACCATCGACCGGTACGGGCCCCTGCCGGAGCCCGTCGAGAACCTGTTCGCGATCCAGGCGGCGAAGCTCAAGCTCGCTCGGCTCGGCGCGGACTACCTCGTGTTCCGGGGCGGCCAGTCGACCGTCGGTCCGCTCGTGCTCGGCTCCGACGAGCTACGCGCGCTGCGCGACCGGGTCGACACGGCCGTCTATCGAACGGCCCGAAATGAAGTTTCGGTTAAGCACACGGAGTTCCCAGAAGCCCTGCGATTGGTCGATGCTATACTCGAAACGCGCCGCGCAGCGTGATCAAACTCGCTGCAAATGGCGCACTTTTTTCATGAAGGGCACACGCCTCATTGCCATCTTCGCCGTCGCAATCGCGGCTGCCGCGCTCGCGGCCGGCTGCGGCAGCGAGAACCAGAGCGTCGGCGCGAACGACGTCGCCGTCGTCGGCGACCAGACGATCTCCAAGGACGAGTTCGACCGTCTGATGGAGCAGGCGAAGAAGAACTACGAGGCCAACAAGCAGCAGTGGCCCGCCGCGGGCACGGAGCAGTACACCGCCCTCCGCAAGCAGGCGATGCAGTTCCTCGTGCAGCGTGCGGAGTTCGAGCAGAAGGCCGCCGACCTCGGCATCGAGGTGAGCGATTCCGACGTCGACAAGCAGCTGGCCACGATCAAGGCTCAGTACTTCGGCAAGGGCGGCAAGTGCGACTCCACGTGCGAGAAGAAGTTCGCGGCCGAGTTGAAGAAGCAGAACCTCACGACCGACCAGGTGCGCGAGGACGTCCGCGCGAACGTCGTCCAGAACAAGATCTACGCCAAGGTCACGGCCGGTGTCCAGGCCTCCGACAAGGACGTCGCCGACTACTACAAGAAGAACAAGGCCCAGTACGTCCAGCCAGAGAGCCGAAACGTGCGTCACATCCTCGTCAAGAAGAAGGCGCTCGCCGACCAGATCTACCAGCAGCTGGTCAGCGGCGCGAGCTTCGCGGCGCTGGCCAAGAAGTACTCGACCGACCCGAGCTCGAAAGACTCGGGCGGCAAGCTCACGATCTCGAAGGGCCGCCAGGTGCCTGAGTTCGACAAAGTCGCCTTCAAGCTCAAGGCGCACCAGCTGGCGAAGCCCGTCAAGACCACGTACGGCTGGCACGTGATCGAGGCCCTGACGCCGATCAAGCCGGAGTCCGTGACGAAGCTGTCCGAAGTGAAGACGGCGATCCGGCAGCAGCTCCTCGGGCAGAAGAAGCAAGAGGAGATGCGGAAGTGGGTCGACGACACGACCAAGGACTTCGAGTCGAAGACGACGTACCAGGTCGGCTACGAGCCGCCTGCGACCACGACCGGCGCCGTCACCACCACGCGCTAGCCGCTTGTCGCTAGCGGACTCGCTCCTCGAGCTGCAAGAGCTGACGAAACGCCTGCGCCGGGACTGTCCCTGGGACCGCGAGCAGACGGCCAGGACGATCGTGCCGCATACGGTCGAGGAGGCGTACGAGGTCGCGGACGCGGCGAACGCCGATCGGCCCGACAAGCTCCTCGACGAGCTGGGCGACCTTCTGTTCCAGGTCTACTTCCTCGCGCTGCTCCTCGAGGAACAGGGGCAGGGCGACCTCGAGCAGGCGGCGCGCGCGGTCCACGAGAAGCTCGTGCGCCGGCACCCGCACGTCTTCGGCGACGTCGAGGCGCGGACGGCCGGTCGCGTGCGTGAGAACTGGGAGCTGATCAAGACGCGTGACGAGGGCCGCGAGGGCATCTTCCACGACGTTCCGGAGTCGCTGCCTGCGCTTCTCTTTGCGCGGAAGATCCAGCGCCGAGCGGCGGCGGTCGACTTCGAGTACCCGGATACGGACGGGGCGCTCGCGGATCTCGACGACGAGCTGCGCGAGCTGAAGGAGGCGCTGGCGAATGCAGGCGAGCCGGATCCTGAGGCCGAGCCGGATGCGCACGTCTTCGAGGAGGTCGGCGACGTCCTGTTCGCTGCGGTCAACGTCGCGCGCCGCCTGAACGTCGACCCCGAGCTCGCGCTGCGCTCGACGACGAAGCGCTTCGCCGAGCGGGTCGAGCGCGCCGAGTCGCTCGCGCACGACGACGGCCACATCTTCTCGGAGCTCCCGCTCGACGAGCAGGATCGGTACTTCGACGCTGCGAAGGAGCTGCTCCGATGAGCTCCAGGATCGCAGCCGTCCGGGCGCGCCAGATTCTCGATTCGCGTGGCAACCCGACCATCGAGGTCGAGGTCGAGGTCGACTCGGGAGAGGTCGGGCGCGCCGCTGTGCCGTCCGGCGCCTCGACCGGGCAATTCGAGGCGGTCGAGCTCCGCGACGGCGATCCGAGCGTGTGGCTTGGCAAGGGTGTCGGCAAGGCGGTCGAGAACGTGCGCACCGAGATCGCTCAGACGCTGGTCGGGCTCGACGCCGCCGAGCAGAGAACGGTCGACACCGCGCTGATCGAGCTCGACGGAACGCCGAACAAGGCGCGCCTCGGCGCGAACGCGATCCTCGGCGCCTCGCTCGCAGCGGCCAAGGCGGCCGCAGCGCAGGCGGGCGTGCCGCTCTACCGCTGGGTCGGCGGCGAGCAGGCGCACGTGCTGCCGGTGCCGATGCTGAACGTCGTCAACGGCGGCGCCCATGCCGACAACTCGCTCGACCTCCAGGAGTTCATGATCGTGCCCGGCGGGGCGGAGACGTTCTCCGAGGGGCTCCGCATCGCCGTCGAGGTCTTCCACACGCTGAAGAAGCTGCTCGAAGCGGCCGGGATGTCGACGGCGGTCGGCGACGAGGGTGGCTTCGCGCCCGACTTTCCGTCGAGCGAGGACGCGATCGAGCGGATCCTGGAGGCGATCGACAAGGCCGGGCACGCCGATCGTGTCAAGATCGCACTCGACCCGGCGATGAGCGAGCTCTTCCGCGAGGGCCGGTACACGTTCGAGGGCCGCGAGGAGACGTCCGCCGACCTCCCGGGGTTCTGGGCGGAACTCGTCGAGCGGTTCCCGATCGTCTCGATCGAGGACGGCGCTGCCGAGGACGACTGGGAGGCCTGGAAGGCGCTCACGTCCCGGCTCGGCGAGCGCGTGCAGCTCGTCGGCGACGACCTCTTCGTCACGAACGTCAAGCGGCTCGGCCGCGGGATCGAGGAAGGAGCGGCGAACGCGATCCTCGTAAAGGTCAACCAGATCGGGACGCTGACCGAGACGCTCGACGCGATCGAGCTCGCGCGCGCGAACGGCTACGGCGTCGTCATGTCCCATCGCTCCGGCGAGACCGAGGACACGACGATCGCCGACCTCGCGGTCGCGACGAACGTCGGCCAGATCAAGACCGGCGCCCCGTCGAGGAGCGACCGCGTGGCGAAGTACAACCAGCTGCTCCGGATCGAGGAGGAGTTGGGCGACAGGGCGGCCTATCCCGGCTGGTCCGCCTTCGCAGTCAGCAAGTGAAGGAACAGCGGGTACCGCGACCAGCGAGGGTGCACCGGGTCAGGTATCTCACGCACCTTCTCGACTCGTAGCTCAGCGTTGAGGACCGCGTCGAAGTAGTCTTCGAGCGTCCAATGACGGCTTTCGAAGGTCATCGCTAGGCCGTCGCGCTCGATGTGATCGCGATAGCGGCGGCGGTCGAAATAGTCCTCGGTCAGCACGAGTCGACTCTCGGGATGCTCTCGGTCGAGCTCGTGGCCGGAGTTGATCGGGTGAACGACGGCCAGGACGAAACTGCCGCCATCTTCGAGGACACGCGCCGCCTCGCGCACCGCTCCCCGCATGTCGTCGATGTCCTGGAGCGACATGAATGCGATCGCAAGATCGACAGCTCCACCTTCGAGTGGCAGATCGGCGGCATCGGCCTCGACGAACTCGAGCTCGGGGCTCAGCGTACGAGCTGCGGCGATCAGCTTCGGGGAGGGATCGATTCCGACCACGCGGTGGCCCCTCGCAGCGAGGTCTCGACACAACCTGCCTTCGCCGCACCCGATGTCCAGTGTGAGTCGGCCCGGAGGCGACACGAGTTCGAAGAAACGATCCCGATGAAACCGCCAATAACTGTCGTGACCCGGCTCTCGGGCCCAGCGAATCCAGTCATCCGCGTTCCGCTCCCATGCTTGTCGCAACATTGCGACAAGTCTGCCCGAGCCCGCAAGCTAGGCTGACCGTATGTCCGCCGAGCTGCCTCGCCGGACGAAGATCGTCGCGACGCTCGGCCCCGCGTCGTCGTCGCACGAGACCGTCCTCGAGCTTGCGCGCGCAGGAATGGATGCCGCGCGGCTCAACTTCTCGCACGGTTCGCACAAGGACCATGCGGAGCGGATGGAGGTCGTGCGCGAGGTCTCGGCTGAGGTCGAGCGGCCGATTGCGCTCATCGCCGACCTCCAGGGGCCGAAGGTCCGTATCGGCGAGCTCGACGAGCCGGTGACACTCGACCGCGGAGAGCAGGTGATCGTCGCCGCGGAGGAGGCGGCCAGAGACGGCGAGCTTCCCGTCAGTCCGACCGCGGTCGGCGCAGTGCTCCAGCGGGGCCACGACATCCTGATCGACGACGGGCTGATTCACTTGCGGGTCGAGTCGGTCGAGCGCGGCCGCGCCACGTGCACCGTCGTCACGGGCGGGGTCGTCGCGCCGCACAAAGGCGTGAACGTTCCGGGCGTCCCGGTTCCGATCCCGTCGCTGACGCGCAAGGACATGGACGACCTGGACTTCGCGCTCGACCAGGGCGTCGACTTCGTCGCGCTCTCGTTCGTCCGCTCCGCCGCGGACGTGCGCGACCTCAAGGACCTGATCGAGGGCGCCGGCTCGCACGCCCACGTGATCGCGAAGATCGAGAAGTCGGAGGCCGTCGACGCACTCGACCAGATCCTGCGCGAGACGGACGCGGTCATGGTCGCCCGCGGGGACCTCGGAGTCGAAATCGGCCCGGCGCTCGTTCCGCTGCTGCAGAAGCGGATCATCCTGGCGGCGCTCGAGCGCGCACGGCCGGTGATCACCGCGACCCAGATGCTCGAGTCGATGATCCACCACGCGGATCCGACCCGGGCCGAGGCGAGCGACGTCGCGAACGCGATCCTCGACGGCAGCTCGGCGCTGATGCTCTCCGGCGAGACGGCTCTCGGGGAATTCGCCGTCGAGGCGGTCGCGTACATGGATCGCATCGCGCGCGCGGTTGAGCCGAGCCTCGACTACCGGCACGAGTTGCCCCAGGCGAGCGATGAGCCGACCGTCGGCCAGGCAATGTCGAACGCGGCCTGCGACATCGCGGAGTCGCTGGGCGCCAAGGCGATCCTCGTTCCGACGTTCACCGGCCGGACGGCCTCCGCCGTTGCGCGCCTGCGTCCGCGCCGGCTGGTCCTCGCGCTCTCGCACCACGACTATGCGGTCCGGCAGACGGCGATCGAATGGGGCGTGACGCCGACGCTCATCGAGGAGGCCTCCGACGTGGAGGACTTGTGGTCGAAATCGCTCGAGGCGGCTCGGGCGGGCGGCTACGTGGCCGAAGGAGACCTCGTCGTGATCACGGCGGGCACCGCGGTCAACCTGCCCGGCACAACGGACGTGATCAAGGTCGAAATCGCGTAGCGCAGCTTCGCTGCGCGCGCTTCACGGGGGAAACCATGTTTCCCCCGTGTGCCCCCTTCTTCTCACCTCGCAGTGTCCGACGTTGTCTGGCCTCCCGCCGGGCAAAGCCCGGCTCCGGCTCTAGGCTGGCCGTCAGTGACTCTTCATCCTGAACGCAAACGACTCACGAATGAGCAGATCATTCTGGGGAAGGAGGTTGTGGAACAGCGAGCTCCACACCTCAGGAGAGTCGTGGAGGCGATCGCGGAGGGCCACGTGGTCCCCGACGCTGAGATGGACGAGCTCTCCGAAGTCGTCAGCTACGTCATGTCTGAGGAGACTGATGGGAGAGGGAGATATACCGAGCGCGGATTGGCGCTCGAGGACTTGATCGGGTTCCTCTGGCAATGGTCGGAGCGCTACTCAATGGTCGGAGGGCTACTAGGAGTGACGACGACACCTCTGGGTGTCGAACTCCTCCCTTCGAAGGACGCCGATCGTGGGTCGCGAAAGACACGGTCGAGATGGCGCGTCGCTCGAAGAAACGTGTCCCGCGCAGACGATTCTTGCTGCGCTGGCTCGGCGTGGGGACGCTCGCCTTCATCGCGTTCCTCTACTGGCAGCCGCTACGGAGCTACCTCTCGACGCGCGAGGCGGTCAAGGAGCATTCCGCCGAGGTGCGCCAGCTGCGCGAACAGAAGCTCCGGCTCGAGCGTCGGCTCGCGGAGTCGGACACGGCCCAGGCTGTGACGCGTGAGGCACGGCGGCTCGGGTACGTCGAGCCCGGTGAGCACTTGTACATCGTCAAGGGCATCCGCGCGTGGCGTCGCTCTCACCAGACCAACGACGACCACTAGCAAGCCTCGCTTCCAGGCGCTTTCGGAGATCAGCTACATGTGCCGCCGGAGCCGGGCTTCGCCCGGTGGGAGGCTCATGTCGGAGAGGAGACGAATCGGATCGGCTGGACACTGGCCGGCGCCTGAAACGATTGAAGCCGGCCGGCCGCTCGAAAGGAGGGGGCACACGGGGGAACCAGGGGTTTCCCCGTGAAGCGAAGAGGCGAAGCCTCGATCGCGTCACTAATCTCGGCGGCATGGAGCGGGATCGCGAGCTCGTCGCGAAGCAGCTCGGACGGCGGCCGCGCGCCTTTGCGCGCGTTGTGGTGCGCTGTCCATTCGGCCGGCCGGCGGTGACGGAGCAGTCACCATACGACGACTCCGGCGAGCCGTTCCCGACCACGTACTACGTCACCTGCCGGCACCTGGTCGCAGCAATCTCCCGGCTCGAGGCGGCCGGAGGCGTGGAGCGCTGGTCCGAGCGAGCGCAACAGGAGCCGGACCTCGCCGCCAGCCTCGTCCGCGCCGCCGAAGAGCAGCGCCGAGTCCGCACGGAGCTTGCCCGCGGCCGGACCGGCAGCGACCATGGAGCGTCGCTCGAGCTCGGGATCGGCGGCTCGCGCAATCCGAAGCAGCTGAAGTGCCTGCACGCGCACGTTGCGTTCGCCATGGCGCGCCCCGGGTACGAGCTCGGCGAGCGGATCGCGGACGAGATCGTCCCCCTCTGGCCGGAAAGGTGTTGCATGGAAAGCACAGACGCGTCCCTATGATCGGGCCGCCATGAGTGCAGTCGCCGTCCAGAACGCTCGCCTCCAGTGGGAGGACGGCTACCGCCGCCTCAACGAGCATGCAGCCGACCGGGCGACCTTCCAGCGCCTGCTCGCGCAGGTCGAAGTGGTGATCGACGAGCTCAATCGCAGGGTCGGCCAGACGTTCACGCTCGCCGAGCTCGCGGCTGCCTACGGCGAGGCTGACCGGTGGCTGCTCGAAGTTCTACCGCCCCTGGCGGGCGCCGTTCAGCTCGGGCTCGTGGAGGACGCAGCGTTCCACCTCTACGCCCGCGGCGCCGTCGACTACGCCCCATGAGCCGACACCCGCGGAGGCGTCGCCGGCGCGTCGGGCCGTGGGTGCTGCGTGCGCTGGCGCTCGCGGTCGTGCTCGCAATCGGCGTCGCGCTCGGGCAGGCGCTCGACGACAGCTCCGCGCCTTCCGGCACCGAGACCTCGGTGCGCACGCTCGAGCCCGGGACTCAGAGCGTCCAGACGGTGACAGTGACCGTCACGACTCCACCCTAGTTTGGCAACGCGCTAGCTAGGAAAGGGTAGAATTTACTAAGTTTCCCGTCATGGCCGAACCCCGCGACACCGCCGCCCGAACACCTGTGCCCGCCGATGAGCCCGATTGGCTCACGCTCGGCCAGGCCGCGAAGTACCTCGGAATGGCGCAGAGCACGATTCGCAAGTGGTCGGACACCGGCCGGCTGCCCGCCTTCTACACCCCCGGGGGACACCGCCGCTATCGGCGCGCGGATCTCGACCAGTTCCTCGAGCGCGGCGGCTCGACCGCACCGAGGCGCGGTGAAGGCAGGCGCCTGATCCTGA
Source organism: uncultured Actinomycetes bacterium (assembly GCA_963794605.1). Taxonomy (GTDB): domain Bacteria; phylum Actinomycetota; class Thermoleophilia; order Gaiellales; family Gaiellaceae; genus VAXT01. Next base: position 1,442,002 of record CAWCEN010000002.1, read on the forward strand.
TCGTCGACGACGACGATCGCCTCCGCGAGTTCGTCCGAGTGAACCTCGAGATGGAGGGCTACTCCGTGCGCGAGGCCGCGAGTGCGGAGGAAGGGCTTGCCGCCCTCGAGGCCGAGCCACCGGATCTGATCCTGCTCGACGTGATGATGCCCCAGGTCGACGGCTGGGAGATGCTGCGACGTGTCCACGAGCGACACGGCGTGGGCTCGATCCCCGTGATCATGTTCAGCGGCAAGGTCGATGAGGACTCGCTGCGCACGGCTGCGTCGCGCGGGGCGCAGGGCTTCATCGGCAAGCCGTTCAACCCGCAGCAGCTGATCGAGTCGACGAAGCAGCTCGTTCCCGCCTGATCTCCGATCTCTGATCTCGACACCCGACTCGAGCGCTGGGTTGTTCACCACCGCGTCAGTGTGCTCGACGACGTCTTCGTCGCACTTTCGCGCATCGGGGGCCAAGGCGCGATCTGGCTTCTGATCGCGGCGCTCGCGGCGCTCTACTGGAGGAGGCCCGCGATCTTTCTCTACGTCGCGCTCGCCGACGTGCTCGCGAGCGTGTCCTCGGCCTTGCTGCGACATGCGATCGGCCGCGAGCGCCCACCGCTTCGCTTCCCCGAGCCGCACCCGCTCGTCCACGTGCCGGGCAGCCCCAGCTTCCCATCCGGCCACGCGGCGACGAGCTTCGCGTGCGCAGCCACGCTCGCCTGGCTGACGCCGTTGTCGCCGGTCGTCCTGTACGCCCTTGCCGCGCTGATCGCGATCTCGCGCGTCTATGTCGGCGTCCACTACCCCCTGGACGTGATCGGCGGCGCCGCGCTCGGCCTGGGGCTCGCTACAGCTCTTCGCCTGCTCGTAGAAGCCCGCCGACGATCAGCCCCACGGCCGCGATGAGAGCGATCCAGATCCCGATCCCGCGGCCGTCGAAGGGGAAGAACTGGTCGGGGACGGAGATCACGCGAATGAGGACGAGGACCGTGGACAGTGACCCGAGGACGATGATCACGAGGCTCTCGGGAACCGTCGCCGGCAGCTCGATCCCGAGCTCGCGGAGAACGACGAGCACAACGACCGCGAGCCCGAGCAGGAAGACGAGCTTGCCGATCACGCCCGTGTGCCAGCCGATGACCGCGATCGTCGGCCCCTCCCCCGAGCCGGCGTACCAGCCCATGAACGAGGACAGCATCAACACGAACCCGGAGAGGGCGGTGACGCGCTCGCCCATCGCCCAGATTCCGCCGGGCAGGAGCAGCAGCGGGTCGCGTCCGCGGTCGGTGCGAGACGGGCTTTCGGGCGGGTAGGGCTCGGAAGGCTCCACGGGCGAAGTATCTACAGACCGAACGTCCGCTGGACCTGGTGCCAGATGACGATGCTCAGGTAGACGCTGGCCGCGACGAGGGCGAGGAGCACGAGCCAGAACCGGAGCTTCGCGCGCTTCGTCTCGCGACGCCGGTTGCGATGAATGCGGCGGCGGGCTCGATGCAGTTGGTACGCGCGCTGAACAGCAGCCGGATCAAGCTCCAGCGCTTCGTCGACCTGTTCCGGGCGGCGAGCCGGCTGGGCCATGCAGGAGAGCATAAACGCGCGGGCCGGCCGATCGAGGAGAGCAGGAATACTTTTCAGGGAAATGGACGAGATCTCCGACCACGCGCTCGATGCACTCGCGGCTGCGGGGCTGCGCGCCGCGGGCGAGCAGGGGCTCCGCGAGGCGCTTCAGGCGATCGCGGACGCGGCTTGCGAGGTGACCGGTGCGGACGCGGCCGCGATCCGCGTCGCCGACGGCGAGGGCCGTTTGCCGGTGCTCTCCGTGGCGTGCCGGTCCGAGGCGCTCGCGGCGGAGCTGGCCGGGTCGACGTTCCCGCTGGACGAGCTTCCCGCCCAGGCGGCGGTTGCGGACGAGCTGCCCGGGGCTGTGCAGAGAGCCGCCCGCCGCGCTCGCGCCGGCGGCGCGCTCCTGCTCCCGGTCCGGGCCGACGGCGTCCCGCTCGGGAGCATCGAGCTGCTGCGGACGGGACGCGAGTTCGACGCAAGCGAGGCTGCTGCCGCACGGGTCGCGGCCGCCCAGCTCGGTCTCGTCCTGCGTGCGTTCGGTGCGGGGAACGGCGTTGGTGGTTCCCGTTCGGCCGACGGCCTGGCGCTCGCCGGTGACGCCCTCGGTGCCGGGCTCGACGAGGCCCGCGGGCCCGACGAGGTCGTGCGGATCGCGGCGCGGGCGTCCTCGGCGGAAGGGGCGCGGCTCTGGCAGGTCGCCGAGGACGGTGAGCTCGAGTCGCTCGCTTCCACAGGCAGGCTCGACGCGCTCGACGACGTTCTGCCCACGCCACTCGAGCACGAGCGCGTCCGGATCGAGGCGGTCAAGGGCCGGACCGTCGCGACGCTGACGCTGGGACAGCCTCCGCTCGGCGTGCTCCAGCTCGTCTTCGGGCCGGAGAGCTCGCCATCACAGCCGGACCTGGACCGGCTCGGTACCTTCGCCGTCCGCGCTGGGCAGGCGTTACGGGCCGGCGAGCGCGCACGGACGACGTCGCTCGAGCTCGAGCGCTCCGAGGCCCTGCTCGCGCTGCTCGGCCAGGCGATCGCCAAGCTCTCGCTCGCGCACACACTGGAGACAGCCGTCGCGCGCGTCTCCGAGCTGCTGCGCGCGGACCGCGTCGCGATCTATCTCGGAGACGCGCACAGGCTCCGCCCGGAGGCAGGCTCCGGCGCGGATGCGGAGCTCGCCGTCGCCGAGCGCCTGCTCGAGGTCTCGTTTGGGCCGCTGCGCGCGCAAGGCGTGCTTCACGTTGCGGACGCCCAGGCCGACATGCGGCTGGCTCCGGTGCGTGCGGCTGTGTCGGCTGCCAGGATCGACGCCGCGCTCGCCGTCCCGCTCGTCGCCCGCGAGGAGCTCGTCGGCCTGCTCGCCGTCTACCTGCCGCGCGGGCGGGACCTGGCGCCGAACGAGGCGGCGCTCCTGTCGGCGCTGGCCGCCCAGCTGGCCGTGGCTGCGCAGAACGCGGAGCTCCACGAGCGGACGGAGCGCCAGGCCACCGAGCTCCAGGAGACGATTGCGGCCGAGCGGAAATCTGCGAAGCGGCTGCGGGCGCTGTACGAGATCTCGCGCTCCTTCACACAGAGCCTCTCGCTCGACGCGACGCTCGACTCGGTGACGACTGCGGCGGTCGAGCTGCTCGACGCCGATGCCGCCGTGATTCGCGTGCTCGACCCGCGCGGAGAGCTGCTCGTCCCACGCGCGCCGTACGTTGCCGATCCGCGCCTGGAGCCGTTGCGCCCGCTGCTCGAGCGCGAGCGGGTGGTCGAGGAGCTGCCCACCGAGCCGCTCATGCTCGACCCGCCGACAGCGCGTCGCCTCGGCGCGCCGTTCGAGCTGCTCGTCCCGTTTCTCGAACAGGGTGCGAGCGCCCTCGTCGTTCCGATCGCGACTTCGGCTGAGCTGCTGGCGATGCTGACAGTCGTCTCGATCGACCCCTCGCGGCAGCTCGGCGAAGAGGCAGTCGAGACCGCGGTCTTCGTCGCCGGCCAGGCCGCGCTCGCGATCGACAACGCGCGCCTGACGCAGGAGCGGAAGGACTTCGCCGACACGATGCAGCGCTCGCTGCTCCCGCGTGGACTGCCCGAGGTCGAAGGGCTCGAGGTCGGCGCGGTCTATGAGTCGTCGGCCCACGTCGAGGTCGGGGGCGACGTCTACGACTTCCTGACGCTTCCCGACGGCGAGCTCGCAGTCGTGCTCGGCGACGTCAGCGGCCACGGAATCGCCGCTACTGCGGACATGGCGCTCGCGAAGTTCGTGTTCCGCTCACTCGTCCGCCTGTACCCCGACCCAGCCGCGCTCCTTGCCCAAGCGAACGAGGTCGCGCTCGGCGAGCTGTCGGGCGGGAACTTCGTGACGATGGCATGCGTGACGGTCGATCCGGGCACGGGCGCGGTGTCCGCAGCGAGCGCCGGGCATCCGCCGATCCGCGTTCTCGCCGCCGACGGCTCGATCGACCTGCTCGCCCCGCGCGGGCTGGCGCTCGGCATCGAGGCGGACCAGCGCTACGAGACCGCCCATGCGGCGCTCGAGCGGGGTGCGGCGCTCTGCCTCTTCACCGACGGCCTCGTCGAGGCGCGGCGCGGCGGCGACGTGTACGGGGAGGAGCGCCTCCACCGCGCGCTGACGGACGGGCGCCGGCTCTCGGCGCAGGCGCTCGCGGAGCAGGTGGTCGCCGACGCGCGCGCGTTCGCCGGTGAGCCCGATGACGATTACGCCGTGGTCGTCATCCGGAGGACCTAAACGTGGCTGAAGCCGTCGTCGCGAAAGAGCACGGGGCCGAGGCCGTCCAGGGACGAGCCCTGTCGGTCGCTCTCTACGCGCTCGTCTTCTGCACCGGCGCCGCGGCGCTTGCGACCGAGATCGGCGCCGCGCGCCTCCTGGCCCCGTACTACGGGAGCTCGACGATCGTCTGGGCGAACGTCATCGGCCTCGTGCTCGCCTCGCTCTCGGTCGGCTACTGGGTCGGCGGGAAGATCGCGGACCGGCACCCGAGCCCCCGCGTACTGGGGCGGATCGTCGTCGTCGCGGCGGTTCTGATTGCGATCATCCCGTTTGCGGCAGGCCCCTTCCTGGACGTCTCCGTGAAAGGGCTCGACCAGGTCTCGGCCGGTGCGGCGATCGGGTCGTTCTTCGCGGTGCTCGCGCTCTTCGCACCTGCCCTGACCCTGCTCGGGATGGTCGCGCCGTTCGCCGTCCGGCTTGCGATCGAAGACGTGCGCGACGCGGGCTCGGTCGCAGGGCGCCTGTACGCACTGTCCACCGTCGGCAGCCTGCTCGGTACGTTCCTGGCGGCGCTCGTGCTCATCCCGTCGATTGGGACGCGGCGGACGCTTCTTGGGGCGGCGCTGCTCGTGGCGCTCTCGGGGGCGGCGCTGCTCGGGCGGCGGTGGCTCCTCGTCGCGGCGGGAGTCGGCGCGCTGATCGCGATCCCGGCCGGCGCGGTCCGCGCGGAGCCGGGCCTGATCTACGAGCACGAATCGCGCTACCAGTTCATCCACGTCACCGAGCTGCACGGCGTCCGCCGGCTCTATCTGAACGAGGGCCTGGCGGTCCATTCGCTGTGGCGGCCGAACAGTGTTCTCACCGGCGGCGAGTGGGACACGTACCTTGCGGTCCCGCCGCTCCTCGGACGTCCCCTGCGGCGCGTAGCGATCCTCGGCAACGCGGGCGGCACGACGGCTCGGGCGATGCGCGTCTTCTACCCGCAGGCGCGCATCGACGGGGTCGAGCTCGATCCCGATGTGACCGCGGTCGGCCGCCGCTATTTCGGCCTCGACGAGAACCCCCGGCTGCACGTGATCACGGCCGACGCGCGGCCGTTCCTGCGTCGGACACACAACCGGTACGACCTGATCGTCGTCGACGCCTTCCAGCCGCCCTACGTTCCCTTCTACCTCGCGACGCAGGAGTTCTTCCGCCTGGCCCGGTCGCGTCTCGCCCCGGGCGGCGCGATCATCCTGAACGTCGGCTCGACGCCGAACGACCACAGGCTCGCGGAGGGCGTTTCCGGGACGCTGGCGACGGAGTTCCCGCTCGTTCTCACGTGGCAGGCGCTCCGGTTCAACCAGTTCGTGATCGGCCTCGACCGGCCCGAACCGCGATCCGTGCTCGTGCGGCGCCTCGGCCGGGGGCCCTCTCGGCTGCGCTCGCTGACCGACCTGCTTGCCCGCGACCTGCGGGTCGCAGCTCCGTCGTCGGACCCGTGGACGGACGATCGCGCGCCCGTCGAGTGGATCACGGATCGGATGATTCTCGAGTTCGCGGCCCGGGGCGGCCGCTTAGACGAGTTCCCGCTTCCGACTGCGCCGTGAGACTGCTGAGAGGGGACGGACCGCTGCTCAGGATCGGGCATCGCGGTGCTGCTGCGCTCGCGCCGGCGAACACGATCGAGGCCGCCGAGGCCGCGCTCGTCCACGGAGTCGACCTCGTCGAGCTGGACGTCTTCGGGGGCTCGAACCCGAAGCTCGTCCTCAGCCACTCGCGCCGCGAGCTCACGGGCGAGCCCGTGGCACTGGACGACATGCTCGCGTTCCTCGCCGAGAACGGGCCGACAACGGGGATCCTCGCCGACGTGAAATTCGCCGGCCGCGAGCGTGAGCTCGTCGAGGCGCTCCGCGCACACGGGCTCGTCGAACGCGCGATTGCCAGCACGAGCAATGTGGCCACGCTCCAGAACCTGCGCCGCCTAGAGCCGAGCCTCGCCCGAAGTCGGACGTACCCGCGCGGCCGCGTCTACCTGGGCGGCCACCGCACGTTCATCCACGTCACCGGCCCTGTGCAGTGGGCGATGCGCCTGGCGCTGCCCGCGCGCGTGCCGAAGCTCGTCGACGAGGTCGGAGCATCCGCTCTGACGCTCAACCACAGGATCGTGACCCGCCCCACGGTCAAGCGGTGCCACGACCTCGGAGTGGCTGTCTTCGCGTGGACGGTGAACGCGCGCGACATCGTCGATCGCCTCGACGAGCTCGGCGTCGATGGAGTGATCACGGATGATCCGCGTATCTTCCCCGAGTAGCGGGCTACACTCCAAGGCGTGAAACGCCTCGGCTACGCCGTTTTGGCGATCGCCTGCGCTGCGGCGGGTGCGCTCACCTCGGTCGTCCTCGCCGGCGGCGTGGGCGCCGCAGGCTTCCTGACCACGACGGGGACGACCTCGACGGGCACCACGACGACGACGCCGCTGCCGACGCTGATCGCGCCCGGCGTCACGATCTCCGGGATCCCGGTCGGCGGCATGACCGTCGACGAGGCCGGCGCTCTCATCCGCGAGCAGTTCGAGGTGCCGCTCCCGCTCGTCCTCGATCGCAAGCACCGGCTCGCTCCGCCGCCGGAAGCGCTCGGCGCGAGCGCGCACTTCGACGAGGCGCTTGCCCGCGCGAGGACGGCTCCGCCGGGCGGCGCGATCACGCTGCCGGTCCTGATCGACGGCAACGTCGTCCGCGCGTATGTCCTGCAGGTGGCGAAGCGCTTCTACCGCAAGCCGGCGAACGCCCAGGTCTTCCTGCGCCGCCTCAAGCCGGTCATCGTCCCGGACCGGCCGGGACTCGTCGTGAAGCGCCTTGCGCTGACGACGGCGATCGTGCAGAGGCTGCGCGCCACGAGCCGCGTCCGCATCAAGATCCGTCACAGCACGCAGCCCGCGGAGGCGAAGCGCAGCGCGTTCCGCTCCGTGATCGTGATCCGCCGCAGCTCGAACCAGCTCTTCCTGTATCGCTACGACCACCTGCGGCGCACGTTCCGCGTCGCGACCGGCCAGTCGGTCTACCCGACGCCCCTCGGCCGCTTCGATCTCCTCGTGAAGTGGCGTAACCCCTGGTGGTATCCGCCGAACTCGCGCTGGGCAAAGGGCCAAAAGCCGATCCCGCCGGGCCCGAGCAACCCGCTTGGGACGCGCTGGATGGGCCTGTCCGCGCCGGGCGTCGGGATCCACGGGACGCCGAACCCGGCCTCGATCGGCTACTCGGTCTCGCACGGTTGCATCCGGATGTACATCCCGGACGCCGAATGGCTGTTCAACGCCGTCGACATTGGGGCGACGGTGTTCATCGTCTCGGCCTGATGAAGAAGCTCAAGCTCGCGGGTCAGATCGGGTCGGTCGGACTCGTGGGGGCGCTGCTCGTCCTGCTCGTCTGGAAGGTCGTGCAGAACGACCGCACGAACGTCGCCAGCTCGTTCTCGAAGGGCCACGTCACGAGGCCGGTCGACTTCCACCTCAACCGACTGAACGGCGACGGCAAGCTGCAGCTCTCGTCGCTCAAGGGCAAGGTCGTGGTCGTCAACTTCTGGGCCTCGTGGTGCGTGCCGTGCAAGAGCGAGGCGCCCCGGTTCCAGCAGGCGTTCGAGCGCTACGGCAACCGTGTTGCGTTCGTCGGCGTCGACACTGCGGACTACTCGGCGGACGCGGGTCGCTTCCTCAGCCGCTATGGCGTCACGTACCCGAACGTCCGCGATCCGGACCGGAGCGTGCTCGGGAAGTACGGCGGCCTGCCGATTCCGCGAACGTTCGTGATCTCGCCGAACTGGCAGGTGACCGGCTACATCTTCGGCGAGGCGCGCTCCGAGGAGCTCGACAGCGCAATCCAGAAGGCGCTCGGGGCATGAGACGGACGGCGCTCGCGGTCGCGCTGCTCGCGCTGGTTGCGGTGCCGGTGGCCGGGGCGAGCGAGGACCACCCGACGTCGCTCGAGGTCCAGGAGGAGATCTACTGCGACGACTGCCAGACGACGCTCGCCGAAGCGAGCTCGGTCTCCTACACGCCTGCGGCGATCCACCAGATCAACGAGATGATCGGCGACGGCTACAAGAAGAGCCAGATCAAGCAGACGATCGCCAAGAAGTACTACGGCCACCTGCGCGCGCTGGCGGCCAAGCCCGAGGGCAACCGGCCCACGCTGGCCGACCTCGAGGGCGAGGTGATGTGCCCGGTGTGCAACACGACGCTCGACCAGTCGAGCTCGCCGGCGGCTCGGCAGATCGAGGCATTCATCTCCGCACGGATCGCTGCGGGCGACTCGAAGAACGAGATCACGGACCGCCTCGTCGCCGAGTATGGGCCCCAGATCCTCGCCGCGCCGCCGAAGAAAGGCTTCAACCTGCTCGCCTGGCTCCTGCCGTTCGTCGGGCTTCTGGGCGGTGCGATCGTCCTCGGCCTGCTCGCGTGGCGCTGGAGCCACACGCGTGAGCCCGAGCCCCCGGCCGCTCCGCTTAGCCCCGCGCTCGAGCGGCGCGTCGACGAAGAGCTCGCGCGCTTCGACGAGGGCTGAGCCGTCGTCAGCCAGATACCCGCAGCCTTCCTCGCGGGCGTCATCTCGATCATCACGCCCTGCGTCCTCCCGCTCGTGCCGGGCTACCTGTCGGCCGTGTCCGCGGTCGAGGCCGACCGGCTTGGGACTCCTGGAGCTGCGCGGCGCGTCGCACTCGCGAGCCTTCCGTTCATCCTCGGCTTCACGGTCGTCTTCGTCGTTCTCGGAATCGCAGCGGCCGCGATCGGCGGCGTGCTCCCGTCGGATCGGCAGCTCGAGCTCGCCGGCCTGATCCTCATCGTCATCGGCCTCACCTTCATCGGGCTCTTGCCCTGGCCGGAGCGGCTACTCGCCCCGGGTCTGCTGTCGGGAGCGCGCCGGCGGAACTCGAGCATCCTGCTCGGCGGCGCGTTCGCGATCTGCGCCGCGCCGTGCATCGGCGCGGTGCTCGCCTCGATCCTTGCGCTCGCGACGACGAGCTCGGTGCTGAAGGGAGCTGTCCTGCTCGCCGTCTACTCAGCGGGGCTCGGGCTCGCGTTTCTGCTCGCCGCGGTTGGATTCACGCAGGCGATGGGCGCGTTCCGCTGGCTGCGTGACCACTATGTCGCAATCCGGATCGCCGGCGGCGTGACGCTCGTCGCGTTGGGTCTGCTCCTCTTCTTCCACAAGGACTGGTGGCTGAACGTGTTCCTGAACCGCCTGCTCAACGATGTCGGCCTAGGGGAGGTCTAGCGGCGGCGGGTCGAGCGAGCCCGCTGCGCGAGCCGCGGCGACCTGGCGCAGGAAACCGTCGACATCGACCCCGCGGTGGGTCGGCGCGAACGGCCCGAGCCGGCGCTCCGCCTTCTCGAGTTGCCGCTCGAACCCGGTCCGATTCCCACGCCCGGCCTGGTACCACGCGACCACGACATGCACGAGCCCCTGGAAGAAGTCTTTCTCCTCGGGCTCCGAGGCGCGCCAGGCATCCTCGAGCGCCTCGTGCGCGGCGAAGTACTCGCCCCGCCGCGCGAGGTCGAGCCCGCGGTCCAGATCAGTCGAGACCGACCTTGACCTCTCCGTCCTCGACCTTCACCTCGTAGGTCTGAGCCTGAATCGCGTGGTCGAAATCGTTCTTGCCGGTCGTCGGGTCGTACTTCCAGCCGTGCCACGGGCAGGTCAGGTAGTGGTTCGCGTCGAGCACACCCTCGCCGAGCGGGCCCCGCAGGTGAAGGCAGTGTCCCTGGAGCGCGTAGAACTCGCCGTCGAGGTTGACGAGCGCGATCTCGACGTCGCCGGCCGTGACCGCGGACACGGTTCCAGGCCCGATGTCGGCGACCTGGGCGACGGTCACGAAATCCATGCTGGTTCCGACGGTAACAGAGTGCTACCCTCGGGCCGCCGTGGCGACGATCCTGTTGGCCGGGGTGGATCTCTTCATCCGGGGCAAGCTCGAAGCCTCGCTCGCGGGCCACCACCTCGTGACGAGCGACAGCGCAGATCCACCGGATCTCGTCGTCGCCGACGTCGCTCGCCTCGATCCGTACGACGTCGCGGACGAGTATCCGGACGTGCCGCTGCTCGGCTTCACGAACCACAAGGACACGGCGGGACTGCGTCGGGCGAACGAGGCTGGCTTCGATCAGGTGGTTGCGAAATCGGCCCTCGACGCCCAGGCACGGGAACTGATCGACCGGCTTCTGGCCCCGGTAGACTGACCCGCCCCGATGACCTACATCATCGCCGAGCCGTGCATCGACATCAAAGACCTGTCCTGTGTGGACGTGTGCCCGGTCGACTGCATCCACGAGTTCGAGCGGATCCTGATCATCGATCCCGAGGAGTGCATCGAACTGCGGCGCATGCGAACCGGAGTGCCCCGTCGAGGCGATCTTCCCCGAGGATGCGCTCCCGGAGAAGTGGGAGCCGTTCGTCAAGATCAACTACGCGTACGGTGACGGCGCGGACGTCGTGAACAAGCTCACGGACGAGTACGCGAGCGAGCACAACGTCCAGAACCCACCCTTGGAATAGAAACCGCTCGTTCGGGCATGCCTCCTGGGCAAGCGATAACAGGGGGTCTGTAATGCCTCAGCAAGCCTGGAGCAACAAACGCGAACGTCAGTACCAGCACGTCAAGGACGGCGCGAAGAAGCGCGGCGCCTCGACCAAGCGCGCCAAGGAGATCGCCGCGAGGACGGTCAACAAGGAGCGCGCGCGATCCGGCGAGTCGCGGACGAGCTCACGCTCCTCGACGCGCGACATGTCGTCGAGCCGGCGCGGCGGGTTGCGCTCTCGTTCCGGCGCGAAGGGCCAGACGAAGGAGCAGCTCTACAACCAGGCAAAGCGCCTGAACATCAAGGGCCGCTCGAAGATGAACAAGCGGCAGCTCCTTGCTGCGGTCAATCGGAAGAAATAAACCGGGTCTGGGCCTCGTTCCGTAGTGGGTAGGTAGGGTGAAAACCGGGATGAGGCCCAACATTCTCGACCACGTCGCGCTCTGGGTCGCCGACCGCGATCCGATCACTGACTTCGTGACCGAAAGGCTCACGATGCACGTGATCGAGAAGACGGACAAGTTCACGCTCGTCGGCACGAACGCGCGTCGCGGCAAGCTGACGCTGTTCGACGCCGAAGGCCCGCGCGAGCGCGGTGCCTTGAAGCACATCGCGTTGCGGGTGAACGATCTGGAGGCGGCTCTCGGCGGCCTTGAAGGCGTCGACGTGTCGCGCGAGAACGGCGGCGCCTACTTCGACGTCGCCGAGGGGTTGCGCCTCGGGCTCGTCGAGGCGGATACGGATGTCGACTACGACCTCGACCACGTCGCGCTCTTCTCCGCGAGCCCCGAAGAGACGGCTGCGAAGTACAAGGAGTTCGGCTTTGCGCCCGAGGCCGAGACGCGCGTGGAGGTCGGCGGCGCGTTCGTCGAGTTCCACCGTGGTGAGCCTGGCGATCCCGAGCGGCCGCTGCTCAACCACCTCGCGGTTCTGGTCGAGTCCGCGGACGAGACGCTCGAGGAGGCGAAGCGGGCCGGGATGGACGTCGCGAACGTCGTCGACGCGGCGAACACCCTCGCGGTCTTCGTCTGGGGGCCGGAGCACGTGAAGATCGAGTACGTCGAGCAAAAGCCGACGTTCGCGCTGAAATAGGGGATCTCGTTATTGCCGGCGCGGGTATGGCCGGTCTGGCCGCTGCGGCGCGCGCGCGTGAGCTCGGCGCGGAGCCGCTCGTGCTCGAGAAGGGCGACCGCGCCGGCGGCTCGATGCTCTTGTCGAGCGGCGTCATCTGGCGCCATCGGACGCTCGATGGGTTCCGCGCCGAGTGCCCCGGCGGAGATCCGGCGCTCCAGCAGGTGGTCGTGGAGCAGCTCGACGAGGCGATCGATTGGTTGGAGTCGGTCGGTGCGCCTGTGCTCGAGCACGAGACGGGGAACCCGCGCACGATCGGCAAGCGCTTCGACACGCGCGGCCTGACCGACGCCCTGCTGCGCGAGATCGGTGACGATTCCGTACGCCTCTTGGAGCAGGGTCTGACCCCGTCACAGGAGCCGCGCATCTTGTGCACAGGAGGCTTCCACGTGCGGCTGGCGCGGCACCTCGGCCTGCCCATCCGCGGCAACCCGTGGAGCGAGGGCGACGGCCTCGACCATGCGCTCGAGCGAGGCGGTGGGCCTGCCGGTGTGCTCGACGAGTTCTACGGGCGCGCGATGCCCGCCGGGATCCCGATCGACGAGGCGGAGTTCGTCCCGCTGTCACAACTTTACGGTCAGTTCGCCGAGATCGTCTCGGAGGACGGCACGCAACGCTTCGAGGGCGAGGTGTCGTGGTCGGAGACGAACCTCGTCCAGGCGATCGCGCGCTGGCCCGGCGGGCGCGCGTGGTACCGGGTCCACGAGGATCGCCTCGGCGAGCGTGTGCGCGAGCGGACCGTCGCCGACATGATCGAGCAGGCACGCGCAGCCGGCGCGGTCGTGCGCGAAGAGGCGCCGTACACCTCCGTGCTCGTGCAGGCGACCGTCACACAGACGCTCGGCGGCATCCAGGTCGACATACGCGGACGGGTCGTGGGCGCCGAGGGCCTGTTCGCGGCGGGAGCTGACGCGGGCGGGCTTGCGACCGGCGGCTACTCGAGCGGGCTTGCCGCGGCCCTCGTCTTCGGGCGGCTCGCCGCCGAGGAAGCGCTCAGCGCGTAGCCGGCAACAGGTACGCGCACGGCCTGCGGTCCTGCGGGAGCGGCGACTGGGCGATCCGGTTCACGACCCAGCTCCCCTGGCCGTCCAGCTCGACGGTCGCGCCCACGGGCGGCGGCTCGCCCTCGCGGTTGACGAGCTCGTAACCGGTCGGCTTGGAGACGAACAGGCAATGTCCGGACTGGGCGGCCATGCGCGGCGAGTCTATCGACGCACTCTGTAGGGCGGAAAGAGGACGCGGACGACGGTCCCGCCGTCCTTCCCCGAGTCGACGCTCATGCGTCCGTTGAGCGAGCGCGCGCGTTCGGCGAGCTCCTCGTAGCTCGCGCGGCGTCGCTCACCGGGCGCGTCGTCTGAGATCACGGCCTCGATGTTGCTCGAGGCCTCTGCGACACGAACCGAGATGCGTGTCGGCGGCCCGCGCCTGATCGCGTGGTGCAGCGCCTCGCGAATGATCTGGAAGATCGCCACCTGGGCGTGCTCGGTCAGGCCTTCGGCCGCGTCGACCTCGAGGTCGATCTGGATGCTGTTCGACATGCCGAGCTGCTGGGCAAGAGCGCTCACGGCCGGCCCGAAGCCCTGGTCGCGCAGCACGACCGGCTCCAGCTCGAACGAGAGGTCGCGCAGGGAACGGATCGTCTGCCGCTGCTTCTCGAGCGCCGACCCGAGCACCTGCTTCGCCTCGTCGGTCCGGTCCTCCTCGACCGCGTCGATGACGCCGTCGAGCATGAGCGCGATGCCCGACATCGATTGGACCGGCCCGTCGTGGAGGAAGAGCGCCAGCCGGCGCCGCTCCTCCTGCTCGGCCGTGATCAGCTGGTCGGAGAGCCGCGCGTGCTCAGTCTCGAGCCGCTGCACCTCCTCTTCCATCCACTCGTCCTGGTGGCGTTCGGTGAAGAGCAGCATGGCGCCTGAGGCCGTGACCGCAAACGCGAGGCCGAGCAGCACCAGCCAGTCCTGCTCGAGCGCAATCCCGATCACTCCAACGATCGCACCGGCTACGACCAGCGCGACGAGTGACCCCGCCCTTGTTGCGCTTCTGGTGGGCGGTCGCATGAATCGACCGGTCATTTCAGACGGACTCTCGGGCGAAGCCCGAGACTCCTGAGGACGGCGCCGCAAGCGGCCCTTGTTGCGTTTCTGGTGGGCGGTCGCATGAATCGACCGGTCATTTCAGACGGACTCTCGGGCGAAGCCCAAGAGTCCTGAAGACGGCGCCGCACGCGGCCCTTTGTTGCGTTTCTGGCGGGTGGTCGTATGAATCGACCGGTCATTTCAGACGGACTCTCGGGCTAAGCCCGAGAGTCCTGAAGACGGCGCCGCAAGCGGCGCCTTAGTCAATGATCGCTTCGCGAAGCGCAATAGCCACCGCGTGCGTGCGTGTGTCGGCCTCGAGCTTCGTGAGGATGTGCCGCACGTGGCTCTTGACGGTCTCCTGGCTGATGAAGAGCTTCGCCGCGACGTCGGCGTTCGACATGCCGTCAGCGAGCAGCTGGAGGATCTCGCGCTCCCGCGCGGTCAGCATGTCCTCGCCCTTGCCGGGCAGGAACGCGGGCATCAGCGCCGGGTCGACATACCCCTCCCCGGCGAAGACTTTCTCGATCGCCCGCAGCAGCGTCTGGTGCGGCGCCTCCTTGAGGATGTAGCCCTTCGCCCCGGACTCGAGTCCGCGGCCGAGGAGGCTGCGCTCGCTGAAGGCGGTGAAGATCAGGACGGCCGTGTCAGGGACCTTCTCGCTAAGCTGCTTCGTCGCCTCGAGCCCGTCCATGCCGGGCATGCGGACGTCCATGATCACGACGTCGGGCCTGCGTCGCTCGGCGAGGGCGACCGCGCTCGCGCCGTCGGAGGCCTCGCCGATGACACGGATGTGCGGCGCGCGGGAGAGCGACAGCCGGAGGCCTTCGCGCACGACCTCGTGGTCGTCGACGATCAGGCAGGTGATCTCGGATTTGCCGTCGGCGTTGGCGGTTTCGGGCACGGCCCGAGGATTGTATTCCGGCGGTCAGACCCCGAGTGCAAGCTGCTCGGGCTCGGGGGCCGGCTCGGCCGGGTGAATCCGTCGGTCGGAGACGCCTAGCTCGCGGGCCAGGGCAGAGACCCGCGCGCGTACTGGCTTCGTCTCCGTGGGCGGGAGATAGGCGCGGCCGCGGTACAGCTCGTCGTAGCGCGGCAGCAGTTCGGGCCAGTCCTCTGCGAGGTGCCGGAGGAAGTGCTCGCGCGTGCCGGGCCGCATGAAGAGGAGGTTCGTCCACACGACGGTTGCCACTTCGAGATGCCCGCAGGATCCGCAAACGTACGGCCGCTAGCGCCTACGCTACTTGGGGTGAAAGTGTTCAACCTGCACGGCGAGGAGTGGGACCGCACGGAGGAGCGTGAGGGCTGGCGCAGCAGGGACGCCTGGGTGGGCAAGCACATCGGGGCGGAGTTGCTCGGTGGGACCATGTACGAGCTCGAGCCGGGCAATCGGCTCTGCCCGTACCACCTGCACTACGCGAACGAGGAGTGGCTCGTCGTCCTGCGCGGAGGACCTACGCTCCGCACCCCCGAGGGCGAGCAGGCGCTGAGGGAGGGTGACGTCGTCTGCTTTCCCCGGGGCAAGGACGGTGCCCACCAGGTCAGCAACCGGACCGACTCGCCGATCCGCGTATTGATGTTCTCGACCATGATCGCGCCGGAAATCGTGGAGCAAGTCGACAGCGGCAAGATCGGCGCGCGGAGCGCGAAGGGCGAGCAGATCCTGCTGGCTCGGCCAGGGCCGTTGCTCGACTACTGGGACGGCGAGGATTAGAACGACCCCCTAACTGCCCGCCCCGCGACCTCGCCAGACGCGGCGACGAGATCGTCACTCCTTTAGCGAGGAGTCACTACACGGCAAGCGCCAGCTGCTCCGCGATTGTGGGGGGCTCGGGCTCGACCCTGACGCGCCGGCGGTCCTTGATCCCATGCTCCCTCGCAAGCTCCGCGACCGTCGCGCGGATCGGGCTCGTGTGCTCGGAGCCGAGGTAAGCCCGGCCGGCGTAGAGGCGCTCGTACCGGTCGAGCTCCTCCGGCCAGTCGCGAGCGAGGCAGTCGAGGAAGTGCTCCCTCGTCCCGGGTCGCAGGAATAGGAGGTTGGCCCAGACACCGCAGGCGCCGGCCTCCCGCGCGGCCCTCACGATCTCCGCGAGTTGGGACCGTCTATCGGAGATCCCAGGTAGGACGGGCGCCATGCCGACGCCGGTCTTGATCCCGGCTTCGACGAGCCTCGCGACTGCGCGCAGTCGCTGGCGCGGGTGGGCGGTCGACGGCTCGGTCTTGCTCCAGACGTCCTCGTCGAGGGTTGGGATCGAGAAGGTGACCGAGACGCTGGCGCGGCGGGCCGCATCGACGAGGACATCGACGTCTCGCACGATCATCGGGCCGCGCGTGATGATGCTGAACGGCGTGCGCGCCTCGCCGAGCGCCTCGATGCATGCGCGGGTCAGCCGATAGCGACCTTCAGCGGGCTGGTACGGGTCTGTGGCAGCGCCGATCGCGACGCACTCGCGGGCCCAGGATGGGCGCACGAGCTCGCGGCGGAGGACGTCGGCGACGTTCACCTTGACGCGGATCGACGTGCCGTAGCGGTCGTCCGAGGGCCGGTCGGCACGGCGCTCGAAGGCGCGGACGTAGCAGAAGGTGCAGCGGTGGACGCAGCCCATGTACGGGTTGAGCGACCAGTCGAACATCATCCCCTTGACGCGGTTCAGCGCGCTGCGGCACGGCTCTTCGCGGTACTCCGGAGCCATGGGCTCCATTATACGAACACATGTTCGCCGCGGGGAGTGAATCGTCACACTTCTGGCCCAGACGCTTCACCACTTCCCCGATACGCTCACCGCGGGTGGCGGGTGGAACCTCATCCCCTCCCAGGGTGGGGGTGTGGGCGCCGATTCCTGGGCTACACTCCGACGAGATCGCCGTTGGACGACGACGACCATCCGCCTAGTACCGCGGCCCCGGTGAGCGGGGCATGACGGTTTTTCTCGAGCTCCTCGCAGTTGCGGCGCTCCTGCTGCTGAACGCGTTCTTCGTGGCGGCGGAGTACGGCCTCGTCACCGCCCGTCGCACCCGCATCACGGAGCTTCGCGACCAGGGCAACCGCCGCGCCCGGGTCGTCCTGCGTCTCACCTCCAATCCGAACCGCTTCATCGCCGCCATGCAGCTCGGCGTCACGATCACGAGCCTGGCCATCGGCGCCGTGGGCGAGCCCGTGTTCGCCCACATCTTCGACCCGATCCCCTCCACGATCATCGCGATCGTCCTCGCGTTCCTGCTGATCACCTACCTCCACGTCGTCGTCGGTGAGCTGGTTCCGAAGGGCATCGCCCTCGGCCACCCGGAGACGACGGCGCTCACCGTCTCGGGCCCTGTCCGCACCTTCTTCTTCATGTTCAAGCCCTTGATCTGGGCGCTCCAAAAATCCTCTGACGGCGTGCTTCGCCTCATCGGCCTCGAGCCGCCAGGCGAGGAGCGTGGCGGCGTGCACTCGGAGGCCGAGCTGAAGATGCTGCTCTCGCGCTCGACGCAGGAAGGGAAGATCGAGAAGCAGGAGCAGGAGATGCTCTACAAGGTCTTCGACTTCGCGGACAAGGAGGTCTCGGCGGTGATGGTGCCGCGGCCCCAGGTCGTCGCGCTGTCAGTCGACCTGCCGCCCGAGGAGTGCCTTGCGGCCGTGATCGACTCCCCGTACACGCGCTACCCGGTTTACCGCGAGACGCCCGACACCGTCCTCGGCATCCTCCACGTGCGCGACCTCTTTTCGGCGCTCGTCGACCGGGGGATCGCGAATGTCGCTGTCGCGGATCTCGTCCGGCCGGGTCACTTCGTCCCGGAGACGAAGGACCTCGCGGCGATGCTGACCGAGTTCCGCCGCACAAACCAGCACATGGCGATCGTCCTCGACGAGTACGGCGCGATGGAGGGCATCGTCACGCTCGAGGATTTGCTCGAAGAGATCGTGGGCGAGATCGAGGACGAGTTCGACCTCCCGGACGAATCGGTCGAGCGAGTCGACGACGACACGATCCGCATCGACGGGACGTTCCCGATCGACGACTTCAACGAGCAGTTCGCGACGCACATCCCGATCGAGGACTACCACTCGATGGGCGGCTTCGTCTTCGGGCTCCTCGGCCGTGCGGCCGAGCCGGGCGACTCCGTCGACTACGACGGGCTTCGCTTCGACGTGCTCGAGATCGAGGGCGCGCGCATCGATCGCCTTGGAGTCACGTTCGTCGAGCGCAGGGACGCGCCGAAGGAAGTCGCGGCCGAGGGCTAGCCCGGGGGCGGTCCTATACTCGGCCGCATCGCACCGACGGCGTTTTCCGAGACCTCCGAGCCGCAGGCGTGGCCCCGCCCGCGCGGCTTTCCGCGGCCAGAACGGCTTTCGCGCAGCGTCGACGCGCTTTCCGGTGTCGGTCCCGCGGTCACGAAGCGGCTGGGCAAGCTCGGCCTGCACACGATCGCCGACCTGCTCGAACACCGCCCGCACCGGTACGAGGCCGCCGCCGAAGAAGTGCGGATCGCGGACCTCCTGGCCGGCGAACACGAGGTCGCGATCTCCGGCGAGGTCGTCCGGACGACCATTCGCCGGCCGCGGAGGCGGCTCGCGATCGTCCAGTCGCGGATCGCCGACGAGAGCGGCCAGATCACGGCCGTCTGGTTCAACCAGGCGTGGCTCGCCGACAAGCTCAAGCCGGGCACGCACGTCCGGCTCCGCGGGCACCTTCGGCGCAACGAGTTCAACGTCCGCTCGTACGACCTGAACGGCGCCTCGGCGACAGCCGACTTCGCGCCCGTCTATCCCGCGACCGAGGACCTCACGGTCAAGAAGCTGCGCGAGGTGATCGGACGCGCGCTGCCCCAAACACGCGATTTCCCGGATCCGGTGCCGGCCGGGGTCGCCGACGACATGCCCATTCGCGCCGACGCCCTGACCGCGCTGCACGTGCCCCGCACCCCAGAGGACGCCGAGCTCGGCCGCAGGAGGCTCGCGTTCGAGGAGCTGCTCGTGCTCCAGGTCGGCCTCGCCCGCAGGCGCCGGGGGCGCGAGCGCGAGGAGGCTCCAGCGCTGGGCGAGCCGGGCGAGCTGACCGTCCGCTACCGCGATCTGCTCCCGTTCACGCTGACCTCCCACCAGGAGCGGGCCATCGAGGAGATCGACGCCGACCTCTCGCGCTCGATGCCGATGGAGCGCCTGCTGCAGGGCGAGGTCGGCTCCGGCAAGACGGTCGTCGCGCTCTACGCGTTGCTGCGGGCAGTCGAGTCGAGTCGGAAGGGCGCGCTCATGGCCCCGACCGAGACGCTCGCCGAGCAGCATTTCCTCACCCTCGAGGAGCCGTGCCGCGAGCTCGGCGTCGAGGTGGCGCTTCTCACGCGCTCGGTCAAGGACGACCCGGGGTCGGCGCAGATACTCGTCGGCACGCACGCGCTGATCCAGGAAGGAGTCGACCTGAGCGAAGTCGCAGTCGCGGTCGTCGACGAGCAACATCGGTTTGGGGTCGAGCAGCGCCGCGCCATCACCGGAGGCCGCACGCCCCATGTCCTGCACATGACCGCGACGCCGATCCCGCGCACGCTCGCGCTGACCGTCTACGGGGATCTCCAGGTGAGCGAGATCGCGAAGCCGCCCGCGAACCGCAAACCGGTCAAGACTGCGTGGGTCACGGAGGACCGCTCGAGCGAAGCGTATCGGCGGCTCCGCAAGCACCTCGACGACGGCAGGCAGGCGTACGTCGTTTGCCCGCTCATCGAGGAGTCGGAGACGAGCGTCGCCCGGGCGGCTGAACGCGAGGCGGAGCGGCTGCGCAAGGGCGAGCTGAAGGGTTACCGCGTCGGCCTGATGCACGGGCGCCTGCGACCAGCCGACCGCCGTGAGCTGATGGCGCAGTTCAAGGCGCGGGAGCTCGACGTGCTCGTGGCGACGACCGTGATCGAGGTCGGCGTCGACGTCCCGAACGCGACGATCATGATCGTCCAGGAGGCTGATCGCTTCGGGCTCGCGCAGCTGCACCAGCTCCGCGGGCGCGTCGGTCGCGGAATCGAGCAGTCGTACTGCCTGCTGGTGTCGCGCGCGAAGGAAGAGCTGACCGAGTCCGCGCTTGCACGGCTCGAGGCGCTCGTTGCGTCGACCGACGGCTTCGAGCTCGCCGAGAAGGACCTCGAGATCCGCGGCGAGGGGCAGCTCCTGGGCTCGCGGCAGGCCGGCTTGTCGGACCTCCGGTTCACGCGCCTGCGCTCGGATCGAAAGCTGCTCGAGCGGGCGCGCGAGGTCGCGGACACGCTCGTCGACTACGAGGGGCCGCTGAACGACGAGGTCGACCGCATCTTCGCGGGCCAGGACGTGCAGGCCTGATGTCCTCGCGTGATTGGTTGACCGCGGTCGTGGTCGGCCTGATCCTCAGCGCGCTTCTGTTGATCTACTTCCCGGTTGCGTTGGCAGCCTCGCTTGCCACGGGCGCGTTCGCGGCAATCCGGGAGCTGCGCTCGCTCTGGCCGGTCGTGGTCGGCCTCGTTGCGGGCCTGGCCGCAGTCGCGTCCGACCTTGTGGCCAACCGGGAGCTCGTCGGCTTCCACCTCGCCGTCACGTTCACGATGTGCGCGCTCGCGTGGTCGGCGTGGTCGATCACGGGACGTCTGATCCGTGCGGATAATCGCGGGTAGCCGGAAAGGTGCGCGGATCTTCGCGCCCAGGGGCGAGACGCGTCCGACCGGAGACCGCGTCCGCGAGGCGGCGTTCAACCTGATCGGGTCCGTCGACGAGATGGCCGTGCTCGACCTTTTCGCCGGCTCCGGTGCGATGGGGCTCGAGGCGCTCTCCCGCGGGGCCGAGACGGCCGTTTTCGTCGAGTCCGACAGAGAGGCGCAGCGCGCAATCGAGCGCAACCTCGACAAGCTCGGGCTCACAGGCGCGCGGATCGTCAAGACCGACGCGAAGCGCGCGCTGGCGGCAGAAGCAGCCTCTGGCAGTCGCTACGATCTCGTCCTCGTCGACCCGCCCTACCGGATGTTCGACTCCCTTCAGCCGACACTTGCCGCGTACCTCCCTGCGCTCCTCGCCGAGGACGGCCTGGTCGTGGTCGAGACGGACAAGCGTACGGAGCCCGAGCTGCCACTCACCGAGCGGACGAGCCGCACGTACGGCTCTGCGCGGCTCACACTGTTCGAATGAGGACCAACGATCTGCGCACGGCGATCTGCCCGGGCAGCTACGACCCGGTCACGCTCGGCCACCTCGACATCATCCGCCGCGCCGCGGCGATCTTCGACCGTGTCGTCGTCGGCGTCGTCCGCGAGCCGAGCCACAAGCAGACGATGTTCTCGGTCGAGGAGCGGGTCGCCTTCCTCGAGGAAGCGCTGCGCGACCAGGACAACGTCGAGGTGGACGTCTTCTCGGAGCTCGTCGTCGAGTTCGCGAAGCGCTGGGGCGCGAGGACGATGGTGAAGGGCCTGCGCGTGATCTCTGACTTCGAGTGGGAGTTTCAGATGAACCACCTGAACCGCACGCTGGCGCCGGACGTGGAGACCGTGTACCTGATGTCGAACCCGCAGTACAGCTTCGTCTCCTCGAGCGGCGTCAAGGAAGTCGCGTCGTTCGGTGGCAACGTCGACGAGCTCGTGCCCGAGCCGGTCGCGCGACGCTTCAAGGAGATGTTCCCGGCCGGTAAGCCCGGCGCGCCCGTATCGCCTCAGGAATGAGCCGCCGGCTCCGGATCATTGTCATCCTCGCCGGGCTCGTCGTCCTGGCGGCCGTCGCCGCCGCGATCGGCTTTGCATTCACGCGCGACGACGGGCCCCACGAGCCACGCTACCCGGGTCGGATCGCGGTCCGGGCGGGCTGCGGGCTCCGGCACACGTTCTTCGACGGGACCGATCCGCAAAACATGTGCCTGACGAACGTGTTCGACACGGTCAGCGTCTCCCGGAACGGGGAAAAGCTCGCCCGGGACACGACCGGCGGCACGTCGATCACGGTCTCCGAGGCGGACGCCTCGAACCCGGTCAGCACGCCGGTCCCGCTCGGGTCGAACGTTGCGCCGAGCCTCTCGCCCGACGGAAGGAAGATCGCGTTCCTCCACTCGGCGCGGAACGACGGCAAGTACGACATCTGGGTCACCTCGACTACGGTCGCGGACAGCGAGCAGGAGACGAACACGCGCAACGTCTCCGACGTCGTCTGGTCACCGACGAGCGACTGGCTTGCGTACGTCCAGAACTGGTCAGAGGACACGCTCGAAGGGCAGATCTCGCTCGTGCACCCGAACGGAGACGATCCGCACACGGTCATCCAGGGCGACGCGCCGGACTGGTCGCCGGACGGGAAGAGGCTCGTTTACGTCCACAACGGCTCGATCTGGACGGTCAACGCGGACGGTTCGGATGCGCGGCGCCTGATCCCGAACGCCCACTCGCCGGCGTGGTCGCGCGACGGCGAGATGATCGCCTTCATGCGCACGGACAAATGCGGCCGGAACATCTGCCCCGAGCACGCGTACTACGCCTTCGCGAACGGTACCGATCCGCATCGGGTCGGTCCTGCGTACCTGAGCGAGCGCCAGATCGTGTGGTTGCCCGATCCCTTCGAATAGCGGGTCTTCCGAGCCTAGGCATTAGACTGAGCCCATGGACGTCCTCGTTCTGATCGACAAGCTCGACGACCTCGTTCACAACGCGAAGGCCGTTCCCCTGACCGATCAGGTCCGGATCGATCGCGAGGAGATCTACGAGATCCTCGACCAGATGCGCGCCACCATCCCCGAGGAGATCAAGCAGGCGCGCTGGATCGTCAAGGAGCGCCAAGAGATGCTGGCCGAGGCCAAGCGGGAGTGTGACCGGCTGCTCGGCGAGGCGCGCGAGCAGGCGACCCGCGAGGCGTCCCAGACCGAGATCGTCAAGCTCGCGGAGCGGCAGGCTCAGGACATCCTCGAGGACGCTCGGCGCCAGGCACGCGAGACGCGGCTCGAGATGGAGGACTGGGCCGACTCGATCCTGTCGACGCTCGAGGTCAATCTCGACAAGTTCCTCGGCGCGGTGAAGCGGGGCCGCGAGCGGCTGCACGAGCGCTCGCAGGAGACGGTGGTCGCCGGTGTCGGCGCCCCTGGCTCCGACAACGAAGAGCCGCCCTATTAAGTGAGTGGCCATAGGAGCGGCCGCGGTCGGCTTCGCCTCCGCTTCGAGAACGAGGTCCGGCGCTAACCTCCTTGGCATGACCAGCTTCAGCTTGCGCTCACTGCGGCTGAGGCCGGGCGAGGAGCACCGCGAGCCGAAGGAGATCGAGCTCGAGCCGATTTCGCTCGGCGGTCAGCGCTACCTGCCTGTGCCCGCCAAGGTGCCTTCCGAGCTCGTAGTCAGCCGTGCGCAGTCGGGCACGGTCTTCGAGCTGCGCTACAAGACCCGCCTGCACGGCCCCTGTTACCGCTGCCTGGCGGATGCCGTCGTCGACATCGACGCCTCGGCGCGCGAGTACCAGGCAACCGATCCCGAGTCGGACGAGCTGAGCACGCCGTACGTCGAGGACGACCGGCTCGACCTGACGGCCTGGGCCCGCGACGCGCTCGTACTTGAGCTGCCGGACAAGATCCTCTGCCGCATCGACTGCGCGGGGCTCTGCCCGGTGTGCGGCCGTGACCTGAACAACGATCCGCACGGCCACGACGACGAGGAGCTCGACTCGCGCTGGGCCGCGCTCAGCGAGCTGCGAGACAAGCTCTAGAACTTTTAGTCGTCGTCGCCGCGGCGGCCGCGCCCGCGGCCGGAGCCGCCGCCTGAGCCGCCGTGGTCGTCGCCCGGCTCGACGGTCGTGCTCGGAGGAGGAGGCGGAGGAGGCGGAGGAGGAGGCACGACGCGCTTGCGCTTCGGCGCCGGTGTCTTCGTCGTCTTCGTGGGCGTGGGGGCGAGCGAGCCCGGCGGCGTCTTGAGCTTCGTCACCGGCAGCCCGACCTGATCGCGCGAGACCACGTAGGCGGCATAGCCAAGCGACGCGGCTCCGAAGAGGCCGGCGATGGCGACCGCGAGCACTGTGAGCGTCGTTCGCATCTGGAGCCAGTCTAGGAGCGGGCGCCTATTGGTTCGCCCAGCTCAGGGTTAGGAGTTGGTAAAGCATCGCCGGCGGGCAGCCGGATCTCGGCGCGTGTGCCGCCTTCCGGCCTCGCGTTGAGGCTCGCCTCCCCGCCCCAGCGCTGCGCGAGCGTCTGGACGATCGCGAGCCCCAGGCCGGTGCCCGAGGAGCTCTTGCCCGCACTCCCGCGCCTGAAGCGCTCGAACACGGCCCTCTCCTCGCCGGGCGCGATCCCGGGGCCGTCGTCGAGGACCGCGAGGTAGGCGTCCGCGCCCTCGCGGCCGAACTCGATCGTGACCGAGCTCCCTTCCGGTGAGTAGTGGAGCGCGTTCTCGATCAGGTTGTCGAGGATGATCGCGAGGTCGTCCTCGACCGCGAGCACGACCACGTCCTCGCCGGCCTCGAGGAGGAGCCGCTGGCCGAGCTGCTCGGACCGGGCCTCCCAGCGCTCGTGCGCGTGCTTCGAGGCGAGGCCGAGCGAGACGAGCCTGCCCGTGACGCGGGTCTGTCCCTCACGGGCGAGCATGAGCAGCGTGTTCAGCAGGCGCGCCAGCCGGTCGACCTCCTGCTCGGCCGCGGTGAGCTCGCGCTCGAGCTCTGGGCTGTCGGCTTTCGCGGCTGCGGATTCGAGGCGCAGCCGTAGACCGGTCAGCGGAGTCCGCAGCTGGTGCGAGGCGTTCGAGACGAACTCGCGCTGGGCCGCGAGGACGGTGCCGATGCGCTCCGTCATGTCGTTGAAGGCGATCGTCACCTCGCGCTGCTCGGTCGCCCCCGTCACCTCCGCCCGCGCCTCGAGGTCGCCCTCCTCGACCCGCCGGGCGGTCGCGGCGAGCTTGCGCAGCGGTCGTGAGAGCGAGTCTGCGAGGAACCATGCGAGCACGAGCCCGAGGCCGAGCGCTGCGGCACCGATCGCGGCGAATGCGAGCACGCTGCGGCGAACGCGGTCGTGCACCGCTCCCATGCTCTGGGTGACGCGGACGGCCCCGGCCACTCGCCCCGCGTCGGTCACCGGAACGGCGCTGTACAGGATGTCTTCGCCGAGCGTGTCGCTGTGGCGCGTGCCCTGCGCGGTCCGACCGGTGAGCGCGATCCGGATCTCGGGCCGGCTCGCGAACGACCTCCGCGGGCTCCCGGCCGAGTCTGCACGCAACATGCCGGTCGAGTCGACGACGATCACACGTGCGCCGAGCTGGGACGCTGCCTGGTCCGCGATCCTCCGGAGCTGCGCCGGGTGGTTCATCGAGCCCGACGCCTGCGCGGCGACGATGTGCGCCTGGCCCGCGGCGTCGTTCCGAACCTCCGCGTCGACGCGGCTCCTGAGGTTCAGCGCCAGCGGGACCTCGAGCGCGATCACGATCAGCAGGAAGCCGTATGCAAAGGCCAGGAGCAGCCTGAGCCGAAGGCTCACAGCTCGTCGGGCGAGGTGAAGCGGAAGCCGACCCCGCGAACGGTGTGCAGGAACCGCGGCTCGCTCGAGTCGTCGCCCAGCTTGCGCCGCAGACCGCTGACGTGGACGTCGAGCGTCTTCGTCGAGCCGAACCAGTTCGTGTCCCAGACGTCCTCGAGCGCCTGCTCGCGCGTCACGACGGAGCCGGCGTTCTGCATCAGGAGCTGGAGGAGCTCGAACTCCTTCCGGCTCAGCTCGAGCACCTGGCCGTCCTTCGTGGCCTCGCGCTTGGCCGGGTCGAGGCGGAGCTCACCGATCACGATCGGCTTGGCCTCGTCGCGGCCCGGAGACGACTCGGTGCGCCGGAGCACGGCGCGGATGCGCGCGACCACTTCCCGTGCGCTGAACGGCTTGACCACGTAGTCGTCCGCGCCGAGCTCGAGCCCGACGATCCGGTCCGCCTCCTCGCCGCGGGCGGTCAGCATGATGATCGGCACCTGGGAGCGCTGCCGGAGCTCGCGGCAGACGTCGAGGCCGGACCCATCCGGGAGCATCACATCGAGGAGGACGAGGTCGGGCTCGAGCCGCAAGGCGAGCCGGAGCGACTCGGCGACCGTGCCGGCGACCTTCGTCTCGAAGCCCTCGCGGGCGATCGCCTCCGCGAGCGGTTCGGCGATCGACGGCTCGTCCTCGACGAGCAGAACCGTGCGTTTGCGCTGCACGTCGGCATTTTGCCCGCTCC
The DNA here is from genome assembly GCA_963794605.1 of uncultured Actinomycetes bacterium. Taxonomy (GTDB): domain Bacteria; phylum Actinomycetota; class Thermoleophilia; order Gaiellales; family Gaiellaceae; genus VAXT01. The sequence goes on from CAWCEN010000002.1 coordinate 1,468,141, forward strand.
ACGGAAAAGCGAAGCGGCCCATTCTCGGCTGCAGGCGCAGCCGAGAATGTCGAGCCGCACCGCGGCGAGACCTTAAGGCGCTGGCCGCGGGTTGGAGAAGCTCAGTCGTCGCTTCCCCCGCCGTGGCCGGAGTTGCCTCCGCCGTGGCCGGAGCTTCCGCCATCGTCGCCGGACTCACCGCTGCCGCCATGGCCGCGGTTCTGCCGATGATGGCCGTTGTCGTCGACGCCGTCGTCCGCGCCTCGATCGTCCACGCCCGCACCGACGCCCGTGCAGCGCGGATCGTTCGCGTGCTCGGCCTCGTCACATGGGCCGCTGATGTCCTCGACACCCTGATCGTCGTCTACTCGAGGCGCGGCGCCGGTACCCGTGCACCGCGGATCGTTCGCATGCTCTGCCTCGTCGCACGGCCCGCTCACGTCCTCGGCGCCCTGAGCATCGTCGCCGGTCGTAGTCGTGGTCGCGAGGGTCGGCGTCTCGATCGTCGGCGTGTCGCTGCTCGAGCCGCTCGTGAGCGTTCCAGCGGTCGCGACACCGGCGAAAACGAGAATTGCGCTGATGATGATCGCTGCCTTCGTCAAGTTCCTCACTCCTTCCAAATGGGTCGTTCTTCGTGTGCTTCGAGTGTTCCCGAAGGCGCTTCAAGCGCGGGCTATGCCAAGGCAAAGCCTCGGTAAAACCTGAGCCGTGGGAAAAGCGGCTGCGGCTATACTGCGCGGCCGCTATGGCAGTTCCGAAGCGCAGACAGACCAGCACCCGCCGCGACAAGCGGAGGGCGACGCATCGCCTGAAGGCCCCGCGGGTCAACGAGTGCCCCGTCTGCCATCAGCCGAAGCTGCCGCATCGCGTGTGCCCGACCTGCAAGACGTATCGCGGGCGCGAGGTCGAGCCGCTCCGAACGCCGGCTCCGTAATCCCTTGACCGAGACCGTCCGCGTCGCTGTCGATGCCATGGGCGGGGACGAGGGGCCCGAGGAGATCGTCGCAGGTGCGCTCGAGGCAGCCTCGGACACCGTGATCCCCGTGCTCTACGGGCCGAAGGGCCTCGACACCCAGGGCCTCACGCTCGTAGAGGCGACAGAGTCGATAGAGATGCACGAGAAGCCCGTCGAGGCGGTGCGCGCAAAGACCCGCAGCTCGCTCGTCCTCGCTTGCCGTGCAGTCGGCAGTGGCGAGGCGGACGCGGTCGTTTCCGCCGGGAACACGGGCGCCACGCTCGCCGCGGGCCTGTTCCACATCCGTCGTCTGCCCGAGGTCGACCGGCCCGCGATCGCGGTCGTGATCCCGGCCCGCGACGGCCCCTCGTTGCTACTGGACTCTGGCGCAAATGCCGATGCCCGCGCCGAGCACCTGCTCCAGTTCGCCCAGATGGGCTCGATCTTCGCCCACGAGATGCTGGAGATCCCGAATCCCGAGGTGCGGCTGCTGTCGATAGGCGAGGAGCCCGAGAAGGGCAACCAGCTGACGCTCGAGGCTCACGCGCTGCTCGTGGAGAGCGACCTCAACTTCGGCGGCAACGTCGAGAGCCGGCACATCCTCCGCAAGGCCGCCGACGTCGTCGTCTGCGACGGGTTCACCGGCAACGTCTGCCTCAAGCTGCTCGAAGGCACGATCACAACGATCCTCGAAGGCATCCGCGACGAGATCCGCTCCTCGACGCGCGGCAAGGTCGGGGGCCTCCTGATCAGGCCCGCGGCGCGGCACCTGCGGGAGCGGCTCGACCCCGACATGTACGGCGGCGCCTACCTCCTCGGCCTGCGTGGACTGGCCGTGATCGCCCACGGCGGGTCATCGCCAACCGCGATCGCGAACGCGATCCGCCTGGCTGCGCGAGGAGTCGAGCATCGTGTCGTCGAACGACTTGCTGAGAGGCTTCGTGGGACCGTGTTAGCATCGGCGCGCTCTAAGACCCCTACTACCCAACAAGCGAGGTGAAATGGCCGCTACGCGCGAGGAAGTGTATGAGCGTGTGAAGGAAGTCCTGAGCGAACAGCTCGGCGTCGACGAGAACGAGATCACCGAGGAAGCATCGTTCCAGGAGGACCTCGAAGCGGACTCCCTCGACCTCGTCGAGCTGATCATGGAGCTCGAGGACCAGTTCGGGATCAAGATCTCGGACGAGGACGCGCAGAAGATCCAGACCGTCGGTCAGGCCGTCGACTACGTCACGTCGCACCAGTAACGCAGATCTCCAGAGCCTGATCGACGACCTGCCCGCCGAGCGGCTGGAGAACGTCTTCACCCATACCTCGTGGGCGCCGGACCGCGCCTCCTCGTATGAGCGACTCGAGTTCCTGGGGGACAGCGTGCTCGAGCTGGCCGTTGCTCGCGAGCTGTACGAGCGCTACCCGGACTTCTCCGAGGGGCAGCTCGCGAAGATCCGGTCGCACGTGGTGTCGCGGGCCAGCTGCGCCGTCGTTGCCCGCGAGCTCCAGCTCGGCGAGCGCATGTCGAAGCGCGCCGTCTCGGTGCCCCAGGAGGAGCTCGAGCGGCTCTCGGTCAACCGCAACGTGCTCGCCGCGTTACTCGAGGCCGCGCTCGGCGCGGTGTTCCTCGAGTACGGCTTCGAGCGGATCGAGGACGCAGTCGTCGGGGCGTTCGTGGGACGGATCGAGTACGCGCTCACGACCTACGTCGACCACAAGACCGAGCTGCAGGAGGCGCTCGCCCGGCTCGGGCGCTCGGTGACGTACACGGTGCTCGACGTCGCCGGCCCGCCGCACGACCGCACGTTCACCTGCGCGGCCGTGATCGACGGCGAGCAAGCCGGTGTCGGGACCGGACCCTCGAAGAAGGCCGCCGAGCAGGAGGCGGCCCGGGAGGCCCTCGCGAGCCTGGGCTCCGACATCCAGCCGCCGCTGACGTCCTAGGACCTGTTCAGACTTTCTGCCGCGTGCACCTACGAGCCATCAAGCTGCGCGGGTTCAAGTCGTTCCCCGAGCCGGTCGAGGTTCGCCTCGAGCGCGGGGTCGCTGTGGTGGTCGGGCCGAACGGCTCCGGGAAGTCGAACATCTCGGATGCGCTGCTCTGGGCCGCGGGAAGCCTTGCGCCGAGCGAGCTGCGGGCTGAGAAGCCGGACGACGTGCTGTTCGCGGGCGGCAAGGATCGGGCGCCGGCCGACTACTGCGAGGTCGAGCTCCTGTTCGACAACGAGGACGGCGCGTTGGCGGAGCTGCCGTTCGCCGAGGTTTCGTTCATGCGGCGGCTGCACCGCGGCGGGGAGGGGCAGTACCTCGTCAACCGCTCGCCGGTGCGCCGAACCGACCTCGTCGAGCTGCTCGCGGATGTCGGGCTGGGCGGGCAAATGGGCTCGATCATCAGTCAGGGCCGGGTCGAGGAGATCCTCGGCTCGAAGCCCGAGGAGCGGCGGCAGCTCGTCGAGGAAGCGGCCGGGCTGGGACGCTTCAAGCGGCGGCGGCACCGCGCGGAGCTGAAGCTCGCGCGGGTCGCGGTCGACGTCGAGCGGGCGCGTGATCTCGAGGCCGAGGTCAAGAAGCGGCTGCGGCCGCTGGCGCTCCAGGCGACCGCTGCGGAGCGGGCGGAGAAGCTGCGCGGCGAGATCGGCGCCGTCCGGGCGCGGATCGCGCAGCTCGAGCTGGCCGGGGTCGAGGAGCGGCGCTCCTCGGCCCAGGAGCGCCGCGAGGCTGCAACACTCGCGCGCAACCGCACCGCGAAGGAGCTGGAGGCGCTGCTCGTAGAGCGCGATCGGGTCGAAGGCGAGCTCGTCGGCGCGGCGGGCGGCCGCGAGGAAGCGACGGCGGCGCGGTACCGGCTGAAGAGCGCTGCCGAGCGGCTCGAGCATCGGCGTGAGAGCGCGCAGGCGCTGGCCGGACGGCTGCGCGCCGATCCACCGCCCGTGCGGTCTGCGGCGCGGGAGCGGCTGCTGGAGGAGGCTCGGCTCGGGCGCGAGCGTCTTGGTGCGCTCGAACGCGCGCTCGCGGAGCTCGAGGGCCTGCCGCCTGCCGCGCGCGCCCTCGCGGAGCGTGGACAGAAGCTCGTCCTCTCGTCGCTCGAAGTCGGCCAGGGAGACGAGCGGGCCGTCGCCGCTGCGCTGGGCTGGCGCGCCGCGGCGATCGTCGCGGGCGACGCTCAGACGGCGCTCGACTATCTCGAACAGGCGCGCGCGGCCGGGCTCGGGAACCTCGGTGTCGTCATCGGCGGCGCTAGGCCGGAGGCGCCGATCGTCGAGAAGGACGACCTTCTCCGGGCGACCGAGCTCTCGGTCACACGTGAAGGGTTCGCGTTCGACCCGGCGCGCGGCGAGCTCTGGTACGCGGGCGAGGCGGCCGAGGCCGTTCTGCTCGAGCTCGAGGCGCGGCGCCGCGCGCTCGAGGCCGAGATTGCGGAGCTGGACGCTGCGGCCGAGCGCGCGACTACGCAGGCGCCGGCCACGGATCCGCGTCCGGCTGAGCTCGCCGAGCGGCTGACCGCGGTCCTGGTCGAGTGCGTGCAGCTCGCTGCCCGCTTCGAGCCGAGCCTCGACGCACGCGCCGACGCGCGTGGACAACGCGCACTGGCGCTCGGCGAAGAGCTCCGTGAGCTCGGCGCGAAGGAGGCTGAGCTGAGGCGCGCCGCCTCCGAGGCGGGCGAGCGTTCGTCGGGAATCGAGGTCGAGCTTGCCACGCTCGCTGCGGAGGCGAAGGAGATCGAGCGCCGCATGCGCGAAGCGGGCGCGAAACCCGCTGAGGGCGACGACCGCGACGAGCTCGCAGACAAGCTGGAGCGGCTCGAGCGGCGCCGCGAAGCGCTCGGCAGTGTCAACCCGCTCGCCAAGGAAGAGTACGAGCGCGAGAAGGAGCGCCTGGACGAGCTAGGCGTCCAGCGCGCCGACCTCGAAGCGAGCCTGAAGGAGCTCGAAACGCTGCGGGACGAGCTTGGGGACACGGTCGAGCGCCGCTTCGAGGAGACGTTCGCCGCGGTCCGCGATCACTTCCAGGAGGTGGCCGCGACGCTGTTCCCCGGTGGCGAGGGTCGCCTGCGCCTGACCGAGCCCGAGCTCGAGGGCGAGGACGAGGACACCGAGCCGGGCATCGAGATCGAGCTCCGCCCCGCCGGCAAGAAGGTCACGCGCCTCTCGCTTCTCTCCGGCGGCGAGAAGGCGCTGGGCGCGATTTCGTTCCTGTTCGCGCTCTTCCTCGCCCGGCCGCATCCGTTCTACCTCCTCGACGAGGTGGAGGCCGCACTCGACGACGCGAACATCGGCCGCTTCGTCGCGCTCCTGCGCCGCTACTCCGACGAGGCGCAGTTCATCGTCATCACGCACCAGAAGAAGACGATGGAGGCCGCCGACATCCTCTACGGCGTGACGATGGGCGCCGACGGGGTCTCGGAAATCGTGTCACGCCGCCTTCCGCGCGAAGCCGTCGCCGCGTAGCCTCTCGTCGCGATGACGACCTGGAGCGCCCTGCTCGGGGACGAAGAGCGCGTCGAGGAACAGGCCGCGGAATCCGGCTTCTTCGGACGCCTGCGCGACTCGCTGGGCAAGAGCCGTCGCGCGCTGACCGGCCAACTCGCGGCCGCGGCCTTCGACCCGGCCGACGACGAAGCCTGGGAGCGGCTCGAGGAGGCGCTGATCGCGGCCGACGTCGGGGTTCCCGCCACGGCCGAGCTCGTCCAACGGCTCGAGGCGCGCGGCGTCGCGGGCGATCTCATCGAGCCTCTCGTCGAGGAGGCGTCGTCGATGCTGGGCGAGCCGGGGACGCTCTCAGTCCGTGAGCGGCCCAGCGTCCTGCTCGTCGTCGGGGTCAACGGCACCGGGAAGACGACCACGATCGGGAAGCTCGCGTACCACCTGAACGACCACGGGCGCTCGGTGATCGTCGCCGCCGCGGACACGTTCCGCGCCGCGGCCGAGGAACAGCTCGAGATCTGGGCGAGGCGAGCCGAGGCGGACTTCGTCGGTTCCGAGCGTGGGGGAGACCCGGCGGCGGTCGCCTACGACGCGATCGGTGCTGCGACGGCCCGCGGCCGGGACGTCGTCGTCGTCGACACCGCCGGCCGGCTGCACACGCAGACCAACCTGATGGAGGAGCTCGCGAAGATTCGTCGCGTGATCGAAGGCCGCCTCGAGGGCGCGCCGCACGAGACGCTCCTCGTCGTCGACGCGACCACCGGCCAGAACGGCGTCCGCCAGGCGCAGCTCTTCGGCGAGGCGGTCGACGTGAGCGGGGTCGCGCTCACGAAGCTCGACGGCTCTGCGAAAGGCGGAGTCGCGCTCGCGATCGCGCACGAGCTCGGCCTTCCCGTCAAGCTCGTGGGCGTGGGCGAGGGGATCGAAGACCTAAGGCCATTCAATCCCCGCGAGTTCGCCCAGGCGCTACTGGCCGACTAGCCCTCGACGCCGAACGCGATGTCGACCGTCGTTCGGTACTCGCTGATCCGGCCGTCCTCGACCTCCGCGCTCATCGAGATGACGTGTGCGCCGCGGATCCCGCGCAGCGTCTTCGCCGCCTCCTGAACCGCTGCGTCGCCGGCCTTCGCCCAGCTCTCGGGTGACGATCCGATGATCCTGACGACCTTTGCAACAGCTGCCATCTCCGCTCCCTTCGTCGCTTGTCGGGCGGCGGAGTCTAAACGTCGATCGGCGGCGTCTCCGGACCGGTCGGCGGCTCGTCCGGAACGGGTAGCTCCGGATCCGGCGGCTCCGGCTGCGGAGGCGGTTCGGGCTGCGGCGGTGGGGTCGGTTGCTCCAGCCCGCTCACTAACCGCCTGGACCGACGATCACGATGTAGTCGCGGACCGGGTTCTCGACCGTGACGAACAGCTGGAGGACTTGCAGCTCGATCGTCTCGCCTTCCTCCGGCCTTCCGTACAGGCGCTCGTAGTCTTCGACCGCTTCCTTCGTCGCGGCGCTGAACCCAAGCTTCGACTCTCCTCTGCCAGTCCTGTCCTCCGGCATTTCCGCTCCTTTCGTCGATGCAGCTCCCAGGATCCTACGACGCCGTGGGGGACTGGGCCAACAGTCGTGCTGCGGCTGCGACGTTTCCCTTCCGCTCGTACAGCTCGCGTGCCTCGGCGAGGAGCGACGACTGCTCGTCTCCCGGCCCGATCACCTGGGCGACGCACGCGAGCGCGCGTGCCTGGAGATCGGGCCAGTCCGTCTCGCGGGCACGGGTGAGCGCGTCTCTCGCGAGCTCGTCGCCCGCGCTTGGATCCTGCTCCGCGAATGCGCGAGCTCGTGCCATCCGCCAGAGCACCTGCACGACGGCATCGCTCCCCGGCGCGTGCTGCTCGGCGAACCCCGAAATCTCGACCGCCTCCGCGCTCCTTCCGGCGACGCTGAGCGCGTCGGCGAAGAACCCGGCGATCGTCGCGGTGGCACTCATCGCACCCATCTCGCGCACGGTGTCGTAGGACCAGCGCAGGATCGAGACCGCCTCCTCCGGTTGGTCCGCCAACTGCTCGATCTCGGCGGCGATCAGGGCTGCGACCGTCACGACCCGGAAGCGGCGACCCAGTTCTTCGTGGATCGAGCGGGCCTGCGAGTACATTTTCCGGGCCTCGTCGAAGTCGCCCTGCATCGCGCGCAGGCCCGCGAGAACGGTGCTGACAGAGGCCTCGAGGAGCCGGTCATCGGCCTGCTCCGCGAGATACCGCTCGCAGCGCGCGAGTGCCTCGGGCACGGGTGTTCGACCGTAGTACAGCGCCTGCGCGTGGAAGAACATCATCGCCCCGACCTCGGTCGTGTCTCCGGCGCGTCGCGCATGCTCGAGCGCTTGCTCGAGCGCCTCGGCACGCGCGCCCCACAGGCCGGCGTTGACGGCGGGCTCACTCTTGAGCAACCACGCCTTGGCGAGCCCTTCGTCATCGCCGAGCTCCTCGAGCAACGGGATCGTCCGGTCCGCGACCGACGAGTCATCGAGCGCGGAGCCCTCGGGCTGCGTGAACGTGCGGAAGAACTCCCGCTCGATCGTCGTGCGCAGCTCAAGCCGGCGGTCTTTGGCCGCGGTCGCGGCCTCCAGCGCTTCCGTCAGCGCCTCGTCTGCGTGCGCGAAGTCGCCGGTTCGCATGCGTGCCCGTCCGAGGTCGATGAGCAATGCGGGTCGCTCGGGGTGATCTCGCGGGAGCAGATCGACCGCCCGCGAGATGAGCTCAGCACCTGCAGAAACGTCGCCGCGGGACACGACCGCGCGGCGCCCGGCCGCGGCGAGGCGCTCACCCGCTCTGGCCGCGAGCTCGGACGAATCGACGCCGGGGCCGATCTCCGCGCGGTACGCGTGAGCCTGCTCGAGGTGATAGCCGATGATCTCGTCGAGCTCCACGGCGCGATCGCCCGCCGCCTCCTCGAGCCACGCGGCGAAGCGCTCGTGAAGCTGCGCCCTCGTTGTCTTCGGGATCTCGAGGTATGCCGCATCGCGGATCAGGATGTGCCGGAACCGGAAGCCGTCCTCGTCGGGGAAGATCGAAACCGCAGGCTCGATGAACTCCTTGCGAGTGAGCGTCATCAGGCCCGGTCCTGCGGCCTCGCGCTCTCGGGCAGGCGTCAGCTCGGTGATCGCCCCGCGCCAGAACTCCTTCCCGATCACGGACGCTCGCTCGATGACGGCCCGCTCCTCCGGCTCGAGGCGGTCGAGGCGGGCGGCGAGCAGGGCGTGGATCGTCGGCGGGATCGTGAGGTCGCTCGGTGCGGAGCCGTTCTCGGTCAGCATCGCGAGCATCTGCTCGACGAACAGCGGGTTGCCTTCAGAAGCCTCCGTGATCCGGGAGAACAGGTCGGCGCTCAGGTCTGTCTCGCCGCGCAGGAGCTCGAGGAGAGTCTCGGCTTCGGGCTCGGACAGCGGCTCGAGCACGATCGACGCGGCGTTCGGCACGGCCGCGAGCCAGCCCGGCGTCGACTCGAGCAGGTCGGGCCGCGCCATGCAGACGATCAGGATCGGCGCGTCGCGGATCCAGCCGAGCAGGTACTCGATCAGGTCGAGGAAGGTCGCCTCTGCCCACTGGAGGTCGTCGAAGGCGATGACGAGCGGTCGCTCTCGTGCCAGGTGCTCGAGCAGCCGGCGCACCGCCCACATCGTCTCCTCGGGCGCGCTCGTGCTGCCGGCGATCCCGATCGCGCCGGAGACGCGGGCTGCGACCTTCTCCGCCTCCGGCTCGCCGTCGAGGAGCTTCTCGATCCCCTCACGGCTAACCTCGCCCGCCGCTCTCCGGACAAGGTCTCGGAGCGGCCAGTACGTGATTCCCTTCCCGTAGGGGAGGCAGCGTCCCGTCAAAACCGACGCTTCCTCCTCGACGCTCGTCAGGAGCTCCTTCACGAGCCGCGACTTTCCGATCCCGGCCGTCCCGATCACGCTGATCACGCGGCACTCGCGCGTTGTGGCCGCCTCCTCGAACGCGGTGCCCAGCCGTTCCAGCTCCTGATCGCGGCCGACCATCGGCGCATCGGTCCGCCTCGCGAAGGCGGGCGCGCCGGAGAGGACGCCGAGCAGGCGCCATGCGCGGACGGGCTGCGACTTGCCCTTCAGCTCGAGCGGCTCAAGGGGTTCGACGAGCACCGCCTCGCGCACGAGTTGGTACGTCGTATCGCCGATCAGGATCTCGCCGGGGCTCGCGGTTGCCTCGAGCCGCTGCGCAAGCGCCACCGCAGCTCCAGTTGCGAACGCCTGGCCTTCACCCGGGTCGCCGGCGACGACCTCGCCCGTGTTGATCCCGGTGCGGAGGCGGAGCTCCATGCCGTACTCCGCGCGCAGCTCCTCGTTCAGCTGGTGGAGCGACGCGCGCAGCTCGGTGACCGCCCGGACCGCCCGAAGCGCGTCGTCCTCGTGGACGATCGGAATCCCGAAGACCGCCATCACCGCATCGCCGATGAACTTCTCGACCGTGCCGCCATGGTGCTCGAGGACGCGGCTGACCTCGATGAAGTACCGGGAGAGCATGCGGCGGTAGCTCTCGGCGTCGAGGCGCTCGCCGAGCGGCGTCGAGTCGATCACGTCCGAGAAGACGATCGTGACCGTCTTGCGCATCTCGCGCGCGGCGGCAGGCTCCTCGAGGGGAGCCCCACAGGCGAGGCAGAACCGTGCGTGATCCGGATTGGCCTCGCCGCAGCGGGGACAAGCGGCCATGTCCCCCACAAGTATGGAGAGAAGAGGCCCGCGAGTACACTGGCCGACGATGTTCGACGCCCTTTCTGACCGCCTCCAGGCGGCGCTGCACGACGTTCGTGGCCGTGGCAGGCTGGACGAGGACGCGATCTCCCGCGCGATGCGCGAGATCCGCCTCGCGCTGCTCGAGGCGGACGTCAACTTCAAGGTCGTGAAGGACTTCGTCGCGCGTGTCCGTGAGCGGGCGCTCGGCGCTGACGTCACGAAGAGCCTCACACCGGGACAGGAGGTCGTCCGCATCGTCCACGAAGAGCTGACCGCGCTCATGGGCAGCGGCGACTCGAAGCTCGCGTTCGCCAGCCGCCCGCCCACCGTGATCCTGCTCGCCGGGCTCCAGGGCTCCGGCAAGACGACGACCGCCGCGAAGCTGGCGCTGCTCCTCCGCAAAGAGGGTCACTCGCCCGCACTCGTCGCTGCCGACCTCGCGCGCCCGGCCGCCGTCGAGCAGCTCGAGCAGCTCGGCCGCGAGCTCCAGATCCCGGTCTACACGGCGTCCGACCCGGTGAAGGCGGTCACGACCGGAATCGACCAGGCGCGGAGCGAGGGCAAGGACGTCGTCATCCTCGACACGGCGGGCCGGCTGCACGTCGACGAGGCGCTCATGGAAGAGCTCGCCGCGGTGCGCAACGCGTCGAAGCCGACGAACGTCCTGCTCGTCCTCGATGCGATGACGGGCCAGGAAGCGGTCTCGGTCGCGGAAGCGTTCCAGGAGCGAGTCGCGTTCGACGGCGTCGTCCTCACGAAGCTCGACGGAGACGCTCGCGGCGGCGCCGCTCTTTCAGTGAAGGCGGTAACGGGCAGGCCGATCAAGCTCGCCTCGATCGGCGAGAAGCTCGACCAGATCGAGTATTTCCATCCCGACCGCATGGCCTCCCGCATCCTCGGGATGGGCGACGTCCTGACTCTGATCGAGAAGGCCGAGGCGGCCGCCGACGAGGACGAGCAGGCGCGGCTCGAGCAGCAGTTCATGGCCGGCGAGTTCACGTTCGACGACTTCCTGGCCAGCTACAAGATGCTGCGCCGGATGGGGCCGCTGAAAGGCGTGCTCTCGATGATGCCGGGCGTCGGCAAGCAGCTCCAGGGCATCGACATCAATGAGAAGGACATGGGCCGCGTCGAGGCGATCGTGCTCTCGATGACCCCCCAGGAGCGTCGCATGCCGCACCTGATCGACGGCTCGCGGCGCAAGCGGATCGCGGCGGGCAGCGGCACGTCGATCCAGCAGGTCAACCAGCTGCTCTCGGCCCGCAAGCAGATGCAGAAGATGATGAAGCAGATGAAGAAAGGCAAAATGCCGGGGCTCCCGCCGGAGCTCCTAGAGCAAGCGCAGCAACAAGCTCGAAAGTGAGTGACGAAGCGAAGCGTTCGTGGGCGGAGCCGGGCTTTGCCCGAGCGCAGCCTCGGTAATGTTGGCTGCGGCAATGTGTGAAGGAGGGGGCTCATGGGGGAACCATGGGTTCCCCCATGCTGAACAAAGGAGATAGATGGCAGTTCGTATCCGATTGACCCGCGTCGGGTCGAAGAAGAACCCGGTCTACCGGGTGGTCGTGGCAGACTCGCGCTCGCCGCGCGACGGCAAGTTCATCGAGATCGTGGGCCGCTACAACCCGCAGACCGACCCGTCGACGATCGACTTCGACGAGGAGAAGGTCAAGGACTGGCTGTCCAAGGGCGCGACGCCGTCGAACACGGTCGCGCGGCTGCTCAAGAAGGCGAACGTCGGTGGCTGAGCTGCTCGCGCACCTCGCGCGGCAGCTCGTCGACGAACCGGACGCGGTGGAGGTCGAAGAGGTGGAGCGCGAAGGCGCGACCGTCCTCCAGCTCCGCGTCGCGAAGGCCGATGTCGGCAAGGTGATCGGCCGCCAGGGTCGGATCGCGCGGGCACTCCGGGCGATCGTCCGCGCGAGCGGAGCCCGGTCGCACCGCCGCGTCGTGCTCGAGATTCTCGAGTAGCGCTCGTATGCGCGTCGCGGCGCTCTACGACGTCCACGGCGTTCGCACGGCGCTCGAGGCGGTGCTCGCCGAGGTCGAGCGAGAAAACCCGGACGCGATCGTCTTCGGCGGCGATCTCTTCCTCGGCCCGCAGCCGACGGAGACAGCGGCGCTGGTCCGATCGGTCGACGCGAGCTTCGTCCGCGGAAACTGCGACCGGGAGCCGGACGACTGGACCCGCTCCAAGCTCGACGCCGAGACGCTTGCCTGGGCGAAGGGGTGGCCGCTGACGGTCGAGCTGGACGGCGTCCTCTACTGCCACGCCGCCCCGCAGGACGACATGCGGCCCATCCTGACCGACGCGTCTCCGCCCGAGCGGTTCGACGAGGCGCTCGATGGGGTCGGAGCGCGCCTCGTCGTCGCGGGCCACACGCACATGCAGTTCAAGCGCGGCCGCTGGGTGAACGCCGGTTCGGTCGGCTGGCCGCAGGAAGACGACGTCGCCGCGTTCTGGGCGCTCGTCTCCGACGATGCCGAGTTCCGTCACACGCGGTTCGACGTCGAGCGCGCGGCGAGCGAGATCCTGGCCTCGGGCTGGCCGGACGCGGAGTCGTTCGTGGCCGAGAACATCCGGACGGCGCCGTCACGTGCTGAGGCGACCGCCTGGTTCGAGTCCCAGGCGTGAGAGTCCAGGTCGGGAGGGTCGGCAAGCCGCACGGGCTCGAAGGAGCGTTCGTCGTCGAGCAGGCGAGCGATGATCCGGAGCGCTTCGCGGAGGGCGCGACCCTGCTCGTCGGCGGAGAGCCGGCTCGGATCATCGAGTCGAAGCGCGCCGCAGGCCGGCCGGTGATTCGGCTCGACCGCGAGGCCGAACGCGGCGATGCAATCGAGCTCGACCGGAACGAGCTGCCCGAGCCCGAGGAGGGCGAGTACTACGCGTTCCAGCTCGTCGGCCTCGAGGTCGAGGAAGCCGGCGGCGCGCCGCTCGGCCGCGTGACCGAGGTCTCGTCCGGCACGGCGAACGACGTGCTCGAGCTCGACACCGGCCTCGCGCTCCCGCTCGTCGACGCGTGCATCCAGGAGGTCGATCTGGCCGCGGGTCGAATCGTTGTTCAAACCGGCTTCACTGACCGATAGCTACTCTCCCTCGCTCTGCGAATCGATGTCTTCACGCTCGTCCCTCACGCGTTCGCCTGGCTCACCGAGCAGCGGCCGCTCGCTGCCGTGCTCGGCACCGAGCTCGAGCTCCGGCTGCTCAACTACCGCGACACGACACCGCTCCGGAACGGCCAGGTCGACGATGACCCGTACGGCGGCGGGGCGGGCATGGTCCTGCGCGTCGACGTCGTCGCGGCCGCACTCGAAGCGGCGTACGGCGAGGATTCCGGCCAGAGGGTGATCGCCCTGACACCCCAGGGTCGCCGGCTCGATCAGGAGCTGGTCGAAGAGCTAGCCGGAGAAGAGCACCTGACGCTCCTCTCCGCGCGCTTCGAGGGCTTCGACGAGCGCGTCGTCGAGCATTTCGCGACGGACGCGGTCTCGATCGGGCCGTACGTCCTGTCCGGCGGCGAGTTGCCGGCCATGGTTCTGATCGACGCGATCGCGCGCAGGCTGCCGGGAGCGCTCGGCAGCGAGGAGTCGGCCGTCGAGGAGAGCTTCTCCGCGGAGCTCGAGGGTGGTCTCGAATATCCGCACTACACGAGGCCGGCCGAGTTTCGCAGCTGGCATGTCCCGGAGATCCTGCTCTCCGGCGACCACGGAAGGATCGAGGAGTGGCGACGAGAGCAAAGCCGCGCAAGGACCGCGTCCTGAGAAACCCCATCGACGTCTTGACGCATGGCCTTCCGCGCCAGTGGCGCATCGCCATCGACTGGGCGATCACGATCCTCGGCGCGATCGCGATCGTGCTCGCGATCAAGGCGTACGTCGTCAACCCGTACCGGATCCCGTCGTCCTCGATGGAGCCGACGCTGCACTGTGCGCGGCCCGGGAGCGGCTGCGAGGCCCGGTGGTCGGACCGCGTGCTCGCGAACCGGTTCATCTACCACTTCCGCGATCCGAAGCGGGGCGAGATCGTCGTCTTCAAGACCCCGCCGGCCGCGGAGGTCGCCTGTAACAGCGGCGACGCCGGCGGCGGCGAGACGTTCGTCAAGCGCCTGATCGCGCTCCCCGGAGACCGGTGGCGCGAGCAGGACGGCTTCATCTACCTGAACGGCAAAAAGCTGAACGAGCCGTACGTGAAGGCCGATCGCCGGGACACGGAGACGATTCCGGAGAAGACCGTCCCTTCGGACCAGTATCTGATGCTGGGCGACAACCGCGCCTCGTCCTGCGACTCGCGCCGCTGGGGCACGGTTCCGCGGAAGAACCTGATCGGCCCCGTGTTCGCGATCTACTGGCCACCGGGGCGACTCGGCTTCAAGTAACCATGGGGCGCGGGCGCCTTCCGAGAGGGAAGCTCCTGAAAGCGCTGTTCTTCCTGGCGATGATCCTCGTGAGCTTCGTCGTCGTCCTGTTCGTGACCTCGATCGCCTATCGCGTGCCGAGTTCCGCAATGGAGCCGACCTTCCACTGCGCTGACCCTGGGTCCGGGTGTGAGGCGGACCACATGGACCGCGTGCTCGTCTCGCGTTCCATGTGCCGGCCGCTGTGACCCTCGCCTGCGGAGGCGTCGGTGAGGGCGCCGTCTACCTCAAGCGCGTGATCGCCTCCCAGGGGAGCGTTGGCGTGAGCAGAACGGCTTCATCTACGTCAACGGGACGAGGCTGGACGAGCCGTACGTCGAGCCCGAGCGTCGCGACCAGGAGACGATTCCGGAGCGGACGGTCCCGAAGGACGAATACGTGCTACTGGGCGACAACCGGTCGAGCTCGTGCGATTCGCGCCGCTGGGGCACCGTTCCCCGCGACGACCTGATCGGGCCCGTGTACGCCGTCTACTGGCCGCCTGGGCGCCTCGGCTTCAAGTAGGAGATCGATCGGCTAGCATCTGGCCAAGGCCCGCCGGGCCTCCTTGTCATGACCAATCCGATCGAGCTACTCGAGCAGCGCCAGCTGCGATCCGACCTGCCGGTCTTCAAGGCCGGCGACACCGTGCGCGTGCACTTCCAGGTGATCGAGGGACAGCGCCGGCGCGTCCAGGTCTTCGAGGGTATTGTCATCAAGCGCCAGGGCGCAGGCGTGCGGGAGACGTTCACGGTCCGCAAGCAGTCGTTCGGCGTCGGGGTCGAGCGCACCTTCCCGCTCCACTCGCCGAAGATCGAGAAGATCGAGGTGCAGGCGGTCGGGGACGTCAACCGCGCCAAGCTCTACTACTTGCGCGCAAAAGTGGGGAAAAAGGCGCGCGTCCGCGAGGTGCAGCAGGGCGCCGCGGTATCCTCGGCGCGTGCCAAGGTCGAGCCCTCAGCCGACGGTGACGAGCCCGTCGACGAGCAGCCCGTTTCCGAAGAAGCTGTCAGCCCTGAGCCCGAAGCAGAAGAGCCGGCTGCTGCCGACGAAGACGGGGCAGAGGCTGTTGAGGTTCGACCGAAGGCTCGGCGCTCGCTTCGTCGCAGGGGCTGACGAGGCAGGTCGCGGTTCTCTCGCCGGCCCGCTCGTCGTCGCCGGCGTTCTCCTCGACTACGACTCGCTGCGCGACCATCGTGTTCGGCCGCTTGCGCAGCTGAACGACTCGAAGCAGGTCTCGCCGGAGGACCGGGAGGAGCTGTTCCGGGCGGTTCTCGACGGCGCGGCGGGGATCTCCGTGCAGGTCGTCTCGCCGGGCGAAATCGACCGCGTTGGTCTGCATCGGTCGAACCTAAACGGGCTGCGCCGTGCGCTCCACGCGCTGTCCCCGCCGGCCGAAGCGTGCCTCGTCGACGGCTTTCGGCTCGGGCCCTCGGCGCCGGAGCACGTGGCGGTCGTCGACGGCGACGAGCGGAGCGCTGCGATCGCGGCGGCCTCGATCGTGGCGAAGGTCGTCCGCGACCGGACGATGCTGCGGATGGACGCGCTCTACCCGCGGTACGGGTTCTCCTCGCACGTCGGCTACATCACGCCCCGCCACTCGCGGCTGGTCCGCGAGCACGGTCCGTGCGACATCCATCGCCGGTCCTTCCAGGCGCTCTGCTACCTGAGTGAAGAAGACGCGGCAGCGCGGCTCGCGGCGGCCGTCTAGCACCCGCGCGACCGGAACGCGCGCCGAGCGGCGTGCGCTGTGGCACTACCGGCTGCGCGGCTACCGGGTGCTGGAGACGAACGTCTGGATCGGCGGCTACGAGCTCGACCTGGTGCTGCGCCGCGGCCGGACGATCGTCTTCTGCGAGGTGAAAGCAAAGGGCAGCGATGCGCGAGGCGATCCCCTGGAGATGGTCACGGCGGAGAAAGCCCGCCGACTGCGTCGTGCCACCGAAGCGTGGCTCGCCGCGAGCCCTGAAGCCGCTGGCTGTGAAGCGCGCTTCGACGTCGCCGCCGAGCGAGCGGGCAAGCTCCAGGTCGTTGCAAACGCCTTTTGACTTCGAGCAGGCCTACCTGCGGATAGACGATCCCCATGCGCAGTCGGGGTTCCACAGCTCGGCCGAGCCGCTTGGAAGCGGCGCGAAGGACGACCGTTGAGGCGATCGACAAGCTGGGAACGTTCCTCGACGTCGGCTGCGCGAACGGCCTGCTGAATCGACCGTGACCATATCCTCCATCTCGCTGCTTAGGCGCACGGGCACGAGCACGACCGTCGTCCCCGAAGCCGGGCTCGAAAACGCTGTGTCGTCGGTCGTGATCTCGGGCCGCGGGGCGGCCTGAACCACGAGAGACAGAAGGGGTTTGAGCCCTTCGGGGTGGCTCTGCGCCTTGCACGTGTCCCCTCCCAACCCGCGCAAACTGAGCAACAAAAGTGTCTATGCAGTCAATAGGAGACGCCGGAGGTCCGTAGAAGTTGGTCGGGGCGATGGCCCAGACGCAAGAGGCGCTCTACCGCGAGCTCGATGTCGACCTCGACCTCTCCTGGTCGGAGCGCGACCTGCCCGAGCGGGAGCGGACGAAGCACGTCCACCGGCTACACCCGTACCTCGGGAAGTTCGTCCCGCAGCTCGTCGAGGCGCTGCTCGACCGGCACCTGCCACGCGCGCGGAACGTGCTCGATCCCTTCGCGGGCTCCGGGACGACGCTCGTCCAGTCGCTCGAGAGCGGGCGCGGCGCGACAGGGGTCGACGTCGCCGCTTTCAACTGTCTGCTGATGCGCGTCAAGACGGCCGAGTACGACTTGTTCACGCTCGAGACCGAGCTGCGCGACTCGCTGCGCCGGCTCGAGGCCTTCGACGGAGCGCGCCCTCCTCGCCCGAACGCGTTCGTGGACGCCTGGTACGCGCCGAAAGCAGCGGCCGAGCTCGTCTTCTACCGCTCGCTGATCGAGGACTACGAGCACAAGGACGTGATGCGCGTCGTCCTCGCGCGCGCCGCCCGCTCCGCGAGACGGACGACGCACTTCGACCTCGACTTCCCGCGGGAGCCGCAGATCGGCGAGTACTGGTGCCACAAGCACCGGAAGACGTGTCGCCCCGTCGAGCGCGCCGAGCACTTCCTCCGTCGCTATGCGCTGGACACGCTCGAGCGGATCCGCGTCTTCTCGCGCGTGCGCGCGCGAGGACCTGAAACGGTCGTCCTGCACGGCGACGCCCGCGAGCTGGAGCTGGGCGGCCCGTTCGACGGGATCGTCACCTCACCGCCGTACCCGGGCCTGATCGACTACCACGAGCAGCACCGCTACGCGTACGAGCTGCTCGCTCTGGACGACCGTCGCGAGGAGGAGCTGGGCGCAGCGGAGCGTGGCGTGAGCGCGAAGGCGATCGGCGAGTACGTCGACGGAATCGCAAACGTTTTCGCGAATGCGCGCGAGTCGCTACGACGCAGCGCGCGGGTCGTGATCGTGATCAACGACCGCCGCGAGCTCTACCCGGAGATTCTCGACCGCGCAGGGCTCTCGATCGAGACGCGCTACCGCCGTCACGTCAATCGCCGCACGGGCCGCCGCGCGGGCGAGTTCTTCGAGGACGTGATCGTCGCGAGTTAAGGCGGGGGCGGAATCGACTCGGTGTCGTCGACGCTGTAGATGTCTGAGTTCCGAGGCTTGCAGCGGACCAGGTCGTAGTAGAGCCGCGTCGTCCGAACGCGACCCGGCGGGCTCGGAGTGACCCGGTTCGCGTACGTCACGTCGATGTCGCGTCCCGCCGGGAGTGACAGGATCACTTGCGCGCCCCCGTCGACGGGCTGCCTCACAAGCTGCACCGACTTGCCGCAGCCGCGGTTGCTCTGGACGTAGTAGACGGTTCCGTACTCGTTGACCGACGGGCTGTAGACCACCTTTCCGGGCGCGGTGGAGAGCGCCGTCGCCGAGGCGTTCGCGAGGTCGTAGCGGAAGATCTGGCACTTCGGGTGCGGGTTGCAGCGTCTCCAGACGGCGAAGTTCCCGTTCAGCTGCCCTGCGCTCGTCACACCGCGGCGGTTGCGAATGGTGTCGAGCACGCGCTGCTCGCGGGTCGTGAGGTTGCGCAGGAGGATCAGCTGGGCGTTGCTGCTGTACGCCTGGCCGCGGCTGTAGAGGATCCAGCCGCCGGAGATCGTTCCGCAGCACTCCCAGCTGGAGGAGTTGATGCCGGCGGGTGTTGGCAGCTGTCGGCGGCTCGCCAGGTCGTACAGCCTGAGGTCGGAGCGCGCGCCGAGCCGGCCGCGGAGCAGCTGGTACACGAGTGTCGTCCCGTCGATTCCGCCGGTGAACGCCTGGGTGCCCTTTGGGTTGACCTTGAACGCGGCATGGCCCGTCTGTTGCGCGAAGACGTCGAACGAGCTCTGGCGCTGGCCGCGGCTCTTCGACCATGCGAACCAATCGCCGTTGGCCGCGGGTGCGACCTCGTTCCGCGGGCTCGCCTTGACGGGGACCGGAGTGGACGCGCCGATCGCGACGGCTGCGGTGACAGCGAGGCCCGCGGCGGCGAGGGCGACGGCCGCGAAGTTCCTCTTTCGGCACTGCTGCGTCACAGACACGTGAGCCCCGGCACCCTACCGTGGACTGGGTGCTCGCGCGCACTCTCACGCACGCGCTCGTCGGACTGGAGACCCGCCGGGTCGAGGTCGAGGCGCATCTGGAGAACGGCGTCCCTGGCTTCGCGATCGTCGGGCTCGCGGACCGCGCGTGCCAGGAGGCGAAGCACCGCGTTCGGAGCGGGATCGCCTCGGCCGAGCTCGAATGGCCCCTCCGGCGAATCACGGTCAATCTCGCTCCCGCTGCGCTACGGAAGGAGGGGTCGGCGTTCGACCTGCCGATCGCGCTCTCGATCCTCGCTGCGTCGGGTCAGGTCCCGCGCGATTCGTTGGCGGAGCACGCGGCAGTCGGTGAGCTTGCACTTGATGGTCGCCTGCGGCCGGTTGGCGGAGTGCTGGCGCTTGCAGAGGCGGCCCTCGAGGCCGGCTTGCCGCGGATGCTCTGCGCTGCGCGATCCTCGCCCGAAGCGGCGCTTGCCGGGATCGTGCCTGTTCCGGTGCGGCACCTCGCCGACGCGGTCGCGTACCTGCGCGGCGAGCACGACCCTGAGCCCTGGGTGCCACGAAACGGATACGTGGCCGAGGCGGCCGACCTCGACCTCGCGGATCTGCGGGGCCAGGAGCGGGCGCGGCGTGCGCTCGAGATCGCGGCGACCGGTGGGCACAACCTCCTGCTCGCGGGGCCTCCGGGGACTGGGAAGACGATGCTCGCGCGGAGGCTGCCCGGGATCCTGCCGCCGCTGTCGGCCAAGGAGGCAATCGAGGTCACGCGCATCCACTCGGTGGCGGGGATGCTGGCTGCGGACCGGCCGCTCGTGACGACCCGCCCGCTGCGCTCGCCGCACTACAGCGCGTCCGTCGCGGCGCTCGTCGGGGGCGGGCCCGGGCCGAAGCCCGGCGAGGTCAGCCTCGCGCATCGCGGCGTGCTCGTCCTCGATGAGTTCGCGGAGTTCCAGCGACCCGCGCTCGAGGCGCTGCGACAGCCGCTGGAGGATGGCGTGGTCAGCATCGCCCGGGTCGGCGGGCGGGCGGTGTTCCCGGCGCGCTTCCAACTCGTCGCGGCGATGAACCTCTGTCCGTGCGGCGCTCGGGGAGATCCCGCGGCCGACTGCAAGTGCTCGCCTCAGCGGCTGTCCGCTTTCCGGGACAAGCTGTCGCGCGCGCTTCTCGACCGCTTCGACCTCGTCGTCGCCATGCCCAGGCCGCGAGCTGCCGAGCTCGCCGCTCCGCCGGGAGAAGCGTCCGATCCGGTGCGGCATCGCGTGGCGGCGGCGCGCGAGCAGCTGGACGTTTCCCGCGCGGGTTGGACGAAGGAGGCGACCGAGCTCCTCGACCGCGCAGTCGAACGGCTGCCGCTCTCGGGTCGAGGCCGTGCTCGTGCGAGGCGCGTGGCCGAGACGATCGCTGCGCTCGCCTCGGAGTCCGCCGTCGGCGCGGAGCACCTGTCCGAGGCGCTCGCGTACCGTTCGCCGACCGAGCTCGGGGCGCCGTGAGCGAGCTCGTGCTCGCCGCCTTCGCGGCCGAGACGGGCTCCCACGTCGTGCGCACGCCCCGCGACCGAGCGTTCCGCGCGTTCTCGCGCCGATTCGACGAGGCTGCGTACCTCACGCGGCTGCGAGGCGGGGGCGTCGACTGGATCGCGCGCTCGGCGACGGAGTTCCCACCGCTGCTTCATGCGATTCACGATCCGCCGCCGGGATTGTTCGTCCGCGGCGATGCAGACGTGGATCTGCTGCGGCGCGCAGCGGTCGCCGTCGTGGGAGCACGCTCGTGCTCGCCCTACGGCGCGCAGGTGGCGCGCATGCTGGGCCGGGAGCTCGGCCGCGCGGGCATTGTCGTCGTGAGCGGCCTGGCGCGGGGCGTCGATGGAGAAGCGCACCGAGGGGCGCTCGAGGCCGGCGGTCCCACAGTCGGCGTGCTGGGATGCGGAATCGACCGCGACTATCCCGCAGCACATCGAGAGCTCGCGGCGCGGATCCGCGCTACGGGACTCACGGTGTCCGAGTACGCGCCGGGCGTCGAGCCCGCGCCATGGCGCTTCCCTGCGAGGAACAGGATCATCGCCGGCCTCTCGGCGGCGACGGTTGTCGTCGAGGCGCGAGACCGGAGCGGAGCGCTGATCACGGCCGACCTCGCGCTCGAAGAGGGGCGGGAGGTGTTCGCCGTTCCGGGTGAGATCACCTCCGCCCTTTCATCGGGGACGAACGACCTGCTCAAGCTCGGTGCGTCCCCATTGACGGCGTCAGCGGACGTGCTGGAGGTCTTCGGGCTGACGAGCGGTGAGACGGAGGCGGTCGAGCTCGGCTCCTCGGCTGAGACTGTGCTCGCCCGTCTACGCGACGGACCGGCCAGCGCGGACGAGCTCGCGCGCGCGACCGGCCTCGACGCGCGCGCGCTCGCGTCCGCGCTCACGGAGCTCGAGCTCGCCGGCTGCGCGGTCGCGGGGGGAGGTGTTTACCGGGCGCACTAGCATCGCGACATATGGCCGAGTCATATTGGCTGGCTGAGCCGGCGGAGCCACTCGCGCGCGTGTCGCGCGACGGGCGTCCGGACGTCGTCGTGATCGGCGGCGGCGTCACGGGCTGCTCATGTGCGCTCGCGCTCGCCGAGGGCGGGCTCCGCGTTCGCCTGTTCGAGACGCGGCGCGTGGCGTCGGGCGCGAGCGGGCGCAACGGCGGCTTCGCGCTGCGCGGGCTCGCGATCTCGTACCCGGACGCGCGGGAGCGGTTTGGCAGCGCGGCGGCGGAGTCGCTCTGGCGCTTCACCGAACGCTCGCTCGATCGGATGGAGGAGCTCGCCGGCGACGCGTTGCAGCGGGTCGGGAGCCTTCGCCTGGCCGATGATGACGAGTTGGAGTCGGTCCGCGCCGAGTACGACGCGCTGCGCGAAGACGGAATCGCAAGCGAATGGGTCGACGAGCTTCCGGCGCCGCTCGACGGGAGATTCCGCGGCGCGATCCTGCACCCGACCGACGGGTCGCTTCAGCCTGCCCGTTGGGTGCGGCGGCTCGCCGCTCGAGCCGTCGAGGCCGGAGTCGAGGTCGTCGAGGCGACCCCGGTCGAGACGCTCGACGAAATCGACGCGGAGCACGTATTGATCGCGACCGACGGCTACACGAATGGCCTGCTCCCCGAGCTCGACCGCGCGATCCAGCCGGTCCGCGGGCAGGTGATCGTGACCGAGCCGCTCGCAGAGATCCGTTACCCGCGACCGCACTACACGCGTCACGGGTTCGATTACTGGCAGCAGACCCCGGACCGCAGGCTCGTCCTCGGCGGCCGGCGCGACAAGAACCTCGAGGCCGAGTTCACGAACGAGGAGGCGCTTACGGAGCCGATTCAGTCCGAGCTCGAGGGCTTCGCAGCCGAGCTCACGGGCGGACAGCCACGGATCGAGCATCGCTGGCCCGGCATTTTCGGGTCGACCGAGGACCAACTGCCGCTCGTCGGCCGCGTTCCAGGCCGCGACGGCGTGTGGGTCTCAGCCGGCTATTCCGGGCACGGCAACGTCATGGGCCTGGCCTGCGGCGAGCTCGTGGCGCAGGCGATCCTCGGTTCGCCTGCGCCAGAGCTGCAGTACTTCGATCCTGCCCGGCTTCTCTAGCCGGAGGCCGTCTGAGCGCCCATGCCCTCGGGCGTCGGAGCGGTCTCGTCGGACTGCCAGACGGAAAACTCGTTCCCGTCCGGATCCTTCGCGTGCGCGAACCAGCCCATGCTCGGGACCGGCATCTTGTCCTCGGTCTCACCGCCGAGGTCGCGGATCTTCTCGAGCTCCGAGTCGATGTTGTCGGCTTCGAAGTAGACCCTGATGCCCTTGTCGCTGTCGCTCGGGTAAATGCCGCCGCCGGGCTCGCCCTCGAACATGTGGTACTCGGGCGCGCCTTCCTGCCCCTCGGCGTAGTTCTTGAACGACCAACCGGTCAGCTTGCCCCAGAACTGCGTTGCCCGACCGGTGTCCCCGGAGGGAATCTCGATGTGGACGATCTTGCCCTTCACTCCCTCTCCTTTCCTTGATCCTCTTTGTCGTCCTGAGGCTACCGAAGCTGGAACGGGGGCGGACTAGACCACGTGCGCGAGCACCTGATCTAGCGGCCGCGGGATCTTCTCCGCGGCCAGCGCGTCGACGAGCAGTCGCGCGTAGCGGATCTTCCGGCTCCCGCCGCTGCCCATGAATCGCCTCAATTGCTCCTCGACGGGCCGTCCCTGCCAGGCCGGCTGCGTCTGAAGCGTGCGAAACGAGCCGAGGTCGCCTTCGGCCTCGATCACCTGCTCCACCGCGGCCGCGCCGTGCGCGCGGATCAGCTCGTCCTCGAGGTCTTCGACACAGACGTAGAAGCCCAGCTGCTCCATGCCGTCGCGTGTCAGGTTCGCGCCCAGCCCGACGCGCTCGAGCTCGCGTGCGAACTCGCCTTCCTCGGCGGCGTCGCAGAGCCCGGCGAGCTTCAGTCTTTGCGGAACGAACACGTCGAGAAAGCGGCCGACCGCCTGCGCGCCGCCGATCGGCACGAGCGAGATGCCCGCCGCGTCGAGGTCCACGTCTCGGTGGTCGGCCAGCGCCTCGATCGCGACGAGGTCGCTCGTCCCCTCGACGAGGATCACTGCGCGGGCGCTAGAGCTCAATTGTCGGGAGGTCGAGCTCGTCCTCGCGCTCGATCGCGGCGAGGGCGATCGCAAGATCCTGGATCGCGAGGCCGGTCGAGTCGAAGGTCGTGATCTCGTCGTCGGACTGCCGTCCTTGTGCGTCGCCCGTGAGCACGGCGCCGAGCTCGGTCACGCCGCTCCGCTCGAGCTTGCCCGCCTCGACCGCGTGCACCAGCTCGCCGTTGTGGCTCGCCTGCTCCCAGTCGTCGGCGAAGATACGTGTGCGCAGGAGCTCGTCGACGGCGATCTCGGCCTTGCCCGGGCCGTCCGCGCCCATGAGGCTCACGTGCTGGCCGGGGCGGAGCGAGCCCTCGGACAGGAGCACCTCGTGGCCAGGGGTCATCGTCACGAGCAGGTCGGCGTCGAGCGCCTCTTCCCTGGTTGCGGTGCGCGCGACGAGCTGCTCGGCTGCGCTCTGTGCGCGCTCGGGGTCGACGTCGAAGAGCGCGACGTCGCGTCCTCGTGCCTTGAACGTGCGCGCAGCTGCGATCCCGTTCACGCCTGCACCGACGACCGCAGCTGTCTTCGCATCGGAGCGTCCGAGTGTCTCTGCGGCGAGCACCGCCGCGGCACCGGTGCGCAGCGCCGTCACAGCGCCGGCGTCGAGCGCTGCGCGCAGCGAGCCGTTCGACGCATCGGAGAGGAGCACGAGCCCCATCACCGTCGGCAGCCCCTGGGCCGGATTGCCCGGGAAAGACGTCACCCATTTCAGCAGGGCGTGGTCCGCGCCGAGCGCCGGCATGGCCCGGAAGTCGCCGGCCGGATAGGCGGGCACGTAGACCTTCGGCGGCATCGACCACTCCCCGCGCGCATACGCTACGAACGCCTCGCGCACCGCCTCGAGCGCGCGCTCCGGCGAGACGGCGGCCCGCACGTTCTCGGCCGAGAAGACGGAGACCCGATTCAAACGGACTTCACGGCCGCGATCAGCTTCTCCATCGCCGCTTTCGCGTCGTCGAACAGCATCACGGTCTTCGGGTCGTAGAAGAGCGGGTTGTCGATGCCGGCAAACCCGGGCGACATCGAACGCTTGATCACGACGACGTTCTGCGACTTGTCGACGTCGAGGATCGGCATCCCGTAGATCGGGCTCCCCGGCTGGTTGCGCGCCGCCGGGTTGACGACGTCGTTCGCGCCGACGATCACCGACACATCCGTCTGCGGGAACTCCGGGTTGATCTGCTCCATCTCGACCAGCTCGTCGTACGGGACGTTCGCCTCGGCGAGCAGCACGTTCATGTGCCCGGGCATGCGGCCCGCGACCGGATGGATCGCGTACTTCACGTCCACGCCCTTCTCCTCGAGCAGTTCGGCGAGGTTGCGCACGTCGTGCTGCGCCTGCGCGACCGCGAGCCCATAACCCGGGACGAAGACGACGCGCCGCGCGTACGCGAGCATGACTGCGACGTCGTCGGCGGTCGCCGATCGAACCGTTCCGCCGTCGGATCCCGCTGCCGCTGCAGCCGCGGTCTCGTCGATCTTGCCGAAGGCCCCGAAGAGCACGTTCGCGATCGACCGGTTCATCGCCCGCGCCATCATCGTCGTGAGCAGCGTTCCCGAAGCGCCGACGAGCATCCCGCTCACGATCAGGACGTTCGAGTGGAGCACAAACCCGGTCGCCGCAGCCGCGAGCCCGGTGAACGCATTCAGGAGCGAGATCACCACCGGCATGTCGGCGCCGCCGATCGGGAGCACGAACACGACGCCGAACAGCGCCGCGACGAGGATCGCCGCCGCCAGCAGCCAGAAGCTGACCGTCGCCATCGCCACGGCGCCGATAGCGATCGAGCCGAGGAACAGGAGCGCGTTCCCGACCTGCTGGCCCGGGTAGGTGATCGGGCGCCCGCTGATCAGATCCTGCAGCTTCCCGAACGCGATCAGCGAGCCGGCGAACGAGATCGATCCGACGAGGGCCGAGAAGACCGTAGACACGCCACGCTCGACGCCGACGTCACCCGAGAACGCCCAGACCGTGTGGAACTCGACGAGCGAGATCAACGACGCCGCGCCACCGCCGACGCCGTTGAACAGCGCCACCATCTGCGGCATCGCGGTCATCTTCACCTTCCGTGCGCCAACGACCCCGATCGCGGATCCGATTGCAATCCCGGCGGCCATCCACCAGTAGCCGGTCACGACCTCCTCGAGCGAGAGCGTGACGATCACCGCCCAGAGCATTCCGGCAGCAGCGATCTGGACGCCGAGCCGCGCGTGCCGAGGCGACGAGAGGAAGCGCAGCGCGAGGATGAACGCCGCGATCGTGAAGAGGTAGAGCAGGTTCGCTGTAGTCGTGCTCACTACGAGTCGTCGGGCCGCTTCTTGAACATCTCGAGCATCCGGTCGGTGACGACGAACCCGCCGACGACGTTCGCCGACGCGAGAACGACCGCGATGAACGACAGGATCCGCATGAAGAGGCCGGGGTGCGGCGTGCCCATGACGATGATCGCCCCCACGATGACGATCCCGTGGATTGCGTTCGTGCCGGACATAAGCGGGGTGTGTAGGAGCGTCGGCACTTTCGAAATCACCTCGAAGCCGACGAATGCGGCCAGGACCAAAATCGTCAGCTCCGTGACGAGCTGTGCGCTCACGCAGGCACCTCCTCCTTCCGTGTGACGCAGGCGCCGGCGGTGATCTCTTCCTCGAAGTCCAGCTCGAGCTCGCCCTCGGGCGCGAGATGGTTGACGAGGGCCGTGACGTTGCGCGCGTAGAGCTGGCTCGCGTGGTACGGCATCGAGCTCGGGAGGTTCGTCGGGCCGAGGATCGTGACGCCGTCGTGCGTGACCTCCTCATCGGCCTTGGTCAGGTCCGCGTTTCCGCCTGCCTCGGCCGCGAGGTCGACGATCACCGAGCCTGGCCGCATCGACTCGATCGCCGATTGCGGGATCAGCTTAGGCGCGGGCCGGCCCGGAATGAGGGCGGTCGTGATGACGACGTCGAAGTCGCCGATGCGCGCCTCGAGCTCCTCCTGCTGACGGCGCTGCTCCTCCTCGGAGAGCTCGCGCGCGTACCCGCCCTCGGTCTCCTCGCCGACGACGCCGAGCTCGAGAAACGTCGCGCCGAGGCTCTCGACCTGCTCCTTGACGACGGGCCGGACGTCGAAGCCCGACACGACCGCGCCCAGGCGGCGCGCTGTCGCGATCGCCTGCAGACCGGCCACGCCGGCTCCAATGACCAGCACTTTGGCCGGGACCACGGTTCCCGCCGCGGTGACCAGCATCGGCAGGAACTTCGGCAGCCGGTCGGCGGCGAGGACGACGGCCTTGTAACCGGAGACGGTGGCCTGGGACGAGAGCGCGTCCATCGACTGGGCGCGCGTGATCCGCGGGATCGACTCCATCGCGAAGGCGGTGACCCCGCGCGAGGCGAGCCGCTCGACTCCCTCCTTGTCCGTGAGCGGCTGCAGGAAGCCGATCAGCACCTGCCCGTCGCGCAGCTTGTCGACCTCGTCGGCGCTCGGCTTGCGCACCTTGGCGACGAGATCAGCGGCCCACGGGTCGCCGATCGCGGCGCCGGCCTCGGTGAACGCATCGTCCGTGAACGAGGCGGACACGCCCGCGCCCTGCTCGATGACGACATCGATCTCCTCGAGCTTGGAAACGAGCTCGGGCACGAGGGCAACCCTCCGCTCGCCTTGCGCGGTCTCCTTCGGCACGCCGACCTTCATGGAGCGTGAACTCTATGGAGGGAGGGATCGGCGCGCCAAGCTTGAACCGGAGTGCGGTGGGAAGCTTGGCGGCACTCTCGGCTGCGATCGAAGCACGCGACCCGTACGCGCGCGGTCATTCGTCGCGCGTCACTGTGTTCGCGCAGGCGATGGCGCGCGGCCTCCGCCTCGACAAGGACCGGATCTCCGTGCTGCGCCTCGGTGCGTTGCTCCACGATGTCGGCAAGCTCGTCGTCCCCTCGTCCGTTCTGCTCAAGCGAGGGCCGTTGACCGACGAGGAGCTCGGCCTGATGCGACGGCATCCGGCCGCCGGTGCACGCATGCTCCGCTCGCTCGGTGCGCCGGAGACGATCCTCCCGCTCGTCCTGCACCACCACGAACGCTGGGACGGCGCGGGCTATCCGACCGGCCGCCGTGGCGACGACATCCCGCTCGAGGCCCGCGTCCTGTGCATCGCAGACTCGTTCGACGCGATGACGTCGACGCGTCCGTACCGTACGAGCTGGACTCCGGACGAGGCGCTGGAAGAGCTCGAGCGCTGCGCGGGCACACAGTTCGACCCGGAGCTCGTCGGGGCGTTCGCGGCAGCGTGGGCGGACGCCGGCCTGGGCCTGCTCGTCTGGCAGGAAGAGGCGGCGAGCTGATCCCTGTAACCGTCTCGAGACCATCGCCACGGCGGTCGGGTGACATTCCCGCACACTGGCCCGGGCGAGGCTGACCGACGTTACGATCCCGCTGTGGATCCGGCGGCGAGATAGCGGTCCGACGCGGCAACCGCCGCGCGTGATTGGGCACGGGCGCCGAGGCTCATTTCGACGCGGCCTCGGACGCGGTGTGCCACCGCTACGACTTGGAGGTACACGGAATGATTCGTCAGAACCTGTTCTCCGACGCATGGGACGGAGACAACGAAGAAGACGGGACTCGGCAGCGAGTCTTTTGGCGGCCGGACGACGCCAGGATGGGAGCAACGCTGTACGAACTGGCCCCCGGCGCGCCCGGGATGTGGATGCACATGCACTTCGGAGCCGAAGAGATGTTCTTCGTCCTGAGCGGTCGTCCCGTCTTCCGGAACCAACATGGCGAAGAGGAGTTGGCTCCGGGCGACTTCGTCTTCTGCCCCGAGGGACGTGCCGGACTACACGCCTTCAGCAACCCCGCCGAGGAACCGGCTCAGATCCTCGCGATCAGTGCCGGGAGCTTCCCGGACGTCGTCGCCTATCCCGAACATGGATATGCATGGGTGGCGACTCGCGATCCCGATCCCGAGCTAGTCGCGAGAGGCGGTGACCCGGGCATCATCGCCCGCTTCGAGATCCCGATCGAGTAGCTCGTCCGGCCGTCGATCGGCCGCCGCCCGACACGACGAAGAGGCCGCGAGAGCGGCCTCTTCGCTTACCCCCTTGTGGTGCTCGACGAGCCGCGCCTCAGAGCGTCGACCAGACTTCGAGCTTCGACTTCGTTCGCCGGATTACTTCGTCGGTGAATTCGCTCGTGCCCGCGTGGCCGGCGAGGTCGGCTGTGCGGATGCCTTCGGCGATCGCCTCCAGGGACGCCTCGCGGATCGCGCGCGATGCCAACTCCGCCTCATCCCCCGCATAGCCGAGGACGGCCGCGCCGGCGAGGATCATCGCCAGCGGGTTCGCCACGTTCTTCCCCTGGAGCCCCGGCGCAGTCCCGTGCGCGGCCTCGGACATCACGGCCGTGACCTCAGCCGGATCGTCCTCCGCGAACGCGACGAGCAGCGACTCCGCACCGGCGATCGACCCGAAGAGCGGCAGGACGAGGTCGGAGAGGATGTCGCCGTCGCGGTTCAGCGACGGGATCACGAGCGGATCCCCGGCGGTGGCGATCAGCAGCGCGAACGTGGCGTCGATCAGCTGAGGCTCGTAGGGGACGCCCGAATGGCGCTCCGCCGCGGCGTCCATCTCCTCTTTGAGCATGCCTTCGTAGATCGGGCTGACCGTGTACTTCGGCCCGCCGAAGACCTTGGCTCCGGTGCGCTCGGCGAGCTGGAACGCGAACTCCGCGACACCCCGGCAGATCCGGCGCTCGATCCGCTCCGTGCGGAAAGCAGCCTCGTCGGCGCCCTCGCCCTCGCGCCACTCCTTCGCCCCGTATGCGTCGCCGACGGCCATGCGGACGACCGAGATCGGCGCGTGCACTCCGCCGTGCGGGATCACTCCGGGGATCCTTCGGCCGGTACGGACGATCACGCGGCCGCCGATCTCCTCGCGCAGGATCCGATTCGGCGACCCCACGTCGTCGGCGCCCTCGGGCGTGACCGTCGCCGCTTTCAGCCCGAGGCCATGCTCGCGGATCGCCGCCGCGGCCTCGAAGACGACCTTGTTCTCGGTCGCACGCCGGTTATGGAGCGAGAGGTCGTAGCGATCGAACGACACGTCGAGCCCGGTCACGTCCGGGTCGAGAACGCGCAGCGCTTCCTCGAGCAGCTCCTGCCCGGTCTCGTCTCCTTCGAGCACGGCGATCGTCGGCATGCGTCGGATCCTACGGCCGTGGGTACACGGCTCGCATGGCACGCAGGAGAGGTTGGCGCCGCAAAGGGCGCAAGGGTCGTTTCAATTACTACGACTCGCGCGGACAGCGGATTACGGATTCGGCGAAGCTCGCGCGGATCGAAGAGCTCGTGATTCCACCGGCGTGGAAGGACGTCTGGATCTCGCCGCGGTCGACGGCGAAGCTGCAAGCGACGGGCGTCGACCGGGCGGGTCGGCGACAGTACCTCTACCACCCGGAGTATCGCGCCCAGCAGGAGCAGGAGAAGTTCGACAAGCTCATCCGCTTCGCCGAGCGGCTGCCGGAGCTGCGGACGCAGATGGCGAAGGACATGGAGGGCGAGCCGTTTTCGCCGGAATGGGTCTGCGCACTTGCGCTCCGCCTGATCAATCTCGGTTGGTTTCGCGTCGGCACCGAGCGCTACGCGCGGACGACGCGGACGTTCGGAATCACGACGCTACGGAAGGGGCACGTGTCCGTGCGCGGGAGCCGGATCACGTTCAAGTACCGGGGCAAGCACCGCGTTCTCGTTCGCACCGCGATCGTCGACGAAGAGCTTGCCGAGGCGATGAAGAAGCTGCTCACGCTTGCAGGCGGCCGGCAGCTCTTTCGGTACGAGGTTGACGGATCGCTTTGCAACCTCACGGGCGCGCGCCTCAACGACTACATCGAAGACAACATGGGTGACGAATTCACGGCCAAGGATTTCCGGACATGGGGTGGGACGCTGATCGCCGCGATCGCGCTCGCCGAGCACGGCGCGCCGGAGACCGAGACGGACGCCAGGAAAGTCGTCGCCGGAGTGATGCGCGCCGTCGGCGCGAAGCTCGGAAACACGCCTGCCGTTGCGCGGTCGTCTTATGTCAGCCCCGCGGTCGTCGAGCAGTATCTCGACGGCAGAACGATCGACGATTTCAGACCTCGCCATTTGCGCGTCGTCGGTGCACGTGATACGAGACTCGATCGTGAGGAACAGGCATTGCTGAGCTTATTGCGTTCGTGGCGCATTCGGCGCTCGCGGGTTGCCGCATGAATTTACGATCGCTTTCCGATACGCTCCACGCGACTCAACCCTGTTCGAGGAGGCAAATCCAATGGCTCGAAAAACGGTTCTCGTCTGCGACAACTGCGGTGCCGAAGTCGGCGAAGGAAAGGGCGCAACGCTGCGGCTGAACTACACCGACGCACGGCGCGGCTCGAAGCAGGCGGATCTCTGCGACAACTGCGCTGGCCAGATGCCCGGGCGCGCAGCGGCGAGGCGAGGGCGCAGGCCGAAGGCCGCCGCGGCGAGCTAGTTCGCTTTTCGCGCAACTTCCGGGACTAGTCCCGGCCGGCCACTGAAAGCCGTCGGACCGTAGGTCTACGATGGGTCGATGGCCTCAGGCCGCGGGCTGACGCTGCTTTCTGGGCCCGCGAACGCGGGCAAGGTCGCGCTGCTCCTCGAGCGCTATCTGGGCGCGCTCGAACGTGACCCCGTGTTGATCGTGCCGCACGGGTCGGACGTCGAGCGCATCGAGCGAGAGCTGCTCGCGAAACGTGGCGCGCTGCTGTCGGGCCAAATCGGAACCTTCGACGACGTCTTCGAGCAGATCGCCCGAGCAGGAGGCTCGAGCCTCCCGCTCGCTACCGACGCTCAGCGCCAGCTGCTCGTCCGCACCGCGGTCGCGCAGACGTCGCTGAACGGGCTCGGAGCCTCCTCGCGCTTCTCCGGCTTCTCGGATGCGCTCGGCTCCGCGCTCGCCGAGCTCGAGTCAGGACTGGTCGAGCCCGACCAGCTGAGCGGCGATCTCGCGCTGCTCTACGCCTCGTACCGCGACGCGCTCGAGAAGCTCGGGCTCTGGGACCGCGACCTGCGGCGGCGCTACGCGGCCGACCTCGTTGCCGGCGAGCTCGACGCCTGGTCGGAGCGGCCCGTGTTCGCCTACGGCTTCGAGGACCTGACCGGTGCGCAGTGGGCGCTCCTGGAGGCACTCGCCGGACGCACCGAGGTCACCGTCTCGCTCCCGTACGAGCCGGGCCGAGCGCCGTTCGAGTCGCTCACACGCACGTCCGAGGATCTGAGCTCGCTCGCCGCGGGGCGCATCGAGGAGCTCCCGCCCGGCTATGCGGAGATCGCGCCGCCGGAGCTCGCCCACCTCGAACGCTATCTCTTCGTCGACCGGCCGCCCGCGGCGCCCGAGCTCCAGGGCGCAATCCGGTTCCTGGAAGGCGCCGGGGCGCGCGGCACGCTCGAGCTCGTCGCGGACGAGGTGCTGCAGCTGATCAGAGCCGGCACGAAGCCCGAAGAGATTCTCCTCGTGTGCCCGAGCGTCGAACGGCAGCGCGCGCAGCTCGAGACCGCCCTGACCGCGCTCGAGGTGCCGTACGCGATCGAGGGCCGGATTCGCATCGGCAAGACTGCGTTCGGCCAGGCGCTGCTCTCGTTCTTGCGCTTCGAGTGGCTCGCGGGCGGCCGGCACGACCTCTACGGGTTCCTACGCTCGCCGTTCTCGGGACTGACCCGCGCGCATGTCGACTACCTCGAAGGGCGGCTGCGCGGGCGGGCGGTCAGCGAGCCGGCCCGCGTCGTCGAGGAGACCCTGAAGCTGCGCGGTCAGCCGCTGCGCATGCTCGACGCGTTCCGGGACGAGCCCGAGCCGCTGGAGGCCGTGCGCGTGCTCGTTCGCTCGATGGTTCGGGCTGCGTACGGGCTCGAAACGCCGCCCGTCGGCCAGGACGCCGTCCTCGACCTGCGCGCCTACCGGGCTGTCAACGACCTGCTCGACGAGCTTCGTGCCTGGGCCGACCTCGGCGGCGCCCTCTCCCGTGAAGAGCTCTACGGCGCGCTCGACCGGGCAACGCTGCGGCTCGCCCGCGGTGACGAGCCGGGCCGGGTCGCGGTCACCGACCTGCTGCGCGTGCGAACACGGCGAACGGAGGTCGTTTTCCTGCTCGGCCTGGAAGAAGGCAGCTTCCCCCGCCGCCAGCAGGGCTCGCCCTTCCTCGCGGACGAGGAGCGCCGGTCGATCGACGAGGCATCCCGCCGTGCACGGCTCACGAGGCCGGAAGCCGTCTCGCGAGAGCGCTACTTCTTCTACACGGCCTGCACGCGGCCCTCGCGGCGGCTCTATCTCGTCCGCGAAGCCGCCACCGACGACGGCTCCCCGCGCGAGCCGAGCCCGTTCTGGGACGAGGCCCGCGCACTCTTCGAGCCGAACGACGTCGCGCGCTGGACGAAGCGCCGCCCGCTGGCCGAGCTCACGTGGCGGATCGAAGCCGCGCCGACGGAGCGTGAGCGCCTCCGCGCGCTGACCGCTCTCGCCTCGCGCGACGAAGACGAGGCGCACGCCCTCGCGTATGCGAACGGCTGGGACCGGCGCCTCGTGCGGGCGCTCGGGGCGTTCTCACGCCCGACGCAGCTCACCGACCCGGTCCTGCTCGAGGAACTGCGCGGCAGGGAGACGTTCTCCGTGACCGAGCTCGAGGCGTTCGCGGACTGCTCGTCCATCTGGTTCATCGAGCGCCTGATCCGGCCGCGGACGATCGACGCCGAGGTCGACGCGCGACTGCGCGGCTCGGTCGCCCACCAGGCGCTGTTCAAGTTCTACTCGGGCCTGCCGAAGCGAACCGGCGCCGATCGAGTCGATGCGGAGCGGCTCGAAGAGACGCTGGAGTTTCTCCGCGAGTGCCTCGTGGAGGCGATCGAGGGCGGCGTCTGGATCGAGCTCGGCGACCTCCAGCGGCGCGAGCTCGAGGAGAGCATGTGGCGCGACCTCGAGAACTTCGTCCGTGAGGAGGCCGAGTCGCCGCTCGGCCTCGTCCCGCGCAAGTTCGAGGTCGCGTTCGGCTCCGACCGCTCCGCGCCCGAGCTCCAGAGCGGGCTCCAGATCGACGGCTTCTCGCTGACCGGGAAGATCGACCGGATCGACGTCGACCCGTTCAGCGCCCGCGGGATCGTGCAGGACTACAAGTCGGGCAAGACCGCGTTCTCGGCGGCAAAGATCGAGTCGGAGCTGCGGCTCCAGATTCCGCTGTACATGCTCGTGCTGCGCGACCTCGTCGGGATGGAGCCGCTCGGCGGCCTCTACCGCGCGCTCGCGGGCGAGCGCCGCGCCCGCGGGCTGCTCCGGGCCGAGGCCGAGGAGGACGTGCCCGGCTTCTCGAAGCGCGACTACCTCGACGAGGACGAGTTCTGGGCGCAGACCGAGCGTGCGAAGGAGCACGCGATCCGCTTCGTCGAGCGCATCCGCTCCGGAGACGTGCAGCACGACCCGAAGGGCGGCTTCCCGTGCCCGACGTGGTGTGACCTGTGGGCGATGTGCCGGGTGGCGCGGACGTGACCGTGGTCGAGGAGACGCGCACGCCGAACGCCGAGCAGCTCGCGGCGATCGACGCGCCCGGGCTCGTCTTCGTCTCCGCCGGAGCCGGCACAGGGAAGACGACCGTCCTCGTCGAGCGCTTCGTGCGCGCGGTCTGCGACCGCGGTCTCCCAATCGACTCGGTGCTCGCGATCACGTACACCGAACGCGCGGCGGGCGAGCTGCGCGGGCGAATCCGCGCGCGGCTCGCGGAGCTCGACCGGCACGACCTCGCACGTGAGCTCGACGGTGCCTGGATCTCCACGATCCACGGGTTCTGCCACCGACTGCTGAAGGCGCACCCTTTCGAGGCGGCGGTCGACCCCACCTTCCGCGTGCTCGACGAGAACCAGTCCCGCGTGCTCGCGGGCGAGGCGTTCGACCTCGCGCTCGAGGAGTTCTGCGCCTCGCAGGATCCGGAGCGGATCCGCCTGCTGGCCACGTACGGCGCGCGTGGCCTCCGCCGCATGCTGACACGCGTTTACGAGACGCTTCGCTCGGCCGGGCGGGAGCTCGTGCTCGAGGTGACCGAGCGGCCTGGGCTCGACGCTCGGATCGAGGAGCTGCGCGTGGCGGCGCGTGCGGCGCTCGACGAAACGGCCGGAATGGACAAGGCCGACAAAGCCCGTGCGAGCGTCGCTCGCGTGCTGGAGCTGCTCGAGCGACCACCGGCTTCCGAACGCCTACTCGACCTGTCGGATGTCTCGGCGCGAGGCGGCCCCCGCGAGCTGTTCGCGGGCTACGAGGAGGCCCGCGCCGCCGTCGAGCAGGCCGCGCTCGATGAGCTCGCAGCGCGCGACCGGTCGCTGCTCGAGGAGCTGCTCCGGCGCTTCGCCGACGCGTACGCCGCGGCGAAGGCGTCCGAGTCGGCCCTCGACTTCGAGGATCTCCAGCTGACCGCGCGCGACCTGCTTCGCAACGAGCCGGCGATCCGCGAGCGCGAGAGCTGGCGCTTCCGCTCGGTGCTCGTCGACGAGTTCCAGGACACGAATCGCCTCCAGTGCGAGCTGATCGACCTTCTTGCCACGGAGGACCTGTTCTTCGTCGGTGACGAGTTCCAGTCGATCTATCGCTTCCGCCACGCAGATGTCGAGGTCTTCCGCGAGCGGCGCGAGGCCTCCGGCGGCGTGCTGGCGCTGACGGAGAACTACCGCTCGCGTCCCGAAGTGCTCGAGGTGATCAACCATCTCTTCTCGTCGGACTTCGGCGACGAGTTCCGGCCGCTCTCGGCCGCGGGCCGCTTCGAGGATCCGGCGTTCGGTGCCGCGGTCGAGCTCCTCGTGACCGACAAGGCGAGCTACAAGGACACCGGCGTCCACTGGCGTGCGGCCGAGGCCAAGCACGTCGCGGATCGCGTGAAGGAGCTCGTCGACTCGGGTGAGGCGACTCCCGGCGAGATCGTGCTCCTCTTCGCCGCGGGCACCGATGCGCGCCTGTACGAGCAGGCGCTTCGCGAGCTCGGGTTGCCCACGTTCCGCGCGACCGGCCGCGACTACTACCACCAGCAGCAGGTGGTCGACCTGCTCGCCTACCTGCGTCTGCTGCACAACCGCTACGACGACGAGGCGCTCGTGACGGTGCTCGCCTCACCCTTCGTCGGCGTCTCGAACAACGGCCTCCTCCACCTGCGACGCGCGGCCGAGAAGCGCCCGCTCTTCTGCGGGCTCGAGAAGTCGATACCCGAAGGTCTCTCCGAGCGAGACGCGCAACTCGTCCGCGCGTTCCGCCAGCGCTACGATCGGCTGGCGGGACTGGCCGCGCGGAGCTCGCTCGAGCGGCTCTGCGAGCGGATCATCACCGAGCACGACTACGACCTCGCCGTTCTCGTCCAGTGGGACGGCCGCCGCCGCTACGCGAACCTGCGCAAGCTCGCCCGCCTCGCGCGCTCGTACGAGGAGCTGCGCGGCCCGGACGTCGAGGGCTTCGTCCGCTTCGTCCGCGAGCTGGACACCGTCGGCGCGTCCGAGCTCGAGGCCGTCGCCGAGGAAGAGGGCACCGACGTCATCCGGCTGCTGACAATCCATGGTGCGAAAGGGCTCGAGTTCAAGGTCGTCATCGTCGCCGACGCGGGGCGGCACGGCGCGACCCGCGACGCGGACGAGATCCTCTGCCTGCCCGACGGCCGCCTCGGCTTCCGAGTCGCAGACCCGTCGACGGGCAAGCGGCTCCCGACCTCGGACTACCAGGAGGTGAAGGAGGCGGAGAGCGAGGCCTCGGAGGCGGAGCGCCGCCGCCTCTACTACGTCGCGATGACGCGCGCGATCGATCGTCTGATCGTCTCCGGCTCGATCGACCCCGAGCGAAGCGGTGACGAGTCGACTCCGATCGGCTGGGTGCTCGGGCGGCTCGATGCTCCCGAGCTGGAGAGCGCAGGCGGGGCGCCGGTCGAGATCGACCGAGACGGCGCTCGGCTGGTGCTCCGCGTCGACCGCTTCTCTCCCGAGACGGCTCACAACGGCTCGGTCGGGGACGAGGAGTCGCAGCTCGCGCTCTTCGCCGTCGAGGACGGGCAGGTCGCGATCGCCGAGGCGCCCCGACTGCCCGAGCTCGTACCGGTGCCCGAGCCTCCGGAGAACCGCGTCCGCCGACTCTCATACAGCGCGCTCGCGCTCTTCGAGCTCTGCTCGTATCGCTTCTACGTCGAACGCTTCGTCGGCCTGCGCGAGACGAGGCCCATGCTCGGCGACGGCGACCGCGAGCCCGGGCTGGCCGCGACCGAGATCGGCGACTCGGCGCACGTGATCCTCGAGGGGCTCGACCTGGCGGAGCCGCGACCGCCTGAGGACATGTCAGCCACCGTGCGCAGCCGTTATCCGATGGCCTCCGACGAGGAGGTCGCGCGTATCGGCGCTCTCGTCGAGGCGTACTGCGACTCGGACATCGCGAAGCGGCTCGCGGGCCTCCCGGGAGCGACGGTCGAGCGCTCGTTCGCGTTCGAGCACGACGGTGTTTTGATCCACGGCCGGCTGGACGTGTTCCACGAGACGGACGGGAAGGCGCTCGTCGTCGACTACAAGACGAACGTCCTCGGGGACGCGTCGCCGGCGGAGGTCGTGGAGCGTGAGTACCGGATCCAGCGCCTTGTCTACGCACTCGCGATCCTGCGCGCGGGCGCGAGCGAGGTCGAGGTCGTCTACCAGTTCCTCGAGCGCCCGAACGACCTTGTAACACTGTCTTACAAGGCGGAAGAGGTGTCTTCCCTGGAGGTCGAGCTATCGGAGGCGATCGCGGCGATCCAGGCCGGCGAATTCAGGCCGACGCCCAGCGAGTACGCGTGCTCGACCTGTCCGGCGCTGAACCTCGTCTGCGCCGGCCCGAACCTACGTGGCGGGTAGTTACGTAGGCGAGGCCAGGCGGCGCGTTGGGCCGAAGCGCGAGCGAATCGTGCCGATCATTCAGCGCCTCGTCGCCGCGCATCCGGACGCGACGATCGCTCTGCGCTTCCGCTCGGACATCGAGCTACTCGTCTCCGTGATGCTGTCCGCACAGACGACCGACGTGAACGTGAACCGCGTTACGCAGACGCTGTTCCGCAAGTACAGGCGTCCTGAGGACTACCTCGCCGTGCCCGTCGAGGAGCTCGAGAACGACATCCGGCCGACCGGCTTCTTCCGCCAGAAGACGAAGTCCATCCGCGGGACGATGAAGATGCTGATCGAAGAGTTCGACGGCGAGGTGCCGCGCACCCTCGACGAGCTGACGCGCCTGCCCGGAGTCGCTCGCAAGACCGCGAACGTCGTCGCATCCGAGCTCGGCGACACGCAGGGCATCGTCGTCGACACCCACGTGCGGCGCCTCTCCCAGCGGCTCGGCCTCACGAGGCAGGACGACCCGGTCAAGATCGAGCGCGACCTCCAGCGCCTCGTTCCCCGCGAATACTGGGGCGTCTTCCCACACCTGCTGATCTGGCACGGCCGCCGCGTTTGCGTCGCGAGGCGCCCCCTGTGCGAAGAATGCGTGTTGAGCGACCTCTGCCCCTCGAGCCGCGTCTGACCGACGGTTAGGCTCGATGCGTGTGGCTCCTCCTGATCACGCCCGACGCCGAGCCACTGGTTGGTCGCTGGCGCGTCGACCATGACTTCGCAGCGCGCTTCGGCATCCCTGCTCACGTGACCGTCCGCACGCCGTTCCTGCCACCTGAGCAGTGGCGAGATCCGGCCCTGTCACTCCTTGAAAGCTTCCTTCCGATCGAGGTGACGCTTGCACGTCTCGAAAACCGTCCCGGAGGGCTGGTCATCGTTGTGGAACCGGACGATCTGCTCCGAGAGATAACTGAGGCGATCGGTGCCCGCTGGCCCGCCTTGCCTCCGCACAAGGGCAATCGTCCTGACCTTGCCTACCACGTAACAGTCGTGCGGACGGCGAACGACCGCATTCGTTCCCAAGCCTGGGAAGCCATTGCGCCACGGCTCCCGCTGAATGTGACAGGGACGGAAATGTGGGCGTCAGCCGGCTCGCCGGAGGAGGGCCTAAAGCACGCCGTGCTCGCACCGATGCGGGGTGAGCCGGCCAAACAGCCGCGCGCGTAACACTGAGTTACTTGAAGTTCTGGCGTCGGGACAAGGCGACGAGGAGGCCACCGTCCTCGTCGTACGCCGGGAAGAAGTCCGCGGTCACCGGCTGCATGAGACCGTTCCGCGTCCGCAGCTCGAGCTTCTCACCGAGTCGGCGCACGCCCCACTCGCGCGAGAGCTCCGACGGGTTCTTGCCGTCGTCCCACCCGGACAGCGCGAACGCCTCCATCACGTCCTTGCCCAGCACGTCCTTCTCCTGGTACCCGGTCAGCTCGAAGACGCCGCGCCCGACAGCGAGGATCCGCCCCTCCGCGTCGCAGACGACGAAGCCGGCGCTCGGCGCAGGGTAGTAGTCGTCCATCAACTCGAAGAGGAACCCGAAGCCGCAGTGACGGCACTGCGGCGCGTTGTCCGAGAAGCCCTCGACGCCGTCGATGTCGACTGTGCGCTGTTTGCAGTTTGGGCATATGAACCAGGGCACTTGGTCGGATCGTAGCCCCGCCCTCTAGGCTCGCGGCCGCGCAACGATGAGCGCGCTCCTCTACCTCGCCCTGCCCGCCACCCGAGTCGCCTACGTCCTGCTCGCGCTGCTCATCGGGGGCGAGTCCGCGGGCATCCCGCTGCCCGGCGAAACCGCGCTGATCAACGCTTCGATCCTCGCCTCGCAGGGCAAGCTCGGCGCCCGCTCGTGGTCGCGGTCGGCTAGAGCCAGCCCTTGCGGCGGAAGTACACGACCTGTCCGATGGTCGTCGCCAGGATCAGGAACCACGACCAGGCGTACCCGTAGTGCCAGCGATACTCGGGCATGTGGATGAAGTTCTGGCCGTAGAGCCCGACGATGAAGGTCGGGACGAGGAGGATCGACGCGATCGACGTCAGCCGCTTGACGACCTCGTTCTGGTCGAGCGAAACGCGGGCCTGCTGGTAGTCCCTGGCGGCTGAGAGCAGGTCGCGCGCGTACTCGACGCCTTCGGTCGCGCGGAGCAGCTTGTCGTAGGTCGTCGAGAACATCTGCTCGACCTCCCGGGGGAAGACCTCGCGCGTGAACAGCGTCCGGCCCTCGATGTCGACCCGGCCGTCGACGACCTCGCGCACCGCGTCTCTGGTCGGCGCCAGGGTCTTCCGGATGTGGAGCAGATCGTGCCTGAGCTCCGCGATGCGTCGGCGTGTCTTCTCCGCCGTCCATGCGTCGATGCCCTCTTCGAGCTCATCGATCTCGTCGTCGACCGCGTCGAGCAGGTCGATGTACCGCTCCGCGACGTCGTCGACGAGGAAGTAGGCGATCATTCCCGGCGCCTGCTCGTGCTCGATCGCGTCGCACACGTCGCCCATGTGGCTCGGGTCGAACGGCGGCCGCTCGCCCGGCGTCTTGCGGATCGTCACGATCCGCTCCCGGCTGAGGACGAAGTCGACTTCCTGGTAGTAGACGATGTCTTCCTCGGGCACCGCGACCGCTGCGAGCAGAAGGCCGAGCACGTAGTCGCCATGGCTCTTGATGCTCGGCCGCACCCCACGGCCGTCGGGGTCGGCCGGCCGCATCAGCTCGGCCCAGGTGTCGGCGCGCAGCTCGTGCAGGACGTGCGCGCGCAGCTGCTCTTCGTCGGGGTCGAGCAGATCGGTCCAGGCGCTCCTCGCGATGCAGCGAGGTTAATGCGGGCCTCGGCTAGACCGCTTCTGCGTGCGGAGCCGTCAGAAAGGGCTCTGCCTCTTCGGACGAGAGCAGCCGCTCCGCGT
Organism: uncultured Actinomycetes bacterium; assembly: GCA_963794605.1. Classification (GTDB taxonomy): domain Bacteria; phylum Actinomycetota; class Thermoleophilia; order Gaiellales; family Gaiellaceae; genus VAXT01. The sequence goes on from CAWCEN010000002.1 coordinate 1,508,591, forward strand.
CGAGCGCCGCCATCGCGCCGGTGCCGGCGGCTGTGACCGCCTGGCGGTACGTGTGGTCGGCGACGTCGCCGGCCGCGAACACGCCCTTGATGTTCGTCGCAGTCGAGCCGGGCCGCACCTCGAGGTAGCCGGCCTCGTCGTGGTCGAGTTGGTCGAGGAAGAGGCCCGTGTTCGGGTCGTGCCCGATGGCGACGAAGAGGCCGTCCGTCGGGATCTCCGTCTTCTCGCCGGTGTTCACGTTCTCGATCCGGACCGCGCTGACCTTGCCGTCCTCGCCGAGCACCTCGTCGACGACGGCGTTCGTGATCCACTCGATCCTTGGGTTCCCGCGCGCGCGATCGAGCATGATCGGCGAAGCCCGGAACTCGTCGCGCCGGTGCACGACGGTGACCTTGTCGGCGAACTTCGTGAGGAAGATCGCCTCCTCCATCGCCGAGTCGCCGCCGCCGACGACGACGACGTTCTTGCTGCGGAAGAAGGCTGCGTCGCAGACGGCGCAGTACGAGACGCCGCGGCCCTGGAGCACGCGCTCGGACTCGAGCCCGAGCTGGCGCGCGCTCGCGCCCGTGGCGACGATCACCGCACGGGCGTAGTACTCGTTGTCACCCACCTCGACCCGGAACGGCCGCTCCGAGAAGTCGACCGAGGTCACGTCGTCGGTGATGAACTCGGCGCCGAAGCGCTCGGACTGGCGCCGGAAGTCCTGCATCATCGACGGGCCGAGGACGCCTTCCGGATAACCGGGGTAGTTCTCGACGTCGCTCGTGATCATCAGCTGCCCGCCGAAGGTGATTCCCTCGATCACGAGCGGGTTCAGATTGGCGCGCGCAGCGTAAAGGGCGGCCGTGTATCCGGCCGGCCCACCGCCGACGATGATCAGGTCACGTACGTCACTCACAGGCATCTCTCCAAAGGTTCGGGACCCCATGGGGTCCTCCAGGTTATTCAACGAATCGGATCCCTTGAAACTTCCCTCACCGGCTCGCCGCACAAGTACAGGATTCCGTCGCGAATCTCGGCTGCCGGGTGAGGATTATGCCGTTCGTGCACGCCTGGTCGGATCAGGTGCACGACCTCGTGCTTGCACGCGACGAGAAGCTCTGCGATCAGCCGCCTGTGGCACCGCTGCCAGGGCGTTTCGGCACACATCAAGCACGCATTCGGCTGCGCGAGCGCGTCGTCGAGGGCCGCCAGCCACGCGTGCGTTCGCATTCGGGCCGCGTAGCCCGCGAATTGTCCGAGGCACGCGAACTGCTCCTCGCCCGGTTCTTCGGTGCGCAACCCGCCGAGCTCGACGGCGTGCACGTACTCGATGTCTGCGTCAACCAGCGTCGCGGCCAGGGTCGCCTGGTTGAACTGCGGGTTGCGGCGCGACGCCGGGAAGCGTCGGACGTCGACGAGGGTCTCGACGCCGGCTTCACGGAGGCACTCGACCAGCTCGTCGGCGGGCCGGCGGCCGTGTCCGATCGTGTGGATGACCGGGGTCACACGCGTAGAATCGCCGCTCCACCGGGAAAGGAATCGACATGGCCGAGACTGTGAGCTGGGACGGGCTCCGCGAGCTCGCGGAGTTCCGGGCGGAGAAGGGTTGCGCGATCAGCTTCTACCTCGACCTCGACCCGAAGACCACTCCGACCGCGGGCGACGCCGCTACACGGGTGAGCTCGCTCCTCACCGACGGGGAGCGGCATGCGGAGACGAACTACCGCGGGCTGACGCACAGCCAGCGGGTCGCCCTGAAGCAGGATTTCGCTCGGATCCGGGACTATTTCGCCAACGAGTTCCAGCGGGACGGCGCGCACGGCGCCGCAGTCTTCTCGGCCGGGATGGACAACACCTGGAGGCCGCGCGCGCTCATCGAATCCGTGCCCGACCGCGTCCGGGTCGGCCGGGAGTTCCACCTCGCGCCGCTCGTGCCGCTCGTCGGCCGTGGCGAGGGAGCGATCGTCGCCTCCGTGGGCCGCGAGCGCGGCGAGCTGTTCCGGCTCCGCTCGGGTCGGCTGGACGAGATCGTCGACCGCACCGACGACGTGCCCGGCCGTCACGACCAGGGCGGCTGGGCGCAGGCTCGCTTCCAGCGGCACATCGAGAAGCTCGTCGCCGTGCACCTGAAGGAGGTGGCCGAGGAGCTCGACCGGCGCGTTCGCCGGATGCGCGCGCCGAAGGTGATCGTCGTCTCGTCCGAGGAGACGAGGGCGGAGTTCGATGAGCTCCTTTCGAACAGGACGAAGAGCGCAGTCGTCGGGTGGACGAGCGCCGACGCGCATGCCTCGCCACAGGAGCTGCTCCAGCTGACGAGCCCGATCCTCGACGCTGCGCGCGCAAAACACGAGACCTCGTTGATCGAGCGCTGGCGCGAGGGGGCGGGGCGCGGTGGCCGTGCGGCCTCGGGCTGGGCCGAGACGCTCGAGGCGGCCTCGGACGCACGCGTCGACGTCCTCCTCTACGAAGGGGGCGCCGAACACGAAGCGTGGCAGTGCCCAGCCTGCGGGCGGCTCTCCGTGACGGGCGGGCAGTGTCCGCTCGACGGGACCGAGACCGAGCGGCGCGACGACGGGCTCGACCTGACGATGCACCAGACGGTCGCCCACGGCGGGACCGTTTGGGCAGTGACGGCCCATGAGGATCTCGGTCCCGTGGAAGGCGTAGGTGCGCTCTTGAGATACTGAGGCCATGGCCTCGCTCGCACGCACGATTCTCGAAGAGCACCTCGTTCGCGGGGAGCTCGTTCCGGGCACCGAGATCGCGATCGCAATCGACCAGGCGTTGGCGCAGGACGCCACGGGGACGATGGCGATGATGCAGTTCGAGCTGTTCGGTCACGACCGCGTAGAAGTCGAGACGGCGGTCGTCTACGTCGACCACAACATCCTCCAGATCGACTTCAAGAACCCGGACGACCACCGTTTCCTTCAGGCCATGTCGGCGAAGTACGGGGCCTGGTTCTCGCGGCCCGGGAACGGCATCTGCCACTACATCCACTGCGAGCGCTTCGCGACGCCCGGCAAGACGCTCGTCGGCGCGGACAGCCACACAACGCAGTCGGGATCGGCGGGGATGATCGCGATCGGCGCGGGCGGGCTCGACGTGGCCGTCTGCATGGCGGGGCATCCGTTCGAGCTGCCGTGCCCGAAGATCGTCGGCGTCTTTCTCGAGAACGAGCTGCAGCGCCCGTGGATCCAGGCGAAGGACGTGATCCTCGAGCTGCTCCGACGGCGCGGTGTGCGTGGCGGGCGCGGCGCGATCTTCGAGTTCACCGGACGTGGCGTCTCGACGCTCAGCTACACCGAGCGCGGGACGATCGCGAACATGATCGCGGAACTGGGCGCGACCGGCGCCGTCTTCCCGGCGGACGAGGAAACGAAGGCCTGGTTCGACGAGCAGGAGCGCTCCGGCGACTTCACGGCGCTCGAGACCGGCGACGCCGAGAGCGACTTCGACGAGGTCGAGCACATCGATCTTGCGGCGCTCATCCCGCTCGTTGCGAAGCCGTCGAGCCCCGGCAACGTCGTCCCGGTCGACGAGCTCGTCGGGACGCCGCTCGCCCAGGTCTGCGTCGGCTCGTCGGTCAACTCGTCCTACGAGGACATGGCGGTGGTGGGGTCGACGCTGCGCGGGAGCCGCATCTCCGAGAAGCTGATCTCCGCGACCGCAACTCCGGGCTCGCGACAGATCCTCGACCAGATCACGCAGTCCGGGACCTATGTCGACCTGCTGACGGCGGGCGTCCGGATGCTCGAGCCCGCCTGCGGGCCGTGCGTCGGCATGGGCCAGGCGCCTCCGTCCGGGGCGAACTCGCTACGCACCTTCAACCGGAACTTCCCGGGCCGTAGTGGTACGGCCGACGACAACGTGTACCTCTGCTCGCCCGCGGTCGCAGCGGCGTCGATGCTGAAAGGCGAGATCGCAGATCCGCGCGAACTGACCGCGCCCGAGCTTCCGGCGCGCCCTCCCGCGCGGCCAGCGGTCGTCCAGGGCCACATCCTCGAGCCTGTGCCCGCCGAGGATGCGGCGTCCATCGAGGTCCCGCGCGGCCCGAACATCAAGCCGCCGCCCGAGCAGAAGGAACTGCCCGACACGCTCGAGCTGCGGGTGCTGATCGTCGCGCCGGACGACATCTCGACCGGCGACCTCTCACCCGATGGCGCGACGGTGATGGCCTATCGGTCGAACGTCCCGGCGATCGCCGAGTTCACGTTCCAGCACCGCGACCCGGAGTTCCCGCGCCGTGCGAAGGAGTGGGGCGGAGGCTTCATCGTCGCCGGCGACAACTACGGCCAGGGCTCGAGCCGCGAGCACGCCGCGCTTGCGCCGGCCCAGCTCGGCGTCCGCGCCGTGATCGCGAAGAGCTTCGCGCGGATCCACCGGCGGAACCTGATCGCCCAGGGGATCGTCCCGCTCCTGTTCAAGGACGGGGCCGACTACGACAAGGCCGAGCTAGGGCAGACATGGGCCATCTCCGGCCTGCAGGAAATCGCCGAGGGCCTCGACGAGCTCCCGTGCTGGATCGACGGCGACCAGGAGATCACGCTCACCCACGACCTGCTTCCTCGGGAGCGCGAGATCGTCGTCGCCGGCGGGCTCATTCGCTACCTGAAGCAAGAGCAAACAGCGCCGGCCTGATCCGTCTGGCAGCGTTCGCGCTCGTCTTCGGCCTGCTCGTTGCAGGCTGCGGCGGCAGCTCGAAGCCCGCGCCGACGATCGAGGGCGCGAAGCCGTTCGCCGACTCGTTCGTGCACCGGATGGTCGAGGTCGGGACGTGGGACGCGGTCGAAGTGGACGTCAGCCCGCAGCTGACTCCGCAACTCCGCAGCTTCGAGGCGCACATCGAGCAGGACGGGATCAAGCGCGTCAGCAAGACGGGAGTTCTGCGCCACGACTGCCCGCCGGCGCCGGCCGTCGATGCCGGCAAGGACTGCTTCGTCTACGTCGTGGCGGGTCGCCAGGTCGTCCCGATCGGCGGCGTTCAGAAGTTGAAGGCGCGACTCCGACTCTGGATAGAGCCGTCTGACAGCAGCTGGCAGGTCATCAACTACGACTACGAACTGTTGAACCGTTAGGCGGGCGGCAAGGGAACTGGATGGCTCCTCTCGGTTTCCTGACGTGCTGCTGAGTGCCTGTATGCGAGCGGGGCAGTGTCAGTCACACGGACCGCTCGCAGGAGGGCGCTCAGCAGCACGAGTCGGCCCGCATAGCGGGCCGACGGTCAGGGAAGCGAGGCTAAGCCGCGTCGGCGCCGGGGAGTTCGTGTACCTCGGCGGGCAACTCGGCGGGCGCCTCGCCGGCCTGCTCGAGCTTCGACTCGAAGCGGCCCAGGCGCTTCTGCGCGTCCATGAACTTGTTCTGCGCGCGACCGACGTGCGTCCCGACGAGCTCGAAGTCCTCCTTGAACTTCCCGAAGTCGCTCTGCAGCCGGGCGCAGTACGCCATGACCTCGTGTGCGTGCTGCTCGATCTGCAGGCCCTTGAGCCCGAGCACGATCACCTGCAGATACGCGGTCAGCGTCGTCGGAGAAACGGGCAGGACCCGCTTGTCGTGCGCGTAGGCGAGCAGTGCGCCGGTTTTTCCGCAGGCGAGCTCGTAGTAGATCGCCTCCGACGGGAGGTACATGAACGCGAAGTCGTAGGTCCCTTCGTCGGGCCGGATGTACTTCGCGGCGATCGCGTCGACGTGCCCTTTTACGTCTCGCGCGAAGAGCTTCTCGAACTGCTGGCGCTCGATGTCGTTCTCGGCGCCGACCGTGCGCTCGAAGTTGTCGAGTGGGAACTTGGAGTCGATTGGGACGAGCCGGTCGACCTTGATCACGGCATCGACCCGCTCACCGCCCGCGAACCCGTGCTGCAGCGAGAACGCCGTCGCCGGCAGTCGGTCGCGCAGCAGGTTCTCGAGCAGCAGTTCGCCGAAGCCGCCGCGCGCTTTCGGCGGGCGCAGCGCCTGCTCGAGGCGCTTGAGGTCGTTCGCGCGCGAGAGGATCTCCTCGTTCGCCCGGCCGAGCTCGCCCAGGCGGCGCTGGATCTCACCCGCGGTCTGCGATGTGCTTTCGAGGCGCCGGTCAAGCGTCGAGGTCATGGCCTCGAGCCGTCGATCGACGTCCGCGTTGCGCTCGGCCAGCTGTGCGCCGGCGTCGGACCGCAGGACGGCCAGCTCGGCGCGGAGCCTGCGCAGGAACCACGCGCCGCCGACCGCGAGCGCGGCGAACGAGAGCAGCATGAAAACAGCGATCCACATGGGACTTGCAAACGGTAGAGCGGCGGTCGGACGTTGCTACCATCGCCGTTCTTGGCCAAGAAAGCCCGTACCCCGCCTCCGCCGCGAAAACCGGTCCAGGCGCCGAAGCAGCGGACAACTCCGAGGACGCCCCGCGACCAGCGCACGTTCCTCTACGTGCTCGCTTTCGCCGCTCTCGGCATCCTGCTGCTCGGCGGCGTGCTCGCCGTGCTTGCGTTCGGGGGAGGGGGCAGCAGCGCCTCGGGCGCGCTGATCAACACGAGCGCCTGCGCGGAACAGGAGTTCCCGGGTCTCAAGCCGCAGCACCTCAACAACCCGGACGCGAGGGTCGAGTACAACTCGTTCCCGCCCTCGAGCGGGCCGCACTACGCGCAGCCGGCTCCGTGGAACCTATACCCGGAATCGGTCAAGCAGACGATTCTCGTCCACAACCTCGAGCACGGCGGGATCGTCATCCAGTACGGCAAGGGCGTGAGCCAGAGCGACGTCGAGAAGCTCCAGTCCTTCTACCAGGACGACCCGTACGGGCTCGTCGTCGCGCCGTACGCCAAGCTCGGCAACAAGATCGCCGCGACCGCCTGGAACGAGGCCGCCTACTCGCAGAACCAGGATGCGAACTTCGACAAGGTCAACGCCGGTCACGGGTTCGTGCTCATGTGCAAGGCGTTCGACAAGGGCGCCCTGTCCGACTTCCGCGACAAGCGCCGCAACAAGGCGGGCGAGCGCTACGCGAGCGTCAAGGACATGGCTCCCGGCCAGTAGCCGGGCGCGGTTACGCTTCCACGGCCGGGGTGGCGAAACTGGTCATACGCGCCTGACTTAAAATCAGGTGTCCCCCTAGGGGGCGTGCGGGTTCGAGTCCCGCTCCCGGCACTAAGGAAGGGGCCGTCACACGACCTTTCCCTCATCGAGAGCGTCGCCCTGCGCTCGTCCAGAGAGACCTGAAGGCGCACCTCAAGCGGGCACTCCGCGAAGCCGCCGACGAGGAGGGCGCTCGCGCCGAGATCGCCCCCACGAGCAGGCGCTCAGGTCTGCGAGTGGCCAGGCGTGGGAGCGGTCGACGTCGCGCTGACGCTAAGCGTTACTCGTTGCTGCGCGGAGGCACGATCGGCACGCCCGGCGAGCCCGCATGCCCTACGGGAGCGGATGCTCGACCATTGCACTTCCGCCTCCCCGACGCACGGGCTCCGCGGCCGCCCGCACGAGACCGCCCGGCAGGAACTCGATTCCGGTCGCCGCGCCGATTTCCGGGACTGAGCTGAAGGCCTGGCCGCGCGCGCGCAGGGCGGCCTCCTCCGGCGTGCCGAAGAACGCGGGCTCGGCCTGCGTCGTCACCGTGTTCCGCTGCGAGAGACGCGGCGTGGCAATCGCCTCCGGAAGGTTCTTTCCGAGGTCGAGACGCTCGATGAGGAGCTGGAGCACGGTCGTGATGATCGTCGCGCCGCCCGGCGACCCGAGTGCCACCAGCGGCTGCCCACCCTGCAGCACGATCGTCGGTGCCATGCTCGAGCGCGGCCGCTTCCCGCCCGCTGGGTCGTTCGCCCCCGGGGGGACGGTCGGGACGAAGTTGAAGTCCGTAAGCTCGTTGTTGAGCAGGAACCCGTAGCTCGGTACGACGATCCCGCTGCCGCCAATCTGCTCGATCGTGAAGGTGTACGAGACGACGTTCCCGAACCGGTCCGAGACCGTGAGGTGCGTCGTCGATGGGCTCTCTGTATCGGCGAAGACCCCGGCGAACGCCGCGGCGTCGAAGGGCCGGGGGTCGCCGGCGGCGACGGGGACTGCGAGCGCCGTCGGGCCGATCAGCGCCCGGCGTACGGCGGCGTAGCCGTCGGAGAGCAGGCCGGTCAGCGGTACGTCAAAGAAGGCTGGGTCGCCCAGGTAGACGTTGCGGTCGGCGAACGAGAGCTTCGACGCCTCGAGCATCCAGTGCAGCGCTAACTCACGCTGCGCGCCCGCAAGGTCAAAGCCTTCGAGGATGTTGAGCGCTTCGCCCACGGTCGAGCCGCCGCTCGAAGGCGGCCCCATTCCGAACACCTGGTGGCCGCGGTAGCCGATCTCCGTCGGCGCGCGCCGGATCACCTCGTATGCGGCGAGATCGGCTGCGGTCATCAGCCCCGGCCGAACGTTGCGCGTCACGTCCGGCACGAGCGGGGGGTGCTGGACGGTCTGAACGATCGCGGCCGCCAGCGGGCCGCCGTAGAACGCGTCCATCCCGTGTCCGGCCAGCGCCTGGTACGTCCTCGCCAAATCGGGGTTGCGGAAGATCGACCCCACGGCCGGGGCGGCGCCGTAGAGTTCGCGGGTCGACGTGAAGTCGCTGAAGCGGGCGAGGTTGGAGGCGACCTGGTCATGGAAGGTCTGGTCAACCTCGAAGCCGCGGCGGGCGATCGCGATCGCCGGCGCGAGCGCCGCGGCGAGCGGCATCCGCCCGAAGCGCGCGAGGGCCTCCTCCCAAAGGCGAGGCGTGCCGGGTACGCCGACGCCGAGGCCGCTCGTCACGCCTTCTGCGAACGGGATCGGAAGCCCGGTCGCGGGGTCGATAAAGCTGTCCGGCCGGAACGCCTGCGGAGCGGTCTCGCGTCCGTCGAGGCTGAAGACGCCGCCATCGCTGGCGCGGTAGATCGTCATGAAGCCGCCGCCGCCGATGCCGCACGAGAAGGGCTCGACGACTCCGAGTACCGCGGCGGCCGCTACCGCGGCGTCGACGGCCGTGCCGCCGCGGCGGAGCACATCGATCGCCGTCTCCGTCGCGAGCGGATCGACGCTCGCCGCCGCTCCACCGGTGCCGATTGCGGTCGCCTGTCCTGACGGTGTCGGCGGCGCCGCGACTGCTGGTTCGCCCGCCTGGAGCACCGCGGCCACGGTTACGAGCGCGAGGAGCGCGAGGAGCGCGGATGCGACCCGACGGACGGGTCTACGGGCTGACTCCATCGGCTTGCAGAGCCGCCGCAAGTTCGGATGAGGGTCAGTCATCGCGGCACGAGCCTACGACTGTGGCGTTCAGCTGTCAACGCGTTCGGTTTCGGCGTCCAGATCGCCAGTGCCGGAGCGGCTACAAGCGTCGAAGCGCTGGCTCTTTCCGGGGCTTTCTAGGGCCGAGAGACCTTCGACGATGCCAGGGACGAAGGCCGGGATAAGCAGGAAAAGCTCAGACCGACCGAGACAGGCCGAGACCGACAAGGGCAACTTAAAATCAGGTGTGCCTCGGCGGGGGCGGGCGA
>CAWCEN010000003.1:0-492419 GCA_963794605.1 uncultured Actinomycetes bacterium
GACGTGGGCGGCTGCGATAAGCCCGGTGGAGATGCTGACCAATCGATGATGCCGGGATGTCCGAATGGGGAAACCTACGCGCGGTAATGCGCGCGTGGCTCGGCCTGAATACATAGGGCCGGGCTCGGTAAGCGGGCGAACTGAAACATCTTAGTAGCCCGAGGAAAGGAAAGAAATCTCGACTCCCTGAGTAGTGGCGAGCGAAAGGGGATCAGCCCAAACTCGAGTGATGCGATAGGCGGCAGCCGTTGTCACTCGAGGGTTGTAGGACCTGTCTTGATCCGTCTGCCGGCGGGTCGGGAAGTTACAAAGTCACGCGTTAGTCGAAGCGAATGGAAAGTCGCACCACAGCGGGTAACAGTCCCGTAGACGAAAACGCGAGGCCTTCCTTGACAGGCACCTGAGTACGGCCGGGCACGGGAAACCCGGTCGGAATTTGCGGGGACCACTCCGTAAGGCTAAGTACTCCTCAGCGACCGATAGTGAACAAGTACCGTGAGGGAAAGGTGAAAAGTACCCCTGAAGGGGAGTGAAATAGTACCTGAAACCGTGTGCTTACAAGCGGTCGGAGCGGATTTATTCCGTGACGGCGTGCCTTTTGCATAATGAGCCAGCGAGTTACTCTTCAACGGCGAGGTTAAGGAAACGGAGCCGAAGCGAAAGCGAGTCTGAATAGGGCGATTTAGTCGTTGGAGGTAGACCCGAAACTGAGTGATCTACCCATGGGCAGGTTGAAGCGGGGGTAAGACCCCGTGGAGGACCGAACCGACTTAGGTTGAAAACTGAGCGGATGACCTGTGGGTCGGAGTGAAAGGCTAAACAAACTCAGAGATATCTGGTTCTCCCCGAAATATATTTAGGTATAGCGTCACGCGTTCAATACCGGCTGTAGAGCACTGTTTGGGCTAGGGGGCCTACCAGCTTACCGACCTCAGGCAAACTCCGAATACCGGTATTCCAGAGCGTGGCAGTCAGAGTGCGGGGGATAAGCTTCGTGCTCGAAAGGGAAACAGCCCAGACCGTCGGCTAAGGCCCCTAATTCCTGACTAAGTGGGAAACGATGTTCGATTGCCGAGACAACCAGGATGTTGGCTTAGAAGCAGCCACCATTGAAAGAGTGCGTAACAGCTCACTGGTCAAGTGATCGGGCGCGGATAATGTAACGGGGCTCAAGTCAGGAGCCGAAGCCACGGACTTCGCTTTGCGGAGTGGTAGGGGAGCGTTCCCAGGTTTGCGAAGCGGTCGCGGAAGCGGCCGTGGAGAGCTGGGAAGTGAGAATGCTGGCATGAGTAACGAAAGACGAGTGAGAAACTCGTCCGCCGAATGCCTAAGGGTTCCTGAGTAAAGCTAATCTGCTCAGGGTTAGTCGGGACCTAAGCCGAGGCCGAAAGGCGTAGGCGATGGCCAACTGGTTGATATTCCAGTACCACGTACCCACCGTTATCACCGATGGGGGGACGGGATAGGATAAGGAGACCCAGGCGATGGTCGTCCTGGGGTAACCGCGTAGGACGGTCGGTAGGCAAATCCGCCGGCCATTAAGTCTGAGACGGGATACCGAGCCCTTCACCGGGCGAAGCTCCTGAAGCCATGTCCCCAAGAAAATCCTCTAGGGAGGTGGGGCGTGCCCGTACCAAAACCGACACAGGTAGGCAGGTAGAGAATACCAAGGCGATCGGAAGAACCCTCGTTAAGGAACTCGGCAAAATGGCCCCGTAACTTCGGGAGAAGGGGCGCCCCGGTAGAGTGAAAGCCCTTTACGGGCTCGAGCTCGAGGGGGCCGCAGTGAAACGGCCCAAGCGACTGTTTATCAAAAACACAGGTCTCTGCGAAGTCGTAAGACGACGTATAGGGGCTGACGCCTGCCCGGTGCCGGAAGGTCAAGTGGAGAGGTTAGTCCTTCGGGGCGAAGCCTTGAAACCAAGCCCCGGTAAACGGCGGCGGTAACTATAACCGTCCTAAGGTAGCGAAATTCCTTGTCGGGTAATCAAATCGAATTGCCCGAGCTGGAAGTGATTCCAGCGGAAAACCGGCTAATAACGGGGAAGCCCTCCTCGTATGCGGCGCGTCAAGGACGCCGTAGCAGCGAAAGGGTAATCCCGTGGGAAGTCGTCACACTTTTGTGACTGACCCCGTAACGACTGATCGTCCTTTTGGGACGTGAGATCGCGCTCCTTCGTCCGCCTTGCGGGCGAAAATCTATGAGTGCGATCAGACGCCGGCCCTTGCAACAGTCGCGAGTTCCTCTCGGCATACATCTCCGGATACGTCGACGGAGAAGGTTGCTTCATGGTTTCCATCTCGCCTCGAGCGAAGCTCAAGGTGGGGTGGGAAGTGAGGCCAAGCTTCTCGGTGAGTCAGAACGGAGACCGGGCCGAGGTCATTCACGCAATCGCTGCGTACTTCGGGTGCGGAAGCATCCGTCCCGATCGAAGCGACAAGACGGTGAAGTGGGAGACACGCCGACTTGAGGACATCCTCGAGCGGATACTTCCTCACTTCAGGCGTTATCCGCTTCTGTCGGGCAAGCGCGGCGACTTCGAGAAGTTCGCTTCCATCTGCGAACAGATGGAGCAGGGAGCTCATCGGACGCGTAAAGGACTGATTCGGATCGTGAGGATCGCATCGGAGATGAATCCGAGCGGTCGTCGACGATACGAGTCCAGGAAAGTGCTCGCGCAACTGATGCAAGGTGAAGGGATAGTCTGCGCCTCTGGAAACAGGGGATCAACGCGAAGTTCCGACCTGCACGAATGGCGCAACGACTTGGGCGCTGTCTCAACGAGGGATCCGGTGAAATTGCAGTCTCGGTGAAGATGCCGAGTACCCGTGGTTGGACGGAAAGACCCCGTGCACCTTTACTGCAGCTTGACGTTGGAGTCTGGGGTACGTTGTCCAGGATAGGTGGAAGGCTTTGAAGCGGCGACGCCAGTCGTCGTGGAGCCACCCTTGGGATACCACCCCTCGTGTTCTGGGCTTCTAACCCGATACCGTGATCCGGGTCGGGAACAGCGTCAGGTGGGCAGTTTGACTGGGGCGGTCGCCTCCTAAAATGTAACGGAGGCGCGCAATGGTTCCCTCAGCACGGTTGGAAATCGTGCGTAGAGTGTAAAGGCACAAGGGAGCTTGACTGCGAGACTGACAAGTCGAGCAGGTGCGAAAGCAGGCCTTAGTGACCCGACTGTAGAGAGTGGAATTGCAGTCGATCAACGGACAAAAGGTACGCCGGGGATAACAGGCTTATCCTTCCCAAGAGTCCACATCGACGGAAGGGTTTGGCACCTCGATGTCGGCTCGTCGCATCCTGGGGCTGGAGTAGGTCCCAAGGGTTGGGCTGTTCGCCCATTAAAGCGGTACGCGAGCTGGGTTCAGAACGTCGTGAGACAGTTCGGTCCCTATCCACCATGGGCGCTGGAAGCTTGAGAGGAGTCGTCTCTAGTACGAGAGGACCGAGACGAACAGACCGCTGGTGTATCAGTCGTCGTGCCAACGGCGCCGCTGATTAGCTACGTCTGGATGGGATAACCGCTGAAAGCATCTAAGCGGGAAGCCCACCTCGAGATGAGGCTTCCCATCCCCTTGAGGGAGTAAGAGCCGTGGGAGACCACCACGTTGATAGGCGGGACGTGCAAGCGGAGCAATCCGTTCAGCGGACCCGTACTAATTGCTCGAGGTCTTGATTTTTGAACACGTGTCAGCTGCTATGGAGTTTTGAGGGTGCGCAGAAATGTGCGCTCGAGCCAGGCTGAAGCCTGGCACGAGATTTGAAAATTTCGGCGGTCATAGCGGCGGGGGTACACCTCTTCCCATTCCGAACAGAGAAGTTAAGCCCGCCAGCGCCGATGGTACTCGGAGGGCAACCTCCCGGGAGAGTAGGTCGCCGCCGAATTACTTTCCACCAAAAGCCCCGCGAGAGCGGGGCTTTTCTATTGCACGCGGAACGTGCTCCGGCCGACCAGCCTGCCGTAGCGGGCGCCCGCGGGATCGCCGAAGCCAGGCCATACGAACCAGACGTACCTACCCGGAGTGAGCAGCATCCGGCGGCCGTGGTGCGTCCACTGGTCGTGCAGCTGGAGCCGGGAACGACTCGGCCAGACGCTCAGGACCTGGTGACCGCCGCGGAAGAGCTGGACGTTGTAGTACGTGGCCCTCGGCACGCCTCGCCAAGCCAGGAGTGGGGCCTTCGAAACGACCTCGCCGGCAGCGGGCGAGTAGAGGCCGACCTGGCGCGCTCTCCGCGCCAGCTTGACGCTGACGGTGAATGACGCACGGGCGACGTTCTGCCCGCGATCGGTCGCTGTGCAGTCGACCCTGGTCGTCCCGACTCGGAACAGCGTCGACGAAGCCGCCGAGCACGTTGGGACGATGGTCCCGTCGACCAGATCGGTTGCCGAGACCTCGAACCTGACGACGGCGCCCTTCTTGTTTGCCGTCCTGGCACCAAGTGACCCGGGTACGACGAGTCGAGGCGCAGTGCGATCGAGGACCGTGACTCGGAAGCTCTTGGTCGCGACCTCGTCGTCTGGGCGCTCCTGGGCCGTGCACGTAACCGTCGTCTGTCCGAGCGAGAAGCCCGCGCCCGACTCCGGGCTACAGCTCACTGGTAGCGCCTGGTTCGAACGGCCGGTCGCGGAAGCCGTGAATGAGACGGCCGCCCCGTTCGGCCCTTGGGCCTCGACGGTCATGTCGGTCGGGACGATCAGGTCGGGCTCTCGCGTAGGCGCGGCAGACGACGTGCCGGCCACTACGGTGAGGGCCAGCAGCGCGAGTGGTGCGAGAACCGCGGCTCGACTCATTTCCCCTCACTTTGCTGTACGGGGCTGCGCCGGGTTCGGATTAGGCCGCTCATACAATCCTTCGGTGGAATTGCGCGGCGAGGGAGTCGTGCTGCGGCCGTGGCGGATCGAGGACGTGCCCACGGTCGCCGCGGCGTGCCGAGATCCCGAGATCGCACGCTGGCTCGCGCTCGTTCCTCAGCCGTATACGGAGGAAAACGCACGCGTCTACATCGAGGACTGCATCGATGCTCCCGAAGACAGGTGCCCGTTCGCGATCACGGATGCCTCGACCGGCGATGTGATCGGATCGATCGACATGCGCATCAACCGCCTGCTGACCGGCCATGTCGGCTACTGGGTAGCGGCCGAGGCGCGGGGTCGCGGCGTCGCGCCTGACGCGCTCAGAGCGTTGAGCCGGTGGGCAATCGAGGAGCTAGAGGTCGGCCGTGTCGAGCTCGTCACCGATCCCGAGAACGTCGCCTCGCAGCGCGTCGCCGAGAAGGCAGGCTTTCAGCGCGAGGGCACTCTGCGCTCGATTCTCCTCGACCGCGACGGCAGCAGGCGAGACGGTGTGATGTTCTCGCTTTTGCCCGACGAGCTCGACTAGGCGGCGCGCAGCCGGTCGCGCCACTCGGGATCGAGCTCGCGCAGGCGCCGCACGCGCTCGCCGAGTGGCGGGTGCGTGACGAACATCGCCGCCAGCCCCTCCTCGGCGAACGGGTTCACGGTGTAGAGCGGTTCCGTCGCCGGGCTGGCACGGAACTCGACGAACGACCCGGCCGCCTCCAGCCTGAGGAGCGCGTCGGCCAAGCCGTGCGGCGACTCGCAGAGCACGGCCCCAGCGCGGTCGGCGGCGTACTCGCGGCCCGGAGAGAGGAGAAGGTGCGTGAACGAGGCCGCGACCGGACCGAGCACGAACAGGAAGCCGCGCTGGAACCAGCCCGCGAGCCGCGTGACCTCGATCAAGAACCCCGACAGGACGACGACCGTCGTCTGCACGAGCACGTCCCGGTTCGCGATGTGCACGAGCTCATGCGCGAGGATCCCGTCCAGCTCTGCCGGAGGTGCCGCCGAGAGCAGTCCGGCGCTGACCGTGAGCGATGAGCCACGCGGCCCGCGGCCGGCAGCGAACGCCCGCGGGTGTCCGTCGTCGAGGAAGTAGAGGCGGGGCTTCGCGACACCGGCCCGCGCAGCAAGCCGCTCGACGGTCGAGCGCAGGAGCGGGGCCTCGGCCGCGGCCAGCTCGCGTGCGCCGACCATGCCCGGCGCCACGCGGTCGAGGTACCAGTAGAGCGCGGCCCCGGCGAGCAGGACGCAGAAGACGGCGATCGACGCGGTTCGGTATCCGCTCGCCCACCAGAAGAGCCCGCCGACGACGACGCAGAAGCCGATCAGGAGGAGCCAGGCCTTGGCCAGGTTTCGGGCCGTCGGCCAGAAGCCCACGGGTCTAGGAGTCGCGCTCGTCCTCGGCGAAGCCGCGCGGAGGCCAGTCCGGCTCGGGCGCGTCGCAGCGGCTCGTGCAGTGCAGCGAGGCGATGTTCTGAAGCGGGATCAGGATGTGGCCGTTGAGCTCGATGTGGGCGACCTCGTCGACGGCGCAGTAGGCGGTCAGGACGCCTTCGTGGTAATCCCCGCCGAACATGGCGACCTCTACCTGCTCGCCCTTGTACTTGCTCGTGTAGTCCTCCACCGGTCGGAGCGTAGCCGAGACCCGCATGGTTACGTGGTCGTCCCTGCCGTATAGGTCGCGAAATGCTCTGCCCGTGTGGCCTCGGTGAGGCCTTGGGAGTGTTGTCTGGCAGGACACCGCCTACCAGGATCAGGTCGCGGGATGACCGCTAATCCGACCCGAAGCGGCGTAGACTGGTGCGCAGCGGCGCGCGGGGATAGTCCAACGGTTAGGGCGGCGGCTCACCAAGCCGCAGATGCAGGTTCGACTCCCGCTCCCCGCTTCTCCGTACCGTTCTTCAATGCGCGGCTGCTGACCTTGCTAGACATGTCCGCCCGCCGGCCCATCTTGCGCCCGTCGTCCGGCCGTCCGAGCCTCACCGTGGCCGGCGAGTGGCGAGGAAGCGTTCGAGGCGTCCGAGGGTTCGACCCCGCCGCCGGTCCTCCCCCGCGCAACGGCTCAATGGGGAGTAGGATGGTTGGACTGGCCCTGCTGCCAGAACCCCGGCCGGAAGCCCGTAAGCCACCGACGCGCCCTCTAGGGCACGCGAGGCGAGGAGCCAAGGCAAACAGAGTTCAGACTTGCGGGGCCAGTACCTTTGTGGCACAGGAGCGCGACCATGGCCCGTTGCATGCTTCGGCAGGTTGCAAATACGAGTCGGCTCGCCGTAGAGTCGGCCCGCTTCCAAGGAAAGGATCACTGTGCCTACCTGGCTTTGGATCGTCCTCATCGTCGTGTTGATAGCCATCCTTGCCTACCGATACCGGGGACGGTTCTCTAGGTAGCCGCGACCTATCTGGCTTTCGCCTTCTCGATCTGCTCCATGCGGTCGGCGAGCAGGTGAAACGAACGCTGCGTGGCGATGACCAGGCCCATGAGCAGCTGATTCATCTCGTCTACCGGCGGTGCGATTCCAGAACCACTGGCAGCCTGAGCCTTCTCATAAGCGGGCAGAGACTTCACTTCGCGCCTGAATACGGCGTCGACTTCGTTCCCGAGCGACATAGCCCTCTCCTGTTCGGTTGCCGCAAACACTAGAACTCGCGCACGGGGCAGTGCTCCTCCGGCCACCGGCAAGTGGCGGGGATTTACGGACGTATCACTCTGCACCGGTCTGACCGGCACCGTGACGCTAACGGTCACGGAGGCTGGGCGTTTCGTCGACACGGGAACGACCTCTCACGTCTCCGGCGCGACAACGCAGGACTACCGGACGGACTGGTCGGACGGGAGCTATTCGATCAACCACTCTCCCGCCCATTGGGAGTTCAACACCAATTCAACTGGTCAGGTGGTCTACACCTGGGCACAGCAGGATCGCGGAACCTTGTACAACGCTGACGGACAGGTGATTGGGCAGTTCAGCGTCTTCACGCTCAACCACATCACCTGGAGAGACGCCAACGGCAACGGTCTGGCCGACCCTGACGAGATCAGGTCGAGCGTCGACCAGTTTCGCGTGACCTGTTAAACGGGTTGAGCGGGGTGGCCGCCCGTGCGCGGCCACCCCGCAATCCCTCGTTACGGGCGCGAGCGACGAGCTTGGCCGGCTCTCCGGCTAGACGCTGTTTCGGCCATCGCCCGCAAGGTCACCCTCGCCTCCCCATAGGCGCCACCGGTGAGCGCGACGAGGAAGGCGGCGGCCAGGGCAGCCTCCTCGATCGTCACGTCCGGCTGCTCCTCCAGGAGACGCAGCAGCCAGCGCGCCGGGACTCGCGGATGCCGGCGCGGATCCTTCCGTGCGACAAGCACCTCTGTCGGAACTCGGCCGAAAGCCATTCACCGTGCGCGGCCTACTCGCGAACGCCAACAACGACGTCCATCAGGTCGCGACGCGCACCGGCACGGTACTGACGTGGCCGATTGCGTTCAAGACTCTCTATAACCGTTACGGGGACAGCTGGCGCGTGAAACCTGACCAGTCGCTGCTGTGCAAGGCCAAGAGGGTCCAGCACCGCAACCCGGCAAGGCCGTTTTACGCGAAGGATCTGAAGCGGGACGTCGCTCGGCGAGCGCGCGCGATTTGCAGGAAGGCGCGCGTCAGGAAGGGACCGCTTCTAGAGGCCTACACTCTCGACGTCGCAGTCACTGGCCGAGCCGCCGCGGCGAACGTGTATGTCGGCGCAACCAACCCTGTCGCTGTCGGCAAACCGAAGTAGGACGAAGCAAGTGTCTCAAGCGCCGCGATTTCGAGGCCGCGGGCCTGCGCGGTCTCGGCGCAGCTACGTGGCGATCGACAGAAGCTAATCGCACACTTCGAAGTAGACGTGTCCGGAGACGCCGACCCAGACGAAGTCGTTGCCGACTGCGAGCCACTGGGGGTGGTAGCCGGTCTCGATCGTCGCGACGACGGTGTCGGTGTCAGGATCGATGCGCGACACCGTGCCGTCGCAGTGGTTCGTGACCCAGACCGAACCCGCTCCAACCGCGACGCTCATCGGCGTGTCCCCCACCTGGACGATGTCGCGAGGCCTGCCTGTGACAGGGTTGATGCGCCAGACCTTGTTGTCGTACCACATCGCTTCCCAAATCGAGCCGAAACCGACCGCAGGTCCATTCGGGAGGTTGCCTACTGGGATGCGGGTCGCTTGACCATTCTGCGCGTCGAGGCGAAGGAGGTCATTCGCGGGAGAGCCGAGGCCGACCCACGCAGCTCCGTAGCCGAACGCCACTCCTAGCGCCCAGTCGTGCGGCCGGAGCGGATACTTCCGCTCGAGTCGCATTGTGCGAGGGGCAGGTAGCTGCCAACGTGTGACCAAGCCCGGGAAACCCGTCGAGACCCAGAGCGAGCCGCCGCCGACCCCGACGGCCGCAGTGTCCTGCCTCTCAGGGAGAGGAACCGAAGTGTAGGAGGTGAGTGTGTCGGTTTCCACCTGATACACCTGGCCACGGCTCTCGCTCGCGACCCACAGCCAGGCGTCTCCTTGCCTCGCGATGCTGCCGTCTGCGGCGTACCGACCGGAGTTCGTTAGGTTGCCAGTTCGGGTGTCAATACGGGATAGCGTCGCATCCTCCACGCTGGCCACAAACACGTAGTCCCCGACGATCTCCACCTCGCCCGGATTCCTTCCCACGGGAATCACGTCCACGATCTCGTTCGTCGCGGCGTCGATCTTCACGAGCGATTCGGGCACCACGGCCGGCGCGTCATCACGCGAGAGCAATACCACGGCGGTGGCGGCAGCAGCCGCGATGGCGACTAGTACAACGGCCGCGCCAAAGAGCTTCCGCCGTGGCGACCACTCGGGCTCGGCTACCTTCGGCGCCTTGAGAGGCGGGAAGTCGCTCGCTAGCCCGTCGACGACGAGCTGACTGAGCCGCTCTGGGCCATCAAAGTCTTTGAGCTCGTACTCACCGAGCGGCCGAATGCTGACATCCGCCGGCTCGTTGTCAGCGAGCAACGACGTCGCAGCCTCGGAGAGCACCACCTGCCCGCCGTGTGCGGCGGCGGAGATGCGCGCCGCGCGATGGACTCCGAGACCGACGTAGCGATCGCCGACGACCTGGGGCTCTCCGGCGTGCAATCCGATGCGCACGCGGACCTCGGCACCACGTGGCCAGTCGTAAGCCGTGAGTCCCCTCTGCACCTGCTCCGCCGCGGTAGCCGCATCGCGAACTCGCGGAAAGACGGCGAAGAGTGAGTCGCCTTGGTCGTCAACGATACGGCCTGAGTTGGCCTCGAACGCCTCGCTGAGCAAGCGATG
Source organism: uncultured Actinomycetes bacterium (assembly GCA_963794605.1). GTDB lineage: Bacteria > Actinomycetota > Thermoleophilia > Gaiellales > Gaiellaceae > VAXT01. The sequence continues at coordinate 10,152 of CAWCEN010000003.1, forward strand.
ATGCTCCGCGATCAGCCGCGAGTAGTCGCCCCCGAGGGCCCGCAGGAGCTGCGTCGACTGTTCGATGTCGGTGAAGAGGAAGGCGACTGTTCCAGTAGGAAGATCACCCGCGCTCATTGGGCAATGATGGGCGCTCCCACGGGCCAGGGCAAGGGCACGGCTTGCACTCCGGCCCTACGGCCCATCTCGAACTCCCAGGACAGCAGGCAATATCTACCCAAACCGCATGGTTGAGGCGTTTCTGAGCGGTTTCCACCGCGCGTTTCTACCCCGCGAGCCTCGATGACCGGGTCGTTGTGTAACCTCCTGACACAGCGGCAACCGGCCACGCATCCTCATCGACATGGCCCAGTGTGCAGCTCGGTGTTTACGCCCTTTCCGGTTCACCAACACAGTGCGCACGTCGTGCGGATGGAGACGCGGAGCGCTTGGCGGGGCATCCGTGGAAGATGAAAGTAAGCCTCGGCCGCTTCCCGAAGGAGGCGTACACGAATGGAGCACCTCGCCGCGAACCCTGCTGCGGCACCCGTCGAGCGCAGCTTTCGCCTAACCAGAGAATCCAAGTCGGCAGGCGCCCTGCGTGGTAGCCCGGCGCAGTGGACGTGTCCCGATCGGCGTCTAGCGCGGGCGCTCGTTGCGGCTTAGGCTCGATCAGGGCCGGGTCGTGGGAAGCGTCCTACGCGCACAAGGGTGTTCGGCTCGCCGCCCGCCCCTATTGACATGTACCGAGAGAGGTTCAGGCTGTAGACCGAACGAGCGGCCCCGCCTTCAAGCAACGTCGAGAGGGGATAGACGTGAAGACGCTCGTGGGACTCGCTCTGGTGGGATCGATCCTGATCCTCGTGGGGTCAGGCTGCGGCGGGAGTTCCAGCAGCTCCGCTGACAAGACCACCACCGCATCGAAGCCGCCACCGCCTCCACCCAAGGCGACACCGAAGGACCGAGTACGGGACGAGGTGGGCGATGAGGTCAAGGCGGGCGGCTATGCAGGGGACATCAAGATCCAGAACGTAGCCTTCTCGGCGTCCGAGGCTCAGATCACGGCGACCACTCCCGAGGGCGGCCTCCAGGGAGTGAGCTGCGGGGATCTTGACGACGGCGCGAAGGCGATCTTCACGAAGATCTACGACGACGCGGGTTGGAAGAAGGGAGCCGCCATCGTCTACAAGGGTGGGCTAGTGAATAAGGCGACGGGCAAGGAAGCCCCGGATGTCAACACAGGGATCTTCACGATCCTTGCCGGGCCTGCGAATCACATCGATTGGTCGGACGATGACGCACTCTCCAACATCGACTGGTCGATCTTCCGCGACTTCTGCCATCCAGCGCTGCAGTAAGGGGGCACGCTGGCGCGGACAGCCCACTGCTTGCCCGTCCTCGCGGTTAGGCGGATTGGGAATGCATCACCCAGCGCGAGTCGTTGTAGAAGCAGTGGAGAAGCAGCCCGGTCGCCTGTTCGTGGTCAGCTGGCTCCTGTTCATCCCCCTGATCGTGCTGTGCTTCCTGCCGTTCGTGTACCTCGCAGCCGCCGACTCACCCAGCGCTTGGGTGTTCATGTTGCTTTGGTGGGTGCCTCTATTGCCGCTCGCCTTCTTGGCGTACGGCCTACCGCGCCTGCGCCGCTCTCGCTGATCGAGCACGCGAGTACGGCCGCCCGGCCTTCTTCAGCCGCTGCTTGTAGCCCTACTGACGACCGAGGCTTCTAGTAACCGCTGCCGCTGCCGATGCCGCTGCCGATGCCGAAGAGAAGGAACGGCAGGACGAGGAAGACGACGATTGCGCCGACGATCAGCGTCCACCACGGCATGCGATCCATCGACTTCCAGATGCCCTGAAGCGCACTCATCGCGATCCGTGATGAACCGCCGACGAGATCACGGCGGACAAGGTGCTGTCCCTGCTCGGATCCTGACCCTCAATCGGCACGAATCGGGCTCCTACGGGAGCCCCTTTCGTCGCCCTGGTGTGGCCTGGGTGAGGCCCAGCAAACAGAAACGGGCCGCTATCCCGCATGGCTACACGATGCTTGTACTAGCTCGTGTAGTCCTCCACGGCTCGGAGCGTAGCCGAATCACTCTTTCCTCCTTGGTCATCCCTGCGCTAGTCTTTGCCTCTCCTGCGGCGGCCGCCCCGAAGGCTGATCGCAGTGATCCTTCTTCTCATCGGTTTGCTCGTTCTCGCCGGAGTGGCGCTGCTAGTGCTCGACGGCAAGCGTGCAGCGGCGTGGCGCACCCTTGAGAACGAGCGCGAGTCGAAAGCGAGGGAGCGCGAGGAGATCGTCTTCTACCTCGAGATGGCTCGCGCACTCGCAACAGGAGGGAAGGTGTACGTCGTCGAGGCGGGCGACGCACTTGCTCATGAGACCTACTGGCGGCGGCACACCTTCTTCCTGAACCGCGACGAGGCCGAGACTTACGCCGAATCGATGTCTCTCTGGGGTGGTCAGCTTTTGGCGCCGTTCACGCGAGTTCGCGAGATCACGCCGGATGACCTTCCACCAACGCCGTATCGTGTGCGCCCGTTGAAGGGCCAGGAACACTCCGAGCGCTACGCGACCGACAGCCCCGAGCGCGATCCGGCGCGACCCGGTAGCGGAGAAGCGCTCGAGGGCGCCCGAGAGCCCGACCCGGCCTCGAGGCGCTCGGGTGCTCGAGCTCGCGTCGGAGTGCACTAAGTCTTCGGGAAGCGAAATCAGGGCTTCGTCAGGAGCTCGCCGTTCTCGAGCGAGCACGTCCAGATCGTGCAGTGCTCGACGACGGGCAACGGCTCTCCGAGCACGGCTTGCTGCACACGCCTGAGCGAGCCGCCGTGGCTGACGACGAGCACACGTCCGTGCGGATGCCGGGCTGCGACCCCACGCAAAGCTTGCGTCACTCGTTCCGAATGCTGCTCGTACGTCTCGCCGTCCCACGGGCGGCCGTCGATCTGTGCTTTCGTGAGCCCCTGCCACGAGCCGACGTCGATCTCGCGGAGCCCGGGCTCGTGCTCGACGGGGAGCCCGAGGCGCGCGCCGACGATCTCGGCCGTCTCCGAGGCGCGGCGCAGATCGCTCGAGTAGACGGCGTCGATCGGCTCTCCGGCGAGGCTCCGCGCAAGCTCTTCCGCCTGCGCCCGGCCGGTCTCGTTCAGCGGCGGATCCGCGTGACCCTGGTACCGCTCCTCGCGGTTCCACTCGGTCTCGCCGTGGCGTGCGATGAGGAGCGTCGTCACTGGCTGTACGCTAGCCGCCCGTGGATCTCGGGCTTCGCGATCGCGTTTGCGTCGTCACCGGCTCGACGGGCGGGATCGGCCGCGCGGTCGCGGGGATGCTCGTCGATGAGGGCGCGCGGGTCGTCACGAACGGCCGCAGCGAGGCGCCCGGCGTCGGCGAGGCGCTCCATGTCGCAGGCGACCTCGCGGATCCTCATGCGCCCGCGGAGCTCATCCGCAGGGCCGGCGAGCTCGGGCCGGTCGACTGCCTCGTGAACAACGTCGGGCTCGCCTACCAGATCGACTTCGACGCGCTCACGGACGCCCAATGGGACGAGATGTGGCAGGTGAACGTGATGAGCTACGTGCGATCGATCCGGGCGGCGCTGCCCGAGATGCGCGGGCGGGGCGGGGTGATCGTGAACGTCTCATCGACCGCTGGGAAGCGGCCCTCGACGTCGATGCCGAACTACACGGTGACGAAGGCAGCGGTGCTGTCGCTCTCGCGCCTCGTCGCCGACCTCTATGCGAAGGACGGCATTCGCTGCAACGCGGTCACTCCGGGGCCGACTGCGACGGCTGCCTGGCTCGCGAGGGGTGGTCTCGCCGACCAGCAGGCGGAGCGGACCGGGAAGTCGCGCGACGAGGTGCTGGACGCCGTTGCCGGCGGTCGGCCGCTCGGGCGGCTCGCACAGGCGGACGAGATCGCCGCGGTAATCGTCTTCCTGTGCTCGGACCGCGCCAGTTATGTGACAGGTTCCGCGTGGAGCGCCGACGGCGGAACGGTCCCGATCATCGTTTGAACTGAGCCCCTCCCAGCGGCCGCTTCGAGCACTACGCTTGGCCCATGCCCGAGCTAGCCGGACGGACAGCGGACGCCTTCGAGGCGCGCGTTCGCCAGCACGAGGACGGATGGCTCTCGCCGCTAGCGATCCGCTCGTACGAGACCCGCGGGCGCGCGCGCGAGGAGGACGAATGCCGCCTGCGCACGCCGTTCCAGCGCGACCGCGACCGGATTTTGCACTCGAAGCCGTTCCGTCGCCTGAAGGGCAAGACGCAGGTCTTCATCGACCCCGCCGGCGACCACTTCCGAACGCGGATGACGCACACGCTCGAGACGACCGGGATCGCGCGCGGCGTCGCGCGTGCGCTGCGCCTGAACGAGGACCTGACCGAGGCGATCGGTCTCGGACACGACATGGGGCACACGCCGTTCGGGCACGCGGGCGAGGAGGCGCTCGACGCGTGCCTGCGCGAGCGTTTCGGGACCGGCTTCCGCCACAACGAGCAGTCGCTGCGCATCGCGGAAGAGCTCAACCTCACCTGGGAGGTGCGCGACGGGATCCTCAAGCACACGGGCGAGGTCGAGCCCGAGACGCACGAGGGCAGCATCGTCCGCATCGTCGACCGCGTGGCGTACATCAACCACGACATCGACGACGCGATCCGCCACGGGATCCTCGCCGCCGAAGACCTGCCGCAAGACGAGGTTGCGCTGCTCGGGCCCAGCGGATCGAAGCGGATCGACACGCTCGTCCACGACCTCGTCGAGTCGTCGGACGCGGCCGGCGACATCGTCCAGGGCGAGGAGGTCGGCGCGGCGATGCTCTCGCTCCGTAGCTTCATGTTCGAGCAGGTCTATCTCGGGCCGCAGACGAGGCAGGAGCACGCGCGGGCTGGGGCAACGGTGGCGCGAATCTTCGAGCACCTCGTCGAGCGGGGTGACTCGCCGGGCGAGATCGTGGACTATCTGTCGGGCATGACCGACCGCTTCGCGCTGGAGTACGCGGCCGCCCTCTAGTGGCGCGCATCAAGGACACCTCGGTCGACGCGGTCAAGAGCGCGGCCAACATCGTCGACCTCGTCGAGGCACGCACGCGTCTGCGCAAGGTCGGCGCCCGCTACACGGGGCTCTGTCCGTTCCACCAGGAGAAGACGCCCTCGTTCTCCGTCTCGCCCGATCGCGGGACGTACTACTGCTTCGGCTGCCAGGCCGGCGGTGACTCGATCTCGTTCGTGCGCGAGACCGAGAGCCTCGACTTCGTGGGGGCGATCGAGTGGCTTGCCGACCGCTTCAACGTCGAGCTCGAGTACGAGGAGTCGTCGCCGGAGGCCGATGCGCAGCGCAAGCGCAAAGAGCGGCTCTACTCGCTTCTCGACCAGGCGGCGACGTACTACGAAAAGACCCTGTGGGCCGACTCCGGCAAGCCCGTTCAGGAATACCTTGCGTCACGGGGACTGGGGGAGGAGGTTTGTCGCGAGTTCCGGCTCGGCCTCTCGCCAGCGGGTGCGACGCTGTCCAAGAAGGCGCGCGAGAAGGGCTTCACCAATGATGAACTCGCAGGAGCGGGGCTCGTCACGCGGCGCGGGAGCGACTACTTCCAGCGGCGGCTGATGTTCCCGCTCGCGGACGCACGCAGCCGAATCGTCGGCTTCCAGGCGCGCAAGCTGCACGAGGACGATCCGCTGCGCGGGAAGTACGTCAACTCGCCCGAGGGCGATCTTTTTCACAAGTCGCACGTCCTATACGGGCTCCACCTGGCGCGTGGGGCGGTGACGAAAGAGGACCGGGCGCTCGTCGTCGAGGGGAACACGGACGTGATCGCCTTGCGGCAGGCGGAGCTGCATCCGGTGGTCGCCTCGATGGGGACGGCGCTCACCGAGCACCAGCTGCGCGAGCTCAAGCGCCTGACGCAGCGGCTCTTCCTCTGCTTCGACTCGGACGCGGCCGGGGAGGAGGCGACGCTGCGCGGGATGGAACTGGCGGTTTCTCAGGGATTCGAGGTTAGGGTCGTCGCGCTTCCGCGGGGCAAGGATCCGGCAGACGACCCGGCCGGCTTCGAGGAGCGGCTCGGGGCAGCCGAGCCGTACGCCGTCCATCGCGTCCGGCTCGAGCTCGATCGCGCGCGGGACAAGCAGCACGCGTACCTGCGCGTCCAGGACATCCTGAACGGGATCCCGGAGTCGCCCGAGCGGCACGATGCGTGGCGGCTCGCGAACGACCGACTCGGGCTGACCGTGCAGTTGCGCGCGGCTGGGAGCGGGGCGACGGGAGCGGCAGCGTCGCCGAGGCTGATCGACGCGGGGGAGCGGCTCGAGCGCGAGGCTCTCGCGGGATGTATCGCGCACGCGGATCTCATCCCCGTCCTCGCCGAGATGAGTGCCGATCACTTCGACAACGAGCTTCATCAGCGACTGCGAGCGCATCTCGTCGACGGCGGCGAGGAGGAGGCCGACCTGGTTCCGCTGATCGCCGAGCTCGACGCGCGCGCTGCGGCGGAGGCGATCGACGAAGCGACCGGCAAGGAGCTACTGCTCCGCCTGCGAGAACGTCACCTCCGCCGGGAGCTCGCCGACGCTGATCTGGAGCAGACGAAAGAGATCCAGGAGCAGTTGGCGAAGGTCCGCGAGGCCGTCCAAGCCCTCGCGTGACCGACGCTACAATTCGCGACCGCTGAGCACCGATCCCCGGTAGCTCAATTGGCAGAGCATCCGGCTGTTAACCGGAGGGTTGTTGGTTCGAGTCCAACCCGGGGAGCTGCGCCTTTCGCAACCATGCGCGATCCGCATGGTTATGTGGGACGACTCGTGGCGATTGGAGCGATCTAGGCCAAAATCGCGACCTGGTGCTACCCGGTGCTCCCCGGAGATTTCCAGTCAAAGGGGCGCGGGCCGAAGGCCGCGGCCCTGCCCACGCCCGTTGCTCGTGTGAGCGCGCCGAGCGTAGGACGCCGACGCCGGCGCGACAAGATGGCCGTTCGGGACAGGGCTGCGAGTGAGAGGATCAGGCGGTGAAGCGAGCCCTCGTCGCCTGCGCCGCCGGCCTCGTTCTTGCTGGCTGCGGCGGGACGACCACTCGCACCGTGACGGTCGCGAGCGAGACCCGAACGGAGACGACTACTCGCACCGTTACGGTCACTCAGACACAGGCGAGGCCCGCACCGAAGCCGAAGGCGGGCGGACTCCACTTCGCTGGCAACGGAAGCAAGGATCTTCCGCCGTTCCGTGTTGCTCACGCCTCGACGCTCTACTGGCGAGCGAAGGGCAACTACTTCTACGTCGGCGATCGCGGAGGGGACATCACCATCCTTTCCAAGGCCGCGCATGGCCAGACCTTCGTTCGAGCCGGGAGGCACCAGCTCGCGGTCGGCGCTGTCGACGAGTGGACGATCACAATCCGCTGAGTCGAACTCGGAGACGGCCGCCAGACGCCACCAGTTGCCTCAGGAGGCGACGAGCGCCTCTGGCCCGATACCTGAGCCGTCCCGGCGTCTACGGGGCTGACAACGGTGTTTCCGGTGCTGCCCTTATGGAAATCGCGCCGGTAGGAATTGAACCTGCGGAACATTCCCGCCAGGGGTGGTGAACCGCTCTAGCCTGACTCCCCCTCGGCGATGTCCTCGGCCTCGCCGAACTTGTCGACTACGAGGTAGCCAGCCCGTTCTTCGACGACTTTCTCGATCTCGGTGCTCTCATGTCCCCGAAGGACTACGAAACGGTCGGCCTGTGAGTGAACGCCGTCGTAGTCCGCGATCGTCAAGGTGATCACGCCGCCACACTCCTGCCGTCCGCACTCGCAGAGGACTTCGATCAGCTGGTCGGGTCCAGCGCCTTCCTCTTTGTCGGCCTGCTCGAGTTGGCGGTTGGCCGCCCGAAACGCCGTCTCGTTCTTGGCAATCCGCTCATCTCGCTCGTCCATGCGGCCGAGTCTACGCCGGGGTTACGCCTCTGCGCTAAGACCTAGGGCGTGGGTCTAAGGCCGCGGCCCTTCCCACGCCCCCAGCTCGAGCTCGGTTCACGCTACGCCGCGAGCCCGCCGCGGCTAGACGCTGTTTCGGCCATGGCCCGCAAGGTCGCCCTCGCCTCCTCGATCGTGACTGCGGGTGTTCCTCGAGGAACCTCAGGAGCGACCGGGCCGCGTCGCGTTGACAGGGGTTGTGTCAAGTGAGACGATCGCCGCCTGCGGCTCCGGACGTGTGAGAAAGGAGGGAGAGAGCAGGGGTAGCGATGGCGCGGTCAGGCCGCGCAGATAAAGAGGAGGGCAGCAATGAGGAGGTTTCAGCTACTCGCGCTCTTCGTGGTTCTGACGGCGGTGTTGGGCGGTGCGAGCGTCGCGACTGCAGGCAATGGCGTGACGACGACACACTTCACGGCCGCATACCAGAATGGTCCGTTCGGCTTCTTCACGTGTGACGGACAGCGGATCGTTAAGAGTGGGCCCAACGGGTTCGTCAAGGATTCGGAAACGTGCGCGGTCGACGACCCGGTCGCGCCGAACGGGCACTTCACCTTCGACCCTGGTGATTGGTTTAGCGACTACGAAGCCTTCGTGAACCCAGGCGGCGGCTGCGAACGACCTAATATCTCAGGCAGCACCGTCGTGGTTACCGCCAATGGGCGCATCTGGACCATAGAGGCCTACTACGACCCCAGCTTCACCTGTCTGTAGTCGAGGGAAAGGAGTTCGAGATGCAGCACCGACTTCAGAGGCCGGCTCGCCACGACGGCGTGCGAGCGAGCGGCCGACGACGGCTCATCCTGGTGGTGATCACGGCGGCGGCGGCCTTCGCGGTGTTGGCGCCTGCGGCCGCGGGCGACCCGCCGGAGAGGGTCACCGGGACGGTCAGCAGCACTGCCGTGATGACCGACGTCTGTACCTTCCCAGTCGTCGTCGAGGCCAGCGGTGTCTTCACCGAACTTGACTTCCACGACCAGAGCGGTGCGCTGACGAGGATCGAAGGCCACCAGATCGAGCAGGACACGTTCAGCGCGAACGGGATCTCGATCACGGGCCTCCCGTACAACTTCAACTACCAGTTCCTCTTCGACAGCAACGGCGACCTCACCCACCTCTACGCCACCGGACTCGTCGAACGGATCGTGCTTCCGGACCGGACGCTGTTCCTCTCGGCCGGACGAGTGGATTTCGTCGACCATCCGAACGCGCCGTTTCTGCTGACGCCCGACCGTGGACGCTCCGGGAACGTGGAAGCGTTCTGCGCGGCGCTGTCGTAGCGGCGGGGCCATAGAAGAAACTGCAAGAGGGGGCGGCCCGCTCGGTGGTCGCCCTCTTGGCTTTCTTGCCCCAGACGAGCGCCACGAGCGCCCCGGAGCGAGCCTCCTGGGCGCCCCACGCATCGTTCATGCCAGTCGGCTTCACGATTCTCATTTTCTCGTCAGCCTTCCGCGGCCGTCTTCGTTTCCGGACTGGCGCATGCCGTTCGAGCGACGCGTCTTCCAAGTCACGGCGACGGTCACGCTCGTCCGCCCGGAAGACGACCGCGACCTGCACATCGTCCTGCGGGCGGGGCGTAAGTCCATGATCGCCGAGTCGCTACAGCGGCGATGCTCCACACGTGTCATACCGGGATGGCGATGGGCCGTCGGCAACGGCGCGGAGGGACCGCCTTCTACAACTTTTGCGATGTTCTACTAACTATCGCAATGTTTTAACGTCAAATCGTCTGCCCACTAAAGGAACTGCGGCGGCGTGCGACTACTCCTCTCTTTTCTTACTGCAACCATCTTCGTCGTCTGCGCAGCAGCCGCCTCCCAGCAGGCCCGAGCGGTTGAAGGTGTAGAGAACGGGCCGAGCACCGCCGCTTCGACGAGCTCCGCGACTTCGAAAAGCGCCGCCACGTCGCCCTACGGTCACCTCCGGATTACGTATCGGAACAAGTCGACGTACGTCTGGCAGGTCAACGAGGCATTCGCAAGCTGGAACCGCGCGGGAACCCCGTTCCACTTCGTGCTCGCGCGCTCGGGCAGGCGAGCCGACATTACCGTCACGCAGAAGCGCTACATCGGCTCGCCCTCGAGCTCGATTGCAGGGTTCGGCGGTATTGGCTTCGTGCAGCTGAGCAAAGCGCGCTTGAAGTCGCCGAAGGGGTTCCACAACGGGCAGGTGAGGATCGTCGCGCATGAGATCGGCCACGCGCTGGGACTTGGACATTTGCCGAACCGCTGCGGGATCATGTACTCGTCGATCGACTATCCCCGGAGCCGTTCTTGCAGCATGGTCGAGACCCAGTGGGACGCTCGGCAGCACTGTGGTCCACGCGCGCCTGACATCCAAGCCCTCGCCCGTCTTTGGCACTTCAAGCCCCATGCAGTCGCATGGCGGGGCTACTGCACGACGCCCACAGATCCCGCCAAAGCTGGGTCTGGCCCGTACGTCGCAGGCACACTCACCGGGGAGCCGCGCCAGTACCCTTATGAAAGCGAGGGCGTGCAGCTCACGCTGACCAACAACGGCAATACCGTGCACGAGATCGGCTCGTACGGAATCGTCGTGGTCGATGCCGCCGGCCGGGTGCTGCCAAAGCCGTGGAGTTTCTTCCCGGACTGGTATTTCGCGATCGGCTCTCCCCCCGCACCGGGCCAGTCTGCAGCCGTTGTGCTGCGGCCGTGCAACGGCGAGCTGCCGCTCATCATGCGCGTCCGGCTTGCGTCACAGCACCACGACGCATTCCTCGGTCCGGAGTTGCAGATCCGCCTGGATACGTCCGACGGCGACCCTCAAGCTCCTGCAAACGAATGCATCAGCTCATAGCGAGACGCCTAAGCTCTGGATCATGTTGCGGGAGGGCACACCCGAAGTCCCGCATGGTTGACCCGATTGGCCGTGACAGGATCGAACTGCCGACCTCCTGCTTGTAAGGCAGCGCCGACGGTTTTTGAGCGGTTTTGCGCGAAGTCGCGCGAAGCTCGATGGATAGCGGCGTCGCGGCCGTTCGCAGGGGTCTGACCCGCATCGTTCCACGAGTCCGACCGAGGACGTTAAGGGCATGAAATGGGGCACGAGATACAAGGTGGGAGTCTCAAAACTCTGACCTGCATAGGTTTCGGGGGGCGTGGGTCGAAGGCCGCGGCCCTTCCCACGCTTAGCTCGAGCGCCACTGAGCCTACGAGCCCGCCAGCGCATTGATCAGACGCCCGATCGGGCCGGGTCCCGTTGGCAGCGTGCGACGGCACGCAGCGAACGACGCTGGGCCGCCCGGACCTGTCTTAGATCCGCCCTATCGGAAGGACGTTTGACCTGCTCTTGCCGAAGGCGATCGATGCTGGAGCGGGCGTCGAGTTCACAGATTCTCCCAAGAACTACATCCACAAGAAGGGCACGCTGAACGAGCGGATGTGGGCGATGGTGTCTCAGAACAGCCAATGCCACGCCTCCAACGACGGGAAGCGCTCCCTCTGTGAACTCGGGCCGTGGGCGAACGCTGAGACTCTGGCAGAGGGCAGCCCGGAGAAGATCGCGCGACGGGTCCGCTGCGTGTGGTGCCAGGCACGCCTCGTCAACGCGGGGGTCATCGATCCCGACGAGGACTGGGTGACCGCATATGCGAAGGACTACGGAACCCGGTCGCTCCGTAGCCGAGAGGCACTGTAAAGAGGGGGCGCGGGTCGAAGGCCGCGGCCCTTCCCATCCCCCCGCTCGAGCACGACGAGCCTAGGACGTCGGCGACGGCGCGACAAGATGGCTGTTCGGGACATGCCTTGACCGGCGCAGGGCTGGTCTTCTGACGCCCTCAGTTGCCTTATGAGGCGACGAACGGCCTTTGGCCCGATACCTACCTGGTTGTTGGTTCGAGTCCAACCCGGGGAGTTTCGCCCGTTTTAGCTATGCGGGAACCGCATGGTTACGCGGGCGAGCGGTGCGAGAGAGGCGACAAATGCGGTCCCGTGCCGGACGGGTGCCGGACCAGAATCTCGCCATTCCAGACAACGGAGGGCGCGGGACGAAGGCCGCCTTGGTCGAAGTAGCCGCTCGGTATCAGTTCCTCAATTGACATGAACCGCACAAGGTAGGACAGTTGGTGGCTCGTGTTCGAAGCGTCTCCCCGCGGAGGCGCAGGAGGTGAACGGTCGAACGCAGCGGAGGTTCTCCCGCTGTCGGTGAAGATTTGAGCCCGTCCGGGGACCGGACAAGCTTGTCCCCAGGCTGAGCCAAACGTTCCACGTTCACTCTTTCGAAAAAGGAGAAGTTCGATGAAGCACCTACGCCTTCTGCGCGGCGTCCTTCCACGGCGCCGCACGTTCAACGCACGCCGACTCTTGCCCGTCATCGTCCTCACCGGGGCGCTGGCGGCAGGAGCCGTCATCCTCGTGCCGACCTCATCCAAGGGCAGCACACAAGACCACAACCGCCTCTCCCGCGTAGGTCGTGGCGAGCAACCGTGGGCCACTGCCACGGTGTTCGGATGACGGGAGCGACTGTACGCCAGCCAACTTTGTCTGGGAGTTCATCCACGTTGTGAACGCGAACTCCCTTTCGAATTCGACGGGACTTGATCATGGCGGGACGAGGCCGACCTGGCCCAATGCGTTCGTCGTCTCGAGCGTTGATGAGAGCGTCTTCCTCGACGGAGTAGAACTCGGGAGCGGCACGATCATCCCGCCTCCGAACCCGCCGGAGCGCCTTGGAACAGCTGGCCGTTGGCCCTCGACAGTGACCTGTGGCCAACCCCCCACTCGGCCCTGCAATGTCGTGACGAGTCCGGCGGTTCTGCCGGACGAGAACACGGTCATCTTCTACGACGGCTGGTTCCACGGGCAGAGCGACGCGAACGGGGGGTACTCGTCTTCAGATACACCGTCCATGGAACGCTGAACGGAACACCTGTCGACCTGACGGCGAGCTCGCCGCCGATCCGCGAGACCGACTGACGCGCCGTACTAGCGAGAGGGCGACCACCATCGGTGGTCGCCCTCCACCCGGAACGCTTGAGGCCCTCGCCCGGGACGAAGTGCGCGGCCCCCGTCTCCGAGGCCAGCGAGCTCACATCGAGTTCGTGAATTCGTCGGTCGTGCTGCACGCTCTCAGTCAGCATTGGCACCTGGTCGCAGAGGCCGCGGCGCTCCTCGCGCGCGATCAGCCTGAGGCGAACTTCTGCCGGACCGTTCTCATGTCGACGATCGAGCCCTGTGCAGCGCGCGCAGGTATCGCGGCCCTCGCTCAGGGCGTCGATCAATACAGGTTTGCATAACGGTTTTCACTCGCTCCATGAACTGCGACGATGGAGCGTGCCATGGCTGAGCGACCGCAGGGCACGGTCACTTTCCTCTTCACTGACATTGAGGGATCGACCGAGCTCGTCAGGAGGCTAGGCGAGCGGTACGCGGACCTTCTCGGCGAACACCGCCGGCTACTTCGCGCCGCGTTCAGCGAGCACGGAGGCTGGGAGATCGACACGCAAGGGGATGCGTTCTTCGTCGCCTTCGACCGGGTCAAAGACTCGATCCTTGCCGCCGTCGCAGCACAGCGCTCGCTTGCCGCGCACAACTGGCCATCGGAACCGTTCCCAAAATCCGCATCGGGCTTCACACGACCGAGCCGCATCTCTGGCAGGAGGGCTACGTCGGCGTCGGTGTACATCGCGCGAACCGCATCTGCGCAGTCGGCCACGGCGGTCAAGTCCTGTTGTCGCGCTCGACCGCCGGCCTTGCGGCCGACGAAGAGATCGAGGGCATTGGCCTCGTCGACCTCGGCGAACACCGTCTCAAGGGACTCGAGCGTCCGGAACGGATCTTTCAGCTCGTAATCGATGGGCTCGAAAATGACTTTCCGCCCCTTGACACGATCGAGGGCGCCGGTCTCGCGACCGAGACGGTGACAGTGGTCTTTTCCGACCTAAGAGGGGCGACGCGACACATGCACGAGTTGCCTCCCGAACAGTTCAGGGGGCTGCTAGCGGACTACCACCGGACACTTGAGCGTGTGCTTTCGGATAGCGGCGGCATGGGAGTCTTTTCCTTCGCCGACTCGGCTGGCGCCGTCTATCGATCAGCGCGAGAAGCCGTCGACGCCGCTGCCAATCTGCAAGTCAGAGTGAGCGAACACCCATGGCCAAGCGATGTTCACATGCAGGTCGCAGTCGCGCTCGACTCGGGCGAGGTCGTCGCGACTGGACACGGCCACTTCGGTGAGGTCGTAAACCGGGCCGCGAGACTCCTCGATCAAGCGCACGGCGGGCAGGTTCTTATTTCGGAGGCGACGCGGAGCCTGCTCGAAGGTGAGGACCTCGGTCAGATTGAGCTGCTCCAGCTCGAAGAGCGTCCGCTCGCTCCGGGCGGCCGACCGCTTCGCGTCTACCAGCTCATCGTCCCGGGACTACCTGCCGACTTCCCGCCTTAGGAGACAAGAACCAGGGGCCAACATCGTTATTGGGCCCGCGAAAAATGAGAAGCGTAAACCCAGCAGGCGCCGATGTGTTCACGTGCCGGTCGGTCCCCAACCGACAACAAGGGAAGGGGAGCCCGATGGCATTCAGATTCACGCTCGAGCTAGAGGACGGGACACCAACGGACCCGCCCATACTGTGGCGTCGCTCCAGCGTTGGTGCGCCATCGGTTAGCCGGTGGCTCGAGGCGCGGGAGTTTTCCCCTCCCAGTAGCGGTTGAGGGCTCGTTGTACTTTCACGAACCACACGATCGCCGGGACGAGCAGGATCGCGCCCGGAAAGAGCCATAGCCCTGTCCAGCCGCTGAACGGCGGCTCCTGGCCGTCCCTCTTGTACATCTTCCCGATCTCCGACGGAATCACGAACGCCGTAACGGGGTTGACAAGGAGCCAGACCACGAGCCCGAGGACCCCGCCAAGGCCCTCACCGGTGTGTTGCTTCATCTCCTCCTGGGTCTTGTAAACCCAGTAAAAGCTGTACACGCCGAACGTGACGATGTACATGAGGATGCCGAAGCCGACGCCGCGAGCTTGGCCGAGCGGGCCGGTGTTGCTGGACGTGCTCACCGGTGGCCTCCCACAACAAGCCGGACGGGGAAGCCGCGGCGTTTGACCGCGCCCGGCCTCGGACTCTGGCCGATCACGCGGCCCACTCGCCTGGAGTGGGCGCGGCGAACGCGTCCTACTCCGCAGTGCCTCTGCCTGATCTTCCGCTTGGCGGCTCCGAGCCGTAGCCCAAGGACTTTCGGGACGACGCGGCGGACCGGCGGAGGAGGCGGCGGCGGCGGCGGTGGTGGTGGAGGCGGAGGCGGAGGCGGAGGCGGAGGCGGAGGCGGCGGCGGTGGAGGCGGGGGCGGAGGTGGCGGAGGCGGAGCAGGCCCGAATCCGAGTACGTCGACGGGGATCGGGGCGAGGGTGCGTGTGCCGTCGCCGAGCTCGCCGTACTCGTTGTCGCCCCAGCACTTGACGCCCCCTGGGCCGGTGAGAACGCAGCTATGCGCCCCGCTCGAGGCGACCGCCTGGACGCCGGCCGGAAGGCCGAGGACGTCGACCGGGGTCGGACTGTCGTCAGTCGTTCCGTCGCCGAGCTGTCCCAAGGCGTTGTTTCCCCAGCACTTCACCGTGCCTACGCTCAGGAGCGCGCAGGTTTGGAAGTCGGCCGGGGCGATGGTCTCGACGCCGGTCGTCAGCCCCGTGACGTCGACCGGCGTGTGGCGATCGGTCGTCGTTCCGTCGCCGAGCTCGCCGAAGGCGTTGTAACCCCAGCACTTGGCCCCGCTCGTGCTCGTGACCGCACAGGTGTGCTCACTCGTGCCTGTTGCGCCGACCATGGTGACGCCGCTCGTGAGGCCGGAGACGTCGACCGGAGTGTGCCGATCGGTCGTCGTGCCATCGCCCAGCTGGCCGACGTAGTTGCCTCCCCAGCACTTCGCTCCGCCTGCGCTGGTGAGCGCGCACGTGTGCACATTGCCGGCCGTGATCGCAATGACGCCGCTCGAGAGGCCCGAGACGTCGACTGGGGTCGAGCTCGGATTGGTCGTACCGTTGCCGAGCTGCCCGAAGCTGTTGGTGCCCCAGCACTTGACGCCCCCGCCGCTCGTGAGCGTGCAGGTGTGGCCCCACCCGGCGGCGATCGCGACGACACCGCTCAGCAGACCGGTGACGTTGACCGGCGTGGCGCAGTAGAGGGAGCCGCAGCTCTGACCGTCGCCGAGCTGACCAAGGTAGTTCGCCCCCCAGCACTTGACCCCGCCTCCGCTCGTGAGCGCGCAGGTGTGAGCGTAGCCGCCGGGGGCGATCGCCTGAACGCCGCTGCCGAGGCCGGAGACGTCGGCGGCTGTCAGGCTGTCGATCGTCGTGCCGTTGCCGAGCTGTCCGTACCGATTCCGACCCCAACACTTCACCGCACCTCCGCTCGTGGCGGCGCACGTGTGACCTGACCCAAAGCCGCCTCCCGCGCCGATCGCCGCGATGCCGCTCGTGAGACCTGAGACGTCCACGGGCATCGAGATCTTCGCCGTCCCGTCGCCCAGCGCGCCGACCGTGTTCGAGCCCCAGCATCTGATCCCGCCTCCACCCGCTAGGGCGCAGGTGTGTTGGCCCCCTGCGGCGATCGCGGTGACGGAGCCGAGCCCAGAGACGTCATCCGCGAGCGGATGCGGGCTCGCGTCCGCGTCCACGGTCCCGCGGCCGAGCTGGGCGAGGTAGTTCGCGCCCCAGCATTTGGCCCCGCCGCCGCTCGCGAGTGCGCAGGTGTGCTGGCTTCCGGCGGAGATGGCGGCCACGCCAGCAGCCAGCCCCGAGACGTCGACCGGAGTCGAACTGTCGTTCGTCGTCCCGTCGCCGAGCTCACCGAAGCCGTTAGAGCCCCAGCACTTCGCTCCGCTACCCGCCACCGCACAGGTGTGGCGGCCCCAGGCCGTAATCGTGGTGACGCCGCTCGCAAGACCGACCACGTCGACGGGGATCGAGCTGTCGTTCGTCGTCCCGTCACCGAGCTGGCCGCTGGAGTTGTCGCCCCAACACTTGACGGCACCGCCGCCCGTGAGCGCGCAGACGTGGTTGCTACCTGCGGCGATCGCGACTACTCCGCTGCCGAGGCCGGAGACGTCGACAGGCGTCGGGCTGTCGATGGTCGTCCCGTTCCCGAGCTGGCCAACATCGTTGGCGCCCCAACACTTGACCCCACCACCCCCGCTTGTGACCGCGCACGTGTGCGCGCCGCCCGCGACGACCGTGGCGACGCCGCTCCCGAGACCCGAGACGGCAACCGGCGTGGAACTGTCCGTCGTCGTCCCATTGCCGAGCTGGCCGTAGCCGTTCCAACCCCAGCACTCGAGCCCGCCGCCGCCCGCTACCGCGCAACTGTGGGCGCTGCCCGCGGAGATCGCGCTGACACCGGCCGAGAGGCCCGAAACGCCGACCGGGCTCGGCCTACTCGTCCGAGTTCCGTCGCCCAGTTGCCCGTACTGGTTCCAGCCCCAGCATCTGGCCCCACCGCCGCTCGTGAGCGCGCAGGTGTGTCCTCCGCCGCTGGAGATCGTGGTGGCCGGCTCGGTGACGGCCGCACCGACGGAGCCCGGGTGCTGCGCCGGTCGCGAGCCCTGGATGGAAGCCGCCGCCGAACCTGACCCAGCAACGACCACTGCGGCTCCAAGGGCGGCCAACATCAGACGAGGCAGCGAGCGAGGGCTCCAAAGAGATTCACCCTCGATCGACGCGCTCATACACACCTCCTCGGGGTGGCTTCCCGCGAGCCTACGTCGATCTCCTCCCGGCCTAGGCACATGTCAAGAACTCGCTGCCGATACAGATGAGAAGCGCTCCGCGGCGAACGGCTGGCATTCCCCCGGACGCTCTGCGGCTCGGATCGGTCTCTGCCCGTCTCATCTCCGTCTACAAGTCTCTGCTCAACGGACGTGTCTTTCAATGGACGCGAGATGGGCAGCCAGTGGAATCCCGGCGTCGTAAGCTCGCGAGCTGTGACCGATTTCAGGGTCCGAGCGATCACAGGCAATGCCGGTTCCTCGTGCTAGGCGGGCCGCGATCGTCGCCGGGCTCGTCCCTTACCTGACCCAATTGACTAACAGCGCGTCGACGAGACTCAACTGCGGAAGATCCCTCGCCGCGGCCAGCGCTGAGAGCACGTTCCGAGACTTCGAACGGCCAGTCCTGACTTCCTCCGCTGCACAGGCGGAAGCGGCGGCGCGGCAAATTGAGAGGCTTCAAGCAGTGACCGAGAAGATCGAGAGGAACGAGCAGTGCTATCCGGCTGAATAGGTGCTCGGAGGCCTATCCCCTTTTCTCGTCCTCAGGGCGAGAAAACGGAAGCCCCACGGCGCAGCCAAGGGGCGAGTCGAAGGTGACGGCCGAGAGTCTTCAACGCAGCCACGCGATGCCGCCGGCTGCCTGGTGTCCCTCCGGGCCGAGCCAGTTGAAGTAGCCGCCTACGAGCAGCCCACCTTTGATCGGCGCGAGGTGCTCGACGTCGAGCCCGTCCGGCGGCACGTCGACATGCCACTGCTCGAGCTGTCCGTTCACCGTGACGGCACCCAGCACCTGATGCTGCTTGCGGTACGTGTTCTCCTCGCCCTCGCCTCCGAAGACGATGTCCGAGCCGAGCAGCGCGAGCGCTTGGACTCCGATGGGAACCTTCGGAGCGAACGGGAGCAGCGCCCCGCGACGGTCGAGCGCGAACGCGGCAAGGTTCTTCCGAGGCCGTCGGTCGACGCGCTCGAAGCCCCCGCCGGCATAGAGCGTCGCTCCGCGAGTCGCGAACGAGGAGACGTAATCCGTCCGATGCCGCCAGAGCTCGCGGCGCCCATCGCCGTCGACTGAATACGCAATGACGTTCTGCCCGCCGACGAGGAGGGTGCGACGCCACACGGTCAATGCGCCGACGTCGTCCTCGAAGCCGAGCTTCACCGAGAATGGAAGACGCCTTCCGACTCCTCCGGCCGAGAAAGCAGCAACATCCGTGAACCGAGCCGTCTCCGCCCCAGGGAAGGTCAGCGAGCCGCCGACGAAGACCCGTCCGGCCCCGGCCGCGAGCTCGTGAATCGTCCAGTAACCCAAGCGCGGGCGCCATGGCAGCAATCGGCCGGGACCGTCGGCGCTGACCGCCGCCAGCCCTGTGCGAGGCGCACCTGCGACACGATCGTGCCCTTCTCCGAGCTTGACCGTGCCGAGATAGATCGTGTGGCGAGCGGCGGCCATGGCGGTCACCGGCGTGGACTTCGGCCCCCAGCGGAGCAGCTTCCCGGTTCGAGCATCGAAGGCCGCGAGGTTGTGCCGAGCAGGGCCTCCGGCCCCGGTGAAGTCGCCGCCGACGAAGAGCCGGCCACCCTGCGCCGCCATGGCCAGGACCTGGCCCCCCGCCAGCGGTGGCGAAACTCGCCGCAGGCGGGCATGCGCCGTCCCGGCGCGGGCCGCATAGATGCCGTAGAACGTAGCGGAACCCCAAGGCTTGCGCTCGTCCTTGCCGAGCTCCCCCTCCATGTAGACCCTCGTGCCGTCGGCGGCGAGGATCCCCGGCCGGATCACGCCCCAGGCGCGAACGCGACCCGTGCCGAGATCGACTGAGGCCAAGCCCGACGAGCCCGGATGCTGACGGTTGTAGGCGACGTACGCCTTGTCCCCGACCACCGCGATCGATACCGCTCTCCGAGGGATCCGAACCGAACGACCCGTCACCAACCCCGTGGCGGCTACGAGAGCCACGAAGTTCCGGCTGCGCCCTTGCGCGAATCCGCCGCCGACGAGGAGTTTGTCTCCATCGGCGGCGAGGGTGACCACGCCGCCTGTCTGCCCTGCGCACGGGCAAGACAGGCCGAGGCGTCGAGACCAGAATCGGGTCCCAGTGGCGGGGTCGTAGGCGGCCAGCAGCCGTTCCCCGAACCCGATGAAGAGGCGACCTCCGCTCGCGAGCAATACGCGAACCTGGCTCGCGCCCTTAGGCGGCGCGTACCTGATCGGCAGGTCCGCACCCGTCGTGCGGTCGAGCGCACGCGACACGGCGCGTCCGTCGAGCTGCGGGGCCGCTGCTGCGACGAGCACGTTGCCCGCGAGCGCGAGCGCGCGAACCTCCACGAGGTCCGGCGGCGCGAACACCGGGTCGAGCGTCCCGTCCACAAGCACGTGCGCGAGGCCGGCTCGATGGACGCCGCCGACGGTCACGAATGAGCCGCCCACGTACCAGCCCCCGACGCCGTCTGCGACGACCGCATTGACGGGGCCGCCTGCGACCTCCGCGCCGCTACGTTCGATCTCGCCGCCCTTGGACGGGACGACGATCGCGGAGCCGGTGCGATTCGCGATGCGACCGAACTCACCGCCGATATAGACCGCGCCCCGAACCCGAACCATGTCGGCGATCCCCCCTGCGATCACGTAACGACTCGAAACGGTCGTCGGAAGCGACCCCCGGGCAAGACCAACTGCCGTCGCGTCCGACTTTGCGCCGGTGTCAAGCGTTAGCGCGAGGCATGTGGCGACAAGGAGTGCAGCAAGCGTTCCTGCTCTGCGTCCTCGACCCATCCGGAGGAGTATCACCGCCGAACTGACGCCATTCCATGGACGCCAAGTGGAAGATCGATGGAGTCGGCCTGGACTACGCCGGAGGTGCGGGCGGTTCTGGCTCTCCAGCTGGCGTGTCCGGCACGGAACTGCGGCGACGCCGGCACGCGATGTTTCGAGCACAACCCGGCGCGGGCCGCCGTGACCATGCCGAGCTCCAGGCCCGGATGGAAGAGCTCGAAGAAGTGCTGGGCGTGAGCCTTTCCTACTAAGGATCGGGTGCGTGTGCCCACCTAAGGGCTTAACGGCGCGTTTCTCGTCTTCCCTCATCGCGCCGTGCGCACCCGAAACTATCCCGCCGAGCAGGGTTTGCTCGAGTCCGGCCCTACTCGAAGTTCAGGTCGTCCGCCTCCAATACGTCCTCGGAATTTCCCTTGACGACGACGTACTTATGTTTTCCGTCCTGGATTTGGATCGCGACGGCTCGCCAGCCCTTCTCATTTCTGCTTGGCACGGAAGAGTTCCGCACCTTCACTCCGGCCGGTAGCGGGACGAGTTGAGCGTCGGACTCCACGCCCGCCGCCGGCTTGTACACACCCTGTGCCGCCTTGATCATCTCCATAGCCAACTGTGCACGCGCCTCGATCGTCGCCACGGCGGCGGCGGCTCTACCGCGAACGTCTGAGGCGAACAGGTAGCTGATGGCAACCGCGACGACTGCGGTCACGAATGCAGTTGAACCAATCACGACGGCCCTAATGCCATCGTGCTCGTGCGGCCACCATTTCCGGACGTAACCCCAAAGCACCAAGACAGCCGCGCCGAGACCAGCGGCCCACCACTTTGTTGCCGTCGTTGCTCCCGCTTCGATGACTGAGACACTCTCCGGCGGGCCCTTGAACAAACCCGAAAGGCTCCCGGCCTTCGTGTAGTCATCCTTGGTGCCAAGTAGATACAGATCTTCCAGGAGTTCCCTCACTGGCTGGCGCACATCTTTTTCGTCCGATACCGCCTTACCGGGGATCTGAACGTCGGCCATGACCGATCCTCCTCCTACCGCAGATCGAAACGCTGGTTGCAGACGATACAACGGTCCCGCCGGGACAACAGTCACTCGCGGAGCTCCAGCTCGGTAGGCACCCACTACACCTCGACCTCCCGCAGTCTGATTTTTGACATGGCTAGCTCCAGACGGGCGCCGTCGACGCTGCCTGAACGAGGCCTTCGCGGGCTCTAGTCCTCATCAGGGGCCGGAAGCACTGCGTAGTCGTAGTTCACGACCTCCCAGCGTCCGTCCTCGTAGGCGGGCCAAACTCGAAAGCGCGCCTCGACCTTCCGGCTTCCCCCGATCGGGACCTGGCTGCCTGACAGGACGTAGACGAAGCAGTCCTTCCCTGCGCTCACTGCCGAGGCGTGCGGGCACTCGTTGCTCAGGACCCCTGGTTTGTTCACGCGCTTGATCCCGTCCTGCTCGAGGTGCGTCTGGAAGCTACGGAGCTGAGGCGTCAGCTCCGGGCTGACGTCGGCCTCGACCGCGTCCCACGTCCCGGTTTCGACGAGCCCGTGCACGAACGAGTCGGCGAAGGGCTTCGCGTCCGCGATCGATGGCGCCGAGCTCGAGCTGCCGCCGCAGCCGGCAACGAGCAGTCCGAGAACGAGCGCGAATGATGCGAGGCGGATCAAGCTGGTGCGGATTGCTCTTGCTTCAGGTAGCGGATGAGGCCGCCGGCGACGACGATCTCGCGCTCTCGAAGGGAGCAGGTCGTGGGTGATCATGATCTCCCGGTCGCCGTCGATCTGGCACGGAACGTCGTCGAGACCATCTGCGATCTCCTGCAAGCTCGAGATGCGCCACGTCTGGCCGAGCTCGGCCTTGTAGTAGTCGTTCGCGTCCTTGAACAGCAGCGGGACGATCCGCTGGGCGATCGGGTTGCGCCGGTGGATCCGCGCGAAGCTCTTCCTCATGCTCGCGCTGACCGCCGATCTAACCCGCAACGAGTCTGAAGCATCGCCACGACCCTCGTCCGCGGCCGACGATCCCGTTTTGACCTCGGACAATGCCGCTGAAGCTACCCCTGAGAAGGCCATTGGCAACTGTCAATGAGCCTGAGTCGAATCCGAAAGCCCACCGCCGACTCCGCCAGACCACCTTCGCGCGAGCCCAAGGAACACCAAGCCGGTATCGCCCGGCGCGTCCGGTTGTGAGCTGAATCTGCAGGAGCCTCGTCGAGCTGTCGCCGATCGAGGCATCGAACTTGTACCCAGTCCGGCGTTTCAAGCAAGTACCGCCCTTGAAAGTCTGGGCTTTTGCGCCCACGGTGACCGTCCCTCGGGGAGACGTGTACGTCTGATAGGCGCGAGGCACGCTTGGAAAGAAGATCCACCAAGCGGACACGCCGATCGCTAGGACGACGACAGCTCGCATTCCCCAGCGCACACTCACGCGGCAATCATCGAACTGTCACGGGAGAATTGTCAACAGCCGTGCTGTTCAACCAGCTTGCGACAATCGCGCGGGCTCAGCTCGTCGCGCCCTCGGACGGGCAGGTCCTTCGCCGCGCCTTCAAGACCGAGATCCGCATCCGCTGACGCTGCCGTCGAGCAGGGGGTCGGTTTTTTTAAGGGGCGATCCCGGCTAGACCCCCGCCTTCTAGGAAATCCCCCCCGAAAGCCGTGTTCGGGCCGGAAGGGTCGAGACGGGGCGGTCGGGTTATAGGACTGCCGAACGCGCGGGTTTGCGGGCGGGTGCGTCTGTGGTGTTGTTCGTCGCGGCCGCGAGCGCGAGGCCGAGTTCCTCGCATCGGTGCTCCAGCTGTTCGATGGTTTTCTCGAGGTCCCAGTTCGCCTGCTCGAGTTCGGCGATCCGTTCGCTGGCTGCGCGGCGGTTGCCGGCTGCGATTTCCGCGCCCTGGCCGGAATTGCATCTCGCGCAGGCGGCAACGACATTCCCCGGAGCGAAAAACAAGTGCGGGTGCGAGCTCGAGGGGAGCACATGGTGAGCCGTGGTCGCGTATCCGTGCAGCGTGGCCCTTCTATCCGGCACATGTATCCGTCGCGCTTGAGCACGGCTCGGCGGAGCCGTTGCCAGCGGCTGGTGCTGTAGCGACGATCGCGCACTAGCCAAAGAGTGCCCGACGAGCGGGCTACCCTCGTAGACGTGACGGAGCTCGAGCACTCGGAGGGATGGGTCATGGTCTGGGGCTCTGAGAGGCCGGCGTACTCGATCGGCTACGAGGAACCGACCTCGTCGGGCGATTCGGGATTTACGGTCCTCTTCGAGGACGCGCCGGATCCGGAGGAAGTCGACAAGGTCGAGCCCGGGGAGCATCCCGGCATCGGTGCGATGCACCTTTGCTGTCTCCTTCGAGGAGTGGCCGGAGGTCGCCCCGGGGATCGAGGTCGCCCGCGAGCACGGCGCCGCTGACCTGGACGACGACGGGAAGTGGGTCGGGCGAACCTTGAGTCCGCTCTAACCGCTTTCGTCTTTGAGTGCGTGGTTTCGCAAACAGAAGCGTGTTAGCGTCATTCACGGCGCATGGAAGCGATCACGAAGATCGCGACGGTCAACGTGGTGCCCTCCCAGAGGGCGCGCTGGAAAAGTGGGCACCTCGCTCAAGAGTGGAAAACGAGGTTCCCGAATCTCTTCGATGACGATGACCTTCGCATCGCCAACTCGCAGGCACGCTTTGGCACCCATTTCTACGAATGGTTGGGGGCCATTGTGCTTCACCACACGACTGGTTATCTGTCCCTCGTCGAGAAGTACGAATTCGCGAAGCATCCGCGGAAGCAGCAGATCGTGGCTCAGCTACTGCCCGACCCCGTACGGGACGCGCTCCGCGGCCGGAACCAGGGCCGTGCGCAGGCACCCGACCTTTTGATGTATGCGGAGGACCTCTCGGACTGGTTCTTCTGCGAGGCAAAAGGCGCGCGTGACCGCTTGCGGGACGAGCAGATTCGGAAATTCGAGCTGCTTGCAGACATGACGTCAAAGCCAGTCCGGCTCATCGAGTTCCGTCTGGACTGAGCTCCACCGATCGGCCCGCGGGGCGCTTGTCGCGCGCCGCCTATCCGCTGGCAGGGCTACCCTCTCGGACGCATAGCGCGTAGGGGCGAGGGGCCACCCGGGACGGTGCCCCTCGTTCCGTCTTTCGGCGTTGAGAGAATGAGCTGTCCGCTATGCCACGACCGTCCCGGTCCTGCCGCTAGATGCCCGACGCGCTCACGTCGGATCAAGAGTGGGCGCTTCGTCAGGAGTACGGCTCGATCGACAACGCGATCGACGAGGCCATCCGGCGGTCCCTCGAGCTCGAGGCGATGTGGCAGGACTGGTGGCCTCGGACGCCCCGCTTCTGGGAGGCGTTCTGGGCTCGGGCTCTCCCGGTGCTGGGGGTCAAGCCTGCATCGCAAATGCCAGCCAGCGGGCGCGATACGAGCGGGAGCGAGCCCGGGTCCGACCTGGCCGGGGGGAAACCTTACTCCAAGAGCGACTACGTCGCCGCGGGCAAGCTGCACGCGAGGAACAAGCTGACCATCCAAGGCATCGAGAAGCACGCCTCGCTCAAGCGGACGCGCGCCTACCGCGTCTATCGACAGTTCAAGGCCGGGGTCGTGCTCTTCGACGACGTAGGGCTCCGTCCCGGCCCCGGCTATCGGTGGGACACGCTCGAGCTCGAGAAGGACCCGCCCCGGTACAAGCTGATTCCTTACTAGCTAAGCGGGTTTTCCGCGTTTTTCCGTTCGGCCAGAAATCGGCTAGCAGCAATGCGGCCTGAGGACGAAAGTGGTCCCGGGAACGCGAGCCTTTCGCGGAAACGCTCCTAGGTTCTTCTCCTGAGTCACCCGTTACGGGGAGGTGGCTTATGAGACGGCCGCCCGGCCCCGGCGAAGGGTCGGGCGGCCCGAACTAAGGAGGTCAACCCGATGGAAACTGTATCCCTCCGGGAAGTCGCGAACCCGGACATTCTCGGCAAGCCGGTATCCGAGGACGTCGAGACGTTCGGCGCGCTGCTCGAGCTGCTCGACGAAGCCGAGCTCCGACTGACCGAGGCGGAGCGCAGGCTGGCCAAGGTCGCGGCCGCGCTGCGCGGTGACGAAGGGCGGGCGGCATGACGTCCGCACCCGACACCCAACCGGACCAGAACGACAAGGCCACCAACGAAGAGCGCGAGTTCCCGGAGTCGTGGATCTGGAGCGAGCACGGAGAGCACGTCGCCGGCCGCTTCGTCGGCTTCGACCGTGCCTCGACGAGGGAGTACGGCCCGAAGGCGATCCTCGTCCTCGACGTCGACGGCGCCAAGCGCTCGGTCTGGCTGACGCAGACTGTCCTCTACAACCGGGTCCGCGACGAGGTCGCCAAGCGCCCGAGCCGGAACCTCGACCCGGGCGAGCGGGTCTCGATCCGCCGGCTGGAGAAGACCGAGGGCGAAAACGGAAGACAGGGCTACTGGAAGTTCCGCGTCCTGTTCCCAGACCGCCCGGAGTTGACGGCAGCCGACGTCCTCGAGCTCGACGAGGGGCTCGTCAAGTACGAGCAGGAGGAGGAACCCTCACCCTCCTCGGAGGCCGACGATGTTCCGTTCTAGCGAGTCGCGAGGGGTGGCCGCTGCACAACGCTTCTTCCTCAAGGCTCGCAAGGGCAAGCCGACAGAGAACGACAGGCCGCCACCGTCGACACTCCCCGGCCGCTCTGCTCGCGTGCTGCCGGGGCAGCTCGACATTCACGGTCGCGAGCACGAATGAACCCACTGCTGTCGTCGGCGCTCGAACTGGCCGCCGAACAGCCGCTGATCCCGCTCGAGCCCGCCGGGAAGAAACCTCTCGGCGGGCTCGGGCTACGCTCGGCAACGCAGGACCTGGAGACGGTCGCGGCCTGGTGGAGCAGATGGCCGAAGGCGAACGTCGGCGCGCGCTGTGACGGCCTGATCGTTTTCGACATCGACGGGGAGACCGGGGAGAGGTCGCTCGTCGACCTCGAGTGCCGTCTCGGGCCCCTGCCCGCCAGCCGGGCTGTCTGCACCGGCCGCGGCCAGCACCTCTACTTCCGTTGCCCGACGCTGGCCGGCAACTCGACGCGGGGGCTCGGGCATCCGCCCGGGATCGACCTGCGCGGAGGGACGCGCGGATACGTCGTGGCGCCGCGGAGCGTCCACGCCTCCGGCCGGCGGTACGAGTGGGCGAACGAGAACCCGATCATGGGCCTGCCCGAGAGCTGGCTCGAGCAGCTGGCCCGACCTCATCGCGATCGCGATCAGGTCCTTGTCGAGGCCGCCCACCTGCTCGACCTCGACCAGGAGACCGCCTACGGGAGCCGCGC
Organism: uncultured Actinomycetes bacterium; assembly: GCA_963794605.1. GTDB lineage: Bacteria > Actinomycetota > Thermoleophilia > Gaiellales > Gaiellaceae > VAXT01. Next base: position 36,854 of record CAWCEN010000003.1, read on the forward strand.
CCTGGAGCGCGAGCTCGAGCGCCTCCTCCGCGCACAGGCCGGCGAACGAAACGAGGTCCTCAACCGGTCCGCCTACAGACTGGCGCAGCTCGCCGCCGGCAACCAGCTGCCGCTGGCCCGGGTCGAGCGGGAGACGTTCGAGGCCGCACTTCTGACCGGGCTCGAGCCCTCCGAGATCGCGAAGACGATCCGCAGCGCGACCTCCGCGGGGCTGCGTTCTCCACGTTCCCCCTCGCGTGCGCGCGTGCGCGCGACAGTGAAAGAGGGTTATAGGGGTCATGACCTTCATGAAGGTCATGACCTTCAGAGGCCTTCGACGGTTACGAAGGTCTTGGGGCCGACAATGGCTGGAGGTTATCAGGGTAATCCGGATAACCACTCCGCGCGCGAGCGGGAAAAATCACCGCTCGAGTTGTTCGCCGAGATCGAGCGGGAGCGCGAGCGCGAGAACGGACGCCCCGCGGGGCCGACTGGGCTCGCTCGTCACCGTTGCGGCCGCTGGGTGCACCGCAAGAACGGCTACCAGCTGCTCCCACTGCGGACCGCTCCGGATCGAGACCAGGACGTGCAAGGTCTGCGGCGGCGAGACGAGCTCGGCCACCCGCAACTTCTGCGCCGGGTGTCACTTCGCCGGCTGGTGGGGACGCTGCGCATGAGCGAACGCCCGTCCGCCGTCGAGTTGCTCGAGCGCCCGGGCGCCCTCCTGACGCGCACCGACCTGCGCGACCTCGGCCTCACCCGAACGATGGTCGACGCGGTCTTCCGCGAGCTGGCCGTCGTCAGCTTCCCTGGTACGCGCCGGCCGGCCGTCAAGCGTGAGGACTACCTCGAGCTCGTCGAGCGCTGCACCTATCGCGGCGACCGTGTCCGCCCGATCTGACTACACTCCGCCGGCGCTCAAACGAGCGCCCGGACGGCGCCGCGGGAACGGCCACCGCCCGGACTCGACCAAGACCTAACTGGAGGTCTCGATCGTGACTACGAATCTACCCCTCTCGACCCGTGGCTAGCGTCTGGATCACGCCGCGAGCGACGAAGGACGGCGGCAGACGCTTCCGGGTCGAATTCCGGCTCGGCGGGCGCGAGTCGAAGATCCGCTACGGCGGCTCGTTCAAGTCGCGCAACCTGGCGAAGGTCCGGCGCGACTTCATCGCAGGCGAGCTTGTCAGCCAGCGCGTCCCCGACCTGCGCCAGCTCGACGCCGAGCCGCCGACCGCGCCCACGTTCGCGGAGGCGGCCAGCAGGTGGCAGGCCTCGCGCGTCGACATCGCCGAGGCGACCCGGACGCAACACCGCATCCAGCTCGACAAGCTGCTGCCGCTGATCGGCGGCAAGCGGATCGACGGCTACGGCGCAGGACTTCGCCGATGTCGTCGTTGCTCTGCACGGCCAGCGCGTCGCCCGCGAGACGATCCGTAAGACGCTCGGGGCCGGGGCGATGACGCTCGACCATGCCGGGATCGACCCGAACCCGGCCCGCGACCGGATCATCGTCAAGCTGCCACCCGACGACTCGGAAGAGGTGAGCCCGCCGAGCGCCGACCACGTCGAGCGGGCCTTCAGGCTGCTCCCGTCCCGGCATCGACTCGCGCTGCTCTTCCTCGACTGGTCCGGGGCGCGCGTCAGCGCCATCGACAAGACCCTGGTCGGCGACTATGACGAGACGCGGCGGCGTGTGCGCCTGCGCAAGCAGACGACCAAGAAGCGACGAGCGCTCTGGATCGAGCTGCATCCGACCCTCGCCGACGCGCTTGAAGCGAAGCTCGGTCCCCGCGAGGACCGCGACCCGGAAGCTCGCCTGTTCGCAGACTCCGGCGCAGACGCGCTCAGGACCTCGATCGCGAAGGCGTGCCGGGCGAGCGGTATCCCGGTCTGGTCGCCGCACGACCTGCGACACCGCCGGATCAGCCTGCTCCACCTGCGCGGCGTCCCATGGGCGCGGATCGCCGATTGGGTCGGGCAACGCAAGCTGTCGGTCACGGCCGACACGTACACGCACGTCCTCATCGACGAGACGGAACTCGACTACGCCGCGCTGCTCACGTGAGCGAGAAAGCTCCCGGTCGCGCTAGTTCCTACGCGAACGCCAGCTCGTCCTGCTCGCGCGGCAGCGTCAGGGCGTAGAACCAGTATCCGATCAAGTGCACGATCGGGACGATTAGCGCTGCCGTCCACCAACGCGAGCGGCCGTGATGGGAAGGAACCTCGACAGCCGTCCAGACGAGGACCACGAGCGGGCCGACCGTTGGAACGAAAACGAGCAGCCCAAGCCAGCCGCTCTTGTCGATCGACTCGAACAGCACAATCGCGGTGCCCAATCCGGGAAGAAACGCAACCCACGGATGGTCGAGGCCACGGCGGCGACCGAGGATGTAGAAGGGCGTTGTGATGAGGAGCCAACCGGCAGCAAGAAAGACCAGAGCGAATAGCGGCGTCACGAGAAAACCCTTTGTCGGAGGACGACTTCACCAGTTCCGATCGGTGCAGGGTGCTTGGCGGGCTATCCCTCGTTCGGACGATGCCGACGCTCGCGTGGAACCCGCGTTTTCGCCGTGCGCCGCGTGGTCGACTACGCGGCGCTGCTCCAATCGGTAGGGCGATTCGTGCGCCTCGGTGCTACCCCCGGTGCTGGCCTCGGCGACGAAAAGGTGCCGATTTACAGAATGGTCTTAACCCAACCCGGGGAGCTTCGAAAGAGCCCGCTAACGGGCTTTTTGGTCATCTGCGCACTGCACGCTCCGAGCCGAACTTTTGCCCAACTCTTGCCCGGGTGGGGACGTCAGTCCGGGGGAAGAACCTCTGACGTTCGGCCAACGTTAAGGGGAAGTAAGAATGTGGAGACCGCAATGCGATGGGGGTGAGCGCGTCGGCTAGCTTGACGGAACGATGCTTGACGCGCTGCACCTGCTCACCGTCGCCTGTCTGTTCGCCGCTGCCTGGCTGATCTCGCGGAGCGCGGCTTACGTTGCCCGCAAGGTGCTCTCCTGGCACGACCGGCACACGGAGGCCGCCGCCGCGACCGTCGACGTCCGGATCGCGAACGTGAAACGGCGGGAGACCACGGTCGCGGTGATCCGCGCCGCGATCGCCTACGCCGCCTTCGCAGTTGCCATCGTCCTGTCGGCCGCGCAATTGACCGGAGGCCTCAACAAGCTCACGACGCTCGTAGGCGCCTCGTTCGTGATCATCCTCGCCGGCTTTGCGATCCAGCGCGTGCTGATGGACGTGATCGCCGGGACGATGATGTTCGTGGAGCGCTGGTACGCGGTCGGAGACACGATCGCGATCCCGACGCTCGAGCTGCAGGGTGTTGTTGAGGATGTCTCCCTGCGCCGGACGAAGCTGCGCACACTCGACGGCGAGACGATTCAGGTCTCGAACTCGCAGATCCCCGCCGTCCGCGTGCTGCCCGAAGGCCTGAAGGAGCTGGCGATCGAGCTCTTTGTCACTGACCGCGAAAGCGGCGAGAATCTCGTCCGGGCGGTGCAGCGGATCCTGCCCGATGGGCCGACGACCTTCGCGAGACGACCGTGGATCGAAGAGGTCAACGACCTCGACGAGCGCCTCGTCCGGATCAGGCTGCGCGCTTCCGTCGTCGCTGGCCGCGAGTGGCTCGTCGAGGGCTTCCTCTCCGACCTGCTCAAGGAGCGGGCGGACGAGGGCCTGATCGTCCACGGCCCGGTCATGCTGACGGTCGACGAGCAGGCCGCCCGAAGTTACGCACGCGCCAGCGCGGCCACGCGCTGGGCGGCGAGGCCGGCGCCTCAACAAACGTAGACGGTCTCAAGCTCGGTCAGCAGCCGGTCGACCTCGTCGGCCGACCTGCTCGACGAACCACGGTTACGGACCTGCGCTCGTCGCGCTCGCTCTGGTCGCGGGCGTCTGGGTTGCGCTCCACGCATACGAGCTCATCTGGTGGCGAGAGGCACGCGCCCAGCTGCGGGCACAGCGACTCCCTGGCTCGCCATGAAACGTCCGGTCGAGTCCGCACGGACGGCTGGCCGGGTATAACGGCTTTGTCGTGCGTGCGACGGTGATGTACGGAGCAGGCGAGGTCCGGGTCGAGACCGTTCCCGACCCTGGCTTGCTCGAGCCGACCGACGCCGTCGTTCGCGTCACCCGCTCCGCGATCTGTGGGAGCGACCTCTGGCCCTACAACCAGATGGAGCACACCGACACAGGCCGCCGCATGGGCCACGAGTTCATCGGCCTCGTCGAGGATGTGGGCGCCGAGGTCAGCACGATGAAGGTCGGAGACCTGGTCGTGACACCGTTCGTGTGGTCTGACGGCACGTGCGTGTTCTGCCGCGAGGGGCTTCACACATCGTGCCTCCATGGCGGCCGGTACGGCCTGGACGGCGTCGACGGCGGCCAGGGCGAGGCCGTTCGCGTTCCCCAGGCAGACGGAACGTTGGTCGTGCTGCCGGTGGATCCGGACGACGAGCTGATGCCGTCGCTGCTCACGCTCTCGGACGTCATGGCGACGGGCCACTACGCCGCGCTCTCCGCCAAGGTCGGCCCCGGGAGGACGGTGGCCGTCGTCGGCGACGGCGCCGTCGGGCTGTGCGGAGTGATTGCCGCACGGCGCCTCGGCGCGGAGCGAATCCTCATCCTCGGTCGGCATGCCGGTCGGACCGCGCTGGCGGAAGAGTTCGGGGCGACAGAGGTCGTGAGCGAGCGAGGCGACGAGGCGGTCGAGCGTGTCCACGAGCTCACCGACGGCCTGGGCGCTCACTCCGTACTCGAGTGCGTAGGTCACGAACAGTCGACGGTCACGGCCCTGGAGATCGCACGTCCGGGTGGCGCGGTCGGCCGCGTCGGCGTTCCCGCAGGAGGAGTCGATTCCGCAGGACGTCGCAGACGTTCTTCAAGAACGTGACTATCGCCGGAGGCCCGGCTCCGGCACGCGCCTACATCCAGGAGCTCCTGCCGGATGTCCTCGACGGCAGGATCGAGCCCGGCCGCGTCTTCGACCGGGTGGCGAGCCTCGACGACGTGCCCGACGGCTACCGGGCGATGAACGAACGCGAGGCGATCAAGGTCATGATCGACCTCTGAGACCCGCGGTCCTACCCCGCAGCCGCTTGCTCGAGGGCCGCGAGCAAGGTCTCGGTCTCGTACGAGCCGTCGTGCCGGACACCGTTGACGTAGAAGGTCGGCGTTCCGTTCACCCCGCTGCGGACACCGCTCATGAAGTCCTCGCGGACCCGGGCGGCATGGGCGTGGCCGGTCAGTTCGCGATCGAAGGTCTCGAGATCCAGGCTGAGGCGCTCCGCATACGCGTGTAGGTCCTCGCTACCGAGGCGGTCCTGGTTCTCGTAGAGAAGGTCGTGCATTTCCCAGAACCTGCCCTGAACGGCCGCAGCCTCGGCCGCCTCGGCGGCAAGCTCGGCGTTGGGATGCGACGTGGAGATCGGAAAATTGCGAAAGACGAAGCGGAGCCTGTCGCCCATCCGACCCTGGACGTCCTTGATGTTCGGGTATGCGGCTCCGCAGAACGGACACTGGTAGTCGCCGTACTCGAGGAGCGTGACCGGCGCATCGGCAGGCCCTTGGATGTGGTCCCGGCCGTCGGAGACCGGCATCGTCAGGGTCGGTTCCCACTCGGTCCTCGTCACGAGCCGCGTTCCTCGGTCAAGCTCTCTAGCGCCTGAAGGATCCCGTCCGCCCCCGGGTTGATGCCCACCGGGGACACGTAGCTCCAGGCGACGAACCCGTCGGCGCCGATCACGTAGAGCGCCCGCTCACTCGTGCCATCCTGCGTCCGGTAGACGCCGTAGGTCCGCGCGACCTCGCCCTTGGGCTCGAAGTCGGCCAGGAGCGGGAAGCGCAGGTTCCGATCCTTTGCGAATGCCAGATGGCACCAGATCCCGTCGACCGAGATCCCCAGTAGCTGGGCCTTGTAGCGCTGAAACTCCTGTAACAACTCCTGGTACAGGGCGAGCTGATCGGAGCAGACCGGGCTCCAGTCCTCTGGATAGAAGGCGAGGATCACGGGTTGGCCGCGGAAGTCCTCGAGCGAGACTTTTTGGCTCGGCGTCGACAGCAGCTCGAAGTTGGGCGCTGGCGACCCGGGAGCGAGGAGTGCGGCGTCAGACGTCACCGTCGGAAGTTCATCAGTTTCGGGCTGTCGCTGCCGCGGCGAAGCCTTTGGGTCGCAGCTATCGATGCGCACGGCTGGTGACGTGCAGCAAATACTCCTCTCGGTTGAGCGCGTTCACGGTCTTTCGCCGGCGCGTGGGAGGATCTCCGCGCGACCGGCTCGTAGCCGAGGAACGTCGACTCGAGGACGCCCTCACCGCTCGTGAGCCTCGACAGCCCTCGCTGGAGTTCCTGTGCGGCCAGGATCGACAGGACCGTGTCGACCGTGGCTAGATCGCCTCGCAGCGACTCCATCTCCGCCGCCGCGCCCAGCTGGCCCACCGCGGCCAGCACGGCACCGACCGAGTCGGCCGGGACCTCGAGTCTCACCTGGAGGACCGGCTCGCATACGCGCGTCCTGGCCTGCTCGAGCGCCCGCATGAGCACGATCGGAGTCAGCTTGCGGTAGTCGCTGCTCGTGCTGAGGGGGCCGCGCTTCGACGGCGGGCCGTCCGGAACGCTGTACGCGCAGCTCGTCATCGTCACGACGCAGTCCGTGACCTGCCAGCCGTGGAGCCCCTCCTGAAGCGTCTCGCGGACGTACCGCTCCATGTGTTCCGAGAAGCTGGCGAGGGTCTTGTAGAGGTAGAGCGGCGCCGTCGCCGCCTCGATTTCGAGTCGGAACTTCGGCTCCTGAATCGGCGGGCGCCGGGTCCACGCGCAGTCCGATCGTCGCGCGGAACGGGTTCGTGTCCGTATACAGGACCTCGATCGCCTCGCCGCTCTTCAGCGGCCGCTCGATGTGGATCGGCGTCGGGTCCTGGAACTCGACGTCGAGCCCATAGTCGGTCTCGAGCGTCGACTCGATCACCTCCTTCTGAACCTCGCCGTAGAGCGAGACGGAGTCCTCGTTCAGCACTTCGTTCTGCTGGACGTTGATGAGCGGGTCCTGCTCAGCGAGCTGCGTCAGTGCGGCGCGGAGCCGCGCTCGATCGTCCGGGTTGCCTGCCACGACGACCGACTCGAGCGTCGGCGGCGGGAACTGGCGGCGCAACCCCGTGGCGCCGGCTTCGCCGATGCGGTCGCCGACCTGGACGTCGGCGAGGCCCGACAGCTTCGCGACCCCGCCCGCCGCGACCGACTGGCGCTGAACTGCCGGCCCCTGCTCGAAGACGGCGATCGCAGTCACCTTGCCCTCGAGGCCCGCGCCGAAGCTCACTCGGTCACGCGTGCGGATCGTCCCCGAGAACATGCGGACGTACGCGACCTTCTCCCCATTCGGGGCTCGCTCGATCTTGAACACGGAGGCAATCGGCCCGGCTCCCGCGTCGCCCGTCGAGGACGGGAGCAGCTCCGCGATCCCCGACATGACGGCGTCGACGCCGGCGCCCGTCACTGCCGAGCCGAAGAAGACCGGGTGCACGAGCACGCGCTGAGTCTGGGACGCGAGCTCCTCGCGCAGACGGTGCTGCGGCACGCTCGACCCGTCATCGACGAACGACTCGAGGAGCGCGTCGTCGTTCTCCGCGAGCATTTCGTGCAGCGTCGAGTCGTGGACGAGAGGCTCGACGAATGCGTCGCGCGTGCCCAGCCCGCCCGGCGCCGACATCGGGATGACCGCCGCACCCAGTCGTTCCGAAATTGCCCGCAGCACCCGCTCCTCGCCGGCTCCGGCCCGGTCGACCTTGTTCACGAACAAGAGCGTCGGTATCCGGAGCCGTTGCAGCGCCCGCATCAGGATGCGCGTCTGCGGCTGGACGCCCTCGACCGCCGAGATCACGAGCACCGCGCCGTCGAGGACGCTCAGTACCCGCTCGACCTCCGCGATGAAGTCCGGGTGGCCCGGGGTGTCGATCAGGTTGACGTGGACGTCGCCGAGCGCGAACGACGTGACGGCGGACTTGATCGTGATCCCACGCTGGCGCTCGAGGTCGAGCGTGTCGGTCTGGGTTGTTCCCGCATCGACGCTTCCGATCTCGTCGATGACGCCGGCTTCGTAGAGGAGCCGCTCGGTGAGGGTGGTCTTACCGGCGTCTACATGCGCCACGATTCCAAGGTTGAGCTCTCTTTGCGACACGCGTCATTTCCTCCATGTGGATCCCAGGGGACTTGTGGATGGATATGAACGCGTTGCGCATCGCCCCTCCTTGGCCGGTGAGCGCTGGACTTCCGGCCGGAATCATACGCGCCGCTCGAACTCGCGCGCGCGGCCGGTTCCAGGGCTGAACGGATCCGTGTGCACGTTCTCCGGAGCCTTGATCGCCGACCGCCGCCCAGCTTCGCGCGTTCCAGCTGTCTTCGGCTAGGACGAACGGCCCTCGAATATAGGTCCAGCGACCCATTGCCGCGCCTCCGGGCCACTGACACTCTTCCGGGGGACATACCTGCGGCGTCCTCGGGGGAAGAGAGAGGCTTTTTTGCTTGCGGCGTTAGTGCGCTTAGCGCACCGATTTCACGTACGGCGAATCCTTCCCGTTACTGGGCTGTCGATGCTCGTCCTCGTCGTGAGCATGTCTGCCCACCCGACGAACGCTCAGCTCTTCTTCGCTCCCGACGGCGACGACAGCCCACGGATCTCGATCGGCGACGCCAGCGTCGCCGAGGGCGACTCCGGCACGAGCCCGATGACATTCACCGTCTCGCGAAGCGGGTCGACGCACGGGACGAGCAGCGTGCACTACGAGACCCAGGGCGTCACGGCGACCTCAGGTGTCGACTTCGCGCCTGAATCGGGGCAGCTGAGCTTCCCGACCGAGGTCACGACCCGGACGATCACCGTCAACGTCACCGGGGACCTCCTCGACGAGTCGGACGAGGTTCTCGTGGTCAACCTCTCGAACCCGAACGGCGGCCACATCCTCGACGGGCAGGGGCTCGGCACGATCACGGACGACGACACCGCCCCCGTCGCCGCGTCACAAAGCGCAATCACCGACGAGGACACGGCGCTTCCAATGACCCTCGTCGCGACCGACCCGGACGGCGACCCGCTCACCTACTCGATCGTCACGCCGCCTGCGCACGGCACGATCGCCGGCTCGAGCGCGAATCAGACCTACACCCCGGCGGCGAACTACGACGGCCCGGACAGCCTCACCTTCCGTGCCAGCGACGGTGCCAACGACTCGAACTTTGCGTCGGTCTCGATCACCGTCGCTCCGGTCAACGACCCGCCGGTCGCGAGCCCGAGCTCGACAGTGCTCGCCGAGGACAGCTTCGCGCTCGTCCCGCTGCCCGCGGCCGACGTCGACGGCGATCCGCTCACGTACTCGATCGTCGACACGCCCGCGCACGGCACGCTCGCCGGCTCGGGCGCGAGCCGCACGTACACGCCCGACCCGAACTACAACGGCTTCGACTCGTTCTCGTTCAGGGCGAGCGACGGCACGGCCGACTCGAACACGGCGACGGCTTCGCTGACCGTGGTCCCGGTCAACGATGCGCCCGTCGCGGTCAACGACGCGTCCTCGGTCCAGGAGGACGGCTCGACCCAGCTGGCCGTGCTCGCCAACGACACCGACGTCGACGGCGACGCGCTGACGGTGACGTCGGTCGGCGCCTCCGTGCACGGGACGGCTGTGCTCGAGGGCGACGGCATGATCCTTTACACGCCCGCGGCGAACTACAAGGGCGGCGACAGCTTCACGTACTCGATCTCGGACGGGAGCGGCGGCACGGACGCCGCAACGGCGGCGCTCACGGTCACGCCGGTCAACGACGCACCGGTGGCCACGGACGGCGATGCGCAGGTGGCCGAGGACACGCCCGAGGACGTCCCGCTGCGCGCGACGGACATCGACGGCGACCCGCTGACGTATGCCGTCGTCACGCCGCCCGCGCATGGAACGCTCTCCGGATCGGGCTCGACCCGCACGTACACGCCCGACCTTCACTACCACGGGCCGGACTCGTTCACGTTCAAGGCGAACGACGGCGCCACAGACTCGAACGTTGCAACGGTCAGCATCACGGTCACGCAGAACGACCCTGCAACGGTCGGCGTCAACGACGTCTCGTCGCAGGAGGGCGACGCCGGTGAGCTCGACGCCGTGTTCACCGTCACGATCTCGGAGCCGCCGATCGAGACGGTGGTGATCGACGCGGCGAGCGCAGACGGTACGGCTCACGAGCCGGGCGACTACGGCGCGATGACGACGCGGCTCACCTTCGCACCGGGTCAGAGCAGCAAGACGGTGGTCGTCAAGGTGCACGGCGACAAGCTCGACGAGCCGGACGAGAACTTCGTCGTCAACCTGACGGTCGTCTCGGGCGACGTCGTCCTCGGCGACGGCCAGGGCGAGGGCACGATCGTCGACGACGACCCGCTCGTGAGCCTCGCTGTGGGCAACGCGAGCGTCCCCGAGGGCAACTCGGGCACGAGGACCGCCACGTTCGCGGTCACGCTCTCGACGGCCAGCGGGAAGACGGTCTCCGTCGACTGGCATACGGCGGATGGGACCGCGCACGCTCCGTCCGACTACTCGGCCACCGGCGGCACGCTCACGTTCGCTCCGGGCGAGACGACCAAGAACGTCTCCGTGGCGGTCAACGGCGACAGCGAGGTCGAGCCCGACGAGACGTTCCTCCTCCAGTTGACGAACGGGGCCAACGCGACCGTCGAGGACGGCACCGGAGTCGGCTCGATCGTCAACGACGATTCAGCGGGACCGCCTCCGCCGCCACCTCCTCCACCACCCCACCGCTACCGCTTCCTCCACCACCGCCGCCTCCGGTTCCTCAGCCACCGCCTCCGCCCCCGCCGCCGCCCGTTCCGCCGGCATCGCGGGCGCCGCGCACGCTCCTCGGCTACCGCTGCACGACCATGGGCACCCCCAGGCGCGACGTTCTGACCGGCACGAGGCATCGCGACGTGATCTGCGGGCTCGGCGGGAACGACACCCTGCGCGGGCTCGGCGGGAACGACGTGCTCATCGGAGGCACCGGCAGTGACCGGCTCGTCGGCGGCACAGGGAAGGACGTCCTCATCGGCGAGCGCGGGGCGGACCTGATGCTCGGCCGCAAGGGCGCCGATCGCATGCGCGGCGGCGTGGGCGCGGACCGCATGGACGGCGGCAGCGGCGGCGACCGTCTCGCAGGTGGATCCGGCGGCGACTACCTCAACGGCGGCCCCGGCACCGACCTGCTGATGGGTGACCGCGGCAACGACTTCATGGTCGGGCTGGAATCATCAGACCGCCTCCGCGGCGGTCCCGGAACCGACCTCTGCCGAACGAATGGCGTGGCCCTTTGCCACTAGGCCGCGTGCGACCGGGCCTCCTCGCGGCGCTCGCGATCGCCGGGGCACTCGTCGCCGCGTCGACGTCCTCCGGGAGCGCCGTCCCGACCGGCTCGGGGTGCGCGCCGATCATCCGCACGCTTCAGAACGGCGATCCCACAGTCACAGACGGTGCCGTTCGGGTTCCGGTCGACGGGCTTGGGGCGTTCGGGCGGGGCGCGGTTGCCGGCGGCGACGCGATCTTCAAGCCACCCAGCGGCTTCGCGCCGCTCGGCACGACGTACACATCGAACCTGTACCTGAGCACCGCGGGCCGCATGCTGGCCGACGACTGCGTCAACGGGCAGGTCGAGCTTCTGTCCGAGAATCCGCTCACCACGCGGCTCCAGCTCGGCTCGCTCCGGCTCGACGTGCGCCAGGAGGTCGAGCCCGTAACGCTCGGAAGCTCGACGCTCCGGCAGGCGTACACGCTCACGAACACGGGCAACTCGGACATGTCGGCGCACCTCGTCAGGCACCTCGACGGCGACCTGCGCTTCGACGGGAGCACTGACGACGGAGCCGCTGCGAGCGGTCCCGACGGCCAGACGCTCACGGAGTACGACTCGTCCTCGACCGGCACGCCGCGGGTCCTCGTCGAGATCACGGGCGCGCTCGACAGCGACCAGACGCCCGACGAGTGGACGATCCAGCCCTTCAACTACCGCCCGGTGATCGAGGGCGCCCACGGCATACCGCCCGCCGACAACGGCCATGTCTTCAACGACGCAAACGGCGATCTCGTCGCGGACGGGCCGTACGACGTCACGCTCAGCCAGCAGTGGGACGCGAACCTCGCAGCGGACGAGAGCGTCGTCCTCGAGAGCTCGACTCGCTTCGACGCCGAGGATCGGAGCCCGGTCGCGGCGTCGGACTCCGTGCGAACGGGCCGCGACCTGCCCGTCGAAGTCGATGTCCGCGCCAACGACAGCGACCCCGACGGCGACGCGCTTTCCGTCGCCGGCGTGACCCAGCCGCAGCACGGAAGCGCTGCGATCCGGCCGAACGGGACGGTGCGCTACACGCCGGCGAGTGGGTTCGAGGGCAGCGACAGCTTCACGTACACGGTCGGCGACGGCCGCGGCGGCAGCGCGAGCGCCACGGTCTCGGTCGACGTCGGAACGTTCACGCTGAGCGTCACGAAGACGGGCGACGGACGGGTCACGAGCGCGCCGCCCGGAATCGACTGTGGCACGAAGTGCAGCGCGGGCTTCACCGGCGGCTCGACGGTGACGCTCGTCGCCCATCCCGACCCGGGCTGGACGCTCGGCGGCTGGAGCGGCGCGTGCACCGGAACCGGTCAGTGCACGGTGTCGATGGACGCCGCGAAGTCCGTGAACGCCGATTTCCTGCCTCCGCCCCCGACGGCCGGCTCCACCGCCAACCTGTCGCTGAACGGCGGCACGGTGCTCTTCAAGCTCCCGCGCTCGGACGACTTCGTCCACCTCGCCGGCGCCGCGCAGGTTCCGATCGGAACCGAGGTCGACACGACCGATGGCGCGGCGAAGGTGACTGTCTCGCGCGGCGTCACGCTCGACACGAGCGAGTTCTACGACGGCATGTTCACCGTCCTGCAGCCGAGCCCGAAGGCCCTGGGCGAGCTCCGCCTCGAGGGAGGCAGCTTCCTCGACTGCGTCTCCTCCTTCCGGGCGCTGGCGAAGAAGCGCGCGCTGCGCCGGCTCTGGGGCAGCGGCAAGGGGCACTACAGGACCCGCGGCCGCTACTCGTCGGCGACCGTGCGCGGGACGAAATGGCTGACCGAGGATCTCTGCGGCGCGACGCGGATCACCGTTGTGGAGGGAACCGTGCTCGTCCACGACTTCGTCCGGAACGTCGACGTCCGCGTCCCGGCCGGGCGCAGCTACCGCGCCGAGGCCCTGTCGCGCAGCGTTCGGAACGCCGGCTGCACGATCGTCGGCACGAACCAGCGTGACTTCCTGCACGGGACTCCCGGGAAGGACGTGATCTGCGGGCTGGGCGGCGACGACGTGCTGTTCGGCATGGGCGGGACTGATCGGCTGATCGCTGGGCCGGGGAACGACCGTATCCTTGCCGGCCCGGGCGATGATGTTCTGCTCGGGAACGCGGGCAAGGACTTCATGAAGGGCGGCGCGGGCCACGACGTGCTCGAGGGCGGCGCCGGGAACGACTTCATGGCCGCCCACGACGGCGGCCGCGGCAACGACCGCCTGACCGGCGGCGGCGGGCGCGACCTCTGCTACACGGACTGGGTTCGGGTCTGCCCGTAAGCGCTACAGGCGCCGACCGCGCGCGACGACACAACCTGTAAACGGCTCAGCGTCCATCCCCCAGCGACGAGCGAGGGCAACGATTCTTCGTTCCGTGCCTTTGACCGTGAGCTTGCGGACCCGCCAGAGTCCACGTCTGGCGAGGCGATACTCGCTCCTCTGCGCCGACCACCGCCTGCCGCTGGAGTCTCTCGGCCAAAGCCCCATCACGATCAGCGGGCCGCCACGAACGCAGCGAGCGTACGTGCTTCCCGTCCCGGCCGTTCCAAAGAGAGACAGTTGGTCGTCGAGGGTGCGTGGATGAAATCGGAGCTGCGCAAGCCTGTCTCCGACCAGTCCATACAGGCTGACATTCACGACTGCGGCTCCGTGCATGCGAGCGACGACGATCTGGGAACGGTTCGCATCGAGCGTGACGGCGGCCGCGAGATACGGCTCTGGAAACGGCCAACGGCGGATGGGCATGTCGGGCGGCTTGTACCACTCCGGTATGGGCACCGCGAACACTCTCAAGGCTGTCCTGACGACGAGCACGAACCCACAGCTCGCCGGCGCACGCGGCGCGTAGTGGATCGAGACGCCGTCGCGCCGGCCGTCGCCATCAACGTCGGCTCGGAGAGGGCTCCCGCCGGGACGTAACGGCAGGCCCGCTGCTTCCGCGAGCCGCGGACAGGCGATCGTCGCGTGCGATGACTCGAGTGCTTTCGCGCTACCCGCCAGCAGCGACGCGAGCGCCGCCACGAGGATGATCGCGGAAGGCCGATTCGCCACCCCTGGAGCTTCGCACAGGGACGCTGGAAGGGAGTCTGAGCAGCTTCGACAGGTCGGTACAATTCAGGCGTGGGCTGGCTCTGGATCGCTCTGCTCACTTGTGCCGTCGCAGTTCTCGTGGCTGCCGAGTGGCCGCGCCTGACCACCCGGTTCGGGTGGGAGGGGCGCCGCTCGCGCTCTCGGCGCCGTCGGAAGGCTCAGCTGAAGCTCCTGCGCACGGAGGACGATTCGGACGAGTTCGCCGCGAGCGTCGAGCGCGACCTCGCGCAGCTTCCTACGACGAACGAGCGCGACCGCGACCTGAGCTAGCGCACGCGGAACGCGATACTCAGCCGAGCCGTGTTCGGCAGGATCTTCGGCACGTTCTCCATGTTCTTCGGCTCCTGGTGATCGGAGACGATGAGCGTGAAGCGATGGCGTCCCCGACGGAGCCCCTTCAGCGACGACGTGATCTCGTTCCGGCCCGCCACGTAGCGCGCCGACCTGCGAACGCCGTCGACCGCGAGCCGCACGAACTGCTGGTCGATCCCAGCGCCGTTGTCGACCGCGCGCACGCGCAGCCGTCCGCCGCGCGTCGAGATCAGCTTGAGGCGCGGAGGCGTCGTGTCCGCGATCCAAAAGCGGAAGGTGAACGCGCCTGCACCCGCGGCCGTGCCGCTGTCGAAGACGATGTCGTAGACGCCCGGGGCGGGGAGCACCGCTCCGGCGATCGACAGCGGAGTCCCGTACGCAGGCAGGTACGGATTCGCGTTGAACGGGAGCCCGATCTGGCCGAGCAGCTGGTTCTCGTCGCCTGCCCGCACGACTCGCGGCTCGAGATCCCGGCCGCCGCGTGTGATCGCGACGCCGAAGTTCGCCACTGGGCGGGTCAGGGACACACGGAAGACCTGCTCCGGCCCGAGCAGCGTGCGCTCGACGCCGAGGATCCGTGCGTCTTCGGGGTACCGGTACGCGCTGACGAGGGCCGGTCGCCCGCGCGTGTCGCCGCGATACGTGCCCGTCTTCGTGAGCGCGGTCGTCTGCGCCAGGCCCAGCTTGGGCGCGGCCACGCGGAACCAGAACGGGATCCGCCGGCGGTCGGGGCCCCGCTGGAGCACGACGAAGCCGGTGTGGGTCGCCTCGGTCGCCGCGGGAGAAGCGCTCATTGTGACGGCCAACGGCCCCGGGACAGCCGTCAGCGGCGCGACGCTCACCGAGACTCCGGCGGCAGCTTGCTGAAGCGTCGCCGACACGGCCCAGGCGCCGGCGCCGCCTCCCGCATCGGAGAGCGCGACCTGTCGGACCGAGGACGCGCCGGGTGCGACGAAGCCGAACGAGAGGCTCGTCGGCGAGGCGAACACGAGCGGTCGGTCCGCGCGGACGAGATCGATCGTCCCGCCTCCCTCGCGGGTCGTGTCTGCCTCGACGCCGCCGGGGCCGAGTACCGGCTTGCCGGTGAGCACGAGCGCAGACTTGATCTGCTCGACGGTCCAGCTGCGATGGCGCTGGCGTAGCAACGCCGCGGCACCCGAGACGTGCGGCGCCGCCATGCTCGTCCCACTGAAATTCGCCCAGAGGCCCGCGCGGCGAGGCACCGACGAGAGCACATTTTCGCCCGGCGCGGTCACGTCCGGCTTCATGCGCAGCGACATCGGCGTCGGCCCACCCGAGGAGAACGCTGAGATGAAGGGCCCGCTCTGGCTTTCGGCCGCGGCCGTGATCGCGCTCGCGGAGCTGCCCGGCGACGCCACCGAGCCGGCGCCGAGATCCTCGTAGTCGTTGCCGGCGGCGACCACCGGCACGACGCCGGCCGCGGCGGCTCCGTCGAGCGCGCGGGCGACGATGTCCCGGCTCGGGTCGATCTCCGCCTCGCCGAGCGAGAGGTTGATCACGTCCATGCCGTCCCGGACCGCCGCCTCGATCCCGGCCACGATCTCCGCCGAGTTCCCGTTCAGGCCGAACCCGTCGTCGGGGATCGTCAGCACCTTGTAGTTGCCGATGTAGGCCTTCGGCGCGACGCCGGAGATGCGGGAGCCCCTGGCCAGCGTGCGGTAGTTGCCGGCTGCGATGCCCGCGACGTGGGTCGCGTGCTCCGAGTTCAGCGGGTCGAAGGGGCGCCGCGCGTACCTCCACTTCGGCGAGCGTGGCGCGAACGCGCGGGCGACGATCACCTTGGCGTCGGTGAATCGCTTGTTGCCCTTCGGAAAGCCGCGGGGCATCTTGTAGCCGCGTGCGCGGAAGTACGGGTGCGCGCTGTCGACGCCGTCGTCGATGATCCCGATCTTCACGCTCTGGCCGGCGCTCGAGAGCCTCGGCCCCCAGAGCGCCGGCGCGCCGATGAAGCTCGGGGTCGTCGTGCGCAGGGCGTGGTAGCTGACGTTCGGATAGACCTTCGTCACGCCGTCGACGCTCTGCAGGCGGTCGACCTCGCTCTGGGGAAGCCGAACCGCGAGCCCGTCGAGGACCGTCGAGTAGCGCCGCTGCACGGTCAGCTCGGGCACGGTCTGCGCGAGACCCGCCTCGACGTTGCCCTGCGCCGCGCTCAGCGTCCGCACCTGCCCGCCGCGCGCGAGCGGAGGCGCATCGAGCGTGAGGATGACGTCGACGAGCGGTCCGCGCGCAGCGTCAGGAGCCTGTGACTGGGCACCCGCAAGGGCGGGCACCGAGACCAGGGCGACGACGAATAGAAGGACGACCCGTTTCAGCTCGGACATGGTAGAGACGGACGATTGTGCCCGCGATTCGTGGGCAAATTGTGAGCGCGGGACCGCGGCTAGACTTTTTCCGCTACGCGGATTTTTGCTCGCGCCTTGGGCGCGGGCAAAAAGTGAGCACTGTCTGAGACAGTGCGAACCGTGGCGCCTCAGGCTCCCGACCGACGCCTGAACTGCCGGGCTAGACTTTTGCGTCACGCGGATGTGGCGGAATTGGTAGACGCGCACGGTTCAGGGCCGTGTGGGCGAAAGCTCGTGGAGGTTCAAGTCCTCTCATCCGCATATTTCCCCTGAGCAGGAGTTCACTCGGCAGATCAGTTGCGAGGAACGTCGATGCGGTCTCTGTCGCCGATCTCGCGGATCACACGTGCAGGGACGCCGGCTGCCACCACACCAGAAGGCAAATCTCGTGTGACGACCGCGCCGGCGCCGACGACCGTGTCGTCGCCGATCGTCACGCCGGGGCAGACGACGACGCCCCCGCCGAGCCACACGTTGTCGCCGAGAGTGATCGGCTCAGCGGACTCCCATCCGATCCGCCGAGGTTCGGCGTCGATCGGATGAGTGGCGGTGAGGAACTGCACTCGTGTGGCGATCTGGCATGCGCTCCCGATCGTGATCGCCGCGCCGTCGAGCATGATGCAGTCGTAGTTAAGGAACGTCCGAGCGCCGATCGAGACCCGCGTGCCGTACTCGCAGCGGAACGGCGCACGGACGTGAACTCCCTCGCCGACATGCCCGAGGAGCTCTCGGAGGATCTCGTCTCGCATGTCTTGGTCCGCGTGGAGGGTTCGGTTGTAGCGATCGACGAGTTCCTGAGCACGTTCGAAGTCGGCCGCGAGGTCGGGATCGTTCCCGATGTACAGGTCACCACGCAGCATTCGCTCCTTCATCTCGCCCATCGTGCAATTCATACCCCAGGTCTCGGGGACTGACGAACGCGAGCGTTTACGGATAGCTGAGCCCTAGTCTCCGGCTCGTTCCCAGAAGTACGCCTCCGGCGCCCGATGCAACCCGAGGGAAAGCGGCGTGGCTCGGAATCGGGTGATCCCTGGCCACGCCGCTGGGTGTTGCTCGAGCTCGACTACGTGATGTAGCCGGCGACGCGGGTCATCGCGCTGACGATGTTGCCCGAGAGCAGGGCAAGCGCGCCGAAGACCGCGATCGTGATGACAGCCAGGACGACGCCGTACTCGGCCATCGTCTGCCCGTCCTCACGGGTGAGCCAGTTGTAGAGCTTCTGCATCGGTGCAGACCTCCATGGAGGGGATCGACGCCGACGGAAGCGCCGTAGGGTTAGTCCTCACGTCATGGACGAAGTGAGCAGCGGAAGCATCCCCCCGCGTGGTGATCGGCCGTACGCCAAAAGGGGGTGCCAAAAGGCCTCTAGACTCCACGCGACCCGATTTGGCCACGCTCGAACGAGAGATCGACCGCCTTTACGCGCTGCCGCTGGACGAGTTCACGGCGCGTCGTAACGAGCTTGCGAAGCGGCTGAAGAAGGACGGCGAGGAGGACGCTGCCGAGGAGGTGACGGCGCTCGTCAAGCCGAGCGTGCCCGCGTGGACGATCAACCAGCTCGCGCGGCGCCAGAAGAAGGAAGTGCAGGCGCTGCTCGCCACGGGCACTCGGCTGCGAAAGGCCCAGGAGCGGGCGCTGGCGGGCGGTGGCGCGGATGCCCTGCAGGCCGCGCAGGCCGAGGAACGCCAGACCGTCCGCGACCTCACCCAGCGGGCCGCCGAGATCCTCGAGGAGGCGGGACGGCCGGCGACGCGCACCGTGCTCGAGCGCGTTCGGGCGACCCTCGGCGCAGCCGTGCTGACGGATCCCGAGCGGGCGGCGCTCAAAGCGGGCCGGCTGACGGCCGAGGTGCAGGTCTCCGGCTTCGACGCGCTGGCCGGAATCAGGCCGGCACCGAAGACCGCACCGACAGACGAGCTCGCGGTGCGCCGCCAGCGGAAGGCCGAACTGGAGAAGAAGCGCAAACGCCTCGAGAAGCGCGCCCGCGACCTGGCCGACAAGGCGGACCAGGCGGAGGAAGCCGCCGACCGGGCCGAGGAAGCGGCCGCGGACGCACGGGAGCTCGCAGACGATCGCCGACGGGCCGCGGACCTGGCCGCGGACGAGCTCGCCGAGTTCGAGCGCAGCCCCGCGTAGCGCAACCCCTGTTCTCGCGCCGCCAGTAGGCGTGCCGGCTAGCGAGCGCGTGCTGCAATCGCGCGGGCCAGTGCGACCTGTCCCCTGATCGGCGCCTGGGCGGCGGTGAAAGCCAGCGTGACGATCGTCCGATCGCGCCGAAAGTCGATCAGGTCGAGGTACACCGGCATCGTCCCGCGGCCGGTCTTGAAGGAAAAGACGATGCGAAAGGCAGTCGCCTGCTCTCCGACGCGGAGCGCTCCAAGCGAGCGAGCCGCAGTGACCCGCGCGCTGCCGTCCTTTTGGGCCTCCTTGTCGAGGTGTCGCACGTAGCAGGCGAGGACCGACGGACGCGTGCCCTTGCGGAAGTCGCCGGTCGCGTCTCGACGGCTCTCGTAGACCTCTACGTACGACTCGATCGACGCGCCGGTCCGTGAGAACTTCGACTGTGCGGTGCCCGTGATCGTGAACGGTGAGAAGTCGAGGTCAACACCGGGACAGTTCAACTTCGGGTCGGATGAGGGCGCCGGACGTTTGCGCTCCCAGCCCGGGGGCGAGATCGGAAGCCCGCACGGTCGCCTGTTTCGCGAGTCTGTTGTCCGCTGCCAGGAGATGTTCTTGTTCCGGCCGAAAGAGGCCGGCGTGCGCCGCCGTGGTAGCCAGCAGGGCGGTGATGGCGAGCACGGGAATCGCGGCGCGGCGCACGCTTGTGTTGTCGGCGCAGCGAGCTCAGCGCCAATGCCCCGAAGGAGGGTCGGACGCAGCCCTAGCCCTCGCCGTCCCAGTAGTCGAGCATCGGCCCGGGCCGGCTGAGGAGGATCCGCTCGCCGTCTGCGTTTCTGGCTCCGACCTTCCCGCTGTCCGGGTACTCGACGATGTCCGGCGCGACCAGCGTCGAGATCATCAGGATGCGGATCGGCGAGTCCGTTCGGTTCGTCACCTGATGGAAGCCGTCTTTGCCTCGCCGGAAGGCCGCGACGTCGCCTTCCTGTAGCTCCTGCTCGCCGTCCGCGGTGCGCAGCGTGGGCTGCCCGCGCATGACGAGGAGCCACTCCTCGTTCGCGTGGTGGGTGTGGTAGGGGAAGAGCTTGTGGCCGGGCTCGAGCTCGTACATGCTCCCGCCGATCAGCTCGGCGTTGAGCCGGTGGCCCACCCAGACGTCCTTCGACCGCCAGCCGTCGCGCCCCTCGACGCGGTCCCACTCGTCGCCGTGGAGGTTGAAGACGTCCATCAGGGCAGTGCCGCGAGCACCTGGTCGGGATGGCCGTCCGGCTTGACGTTGTGCATCACCTTGGCCACGTTGCCGTCGGCGTCGATCACGAACGTCGAGCGCTTGACGCCCCAGTACTCCTTGCCGCCGAAGTTCTTCTTGCCCCAGACGCCGTACTCGTCGGCCACCTCGTGCTCGGGGTCGGCCAGGAGCGTGAACGGCAGCGAGTACTTCTCCTTGAACTTCGTGTGCGACGTCTCGTCGTCCGGGCTCACGCCGAGGACGACTGCGCCGCGCTGCTCGAACTCCGAGTACGCATCCCGGAAGCCGCACGCCTCGACGGTGCAGCCCGGCGTGTCGTCCTTGGGATAGAAATAAAGGACGACCGGCTTCCCCCGGAGGTCCGAGAGCTTGACCCGCTCGCCCGAGTCCGACGTGAGCGTGAAATCAGGGGCTGGATTACCTTCCTCAACCAAGGGCACCTCCGTTCGTCAGGCCGTCGGGGTGTTCAAGACGGCAGCCATCCCTCGCGGTACGCCGACCGCTCCTCGGGGCCGAAGCGTGCGTAGGCCTCGTCCGGACTCGACGTCTCCTCGAGCACCGTCGCGCCGTGCTTCGCCGCCACGTCGTTCACGGAGTAGACGACGTCGAAGCCGCTCGCTCGGCTGCCGGCCATGACGATCGCGCACGGCCCGTCACCGGCGCCGACGAAGGTGTGCTTCGTCCACGGCGGGCAGTGGACGAAGTCCCAGGCCTTCAGGTGACGCTCCTCACCTTCGATCACGAGCAGACACTCGCCGGAGACGACGAGGAAGTCCTCCTGGCCCCGCTCGCCGTGGTAGAGGCCGCGCTGACCGGGCGAGAGAATCTGGATGCGGAAGCCGAGGTCGGTCCACTCCTGCCGTCCTTCGAAGTCCGTGTCCTGGCCGCGCTCCTCGCTTCGGATCCACGACACGTCGCGCGCGTTCACTACGAACCAGCCCTGGCCATCGACCACCAGCCCAGCTTCGGTCGCCTTCAGCTCTGCCTCGGGTACGGAGGACGTCGGTGTGAGTTTGCCTTCTTCGATCATCTGCGCTCCTCCGCTTAGGCATCGCTTGCGATGCCGATTTCAGGACGTACGGCTTGGCCGTACGTCCGTCTGAACTGACCGGTCGACCCAATTGGACAACAGACCCGACGCTTAAAGTTGTGGCGCCGATGCTAACTGCGCATCACACGGTCGCGTTCCTGGTGCTCGGGGCCACCGTGGTGTCCGCGGTGTGGGGCTGGATCGCGTACTTCCGCCGCGGCACCGCGGGGACGACGCTCGCGCATCTCCTGACGCTCTGCCAGACGCTCATCGTCGCCCAAGTCGGGCTCGGGCTGCTGCTGCTCTCGGACAACTACCGGGCGCCGGACGAGCTCCACTACGCCTACGGCACGTTCGCGCTCCTGGCCGTCCTCAGCCCGTGGTTCTACGCCCCGAAGGAGCCGAGGAAGCGGCTCGCGTGGTTCTCGGGCGCGACGCTCGTGGCCGCCGCGCTCGCGGTCCGCGCCTACACCACCGCCTGATGTTCTCGCAGATGAACCCAACTTTGCGCGGCTTCCTGATCGTGGCGCTGATCGCGCTCGTCGTGGTCGTGCTCAACCTCTACGTCGCGCTCGCGTCGCTGTTCCTGATCGCGCAGATCGCCTTCTTCCTCGCGATCGCGTTCTTCGTCTACCTGCTCTGGCGCGAGCGTCGCGAGGACATCGAGACGTGGCCGACGCGCGCGAAGTTCGCGTTCTACGGCGGAGCGCTCCTGATCGTGGTCGCGATCGGCGCGTTCATCCTCGACCGCCCGGCGGGCCTCGGGGCGCTCGCATTCGTGCTCATCGTCGGCCTCTCCGCATTCGCCATGTACCGGACGTGGCGCGACCAGCACACGTACGGCTAGTAGCGCGGGGGAACCCTGGTTCCCCCGCGAACCCCCTCCTTGAGATCGTGAGCTTGGGCCAGACGCTGGCGGAGCCGCCTATTCCCGGGGTTACTCGCATGTCTCCTCTCCGACCTTGAGCCTCCCGCCGGGCAGAGCCCGGCTCCGGCGGCAAGGCGTGGTCACCCTAGGTCCGTCTAACGAGCTGCACGCGGAGACCTGCCTTCCGAAGACGCTCGAGAGCAATACCGGTCCGACGAGATCGCGCTCGGGAGCTAGGCCTCGACGCGACTGGCGGCGCCGTCGAGGGCGTCGAGCGCCGCGCGGATCGGGACGTGCTGGCCGACGAAGATCGGCGTGTCCCGCTCCGTGTAGAGGCTCGCCTCACTCTCGCGGAGCGTCCGCATCAGGTGCATGAAGTCCGACGGCTCGTCGCACTCGAAGGCGGTCATGAATTCCTGGTCGTCGATCCCGAACGAGTAGGTCGTATGGTTGACGATCGTCCGGAACTCGTGACCGACCCGCATGTGCTCGTCCATCGCCCGCTGGCGGTCCTCTTGCGGTAGCGAGTACCAGGAACGCAGCTTCACGAACGGGTAGACGACGAGGTACGGCGAGCCCTTCGGCACGACCCTCCTCGGCTTGCGCGCGCGGGTGTACTCGGACGCCTTCGTCGTCGCGAGGTACGAGTACGGAATCTCGAGCCAGCCGGCAAGCGGGGTTCCGTTGAGTGCGGCGCCGAGCTCGCCGAGATCCTCGTAGCGCTCGGTGATCCTCCAGAGGAAGAAGTCGCTGTCGGGGCGGACGCCGGTGACCGTGTAGGCACGGAGCGACGTCATGCGCCCGGTCCAGTCCTCGATCACCTCTGCGAACGCGTCCTTTCCCGCCATGCGCTCCTCGACGGGCAGGCGGCGCCAGGCCGGGTCGACCCGGAAGAACTGGTATGCGACGTACTGGCCCTCCACGACCTGAATCTTACGAACAGTCGCCGAGCTTCCCGTCGCGCGCCTTCTTCGCTGCGGCCGCGATCGCGTCGAGGCTCGATTTCGGCTTCGTGCTGGTGTAGTAGGGGCCCGACTGCCAGCGGTTGAGATCGGCCTCGTCGAAGAGGTGGAAGATGTAGACGGCGATCACGGTCGGCTGGCAGGCCGCGAGCTCGAACGCCTGCTCGTAGTACTCGGCCTGCGTCTGCTCGGGCACCGCGTCCTTGCCCAGCGGCGAGTCGGCGTTCGTGTACGAGCCGAGCTCGCTCGCGGGGATCAGCGACTGGACGCCGAACTCGGTGTACGCGATCGGGAGCTTCGAGCCCTGCTGCGCGGTGCCGTCGAAGGCCGTGCCGAGGAGCGCCACGAGCTTGTCGTAGTCGCCGAAGCCGAGCGACGTGCCCGTGTGCGGCTGCCCCGGCGGGATCGCCGAGCGGGTCTGGTACGGGTGGAGCGCGAAGACGTCCATGATCGGCTTCGTCCGGCCGCTGGCGCGATAGGCCGTGCCCATGTCGCGGATGAACTGCGTGGGCGAGTGGGTCGGGCGGGGCGAGTCCGGGTCCTCGAACCCGCGCGGCGCGAGGTTGCCGCCGTAGACCTTGATCTTCGGCGAGACGGCCTTCAGCGCGTCGTATGTGCGCCCGAGGAGGGACGTATAGGCAGGCGCGGCGATGTCGTTGCCCGCCGCGTCGTACTGGTAGAGCCAGAAGCTGTTCAGGTTCGGCTCGTTCCAGACCGCGAAGCCGTCCACTGTGGGCAGGTCGCGCGCCAGCGTGGCCACGAATTCCGCGTACTTGGTCCTGCTGCGGGTCGGTCGTCGGCGCGTAGCGCGGCCGGAGCGCGTACACGGTGATCAGGAGCTGGAGGTCGTGGCTTTGAGCGGCGTTCGCGACGTTGTGGAGGATCTGCAGCTCGCCGGGTGCGGGCCGTGTCTGGCCGGTCGTCCAGGCAGTCGTGATGTTGAGCGCGTCGAAGCCGGCGCGGCTTGCGAAGGCGACGCGCTCGTCGGCCAGCTTGGGATCGGGGAACTTCACGGCGTCCTCGAGCGCTCCGACGGTGATCCGCTTGCCCCGGTCGCTGTCCTGCAGGAAGAGCGCCCACGCGCCTGCGGCAAGCGCGAGTGCGGCGACGACGGCGAGGAGCAGCACCCTGATCATCGGCACTACCCTAGATTCCATGGCGAGCCGGGTTTCGAAACTCGAGCAGAAACTGAAAGCGCTCCCGGCCAAGCCGGGCGTGTACCTGTTCCGCGACGCGCGCGGCGAGGTGCTCTACATCGGGAAGGCGAAGTCCCTTCGGCCGCGGGTCCGGAGCTACTTCCAGGCGGGTGCGGACACGCGGACGGCGATCGCCCAGCTGCCCGACCGCGTGGCCGACCTCGAGGTGATCGTGACCGACACCGAGGTCGAGGCGCTCCACCTGGAGCAAAATCTCGTCAAGCGGCACCGGCCGCCGTTCAACGTGCGGCTGCGCGACGACAAGTCGTTCCCGTACATCGCAGTGACCGTCGAGGACGAGTACCCGCGGGTCATGTTCACGCGCGAGCGGCACCGGCGCGGAGTCGTCTACTTCGGTCCGTACGCGAACGCGAAGAAGGTGCGCGAGACGCTCGACGTCCTGAACCGCGTCTTCCCGTACCGACCGTGCGAGGGGCCGCAGCCTGGGCGCCACTCCGGGATTCCGTGCCTCGACTACCACATCGAGCGCTGCTTGGCGCCGTGCGTGGGATACGTGTCCAAGGAGGACTACCGGCGGGTGATCGACGGCGTGATCGAGTTCCTGTCGGGTGAGACGCGGCCGATCCTGCGCGAGCTCGAGGAGAAGATGCGGCAAGCGGCCGAGGAGGAGCGGTTCGAGGAGGCGGCGCGGTACCGGAACCGCTTGTTCTCCGTGCGGCACCTTGCGGAGCGGCAGGCGGCCGACAAGCGCGCGGTGGGGACGATCGACGTGATCGGGATCGCGGCCGAGGACGACCGCGCTGCTGTGCAGGTCTTCCCGCTGCGCGACGGGAAGTTGATCGACCGCTACAGCTTCCACCTCGAGAACGCGGAGGGTCAGGACCTGCCGACGATGCTGGAGGCGTTCATCCTCGAGTACTACGGGTCGGCGCCGAGCGTTCCGCCGCAGGTCGTCGTTCCGCGGGGGATCGGGGACACGGCGCCGCTGGCCGAGTTTCTGACGGCGCGGCGCGGGTCACGGGTCGAGGTGCGGGCGGCCGAGCGGGGGGAGAAGCGGCGGTTGCAGGAGCTCGCGACGCAGAACGCGCGGGTGGCGCTGGCGTCGGACGCGGCGGCTGCCGAGCAGACGCGCCTGCGGCGGGTGGAGGCTTTGGAGGAGCTCCGTGAGGCGCTGAATCTCGAGGCGCTCCCGCTGCGGATCGAGTGCTACGACATCTCGAACATCCAGGAGTCATCGGCGGTCGGGTCGATGGTCGTGTTCCAGGACGCCGTCGCGAAGAAGGCGCACTACCGGAAGTTCGGGATCAGAGGCGGCGGGGGGCAGGACGACTTCGCGGCGCTCGCGGAGGTCGTCTCGCGGCGGTTCGCGCGGATGCGGGACGTGGCGGACGAGGAGTACGACGAATCGTTCTCGGCGACGCCGAATCTCGTCGTCGTCGACGGCGGCAAGGGGCAGCTCTCCGCTGTGCTGGCGGCGATGCAGGCGTTCGACCTGCCGCGCGTGGCCGTGATCTCGCTCGCCAAGCGCGAGGAGGAGGTCTTCGTGCCGGACCGTCCCGAGGCGATCGTGCTCGACCGGCATTCGGCTGGGCTCCAGCTTCTGCAGCGGATTCGCGACGAGGCACACCGCTTCGCCCTCGGCTTCCATCGTCAGCGGCGCGACTTGAAGGCGAAGGAGTCGATCTTCGACACGCTCCAGGGGGTCGGCCCGGCGCGACGGCGAGCGCTGCTCCAGCATTTCGGCTCCGCGGAGCGCTTCCTCGGGGCGAGCCAGGAAGAGCTCGAGGGCGTGCCCGGAATGCCGCAGAAGACGGCGCGCTCGATCTACGCGCAGCTCCACAAAGCCGGCCGCGCCTGACCCGGGGTCAGACCCCGTGACAATTCGTCCACAGCGTTTGCGGCTCTGGCGCGTAGGAAAGCCTTCCTCTCGCGGGGGCGACACAGTTCTGTGACGGTTACGGCACACATTTGGAGCGGGGTCTGACCCCGGTTCGCGCCGCGGCTACCGGTGGGCCCGGGGCTGTGGGGCGCCTGCTTCGGCACCGTAACTTCGGGCCGTACTTCGTCGGGAACGCCTGCTCTGCGAGCGGGGCGTGGTTCCAGAACCTCGCGTCGGCGGTTCTGATCTACCGGCTCACGCACTCGGCTGTGCTGCTCGGCGTACTCCAGTTCGCGCAATTCGGGCCCATCCTCCTGCTCGCACCCTGGACCGGAGCTGCGGCCGATCGCTTCGACCGGCGACGTCTGCTCCTGGCGACCCAGGCCGCCCAGACGACGCTGAGCGCGGTCCTCGCCGTGTTCGCCTTCGCCGGGCTCGCGACGGAGCACGTCGTGCTCGGGTTCTCGTTCGTGCTCGGGATCTTGACCGCGCTCGCCCTGCCGGCGCAGCAGGCGCTGATCGCGTCCCTCGTCGATCGCGACGACCTGCCCTCAGCCGTCGCTCTGAACTCGATGACCTACAACGTCGCGCGGGCCGTCGGCCCGAGCCTGGCGGCGCTCGTCATCGGTGCATTCGGCGTCGCGGCAGCATTCGCGGTCAACTCCGTCTCGTACCTCGTCCTGGCTGCGGCGGTGCTCATCGTGCGCCCCCGCCCGCAGGAGCGGTCGACATCCTCACGGCTGCGCGAGAGTCTGCAGCTCATCGGGCGCGAACCGAGGCTCGCCGGGTACCTGCTCATCGTCGCGGTCGTCGGCTTCGCGTCCGACCCGGTGAACGCCCTCGCACCGGCCTTTGCCCACGAGTTCGGCCACGCCGCGACCGTCGGCGGATTCCTCCTTGGCGTATTCGGCGCCGGAGCCGTGACCGCGGCTTTCGTCGTCGCCGGCCGGACCGCAGGCTCGCGAGCGCGCATGGTCGCGACGCTCGGCCTGCTCAGCTTCGGAATGATCCTCTTCTCGCTGACACCGTGGCTGCCGCTTGCGCTCGCCTTCCTGTTCGCAGCCGGCTTCGGCTACCTCGCGTCGAACACGTCGGCGACGAGCCGACTCCAGCTCGAGGTCGACGAGACCCAGCGCGGCCGGATCATGGCGCTGTGGGGGATCGCATTCCTCGGCGTGCGGCCCCTCGCGAGCCTCGTCGACGGCGCGATCGCCTCGGCCGCGGGCGTACGCGTAGCCGGAGTCGTCCTCGCCCTGCCGGCGCTGGCGGTCGCGATTGCGATCGCCGTCGGCAGCGGGAGCGGTCAGCGAACCCTGAGCGTGCCGCGCAGCGGCCTGGGATCGCTGCCGAAGCGGTAGCGGCCCGGGGCCAGCTGGACGGTCCAGGTCTTCCTGCCCGTGAACCGGACCCCGGTCCGGCGGTTCAGGCCGCCGCCCGCCAGGTGGAAGTTCGCGCGGCGGGAGCGGTCCTGCGCGACCAGCCGGTACCGTCCGGCCACGACGCTGCGCTTGCCGACGTACGCGCGGCCGCTTGGAGTCACGCCCGCTCTCAACAGCGGAGTCGGGGGAGGTGGCGGGGGAGGAGGCGGCGGCGGCGGGCGGCTCGAGACGTAGAACTCGCCGTTCATCGTCTGCCAGTGCGGCTCGCACGCATAGGCGTAGCGCGTCTCGTCCCGGAACGTGACCGTGAACATCATCTCGCCGACGAAGTCGAGGTCGGTCCGGAAGTCCACCGTCGAGTCGGCGTTGCTAGCAAGATGGAAGTTGTGCAAACGTGACTGGTCGCGCACGAGCACGTCGTACGTGCCCGGCGGGATCCACGAGACCTTCGCCCCGTTCGTGTCCGTGAGGCCGATGTTGAACCCGTCGCTCGTGCCCACGGTCGCGATCAGCTGCGTGTTCGCGCTCGGCCCGGCTCCGGCGCTCGCCGCTCCGAGCGACAGGACGAAGACGAGGAGCAGTGGGACGAAGCGCATGGCTTGACCAAGGCTGCCTCGGCACTCATCATCCAGTCAACTCTTTCGCCCGAAAGGAAATCAGTGTCGGGAATCCGCTTTGCCGTCCCCGCCGAGGATGCGCTCGACCGAATCGCCTTCGCCTACTCGCCGCTCCAGGAAGCCGTCCTCAGCCTCCACGTGCTCGTGGCGCCGAAGCATCACGCGCTCCAGCACGAGTGGGTGCGGGAGATGCGGAGGCTTCCCGCCCAGCTCAAGAAACGCATCGCCGAGTTCGCGTTCGCCTACCGCTGGACGATGCCGGGTTTCGTCACCGCCTCCCCGGAGGAGGTGTACTCGGACTTCGAGCAGGATCTCCGCGAGCTCGCCGGTCACGACTCGGAGAGGCTCGCGCTCGACTTCCTGCGACCGCTCTACGACCATGCCGGTAGCGACGACACGGCCCTGCTCGAGGACGAGGCGATCCGCCGCCATGCTCTCGGCCAGTGCGACCGGCACGGCGCCAGCCCGGAGCTGGTCGCCCTCATCTTCGACGACCCGGCCGAGCTCGGCCGGCGGTTCGCCGCGCTCCTCACCCACTACTGGGACGCCGCCTTCTCCGACGAGTGGTCCCGGCTCGAGCCTCAGCTGACCGAAGCCGTCTCGCAGGCGGGACGTGAGATCGCGGTCGACGGCCTGTACCCGTTCGTTCGCGGGCTCTCGTCGCGGCTCCGTGTCGACCCGGAGCGCGGGGAGTTCGGGCTCGACCTGCCGCACGACCATCGCGTCGACGTCACGGTCGGTCGGAAGCTCGTCCTCGTCCCGAGCGCATTCGTCTGGCCCCACGTGCGCGTGAACTGCGACGAGCCGTGGCCGCTGACGCTCGTCTACCCGGCCCGCTTCGTGATCGAGGCCGCCCGCCCGCGGATCCCGTCGGAGGATCTCGTCCGTGTTCTCGACGCGCTCGGCAACGCGACCCGGCTGCACGCGCTGAGGCTCGTCACCGAGCGCCCGCGCTCGACCCAGGAGCTCGCGCGCCTGGTCGGCCTCACACAGGCCGGAATGTCGAAGCACCTGCAGAAGCTGGCTGCGGCGGGCCTCGTCGCGACGAGGCGGGAGGGCTACTACGTCCTGTACAGCGCCGAGGCCGAGCGCCTCCGTCCCCTCTCCGAGACGCTCATCGAGTATCTGGCTCCGAAGCCTTAGCGGGCATGTGCGCCCGCCAGTCGATCGTCCGCAGCGTCAAGAAGAGGGCTGTGAAACCGAGCACGAGGTTGACGAGGATGAGCGTGATTCGCATGCCGACGCTGAACGCGAGCAGCGCCGTGCGCGACGCCTGGTCACGGAGCAGGTAGAGCAAGAACGCCTGCTCGGTGCCGATCCCGGAGGGACTGATCGGCAGGAGCGACGCGAGCCCGGCTGAGACCTGCACGAGCAGCGCGTTCTCGACGGTCACGGGCAGGCCGAACGCACGCAGGAAGAAGAGCACTGCCACCAGCCGCAGCGTCCAGTCGATCGCCTGCCAGAACGCGACCCGGCGGAAATACGCGCGCCGGTCGCGCATGATCGCGAACCCCTGCGCGAGTCTCCGGCGGAAGTCGCCGATCCGCTCCGCGTACCAGAGCAGGACGACGAGCGCGACGGCGAACACGACCGCCATCACCTTCAGGAACGTGCCCGGGTTGTGGAACGCCCAGCCGAAGTCGAACGACGGCCCGAGCACCTTCGGCAGCTGCCCGGTCACGGCCGCCCACGTCACAAGACACGTCGCGACGACGAAGTCGAACAGGCTGAGCAGGACGAGCGTCGAAGCGATCGTCGCGTAGCTGCTCCCCTCGACGCTGCGCTTCGCGAGCACGACCCGGATGGCGTCGCCGCCGCGCGCGGGGATGATCGCGTTGACGCCGACGCCCGCGAAGACCGACGCGACGATCGACCGCCAACGCACCCGCGCAGCCGGGTACGCGCCCTTGATGATGTTCCGCCAGGCGCGGCTGACCGCGAGCAGCCGGAGCACGTGGCAGAGGATCGCGAGTGCGAGCGCGCCCCAGGCCAGCTCTCCGAGCCGGTCCCGGAAGACGTCCGTCGCGTCCCAGATCGCACGGATCAACTTGCGCTCTCTGTTCCCACGAACAGGATTCGAGCACGAACCGCGACCGCTCTGCGGCTCAGCCCGGCGCGGGAGAGTCGATCGCCTGCTTTACCGCGACCGTTTCGGGCGGAGCTGCCTCGGGCCGGTGCAGCCCGACGCCGAGCATGACGAGGCCGATGCCCGCCAGGTCGAGCGGCGTCGGCAGCTGGCGCAGGACGATCACGCCGATCACCGTCGCCGTCGCGGGGAGCAGCGCGACGAAGAGGGCGTAGGTTGCACGCGGGAGGCGCGCCATCGCGAGCTGGTCGAAGACGTACGGGATCACCGACGACGTGAGCCCGACTCCGATGCCGGCTGCGAGCGCAACCGGTTCGCTCAGCGCTGCGGCCGCGCCGGTCAGCCCGATTGGCGACACGAAGACGAACGCGACCACCATCGCCGCCGCCAGCCCGTCGACTCCGCCCATCGACGAGCGGCGCGCCATCCGGTGGGCCAGGACGATGTACGCCGTGAACAGAGCCGCGTTCGCAAAGGCGAAGACGACCCCGACCGGCTCGCCGACGAAGCGAACGCTGGTCAGGAGGTAGACGCCGGCCGTCGCCGCCCCAACAGCCGCGAAGTTGCGGCCGACGCGTGCGCCGGCGAGAGCGAGGACGATCGGGCCGATGAACTCGATTGCCGCGACCGTTGCCAGCGGAAGCCGGTCGATCGCCTCGTAGAAGCAGGCGTTCATCGCCGCGAACACCGCTCCGAGGGCGATGAGCAGGAGGCGGCCTGCTCGGTCGACACCGGCGAGCTTGCGGAGCGGCCGTCGCCAGACGGCGAGGATCGCCGCGGGCCGAGGCGATGCGCAGCCAGGCGACGCCGAGCACGTCGACGCGCGCGAAGAGCAGGACCGCGAAGGACGGGCCGAGGTAGTGGAAGACGGCGCTCCCGACGAAGTAGGCGTGCGGCGTCGCGGGACGGCGGGCCATGGAGACAGTGCTCCCGCCTCGGCGTCGGCGCGACATGGCTAACAGAAGGCATTAGACTCCAAATGACTCATGAAGAACGGACTTTCTGTCGGCTCAGTCACTATTCGACAGCAGATCGACTTGATCGACGAGAAGATCGTAGGCGAACTGCTCGAGGACGGGCGCCTGCCGATCGCCGAGCTCGGTCGGCGCGTCAACCTCTCGTCGCCGGCGGTCGCGGAACGCGTCAAGCGACTCGAGCGCGCCGGCGTGATCACGGGCTACCGCGCACACATCGATCCCCGAACGCTCGGCTACGAGCTGCTTGCGATCGTCAGGGTCAAGCCCGCTCCGCGCCAGCTGCCGAAGATCCCCGCGTTGGCAGCCGGAATCCCGCAGGTCGTCGAGTGCCACCGAATCACCGGCGAGGACTGTTTCTACCTCAAGGTCTATCTGCGCTCGATCGGCGAGCTGAGCGGGCTCCTCGACCAGTTCCTGGAGTACGGCGAGACGACGACCTCGATCGTCAACTCGACGCCGATCCCGCTCCGCCACCCGCCGCTGGCACCGGGCGACTAGCGCTCAGGGTACGGTGATCGTGGCCGAATAGGTCGCCTGCCGGAGCCGGCCCCGCAGCTTCGATTGCGCGAGCGTGAAGACGGCGACGGCCCGCGTGCCCGCAAACGAGGTCGAGATGTAGTCGCCGACCATCGCGCCGTTGCTGAACGCGATCCGGCCGAACGGCATGTGCTCCGGCGAGAGGAGGACGGGCGGGGACCAGGTCCCGCCGCCGTCCCGCGACCACACGAGCCGGACGTCGAGCTTCTGCCGCGACTCGGTGTAGTACGTGACCGCGACCCTCGCGGCTCGGACCGGATCCGCGGCGAGCCCGTCGATGATGTGGTTGCCCGAGCCCAGCGGGATCCTCGTCGGCGGCGCCCAGGTCAGGCCGTCCGTCGACTTAGAGAACAGCAGGTCGTTCCCCGAGCAATCCGCGCGGGAGCCGCAGTCGGGCCACGCCATCATCGCGCTCCCCTCGGCTCCGACCTCGACGCTCGGGAACGGGCCGGAGCGGACGGCTGAGCTCGCGAACCGCGACGGCGCGATCATCGTCCCGGCCGAGAAGCTGGCGCCGCCGTCCGTCGAGCGGACGACCGCGATCTCGTCGTCGAAGAAGGGGACGACCACGATCCCGTTCGGCAGTGCGACCGGCTGCGGGGCGGGCGCGCCCGGGCCCTGGATGCCACGGCGGCCCGCGTTGTCCGGCGAGCTGACCGCCCGCGACCAGGTGCGTCCGCCGTCGGTCGAGGTCTGCGTCGCGAGCCGGAGGTTCGTGATGTCGCTGTAGCTCAGGTAGCAGTGGCCGCGATACGAGCTCGCCGGGCCGTTGTCGCACGCGATCCACTCCTTGTCGAACTGGACTCCTTCGTTCCCGCTCGGCTTGCGTGCAGCGATGAACGGCGCACGCCAGTGCCGTCCGTCGCTGGAGGTGCTGACGAGGAGCGCGGATTCGTTGTCGGAGAAGCCGAGCGAGGCGATCAGCCAGACGCCGTTCAACGCGTCATAGGCGACCGACGGGTCGCTGACGCGCGAAAACTGTCCCCGCGGGCGCGAGGCGACGGTCAGGCCGGGCAGCAGGCCGCTCCGCCAGCGCCGTCCCGCGTCGGTCGAGAGAGCGAACCCGATGTTGCGCGCGCCGCCGCTGGAGAAACGGCCGACCTGGAACGCGGCGACCACGACCGGCCCCCAGGCGAAGGTGTCCGGCTCCGCCTCGGTGGCATGGATCGCGCCGTCGTTGCGATAGGGGTCAGTCGAGATCCGGCGGCTGACGACCTCGCAGTCCGAGCTGATCTTGTCCGTGGCGTCTACAGCGACGAGGTCCGAGCCGCGGCCGCACGAGACGCGGTCACGCCCTCCGCCTGCGACGTCGATCCGGTCATTCCCGCCGCGGGCGCCGATCCGGTCCGCCTTCGCGCCCCCGAGCAGGAGATCGCCCTGCTGCGTGCCGACGATGAGCGCCGCACCGGCCGAAGCGGCGAGGAAGAGCATAAGTCCGGCCGCCGCCAGCAGGGCGGCCCGCTTCACCGAGTGCCGTCGCTCCCGTCGCGGTCGGGGGCCATGAACGGGTAGCGGTAATCCGTCGGCGGGACGAACGTCTCCTTGATCGTCCGCGGGCTGACCCAGCGGATCAGGTTCCACATCGAGCCCGCCTTGTCGTTCGTGCCCGACGCGCGCCCCCCGCCGAACGGTTGCTGGCCGACCACGGCTCCGGTCGGCTTGTCGTTCACGTAGAAGTTCCCGGCCGCGTAGCGGAGTGCGTCCTGCGCCTCGACGAGCGCCTCGCGATCGTCCGCGAAGACGGCGCCCGTGAGCCCGTACGGCGCGGTCTGGTCGACGAGCTCGAGCGTGTCGCTCCACTTGCTCTCGGGATAGACGTACGCGGTCACAACCGGCCCGAACAGCTCGTCGCGCAGCAGCCGGAAGTCCGGGTCGCGGGTCTCGATCACCGTCGGCTCGACGAAGAAGCCCTCGTCGTCGCTGACGCCGCCGCCGACGAGCACTTCGGTCTCATCGTGCGACCGCGCCTCTTCGATCGCCTCCTTCTGCGTCTGCAGCGACTTCGCGTCGATGACTGCGCCCATGAAGTTCTCGAAGTCGGCGACGTCGCCCATCTTGATCTGGGCGACCTCCTCGGCGAGCCGTTCGCGAATCTCCGGCCAGAGGTTCGCCGGTGCGTAGACGCGCGACGCCGCCGAGCACTTCTGGCCCTGGTACTCGAACGAGCCGCGCACGATCGCCGTCGCCACCGCGTCGACGTCCGCAGACGGGTGCGCGACGATGAAGTCCTTGCCGCCGGTCTCGCCCACGATGCGCGGGTAGTTGCGGTAGTGGCCGACGTTCGAGCCGATCGTCTTCCACATCGAGTTGAAGACGCCCGTAGAGCCGGTGAAGTGGACGCCTGCGAGGTGTTCGCTCGCGAGGGCCGCGTCGCCGATGGTCGCACCCGGCCCGTAGACGAGGTTGACCACGCCCGGCGGCAGGCCCGCCTCGCGCAGGAGCTGCATCAGGAAGTGCGCGGAGTAGGACGCTGTGCCCGCCGGCTTCCAGACGACCGTGTTCCCCATCAGCGCGACGCTGGCCGGGAGGTTCGCGGCGATCGCGGTGAAGTTGAACGGCGAGACGGCGAACACGAAGCCTTCGAGCGGGCGGTACTCCAGGCGGTTCCAGACGCCCTGGCTCGAGACCGGCTGCTCTTCGTAGATCCGCGTCATGAACTCGACGTTGAAGCGGTAGAAGTCGATCACTTCGCACGCGGAGTCGATCTCGGCCTGGTGCGCGGTCTTCGACTGGCCGAGCATCGTCGCGGCGTTGAGCGTCGCGCGCCACGGGCCGGACAGGAGCTCGGCGGCGCGCAGGAAGACGGCGGCGCGCTCCTCCCAGGGCAACCGGGACCAGTCCTCCCAGGCGTCGGCTGCGGCGCGGATCGCCTGGTCGACCTCCGTCTGGCCGCCCTGGTGGGCATCCGCGAGGACGTGGCTCTTCTTGTGGGGCATCACCACCTCGGCAGTGGCGCCGGTGGTGACGTCTTCGCCGCCGATCACGAGGGGCAGCTCGATGCGCTCGGACTGCATCTGGTCGAGCCGGCGTCGAAGCTGCTCGCGCTCGGGTGAGCCGGGCGCGTACTCCTTGACGGGCTCGTTCGTCGGGGTCGGTGGTCGGAAGATGCCGGGAGCGCTCATCGCAGTGATTCTACGATTCCCGCCATGTCCGCCACCCACGTCAGCTACGAGGCGCCCGGCTGGGGCGTGGGGGAGATCTGGCTCGACGGCGAACGCCTCTTGCACCACGAGCTGCCGCGTCCGGCCGTGCGAGCATCGCGGTCGGAGGCATGCGCTCGGCGAACGGTTCGCGCGCTACTTCGCGGGTCGGCCGGAAGATTTCCTGGACGTGCCGATCGAGCTGGATGGCGCAACCGAGTTCGAGCGCGAGCTCACTCACGCGTTGCGGCGGATCGGACGGGCCGAGACCTTGACGTACGGAGAGCTGGCCGCGCTCGCCGGGCGTCCGAACGCCCAGCGGGCAGCCGGGTCGTTCTGCGCCCGCAACCGGTTTGCGATCGTGGTTCCCTGTCACCGGGTCGTCGCCGCCGACGGGCTCGGCTCGTACGGCTCGCTCGGGGTCGAGTACAAGCGGCGGCTGCTGGAGCTCGAAGGTGCCGCTGTCTGAGGAGCTGCGGAACGAGCTGGCCGGGATCAAGCCGGAGCGTGACTGCGACCGGCTCGCGGAGCTCTCCGGTCTCGCTCACACTGCGGGCAGCCTGCGCATCCACGGGCGCGGTCAGATCGGCCTGCACCTCGACCTCGCCAGCTCGGCGGCCGCGCGGCGCGCCTTCAGCCTCCTGCGGGAGCTGGGCGTGACGTCCGAGATTCGGACCTACCAGCGGCGCGCGTTCGGACGCGAGACGCGGTACCAGCTGCACGTCGAAGGTGTGGGCCGGGCGCTCCGGGTGCTTCAGGAAGCGGGCATCGTCGGCGCTCGCCGCGCACCGCTCGAGCGTCCGCCGAAGCGGGTCGTCGCCCGGGCGTGCTGCCGTGGCGCGTACCTGCGCGGCTCGCTGCTCGGCGGTGGGACGCTGTCCGGCCCGAGGTCGCCGCACCTGGAGGTGCGGACGGCGACTGTCGAGGGCGCAGAGTTCATCGCGGAGATCGCGGAGCGGGCGGGAGTGGAGTTGCGCGTCCTCGACAGGGGCCGGTACGCGGTCACGTACGCGAAGGGCTCGGGGCCGATCGCAGACGCGCTCGCCGCGGCTGGAGCGAGCGACGCAGTGCTCGTGCTCGAGGAGCAGGGCGTGATGGGGGCGACGAAGTCGCGTGCGAACCGGCTCGCGAACGCGGATCACGCGAATCTCGTCCGCACGAGTCGCGCGGCCCAGGAGCAGATCCGCGCGGTGCGCGTCCTCGAGCGCGGCGGTGGGCTCGGCTCGCTGCCGCCGAAGCTCCGCGAAATCGCTCGGCTACGGCTTCGGTACCCGTCGCTGTCGCTGCGCGAGCTGGCGCTTCGCTGCAGCCCGCCTGCGACGAAATCTGCCGTACAGAGGCGTCTTTCGAGCCTCGTCCGGCTCGCCGGGTTGTAGTGCTGTGAACCTGTGAGTAATACTCCGATTTGCGGCGGGTCTGTGCTCGTCCGGCGATGGATTCAGACCCCGTCCGTCGCCAAGGTCCGGAGCGCGGTTCAACGGGAGGGGGAGGTCGTCCTCGGAGCTTCCCCTCCGGCCCGCCGCCTTTCTTTCGCCGTTCTTACGTGTTTCTCGTCGCGGCGGTGTCGCTGGTCCGACGCTGTCTCGTAGCAAGGAAGGCGGCGGGCCGGTCGGGCTTAAGACGGCCGCACGGGCAAAGCCCGTACGGCCTCTAAGTCGTCGCCGCAAGCGGCGACGACGCGGCCCGCCGCTGAGTTCACTTGCGGGTGCCGGGGCCGGTGGCTTCAAGGCTGGGCTGGTTAGACTCGCGCCATGGCTACCAAGGTGGGCATCAACGGCTTCGGCCGCATCGGGCGCAACTTCTACCGCGCCTACTTGGAGAAGAAACCGGGCTTCGAGATCGTCGCCGTCAACGACCTCGCGCCGCCGGACATCCTCGCGCACATGCTCAAGTACGACTCGACCCTCGGCGTCCTCGACGGCGACGTTGAGCATTCGGACGATTCGATCTCGGTCGACGGCGCGGCCTTCAAGGTGCTTTCGGAGCGCGATCCCACGGCGCTCCGCTGGAAGGACATGGATGTCGACGTGGTCGTCGAGTCGACAGGCCTCTTCACCGACCGCGAGGGCGCGTCACAACACCTGACGGCCGGCGCCGACAAGGTCGTGATCTCGGCTCCGGCGACGGACCCTGACATCACGATCGTGCTCGGCGTCAACGACGACCAGTACGACGCGGAGCAGCATCACATCATCTCGAACGCGTCCTGCACGACGAACTGCGTCGCGCCGATGGCGAAGATACTCCTCGACTCGTTCGGGCTCGAGGCGGGCTTCATGACGACGATCCATGCGTACACGACGGAGCAGCAGCTCCTGGACCAGATCCATCTGACGCGGAAGGGCAAGGCCGACCTGCGCCGCATGCGTGCGGCGCCGCAGAGCATCATCCCGGCCTCGACGGGGGCCGCGAAGGCGATCGGCGAGGTGATCCCCGAGCTGAAGGGCAAGGTCGACGGGATGGCTATGCGCGTCCCCGTGCCGGTGGGGAGCGTCACCGACCTCGTCAGCGTGCTCGGCGGCGAGGCGAGCGCAGAGACCGTGAACGACGCTTATCGATCGGCAGCTACCAGCGACCACTGGGCCGGAATCCTTCAGTACACCGAGGACCCGATCGTGTCGTCCGACATCGTCCGGAACTCGTACTCGTGCATCATCGACGGCCTCTCGACCATGGCGCACGGGAACCAGGTGAAGGTGATCGGCTGGTACGACAACGAGTGGGGCTACTCGTGCCGGTGCGTTGACCTGATCGATCGCCTGCTTTAGCCGTTGAGGTCGGTTCCGGCGTGTCGACCGGTCAGTTCCGACGGACGTACGGGCAAAGCCCGTACGTCCTGAAGGAGGCATCGCAAGCGATGCCTCGGAAGCGCCCGCGCTCGGTTCGAGACGCCGATGTCTCCGGCCGGCGGGTGCTCGTGCGCTCGGATCTGAACGTCCCGCTCGAGGACGGACAGGTGGCGGACGACACGCGGATCCGGGCCTCGTTGCCGACACTCGAGCTTCTGTTGGAGCGCGAGGCTGCCGAAGTCGTCGTGTGCTCGCATCTCGGCCGGCCGAAAGGGGAAGACCCTGCGTTCTCGATGACGCCGGTCGCGGCGCGGCTGCGGGAGCTGCTGCCCGACGATCGCATTCGTGTGCTCGAGAACACGCGATTCAACCCGGGCGAGAGGACGAACGACCCCGGGTTCGCGCGGGAGCTCGCCGACGACCTCGACCTGTTCGTCGACGATGCGTTCGGCTCGGCGCACCGGGCGCACGCGTCGACGGTCGGCGTCGCCAAGCTGCTCCCGGCCTACGCGGGGCTCCTGCTCGAGCGTGAGCTCGAAGAGCTCGGCAAGCTGCTCGGCGAGGTCGAGCGGCCGTTCGTCCTCATCTCCGGCGGCGCGAAGGTCGAGGACAAGCTCGGCGTGCTCGAAAACCTCGGCGGCAAGGCCGACCAGGTGCTGATCGGCGGCAAGATGGCCGAGCAGGTGCGCGAGGAAAACCCGCTCACGTTCAAGGTCGAGCTGCCGACCGACGTCGTTGCAGCGGCCGAGTTCGCCGAGGACGCGGAGTCGAAGGTCGTGCCCTACGACGATCTCCCGGACGGCTGGCTCGGGCTCGACATCGGCCCCGAGACGCGCGAGGCGTTCGCGCGCACGATCGCCGGCGCGAGGACCGTGTTCTGGAACGGCCCGATGGGCGTCTTCGAGTGGCCGCGCTTCGCCGAGGGCACGAAAGCGGTCGCCGAAGCCGTCGCGAAGGCCGACGCGCATACCGTCGTGGGCGGCGCCGACTCGATCCGCGCGTTGACGGAAATGGGGCTCGTTGACCAGGTCGACTGGGCCTCGACGGGCGGCGGCGCTTCCCTCGAGCTCCTGGAAGGGAAAGAATTGCCCGGAGTGGCAGCGATACCGGATGCGTAGATGCTGATCGCAGGCAACTGGAAGATGTACAAGGGCGTCGTCGAGACGGCGGAGTTCTGTCTCGAGCTGAGACGGCACGAGGCGGACTTCGAGGGAATCGAGGTTGCGGTGTGCCCACCGTTCACCTCGCTAGGCGTGGCCGTGCAGGTGCTGGCGGGGACGGACATCGCGGTCGCGGCTCAGAACGTCCATTGGGACGCGGAGGGCGCGTTCACCGGCGAGATCTCGGCGCCGATGCTCCGAGAGCTCGGCGCCTACGGCGCGATCGTCGGCCACTCCGAGCGGCGCCAGTTCTTCGGCGAGACCGACGAAGGAGTCGCCAAGCGGGCACGCGCGGCCCTCGACGCGGGGTTGTCCGTGATCGCCTGCGTCGGGGAGACCGAGGCCGAGCGCGAGGCGGGGGAGACCGAGGACGTCCTGCGGCGCCAGGTTTCCGTGCTCGAGGCGGAGGACAACCTCGTCGTCGCGTACGAGCCGGTCTGGGCGATCGGCACCGGCAAGACGGCCACTCCCGAGATCGCCCAGGAGGCGCACGCGTTCATCAAGAACCTGATCGAGGTACCGGTGCTCTACGGCGGCTCGGTGAAGCCGGACAACGCGGCCGAGCTGCTCGCCCAGCCCGACGTCGACGGCGCACTCGTCGGCGGCGCCTCGCTGGACGTGGAATCGTTCTCGGCGATTTGCCTGACCGCTACCCGCTCGTAGCGCTGGTCATCCTCGACGGCTGGGGCCTCGCACCGCCGGGGCCCGGGAACGCCGTCGAGCTCGCCGACACGCCGGTCTTCGACAAGCTCTGGGCCGAGTACCCGCACGCGACGCTGCAGGCGTCCGGCGAGGCTGTCGGCCTCCCACACGGCCAGATGGGGAACTCGGAGGTCGGGCACCTGACGATCGGCTCGGGTCGCATCCTCTTCCAGGACCTGATGCGGGTGAACAAGTCGATCGAGGACGGGTCGTTCTTCGAGAACCCGGCGCTCGTCGCCGCGTTTGAGCGCGGGGAGAAGGTGCACCTGCTCGGGCTCGTCTCCTACGGCGGCGTCCACTCGCACATGGATCATTTGCAGGCGCTGCTGCGGTTCGCTCCCGAGAAGACCTGGATCCATGCGTTCACGGACGGCCGTGACGTGTCTCCGCACTCCGCGGTACGCGATCTCGCCGAGCTCCCGAGCGACCGCATCGCAACCGTCGTCGGCCGCTACTACGCGATGGACCGCGACCAGCGCTGGGACCGGACGGACAAGGCTCTGGCGGCCATCGGCCAGGGCGAAGGTGTCCACGGGTCAGACCCCGTGCAAGAAGTGCAACGCAGCTACGACAAAGGTGTGACGGACGAGTTCATCGAGCCCATCGTCTTTTCGGACAGGCCACGGCTCGGGAAGGACGACTCGGCGATCTTCTTCAACTTCCGCCCGGACCGGGCGCGGCAGTTGACGGAGCGCCTCATTGCCTCACGATTCGATGTGACG
The DNA here is from genome assembly GCA_963794605.1 of uncultured Actinomycetes bacterium. Classification (GTDB taxonomy): domain Bacteria; phylum Actinomycetota; class Thermoleophilia; order Gaiellales; family Gaiellaceae; genus VAXT01. The sequence continues at coordinate 77,316 of CAWCEN010000003.1, forward strand.
ACGATGACGCGCTATCGAGACGACTTCGACTGTCCTGTCGCCTTCGACCAGCAGAAGGTCACGGAGACGATGGCCGAGTTCTGCGCCGAGCACGGGATCCGCCAGCTGCACGTCGCCGAGACAGAGAAGTACGCGCACGTCACCTACTTCTTCAACGGCGGCCGTGAAGACGAGTGGCAGGGCGAGACGCGCATCCTCGTCCCGTCGCCGAGAGACGTTCCGAGCTACGACCACAAGCCCGAGATGTCCGTGGCCCGGGTCGCCGACGAGCTCGACCAGGCCCTCGCTGACGACGGCTACGGCTTCGCGGTCGTCAACCTGGCCAATCCGGACATGGTCGGCCACACCGGCTCCATCCCCGCGGCCGTCAAAGCCGTCGAGGCCACCGACGCCGCACTTGGCCACATCCTCGACTCCGTCCAGCGCGAAGGCGGACTCGCGCTCGTGACCGCGGACCACGGCAACGCGGAGGAGATGCTCGACGCCGACGGGAACCCGCAAACCGCTCACACCTCGAACCCCGTACCACTTGTAGTGACTGACACGAGTGTTTCCCTCAGGGAGGACGGGGAACTCAGTGACCTGATGCCCACCGCAATCTCCCTGCTCGGCCTTGCAAAACCTTTACAGATGTCCGGCCATAGTCTCTTGGTAGGAGCCCAATAGCGGGCTATACTCGGCCACCTTCCGGATGCCCCTGACCCAGCCCGACCCTGGCGTACTGCGGAAAGCTCAACGCGGCGACGAGAGAGCTTTCACCCTGATCGTGCGTGCGTATGAGACGCCGGTCTACAACTACGTTGTCCGTCTCGTCGGCGACCGGGTCCTCGCGGAAGACCTGACGCAGGAAGTCTTCCTCCGCGTCTTCCAGGGGCTCCCGAAGTTCTCGCTCCGCTCGAAGTTCACGACCTGGCTCTTCCAGGTGACGAAGAACCGCGTGCTCGACGAGCTGCGGGCGAACGAGCGCCGGCCGCGCCTCAGCGTCGCGCTCGACGACATCCCGCCGCTCGAGGTCGTGGACGCGCCGCTCGAGAACGTCGAGGCGATGGACGCCGTCTGGCGCTCCGTCGGCGATCTGACGCCGGACCTGAAGATGGCCCTGCTCCTGCGCGACGTCGTCGGTCTCTCGTACACGGAGATCGCCGATTCGCTCGAGATCACGCTGGCCACGGTCAAGTGGCGCATCTACAAGGCGCGCGAGGAAGTCCAGCTCGCGCTCGCCCGCGAGGGCATCACGTTCGGCGAGGAGCTCGAGGTGGCCGAGGTGGCCGCACCCGCTCCGCTCCAGGCGATCTAGGAGCCGTGCCCCAGCCGTTCTGCGAGGGCCTCGGGCAGGTCTCGCTCGCGTAGCTCCGACTGCGTCCGCTCGATGTCGTACGTGACGCGGTGGAAGCGCGCCGTTCTAGCGTCGAAGTCGAGCTCGAGCCACGCCGCCCGTGGGTCGCCGTCGCGCGGCTGCCCGACCGAGCCCGGGTTCAGGAGCCAGCGGGCCTCGTCGAGCGGCGCCTCGGTCCCGTCGGGCGCAACCACGCCGCTGAGATCACCGTTCGCGAGCGAGACCGAGAGCGCGACGTGGCTGTGACCGACGAGCACGAGCGCTGAGACGGTCAGCTCGAACGCGACCAAGGCCGTCTCCTCGCTGATCACGTACTCCCAGACCGGGTCGCGCGGGCTCGCGTGGAAGAGCTCGGCGTGCTCGACCTTCGCCGCGGGCTCGAGACGCTCGAGGAAGGCTCGGTTCTCGTCGAGCAGCACCGTCTGCGTCCACCGGACGACAGCCGCCGCGTCGGGGCTGAACTCGTCCAGGTCGAGCCGCCCGAGGACACCCAAATCGTGGTTGCCGACGAGGCACAGCTGCGCGCTCTCGCGGACGATCTCGGTCACCTCGTTCGGGCGCGGGCCGTAGCCCACGAGGTCGCCGAGGCACCAGAGCTCGTCCGGCGGGTCGGCGTCGATCGCCTCGAGGACAGCCTCGAGCCCGTGTAAGTTCGCGTGGATGTCGGAGACGACGGCGACTCGCAAATGGCCTGCCTGGAGGGTCGCAACGATATCCCTGCTGGCTGTGGCTGTCTGGCTGATCGCGGCCTATCTCTTGCTGAGGACGACGGTCCCGGGCAATCTCGACCTTTCGGGGCTCGACCCGCACCGGTTCTTCAGCGCCGCGGAGCTCGCGCGGACGGAACGGTACGAGCGGTTCGTGCGCATCGTCGTCGTGCTCGCGCTCATCGCGGAGATCGTCGCGCTGCTCGTGCTCACGAGACGTGCGCCACGGCTTGCTCGGGACACGGGCCTGGGACCGATCGGCGCCGGAATGATCGTCGCGGCAATCACGCTCGCTGTTCTGTGGGCGGTTGACCTCCCGTTCTCGACGGCGCTCCGCTGGTGGGACCAGCGCCACGACCTGACCGAGGGCTCGTGGATCGACTGGCTCGTGGCGCCGTGGGCCGAGCTCGGCGCCGGCGTGGTCTTCGTCATGCTCCAGGTCGCGGTCGTCATGTTCTTCGCCCGCCGCTATCCGCGGAACTGGTGGCTGCCTGTGACCCCGATCTTCCTGGCGCTGGCGGTCGTCTTCCTCGCCAGCTTCCCGTACCTCCAGGCGGGCCGCATCCACCGTCCGGCGACGCCTCAGTTACAGCAAGACGTGCGGACGCTCGAGCGGGCCGAGGGCATCGACACGCCCGTCGACGTCGAGAAAGTGAGCGATCTGACGACGCAGGCGAACGCGTTCTCGGTCGGGATCGGGCCGACGGAGCGGGTCGTCGTCTGGGACACGCTGCTCGACGGCCGGTTCTCGAACGCAGAGGTCCGGGTCGTCCTCGCGCACGAGTTCGGGCACATCGCGCACCACCATCTCTGGAAAGGACTCGCGTGGGCGGCGCTGTTCACGTTCCCGATCGCGTTCGGGGTCGCACGGATCACCGCCCGCCGCGGGGGCCTTGGCAATCCGGGTCTCCTGCCCTACGGCGTCCTCGTCCTGGTGCTCCTGAACATCGCGATCACGCCGCTCACCAACGTCGTGTCACGCCGCTACGAAAGTGAGGCGGACTGGTCGGCGCTGAAGGCGGCCAGGAATCCGTCGGCCCAGAAGAAGCTTTTCCAGTCGTTCTCCGAGACGAGCCTCCAACAGCCCGACCCGCCCACATGGTCGTACGTCTTCTTCGACACGCACCCGACGCTGATGCAACGCATCGCAATGGCGCAGGCGTGGGAGGACGGTGAGCGCTAGGTCTCGGTCTCGGTCTCGGTTGTCGCTGTCGCTGCGGCCGGGCGTCTCCGGGAGGTTGCGGATGTTCTCCCGGCTCGACCACTTCGAGTACGCGTCGTTCATCGCGTCGAGGAGCTCGTGCATGAAACGCGTCGACATATTCACGCGGGCCACGACCACTCCCGGCACGTCGCCTTCCTCGACCTCGTGGTCGATCCGCGCGAACGTCAGCGTGAACTCGTAGTCCGAGAAGCTGATGTTGGCGAAGTTCGAGTAGACGCCGGCCATCACGTCCGGATCGATGTGAATGTTCAGCTGTCGCTGCTGGCCCTCGTCCTCCACGCTCCTACGATATACCCGTGGACGACGCCTTCTCGACGCGCCGCATCCTCTTCGCGCTCGCCGGCGCTGTGTCAGTCATCGGCGCCGGCACGGTGCTCTTCCACCATTTCACGCACGAGACCTGGATGCAGGCGCTCTACCGCTCGGTCGTCACGAGCTCGCTGACCGGGCTCGACACCGTCCCGTCCAACAACTCGACGCGCCTGATCTCGATCGTCCTCGTCCTCGCCGGACTGACTATCTTTGCCTTCATCGCGACGATCCTGGTGGAGGGGATCGCGGGTGGCATCTTCACCGGGGCAGTGGCCGAGCGAAGGAGGAAGCGGGCGATCGAGAAGCTCACCGACCATTACGTCATCTGCGGCTACGGGCGGGTCGGCCGCCGCGTGGGCGAGGAGTTCCGCGAGGCTGGTGTCCGATACGTCGTGCTCGACTTCAACGAGGACGCGATCGAACGCGCCCGCGAGGACGGTGCGCTCTTCATCAAGGGCAACGGGACGAACGACGAGGACCTCGAGGCAACCGGCGTCGCTCGCGCCAAGGGGCTCGTCGCGTCGTCGGACTCGGACGTCGACAACCTTTACATCACGCTGTCCGCGAGGACGGTCCGGCCGGACCTGCTGATCGTTGCGCGCGCGTCCGATGCGGACGTGTCCGAGAAGCTCCGGCGGGCCGGCGCGGACCGAATCGTCCAGCCGTACTCCGCGGCCGGCAAAGAGATGGCCGCGCTCGTCCTGCGCCCTCAGGTGGCCGCGTTCCTCGAGGTCGTCTCCGTGACTGGCGGCGCCGATCTCCAGTATGAGGAGATCATCGTCACCGAGGCGTCCGGCCAGTCGGGGAAGACGATCCGCCAGCTGCGCATCCGGCACGAGACGGGGGCCGTGATCGTCGCGCTGCGCAAGAAGGATGGGACGTTCGACACGACGCCCGACCCGGACGCGGTCCTCGAGACCGGGGACGTGATGATCGCCGCCGGGAGCTCTGACGAGCTGCGCCTGCTCGAGGAGCTCTTCGCCCCGCGAGAGCCGGTTGCCCGCTAAGGCGCTGGAACGGCTCGAGGCCGAGCTCGGGGCGGAGCTCGAGCGGCCCGCGAACGCGGAGCACGGCGACTTCGCGACGAACGCCGCGCTCCAGCTCGCCCCGGAGCGCAAGCGCGCGCCGCGGGAGATCGCCGAAGAGCTCGCGGTGCAGGCGACGACGCACGAGCTCGTCGAGCGCGCCGAGGTCGCCGGGCCGGGGTTCGTCAATCTCTGGCTCGCGCCCGCCTGGTACCTCGACGCGCTCCGCGAGGTGCTCGAGGCGGGTGAGCGCTACGGCGGCGGGTTCGTCGACCCCGCCGAGCGGATCCAGGTCGAGATGGTGTCCGCGAACCCGACCGGCCCGATCACGGTCGCATCGGCCAGGAACGGAGCGTACGGGGACTCAGTGGCGCGCGTCCTCGCGCACGCCGGGCATACGGTCGAGCGCGAGTACTACTACAACGACGCCGGCGCGCAGATGGATCGCTTCCGAGCCTCGGTCGAGGCAGTCCGGCGCGGGGAGGAGCCGCCCGAGGACGGCTATCAGGGCGCGTACATCGCCGAGCTGGCGGTGCTCGATGGCGACCCCGTCCCGACGATGCTCGGCCAGATCGAGTCGTCGCTCGAGCAGTTCCGAATCCACTTCGACTCGTGGGGGCTTCAGAGCGACCTCGCGAAGCGCCTGCCCGAGCTGATGCCTCGGCTGGACACCTACGAGAAGGACGGGGCGGTCTGGGCCCGCTCCTCGGAGTACGGCGACGACGACGACCGCGTGCTGATCCGGTCGGAGGCCCAAGGCGGAGAGCCGACCTACCGCGCCGCCGACGTCGTCTACCTCGTCGACAAGCTCGAGCGCGGCTTCGACCGCGCGATCTACGTGCTCGGCGCCGACCACCACGGCACGCGCCAGTGGTACGCGGCGATCGCGCGCATGCTCGGCTACGACCCCGAGCGCGTCGAGGTGCTGCTCTACCAGCTCGTCCACCTGATCCAGGGCGGCCGCCAGAAGAAGATCTCGAAGCGGCGCGGCGACGTCGTCTTCCTGGACGACTTCATGGACGAGATCGGCGTCGACGCGGCGCGCTGGTACCTCGTCAACCGCGGCCCGGACCAGACGATCGACATCGACGTCGACCTCGCGGCCGAGAAGACGCAGAAGAACCCCGTCTACTACGTCCAGTACGCACACGCCCGGATCGCGGGCATCCTCCGCAACGCCCCGAACCCTCCAAGTAACACTGTGTTACAAGGCCCGGAGGAGTTGGCTTCTGAGGAGAAGGAGCTGATCAAGCGGCTCGTCGAGTTCCCCGGGATCGTCGAGGAGGCCGTCGAGCGCCGGGGGCCGCACGCGCTGCCGAACTACGCGATCCGGGTCGCGGACGACTTCCACCGCTTCTACCACGAGCACCGCGTGCTCGAGAGCGAGGCCGAGGAGTTTCGGCTCGCGCTCGTCCGCGCGACGCAGATCGTGATCGCGCTCAGCCTGAACCTCGTCGGCGTCGAAGCGCCCGAACGGATGTAGGTGCGCATCGCAGTAGGATGCGCGTGTGACCGAGGGCGTGGAAAGCCCCGTCTCGACGGTTCCCGGCAGCGCTCCCGACCGTAACCTCGCGCTCGAGCTCGTCCGCGTGACCGAGTCGGCGGCGATGTCGGCCGGCCGCTGGATCGGGCGCGGCGACAAGATCTCGGCCGACCAGGCCGCGGTCGACGGCATGCGGCTGATGCTCGACACGACCACGATGGCGGGCATGGTCGTGATCGGCGAGGGCGAGAAGGACGAGGCGCCGATGCTGTTCAACGGCGAGGAGGTCGGATCGGGCACCGGGCCCGAGGTGGACGTCGCAGTCGACCCGCTCGAGGGGACGAACCTGACTGCAAAGGGCCAGCCGAACGCGATCGCAACGATCGCCTGCGCAGAGCGAGGGACGATGTTCTTTCCGGGCGCAGCCGTCTACATGGACAAGATCGCCTGCGGGCCGGAGTCGGCGGACGCGATCGACATCGACGCGCCGCCCGGGGAGAACGTGAAGCGAGTCGCGAAGGCGCGCGGGATCCGGCCGACCGAGGTCACGGTCGTAGTGCTCGAGCGCGACCGGCACAGGGACCTGATCGAGGCACTGCGGGCAGTCGAGGCGCAGGTTCTGCTGGTCCCCGACGGCGACGTTGCGCCGGCGATCGCAGCGGCTCGTCCGGAGAGCAGCGTGGACCTGCTGATGGGGATCGGCGGCACGCCCGAGGGTGTTCTCTCGGCCGCTGCGCTGAAATGCGTCGGCGGCGCACTCCAGGGGAAACTCTGGCCGCGCGACGACGAGGAGCGGCAAAAGCTGATCGAGGCGGGCTTCGACCTCGATCGAGTGCTGACGACCGACGACCTCGTCGGCGGCGACGATGTCTTCTTCGCCGCCACGGGCGTGACGACGGGCGCGCTTCTGCGTGGCGTGCGCTACACGCCCAGCGGAGCGATCACCGAGTCGATCATCATGCGCTCGCGCTCGGGAACGGTGCGCCGCGTCGAGGCGCACCACTCCTTCGGGAAGCTGGAGGCACTCTCCGGCGGCCGTTACGGCCGCTGACCATTTAAGCCCGCTGTAAGACGTGGCGCCCTAGCCTCTTCCGCATGAAGCGACTCCTGGTACTCCCGTTGGCGTTGCTGGCGACGGCGCTCCTGCCCGCCGCGGTGTCCGCGATGGCGCCCCACGCGCCCGTCACCAAGCTCCAGACCGCCGCGTTCGGCCCCGTTCTCGTTACGTCGAAGAAGCAGGCGCTGTATTTCTGGAACCGCGAGAAGCGTGCGGGCGGAAAGATCCGCTGCGTCGGCGCGTGCGCGAAGCTCTGGCCGCCGCTGATCGTCAAGAGCAGGCGCATCGATCCTCGCGTGTCGGGCATCCGCGGCAGGTTCGGCACCGTGCGTCGGCCCGACGGGCGCTTCCAGGTCACACACAACGGTTTGGCCGTCTACACGTACGCCCACGAAGGCCCGAGACAGGTCAAGTGCGACAACGTCAACGGCTGGTTCGTCGTGCGGCTTCGCTAGCCGAAGGTGACGAGCAGGCGGTCGATCTCCGCGCCCCGCAGGCGCAGGATCATCGAGCCCGCCCGCGCGGCCGGTTCCGCGCGCCACGCGTAGTCGGCAACGACCAGGTCCTCGCCCGACTCGCGCGTCCGCAGGATCACGATCTCGTCGTCCGGCGGTTGATCCGCGTACGCCTGGGCGATGGCGGGCCTGCCCCGGAAGGAACCGACCGGCACGCCCTCGAACGCGAGCTCCGCGTCCTCGGTGAACTGCTCGAGCATGCGCGAGAAGTCGCCGGACCGAACGCCCTCGTTGAAGCGCTCGACGTGCGACTGAAGCACCTCTTCGTTAAGCGACTTCCGCGGTCTCCCACTCAGGCGCATACGAGCCTGAGCGTGCAGCGCCGTTGAACTTCGCGCGCCGGTAGAACGCCTTTTGCGCTTCTTCCACGTTGTTAGGGTCACCGCGCCAGGCCTTGAGCGCGGGCGCCTGTAGCGCGCGGCCGTACGAGAACGAGAGCTCCCATGGATGCGGGCCGCGCTGGTTCATCGCGTTCAGACGCGCGGTCGCGTCCTCGTCGGACATGCCGCCGGACAGGAAGACGACGCCCGGCACGGATGCTGGGCACGTGTTCTCGAGGCACCTGATCGTCATCTCCGCGACCGTGTCGATGTCGGCCTGTTCCGACGCGTCGTAGCCGGAGACGACCATGTTCGTCTTGAGCAGCGACCCCTCGCGCACTACGCGCTGGTCGAACAGCTCCGTGTACAGCGCCTGCAGCATCCGATCCGTGACGTGATAGCTCGTCTCGATCGAGTGCTCTCCGTCCATCAGCACCTCGGGCTCGACGATCGGGACGAGGCCGGACTCCTGCGACAGCGCGGCGAACCGCGCGAGTGCGTGCGCGTTTGTCCAGAGGCAGTAGTCGCTCGGGATGCGGTCGCCGATCGAGATGACTGCACGCCACTTCGTGAACCGCGCGCCGAGCTCGTAGTACTCCTGAAGCCGTTCGCGTAGCCCGTCGAGACCCTCGGTGACCGTCTCACCCTCGGCTCCTGCGAGCGCCTTCGCGCCCTTGTCGACCTTGATCCCAGGGACGATCCCGCGGCTCTCGAGGAGCTTCGGGAACGGCGTCCCGTCGGCCGAGGACTGGCGGATGGTCTCGTCGAAGAGGATCACGCCGCTGATGTGTTCCTCGGCGCCCTCGGTCGTAAAGAGCAGATCGCGGTACCCGCGCCGGTTCTCCTCGGTCGACTCGACGCCGATCGAGTCGAAGCGCTTCTTGATCGTCCCGTCGCTCTCGTCCGCGGCCAGGATCCCCTTGCCCGGCGCGACGAGGGCTCGCGCGATCTCCTCCAACGTCTGTGTCTCGGCCATGGTCGCCATGTCGGTCCTCCTAGGTCTCGTCCCCCGGATTATCTCCCTTGCGCGACGCTAGTAACGCTCCAGTTCCTGTTCCAAGGTCTCGACGATAACGCCGCGGGCGATGCAGTACATCGCCTCGCGCGCTGAGACATACTGGTCGCGATCAGCCGTGGACGTGCCTGTTCAGTACTTCCAGTCGGTCATCGCGATCGAGTTGGCCGTCACTGGCGCGCTGCTATGGCAGATCCGCTACTTCGAGTCGAAAGCCACCCGTCGGCGGGAGGAAGAGCCTCTTCCCGATGCACGGCTCCGACTGGGCCTCGCCCTCGTCCTGGGCGCGACCGTGTTCGGATCGTTGTGGGCGATGGCCGACGAGGGACCACGATGGGCGGCACTGGCCGTCACCGTCGGCCTCGCCGTCTCGCTCGTCCCGATCCTGCTCCGAGTGCTGCCACCGCTGGCGAAGGACGCAGCGACCAACGAGCGAGATCCCAACTACGCCGTCACCGTGTTCGGGTTGTTCTTGTACGTCGTGGTGGTCGGCGGCTTTCTCGTCCTGCTCGACGTGAACTAGATCGGCTTCGACCGTCGTGAGTCGGCAAGTCGTCAGCCGTAAGCCATCCCTCGCCGGAAATCAGTACTTCGCGCGCTCTCGAAAGAGGAGCACGCCGCACTGCAGGCACCACGGCTGGACTTGTGAGACCTCGTCCGCGAGCCGCTTCTTGACCTCCGCGTCTCCGAGATCGTCCGCGTACTTGCGCGTGAGTGCGATGTAGTCGTTCGTGAACCGCACCATCTTCGTCTCGTCCGCGGGGCCTGTGGTGACGGTCGCGTTGGCGATGTTGATCGCGACCTGCGAGAACTCGTTCTCCATCTTGACCCGCTCCGCCTCGGTCTGCTCGTGCCGCCGCTCGCCGCAGCCGCCGGCCAGGAGGACGAGCAGCAGGAGAGGGGCCAGGCGTTTCATCGCTCGACGATATCGCTCTCCTTGAGACGAACGCGAAGCTAGGGCGGTTGGCGGGTTCGATCCCGTCGGCCTTGCGCGACGCTAGTGAGTCTCCAGTTCCTGTCTCAAGATCTCGACGCATGTCGGGCACCACGGCGCGAGTTGTTCGGCTTCGGTTGCGAGCCTGCGCTTCACCCCGTCGTCCCCGAGGTCGTCGGCATACTTCCGGGTCGCTTCGACGTAGCGGCGTGTGAGCTTCTGGAGGCCCTTCTGGTCAGCGTAGCCGGGGCCCATCGTCCAGTTCGAGATCTTGTAGTCGATGCGCGCGAACTCGGCGTTCATCGCAGCCCGCTCGGCCTTCGACTGCCCGTCCCCGCCACAGCCGGAGGCCAGGAGGGTGAGCAGCAAGAGAGGGATCGCGCGTTTCATTCGGCGTCGATAACGCTATCGTTGAAGCGAACGCGGACGTAGCTCAGTTGGTAGAGCATCAGCTTCCCAAGCTGAGGGTCGCGGGTTCGATCCCCGTCGTCCGCTTCCCACTCCTAAGCCGAAACGCGCTCCCAGGGGTCAGCGAGTTCGGAGTCTTTCCGACTCGGGTGCGGCGCGGCGCCGATCTGTACAACTTGAGCCGACCACTCGAAAAGGGAGTGAACATGACGATTCGAGACATGCTCGAGGCACACCCGCGCTCCACCGTGCTCGATCGTGACCTGCTGCTGCGCTGCATCGACGAGTGCATCGACTGTGCGGCGACGTGCACGAGCTGCGCCGACGCCGACCTCGCGGAGCCAGACGTCGCGGAGCTCGTCCGCTGCGTGCGACTCTGCCTCGACTGCGCCGACGCCTGCGAGGCCACCGGCCGGATCCTCATCAGGCAGACCGAGCCTGACCTCGGCGTCCTCCGCGCGGAGATCGAGGCCTGCGCGGCAACCTGTCGGGCGTGCGCCGAGGAGTGTGAGAAGCACGCCTCCCACCACGAGCACTGCCGAATCTGCGCCGAGGTCTGCCGCCGTTGTGAACGGGCCTGTCAAGACTTGCTCGCAGCGTTTCGAGACTAAGGCGGCGAGCCCGCCCGCCTGACAGCTGAGGGTCGCGGGCTCGTCTTCCGCTTCAACCGGGTGTGCGCTCGTAGCTGACCCGACGGCGCAGATTGCCGTCGTCGGCGGGGTCGAACCAGATCGAGATCAGCACCGCACCGCGCACCGCCGGGGACTCCACCAGCTCCGCCTGCTCGAGTGCAGAGGCGCAGCCCTGGTCCGCGATCGCCGTCAGAGCGTCCGCGTTATCTGCCCGTTCGGCGGCAGCGTGAGCCTTCTCCCAACATCGAACCTCGGCGTGGAGCTCCTCACCGTCTTCGCGGCGGATTCGGTACTCCACCGCCCAGCCGTCCTGTCCAGGCGCCGTGAGGTCGTTGATCTCGACCACTTCGGCCATTGCGCCCACCGTACCCAAACGCGATGAGCCCGAGCGGTGAGCAGAATCCGAACCCGCGCTTCATCCCATGAGGGCGATGCCCCGACGCCGACTGAACGCTGAACTCTCGGGCGTGACTGGTTCGAGCCTGTTCAGGGTCGTCTGGCCATGACCTGGCGGTTGGTGATCGTCGTATTGGTCGCGGCGCTCTCAGGCTGCGGATCGAACGACGAGCCGGCAACAACCGGGGACTCCTCGTCCCTGGAGGGCTGGGCCGAAGCCCTCTGCATGTCGGTCACCGACTGGCAAGCGAGCATTCAGTCGACCGCGAAGATGGCCAACTCGAAGTCTGACTTCGCGGAAGCTGAGGCAGCGGTCACCTCGGCAAACGATTTTCTCGTCGGAAGCCTGGAAGGGCTCGGGACTCCACCGGCCCCCGCCTCGATGGAGGCGAAGACTGCAATCGACAAGCTTTCGGCCGACTTGCAGAGCGAGGCCGGCGAGATCGAGCAATCCGTCTTCGGGGTCTCCACTCAGAGTGAGATCGTGGCGGCCACCGCTCGAGTGAAAACCTCGATCTCGAAGATGAACGCCGACATTTCCGAGACCGTGACCGAGCTCAAGGCGCTGCCGAACGAGGAAGGGTGGAAAGAGGCCTTCCGAGTCCCCGAATGCCAGAGTGTGGCCACCGACTGACGGTCGCCTGGGGATTTCGCGGCGAGGGTCAGCCGGTGAACTGCGGGCGAGCCGCCTGCGCCCGGCAAACCCGGAGCACCCGCCTCAGAGAGAGGGGCCCGCTTCCTGACCCGAGCTGGAAGTTGACGCGAACCCGCACGCGGTTGCGACCCTGGGCGAGCTTCAGGCGGGGCAGCACACGCTTCTGAAGCGGAACCAGCCTGACGTCACGCTCGAGCCGCCCGTTCACGAAGACCCGGACCCGCGCGACTCGTGTGCCCGAGACGAGGATGCGCGTCCTCAGACCTCGGACGCACGCTCGAGCCGTCTGTAGCACTCGGAAGCCCGCGTGGCCCGAGTCGTTGGCATCGGGCGGCTTCGGCCCGGGCGGGACGATCGGTGAAGGCGCGGGCGGTGGCGGTGGAGGCGGCGGTGGCGGTGGCGGAGGTGGCGGCGGTGGTGGTGGTGGTGGTGGCGGCGGAGGTGGTGGTGGTGGTGGTGGTGGAGGAGGTGGCGGCGGAGGAGGAGGAGGAGGCGGAGGCGGCGGCGGCGGCTCAGCCCCTTGGAAGTTGCCGAAGTCGCGGTTGCGAGCGTAGGTCGTGTTCGCGATGTTCACCGGCCATCCGCACTGGAAGATGCCGCCCGGCGCCGAACCGGTACCGCCCAGCGTGCCGTCGTGCGGGTACGTGCAGACCACCGGGGCGGTGCGGGCTCGCTGCCGGGCTCTCTTCGTCGGCAGTGTCTCCCGCAACGTGTACGTGCCGTCGGGCGGGCGGATGTCGTTGATCACGTACTGGCCTTCGCTGTCGGTGACCGCGAACGGCTCGCTGGCGTCGCGTACGCCGTCGTCGTTGTAGTCGGCCCAGATCTCCCAGCGAGAAAGTCCCGGCTCGCCGGCGTCGCGCTTACCGTTGGCGTTGACGTCGTGGAACTTCGTCCCCGACGCTGAGCAGCTCCGTACCGTGAGCGGCACCGGCGCGACGTAGTCCTGCATGTTCGAGGACTCGGACGTAGAGGAGCGCGAGTGCATCCAGACCGAGCTGAAGGAAAAGCACGGGTTGCCGAACCCTTGCCCGAGCAGCCGCCCGAGGTTCAGCGCCGCCTCACCGAAGCGCTCTGCGGGGATCGTGTTCACGAACGCGCCCGGCAGGTACGTATGAATATCCGTCTCGTTGACCGCGCCCTGAGCGTCGACATTCGGCGCGAAGCTCGTCAGGGGGTCGAGTCGTCCTGTGGTGGCACACCCGCTTGCCGCATCGGTCTGCGTCGTCACCCAGCGTTGGATCACGACGCTGACCTCGTTGCCCGTCGCCTCGTACGAGACGAACACGTCTCCCGTGCGCCGGCATGGAATCGTGGCCCGTCCGTTGTCCCATAGGCGCGGGTCGTGGTTGAGCTCGAACGTGAGCCACGTCGTCGCGGCGCGAGGTCGTATGCGTCCGATTAGCAATTGAGCGGCCTCCCGCGCGAACGCCAGGTAGAGGAACGCGTTGCCTCCCTGTGGATCGAACGACGACCACGCATCGAAGATGTTGGCCTTGCCCGGGCTGACGCCGCCCGCCTCGATGGTCAAGTCCCACAGGCCGGGCTCGTCCTCCTTGCTGCCGCCCGTAAAGGCCGAGTCCTGAGGGTTGGGATCGGGGCTGTGGTGGACGCGCTCGGCGGCCTGCAGGGCCTGCCAATCGATGGCGGGCAGAGCATCGGCCTGGTTGCCGTCGGCGCCCTGGAACGAGCTGCCGGGGAGCGGACTCGATGACGGCGGGAGTGGCGTGCTCTTTGCGGCGGGTGCGATCAGGAAGGCGAATGCGAAAGCACTCGCGAGCACGGCAAGTCCACCCCCGGAGGCGCGCCGCAGATTGAACGCGTGCCTCGTGCTAGCCAGCACTAGCAAGCAACGGTAGTTCGGCGTGAGACCTCTGTAAAGACTGGGTGACTTCAGACGTAGCCGTGGCGAGCCAGCCACCGAAGTGAGAAGTACCCCCAGATCGGAGGTGTGTAGAAGGTGCAGAGGCGCTGGGTGATGGCGATCGCGAACGCGGCCGGCTCGTCGACGCCCATCGCAATGAGGCCGCCAGCGATTGCCGCCTCCGCCGCTCCGATGCCTCCCGGCGACGGAATCACGCTCGAGAGCACGGCCGCCGAGGCGTTCACGAACACGAGTTGAGCCAGGTTCAGGTGGACGCCATACGCGAGGCACGTCGCGCCGAGAGCGATCGAGTAGGACAGTTCCGACGCGATTGTTCCGCCGAAGAGCTCCATCCGCTTCTGACGATCGCGGGCGACACTCCGGAGTCCCGAAAGAGCGCCTTGGAGCTCCGGTACGACCCTGGCGCGCACCTTGGGGACGAACGCGAGGACGAGCACGCTCACGACCAGCGCAACGGCGATCCCCGCAAGAAGACGAGTATTCGGAGCAGTGCCGTGAAATTTGCTGGTGTCCACCTTCGCTCCGACGATCGGGAGCGTCACGAGCAGGAAGGTCACCTGGACCATCGTCTCCGACGCATCGTCGACAGCGCCGGCCACCAAGGCCTGCCCGCGTGGGACCCCCATCCGCTGCAAGAAGCGGAGATCCAGTCCGATTCGACCCGCCGAGCTCGGCACGGTCAGGTTGATGAACTTGATCGCCGACTGCAGCACTACACAAGGCAGGAGCGGGAGCGGGGCGGGAACGGCACCTCGCACGGAAACTCCCGACCCGACGAGTGCGGTCTGGGCGAGGACCAGCGCGATCACGACCCAGACGGGGTCGGCGTCCCCCAGCTCGCGGGCGATCGTGCCAAACCCGATCTGGGCGAGCTGCGTGATGATCAGGTAGGCGGCGAAGATCAGGGCCGCCATAGTCAGGAGGTCTTTCGGGCGGACGCGGCGAAGCGGGACCACCTCCGGCTGGGCTGCACCCACAGCCTCCGCGGCCGCTGTGCGCAGGTGCTTGAGGCCGACTTCCTGGGTGCGGGCGAGGTCTCGTAGGTGCGGTGTCAGCGCCGCGCCTTGCAGGTATGGCAGCGCGCGGGCGATCGAGTGACTCCAGCCGGCATCCACCGCGCCTTGCAGGGCGCGATCCGGGCCGACGAGGACGCACAAGGAAACGAGGAGCTCGGCGACGTCGATATCGAGCGAGGACTGCGGAGCGCCGGTAGTGGCCGCTGACAGGTCGACGAGCACCGGTTCGCCGTCGACGACGAGAACGTTGCTTGCGTTCAACCTGCCGTGGGAGATGCCGGCGTCATGCAGCCGGGCGACCTGACGACACAGCTCCTCGAGCAGCTCGTCGCTGACGTGATCAAGGCTAGAGAGCTCGAGCGGCTCGAGGTCCGGTTGGCGGGTGACCAGCAGTGCGTCGTCTTCGGGGCCGAGGCCGACCGTGACGACCTCGGGCACCCGGACGCCGGCCTTCGCGGCCAGCAGCGTCGTCAATGCTTCGTGCTCGACCTGCTCGAGCCGTCCGATTGGCGCGCTTCGCGGCGGATCGCGGTAGGCGAGGAGCCGCCAGCGCCTCGCTATGCGCTGTGTGTCCTGCGCGTCCCGACCGAGGACGCGGACCTTCAGCGGTCGTCCATCGCCATCGCGCCCGAAGTACTCGGCGGCGCCCATCCGCTGCCGCTCCGAGATCCACAAGTCGCCGACGTCGAGGCCGAGTGACCCGAGCGCCGTGCGCACTCGATCGAGTGGGGCGACTCCGAGTGGGGATCCAAGCGCGAGCCGGACGAGCGCACCGGCTCCGAGCCCAAGCGCTAGACCTCCTAGAACCTCCGAGGGAAGTGCGATCTCGAGGGCGAGCGCGCCCAGCGACGCCAACCCGAGAAACCAGATCGCAACACCCCGCACCGGACGAAACAGCTCCGGGCGAGCAACGGCGATCACTGCCGCCACGCACGCGAGGCGGAGCTCGGGAAAGCCCCAGCGCCCAAGGGGGTGCACCTCGAGCTGGACCCATTCCGAGTCGACGATGCGCGCGAGCACGCTACCCGCGACGGTCACGAGCACCAGAGCGATGACCAGGTCGCGGAGGAGCAGCCATCGTTTCCGCACCACGACGTCCACGACGATGACGAGTGCGAGCGCGAGCGCCCCGAGGAGAGCAGCGCGCCAGACCCCCGGGGCCCAGCCCAACACGGTGGCTATGGCCTGCCCGATCTCTTCGTCGACTTCCCGGGCCGATCGGGCGACCACGGCCGCGAGACCGCAGAAAATCGCCGCCCATACGACCAGCACGGCGTCGATCGTCCGCCTGTTTCGCCGCAACGGCTCATCCGCCATCAGCAACGAGACGTTCCAGGAACGGCCCGGAGGTGCCGCCTGCTGCTGGTCAGCCGCCGTCATAGGAACAGCTGTTCGCCATGGTAAATGCGAGAACGGGATTGCGACACAGCTCAATCATTTCGACTGACGCGGCCTCGACTGGGCTGCAGCGCACGCCAGGACGACCGCACCGGTCGCCGGCGCAACCGCGTAGGACGAACCGAGACGGGCGGCGGTCAACTGACCGTCGCCCTGCTGCTCAAGGAGGTTCGACGACTACGTCGGCCGGTCCGAGGGGGGTGTGATGCCGTCGGAGCGTCCCGCCGCGTAGGCGTGGACTGCCTTGGTCAGCTCGAGGATCTGGTGCGAAAGGTCGAGCAACTCCCGGTTCTGCTTGTCCTCGTCCTGGACCGTCTTCCACTCCTGGTCCGCGATCACTTGACGTTTTGCGTCGGCCCTGTTCTGGCTGATCATCACGAAGGTCGAGAGGAAGATCGCCTCGAGCGAGACGATCATCGTTAGGAGACCGTACGGGTAGCCCTCGACGCCGAACGCGATCCAGCTGCCGAACCAGATGATGTGGATGTAGACGAAGGCCATCGAGCCGGCGAAGGTCGTGATCCGATCGGCGACACGGTTCTGCGCGCTTTCGGCCCGCTTGCGGGCATGCTCGAGGAGCGCCGGGTTCGGCTCGAGCTCCAACCACTTGATTTGCCCGATCTGATGCGTCTGGGACGCGGTTGTGGCCATGGCCTCTCCTTTCGGGTCGAGCGCTGAAAACTACTTGGCTGACGACGAGTAAGCGCTGTGTAAAGCGCTTCTCTGAGCCGTTTTTGGACCCCAGTAGCGGGGACGGATCTTCGTAGTCCGATCAATTCGGAGGGGGTCTCCAAAGACATGAAACGAGCTCTTCTACTGCTGATTGCCGTGCTCGCGGTTGCCGACGTCGCCCCTGCGGCGTCCGCTCAGAAGACCGCGACCATGACGGTCTCGATCACGTCGACCGGCTTCGTGCCCGAGGACGTGCGCATCCAGCCGGGCGACACGGTGACTTGGAAGAACACCGACAACGAGCGGCACCAGGTCGTGTCCGACACCGGGCTCTTCCAGTCATCCTTGCTCGCGCCTGGTCAGACGTACTCGCGCACATTCGAGGTCGAGTCGTCCTACTCGTACCACGACGGCACGAAGACGTCGTCGACCGGCACCGTGAACGTCCTCGCGCGCAACGTGAGCATCGGGCTCACGCGGCTCCGCGTTGTCTACAAGAACCCGGTTCGCATCTTCGGGAGCATCCCGAACGAGGCGACCGGCGAAGCCGTGACGCTGCACTTCGCGCCGTACGGCAAGCCGGCGTTCACGAAGACCGTCGTCACCGAGCAGGGCGGGTACGAGTTCACGTACCGCCCCAGGATCCGCACGGACGTCTTCGCGACCTGGAACGGCACGACGAGCCACGCATCGCCGACCATCGGCGTCCGCCCGCTCGTCATCTTCCGGACGCTGAATGCGGCGCAGAACCGCTTCCTCGTCCGCATCCGCGCGGACCGCAGCTACGGCCGCAACCTCGTGCGTATCCAGCGCCAGAACCACCGCGGTGTCTGGCGGACGACGCTGAGGGTGCAGCTGAACACGCGCGCTCAGAAGCGCTTCATCGGCAAGTTCCCGTTTGGCGTGACCAAGGCTCAGGCCTGGGTCCCGAAGCATCCGGGGTACATGGCCGGCTTCAGCACGATCAAGACGATCGCTCGCTGACGACTTTCTGAAGTTGAGGGCGGCGGCCTCCCGGTCCGGCGCCGCTCGACGGCTACGTTGGCCAGGCCTCGGCCAGCTTGGTGCGGGTCTCGACGAGGTGCTCCGGCAAGACCTTGACGTCTGCCAGCACCGGCATGAAGTTCGTGTCGCCCGCCCAGCGCGGGACGAGGTGCATATGGACGTGATCGGTCACGCCCGCGCCTGCGATCCGGCCGAGGTTCCAACCGAGGTTGTAGCCCTGCGGCTCGTAGACCTGGGCGAGCGCGCCCATGCCCTGCGCCGCGAGCCGGTGGATCTCGAGGGCCTCGTCGGCCTCGAGCTCGCCGAAGTCGCCCGTGTGCCGCGTGGGCGCGACCATCAGGTGCCCGGACGCGTACGGGAACTTGTTGAGCAGCACGAACGCGCGCTCGCCGCGGTGCACGACTAGCCCGTCCTCGTCGGAGCCCTCGAGCGCGCGGCAGAAGATGCAGCCGTCTTGCTCGTCGGCGCTTCCGATGTACTCGAGTCGCCAGGGAGCCCAGAGCGGTCTCGTCATGCGCCTCAACCTAGCGGCCGACGGTCAGGCTGACCCTCGCGTCACTCCGGCAACTCGGTTGGACTCGTGAGCCGGGGAGGTCCAATATTGGTAAGCGATGGGTTTGGTCGCGCCGAAGACGGTGCGGAGTGCTGTGCTCGGCTCCCCCGGTGAGCCGGCGGAGCTGCTGGAGCGCTCACAGAATCTCTCGACGCTAGAGGATGCGCTTCGCGCTGTCCTGGATACCTCCCGCGGGCGGGTGGTATTCGTCGGCGGCGAGGCCGGCGTGGGCAAGACGACTCTCGTGCGAACCTTCTGCGATCAGCACGCAGCGTCGGCGCGTCTCCTGGCCGGCGCATGCGACGCGCTCTTCACGCCCCGTCCACTCGGCCCGCTGCTCGACATCACCCGCACGACCGGAGGCAAGTTCGCAACGCTGGTCGAGGGCGGGGCGAGGCCTCATGAGGTGGTCTCCGCACTCATCCAGGAGCTGGAGACGAGATCGCCGACGATTCTCGTGCTCGAGGACGTCCACGCTGCCGATGAAGCCACTCTCGACGTGCTGCGGCTGGTGGGTCGCAGGGTAGAGGCCGTTTCAGCGCTCATCATCGCGACGTACCGCGACGACGAGCTCGATCGAGCGCATCCGCTGCGGATCGTGCTCGGTGAGCTGGGGCCGGAACGCTCGCTCACCCGCCTCAAGATCGAGCCGCTGTCACCGGAGGCGGTAGCGGAGCTGGCCGGTCCGCGCGATATCGACCCGGAGGAGCTCTACCGAGCGACCGGCGGCAACCCTTTCTTCGTGACCGAGGTGCTCGCAGGCGAGGGACGAATCCCAGAGTCGATCCGCGACGCGGTCCTCGCGCGGGCGACCCGTTTGAGCGAACCGGCCCGCGGGCTGCTCGACGTGGTTGCGATCGTGCCTCCGCAGGCCGACCTCTGGCTCATCGAGGCCGTCGCGGCGGAGGCCATGAAGCATCTCGACGAATGCCTGAGCTCGGGCATGCTTGCGCCTGATCAGGACGGGGTTGCTTTCCGCCACGAGCTGGCGCGTCTGGCCGTCGAGGAGTCGATTCCGCCAGACCGCCTGGTCAAGCTGCACAGGGAAGCGCTACAGGCACTCGTCGAGCCGCCCTCCGGAGCGCCGGACCTCGCACGACTTGCGTACCACGCCGAGGGTGCCGGGGACGCTGAGGCCGTCCTCGAGTTCGCACCCGCGGCCGCCGAGCGGGCCGCCGCGCTAGGGGCACATCGGGAGGCGGCCGCGCAATACGCCAGAGCACTTCGCTTCGCCGACGACGCAGCGGCCGAGACTCGAGCGGAGCTCCTCGAACGCCGCTCGTACGAGTGCTATGTCACCGACCAGTTCGTCGACGCTGTCGCGGCGCAACGGCAGGCGGTCGACCTTCTGCGGGACATCGGCGACCCGCGCAGGGAGGGTGCGGCGATCTGCTCGCTCGCCCGACGAGTCTGGTGCGGAGGCGCCGATGAGGAAGCCCATCGGGCGAGCGTCGAGGCCGTCGCGGTGCTCGAGAAGCTTCCGCCGGGTCGTGAGCTCGCGATCGCCTACGGCGTCTCCTCGTCGATCTGCATGAACCGCGAGGACGCCGAGGGCACGATGCGGTGGGGGACGCGCGCGACCGAGCTCGCGGAGCGACTCGACGAACCCGAGGCACTCGCGTATTCGCTGAACAACGTCGGCACCATGAAACTCCTCGCGGGAGACCCCGCAGGAGTAGAGCTCCTGGACCACAGCCTCGAGCTCGCCAACCGCGAGGGTCTGGAAGACCATGTGGGCCGGGCCTACCTTCACTTCGGCTGGGTAATGGCCCGCAACCGTGCGTACTGGCTGGAAGATCGGGTGACGGCCGGCATCGACTACGCGAGCGAGCGGGGTCTCGATCTTTGGTGGCTCTACCTGCACGGGTATCGGGGCCGAGCCGACCTCGATCGCGGGCGCTGGGACGACGCCGCTGCCGCGGCGACACTCGTCCGCGGCAACCCTCGGGACGCTTTCCTCCTGTCGACCCTCGCGCTCGTGGTGCTCGGCCTCGTCCGGACGCGCCGCGGAGATCCAGAGGCAGGCCCTCTGCTCGACGAGGCTCGCGAGCTTGCCGACTCCAAGGAGGAGCTGCAACGCGCCGCGCCCGTCGCCGCGGCGAGGGCCGAAGCTGCCTGGCTCGACGGCGAGCCCGATCGGATCGCGGGCGAGACCGACGCCATTTTCGAGCTCGCGCTGCGAAGGCGCTCTGCGTGGGCGAGCGGTGAGCTCGCAACCTGGCGCCGTCGGGCGGGCATCCGCGAAGTGGCTCCCGAATACGCGCCCGAGCCCTACGCGCTTGAGCTGGCCGGTGAGCCGGCGCGCGCCGCGGAGCTGTGGATGAAGCTGGGCTGTCCGTACGAGGCTGCCCTTGCGCTTGCGGACACCGACGAGGACGGCGCGCTTCGCCGGGCCTTGGAGGAGCTCCAGAAACTCGGTGCGCAGCCGGCGGCGAGGATCGTCGCCCGTCGCCTGCGCGAGCGCGGCGTCAGAGGGCTGCCGCGAGGCCCGCGCGCTTCGACCGAGAAGAACCCAGCCGGCTTGACGGCCCGAGAGGTCGAGGTGCTCGGGCTCGTTGCTCAGGGTCTCCGCAACGCCGAGATCGCCGAGCGCCTATTTGTCGCTGAGAAGACTGTCGACCATCACGTCTCGTCGATCCTGCGCAAGCTCGAGGTTCCGTCGCGCGGACAGGCGGCCGCTGAGGCGGCACGGCTCGGTATCACCGCGCAGAATCGGTAGCGCCTCGCTCCAACATGGGGAGATCTCCCGATTCGGGACCAGACGCGTCTTCGTACCGTCGAAGCCATGGACGAGACCTACCGCCTCCTCGGAGATGCGCACCAGGCCGACCTCGAGCGCGAGGCAGACCGGCGCCGGCTCGCGGCAACTGCGCGCGGGACGAAGCGTGGTCAGCCGCGTCGGAAGCTCGATCTTCGGCGATGGAAGCCAGCGCGGGTGATCCCCGCTCGGCTCGCTGCGCTCTTGCGCTGAGGACAACGGAAAGGAGTACACATGCCCCGCTACCTGGTCGAGCGCACGTTTCCCGACGGCCTCGGCATCACCCCGGACGACGACGGTGCCCGCACCTGCCTCTCCGTCGTCCAGAACAACGCCGAGGCGGGCGTGACGTGGCTTCACTCGTACGTCACGGAAGACCGGCGCAAGACCTTCTGCATCTACGACGGGCCTTCGCCTGAGGCAATCAGGCAGAGCGCGGCGCGGAACGGCCTGCCGGTCGACTCGATCGTTCCCGTGCACGTGCTCGACCCCTACTTCCACTACGCAGCTGCCTAGGAGGCACACATGCGCAAAGTCATCATTCTCGTCCTCGCCGCCACAGCCCTCGCCGTCGGCGCGACCGCGTGGGGCTCGGGCGGGGACAACGCGAAGAACAACGTCCATGCGATGGCGATGACGCCGGCGACTCCGCCTGAGCTCGCGCCGCTCGTGGCCGACGCCCGGTTCGCGACGGCGAAGTTCGCCACGAGCCTGCGTCGGGCGAAGCGGGCCGGCTACCGGACGATCGTCACGCAGCACATCCCGGACATGGGCTGGCACTTCATGAACCCGAACATCACCGGCTTCGACGTGACGAGGCCGCCGATCCTCGTCTACGTCAAACGCGGCCATCGCTGGCAGCTCGTCGCCTTCGAGTGGGTGTTCACCGAGCGACCCGTGCCGGATCCGCTACCGGGTGCGCAGTACGGCTCGTTCCCGGCCGCGTGCCACTACGTCGACGGCACGTTCGTCCCGGAGCCGAACCAGGCCAATTGCCCGCGCCGGAGCCCGATCTCAGGTGCACGATTTGCCTTCTGGCATCCCGATTTCGTCACGTTGCACCTCTGGCTGTGGTACCCGAACCCGAACGGCAGCTACGCGGGGATGAACCCGCTCATTCGCCCGTTCAACTAGCCGGCGTCGCACCGGACGGCTGCCCGCAGGCCTGACAGCCGGGCCTGCGGGAGCCGGTTCCTTCATGCGAGTGCCCTGCGCCTAGGGCGCCTCCTCTTCGGCCGCGAACACGTTGTCCGCCACGTTCGCGTTGCCCACGTTCAGCCTGATCAACTCCGCGAGGGTGTGCCTGTACGTAATCCCGTAGGCCTGCTCGATCTGGGTCAGAAGCGGATCGCTCGCGTAGTAGAAGCGATCCCCGTCCCGGAGCGCCTCGAACTGCCGCTTCCAGATCGCGAGCTGCAGCGGCCCGAGCTCCGAGCCTGGCACGTGTGGCTCCGCGAGCATGCCCGTGAACGCGTCGACCTGGTCGACGTTTCCGTAGATCGCCTTCAGCCGCGCTGCAAGGGTCGTCCGTCGGACGCCGACGACCACGTCTTCGCCGGCCTCGTCGCTGCCGACTTCGATCACGTTGCCCTCGTCGTCCTCGAGGCGGACGAAGTCGAGAATGTCAGGATCGTCGATCGGGTCATTCGCGTCGATCTCGGGATCGGAGGGAAAGCGGTCGGTGCTCTCCTGTGTGATGTCCGTGAAGGACTGTGCCGGTTCGAGTCCGTAAGCACGCCGGAGGTCGTTGTAGAACGGCATCCCGTGATCTCGACCGCGCTGTACGTCGAGGGCTCCGAGGTCGGAAACACCTACGAAGCAACTCGGGCTGATGATCGGCGCACCACAGGAGGCCGGATCCCCGGCACCGGGTTTCGGCACCTGGAAGAGCACGCTCCGTAGCGCGTTGTCGATCTGCTCGTCGTTCCTGTACTGACGCTCCGCAAGGCTCTGCAGAATCGGGCCCTCTCCGACCTGCTCGAGCAGGTCGGGATTGCCGAACGCGATAACGAGCGGAATTGTCAGCGTGACCGTGCGGTCCGGATGGCGCTCAACCGTGATTCCTTCCGCCGGGAAGATGCGGTCCAGCTGCTTGCGTGTATAGGTCTTCTCCGGAACGGTCGCATCGAACTGCCCGTGGATCATGCTGTGCGCCCGATAGCCGACCGTGGCGAATTCGTTCGCAAGAGTCGGGTTCACGTTCGGGTTGTAGCCACGGTAGTTGTCGAGCCCAACGCCAAGCGCAGGCAGGAACTCGTTGTAGGTGATGTATTCGACCTCGGCTCCGATGACGCGACGGGCGAGTTGGAACTTGTCCTCGTCTGAGAGACCGGAGCGGGAGAGCGCTGCAACGATGCGGTTGTGCTCGCGTGCGAAGAGCGTGTGGATCGCTGTCAGCACGACGTTCTCGTTCGCGCGGACGTCACCGGCCACGACGGCCTTCTCCGGCGACATCACGAGCGCTCCCATCAGGTCCATCGGTGGGGCGGCTACGGCCCGGCGCGCGTGCGCGTCCGAACGCGGCAGGTAGTCGCCCTTCGACATCAGCAGCGACGCCTTGTTGTTCGCCGGGTTTCCGTCGCCGGCCACCCCCTCGCGCAGCCAGTCCAGCCGTGAGCTAGTGCCGCCGTAGACGTTCGAGGCGTCGATGAAGCTGCCGTTCGTATTGATCTGTTGGCGCGAGTTCGTGGTACCGGTGCCCGGCGCTGCAGGCGTCCGCGAGAAGCCCAGGACGCCGAAGTCGTTCTGGAAGTCTTCGAGCGGATCCTGAGCGTCGAACGGCATCGGCGCGCTTTCGGCCGGCGTCTCGTCCCGGAGACCGATGTCGTGGTCGATGAACTGGCCCCATGCCCAGCCCCACTGCGAGACATTGTTCTCCGAGAAGATGTTCTGGCCCACGTCGTTGAAGACGCGGTTGCTGATTGATCGCGGCGAGGGGCCGGAGACCATCGTGCCGATCCCGTCACCATAGTTCGACGCGGCGGCTCTCGAATATTCCGTTCCGGCTTGTCCCCAGGCCGCGTGACCCGGGTTGTTGCCGCTTCCGTCGAGCGTCCGAACCCCAGCTGGATCGCTCGCCCCGGACCCCGCTACCAAGGTGGCGAGCAGGAGGGCGGCAGTGATCGACATCGCGAGCTTGTGCATTCGAACCTCCTTCGGGGCGGCAAGGTGCGCCGCACTCATCGCGTGTCTCGAAATGCTGTACGCACACACCTCCTTACCGACCGGTAGGAGGAATGCCGCAGGCGGAGTTGGGGTGAACGCCACCCCCTCAGACCCAACCCCTTCGCCGCTGGACGAAGGCGCGACCCTATGCCGGTGCACGGCAGAAGTCAACCGCGCTCGGGAGGCGCTACGCTCTGCCCCGTCTCGAAGGGAGGAGGGGGTGTGGAATCGAGGCTCGTCGAGGAGCCGATCAGCGCCGAGCTCGTCCTCGTCGACCGTGAGCTCGCCCGTCGCGCACGTGTCGCATTGCCCGACCCACCCTGGCTGCTGCCGGTCCTGGCCGAGCAGCGGCAGCAGGCCGAAGTCGCTGCGCCTACGGGGCTCAGCGAGCAACGTTCTACGCGGCCCACGCCGAGGGTGGCGAGGCGCCCGCGTCGCCGATCGGTCACGCGCCACATCGCAGCCACCCTCGCCGGCGGCTGCGTGCTGCTCGCCCTGGCGGTGCTCGTAGCGTCGGCTGCTGATCTTCTCGCTGGGCCGGATGAACTGACCTTCGCCACAACGCCTGGACGGCAGGCCGCTGCGCCGCAGTCGAGCCGCTCCGAGCGGCGAACGAAACGACCGGCAAAGCGCTCCGAGGCGCGGCGCACCGCGAAGACGAAGGCGGGCGTTGAGGCGACAACGTCTGCGAGGCACGCCCGCACACAGCGTCGAAAGTCCGCCCAGGCCCCGAAGCCGGCGGCGACGACGCCCCGGGCGCTCGCGAAGACGCAGCGTGTGTTCAGCTGGCGCCGCCGGGCAGCCGCCGTCTACTACCAGTTCTATTTCCAGCGGAGCGGCACGACCATCTACCAGGCACGCACCGTGAAGCTCAGCGTTGCCCTACCGGCTCGTCTGAAGCTCCGGCCGGGCACCTACCACGTGCTGGTGCGGCCTGCGATCCCGAGTGACGCCGGGGTGATCCTCGGCGCCGCGATCGTCACGAAGACGATACGGGTCTAGGCAAACTCACCGACGTGTGGCTGAGCCGCTCCTCTCAGAGCCAGCGCTTGTAGCGGAAGAAGGCGAGCATGGCCGCGATGAGGGCCACAGAGGCCGCGATGACGATCCAGAAGTCCAGAGTCGAGGCGGTCCCCGGGTTGCCGCCGCCCGGGAGACCGACGTTCATGCCCCAGAGGCTGGCGATCAGCGTCGCGGGCAGGAACACGATGCTGAACACGGTCAGGATCCGCAGGACGTCGTTGAACCGGTGCGAGAGCACCTGCTCGTTCGTCGACTCGAGCGCCTCGACGACCTCCTTGTAGTTGTCCAGCACGTCCCAGACGCGCTCGGACGCGTCGACGAGGTCGTCGAAGTACAGCTCCAGCTCCTCGGGCAGGAACCGCTCGACGCGGCGCTCGAGCAGGCGGAGCGCGGGGCGCTGCGGCTTGATGATCTTGCGGAAGGAGATGATCTCCTGCTTCGCGTTCGAGATGTCGCGGACGGCCTCCTCCGAGCGCCCCTCGAGCACGTCGTCCTCGATCGAGTCGAGCTTGAAGCCGATCTTGTCGAGGATCGGGAAGCAGTAGTCGAAGAGGTCATCGAGGACGTGGTAGAGCAGGTAGCCGGAGCCCTTCGAGAAGAGGCTCTCGCGCAGTTCGGGGTCGTCCACGCAGCGCTGGAAAAGTCGGCTGACCGGCAGGAGCTCGACGGTCGGCAGCGTGACGAGATAGCCCTGGCCGAGGAAGAAGTCGAGCTCGGCGGCGTTCAGCCGCTGGACGGCCTTGTCGTAGAACGGGAAGTGGAGGACACCGAAGATGTAGTCCGGGTACTCGTCGATCTTCGGCCGCTGGCGCTTGGAGAGAACGTCCTCGACGTCGAGCGGATGCCAGCCCATCTTCTCGGCCAGCTCGGCGGCGACCTCAGGGTCGGGAGCGTCGAGGTGGATCCAGACGAGGCCGTTGGCGGAGAGCTCAGCCGGCTCGCGGCGAGCGGCGACGACCGGTTCCTCGGCGCGGGTCCGCGAGCGCGGGCGCTTGATGCGGGGCAGGCTGGGCATCGGTACTGAGGGGGTCGTCGATGGTCATCGGTCTATTCGTCATCGTACCCCTGAAGCCTCGCGCATGAACGACGCGTAGACACCAGCCCATTGGCGCGCGTCGAGGTCGCGCGGCTTCGCGCCCGGCCGAAAGCCGAGGGTCGGCGCAAGCCGCTTCGCCTGGAGCGGCGTGAGCACGCTGCGCCGGACTTCCGTGCCGGCATGGAAGGCTCGAGACAGAAACCGCCAGTACGGCTGCGCCTCGCGGCTCGGGACGAGCGGCTGGGCGCGGCGCGTGAAGCGCAGGACGGCGGTGTCGACGCTCGGAGGCGGCGCGAATGCGGTCCGGTCGAGTCGCCGGGCGAGCTCGAGGTCGTAGAACGCGCGCCAGTAAGCGCTCTTCAAGGTCGTCGGCCAGACGGCGGCCTGCTTCTGCGCGAACGCCCACTCGACGATCACGACCGCGCTGGTCACCGGCCCGCGGAGGAGTCGGCTCAGGATCGCACCCGAGCCCGCGAACGGCAGGTTGGCGACGACCGCGAACGGTTCGGTCGGAACGGGCCAGGCGAGCGCGTCCGCCTCGACGACCGAGAGATCGTCGCCGAAGCGAGTGCGAAGCACGGCCGCGAGCGAGGCGTCGCGCTCGACGGCGACCACGCGCGCGCCGGCCCCGAGCAGAGCACGCGTGAGCATGCCGGTCCCGGCTCCGATGTCCACGACGAGGTCGCCGCGGGCGACTTCGGCATCGCGGACGAGAGCGGCTGCCAGTCTGCTGCTACGAAGAACGTGCTGGCCGCGAGCGCTCCGCGAGGAGCGTCTGCGAACGGCCACGGAGCGTCACCGTGATCATCAAGCGCATTCTACGGCTCGTCGGCCGCGAACTCGATCGTCCGCGTGCCGCTCAGGTCGAGCCAGATCTTCGTCTCCGAGCGGACGATGCGGATCATAACCGAGCCGCACGAGCGGCAGCGGCCGACGATGCCCGGCGCTCGCATGTAGACGTCGATCGTCGCGACCTGGCCTCTGGCGCCACACGACGCGCAGACGCCCATGGAGTCGGTGAGATCCCTTCCGAAGAGCTCCATCAGCACTCCGCCGATCGCGTTGCCGTCGAGCTTCATCTCCTCGACGTTCATCCGGTCGCTCCGAACCGTTCAGTCCTGATCGACAGCGGCGGGTAGCCCATCGCCACGAGCCCGTCCGCGGCTGCGTCCACGAACCGGGTCGAGCCACAGACGAAGACGCGTGGCTCGTCGGCCGCCGGCCAGGCAACCTCGCCGAGCAGCTCGGCGTCGATGCGCCGTGAATAGCCGGTCCAGCCGGGAGGCTGCGACCTCGTCAGCGTTTGGAAGACCTCGAGGCCGTCGGCCGGATCCTCAAGCTCCGCGCGATAGATGACGTCCTCGTAGCTGCGCGACGAGTAGAGGAGTCGCGTCGGAGTGCGGCTGCCGATCGCCGCGCGGTGCCGGATCATCGACATCAGCGGTGCGATGCCCGAGCCGCCGGCGACGAGCAGCACCGGAGCGTCGCCCGACCCGTCCCAGACGAAGTAGCCGCCGATCGGACCGCGGAGCTCGAAGCGGTCACCCTCACGCACCTCATCGACCAGGTACGGCGAGACCTCGCCGTCATCGAGCAGCTCGACCGTGAGCGCCAGCGGCTTCCCCGGGGCCGACGCGACCGAGTAGCTCCGTTCGGCCTGGTACCCGTCCTCGGCGGTCAGTCGGACGTCCACGTGCTGCCCAGCCCGGTGACCGGTCCACCCGTTGGCCTCGACGACGAGAGTCCGCACCCGCGGTGTCTCCTGCACCGCGTCAACGACCTCCGTCGCGAGCCATGTCAGTCGCCCCAGTAGCGCTGCTCCAGCCACGGGTCTCCGCGAATGTGGTAGCCGTTCGACTCCCAGAAGCCGGGCTCGTCCTCGTCCCGCAGGTCGAGGCTGCGCACCCACTTGGCGCTCTTCCAGAAGTAGAGGTGCGGCACGAGCAGCCTCGCGGGCCCGCCGTGCTCAGGGTCGAGCGGCTCGTCGTCGTACGTGTGCGCAACCCACGCCTTGCCGTCGCTGACGTCCTCGAGCGGGAGGTTCGTCGTGTACCCGCCGTCGCAGAACGCCATCACGAATCCGGCGTCGTGCTCCACCGCCTCCAACAGCGTGTCGACGGAGACGCCCACCCAGGTCGTGTCGAGCTTCGACCACTTCGTGACGCAGTGGATGTCCTTCGTGACCTCTTCGCTCGGGAGGTCGCGAAACTCGTTCCAAGTCCAGCTGACCGGCTCCGCCCCGCCGCTGACGGTGAACGTCCACTCCTCGAGCCGCGTGTGCGGCGTCGGCCCGGCGGAGAGCACCGGGAAGTCGTCGGTCAGGTACTGCCCCGGGGGCACTCGATCGGGAGGGCCCTCGCGTCCGCGTCCGCGGAATCCCCGCGAGAAGATGCTCACGCGGTGATTCTCCCAGGTTTCGGCGCTAGCGGGAGTCGGGAGAGGCGCACCACGGGACGTCGCGGAGAACCCGCTGCGCGCGCAGGAGACGATGCGCCCGGTACCGGGCCGCAAGCGTCTTCACACCGTTCCCGTATGCGACGTGCGTGGCTGCCCCACTCAGTAACCGTTTCTTCGTCGGGGCCAGCGGGAGTGCGTCGATCGCGGGCAGGGCGAGCTTCAGCAACCTGGGAGCGGGGGAGAAGCGCCGGTTGCGCGATCGCGCCGCGAAGAGGCCCGTGTGGCGTGCCCGCAGCCTCGTCATGCGCTCCGCGTGCCGCTGCGACGATCGGGACAGGCGCCGGCCGCGCTGCGTCCGGTAGTGCGCCGTCACCTCGGGGATGCCGATCCCCTGCCAGCCCCGTTCGGCGAGCGACATCCAGAGGTCCCAGTCTTCGTAGCCGCCGGGGAGCTGCCACCCGCCCGATTCGAGGATCGCCGTGCGTCGGTAGAGAGAGCAGATCGGGAGATGGTTCTGGTAGCTGACCTGCCACGGGTCCAGCGTCGGGCGGCTGCGGTGGACGTGCTCGAGGGTCCCGAAGCTCTGGATCGATCCCCAGGCCGCGGCCGCGTCCGGGTTTCGGTCGAGCACGTCGGCAAGTCGCTCGAGGCCGCCTGGTGCGACGAGGTCGTCGGCGTCGAGCGGGAACACGTAGTCGGCGTCGGTCGCGCGCACACCGGCCATCCGAGCCGGAGCGGGCCCTTCGTTCACCTGGCGGATGACACGTATCCCGGCCGAGTCGAGGCGCTCGGTGAGCTCGATCGTCGCCGAGTCGGTGGAGCCGTCGTCGATCACGATGATCTCGGCGGGGCGGTCCTGGCTCTGCGCCGAAGCGACCGCGTCCACGAGCGTCGCACCGTCGTTGAAGCACGGGATGACGACCGCGACCGACCCGTGAGTGCGTTCTTCGCCCATGTTCGTCGAGGCTAGGAGCGGGCGCGATTGGCGTGGGAGACGGACTGGTGAGGGTCTTGTTACGAAGTTGTCGCCGAGCCGATCCGTTCGAGCTCGTCGACGACCTCGTCGAGCGGGGCGCGTGTGTCGATCTCCGCGGTTGCCCCGCGGCGCAGGAGTGGCTCGACGGCGGTGAGGTCGCTGAGGATCCGAGTGCGTTCGGATGCGGTCTTGCCGAAGTCGTTCGTCTCGCGGACGGCCACACGCTCGAGGATCACCTCGACCGGCGCGCTCAGCAGGACGACCGCGTCGAACCGCGGATAGAACGTTCCCTGGTTGGCGACACAGCCCGAGAGGAAGAGCACACCGTCCGTGTGCTCGTCGAGGAGCTGGATGATCCGGTCCTCGCGCCACAGGGGCTCGGCGTCGTCGGCGATCCACCCGCCGTAGTCCGTGTCCACGACCCGGTGTCCCCGCCGCTCGAGCTCGACGAGTGCCGAGGACTTCCCGGTCCCGGACATGCCGGTGACGAACACCACCGACACGCCGCTACCCGGGCGCCTCGGCCAGCGTCGGCGCCACCGCGTCCTCGTGCGGAACGCGCTGCAGGTGGGTCGGGATGTAGCGCTCGATGCGCAGCACGCCGATCATGGCGATCACGCAGACCAGTGAGGCAAGTGGCCAGAGCGCGAACGGTGCGGCAGCGAGGATGAAGCCGCCTAGGGCCGGCCCCACGAAGCCGGCGAGCCCCCACGAAAGGCTGTGCACCGCGAAGTAGCGCCCCCGCAGATGCGGCGACCCGATGTCGGACACAAGCGCCTGGTGCGCCGGCCCGTGGAAGCACTCGCCCACCCCGAGCAGAATCCCGGCGAAGGCGATGATCACGAACGCAGTCCCGGCTGTGAACCAGTAGCCGCCGGCGTCGACGAGCAGCCAGGCGACGGCCCAGAGCGCGGGCATCAGCGCGAGGGCGCGCATCCGTCGCCGTCCCTCGATCCAGCGCGAGATCGGCAGCTGGGCGAGCACGATCGCGAGTGTGTTGACGAAGAAGATCGCGCCGATCTGCTTCTCGCCGAGGTCGGCCTGGTCCCGCGCGAAGGCGGGGAGGAGGTTGAAGAGCGAGTACCCGGCCGCGACGAACATGAAGTTGAGCGTCCAGAGGCCGAGGAACGTCTTGTGCCGCAGCACGGCAGCGTACGTCGCAGGCGTGTCTCCGACCTCGTCCTCGGGGACGCCGGGATCGGGAACGAACGCGAGCACGCCGACGTATGCGAGGAACGTGACCGCGTCGAGCACGAAGAGAACGGTGAACGTCGTCGGATTGCCGACGACCGCGATCCAGCCCGCCGTCAGGCCGCCGAGGCCGATCCCGAGGTTCATCGTCACGCGCTGCTGCGCGAATGCCGCGTGGCGCCGCGCGGCCGGAGTCAGGCGCGAGATCAGCGTCGACTGGCTCGGCCAGAAGCCCGCGCTGCCCGCGCCCTCGATCGCGATCAGCACGAACGCCTCCCAGGGCTCGCGCACGAGCGGCAGGAATCCGTAGCCGACCGCCTGTAGCACCAGCCCGCCCGCGAGTGTCGGCCGTGCACCGACGCGGTCGATCAGCGGCCCTGCAAGCACTCCGGCGGTGAGCTGCGCGAGCGACGAGACGGCGACGATCAACCCGGCGGTGCCGAGCGAGAACCCGCGCACGTTGTGCAGGTAGATGACGAGGAACGGCAGCGCGAGCCCGTTCCCGAACGAGTTCATGAGCCCGCCGACCTGGAGCAGCCAGACGGGCAGCGGCAGGCGCGGGTTCAGGCTCCGCAGGTACCCGGACGGCATTCGGACAGCTTCACACAGGCCGCATGGAGGCGATTCTCAGGCGAGGGAACCCCGAGCGCGCGGCGAGCATTTCGCTTGGGGACCGTGCACTCGCGGCGTGAATCCGGAACCAGCTACGTCATGCACCCGAAGCGACTGGGGCCGATGAACCTGTGGTCGGTCCGGCCACGAGGTTCATCGGCTTCGGCCCCCTCCCGTTCCCATGCCCGTTTCCGGGACTGTTCTTGGCGGTTGCGATCGTGGGAATCGCGACCAGCACTACCGCAGAGAGTGCAACAACGGGCAGACGTCTCATGTCCACCCTCCTCTCGTTGGGGGCTAACACGATTCAGATTCCCGCCGCCGTGGATTTCGAATCTGCGCGGTAGGCTCGGTCTACGCCCGCTCGGTCCCCAGTCTCGAACCTAGAGGCCGAACGCCGGGCTCTAGCTGCGGTCGTCAGGCGGCTCGCGGATTGTCCAGACGGTAGTCAAGTCAGGGTCGACGATCTCTTCGCCAGTCGAGCGGAGGCGGTAAATGCCGGGCTTCGCGTCCCGGAACTCGTCTGGATTCGGGGGCAGAGTGAGGACCTCTCCATCGGCAAGCGTGACCTTGATCCCGGCGTGACCGTCGACCGACGTAATGCGACCGTGACGCTCTCCCTTCGCGAGGAGCGAGCCGGCTGCGTCGATGCGCGTGATCCCCACCAACACGTACTTGCCGATGAGCGAGTATGGAGCGCGGTCCACGTCCGGGGGATCGGCAGTCTGTGCGGTTCCCTCAAGCGGGCGACACGATTCCGCTGGGCGCGGGCAGGGATGCTCCGTGTCGTCGAGACGCGGTTCCTCGACGATGACTCGGCGCTAGTCGTCGAGCACGCCTAGCGCCGCGCTCGAGTCTCGGCACGAAAGGCCGCATCATGTCGCATCGTCGTTCCAGCGTTGCTGTGCGCCATCGATCACGCGGTGGCCCCAGGCGCGGGAGTTTTCTCCTCCCAGTAGCGGTTGAGGGCTCGTTGTACTTTCACGAACCAGACGATTGCCGGTACGAGCAGGATCGCGCCCGGAAAGAGCCATAGTCCTGTCCAGCCGCTGAACGGCGGCTCCTGGCCGTCCTTCTTGTACATCTTCCCGATCTCTGACGGAATCACGAACGCCGTGACGGGGTTGACAAGGAGCCAGACGACGAGGCCGAGTACCCCGCCGAGGCCCTCGCCTGTGTGTTGCTTCATCTCTTCCTGGGTCTTGTAGACCCAGTAGAAGCTGTACACGCCGAACGTGACGATGTACATGAGGATGCCGAAGCCGACGCCGCGCGATTGGCCGAGCGGGCCGGTGTTGCTGGACGTGCTCACTGGTTGTGAGAATAGTTGGACAGGAGTACATTCGGCCCCCGTGGTCGAATTCTCATTCGGCAAGGGGCGCGAAGTGCACCCGCTGGAGGCGTTGCGCAGACGACTGACCCGCGGCCTCGAGATCGCAGCAAGTGACCAGGAAGTGCGCCGCGGCGGAGAAGTCGAGGCGCTGGTCACGATCTCCAGCGCTCGGAAGCTCGTAGACGTCGAAGTGGGCGTCGTGTGCACCGAGTACTACGACGAGCTGGACACGGACCAGGGTTACACCGACGACACGACCTCCACCTCCCGGCTGACCCGCGACGACGTCGCGCACGAGACCTGGAGCCCGGTCGAGACCGTCTCGGGGGTGCAAAGCGTTCGCTTCACGATTCCGCCCGACGTGCCCTTCTCGTATAGCGGTGAGTGCCTTTCCTTCAAATGGGAGCTCGTGGCCCGCGGGCGCAGGAGCCGGGGTCTCGACCGACAGGCGAGAAGCGAGTTCTCCGTTCTGCCATGAGCCCTCGGTTTCAGCTCGAGCTCGATCGCGAGCGCTATACGCCGGGCGAGACGATCAAGGGAACGATCCTCGTGAGAGAGGGCGGTGGCTCGCGTGCCCTCGAGGCGATCCTCGAGTACAAAGAGGAGACGGCGGACTACTCGGAGGTCGCGATCAGCATCCCGAGCGGCCCACTCCACGAAGGCGAACTGACGGCGGGCACGTCGTTCGAGTTCGAGCTCGCCCTCCCGCCGGATGCGCTACCGAGCTACAAGTCGCGGC
Organism: uncultured Actinomycetes bacterium; assembly: GCA_963794605.1. Classification (GTDB taxonomy): domain Bacteria; phylum Actinomycetota; class Thermoleophilia; order Gaiellales; family Gaiellaceae; genus VAXT01. Next base: position 111,095 of record CAWCEN010000003.1, read on the forward strand.
ACGGCGAGCTCTACTGGGAGCTCGACGTGAAGTCCGACGAGTCCGGGCGCGACACCCACGAACGCCGCCGGATCGAAACCCTAAGCCCGTCTTGACTCGGACGCGCGACGCTGGCCGCCGGGAGCTCGAGACGCAGGCGGCAGCCGGAGCCTCAGAGGCTTCGCATTCATGGAGGGAGGAAACCGCGACGGGGAGGGAAATGGCCACTGCGCGAATGTCTCTGCCGTTAGATCAAACGCTTCCTCGGACCCGGCCACTCGGCGACGAAAGAAGGCAAGCACTGAAGGAAAGTGCCGCTCGTAGAAGACGCCGAACGGCACCGAGGATGTGCGCGCGCCGAGCAGAAGCTCGGTGTCCGAGGGTTGCTCCGCGTTGCTCCGCGTTGCTCCGCATTGCTCTGCTCCTGTATGTACATTTCCACACGATTTGTGACCGCGGCACATATGGAACGGTTCCGGAACGCAGCGGTGGCGACCAACGACAACTGGTGGCGACCGGAACAGGCAGAAATGCCCCATCAGGGCGATCAGTGGCGACTAGCGGCGATCAACGGCAAGGCGCGACGCCCAACTGTCACGCCGGAGGTCGCGGGTTCGAGTCCCGTCGCTCCCGTCTCTGGAAGTGACTGTGAATCCAAATGTTGCGTTGTCTGATTAGGCGCAGAGAGCTGCTTTAGAATCAATCGTTTGCTGCCCGTGTTCCCGCTCACGATCGAGATCTGACGTGAAGCTCCTGCAAATCGCGTATTCGCTGGGCAGCCAGCGTGAATGACCGGGAGTCAAGCAGAGGAAAACCGGTCAGGCAGGATCCGACGCACGTCGGGAAAGTGCCGTCCTCTTCGGCGCGCAACTCCGCTTAGCTGGACCTCGGAGCGGATTCGTGTGTCGACGTGCGTCGCGGACCGGTTTTTTAGCGTCCACTCACCCTGAGGGCGGGCGGTTCCAGGGACATTCGGGCGAGTGACGCTTGGCACTTCTGGCTCCGCACGACGGGCGCATGTGCGCCGACCGGCCTAGACGTCGGCGAGCCACTTCGCCACCAGTAGGGCGAGCGCGACCGCGATGAGCAGCGATCGGGCCATGTCAGCTGCGGTTTGGAGGTGCATTCCGACCCTCACCTACTTGAGGACGTCCACGAGCACCACGACCTCTCCGTCCTCGACATCGAGTCGAGCTCCCAGACGGCGCGGGTGCCGTCTGGGTAGACCTTGGCAACGTTGTTGAAGCTAACGCTGGCCATGATGAGTGCTCTGCTCCCGCCCCATCTCGTGCCTCGTCCTAGTAGCCAAACCCGCGACCGGAGCCCGCGGGCGTGGTGATTTCGTCGCCCGACGACGACAGCACGTACCAAAGGCCGCCGAAGGCGCTCACGCCCTGTCCGTTTGTGTCGCCGGCCTTCTGGTCGGCCGAGAAGAGGTAGAGCGGGTGGCCGTTGTAGGTGACCTGCGGCTTGCCGTCCGAGCGGGCGCTGGTCGCGACGACCGAAGCATTCGCACCGCCGCCGACCGTCGGCTTGCCGGTCACCCGCAGGGGCGGCCACTCGACGGCGCAAGCGCCGGAGCACGTGCTCTTCGTGCCCGAGTCCCGCTCGAACAGGTAGAGCGTACGGCCCTTCGAGTCGACGAGAATCTTGCCGACGTTTTCATTCGCGACGCCGATCGTGGCCGACTGTCCGTTCCCGGCCTTCGGCGGAGCCGGGGAGTTCGCGTTGCTGCCGCCGCTGCTGCTACAGCCTGCGGCGGCCAGGGCGCCGACGACCAGTGCGGTTGCGCCGGCGAGAGTGGTGATGGACCTGCGAGTCATGCTCGCTCCTTTCGTTAGATGTGAAAAACGGGACACAACGAGCATGCGGTCGCAGGGAGGCGCTCGCCTCTAGGAGTCACGGGCGAGAGGCACTAGTCGAACCTCTGGTCCGAGTCGTTCCGCCGGGAGACTCCCCGGCCACCTGACGGTCGCCTGGCCCTCACAAAGCATCGATACGCGAGTGCCGATTTCGCCCCCCAGCTTTAGCGCCCGGGTTCTATCCTGGTGACCGATGATTCGCCACCTGCTCGGGTGTCGTTGAGCGATGTTGCGCGGCCGCTCTGCCGAGCGTGTGCAGCTTGATCGGCTGCTTGAGTCAATTCACGCCGGGCAGAGCGCGGTGCTGGTGCTACGCGGCGAGGCGGGGTTCGGGAAGACCGCCTTGTTGGAATACCTGTCGGAGCGTGCGGCAGGATGTCGCCTCGCGCGAGCGGCGGGCGTTGAGTCCGAGATGGAGCTCGCGTTCGCTGGGTTGCAGCAGCTGTGCGCGCCGATGCTGGACCGACTGGAGCAGCTGCCGGGTCCGCAGCGCGATGCGCTTGGCACGGCGTTTGGCCTGAGGACGGGGGAGCCGCCGGACCGCTTCCTCGTCGGGCTGGCCGTACTCAGCCTGCTGGCCGAGGTGGCCGAGGAAGAGCCGCTGGTCTGCCTCGTCGATGACGCGCAGTGGCTTGATCGAGTCTCCGCGCAGACGCTCGCGTTCGTTGCGCGCCGCCTACTGGCGGAGCGGGTCGGGCTGGTGTTCGCGGTGCGTGCAGCCAGCGGCGAACATGAGTTGGCTGGCCTCCCGGAGCAGGTGGTCGGGGGTCTGAGTGACGGTGATGCCCGCGCGCTGCTGGACTCGGCGACCGGGCGACTGGACGAGCGCGTGCGTGATCGGATCGTCGCCGAGACGCGCGGCAACCCGCTGGCGCTGCTGGAGTTGCCTCGCGGGCTGACGCCGGCGGAGCTGGCGGGCGGATTCGCGCGTCCCGACGCGTCGCCGCTCGCGAGCCAGATAGAGCAGAGCTTCCTCCGCCAGCTTCAACCGCTCCCAGTTGAGACCCGACGACTCCTCCTCACGGCGGCGGCCGAGCCGGTCGGCGACGTGACCTTGTTGTGGCGAGCGGTCGAGCGGCTTGGGATCGGGGCCGACGCGGCAGCGCCGGCCGAGGCCGCGGGGCTCATCGAGTTCGGTGCGCGGGTGCGTTTCCGTCATCCGCTGGTGCGCTCGGCGGCCTACCGGGCGGGCGGCGTGGGCGACCTGCAGGAGGTGCATCGCGCGCTGGCCGATGTGACCGATCCAGATCTCGATCCTGACCGCCGAGCGTGGCATCGTGCCCAGGCGGCGGTGGGGCCTGACGAGGAGATTGCCGCGGAGCTGGAACGCTCAGCCGGACGAGCGCAGGCGCGCGGGGGCCTTGCCGCCGCCGCCGCGTTCCTCGAACGCGCGGCGATGCTGACGACCGAGCCGGCGCATCGCGCGCAGCGCGCATTGACCGCAGCGCAGGCCAAGCACCAAGCCGGGGCCTCCGACGCCGCGCTGGAACTGCTGGCCACCGCCAAGGCGGGCCCGCTCGACGAGCTGGGTCGCGCCCAGGGCGAGCTGCTGGGCGCCCAGATCGCATTCGCGGTGCGTCGCGGCCGCGACGCTCCGCCGTTGCTGCTCAGGGCCGCCCAGCATCTCGAGCCGCTCGATCAAAGGCTCGCGCGCGACACCTATCTCGACGCGTTCGCCGCGGCGACTTTCGCCGGCCGTCTGGCCAGCGGCGGCGGTGTGCTGGAGGTTGCGCAAGGGGCGCTCACGGCGCCACCGTCATTGCAGCCCCTGCGCGCGGCCGATCTCTTGCTGGATGGCCTGGCGCTCCGGACCACCCAGGGCTATGGGAGAGGGGCACCCGTGTTGAGGGAGGCGCTGAGCGCGTTTCGGAGCGAGCGCCTCTCCAGCGAGGAGGCGATCCGCTGTTTCTGGCTCGCCTGTTACGTCGCCGCCACGGATCTCAGGGATGACGAGATTTGGGACGTGCTCTCCGCCCGTCAGGTCCAGCTCGCCCGTGATGCCGGTGCGCTCACGGAGCTCCCCATCGCCCTCGCCACACGCCTCGCCCTCCTCCTGCTCGCCGGCGAGTTGGCCGCGGCCGCCTCACTGGTCGAGGAGCTGGCGGCGATCATCGATGCAACGGGGAGCTCCCTCGCGCCCTACGGCGCCATGTTGCTCGCCGCCTGGTGCGGCCGCGAAGCCGAAACGTCCAAGGTGATCGAGGCCAGCACGAGGGAGGTGGTGGCCCGCGGCGAGGGACTGGGGCTTTCCGACATCGAGTGGGCGAGCGCGATGCTCTACAACGGCCTCGGCCGGTACGAGGACGCGCGCGCCGCGGCCCAGCAAGTCCTGGCGTACCCGCACGACCCGCTGTTCTCATTTATCGTGCCCGAGTTCATCGAGGCGGCCTCCCGCAGCGGAAGGGCTGAGGGCGCCGACGACGCCCTCAAGCGGCTGGCGGAGTCGACACGCGCCAGCGGCACCGACTGGGCGCTGGGCATCGAGGCGCGCTCCCGAGCGCTGCTCAGCGACGGCGAGGCCGCCGAGTACCTCTACCGTGAGGCGATCCAGCGGCTTGGCCGCACCCGCATCCGCTTCGAGCTCGCTCGCGCCCACCTGCTCTACGGCGAGTGGCTGCGCCGCGAGCACCGACGGGTGGATGCGCGCGAGCAGCTGAGGCGCGCCCACGGGATGCTCGGCGACATGGGAGCCGAGGCTTTTGCCGAGCGCGCGCGCCGCGAGCTGGCGGCCACCGGCGAGACGGTGCGCAAACGCACAGCAGACACACGCGGTCAGCTCACCGCGCAGGAGACCCAGATCGCCGAACTTGCGCGCGAAGGCCACTCGAACCCCGAGATTGGCGGGCAGCTGTTCATCAGCCCGCGGACTGTCGAGTACCACCTGCACAAGGTGTTCACGAAGCTCGAGATCAGCTCGCGCAATGAGCTCCAGCGAGTGCTTCCGAACCAAGCACGAGAAGCCCAGCCGGTCTAGCCGACCCACCAGCAGCTCGAAGGCCTAGGGACTTCGGTCCCGGGACTAGGGCGTCGACTCGGGCGCCGCTCGATGCGAGCTCCTGCTCTTGTGACGCAAGCTCGGTGCACAACGTCAGGGAGGAATGAGATGAACAGCTCACACGATCACACCCCCGCCGGTCCCGCCCGAGTCGTGCTTGCCAAGCGCAGGAATGCCGGTATCCAGGTGACGCTCCTCTGGTCAGAGGACACGAACGCCGTCGCGGTTCTCGTCCGCGACGACGGCACTGACGACGAGTTCGAACTGAGCGTCGAACCCGGGGGCAACGCGCTCGACGCCTTCGAACACCCTTACGCCTACGCCGCGTGGCGTGGCGTCGACTACCGGCTCGCCGACCTCAGAGACGCGGCTTAAGCTCCGCACCACTCGCTCGTGTGCCACGACGCGCCAGGAGCCGTTTGGAAGACTTCGCACACCCACACGAGGACAGGTATGAATCCCGGGGCCGACACTTTGCTGACCGTGCGATGGCGGGATCGCTCCTTCGTTCTACGAGCCCCGGAACAAGTCGGGGAATTCGCGCGGAGGCTTGAAGAGAAGGGCTTGGCCAACCTCGCCATGTCGATTAGAGGCGCAGTGGTCGAAGGCAAAGCGGGCTCTGAGAAAGTCCTCAGCGACGAGGAACGTGAGGCTCTCTGTGCTGTGCTGACTGAGGCCGAGGGCGATCCGGCGCTGAGGAGAGCATTCACACTCCTGTGCGCAGAACCGCAGCATCGCCGGTTGGAAACAGGCGCCTAGGCTGCGACTGATTCGGCGCCGGGACCGCAGGAGCGGAAGCCTCCAGACTCATCACCCACGCACCGCCTGGAACATACGTCGTTATCTAGGCCCAGCAGCACCCGCCGGGCGGTCGGCACCGCAGGCTAGGGCACCGACCCGGGCCCCCACAGACGCGACAGGCCGCCCAACGCGCGACCCTTGATCGCACTACATCCCCAACTCACTGGAGGTCACAGATGTCCGCATCAAACATCGTCAGCCAAGCAGAACGAACAGGGTCGCTCGGCGACGACGAGAGCATGCGCGAGGTGCTCGACTTCCTCGTCACCGAGGAACAGCTCGGCGTGACGCTCGTGTCCGCCGCGATCGAGAACGCACCCGGCACCCCTTCGGAAGCGTTCCTTCCCGTCTTGCGCAACGGCGTCACTCAGGAATACCTCCACGTGGAGGCACTGAAGGAAGCCGGCGGCAAGCCACTAACGACCAGGTACTGGTTTCCCGATGCAGCCCTCGACAACGGCGGCATCGGCGTGTTCGAGACCCTCGAGGTCATCGAGACCATCGAGATCAGCCTCTACCTGATCGGCGTCAGCGCCTTCGCCCGCCGCGGCGACGACTTCGGCGCCCGCCTCTGCGCGGAGGCGATGGGCACCGAGGCTGTCCATCGCGCGCTCGTACGCTTCGCACAAGGTGAACTGGGCAAGGAGATCGGCCCGCCCAACGACGTTGGCTTCGAGAACTTTGACTGGCCTACGCTCGGCGCGGTCCGCGAGGCCCTCGAGGCACTCGGCATCGGCTACGGGGTCGAGACCTCACAGCCCGGTAGGTTCTACCAATACCCTGGCGACCCGCTCGCCAACGGCCTCGGCACTCCCGTCGACCACACCGAGCCACGCTGAACGCACCACCGCGCGGCGCGCGGCTCCGTCCGGCGCGCGCCGCGCACAAGCCAAGCGATAAGCCCAGGCCCGCAAGGATCCAGGGCGGGTACATGAGGAGGACTCACCTGCCTCGACCGCGTCTCGGATGCCTCGTTCGCCCAAGTAACACCGCTCGGGACGGCAGCGGTCGTGCGGTCAGTGCCGCTGGCGCGCATCCTTCTAGAGGCAGGAGCGGACCCATCGGCGGGCGGAGAGACGCCGGACTCGACGGCACGAGAGAACGGGGATGAGGAGCTCGTAGACCTGATCCGCTCGCACGGAGGATGACCGTCGGGGTTGCCGCCCCTGGGCCAGGTGCGGGAGCGTCACTTGACGCGCTGCGCGAACACCCACACCTGGCCTTCGGGATCGGTCGCCGTAAACCGGCGGTCGCCGACGGGCGCCGTCTCCAGGTCGGTTAAGTCGGCGCCAGCAGCGCTAGCCCGCTCATGAAGAGCATCGACGTCGTCGACGTAGAAATGAATCAGTACCGGCGGATACGCGTCGAGCCGCTTCGGGCTCTTGAAGCTCTCTCCGGCCTGGCCGAGCATCACCAATCCATCTTCGCCCAGCACCAGCTCCCTGTGCATCCGCCCGGCGGCGCCTGTCTGTGCCAGGCGCTGAACGAAGCCGAACGTCGTCGTCAGATACTCGACCGCGCTCGATGCGTCCTCGTAGAGCAAGTACGGGCAGACGCGCGTGTAACCCTGCGGCGGGTTCTTCATCTCACCATAGGTTCCCCGCCGCGCTCACCGGTAATCCGCAGCGTCGGCTGCGCGAGCGTTCGGAAATGTCACCCGAAGGGGCGAAGGGCTACGTGACCGTGACCGTGCGTTGGGCGAGAGGCGCTCTCGCGTGTTTCCCGAAGGCGCAGAGGAGCTAGACCTCGAGCGCAACGGCTCCGCCTCCTGCAACGGCGCGAGTGAGTGCCGCGTCGGCCTCCGCGAAGGGGAAAGACGCGCCAAGCTCGAAGTCGAGGCGTCCGGTGGCTAAATCTTGACCGGCGCCCGCGAGCTGCTCCCCGTCGGGGCGCACGTACAGCGAGACGACTTCGATTCCTCGCTCGCTGTCGGGCGGGTCGGAAGTGATCGTGACCAGACGACCGCCGTCTCGAACCGCCGCGAGCGCGACCGCGGCACCGTCGGGCGCCGCGTTGGCAGCGGCATCGACACCATGGCCGGCAGTCGCCGCCACGACCTGAGCCGTCCAGTCCGGGTCGTGGTAGTCGATCACCGTCGTGGCTCCGGAACCGATTACCCGCTCGCGACTCCTCGGTCCCGCCGTCGCGATCACCTCGACACCGCGAAGAGCTGCCATCGAGACGATCAACGTTCCGGTGGCTCCGCCCGCTCCGTTCACGAGCAGCCGCTCGCCGCGGTTCACGCGCAGGCCTTCGTCCAGCACCTGAACCGCGGTCAGTGCCGGGACCGGGAACGCAGCGGCATGCGTCCACGAAATCTCCGCCGGTTTGGGGGCGAGCAAGGCGGCCTCGGCCACGAGCCACGGCGCCCAGCATCCTTGCTCCGCGAGTGGGAGCGGATGGGTGAACACCGGATTCCCGATCGACCACCCCTCGAACCCGGCACCCACGGCCGCAACCACCCCTGCCGCCTCGACGCCGAGCGCCATCGGCGGCCCTCGTCCCAGATCCCAACGGCCAGTCCGGGCGAACTCATCCCAACTGCCGACACCGGCGGCCTTGACCTCGATCAGAACTTCGCCGGTGCGCGGTGCGCGAGCGTCAGGCACCTCCAGCACAGTCACACCGCCACCGAATTCTTCGATCCCTGCGACGCGCACGATCGGTCACCGACAGCCTAGCGACCCAGGAATCGGCGCGTCCTCGCGCGGGGCCGGACGGTCGTGCTCGAGCCGCCCATGCTCGACGTCTTCGTGATGCAGCCGGCAGAGGCACGCGCAGTTGGCGGGATCGACCGGAGCGCCACCCTTGCGAACGCCGACGATCGAGCGAGGCTCGCCGATGATGTGCAGCCGCGGTCACCGCTACACGCCGACCTCCAAGCACAGCCGATTGCCCGATCTGCGGGCCGGCCAGGAACAGAGAGCGGGATCAGGATCCGTATCGCAAGGTGTTGCACTCAGCGCCCTGGCAGAAGACACGCAAGCTGGTGCGGGCGAGGGACCAGGATCGCTGCCGGCTCGAAGGTGTGGGCGACCCGTGCGGCGGAAGGATCGAGGTGCATCACACGTCTTGAGCCGGATTCCTTAGAGGAAGTTGACCGGACACCCCGGCTGCGGCCATTCGCCTCTACCCTGGTAAGAGACCGACAGTCGAAGGGAGTCATCCGAAATGTCGGATAGCAGCGACGAAGCCGAGGAACAAGTATCCGCGGGCAGCGGTGACGTGACTGAGCGCCTGGCGGTCGTCGCCAGGCTCCGACCAGGCTCCGGCGAGCGGGCGCGTCAGATCCTCGCCGGAGGCGCGCCTTACGGGCTCGACGAGGCCGGTTTTGGGCGGCACAGTGTCTTCCTCGCCGAGGAGGTAATGGTCTTTGTCTTCGAAGGCCCGGGCATCGAAGGGCTCGTCCGCGACCTCGTCGACGACCCAACCAGCTCGTCCACGTTCAGCGTCTGGGGGCCACTCCTTGACGGGACGCCCATGCTTGCGCGGGAGGAGTTCTACTGGGAAGCCGGCTAGCGCGGACCAGGAGGTGCCAGTCGAGGAAGAGAGCCGTTTTTTGAGCTTGCGCTCGACTCACCCCTCGTCCGGCCTCCTGGTGAGCGACGCCGGTCAGTGCGATCAGGGTTGACGCGGCCAGAGCGGCTTCCTCGATCGTCGCGTGAGGATCCTCCTCGAGGTAGCGCAGGAGCCAGCGGGCCGCGACCCGCTGGTGACGGCGGGGATCCCTCCGGGCGACGAGCACGGTCAGTTCGAGCGCGTCCGCGAGGCTGAGCTGCGGCACGTCTTTCGCGGCGGCCATCGCGGAGAGCACGTTCCGCCGCTTCATTGCCCGTTGGAAGACCGCGTACGGATGGCCCTGCGAGGTCGAGGCTCCTCCTCCCTCGGGGCCGCGACGGCCCAACAAGCTTATGGGGCTTTTGTTCCCCTAGCTGGGGGAAGTCCGATTCGGCCGCCGCTGAGTAGATGAGCTAGAGGGGTCGCGCGTGCGCCAAGCAGGCAGTGTGCGCGGCCCCTCTAGCTCGAAGCGCTCCGCAGGTCGGCGGGGGAAGAGGCAGGCCTCTCCGCGGAGTCATAGCCGCAGTACAAAACAGGGTACGCCTCCATCGAGATCGCTTCAACCACTCCGAGGCTCCGCAACTCTTTGGAGAGCTGGGGCGTCCCAGCATTCCCGTCCTCGCTGGGTCCGGCCTCCTGGCCGCAAGGCGGGCCGGACATAAGACGCCCCAGCTCTCCCTATTCCTCTCTACTGCCGCGGCGCCCCGCTGGTTTTACGCGGTGTCCCTCAGCCGCTCGATCTCCCGACGCAGCACAGGGATTGGACAGTGGGCTAGAGCCGGTGAGCTCCGCGGGGGAGGGGGTGTCTTCGAAGACAGTGGTGCTTGGGAACCCCTCTCCAGCCTTTCGCGTCTTTTTTTCTCGACGGGCCGCAATCGTGTGTTTCGCCGATGGGTGGCAAGCGGGTCTCCACGCCACAACTCTTCGAGACGGACGCCGCCCCTAGTTGAGCGCGTCGTTCCTACTTAAAGGAGTCCCTGTCGGACGGGGGCCTCATCAGATCCCAAGGTTCTCCGCGTTGCCAGGGGTCGACCTCATCTGACTTCTTAGGCTCCCGGCGTGGGTCGAGCCATCTCGCTACCTGCTTGAGGTTGTGCGCGGCGCGGCTCCTGAACGTCGGGCGCTTCAGATCGCGGTACCGCATGGAGCGAGTCTACGCCTAGTCCTGCTCCTCGATTTCCTTTTCGGAGCTCGTTTAAGCCTCTTCGTCACCCATCCAGCCGTTAACTTGTTGCGGCAAGGCGTTCCCTTACGGGGGCGGGCCCGGGCCCCTGCAATACCCGAGGGCTTGACCGCCGCCACCGGCCCTCTTCTATGCTCGCTCGGCTGACCCGCCGCAGGAAGACCGGCGTCGTACGGGGGGTCGCTGCTAACCCCCCTTTTCGCCCAGCGGGGTGGTCGGCGCACACCAAACACCCCGGCTCTCCTTTTTTCTTACCGAGGCACGGTCTTCTTCAAACGGCAGGCCGCCCTGTTTCGCACAGGCCGTACGTTTTGCGAGAAGCCTGGACCCAGAGAGGCCGCCCCCTCCCCGAAACACCCCGATGGGCGTGAGGCTGACAACATCACCAGGCGACGGATTCTGTACTGGCTTGCTGCGATGGTCGCGCTTGAATCGTTCCCGCCAGCCCCAGACGAAATCGCTGCTAACGGGGAGATCATGCGCCTGATAGGAACGAATCCCTGCAAAACGAGGGGTCGTGACTCAGCGCGTGACTCACGCCGATGCACCTACTCGTCGGCCTGCCGTTCACGACCGAGACTTCGCGCAGGAACGGCCGTATCGTCTCGGCGAGTTCCTTGGGGCGGTCGTGGTAGGCCCCGTGCCTGCCCGGCGTGGTCACTACATCTGCGCCGAGTCGCTTGCTGAGCCGCCCGGCGACCTCGGCGAAGAAGTCGTGGCTGTCCGCGCTCACGACCAGCAGCACAGGCACGGCGATGGCGACTAGCGCCTGGTCATCTGGCAGGGACCTCTCATAGGTGCCGAGCTCGACGTCGAAGAGAGTGCTGGCGCTGGCACAGAGCCGTTCCCGGAGCGCGGGGGGAAGCTGTATCCACGCGTCGTCTCCGCAGATGTATTGCCAGAACCGCTCCACCGCCAAGTGAGGTCCGCCTTCGGCCATCGACTGCCGGACGACTCCTTGCAGTGGGGATCGGACCACGTCGAAGTCGTCGAGGACCGCGTACACCCCTGGTTCGTGCAGGACGGCACCGCGCACCATCGCGGGGTGGCGGGTCAACATCCAGAGCGCGAAGTTCCCGCCGCTGCTCGTTCCGAAGACCGCCAGCGGGCCGACCGCCAACGAATCGACCAGGGCCGCCGCATCATCGGCCTGCTCCTCAGCCGACGTCGTCGTCCACCCTGCCGGAGCCGGACTCCGGCCGTTCCCACGCCGGTCGTAAGTGATGAGCGTGAACTCGTCGGCCAGAAGATCGGCGAGTGTGTCGAAATGACCGCCGTCGCCGGTCGCCCCCATGATCAAAAGAACAGGCGGGCCGCTGCCGCGGACCTCGTGGTAGAGCTCGGCACCGTTGACGCTGACCATCGGCATCGCAAAGCTCGCTGGGATCTTAGACATGCTGGCTTTGCGGGCCCGTTGCGGGCAGCTCAGTCGAAGACACTCAAGGGCAGTGTGAAGCCGACGATCCAGGTTCCGGCTGGCCGAAGCCGCTCATCGCCGTGAAGCTTAGGTCCTTCAGCGACCTGCGGCGACGAGCGGCACGGGCATGGGCGGCGCCTGACGGAACGCTTCGCGAACGCGCTCGCGGGCGAGACGCGCGTCGGGGTGCCCGTACAGCTTGCGCACGAGTTCGCCGCCGTCTTGATGGCCGAAGTGGAGCGCGATATCGCGTGCGTCGAGTTCGAGCACGTTCCAGGCGTACCAGCCGAAGTAGTGGCGGGTGGCGGTGTACAGGTCGACGTTGCGAGCGGGAACGTGCTTTCGGCGCTGGCCGCTGCCAAAGAACTTCCGCAGCTGAGCCTCGTCAACGCGCTCGAGAAGCTCGGTGAGGGCGCGGGTGCTGAGACGGCAAGCGCAAGCGACGGGTGCTGCGAGATACTCCGCCCGGCGTCTGTGACGCTCAGAGGGCAAGGGCTCGTGTTCCAGCAAGCGCCGAAAGAACGGAGGTCGAGGCGTGGAAACCAGCACTAACGGTTCGTGCTCTACATGTACCTCGTCGCCATCGGCGGCGCATTTCTCGGTCTGATGTATCCGACGATCATTGCGCGCTTCAAGCGTGGCCCGGGGCCGAGGTATCGAACGTTCGGCACGTCTTCCTCGATCGGTGGGTGGGTGGGCTATCTCGCTGTGGGCTTGTTGATATCGGCGATCGTCGTCACATTGGGATTTGGCGGGTTCCTCTCCGACGAGAACAACAAGAAGGCCCTCGATGCTATGGGGCTTGTTGCATACAGCCTGGCCTTTGGCTTCGGATTTGGTGCAGGTCAACTCGCGGAAGAACCGCTGAAGCAGGGCTAACGCGCGCGACCACCGCGCGTCGCCGCGCGCTGGCTTGTTTGCCTCCTCGAGGAGCAGCCCGACGTGACGATCGAGGAGGCTGCCCTGGCCGCTGCCTGCCTCGTCGCGCTCACAGGCGGCGCCTATGAGGAGGCGAGGGCGACCTTGCGGGCCATGGCCGAAACAGCGTCTAGCCGGCGGCGAGCTCGGGGCGTAGCGTGAGCCGCACTGCTGAGCGCGGGGCGTGGGAAGGGCCGCGCGGAGCAACCCGTCCTCCTGCGCCGACTGCCCTTCGACGGTACGCCCCTCGACGAAGGCAGTCAAGCTTGCGAGTGCGTGATCCGAACCAGACCGCTTCTCGCTGTCGGCGGCCTCGTCCTGCTTGCCCTTGGCTGTGGGTCGAGCAGCTCCGGGGAGGTCGCTCGTCCGCAGACGGCGACGCTGAATTGGCACGAGAATTGCGGCACGCGTGCGGATCCGCTTCCGATCGCGACGCGCCGGCTGGTCGTCGAGGAGGGGCGCTGGCGAGTAGACGTCTCGTTCCGAAACAGGACCAGCGTGACCCTCTTCGTCATGCGGCCGCATGTCCCAGGCGGGACGTACTTCGGTCTCGAGCCGTTTCGGACCTCGTCTTTCCGAGAGGTACTCGAGCGCGTCGAGGCGGGAGCGGCCAAGCCACGCACGTTTGCCGAGCGCTTCAGCCCCGCCCTCCCACGACTGCTTCCGCCCGGGCGAGGCTGGTCGGGCGAGTTCTCCGGTCGTGCGGCCCTTCCGGCCGACACGCCGATCCGCGTTGTTCTCGGGCGGTTCGAGGTCGCCGGGAACGTGCCGTCCGGATTCTTCGTCGGCTTCCTCTGCATTTCGGAGCGCTTCGTCCGCCTCAGATAGCTCGAGACTATGGCGAAGGGCGTCGCTTCCGATACCTACCGTGATGGCGGAACCCGCGCGGCCTTCGACCCGCGCCCCCAAGAGCTACGATCTTGCAACGTGATGAGTACCGCACGAAGGATCATCGACTGGTTGAGAAGGCCCGCTGCGGATGCCGACCCCGAGACGACCGCCGAGGCTCAGCGCTTGCAGGACGATCGGGAGACGATTCGGGGTTCCCAGAGCCTCACGAGCGGAATGACGGGGCCTGGTCTCTCCAACGTGACTCCCACGCCGGATGTGCTGCATCCGGAGCGCGAACGCTAGCGCTGCGCTCGGGCATGGCCCGAACGGCCATCTTGTCGCGCCGGCGCCGGCGCCGGCGTCTTAGTCTCGGCGTGCTCGAGCTGGGGGCGATGGGAAGGGCCGCGGCCTTCGACCCGCGCCCCCCAATTGTTGGCCCCCGCGACGCTGCAAACGCCCGGGGGCCGTGGCGGCGAGGGAGTAGCCCCGCCGCGCCCGCATCGTGCCGATCGCCCGCGGTCGCCTGCGGCAGTCCTGAGACACGGCCCGGTCGTGACTCAAAACCGGGGCACAACGCCCCCAAAACGGCCCTTTTGCGAACCCGCACGGCTGCGGCTATCAACGCGCCGAAGCCACTGCGCAACCCTCTGCTGGAGTGGGATTCTGGCCCGTCCTGCACCCGCCTGGCCCGCCGTGACACTAACCGGGTCGCTATGCGCCTGGCAGGAATCGAACCTGCGACCTCGCGCTCCGGAGGCGCGCGCTCTATCCCCTGAGCTACAGGCGCGGAGTCGTCAGTCTAGCCCGCCGTCGGTTCGCCTCCCTGGGCTGCGCTGCCACCCGCGGTCTTCTCGGTCGACAGGCATAGCCGAAATCCGGCGTGCAAACCGAGCCGGACGCTTCGGGGTACTATCGGCAGTCCTTCTAAATCCATCCAGGAGGTGGAAAGTGGCGGAATCGAGTCTCTACGAGCGGCTCGGTGGCGCATTTGCCATCGCAGCGGTGGTCGACCACTTCAGCGAAGCGATCGTCCGCAATCCGATCGTCGGCCAGAACTCGGAGAACCGAGAGCTCCGCGAATGGCACACCAACAGCCTCGCTCGGCTTCCCGGCCTGAAGTTCATGCGCACCCTGTGGGTGTGCGACGTCGCCGGCGGGCCGCAGGATTACGCAGCAACGCGACCCGGCCGTACTGCTCTCGGCCTGGAGGAAGCCCATCGCGAACTGAAGATCTCTCCCGATGAGTTCGATGAGGTCGCCGCCGAACTGGCGCGCACGCTCGACCATTTCGAGGTGCCTGCCCAGGAAAAGGAGGAGGTCCTGGGTGCTTTTGCCGCGCACAAAGGCGAGGTGACAGAGGGCTACGCCTCGTAGAGGAAACACCTCGCTGCGCTCGACGCAAGGGGTGCCTTGACGGTGAAGGAAGTGAGTGCTAACTTACTTCCATGGCAACCACGGCCAAGAGGAAGTCAGCGGAGGAGCGTCGCGAGTCCGTGCTCGACTCGGCATACGTCGAGTTCGCCGAGCACGGGCTCGACGGCGCGTCGACCGAGGTGATCGCCGCCAAGGCGGGCATCTCGCAGCCGTACGTCTTCCGGCTCTTCGGCACGAAGAAGCAGCTCTTCATCGCCGTCGTCGCGCGCTGCTTTCGCGAGACGCTCGAGACCTTCCAGCACGCCGCGGAAGGGAAGCGCGGGGGCGAGGCGCTCGACGCGATGGGCGCTGTGTACCACGAGCAGCTCGTACAGGACAGGATCCGGCTGCGCTCGCAGATGCAGGCGTACGCCGCATGCGGCGACCCGGAGATCGAAGCCGTCGTTCGCGACGGCTACAGCGACCTCGTCAGCTACGTCGAACACGTCGCCGGCGACCTACCGACGCAGGACATCAGTCGGTTCTTCGCGGCGGGGATGCTGCTCAACGTCATGGCGTCGATGGGGCTCGAGCAGCCGCGCGAGCCCTGGGCGCAGCGCCTGCTCGAGGGACTCAGGTCGTGACGGGCGTTCTCTTTTTTTTCACCGCTGAGTAAGTGACTAATCACGAACTATGGAGGGAGAGATGAGCACACGGAGCAACACGATCTGGACATTCGCGATCACCTCGGTCGCGCTCTTCATGGTCACGCTCGACAACCTCGTCGTGACCACGGCGCTGCCGGTGATCCGCCAAGACCTGCACGCGTCGCTGTCCCAGCTCGAGTGGACGGTGAACGCCTACACGCTGACGTTCGCGGTGCTGCTCCTGACCGGAGCAGCGCTCGGCGACCGTTTCGGCCGGCGGCTGATGTTCTCGGTCGGCCTTGGGATCTTCACGCTGTCCTCCGCCGCAGCCGCGCTCGCACCGAGCGCGACCGCTCTCGACCTGGCCCGGGCGGCTCAGGGCGTCGGCGGCGCGATCGTGACGCCGCTCACGCTCACGATCCTCTCCGCAGCCGTTCCACCCGAGCGCCGCGGCCTCGCGCTCGGCGCCTGGGGTGGGATCGGCGGCCTCGCGGTCGCGATGGGACCGCTGATCGGCGGCGCGGTCGTCGAGGGAATCTCCTGGCAGTGGATCTTCTGGCTCAATGTGCCGATCGGACTGATCCTGGCGCCGCTCGCGTTCCTACGCGTGCGTGAGTCATACGGTCCGGCCGGCCGGTTCGACCTCGTCGGGCTCGGGCTCGCCAGCGTGGGCCTGTTCGGAATCGTGTGGGGCCTCGTGCGCGCCAACTCGGTCGGCTGGGGCTCGGCGGAGATCGTCGGCTCGTTCGTGGCCGGGTTGATTGCCCTCGCGCTCTTCGTGGTCTGGGAGCTGAGGGCGCCAGCGCCGATGCTGCCGATGCGCTTCTTCCGCAACCGCGCATTCGCGCTCACGAACGTCTCGTCGCTGTTCATGTTCTTCGGGATGTTCGGCTCGATCTTCCTCCTCGCGCAGTTCTTCCAAACCGTGCAGGGCTACTCGCCGCTCCAGGCGGGGATCCGGATCCTCCCGTGGACGGCGATGCCGATCTTCATCGCGCCGATCGCCGGTGCGCTCTCCGACCGGATTGGCGGTCAGCGGATCATGGGCGTCGGGCTCGCGCTGCAGGCGATCGGCCTGGCGTGGATCTCGACGGTGACGACACCGACGACGCCGTACAGCGAGGTCG
Source organism: uncultured Actinomycetes bacterium (assembly GCA_963794605.1). Classification (GTDB taxonomy): domain Bacteria; phylum Actinomycetota; class Thermoleophilia; order Gaiellales; family Gaiellaceae; genus VAXT01. The sequence continues at coordinate 127,766 of CAWCEN010000003.1, forward strand.
TGATCCCGTTCTTCATCTCGGGCATCGGGATGGCGCTCTTCTTCGCCCCGGTCGCGAACGTCGTGCTCAGCGCGGTCCGGCGCGAGGAGGAGGGGCAAGCCTCAGGCGCTGCAAATGCGATCCGCGAGCTCGGCGGCGTGTTCGGAGTGGCCGTTCTCGCGTCGATCTTCGCGCACTACGGCGGCTACCTCTCGCCCCAGGACTTCGTCGACGGGCTGCGGCCCGCGGTGTGGGTCGGAGGGGCGATTGTCGGCATCGGGTCGGTGCTGGCCTTCCTCGTACCGTCGCCGGCACGTGCGAAGGACGAGGTTCTCGAGCCGGTCCTCGACGTGGCCGCTTAGAAGGATCGGGGACCGGGCGCGAATGCGACGCGCCCGGTCCCCGGTTTCTCTACTGAGCGCGGAACGTCAGCCAGGCTTCTTGCATGCGTGCAGCCTGGCCGGTCGTGAACTCCGTGTAGCAGGAGTCGAACGAGTAGTCCATGTAGTTGTGGATCGGGTCGAGGCCCGGAGCCGTGCAGGTGTCCTTCCCCTCGGGGCAGCCCGAGGTCGGAGTCGCCTCGTACGGCGTGTCGTCCACGTAGTCGCCCCGACCGTTGCAGCCGCGGAAGAACGTGTGCTCGAGGTTCAGCCAGTGGCCGACCTCGTGCGTCGCCGTCTCGCCCTGGTCGAATCGGCCTTCGTACCTGGTCGACGCGCCGCGCAGCGACTCCCAGTCGATGACGACGCCGTCCAGGAACGCATTCCCCTGCGTGACGACCTTCGGCAGATACGCCCAGCCGAGGAAGTCGCTCGCGGTCGCCAGGTACAGGTTGAGCGTCTCCGGCCCGCCTCTGTGCAGCGCACGCTTCATCGCGCGCTCGGCGCCGTTGATGCCCGCGTTGTACCAGTCGGCGTTCTCCGTCCGGTCTACGCCCGCGAGCGTGAACCTGAACCCGGTGCGGGCTCCGCCCTCGCCGCCGGCGAACGTGTTGTTCAGGACCCCGATCTGGTCGTTGATGATCGCCTGCGACACGTTCCCGGTGGTTCCGTCGGGTGTGAGCACGTGAACCCAGACAGGCACCGTCACAGCGAAGTGCCGGTCGTACGCGCGCGTCGTGTCGCCGGTGTCCAGCGTCTGGTCGAGCGCGGGCTCGCGGGACTCGCCGCCGCGGGCTGTCGAGAACCCCGGCGCCGCGATGTGGCTCAGGCTGCTGAAGCTGCTGTATTCAGCTGAGTTGCACAGCCACGACGTCTGGAGGCTCGGGCCGGCCGCCGTGGCCGTCGAGACCTGGAACGCAGCGAAGGCCGCCGTCGCCAGGACGGCGAGCAGCGACACGCGCCGCGCGATCTTTCCGTTCATCCCATTCCCCCCTCTGCTTGCTTACGCCAATCGGAGAGTACCGGCGATGACCGAGATTTCAATATCGGGCCGAGATAGGGTGCGGCGATGAGGCTCTCCGCCCGGATCGCGACACTCGAGCTGGCCGAGACCTTCGTTATCTCGCGGAGCGCGCAGGACACAGCGGACGTCGTCTACGTCGAGGTCGAGCACGACGGCGTCACCGGTTACGGGGAGGCGGCTCCGACCGAGCGCTACGGCCAGTCGGCCGCTTCGGCGATCGCGTATCTCGAGGCACACGCGGACCTGCTTGGCGACGATCCGTGGGCACTCGAGGAGATCGAGTCGCGGCTGCCTTCGGAGGAGCCCGCAGCCCGCGCGGGGATCGACGCGGCACTGCACGACCTCCAGGGCAAACTCGCCGACCTGCCCGTCTGGCGGCTTCTCGGCCTGCGCCGCGCGGGGCCGCCGACCTCGTGGACGATCTGGCTCGGCGACCCGGACGACATGGCCAGGCGAACCGAGGCTGTTGCAGGCCGGTTCAAGCGGCTGAAGCTGAAGCTCGGCGGCCGTGACGGGCTCGACGTCGAGCGGGTCCGCGCGGTGCGGGGCGTCAGCAACGCTCCGCTGATGGTCGACGTGAACGAGGCCTGGTCGCTGGACGAGGCGCTGGAAGCGTTGGCCCAACTCGATCTGCTCGGGGTCGAATACTGCGAGCAGCCTCTTCCGGCCCGCGACCCAGACGGCCCGGCGCTGAAGGAGGGCTCGCCGCTTCCGATCTTCGTCGACGAGGACTGCCACGTCGCGGCCGATGTCCCTCTGTGCGCGGAGCGCGCGCACGGCGTGAACATCAAGCTCGCGAAGTCGGGTGGCATCCGCGAGGCAATCAGGGTCGTCCACGTCGCGCGGGCGCTCGGGCTCGGCGTCATGCTCGGCTGCATGAACGAGTCGGGGCTCGCGATCGCTGCCGGCGCGCAGATCGCCAGCCTCTGCGACCACGTCGACCTCGACGGCAACCTGCTGCTCCGCCACGACCCGTGGCCGGGCGTCGAGCTCGTCGACGGCGTCCAGCTTCCTTCGGAGAGCCCAGGGCTCGGGGTCCGGGCGGTGACCTCGGCGTGACCCATCATCGACGCGGACGCCTGTGGTTCGCGCTGCTGTGCAGCGCTCACTTTTTCGGCTCCGCCGAAAAAGGTGTCAGAGAAGCGGTACCTAATCCTCGCTGAGGGCCAGTCGGGTGACCCCCACTACGGGAAGACGATGCGCGGCGTCGTCGACTACAGCCCGCACCCGACGGTCGCAATCCTCGACTCGCAGCGGCCCGGCGAGAGCCACAAGGGCATTCCGGTCGTGGGCACGGTCGCGGATGCAATGCCTTACGGGCCGACGACGGCGCTGGTCGGGGTCGCCACCCAGGGCGGCCGCTTTCCGGCGGCCTGGCGCGACCTGCTGAAGGACTCGATCGCGGCTGGCCTCGACGTCGAGAGTGGGCTGCACGAGTTCATCTCCGATGACCCCGAGCTCGTGGAGCTGGCGACCCGCCACGGGGTCGAGCTCCGCGACTTACGCAAGCCGCCGCCGGATCTCAACGTGCCGACCGGCGAGAACCTCAAGCTTTCGGCCAAGACCGTGCTCACCGTCGGCTCCGACTGCGCGATCGGCAAGAAGACCGTCGCGATCGAGCTCGACCGCGAGGCCCGCGCACGCGGCCTCGAGTCGCAGTTCGTCCCGACCGGACAGACGGGCGTCGCGATCGCGGGCTGGGGCATCGCGATCGACGCGGTCGTCGCCGACTTCATCGCCGGGGCGGCCGAGCGGCTCGTCGTCGAAGGCGCGGAGCGTGGGGGAAAGCTGCTCTTCGTCGAGGGCCAGGGCTCGCTCGCTCACCCCGCCTACTCGGGTGTCACGCTCGGCCTCATGCACGGGTCGGCGCCGCACGCGTACGTGCTCTGCCACGTTGCGGGGGCGACGGAGATCGAGGGCTACCCGGGCTACCCGCTGCCGCCGCTCCGCGAGATCGTCGAGCTGCACGAGCGCGTGTCGCTTCCGTCGCGCCCCGCGCGGGTCGCGGCGATCGCTCTCAACACGCGCGACCTCGGAGAAGAGGAGGCCCGCGCCGCAGTCGTCGGCGTCGAGAAGGAGACCGGCCTGCCGACCGACGATCCCGTCCGCTTCGGCGCGGGGAAGGTTCTGGACGCCGTCCTGACCGTTCTGCAATCCTGATGGAGGGTCTTATGCGGAATGGATTGCCAGCGGCCGCGAGGCTGACGCTTCTCTGTGCGCTCCCCGCGCTGTTTTTCGCACCCGCCGCAGCGGCCGACATCCGCGTGGGCGCGGCGGACGACCATCCGAAGGCCTCGCCGGAGGTCGCAGCCCGCTTCTACGACGAGATGAAAGACGTCGGGCTGACGGAGAACCGAATCACGCTGCTCTGGGACTCGGCGCACCCGACGACGATCGAGGCCCGGGAAACACTGGCGGCCGCGATTCAGGACGCCCAGGCCGACGGCGTCCGCGTCACGCTGGCGATCTATCCGTCGCGCGCAAAGGCGCTCACCGAGTCGCACGTCGCCCCGGGCAGGTTCGCCGCCTACATGGCCCTCGTCGCGCGGACGTTCCCGACCGTGAAGGATTTCATCGTCGGCAACGAGCCGAACAAGTCCCGGTTCTGGCAGCCGCAGTTCAACGCGAACCGCACGCGTGCCGCCTGCTCCGCGTACGAGCCCGTGCTCGCGGCGGCCTACGACACGCTGAAGTCGGTCGACCGCTCGATCACCGTGATCGGCGTCGGGCTCGGCCCGCGCGGGACCGACAACCCGCGCGCGCCGGGGAACCTCTCGATCTCGCCGGTCCGCTGCATGGCAGACATCGGCCGGGCCTACCGTCGGAGCAAGCGGACGAAGCCGATCATGGACGCGCTCAGCTACCACCCGTACCCGAATGCGTCGACGGACAAGCTCGACGCCGGCTACGCGTGGCCGAACGCGGGCATCCCCGACCTCGCGCGCGTCAAGCAGGCGGCCTGGGACGCGTTCCACGGCACCGGTCAGCCGACGTTCGAGGAGGCCGGCATGCCGTACGGTCCCGCGCGCACGCTCAAGCTGCGGCTGAACGAGGTCGGCTGGCAGGTCTCGATTCCGCCGGCGAACCGCGCTGCCTACTTCGGCAAGGAGAGCGTCGTCACGACCGACGAGGGGACGCAGGCGGCGGTCTACGGGAACCTGATCCCGCTCTTGGCCTGTGATCCGTCCGTCGAGTCGCTGCTCTTCTTCAACCTCGTCGACGAGGCGAACCTCGACCGCTGGCAGTCAGGGCTGATGCGCGCGGATTGGACCCGGCGGCCGTCCTACGGGATCGTCAAGGGCGCGATCGCCGCGGGCCAGACGCGCTGCGCCGGCAGGCGGGTCGCCTGGCGTCACGACTTCCGGCCCGTCGGCGTCCATCTCAGCTTCATGGGCGGGGCGCGCCGCCGAACCGATCGCAACAAGTTCTGGAGCTTCGTCGCCGGCTCCGAGGAGGGCACGCGCTACACCGCGGGCCTCTACCGCGCTCGGCGGCCCGGGAGGGTGGCGCCGACGCTCCGGGCGCTGATCTCGCGCTCGCTCCGGACGGTCCGCATGCGCGGCGCGGTGCTCAGGTCGCGTGGGAAGCTCGTCGGCGGGTGGGACAAGGTGATCCAGTTCCCGTCGAAGCGGCTGAAGCCCGGCTACTACGTGTACGGCGCGACGGTCGTCGCCGAGATGGCCGCCGGACGCAAGGCGACGTTCGTCGGGCGGCCGTTCGCGGTCGTCAAAACCAGGCGCTAAGAGCCGACACGCCGGCGCAGCTGTGCTGCGATCTCGGCCCTTGACACGAACACGTGTTCGCTCTACCATTGCGAACACATGTTCGGTCGCATCGTCCTCATCGTCCTCGTGGCCACGTTCCTGGCATGGAGCTTGCTCACGCGCACGGTGGATGGAGCGGGCAGGGCGCAGGTCTACGTCGTGCAGCCCGGAGACACACTCTGGTCGATCGCTTCCACGCGCTACGCAGGCGATCCGCGCGAGGGTGTCTGGAAGCTCCAAGCGCGGAACGACCTCACGGGGACGACGATCAGCCCCGGCCAGCGGCTGACGCTGCCCTGATCCGTCGCGACGAGGCTGGTTAACTAGCCTCGTGGATCTCGACCTCGTCTTCCTCGGCACGTCCGGGTCGATGCCGACCGCGCACCGGGCGCCGGCCGCTCTGCTCCTGCGGCGAGGCGGCGAGCGGATCCTCTTCGACTGCGCCGAGGGCACCCAGCGGCAGCTCCTGCGGTCGAACGTCGGGCTGATCGAGCTCCGCGAGGTCTTCCTGACGCACTACCACGCCGACCACTACCTCGGGCTGCCGGGAATGCTGAAGACGTTCGCGCTCCGGGGGCGCGAGGTGCCGATCACGATCTACGGGCCGCCCGGCTTGCGCGATCTCTTCGGCGCTCTGCGGCGGATCTTCGGGCGGCTGACGTACACCGTCGAGCTCAAGGAGCTGCGGCCGGGCGACGAGCTGATCCGCGAGGACTATCGACTGGCGACGTTCGCCGTCGCGCACGGCGTGTCCGCGGTCGGCTACGCGCTCGTCGAGGACGCACGGCCGGGCCGCTTCGACGTCCAGGCGGCCGACGCGTTCGGCGTACCGTCAGGCCCGGAACGGGGCGCGCTCCAACGCGGTGAGTCGGTGACGCTCGCCGACGGCACGACGATCACCGCGGACAAGGTGCTCGGCCCGGCGCGGCCGGGACGCAAGGTCGTCATCGCCGGCGACGGCGGCCCTTCGGAGTCCGTGATCGAGGCGGCGCGCAACGCCGACGTCCTCGTTCACGAGGCGACCTTCTGTGAGGACGAACGCGAGCGCGCCCGTGAGACGCAGCACTCGACGGCGCACGAGGCCGCAGGAGTTGCAGGCGCCGCCGAGGTCGAGCTCCTCGCCCTGACGCACCTCTCGAACCGCTACTTCGGAGGCGAGGTCGCGCGCGAGGCGCGGACGATTTTCCCGAACACGGTCGTGCCCAAGGACTTCGATACGATCGATGTCCGCTTCGCCGAGCGCGGCGGGCCGCTGCTGGAGAAGGGTGGCGCGCTCACTCGGCGAGGCGAGAGGGAAGCCGTGTCGACCGGCGAGGAGACACAGAAATGACCGGAATGGTTCAGGTGGCGGTAGCCGGGGACGTGACCGAGGCGGAGGAGCTGCAGACGATCCTGCGTTCCGCTGGAATCGAGTCCGAGCTCGAGTTCGCGGTCGACCACGATCCCCTGGGGACCGAGGACGCTCCGCAGAAGGTGATGGTGCCCGAGGAGGAACTCGAGGCTGCGCAGCACGCGATCGAGGCTCTCACCGAGCCGGAGGAGATCGTCGACGAAGCCTAGGACGGCTTGGTGGCATGTTGCTCGTCGCCGGGGTGCGATGCTCGTTTCGAGGCCGCGGACGCAGGGAGCTCCGGTAATCGCATTACCGGGGCGACTGAGGACCCGGCCTCGGGGCGAGTAGCGCGGCTCGGCGGCACAGTCCATATGTCGCCAAGCCGTCCTAATTTTGGGTGGGTCGCTCGGAGCTACGACGAGCTGCGGCCGGCCGACGCGAACTGGTGGGAGGTCTTCGAGCTGCTCGTCCGCGAGGGCGACCTTGCCGGACGGCGCGTCCTCGACATCGGCTGCGGCACCGGCCGTGCGTCCGAGGCGCTCGTCGAACGCGGCTCGCGCGTGTGGGGAGTAGAGCCGGAGCCGGAGATGGCCGCGCTCGCACGTGAGCGCGTGAGCACGGTGAAGGTCGCGCCGGCGGAGCGGCTTCCGTTCAAGGACGGCTGGTTCGAGCGCGCGTTGATGTGGCTGGTCGTCCACCTCGTCGACCGTCCACGGGCGTTCAGCGAGGCCGCTCGCGTGCTCCGGCCCGACGGCCGGCTCGCGATCGGCACGTTCCATCCGCTCCACTTCGAGCGCTACTGGCTGAAGGAGTTCTTCCCGTCGCTCGAGGCGATCGACAAGGCGCGGTTCCCGAGCCCGGCGGAGCTCGACGCGGAGCTGACTGCGGCCGGCTTCGAGCGCGTCGAGCAGCACCGGCTGACCCAACGCGCGTCGGTCGGCCTGGCGACGGCGATCGAACGTGTGCGCGGCCGCTTCATCTCCCCGCTGCAGCTCCTGGACGCCGGCGAGATTGAGGCGGGCATCGCGCGAATGGAAGCTGAGCTACCGGAGCAGAACGCCTACGCGCTCGAGTGGCTCGTGGCCACCGCTTACAAGTAGCGCTCGAACCAGTCCACGATCCGCTCGAGGCGGTCGACGCGCCGGTCGGGGCGCCCGGTCTCCATCATCACGTGGAACTCATCTGGGTAGCGCACCATCTCGACCGTGCGCCCGAGCCGGCGGAGAATCGTGAATGCGATCTCGGTCTGGCCGGCAGGACAGCGCAGGTCGCCCTCGGCTTGCAAGAGGAGCAGAGGCGCTTTGTTGCGGTGCAGCAGCGCGCCCGGAGACTTCTCGAGCATCCGCGGGAAATCGTCCCATGGGTCGTCCACGCCGCCGACGTGCTGGGCGATAGTGAAGCCGTAGTCGGACTCGCCGTAGAACGAGAACAGGTCGAGCACCGGGTTCTCGCTGACCGCGGCCGCGAACCGTCCCGGATGGTGCCCGAGCAGCCAGTTGGTCATGTAGCCGCCGTACGAGAGCCCCAGCAGGCCAACGTGGTCGCGGCTCGCGAGCTTCTGGCGTAGAGCCCAGTCCACGAGGCGCATCAGGTCGGAGTCGTCTGCCTCGCCCCAGTTGCCGTCGATCGCCTTGCCGAACACCTCGCCGTAGCCCTGCGAGCCCCTTGGGTTCCCGTACAGGACCGTGAAGCCGGCGTCGGCCAGCGCGACCATCTCCAACCAGGGCGCTGGCCCGTGAGCGCAGTGCGGACCGCCGTGGATCTGGAGGACCAGGCCTTTGCTACGCCGTCCCCGAGGCCGCACGAGCCAGGCGTCGAGCTCGTGCCCGTCGCGGTGGCGCACCGAGTGCCGCTCGGGGTCCCGCCGATACGGCCCGAACCAGGCGCCGCCGTTTCGCGAGATCCGCCGCAGGTCGCCGTTTTCAATTGCGTATACGTCGCAGGCGCCGCCTTCGACGCTCGCGATCGTCGCGAGTTGGCCGCCCCCGGCCCCGAGCCACGTGCACACCGCGTCGTCCCGCTCGATGAGTCGCTCGACCGAGCCGTCGAGCCCGAACCGGTAGGGAATGCAGCCCCCGCGATCGGTGACCGGGACGACGACGTTGTCGTCGTCGAGCCAGATCACCGGCACGGGCGCCAGCGCACCGAAGTCGAGCAGGTCGCCGAGGACGATGAAGAAGAACGTGCGGTCGACCTCCTCGCCGAGGCGGCGAGCCGTGCGTCCGTCGCGCACCCACAGGCCAAGGTTCGTCGACCCGGCGAACGAGGGGTCGTCCAGCCCCACGTACGCAAGCTTCCCGCTCGGCGAGAACGCCGCGCCGGCGATCTCGCCGCGGAGCTCGGCGAGTTTCGTGGCGCGGCCGCCCGTAGGCCGCATCGACCAGGCCTGCGGCTGCTCGAGCGCGCCCGCCTCGGGCCGCGGGTCGGCGAGGTACCCGATCCGCTCACCGTTCGGGCTCCAGAACGTCTGTACGACCTCGAAGCCCGAATCGGTGAGTCGCTTCGGGCGCCCGCTGCGGGCGGGAACGATCCAGAGACTCGTGAACTGGTCGCGCAGTCCCGCTCCGTCCAGGCGCCAGTTCAGGTCCTTGATGCGGCGCGACGTCGGCTGCTCCTGATCTCCCACGCGGAACCGCTCCTCGCCGCTCTGGGCGAGGACGGCGATGCTCTGTCCGTCCGGAGCCCAATCCGCAGCACCGGCCTGTCCCGGAAACTCGGCGAGGGCATGCGGCTCACCTCCCGCGAGCGGCAGGAGCCACGGCTCCGACTTCCCCGAACGGTTGGACATGAAGACGAGCGTCTTCCCGTCGGGCGAGAAGCGCGGCCGCACGTCGCCGTCGCCGGTCGTGATTTGCTCGGCCCGTCCGCCGCTCATCGGCACGCGCCAGAGCCGCGTCTTGTAGGCGCCGTCCTCGATCGTGCGGCGGCCGTAGACAGCCGACGAGCCGTCGGGAGCGACGGCCAGATGGGTCAGAAACGTCTCGCGGAGAACGTCCTTCGGACTGAACCGCCGCAGCGCCATGGCGCAATCATGGACTCCGTCCGGACTTCCCGCTACAGTCCTGCGCGACCCGAACCCCTTTAACTCGGTCCAGAGAGGCCGGAAAGGAGTCCGATGCACACGCACGCCTGCGCCTGCACACCTAGAAGGTCGAGCCGTTGAGCCAGGCGGGCGTCTCCTCCGAGAAGGTCCTGCTGGACGACGAGGCGATCCAGCGCAGCCTGAAGCGCATCGCGCACGAGATCGTCGAAGGGAACACCGATCTGGAGCGCGTCGCTCTCGTCGGCATCCACACGCGAGGCGTCCCGCTCGCCCAGCGCCTGCGCCACCTGATCACGGATCTGACCGGCCGCGAGGTCAAGCTCGGCTCGGTCGACATCACGTTCTACCGCGACGACGTCCGGGTGCGCGGGGGAGAGGCGCCGATCCACCCGCAGCCGGTCGTGCGCGACACGAAGCTCGAGTTCCCGCTCGAAGGCATGACGTGCGTGCTCGTCGACGACGTCCTCTACACGGGCCGCACCATCCGCGCCGCGATCGAGGCGCTGTTCGACTACGGACGACCCGCGCGCGTCCAGCTCGCCTGCCTGGCCGACCGGGGCCACCGAGAGCTTCCGATCCGTCCCGACTACATCGGCAAGAACCTGCCGACGGCGCGCGAGGAGCGCGTCCAGGTCCAGCTCGTCGAGATCGACGAGGTCGACCAGGTCCTGTTGATCTCAGCCCAGGAGGAAACGCATGGGTGATCTCCATGTCATGCGGGACGACCTGCGCCCGCCGAACCCGCCGCCGACGAGGCACCTGATCTCGATCGGCGACCTCTCTCGCGAGGACGTCGAGCGCCTGCTCGGCACGGCGCGCACCTTCGAGCGCTCGCTCGATCGCGAGATGAAGAAGCTGCCGACCCTGCGCGGCCGGCTCGTGATCAACGTCTTCTACGAGTCCTCGACCCGCACCTCGTCGAGCTTCGAGCTGGCGGCGAAACGGCTCTCCGCGGACACGATGTCGATCAAGGCGTCCGGCTCCGCGGTCGACAAGGGCGAGTCGCTGAAGGACACGGCGATCACGCTCGGCGCGTACGACCCGGACGTGATCGTTCTCCGCCACCCGCAGATCGGGGCACCGCAGCTCGTCGCCAGAGTGACCGAGGCGCGGATCATCAACGCGGGCGACGGGAAGCACCAGCACCCGACCCAGGCGCTCCTCGACCTGTACACGATCCAGGAGCAGTTCGGCCGCGTCGAGGGGCTGCACGTGGCGATCGTCGGCGACGTCCTCCACTCTCGCGTCGCGCGCTCGAACATCCAGGCACTCGTCCTGCTCGGTGCGCGCGTGACGCTCGTCGGCCCGCCGCCGCTCCTCCCGCGCGGGATCGAGGAGATGGGCTGCGAGGCGACGACGGACATCGACGCGATCGGCGCCGCGGACATCGTCTACGTCCTGCGCATGCAGAAAGAGCGGATGCTCGAGGGCGCGAACTACGTGCCAAGCCTGCGCGAGTACACGGCCCGCTGGGGCGTCACGCCCGAGCGGCTGCGGCCTGGGCAGAAGGTCATGCACCCGGGCCCGATGAACCGGGGGGTCGAGATCGACCCGGTGGTCGCGGACGCGGCCGATGCGCTGATCGAAACCCAGGTTCGCGCAGGGCTCGTCGTGCGAATGGCCGTGCTCTACGACCTGCTGACGACCGGGCCGAAGCCCGTCGAGGCCGAAGTCCCGATGGGGGTGGCGTGATGCTGTTCGTCAAGGGCGCGCCGAAGGAGAACCTGATCGTCCACGGGGCGCGCGTGCTCGACCCCGTCGAGGGACTCGACACGCAGGTCGACGTCAAGGTCGACGACGGCGTCATCGCCGAGCTCGGCTCGAACCTGCCGCAGAACTCGCACAAGGTGATCGACGGGACCGGCCTCGTGCTCGCGCCGGCGTTCGTCGACCCGCACGTCCACCTCAGGACGCCCGGCCGCGAGGACGAGGAGACGATCACGTCTGGTACCCGCGCCGCAGCCGCGGGCGGCTACTGCGTGATCCTCGCCATGCCCAACACCGAGCCGGTCGTCGACTCCGCTGCGGTTCTGGGGGCGCTCGTCGAGCAGGCCCGCGACGAGGCCGAGGTGCCGGTCGGGTTCCTGGCCGCGATCTCCAAGGGGCAGGAAGGCTCGGAGCTGACCGAGATGGGCGAGCTCGCGGACGAGGGGGCGGTCGGATTCACGGACGACGGGCGCCCGGTGGTCGCGACGTCGCTCATGTGGCGCGCGCTCCAGTACGCGTCGATCACCGACCGGCCGATCGCGGTGCACTGCGAGGACCCGACGCTCTCGTGCGGAGGGCACATGCGCGAAGGAGTCGTCTCCGCGGAGCTCGGGATCGGCGGCTGGCCCTCGATTGCTGAGAGCGTGATGGTCGAGCGTGACCTCGCGCTGGCGCTCTACGAGAACCGGACGCTGCACCTGATGCACCTCTCGGCGCGTGCTTCGGTCGACGCGCTCCGCCGGGCCCACGCCGAAGGAGTCCGCGCGACGGCCGAGGTCACGCCGCACCATCTGGTGCTCACGGACGAGGCCGTCCGCACGCTCGACCCGAACGTCAAGATGAACCCGCCGCTCGGGACCGACGACGAACGGAAGGCGCTCGTCGAGGCGCTGCGCGACGGAACGATCTCCTGCATTGCCACCGACCACGCTCCGCATGCACGGCACGAGAAGGAAGTGCCGTTCGAGGCGGCGCCGTTCGGCGTGACCGGGCTGGAAACGGCGTTCTCGTCGCTCTACACGCACCTCGTCGAGCCGGGGCTGATCTCGCTCGAGACGCTCCTCGAGCGGATGTCCGCGGGACCGGCCCGCGCGTACGGGCTCGACGCGCCGAAGATCGCGGTCGGCGCACCCGCGAACGCCGTCCTGCTCGACACGCAGGCGAGCTGGCAGGTGGCCGAGGACGGCTTCAAGAGCCGCTCGAAGAACTCCTGGCTGATCGGCGAGAAGCTCCGCGGCCGGGTGCGCGCGACGATCGCCGCCGGACGGCTGGTGCACGAGTCGTGAACGGCTTCCTGCTCCTCGAGGACGGGACGGTCTTCCGCGGCGAGTCGGTCGGCGCCGAGGGCTACGCGTTCGGCGAGGCGGTCTTCACGACGGCGATGACCGGTTACCAGGAGGTCGTCACCGATCCGAGCTACGCGGACCAGATCGTGTGCTTCACCGCGGCCATGGTCGGGAACTACGGCGTCGCCCCGATGCGCGCCGAGTCTGCGCGCGCTCATGCGAGAGCGGTTCTGATGCGCGAGGCGCGAGGCCCGGCGTGGACGGACTGGCTCCACGACCAGGGCGTCGTCGCGCTGACCGGGATCGACACGCGCTCGCTCGTCCTGCACCTCCGTCAGGCCGGTGCGATGCGGGCGATCGCGATGGGCGGCGAGGCGTCGGTCGACGAGGCGCTGAGCGCCGTCCGTGCGCAGCCCGAGATGGCGGGCCGTGCGCTCGCGGCGAAGGTCTCGACGCGCAAGCCGTTCGTCTTTTCGGACGCCGGCTGGGCGCGGATCGCGGTCGTCGACTACGGCTGCAAGCGCTCGATCCTGAACCGGCTCGCCTGGTCCGGTGCGGCGATCACCGTCTACCCGCACGACGTGGACGCCGACGAGCTCGCCGATTACGACGGCGTCCTGCTCTCGAACGGCCCCGGCGACCCGGAGCCGCTCGCCGACGAGCAGGCGACGATCCGCGACCTGATCGGGCGCGTCCCGATCCTCGGGATTTGCCTCGGACACCAGCTGCTCGCGCTCGCAACCGGGCGCAAGACGTACAAGCTCCCGTTCGGCCACCGCGGTGCGAACCATCCGGTGCTCGAGCGCGCCACGAACGGCGTCCTCGTCACGTCGCAGAACCACGGCTTCGCCGTCTCGCCGACGCAGTCGCGCGAGGAGACGCACGTCTCGCTCTACGACGGCACCGTCGAGGGCCTCGAGCTGCGCAGCGAGCGGGCGCGCTCGGTGCAGTTCCACCCGGAGGCCGGCCCCGGGCCGCACGACGCCTGGGGGATCCTCGAATCGTGGGTCGAGGAGGTGAGCGGCCTCGCCAAGGCGGCGTGACATCGAGTCGGTCTGCCTGATCGGCTCCGGGCCGATCGTGATCGGGCAGGCGTGCGAGTTCGACTACGCGGGCTGCCAGGCGCTGAAGGTGCTCCGGGCGGACGGCTTCAAGACGATCGTCGTCAACTCGAACCCGGCGACGATCATGACCGACCCAGGGTTCGCCGACCGCACGTACCTCGAGCCACTCGACCTCGAAGGCGTCGCGGGCGTGCTCGAGCGCGAGCGTCCGGACGCGCTGCTCCCGACGATGGGGGGGCAAACGGCCTTGAACCTCGCAGTTGCGCTGGCGGAGGCAGGAGCTCTCGAAGAGCTCGGGGTCGAGCTCATCGGGGCCCCGATCGACGTGATCAGGCGCGCCGAGGACCGCGACCTCTTCCGCGAGACGGTGCGCGCCGCGGGCCTGCGCGTGCCCGAGTCGATCGTCGTCACGTCCCTCGAGGACGTGCCCGAGGGCCTGTCCCTGCCCGTCATTCTGCGGCCTGCGTTCACGTTGGGCGGCCATGGCGGCGGCACGGCGCGGACGCGCGAGGAGCTGGAGCCCCTGCTCGAGCGCGGGCTCGCGGAGAGCCCCGTGGGCCAGGTGCTCGTCGAGGAGTCGCTCCTCGGCTGGGACGAGTTCGAGCTCGAGCTGATGCGCGACCACGTGGACAACGCCGTCGTCGTCTGCTCGATCGAGAACATCGACCCGATGGGCGTCCACACGGGCGACTCGGTGACGGTCGCGCCCCAGATGACGCTGTCCGACGAGGCGTACCAGGAGCTGCGCGACGCGGCGATCAGGGTTATCCGCGCGGTCGGCGTCGACTGCGGCGGGTCGAACATCCAGTTCGCGCGCGAGCGCAAGACCGGGGAGCTGCGGGTGATCGAGATGAACCCGCGCGTTTCGCGGTCTTCGGCGCTCGCATCGAAGGCGACCGGCTACCCGATCGCGAAGGTCGCCGCGAAGCTCGCGGTCGGGTACACGCTCGACGAGATCCCGAACGACCTGACCGGGACGACGCCGGCGAGCTTCGAGCCGACGCTCGACTACGTCGTCGTCAAGTTCCCGCGCTTCGCGTTCGAGAAGTTCCCGGGCGCGGACTCGACGCTCGGCACGCAGATGAAGTCGGTCGGCGAGGCTATGGGGATCGGGCGGACATTCGGCGAGGCGTTCCTCAAGGCGCGCCGCTCGCGGGAGCTCGACGGGGCCGATGAATGGGAGCTGCCCGAGGGTGCGCATCCGTGGTTCCGCGCCGAGCTGGAGCGGCTCGAGGCGTCCGTTGAGCAGCTCGACGACCTCGTCAAAGACGACTGGGTGCGGCTCAAGCGCCTGGGCCTCTCGGACGCGGCGATCGCATCGAGGTGCGGAGCGACCGAGGCGCTGGCACGGGCGAAGCGCCGCGGGTGGGGCGTTCGACCTGCGTACAGGCGGGTCGACTCGTGCGCGGCCGAGGTCGCGGCGGCCTCGAACTACTTCTACTCCACGTGGGGCGAGGCCGACGAGGCCAAACCGGACGGCTCGAAGCCGCGCGTCGTCATTCTCGGCTCCGGCCCGAACCGGATCGGCCAGGGGATCGAGTTCGACTACTGCTGCGTCCACGCTGCGCAGGCGTTCCGCGCGCTCGGCTACGAGGCGGTGATGGTCAACTGCAACCCGGAGACCGTCTCGACCGACTACGACACGTCGGACCGCCTCTACTTCGAGCCGCTCGGCGCGGAGGAAGTGCTCGAGATCTGCGCCCGCGAGCTGCCCGAGGGCGTCGTCATCCAGTTCGGGGGTCAGACCCCGCTAAAACTTGCGCGCGAAATCGAAACAGAAGGCTGGCGCATCCTCGGGACGCCCTTCGAGGCGGTCGACCTCGCCGAAGATCGCGAGCGGTTCGCGGCCCTCTGCGAAGAGCTCGAGATCGACGTCCCGTCCTGGTCGATGGCCAAGGGCGCGAGCGAGGCGGCCTACGTGGCCGAGGCGATTGGTTATCCGGTGCTCGTCCGGCCCTCGTACGTGCTCGGCGGGAGGAACATGCAGGTCTGCTACGACGACGAGTCCGTGGCAGCGGCCGCCGAGGTCGGCGGACGGGTGCTGATCGACCGCTTCCTCGAGGGCGCGATCGAGATCGACGTCGACGCGCTCTGCGACGGCCGCGAGACCTTCGTGGCCGCGGTCATGGAGCACGTCGAGGAGGCCGGCGTGCACTCCGGCGACTCGTCCTGCGTCCTGCCGGCGCCGTCGCTCGACGATGAGACGCTCGCGCGGATCGAGGAGACCGTGGAGAAGCTCGCGGCGGCCCTTGGGGTCGTCGGTCTCGTGAACGTCCAGCTCGCCGTCCAGGACGGTGAGGTGTTCGTGCTCGAGGCGAACCCGCGCGCGTCTCGAACCGTCCCGTTCGCGAGCAAAGCGATCGGTCTCAACCTCGTCGAGGCCGCCTGCAAGCTCGCCGCAGGCGCACGCCTGTCCGAGCTCGACCTGTCCCGGGGACAGGCCCTGGTGAAAGGAGCGCAGCAATTTAGTGTCAAAGCGGCCGTCCTTCCGTTCGCGCGCTTCCCGGGCGCCGACCCCGTGCTCGGGCCCGAGATGCGCTCGACGGGCGAGGTGATGGCGAGCGCCGCCGACCTGCCGACGGCCCTCGCCAAGGCCGAGCGTGCCGCAGGCCGGCCGCTGCCGATGGAGGGCACCGCCTTCCTCTCGGTGCGCGACGCCGACAAGCCGGCGCTCGTCGAGGTCGCCGACTCGCTGGCCAAGCTCGGCTTCCGCCTCGTCGCCACCGCGGGCACGGCGAGGGCGCTCGCCAACGCGCGGATCGCCGTCGAGCACGTCCGCAAGGTGACCGAGGCGGGGGAGGGGGCGACCGTCGTCGACCTCGTCCGTCGCGGACACTGCGACCTGGTTATCAACACGCCCTTCGGCGACCGGGGGGCCCGCTCGGACGGCTACTTGATCCGCGAGGCCGCGCTCGCCGCCCGCGTCCCGTGCATCACGACGATGGCCGGCGCCAGGGCTGCAGTGCGGGCGATTGCGGACGCCCAGGGCGACCTCGCGGTGTCGCTCCAGGAGCGGATCAGTGCGCAGAAGAGAAGCGCTTAGAGTCGTCGCCAGCGATGCGGTTGGCCCCTACTCGCTGATTCGAGTCGAACGACGCGGGCTCGAGCCGGGCGTTCCGGGGCAGTTCTTCATGCTCGAGGCGCCTGGACGGCTGCTGCCGCGGCCGATGAGCCTCTGCCAGGCGCCGCCCGGTGAGCTGGCCTTCCTGCTCGAAGCGATCGGGCCCGGAACCCGCGCGCTGGCCGCGGTCGAGCCCGGAGACGAGCTCCACGTCTTCGGCCCGCTCGGCAACGGCTACCGGCTCGGTGTCCAGAGGCCGCTCCTCGTCGCCGGCGGGATCGGCGTGGCTCCATTCCCGTACCTCTCGGAACAACTAGGCGGCCCGCCGGCGATCCTCGGCTTCCGAAGCGACTGGCACGCGGAGGCCGCCGCCCTCGTTCCGAACGCCGAGGTCGTCGTCGAACCAACGCTCGTCACGGAGCCACTAACCGACTTGATAACAGACTGTCACAAAGTCTTCGCGTGCGGGCCTGAGCCGATGCTGGAGGCGGTTCGTGAGCTCGCGCCGGACGCGCAGCTCGCCTGGGAGGCGCCCATGGCCTGCGGCTACGGCGCCTGCTATGGCTGCTCCGTGGAGATCGACGGCGTCCTGCAGCGGCTCTGCGTCGCCGGCCCCGTTCTGGAGGCGGCGTGATTCTGAACGCCTCGGGCTGCCTGGACGCGCTCGAGGCGCCGGAAGTCGCCCTTGCACTCGACGTGTTCGTGACGAAGACCGTCACGCCACAGCCGCGCGAGGGCAACCGCCCGGTCCGGGTCGCCGAGACCGAGGCGGGCATGCTCAACTCGATCGGGCTCGAGAACCCCGGAATCGACGGCCTGCTCGAGGACAAGCTTCCGCGTCTGGCCGAGCTCGGAGTCCCGCTCTGGGTGTCCGTCGGCGGGTTCGCGGCGAGCGACTACGCCGAACTCTGCGCCGCACTCGACGACCGCCAGGAAGTGACGGCGATCGAGCTCAATCTGTCCTGCCCGAACGTCGAGGAAGCGCCCGAGAGCGCCGCCGAGCTGGTCGCCGCGGCGCGGCCGCAGACCACAAAGACCCTCTACGCCAAACTCTCTCCGGCCGCGACCGACCTCCCGGAGACCGCCCGCGCAGTCCAAGCCGCAGGCGCCGACGGCCTCTCGCTCGTGAACACGATCCGCGGGCTCGCGCTCGACGACAGGACGCTGCAGCCCCGGCTCGGCCATGAGCTTGGAGGCTACTCCGGACCGGCCGTGAAACCGATCGCCCTCGCTGCCGTCTACCAGTGCTACCGCGCCACAGGGCTGCCGATCGTGGGCATGGGCGGGATCGCAACCGGTCGCGACGCGCTCGAATTTCTCGCCGCCGGAGCGAGCTCGATCTCGCTCGGAACGGTCCTTTTCAGCGACCCCGAAGCACCGGGTCGAGTGCGCAACGAGCTGGCCGACGAGCTCGCTGCACGTGGGCTCTCAGGGGCCGAAGAGGCGACCGGCCTTGCGCACGGCGCGAGACCTGCTCCTGTTGCCTGATCGGACAATAGACGAGTTTTGCGGGCAAAACACACGGTTTGCACGTGTACTCCGCGCGCACTAGTATCACCCGCCGTGGCGGCAACGAAGACTCAGGCGAAGGCGCCTGCCAGGTCTCGCGACCAGCGCTTGGAGGCTCTGAAGCGCGCGAACGACATCCGGGTCAAGAGAGCACAGCTGAAGAAGGACCTGAAAGTGGGGCGCGCACGGATCGACAAGATCCTCAACAACCCGCCCGAGTACGTCGAGACCGCCAAGGTGTTCGACATGCTGATGGCCGTGCCCAAGTTCGGACGGGTGAAGGCGGCGCGGTTCTTGAACCAGGCCCGGATCAGCCAGTCGAAGACGGTCGGTGGCCTCTCCGACCGTCAGCGGACTGAGCTCATTGGGCTCTTCCACAAGTAGCGGCTCCACGAGCCCGGTTTTCGTCGTCACGGGGACCTCGGGAGCCGGGAAGGGCACCCTCGAAAGGGCACTGCTGAGGGAGATGGCCGACCTCGAGCTCGCGGTCTCGGCCACGACGCGCGGACGCCGCGAAGGCGAGGAGGACGGCCGCGAGTACTGGTTCATCTCGGACGAGGATTTCGACCAGAAGGTCGCCGCCGGGGAGTTCCTCGAGTACGTCGAGTTTCCGTGGGGACAGCGCTCGGGCACCCTCCGCTCGGAGATCGACCGCATCCAGTCCCACGGCAGGGTCCCGCTGCTCGACCTCGAGCCCCAGGGCGCGCTCGACCTGAAGCAGAGCGTTCCCGGCGCGGTCACGATCTTCGTCGAGGCCCCGAGCTTTGCCGAGAACGAGCGGCGGCTGCGCGAGCGGGCGACCGAGAGCGAGGGCGAGATCGAGGAGCGCCTCGACCTGGCCCGGGAGCAGCTCTCCCAGGCAGGCGAGTTCGACTACCTGGTCGTCAACGACGACGTCGACCGCGCCCTCGCCGAGGTCGAGGAAATCGTCCGTTCGAAACTCTCCGCTACCATGTCGCGACCGTGATCCACCCACGCATCGACACACTGCTCGACAACGTTCCGGAGCGATATGCGCTCGTGATAGTCGCCGCCAAGCGCGCGCGGCAGATCAACAACTACCACCACCAGCTCGGCGAGGGCACATTCGACGACAATCCGCCGCCGCTCGTGGAGTCGCGCTCCAAGAACTACTTGACGATGGCCCTCGAAGAAGTTGCCGAGGGCAAGATCAAGTACACGTACAAGGGCTAGCGCCTCAGCGACCTCGGGACAAGGCGGCCGCTGACCTGCGGTTGCGGACCCACGCGCTGATTCCGAGGCCGAGCAGCGCGAGCAGGGCGACGACGACGATCGCCAGGGGCACGAGGAACCACTTCGCGCCGAGGTGAGCGACCCCGCCCGTCGGGTCGGGAGCCGCCTCGGCCGACGCTTCGCGCTGGGAGGCAGCCGCCCGGCTTTTCTTCTTCTTGCCCGGGAGCTTGTGGACGTTCGGCGGCCCTTCGCTCATCGCCGAGGCCGAGTCAGCCGCCGCGGCCGATCCAGGCCCGTGGAGCTTCGTGATCATCCAGTAGTTCACCCGCCAGTGGCCGTCCTTCCCGCGCACGACGTCGGTTTCGACGGTCGCCAACTGGCCTGAGCGGTGGTCCGGGAACATCAGGAGCTCGAGCCCGACCTTGTTCGGGTACGAGTAGTTGACGAGGCTCCACTTGCCCTGCCCGCGCTTGGACGCGGCGAACGGGACGATCGGGATCTCGCCCTCGAGCCAGTCTTCACGCGTGATGCCCTGGCGCAGGTCGGGGCCGGCGAGGTCCCATGTGCCGGCAAGGTCGTGC
The DNA here is from genome assembly GCA_963794605.1 of uncultured Actinomycetes bacterium. Lineage (GTDB taxonomy): Bacteria > Actinomycetota > Thermoleophilia > Gaiellales > Gaiellaceae > VAXT01. The sequence goes on from CAWCEN010000003.1 coordinate 147,691, forward strand.
TTGGAGACGGCGCCGCTGATGAACCTTGCGAGGACGGCGCTGACTGCGCGCCGCTTCTCTGCGGTGAACGGAACGTGCCTCGGCTCGCGGTAGAAGGCGTCGCTCGCGTACGGACCGTTTGCGTTCCGGGCCGAACCTGAGCTCGAGTAGTGGACCGCCAGGTAACCCAGGGGGACAGCGACCACCGCCACCACGGCAGCAATCGTCAGCCGTCGTCGACTGCGGCGCGAAGAGAGCACGTTCATTAGGACGAACGTAACGGCGACTCGGCTAGTGGGCTCTTGACTGCAGTGGGCAATATGTGTCCATGGCCAAGGTGCTCCTCGGGGTCACCGGCGGCATCGCCGCCTACAAGGCTTGCGAGCTGACGCGCCTGCTCGCCAAGGCCGGGCACGACGTGGTTCCGCTGGTCACGCGCGGGGCGGACCGGTTCGTGCGCCGCGAGACCTTCGCCGCGCTCGCCCGGAGGCCGGCCGAGGAGGATCTCTATCCGCACCTGACCCGCGCGGACCTGCTCGTGATCGCGCCGTTGACCGCGAACACCATGGCGAAGCTCGCATACGGGCTCGCGGACGACGTCCTCATGGAAGCGGCGCTGGCCCACCGCGGACCGATGCTCGTCGCGCCGGCGATGAACCCGCGCATGTGGTCGCACCCGGCCACCCAGGCGAACGCAGCGACTCTGCGCGAGCGCGGGGTGGAGCTGATCGGCCCCGACGAGGGCGAGACGGCCGAGGGCGAGCTCGGCGTGGGGCGGATGGCCGAGCCCGAGGAGATCTTCGAGCGCGTGCAGGAGCTGCTCGGCGCGCGTAAAGGCTCGCTGAGCGGCAAGCATGTGCTTGTGACGGCCGGAGGCACCCGAGAGCCGCTCGACGCGGTGCGCTTCGTCGGCAACCGCTCCTCCGGGCGCATGGGCGTCGCGCTCGCCGAGGAGGCTCGGCGCCGCGGCGCCGAGGTGACGCTGATCGCTTCGAACCTTGCGGTCGCGGCGCCGACGGGGATCGAGATCGTCGACGCATCGACCGCAGCCGACGTCTCGCGCGCGGCACGGGGCACTGACGCAGACGTCGTGCTCATGGCCGCGGCCATCTCCGACTACCGCCCCTCGCAAACCGACGACGCCAAGCGCCCGAAGGACGACAAGAGGTGGACGATCGAGCTCGAGCCGACCGCAGACGTTCTGAGGGGCCTCGGTGAGAGCCGCAAGAACGGCCAGGTGCTCGTGGGGTTCGCGGCCGAAGCCGCAGAGGATGGGCTGCAGCGCGCCCGCCAGAAGCTCGCATACAAGAAGGTCGATCTCGTCGTCTACAACGATGTATCCCGTGAGGATGTTGGTTTCGACTCCGAGGACAACGAGATCGTGATCGTCTCCGCGCAGGGCGAGCGCCGCGTGGAGAAGGCCCCGAAGGAAGCGATCGCCGCAGCGATCCTGGACGAGGTCGAGCACCTGATCTGATGCAGGAGCCGACCACCTCGACCGAGCATTCGGCCGACGTCATCCGTCGTCTTGCCGAAAACGTCGGAAAGGTCGTCCACGCGCCGGCCGAGACGCTCCGGCTCTCAGTGCTCTGCCTCGTCAGCGAGGGGCACCTGATCATCGAGGACTTTCCGGGCGTCGGGAAAACGATGCTGGCCAAGGCGATGGCGCGCTCCCTCGACTGCTCCTTCTCGCGCCTCCAGTTCACGCCCGATTTGCTCCCCTCAGACGTCACCGGCGTCAACGTCTTCAACCAGCGCTCGAACGAGTTCGAGTTCCGGCCGGGCCCGATCTTCGCGAACCTCCTCCTCGTCGACGAGATCAACCGCGCTCCACCGAAGACCCAGGCGGCGCTCCTGGAGTGCATGCAGGAGAACCAGGTCACGATCGACGGCGTGAGCTACTCGCTCGGTCGGCCGTTCATGGTCATGGCGACGCAGAACCCGATCGAGTACGAGGGCACGTATCCGCTACCCGAGGCGCAGCTCGACCGCTTCACGATGCGGCTCGACATCGGCTACCCGCAGCCGGACCAGGAGGCGCGCATGCTCTCGGAGCAGACGAGCGACCCGCCGCTCGAAATGCTCGAGCCGGTCATCAACGCGACCGGGATCACGGAGGTGATCGACGAGGCGACGCGCGTCTTCGTCGAGCCGAGCCTCAACCGCTACGTCGTCGACCTCGTCGGCCAGACGCGGAGCGACCAGCGGCTCTACCTCGGTGCGAGCCCGCGCGCCGGGATCTCGCTCCTGCGAGTCTCGAAGGCGCGGGCACTCGCCGACGGGCGGGACTACGTGCTGCCCGACGACATCCAGGCGGTCGCGACCGCCGTCCTCGCGCACAGGCTGATCCTCGGGCCCGAAGCGCGCGCGAATGGGACGCCCCCGCAGCAGCTCGTTCGCGAAGCAGTCGAACGGACCCCGGTCCCCGCCTGACATGGTCGGGCTGACCGAACGCGGTCGGCTCGCCTTGCTGCTCGCAGGCGGCATCTACCTCGTCGCCTGGGGCTTCGGCTCGCGGTCGCTGTACCCGATCGCCACCGGCCTCGCGATCGCCGTCGTCGGCGCACGGATCTGGGTCGAGATCCTGCGGCAGCCCGTCACCCTGCGCCGCCACCTGGGCGCCCGCGAGTACACGGAGGGCGACGACGTCACGATCGGGCTCGAGGCAAAGGCCCACCGCAGCCCCGGCCCGCGGACGCTCGAGGTCTACGAGCAGATCAGCAGGCTCGGCGAGCGCCGTGTCGAGCTCCATCGTGGGGGGCGGGAGCTCCATGTCCGCTACGTGCTCCCGGCGATGCCGCGCGGGCGATACCGCTTCGACGCGGTTCGGGCGGTGTTCGAGGACCCGTTCGGGCTCGCGCACGCAGAGCAGGACCTGGGCGCCGAGTCGACACTGCTCGTCTACCCGCGCCTCGTCGAGCTGGAGCGCGTGTTTTCGGAGCTCGGCGTGACGCTCGCCGGCGGACACGTCGTGCTCCGGCGGACGGCCGGTTTCGACCTCCACAGCGTCCGCGAGTACCAGGAAGGCGAGTCGCTGCGCAAGGTGCACTGGCGAACGACCGCGAAGCGCGGCGAGCTGATGGTGAAGGAGCTCGAAGACATGCCGCACGACGAGGTGGCGGTGCTGCTCGACGCGGACGGCCGCGCTGTGGTCGGAGGGTCGTTCGACGTGCAGGTCCGCGCTGCCGGCTCGATCCTGCGCGCGAACGCGCTCCGCGGACGCCGGGCGCTGCTCAGCATCACATCCTCGCCTCCCGAGACCTGTCAGGTCGGATCGATCGACGGTGAGTGGCGGACCGCGCTCGAGCTGCTCGCGGCCGCCGAGCCGACCGGGAAGGACTCGCTCGCGCGCTTCCTCGAACGGGACGCCTCGCCGGCCCTGCAGGCGGTCGAGCTCGTCGTCGTGACGGCTGCGCTCGAACCGCAACTCGTCGACGCGCTCCTCGATCGCGCGTTCGCGCGACGGCCTGTCTCGCTCGTGCTCGTCGACGCGCCGAGCTTCAACGGCGGCGACCCCATTCCGCTGCGCGAACCGGTGCTCCTTCGACTCCAGGCGGGCGGCGTCCCGGTCGTGGCCCTACGGCGAGGCGACGACCTGGCCGCGAAGCTCAGCGGGCTCGAGGAGGCCCGCACGGCAAGTGGCTAAGACCGCGACCTTCTCGCTCCTGCTCGGCGTCCTGATCGCGTGGAACTGGGGGCGGCTGGAGACGAACCGGTCGAGCGGACTGATCCTGCTCATGATCCTGCTCGGCGTTGCTCCGGCGCTCCTGCCCTCGCGGCGGCTGCGCCTCGCCGGTGCAGGGCTCGCGCTGGTCGCGGCCTGGTCGATCGCGCTCGACGTCCGGCCGTACGCGCTGGGGACGGTGCTGAGCCGCACGGGGCGGGGGTTCCTCGACTTCTACGACGTGCTCGTCCCGTTCGACGCTTCGGAGCACCGGGTGATGGAGGGCGTGGTCCTGCTCGCGGTCTTCGTCTTCACGACGCTGGCGTCGCTCGCGGTTGCGGCGCGCCGTCCGCTGCTCGCGAGCCTCGTCCTCGTGGCCGGAGCCGGTTGGCCGGCGACGATCTTTCCCGGGCACGACGACCTCGGGCGGGGCGTCCTGCTGCTCGTGGTGGCGCTCGCTCTCGTCGCACGGCTCGGGTCGACGACGCGCCGCGGCGCTCCGCAGGTGCTCGTCGGCACGGCGCTCGTGGTCACCGCGCTGATCGCCTCGAGCTGGAACGGCGTGGCCAAGGCGCAGTTCCTCGACTGGCAGAACTGGGATATCTCGACGAAGACCGGGCCTTCGGTCAGCGTCGAGTACGTCTGGAAGGCGAACTACCGGGGCGTCAACTTCCCGAAGAAGCGCACGCGTGTCTTCAGGGTCGAGACAAACGACGCGCGCGCCGTCTACTGGCGGGCGACGACGCTCGACACGTTCGCCGAAGACGCTTGGAAGGAGGAGCCGGTCGGCATGAACTCGTTCACGGTCGAGCCGGGGCGCGACAGGCTCACGGACGATCCTCTCCTCCCGAGGCGCGCGCAGAATCCCGACCGGTGGAGTGAGGCGACCGTGCACATCGACGCGCTGCTCGATCACCACCTGATCAGCGCGAGCGGCCCCGTCGCCTACGAGTCCGAAGACGGCGTCGAGTACTACCGGGGAGGCGTGGCGAAAGTCTCGGGGAAGGCGCCGAGCCGCGGCGCGCAGTACGCGAGCTGGTCGTGGCAGCCGCAGCCCACGCCGTCGGCGCTCGCGAATTCTCCGGCCCGGTACCCACGCGAGATCCGCACCGGCGGCTATCGCGAGGTCGGTCCCGGGCGTGCCGTCCCGGCGTTCGGCACACAGGAGCGCCTGGACTGGCTGCTCGACGCGTTCGACGACCCGCGGCTCGCTGCGTACCGCCCGCTCTACCAGACCGCCGAGACGATCGCCGGCGACGCAACGAATCCGTACGCGGCCACGGTCGCGATCGAGGCGTGGCTGCGCTCGAGCGGAGGCTTCAGCTACAACGAGCACCCGCGGCAGGTACGCGGGATGCCGCCGCTCGTCGGGTTCGTCACCCGAACGAAGGAGGGCTACTGCCAGCACTTCGCGGGCGCGATGGCCCTGATGCTGCGCTACCTCGGGATTCCCGCCCGGGTCGCGGCCGGTTTCACGAGCGGCGCCTATGACGCGGATCGGGGCACCTGGCGCGTCAATGACCGGAACGCGCACACATGGGTCGAGGTGTGGTTCAAGGGCTACGGCTGGCTTCCCTTCGACCCGACCCCAGGACGCGGCAACCTCGGCGGCACCTACACGACCTCGTCGATCTCGGTCAACGTGTCAGGGGTCGAGAACGTGCTCAGGAAGAGCATCGGCAGCGCAGCGGCGGGCAACCTGCTCCGCTTCCAGCTCGGCGGGCACGGCCAGCGGATCCCGGGCGACAACCAGGCGTCGAGCGGCGACGTCGCCAAGGCGCGCGGGGGAGGGACACCGGGGGCAGGCTTCCCGGTTGCCCAGGTCCTCATCGCCGGGCTGGCCGTGCTCGTCCTTCTCCTTGTCGTCGCGAAGCTCGTTTTCAGGCGCAGCCGCTTCCTGACCGGCGACCCGCGTGCGATTGCGACCGCCTGCAGGCGCGAGCTCGTCGGGTACCTGCTCGACGTCGGGATCACGATCCCTCGCAATCTCGGGATCGCCGAGCTCCGGGAGGTCGTGCTGAAACGGACCGGCGTCGATTCCGGCCGCCTCGTCGAGCACATGGGACAGGCCCGGTTCGGCCCGCCCGCGGCCAGCGCGGAAGCCGCCCACGAGGCGAAGTCGGAGCTGCGCGCTGTCCGGCGCCGGCTGCGGCGCGCGATCCCGTTCAGCCGCCGGGCGCGCGGGCTCTTCTCGGTCCGCTCGCTCCTCGCCTCCTGACTTTCCCTATCTTGGGGTACGTGCCCCTTCCGGCAATGAGCCCATCACCTCCGGCGGCCGCTGAACGGCGCCAGGCGGTGTCCTCAGTCGCCCCAATGCTGACGAGCATTGGGGCTCCCTGCGTCCTACCCTGGCTTGCTCATCGACCCCCGGAAGCGGGGGCGCACTACCGGAAGGGACACAGATGAGCGAGAGCGAGACCTATGACCTCTTCCAGAAGGGTCGCGCACATCTGAAGCGGGGGATGCCCGCCCAGGCGACGGTCTCCCTCGAGAAGGCGAAGCGCCGCGAGCCCGCGAAGGCGTCGATCCGCGAGGCGCTGGGGATCGCGTACTTCCGCCTCCGCCGCTACCAGGAAGCCGAGTCCGAGTTTCGCGCCCTGGTCGACCTCTCGCCCGCGGACGACTACGCGCACTATGGGCTGGCACGTGCGCTCGAGAAGCTCGGCCGGACGAGCGAGGCCCGCGGCCATCTCAAGCTCGCCAGGTCGCTGCGCCCGGGCAGCGAGCACTACGCCGAGCGGCTGCGCGCGCTCGAGTAACCGTTGCGCGCCGTCGTCCAGCGCGTCGCGGAGGCGTGCGTGCGCGTCGAAGGCAGCGTCGTGGGGGAGATCGGCCCGGGCCTGTGCGTCCTGCTCGGAGTCGCGCGCGGGGACGACGAAGACGGGGCGGAACGCCTCGCCGGTCGCGTCGCACGCCTGCGGATCTTCGAGAACGACGAGGGCAAGTTCGACCGCAGCGTCCTCGACATGGGCGGAGCGGTTCTCGTGGTCAGCAACTTCACGCTGATCGCGGAGGCCGCGAAGGGCAACCGGCCGAGCTTTTCCGGGGCCGCCCCGCCCGCGCCGGCGGACGCGCTCTACGAAAGCTTCTGCGCAGCAGTCCGCGAGCTGGGCATCAGGGTCGAGACCGGTGTCTTCGGCGCCCGCATGCGCGTCGAGCTCGTGAACGACGGCCCGGTGACGATCCTGCTCGACGCCTAGCCGACCGGCTTCGGCGTAGATAATCAACTAGTCCCCCTAGAAACCTCGAAAGACAGGGAAGGGAGTGGGGCGTCTGCGCGTCATGTAATGATGGACCGTTTGCCGTATTTCCAACCGATCCTTCGTTCCCTGTCAGGGGTTCCATGACGCCCGGCCCCCCGGAGTTGCGCGCTTCCACGCGGATCGGAACGGAGGTCGCCGGGTTCAAGATCGAATCGGTCCTCGGCCGCGGTGGGATGAGCGTCGTCTACGTCGCCGAGCAGATGCGGCTCGCCCGCAAGGTCGCGCTCAAGGTGCTGACGAACGAGCTGGCCTGGGACGAGCAGTTCCGTGAGCGCTTCGTGCGCGAGTCGCACATCGCGGCCACGATCGACCACCCGAACATCATTCCCATCTACGACGCCGGGGAGGCCGACGGGCTCCTCTATATCGCCATGCGCTTCGTGCAGGGGCCCGATCTCAAGGAGATCCTGAAGCGCGGTCCGCTCGGCGTCGGCCGGACGATCTTCCTCCTCGAGCAGCTCGCGAGCGCGCTCGACGCAGCGCACGCGCACGCGCTCGTCCACCGCGACGTGAAGCCGGGCAACATCCTCGTCGAGGAGAGCACCGACCACGCCTACCTCACGGACTTCGGCGTCGCGAAGCAGACGACCGCGCGCGGCCTGACCTCCACGGGGCACTTTCTCGGCACGGTCGAGTACGCGGCTCCCGAGCAGATCGAGGGAGGGCCGGTCGGCGCTCGCACCGACGTCTATGCGCTCGGCTGCGTTCTGTACGAGTCGCTCACCGGGTCACCGCCGTTTGCGCACGGAACGGAGCACGCCGTTCTGCACGCGCACCTCGTCGATCCGCCGCCGTCCGTGAGCAGTGTTCGGCCCGACCTGCCCCAGGCATTCGACAGCGTGGTCGCGACCGCGATGGCGAAGGCCGCGGAGGACCGGTTCGGCTCGTGCGGAGAGCTCGCCCACGCGGCCCGTAACGCGGCGAGCGGGACGGCGCGCCGAGTCGACGGCAGCCCGCCGGGTCACGTAGCGACGATCGCGTCGACTCCAGTCCCCGCCCCGATCCCGGACCCCGTGCCGGAGCCCGTCCCAGCTCCAGCCGTCGAAGCGCCCGAGACCCCTCCGCCGCCTCGAGAGCCGGCCGGCATGCGACTGACTCCTCTCAGGCAGATGCTGCTGACGTTCCTGCTCGTGGTCTTGGCGGCGGCGGCGTCCGGCTTCGTCGTCTATTTCCTGGTTCGCGGCGAGGGGACGGAAACTCCTGTTGCCGCTCGCCCAGGGCCCGGTCGTTCACAAGCTCGCCGACCTCATCCCGGAGCCGATCTGGGACAGCTGCAAGGAGACCGTCAGACCCCGCCCCGGCGCGCTCGAGACGGCGGCGTGTCTGCCTCCCGCGGATGCCAAGACGTTCACGCCCGATCACCTCGAGGTCTCCACGTTCGGGAGCGGCGCAGCCGTCCAGCGCGCGTACGAGGCCGAGCGGCGCCTGCACAGCGTTGCCCGCGACCAAGGCAAGTGCAACGGCGTGAGCTGGGGCGGCGAGAGCAAGTGGTTCCACAACTCGGCCTCGCCCGGGGCGCCACCGGCGCACGGCGGCTCGCGGCTCTGCTACTTCGACGGCACAGACGCGGTCATCGTGTGGACGCACCGCAAGTTGGGTCAGCCGACCCACCAGGACTTTCTTGCGGTCGCCCGCGAGGGCGGCAGCGATCACCCGGGGCTCTACGGCTGGTGGAGGTTCTGGCACCACCGCCTCGGCAAGACGCTGGGGTAATGACTGACGCCGCGCTCGTAGCGGTTCTCGACGGCACGGAGGGCGGGCGCCGCATCCACATCGCGGAGCGACTCACGGTGGGGCGTGTCGCTGACACGGGAGGCCTGGCGCTCGACGACCCTGAGCTCTCACGCGCGCACGCCGTTTTCGGCGTGACGCCTGACGGGCTCGAGATCCAAGACCTCGGGTCGCTGAACGGGACCTGGGTGAACGGCGAGCGGATCACAGGCCCGACGCTCCTCGCTCCCGGCGACGCGGTCAAAATCGGTGCGACGCGGATCGAGGTGCTCTCGACCGGCCACAGGCCCGCCGCGGGCCGGCGGTCGACGCCGACGCCCGTCGAAGCCAAGGACGAGCTGCGCCCGGTGAGCGTGCTCTTCGCAGACGTGGTGGGCTCGACGCCACTCGCGGAACGACTCGCGCCCGAGGACTACATCGCGCTGATCGGCGGCTGCGTCGATCGCATGTGCCGGGCGGTCGAGCAGTTCGGGGGAGTGATCGACGCGTACATGGGAGATGGGATCGCCGCCTTCTTCGGCTTCCCAGCCGCGACGGAAGACGATGCCGACCGTGCGGCGAGCGCAGCGCTGAGTCTCGTCCAGGCGATCGACGGCTACGCGGAGGAGGTGCGGGCGAACTGGCGCCTGCCGGAGTTCAACGTCCGCGTCGGCGTCAACAGCGGCAAGGTCGCGATCGGCGTGGTCGGCGCGGCGGAACGCCATCCGGTCGCGCTCGGCGACACGATGAACGTCGCCGCGCGGCTGCAGGGCGGGGCCGAGCCCGGGACGATCGTGATCGGCGGAGCGACCGCGCGGAAACTCCAAGGCCGCTTCCTGATGACGCCGTTGGGACACCTCGCCGTTCGAGGACGGGAAGGCCCCGTCGAGGCTTGGCGACTCCTGAGCGCCCGCCCCGACCGCCAGCGCCGCAAACCGGCCGGCCTCGTCGGTCGAACCTCCGAGACCGCCCAGCTGAAGAAGGCGGCCGCGGCACTCCGCGCAGGCCGAGGAGGGCTCGTGCTCGTGGAAGGAGAACCGGGCATCGGGAAGACGCGGCTGCTCGAGTGGCTTCGCGACGAGCTGGGCGACGACGCCACCTGGGTCGAGGGACACTGCGCCTCGTACGGCGGGCAGCCTTTGTGCCATGCCCCCGCCGAGGCTCTCCGCGGCTGGGTCGGCGTCGAGGACGTCGTCCGGCGCGGCGCCATGCTCGAGCGGCTCGGCCTCGAGCCCGACGCACTTCCGTACCTCGCCTCGCTCCTCGCCGACGACGATGCCGAAAGCCTCCCCGCCCAGTTCGAAGCCGGCCTCGGGAAGGCGTACGAAGCCTGGCTCAGGGGGCTCGCGCGGGAGCGACCGGTCGTCCTTGCGATGCACGACATCCACTGGGCCGACCACTGCACGCTCGCGTTGGTCGAGCGCCTTCTGAGGTTGATCGACGACCTGCCCCTGCTGATCACCACGACGAGCCGCACGGCGCCCGACGGGAGCGATCGGGAATTCCTGGCGCGCGCGCGGCTCGACCACGGGGAGCGCGTCGTCGAGCTCCGGCTTGGCCCGCTCGGCGACTCCGAGGCCGTCGAGCTGTTGTCGCAGCTCGCACCGGGCGAGCTCGAGCCCGAGGCGAACCGCGAGGTGATCGCTGTCGCCGAGGGCAATCCTCTCTACCTGGAGCACCTGCTGCGCTCTCTGCTCGAGAGCGGCGGGCTCGAGGCGCGGCGGACGTGGGCGCTGACAGCCCCCGCAGCGAAGCTGCCGATCGGTCTCGAGAGCCTGCTCGTGGCGCGGATCGCCGCTCTCCCGCGAGACGCACGGGCCGTCGCCCAGGCTGCCGCTGTCCTCGGTCGCATCTTCGCACCGACCACGCTCGGGTTCGTCTCCGGCGTGGAGGACGTCGAGCGGAACCTGACGCGCCTCTTGCGCGCGAACATCATCCACGAGCAGCACGCGATTCCGAATCGTGAGTACGCGTTCACGCACGGCCTGCTCCAGGAAGCGGCGCTCTCGACGCTCACGGGGGGTCGACGTCGGGACCTGTATCGGCGAGTCGCAGCGGCCCACGAGCAGGAGTTCTCGCAGTCACTCGACGACCACCTGGAGCAGCTCGCCTTTTACCATGCCCGGGGCGGCGATCATCAGCGGGCGCTCGAGTACCTCGAGCGGGCGGCGCACCGGGCCACGTCGCTCGGCGCACGGACCGAGGCCACCGACCTCTGGGCCCGTGCCGCGGGCCTGGCCGAGAAGGTCGACGATCCAGCGGCCCGGGAACGCATCGAGCGGCGGATCGTCGAGCTGAGCGCGTAGGGCTCCAAGCCTGACGCAAGCTTTCCCTGGATTTAACGCATGAGACGGGCTCCTGCGGGTAAAACCATCGACAGGGACCGGGATCCTGCGGTTGCACTCTGCGGTCTGCGGCAGAGGTACTCCCCTTGCGAGCCTCCCTTCCCGGGGGAATAGCCAAGCCCAGTACAGGGGCGATCCCGGTCCCTCTGTTCTACGGCCACCTTGCTATCCTGGCTGCACCACATTTCAGGCAGTTCGAAATGGGCGCGCCGCGCCCGTTTTTTTTGAGAGGGCAGATTGACGGATCTCTACGACAAGGAACGGACTCTGTACCGCGAGGTCTCCTCGCGCGTCGAGCGCAGCCTGCCCGGAGTCGAGGTCCTTGCGCTCGAGCTCTCCGGCCCGGAGCGGATGACGGTCTTCGTCGACCATCCGCAGGGCGTTGACCACGGGCTCTGCGAGCGCGTCACCGACGTCCTGCGCGACTACCTGAAGACCTACGCGATCGACGTCTCGTCGCCGGGCACCGAGCCGCCGCTCAGACGCCGTCCGCACTTCGAGCGTGCTGTCGGGCACACGGTCGCGGTCCGTACCGCTGACCGGAAGCGCGTCCGTGGCCGACTCGTCGACGCCGGCGAGCGCACGCTTCGCGTAGAGACCGGCAAAGGCGAGCCCGTGGAAATCCCGTACGACTCGATCGTGCGAGGCAACCTGATCGAGGAGGTAGCGAGATGAGCAGAGAGATCATCGAGGCGGTTCGCGTCATCGAGAAGGAGAAGGGGATCGAGGGCGAGACCCTGATCCACGCACTCGAGGACGCGCTCCTCGCCGCCTACAAGAAGACTCCAGGCGCCACGCGCCACGCGACGGTCGAGCTCGACAACGAAGGCGACTTCCGCGTCTACTCGATCGAGCTGCCCTCGGACATCGAGGAGCGCCTGATCGAAGAGGCAAGGGAACGCACGCTGACGGAGCTCGAGGCGCTCGAGGCCGAGAACGGCGAGCGCTCGCACACGCTGATCAACGACGAGGACCTCGACATCGACTGGTCCGACGTGCCCGAGGACCAGGTCAAGCGCGAGGACGTGACGCCGCACGACTTCGGGCGCATCGCCGCGCAGACCGCGAAGCAGGTCATCCTGCAGCGGATCCGCGAGGCCGAGCGCGAGATGATGTACGACGAGTACGTCGACCGCGTGACCGAGGTCGTGACCGGCATCGTGCAGCAGGCGGGCGACCGCAACAACGTGCTGGTCGACCTCGGCAAGGTCGAGGCGCTGCTCCCTCGCTCCGAGCAGGTCGACGGCGAGCGCTACGAGCAGGGCAGCCGGATCAAGGCCGTCATCACCGAGGTCCGCTCCGGGACGAAGGGGCCGCAGGTCATCCTGTCGCGGCGCGATCCCGAGCTGATACGCACGCTGTTCGAGATCGAGGTGCCCGAGATCGCGGACGGCCTCGTCGAGATCCGCGGTGTCGCCCGCGAACCGGGCTACCGCTCCAAGATCGCCGTCGAGTCGCACGCCCAGGGCGTCGATCCGGTCGGCGCGTGCGTCGGGCCGCGAGGCTCGCGCGTGCGCATGGTCGTCTCCGAGCTGCGCGGCGAGAAGATCGACATCATCCCGTGGAACACCGAGCCTGCGCGCTTCATCGCGAAGGCGCTCTCGCCCGCGCGCGTGCGCGAAGTGCTCGTCGACGACGTCACGAAAGAGGCGACGGTGATCGTCCCCGAGGACCAGCTCGCGCTGGCGATCGGCAAGGAGGGCTTGAACGCCCGTCTGGCCGCGCGCCTGACCGGGTGGAAGGTCGATATCCAGTCCGACGCCGAGTACGCCCAGGCCGAGGCCGAGGCCGCGTTCGCAGGCGGCGACTCGGGCGAGGAGTTCTCCGGCCGCTGCATTGCGATCCTCGCGAACGGCAAGCGCTGCCCCAACGCCGCGATCCCCGGCTCTCGCTTCTGCGGGATCGCCGCACACCGCGAGCTCGCCGAGCGCGAGGCCGCCGGCGAGGAGCTCGAGGCGTCCCAGGTGGTCGGCGGCGTCAGCGACGAGGAAGAAGCTCCCGCCGAGGAAGTCGCAGGCGAAGAGGCCGACGCCGGAGCCGAGCCGCAGGAGACGCAGCCCGTCGCCGAAGCGGAAGCCGAGCCAGCGGCGGAGGGGGTCTCGGGGGAACCGGGGGGTTCCCCCGGCGACAGAGATCCGGTTGAGCCGCAGGAAGCTCCCGTGGAGCCCGATGTGCCCGTGGCGGTCGAGGAGACCGCCTCCGAAGGAGAGACACCTTCGACCGCGTGAGCCCGGCGCCGATCCGGACCTGTGCCGGGTGTGGTCGCAAGGCGCCTCGGGAAGAGCTGATTCGCTTCGTCGCCCAGGACGGCCGGTTGACGCCTGGCCCGTATGAGCCTGGCCGAGGCGTGTACACGTGCCGGAGGCTGCCGTGCTTCGAGCGCGCGCTCGCCAACCGCGGCTTTGCCCGCACGTTGAAGACTCCCGTCCGGGTCGATCAAGAGCTCGCCGCTCTCTACACTAGTGGGGACAGAAATGGCTGATTCACAGGGAAACTCGAAGGGAAACCGGCCGAACAGGCCCGTCCGTCCGCGCCAGGCGCCGGGTGGGCGCAAGCGCCGCGTCGTCATCGACCAAGGCGCAGCGCGGCCGCGCCAGGACTCACGTCAGTCTCGTGAGCGCACCGAGCAACGACCGAAATCGCAGCCGGGGCCGCAGCCGACTGGCCCGGTCACGGTTCCTTCTGGCGTGTCCGTCAAGGACCTGTCGCAGGCGCTCGGTGTCCCGGCGGCTCAGATCATCAAGATCATGATGGGCCTCGGCGAGATGGTGACGATCACGCAGTCACTCTCGGACGAGGCCGTGCAGCTGATCGCGACCGAGGTCAAGCGCGACGTGACGATCAAGCATGTCGCCGACGAAGACGAGCTTCCGGAGGTCTTCGAAGACGCTCCCGAGGACCTCGTCGACCGGCCGCCGGTGGTCACGATCATGGGCCACGTCGACCACGGGAAGACGACGCTCCTGGACGCGATCCGCGAGTCGTCGGTCGTCGAGACCGAGGCCGGCGGGATCACGCAGCACATCGGCGCGTACCAGGTCGAGCACGACGGGCGCAGGATCACGTTCCTCGACACGCCGGGCCACGAGGCCTTCACGGCCATGCGCGCGCGCGGAGCCGAGGTGACGGACATCGCCGTGCTCGTGGTCGCGGCCGATGACGGCGTGAAGCCGCAGACGCAGGAGTCGATCGCCCACGCTCGTGCGGCCGAGGTTCCGATCGTCGTCGCCGTGAACAAGATCGACCGGCCAGACGCGGATCCCCAGCGCGTCCGACAGGAGCTCTCCAACGAGGATCTCCAGCCCGAGGAGTGGGGCGGCTCGACGCAGTACTCGGACGTTTCGGCCCGGGAGAAGCAGAACCTCGACGACCTGCTCGAGAAGGTGCTGCTCGTCGCGGACGCCGAGCTCGAGTTGAAGGCGAACCCGACCGCTGAGGCCTCGGGCCCGATCATCGAGTCGCGCCTCGACGTCGGCCGCGGCCCGGTCGCGACCATGCTCGTCCAGCGCGGCACGCTCCACGTCGGCGACCCGATCGTCGCCGGCGACGCCTGGGGCAAGGTGCGCGCCCTCCACACGTACCGTGGCGAGAAGGTCGACGAGGCGCGTCCGGGCGATCCGATCGAGATCATCGGCTTCGACCAGCCGCCGGCGGCCGGCGACCATGCGCGGGTCGTCGAGAACGACCGCCAGGCGCGGCACCTCGCGCAGGTGCGCGGCGAGCGCGTGCGGCGCGAGCAGCTGGCACAGCGGCGTCCGTCCGGTGTCTCGCTGGACACGCTCTTCTCGCAGATGCAGGAAGGCGCGGTCCAGGACCTGAACCTCGTGATCAAGGCCGACGTGGACGGCTCCGTCGAGGCCGCGGTCTCCGAGCTCCAGAAGATCCAGCACCCCGAAGTGCGCGTGAACGTGATCCACACGGGCGTCGGCGGCATCTCCGAGAACGACGTCATGCTCGCGACGGCGTCGAACGCGATGATCGTCGGCTTCAACGTGCGGCCGAACGCCGAGGCGCGGGCGCTGGCCGAGCGCGAGGGCGTCGAGATCCGCACGTACAACGTGATCTATCGGCTGACCGAGGACATCGAGCAGGCGCTCGTCGGGATGCTGAAGCCGGTCACGACCGAGGAGACGCTCGGCGAGGCCGAGGTGCGCGCGCTGTTCCGTGTCTCTCGTCTCGGGACGATCGCGGGCTCGTACGTCACGAGCGGCGTCGTGCGCCGGAACGCGAAGGTGCGCGTCGTCCGCGACGGGACTGTCATCTACGACACGACGATCTCGCAGCTGAAGCGCTTCAAGGACGACGTCCGCGAGGTGGAGGAGGGCTTCGAGTGCGGCATCCTCCTCGACGGCTTCAACGACGTGAAGGAAGGCGATGTGCTCGAGGTCTACGAGGTGCGCGAGGTCGAGCGCACCGACCTGAACGCTCCGGCCGCGACTCCCGCAGCGACCTGAGCACCGGCTACGTCGGAATCCTCACCGTCGAGCTCCATTTCCCGGAGGCGGGGTCGCTGAAGGGCAAGCGAAAGTACGTGAAGTCGGCGAAGGCGCAGCTCCAGAACCGCTTCGGCGCGTCGGTGGCGGAGGTCGACCACCACGAGAAATGGCAGCGGGCGCGCCTGACGGTCGCCTGCGTCACACGTGAGCACGGGGAGGCGGCGCGGCTGCTCGAGGAAGCGGTGCGCTACCTCAACGGCCAGGAGTACGAGCTCGTGTCTGCGGAGAAAGCAATCGTGCGGACCGATGACTGAGCGCATGCGACGCGTGAACGAGGCGATTCGGGAGACGCTTGCGGAGGCGATCGGCGAGCTCAAGGACCCGCGAATCGGGTTCGTGACCGTGACCGGCGTCGAGACGTCGCCCGACCTCCGCCAGGCGAAGGTCTTCGTCAGCGTCCTAGGCAACGAGCGCAAGCGGCAGAACACGCTGCAGGGGCTCGAGTCCGCTCACGGAGTGCTCCAGCTGCGGTTGGCAACCGAGCTCAGGATGAAGCGGACTCCGCTCTTGACCTTCGAATACGATCCCACGGTCGCGGAAGGCGTCCGCATGTCCCAGTTGATAGATGAGCTCGCCCCAGACGACGACAACAGCTGAGCTGCAGGCGGTCGCGGACGCGATCCGGTCGCACGACCGCTTCCTCGTCACGACGCACGAGAACCCCGATGGAGACGCGCTCGGGTCGCTGCTCGCGACGAAGCTGGCCCTCGACCAGCTGGGCAAGGACTCGGTCATGTACCTGGCCGGCGAAGCGCCGCTGCCGCGCGAGTACTCGTGGATGCCGCTCGACGATCTGCGCCGCTCGCTGCCCGACGACGCGGCCTCGCGCGTTCTGCTCGCGCTCGACTGTGCGAACGAGAGCCGCCTCGGGCCCGACCCGGAGGTGCTGCACAGCGCGCCGCTCGTCGTCAACGTCGACCACCATCACGACAACTCGCGTTTCGGCGCGGTCAACCTCGTCGTCGCCGACGCGTCGTCGACCGGCGAGATCGTGCGCGACCTGCTGGACGAGCTCGGCGTGGAGCTGACGCCCGAGATCGCGGAAGCGCTCTACATCGCGCTCGTCACGGACACCGGCCGCTTCCAGTACACGAACACGACGCCCAAGGCGCTGCGGCTCGCCGCGGAGCTCGTCGAGGCCGGCGCCGACGTGCACAAGATCTTCCAGGGCGTCTACGAGAGCGTCCAGTTCGCGAAGCTGAAGCTTCTGGCGCGGGCACTCGAGCGCGCGGAGGTCTACGAGGGCGGCCGGCTCGTGATCTCGTACCTCCTGCGCGGCGACTTCGCCGAAGTGGGTGCGGCCGAGCCGTACTCGGAGGGGATCATCGACTACCTGCGTGCCGTCGAGGGCGCGGACATGGCGGCGCTGATCCGCGAGCCTCCGCGCGGCGACGCGCCTGCCAGGCGGGTGAGCCTGCGCGCGTCTGCGGACGAGCTCGACGTCTCGAAGATCGCACGGGCGTCGGGAGCGGGGGGCGGGCACCGCCAGGCGGCCGGGTTCTCGAGCAACGACTCGATCGAACAGATCACCGAGTTCATCCGCCGCGAGTTCGCCGCCGCTCGGAATGGGTCGTAAGGGATCCCTCGAGCCGGCCGGGCTCGTCCTCTTCGACAAGCCGGCGGGCCCGTCGTCGTTCGCGATCGTCCGGCAGCTGCGCGAGCAGACCGGCGCGCGGGCGGGGCATGCGGGCACGCTCGACCCGTTCGCGACCGGGCTGCTGCTCGTCCTGCTCGGAAGCTTCACGAAGGAGGCGCAGCGGTTCGTGGGTCTCGAGAAGCGCTACGAGACGGACGTCGACCTCTCCCGGACGACGTCTACGGGGGATCCCGAGGGGGAGGTGCTCGACGAGCACGATCCTCCCTCGTTACTCGACCTCGAGGCGCAGCTCGACGCGCTCCGCGGCGAGGTCGATCTGAAGATCCCAGCCGCGTCCGCGGTCAAGATCGGCGGCGAGCGCGCGTACAAGCTCCACCGGCGCGGCGTGGCCGTCGAGATGCCGACGCGCAGGACGACGGTCTACGAGCTCGAGCTCGAGGAATACGAAGAGCCGCTGGCGCGGTTGTCGATGCGCCTGAGCTCCGGGGGCTACGTGCGCGCGGTCGCCGAGGCGCTCGGCGGCCACTGCGTCGGTCTCCGGAGGACGCACGTCGGCCCGTTCGACGTCGCCGACGCTGACCTGGAGCGGATCCTCGCTCCGGCCGACGCACTCGCCCCGCTCGGATGAAGGTCGCTCGGACACCGGCCGAGCTCGGCTCAGGGCCGCGCACAGCGGCGCTCGGCACGTTCGACGGCGTCCACCTCGGACACCGCCGCGTGATCGAGACGCTGCTCGACGCCGGGCCTGAGCCGACAGTCGTCACCTTCGACCCGCATCCGCGCACCGCGCTCGGCAACCGGGTGGATCTGCTGATACCGCTGGAGCGCCGGCTCGAGCTCCTCGGCGAGCTCGGCGTGGAGGCGACGCTCGTCGTCGAGTTCACGCTCGACGTCGCCGGGCTCGAGCCGCAGGAGTTCGCGGACCAGTTCCTGCGCCCGATCGGCGCCGAGACCATCGTCGCGGGCGAGGACTTCCGCTTCGGTCGCGCCCGCCAGGGTGACCTCCCGCTCCTCGAACGCCTCGGCTTCGCCACCCGCCCGGTGCCCCTGCTCGAGAACGTCTCCTCGACCCGCATCCGGGAGCTCGCGCGTGCGGGTGACGTCCAGGGCGCCGCGGCGCTGCTCGGCCGTCCAGTCGAGGTCGAGGGCACTGTGGTCACCGGCGACGCCCGCGGAGGGACGCTCGGGTTCCCGACCGCGAACCTCGACGTTCGTCCCGAACTGCTCGTGCCGCTGAACGGGATCTACGCGGGCGCAGCCGGTGAGAGTCGCGCGGCTGTCTCGATCGGGACGAACCCGCACTACGGCGGCAGCGAGCGCCGCGTCGAGGCGTTCCTGCTCGACTTCGAGGGCGATCTCTACGGCGAGCGGCTGATCGTCGAGCTCTGGGAACGCCTGCGGGACGAGCAGTCATTCGAGAGCGAGCAGGCGCTGATCGACCAGATCGCAGGCGACGTCGAGCGCACCCGCGCCGCGACTCGTCCCTGACTCACACGATCCGGGCGGCGCCGTTCCGTCGCGGGTCGGCTGCGGCGATCGTCCGCGTGACGACGCTCACACCGCCGAAGAAGTGGTGGCGCGAGTCCCACTGCCGAACCTCGAAGCCTGCCGACTCGATTGCGGCAACGGTCGCCGGACCGAACCCGGGCTCGAGGTGGACGATCGCGCCCGCGGGATGGACGCGTGGGCGATCGACTGCCGCTTGCGGCTCGAGACCCTCGTCGAGGATGCCCGCGACGACCTCGAGCAGCGCGCTGCGCAGCCTCGTGCCGCCGGCAGCGCCGGCCGCGAGCACGACACCGTCCGAGTCGAGCACGAGCGTCGGCGCCATCATGCTCGCCATCCGGTCGCCCGGCCCGAGCCCTTCCGTGAACAGGTCGGCCTCCCCGAGCATGCTGTTCAGGTGCAGGTCGAGCCCGGGTACGAAGTCGCCCGAGCCGAGTCCCAGGCTCGTCGTCAGCGCACAGGCGTTGCCCTCGTCGTCGATCACTGAGACGTTCGTCGTTCCGTTCTGCATCGGAAGCTCGTCGCTCAGGGCGCCGACCAGCGCGAGAGCGCGCTCCGGCTCCTCGAGGCCACGCAGCTCGGGAAGGCGTGCCACGGCAGTAGGAAAGTCGGACAGTCCCGCGCGCGTGCGCAGCTCGTAGCCGCGGAACTCGAGCTCGACGGGATCGAACCAGTGAGCGTTGTACGACGTGAGATCGTCCGCGGTGACAAGGCCGCCGCGTTCCTCCATCAGGTCGAGGAGCTCCCTCCCGATCGTCCCCTCGTACGCGCCCCGGGGCCCGTCCTCCGCGAGCGACTCGAGCGCTGCCACGAGCCCCGGCTGGCGCAAGAGGTCGCCCTCGCCGAGCAGCGAGCCGCCCGGCGAGTAGATCTCCGCGCCCTCGTTCATCGTCATCACCGGCTCGAGCATCCGCAGGCAGGCCGCATGCGCTGCCGGCATTGGAACAGCACCGCGTGCAAGGCGAAGCGCGGGCTCGACCAGCCGCGGCCAGGGCATTCGGCCGTGCTCGCTCCAAAGCGCGTCGAGCCCCGCAGGGACCCCTGGCACGCCGCACGAGCCGATGCCGACCGCGTAGTGCACGAGCTCCGTGCCGAACGGAACGTCCAGCTCCAGCAGCGCGACCTCACGCCGCTCGGCGCCGAGCCCGGGAACCGCCACGAAGCAGTCCAGGTTCCGCGCCTTGCCCGTCGCGGCGTCGAAGTAGATGCCGTGCCCGCCCCCGAGCAGACCCGTCATCACCGTCTCCGCGACGCACGAGGCGAGGGTCGCGGCAACCGCGGCGTCGGCTGCGCTTCCGCCGTCCTCAAGGATTTCCGCGCCCGCGTCGGCAGTCGCGGGATGACCGGCGGCGATTCCCGCTCTCATCAGGGAAGGGTAAGGGGCCGCCTGCGGCAACGGCCCCCCACTATTACCTACCCAGGGAGCGACCACGCGAGACCTGCAAGGCAGCGTTCCCTATCCTGGATAGATGCGCCCGGCCATCGTTCCCGCCGTCCTGCTCGCTGTCCTGACCGTGGCCGGGTGCGACGACTCGAAGAAGTCGTCCGTGTTCGACACCGCGGGCAAGTGCCCGCCGCCGGCTTCGAGGGCGTCCGCGGGCAACGCCCAGATCGACGCCAAGGCGCTCGGCGGACGGTACGCCAAGCGGATCGTGATCCGCGCCAAGGAAAAGTCGAACGGAGCTCCGGTGCACGGCAAGTTGACGATTCGCGCCGAGATGGTCTGCCCGCACCTGATGCCGCTCTACACGAAGAAGCTCCGGGAAACCTCACCGGGCACCTACAAGACCGGCTACTCGCTGGTCATGCCCGGGCAGTGGACGTTCTACGTCACGCTCCGCTCTAAGAACGGCGCCACGACGTCGACGTTCCCGGTCACGGTCAGGGCCCCGGGCGCCTAGTTGCTACCCTACGAGCCGACCGCAATCTCGGCCGTGCGCGGCGCTTCCCGCGGCAGCTTGGATTGCGGAAGTCGCACATAAGGAGACCTGTTTGACCCTGACCAAGGAAGCAAAGCTGGAGATCATCGAGCGCCACGGCAGCTCGCAGACCGACACGGGCTCGCCCCACGTCCAGATCGCGCTCCTCACGCGGCGCATCAACGAGCTCACGGAGCACCTCCGGGCGCATCCGACGGACCACCACTCGCGGCGCGGCCTGCTCAAGCTGGTCGGGCGCCGCAGGCGATTTTTGAATTACCTCCAGAAGAAGGACGTGGAGGCGTATCGGGAACTGATCAAGGAGCTGGGCCTCAGGCGATAGCAGGTGCAATTCTCCGTGCCAGGCTTCAGCCTGGCTCGGGTACATCGGAGAGTCGGAGTTTGAGCGAGCGCCGATCCCCGGAGCGACTCTCACTCAAACCTCGGCTCTCCACGAGGAAGTGGAGGCATAGATGAGCACGATGACCGAGAGCCTCGCCACGGTCGCGGTGACCGTCGGCGAGCAAGAGATGACCTTCGAGACGGGCAAGCTCGCCAAGCAGGCGGACGGCGCCGTCGTCGTCCGCGCCGGCGAGACGATGGTCCTCGCGACCGCGCAGGGGAAGATGGAGGGCCGCGAAGGCGCCGACTTCTTCCCGCTGACGGTCGACGTCGAGGAGCGCATGTACGCCGCGGGCAAGATCCCCGGCGGGTTCTTCAAGCGCGAGGGACGTCCCACCGAGCGGGCGATCCTGACCGCGCGCATGATCGACCGCCCGATCCGGCCGCTCTGGCCGAAGGGCTACAAGAACGAGGTGCACGTGGTCTGCACGACGCTGTCGGCCGACCTCGTCACCGCGCACGACATCCTCTGCATCAACGGCGCCTCGGCGGCGCTGATGGTCTCGCCGCTGCCCTTCCTGGGCCCGGTGGGCGCAGTCCGGATCGGGCGCGTCGACGGCAACCTCGTCGTCAACCCGACGCTGCCGGTCGTCGAGGAGGAGAGCACGCTCGACCTGATCGTCGTCGGCACGAAGGATGCGCTGACGATGATCGAGGCCGGCGCCGACGAGATTCCCGAGGACGAGATTCTCGAGGCGTTCGAGCTCGCGCACGGCGAGATCGTGAAGATCTGCGACGCCCAGGAGGAGCTGCGCGCCAGAGCCGGGAAGCCGAAGTACTTCGACGCCGAGCTCACCGCCGAGTTGGAGTCGGAGCACGCCGGCCGGATCCGCGAGCGCATCGAGGCCGAGGGCCTGCGCGAGGCGAGCGCCGTCGTCGAAGAGCTGACCGGCGAGCTCGCACCGGAGCTGGGTATGGACTCCGGTGAGGAGGACATCCTGCGCCAGATCCAGGTGCGCGCGTCGCTGGACGCGATTCTCGAGAAGACGCGTCTCGAGGTCGTCGAGCGCCACGTCCGCCAGCAGTTCGAGGACGATCTGCGGGCGCTGACCGAAGCGGAGCAGGACTCGAAGGAGCTCAAGTCGGCGAAGCGCCAGCTGCTCTTCGAGCGGATCAACGAGTCCGTCGAGCTGCCCTTCCCGGTCGGCCCGGCGACGGTCGATGGCGAGGCGCCCGCCGTCAAGGACTCGCTGACGAAGCAGTACATCAAGAAGGCGGCCGAGTCGATCTACAAGCAGCTCGTCCGGCAGAAGATCGCCGTCGACAAGCGCCGCCCGGACGGCCGCGCCGCGGAGGACGTCCGCGAGGTCACCTGCGAGGTCGGCGTCGCGCAGCGAACGCACGGCTCAGCGCTCTTCACGCGCGGCCAGACGCAGATCATGTCGCTCCTGACCCTCGGCACCGCCAAGGAGGGCCAGCGGATCGACGACCTGTCACTCGAGACCGACCGCCGGTACATGCACCACTACAACTTCCCGCCCTACTCGGTGGGTGAGACCGGGTTCATGCGCGGCCCGAAGCGTCGCGACATCGGCCACGGCGCACTCGCCCAGAGGGCGCTCGAGCCGATGATCCCGTCGCTCGAGGAGTTTCCGTACACGATCCGGATCGTGTCCGAGACGCTCGAGTCGAACGGCTCGTCGTCGATGGGCTCGGTCTGCGGGTCGACGCTCTCGCTGATGGATGCCGGTGTGCCGATCAAGGCGCCGGTCGGCGGCATCGCGATGGGGCTCGTCAAGGAGGGCGACGACTACGTGATCCTGACCGACATCCAGGGAGCGGAGGACCACCTCGGCGACATGGACTTCAAAGTCGCCGGCTCGCGTGACGGCATCACAGCGCTCCAGATGGACATCAAGATCACCGGCGTCACGCAGGAGATCATGCGGAACGCGCTCGCGCAGGCGAAGCAGGCCCGCGAGTTCATCCTCGACAAGATGGCGGAGGCGCTCCCGGAGACCCGGACGGAGCTCGCCGAGCACGCGCCGCGGATCTCGACGGTGAAGATCGACCCCGAGCAGATCGGGATGATCATCGGCAAGGGCGGTGAGACGATTCGCGGCCTCGAGGCCGACTACGAGGTGCAGATCGACATCGAGGAGGACGGCACGATCCTCATTTACGCGACCGACGGCACGAAGGCGAAGGCCGCGATCGAGGCGATCGAGTCGATCACGAAGGAGCCCGAGGTAGGGGACACGTACACGGGCAAGGTCGTGAAGACGACCGACTTCGGCGCCTTCGTCGAGCTGAAGAAGGGCACCGACGGGCTCCTGCACGTCTCGAACGTCGGCCCGGGACGGGTCGGCCACATCGAGGACGTCATCTCGCGGGGCGACACGCTCGACGTCGTCGTCCAGGAGGTTGACAAGGAGCGCGGCCGGATCGGGCTCAAGCTCGTCGCGAAGCACGAAAACGGCTCGCTCGTCCAGCCCGACGAGTTGATCGAGCGTGCGAAAGACGCGCCGCCGCGCGAGCGCTCGGAGCGCCCTCCGAGGCGCGAAGGCGGCGGGCGCGCCCGGAACCGTGGGCCACGCAGGGACGGCTAGCGGGGGAAGCTTCTCCTGGCCATCGGCGCCGTCCTCGCGGCGGCGCTGCTGGCCGGGTGCGGCGGCTCGAACGACGACAAGGTCTACTCGATCGGAGGCAACGGCTCCTTGATCTGGGCGACGGGCGGCGGGAGAGGCCTGGAGGACCCGAGCAAGGACGAGGTGAAGACGGTCGAGCGCTGCCTCAAGGCCTAAGAGGCGCGTGGCTTTGCGCCCGCTAACAACTACGATCCGCGCGTGCAGAAGTACGTTCTGAGCGAGCTCGATTCGGGCCAACGGGTGATTACGGAGCGGATCCCGAGCGTGCGCTCCGTCGCCCTCGGGTTCTGGATCGGCGCCGGTTCGCGCGACGAGACGCCCTCGAAGGCCGGCGTCTCGCACTTCATCGAGCACCTCCTGTTCAAGGGGACGCGCTCGTATACCGCTCAGGAGATCGCCGAGATCTTCGACGCGCTGGGGGGCGAGCTGAACGCAGCCACCTCGCGCGAGCACACGCTCGTCTATGTGCGCGTCGCCGATCACCACCTGGACAAGGCGCTCGACGTCATCGGCGACATGGTCTACGCGCCGCTCTTCGTCGACCTCGACTCCGAGCGGGAGGTCGTGCTGGAGGAGATCGCCATGTACGAGGACACGCCGCACGAGCTCGTCCACGACCTGATGAGCGAGGCGGTCTTCGGCGACCACCCCCTCGGCCGGCCGGTGATCGGAACCGCCGACGTCATCTCCTCGGTCGGCCGTCGCGCGTTGACGACCTACCACCAGACGATGTACCAGGCCGGAAACGTCGTCGTCGCCGCCGCAGGGAATCTGAAGCACGACGACCTCGTGGCGCGGTTGCAGAAAGCCGCGAGGAAGCAGGCGAAGGCGCCCGGCAAGGGCCCGCGCCTGCGCAGCCCGCTCGTGCGACCGCCGCGCCCGAGCGTTCGCTTCCAGCGCAAGCGAACGGAGCAGTACCACGTCTGCGTCGGCGCGCCCGGGATCGCCCGGTCGGACCGGCGCCGCTTCACCGCGTCGTTGCTCGACGCACTCCTGGGTGGCTCCGCCTCGTCGCGTCTCTTCCAGGAGATCCGCGAGAAGCGCGGCATGGCCTATTCCGTCTACACGTTCGCCTCGCAGTACACGGACAGCGGGCTGATCGGCTTTTACGTCGGGACGCGGCCGGAGAACCTCGCCGACTGCCTCGAGATCGCCAACGAGCAGATCAGCGAGGTCGCCGAGGGCGGGCTACGGAAGGGTGAGCTCGAGCGGGCCAAGGAGAACCTCAAGGGGCGGATTCTGCTCTCGATGGAGTCGACGTCGAACCGGATGAGCCGTCTCGGGAAGTCGCTGATCAGCGACACGGAGCTCCTGTCGATCGACCGGATCGCAGCCGAGATCGACGCGGTCACTCCGGACGCCGTCGCCGAGCTGGCCGGCGTCCTGCTCGCGCCGGAGATGCTCTCGGCGTCGGGCATCGGGCCGAGCGAGGAGCGGTTCCGGGACGCCATGCGGCGGATCACGCCCGAGCTGCCCACCGCCCGCGCAGCGGCGTGAAAATCAAGCTCTTCGGAGCGGGAGGGAAAGTCGGCTCGGTGCTCGCGCCGGCGCTGGTGGCGGCCGGGCACGAGCTGCTCGAGCTGGACGCCGCCGAGGCGATGGTCGACTTCACCGCGCCGGACGTGGTCGTCGGGAACATCGAGAGCGCGCTCGACGCGGCCGTCCCGTGCGTCGTCGGCACCTCGGGCTGGAACACCGCTCTCGTCGAGGCGAAGGCGCGCGACGCCGGTCTTCCGGTCTTCTACGCGCCGAACTTCGCGATCGGAGCGGTCCTGATGATGCGCTACGCGTCCGAGGCGGCGAAGCACATGCCCCGCGCCGAGATCGTCGAGCTCCACCACGAGACGAAGGTCGACGCTCCATCCGGGACAGCCAAGGCGACTGCCGAGGCGATGGGCGGCGACGTGCCGATCCACTCCGTCCGCCTGCCGGGGATCGTCGCCCACCAGGAGGTGCTCCTCTCCCAGCGCGGGGAGCTCCTGACCATCCGCCACGACGCGTTCTCCCGCGAGGCGTACGTCCCCGGGGTCCTGCTCGCCCTGGAGCGCTTGCCCGACCTCGACCCCGGACTGATAATCGGGCTGGAGAACCTCCTGTGACCCTGGCAAGAGCCCTGATCCTGTTCTGTAGCGCGCTCGCGCTCTCGGCTTGCGGCTCGGCGAGGAGCGTACAGCCGGCCGACAACGCCCAGGTTGCGCCCGCGTCGCAGCCACACATAGAGGCAATCGACGAGCCAGCCGACACCTGGTGGCTGGATGAGCCTGGCGACGGCGCCACAGCAAGCACCTACATCTGCGCCCAGGAGGATTCGGCGACGACCACGGACAAGGGCTGCACCCCGACTCCCGAGATGAAAGAGGAACTGCGCCGCCAAGCGGAGGAGATGAAGCGGGCCACAACCCCCGCGAAGGACTCCGAGCCGCGCGCGATCGCCCGGCTTCGGCTCGAGCAACGAGGCCCGAACTCGCGTATGCGCCTGATCGCTTGGAAAAGCCAGTCCGGCGAGCTTTGCCTGGCCGACGACGAGACAGATGAGGAGGGCGGCGGCGCTGGCGGCCCGTTCGGCCCTTGCGTGCCAGGCGGACACTGCGGTGATATCTGCCTGACACTCTCGGGGAGCGGCACCGGGACGGAATGGCTGAATACAACTGCCGGAGTCCTTCCAGCCAGGGCCGACATGCTCCGCATCACGTTCGACGGAGGGCGGGTAGCGAGCTACAAGCTCGATGGGCCGCTCGTGCCCGGCTTCCGCGAGTATCGGGTCTTCATGCTCGACCTCGGACGCGGTATCGAGACACGGCTCGAGCTCTTCGAAGGCGACAAGGTAATTGCGGAGGAGGAGCGCTCTCGCGCCGAAATCATGAGGATGCGGTGCTCCCAGAAGTATCCGGTCGATGACATGCCCAGGACCCGCGCAGAAGCCGAAACGTCCCCGCTCGCACAGTGCTTCGAGAAGGCAAGCTCCGAGTAGGATGACTCCCGTGCTCGGCGAGGTTCTGACGGCGATCGTGACGCCGTTCGCGAAGGACGGCGCCGTCGACTACGACCGCTTCCGTATCCTCGCGCGGCACGTGATCGACACCGGGGCGGACGGCCTCGTCGTCGCCGCGACGACCGGGGAAAGCCCGACGCTGACCGACGAGGAGAAGCTGCTGCTCTGGACGGCCGCCGTGGACGAGGTGGGGGAGCGGGCGACCGTCATCGCCAGCACCGGCACGTACTCGACGGCGCACTCGGTACACCTCACCGAGGAGGCGCACGAGCTCGGCGTCGACGGTTTCCTCGTTGTCACGCCGTACTACAACAAGCCGTCGCCGCGGGGGATCGTCGAGCACTTCAAGGCGATCGCCGCCGCCAGCGACAAGGCGATCATCGTCTACAACATCCCGCAGCGGGTCGTCGTCAACATCGAGCCCGAGACGATGGCCGAGCTGGCGCAGATCCCGACGGTCAGGGCCGTCAAGCAGGCGACGGAGGAGCTCGACCAGGCCCAACTGATCGTCGACGAGACGGGCCTCGACCTCTACGCGGGCAGCGACCACCTCGTGTACCCGTTCCTCGAGCTCGGAGGCGTGGGCGGCGTCGTCGTCCACGGGAACCTCGTCCCCGGGCGCGTCAAGGAAATGATCGGCTTCTACAAGGAGGGCGACGTCGAGTCTGCGCGCACGATCGACGAGGAGCTCGCACCGCTCGTCGAGGCGCTCGGCGTGACGATCAACCCGGTCCCGGTCAAGGCGGCGCTGAACCTGCTCGGCTACGAGGTCGGCGGATTGCGCCTGCCGCTCGTGGAGGCGACCGACGACGAGGTCGAAGTGGTCAGGACGGCGCTCGAGCGCGTTGGGTTGACCGCGCCCGTGCGCGCCTAGAGACCGCGCACCGACTGAGCGGCACGCGGTCTCCTCTAGCTAAGGAATGTCGCAGTGGTTGCTTAGGGCCACTTGATGGCGCAGGGCGCAACGCCCAGCACACACGCCAGCAACCCGAACCTGTGAAGCCATTCATACCGCAGCAATGTGAGCTCCTTCGACGGATTCTTCTCGCCTCGGGGGACGAGGCTCGTCTTAGGATGAAGATTGACCGCGGCGGCTCCCTCCCTCTGACGGGTGAATCATGCTCACCCTTTTGGCGGCCCGCAAGTGATACTTCAGGCCATGTCTGTACTGCGGATCATCCCGCTGGGCGGTCTCGGCGAGGTCGGGAAGAACATGATGGTGTACGAGCTGGGCGACGAGCTCGTGCTCGTCGACGCCGGCCTTGCGTTCCCGCGGGACGAGCATCTCGGCGTCGATCTCGTCCTGCCGGACTTCTCCTACTTGCGTGAGCGGCGGATCCGAGCCGTCCTCCTCACTCATGCCCACGAGGATCACGTCGGCGCGCTGCCGTACCTGATGCGCGAGGTGAAGGTGCCTGAGGTTTGGGGCACGCGACTGACCCTCGGGCTGCTGCAGCCGAAGCTCGACGAGCACGGGCTCCTGCACGCGACCGAGCTCAAGGAGGCTGTGCCCGGCGAGCCCCCCGTCGAGATCGGGCCGTTCCGAGCGGAGTTCGTGCGCATGGCGCACTCGGTGCCGGACACGGTCGCAATCGTCCTCGAGGCGGGCGGCCTGCGGATCCTGCACACGGGCGACTACAAGCTCGACTTCACGCCTGTCGACGGCCTGCGGACCGACGTGGGCCGGCTGGCGGAGATCGGCAACCGGGGCGTCGACCTGCTCCTCGGTGACTCGACGAACGCGGAGCGGCCCGGGGTGACCGGGTCCGAGCGCCTCGTGGGCGAGGCGTTCCGTCAGATCATCCCGGTGCGCGAGGGGCGCGTCCTCATAGCGAGCTTCGCGTCGAACGTGCACCGCATGCAGCAGGCTGTCGACGTCGCGGTCGAGACCGGGCGCAAGGTGTGCGTGATCGGCCGCTCGATGCGGAAGAACATCAACATCGCGCGCAACCTCGGCTATCTCGAGGCGCCCGACGACACGTTCATCCGTCCGCAGGAGCTCGAGGAGCTCGCGCGGCATGAGGCGATGGTGCTGTGCACGGGTAGCCAGGGCGAGCCGATGTCGGCGCTGACGCGGATCGCGTACCACGACCACCCCGCGGTCACGGTCGAGCGCGGCGACACGGTCATCCTGTCCGCGAAGCCGGTGCCCGGGAACGAGCTCCGCGTGCACGACACGATCAACCGGCTCGCGAAGGCCGGCGCCGAAGTCCTGCACCAGGAGATCGCGCCGGTGCACGTGTCCGGACACGGGAACTCGGAGGAGATCCGGACGATCCTCGGCCTCGTCCGCCCGAAGGCGGTGATGCCTGTGCACGGCGAGTTCCGGATGCTCGCGGCGCACGCTCAGCTCGCGCGCGACTCGGGTGTGCCGGCGAGCTCGATCGTGCTGGCCGAGAACGGCAGCGTCGTCGAGTTGGACGGGAGCGGGCCGCGGATCGTGGACAGAATCGAGACGGGCGTCACGTTCGTCGACGGACTGGGAGTGGGGGACGTGCGGGACGTCGCGCTCCGCGACCGGCGGCACCTGTCCGAGCACGGCGTCCTGATCGTCGTCGCCACCGTCGGCTCGAACGGCGCTCGACCGGGGGCGGCGCCCGAGCTGATCGCGCGCGGGTTCGGCGAGACGGAGCCGCTCGTCGCCGAAATGCGGGATGAAGCCGCGCAAGTGCTCGACGAGTGTCTCGAGCAGGACATCACGGAGATCAAGCTGCTCCAGGAGCATCTCCACGACTCGCTCGCGCAGCTCGTGTACGACAGAACGGGGAGGCGGCCGATGATTCTCCCCGTCATCGTCGAGGTGTAAGCAGTCATAGTGAAGGTATGAGCACGCTTCGGGCTGAACCGGGTTGGGCCGACCTTCTGGTCGACTATGCCCCCGAGGGAGCGACCGCGCAGCGCCTCGTCGCGCAGCTGCGCGCGTGCCAGGTTTCGGCGCTCGCGTTCTGCCGGCTGCTCGAGCGCTGGGCTCGCGGGGAGGCGTCGCCCTCGACCCCGGGCGCGCGGGAGGCGGCCTTGCGTCGGGCGGCCGAGCGGGCGGAAACGGCTCTGTCGGGTCTCGAACATCCTCTAGGCCGCTACCTGCTCGAGCTCGAGTCCGACCACGCGGAGGGCCGCTCCTGGTACGGCGAGCCGGGACGTGCGGAGCTCGTCGAGTGGCAGCCGGTCCTGAGCCGCGCCGGAGTCCACGCGTCGCCGGTGCGCGTCGCGCAGGCATACCTCGAGCTGGCCGTCCTCGTACGGGCGCTCGAAGGGCTCGGGACAGCGGCGCGGATGCGCTCGGCTCCGGATCCGTCCGACCTCTGGGCGGGTCTCTTCGACCTGCGCGAGAACCTCCTCAACGGCGCGCTCGACGACCTGAGAGCCCTGGCCGCCTGAGCCACGTCCCAGTGCCTGGCACTCGGACCTGTCCGTAGCGGCGCGTGGAGGGCTTCGGCGCATGGCGTCGAAACGCGGTCACATGGCGCGGCGACGCACGAAACGCGTGCTCAAGCCTCGCGCGCCCTCGCGCGTGAGGAAGAAGCGCACGAAGACGAAGAAGCCCCGGGGCCACCAGCACCCGGAGCTGCTCGGGCTCGCGCTGGTTGCCTTCGGGCTCTTCCTGGGGTCCGTGGTCTGGGCCGGTTGGAACGGCGGCTACGTCGGCGGCTGGATCGGTGACGCCTTCGAGGCTCTCGTCGGAGGTCTGGCCTTCGTGCTGCCGCTCGCGCTCGTCATCGTCGGCGGGCTGATGGTCGGCCGCAGCGACCTCGTCGACGTGCGGCCGTTCAGAACGGGACTGTTCGTCTTCGCCCTCGGCCTACTGCTGACGCTCGGAAGCGAGGGCGGCTACCTCGGCTCGGGGCTGAGCGACGCGCTCGGCTTCGCATTGGGCGGCACAGGAGTCGCGATCGTCGGCGTCCTCTGTCTCCTGGCCGGCGCCCTGCTGCTGACCGGGGCGTCCGCGGGCGCGCTGCTCCGCCGTGGAGCGACCGCAGCCCGCCGGCCACTCGAGCGCCCACAGCACGAGAAGCTCGAGCCGATCTCACCGGAGCTGATCTCCACCGCGCATGCCGCCGCGCCGGTCCCGCTCGTCGACGCCGCCTCGGACTACCCGGACGTGATCGGCCAGGCCGAACCTGCGCCGCTGATCCCATTCCCAGAACCGGAGGCCCAGGAGGAGCCCGACCACGAGAGCCTCTTCAACGCATCCCCGGCGGTCGACGACTACAAGCTTCCGGACCGCAGCCTCCTGCGGAGCTCGGGCACGAACGGCACCGCGCCGGCCGAGGCGAGCGGCCAGGTCGCCGAGGCGCTCGTCCAGGCGCTCGGCCACTTTGGCGTCCAGGCCTCGGTGATCGGCCAGATCGTCGGCCCGCGCGTCACCCGCTACGAGCTCCAGCTCGCCCCGGGCACGAAGATGTCGAAGGTCTCCGCGCTCAAGGACGACCTCTCCTACGCGCTCGCGACGACCGAGATCCGAATCCTCGCGCCGATCCCGGGCAAGCAGGCCGTCGGTGTCGAGGTCCCGAACCTGACCCCGAACCTCGTCACGCTCGGCGACATCTACGACGACCTGCCGCAGACCGCGAGCCCGGTCGCCGTCTGGCTCGGCAAGGACATCTCCGGGAACGCCGTCTGGACCGACCTCGCGCGCATGCCGCACATGCTCATCGCCGGCACCACCGGCTCGGGCAAGTCCGGGTGCATCAACACGATCCTGACGTCGATCCTGCTCCGCTCGACCCCGGACGAGGTGCGGATGATCCTCATCGACCCGAAGCGGATCGAGCTCAGCTACTACGAGCAGATCCCGCACCTCCTGGCACCGGTCGTCTCCAGCCCCAAGGAGGCGACTGCCGTCCTCGCCAACGTGATCGCCGAGATGGAGCGCCGCTACGAGCGCCTGAGCGGCGTCCGAGCGCGCAACCTGCCCGAGGCGAACCGCACCTTCCGCGAGCGCGGGGAGCAACCGCTTCCGTATCTCCTCGTTGTGATCGACGAGCTCGCCGACCTGATGATGATCTCGCCGCAGGCGGTCGAGGACGCGATCATCCGCCTCGCCCAGAAGTCGCGCGCCGTCGGCATCCACCTCGTGCTCGCCACGCAGCGCCCGTCGGTCGACGTGATCACCGGCATGATCAAGGCGAACGTCCCGTCGCGGATCGCGTTCGCGGTCTCCAGCCAGACCGATTCACGCGTGATCATCGACCAGGGCGGCGCCGAAAGCCTGCTCGGTCAGGGCGACATGCTGTTCAAGCCGCTCGGCACCTCGCGCCTGCAGCGCGTCCAGGGCGCGTACGTCGGCGAGGAGGAGATCGCGCTGATCGTCGAGCAGTGCCGCGCGCAGCGCGACCAGGAGCTCGACCCGACCCTGCTCGAAGCCCCCGAGCCGCCGCCCGAGGAGGCTGACGGCGACGAGGAGTTCGACCCGGACGAGGACCCGCTGCTCGACCGCGCGATCGAAGTCGTCGTCCAGGCCCAGACCGCCTCGACCTCGCTACTCCAGCGGCGCCTGCGCGTCGGTTACACGCGTGCCGGCCGCCTGATCGACATGCTCGAGCGGCGAGGGATCATCTCCGGCTACGAGGGCTCAAAGCCCCGTCGAGTGCTCGTCGACGAGGCGCAGCTCGATCGCGTCGGCGGTTAGCGGGTAGTCAGCCGCGCTCCGACTCGTTTAGCATCGCTGTCCCAGATAATGACGGAGGGCTAAGGAGGAACCTGTGGTGCGCAGCAAATGGACGTGGCCGCTGATCGCGGCCTTGGCACTCGTCGTCGCGCTCGGTGCGGCGAGCTGCGGCGGCAGCGACGACAACGAGAGCTCGAGCGGGACCACGACGAGCAGCTCGGGGAGCGGCGACAAGATCGCGCTCGTCACGGACACGGGCGGCGTGGACGACAAGGGCTTCAACCAGTTCTCGATCGCGGGCTTCAAGCGTGGACTTTCCGACTTCGGGCTCGAGGACCGGATCTACATCTCGAAGACCGCCGACGACTACCTGCCGAACCTGACGGCCGCGGCTCAGGACGGCAACAAGTTCGTGGTTGCCGTCGGCTTCCTGCTCGGCCCGTCGGTCGCGCAGGCGGCGAAGCAGTTCCCCGACGTGAAGTTCGCCGGTGTCGACCAGTTCTACGGCGGTGACGGTTGCAAGGCTGCCGGCACCTGTACGCAGCCGAACGTGCTCGGCATGGTCTATCCGACCGAGCAGTCGGGGTACGTGGCGGGCGTCGTCGCAGCGCTCATGACGAAGTCGAAGACTGTCTCGACCGTTGGCGGGAAGAAGATCCCGTCGGTCGATAACTGGATCGCGGGCTTCCAGCAGGGAGTTCACGACACGAAGCCGGGCGTGAAGACCCTCAATGCGTACTCGCAGGACTTCGAGGATCTCGCGAAGTGCAAGGAGATCGCGCTCGACCAGATCGCCAACGGTTCGGACGTCGTGTTCCAGGTCGCGGGCAAATGCGGCCTAGGGGCACTCGACGCGGCGTGCGAGAAGGGCAAGGTCGGAATCGGTGTCGACGTCGACCAGTCCGGGCAGGGCAAGTGCGTGATCGTCAGCGCGCTCAAGCCTCTCGAGACGTCCGTGTACGACATTGTCAAGACGTTCAGCGACGGGAAGTTCACGGGCGGCACGAACAAGTTCTTCGGCGTGCAGCAGCTCCCCGACGCACAGTTGCTCACCGACTTCCACGGGAACGTCCCGCAGAGCGTGAAGGACGCAGCGGCGAAAGCGGAAGAGGGACTGAAGGACGGAACGATCAAGCCGCCGGCCACACTCGAAGAGGTCAAGCAGTAGGAGCCAGGCTTACGGGGGCGGGCCTGGGTCCGCCCCCGTACGATCCAGCGGCATGAGCGATGCCCCCCTCCTCGAGCTCCGGGGGATCACCAAGCGCTTCCCCGGAATCGTCGCCAACGACGGGGTCGATTTCGACCTCGGCCGAAGAGAAGTGCACGCGCTCCTCGGAGAGAACGGCGCCGGCAAGTCGACGTTGATGAACGTCTTGTACGGCCTCTACCAGCACGACGAGGGCCAGATCCTGATGAACGGCAAGCCAGTCTCGATCCGGTCTCCCAAGGACGCGATCAACCTCGGAATCGGGATGGTGCACCAGCACTTCATGCTGATCCCGGTGATGACCGTCGCCGAGAACATCGTTCTCGCGACCGAGCCGACCAAGGCCGGGGTCTTCCTGGACTACGATGCTGCAGTCGGCCGTGTGGAACAGATCGCGAGGACGTTCAGGTTCGCGATCGATCCCCGTGCCCGCGTCGAGAACATCGGCGTCGGGCAGCAGCAGAGAGTCGAGATCCTGAAGGCGCTCTATCGAGGCGCCGAGATCCTGATCCTCGACGAGCCGACGGCCGTGTTGACCCCTCAGGAGTCGCGCGAGCTCTTCGAGATCCTCCGCTCACTCGTAGCGGAGGGGATGTCGGTCATCTTCATCAGCCACAAGCTGAAGGAGGTGCTCGAGATCGCCGACCGGATCACGGTGCTGCGCCGGGGGAAGAAGATCGAGACGCTGCCACGCGAGGGGGCGACGACCGAGACGCTCGCGCGGCTCATGGTCGGGCGGGAAGTGCTGCTCCGTGTGGAGAAGAAACCGGCGGATCCTGGCGAGCCGCTGCTGCGGGTAGAGGCCCTGAGCGCCCGCGACGACCGCGGCCTTGATGCCGTCCGCGACGTCTCGTTCGAGGTACGCGGTGGAGAGATCGTCGGCCTCGCCGGCATCGATGGCAACGGTCAGAGCGAGCTCGTCGAGGCGTTGACCGGCCTCAGGAAGCCCACGTCAGGGCGGGTTCTGATCGGCGACGACGACGTCACGGGGCGTGGAGCGCGCGCATCGTTCGACGCCGGTGAAGGCCACATTCCGGAGGACCGCCATCGGCGAGGGCTCGTGCTCGATTTCACACTCGCCGAGAACATCGCGCTGCACGACTATCGCCGCCAGCCGGATTCGAGATGGGGCTGGCTCTACCCCAACCGCCTCGTCCGGCGTGCCCGGCGAGTGCTCAAGGAGTTCGACGTCCGCGGCGGCGGTCCACAAACCCCCGCGCTCGCGCTGTCCGGCGGAAACCAGCAGAAGGTGGTCATCGCACGCGAGATCGACGGCGACCCGCGCGTGCTCGTGTCGGCCCAGCCGACGCGCGGCCTGGACGTCGGTGCGATCGAGTTCGTCCACCGCCGTCTCGTCGAAGAGCGCGACGAGGGGAGGGCCGTGCTGCTCGTCTCGCTCGAGCTGGACGAGATCCTGTCGCTCTCCGATCGCATCCTCGTCATCTACGAGGGACGGATCGTGGCCGAGTACGGCCCCGATGCGTCGGACGAGGAGCTCGGGATTGCGATGACGGGCGGTGTCCAGGAGGCTGTCGCGTGAGCGCGACGCCGGTCGAGGAAGAGCCGGGGCAGGGCGAGTTCTCGTCGCTCGAGCGCCTGTGGGAGGGGGCGAGCGGAGCGTTCATCCCGCTGGCGGCGACGGCGCTGGCCTTCTTCATCGGCGGGCTCGTCGTCCTGCTCACGGGTCATAACCCGCTCGAGGCGTACCGGGCGATCTTCAACGGCGCCGGCTTCAACTGGTTCTTCCCCTGGGTTCAGGGCACCGAGCGGACGGCTGCAGCCGGACACCTCCAGCAGACGCTGAACGAGGCGATTCCGCTCATCCTGACCGCGCTCGCCGTCTCGTTCGCGTTCCGGTGCGGCCTGTTCAACATCGGCGGCCAGGGCCAGTACTGGGTCGGGTTCCTCGCCTCGCTCTGGATCGGGACTCACCTGCATGGCCTCAACCGCCCGACACACGTGGCGATCGGGCTTCTCGCTGGAGTTCTGGGCGGGGCGGTCTGGGGCGGGATCGCCGGCCTCCTGCGCGCGACCGTCGGCGCGCACGAGGTGATCACGACGATCATGCTGAACTGGATCGCGATCTGGGGCGGCCAGTGGCTCGTCGGGCAGGGCGGGCCGATGCAGGGGCCGATCGAATCGCTGCCTCGCTCCTCGATCATCGACGAGTCGTCGAAGCTCTGGCTGATCTGGGGCAGCATCCCCGGACTCGCTCTGCATGCCGGCTTCTTCGTCGCGATCGCCGGGCTCCTCGTCTACTACCTGATCCTGAACCGCACGACGCTCGGCTTCGAGGTCCGCGCGGTTGGATTCAACCCCGACGCGGCGGCCTACAGCGGCATCCCCGTGCGCCGCAGCTACTTCCTCGCGCTGGCCATCGCGGGCGCATTCGCCGGCGTCGCGGGAGCGGTCAACGTCATGGGCATCAAGTATGCGGTCGACACGAGCGACTTCGGAAGCACGGTCGCCTTCACGGGAATTGCGGTCGCCCTCCTGGGCCGGAACAAGCCTGTGGGCATCTTCTTCGCCGCGCTGCTCTTCGCCGGGCTCGACACCGGCACGTCCACGCGGGCACTCGACGCGAGCATCCTCGACCCCGAGCTGGCCACCGACCTTGCGACCATCATCCAGGCGCTCGTCATCTTCTTCGTGGGGGCCGACGTCCTCATCCGCTACCTGCTGCGCAGCCGGAGACGTCTCCGCCTCAGGACCGCCGGCCGCAAGAAGGCGCTGGCATCGTGAACGTGGCGACCCAGCGGCTGGCCGCGCCGCGGACGATCGGCGGGATCGGCATCGCGCTCGGAGTGCTCGCCTTCTGGCTCACACTCCCGCCCTTCACGCTGCGCTCGCTCGCTGCTCCGCTCATCGTGGGGATCGTGGCCTGCATGTTCGGGGTCGCCGCGCTCATCCAAGGCGAGCGCAGGGCCGGCGGCTTCGCGGTGGCCGCGGGCATCCTCGGGATCACCGCAGGCGCCTGGGCGTTGAGCGTGGACAGCGACACGCTTAAGAGCGTGCTCACGGCGGGGCTCTTGGCCTCGACGCTCCGCTTTGCGACACCCCTCGCCTTCGCTGCCCTCGGCGGGATCTTCTCCGAACGGTCGGGCGTCGTGAACATCGGCCTCGAGGGGATGATGCTGTTCGGCGCCTTCTTCGCGGTCTGGGGGTCGATCTGGAGCGGATCGTGGGTCGTCGGCCTGCTGATGGCAATGATCTTCGGAGGGCTGCTCGCGCTCATCCACGCGTTCTTCTCGATCCACCTGCGCGCGGACCAGATCGTGAGCGGCTTCGCCGTCAACCTGCTCGCGCTCGGGGTCACGGGGTACCTGTTCAGCGCGATCTACACGGGCGGCATCTCGGCCACCGAGGTCTCCCGCGTCCCACAGGTCGAGCTGCATTTCCTGGGCCACATCCCACTGGTCGGGAGCTTCCTCCAGGACGTGTTCGGCGACCTCAACCTGCTCGTCTGGCTGATGTTCCTCGCGGTCATCCTGACGTACGTCGTCCTGTTCAAGACGACGATCGGGCTGCGCATACGCTCGGTCGGTGAGCATCCCCGCGCCGCCGACACCGTTGGGATCTCGGTCTACGGGATACGGTACGCGGCCGTGATCGTGTCCGGCGTCCTGGCCGCCCTGGGCGGGGCATTCCTCTCGATCGGCTTCACCGGCACGTTCGAGAAGAACATGACCGCCGGCCGCGGCTTCATTGCGCTCGCCGCGGTCATCTTCGGCAAGTGGCGGCCAGGCTGGGCGTTCGTAGCGACGCTCCTCTTCGGATTCGGGTTCGCGCTCGCTGGACCGCTGCAGCGCGAGGCCGACATCTCGGCCAACCTGATCTCGACGGTTCCCTACGTCCTGACCTTGATCGCGGTCGCCGGCCTGATCGGGCGCTCGATCCCACCTGCCGCAGATGGCCGCCCGTACATCAAGCAGTAGCACTAGCAGCAGCGCATCGCGGACCGGCAACCGGGCGGCACCGTTTGCGCTCCTGTTCGGGCTGCTCGCGGTCGCCGCGATCCCGGTCGGGATCCTGGTCACGAACAACCGGAACGACCTGCGCCTCGTCCACGCCGGCTTCGCAGTGCCGGTCGCCGCGATCCTCGGCTTCGTCGCGATCCGGCTCGCGCGGCGGGCTCGCAGAAAGCTCGAGCGCACGATCGGGCGCGCTGGCGGAGCCGTACCGGCCCGTCTCGGGCGCATCCTCGGGTGGCTCGGCCTCTATTTGGCCCTGATCGGAACGATCGCGCTCGGTTTTTACTACGTCGAGTACCACCTCTTGTCGTAGACTCGGTCCCGGTGTTCGAGATCGGCAACAGCCTCCGCGAGGCTCGTCTCCGGCAGGGGCTCGACTTCTTCGAGATCGAGCAGTCGACCAAGATCCGCGGCAAGTACCTGCGGGCCCTGGAGGACGAGCAGTTCGAAGTCCTGCCTGCGCAGACCTACGTCAAAGGCTTCCTCCGCTCGTACGCGGACCACCTCGGCCTGGACGGCCAGCTCTACGTCGACGAGTTCAACTCGCGCTATGTGCGCGGCGAGTTCGAGGAAGAGGAGGAGCAGCGCCAGTTCAAGCCGCGCGTCGTACGGCCGGGCCGCGGGGGCGCGTTCCAGAGCAGGTCGATCATGATCACGCTCGTAGCCATCGCCGGTCTGACCATATTCGTCTTCGTCGCCTGGATCTCGGGCGGGTCGGGGAACCAGAACAACGTGCTCTCGGTCAATCCGCCGCCGAAGAAGAAGGCGCCTCCTAAGCCGATGGCCAATCTCATCGCCAAGGGTGTCAAGGGCGGGGCGTACGTCGTCGTCTACCGCGGAACGCGTACCGGGAAGCCGGTCTACGAAGGAACGCTCGAGAGCGGCAAGGGCCACCGGTTCATCGGCCCCCGCCTGTGGGTCTACGTCTTCGCGCCCGCGAATCTGAGGCTGAAGCTGAACGGCCGGTCACGCGTCGTGCCGGGCGCGGGCACGGGGTCCCGGCGATGGCTCGAAGTGACGCCCAAGCGCGTCCAGCTCGCGAACCCGCCCGCTTGAACTCGAAGCCCCGGTCGGCGGTCCTCGTCACCGGCAGCGAGCTGATCCGCGGTAGCCGGCGGGACTCGAACGGGCCCTTCCTGGCCGAGGAGCTGACGCGGTTGGGCCTGGAGCCGTCCTCGATCACGATCGTCGGCGACGACACAACGGAGCTCGAGCCGGCGATCCGCAAGGGGCTCGAGGCCGACCTGCTGGTGCTGTCCGGCGGGCTCGGGCCGACGCACGACGACCGCACCGTCGAGCTGTTCGCGCGCGCGGCCGGGCTCGAGGCCGTCGTCGTGCCGGAGCTGGAGCAGGAGATCGAGGGCGTCTCCAGGCGGATCGCCGACCGGCTGGGCCGGCCGTATGCGGAGTTCGAGGAGGGCGTTCGCAAGCAGGCAACCGTTCCGGCAGGCGGTCGCGTGATCGGGATCGCAGGCACCGCGCCAGGTCTCGTCGTGGAAACGGACGGAGCGGTCGCGGTCGTCCTGCCCGGGCCGCCGCCCGAGCTGCGACGGCTCTGGCGGGCCGCCCTCGAGGACGACGCTGTGCGGGGCTTGCTCCAGCGCGCAGAGGCGCCCGAGCGGCGCGTGCTGCGCGTGTACGGGGTCAGCGAGTCGGCGATCGCGCGTGCGCTCGTCGAGGCGGGAGGCGAGCCCGAGGGCGTGCAGGTGACGATCTGTGCGCACGCGGGAGAGATCTGGGTCGAGCTGTTCGGCGACGGCGAGGAGCTCGCGGAGAGCTTTCGCGGCGCGCTCGGGGCGTCGATCTTCGCCGAGGACGACCGGCCGGTGGAGGAGCTCGTGCTCGACCTGGCGCGTGAGCGAGGGCTTTCGCTGGCCGCCGCGGAGTCGTGCACAGGCGGGCTCGTGGCCGCGCGGCTGACGTCGGTGCCCGGCTCGAGCGAGGTCTTCCGAGGCGGCGTCGTTGCCTACGACAACGGCGTGAAGCACGCGCAGCTCGGCGTGAGCGAGGACACGCTCGCGGAACATGGTGCCGTCTCGGCTGAGACCGCAGCAGAAATGGCGCTCGGCGTAAGAGGGACGCTCGGCGCAGACGCCGCCGTCTCCGCCACGGGCATCGCGGGTCCGGGCGGCGGAACGCCCGAGAAGCCGGTCGGGCTCGTGTACCTCCACGCGTCCGGCCCGGGAGCGGAGCTGGGCCGGGAGCTGAACCTGCCCGGAGACCGCGAGGCCGTGCGCCGCCGCGCGACTGCCGCCGCGCTGCATCTCCTTCGTCAGCTCCTGACACAGATCCGCCACAGTCCTGCATGAGCTCGTCCGGTACCGTCGGTGCGGATGACCGTCTACGCCTCTTTCTCGGCTTCAGCCTGCCCGACGCAGCCGCGCAGGCGGTCGCCGCATGGCAGCGAGAGCAGATGGCCGTTGCGCGCGTTCGGGCCGTCCCCGTCGAGAACCTGCACGTCACGATCGCCTTCCTCGGCTCCCGGCCCGCCGGCGAGACGCAGGCGATCGCCGGATCCTTGCGGGAGGCAGTCGAAGGGGTCGCCAGGCCTGTCCTCACGCCGCTTCGCTACCGCGAGACACGGTCGGTCGGGATGCTCGTCCTGGACGACGAGGAGGGTCGAGCGGCGAGGATCGCCGAGGTGGCCCACCGGCGGCTCGAGCGGCTCGGCGTCTACGAGCCGGAGGCGCGGAAGTGGCTTCCGCACCTCACCGTCGTCCGCTTTCGCGAGCGTCCTCGGCTCGAGCCCGCGATCCCCGATCTGGGGCCGGTGACGATGTCCGATGCTGCTGTTTACATGTCCCGACTGCGGCCTGACGGGGCGCAGTACGAAGTGTTG
Organism: uncultured Actinomycetes bacterium; assembly: GCA_963794605.1. Classification (GTDB taxonomy): domain Bacteria; phylum Actinomycetota; class Thermoleophilia; order Gaiellales; family Gaiellaceae; genus VAXT01. The sequence goes on from CAWCEN010000003.1 coordinate 187,777, forward strand.
GAGTCAGTTCCGCTAGGAGGTGGATGACGTTGGATCGCGAGGAGTCACTCGACGTCGCACTCGGCCAGATCGAGCGCCAGTTCGGCAAGGGCTCGGTCATGCGCATGAACGATGCCGCGCACGTTTCGACCGGCGCGGTCTCGACGGGATCGCTCACGCTCGACCTCGCCCTCGGAGTGGGCGGACTGCCCCGCGGACGTATCGTCGAGATCTTCGGCCCGGAGTCGTCCGGGAAGACGACGCTCGTCTACCACGTGATCGCCGAGGCTCAGCGCCGCGGCGGGATCTGCGCTTTCATCGACGCGGAGCACGCGATGGACCCCCAGTACGCACGCAGGATCGGCGTCAACATCGACGAGCTGCTCGTCTCGCAGCCCGACCACGGCGAGCAGGCGCTCGAGATCGCCGAGCTGCTGATCCGCTCTGGCGCCCTCGACGTCGTCGCCGTCGACTCGGTCGCGGCCCTGACGCCGAAGGCCGAGATCGAAGGTGAGATGGGCGACAGCCACGTCGGCCTTCAGGCGAGGCTCATGAGCCAGGCGCTGCGCAAGCTCGCAGGCACACTCAACCGCACCGACACGATCTGCCTCTTCACGAACCAGCTGCGCGAGAAGATCGGCGTCATGTTCGGCTCGCCGGAGACGACTCCTGGTGGTCGCGCGCTGAAGTTCTACTCCTCGGTGCGACTGGACATCCGCCGCATCGAGACGCTGAAAGAAGGGGTCGAGGCGATCGGTAACCGCGTCCGCGTGAAGGTCGTCAAGAACAAGGTCGCGCCGCCGTTCAAGCAGGCCGAGTTCGACATCATCTACGGCTCGGGGATCTCCTGGGAAGGCACCGTGCTCGAGGCCGGGATCGATCGCAAGGTCGTCCAGAAGTCGGGCTCGTACTTCAGCTTCGACGAGGAGCGGCTCGGGCAGGGACGCCAGAACGCCGCTGCCTTCCTGCGCGAGCATCCCGACGCGGCCGAGAAGATCGTCCAGCGGATCCAGGCCGAGCTCGGCGAAGGCGCGCTCGCCTCCGCGCGGTTGCTTCCGACCGTGGCCGCTGAGAACGGTGCCGCCGGCAAGGAGGAGGCCGAGGCTGCCGTCGAAGAGGTTTCCGCCAAGCGTTAGCTCGCTCTCCGCTGCTTCACGCGGACGCGTCGAGGTCGCGCTCGAAGGCGAGCCATGGCGCACCTTGCCCGCCGAGGTCGTCCTGCGCGCCGGGCTCGACGTTGGGGTCGAGCTCGATCGAGACTGCGCTCGTCGGCTCCGGCGCGAGCTGCGGCGACACGAGGCGATGGAGCGGGCTGCGCGCACGCTCAGGAGCCGCGATCTCTCGATTGCTGAGCTCGACATGCGCCTCGACCGGGCCAGAATCGCGCCCGCGGCACGAGCGGAGGCGATCGGGCGGCTGACCGCCGCAGGCGCGGTCGACGACGGGCGATTCGCGCTGTCGCGAGCACGCGCGCTCGCGGACCGGGGGGCAGGCGACTTCCTCGTGCGGCACGACCTCGAAAAGCGCGGGATCGCGGAGGAGGCGGTCGCGGCCGCTATCGCGTCGCTCGAGCCGGAACGTGTCCGGGCTGCGCGGATCTGCGCCCGCCGAGGGACAGGCCCGAAGACCGTCCGCTTTCTAGCGCGGAAAGGCTTCTCCGAGGACACGATCGAGAGCTCGTGTGCGGAAGAAATTGCAGAGCACGACCCTCCGGTTGTACGATGAGAGCACAACAACACGAAGTTTTGCCTGCACACGCGCAGTTTCCGAATAGTTCGACCTAGCAAGACCACGAGCAAAGCACCTTGATTCCACGAAGAGACGCCACTGAGAGGGGCTCCGCCGGGACCGGCTGAGCCCAGTTTCACGCGGTCCGCTCGGGCCGCACCATTTCGGAGATTGAGCCGCGCGGGCTCCGACCCGAGGAGCGCCCATGCTCGTTCTTGCGGCAATTCTGATCAGCGTCCTGATCACAGGCGTGGTCGTCGTGTTCGGGCTGCAGCTGTTTGGCGGCACGAGCGTCGCCGAGGCGCGCCGTGAGGCCGAGACGATCAGGCGTGAAGCGAAGATCGAGGCCCGCGAGGACGCCGTCCGCGTCCGGAGCGAGGTCGAGCGCGAGGTTGCCGAGCAGCGGTCGCGGATCACGAAGATCGAGGAGCGCGTGCTGGCGCGGGAAGACGAGGTTGAGCACCGCCAGAAGGAGATTTCACGCCGCGAGCAGGGCGTCGCGGACCGCGAAGTGCACGTCAAGGAGCTCCAGGACGACCTCAAGGAAGCGAAGCAGCGTGAGCTCACGGAGCTAGAGCGTGTCGCCGGCATGACCGTGAACGAGGCCAAGGCGCGGCTCCTCGAGCAATCCGAGGAGCTCGTCCGTCATGACCTTGCGCGACGTGTCCGCCAGCTCGACGAGGAGGCGCAGTCCGAGGCGAAGCGGCGCGCCCGGAACCTCGTCGCGGATGCGCTCCAGCGCGTCGCGGCCAGCCACGCCACGGAGACGACCTCGTCGCTGATCGAGCTCCCATCCGATGACATGAAGGGCCGGATCATCGGCCGTGAGGGACGGAACATCCGCACGCTCGAGCACCTGACCGGGGTCGACGTGATCGTCGACGACACGCCCCAGGCGGTCGTCCTCTCCTCCTTCGACCCGATTCGCCGCGAGGTCGCGAAGATCACGCTGCTGAAGCTCGTCGAGGACGGCCGGATCCAGCCGGCCCGCATCGAGGAGATGTACTACCAGTCGAAGGCCGAGATCGAGGAGCACATCCTCCAAGCCGGCGAGCAGGCGGTCTTCGAGGCCAATTGCGGTGAGTTTCACGAGGAGATCGTCAAGCTGCTCGGCCGCCTCAACTTCCGGACGAGCTACGGGCAGAACGTCCTCAAGCACACCCTCGAGGTCGTGCACCTGGCCGGGCTGATGGCGACCGAGCTCGACGCGAACGTCAAGACCGCGAAGCGCGCCGCGGTCATGCACGACGTTGGCAAAGCCGTCACGCACGAGGTCGAGGGCTCGCACGCGCAGATCTCGGCACAGTACGCGCGGCGCTACGGCGAGTCGCCGGGCGTCATCCACGCCGTCGAGGCGCACCACTACGAGGTGCAACCGCAAACCGTCGAGGCGGTGCTCCTGATCGCGGCCGACGCCATCTCCGGCGCGCGCCCCGGAGCGCGCGGGGACAGCCTCGAGAACTACATCAAGCGGCTCGAAGCGCTCGAGGGCCTCGCCATGAAGCGAAACGGCGTCGAGAAGGTCTACGCGCTCCAGGCCGGGCGTGAGATCCGCGTCATCGTCAAGCCCGGCGAGATCGACGACGACCAGGCGGCGCTGCTGTCGCACGAGATCGCGCGCGAGATCGAGCACGAGCTCGAGTACCCGGGCCAGATCAAGGTCACCGTAATTCGCGAATCACGCAACGTCGAATTCGCCAAGTAGCGAATTCGACTCGCTTCACGAGGGAACCCCTGGTTCCCTCGTGAGCTCCCTCCTTGCATTCGTGCGTGCACTTCGACGGTTCCAGGAGCCGGCGAGGGTCGTCGGAGTTCGCTTGTCGCCTCTCCGAGGTGAGCCTCCCGCCGGGCAAAGCCCGGCTCCGGCGGCAGTTCGACGTCGCTCTCGGACTGTTTAACGACGATTCGGCCGCTCATTTGGAAGACTCCGGGCCGTAGGCAACCAAAGGGGGGAAACCTTGAAGCGTCTACTCCCGGCCGTCGCGGCGGTTGTGTTCCTCGCTGCGTCGGCCCCCGCTGCGGCTTCCGTCGACACCTCCAGGCTTCGCGCCGACGTGAGGGTCGACAGGATCATGCACCACCTGGCGAAGCTCCAGCAGATCGCGGATCAGAACGGCGGCACGCGCGCCTCGGGCCTGCCCGGTTTCGCGGGATCTGAGCAGTACGTCGCGGGCTTGCTCGAGGATCAGGGCTACGACGTCACGGTCCAGCCCTTCCAGTTCGCGTTCTTCCGCGAGGTGGCGACGCCGACCTTCGAGCGAATCTCGCCCCAGCCGCGGGTCTTTGCGCCGGACGTCGACTTCTTCACGATGACGTACTCGGGGTCGGGGAACACGATGACCGCCCCCATCGTCCCCGTCGACACGACCGGGCAGCCGGGCGCGAACACGAGCGGCTGCGAGACCGCTGATTTCAACGGCTTCCCATCGGGCGCGATCGCGTTGATGCAGCGCGGCGCGTGCACCTTCGCCACGAAGGCGCAGAACGCACGGGCCGCGGGCGCAAGCGCCGCCGTCATCTTCAATACGGGTGGCGGGCAACGACGCGGCGTTCCAGGGAACTCTCGGAGCACCAGGCCTCACGATCCCCGCGATAGGGACGAGCTTTCAGACCGGGCAGGAGTTCTACAACCTCAGCCTCCTCGGGCCGGTCATGGCGCATGTCCAGACCTCGACGGAGTCCGACATCCGGACGACGAGCAACGTGATCGCGGAGACGCCCGGCGGCAATCCGAACAAGATCGTGGTGGCGGGCGCGCACCTCGACTCCGTGACGCGTGGACCCGGCATCGTCGACAACGGCAGCGGCGTCGGCTCGCTGCTCGAGATCGCGAAGCAGCTCCACAAGTCGGCGAAGATCAACAAGACCGGGCCGCCGGACGGCCTCATCAACAAGGTCCGCTTCGCCTTCTGGGGATCCGAGGAGAACGGCCTCAACGGCTCCGCCTTCTACGTGAGCCAGCTCTCTCCGCAGGAGCGGGCCAAGATCACGATCAACATCAACTCGGACATGCTCGCGTCCTCGAACGGCGTCTACTTCGTCCAGGACGGAGACGGCGCCCATATCAGCCCACCAGGGCTCGTTCAGCCCGGCCGCTCGGTCGAGCTCGAGCACGTCCTGGTCGACTACTTCACCTCTCAAGACCTTCCCTGGGTGTACCGGCCCTACGACGGGCGCTCGGACTACATGTCGTTCGTCAACGCAGGCATCGGCGCCGGCGGCCTCACGACCGGCTCCGACCAGGTGAAGACTCCCGAGCAGGTGGCGCTCTTCGGCGGAATCGCCGGCCAGATCATGCACCCCTGCTACCACACGGCGTGCGACCGCCTGGACACCGTGAACGTCCGCTTCCTCGACGATCTATCGGATGCGTACGCGCACGCGATTCTGACCTTCGCCCAAACGCCCTAGGCAAACCCGAGCCAGCGAGGGGCGGTGCCTGGCGCCGCCCCTCGTCCGCTACGTTGCGCGTTGTGAAGGGGTACCACGTGCCCACGGCCGACGAGCCGAGGCTCTACCGCGACCTCGCGCCCTGGTTCCACCTGCTCACCGCACCGGCGAGCTACGTCGAGGAGGCCGAGCTCTACGGGAACCTGCTCGCCGGGAAGGCCGACGGCCCGGTCTCGACGGTGCTCGAGCTGGGGAGTGGAGGAGGGAACAACGCGTCGCATCTGAAGGCGCGATTCGAGCTCACGCTCGTCGACCGCTCACCTGAGATGCTCGAGCTGAGCCGAGCGATCAACCCGGAGCTCGAGCACGTCGAGGGCGACATGAGATCGGTTCGGCTCGGACGCACCTTCGACGGACGTGTTCGTCCACGACGCGATCGCGTACATCCTCACCGAGCAGGATCTCGAGGCCGTCTTCGAGACCGCAGCCGTCCACTGCCGGCCGGGTGGGAGCGCGGTCCTCGTCCCCGACTACGTCCGGGAGACCTTCGCACCCCGTACGGAGCACGGCGGCCATGACTCAGAGGACGGGGAGCGGGGGCTCCGGTACCTCCAGTGGGCCCGCGCCGATCCGTCGCAGCCGACGCGGCACATCGTCGACTTCGCGTACCTGATCCGCGAGGGGGAGGACGTGCGCGTCGAACAGGACCGCCACGTCTGCGGCCTGTTCCCCCGAGAGACGTGGCTTCGAGGGCTGGACGCGGCGGGGTTCGACGTCGAGGTCGTCGAGCCACGCTTCGAGGACGAGCCGGCTGGCCAGGTCGTCTTCGCCTGCCGACGCCGCGTCTGAGGCGGGCTACGATTCCGGCCGTGAAGCGGTACCACGTCACGACGTTCGGGTGCCAGATGAACGCGCACGACTCCGAGCGGATCAAGGGCATGCTCGAGGAGCTCGGACTGGGGGAGGCCGTCTCCCAGGAAGAAGCGGACGTCCTCGTCTTCAACACGTGCACGATCCGCGAGAAGCCCGACCAGCGGTTCGCCGCGCACCTCGGCAACGCGAGAATGCTCAAGGTCGCCGACCCGCAGAAGGTGATCGCTGTCGGCGGCTGTTACGCCGAGGCGCAGCGTGAGCGGCTCTTCGACCTCTACCCGTTCGTCGACGTCGCGTTCGGGCCCGGCACGATCCCGCACCTCGCCGAGTGGCTCGGCGCCGGGGGCGAGGCGCCGCGCGGGCGGTTCGGGATCGCCGAGGAGCGCGAATTCGCAGGCACGCTGCCGATGCACCGCGAGCGCCGCTTCCAGGCCTGGGTGCAGGTCTCGATGGGCTGCAACTCGGTGTGCTCGTACTGCATCGTGCCGTCGGTGCGCGGCCGCGAGGTGAGCCGGCGACCCGGCGAGATCCTGGCCGAGGTGACGCGCCTCGCGCACGAAGGCGTCCGCGAGGTGACCCTGCTCGGGCAGAACGTGAACTCCTACGGCCGCGACGTCGGGAGCAGCTTTGCAGAGCTCCTGCGCGCCGTGGACGCCGTCGACTGCGTCGAGCGGATCCGTTTTACGAGCCCGCACCCGAAGGACTTCCGTCGCGACGTGATCTCGGCGATGGCCGAATGCGATGCGGTCTGCGAGCACGCGCACCTCCCGCTCCAGTCTGGCTCGACGCGCGTCCTCAAGGCGATGCGGCGCACGTACGGCCGGGAGCGCTACCTGCGCCTCGTCGACGAACTCCGAGCCGCGATCCCCGATCTCGCGCTGACGACCGACATCATCGTCGGCTTCCCGGGCGAGACCGAACGCGATTTCGCGGAGACGCTCGAGGTGGTGGAAGAGGTCGGCTACGACGGCGCGTTCACGTTCGTTTACTCGCCACGACAGGGAACCGAGGCCGCAACCATGGACGACCAGGTGCCCGACGAGCTGAAGAAGCAGCGCATCGAGCGGCTCGTCGAGCTGGTTCAGCAGGTCGCCGGTTCGCGCAACCGAGAGCGGGTGGGCCGCGTCGAGGAAGTGCTCGTCGAGGGACCGAGTCGCACGGACGCCTCGCTCCTGCGCGGGCGCACACGACGCAACACCACGGTCAACTTCGCGGGGACGAGCGTGCCCGGCTCCCTCGTCCAGGTCCGCATCGACGACGCCACCTCGACCACGCTCAAGGGCGAAGAGCTCGCAGCCGTTGCAGCGTAGCCGCGACCTCCTCTGGGACGGACTGCTCAACGTCCGCGACCTCGGCGGCCATCCGACCGAGGACGGCGGCGAGACGCGCTACGACTCGATCATCCGCGCCGACAGCGTCCGCCAGCTGAGCGACCAGGGCTGGGCAGCGCTCGTCGACTACGGCGTGAAGACGATCGTCGACCTGCGGACGAACGACGAGCTCGCTGCCGACCCTCCGGCCGAGCTGCCCGTGGAGGTCCTGCACATCCCGTTCTTCGAGACCGACACCGAGGACTGGAAAGAGGTCGAGGCGCGACTCGACGCAGCCGCCCGATCCGCCCCGGACGTACCGACGGCGACGCGCGAGGTCTACCTCATCTTCCTCGAGCACTTCAGCCACAACGTGTCGGCCGGGATTCGCGCGATCGCGAATGCCCCCGAGGGCGGAGTCGTAATCCATTGCGCGGGCGGCAAGGATCGAACGGGCCTGCTGACCGCTCTCCTGCTGCACGTGGCCGGCGTCGGGATCGACGAGATCGCCGCCGACTACGCGCTCAGCGAGGAACGCCTGCGCCCCCGCCACGAGCAGTGGTTTGCCGAAGCCGAGACCGACGAGGAGCTCGAGCGGATGAAGCGGATGTCGCAGACTCCGGCCGAGTCGATCGAGGGGGTCTTCGAGGAGCTCGAACGCCGCTACGGCAGCGTCGAAGGCTACCTCCGGCAGGCAGGCCTGACCGAGGACGAGCTCGACCGCGCCAGAGCGCGGCTGCGTGACTGACACGGTTCTGGCGATCTTCGGGCCGACCGCGTCGGGCAAGACAGCCGTCGCGCTGGCCGTCGCTGAGCGCATCCCCGCAGAGCTCGTATCCGCCGACTCGATGCAGGTCTACCGAGGCCTACCGATCCTCACGAACCAGGCTCCGGCACGGCTCGTCGGAATCTGGCCGCTCGACCACGAAGCCTCGGTTGCCGAGTACCAGCGGCTGGCGCTCGCCGCGATCGACGAGGTCCTCGACGCCGGCCGGACGCCGATCGTCGTCGGCGGAACCGGCCTCTACCTGCGCGCAGCGCTCGCAGACTTGTCGCTCCCGCCCGCGCCCGAGCCGGGCGAGCGCGAGCGCTGGGAACGGCTCTATGACGAGGAGGGGCCGGAACGGGCACACAGGCGACTCGCCGAGATCGATCCCGAAGCGGCCGCCGCCGTCCACCCGAACGACCGCCGGCGCGTCGTCCGCAGCCTCGAGCTCGCCGGGCGCGCCCGCGAGCGGAATCACCTCTGGGCGGGCGAGACCCGGCATCCCACGATCATCTTCGGCCTCGACGTGCCCAAGGAGGCGCTCGAACGACGCATCGACGAGCGCACCCGGGCGATGTTCGAGGCAGGCGTGCGCGCAGAGGCCGAAGCCGCGCTCGTCGGCCCGATCTCCTCGACGGCGGCCTACGCGCACGGGCTCGCCGACATCGCGGAGCACCCCGACGACGAGGCCGCGATCGAGGCGCTGACCGCTCGTACGAAGCGCTATGCCGCCTACCAGCGCAAGTGGATGCGACGCATACCCGGCCTTGTTAGCCTGCCAGCCGATCGCCCTCCGGGCGAGGTCGCGGATGCAATTCTCGAAGTGGCACGGGCTCGGCAACGATTACCTGCTGGTCGAGCGGGCTGAGCTTGCCCTGCCGCTGACGCCCGACCGCGTGCAGAAGGTCTGCGACTACCACTTCGGCGTCGGCTCCGACGGGATCGTCGAGGTGCTCTCGACGAACGGCGACTCGGCGGAGGTCGTGATCTGGAACCCCGACGGCTCGACCGCGGAGCTCTCCGGCAACGGTACGCGGATCGCCGCGCGCTGGCTGGCGCGCCGGGACGGACTCGACCGCGTCCGGATCAGCGTCGGTCCCCGCGACGTCGTGGCGACGATGCGCGACGGGAAGCTCGTCGAGACCGAGATGGGCAAGGTCGACGTGGGGGAGAGGGAGGCGCTGCACGTCGACGGCAAGCAGTACGAGATGGTGGCGGTCGCCGTCGGCAACCCGCACGCGGTGATCTGGCACGCGCCCGATCACGACGAGTTCCTGCGGCTCGGACCGGCGGTCGAGAACCACGAGCGCTTCCCGAACCGCACGAACGTCCAGTTCGCGCGGATCGACGGGCCGCACGACGTGACCGCTGCGGTCTGGGAGCGAGGGGCGGGGGAGACCCTGTCTTCGGGCACGAGTGCAGTTGCGATTGCGAGCGCGGCCGTTCACCACGGCTGGTGCGAGAGCCCCGTCACGGTCCACCTCCAGGGCGGCGACCTTCAAGTCGAGCTCGACGACGACTACCACGCACGGCTCACCGGGCCGGCCGAGGAGATCTGCCTGGTCGAGCTTTCCGAGGAGTTCGAGCTGTGAGGTTCGCCAAGCGCCTCGACGCAGTCCCGCCGTACCTCTTCGCCGAGCTCGAGCGCAAGGTCGCCCGCGCCGAGAAAGCGGGTGTCGACGTGATCAGCCTGGGAATCGGCGACCCCGACCTGCCCACGCCGCCCCTGATCATCGAGGCACTCGCCGACGCCGCGCGCGACCCGCGGACGCACCAGTACCCGACGAACCACGGCACCGAGGAGTTCCGGGCAGCGGCGGCGGACTTCTACCGCGACCGCTTCGGCGTCGAGCTCGACCCGGACGGCGAGGTCATCCCGGTGCTCGGCGGCAAGGAGGGGGTTGGCCACATCGCGCTCGCATGCCTCGACCCCGGCGACGTCTGCCTGGCGCCCGATCCAGGCTATCCGCCGTACACATCGGGCCCGGTGTTCGCCGGCGCGACCGTCCACTACCTGCCGCTCCGCGAGGACAACGGCTTCTTACCCGACCTCGACGGCGCCCCGGATGCCAAGCTGCTGTACCTCAACTACCCGAACAACCCGACGGGCGCGACCGCGGAGATCGACTTCTTCGACCACGCGATCGAGATCGCACGCGAGCGCGACCTGATCGTCGTGCACGACAACGCGTACTCCGAGGTCGCATTCGACGGCTACCGCCCGCCGAGCTTCCTCGAGGCCGACGGCGCGAAAGACGTCGGCGTCGAGATCTTCTCGCTCTCCAAGGGCTGGAACATGACCGGTTGGCGGGCCGGCCTCGTAGCCGGCAACCCCGAGATCGTCGAGCGCTATCGGCAATTGAAGACGAACCTCGACTCCGGCATGTCCGAGGCGGTCCAGCACGCGGCCGCGGTTGCCCTGACGGGCGAGCGTGCGTTCCCGCGGGAGATCTCCGAGGTGTACGCGCGCCGCCGCGACCTGCTCGCGAAGGGACTGCGCGAGATCGGCCTCGAGGTGAATGCTCCGCGAGCGACGCCGTACTTCTGGGTGCCGGTGCCCGAGGGCCATACGTCCGCCTCGTTCACCGAGCTGATGCTGGATCAGGCGTCCGTCCTCGTTTCGCCGGGGGATTCCTACGGCCCGAGCGGCGCCGGCTATGTCCGGCTCTCGTTGACCGTCCCGGACTCGCGGCTCGAGGAGGCCGTTGACCGGATCACGAGGGCGCTGGTCATAATTCAGTCGTGAGACAGCACCAGCCGGACCCTGCTCCAGGTGCGGAGCCGGAGCGGGGATTCATCGTCGCCGTGCTGGGCTCGGACGTCGATTCCGACGAAGAGCTGGGCGAGTTCCGCGAGCTTTCCCGTACGGCCGGCGTCGACCCGGTGGCGGAGATCGTGCAGAAGCGCCCACGGCCCGACGAGCGCACGTACGTCGGCAAGGGCAAGCTCGTCGAGCTCCAGCACGCGTTCGGAAACTCGGACGCGGAGTCGCTCCTGGTCGACGGCGAGCTGACGCCCGCGCAGCAGCGGCGGCTCGAGGACGCGCTCTCGACGCGGGTCATCGACCGCACACAGCTGATCCTGGACATCTTCGCCCAGCATGCGGTCAGCGCCGAGGGCAAGCTGCAGGTCGAGCTCGCGCAGCTCGAGTACAACCTCCCGCGCATGAGGGGCATGTGGCAGCATCTCGAGCGCCTCGGCGGCGGCGTGGGCACGCGTGGGCCGGGGGAGAGCCAGCTCGAGACCGACCGTCGCCTGGCGCGGCGGCGGGTCAGCTTGCTGCGCCGTCGGCTTCGCGCCCTGAGCAAGCAACGCGCGACGCGCAGGAAGTCGCGGACGCGCTCGCAGACGCCGACGGTCGCGCTCGCCGGTTACACGAACGTCGGCAAGTCGACGCTGCTCAACGCGCTGACGGGGGCAGGCGCATCCGTGGACGATCGCCTGTTCGAGACGCTCGACCCAACGACGCGAAGCTTCGACCACGACGGTCGCCGGTATCTCGTGACGGACACGGTCGGCTTCATCAGACGGCTCCCGCACCAGCTGGTCGAGGGCTTCGCGGCGACGCTCGAAGAGACGCTCGCTGCCGATCTCGTCCTGCACGTCGTCGATGCGTCGGTCGACGACGAGCGGATGCAGGAGATGGTGGCCGCAGTCGAAGTCGTCCTTGCAGATGTGGGAGCAAACGAGCTTCCGGTCGAGATCGTGCTCAACAAGATCGATCTCGTGGATCCGCTGAAGCGCCGTCGGCTGGCGAGCCGGTTCCCCGGCGCGCCACACGTGTCCGCCCAGACGGGAGAGGGACTCGACGACCTCCGCGCCGCTGTTGCCGCGCGATTCGCCGAACGGTTCGAGGCGGTGCGGCTGCTGATCCCCTACGACGCGGGCGACAAGCTCGCGGAGCTGTACGAGCTGGGAGCGCCGGTCGACGAGCGGATCGATCGCGCGGAGGGCGTCTTCGTTCGCGCGCGGCTCAGCCACGCGGATCTGCGCCGATTCGCGTCGTTCCTCGTCCTGGAGGAGGACGCGTCGCAGGAGGCGCGCCGGTGACGGAGCTGCTCTTCCAGCGCCTGCACGAGGACGCAGTCGTGCCCGAGCGCGCCTACGCAGGCGATGCGGGCCTCGACCTCGTTGCGTGCGAGGGCGCGGAGATCGGCCCGGGCGAGCGCGCGACCGTCGGCACGGGGCTCGCGGTCGCGATCCCCGAGGGCTACGCGGGCTTCGTGCAACCGCGCTCGGGGCTGGCGGCGAACCACGGCGTCACCGTCCTGAACACCCCGGGGCTGATCGACTCGGGCTACCGCGGCGAGGTGCGCGTGATCCTCCTGAACACCGATGCGTCGACGCCGTTCGTGGTCGAGCCCGGTATGCGGATCGCCCAGCTGGTCGTTGTGCCGTTCGCGCCGGTCGAGACGGCCGAGGTCGCCGAGCTGCCCGCGACCGAGCGCGGCGTGCGAGGGTTCGGGTCCTCGAGCCGGGCGGAGGCCTGATGGGGACCGAGCCGCGGATCCGCGTGTCGGCGATTCTCAGTTGGGGCGGGCGGATTCTCCTGTGCCGGCACGAGAAGGACGGGCGCGCGTACTGGCTGCTCCCGGGCGGCGGTGTGAACTCGGGCGAGAGCCTCGTCCGGGCGCTGCACCGGGAGCTCGCGGAGGAGGTCGGCATCGACGACGAGATCCCCGTCGAGGGACCGGTGGCGATCGTCGACTCGATCGCGCCCGTGCGCAGCTTCGCCGCGAAGCACGTCGTGCACATCATCTTCTCGGGCGACCTCGAGGGCCGGTCGCTCGAGGCCGTGACATCACAGGACGCGGCCGTCCACGGGCACCGGCTGTTCGACGTGGGGGAGTTGGACGAGATCGTCCTGCATCCGCCGATTCAGCGTTTCCTGGCCCGCTGGCGCCCCGGGGATCCTGTGGTCTACCTCGGCCCGCTCTGGGCGCCGTAGCGGCTCTGAGCGGCTCCTGGGGGCGTGTCTTGGCGCGATCGCGGCACAGACACGCGCAAATTTCACGGATAGGATCGATAGCGGCGGGTGGTCAGCGGTGGCCCACGCGCACGCGCGTGTACTACCTAGAAGCGGCCGCCGCGGGATCGGGCTCGCGCGGCGGCGACCGCGTGGGCGCTGATCTCTAGGTCGTCTGGCAGCAGGTCGAGCTCTTGTCGCTCGCCGGTTCGATGCTCCAGCGCGCGCTCGAGGATCCAGTCGGCGAGCCACGCGTTGCGCGGGAGCAGCGGGCCGTGGAGATACGTGCCGATGGCGTTCCCGACGCGAACGCCCTCGAAGCCGCTCTCGCCGTCGTTGCCGAACCCGGCGACCACCCGCCCCAGCGGCTCGGCGTCTTCGTCGAGCCGCGTGACGCCCGCGTGGTTCTCGAAGCCGGCCAGCGTCTGCCGGACGCCCGGCTCGAGCTCGCACTCGAGCAGACAGTCACCGATCATCCTGCGCTCGCCCGCAACCGTTTCGAGCGGAAAGAGCCCGGCGCCCGGGAGCTCCTCACCGTCCCGCCCGCGATAGAACCGGCCGAGCAGCTGGTAACCGCCACAGACGGCGAGCACGGCTGCCCCGTCGCCGACCGCCTCCCGGATCGCGTTACCCCGCGCAGCGAGATCCGGAGCGATCAGCGATTGCTCGCGATCCTGGCCGCCTCCGATGTAGAGCAGATCGTGCTCGCCGGCGCCGAGCTCGTCGCCCACGCTCACCGGCTCGATCTCGAGCCCGATCCCGCGCCACTGAGCGCGGCTCGACAACACGGCGATGTTGCCGCGATCCGCGTAGATGTTCAGGTACTCCGGATAGAGATGCGCGACCCGGATCGTCACGCGGCACGCTCCCAGTACGGCCGCACGAACCCGCGGTCGGCCACGATCCGGCGGAGCGCGAGCATCGCGGTGTAGGTCGGGAGGACGACGAGCTCGCCGCCTCCAGGCGACAACTGCAGCCCGCGGTCGAGTGCCTCGCCGAGGTCCGGGACGACCTCGATCGCATCAGCCGGGAAGCCGCCGTACTTGCACCGCAGCGCCATCTCGGCCGCGCGCTCACCCGTTACGACGACTCGGTCGAGCCCGGCGAGCAGCGGCTCCCAGTCGACGTCCCAGATCCACGAGACATCGCGCCCGTCCGCGATCGCGTCGTTCAGCGCGAGCACCGCGAGCTTCGGCGCGCCACCAACCACGAGCGTGCGCACGGCCTCGTTCGCACCGGCGGGATTCTTCACGAGCAACACGAGCACACGCTTGTCCCCGACCGCGATCCGCTCGAAGCGCCCGAACGCAGCTCCGAAGCGCTCCAGACCCACGACGACATCATCGAGGGTCGAACCGAGCGCCAGCGCGAGCGAGGCCGCCCCGAGAGCGTTGTAGACGTTGTAGAGCCCAGGCACCGCGAGGCGAACGGCCCGGCTTTCGCCCTGCGCATCGAGCGAGAAGTCGACGCCGTCCAACCCACGCAGTTCGATTTCTCGAGCGACCACGTCCAGCTCCGGCCGAGCATGCCCGCATGCGGGGCACCGGTAGGCGCCGAGATGACCCACGTAGGCGGCCGCGTACTCGTAAGGGCGCCCGCAACGCAGGCACCACTTGGAATCGGCCGCGTGCAGGAGCTCCGGCACAGCATGGCGCGGATCGTCGAGGCCGAACACGATCGACCCGGCGCGCTCACGAGCAAGATCGCCCACCTGCGGATCGTCCCCGTTGACGACGAGCACGGCCTCCGGCGCCAGAGCGCGCACGACAAGACGCCAGCGCTCCGCCACATGCTCGAGCTCCCCATACCGGTCGAGCTGGTCCCGGAACAGGTTCCCGAGGCAGACCGCCCGCGGCCGCACCCGGTGCGCGATCTCGGGGAGCGCAGCCTCGTCCACCTCGAACAGCCCCAGCTCCGGGCTCCTCGACGACAGGAGGCTCGAGGTCACGCCCGAGAGGAGATTCGCCCCGGACGAGTTGTGCGCGAGCCGCACCCGCAAAGACAGGATCCGAGCGGCCATCGCGGCCGTCGTCGTCTTCCCGTTCGTGGCGGAGACGAGCGCCGAGCCGAGCGGAAGCCGCCGCGCAAGGCGGTCGAGCACCTCCGGGTCGATCGACGAGAGTACCTTGCCGGGCACGGTCGTCCCGCCGCCGGCGCCGACGAGCCGCGACAGCCCGGCGGCCATCCGGGCGCCGGCGATCCCGACCGTCAGGGGCACCCGGACTCTCACGGCAGGAGGGTACCCCGACCGCGGGCCATCACTGAGAGGAGTGATCTTGTGGCCCTCACCCCAAAGGGTGATGAGCCGTTGTCGAGCCGAACCTACGGTGAAAACCAGTTTCACTTGTGGACAACTGCGGCTTCGCGCTCCGGCCGGCGCGGAAAGGGAAAACGAATGTCAAGACATTGCGGCGGCGCTCCAGGCGGGACTCGGTCGAGCGCTCTCTGGGGGACGGGGAATCGAGGAGGCGATTCGCGCGCCAACGCCCTGTGGGGCAAGGGCGGGCGAGGCCTGCTGGCGATTCTCACCGTCCTATTCGTCACCACGATCCCGCTGGCGCAGGCCAGCCGGAATCCTGATCCGTCCACCTATCTCGATCCGCTTCTCGAGGCCAAGGCGCACGAGACCCCGAACGCTCTCGTCAAGGTCATCATCCAGAGCAACGACGGGACCTCGGACGCGGAGAACGCGTTCCAGACGGCCGGGAGCGGTGACGCCTTCAGCAACAGCGAGGGCGTGAACAGACGGCTCCGGGTCATCGGCTCGGTCGCGGTCACGATGAAGGCCAAGCGCGTGCTCGTCCTGGCTCGCAAGCCTGGGCTCACGATCACGAGCGACGCACGGGTCACGCTCGACTCGACTCCGTCGTCGAACCAGGTCTGGCCCACGGCCGAGGCGCTTCGGCCCTTCTGGCCCGACACCGATCGGCTTCGCTCTGCGACGCCGACGATCGCGATCGTCGACTCGGGGATCGACAAGAACCGCGTCGACTTCGACGGCGGCGCACGCGTCGTGGCGCAGCAGGTCATCACCCCGCTCGTTCCGAACTCGCCGGGCGACGGTCGGGGCCACGGCACGTTCGTGGCCGGGGTCGCGGCGGGCAGCGGCCCGAACTACGCCGGCGCGGCTCCCGGGGCGAAGCTCGTCTCCCTGGACGTCATGAACGACGCAGGCATGGCCCGAACGAGCGACGTGATCGCGGCCGCGCAGTGGATTCTCGAGCACAAGGGTCAGTACAACATCCGTGTCGCGAACTTCTCCCTGCACGCGACGGTCCCGAGCAACTTCACCGAGGATCCGCTGGACAAGGCGGTCGAGAAGCTGTGGTTCAGCGGCGTCACCGTCATCGCGGCGGCGGGCAACTACGGCCGTCCCGATGGCCCGAGCGGCGTCATGTTCGCCCCCGGCAACGATCCGTTCGTGATCACCGTCGGCGCCGTCGACCTCGATGGCAGCGTCCGGATCTCGAACCACGACGTTCCGAACTGGTCGGCGTACGGCTACACGTACGACGGTTTCCGGAAGCCGGAGATCTCCGCAGCGGGCCGGTACATGGTCGGCCCGATCCCCGCGGGCTCGACCCTGCTCGCCCAGAAGCCCGAGAACGCGGTCGGGACCGGTTACATGCGCCTGTCCGGGACGTCGTTCGCGGCTCCGATCGTCGCGGGAGCGGCGGCGCAGATCCTGGCCAGGAACCCGAACTGGACGCCGGACCAGGTGAAGGGCGCCCTCATGAAGGCAGCTCGGTACGTCCCCGACGCACCTCCGGGCGCCGCCGGCGTGGGCGAGGTGAACGCGTTCAGGGCTGCGAACGTGAACAGGGCCCCGAACCCGAACCTCTCGCTCAACGCGTATCTGATGCCCGACCCGGCCGGTGGCGGCACCCCCGTCTTCGACGCCGTCAGCTGGAGCGACGCGGCCCTGCGGAACCACAGCTGGGACGCAGTCAGCTGGTCTGACGCCTCCTGGAGTGATGTCTCCTGGACAGACGTGAGCTGGTCGGACGTGTCTTGGAGCGACGTCACCTGGTCGGACGTGACCTGGAGCGACGTGCTCGCAGCTGAGGACGTCACGTGGGAAGACGCGGCCGAAGGCGAGGTCGATCCGCCGGAAGGAACGCCGACCGTGCTGACGCCGGAGGAAGAGGCGGCGGCAGAAGCGGATCCAGACCTCGGGCTGACGCCGGATCCATAAGGAACACTGCGGCAGAGGCCGGTCTTGCGCCGGCCTCTCCGCTCACTCGGACGGGGGACGCCGAGGCTCTTGACCGCCCTTAACTTGAGACACGGAGCCACCTTTCCTCTGCGGCTCCTTGACCGGGATCAGGAGAGACTGGACATGCGGCAAGGGCCATCGATCGTGAGGTCGGCGTGAGCGCCGTACCGTCCGAGTTGCCGTTCGGCGAGCGACCAGAGCGGACCCCGACCGGGAACCGGCGGCTCTCGCTCGCTGCGACGGCGTACCTGATTGCCATCGCGATCCTCGCCGGCTTGATCGCAGCGCCGTTCGTCACGCAGCTCCAAAGCGAGACGTACAGCGCACGCGTCTGGGTCACGTTCCTCCTGTTCGCCACCGGCGCCGCGCTCGCACAGGTCGCGCTCGTCAAGACGCCGCGCAACCAGTCCTACCACGCGACGAACGTCTTCCTGATCCCCGCGATCCTGCTCCTGCCCCCGGAGCTGATCATCGTGGTCGCGGTTGTCCAGCACATCCCGGCCTGGCTCAAGAACCGCACCGCCTGGTACCGCGAGTGCTTCAACATCTGCAACTACGTGATCGCCTCGATCGCGGCGTGGGCGACGGTGAGGCTGATTCTCCACGCCGACGGTCTCGTTTCGAGCACCGGCTTCCGGTTCGCCGTCGCCGGCCTCGCCTGCTCGATCGTCCTCGTCGGCCTGAACCACGCGATGCTGGCTCCCATGCTGCTTCTCGGCCACGGGCACTCGATCCGCGAGTCGGGCCTCTTCTCGTTCCACGGGCTGTCGACCGAGCTCGCGCTTGCGTGCCTCGGCGTCGTCGTTGCGTCCTTCTGGTACGCCGACCCGTGGTTGATCCCGTTCGCCGTGGCGCCGGTGCTCCTCATCCACCGCTCGCTCTCGGTGCCGCAGCTCGAGGCCGAAGCTCGCGTCGACCCGAAGACCGGGCTCTTCAACGCGCGCCACTTCGGGGCCGCGCTGAACGAGGAGATCATCCGCTCGCAGCGCTTCGACCGGCCGCTCGCGCTGATCATGGCCGACCTCGACCTGCTCCGGGACATCAACAACTCCTACGGGCATCTCGCAGGCGACGCCGTGCTGAAGGGCCTCGCCGAAGTCTTCCGCAAGCACCTCAGGCATTACGACGTCCCGGCCCGATTCGGCGGGGAGGAGTTCACCATTCTGCTGCCCGAGACGAGTGCAGAGCATGCGATCGAGATCGCCGAGCGGATCCGCCGCGAGGTCGCCGACCGCGCGTTCGACGTCGAGACCTCCAGCGAGCCGATCCGCGCCACGATCTCGGTCGGGGTCGCGGCCTACCCGCGCGACGGCCAGGACGCGAACGAGCTGATCCATCAGGCGGACCTCGCCGTGTACCGCGCGAAGCTTCAGGGCCGCAACCGGGTGCTCGATGCGAGCGCCGAGCCGCTGGCCGTGCCCAGCGACCGCAAACCGCGTCTGGTCGCGGTCCCCGAGTCGGGGGACTACTTCGCGCCGCTTCAACCTGCGGATGAGGCGAAGCCATCCGAGGAGCGCCGGCATCCCCGGACACACGTGGTCCACGGGCCGCGCTTCCTCTCGCTCTCGTTCCGGCTCGCGCTCCTGGTCGGCTTCGTCTCGGTCGTCGGGATCGGCGCAGGTGTGGTGGGGCTCCTGCTCGGCGCCAACCACGACGTCTTCGCGCTCATCGCACTCGTCGTGCTCGTCGGCTTCGGACAAGCACTCGCAATCGAAGTGGACGACGGAGGCTCGATCTCGGTCAGTGCGGTCGGCTCTCTCGCCGGCGCCGCGTTGTTCGGCCCGCGGGCGGCGCTCGTCCTCGCGGCGACGACTGCAGTCGTCGAGTGGAGCGCCCGCCGGTCGGAGATCCATCGCGTGCTCTTCAACATCGGTGCGCTCACGCTCTCCTCGCTCGCGGCGGCCTGGGTGTTCGCAGTCGGCTTCGAGAGCACCGTCGGCGAATTCGTCACGGCCGCTGCCGGCCTCGTCGCCGGGCTCGCGTACTTCGCCGTCAACACCGGCCTGCTCAGCGTGGCGATCTCGATGGAGGGGCACGAGCCGGTGCGGCGCGTCTGGCACGAGCGGTTCGCCTGGCTCGCGACCCACTGGATCGTCTACGGCTTCGTCGGCGGCGTCATGGCGATCGCGTACCACGCCGCCGGCCTCTATGCGCTTGCGGTGTTCGCCGTCCCGCTGCTCCTCATGCGCAAGACGCAGGAGGCGTACCTCAAGCACACGCAGCGGAGCGCCCAGAAGCTGCGGGCGGCCGCAGAGACGATCCAGAGCCAGAACGTCTCGCTGGAGAAGGCCAACCGCCTGCTGCGCGAGCGCTCGACCGCGGCGATGGAGAGCCTCTCGGCGACGGTCGACGCGCGCGACGCCTACACGGCGGGCCATTCCAGGCGCGTCCAGCAGCTCGCGCTGGCGATCGGCCGCGAGCTCGGGCTCTCGCAGACCGAGCTCGACGTGCTCGGGCACGCGGCGCTCTTCCACGACATCGGCAAGCTCGCCGTCCCCGACGCGATCCTCCTCAAGCCGGCCGTCCTCACCGACGAGGAGTGGGCGCTCATGCAGCGGCACTCCGACGAGGGTGCGCGGATCATCGATCGGCTCGGTTTCCTGAACGACGCCGTGCCGTCGATCCGGCATCACCACGAGCGGTTCGACGGCGGCGGCTATCCGGACGGCCTCAAGGGGGAGGAGATCCCGCTCGGCGCGAGGATCATCCACGTCGCCGATGCGCTCGACTCGATGTTGACGACGCGGATCTACCGCGCTGCGCGGCCGGCTATGGACGCAATGGACGAGCTCAGGCGCGCGGCTGGCAAGCAGTTCTGCCCACGCTGTGTGGCGGCCCTGCAGCGCGTTCTGCCACCCGAGATCCTGGTCAACGAGGCCGCCCGGCAGGAGCTGCTCGCCGTCTCGTAGCGACGCTTCAGTTTCCTAGCGCGGGTTTGCAAGTTCTCTAGTCTGTTCTATTCTTCTTTGCATGCCCCGGAAACGCCGGGCCCCGCAGCCCGTGCGACGCATCGATCCGGCCGCGCTCGCAGAGTTCCAGGCCGGAATCCGCAAGCGCTACTCGGACGAGGAGATCCTCGAACAGCTCCGTGCCTGCGCGAAGCGGCTGGGGCGCTCCCCGACGATGCGCGAGTTCGAGGCCGACCCGAAGACGACCGTACACCCGCAGACCGTGATCCAGCACTTCAAGAGCTGGAACGAGGCGAAGCGGAAGGCCGGGCTCGTCCCGCGGAGATTCGCCCAGCCGGCCGACCTCATTCGGCAGCTGCGTGAGCTCGGTGATGAGCTCGGGCGCCCGCCGACCGCGAAGGACCTCGACGAGCACCGTGACTCGATGCCGTCCAAGTCCCTGTACTGGCACATGTTCGGATCGCTGAAAAACGCGCTGCGCGAGGCCGGCTTCGACGTCCCGGTGGGGGAGGAGAGGCTCGAGCGCGCCATCGATCAGGGCGCAGCGCTCGCGCGGGAGCTCGGGCGGCTCCCGAAGTTCGCGGACTGGAAGGAGGCCCGCGGCGAGGATCCCGAGCTGCTCAGCGAGTGGCAGATCTACCGCATGCTCGAGCCCCACAAGGGAGCGTGGGCTGCCTTCCAGTACCTCGTGCGCGAGCGGCTGCTCGAGGACGGGGTGGAGGTCTCGCCCGAGGGCCGGGTCAGACGGCCGCGAGCGCGGCGAGGAGGCGCAGGCACGTAACGCCTTCCTGAGGGGCGCGCACGGCCGGCAAGGGCGTCTCCTCGAAGGCACTGTCGGGCCGGAAGCGGATCGCCTTCTGGCGGCGGCCATCGACGAGCGGAACGAGGATCCCCTCGGGCAGCTCGCGCTTGCGGAGCGTCAGGCCCAGGTACTGCTCGACGAGCTCGAGCGTCTTCTTGGTCGAGGCGAAGAACGCCTCGCTCAGGCCCTCGCCGAGCCAGAGGGGGCGGCCGACGCCGCGCGCGATGTAGACGGTGTCTGGCTCACGCTCGTCGAACCATGCGGTCGCCATCGACCCGCACAGCTCTTCGAGCACCTCGGCCTTCGGGCCGTACGCGTTGACAAGGGCGAAGATCGCCTCGCTGTCGACGGTCATCTCGGGCTCGTGGCTCTCGAAGCCGTAGCGGTCGAAGATCTCCTCGTCGTTGGCGATGATCCCGTTGTGGACGCCCTTGACGGCGCCGTGGCGGACCGGATGGTTGTTGGCCTCGATCCGCGGATGGCCCTTTGTGTAATCCCGCACATGCATGATCGCCTGGTTCGCCTCCTGCGGAATATCCAGGCGGTCGAGGAGCGCGCTCGCCCCGGAGCGCTGCTTGTGGAACGCGAGATCGCCGGCGTCGCCGCGGTACGCATAGCCGGCCGCGTCGGCGCCGCGCTCCGCGATGCCTGCGAGAAGTGCCTGAGCCGCGAGCGTTCGGTCTACACGGCTCGCGCGATGAAAGCTATATCCGGCAATTCCACACATTAGAGCGATGCTAGAAGTCCGACTGGACAACCCCGTCCTCGGTTCCAGACGTACCCTGTCTTCTTCTTTCGACGCATAACAGCCGCGTGAGTTAGGGCGGAACCTCCCTCGTTCGAGGGGACTCGGCTAAGCCACCCCCGGTCGAGTGACCGATACACCTCTCGATGGCGCGGCCTCTGCCTCAGCGACCCCCGGACGACGACCCGACTCCCGAGCCCAAGCTCGAGGTCGTTCCCGCGCTCGACGATCCGGTCGAGGTCGAGGAAAAGGATCCGTACGACGCGGTCGCAGCGATCACGCAGGACCCTCTGAAGCTCTACGTCCGCCAGATCGGCGACGGCCCGCTGCTGACACCCCAGGAAGAGCGCGAGCTGGCTCGCCGCAAGGACGCGGGCGACGAAGCGGCGAAGCGCCGGCTCGTCGAATGCAACCTCCGGCTCGTGATGTCGATCACACGGAACTACACGAAGGCCGGCGTCCCACTGCTCGATCTGATCCAGGAGGGCAACCTCGGGCTGATGCGCGCAGTCGAAAAGTTCGACTACAAGCTCGGCTACAAGCTGTCGACGTACGCGACCTGGTGGATCCGCCAGGCCGTCACGCGGGCGCTGGCCGACCAGGGGCGGACGATCCGGCTTCCGGTGCACGTCGCCGAGCAGACGCGCAAGGTGTTGCGCGCGCGGCGCATCCTCGCCCAGAAGCTGAACCGCGACCCCGAGGTCCCGGAGATCGCGAAAGAGGCAGGCTTCACGCCGGAGCGCGTCCAGGAGCTCCTCGAGCTGATCCAGGACCCGGTCAGCCTCGAGACGCCGGTGGGGGACGGGGAGAGTGTCTACAGCGACCTGATCGAGGACACGAAGTCCGACCAGCCCGACGCTGCGACCGCGAAGATGCTCCGCTCGCGCGAGCTGGCCGGGGCGCTGCGCCGGTTGAGCCCGCGCATGCGGCGGGTCCTCGCGCTCCGCTTCGGCCTCGACGGCGAGTCGCCGCAGACCCTCGAGCAGGTCGGCCTCGGCCTCGGTATCACGCGCGAGCGAGTGCGTCAGCTCGAGTCCCGCGCGCTGCGAGAGCTACGCCAGACCGCGCCGGGCCTCCAGCTCTACCTCGAGTCGGAATAGTCGAAGAAAGTCCGGCGCGCTCCGCGCGCCAGGACGACTTTCTTCGAAATTGATCTCAGTGCCTGGCAGTCGTGAACGAAGACGGGCAAAGCCCGTCCTCGCGGCCGGCATTAGCCTGCGATGCTTTCCATCTCGCGGAGCTTGGAGAGACGGCGAAGGGCGTGCACTTCTATCTGGCGGACCCGTTCGCGGGTCAGTCCCAACGTGCGGCCGATTTCCTCGAGCGTCTTCGGCTCCAGGTCGGCAAGGCCGTAGCGGAGGCAGATGACCTTCCGCTCGCGGTCCGAGAGCGCGGCGAGGCCGCGGACGAGAGCCTGGCTGCGGAGCGTGATCTCCACCTCGTCCTCGGGTGACGGCCCGTCGCCCGCGACGAAGTCGCCGAAGACCGCATCCTCCTGCTCGCCGACGGGCTGGTCGAGGCTCGTCGACGCCCGAGCCGCGGCCTTCACCTCGCGCGCCTGCTCGATGGGCAGGCTCGCCTCTTCGGCGATCTCTGCGAGCGTCGGCTCGCGGCCAAGCTGCGTCCAGAGCAGCCGCTCCGCCTTGTTCATCTTCTGGAGGCGCTCGACGATGTGGACGGGCATGCGAATCGTGCGCGCCTTGTCGGCCAGCGCGCGAGCCACGGCCTGACGGATCCACCAGGTCGCGTACGTCGAGAACTTGTAGCCGCGTCGCCAGTCGAACTTCTCGACGGCGCGGATGAGTCCGAGCGTCCCTTCTTGAATCAGGTCCAGGAACGGCAGGCCCTGGTTGCGGTAGTTCTTCGCGATCGAGACGACAAGGCGCAGGTTCGACTGGATCATGTGCTGCTTCGCGTCGAGGTCGCCGCGCTCGATCCGTTTCGAGAGCTCGACCTCCTGCGCAGCCGTGAGCAGCGCGTGCCGGCCCGCCTCGCGCAGGAACAGCTGGAGCGCATCGGTCGTGGTCTCGTAGACGATCGGCGGCGGTGGAGGCTGCTCCTCCTTCTCCTCGACGACGTCGATGCCGCGCTGCTCGCACTCGCGGTGGAGGGCCTCCGCCTCGAGCTCGTTCATCTCGTGCCGCTCGACGAGCTCGGTCAGTTCGGACGCACGAACAGAACCGGCCTGCTCGGCCGTTTCGATCACTTCGCGTACGTCCTCCGCCGCGAGGACGAGCTCGATCTCAACTGTCATGCAGCTCGAGTTCTTAGTACCAGGGCGATTGGAAGATGAAACATCAAACGGACGGCCGGAGCAAGAGTGCGGCCCTCGATGCTAGGCGAGGATCACCTCGCAGCCTACTTCGCGCTGCACCTCGGCGTCGACATCGGCACCGAAGAGGTTCCCCAGGAGCCCGTGGTGGTGCTCGCCGAGGACTATCACCTGCGCGCGGATCTCCTTCGCCGTGTCGACGATCGCCCGCGCCGGGTCTCCGGCCATCCAGTTCAGGTTTGCCTCGAGGCCGGCGGCGGCAAGCCGTTCGCTGGCCTCTCTCAGGTGCGCAACGACGTCCGGCGGTGGGGGCAGCGCCTCGCCTTCGTCGGCAGAGATGTCGTCCAGCGTTCCGAAATTGCGCGGCACATCGGGGTCGAGCGGCATGTTTGCCACGCTCAGGACGGTGACCCGGCCGTGCGACTCGTGCGCCTCCGCGATCGCGCGCTCGAGCGCACGCCTGCCGCCGTCCGAGCCGTCGTAGCCCACGAGAATCCTGCGCACGCGAGACAGTCTCTCAGGCTACGGCGCCTGCGTGAGAGCCAGCGCACGATAACCCGTGTTATGTCAAGTCGCAGGAGACGAAACCACGACCACCTCTCCTCGATTGGTCGCCCCTCTCTGCGCGGGACCATAAAAAATTCGCCGAGCCGGTTTCGCTTTCGTCCGCCCTTCCGACCAACTTTCGGCTTCCGCCTACGGCCGCCCGGCTGGGCTTCGACCTACTTGCGCTCCGTGCTCGGCGCAAACGGGAATCTAGAGATGTCAACACCTCCTCGCAAGACCTGTCGAAACGTGTCGTGCGCAATTTGCAAAAAGTTCAGTTTTCAACATTTTCCACAATCTCGCTCGCGGCCTGTGGACAACTCTGTGCATCGATGAGCCGCCGCCGACCCGGATAGACTCGCGCCGCCGTGTCCTTCCACCTGCGCCCACCGAGCGTCGACAAGGGCGTCTCGGCGTTTCTCTGGGCCTTCGGCTTCTTCCTCTACATCTGGCTCGGCCAGCTTGCGCTCGGCATCGGCAAGGGCAGCGCGTTCATCCTCGCCGCGGTCGCGGGGGGCGCGATTTTCCTCTACATCCGCCTCTACGGCGAGGGCGGCGCCAGGCGGGCCCGCCGCTAGCTAGACGGCTTCCAGCCCCACCCGGCGGTGATCGCCGGCCAGCGAGCGTAGGAGCAGCCGCGCGAGCTCGTCGCCGATCGCCTGGCGCAACCGGGCGACCCCGGTCGGCTGCTCGTCACTGAGGCGCGCGCAGTCGTCGAGGATCCTGTCCAGCGCTCTTGTCTGCGGCTCGAGGGAGCCCATCGCCCAAATATCGGCGCGCCAGATCGCCCCGGGGATCCCTCCCGGGAGTGAGCACTCCGAACCTGACTATTTCTTTACAGGCTCGGCGGGCTCTCGCGCGGGTTGCGCCTCGGTCGTGTCCTCGTCACCGAGCCGAACTTGCCGGTCCTCCTCCGCGCGTCCGTTGCCGTCCACGGCCGGACGCGGCTGAGCGCCGGCTGCCGGGACAGGCTTCATCTTGCGCGGGATCCGTGGGCCGGTCGTGTCGAACGCGAGCCCGAAGACGAGCCCGATCCCGAATGCGATCGCAGGGATCATCAGCCCGAGCGAGTCGACGAGGCCGTCGATTCCGATGTCGCCGGACCAGCTCCGAACGTGCCGTCCGAGCCAGTAGTTCTGCGGCTCGTGCGCGGCCAGCATCCAGCCGCCGACCACGAGCGTCGGCAGGAACCCGACCAGGAACACGTGGCTCGAGACCCGCGGCCAGCCCCACTTCGTCCACCCGCCCAGGAGCTGGGACAGCGCCATCACGAGCCCGCCCAGGGCTACCAGCCCGAACGCGGCCCAGTAGCCGCCCAAAGACGCATCGGAAACGTCGTCCGGAAGGATCGTCGTCGCGAGCCACAACAGCACACCGGCCGAAGCCGCGCCGATCAGCGTCAAGCTAGCTCTCGTCACGCCGTACATAAGGGGCACCACCTCCGCCCCGGTCCTGCCCACTTCGCGGGAAAATCAGTCCAGGTCAAGGCGTCGCGCGTCGAAACGCCCCGAATCCAGCTCGTCGCGGAACTCCTCGACCATCTCGTCCGCATCGCCGGCCAGGACGTGCTGGAGGACGCCGATCTCCCGGTCGTTGTGGAACGGGAGGTCGACGTGCTCGGGCGTGACCAGGTTGACCGAGATGTGCTCGCACGCCGGGCAGCGCACGGCGAGCCCCAACGACCCGTCGCCGGGCGCGAGCAGGAAGAACGACGACGGAAAGACGGGCCGCGAACGTCGCTCCGGGTAGCAGTAGAAGGTCCACGGCCACTGGCCCGCGAGGATTCGCCGCACGGCGAGGTCGGCGAGCTCTTCCGCGGTCGACTCGAACCGATCGGTCATCAGGTTCAAGTAGCGCTCCGAGCTGTGCCCGAGCGGCGCCCAGTCGAGCTCGACGTCCGAGACCAGCCCTGGATGCTCGCAACCGCACGGGCAGTCGAACACGACCTGGAACACGGCCGGGTGCCGTGTGACGGGAAGCCGGTCGAGGGCCCGGAACTCGGACAGGCGCACGCGCGTCTCACCCCTGGTCGGGCACGGGAACGTGTAGCGCGTCGTGAGCGCGTCGTACATGACGATCTGGGACTTGTAATCGGCGCGCCGGACGATCCCCGTTAATCCGGTGCCAGGCTTCAGCCTGGCTTCCGGCGTTCCTTCAGTGCCAGGCTTCAGCCTGGCTTCCGGCGCTCCTTCAGTGCCAGGCTCAGCCTGGCTCCGGCGCTACGTGCTCAGTAATGCAGTAGCGAGAAGACGTCGTAGGCCGCGATCTTCTCCAGGCCGTCGAGGAAGTCCAGCTCGATGATGAACTGGAGCCCCACCACGGTGCCGCCGAGCTGCTCGACGAGCTCGGCCAGCGCTCTCGCCGTACCGCCCGTTGCGAGCACGTCGTCGTGGATCAGCACGCGTGCTCCGTCCCCGAACGCGTCAGCCCGGAGCTCGAGCGTGTTCTTGCCGTACTCGAGCGCGTACTCCGCGCTGATCGTCTCGAGCGGCAGCTTGCCAGGTCGGCGGGCCGGGACGAAACCGCAGCCGAGCTTGTAGGCGATCGCCGAGCCGACGAAGAAGCCGCGCGCCTCCGCGCCGACGACGATGTCTGGCCTCCGCTCGGCCGCCCAGTCGCCCAAGACGTCGATCGTCTCGCGCAGCGCGTCCCGATTGGCGAGCAGGGGCATGATGTCCTTGAAGACGACGCCCGGCTCCGGCCAGTCCGGCACGTCACGGACCAGGGACTTCAGCCGCTCGATGTCCGCGACGGCCATCACGCGGAGGCGAGGTGTCGAAGGGCACGCCAGGAGAGGAGCTGCGAGAGCTCCTGCGCGAGCTCGGCGAGGGCGCGGAGGTCGTCGAGCGCAGCCTCCCGCCGCTCGGGGTTGCGCGTCCGCAGCGAGGGGCCGACCAGCTGGCCCAGAAGCGACGCCTCGCGGTCGGCGGCGGTTCGGAACGCGCGCAGGTTCCGTGGGCCGATCCCGTACGAGGCGAGCTGGGCGCAGACCGCCGCGATCTCCGCGTCGCCGGCCGAGTAGCGCTTCTCTCCCCCATTCCCGCGACCCTCGAGCAGCCCGTACTCTTCGAGCTCACGGACGAGCTGCGGCGTGGCGCCGGACCGCTCCTGGATCTCGCCAGCGCTCAACTCCTCTTCGGGCCCCGCGAGCCCCGCGGCACGTCTGCGACGGCGCCCTTTGTTCGCCTCCGGCGAGGCGAGCTCCTGCCTGATCACGCGCAGTGGCAGGAACTCGTCGCGCTGCAGTCGCAGAATCGTCCGCAGCCGATCGACCACGTCGTCGTCGAACAGCCGGTAGCCGCCGCGCGTCCGCTTCGGCTGGATCAGGCCCTGATCCTCGAGGTAGCGGATCTTCGAGATCGAGACGTCCGGGAACTCGTCGCGGAGCTGGTTGCAGACGGCCCCGATATGGAGCAGGCCGTCGCGCGTGGATGTTTCCGCCGCCGCGCTCACTGCGAGAGGAAGGTCAGCTTGTACTTGCCGATCTGGAGCTCGTCCCCGTCCTCGAGCCGGCCCGATTCGATTCGGCGCCTGTTCAAGAACGTCCCGTTGAGGCTGCCCCGGTCCTCGATGAAGAATCCGCCGTCGCGGCGCATGACCAGCGCGTGGCGGCGCGAGACCGTGACGTCGTCGAGAAAGACGTCGCAGTCCGGAGAGCGCCCCACTGTGGTCTGCTCCTTCTCGAGCAAAAAGTGCTCGCCTGCGCGCCCTCCGCCCGAACGGACGACGAGCGCAGGGCCCTCCGCCTTGATCTCGTCGAGGACCGCGCCGGCCTCGTCGTCTCCCTCCTCGGGCGTGTAGCTCATCGTCGTGTCGGAGCCGCCTTCGTCGCGCACGAGCAGCGCCCCACACTTCGCGCAGTAGTTCGACGCCTCCGGATTCTGGAAGCCGCACTCCGGGCAGTACACATGGCTCAAGCGCTTTCCTCCGACGGCGGCGAGGCCTTGCCGGCGAGGATCTCGGCGAGCTTGTCCAGGTCGACCTGGTCGAGCTCGCTCGACGGCTTTTTCTGTTTCCGCGCGACAAGCTCCGTCCGCAGCATGTCGATGCGTCCGTGCAGGAGCCGCCGGCGATACGACACCTCCTGCTCCTCTTCGGTCAGCTTGTCGATCTCGGCCTTGAGATCAGTGTCGGACATCGACGGAAGATCTGGGAACGGTTCCACGCGATCAGCCTTTCGTTCGGAGGGGAGGCGCTGGCAAGTAAAGCAGCAGCGCCGAAAAGGTTCAACCTCAACTTGAGATATCGGTCTCCTGCTGCAGGACGTCCTCGACGAGCTGCCTCAGCTCTTCCTCGAGCTCGTTCGACGTGCGCTCGTCCTGCCCCTCGGCGTAGATATGGACGAGCGGCTCGTCTGGATCGGGCAGCACCTGCGCCCAGCCGCGCCGGTCGTTGACCTTGATTCCGTCGAGCAAGTCGAGGTCCCGCCCTTTGAGTCGCTCGGTCAGGACGCGCATGACGATGCCTTTCTGCGCCCACGGGCACGGCAGCTGGCGGTGGACCAGCGTCGAGACGGGCAGCTCCGCTACGAGCGAGGACAGTGGCTGGCCGACCGGTGCGAGGAGCTCCAGGAATTTGCAGAGGCTCGCCATCGCGTCGTACGCCGGCAAGAAGTCCGGGAAGACGTACCCGCCGCCGATCGCGCCGGCGAAGATGACGCCGTCCTGCGCGGCCGCCTTGGTCAGCTCGCTCAGCGACGCCGGCGTGCGGATCACTTCGAGCCCGCTGCCCTTCAGGATCCGGTCGACCTGGCCCGTGACGGTGACCGGGAACGCGAGCTTTCCGCGTCGGCCGTCCGAGCCGATCAGCTTCAGGAACAGGAGCAGCGCCTGCTCGACGGGGATCTCGCGCCCACTCTCGTCGATCAGATACAGCCGCTCCGCGGCTCGGTCGAAGACGACGCCGAAATTCGCGCCGACGGCGTTGACGAGCTTTTTCGTCTGGCCGATGAGGCTGCGCAGGTTCGCTCGCGGCCCAATCTCCCCGCTCGGCGAGAACGCATGGGCTGCGACGACTTCGACGCCCAGGGGGCCGAGCACGAGTGGGAGGACCAGCGACGCCGCCGAGTAGCCGTAGTCGACGACGATGCGGAACTCACGCTCGCGAATCGCGTCCTGGTCGAGGGTCTCGAGCAGCTCCTCGGCATAGATCTCCCGTGCGCGCACCGGGTAGTCGACGTTCCCCACGCTGTCGCCTGCTGCGCGCCGCAGCTCGCCGCGGTTGAAGTGCTTCTCGACCTCCTTCTGGAGCTCGGCGGTCAGCTGGATGCCCGGCTCTTCGTAGAAGCGGATCGCGACCACCTCGGCGTCCGCCGCTGAGAAGCCGACGTGGAAGCCGGCCGCATAGTCGTGTGTCTTCAGCAGATGTCGTGCGACCGCGCTCGGCAGCACGCGGAGGTCGGACACGTCGACGCCCGTCGAGTTGAGGCCGGCGATCATCGCGCGCTCGATCATCCGGCATGCCGCGGGGGCCTCTCTGCTCGCGACGATCCGGGCGCCGCGCGGAAGCGCAGTCCCGAGGGCGACCGCAAGCTTCGTCACGACCTCCGGCGTCAGGTCGACGTTGACGAGGCCGGAGACGCTGTCGCGCTCGAAGAGCCGCGACGATGCCCGGGACTCCCAGATCAGGCTCTCGTAGATCTGGGCGCCGCTCTCGACCTCCTTGTAGGGGTAGATGCGCACGCCGGGCATGAGCACGCTCTCCTCGCCGACCTTGACTTCGTCGCCGAGAGCCACTCCCTCCTGGAGGCGCGCGTGGGCGCGGATGTCGCACGAGCGGCCGACGATCGCGCCCTCGACGAGCGCGCCGCGCCCGATGTGAGTCGATGCGTCGATGACCGACCGCATCGTGCGGGCGCGATCGAGAAGCGTGACGCTCGCCGAGAGGACGGAGTACGCGCCGACCTGCGCGTCCGGCGCGACGCGGCAGTAGTTCGAGATCAGCGCGGGGCCTTCGACCTGGTCGAGATCGTCGAGCTCCACCCCCTCCCCCAGCCAGACGTTCCCACGGAGGCGGATGCCCGGCATCCCGAGCACGACCCGTTCGTCGAGCGCGTCGAAGTTCGCCTGCCGGTACTGGTCGAGGTTGCCGATGTCCTGCCAGTAGCCGTCCATGACGAGCCCGTAGAGCGGGCGCCCCATCTCGAGCAGAAGCGGAAAGAGCTCCTTTGAGAAGTCGTAGGGCCGGTCGGTTGGGACGTGCTGCAGAACCTCTGGCTCGAGGACGTAAACGCCCGTGTTGATCGTGTCCGAGAAGACCTGGCCCCACGACGGCTTTTCGAGGAAGCGCTCGACTCGTCCGTCGTCGTCCGTGACGACGATCCCGAACTCGAGTGGGTTCTCGACCGACTTCAGCCCGATCGTGACGGCCGCGCCGCGCTCCTTGTGGTACTCGACCAGCCGTGTCAGGTCGAAGTCGCAGAGCGCGTCGCCGGAGATGACGAGGAACGTCTCGTCGAGCTTGTCGCCGGCGAGGCGCACGGAACCGGCCGTGCCTGCGGGTGATTCCTCGACGGAGTACTCGATGTTCACGCCGAGGCTCTCGCCGTCGCCGAAGTAGCTCCTGATCGCCTGCGGTAGGAAGGCGACCGTCACGATCACGTCGTCGAGGCCGTGGCCGCGCAGCAGCTCCACGATGTGCTCGATGCACGGTTTGCCGACGATCGGGACCATTGGCTTCGGCTGGTTCGAGGTCAGCGGCCTGAGCCGCGTGCCCTCCCCGCCGGCCATGACGACGGCTTTCATGTGCGGGCTCCTCTGAGGGCCGTGTAGACGTACTGGGCTGCGGCGGCGAGCGCCAAGGAGAGACCGATCCAGAAGAGCCAGAGCGGCCAGTCGGCGCCCTCATGCGTGACCATCACGAAGACGAGGGACGCGTACAGGACCCAGGTCGCGAGCTTGCCCAGGAAGTTGACGTTGAGCTCGTAGCCGTCGGGCACGAGGAGCTTGTACCCGCCGATGAGCAGAGCATCCCGCGCGATGATCAGCACCAGCGCGGCCCACGGGAGGCGGTGGTGGACCGCGACCAGGATGATGACCGCGGCGTCGATCATCAGGCGGTCCGCGAGCGGGTCTGCAACCTTGCCGAAGGCCGACTCTACGTGCCAGCGCCGGGCGAGCCAGCCGTCGATCTGGTCGGTGATCCCGGCGACGGCGAAAACGATCGCCGCCGCCCAGCTGTATCCCTCGTCCGCCGGGATGAGCAGGACTGCGAAGACCGGGATGAGGAGGAGCCGCAGGATCGTCAGCGCGTTCGGAACGCGCGCCAGCGGAGCGGAGACCGCGGGTGCGGACATCGTGGTCAAGGATAGAGCGCCGTGGATCGATCGCTGCGCATTTGCTCGCCTTTCGTGACAGACACACGCGCCTTCCCCGGATACGATCGCATCGGGGAGGAGGTCACGGGTGCCAGCCGGTTGTACCCGCGCGAGGGGGCGATCGCGAGGCTGATAGCGTCGCCACGTGGCGAACCGGCTCACGATCCCCGGCTTCGTCAACGCACACAGCCACGCCTTCCAGCGCGCACTCCGGGGTCGCACCGAGGGCGGTGACTTCTGGGCCTGGCGCGACGCGATGCTCGAGCTCGCGGATCGGCAGACGTCCGAGCGGGTCCGCACCGACTACGAGCAGGTGTACCGCGAGATGCGCGCCGCCGGCTACACGGCGGTCGGCGAGTTCCACTACCTCGGCTTCGAGCAGGCGCTCGCGTCCGCCGAGGCCGCGGCCGCCGCTGGAATCACGTTCGTCCTCCTCTACGCCGCGTACGCGCGAGGCGGGCTCGACCGCTTCCGCCAAGCCTCGCCGGCCGAGTACCTGAATCAAGTCGAGAACCTCCGCGAGCGTGGCATCGAGGTCGGCCTCGCCCCCCACTCCGTCCGTGCCTGCCCGCCGAGATGGCTGGCGCAGATCGCGAACTACGCCGCCGACCACGACCTCCCGTTGCACGTCCACGCCGACGAGCAGCCCCGCGAGATCGAGGAATGCATCGAGGAGCACGGCATCCGGCCGATCGAGCTCCTCGCCAAGAGCGGCTGCCTCGGCCCGCTGACGACGGTCGTCCACGCCACGCACGCCGACGACGCCGAGCTCGACCTCCTCGTCCAGAGCGGGTCGCGCATCTGCGTCTGCCCGACGACCGAGGCCAACCTGGGCGACGGCTACTTTCCCGTCGAGCGCGTCCTCGAGCGCGAGATCGCGATCTGCATCGGCTCGGACTCGAATGCGCGCATCGACCCGCTCGAGGAGCTTCGAGAGCTCGAGGGGATCGCTCGCCGGTCCGCGCTGCGCCGCAACGTCATCCCGCCCGAGAAGCTGCTTCGCATCGGCGCCGACGAGGGAGCCGCGGCACTCGGCATTGAGGCGTGGCCCGAGGCCGAGATCGATCTCGATCATCCATCGCTCGTCGGGCTCGACGAACCGGATGCTCGCGCGGCGCTCGTCTTCGGCTGCGCCGCAGACGTCTTCGTCTAGAGGATCTTCACTCCGAATGCGCTCGCCGCGAGCTCGACGGCCAGCCCGGCCGTCGTGTTCTCGTGGTCGCGGATCGGATTGACCTCGACCAGATCGATCGCGTCGAGCACACCGGCCTCCGCCACCAGCTCCAGCGCGAGATGCACCTCACGGTACGAGAGGCCGCCGCGCACGGGATCGCCCACGCCGGGGGCGACCTCGGGGTCGACGACGTCCAGGTCGACGGAGACGTGGACGAACGACCCGCCGCTCACGCGCTGCAGTGCCTCGTCGATCACCGGCTCCATCCCGCGCCGATCGAGGTCGCTAATGGTGTAAACCGCAACGCCCAGCTCCCGGACGAGCGCCTGCTCCCCGGGATCGAGCGAGCGCACGCCCACGAGAGCGACCCGTTCCGGCTCGACCGCCGGCAGGCGCAGCCCGTCGCGCGAGAAGCTGCCGCAGAGCCCGAGCGCCGCTGCAAGCGGCATGCCGTGGACGTTTCCCGAGGGTGTCGTCTCCGGAGTGTTCAGGTCGCCGTGCGCGTCCAGCCAGAGCACGCCGCCCGGCCCAGACGCGGCAAGGCCACTCAACGAGCCCATCGCGATCGAATGGTCGCCGCCGAGCACGAGCGGTAGCAAACCGTCCGCACGCGCAGCCTCGACCTCGGCGGCGATCCGCGTGCACGTCTCGAGGATCTCCTCGAGGAACCGTGCACTTTCGACGCCTGTGTCACGCGTCTCCGCGATCGCAGCCTGGACGTTCCCCCGGTCCTCGACCTCGATCCCGGCTACCTCGAGTCGCTCGCTGAGGCCGGCGTAACGGATTGCCGACGGCCCCATGTCGACGCCGCGGCGGCCCGCGCCGAGGTCGAGCGCCGCTCCGATGATCGCTACGCGGGTCGGCGGCACGGGCACAGCCTACGGCCGGTGTGACTGCTACGTCGCTACGTCTGGATCGACCTCGTCCGCGCGGCGGCGGGCTTCCTCGGCCCCCGCGCGCTCTTGCTCGGCCTGCTCGGCCTGCTCCTGGGCGTACGAGGCGCGCTGGCCGGCCTGGGACGCCTGCTGGTCGGCCTGGGTCCGAAGCTCGCCGGCCTCCTGTCGCTTGCTTTCGAGCTGCTGCTCAAGCGCGCGCCGGCCGCCGACGATGATGATCCCGGCGACGATCAGCACGGCGATGATGAGCACGATGATCCACCACATGGTTCTCCTCTCTGTCGCAGGCGAGATGCCCGGCGCGAGCCCAGGCGAAACGAAAGTGAGGGAAAACCGACCCCTCGACCGTTAGCGGGCCGAGTAGGGCCACCTGTGAAAGCATCCGGGTTCCGTGTTCGGGTAGGGAGGGTTCCTAAGTAGAGCCCGGGCCCACATACAGGTGGCCGCCAAAAAGTGTAGCTACATGACCCATTCCGACCGCGAGCCAGCGATCTTCACAAAGTCCTAACGGATCCGCGTTACGACTCGTCTGGGAGGTGGGTATACGACCAAGGGGCCGTGCGCGATGCGGGGTTTGCTGCATGGCCCCCTTGGTCTCGATTCGCTCCGTACGGCCGGCGGGGAATCCGCGAGAGGTGCCGCGGGCCGGCCAACGGAGCTCCTTACTGGACGGCCGCAGGGTGCCAGCGTACGCCCCAGCCGACCTCGCTTCAAGCCTCACACGGTCTGCGGCGATTCGTCGGCCACGGCGGCAGTCCACCAAGGATGGGCAGACCAGTCCACTTCGCCCGCCTCGAGCACGTAGATCCGGTCATCCAGAAGGAACCGAATCGCGCACAGCGACTCTTCCGCGATCCACGATTCGACCTCGCGCAATAGCTCCGCAAGGCCAGCCGGCTCCGACTCGAAGGAGGCGACGACGATGCACGGTTCGTCGCCGTCGAGCAGAGCCGCCCGCTCCCGTCCGAGTCGGCAAGTGAGTCGCCCCGCGGAGTCGACCTCGATGACTTCGAAGTACACGCGATCGGCAAGGTCGAGAGTCGTCATCGCTGGGCCTCGAGGGCTCGTCTTCGATCGGCCGTTGGAGGGCATGCCCGAAGCCTCGCTCCGGAAACCTCACCTTCGCGTGACCCAGCCGGGTCAAAATCACGTGTGCCTTGCTGCGCGGGCGACTACCTGTGAGCCGCCGATCTCCGGGCGCAGTACGCTCTTGTGACGATGGACCGCTACGTACTCCTGGCTCGCTTGAAGCCCGGTAGTCGCGAGCGCGCGGAGGAGCTTCTCGCCGAGCACCCAATGCACGACGGCGTCTGGGCAACCTTCGACCGGGAAGCAGTCTTCCTGTCGGAGAACGAGGTCGTGTTCTTGGTCGAGGGCCCGGACGCGGACAAGGCGGTCAAAGCAATCTTCGACGACCCGAGCGTGACCGAGATCGGCCACTGGGTACCGCTCTTCGATGGCCCATTGCATCGAGTGCCGGAGGCGTACTTCTGGGAGCGAGCCGGCGACTAGTTTCTGTGTGTCGGGAAGCGGGGCGTAGTCAGTCCCGCGGGTCTCCACTCGTAGTGTCGATCTCGAGCCCGAGCGGCGCGGCGACGTCCTGCCAGCGCGTGAACTTGAAGTTCGTCGCGTCCTCGAACGGCTCGTCGTTCCCGTCGTGGGTGACGAGCAGGCCGTGCGAGAACGTGCTGTTGAGTGGTGGGTTCGCGACCATCGCGCCGTCCGAGTCGTCGACGTGGTCGGTCGGACCGCCCCCGATCTCGAACGTGCCGAGCAGCTTGAGCGAGGTCAGGTCATAGGCGAGGAACGTCGAGCTGCCCTGGCTCGAGGCGAGCAGGTAGCCACGGCTGCCCTGGAGGCGGTAGATCGTCAGGCCCTCGGCGTCGGCGTGAAGGTAAGGGCTGCCTGCACTCGGTGAGTCTTCGTCGAGATCGCAGACGAATTCGCCCTCATCCGGGTCGAACGTCCTCGTGTATGTCTGCCCGAACTCGTGAACGCGATCGACCAGCTTCGCATCGCCGACGCCGTCGACCGGGATCCGCCAGAAGCCGACGTCCTCCTGGGCGACGAAGAGGAAGCCGCGGCGAGCGTCGGCCACCATCCCCTCGGACTGCGGCAGCTCGTCGACGCCTTCCTCGCACGGCGTCCATGTGCGGTGCCGCGGGAGCGCGAACGTCGACGGAAGCTCGAGCCGATCGACCCGTTCGAACCCGACTTTGTCGTTCGGCTCCGCGACGAGCCGCACCACGACGAGAGCCGTGCGGTGGCGCTGGGTCATCGCGACGTACGGCGTTCCCCCGACTCCCTTCCACGCTGCGATGCCGTATGCCGAGATGTCGTTGTCGCCGTCGAACACGAACGGCGGATTGGGCACGGTCACCTCGGTGAGCGGCTCCGCCGTATCCGATCCGTCCGGGTCGATCGCGAACACACGCATATGGTCGAGCCCGCGATCGGTGACGACCGCGAGGTCGCGGGTGAGCCCGCCGAGCCGGACGTCGTAGAGCAGGTCGACGTTGTTCTGGCGCGCGTCCTCGTCGGCGTAGTCGATGGGCTGGATCGTCGCGCCGGCAAGATCGAAGACGGCCAGGCCGCCGTTCTTGAGCGTGCCGATCACGATCGACTTGGAGCTGTCGGTCGGCTGGATCCAGATCGCCGGGTCGTCCGCGTCCGCGTCGTTACTGTCGAAGAACGGCTCGGTCTCCAGCGTCGCGTGCACCTCAACGGGGCCAGCAGCGGCAGCTGCACCCGCCGCCACGGCGAAGGCCAGCGCGAGCAAGGCGAGAAACTTCATGACTCCTCCTTTGCCAATGACGGTGGGTGTAGCCGAGCTCGACGCTCGCAGACGGAATGCGCGGCCTGGGTAGCGCGGCCGTGAACGACTGGTTGCGGTGTGGAGTACCTCGCACGCCCGCGCGGCAGGTTCATGAGGAGCGCCCCGCGTGTGCCGGGCCGCCGCATCGGCGGCCTTGCCACTTCATCCCGTTAGGGCGATGTCCTCATGCCGCCAGTAGGCTGAACTCTAGGAGAGCGCATGACATGGAAGGAGACCGGTTCGTGCTGAAGCTGCTCGGAATCATTGTCGGGATCGCCATCGGCGTCATGGCGCTGTGGTTGCTCGTCGACACGGTCATGTATCGATTGGGCGGGATAGCAGCGTTGATTTTCGGCTTCCTGCTCGTCTTCTTGCTGTTCTACCTCGCGGACCGTCGCAAGATCAAAGAATCCGAGGACCTGATAGCTGAGCGATCGGGCTTGGGCTAGAAACCGACCGCAAGAGAGGCTAAGCCGCGAGCTGTATCCACGCGTTTAGGCGCAAGCCGAAAACGGGAAGATGACCACGAGGATCGGGGTCGTGCGGCAACTGCTGGGGTCTGCGGCGGGGAGCTCCTACTGGGAGAAACCAACGCCCAGTAACAACAGGAGGCGGCTCCGGTCCTCCCTATTCTGCTGAGCTTGCCACGGATCGCTGCCCCTGCTGCGAGCTTCAAAATCGACACTCATTTCGGCGCGTTCGCTTTTTCGACCTCTTCTGCGTCGAACTCCGAATCGCAGGTCCCGCAGAGAAAGTACGAGACTTCGTCGGAGACACGGCTGCCGTAGCCACGGTAGGTGAGCGACCCGTCGTCGGCTACCCCCAAATGTTCTGGACTGAAGAAGCGCTGCAGGTTGACGTACGCCCCCATCGTCTCGGCCCCGCAGTCTGGGTTCGGGCACTTGATCTTCCTCATGGCTTCACGTCCTCGTCGCTGTGAGCGGCCGCCCGGATGCCGAGACGGATCGAGCTGAGCGCGGTCGAGCCGCGCTCTGATGAAGTCGTCGACCGCATCGAAGGCGGCGTGGATCAGCGCCTTGGTGTACGTCATGACCCGTTCCAGCACCTGATCACCCCGGCCTGCGCCGTCGACGATTGGAGCCGCTGTCCACGACGGCAACATAGCCCGCTGCAGGCCAAATGTCGTCTAGATGTGCCAAACCTCACGTTAGAAGGCGGTTGCCGCCGGGTGGCGAGTAGCGGGAGGAAGCGCTCGAAGACGCCTCCGAGGTTCGACGCCGCCGCCGGCTTGCTGCATGAGCCGAGCGTCGAGCGTCGAAAAGGAGCCGCGAGAGCCGGGGCGTCTTAAATCCCCGTCGGGCCGGCCTCGTGCCGCAAGGAGGCCGGCCCGTCCCCGCGTCCCGGCTCTCTCTTTACCTTCCCCGCACGACTACCGGCGAACCGCAGTCGTTCGGCCTAGCCGTTCAGTGGTCGAGCTCGCGGCGCAGCGCACGATCGCGGACGGCGCTGAATGCGTTCGACGCGAGCAACTCCGAGGCGTATAGGCCGGGTTTGGATACCGCGGAGTAGCCATCGGCCGCTACCCGAACGCTGAAAGGGGCCTCGTAGCCGGGCCTCGGACGTATGGGCGCGAAAATGGGCGCGCAGGGCCACGTCCCGACTGCCACTAGCGAGCCGGTCGGGACGGTTCTAGGCTCACGCAGGGCCGGCAAGAGGCGGGGAAGCGCTCGTGGCGAAGCCACAGCTCAGCGCGGGCTGCATCGGCGTTTCTAGGGGCACTCGCCGCCAGCGTCAAAGTCGTCAAACCAGCGATCGCCGATGCGAACGAAGACGTCGGGCTTCCTCGCTGCGGCGCCTCCGACGACCTTGCCGCGGCCGATGATCTGGTAGGTGACGAATGCGCGCTGGCCCCTCACACGAACCGCAAGGTTGCGCAAGCTGAACGGGCCGTAGGCGGCCCTGATCACCCTCATCCCCGCAACGAACCGGGTGTAGGAGCAACCCGAGCGGACGCGGGGCGAGTAGGTTCGCCACATCGGCCGCCACCGCGCCTGATTGGTCAGCCGAACTTCGTAGAGAAGTTGCGCACGAACCTTCGCTGCCTCCGTTGTGGTGCTCCGTGCCGCGACGGACTGCGACGCGAACCCAGCAAGCACGAGACAAGAGCAGATGGCGGACAGTCGTTTCACTCGAACGGCTCCTTCGAAGAAAGAGATCGCTGGCGTCATCGGCCAGGGAAAACCACCGCGCCATCCCTCGAAAGCGTCGGGTTACACGGGGAGGTGGTGACACTGGGCTATGGCGTCGAGCATCCCGAGGCTGAGAAGCGGTACAACGATGCGCGGCGGGCTCGGTATCGGGTCGAGCCTCCTCGCGAGGCGAAGACCTGCGTCGTATGCGGTGCGACTTTTGTACGGAAGCCGGATGCGATCGTCTGCTCTGCCGAGTGCCGGCGGGATCGGCAAGCCGAGGGGCGGCGAGAGCGTCATCGTCGGCGGACACCCGGCCTAGCTCCGAACCCGTCGACCGGCCAGTGATCGCTACGACGGGCCCGGTTAACGATTCTTCGCGATGAAGCTGGTGGTGCCTAAGCCGACGTACGTGTACTTGGGATGGGTGGTGTACAACCACGTCTTGCCGTGCGGGAAGCGCGCCCAGGTCTGCCCTCCAGCAGGCAGAGCGCGGACGTGGGTGAAGCGGATTGAGCCGCGGTTGAGCCTTCCGTCCCGATTGCTGGCATAGAGCAGCGCCCTCGGCATCGGCAGTCCCCGATTCGAGCCGGGAAGGTCGATGTAATCAACCGTCTGGTGGTCCACCTGCAGGAGCCATCTGCTCGACGTTGGAAGCCTGGCGATGCGCAAAGTGTGTGCGTGTCCGTGTCGGACTTGACTTTTTCCGCACAAAGAGGAAGATCCTCCTCGAACCACCAGGAGGAAGTCATTGCTAGTCCCATCGGTTCCGCTCGTCGTGGTCTGATCCGCGACACGTAACGCCGCCTTGAAGCGGCGCGCCCCCACAGTCATAGCGGGGCGGTTCTACGTACGCGTAACCAATCTGGAAGGGACAGGCAATGAGGATCTGGTGGCATGCTTCTACGCCATTGGCGCGGAGAATTCTGGTCTGCGCTGTACTGGTGGCGCTTGGGCTCGTCACCTTCGCTGGAACGGCATCAGCAAGGGCGACCCATGGGCAGTTCTATTTCCAAGAGACCATCACGTTTACGGACGTGTCACTCTGCACCGGTCTGACCGGCACCGTGACGCTAACGGTCACGGAGGCTGGTCGTTACGTTGACACGGGAACGACCTCTCACGTTTCCGGCACGACAAGGCAGGACTACCGGACGGACTGGTCGGACGGGAGCTATTCGATCAACCACTCTCCCGCCCATTGGGAGTTCAACACCAATTCAACTGGTCAGGTGGTCTACACCTGGGCACAGCAGGATCGCGGAACCTTGTACAACGCTGACGGACAGGTGATTGGGCAGTTCAGCGTCTTCACGCTCAACCACATCACCTGGAGAGACGCCAACGGCAACGGTCTGGCCGACGCTGACGAGATCAGGTCGAGCGTCGACCAGTTTCGCGTGACCTGTTAAACGGGTTGAGCGGGGTGGCCGCCCGTGCGCGGCCACCCCGCAATCCCTCGAACGTCGTTCCAGGGTTGGCATGCGCCATTGATCAGGCGGTGGCTCCAGGCGCGGGAGCTTTCCCCTCCCAGTAGCGATTAAGGGCTCGCTGTACTTTGACGAACCAGACGATCGCCGGAACGAGCAGGATCGCGCCCGGGAAAAGCCATAGCCCCGTCCAGCCGGTCATCGGCGGCTCCTGGCGGTCCTTCTTGTACATCTTCCCGATCTCCGACGGGATTACGAACGCCGTCACGGGATTGACAACGAGCCAGACGACGAGGCCCAGTACCCCGCCTAGGCCCTCGCCTGTGTGTTGCTTCATCTCTTCCTGGGTCTTGTAGACCCAGTAGAAGCTGTACACCCCGAACGTGACGATGTACATGAGGATGCCGAAGCCGACGCCGCGCGGTTGGCCGAGCGGGCCGGTGTTGCTGGACGTGCTCAGGGGTGGCGTCCCACAACAAGCCGGACAGGGAAGCCGCCGCGTTTCACCGCGCCTGGCCGCGGACTCTGCGAGATGACGCGGCCGACTCGCCTCGATCGAGCGCGGCGTACGCGTCCGACCAAGCAGTGCGCTCGACGGATCTTCGTCCGCGCCCGGCCTAGGGTCAGCCCGACCACCCGCGGCACACGGCACTTCGTCGCGGCCGGCGGAGGTAGCGGAGGAGGCGGAGGTAGCGGAGGAGGCGGAGGTGGTGGCGGAGGCGGAGGTGGTGGCGGAGGCGGCGGTGGAGGTGGCGGGGGTGGCGGTGGCGCGCCGGACACGAGCATCGCGACCGCGCGCTGTTTGACGAGCGTTCCGTGGCTCTGGTTGGCGAGATCGACGAAGAAGGTTTTCGGCCCTCCTGTGCCCGCGAGCACAGTCACGCTCAGCGTGCCTGTGCGCTCGTGGGGCGCAAACGTGAGCGTCCCCGAAGTGGCGACGTAGTCGACCCCGGCGTGCGCGGTCCCGTCCGCGGTTGCGTAGTCGACCGAGACGGGATCGTCCATCTCGCTGCTGAGGTGGACGGTCAACGTCGCCGTGGTGGTGCCCGTGGGCGGCTGCATCGCCGTGGTGTCGTCGATGACGATTTCCGGCCGCTGGCAGAGCGCGGCGAGATCGAGGCCGAGGTTCGAGTCGTAGAGCTCGCAGCCGATCCTCCTGGACACGAACTCGCGCTGGTTGATAGAGCCCCAGGCCGCAATTGGCGCAGCGTCTCGCATCAGGTCGACGTCGATCTGGCCGAAGGCGTCGTAGCGCGGCTGGCCGACTAGCTGCTCCGCCGCGTGCATCCGGTCGTTGAAGACCGGGTCGTTGAAGTAGGACCAGTTGATGTTGCCGCCGCCGTCATGGATGGTGGTCCCGTCCAGGGTCCGGATGATGCTCCAGGGATCGCGGTAGTCCTGGCACCAACCCACGCCGACCGCGATGTCGAACGGCTCGCCCCGGGTCCAGATGGCGTCATAGATGGTGCTCCCTGCGAAGGGCACCATGGTCGGCTCGATCCCGATCTCGAGCAGCTCCGCACGCACGACCTGCGCGAGGGCAGGTTGGATCGTTCCCGAACTCCTGTAGTAGACGTTGGCGTATCGCATCGGGTCGCCCGGATGCCAGCCGGCGAGATCGCGAGCGTGCTCGATGTCGGCCTGGTTCGGATAGATCTGCTGGTCGTCGAAGCCCGGCATGCCTGGTGGGAGGAGCTGGTCCGTCGGCTGCCACAAGGTCGGGCCTGCGACCGCGGCCATCGTCGTGCGGTCGATCACGTAGTTGACCGCCTTGCGCATGTTCGGGTCGGCGAAGAGCGACCGCTCCGTGTTCAAGGGCATGAACAGCGTGCAGGGAATCGGGTTCGCAAACCACTGCTGGTTCCCATGCGCCGCCGCTGGGCTGCCCGGGCCGTAGAGCTGGGCGAGCTGCGCATGATCGGCCTCGGCCAGATCGCCGGAATAGTCCGACGCTCCCGACTCCACGAGCTGACGAATCTCCTGCTGCGTGTGACCGTAGGCGTACTCAATCGAGTCCCAGTGCGTCGGGCGAGGCCCCTGGTAGTTCGGGTTGCGGAGCGCGACGAGTGACACGTTGTACGTGTGCTCGGCGATGTAATAGGGGCCGGCCGAGGGCACGGGCGCCTGTACTTCGTGGATGGGGAGGCTCGTCGGCACGGCGCAGAGGAACGGCAGCGCAAGCAGGGTCAGGAAATCGCCCTGCGGCTGGATCAACGTGATCGTCAACGTGTCTCCCGAGGCGACGATGCCGCTGATGTGCTGCGCCAGGCCCTGGTTGTACTCGGCCGCGCCGACGATGTTCATATAGAACTGGGCCCCCGACGAAACCATCGACGGTGCCAGCGTCCGCTCGAAGGTGTACTTCATGCTCGCCGCGGTGACGACACCCGTCGCCGGCGGCGAGAACGCATAGTCGTTGCGGATCTGGAAGGTGTAGGTCAGTCCGTCCGCCGAGATCGTCGGCATCGCCGCGGCGATCTCGGGCTGGAGATACGAGCTCGCTGGCGGAGGCACATCCGGGTAGTTGACGAGCGTCGCGCATGTCGTTCGCTCGAGCTGCCAGCCAGTCGTCAGGTACAGGATCGCCGGATCGACGGACCCCGGATCGGACAACTGCTCGACGCGCAGAGGACCAGCAGGCGGGGCCGGGCCCGAGGCAGCGCTCGCGACCACGTGCACGGACAGCGCGAGCGCCAAGCCACACAGCAGGGCCGCGAACCCAAACGCGAAGCTCCATCGTCTGGTGATGTACGGCTTCATCGGGCGGCTCCTTCCTCGTTGCTGAGTACGCAACCACCCGGCAGACAACGGTCCGATGATGCGTCGGTAACAGTTCTGCAACAACCGGCCGTTGCTGTCAAGGGGGTGAAACCCCGCCTCCGCCCGAGCGCTGACATGATCGGTCCTCCCGTCCTAGACGCCTTGCTTGCTCGTTTTGGAGTGTGAGTGTCCACAGCGACGCCCATCCATGGACGGGAAATGGGCGGTCGATGGGTTTG
Organism: uncultured Actinomycetes bacterium; assembly: GCA_963794605.1. GTDB lineage: Bacteria > Actinomycetota > Thermoleophilia > Gaiellales > Gaiellaceae > VAXT01. The sequence continues at coordinate 231,058 of CAWCEN010000003.1, forward strand.
TCCCCACGGGCCAGGCCCTAGTCCGTGCCAAAGATCGCGCGAGTTAGCGGAGGCGGCGGGAACGTCGCTGTCCAGGTCGACCTCACGCCACCGCGATTCGACTCCAGCACTAGCCCCGACCGATCGCCAGCTTCACTGGGAAGCAACTATCGGGCAACGGCGACTAGCCGCCTAACAGCTACCTAGTACGGAAAAGCCCCGTGTACGCGGGGCTTTCTCGTTATCGGGGCGCCGAGATTTGAACTCGGGACCTCTAGTCCCCCAGACTAGCGCGCTAACCAGGCTGCGCCACGCCCCGCTTCGCGACTAGATTAGCGCGATGCCCACTGACCAGTATCACGAGCCTCCCGACGAGCTCGGCGCCGACGCTCGCACCTTCGCCCGCCTGATCGCCTCCCTCCAGGAGGAAGCCGAGGCGATCGGCTGGTATGAGCAGCGCCTGGCCGTCGAAACCGACGAGCAGGCCCGCCGGATCATGGAGCACGCCCAGCGCGAAGAGTTTCTCCACTTCTCGATGGACCTCGAGTTCCTCGCCCGCCGCAAGGAGAAGTGGCGCCTGGCGCTCCAGAAGATCCTGTTTAAGGACGGCGACATCGTCGAGCTCGCCGAACAGGCCGAAGACGCCGTCGAGGACTAGTTCTTCTCGGCGAGCCGCTTGTAGAGCCGGTCGATCAGCGCCGGCATCTCCTCGAGCCGCTCCGTGATCACGCGGATCCGGTACTCGCGGAAATGCTCCGGCTCGACGTCGAGCGCAGACGCCAGCGAGCGGACGATCTCGTTCGACGGCACCGGGCGGTTTCCGTGCACGAGGTGGTTCAGATACCCGGCCGAGAGCTTCGTCTTCGCAGCCAGGCCCCGATACGTGACGCCGTTCTCGGTCATCAGCCGCTCGAGGGTTTCGCCGAAGGGGTCGTCGCTGAAACGGCGTCGCCGGGCCATCAGCGCAGGCTATCGAGATCTTCGATCGCCACTCTCTGTTCTTCACCAGTTTCCCGCGAGCGGATGTCGACTGCGCCGTCCTCGAGCGTCTTCTTGCCAACCGTGACGCGCACGGGGAGGCCGATCAGATCGGCGTCCGCGAACTTTTCGCCGGCGCGCTGATCGCGGTCGTCCAGAAGCACCGCGTCGCCTGCCTCGTCGAGCTTCGCCGCGACCTCCGCTGCCTGGTCCTCGAGACCGGGCAGCGCCACGAGGTGAACGTCGTACGGCGCCACCGATCGCGGCCACTGGATCCCATCCTCGTCGTGGTGCTGCTCGACGATCGCAGCCATCGTGCGCGCCGGGCCGATCCCATAGCTGCCCATGACCAGGAACTTCTCCTTGCCGTCCTCGTCGAGGAACGTGGCGCCCAGCGGCTCGGTGTAGCGCGTCTCCAGCTTGAAGATGTGACCCACCTCGATCGCCGTCTGCAGACGGAGCTGTCCGCCGCACTTCGGGCACGTGTCGCCTTCACGCACCTCGCGGATGTTCGCGAAGCGGGCCTCGAAGTCTCGTCCCGCCTGCACGCCACGCAAATGGTGGCCGGACTTGTTCGCGCCCGCGACGAACTGCCCCTCGCGAAGGGCCTCGTCGGCGACGACGTCGACCGCCACGCCCACCGGCCCGATCGAGCCCGGATCGGCCCCGAACGCCTCTCGGATCTCGTCCTCAGTGGCGGGACGGAACGCCTCGCCGAGCGCCTCGACCATCTTCCCCTCATCGAGCCTGTCGTCCCCGCGCACGAGGCCGAGCACAACGCGGCCGTCTGCAACCACGGGCATGGCTTTCGACGTTGCGGCGTCGTCCACGCCGAGGAGCTCGGCCACGGCCTCGATCGTGGTCACGCCAGGCGTCGCGACCTCTTCGGGCGCATCGACCGCCGCCGGGAACTCTGCAGCGCGTGGGATCCCACGAGCGATCTCAAGGTCCGCCGCATAATCGCCGCGCTCGCACGTCACGAGCGTGTTCTCGCCCGTGGCCGAGGGGGCGAGGTAGTCCTTGCTCGCGCTCCCGCCCATCATCCCCGACTCGGCGTCGACGACGTAGACCTCGAGCTCACAGCGCTCGAAGATCCGGTCGTACGCGCCCTTGTGCAACTGGAAGCTCCGGTCGAGGCCCTCTTCGTCGCGGTCGAACGAGTACGAGTCCTTCATGACGAACTCGCGCACGCGGATGAGGCCGGCTCGCGGCCGCGCCTCGTCGCGGTCCTTCGTCTGGAAGTGGTAGAGCATCTGAGGGAGATCCCGATAGGACTGGATCTCGCGAGCGTGGAACGTGATCGTTTCCTCGTGTGTCAGCGGGAGGACGAACTCGCGCTCGTTGCGGTCGCGGAGCTTGAACAGCTCGGGGATGCCGTAGCGGCCGGTTGCCTTCCAGAGCTCGGCGGGAGTGAGGACGGGCATGGAGAGCTCCTGCGCGCCGATCGCGTCCATCTCTTCGCGGATGATCCCGACCACCTTCTCGTGAACTCGCCAGCCGAGCGGCAGGAACGTCCAGAGGCCGGCGCTGACCTGGCGGAGGAAGGCACCGCGGACGAGCAGCTTGTGGCTGACCGCCTCCGCATCGGCGGGCGCTTCACGCAGGGTCGGCAGGAAGAGCTGGGACGCTCGCCGGATCACGCTCCGAACCCTAGTCGAGGGGAATTTCGGAAGCCTCGGCCATGGCCAGCGCTGCCGGCTTCGCCATCTTCAGGCGCTTTGGCCGCCGCATCCCGGCCTCGATCCACGTGTCGATCTCGTGGAACAGCTCGTCGACGAGGATGTCTGACGAGACCTTCTTCAACACTCGGCCGTGCGCGTAGATGAAGCCCACGTCCCGGCCCCCTGCGATCCCGAAGTCCGCGTCCCCGGCCTCACCCGGGCCGTTGACCGCGCAGCCCATGACCGCGACCTCGAACGCCTGCGGGTAGCCCTGCAGACGCCCTTCGACCTCGACCGCCAGGTTCTCGACGCCGACGTTGTCGCGCCCGCACGAGGGGCAGGCGATCATCACCGGGCCGCGCTCGCGGAGCCCGAGCGCCTTCAAGATCTCCCACGCGACCTCGACCTCCTTCACCGGATCCGCAGTGAGCGAAACGCGCAGCGTGTCGCCGATGCCGTCCGCGAGCAGCGCGCCGATGCCGACCGCGCTCTTGATCGAGCCGGCGAAGGTCGTTCCCGCCTCGGTCACCCCCAGGTGGAGCGGGTACGGGACGCGCTCGGAGAGCATCCTGTACGCGCGGATCATCGTCGGGACGTGCGTCGACTTGACGGAGATCTTGAAGTCGTAGTAGTCGAGCCGCTCGAGCAGCTGTACCTCCTCCAGCGCCGCGGCGACGAGCGCTTCCGCCTGGTCTTGGTGCGCGAGCTCGTGCAGGTGCTTCGGCAGGGAGCCGGAGTTGGCCCCGATCCGCATCGGGATACCGGCCTCGCACGCGGCGTCCACCACCTGTTCGACCCGGTCCGGCCCGCCGATGTTCCCCGGGTTGATCCGGACAGCGGCCACGCCGGCTTCGATCGCGCGCAGCGCCAGGCTCGCGTTGAAGTGGATGTCCGCGATTACGGGGATCGGCGACAGGCGCACGATCTTCCGCAGCGCCTCCGCGTCCTCGATCTTCGGGACAGCGCAGCGCACAACCTCGCAGCCGGCCGAGGCGAGAGCGGCGATCTGGGCCGTCGTCGCGGGGACGTCGTGTGTCGGCGTCAGCGTCATCGACTGCACGACGACGGGCGCGCCGCCGCCGATCTGGACGCCGCCGACCTCGATCGAGCGTTCGCTCGCCATCAGTTCCCTAGGTTGCCGATGTCGTTCGAGAGGCCGATGAAGAAGAGTAAGAGCACGACCGCGATCCCGATGGCCGAGGCCCGCTCGTAGACCTCACGGCCCACGGCGCGCCCGCGGATGCCCTCGATCAGCGAGAAAACGATGTGGCCGCCGTCGAGCGGCAGGAACGGCAGCAGGTTCAGTAGCGCGAGCGACAGGCTGAGCAGCCCGAGCACCCAGAGGTATGTCTCGATCCCCTGCGAGAGTGCCTCCGATGAGCCTTCGACGATCCCGACCGGGCTCGAGACCTCTTTCCGGTTTCCGCGGACGAGCCGAGAGAGCGACGCCCCGATCTCCTTCGTGATCACGCCGGTCAGCTTCACGGACTCCCAGGTCGCCTGCGGCACCGAGAGCTGCGGCTCCTTTCTCGGCCGGACTGGTCCGAGGACCGTCGCGCCGCTCTGGCCCTTGTGCCGGACCAAGAGCGTGATCGGGCCGCCGTGCGATTGCTGGATCATGTCCGGGACCTCGGTCACGTCCTGCACCCGCTGGCCGTTGATCCGCAGGATCCGGTCACCGGGAGCCAGTCCGATCTGCGCCGCGGGATGATCAGCGCGCACCTCGTGCACGATCGGCGCGTTCGCCTCCATCGAGAAGCCGAGCCGGTAGCCGCCGCTGCCGATGACGAAGAGCATCGCGAACAGGAACACGGCGAAGAGGAGGTTCGTCCCGGGGCCCGCGAAGATGACGAGCACCTTCTTCCACGTCCGCTGGCGCCAGTATGCGTCGGCGCCGAGGCCGTCGGTGAGCTCGGTCAGGCCCTTCTCCGCCCCCTTCCGCGCCATCCGGCTGATGTCGACGAGCTCGAGCGCGCGCGCTAGCTCCGTCAGGTGCGTGCGTGCCTCCGCCATGTCGCCCTCAGCAAGGCTCTGCTTGAGGCGTTCCATCGGGCCGACGAGTTGAGACGCCTCTTCCTTCGCCTGTCCGAAGAACGTGTCCACGTCCGACGGCGCCGGCCTGTGCATCCCGGGGATCTTCACGTAGCCGCCGAGCGGCACTGCGCCGATCCCGTACTCGATGCCCTTCCGCTTGACCTTGGCGAGAGCCGGCGGGAAGCCGACGTAGAAGCGCCGCGGGCTCATGCCGACCGCCCGCGCGGTGAAGAAGTGCCCCGCCTCGTGGACGAGGACGAGCAGGCTCAGGCCGACGATCGCGATGAAGATGTTCACGGCACCAGAGCTCCGACGGCCTCTTCGGCGAGCCGGCGCGCGTCGCTGTCCGCGTCGACGAGATCTTCCAGGTCTACTAAGGGCCTGTCTTCGACTGCGGTCAGGACGCCCGCGACCACGGGCGCGATGCCGAGGAAGGGCAGGCGGCCTGCGAGGAACGCAGCCACCGCGACCTCGTTCGCGGCGTTGTAGGCACACGGATGGGTCCCGCCGGACTCTCCGGCCTTGCGTGCGAGGGCGAGCATGGGGAACGTCTCGACATCTGGGGGCTCGAACTCGAGGGTCAGCCCGTCGACGAAGTCGAGCCGCTCGACGGACGTCGCCTCGCGCTCGGGGTACGTCAGGGCGTACGAGATCGGTACCCGCATGTCCGGGTAGCCGAGGTGAGCGAGCGAAGCGCCGTCACGGAAGCGGACGATCGCGTGGACGACCGACGTCGGGTGGACGACGACCTCGATTCGCTCGTACGGGAGCCCGAACAGGAAGTGCGCTTCGATCAGCTCGAGCCCCTTGTTCGCGAGCGTGGCCGAGTCGACGGTGATCTTCGGGCCCATACGCCACGTCGGGTGCGCCAGCGCGTCGGCTCGCGTCACGTTCGCGAGTTGCTCACGCGTTCGCCCACGGAAGGGGCCGCCCGAGGCGGTGAGCACGATCGAGTCGACCGACTCGAGCCGGCGCCCCTCGAGGCACTGGAAGACAGCGGAGTGCTCGCTGTCAACCGGGAGGAGGAGGCCTCCACCCCGCTCCCGCGCCGCGAGTGCGAGCTCCCCGGCCGCGACGAGGCTCTCTTTGTTCGCGAGCGCGAGCGTGACGCCCCGCTCGAGCGCCCAGAGCGTCGCCGGGAGGCCCGCGAAGCCGACGACAGCGTTCAGGACGATGTCCGGCTCGGCCATGTCAAGCAGTTCGGTGAGGTCGCCCCCCACCTGGGCGTGCTGCACGTCGCGCGCGCCGGCCAGTGCACCCAGCTCACTCGAGCCTGACGCGAGCGCGCACACCTCGAGCTCGTTGTTGGCGTCGATGATGTCGAGCGCCTGGCGCCCGATCGACCCCGTGGCGCCCAAGACCGCAATACGCTTCACGTCCAAAGTGTAGGCGGGCACCCTCGAGGGGGCGCGGCGGTCCGGTACGGCGTTCGCACCGCTGGGACGGCGCTCACTTTTCGGCTCCGTCGAAAAGGGCTAGAGCTGGCCGACGGCCGCCACGACGTAGTAGGCCGCAACCCAGGCAAAGAGGAGCGCGTCGATCCGGTCGAGGACGCCGCCGTGGCCCGCCAGCAGCCGCCCCGAGTCCTTGACGTCCGCATCGCGCTTGAGCGCAGACTCGAACAGGTCGCCGAGCGGGGCGGCGATCGCGATTGCCAGGCCGAGCACGAGCGATTCCGGGATCGAGAGGAAGTCCTGTTTGTAGAGAGCAATGAAGGTGACGGCGATGGTCGCGACGGTGCCCGCGACGAGCCCTTCCCACGTCTTGCCGGGCGAAACGGTCGGCGCCAGTTTGTGCCGCCCGAAGAGGAGCCCGATGAAGTAGGCGGCGGCGTCTCCGGCCCAGACCGCTAGCACGACCGTGTACAGCGCCAGTACCCCGTGCTCGTCTATGTCCCGGAGCAGGATCGCGTAGGCGAGGCCGAGCCCGATCCACCCCACACCGAGCAGCGTCACTCCGACCGACGACGCCCCGGCCGCGCCCTTGAAGACGAAGGCCAGCGCGAGCGTCGCGAACACTCCAGCGAGCGCCCAGTTCGTGCCGCCGAGCTCGGCTCCGAGCAGCGTCGCGATCGCGCCCAGGTATCCCGCGAGCACGACCGGACGGAGCGTCCGCGTCATCCAGTACAGCTCGTGGAGCGCGATCAGCGCGGCGACGACAGCGAGGCCGAAGAGCGGCCAGCCGCCGAGGTACATCAGCCACAGGACGAGCGGGATCCCTGCCGCCGCGATCAGGATGCGCGACCAGAACGAGCTCATCGGCGGCCGAACCGGCGCTGCCGCCCCGCATAGGCGGCCACAGCCTGTCGCAGCTCCTTCTCGCCGAAGTCCGGCCAGAGCGTGTCCACGAAGAAGAACTCCGAATATGCCAGTTGCCAGAGCAGGAAGTTGGACATGCGCAGCTCGCCGGAGGTCCTGATCACCAGGTCTGGATCGGGCATGTCCGGGGCGTACAAGTAAACAGCGAACACGTCCTCGTCGACCTCTTCAGGCCGAATGCCAGCTTCCATCATCGCGCGGGCCGCATCCGCGAGCTCCGCCCGTCCGCCGTAGTCGAAGGCGATCCAGAGCTCGAGCACGTCGCGCCCTGCGGTCTCGAGCTCGAGCGCGGCCATCCGCTCCTGGAGCGACTCGGGTGCACGGTCACGCCTCCCGATGAACCGCGTGCGCACACCCTGTGCGGCGAGATCCGGCAGCTCGCGGTTAATCGTCTCGTGGAAGATCTCCATCAGCGAGTCGACCTCGGGCGCGGGGCGCAGCCAGTTCTCGGTCGAGAAGGCGTACACGGTGAGCGACTCGATCCCCAGGTCGATCGCGGCCTCCACCGTGCGCCGGAGCGCCCGCGTCCCTTCGCGGTGCCCGGCTTCCACCGGCAGACCCCGCGCCGTGGCCCACCGCCCGTTGCCGTCCAGGATGATCGCGACGGAACGCGGAGCCTCGCCCGGCGTGACCTCTGGCGGGCGACGAAAAGCGCCGCGAATCCGCTCGAGCAGGGTCAGACCTCGGTGATCTCGGTTTCCTTGCGCTTCAGGAGGTCGTCGATCTTGCTCGTATGCCCGTCGGTGAGCTTCTGGACGCGCTCCTCAGCGCGCCGCTCGTCGTCCTCGCCCACTTTCCCCTGCGTCTTCAGCTCCTTGAGGTGCTTGTCCGCGTCGCGCCGGACGTTGCGGATCGCGACCTTCCCGTCCTCCGCGATCTGGCGGACGATCTTGACGAGCTCCTTGCGGCGCTCCTCGGTCAGCTGCGGGATCGGGAGGCGAATCACCTTGCCGTCGTTGGACGGCGTGAGACCGAGCTCCGACTCCTGAATCGCGCGTTCGATCTCCTTGATCGAGCTCGGGTCGAACGGCTGGACCGTCAGCATGCGCGGCTCGGGGACGTTGATCGTCGCCAGCTGCTTGAGCGGCGTCGCCTGGCCGTAGTAGTCGACACTTATTCGATCGAGCAGCGCGGCCGAGGCACGGCCCGTGCGGACGGTGTTGAACTCGACCTGGGTCGACTCGACCGACTTGTCCATGCGCCGCTCGGCGTCCTGCACGAGATCGTCGATGCCGTTCACTCGCTCTCCTTCTCCGGGGTTCGGATGATTGTGCCGACCTTCTCGCCGGAAAGCACGCGCTTGATGTTCCCGTCCACGAGCCCGAAGACGTGGATCGGTAGGCCGTTCTCCATGCAGAGCGAGAGGGCGGTCACGTCCATCACCTCGAGGCCGCGCTCGATCGCCTGGAGGTGCGTGAGCTCGGGCAGGAGCTCGGCGCCCGGCTCGACGTGCGGGTCGGCATCGTAGACGCCGTCAACGCCGTGCTTGGCCATGAGGATCGCGTCCGCGCCGATCTCGAGCGCACGTAGCGCAGCCGCCGTGTCCGTGGTGAAGAACGGGTTGCCCGTGCCCGCAGCGAAGATCACGATCCGGCCCTTCTCGAGGTGGCGGATCCCGCGGCGTCGGATGTACGGCTCGGCCACCTCGGCCACGCCGATTGCGGAAAGGATGCGCGTGTGGGCGCCGAGTCGCTCGAGCACGTCCTGGAGCGCGAGCGCATTGAGGAGCGTCGCGAGCATCCCGGCGTAGTCCGCGGTCGCCCGGTCCATGCCCTCGGCCGCCGCGGCCATACCGCGGTAGATGTTTCCCGCCCCGACCACGATCGCCATCTCGACGCCGGTCTTCTGACAGTCGACGATCTCCTCGGCGATCGCCTCGATCCGCGGGAGCTCGAGACCGAACTCCTTGTCGCCCATCAGGGCCTCGCCGGAGAGCTTGAGCAGGATGCGGTCGAACGCGGCTGTGCCCTCGGTCTCCTTGACCGCGCTCTCCTCTTCCCGGACTGTCACTCGGCGAGGGCGTAGCGCTCGAACTCGAGCACCTTCAGCCCCTCCTCCTCGAGCGCCTGCGCGACCGTCTTCTTCGGCTCGTGGATCCACGCCTGCTCCGCAAGGACGTTCTCGGCGAAGAAACGCTTGCCGAGCATGCCCTCGACGATCTTCGGCCGGGCCTGCTCCGGCTTGGACTCGACCTCGGGGAGCTTCTCGTAGATCTCGCGCTCCTTCGCGACCTCGTCCTCGGGGACGTCGTGCCGCGCCGCAAAGCGCGGGGCGGCGAACGCTATGTGCATTGCGAGGCGGCGTGCCGCCTCCGGTGAGCCTTCTGCCTTGACGAGGACGCCGATCTTGTTCGCCGGCGGGTGGACGTACGCGGCGATCGCCTCACCGTTGCCGCTCTCGAAGCGCGCGGCGCCGCGAACGAGGATGTTTTCGCCGATCTTGCCGATGAGCTCCTTGCGCTCGTCTTCTAGCGACTCGACGGCATCCGGCCCGTCCTTGTCGACCACGTCCAGGACCTTCTCGGCGAACGCGCGGAACTCGTCGTTCTTCGAAACCGGCTCGCTCTCGGAGCCGATCGCGACAATTGTGCCCTTCGAGTCGTCGAGCCGGGTGAGGACCACGCCTTCGGGCGTCTCGTTTGCGGCGCGCTTGCCTGCCGAGGCCATGCCTCGCTCGCGCAGGAGCTGTTTCGCAGCCTCGAGGTCGCCGTCTGCGTCCACGAGGGCACGTTTGGTGTCCATCATCGGCGCGCCGGTCATCTCGCGCAATTCCCTGACCATGTCTGCCGTGACCTCGGTCATTCGGCCGGCACCTCCTTCGCAGGAGCGGTTTCCTCCGCAGCAGCGGTCTCCTCCGCAGCAACGGTCTCCTCCGCAGCAACGGTCTCCTCCGCAGCAACGGTCTCCTCCGCAGCAACGGTCTCCTCCACCGCCGGAGTCTCCTCCGCAACGGGCTCGGCTGGGACCTCGGGCTCCGGAGGCGGCGGCTGCTGCTGCTGGAACTCCTCCGGCTTGACCTTCTGCTTCCCGGCCTCGATCGCATCCGCGATCGTGCGGATCACCAGGTCGCACGACTTGATCGCGTCGTCGTTGCCCGGAATGACGTAGTCGGCCTCGTCCGGGTCGCAGTTCGTGTCCACGAGCGCGACGACCGGCAGTCCGAGGCGGCGTGCCTCGCGCACCGCAATCGCCTCCTTGCGCAGGTCGACGACGAGCGCCGCGTCCGGCTGGCGCTTCATGTCGGCGACGCCCCCGAGATGGCTCTCGAGGCGCTCGAGCTCGGCGAGCATCGAGATCCGCTCCTTCGGCGGGAGCAGGTCGAGCTGGCCTTCTTCATTGAGCCGGCGCAGCTCGTGCAGGCGGTCGATTCGCGCCGAAATCGTGCGCCAGTTGGTGAGCAAGCCGCCGAGCCAGCGGTGGTTGACGTAGGGCATGCCGACCCGCTTGGCGTGCTCCTCGATCGAGTCCTGGGCCTGCTTCTTCGTGCCGACGAAGAGGATCGTGCCGTCTCGCTCGGCGAGGTTCCGCGCGAACGCGGCCGCTTCCTCCAGAAGCTGGAGCGTCTGCTCGAGATTGATGATGTAGATCCCGCCGCGCTCGCCGAAGATGAAGCGGCGCATCTTGGGATCCCAGCGACGCGTCTGGTGACCGAAGTGCACTCCGGACTCCAGCAGCTCTCGCATGGTGACGACTGCCACGACTTGCCTCCTATTGGTTGTTTTCGATGCAGCCGGCGGCGGTGGATGGAACCACTGGTACAGCGGCACCACCATCCACCCGCCCGCCGGGACGGGTTACAGAGCGGCTGGAAGTCTAGCCTGTCGCCCTCAACCGGCCGAGATACGCGGCCAGGTCGTCCGGGAGGGGTGACTCGACGTCGACTCGCCCGCCCGTGAACGGATGCTCGAAGGCGAGTCGGTTCGCGTGCAGGAACTGGCGTCCGAGCGCCTTGTCGGACACGCCGTAGACCCGGTCTCCGACGACCGGGAGGTCGATCGCGGCCAGGTGGACGCGGATCTGGTGCGTGCGGCCGGTCTCGAGCCTCACGTTCAGGAGCGCATGGGCGCCCAGCAGCTCGTCGACTTCGAAGTGCGTGACCGCCTCGCGTGGCGAGTCCGTGTCCAGCGAGCGCCGCGTCGGGTCGTCGCGGTCGCGCCCGATCGGGGCGTCGATCCGGCCGCGCCACGAGCGCGGATGCCCGCGGACGAGCGCGACGTAGCGCCGTTCGAGCTCACGGCCCTGAACGAGGGCCTGCAGCCGCTCGTACGCCTCGTCGGACCGGGCGACGACGAGGAGCCCCGAGGTGTCGCGATCGAGCCGGTGGACGATCCCGGGCCGGTCCTCCTCTCCACCGGCCGCTCTCCCGGCGAGCCCGTGCACGAGCGTCCCCGTCGCATGCCCCGCGCCCGGATGTACGACGACGCCCGCCGGCTTGTCGACAACGAGCAGGTGCTCGTCCTCGTACGCGATGCGCAGCTCGACGTCCTCGGGCTCGATCTCCCGCGCCGGCTCCGGCGGGAGCTCGACCTCCACCTCCTCCCCGCCCTCGAGCCGGTAGCTCTTGGGCCGGACACGGCCGTCGACCCGCACGTTGCCGCCCTCGACGAGCCGCTCGGCCGCGGAGCGCGAGCTGATCTCGGGCCGCTCGGCGAGAAAGCGGTCGAGCCGCGCGCCGGCGGCGTCGTCGGGAACCCTAAGCGTGGGCGTCGGGAACCGGCTGCGGCCGCTTCTGCGGTCGTTGCGGGAACAGCAGCGCGACGAGCAGCACGAGCACGCCGAGCACGATGAAGCTGTCCGCGAGGTTGAACGCGGGCCAGAAGCGCAGGTCGATGAAGTCCGTCACGTGCCCGAGCCGGACCCGGTCGAGGAGGTTGGACGCGCTGCCGCCGATCAACAGGCCCAGCGCCACGGGGAGGATCGGGTGACGCGAGCCGGAGCGAGCGAAGAAGACGAGCATCCAGGCCACGGCGACAGCGGTCAGGATGGTGACGATCGGCGTGGCGCTCGCGAAGAGCCCGAACGCGATCCCGGAGTTCTGGACGTGGTGGATCGACAGCGGCCCTGCGACGTGGCGCTCGGCGTCGAGCGTCAGATGGCTCGCCACGATGTGCTTCGTCAGCTGGTCGCCGGCGAGGGCAGCCAGCGCGATGGCCAGAAGCCCGATCCATTGCTGCGTCCGCGCATGAAGGGGCCGACGAGCCCCGGCTACCGGCGTCAGTGCGTCGGTCGACGAGCCGACCCGCACGTCGAGGTTCCGAGGGGCGGGCTCGCTCAACCCCGCTCCTCCAGACGCTTGCAGTTGATGCACTGGGTCGCCCACGGGATCGCCGCGAGCCGGTCCTCCGTGATCGGCTGCCCGCAGTTGACGCACGTGCCGTACGTCCCGGCGTGGATGCGCTCGAGCGCGCCGTCGATCGACGAGAGCACGTGCTCCGAGTTCTCCTCGAGCGTGTAGTCGATCTCGCGGTCGAGCGTCGCGGTCGCCGTCTCTGCGAGGTGGTTGTCGGTCGTCTGGTCCGCGGTCTCGTCCTCGATCGAGCCGGGGTGTTCCTTGTGTAGATACGCGATCGCGTCGAGCACGCGCTGACGCTCCTCCTCGAGGAGATCACGGACCCGGTCGACGTCGACGGCCACGGACGAAGTCTAGTCTCCGTTCAGGCCGCCTCGGCAGGCTCATCCTCTCCGTTCAGCTCGTCAGAGACCTCGAGCGCAGAGCGCAACAGAGCCCGAATTCGGCTTGCTTCCGCGCGCAGGTGGTCGCGCTCCGCCCGAGCGTCCAGGGTGATCTTCCGCCCCTCCGCGCGGGCCTCCGCGAGCACGACCTCCGCTTCCCGGCGCGCGTGCTCTTTGAGCTCCTCCGCGCTCCGTTCCGCAGTCACGAGCGTCTTCCGCAGCAGAGTCTCGAGGTCTCGGTGGCGCGCGATGTCCGACTCCAGGCGCTCGTTCTGGTCCTGGAGCTCGGCCCGCTCGCGCCAGACCTCCTCGAAGCTCTCCACGATCTCCTCGAGCAGGCGGTCGGCCGCCGAGCGCCGGTAGCCCAGGAAGGCGCGTCTGAGCTTGACGTGACGGATTTCGACAGGTGTGAGAGCCATCTCGTTCACCTCCTCTCTAGTGCAGCTGGTCGAGGATCGAGTTGATGACGCGATTGATCAGGAAGAGCGCCAGAACGGCGATGATCGGCGAGAAGTCGAATGCGCCGAAGGAGGGCAGCAGCCGGCGGAAGATCCGCAGGTAGGGGTCGCACACGTCGTACAGAAAGCGCTGGACCCGGTTCAGCCACGGCGAGTAGGGCAGCCGGACCCAGGACAGGATGATGTACGCGAAGATGATCAGCACGTACACCGAGATGAAGACGTTGACGAAGTTCTGGATCGACGAGATCGCGTCAACCATCAGGAGCCATCCGCCCATGCGGCCGATTTCGGTTCTCAGAGGGCTCTTCCTTTAGTCGTCGCGTCCGGAAGCAAGAGCCCGGATCCGGCGAATGGACGCGTCAAAGTGCGTCGAAGGGTAATTGCACTGAGCGCCGCGGGAGGCGGGCTTTGCAGGCCTCCGCTCACTCAGGCTGGGGATTACGATCAATCCGGGAAAGTCGTCATGGCGCGCGCAGCGCGCCGGACTTTTCCCGGTCAGGCTTGGTTGAAGAAGCCGCCGCGCTCGAGGAGCTTCGCTCGCTCCTCGGCCGATACCTCGACATTTCGCGGCGTGAGCAGGAAGACCTTGTCTGCGACCCGCTGCATGCCGCCGTCGAGCGCGTACGTGAGACCGCTGCCGAAGTCGATCAGTCGCTTCGAAAGGTCGGCGTCCGAGCCCTGGAGATTGAGGATGACGGGTGTTCCTTCCTTGAACTTGTCGGCGATCTGCTGGGCGTCGTTGAAGCTCCGCGGGACGACGAGATGGACGCGCACCGACGCCTCGCCGGGCGCGGCCTCGACTGCACGCGGGCGTGGGCGCATGACCGCCGTCCTCGAGCCGGCCGCCGCCTCGGGCTCGGGGTCGGTCCAGTCCTCGAACTCGTTGCGGCGCCGGCGCGGTGACAGCCTCCGGACGTTCGGCCGATCGCTGTACGAGCGTTCCAGCTCCTCGTTCGTGACGTACCCGTCCTCGTCCCAGTCTTCGTCCTCCTCGGCGATCCCGAAGTAGACGAGCGTCCGGTTCCAGACGTCTGCAAATCCCATAGCGGCGGGAATGTTAACCCCGATACAGCACCGAACCTATTCGGATCAAGGTCGCGCCCTCCTCCGCGGCCACCTTGTAATCCTGACTCGTACCCATCGAAAGTTGGGTGAGACCGTGTTCTTCGGCCAATTCTCGCAGTTTGCGGAAGTACGGGCGCGATTCTTCGGGGTTCTCGGCTGGCGGCGGCATCGTCGACAGACCGCGCACGTCGGGATACAGCTCGAGCAGCTGCGGGAGCTGCTGTCGGGCTCCACGCCCGACTTCGATGCCTCGCCTGCGAGGTTGACCTGGACGAGCGCGGGGATCTCGAGGCGGCGCGCCGCTGACTCCGAGTCGAGCGAGTGGACGAGCTCGCAGATGCGGTTGACGACCTTCGTCTTGCGGCTCTGCAGGTGGCCGATGAAGTGCCAGTGGAACGTGTCGCCGTGGGCCGCGTGCTTGGCCTCGAGGTCCTGCGCGCGGTTCTCGCCCACGATGTCGATGCCGGCGTCGGCCAGGGTGCCCATGTCCTCGACCGAGACGTACTTCGTGGCGGCGACGATCGTCACGTCGGGGCCGACCTCGTCCCTGACGCGGGCGAGCCGCGCCGCGATCTGCTCAGCGGACAAGGCCAAGGACGCCGTGGGTGCCGCGGGGCCGACCGGTGCGGCGCTCGGAGAAGAAGAGGTCGTCGCGACAGCGTGTACAGAGGTCGAGGCGGTCGACGGTGCTCGCGCCGGCGTCGAGCGCTGCCTGCTCGGCGGCGGCCCAGAGGTCGAGCTTGCGCTCGCTGACGATCCCGTCCCCGAAGCGTGCCCGGAACGGGTTCGCGACCTCCTCCCCCACCTCGTAGCAGCACGGGCCGATCGTCGGCCCGACGACGGCCGCAAATCCGGGGCCGAGCACGTTCGCGGCCGATTCGACGATCCCGTCGAGCAAGCCACGCCAACCGGCGTGTAGGACGGCGAGCGCGGGCTCGGAGCCGTTCACACGGGCCATGGCGATCAGCGCGCAGTCGGCGCCGAGGGCGAGCATCGGGATCTCGGGCTCATCCGTCCAGAGCCCGTCGCCCGGGGCGCCGCGAGAGCCGGCTTCGGCGCGGTTGACGGCCTTGGAGTGGGTCTGGAAGCCGAGCGTGAGGTCTTCCTCGACCGCACCGACTTCCGCGCAGAGGCGGCGACGGTTCTCGTCCACGCGCTCGACCTCGTCGCCGGTCCGGCGCCCGAGGTTCAGCGACTCGAACGGCCCTTCGCTGACACCCCCGGCACGCGTCGTGAAGACGACGTCGTACGGCCCGGCCACCTCCCAGCGGAGGAGCGGGACGGTCACGACTGCTCGACCAGCTTCCGCGCCGCCTCGAGCTCCGAGTCGCGCCCGGCCAGCTCGCCGTTCAGCTTGCGGCGCCTGATCTCGGCCAGGATCTCCCCCACTCGCGGCGATTCGCCGAGGCCCAGCTGAGCGATGTCGGCCCCGTCGATCTCGAGCTCGATCGCCTCGAGACGGCGGAAGAAGTCGTGCAGCTGCGGCTGGTCTGCGAGAGCGAGCGCGAACAGCGGCGCATCCGGGGTGCGCTGCTCGGCGAGCGCTACGACGTCGGCGGGGGTCAGCGAGTCCCGTCCGAGCTGTTCCGCGATTCGCGGCCCGTCCTCGATCGCAGCGGTGATCAGGTCGCCGTCGCGGCGGCGGATCTTGAGCCCGTGGAGCCACGGCCCGATCTCCTCATGGGGAAGCTTGCGCGCGAGCGCCTCGAGCCCGAGTCGCCAGGGGGGCACGCGGAGGCCGTACTTCCTGTTCAGGTCGCGGAGCCGGTCGAAGAGGCGCACGGCCTCGTCGTCCGCGACGACGTGCGGGTGGATCTCCTTCTCGGCCCCGAGCTCGGCCAGCCGCGGGATTGCGTGGCTGACGTCGCCCTCTTCGAGGAGCGCGATCAGCTCGTCGCGCAGGCGCGCGCCCGAGAGGTCGCCGACATGGCCGGTCACGATGCATTCCCGGGCCAGCCGGACGGTGTCGTCGTCCATGCGGAAGCCGTAGCGGTCCTCGTAGCGGATCGCGCGGAGGATGCGCGTCGGGTCGTCGATGAACGAGCGGTCATGGAGGATGCGGATGCGCCCCGCCTCGAGGTCGGCGCGCCCACCGAACGGGTCGACCAGCTCGCCGAGGGCGTCGCCCTTGAGCGAGACGGCCATCGCGTTGATCGTGAAGTCGCGGCGGTGCAGGTCCTCGTCGATCGTGCCCGGTTCGACCGCGGGGAGCACGGCCGGGGCGTGGTACGACTCGCTGCGAGCCGTGACGACGTCGACGCGCCCGTCGTCGCCGTAGAGGACGACGGCGGTGCCGAACGTGCGGTGCGCCCGGACGCGCCCGGCGAGCTTCTTCGCGAGCTCCTGCGCCAGCGCGATCGCATCCCCTTCGACGACGACGTCGACGTCGAAGTTCGGCTCGCCGAGCAGGATGTCGCGGACGGAGCCGCCGACGAGGTACACGCCGTCGTACGGGTCACTGACGTCGGCTACCGCGTCGAGGACCGGCGCAAGGCTGTCGGGAAGCTCGAGGGTCGCCACAGGCCCATTCTGCCTCGGCACCAGGCGCGCACCGGTACGGACTCGGATCGGTTCCATGACAGACACGCGCGAATTTCCTCGATACGATCGCATCGGGGAGGAGGTCGTGGGTACCAGCGGCCAAGGTCCGCGCTGGCCGTGGCCGAAACGATTAGACGAGGGCGATCGCTTCGATCTCGACGAGCGCGCCCGACGGGAGGCCCGAGATCTCGATCGTCGACCGCGCGGGCGGCGTCTCGCCCACCCGCTCGGCGTAGACCGAGTTCATGCCCTGGAAGTCGTCGAGCGACGTCAGGAAGACGGTCGTCTTCACGATTCGTTCGAGCCCACTGCCCGCCGCGGCCAGGATCGCCTCGAGGTTGTCGAAGATCTGCCGCGTCTGCTCCTCGATCGTGTCGCCGGCCATCTCCGCGTGCCCCGGCGTCAGGCCCAGCTGGCCGGAGACGAAGACGAAGCCATTCGCAGTGATCGCCTGCGAGTAGGGCGCTCCCTGGAACGGCGCCGGCGCGTTCTCGGTCCGAACCGCGGTCTTGTCCATCTCACTCCCTCCGTTTCCGTGGCCGGCCGGCCTGTGCGAGCACCACGCCGAGCGCCTTGAAGATCGCCTCGAGCACGTGCTGCGGATCGTCGCCGTGGATCAGGCGGACGTGCAGCGTAAACCCTCCGCCCTCGGCGAGCTCGTGCAGGAAGCTCGCGACCAGGTCGGTGCCGAGCCCGCCGACCCGGGCCTCGGAAAGATCGACGTTCGAGACGACAAGCGGGCGCCCCGAGGCATCGAGGACGATGTGCGCGAGCGCATCGTCGGCGGCGGTGACGGCCGAACCGTGGCCGCGCACCTCGTCAGACGAGAGCGGCTCCCTGAGCGCCTGCCCGAGCGCCCGGCCCGCCGAGGCGACCTCGGCCTCCGGCTCGTCGGGGGCCAGCTGGAGCTCCAGGTCGAGGGATCCGTACCGCGCCAGGAGCCCGAGCAGATGGTCGAGTACGGGCAGGCCGCTCGACACGTTGCTCGCGCCCTCGCCGTCGAGCGAGACGCGAACGCGCGCGTGCTCCTCCTGACTCACCCGATCTGGGGACGCCATCCCTCGACTCAGGGTACCGCACCCGACGGGCGCAGCCGACCACGAAAGCCAGGCCCTCTTCCGCTCTCCGTGCCGCCCGGATGCGCTCTCACGCCCGCACTTTCCCCCGTTCACCCGGCCTTCTGGCCGCCGCGCTGGTCGCTGCTGCGATCCTCGCTCCGAACGCCTCGACGAGCGGGCCAACAACGACCCACGCCGTCGTCGGCTTCGACTCGAACGCGGAGCTTGCCCAAGCGCTGAGCCGGTTCCCGGGCGCGAAGATCGTTCGGCGGCTCCCGCACATGAAGACGGTCGAGGTCGAGCTCCCCGGTCCTGCGGACGAGCTCCACGGGCTTCCCGGCATTGCGTACGCTCATGCGCCGCTCGTCCGAACGACGAAGGTCGAACCGGCCCTGGCCGCTGTTCTGCGCCCCGGGCTTCCCTACGAGTGGCAGTACGTCGCGACACGCGAGAACGAGGTTCCCCCAGATGTGCTGCGCGCCGCGAGCACCATCAAGATCGGCATCGTCGACACCGGCGCCGACGTCACTCATCCCGACCTCGCCGCCAAGTCGCCCGAGACCTGGGACGTAGTGCACCGCAGGGCGAGCGCCCCGGATCGCGACGGCCACGGCACGTTCGTCGCCGCGCTCGCTGCAGGCTCGGTCACGAACGACGAGGGGATCGCCGGCTTCGGCGGGGACGCCCAGCTCCTGATGGTCAGAGCCATCGGCGACTCGGACAGCTTCAGCGACGTCGACGAGGCGGCCGCGATCGTCTACGCCGTCGACCACGGCGCGAAGATCGTCAACCTCAGCCTCGGAGGCGTTGGCACGTCCCCGCTCGAGCAGCGGGCGATCGAGTACGCCGTCAGTCACGGCGTCCTGCTCGTAGCCGCGGCAGGCAACGAGTACCAAGCCGGCAACCCGATCGAGTACCCGGCCGCCGCGCTCCAGCCGCCCGGCTCGAACGGCCAGGGCGGCGTCGGGCTCTCGGTCGCCGCCAGCACGATGGCCGGCAAGCGCGCGAGCTTCTCGAACACCGGCTCGCAGATCTCGCTCGCCGCGCCCGGAGAGAACGTGTTCAGCGCGATCGCGGCCGGGTCGTCGCCCGACGACTGGCCCCGCTATGCGCTGCCCGGCTCGAGTGCGGGCTCGTACGGATGGTCGAGCGGCACGTCCTTCTCGACCCCGGAGGTCGCCGGGGCCGCCGCCCTCGTCTGGGCGGCGAACCCAGCTCTCACCGCGCAGCAGGTCGCGGCGATCCTCAAGGCGACAGCGTCCGGCCACGGCCGGTGGAACCCGCGGCTCGGCTACGGCGTGATCGACGTGGCGGCCGCCGTCGCAGCCGCGCGCGGTCAGCAGATTGCGCCGCGCCCGCGGGCCGGGGCCTGGCTGAGCTTCCGACGGGTCAACGGCTACGAGGTGCGCTCCATCCAGCGGACCAACCGCCGGCCGCTCCGGGCGCTCCGCCTAGCAGTCCATCTGCGGACCAGCGCCCCGCTCGTCACGCCCGACTACCGGACGATCACGCTCCAGGTACGCCGCGGAGGGAGCTGGCACCGCCTGGCGCGTGCAACGACGCGGCGGGGCGGTGGGATTCGCTGGACGTTCGGGCTGCGACCGGGCCGCTACGTCCTGCGAGCCGTGTACCGCGGCCGGTGGGACCTTCACGCGGCGATCCGGCTCAAGCCGGTGCGCGTCCGCTAAGCGGAAACGCGTTCGATCCGCGCACCGAGCGCACGCAGGCGCTCGTCGATCCGCTCGTAGCCCTTGTCGATCTGGTACACGGCCCCGATCGTCGACTCCCCTTCGGCGCACAGGCTCGCGAGCAGCATCGACATCCCCGCGCGAATGTCCGGGCTCTCCATCCGCTGGCCGCGGAGCCTCGTCGGCCCGGTCACGACCGCGCGGTGCGGGTCGCACAGGATGATGCGAGCGCCCATCGAGACGAGCTTGTCCGTGAAGAACAGGCGGTTCTCGAACATCTTCTCGAACAGCAACACCGTCCCCCGAGCCTGCGTCGCGACCGTGAGCGCGATCGACGTGCAGTCCGATGGGAATGCGGGCCACGGGCCGTCCTCGATCTTGGGGATGTGCCCGCCGATGTCGTCCTCGACGTAGAGCTCCTGGCCGGGCGGCACGCGAACCGTCCCGTCCCCGACTTCGACGCGCACGCCGAGCCGCGCGAAGGTCGGCAGGATCGAGATCAGGTCGTCCTTCTCGACCCCGTCGATCGTCAGGTCGCCGCCAGTGACCGCGGCGAGGCCGATGAAGCTCGCGACCTCGACGTGATCCGGCCCGATCGTCCACTCGCCGCCGCGCAGGCTTCCGACGCCGCGCACTCCGAGGACGTTCGACTCGATGCCCTGGATGTCGGCGCCGAGCGAGCCTAGGAAGCGGCAGAGGTCCTGGACGTGCGGCTCGCACGCGGCGTTGCCGATCTTCGTCTCGCCCTGCGCGAGCGCGGCGCACATGATGATGTTCTCGGTCGCCATCACGCTCGCCTCGTCGAGGAAGACGCTCGCGCCGCGGACGCCGCCGGTGCGCATGTCGTACGTGTCGCCGGCCTCGACCTCGACGCCCAGCTTCCTGAAGCCGTGGATATGAGGGTCGAGCCTGCGCCGGCCGATCACGTCCCCGCCCGGAGGCGCGACTGACGCGGCCCCCGCGCGCACGAGCAGCGGCCCGGCGAGCAGGAACGACGCCCGCATCTGGGAGCAGAGCTCCCGGTCGAGCTCTGTCTTGCGCACCTCGGCGGCGTGGACGCGAACGTCGTTGGGCCCGATCCACTCGACGTCGGCGCCGAGGTCGGCAATCAGCGCGAGCATCGTGTCCACGTCCCGGATGCGCGGGACGTTGTGGAGGACGACCGGCTCGGTGGTCATCACGCACGCGGCGAGGATCGGCAGTACGCCGTTCTTGTTGCCCGCGGCGGTCACGCGGCCGTGGAGGGGCTGCCCTCCTTCGATCACGAATGACTCTGTCACTGCACTGGCGACGACCGTTTCGGTCATGGCGAGGGGCTATCGTACCCAGCGTCTTGGAGGTCACTCGCGAGCGCGCCTGGGAGACCCTGACCCGCTACACGAAGAGCGAGGCGCTGCTGCGCCATGCGCTGGCCGTCGAGGCCTCCGTGCGCGCCTACGCACGGAAGTTCGGCGAGGACGAGGAGCTCTGGGGTGTGACCGCGCTGCTCCACGACTTCGACTACGAGATCCATCCGACGCTCGACAAGCACCCGCAGGACGGCGCGCCGATCCTGCGCGAGGAGGGCTACCCCGAGGTCGTGATCGAGGGCGTCCTCTCGCACGCGGAGCATCTCGCGATGCCGCGCGACACACCGCTCAAGAAGACCCTCTTCGCCTGCGACGAGCTGTCCGGGTTCATCCATGCGTGCGGCCTCGTGCGGCCGGACGGGATCGAGACACTGGAGCCGAAATCGGTCAAGAAGAAGCTCAAGCAGCCGTCGTTCGCGGCCGGCGTCCACCGGGACGAGGTCTACAGAGGCGCGGAGGAGCTCGGTGTAGAGCTCGACGACCACATCCGCTTCGTGATCGAGGCGATGCGCCCGATCGCAGGCGAGCTCGGGCTACGACAGTCCGCCGAGCAGGCGCTCTAGGTCGTCCTCGCTCGTCCAGTAGCCGCAGGAGACGCGGATCAGGTTGCGGCCTGGGAGCTCGCGGACGATGACGCCGTCGCTTCGCAGCCTCTCGACGAGCTCGGTCGGGTCGCTCGTCGGGCGGAAGGTAACCAGGCCGGCCTGGTCCGTTTTCGTCGCGACTTCGAAGCGCTCCACCAGTGCGGCTCGGCACTTCGCGGCCATCTCGGCCACGCGCTCGAAGCGCCAGTCCGGGGCCACGTCGAGTGCATTGGACAGGCCTGCGAGCGATGGCGTTCCGATCCAGCCGCTGTCGAATCGCTCCGCACCGTCGCGGACGACATACGAGCCGTCGGGCTCGTGCTCGGTCTGCGCGAAGTAGCTCGGGAGCGCGACGCGCAGCTCGTCCGGGCGGGCGACGACGAGCGCGCCGGTCACGTCCGGCCCGCAGAGCCACTTCTGGCACGAGACTGCGTAGTAGTCGAGCGCGTCGAGCTCGACCGGGATCACGCCCGCCGACTGGGCGCCGTCGACGAGGATCGGGAGCCCGCTTTCGGCCTTGACCCGAGCCGGGTCGAGCGAGTTGCCGGTCACCCAGGAGACGTGTGAGATCGCGATGAGGCGCGTCCGGTCGGTGACCGCGTCGAGGATGCCGTCTTCGGGCGCGGTGACGATTCGCGCGCCCGACGCGTGCAGCGGCCCGATCAGCCCGAAGTGCTCGACGTCACTCGTCACCACCTCGTCGTCCGGTCCGAGATCGAGCCCGGCGAGCACGATGTTGCAGCCGTCGGTCGTCGACCGCGTCAGCGCGACCTGGGTCGGCTCGACGCCGAATAGCGCCGCAAGCTTGGCGCGCACCTCGTCGCGCATCCCCAGAGCGCGCGAGAAGTACGGCTCGCCCCCACGCCCTTCGGCGAGGTCGACGAGCTGCTCCGCGATCATCGCCTCGGCGGCGGCTCGCGGGAGCGGGCCGTTCGTGCCCGCGTTCAGATACGCGTACCGCTCGAGGACGGGGAAGGCGGCGCGGACCTCCTCGAAGCTGGGCACGGCCTAGTCTAGGCACGGTGCGCGTCCTGCTCGCCGATCCGCCGGCCTTCACGCCGCCGTACGACCACGCGCTCGCGTCGGCGCTTGCCCGGGCCGGAGCCGACGTCGAGCTCGTCACGTCGCCGTTCCGTTTCGGTGACGCGCCCGCTCCTGACGGCTACCGGCGCTCGGAGCTCTTCTACCCGGTCAGCTCACGGGTCTTTCAGCGGTCGCGGCTCCGCATCCCGGTGAAGCTGCTCGAGCACCCGGTCGGGCTCACGCGGCTCCGGCGACGCAAGGCTGACGTGGTGCACCTGCAATGGCTCGCCGCGCCCGAGCTCGACGACAGGCTCCTGCGGGTCGACGCGCCGCTCGTCTTCACGGCGCACGACATCCTCCCGCGCCGCACCGCGGACAAGCGCGACCTCTGGGAGCGGCTGTTCGGTCGGTTCGCCCGGATCGTCGTGCACAGTGAGCGCGCACGCGAGCAACTCGGAGAGCTCGTCGATCCCGGCCGCCTGCGCGTGATCCCGCATCCCGTGTTTCCGAGCAACCCCGAGCGCCGCGACGACGGCCGCACGCTCCTCTCGCTCGGGATCATCCGCGAGTACAAGGGCCTTGGCGACGCGATCGAGGCGACGAAGCGCATCGACGGAGCGCGGCTGCTCGTCGCCGGCGATCCCTTGGAGAGCATCGACGGTTACCGGGCGGCCGCGGGTGACAGTGCCGAGTGGCGCCTCGGATTCCTGTCGGACGACGAGGTCGATCGAGCGCTCGGCGAGTCGACGGTCGCGCTCTTCCCGTACCGGCCGGAGATCGACCAGAGCGGTGCGCTGCTGCGGGCGCTCGGCGCTGGAGTCCCGGTCGTGGCCTACGACGTGGGCGGGATCGGCGAGCCCGTGCGGCGCTTCGAGGCTGGGCGGGTCGTGCCGCCGGGGGACATCGACGCGCTCGCGGACGCGGCTCGCCTGCTGCTCGACGACCCGGCAGCTCTCGAGACGGCGCGCGCCGGAGCCGAGCGGGCCCGGCGCGAGCTGACCTGGGACGCGGCCGCTCAGGCCCACCTCGAGCTCTACCGGGAGCTGCTCTGAGCTTCGAGGACGTGATCCGGCGGCAGCTCGACCTGTTCGAGGAGGAATGCGAGGATCTGATCGCGGACTGCGATGCCGCCGAGCGGGCCTACGACGCCGCGGACCGCGACGAAGCGGAGGAGCGCTACGGCGACTACCTCGATCTCGTCGAGACCGGCACGGACCGCCTTGCCGAGCTCCGTGACGGCTTCGCCTCGACGATGGAGGAGGACGCCGCGGAGGCGTACGAGGGAGAGTTCAACCAGGCGGTCCAGGCCCGGCTCCCGCGGTTCGCGCTCGGCATCGAGAACGCCTGAGCGCTCAGTAGGATCGTCGCATGCGCGAGCTGCGACCCGGCCTGTGGCACTGGGAGGCCCCGCACCCGCAGTGGGAGTCGGGCGAGCCGTGGGGCCCGGACGTCTCGTCGTACGCGATCGACGACGGCGAGCGCCTGCTGTTCTTCGACCCGATCGCCCCACCGAGCGAGCTCGAGGCGCTCGCGGACGACCGCGAGACGGCGATCGTGCTCACGTGCCCGTGGCACGAGCGCGATTCCCGAGGCCTCGTCGAGCGGCTCGGCGTGCCCGTCTACACGCCGCTGCCCGATACGGCCGAGGACCTCATGCGCAAGTGGGGCCTCACCGCCGAGCAGGCCGGCGACGGCTCCCCCGACGTCGTGTGGCTACTCAAGGAGGGGATCGGCGAGGCGCATCCCTATGCGGCGGGCGACCGCCTCGACGTCGGTGTCGACGTGTTCCCCGGGGAGAAGCCGAACGACACGGTGCTGTGGGTCGAGAGCCACGGCGCGGCCGTCGCCGGCGACACGCTCGTCGACTTCGGCCGCGGCCTCGAGATCAATCCCCGGTGGCTGAGCGAGGAGATGACGCGGGAGCACGTCGTCGAGGGCTTGCGCCCATTGCTCGACCTGCCCGTGGAACACATGCTCGCGACGCACGGGGTTCCGTTCGACCGAGACGCACTCGAGCAGGCGCTCTCCTGACGACTGCTTAGCTACTCGACGAGACGAACGGCTTGCACGACGGCTCGTCGGCCATCGCCTCGTTGAGATCGCCCACGTCGTACTTCGTGTCGAGATCCGAGAAGTGCTTGCCCGTCGCCGTCAGCTCGCTCTGAATCGTCTGGGCGAGCGTGGTCAGGCCCGTGGTCAGGGCCTTCGCGTCGTTCGTCGGGAGCTTCTTCGCCTGCGTAACGGCTCTGTCGAAGCTGCCGCGCGCCTGGGTGAGGCCGGCCTCGAGATCCCCCTGGATCGCGGCGCCGTCGTCGACCGCGGGCGCTCCGGCGGCCTTCACGTCGTCGACCATCGTCTCCGTGCTCTGCTCCGCGTTCTGGAGGAACGCGACGAGCTTTTGCTTGACCGATCTGAGGTTGGCGCTGGTGCGGATCTCGGTGCTCAGCTGCTGGCTTCCGGACCTGAGGTCGTTCTCCCACGTCTTGAGCGCGCCGCAGACGTCCGCAGACCACGTTTTCGGGTCGGCTCCCGATGCGCTCGAGTCGCCGCCGCCTCCTCCGCCGCAGCCTGCAGCCGCGAAGGCGAGCGTTGCAGCCGTGAGGAGGATGACGAGGCGCACGCGGCGATCCTAACGGTGCCCGAAGTGGTGCGCCTCCGGCAGAGCCGAGACGAGGTCCGGTGCGCCGGAGAGCTTCCGTGCGAGCGGCGCGAGGGTCTCGAGCTCGCGAACGACGACGTTCTGGTTCCGCTCCACGCGCTCGAAGACGCCGCGCGCGAGGATCAGCGGCTCGCCGCGGACGATCGCCCGGTGCCGCTCGTAGACCTGCGGCGGGACGATCAGGTTGACCTGGCCGAACTCGTCCTCGAGGAGCATGAAGACGACGCCCTTCGCGGTGGCGGGCCGCTGCCTGGCCACGGCCATTCCGGCCACGACAACTCGAGACCTGTCAGGTGCCTGGCCCAGGTCATGGCTCGAAAGGACACTTTCGGGGAGATGTGGGCGGATGAGCTCCATCGGGTGCATGT
Source organism: uncultured Actinomycetes bacterium (assembly GCA_963794605.1). GTDB lineage: Bacteria > Actinomycetota > Thermoleophilia > Gaiellales > Gaiellaceae > VAXT01. The sequence continues at coordinate 256,496 of CAWCEN010000003.1, forward strand.
CGACGGAGAGGCTCGTCCGGCGGTAGTTGGCGAGCATCTCCTCCCAGTCGGTCGGCTCGGCAAGCTCGGGCGTCTCGGCGGTCGGATCGAGCGGTAGGGCCAGCTGGCGCTCGACGCCGCCCGATCCGGGAACGCTCTGCGAGCGCGGGACGAGCCCGAGCTCCCAGAGCAGCGCCCGTCGCGATGAGCCCAGCCCGTTACAGGCGCCGGATGCGATCAGGCTCTCGAGCCCCTCTTGCCCGATCGCAGTCCGTTGCGCGAGGTCGACCACGCTCTCGAACGGAGCCGCCGCCACTACCGCGTTCGCATCGTCTTCGCCGACCGACGTGACGTATTCGAGGCCGATCCGAACGGCCTCGTCCTCGAGCGAGCACTTGGCCCCGCTGCGGTTGACGTGAGGAGGCCGCACCTCAACCCCGCGCCGTTGCGCGTCGCGGACAAGGCTCGCCGGCGGGTAGAAGCCCATCGGCTGCGCATTCAGAAGCGCGCAGAGGAACTCGGCCGGATAGTGGTGCCGCAGCCAGGCCGACTGGTACGCGAGCAGCCCAAACGCGGCCGCGTGCGACTTCGGGAAGCCGAAGCCGGAGAAGCCGACGAGCTTGTCGTAGACCTCGTCCGCGAGCTTCGCGTCGACGCCCTTGGCGACCGCGCCCTCGACGAACCGCGCGCGGAACGCCTCGATCGCCTCCTCGCTCCGCTTGCGGCTCATCGCGCGCCGCAACCCCTCGGCCTCCCCCACGCTGAACCCAGCGAGCGCGATCGCGACCTCGAGCACCTGATCCTGGAAGACGACGACGCCGAGCGTCTCGCGCAGCGGCTCGGCCAGCAGCGGATGGTCGACGGGAGGTACGAAGCTCGGGTCCTCGCGCAGGCGCCGCCGGTGCGCGATGTACGGATGGACCGCTTTGCCCTGGATCGGCCCGGGGCGGACGAGCGCGACCTGGATCGTCAGGTCGTCGAGGTTCTCCGGCAGGGTGCGGAGGAGGCTCTGCATCTGCGCCCGGCTCTCGATCTGGAAGTCGCCGACCGTGTCCGCGCGCTGGATCTCGTCGTAGACGTCCGGGTCGTCGAGCTCGATCCGCGACAGGTCGATGGTCTTGCCGCGAGTCTCGGCGATTTGGACGACGCAGTCCTCGACAGCGGACAGCATTCCGAGGCCGAGCAGGTCGATCTTGAGGAACCCCGCATCGGCGCAGGAGTCCTTGTCCCACTGGCAGATCTGGCGACCTTCCATCGCGGCCGGCTGCACCGGGACGAGCTCGACGAGCGGCCGGCTGGAGATGACCATCCCGCCCGGGTGCTGCGAGATGTGCCTGGGCAGGCCGGCGATCTCGCGTGAGAGCACGCCGAGGGCGCGCCAGCGGCGTGAGCGGAGCTTCGCGTCGCCGTCCGGGAGCTTCGCGATCTCCTCTGCGACGCGCTTCGGGCTGCCCTCGGTGACACGGGCGAGGCGCTCGAGCTCGGCGAACGGGAGGCCGAGCGCCTTGCCGAGGTCCCGGATCGCTCCTCGCGAGCGATAGGTCGAGAAGCTCGCAACGAGGGCTGCGTGCTCGTGCCCGTAGCGCTCGGTGAGCGCGACGATCAGCTTCTCACGGATGTCACGCGGGAAGTCGAGGTCGATGTCCGGCACGGAATCGAGCTCCCGGTTCAGGAAGCGCCCGAGCGACAGGCCCGCCTCGACGGGATCGACATGCGAGAGCCCGGTCAGGTAGCAGACGAGCGAGCCGACCGAGCTCCCGCGCCCCCGGCCCGGCGGCAGCGAGTGCCGCGGAGTGTCGCGCCCCCGCACCTCGCGCGCGACATCCGCGGCTACCTCGAGTACTTCCCAGTGGAGCAGAAAAAATCCCGCCAACCCGAGGTCGGCGATCAGCGCCAGCTCCTCGTCGAGCCGCGCCCTCGCCTGACCTTGTAACACCGTGTTACTTGGATAGCGGGCCTCGAATGCGCGGTTGCAGACGCGGGTCAGCTCGGCGATCGCGGGCTCGTCGCGGTCGGAGAAGTCCGGGTAGCGGTAGCCGAGCTCATGGGTGAGGTCGAACTCGAGCCGCTCGGCGAGCTCGGCCGTGCGCGCGACGGCGTCGAGGTCATCGGGAAAGCGCTCGGCCATCGCGTCGGGCGCGAGCAGCACGCACTCGTGGTTCCCGCGCCGCTCGCGTTCCGCACCCTCGAGCGACGTGCGGTGCCGGATCGCGACCATCGCGTCCTGCAGAAGCGCACGTCTGCCGTTGTGCGCGTGGACGTTGCCCGTGACGACGGTCTGCACGCCGATCGTCTCCGCGAGCTGCCGTAGCCTCGTGTTCCGCTGCGCGTCTCCACGCTCGTAGGGGCGCTGGAGCTCGACGAAGAACCGGTCGCGACCAAAGATCGAGGCGAGCTCGGCCGCTCCGTTGCCGTTGCGAACGGCGAGCCCGTCCCGCGCGCAGCCGGACAGGCAGACGAGGCCCTCGTTGTGTGCGGCGAACAGGTGCCGATCGAGGCTCGGCGGGAGTGGTCGCCGGGTAGCTGGGGGAACCTCCCGGTTCCCCCAGGCCCCCTCCACTGGTCCGCTTTCGCGGACAGGCCGCTTCGCGGCCGGCTTGGGACGTGTCCCCGCATGCGCGGCGGTCAGCAGCCGACAGAGGTTCGCGTACCCGCGCGGAGACTCGACGAGCAGCGTGACGTGCGACCCGTCCGAAAGAGACACCTCTGCTCCGGTGATCGGCCGCACCTCGAGCGCCTTCGCCGCGTACGCGAACTCGAGTGAGCCATAGACGCCGTCGTGATCCGTGAGCGCAAGCGCCTTGTAGCCGAGCTCCGCCGCACGCGCCGCGAGCTCCTCCGGATGCGATGCCCCGTCGAGGAACGAATAGGCTGAATGGCAGTGCAGCTCGACGAAGGCCACGCGATCCTCCTAGGCCCTGGCGAGGGCGAAGCCGTCCCGGGTGAGCACCGCGACTTCGTCGTCAAGGCCGAGCGCGACCAGTTCGAGGTGATCGAGTTCTCGTGCGACCCAGAGTTCGGGCCGGTCGACCCGCACGTCCACCCCGACAAGTTCGACTCCTTCTACATCCTCGAGGGCGAGCTCGAGTTCACGATCGGCGACGAGACCGTCCGCGTCGGCCCCGGCTCGTTCGTCGCCGCTCCTCCGGGAGTGCGGCACGGATTCCGAAATCCAGGCCCCGCACGCGCCCGCTTTCTGAACGTCCACGCGCCCTCGGATGGCTTCATCGAGCGCGTGCGGCGCGACGCGCGGCGCGAAGCTGCTGACTAGGCGAACCGCGCTCACACTCCGCGCTGGCTGAACCAGCCGCCGGTCTCTTCGTCCCGGTAGACGACCGCGCGTTCGCCGCCCTCGAGCACGACATCGAAGTAGCGCCGCTGCACCGGCTCGTCGGTCCACCAGCGGTCGACGACGCGCCATTCCTCGCGGACGACAGCGACCGGCCGGCGGTTGACCCTCCGCGGAGTTCCGTCCAGGTCGGGCTCGACTCGAACGGACCGCGGAGCGTTTAGTCGTCCCGCTCTTCGCACGGGGGAACCCAGGGTTCCCCCGTGAGCCCCCTCCTTCACACCTTCCACGCGCGATCTTCTCGTGGGCTGCGCCCGGGCAAAGCCCGGCTCCGCCCGCCACCTGCAATCCGCGATCCAGCAGGCTCAGGATCGGTCATTCATCTCGTGCGACAAGGAGCGCGCGTTGTTCTGGAATGCGCGACCAGGGCGCCACCTCCACGACCGTGCACACACCTCCCTCACCGGTGCTCGCCTTCACCTGGCGTAGCCCGTCGCGGAGCATCCCCTGGAGCTCGTCGCCCTCGGGACGCACCAGCATCAACTGCTGCCCCGTCGACTCCGTGAGCTCGAGCGCCTCCAGCTTCAGCTTCAGGACCGGGCTCGGGATCTCCGCGAGCTTCGGCCCGAGCGCGATGCGCAGCCGATCCGCTTCCGCGAATGGCTCGCGCAACGTGAGCTGCCTGCGCCAGGAGCCGCCGCCGACGAGCGTCGCCGACAGCGCGACCTTGCGCAGGAACCGCTCGCCGCGCTCCGCCCGCCCGAGGAGGCGCTCGACGAGTACCGCGAGCGCGCGCCGTAGCGTGAGCTCGTTCCCGATCGCCTCGGGGAACTCGAGCGTCTCGATGAGCTCGGCAGGGGCCCGTCTTCCCCGCACGCGCCCGCGGTCTCGTCCTCTCGCCAGGCTCCAGGCGCGCCGCCCGTCCGGCCCCAGTCGTTCGGCTACGGCACCGCCCGGAAGCCCAGCAAGCTCGCCGACGTTGCGCACGCCGAGCTCCTCGAGCTCGCGTCGCCGCTGCTCAGCGAGAGGGAGCAGGGCGAGCGGAAGAGGCGCGAGAAACTCACGCGTGCGCTCGTCGGCAACGATCAAGACCTGCCCGGGGCGCGCCACGTTCGCCGCAGCAAGGGCAGCGAACCGGCGCCCCGCAGCGCCGGCGCGTGGATCCCAGGCAGAGCCGACGGCGGCGAGGGCGCGCCCGAGCGCAGCTTCAACACCGCCGTAAAGACGTTCGACGCCGCGAGTCTCGAAGTAGACGCAGCCGAGGTCGCCCGAGTCGACCTCGATACCGGCGTCCTCGAGCCGCCGCAGGATCTCCTCCCAGGCCTGCTCGGCCGCGGACGGGTCCTGCTCGACGAGGACGAGCTCGGGGCACGTGGCGAGCGCCTCCCCCATGCGCATGCCCGGCTTGACGCCCTGCGCCTCGGCCGCAGCGGTCACCGAGCCGATCAGCGGCTCCTCACCCTCGGCGGGCGCGAGCGCGGCGGGCCGCAGCGCCAGCGAAGGCCGAGCGCGCAGTGCCGCCCGCAGCTCGAAGCCCGGGATGAGGACGCATGCCACCATACGAACGTATGTTCTACACGAACACGTGTTCGCTGTCAAATCGCCCTAGCTGCGCGACGAAACGGGCTCCGCAGCAGGTGGAACCTCAGGCGCCGCCTCGAGCGAGTCCTTGAGCGGCAGGCCCGGGATCAGCCACGTGAGCGCAAACGCAATCACCGAGACCCCCGCCGCGGTCAGGAAGACGGGGTGCAGCGCGGCCGCGAACGCCTGCTCGAAGAGCGACCGCACATTGGGCGGCAGCGCCCGAATCGCCGCCGGGTCGTCGGCCTGCGGCGCGTGCACTCCCAGCGGGAACCGCGTGGCGATCTCCACGTGCAGGCGGTTCGCGAAGATCGCGCCGAAGATCGAGACTCCGATCGAGCCCCCGATCTGGCGGAAGAGGGTCGACCCCGAGGTCGCGACCCCCATCTGCCGCGGGTCGACCGCGTTCTGCACCGCGAGCACGAGCACCTGCATCACCCCGCCGAGCCCGAGACCCAGGACGACGCCGGCGATCAGTGCGTGCCAGGTCGGGGTGCCGGCCTCGAGTCGTGAAAGCAGGTACAGGCCGACCGCCATCACGGCAGTCCCCACGATCGGGAACGGCCGGTACTTGCCCCAGCGCGTGATCAGGTTGCCGCTGAGGATCGACGTCACGAGGAGCCCGCCCATGAGCGGCGTCAACTCGAGGCCGGACCGCGTCGGGCTCGAGCCCTTCGTCACCTGAAGGTAGAGCGGCAGGAACGTGACCGCCCCGAAGAGCGCGAAACCGACGATGAAGCCGACGGCGCTCGTGGTCGAGAACGTCCGGTTGCGGAACAGGGACAGCGGCACGATCGGCTCCTCGGCCCGGCTCTCGACGAAGACGAACGCGGGCAGGAGAACGATGCTCAGGAGCATCAGCCCGATGATCTGCGGCGACTCCCACGCCCAGGTCGTCCCACCGAGGCTCGTGAAGAGGACGATCGACGTCAGCGCTCCGGCGAGCAACGCCGCACCGAGGTAGTCCATCGCGTGCCGGTGGAACTCCCTCGGCTGCTGGAACGCGACCGCGATCACCGCGAGCGCGAGGATCCCGAGCGGCAGGTTGACGTAGAAGATCCAGCGCCAGCTCAGGTTGTCGACGAAGAACCCGCCGAGCAGCGGCCCGATGATCGTCGCGAGGCCGAAGACTGCGCCGAAGTAGCCCTGGTACCTGCCCCGCTCGCGCGGCGGGATGATGTCGCCGACGACCGCGAGCGTGACCACGATCAGGCCGCCGGCGCCGAGGCCCTGGAGCGCGCGGAAGCCGATCAGCTGGCCCATGCTCTGCGAGAGCCCGCAGAGCGCGGAGCCGACCAGGAAGATTCCGATCGCCGCCTGGAGCACGATCTTGCGGCCGTACAGGTCTCCGAGCTTGCCGTAGAGCGGGCCCGAGACGGTCGCGGTCAGCAGGTAGGCGGTCACGACCCACGACAGGTGGTCGAGGCCCCCGAGCTCGCCCACGATCGTCGGCAGCGCGGTCGAGACGATCGTCTGGTCGAGCGCGGCGAGCAGGAGGACGAGCAGGAGCGCGCCGAAGATGAGCCGCACTCGCCGTTGCGACTCGGTCATGCGGTCAATTGCGTTCGACTGTGCGTCCTAGAGCTCTCCTGGCCTTGCGTAACGGTAGAAGAACCGGCCGAGCCCGCCTTCGTTGATCGCGGTCATGAGACCGAGGTGCTCCTCGAGCATCCGCGCGCTGCCGAGGCCGCCGGCCGAGACCGGGTGGAGGCCGGCGTCGCGGATCAGGAGCTCGGTGACCCCGACCGCGCCGTTCTCGGCTGCGTAGAGGCAGCAGGGCCGAACGCGCTGCGAGTCGACCTCGCCGTAGAGGGCGGCGTAATTGCAGTTGAACGCTTTTGCTACAGGACCGCTCACGTGCGACTTGATCTGGTGCGCGAGCGATTCGAAGCCCTCCTCGCGGCCGGTGAACGCATTCGTCGCGTCGATCACGACCGCGTCTTCGATCCCGGCCACCTTCGTGAAGGCGTTCTCGATCGCGTTGGACGGAATCGCGACGAGCACTGCGTCCGAGCCCGTGGCGTTGCCGCCTTCGCTGCCGAACTCGGTCACGTCGTGCCCTGTGGCGCGCCAGCGCTTCGCAAGGCCTCCGCCGATGTTTCCCCTGCCGATCGTCGCAATCTTCATGAGTCTCCTTTCGTGATCTCGGCCGCTCCGTCGACCATCCGCGACAGACGCGGAACCACGTCCAACGTTCCCACCTGCGCGCAAAATGCGATGTCGTCTTCGAGCCCGGGCGGGCCGTACGTGCGGGCAAGGAGACCCTCGTGGGCGTCTGGCCACGCGCGGGCGATCGCGTCCGTCGCTTTGGCCGCATCGGACGGGTCGGCTCCGAGCAGCTGGACGATCCGGCCGGCACAGTACGCGTCGTCCAGGGCGAACTGGCCCTGGAAGCCGGCGCAGACGATCATCACGTCCTCCCCATGCTCACGCGCCGCGGCGGCCACGGCGTCGAGGTTGAGCAGGCTCCCGAGGAGCACCTCGTCGGCCCGAGAGGCGCGTCTCGAGGATCGCGCGCGTCCCGTTCGTCGTCGAGAAGATCACCGTGGAGGCGCGCGGCTCGCCGAGGAACTCGCGCGGCGAGGCGCCGACGTCGAAGCTCTCGATCCGGACCGCGTTCCGCTCGCCGCCGAGCAGGCCCTCTCCCAGCGTGTCCCGGAGAGCGCGCGCTTCGTCCACCTCGCGGCAGCAGTAGACGCGTTCGTAGCCCGAGGCGAGCGCCTGCGCGATCGTCGAAGTGGCACGCAGGACATCCACGACGATTCCGACCGGAGCGTTCGCCGCCTCGCTGGGCGTAAAGGCGACGTGGACGCGCATCCCCCCACTACGCTACCTCGGTGGCCACCGAGCAGACGAAGATGTACTGCTACCGGCATCCCAACCGGGAAACCGGCGTGTCGTGCTCGGAGTGCGGCCGCGGCATCTGCCCGGACTGCATGGTCTTCGCGCCGGTCGGGATCCGGTGCCCGGACCACGCGGGCCGGACGCAGGGCGCGTCACGGGTGACGCAAGGCGTGCGCCGCGTGTCCTACGAGGGCCAGGGCGCGCTGGTGACCAAGATCCTGATCGGGATCAACGTCTTCGTCTTCTTGATCAACCTGGCGCAGGGCTCGCGGATCGGACAGGTATCCGGCCCGCTGTTCGAAAAGGGTGCGCTCTTCGTCAGCTCGCCGTTCTACCCGGGCGGGCTCGCCGACGGCGAGTGGTGGCGCCTGATCACTGCCGCGTTCCTGCACGCCAGCCTGATCCACCTCTTGTTCAACATGCTCGTGCTCTGGTTCGTCGGCTCGCCGGTCGAGCAGGCGATCGGGCGCGGGCGCTTCCTCGCGGTCTACATCGTGTCGGGGCTCGCCGGCTCCGCGGGCGCGATCGTCTTCAGTCCGAACGCCCTCACGGTCGGAGCATCGGGTGCGATCTTCGGGATCTTCGGTGCGGCGCTCGTTCTCGAGGCACAGAAGAGCTACGTGCTCGGGGGCCAGGCGCTCGGCCTGATCGTGGTCAACCTCCTGTTCACCTTCGCGATCCCGAACATCTCCGTCGGCGGCCACATCGGTGGGTTGATCGGCGGCGCGCTGAGCATGCTCGCGCTCTCACGCCTCGGCCGGACGCACGCGATCTACGGGCGACCGGGCCTGCTCGGAGTCGCCGGCGTAATTGCCGTCGGAGTCGCGAGCCTCCTGATCGCCTACTTCCGGGTGCAGGGCCTCACGGCCTAGCCCCCGGACGCGACCGCTTCGATTCCGGACTCTTTGAGCGCGGCCTGGGCCGCGGCGAGCCGTGCCAGCGGGACGCGGTAGGGCGAACACGACACGTACTCGAGGCCGAGCTCGTGGCAGAACGCAACCGACGTCGGCTCGCCGCCGTGCTCTCCACAGATGCCCATCTTGAGGTCCTTCACGCTGCGGCCACGCTCGACTGCGATGCGCATCAGGTCGCCGACGCCGCCCTGGTCGATCGTCTCGAACGGGTTGCGCTCGAGCACGCCGTCCTCCAGGTAGCGCGTCAGGAACTTGCCTTCCGCGTCGTCGCGCGAGAAGCCGAGCGCGGTCTGCGTGAGGTCGTTCGTCCCGAAGGAGAAGAAGTCGGCGTGCTCCGCGATCTCGTCCGCCCGCACACAGGCACGCGGGAGCTCGATCATCGTCCCCACCTGGTACTCGAGCTCGCCCTCCTCGTCGGCCGTCGCGATCGTCATCACGCGTAGGCGCCTCAGCTCTTCGCCGAAGCCGACGAGCGGGTGCATGATCTCGACGAGCGGTGCGTCGCCCGTCCGCTCCTGCACCGCGAGCGCGGCTCGCACGATCGCACGCACCTGCATCTCGTAGATCTCGGGCCACATCAGGCCGAGGCGGCAGCCGCGCGTGCCGAGCATCGGATTCGCCTCACGGAGCGCGCGGATCCGTTCGCGCATCCGCTCGTCGGTCGCCTCCTCGAGCGGCGGCAGGAACTCGTGCAGCGGCGGGTCGAGCAGCCGGATCGTGACGGGCAGGCCTGCCATCGCCTCGAAGATCCCCTCGAAGTCCGCCTGCTGGTGCGGGAGCAGCCTGTCGAGCGCGCGGCGCCGCTCGTCCTCGCTCGAGGCCATGATCATCTCGCGCACGACCGGGAGCCGGTCCTCGGCCATGAACATGTGCTCCGTGCGGCAGAGGCCGATGCCCTGGGCGCCGAACTCGCGTGCCTTGGCCGCGTCCTCGGGCGTGTCCGCGTTCGCGCGCACCTTCAGGCGCCGCAGCTCGTCGGCCCAGCCGAGGATCGTCTCGAAGTCCTCGTTGATCTGCGGTGGGACGAGGTCGACGGGGCCGAGGATGACACGCCCCGTGCCGCCGTCGATCGTGATCACGTCGCCCTCGTCGAGCTCGTGGCCGTCGAGCGACGCGGTCCGGGCCGCGGTGTCGACCGTGAGCGCCTCGCAGCCGGCGACGCAGGGCTTGCCCATGCCACGCGCGACGACGGCCGCGTGCGAGGTCATGCCTCCGTGGGCGGTCAGGATCCCCTTCGCGGCGATCATCCCGTGGATGTCGTCCGGGGTCGTCTCCCAGCGGACGAGGATCACGCTCTCACCGTTCTTACCGCGCTCGGCCGCGGTGTCCGAGTCGAAGACGATCTTCCCCGAGGCCGCGCCCGGCGATGCGTTCAGCCCCTGCGCGACGACCTCGACCTTCGCTGAGGGATCGATCATCGGATGCAGGAGCTGGTCGAGCTGCCCGGGATCGATGCGGGCGACTGCATCCTCGCGCGAGATCAGCTCCTCGTCGACCATGTCGACCGCGGAGCGGAGCGCGGCGGCGGCCGTCCGCTTCGCGCTCCGCGTCTGCAGCAGGTAGAGGCTCCCGTCCTCGACCGTGAACTCGATGTCCTGCACGTCCCGGTAGTGCTCCTCGAGGCGCCGCATCGTCGAGGTCAGCTGCTCGAAGGCGTCAGGCAGGCCCGCCCGCATGTGCTCGAGCGGCTCGGGCGTGCGGATCCCGGCGACGACGTCCTCGCCCTGGGCGTCGGCCAGGAACTCGCCGTAGAGCCCGGACTCGCCGGTCGACGGGTCGCGCGTGAAGGCGACGCCCGTCCCCGACTGGGCGCCCTTGTTGCCGAAGACCATCTGGACGACGTTGACGGCCGTGCCGAGATCGTCGGGGATGTGGTGCGCGCGCCGGTAGACCTGCGCGCGCGGGTTGTCCCATGATTCGAACACCGCCCGCACGGCGCGAGACAGCTGCTCGCGCGCGTCCTGCGGGAACCCGCGGCCCGTCTCGGTCTCGTAGATGCCCTTGAAGGTCTCGACGAGCCCGGCCATGTCCTCCGCGGTGAGGTCGACGTCCAGTGCAGCGCCGCGCCGCTCCTTCAGCTTCGACAGGGCCTCTTCGAACAGGTGCCCGTCGACCCCGTCGACGACCTCGCCGTACATCTGGATCAGCCGCCGGTAGGAGTCGTTCGCGAAGCGCGGGTTGCCGGTGCGGTCGGCGAGCCCGCGCACGGCGTCGTCGTTCAGGCCGAGGTTGAGGATCGTGTCCATCATCCCAGGCATCGAGACCGCCGCTCCCGAGCGGACCGAGACGAGCAGCGGGTCGCCGGGATCGCCGAACCGCTTGCCGGTCTTCTCCTCGAGCGAGGTCAGGTGGCGCTCGACCTCGGCCTCGAGCCCGTCGGGGAGCCGGCCGCCGCTCTCGGTGTAGGCGCTGCACGCGTCGGTCGTGATCGTGAAGCCGGCCGGAACGGGCACGCCCAGCTGCGTCATCTCGGCGAGCCCGACGCCCTTGCCCCCGAGCAGGTCGCGACCCCCTTCGGAGGGCTCGTCGAAGTCGTAGACGAAGCGGTTCGGCGCCACGGTCACCAAATCTTCCCACAGCTCCCGCGACTCAAGGCAACGTCGTCCGCGACGTCCGGTCGGCCAGCCACGCGAGAGCGCGCAACCCTAGCCAAATGGGGGTGAGCAGGACGTAGAAGACTAGGATGGCGAGGCCGAGCAGCGAGAACCACGCTGCCCAACGCCAGGCCGGGACGGGAGGCTTCGGCGTGGCCACGGTTTCCAGTATCCCGTGCCGGGAACGACAAACGCATGAGGAGCGCGGTCCTCCTGGCAGCGTGCGTGCTCGTCGCTGCCGTCGCCTCGCCCGGCTCACCCTCGCCCGCATCGTGCCCGTACCAGGCGCAGGTCGTCGTCTACGGACAGAACGGCTGGGAGACGCTCACCGCAGCCCTGGCCGCGAACCAGACGCCGTGCGCGAACTACTACGTCGTCCTGGCCGCGATCGGGGACAAGACGAGGCCGCGCGGCCGAGCTGCCGTCGACGCGATCCACGCCAAGGGGCCGAACTTCCACGCGCTCGCCGAGTTCAACATGGGCGCCTGGGCGAAGGCGAAGCCGGCGAGCTGGTCGGCGAAGGGCCGCCTGTTCCGTCAGCGCATGGCTGCAGCTGGCTACGGCGCCGGCGACACGTGGGCGATCAACGAGCTTTCGAGCGCGGTTCGCACGAAGCCGGTCTCGCAGACGAGGGCCCGCGACGCGATGAGAGGCCTGTACACGGGACCGCGTGGCGCTCCGCCGCAGCAGGGCGCCGTCTTCGTCGTCGGCCTCGGGCAGCAGCTCGTCAACTTCGGGCCGTACAAGGGCCAGCTCGAGGGCTGGCTCGGCAACGCGGCTTGGTGGACCGCCGTGTCGCCGTACGTGGCCTGGTGGGGGCAGGAGGCGTACTCGAGCTGCTCGCGGATCTGTGTCGCAGGCTCGAAGGTCGGGGTGCGTTCGACCCGCCTCAACGAGTTCACGCAGCACCCGGCGCGGCTCGCGTTCGCAGGGCCGTCCCAGACCGGCCCAGTCCGCGCACTCTTCGACCGCGCCTATTTGCCGCTGATGACCGCCTACTGGCGAGACGCGAAGGGCTACGGCAACAACCGTGTCTCGCTCGCGCACATGCAGACGCTCGCGAGCCTCGAGGTCTACGCAGCACGCGCGTGGGCGATCCGGAACCCGTACCCCGATGGGCGCCTCGGCGTCGCGTGGAACGAGCACCCGCCGGGCGCGACGCCTGCTCAGGTGCAGGCTCTGGCTACGCGCCTTGCGCAGTCGATCCAGGCTGCCTACGGCGACGGAGGCACGGCGACGAGGGCGTGCAGCCCGACCGGCTCATACGCGTGGTGCAAGGCCGTCCTCGGCGGGGCCCGGTTCAACCCGGGCTGGGCGACGTTCGCTAGCTGGTAGCCGCCGCTTCGGCCTGCCGCTGCTCGACGAGGCGGATCACCCGCGCGGCGGTCTCCTCGATCGAGAGCTCCGTCGTGTCGATCACCGGACACCCGAGCTTGCGCTGCACCGCCGCCGCGTTATCGAGCTCCTCGTAGATCTCGAGCAGCTTCGAGTAGCGGTGGTTCGAGCCGCCCATGCGCCGTGAGCGGTTCTTCCGGATCTCGGCGAGCCGCTTCGCGTCGATCTTCAGTCCGACGACCTTCGCCGGGTCGACGTCGAAGAGCTCCGTCGGCGGGTCGATGCCCTTGACGATCGGGACGTTCGCAGCCCGGTAGCCGAGGTAGCCGAGGTAGATCGAGAGCGGCGTCTTCGATGTACGCGACACGCCGACGAGCACGATGTCCGCGTCGTTCAGCCCGCCTGCGATCCCGTCGTCGTACTTGACTGCGAACTCGATCGCTTCCATGCGGCGGAAGTAGGTCTCGTCGAGCGGGTGGCGCCCGCCCGCCTGCATCCGTGCTGCCTGGCCCGAGACTTTGGCCACGGCCTCGATCGGCTGGCCGAGCAGGTCGCAGTAGTGGAGCCTGGCCCGGCGGCAAAGCGTGCGCATCTCCGCCCGTAGCTCCGGCTCGACGAGCGTGTACACGACGACCGCTGGCCGCCCCCGCGCGCGCTGCACGACGTGCGCGAGGTCCTCGACGCTCTCGACCATCGGATGCCGGATCTCCTCGAACGGTTGCTCGGGGAACTGCGCCTCGAGCGCGTGGACGAGCCGCGTCGCTGTCTCGCCCGTCGAATCGGAGACCACGTGCAGCTCGACCGCCTGCGTAGCCATGGTCTCAGCGTATAGCCGTGCCGGCCCGGACGCCCTCTGCGGCCTATCTAGTAGACGCCCGGGCCGGCTACGGCGTTCGCCGAGGAGCTCGGCGCTGGAGACGACTGCGGCCGGTCGTCTCCGGAAGCGCGCGGCAACTCTTGGCCCAGAGGCGGCGAGACACCGCAGCGCCACACGGCTATTACCGGCATTTGCGGCGGTTTCCTGCATGCCTTACTCGGGTGTGCGTGCGTGAGTTCCCTCGAACGGGTCTATCTCGGGATCTGCGACAGCTCGCCGAGGCGCCCCAGGGTGTCGCGGACGTTCAGGAGCAGGCGCAGGCGGTTCGCGCGGACGGCCCGGTCGTCGGCCAGGACGAGCACGTCGTCGAAGAACCGGTCGAGGAGCGGGCCGAGCTCGGCGCCGGCTTCGACCGCGGCATTGAAGTCGCCCGCGTCGAGCGCCGCCGCGATCTCCGGGTCGACGCGCTCGAGCGCGGCGGCGACCTTGGCCTCGGCGTCCTCGACGAGGAGCGCGGGCTCGAGCTCCGCGGCCGCGCCCTGTTCCTTCTCGGCGAGCCGGCTCGCGCGCGTGTACGCAGTGTGGATCGGTCCGAGGCGCTCGTCGGGCAGCTCCGCGAGGGCCTCTGCCAGCCGAGCGACGCCGCCGAGATCGCGAACCGGAGCCCGCCGCGCGGCGCGCACGTACTCGACCGGAGCCGCGAGCAGTCCCTCGAAACGCTCCTCGACGAACTCGTCGACCTCGGGATCCATCAGCTCGCGCGGGATCGAGAGGTTGCCCTCGGTGGCGAGCCGGCCGAGCCCGATCGCAGCGCGCCTGAGGCCGTAGGGGTCGCGCGAGCCGGTCGGCCGCTGCCCGAGGCCGAACGAGACGTTGAGCGTGTCGATCTTGTCCGCGGCCGAGAGCACTCGGCCCGTCTCCGTGGACGGCAGCGGGGCGTCAGCTGCGTCGGGCAGGTACTGCTCGTCGATCGCGGCACAGACGGCCTCCGGGTAGCCGGCGAGCCTCGCGTACTCGGCGCCCACGTGGCCCTCGAGCTCGGGGAACTCCCGCACGAGCTCGGACGCCTGGTCGGCCTTGGCGAGCCGCGCGGCCTCGAGCGCCGCCTCGCCGCCGCCGAGCGCCTCGACGAGCTTCGCCAGCCGTTCCGTCTTGTCAGCGAACGACCCCGCGCCCTGGAAGAACGTAATTGCGCCGAGTCGCTCAGCCAGCGCGTCGATCCCGACCTTGACGTCGCGCTCGAAGGTGAACGACGCGTCCTCGAGGCGGCCGCCGACCACGTTCTCGACTCCCCCGCGAACAGTGGCCGGGTCGCCCCCGTTCGCGACGAACGCGAACTGGTTGCCGCCCAGCGGGAAGGCACGGATGTGGTGCTGAATCGTTGTCTCGATGACGCGGCTCGGCAGCTCGAGGTAGCGCTCGTCGAAGCTGCAGTCGAGGACGACCGGCGATTCGACGAGGTACACGACCTCGGCCAGGACGCCGTGCGGGTCGGACCAGTCGCCGAGCCCGTCGAGCGCGGCGACGATCTGCTTGCGGCGCTCCTCACTGTCCGGCTCCACGTCGGCAGCCCGCAGCGCCTCCGCGTATCCGCCCGCGTCGGCGATCTCGATCGGGCCGGACGAGAAGCGGTGACCGTTCGAGCGTTCACCGACGATCCGCGTCGCGTTCAGCATCGCGAGCCGCCAGCGCACGGGCCGCGGAAAGCGCAGGCCGCTCTCGTCCCAGCGCATCGACTTCGAGAACGCGAGACCGCGGACGAGCTCGTCGACCTGACCTGGCAGCACTTCGGCGAGCGGCTTCCCGGCGACCGCGACGCCGAGGAAGCCGTCGCGCTCCTCGAGCTCGTCGACGGCGACGCCATGCCGCTTCGCGAATCCCGCGGCGGCCTTGTCGCGCATCGCAACCGGCGGGCCTTTCACCCACTGGTCGGCGGTCTGTTCCGGCACGTCCTCTGCGAGGACAGCAAGGCGGCGCGGCGTCACCAGCACCCGGCTGGGCTCGACGCCGAGGGCGCGGCGCGCAAGCTCCGGCAGCTGACGCTCGGCCTCGCGGCACGCCGACGCCGGCAGCTCCTCGCAGCCGACCTCAATCAGGAGCGTCGCCACCGGTCCCCACGTAGAGCTGTGCAAAGCGGCGCGCGAGGGTGCGAACGCGCCCGATGTACGCGGCCCGCTCGGTCACCGACACGGCGCCGCGGGCGTCGAGCAGGTTGAATGCGTGCGACGACTTCAGAACCTGGTCGTAGGCCGGCAGCGGCAGGTTCTTGTCCAGCAGCTCGTCCGCCTCGGCTTCGTGCTCGTCGAAGCGCCGCTGGAGGACGTCGACGGGCGCCTCCTCGTAGTTGTATTGCGACCACTGGCGCTCGTTCTCCTGGTACACGTCCCCCCAGGTCACGCCCGGCGCCCACTCGAGGTCGAGGACGGTCTCCTTGCCCTGCAGGAAGAGCCCGAGCCGCTCCAGCCCGTATGTCATCTCCGCCGGAATCACCTCCAGGTCGATACCGCCGAGCTGCTGGAAGTACGTGAACTGCGTCACCTCCATCGCGTCGCACCAGACCTCCCAGCCGAGCCCCCAGGCACCGAGCGTCGGCTGCTCCCAGTCGTCCTCGACGAGCCGGATGTCGTGCTTCCGGAGGTCGATCCCGAGCGCCTCGAGCGACGCGAAGTACTGGTCGAGCACGTCCTCGGGGGCGGGCTTGAGGATGACCTGGTACTGGAAGTAGTGCTGGAAGCGGTACGGGTTCTCGCCGTAGCGCCCGTCGGCGGGGCGGATCACTGGCTCGACGTAGGCCGCGCGCCACTGCGGGTGGTTCGGGTCGAGCACGCGCAGGAAGGTGGCCGGATTGGACGTGCCCGCACCGAGCTCGGTGTGATACGGCTGCATGATCACCGCGCCGCGCTCGCCCCAGTACGCGTTCAGGGTGCCGATCATGTCCTGAAAGTTCACGCGGCGAAGACTACGGATCGTGCTCGACGGGCGAGCCCGCCGAGCTCACGGTTTGCCGAAAAGGACTGCCCCTTTTGGCCAAGTCCCAGTGTCAGACACTGGGCCATGTCCGTTCGGCCTGCGCAGGGCGGCAGGTGCAGCAGCTTTCGACACCGGCACGGCCTCTCCGGCCGTGGCCGTGTGCCTGACCCTGGAACGTGTCCCGCTCGGACTAGGCGCGGGCGGTCAGGGTGCGCAGGCGGAAGCCGCCGTGGTACTCGTACGACGACGTGATCACGCGCAGCGCCTCGCGGGCGGCCCGAGTCGAGATCGCTGCGTCGGCAAGAGGCGTTCCGAGCAGGCCTTCGATGCCCGCGATGCCTTCGGCTGAAAGCGGGAGCGAGCCTGCACCGCAGTTCTCGCAGACCGCACCGCCCGCACCGGGCGAGTAGCCGACGAGCGGCCCTTCCGATCCGCACTCCGCACAGCTCGTCAGGTGCGGCAGGTAGCCCGAGAGCCAAAGCAGCTTCAGCTGGAACGAGAGGACGAGCGGGTCGAGCGCCGGTTCCGTCGCCTGCACCTCCGCGTCGTCCAACACGTCGAGGAACCGAGTCAGCGCCTCGAACGCGCGCGGGTTCCGCTCCTGCTCCGTGAACAGGCGCAGCATCGCCTCTAGCCCGACGAGCCCGACCGACAAACGGTACGGCTCCTCGCGGGCCCCTCGGTGCGCCCGCACGAGCGACGCGCCGGTCACGGTCCCGAGCTCGCCGCTTCCCTGGTGGAGCATCAGCTCGACGTGGCTCAGCGGCTCGAGGCGCGCCCCGAAGCGCGACTTCGTCCGTCGAATCCCTTTTGCGACGGCGCCCACACGTCCGCGCTCCAGCGTGTACACGTGGAGGACGCGGTCGGCCTCCCCGAACCGGAGCGAACGCAGGACGACGGCCTCAGTCTTGTAGCCCCGCCCCGCCATCGACCCCAGTGTAGAGCCGGGTCCCGCTGCACACACCGCTCTCAGAGGTCTGCTTTCCCTGGTCGAGTTCGCGCCGCTCCGCGGCGCTCACTTTTCGGCTTCGCCGAAAAGCTCAGGCGGCGCGCGGCGACTCTTCGACCTCGTCGACCTCGTCGATCTCTTCGACGGGGATCAAGAAGGACGGCGTCTTCCAGTCGTCGGCACCGGCCGCCAGCACATAGATCTCGTTGTCCAGCATGAACCGGATCGCGTACAACGACTCTTCGCCAATCCACGCCTGGACGTTCCGCAGGAGCGTCGCGAGATCGCTCGGCTCGGACGAGACGGCTGCGGCGACGACGTACGGCTCACCGCCGAGCAGCCCCGCAGTCCACGTCTGGCCGAGGCGCTCGGTGAGGCGAACGGCAGCGGCGTAGTCGATGACTTCGAAATGCACTTGGTCGAGGAACATGGCAGAAGACTCGCTCAGGACCGCATGTCTTCGCCTGACCCAGGTAGGTCAACTTTCCTGCGGGGCTAGACCTCGCGGTAGCGCGCCTCGACCAGGCAGAAGAGCGCGTACGCGAGCAGGCCGGCCGCGGTGCAGGCGAGCAGCAGCGGCCCGTAGTCGGCGTGCGCGAGCTTGGCCAGGGCGCCGTCGAGCCCGACCGCCTCCTGCGGGTCGTACTGCCAAGCCGCGCGCGCGACGAAGAGCCCGGCCAGGGCGAAGACCACGCCGCGAGCGAGATACCCGATGACTCCGAGCACCGTGTACCACCTGCGCTCGGTCTTGCCCATCTGGCCCTCCTTGAGCTCCTTGCGGAACTTCCGGGTCAGAGCGAAGTACACGAGGACGAGGCCGCCCACGACGATTCCGAGCCCGACCGCGATCACGACGTAGCGCCCCAGCGGCTGCTCGAGCGCGATCCTCGTAGCCCGCGTTTCCTTCTTCCCGCCGCCGCTCGTGGACTCGTCGACAGCGCCGACCACGATCGCGGCGGACATGACGCACAGGCCCCCGTAGAGGAGCCCGAGAGCGGCAAAGCCGAGCCGCTTGAAGGCGTTGACATCCTCGTTGGTCTCGAGCTTCTCGCCGAGTATCGCCCGTGCGAAGCACCAGAACGCGAAGGCGGCGAGCCCCATGGCGAGCACGCCGAGCAGGAAGCGGCCAAAGGGCTGTTGCGCGACCGTCTGGAGCGCTCCCTCCTGATCCTCGGGCTTACTGCGCTTCCCGAACGCGACCAGGAGCGCGAGGGCCGCGACGAGCCCGTAGATCAACCCGCGGGCAATGAAGCCCGTTCGAGCGAATCGACGGCCCCACGTTCCGCGGACCGCTTCTTCGGCCCTGTCGCTGGCGTGGCTGACGCTGGCCATGGGGCTGTACCTGCCCCGGTCCGAGACGCCGGAAACACCTCGAGCTCAGCGAATGCTGACCGGCGTCCCGAGCGGCATCAGCCGGAAGAGCCGCAGGATCGCCGGGTTCCGCATGCGGACGCAGCCGTGCGAAACGCGCCCGGGCAGGATCTGCGGCTCATTCGTCCCGTGGATCCCGATGAAGCCGCCGCCGGGCCAGTCCGTCAGGGTGTACGACTTCGCGTTCAGCCCGAACGCGCGCGGGCCGTACGTGGGCGCGTAGTAGCCGGAGAGCTTCTCGCGCACGTAGAACTCGCCGCGCGGTGTCGGCCATTGAGGCTGGCCGACGCCGATCCGCGCCGAGAGGATGGGCCTGCCGCGCTTGTAGAGCGTGGCCCTGAGCGACCGCTGCACGATCACCATCCTCGTGTGCACCTTCTGGAAGGCGGTCAAGGCGCCGCGTGGCACCCATCCGGTCGTGCCGTTCGGCAGGACCGCGAGCCGGATCCGGACCCACCCCTTTCCGCCCTTGTACGTGACCTGGTCCAGGGCCAGGATCGCATTCCGGTAGAGCTCGGGCGTCCTGAAGGTGATCGGTGTGATCGCGCGAGCCGAACGTGACGGGCCGGTGCGCGCAAGTGTGCGGTGGCGCACGAACGCCCAGCGATACGTCTCCGATCCTCGATCGCTGAGCAGCAGCTGCTGCGGGTAAACGCCTGCCGGATTCGGTCGGCCGGGCGGCGGCCTGTTCGCGCGACCGACCCGGATCACCAGCGTGCGCGTCGCCGTGCCGGCGCTAGAGCCCACGGTGAACGTCACGCGGTGCGCGCCGATCTGCGCAGCGGACGGCCTCCACGTGTAGGTGGCGCTCGCTGGATTCCCATCAGCGTGCCGGAGGACCGCGCCCTGCGGCGCACCGGTCGAGTCCCGGATCGCAAGCGCGTCGCCCGAACCGTCCGAGCTCGCGGCCAGGCGGAACGAAAGCGTCGTCTTCGCCGAAACACCCAGGACTACACCTTCACGAGGCGTCGGGCTCGTCCACGAGACGACTTCATCCTGCGCAGGCGTGGCGGCAGCGGGGACGAGCACCGTCGCACCCGCAATCGCGAGCGTTACCGCAAGTAGACGCCGCAGAGTGTCCATCCAGAAGTCATCGGTCGATGTGCCCCCGGGCCTGAGCCCGGAACCATCGTAGCCGGGGCGTCAGAGAATGGTGACCGGCGTGCCGAGCGGCATCAGCCGCGCAAGCCGCAGGATCGCGGCATTCGGCATGCGCACACAGCCGTGCGATACGCGACCGGGCAGGATCTCCGGCTGGTTGGTGCCGTGGATCCCGATGAACCCTCCGCCGGGCCAGTCCGTCAGTACGGCCGAGCGGGCGTTCGTGCCGAAGGCGATCGGCCCGTAGATCGGATCCGAGAAGCCCGTGATTCGCTCGCGCACGTAGAACTCGCCGGCGGGCGTCGGCCAGTACGACTTTCCCACCCCGACGCGTGTGGTGAAGACCGCGCGGCCCTTCCGGTAGAGCGTGGCCGTGAACAGCCGCCGGTCGATGACGAGGTGCGTCCGGATCTCGTTGTACGGCCCGATCATCCGACGCGGAACCCAGCCGGTACGCCCGTTCGGAAGCATCGGTAGGCGCACGCGAACCCAGTACTCGCCGTTCTGGTTGATCCGGCCGCTCAGGGTTGGGACGACGTTCGTAGTCCCTTCGGGCGTGTACTGCCGCAGACGAATCAGCGCCTTCGCGCGGGAGCTCGGGTGCGCCCGCGCAGAGACATCCGCGTACACCTCCGCGTACCGCGACATGCCGTTGATCCCGCCCAGCGGAAACTCATCGTGCGGCCCGGCGGGGGTCGCGGGCAGCACGTAGACCAGGAAGCTTCGCGGCCGTGCGTACCGGCTCCCCTTCTGAGCGCCGAAGGTGAGCATGTGCTCTCCGACCTGGCTCGCGGACGGAGTCCACCGGACCTCGCCCGGCCCGACGACGCGGCGAAGAAGACGCGGGCCGGGAGCCGCCGGCTTCGAATCGCGGACCCCGGGGCTGCGGAGAGCTCGAACGTGAGGGGCTCGCCGGCCTTGACGGCGTACGCCTTACCGTCACGAGGCGTGGGGGCCTGCCAGCGCACCGACAGCTCCGGGCCGTGGCCTCGCGTCGTGCCCGCTCCCGCGCCGACGACGGCCGCGAGTGCCGCGAAGGTCGCGAGGGCAATCGTCGTCTGCCGCAGTGTCTTCGTCATGTGTACCGAGCCCCTGAAAGGCGGCCTTAGAGCGTCAGCTCTGGGCGCCTCTTCAAGGCCCATTGTAGGCGAGCCTGCTCAGACCTGGCAGTTCGGGCAGTACCAGGTTCCCCGCCCGCCCGCGCGTGTCTTCTCGATCGCGTGGCCGCAGCGAAAGCACTGCTCGCCGTCGCGTCCGTAGACCCGGAACTCCGTCTGCATCTCTCCGGCGGCGCCGTCGGCGTTGCGGTAGTCGCGCAGTGTCGCGCCCTGGTGGGCGATGCCGCGCCGAAGGGCTCGCTTGATTCCTCGCACGAGCGTCTCGAGCTCCTTCTGCGTCAGCTCGCATGCCGGGCGGAGCGGATGGAGGCGTGCCCACCAGAGCGCCTCGTCCGCGTAGATGTTCCCGACTCCTGCGAAGACGCGCTGGTCGAGGACGACAGCTTTCAGCGGCGCGCGCCGCCGGGCGAGTCGATCCGTCAGGGACCGCGCCGTCAGCGCTCTCCCGAGCGGCTCGGCGCCGACCTTGGCCGCGAGGTACGGCTCGAGGTCGCCGGGCTCGAGCAGGAGCCACGTACCGAAGCGCCGGACGTCTCGGTACGCAACGTCCGATCCGTTGTCTAAGTTGACGACGGCTCTGCGGTACGGGTCGTCGTCGTCCTCGTCCCGGAGCAGGCGCAGGCTTCCCGTCATCCGGAGGTGAATCAGCAGAACCCGACCCGTCTCGAACCGAACAACCAAATACTTGCCACGCCGCTCCAGGGCGGCGACTTGCTCTCCTTCGAGCTCGGCAGCGACCTCGCGCGGATCGGTGGGCCGGGTCAGCCGGTGGTCCGAGATCTCGACGCGATCGAAGGTCCTGCCGACCAGGCTAGGCTCGAGCCCGGCCCGGATCGTCTCGACCTCTGGCAACTCCGGCACGCCGCCAGCGTAGCGACGAGGCTGCGGGTCTAGGCCAGCGTCTCGAGCACGATCGGGCGGGGCGGTTGCGGCTCGTCCGAGATCACGATGAGCGGGAGGATCTGCTCGGCTGCCTCCTCTGCGCTGGCGTCGTCGCGAGCATGGATCGCGGCGAGCGGCTGGCCCGGCTCGACCACGTCGCCCCGCTTCGCGAAGCAGCGGATCCCGACCGCATGGTCGATCGAATCCTCCTTGGTGCGCCGTCCCGCGCCCAGCTCCAGCGCGACACGGCCGACGCCGAGGGCGGACACGGCTGCGATGAACCCAGCCCGGTCGGCGGTGAGCTCCTTGCGCACCGGCGCGTCCGGCAGCGCCTCGAGCGAAGGATCGCCGCCCTGGGCCTCGATCCAGCGCTCGTACGCGGCGAGGGCTGACCCGTCCTCGATCGCGCGCTCTGCGCGGCGGGCGCCCTCGTCCGCGTCGACGCCGAGGTCGGAAAGCGAGACCAGGCGTCCCGCCGCCTGAACCGCGAGCGCGAACACGTCTGGAGGGGATTCCTCGCCCGCGAGCAGCGCATGCGCCTCGCGGATCTCGACCGCGTTCCCGATCGCCCAGCCGAGCGGCTGGTGCATGTCGGTCAGGAGCGAGACGACGTGGCGGCCGGCTCCCCGTCCGAGCTCGATCATCAGCTCGGCGAGCATCCGCGCGTCTTCGAGGGACTTCATGAAAGCGCCGTCACCGACCTTGACGTCGAGCACGATCGCGCCGGCGCCGGCGGCGATCTTCTTGGACATGATGCTCGCCGCGATCAGAGGAATGCTGTCGACGGTCGCAGTGACGTCGCGGAGCGCGTAGAGCTGTTTGTCGGCGGGCACGAGGTCGTCCGTCTGGCCGATGATCGCGAGGCCGATGTCGCGAACCTGGTCGACGAACTCCTCCTTCGAGAGCTCGACGCGGAAGCCGGGGATCGATTCGAGCTTGTCTAGCGTCCCGCCGGTATGCCCGAGACCGCGCCCGCTCATCTTCCCGAACGGGACGCCGCAGGCCGCGACGATCGGGCCGACGACGATCGAGGTCTTGTCCCCGACGCCGCCGGTCGAGTGCTTGTCGACGACCAGTCGTCCGAGCTCGCCCCGGAGGTCGAGCGTCGTGCCGCTCTCGACGAAGGCGTTCGTGAGCGCGAGCGTCTCGTCGGCCGACAGGCCGCGGAAGTAGACGGCCATGCAGAACGCCGCGAGCTGGTAGTCCGGGATCTCGCCGCGCGCGTGACCGAGGACTAGCTCGCCGATCTCGGCCGGGGTGAGGCTCCCGCCGTCCCGCTTGCGCTCGATCAGCTCCGCAGGGCGGATCACACGCTATTTCTCGACGATCGTCTCGCCGGGGATCCCGCGGCGCGGGGCCTTGCCGCCGAGCCATGCGTTCACGGTCGCACCTACGTCTGCGAATTCGCCCTCGTGGATCCTGCCCGCCGCGTTCTTGCCTTCGACGTACGCGAGCAGCAGGGCGTGCTCGCGCGAGTGGTCGGTCGAAGGCGTCGTCGGGTCGCAGCCGTGGTCTGACGTGATGATCAGCAGATCGCCGGATCGCAGCGCCGCGAGCAGATCCGGCAGCCGGCGGTCGAAGTCCTGGAGACAGCGGTGGAAGTTGACGGGGTCGTTGCGATGGCCCCAGAGCATGTCCGTCTCGACGAGATTCGTGAAGACGAGGCCTTCGTCTAGCTCCTTCAGCAGCTTCTCCGTCTGGTTGATGCCGTCGACGTTCGACCGGGTCGGATGAGACTCGTCGATGTCGACGCCCGCGAAGATGTCGCGGATCTTTCCGACCGCGTGCACCTTCTTCCCGGCCTCGCGCACGAGCGTCAGGTAGTTCGGCGTCGCGGGCTTCAGCGACCAGTCGTGGCGATCGGGCGTCCGCACGTAGTTGCCCGCCTCGCCCTCGAACGGTCGCGCGATGACGCGGCCGACAGCATGCTTGCCCGTGAGGATCTCCCTGGCGATCTCGCAGCCGCGATAGAGCTCATCGAGCGGGATCGTGTCGACGTGCGCGGCGATCTGGAAGACCGAGTCGGCCGACGTGTAGACGATCCACTTGCCGGTCCTCTGATGCTCCTCCCCCAGCTCCTCGATGATCTCGGTGCCCGACGCCGCCTTGTTCCCCAGCACCCCGCGGCCGGTGCGGTGCATGAACGGGTCGATCACCTCGAACGGGAACCCGTGCGCGTACGTCGGCAGCGCCTGCGGCGTGACGATGCCCATCAACTCCCAGTGGCCGGTCGTCGTGTCCTTCCCCTTCGAGCGTTCGACGAGGCGGCCCGCGACCGCCGGCGCACCCGGCTGCGGCGGGCAGCCCTCGAGCGGCTTGACGTTGCCGAGCCCGAAGGCCTCGAGGTTGGGCAGGTCCAGCCCTCCGACCGCCCGCGCGACATTGCCGAGCGTGTCGGATCCCTCGTCGCCGAACTCGGCTGCGTCGGGAAGCTCTCCCGCGCCCACCGCGTCCAGCACGATGACGCATGCGCGGGACATCGGGCTATTCTAGGTTGGTCATGGACACCGCCCTCGGACTGCTGGGCCTCATCGTCTTCGTCGTCGTGATCATCTCGCTCGCGGCAGGCGTGACGTGGCTCGTCGTGAAGCTCTTCCCCCAGCAGGACAAGAAGCCACAGCCCGAAAGCTCGTAGCCCGTCAGACCGGCGACAGCGGGAGGACGTCCTCGAGCGGTGCGTAGTCGAGGTCGTGCGCGTCGGCAACGGCCTCGTAGGTGATCTTGCCGTCGAGCACGTTCACGCCCCGCGCCAGTGCTGGGTCACGGGCAACCGCCTCGGGGAGGCCGTGCGTCGCAATCGCCTCGACGTACGGGAGCGTCACGTTCGTCAGTGCTTTCGTCGCGGTGATCGGCACCGCGCCGGGCATGTTCGCGACGCAGTAGTGCGTCACCCCGTCGACGACGTAGACGGGCTCGGAGTGCGTGGTCGGGCGCGACGTCTCGAAGCAGCCGCCCTGGTCGATCGCGACGTCCGCAATCACCGAGCCCTCCTTCATCCCGGCGACCATCGCCCGCGTGACGAGCTTCGGCGCAACCGCGCCCGGGATCAGCACCGCCCCGATCACGACATCGGCGTGTGCGACTGACTCCTCGATCTGGAGGCTCGACGACATGAGAAGCGTGACCCGGCCGCCCAGCACCTCCTCGAGGTGGCGCATGCGGTCGATCGAGCGCTCGATGATCGTCACGTTCGCGCCCAGTCCGAGCGCGATGACGGCGGAGTTGTAGCCGACCATTCCTCCGCCGATGACGACGACCTGGCCCGGTGCGACGCCGGGGACTCCGCCGAGCAAGAGGCCGCGGCCGCCGAGCGGCTTCTCGAGGAAGTAGGCGCCGGCCTGGGCGGCGAGCCTGCCGGCGATCTCGCTCATGGGCGCGAGCAGAGGCAAGGCTCTGTTGCTCGTCTCGACGGTCTCGTAGGCGACAGCCGAGATCCCGCTCTCGACGAGCGCGTTCGTGAGCCCCCTGTCCGCGGCGAGGTGCAGGTACGTGAAGAGGACGAGCCCGTCGCGCAGACGGCTGTACTCGACGTCGATCGGCTCCTTGACCTTGAGCAGGAGCTCCGCGTCGCCCCAGACGTCGTCGACCGAGACGATGTGCGCGCCCACTGCCTCGTACGCCTCGTCGGGAAACGCGCTGCCTTCTCCGGCGCCCTGCTCGACGAGCACGTCATGGCCCGCGTCCGCGAGCTCGCGCGCCCCCGCCGGCGTCAGCGCGACGCGGTATTCGTCGGACTTGATCTCTTTGGCGACGCCGATCTTCATCGCGAGCCGGGCAACATTACATTTCTCACTCTCGGGGCATTCTCGCTGCAGACACGCGTGATTTACGCGGATAGGATCGAAAGTGGTGGGTGGCTCGCGGCCGGCCCCGGGTGCAATGTCCGAAAGGGTCAGGCCTGCGGGAGACGTTCAATGGGCTTGCGCTCGTCGAGGGCGAAGCGATCTACCCGAGCTTGGCCCGCGCGAGCCTTGCCCGCCGCGAACGCGGACGCGAAGAACCACGGATCGTCGTCGCCGCCGCGTCCCATGTGCTGGAGCGGCAACCCCTCACACGCGTCCTGCCAGCCGGACACGTCCACCTCCTCGCGCTTCCCGAGCCAGTCCGGCGCTTCAAGGCCCGCGGGCCACGCGACGGTCCGCCGCCCGATCGCGAGCTCGAGCACCGCGCGCGTGTGATGGGACACGCCCCGGTGACGCTCCCGCGCGTCACGCTCCGAGACCCGCACCGCGAGCACGGGTGAGCCGCCCAGAGCACTCGCCGCATTGGCCGCATCCGCAGCCGCCAGCCCTCCGTGGCCGAGCGGCGAGGCAGTACCGACGATGCCAGGACCGATCGAGCAGATCGCGATGTCGAAGCCCTGCGCCGCCGCCCACGCCAGCGCTGACGCGACCCCGACCGCCTGAGCATCGCCGCCGACAGACGCGCCTGCCGCGATCGCCGTCTCGATGAGCCCAAGCGCCTTCAACGCGCGAACCGAATCGGAAAGTGCAACCGGCAACGCCCCGCCGGCGAGCTGGACGTACGCCACTCTCACCCCCTCACCCACGCCGGCCGCCGCCGGGACGACCTGCGAATGGAGCGAACAGCAGACGACCGGCATCCCGCCCAGGCTCTCGGCCAACTCGCCGTCCTCCTCCACGAAGCGCACGGCCGCCTGCACGGGCGTGTACGGAAGCGTCATCACGTGAGCACCCGGCGCGGCGCCGAGACCGAGCCCCCGCGTGAGGTTTGCGTGGAGGACGTCGAAACCGCCCGACCCGAGCCCGAGCTCCCGCGCCTGCACGTTCACGAGCACGTCGTCGCCGACCATGACCGGGCCGGTCAGCCGCGGGTACGCGACGCACGGCTCGCCGTCGACCTCGATCCGCGCGAGCCCATCCAACTCCTCGACGATCGCGCTCACGGTCCCGCGCCGCAGGCTAAGCGGCATCCGTCTCGCGGGCCACGTCCACGAGCGCAAGCGTGACGTCGACCATCCGCTCGAGGTCGGCCACCGCGATGTGCTCGTCGGGTGTGTGGATTTCGGCCATGCCGTTCGCCAGATTGACGCAGGCGAGGCCGCGCTCGTTGAAGACGTTCGCGTCCGCCCCGCCGCCGCTCAGCGTGAAGGACGGCACGAACCCAGACCGCTCGAGCGCCGAGCCGGCGATGCGCACCGCATCGTCGTCGCGCCTGAACCGATAGCCGTTGTAGCTCTTGTGCACGTTGGTTTCCACCTGGCAGTCCTCGAGGCTCGCCGCGAACGTGATCGACTCGAGCATCTCGCGCACGAGGTCGGCGAGCCTCTTCGGATCGTGCGAGCGCACGTCGGCGATGAACGTGCACCACTCCGGGACGATGTTGCCGGCGGTTCCGCCACTGATCAGCCCGACGTTCGCGGTCGACTCCTCGTCCACGCGCCCGAGTTCGAAGTCAGCGATCGCCTTCGCCGCCGCTGCGATCGCCGAGCGGCCCTCCTCCGGGTACATGCCCGCGTGCGCGGCGCGTCCGTGCAGCTTCACCTCCATCGAGTGCGAGTACGGCGCACCGAGAATCACTTCCCCGATCGGAGCGGCCTGGTCGTAGACGTAACCGATCCGCGCGTGCAGGCGTTCGTGGTCGAACGCCGCTGCGCCGTACAGGCCGACCTCCTCCTTCGGCGTGAAGAGCAGCTCGAGCCCGCCGTGCGGCCGGTTCTCGGCCAGGAGCCGCCGCGTTGCCTCGAGCATGACCGCGACCGCCGACTTGTTGTCAGCGCCGAGGATCGTCCCGGCCGCGTTGCGGATCACGCCGTCCTCGAGCACGGGGTCGATTCGCGCCTGGGGTGGAACCGTGTCGAGGTGCGCGCAGAGAAAGAGCGGCGTCCCGCCGTCGGTCGCCTCGACGCGCGCGTACAGATTCCCCGTGTTCGAGTCGATCCGCGAGCCGGCATCGTCCTCGCTTACGTCGAGGCCGAGATCGCGCATGTACTCGGCGACTAGGTCCGCAACCGCGCGCTCGTCCCCGGGCGGGCTCGGTACCGCGGCGAGCTCGGAGAACAGCGAGACGACGTCGTCGTGCGCCACGCGGCGATCTTAGGTCGGACTACGCGCTCGTGACGGCTTGCATCGAGGTGCGGTCTGCCGCACGTGCGGCCGCTGCTCCGACGAACTCGCGGAAGAGCGGCGCCGGCCGTGTGGGCCGGGACTTGAACTCGGGATGGAACTGGCTCGCCACGAACCACGGGTGGTCGGGCAGCTCGATGATCTCCACGAGGCGGCCGCCCTGGAACGTGCCCGAGATGACGAGGCCCGCCTTCACGAGCTGGTCGCGGAAGTCGTTGTTGACCTCGTAGCGGTGGCGGTGACGCTCGAGCACGATCGCCTGGCCGCCGTAGGTCTCGCGCGTGCGCGTTTCATCCGCAAGCTCCACGGCCTGCGCGCCGAGGCGCATCGTCCCGCCCAGATCCTCGATCTCCTTCTGCTCGGGCAGGAGGTCGATCACCGCATATGGCGTCTCCGGATCCATCTCGGTCGAGTTGGCACCGTCCAGCCCGACGACATGGCGCGCGAACTCGGAGATCGCGACGTGCATCCCAAGGCAGATCCCGAGGTACGGAATCCCTCGCTCACGGGCGACCCGGCAGGCGAGGATCTTCCCTTCCCACCCGCGGGAGCCGAACCCGCCGGGGACGAGCACACCGTCGACGCCCTCGAGCTCGGCCTCGGCCTCTTCGAGCGACATGCCCTCGGCGTCGATCCAGCTGACGCGGATGCCGCAGCCGTGATGGATGCCTGCGTGCTTGAGCGCCTCGTGCACGGAGAGGTACGCGTCGTGCAGCTTTACGTACTTTCCGACCAGGCCGATGTTGACTTCGCCGCTGCGCTCGGCGATGCGCTCGGTGAGCTCGGCCCACTCGCCGAGCTGGGCCGGCTTCGTCGCGAGCCCGAGCTTCTCGCACACCATCTCGTCGAGCCCCTCGGCCTGGAGCTCCTCCGGAACGAGGTAGACGTCCGGCACGTCGCGGTTCACGACGACCGCCTGCGGCTCGAGGTCGGCGAACATCGCGATCTTGTCGCGCAGGTCGGTCGCGAGCTCGTCCTTCGTGCGGCAGACGACGATGTCGGGGTGGATTCCGATTCGGCGTAGCTCGTTCACGGAGTGCTGCGTCGGCTTCGTCTTCAGCTCGCCGGCCGAATCGACGAACGGCACGTACGTGACGTGGAGGTAGAGCACGTTCTCCGGGCCGGCTTCGCGTCTGAACTGGCGGATCGCCTCGAGGAACGGCAACGACTCGATGTCGCCGACGGTCCCACCCACCTCGCTGATCACGACGTCCGTCGGCGTGGCGTCGGACGCGCGGCGGATCCGCTCCTTGATCTCGTTCGTGATGTGCGGAATCACCTGCACGGTCGAGCCGAGGTACTCGCCCTTCCGCTCCTTGCGCAGCACCGCGTACCAGATCGAGCCTGAGGTGTGGTTCGCGTTGCGCGAGAGGTTCTCGTCGACGAAGCGCTCGTAGTGGCCGATGTCGAGGTCGGTCTCAGCCCCGTCCTCGGTCACGAACACCTCGCCGTGCTGGAACGGGCTCATCGTCCCGGGGTCGACGTTGATGTACGGATCGAACTTCTGTACCTGCACGCTCAGGCCGCGCGACTTGAGCAGGCGCCCGAGCGACGCCGCGGTGATGCCTTTCCCGAGGGACGAGACGACCCCGCCCGTGACGAAGACGTATTTCGTCGGCGTCACGCCGGCCGCCCGAGGCGATCGAGCGTGCGGATCCCCGGCGTGCGCTCGATCAGCGCGCCGAGAGAGCGACGTTCACCGAGGAGGGTCAGCGCGGCCAGCGCCCCGATCGCCAGCCAGCGGCTTCGTCCCGTGAGTCGACTCACGGAACTCAAGCCTAGCATCGCGCCCAGCGCGTTCGACCCTGCGTCTCCGAGCATCACCTTCTCGCGGAGATCGTATGGCAGCAGGAAGACGGCGCTTCGAGTCGGTGCTCCAACGACGACCGCCGCGGCGAGATAAGCCTTCAGCGCGCGGCCCGGGCGCGTGTCGAGCTGGTTCACGAAGTTGGCGGTGAGCCCGACGAGGAGCGCGCCCGAGAGCTTGCGCGTGGCGACGAGCCCCACGAGCGGGATGCCGACGAGCTTGAGGACGCCGGTCGTGTTGCCCGTGCGCAGGTGTCGTTGGAAGCCTCGCTCCGGCCCGGACCACAGGTCGTCGGCAAGGCCGATCGCGGCGACCGCGACGACCGCCGGGTCGCGACGGAGCGCGAGCGTCCACCCGACGAGGGGCAAACGCAGCCCTCTGTGGTTGACGGCGAGCGGGCCCGACGCCAGGACCGCGTCGACGAGCTGGCGGCCTCGATGGACGAAGCCGCGGACGTCGGGTCTGGTCTCGGAGTGTGAGAGCGGGAGCACGAGCTCCGACACGCTCAGGCCCGCTCGGGCAGCGTCGATCGTCATGCGCACTTCGCAGCCGAAGCCGGCCGCGAGGGGGAACGTCCGCTCGCGCGCAGCCGCGCTCAGGTGGCGCTGGCCCGAGAGCGGCTCGCGCGCCTGGAACCCGGAGAGCGAGTGGATCAGCTTGTGTGCCACCGCCTTCGCGATGCCGAAGCCTCCGCCACGGCGCTCGGCGAACGCCGCGATCGTCAGGTCATCGCCGTTGCGGGTGAGCGGCCCGAGATCTCCGACGAGATCGGCGTCGGCGAGCACGAGCGACCCGGGCGGAGCGGCCCGCTCGCCGAGCGTGAGCGCCTGTCCCTTGCCTTGCCTGGGCAGTTTCAGCACCCGCGCGCCGGCCCGCTCGGCCTTCTCAGCGGTCGCGTCGCGCGATCCGTCGTCGGCGACGATCACCTCGGCTTCGGGGAACTGCTCCCGGAGCGCCGCCACCGTCGTCGCGATCGTGCCCTCCTCGTCGCGGGCGGCGACGAGGACCGCGGCGGGGTCAGCCACCCGGTTGCGCTTCGATCGGGGGCACGATCCCGTCGTCGGCGCCGGCCTTGAGGCCGTAGTTCCCAGCCGAGCCTCCGGCGAGGAGCAGCGCGAGCGCGAGCCGTCCCGCCGGCGCGTCGATGTCGTCCACGGTCGACATCCCGTCCTCGCTCCAGGTCGGCACCGCCGACCGGCTGACATCGGATGGCTCGACGCCGATTGCCGGGACCGCCGCGTCGCCCAGGCCCGCGTAGACGCCCGAGAGGAAGGCCGCCGTGGCCCCGCTCTGCGGCTTGACCGTGCGCGCAACGACGACGCCGTCGACCGGCCTGCGGAAGCTGCCGGCCTTCTCCTCGACGAGCTGCGACGTGAGCGCGTCCCAGACCGGCGTGTCGCCTCCGTTCACGAGCTCGTGCGCGAACTCGCGTCCGAGGCCGTCGAGGCCCGAAGTCTTGTACTGGGCCAGATCGCCGTCGAGGTGCCCATCGAGGTTCGTCGGGTCGATCGGGACCTTGAGCGCTCGGAGTCGCATCGGCGCTGGGCCGCCGGCATCGGAGACGGCCTGTTCGATCTGCTGCATCACTCCGGCGTCGACTGGGCCGACGAAGAGCACAGCGACGCGCTTCCCGGGCAGCCGGTCCGCGACCAGCATCGGGTATGCGTTCTTGATGAACGCGCGGACCGCCGTGTGCTCGCGGGAGACCTTGGCTCGGCCCTCGCTCGCGGCGTCGAGCTGCGCTTCGAGCCTGTTGACGTCGCTCTTCAGGCTCTGCTTCTCGGCGTCATCGACTTTTCCGCTCATGGCGACGCCGACGAGGATGCCGATCACGAGCGCGACGAAGACGGCGGCGAGGGATGCAACGTGGTAGCGGAGATCGAACATGGGCCTCTACAGAGTGGCAGCAGTCTGGCAAAGGGCGTGCAGTCGGGCGAGCGCTTGGCGGGGCAGTGGTCGCAGGCCCTCGAGTATTGCGCGGGCGCCGGGACTGTCGATGGTCAGGGTCGCGCGGGTCATGCCTTCGGCGGCCGGCTCGAGCAGGAGCTCGGCGGTGAAGCGCTGCTGGACGTCGTGCCAGGCGAGGCGGTGCTCGGACTCGACGGCGGTGATGACGAGGGTGCCCACCGACTCGGGTCGGCGGAGCAGGCCGATCGACCCACCCCGGACGACCTCCCAGCGGGCCCCTTCGGCGAGGCCGCGCCGATCGGGGCGGATCGACGCGTAGGCCGGCCACCAGTCGGCGAGGTGCTGCGGCTCGGCGAGGAGCGTCCAGACTTCGGGTCGGGTCGCGATCAGCTCGGTGTGGGCCTCGATGCGCACGGCTCGGTGATTGTCACGATTCCGGCGCCATCCCGGACTGCGCTTCCCACGTCTCCCGATCCCTGGGGAAACCTCCCGGTTTCCCCAGACCCCTTCCCCGGGTCCGCTTCGCGGACAGGCGCTTCGCGCCGGGAGGAGGTCGGGGGTACCGGTCCGAAGCCGTGTGCCGCCTAGCGAAGGCCGACGAGTTCGAGGAGCCGCGTTCCGAGCAGGTCGAAGAGCTCACGGAGGTCCGGCGAGACGAGGACCGCGACCACGATTGCGCCCAGGCCCGCGGCCGTGAACCCCACGAGCGGCCAGACGCCGACTTGCCGGCTGACGAGCCGCGAGACGCCTTTCGCGTCGACGAGCAGCTCCCCCACTCTGAGTCGCGTCAGGAACGTCGACGACATCCCGGCCCGGTTCCGTTCGAGGAACTCGATCATGTTGAAGTGCGTCCCGACGGCGACGATCAGCTCGGCGCCCTTTTCGTACGCGAGCAGAAGCGCCACGTCCTCGCTGATGCCTGCAGCCGGAACGACCACGTATTCCACCCCGAGGCGCTCAGCCCGCTCCGCGCCCGGCGCATCGCCCGCCTCGTACGCGTGGATCAGGAGCTCCGCCCCACTCCGGAGGGCGGGATCCGACACCGAGTCCATGTCGCCGACGATCACGTCCGGCCGGTACCCGGCCTCGAGCAGCGCGTCGGCGCCGCCATCGACCGCGATCAACACCGGCTTGAAGTCACGGATGTACGGCCGTACGATCCTCAGGTCGCGCTTGTGCCCCGGCCCGCGGGCGACGACGAGCGCGTGGCGGTCGCGAAAACGCGTCCGCAACGGCGGAAAGTCGATCCCCTCCGAGAGAAACCGTCCTTCCTCGCGCAGGTAGCGCATCGTGTTGTCCGCGAACGATTCGAGCGCCTCGGTGACCCGGGTCTGCTGCTCGGCGAGCACCGCCGCGAGCTCCTCCGTCTCGAGGGCCCGCCCCGTCGCGACGCACGTGCCGTTGCGATAGAGGCTCGATCCGCGCACGGTCAGCAGCTCACCGTCGTCGACCTCGTCGAACAGCGCCGAGCCCTGCGCGTCGATCAGCCGAACACCGCCGCGCACCAGGAGGAGCGGCCCCGGGTTCGGGAACCGTCCGGTCTGGGACGGCGCCACGTTCACGACCACGCGCACACCTGACTCGATCAGCTCCTCGGCCGAGACCCGGTCGAGATCGGTGTGATCGATGATGGCGATGTCGTCCGGTCCCAGCCGGCGTGCGAGGTTCTTGGTCCGGCGGTCGAGCCGTGCCGGCCCCGTGTGCTCGACGAACGATCTCAGCGTGGTCATCGCACCGTTTGCAGGAACTCCTGGCCCCCGAGCATACGGCGGACCTCCTCCTGCCTGCCGTCCTCGTCCAGTTGCTCGATCCGAGTGTGCGTCGGATCGCCCGGGATCTTCTGGACGCTGAAGTGACGGTCGGCGACGGTCGCGATCTGCGGCAGGTGCGTGATCGTGATCACCTGCGCGCGTTCCGCGAGCCGGCGCAGCGTCTCGCCCACCGCGTGGGCAGTCTCGCCCCCGATTCCCGCGTCGATCTCGTCGAAGACCATCGTCGCGCCGCCCCCGACTGCAGCGATCGCGAGCGCGATGCGCGAGAGCTCACCGCCCGAGGCAGTCTCGGCGACCGGTGCGAACGCGAGCCCAGGGTTGGGCCGGATCAGGAATTTGACCTCGTCCGTGCCGGTCGCGCTTGGGTCGCGCTCGCCGAGGTCCACCCGGAACTCGCCTTCACCGAGGCCGACGCCGTGCAACTCCACTTCAACCGCGGTCGCGAAGGGCGCGGCCGCGGAATGCCGGTTCTTGGAGAGCCGGTCCGTAAGCGTCTTTGCACGCTTCTCGGCCTCGGCCAGCCCAGCGGCCGCCGCCTCCAGAGGATCGGCGCCGTCCGCGAATGCGGCCAGCTCGGCTCGCGCCTCGGCCGCTCGCGCGAGCAGCTCCGCGTAGCTCTCGCACCGGAAGCGCCGTTTCGCATCTGCAATCCGCTCCAGCTCGGACTCGACCTGCTCCAGGCGATCGGGCTCTGCCTGCAGCGAGTCGAGAAACCGTCGCAGCTCGAGCGTCGTCTCGTTCAACATGAGCTCCGCGTCCCGAAGCTCGCGCGCGGCCACCTCGAGCTCGGGCGCGATCCCGGCGACGGCGGCCAGAGACCGTTCGGCTCCCCCGATGAGAGCGCTCGCCCCCTCCCCCTCTTCCGGAGCGAGCGCGGCCACCGCACGGGCAGCGGCATCCGCGAGCTCGGTCACGTGGCGCAGCCGCTCCCGCTCTGCGCGGAGCGAATCTTCGGCGTCGTCCGTCAGGCCCTCCGTGTCCTCGACGAGCGCGCGCAACTCTGCGAGCCGCGACTCCGCGTCGGCCGCGCCGCTGCTCAGCTCGTCGTGCCGGCGGCGAGCGACCCCGAGCTCCCGCCACGCGGCCCGCAGCTCCCGTCGCAGGCGCAGCTGCTCCTCGCCGACGAAGGCATCGAGGACGTCGAGCTGGTACGACGGCCGCGCGAGGCGGCGCTGCTCGAACTGGCCGGACATCGCGATCAGGCGCTCAGCCGCAGCAGCCAGGTCCTCACGAGCGGCACTGCGGCCCCACGCGTAGGCGCGCGTCCGACCGTCGGCGAACACGCGCCGAGCCAGGACGAGCCCCTCCTCGTCCTCGGGCCTCAGCTCCGCGAGCGCGTCGAGCTCGTCCTCCTCGAGCAGCCCGGCCGGCACGTCGAACTCGGCTTCGACGTACGCCTCTTCGGCCCCCGGCCCGACGAATGCCGCGTCGCCCTTGGCGCCGAGCAGGAGCCCGATCGCCTGGGCGAGGATCGTCTTCCCGGCGCCGGTTTCCCCGGTGATCGCGTTCAGCCCCGATCCGGGCTCGAGATCGGCCTCCCGGATGAGGACGAGGTTCTCGATGCGGAGCCTACGGAGCACGCTACGCGTCCGAATTGGCCGAAGGGACACATTGACCGGTCCGACACTGCTTCCGCGATAGCTGTGTGATGAACCTGGTCAAGACGCGAATGTCTCTCTGTATCTCCTGAAGAACGTCGCCTCGGGTAGGTGCGCGAGCCGCGTTCGCTCCTCGCCGAGCTTCGCGACCACCCGCTCCCCGCCAGCGAGTTGAGTCACGGGCCGGCCGTCGACGAGCACCTGGGCCGGTACCTCGGGAGTCCGGTTGTCGATCTCGACATTGCTCCCGCGCGCCACGACGAGCGGTCGCGCGTGCAGGGAGTGCGCGGCGATGAAGGTCACCGTCTGCGCGTCCAGCCCCCACATGAGCACCGGTCCGCCGTTCGACAGGTTGTAGCCCGTCGAGCCGGAGGGAGTCGAGCAGATCACTCCGTCGCACGCGAGGACGCCGAGATCTTCCCCGCCGATCGCCCAGCCGAGCTCGATCATGCGCCCGACGATCGAGCTCGCGATGACTACGTCGTTGACTGCGACGTGCTCCTCGTCGCCGGCATGGGCCTGGAGCGTGGGCAGCTCCGCGACGAGGTACTCGCCGCCGAATGCGCGCTCGAGCCCCGGCTCGAGGTCGTCGGCCGCGATCGAGGTGAGGAAGCCGACCGCGCCGTAGTTGACGCCGATCACGGGCGGGCCGGAACCGAGCGTGCGCTTGAGCGCGCGCAGCATCGTCCCGTCTCCGCCGAGCACGACGACCAGGTCGGCAGAACCAAGGTCGCCGTCCGGCGGCCGGTCGTGCTTCGCCGCCTCGTCTTGCGGATAGATCAGGTCGACGCCGCACTTGGCCGCGACGCGCTCCAGGCGCTCGAGCGCCTCGCCGATCGCCTCCGGATGACCGTGCGTGACGACAGCCGCAGAGTGAACGGGCTCAGCTGACGGCGTCTTCGATCCAGTCGTCGAGCTCATCGGGCAACGAGGGGTCTTCGCGGTGGACGAGGTGCAGGAAGAACTCCCGGTTTCCCTTCGGGCCGGGCAGTCCCGAGTCTACGACGCCGAGCAGCTGGGCCGGCCACGCGAGAGCCGCCTCGGCTACGTCACGGAGCACGCGCGTTTGGACCTCGGGATCGCGGATCACTCCACCTCGCCCGACCTCCTCCCGGCCCGCCTCGAACTGCGGCTTGACGAGGACGAGCGCCTCCCAGCCGGCTTGCGCGAGCCTGAGCGCGGGCGGGAGCGCAATGCGAACGCTGATGAACGAGACGTCGCAGGTCACGAGGTCGGGCGCGAACCGCAGCTCGGTCAGCTCGCGGGCGTTCGTGCGCTCGAGCACGGTCACCCGGGGATCGTTGCGCAGCCGTTCATGGAGCTGGCCGCGGCCGACGTCGAGCGCGATCACACGCGCGGCGCCGCGCTGGAGCAGCACGTCCGTGAAGCCTCCGGTCGAGGCGCCGACATCGAGGGCGTCGCGCCCGGCCGGGTCGACACCGAGCTCGTCGAGCGCGTGCGCGAGCTTGTCACCTCCGCGCGAGACGAATCTCGGCGGCTGCTCGACGACGAGCTCCGCCGATTCGTCAACCTGCTGACCGGCCTTCTCGTAGCCGTGGACGAGGCCGGCCATCACGAGCGCCTGGGCCTGCGCGCGGCTCTCGGCGAGCCCGCGCTCGACGAGAAGGACATCCAGCCGCTTGCGCACTCGCGGAAGGCTAGCTCGCCGCTGCGCGCCTTTTTAGGCCCAAAAGCAGCTCGTCCAGAAGTGACGTGTCCGCCGGGATGGTCGCCAGCTGGGCGCGGGCGCGCGTTTCCAGCTCGTTCGCCAGGTCGTGCGCTCCGTCCCTTCCGAGCTCCGCGGCGAGGCCGTCGCCGTCGAGGACGTCGTCCACGACCTGGTAGAGCAAGCCGAACTCGGAGGCGAAGCTGCGCCAGGGACCTCTGTCAGCCTCGGGCACATCCGCGACTGCGAGGGCGCTTCCGACCGCGGCCTCGAAGAGCCGCCCGGTCTTGAGGGAGTGGCGTCGCGCGAGGTCGCCGTCGCCGCCGCGCACATCGTCGAACTGCCCGCCGATCATGCCCAGCGTCGCGCGGGACAGCTCGTGCGCCACGGCCGCCGTCGGATATGACAGCGCAAGCTCGAACGCCTGGGCCAGCAGCGCGTCGCCGTTGAGAATCGCGGTCGCCTCGTCGAACTGGACGTGCGAGGTCGCGCGCCCGCGCCTGAGATCGTCGTCGTCGAGCGCGGGCAGATCGTCGTGGACCATCCCGAACGTGTGCACGAGCTCGATCGCCGCCGCTGCCGGCAGCAGGTCGGTCGGCGCGGCGCCAAGGGCCTCGCCGGTCGCGAGACAGAGCACGGGCCGGATCCGCTTGCCGCCGCCGTCGAGGCTGTAGCGCATCGCGTCCGTCAGCTCGCCCAGTTCGTCAGAAAACGGGAGCTTCCCGAGGTACGCCTCGATCAGATCTCGGTGCGCGTCGACCGTAGAGCGCCCGCTTCGATTCGGTGTAGGTCGGCCGGTCATTTCAGACGGATGTCGGGCAGAGCCCGCCATCCTGACAGCGGCATCTGCAAGCGATGCCTACTCGGCGGCATCGCGGCGCGCCTGCTCGAGCTCGGCCTCGACCTGCTTCGCGATCTCTGCGAGCTCGGCGAGGAGGTCGATCGCCTGATCGGGATCCTGCGTGGCCTCGAGCCGCTCGCGCGTCTGCTCGAGCCGCTCCAGGAGCTCCTCGGCGCGCTTGAGGGCCTCCTCGGCCGAGCTCACGCGACCTGCTCCCGTGCGATCCGCCCGAGAATCCCGTTCACAAGGCGCCCCGCCTCGTCGGACGCGTAGCGCTTCGCGAGCGTCACCGCCTCGTCGATCGCGACCTCGACCGGCACCTCTCCGCGATCGAGCTCGAAGATCCCGATCCGCAGGACATTGCGCTCGAGCGCCCCGAGCCGGTCCGCCGGCCAGCCCTCGGAGGCGGCGGAGAGCCGTTCGTCCAGCTCCTCCGCCTGCGCCGCAACCGCCTCGGCGAGGTCGCGCGCGAACGGGTCGACCTCGCCCTCGTACAACGACGCGAGCGGCTGGCCGGTCACGTCCCACTGGTAGAGCAGGAACAGCGCCGTGCGCCGGGCTGCTCGTCGACCCGCCATCAGCCGGTCAGCGCAGGCAAGCGGCGGCCCGCTTCCTCGAGGAAGCTCGTCGAGTAGCGGCCCGCGGCGAATTCCTCGGTGCGGAGCACGTCGCGCGCCGCGGCCGCCGTCGTGGGCACACCCACGACCTCGAGCTCGGCAAGCGCCCGCAGCGCCCGGTCGATCGCGGACTGGCGATCGGCGTCGTGGACGATCACTTTGGCGAGCAGCGAGTCGTAGTTCGGCGGGATGACGACGCCGTCCTCGATGTGCGTGTCCACGCGCACGCCGGGACCGAGCGGCGGGCGAAAGCGCTCGATCCTCCCCGGGACGGGCATGAACTCGCGGGCTGGATCCTCGGCGTTGATCCGGATCTCGATCGCATGGCCGCTCCGCTCCGCGCGTCCCGTCGTCGTCAGGCGCTCGCCCGCGGCGACCCGAAGCTGCTCGCGCACGAGGTCGATTCCCGTGACGAGCTCGCTGACCGGATGCTCGACCTGAAGCCGGGCGTTGAGCTCGATGAAGTAGAAGGAGCGGCCGGGCCCGAGCAGGAACTCGAACGTGCCCGCGTTCTTGTAGTCAACTGCCCGCGCCGCTCGCTCGGCCGCGTCCTCCATCTGCGCGCGCATCTCGTCGTCGAGCGCCGGCGACGGCGACTCCTCGATCAGCTTCTGGTGGCGGCGCTGGATCGAGCACTCGCGCTCTCCGAGCGTGAGCACGCCGCCCTGGCCGTCCGCGAGCACCTGGATCTCGACGTGCCGCGCGGGGACGATCATCTTCTCGAGATAGAGCCCCGGCTCGCCGAACGCAGCCTGCGCCTCGGCGGCGGCGGTCTGGAACGCCCCCTCGAGCTCGTCCGGGTCGCGAACCGTGCGCATGCCCTTGCCGCCTCCCCCCGCGACGGCCTTGAGCAGGACCGGATAGCCCGTTTCGTCGGCGGCCGAGCGCGCCTCGTCGAGCGTCGTGGCGCCTTCGGTCCCCGGCACGACCGGGACTCCCGCGGCAACCATCTCCTGTTTGGCGGCCGCCTTGTCGCCCATGCGCGCCATCGTCTCGGCCGTCGGTCCGACGAAGACGAGGTCGTTGTCGAGGCACGCCTCGACAAAGGCCGGGTTCTCGGAGAGGAAGCCATACCCGGGGTGGATCGCCTCGCAGCGCGTCGTCGTCGCGGCCGCGATTACCGACGGGATGCGGAGGTAGCTCTCGGCGGGCGGAGCGGGGCCGATGCAGACTGCGCGATCGGCAAGCCGCGTGTGGAGCGCGCCCTCGTCCGCGGTCGAGTAGACGGACACGGCCTCGACGCCGAGCTCGTGGAGCGCGCGGATCACACGGACCGCAATCTCCCCTCGGTTCGCGATCAGGACTCGGTTGAACACCTACAGAGCGTCCAGCGGCCTGGCGAGCACAGGCTCGAGGTCGAACAGGGCCTGGCCGAACTCGACGGGCTGTCCGTTCTGGACGTGGATCATTCGGACAACGCCCTCGACCTCGGCCTTGACCTCGTTCATCAGCTTCATCGCCTCCAGGATGCACAGCGTCTGGCCCGCCGCGACCGCGTCGCCGACCTCGACGAAGGGCGGCGCCCCAGGTTGCGACGCCCGGTAGAAGGTTCCGACCATCGGCGCCTCCACGCGGATCGCTCCGTCCGTCGGGGGTTCGTCCACGGCCGGCTCGACAGACATATCCGTGGAGAGCGGCTCCCCTGCGCTCGCCGGGGCCGCCTCGACCGGCGCCGGCTCCTCCGTGCGGCGCACCGACACCCGCGTCCCCTCTTCCTCGACCGAGATCTCCGCGATGCCCGTCTCCTGGACGATCCGCACGACCTCGCGGATCCGCTCGGCGCGTGTCTGGTCGACCCCGCCTCCGAGCAGCGACTCCTCGCCGCTCGAGCGCTCGCGAATCGCCCTGAGGAGAGGCTCGGCCTCGTCCCCGAAGAGCGCCAGCAGGAGGAGCTCCTCTTCACTCGCCGCGAGTCCCTTCGCCTCGTCGCGCAGCTCGTCGAGCACGATCGGGTCGTCGCGCATGTCCGCGTCGCCCGCGACGAGGGTCACGGCCCGCTGGACCGTGCTGTCGATCTGGCCGGGAGGCGTCCCGAAGCGGCCCTGAAGCAGGTCGCGCAGCTCGTCGACGACGGTCTGGTAGCGCGTTGCGGAGAGGACGTGGACGATTGCCTGTGACGCGAGGATCTGGCCGATCGGGGCGGCCAGCGGCGGTGACCCAGACTCGCCGCGGATGACGGCGAGCTCGTCAAGAACCTCGTCCAGCCGGTCGGTCGCCCCATACGCACGCAGGCGCATGTCGATCGACGCGACCAGGCCCGCCGGAAGCTCGTGCTGCGCGGCACGGACGGCGATCCGCGGCGCAAGAGGAGTCACCGGGTCGTCACCGATGAACTCGTCGACCAGCTCCGCGGCGTGCCAAAGCGCGGCGGCGTCGACGCCCGTGTCCATGCCCGCACCGCTGAGCGCGCTCGCCAGCGACTCGCCGGATACGCGATGCAGCATGAGCGCGATCGGGTAGACGGCGCAAGCCATGAGGTCGGCTCCTGCGCGCGCCGCCTCGAGCGCCGCCGCAAGCCCGCTGCCGCCGGCGCCCTGACAGTAGAGGCCTACCGGAAGGCCGCTTCCCTCGGCGAGCGCGGCCACGAGCTCGTTCGCCCGGTGCGGCTCGAGCGCGCTGGACGGATCGTGCAGGAGCACGCGCGCAGCTCCGAGCTCCGGCAGCTTCTTCGCCTGCTCGATGAGCGGCTCCGTCTCGCCGCCCTGCCCGGGGCTGTAGATCAGGCCCGCGTCGAACTCGCGCTCGGCGGCGACAATCGCCTCGCCCGCCTCGCGCAGGTTGGAGACGTCGTTGAGCGGGTCTTCGAGGCGGAAGACGTCGATGCCGCTCTCGGCTGCGCTGGCGACGAAGCGCCGCGCGAAGTCGCCTCCGACCGGGCGCGAGCCGACTAAGAAGCGACCGCGAAGCGCCATGCCGAGCGGCGTCTTGGTCCGAGCCTTGAGCGCGCGGATCCGCTCCCAGGGGCTCTCGACGCCGCGCCGCACAGCGCTGTCGAAGACCCCACCTCCGGATACCTCGAGGTATGCGAAGCCGACACCGTCGAGCAGCTCCGCCAGCCGGAACAAGTCGGCAGTCGGCATCCGCCCGGCCAGCGGCTCCTGGCTGAGCAGCCTAATGGTGGTGTCGACGAGAGCTGGCACCCGAGAGGGTAACGCCCCGAAACTCCTCGAGAGCCACCGCCATTCGCCGCCGGAGTCGGGCTCTGCCCGACGGGAGGCCGACTACCGAGAGGGGAACGCTCGAAGCAAGCCAACCTCTGCCGGCTCCTGAGACGAGCGAAAGACGCCTACGCCCGCAAGGAGGGGGCCCACGGGGGAACCAGGGGTCACCCGTGAAGCTGAGCGAGCGCGCTATGCGCGCGAGATGTAGCGGCCTTCCCTCGGATCGACCTTGATCCGGTCGCCAGTGTTCACGAAGAGCGGCACCTGGACGGTCGCGCCGGTCTCGAGCTTTGCGGGCTTCGTCACGTTCGAGACCGTGTCGCCCTTCACCCCCGGCTCGGTCTCGGCCACGGTCAGCTCGATCGACGACGGCAGCTGCAGGCCCGATGGCTTACCGTCCACGGTCATCACCTGCACTTGCGTCGACGGCGGAATGAACGCGAGCTCCTCGGCCACCGACTGCCGCGGCAGCGAGAACTGCTCGTACGTCTCGTCCTCCATGAAGACGACGTCGTCGCCGGAGTCGTAGAGGTACTGCGCGCTCTTCACCTCGGTGCGCATGCGCTGGAACTTCTCGCCGGCGCGGAACGTGCGGTCGACGACCGCTCCGGTATCGAGGTTCTTGACCTTCGTGCGCACGAACGCGCCGCCCTTGCCGGGCTTCACGTGCTGGAACTCGACGATGCGCCAGACGCCACCGTCGAGCTGGATGTGCATGCCGTTCTTGAACTGATTCGTGTTGACGGTCTCGGCCACGGCGAAAATCTAGTCGAGAGTCAGCAGGTCCTTCGTGAACGTCGTCAGGA
Source organism: uncultured Actinomycetes bacterium (assembly GCA_963794605.1). Classification (GTDB taxonomy): domain Bacteria; phylum Actinomycetota; class Thermoleophilia; order Gaiellales; family Gaiellaceae; genus VAXT01. Next base: position 298,502 of record CAWCEN010000003.1, read on the forward strand.
TCTCGGGCTCGCCGTCGGTGACGATGAGGAGGTCCTCGATCCGGATCCCGCCCAGGCCGGACAGGTAGATGCCCGGCTCGACGGTGACGACGTTGCCGGCTTCGAGCACGCTCCTCGACTCCTGGGCCAGGCGTGGATCTTCGTGGACGACGAGGCCGACGCCGTGTCCGAGGCCGTGTCCGAACGCCTCGCCGAATCCCGCCGCGGCGATCCGGTCGCGCGCGGCCGAGTCGACCCCCGGCCCCGACGCGCCTGGGCGAACCGCCTCGAGCGCGACGAGCTGGGCGTCGAGACACACCTCGTACGCGCGCTTCAGCTCGTCCGGGAGGCTTCCGGTGGCAAAGGTTCGCGTGCAGTCGGAGCAGTAGCCGTCGACGATGCAGCCCGCATCGACGAGCAGCGTCTCGCCGGGCTCGATGCGGCGATCGCTGAGCTCGGTGTGCGGCTTGGCCGCGTTGTGACCTGACGCCATGGTCACGGGGAACGAGACGCCCTCCGCGTTGGCGTCGTGCAGGAACTGCTCGAAGCGCCACGCAAGCTCGCGTTCGGTGCGGCCGATGACGTCGCCCCCGTCCGCGAAGCGCTCGAACGCGGTGCTGGCGATCTGCGACGCCCGCCGGATCGCGTCTAGCTCGTCCTCGTCCTTGATCGCGCGCAGCTCCTCGACGAGGCCGTAGCGCGGGACCGGCTCGATCCCGCCGGCGTGGAGCCGCGAGTAGCGCTCGAAGCTGAGTGAGGTCGCCTCGAAGCCGATCTTCCCGGAGAGCTGCTCGGACAGCGTCTGGAACAGGTCGCGCTTCGCGTCGACGAACTCGAAGCCTTCGATGGCGCGGGCCGTCTCCGCATAGCGGAAGTCGGTGTAGAGACGGATTCGGTCGGGCTCGACCAAGAGCGCCGCATTCGAGCTCTCGAGGCCGGAGAGGTAGCGGATGTTCGCCGGGTTCGAGACGAGGAGCGGCTCTTCGAGTCGTTCGCGGAGCCGGTCGACGCGGCCGTTCACGCGGTTCCACCCAGGAACTCGAGCGCCTCGCGATACCCCTCCGGGCCGCGCCCGATGATCCGCTTCGCCGCGAGTGGTGCGATCACGGACACGTGGCGCCAGACCTCGGTGCGCTCCTCCGGATTCGAGAGGTGCACCTCTACGATTGGCCCGGCGTAGAGCTCGAGCGCGTCGTGGATCGCGTAGCTGTAGTGGCTCCAGGCGCCCGGGTTGACGATCACGCCTTCGGCCCAGTCGAGTGAGTCGTGGCAAAACTTCACGTACTCGCCCTCGCTGTTCGTCTGGCGGCAGCGGACCGTGTGGCCGAGCTCGCCGGCCCACACTTCGATGCGCTGCTCGAGCTCATGGAGTGAGAGTCCGCCGTAAATCGAGGCGTCGCGTCGCTCGAGCACATCGAAGTTCACGCCGTTGAGGACGTCCACGCGCACGGCGGGAGACTAGTCGGCGATCAGCTCGTCGAGCGCGCGTGCCACGTCGGCTTCCGGAACTTCGGTCACGTAGCCGCCCTCGTCCCCGAGCAGTACGAGCCTGAGCCGACCCTTCTTGTCGCGAAGGAGCGCCTCCCAGGCGCGCTCGCGGTCGACGCGGATCGGCTCGGGAGCGAGCACCTCCTCGACGACGTCGGTGGGTCGACCGGAGAGGCGAAGAGCCGCGAGCAGTCCGAGCGCGACGGCGTCACCGTGCCGCAGCTCATAGCCGGATCCGGCCTCGAGGGCGTGCGCGAATGTGTGCCCGAGATTCAGGATCGCCCGTCGCCCCTCTCGCTCGTACGGATCGGAGAGGACGACCCCGGCCTTGAACGCAGCGCAGGCCCGGATCATCTCCTCGTCAGGCAGCGCCCAGAGGTCCTCTCGTGCGAGAAGCCCGGTCTTCACAACCTCGGCCATGCCGGCGCGGCGCTCCTCGGCTGGCAGCGTCGTGAGGAAGCGAGGATCGATCCGGACCTCCCACGGCAAGTGAAACGCGCCGGCGAGGTTCTTTCCTCTTTCCGTGTTGACCCCCGTCTTGCCGCCGATCGCGGCATCGACCATCCCGACCAGGGTCGTCGGCACCGCAACCCAGTTGAGGCCGCGGAGATACGTCGCCGCGGTGAAGCCCGCTGCGTCGGTGGTCGATCCTCCGCCGAAGCCCACGATCCAATCGTCACGACCGATCTCGAGCTCGTTCCAGAGCCGCTCGACCACAGCCGGTGTCTTCGCCTGCTCGCCCGCAGGAACGAGATGCGTGGTCAACGTCACCTGGCCGACGACCGGTAGCTCGTGCAGCTGGGCGACCCGTTCGTCGGCGATCACCGCGGCATCGCAGGCGATTTCGCTCGAAAAGATGAAATGGAGCGACTCGAGGAGCAGACCGTCGGCGTCCTGTCCGGTTCCTTGTGCAAGTACGTCGTAGAGCACTGCCCGTTCGTCGAAGAGACGTTCGAACTGCTCACGGTGTCGTGCAAGCGGACGGCCCGAGTCGCGGACACGGGACCACGCCGTTTCGACATCGACCGTCACCCACGCTACGAATGCGGTGCGCCTTAAACGCTTTCGCGTCGCCTCCGAGAGCACGGCACCTCCGCCGAGGGCGATGACCGCGGTCGGTCCCGTGAGAGCTTCGGCGACCACCTGCTCCTCGATCTGCCGGAACTCTGGCTCGCCGCGTTCGAACAACTCGCCGATCGGGCCAAAGCGCTTCTCGATCTCCTCGTCGGTGTCGACGAACGGACGCTGCGTACGGCGAGCGAGCTCACGGCCGAGCGTCGACTTCCCCGCGCCCATGAACCCGATCAGCGCGAGGTGCTTGTTTACCGCGCCGACCACGGGATGCGTTCGAGGTAGGCGCTGTGCGCGGCGACGAAGTCTCCGATCGCGTCGCCGCCGAACTTCTCGCTGGCCGCGCGGGCGAGCTCGAAGGCGACCGACGCTTCGGCGACGACCGAGAGCGCCTCGACCGCGGCCACGTCGCTGCGCTCGACGAGCGCCTCGGCCGGCTCACCGGTCACGAGGTCGGCGGAGCGCAGGGGGCGCATCAGCGTCGGCAGCGGCTTCATTGCCGCTCGGACGACGATCTCCTCGCCGTTGGAGACGCCGCCCTCGAGGCCGCCCGCCCGGTTCGTCTCACGGTAGTAGCCGCGTTCGTCGCGAAAAATCTCGTCGTGGGCGGCCGAGCCGCGCTCGCCGGCCAGAGCGAACCCGTCGCCGACCTCGACCCCTTTCACGGCCTGGATCCCCATCAGCGCCGCAGCGAGGCGCGAATCGAGGCGATGCTCCTTCGACGCGTACGAGCCGAGGCCCGGCGGCACGCCGCGCGCTCGGACCTCAACGACGCCACCGACCGTGTCGCGGTCCGCCCTGGCCGCGTCGACGTCGCCCATCTCGAGCATCGAGCCGACAACGTCGATCCCGATCTGGGCCAGCAGCGCCTTCGCAACGGCGCCCGCCGCGACCGTGACCGCCGTCTGCCGCGCGCTCGCCCGCTCGAGCGCGTTGCGCGCGTCGTCCAAACCGAACTTCAATGTCCCCGCGAGATCGGCGTGCCCCGGACGAGGGAGCGTGACCGCCTTCGTGCCCTTTCCGGACGCCTCGCCCTCGGGCGGCCACGGGCTCATCCCCCACTCCCAGTTCGCGTGGTCGCGGTTCCGGACGAGGAACGCGAGCGGCGTTCCGAGCGTGCGGCCGTGGCGGAGGCCGGCGATCACCTCGAGGCGGTCCTGCTCGAGCTGCTGGCGCGGACTGCGCCCGTAGCCCTGCTGGCGACGCGCGAGATCCGCGTCGATCGCGTCCCGGTCGAGCTCGAGCCCGGCCGGCAGGCCGCTCAGGATCCCCACCAGAGACGGGCCGTGCGACTCGCCCGCTGTTGCCAGCCGAAGCGTCACGCGGACAAGCCTACGGCTCCTCGCATCATCTCGATCGGCGCCGGAACTCCGGTCCACAGCTCGAAGGACGCGGCGCCCTGCGCGACGAGCACCTCGAGGCCGTTGATCACGTCGGCCCCCGCCTCCCGCGCCGCGACCGCGGTCGCCGTCTCCGGATACGGAAGGTCGACGAGGGTCTGTCCCTCGACCAAGTCGACAAGGACGCCGTCTCGCTCGGAGGTCGCGTTGACGACCAGGTCCGCGTCTCGGATGTCGGGTGGCCAGTCCGCATTGCGCGCGAAGATGCGCGCATCGGGCAGGGCCAATCGGAAAGCGAGCGCAGCACCACCGGCGCCCAGGATCGCCGGCCGCTCCGGGGTGATCCCCGCGAGCACCGCGGCATCCGTCGAGTGCCCCAGGATCCGGCCCTCCTCGAAGACGAGCGTGTTCACCGAGGCTAGATCCGTCTCCGCCAGCGAAGCGGCCGCCTTCTTGTGTGGAGTCGTCACGTTCGCACCGGCGAACCCGGCCGCCGCAAGCCCGCGCACGGCCAACTCGAACAATTCGGAAACGACGTCACACGCGACGTAGGCCCAGTCGAGCTCCCGCTCTATGAAGGCCACGTTCTGCATCTCCGGCGACAACGAGCCCGAGACGGGGTGCCCGAGCAGGGCCACGAGCCGGGTGCGTCCGGTGATCACCCGAAGCCGTGGGCGTTTGCGTAGGCCTGGAACTCGGCGGCGCTCGCCGTGAAGAAGTGATGCACGTTGTCCGGCTTGCGCACGAAATACAGGTAGTCGACCTTCGCCGGGTGTGCCGCCGCCTGCATGGAGTCGAGCCCCGGGTTCGCAATCGGCGTCGGCGGCAGTCCTTTGATGTTGGGATTTCTCGTGTTGTACGGATTCGTGCTGTGCAGCTGAGACTCGAGGAGCGGCTCGGTCCCGGGGACGTGCAATCCGTAGCGCGTGGTCGCGTCGATGCCGAGGTTCATGCCGTCGTGCAGCCGGTTGTAGATCACCGCAGCCACGAGGGATCGCTCCTCCGGCGCGATCACTTCCTTCTCGATGATCGATGAGATGATCAGGACGTCGTACGGCGTCAGGTTCTTCGACTTCGCATAGGCGAGATCGACCTTGCCCCAGCTCTCCTGGAACGCTTCGAGCTGGCGGTTCACCAGCTGGCGGGAGGTTGTCTTCGGTTCGAACTCGTAGGTCGACGGGAAGAGGAACCCCTCGAGCTGTCTCCGCTTCCGGTCGCCGGCGAACTTTCCCGGGATCTTCGAGCTCGCGGTCGCAGCGAGGTACGCCTTCGGTGAGAGCTTGGGGTTGATCTTGCGTTTGCGGCGCGCGATCTGATTCACCGCCTTGATCCTCTCGGCCATCTGGGCGCGGGTGAAGCCTTCGGGAAAGATGATCCTCAGGGCCGGCGCGGCGACGATCGGGGCGGGCTTCGGCTTCGGCTCGCCCTCGTCGCCGATCGCACCGGCAAGTGCGAGGCCGACCCAGCCGACGAACGCAAGCCCGAGTGCGAGCAGGAGCAGCGCGATCGCCCGCCGCGCCAGGATCCGCCCACGCGACGGCCCGGGTGGGCGTTCGGGCGGCGCCGCCGCCGGCTTTACGGGCGCGTGCTGCTCGACCACGTCAGGTAGCTGGACAACAGGTGCGCCGCGGCCCGGGCGTCCGTCGGATGCGTTCCTCCGCTTTGGTCGGCGAGGTCGGTCGTGAATCGTTCGTCGAAGCTCTCCACGGGCACGCCCAGAGTGTCGCGAAGGCGCGAGACGAACTGCTCCGTCTCGGCGGCCTGCTCTCCGGCCTCGCCTTTCATCGTCAGCGGCTTGCCGACGACGACGCGTTCGGCGCGGTGCTCGCGCACGAGTTCGGCGAGACGTGCGAGACCGTCGTCGCTCGCGGCGCCTTCGACGACGCCCACCGGACGCGCCACGGTGCCCGTCGGATCCGAGACTGCCACGCCCGTGCGGGCAGAGCCGTAGTCGAGAGCGAGCACCTTCACGACCCGAGCGTGGACGCCAGCTCGCTCCGTCCGATCTCGTAGGCCTCCGCAAGCCCGTCCGGGTTCTTGCCGCCGGCCTCGGCGAGGTTCGGACGCCCCCCGCCCCCGCCGCCGATCTTCTTCGCCGCCTCCTTGACGATCGCGACCGCATCAGCGCCCTGCTCGACTTTCGAGGAGTCGATGTTCACGACGAGGTAGGCACGCCCGTCGTCGACCGAACCGAGGAGCACGGCGTCGGCCTGCCTGGACTGCCGGAGCTGGTCGGAGAGGTCGCGCAACTCGGATCCCTTCAGCGCCCGCACCTCGGCGGTGACGATCCCGTTCGACTCGTCGAGCACGGTCACGTCCGCAGCGCTTGCGCCTTTCGCCTGCTTCGCCCCCTGCTTGCGCAACTTCTCGGTCTCGGCGCGCAGCTCCTCGGCCTCGAGCGTCTTGCCATGCAGGTAGGCGTACGCCTCGCCGGCGGTCAGCGCCTCGATCCTGCGCGCGCCCGATCCGACCGAGCTCTCGGACGTGATCACGAACGGGCCGATCTCGGCCGTCCAGCGGACGTGTGTGCCGCCACATAGCTCGCGCGAGAAGCCGGGGATCTCCACGACGCGCACCTCGTCGCCGTACTTCTCGCCGAAGAGCATCATCGCGCCGAGGTTCTTCGCCTCGTCGATCGGCGTCACGAAGGCGTGCACGGGCAGGTTCTCGAAGACCTTCTCGTTGACGATCCGCTCGACCTGCTTGCGCTCGTCGGCGGTCAGCGCCTGGCCGTGCGTGAAGTCGAAGCGCAGCTTGTCCGGCCGGACCGCGGAGCCGGCCTGACGCACGTGGCCGCCGAGCACGTCCTGGAGAGCCTTGTGCAGGAGGTGCGTCGCCGTGTGGTTCGCCATCGTCGGAAAACGCGTTCCCCAATCGACGACCGCGCGAACCCGTTCGCCCTCGGCGAAGCCCTCACCCTCGAAAGTCAGGACCTGGTCGTCGCCGATCCGGTCCCCAGCGCGCAGCACCGCGCGCGATCCCGTCGCCTCGTGCTCGATGAACCCCTGGTCCGTGACCTGGCCTCCACCCTCAGGGTAGAAGGGCGACTCGAAGAGCTTCGCCTGGAACGTGCGCTCGTCGAGCTGCTTGTAGGCCGAGATCGCAGTGAGCGTTTGTACCTTCTCGTAGCCGGCGAAGTCCGTGGGCGGCCCGCCGATGTCGCCGACCGCGCGAGCCTCGGTCGAACGCGAGATCTCCCGGTGCTCGCCCATGCGGCGCGAGAACTCCTCTTCGTCGACCTCCAGGCCGCGCTCGACCGCGAGCTCACGGGTCAGCTCGACCGGGAAGCCGTACGTCGCCGCGAGCGTGAACGCGTCGTCGCCGCTGATCGCCCCGCGCGCGGCGATCTCCTCGAACACCTTGAGCCCGCGCTCGAGCGTCTGCGAAAAACGCTCCTCCTCGGCCTTGATCGTCTCGCTGATGACGGCGCGGTTCTCGACGAGCTCCGGGTACCACAAGCCCATCTGCTCGACGACGATGTCGGTGATCCGCCAGAGGTCGGACAGGCCGATCGTGCGCGCCTGCTGGACGGCTCGCCGGACGACGCGCCGAAGCACGTAGCCACGGCCCTCGTTCGACGGCATCACGCCGTCGCCGACGAGGAACGTCATTCCGCGGCCGTGATCGGCGAGGATGCGGTGCGCCTTGGTCGCGGCCTCGGACTCGCCGTACGCCACCCCGCTCTCCTGGGCGATCCACTCCATGATCGCCTGGTAACCGTCGGTGTCGTAGACGGAAATGACTCCCTGGAGCACCGATGCGGCACGCTCGAAGCCCATCCCGGTGTCGACGTTCTGCTTCGGCAGCGGCGTGACCGTCCCGTCCTCGTGCAGCTCGTACTCCATGAAGACGAGGTTCCAGAACTCGAGGAAGCGCTCGCACTCGCAGCCTGGGGCGCAGGTCGGGCGGCCGCAGCCGATCTCCTCGCCGCGGTCATAGAAGAGCTCGGTGTCGGGCCCGCAGGGCCCTGGGCCGCCAACCGACCAGAAGTTGTGCGAGCGGTCGAGCCGGATGATCCGCTCCGGCGGCAAGCCCTTCGCCTCCCAGAGGCGCACGGCCTCCTCGTCCTCGCCCAGCCCGAGCTCGGGATCGCCGGCGAAGACGGTGACCCAGAACAGGTCGGGGTCGACCTTCATCTGGTCGAAGACGAACTCCCAGGCAAGGTCGATCGCCCCCGCTTTGAAGTACTGCCCGAACGAGAAGTTGCCGAGCATCTCGAAGAACGTGAGGTGAGTGCCATCGAGCCCGACCTCGTCGATGTCCGGCGTGCGGAAGACCTTCTGCACCGTCGCGAGCAGCGGCGCGGGAGGCGTCTCTCGGCCGAGGAAGTACGGCATCAGCGGCTGCATGCCCGCGCTGTTGAGCAGGGTCGAGCGGTCCCAGTCGGGTGGGACGAGCGAGCCGGACGGGTGCCGCTTGTGACCTTTCGACTCGAAGAACGAGAGGAAGCCGTCCCGGAGCTCGGGGCTCGTGCGCATGCGAGTGATTGTACGAGTCGCACTTTTGGCGCACTCGCGTTTCACACGCGTGCGAATTTCACGATTACGATCGCATCGGGGAGGAGGTGGGCTGTGCCTTAAAGAGGGCCCCGTCGATCTCAGCCCGCGGCGCGCTTCGGCTCGGGCTCCTCGCCGCCCTCGTCCGCGATCTCCTCCCGGATCCGCTCGAGCGCACGCCGAATCAGCCGCGATACGTGCATCTGCGAGATTCCGACCTGCTGCGCGATCTGCGACTGCGTCAGACCCTTGAAGAAGCGCAGGTGAAGGATCAAGCGCTCGCGCTCGTCCAGCGCCTCGAAGCCGGGCGCAAGCATCGCGCGATCCTCCGACACCTCGTACTCCGGCTCTTCCGCCCCGAGCGACTCGAGCGGGTCGAGCTCGCCATCCTCGTCCTGGCCGCCCCCGGTCGACAGCGATACCGAGCTGTAGGCCCGCCCGCTCTCGAGCGCCTCGACGACGAGCTCCTCCTCGACACCCGCCGCCTTCGCCAGCTCCGGAATCGTCGGCGAGCGCCCGAGCTCGACCGTCTGCTCCTCGATCAGCTTCGACAGCTGGACGTTCAGCTCCTGGAGCCCGCGCGGCACACGCACCGACCAGCCCTTGTCGCGGAAGTGGCGCTTGATCTCGCCGATGATGTTCGGCGTCGCGTACGTGGTCAGCTCGACGCCGCGGTCGACGTCGAAGCGGTCGATCGCCTTGATCAGCCCGATTGCGCCGATCTGGACGAGGTCGTCGAGCTGCTCACCGCGGTACGCGTAACGCCGCGCGAGCGAACGGACGAGTGACATGTACTGCTCAATCAGCTGGTCTCGTGCTGCGAGGTCGCCGTCCTCGTGGTAGCGGCGGAGCAGTGCTCGGTCGTCGACGTCGGTCACGCCTCCGCCGTCCCCGCCGCCTTCGTCAGCTTCAGCCAGTCGCCGCCGTCCGCCGTTTCGAGCTCCGCGCGGTCGACGAGCGTGTCGAGAATCCGGCGAAGGCCGACTTCCTCGCCACCGTCCGCGGCGAGCTCGGCCCGCACGCCGTCGCTCATCGGGCCGACGAGCGCTTCGATCTCGCCGTCCTTGACGCGGAGCGTGATCGTCACCGCGTCTGCCCGCACCCGGTCCAGTGCGGTCTCGAGCGCGAGCTGGAGGTCCTCGAGGAGCTCGATCGTGAGATTCAGCCGGATGCCGAGCCCGCCCAGCACGAGATATGCGACGCCGTACAGCGCGCGGTCGCGCGGGATGGTGAGTGTGATCTCGTCAGGCGGCGTCATGGGGTGCTCCCCGTGATATGCCCCGCACCGACGACAACGTCACCTTCGTAGAGAACAGCCGTCTGGCCCGCGGCGACACCGAATGCGGGCTCGTCGAGCCGGAGGCGGAAGCCGTCACCAGTCGCCTGGACTTCGGCGGCGACCGCCGGCGAGCGGTAGCGCAGCTTCGCATCGCCCCGTGTGACCGCGGCGAAGAGGCGCCCGGACGCAGTCACCTCACGTCGCGCAAGCGAGGCTCGAGGACCGACGACGACGGTGTTCGTGGCCGGATCGCTCCCGAGCGCATACGTCGGCCGGCCGGTCGAGACGCCCAGCCCACGACGCTGGCCTGGCGTGAAGCGCCAGAAACCCTCGTGCGTGCCGACGGTCTCGCCGTCCTCGTCGACGACGCGGCCCTCGCGTCCAGCCAAGCCGTGCCGCTCGAGGAAGTCGCGGTAGTCGCCGCCGCCGAGGAAGCAGGCCTCCTGGCTCTCTGCGCGTCGAGCGACCGCCAACCCGGCGCGCTCGGCCTCGGCGCGGGTCTCCTCCTTCGACTGCTCCCCGAGCGGGAACACGATTCGCTCGAGGTGGCGCGGGTCGAGCCGCGCGAGCATGTACGTCTGGTCCTTCTGCGGGTCGACCGCGCGGGCGAGGAGCGTGCGGCCCCGGTGCTCGACGATTCGGGCGTAGTGGCCCGTCGCCAGCCGCGCTGCACCCGCACGTCGCGCGAACGCGAGCAACTGCGCGAAGCGGAAGCTTCCGTTGCAGCGCGTGCAGGGATTGGGCGTCTCGCCGCGCGCGTAGGCGTCCACGAACGGCTGCACGATCGCGGCGCGGAACGACTCACGAGCATCCAGCGTCACATGCGGCAGGCCAAGCCCGTGACATGTCTCGCGCGCCGCGATGACGGCCTCGGGCGAGCAGCAGGCTCGCTCCGACGCAGGCGCCCGTGGGTCGATCCAGAGCCGGAGCGTGACCCCGATCGCACCAGGCCCCGTCCGCAGCAGAGCCACCGCGCTGTCGACGCCGCCGCTCATCGCGACGGCGATCCGCTCAGGGTCGGCGCCCGCCCTGAAAACGGGCCCGAGCGCGTTCGCGAGCGCGTCCACGACGAGGCGCTCGCCGGGCACTGCGGCCGCCTCGAGCAGCGTCAGCCCGACCAGAGAAGCGTCGAGGCCGTCGGCATCCGCGTCCACGATCCGTTCCCCGTCGAGGACGAGGCGCACACAGGCCCAATCGTCTCCGCGCGTCGCATCTCCGGCTACGTCGATCATCGAAATCAGGCTAGCCGAGCAGGGTAAGTGCCCCACCCTGCCGATGTTGCCCCGCCGCATTGCGAACCTGGACGAGCCAGGTGGGTGCCCTGCCTCCTAAGCCGGACGCCTAGTCGGACTCGGGCTCCCTATGCAGTGATGTTGGTTCAACATTGTGCGACGAGGCCACGCACAGGGTCGAGCACCACTCCACTATAGAGCTAGCGCGCGTAGCTCCAGCGAACAGTGACGGGGCGCTCGATCCCGAGGCTCTGTGCGAGCGCCGGCGTGAGCCCGAAGCGCGTTCCCGCCGGCCCCGGCGCGGTGGCGATCACCTGCGTCAGAACGTCTTCGTCGCCAAAGCCGACGTAGATCTTGGCGCCGCACGGGAGCACGGGATCGGCGAGGCCCATCGTCTGGCGACCGAGCTCGACGCCGCAGGCCGTGGTCGTGCCCTCGAGGTCGGCTTTCAGCGGCGCGGCGCGCGCCTGATACCAGTTACCGACACGTGCCGGGAGCTTCGCGGCCGACGGCGAGTCCCGAACACGCGAGGCGACTGCGAGCCCGACCAGCGCCGCGAGCAGCAACACGGCCACCGCGGCGATTCCCCGTTGTGCACCTTTGGAAGTGAGCCTCACGCTTCACTGTCGTCCTCGGCCGACTTCTCGCGCCGCTGGTACGAACCGAAGAGGATCCAGCGGCGCCGTGGCCGAGGTTTCAGCGGGTCCAGGCGATGCCCAGCGCGCGGCTCTTCCGCGGTGGCGAATGCGGTCGGGCCGGTGCCCTCGGCCGCACCGGGCTCATCGGCACCGGGAGCCTCGCCTTCGGGCTCCTCTCGTGACTCCGGCTCGGCGGCCGGGGGCTCGACGAACGTGTCCTCCTCGGCCGGAGGGACGGGCGGCGGGGGCGGAGGAGGAGGCGGCGGCGGCGGCGGGGGCGGCGCCTCGTCGGCGACCATCTCGTTGACGGGCACGCCGGGGATCGCCGGCTCGAAGCCGCGCAACAAGGCCGACTGGGTCTGGCGCCACGCGAAGTACTCGAGCAGCGAGACGAGGATCCAGCCGACGAGCATCACGAGGACGATCAGCAGCGGATCGAGATCGGCGAGCCCGACGACGAGGGCCAGCAGGACGAGGAAGCCCGCTTCGAGCACGAATCTCGGCCCCAGTGCCGTCGGCATCGTCGGAAGATTAATCCTCGGACGGCTGCTTCGTCTCGGGCTTCAGCTGGATCCCGAGCTCGTCGAGCTGGTCCGTCTTGACCTCGCTCGGTGCGCCGCTCATCGGATCGAAGCCGGCCTGGTTCTTTGGGAACGCGACCGTGTCCCTCAAGTTCGGCTCGCGGGCGAGAACCATCACCAGCCGATCGATCCCGAACGCGATACCTCCGTGCGGCGGCGCGCCCATGTTCAGCGCCTCGAGCAGGAAGCCGAAGCGAGCCTTCTGCTCCTCGGGCGAGATGCGCAGGATGTCGAAGACCTTCGCCTGGAGCTCGGACTCGTGGATTCGCAGCGAGCCTCCGCCGAGCTCTTCACCGTTGCCGACGAGGTCATAGGCGACGGCGAGCGCGCGGCCGGGATCCTTGTCGAGCATGGGCTCCGACCCAGGTGCGGGCCGAGTGAAGGGGTGGTGTGCCGCGGCCCAGCCGTTCTCCTCCTCCGACCAGTGGAACATCGGGAAGTCGGTGACCCAGACCCAGCGAAAAGCCTCCTCGTCGACGAGACCGAGCTCGTAGCCGAGACGCGTGCGGAGCGCCCCCAGCACGCGGGCGACCTGGTCCGGCTCGTCTGCGCCGAACAGCACGGTCGACCCCGGCTCGGCGCGGAAGGCGGAGAGCTCCTCCTCGGACAGGAACTTCGCGATCGGTGAGCGCTCCTCCCCGTCTTCGCCGTAGACGATGTACGCGAGCCCCTTGGCCCCCCACTCCTTCGCGAACTCCTCGAGTCGTTCGAGGTCCGCGCGCGAGTACTCCTGCGGCACCGTCAGATACCGAACCGCGGGGGCACCGGCGAAGACCTTGAACTGCGAGCTCCGCGTGAGCTCGGTCGCATCCTCGATCTCGAGCCCAAAGCGCAGGTCGGGCTTGTCCGTCCCGTAGCGGAGCATCGACTCGGCGTACGTCAGCCGCTGGAACGGGATCTCGAGCTCGACCCCGATCGTCTCGCGCCAGATCGCGTGCACCATCTCCTCCATCAGGGCCATGATGAACTCGACGTCCGGGAAGGCCATCTCGACGTCGAGCTGTGTCAGCTCGTTGAACCGATCCGCGCGCAGGTCCTCGTCTCTGAAGCAGCGGGCGATCTGGTAATAGCGCTCGAAGCCCGCGATCACGAGCAGCTGCTTGAGAATCTGCGGTGACTGCGGAAGCGCGAAAAACCTGCCCTTCTGGAGCCGCGACGGAACGAGGAAGTCGCGCGCGCCCTCGGGCGTGGGCTTGAACAGGATCGGCGTCTCGATGTCGAGGAAGCCGGCTCCTTCCATGACGCGCCGGATGATCGAGACCATCTGGGCGCGGAGACGGATATTCCGCTGAAGCTTCTCGCGTCTCAGGTCGAGCCAGCGATAGCGGATGCGAAGCGTCTCGTCGACGCCCTCCTCGTCGAGCTGGAACGGAAGCGGCGGGCTCGTCGAAAGGATCTCCAGCTCGTCCACCTGGAGCTCGATCTCGCCGGTCGGGATGTTCGGGTTGACGTTCTCGGGTGTGCGCGCGGTCACCTCGCCGGTCGCACGGAGCACGAACTCGTTGCGGATCTCGTGCGCGGCTTTCGCCGCCGCCGGCGAGCGCTCGGGATTGATGACCAGCTGCCCGATGCCCGTCGAGTCGCGCAGGTCGACGAACACGAGCCCGCCGTGGTCGCGCCGGCGCGCCACCCAGCCGGCGAGCGTGTGCTTCTCACCTACGTGATCGGAGCCGAGCTTCCCCGCACCGAGGTCGCGCCAGCTCACAGCGCCTCGACCGCCTCGGCGAGCGAGGGAAACTCGACGTCCTGCTCGCCCGGCCGTCGCAGCGTCGCGCCGTCGGACCGCACGATCACCGTCGCCTTCGCGCCCACGCGCCCGGCCTGCGTGAGCTGGCCTTTGAGGGAGCGGCCCGCATAGTCGGTCTCGGCCGCGCGACCGGCCCGTCGAAGCTCGGCGATCGACGCCAGCACGCTCGTCCGCACGCCGTTGTCCTCGACCGCGAAGAACACGTCGACCTCCGGTTGCGGAGGTTCGGCACCTTGCTCGGCGAGGGACAGGACGAGCCGCTCGATCCCGCTCGCGATTCCGACCGCAGGCGTCGGCGGCCCGCCGATCTCCTCGATCAGGTAGTCGTAGCGCCCGCCGCCGGCGAGTGACAGGGCCGCGCCGAGCGCGCTCGCCATGAACTCGAAGGTCGTTCGCGTGTAGTAGTCGAGCCCGCGGACGAGCGTCGGCACGAGCCGGTACTCGACGCTGCATGCGTCCAGGTAGCTGAGCACCGCATCGAAGTGCGCCTGGCACTCGGCGCAGAGCGACTCGCCGATCTTCGGCGCTCCGGCAAGCGCCTGCTGAACGGCTTCGGGCTTCTGCGGCAGGTTGTCGAAGATGCGCAGCGGGCTCGTCTTCCGCTTCGCAAGTGTGTCCTCGTCGAGCTCGCCCGCATGCTCGTCGAGCCAGGCGTTCAGCTGCTCGAGGTATGCGGGCCGGCAGTTTCGGTCCCCGATCGAGTTCAGCTCGAGCCACCAGCCCTCGATCCCGAGCCGTCGCAGCAGCTCGGCGTAGAGCTGGATCACCTCTGCGTCGAGCGCCGGGTCGTCGGAGCCCATCGCCTCGACGTTGAGCTGCCAGAACTCGCGGAACTTGCCGCGCTGCGGCGCCGAGTAGCGGTACATCGGCCCGATCAGGTACGTCTTCACCGGCTGCGGCTCGCGGAAGAGACCGTGCTCGACGTACGCGCGCGCGACCGAGGCCGTTCCCTCCGGGCGCAGCGTCAGCGAGCGATCGCCGCGGTCCGTGAACGTGTACATCTCCTTCTGGACGACGTCTGACCCCTCGCCGGACGTCCGCGTGAAGAGCTCCGTGTCCTCGAAGAGCGGCGTCGTGATCCGCCGGTAGCCGTACACGGCGCAGACGGACTCGGTCTCGCGGAGCACGCGGTCCCAAAGCGGCTGCTGCGCGGGCAGCACGTCCTGCGTGCCTCTCGGCGCCTCGAACTTCACGAGACGCGAAGCTCGTCCAGGAACGGGTTGCGCTCGAGCTCGGCGCCGAGCGTCGTCTCGGGGCCGTGGCCCGAATAGACGATCGTCTCGGGCGGGAAGCGTTCGATCAGACCACGGATCGACTCGACGAGCGCGCCCCAGTCGCCGTACGGGATGTCGGTCCGGCCGACCGAGCCGGCGAAGAGCACGTCGCCGGAGAAGAGCGCGCCGTCGGCGTAATAAGCGACGTGCCCGGGCGAGTGTCCGGGGACGTTGAGCGTCTCGAACGAGATCCCCGCGAGCTCGATCGTCTCCCCGCCGTCGAGGAGCACGTCTGCCGAGTAGGGTTGGAGCTCGATTTCCGGGAACCAGTTCTCTGGCTGGGCCAGGACGGGCGCTTCCAGGCGAGGCATGTAGACGTTCGCTCCTGTGCGTGCGGCGTAGGTCGCGACGCCGCCGAGGTGATCCCAGTGCGAGTGCGTGATCAGAATCCCGGTGCAGGACTCGGGCAGCTCGGGCGTGTCCGCGCCGGGATCGACGACGACCGCCTCGGCGGTCGCGTCCCGGCGCACGACGTAGCAGTTCGTCCCGACCGGACCGAGCTCGTGCCGTTCGACGAGGAGGCTCACGACGGCGAGTCTAACCGTGGCCTCAGCCCGGTCCGGAGGCCGGTTAGGATCGTTCCGTGCGCAGCTGGCGACTCCCGGAGATCGAGACGCCGGACGGAAGTCGATCACCCGTGGTCCTCCACTCCTCCGACGAGGGCCGCGCCGTCCTGATCGGGTTGCTCCCGGGCCAGAAGCTCGGTGATCACCAGGTGAAGGAGCACGCGTTCCTCGTCGTCGTGGACGGCACGGCGCAGATCGAGTCCGCGGGAGAGAAGCTGAACGCGGCGGCCGGCACGATGGTCGCCTTCGACCCCGACGAGCGACGCATCGTGGCGAGCGACTCCGGTGCGAAGATCCTGCTGATGCTCGCGCCATGGCCCGGCGAGGGCCACTACCGCGGCGATCCTGTTCTCTAGCCCTTCGCTTTGCGCCGCTGATACGAGCGGTAGAGGAACGAGTCCATCACGTAGCTGAACGGTAGGAACACCAGCAACAAGAAGGCCGTGCGGAGCGCCGTCGCGGCTATCGGCTCGCCGCTCTCGAGGAGCCTGATCGTGATGAACATGAGCGGCGCGAAGATGAGCGCGCGCTTGCCGACGCGTTTCCACGACGGAGGGTCGATCCGGCGGCCGCTCCGCGTCCGCATCGGCGCCTTTCCGTTCTTGCTCTTCGACGGGGCTTGCTCGGGCTCGTCGACCTCGACCTCGCGGCCTTCCTCGTCGACGTAGACGTATTCGTACTCGTGTCGGCGCTCTTTCTCGCGCCTGCGGCGCTGTTTGCGAGTTGGCACGAGATCTAGCCTAGCGCCGCCACTCAAGGCGACCCGACCGTACGACCGCGCTCACGACCTCGCCTCCGACGTGGTACGCGAGGTGCCGCCAGTCGGGCGCCCCGAGCAGGACGAGATCTGCCTCGTAGCCGGGCGCGAGCCTGCCGATCCGGTCCGCTCGGCCGAGCACGTGCCCCGCGTTGACGGTGACAGCCCCGAGCGCTTCGCCCGGGGTGAGGCCGAGCTGCGTGCAGGCGAGCGAGGTGACGATGGGCAGGCTTTCGCAGAACGCGCTGCCCGGATTGAAGTCGGTCGCGAGCGCAACCGCCGCACCTCCGTCGACCAGCGCGCGCGCAGGCGGCATCGGCCGACCGAGGACGAGCGCCGCTACGGGGAGGAGCACACCGACGACATCACTGTGGGCAAGAAGTCGGACACCCTCGTCGCCGGTTGCCTCGAGGTGGTCGACGGAGCGTGCGCCGAGCTCGACGGCAAGCGCGATCGCTCCCTGCTCCGAGAACTGGTCGCCGTGGAGGCGCAGCGCCAGCCCGGCGTCACGACACGCCTCGAGGTAGCGCCGTGCCTGTTCGCGATCGAACGCGCCGCGCTCGAGGAAGACGTCGGCGGCTTCGGCGATCCGCGCCGCTTCGGGAAGGACCTCTGCGAGCGCGAAGTCGAGGTATGCGTCGGCGTCGTCGTACTCCGGCGGCACCGAATGCGCGCCGAGCCAGGTCGGGATGCCGCCTTCGGTGGTGATCGCGCGCAGGGACGCGAGCTCGGTCTCCCGGTCGAGCCCATAGCCGGACTTGGCTTCGAACGTCGTCGTGCCCGCGTGGAGCATCCACGCGCGATGGCGGCGCACCGCGTCGCGGAGACCCCCCTCGCCTGCCGCTCGCGTCGCCTCGACCGTCGACTGGATTCCGCCGCCCGCCGCGTGCAGCTCTTCGTAGCTCGCCCCCTGGGCGCGGAGCTCGAACTCGCCGGCTCGGTCGCCCGCGAAGCACGCGTGCGTGTGGCAGTCGACGAGCCCCGGGAGCGCGCACATGCCGCGCCCGTCGAGCTCCTCGACCTCGCCGTCGAGCGCGACGAGGTCCGCCATCCGCCCCACCTCGACGATTCGATTCCCCTCGCACAACACGTAGGCGTCCTCCACGACGTCCACGCGACCGAGATCGGCACCGCGCAGCGGCGCTTCGGCGCCCGCCGGCGTCACGACCTGTGCGAGGTCGCGGACGAGCAGCCGGGACGGAGCCTCAGCCGAGCTCACTCGCGGCGCGCTGGAGGCATCGGCAGCTCGAGGCCGTGCTCGGCAGCCGCCTCGGCCGCCTCCTCGTAGCCGGCATCGAGATGCCGCAGGACGCCCATCGCGGGATCGGTCGTCAGCACGCGCTCGAGGCGCTCGGCCATCTCGTCGGTGCCGTCGGCGACGACGACCATGCCCGCATGGATCGCGTTTCCGATCCCGACGCCGCCGCCGTGGTGCACGCTGACCCAGGTCGCCCCGGCGGCCACGTTCACGAGTGCGTTCAGGATCGGCCAGTCGGCGATCGCGTCGGAACCGTCCTTCATCGCCTCGGTCTCGCGGTACGGCGAGGCCACGGAGCCGGCATCGAGGTGGTCCCGGCCGATGACGACGGGCGCCTTGACCTTGCCCGTCCGCACGAGCTCGTTGATCGCAAGCCCGGCGCGCGCACGGTCGCCGAGCCCGAGCCAGCAGATCCGAGCGGGCAGGCCCTGGAACTGCACCCGCTCCGGTGCGAGCTCAAGCCACCGCTGGAGGAGATCGTCGTCTGGGAACAGCTCCTTCAGTCGGTCGTCGATCGTGGCGATGTCCTGTTCGTCGCCGGACAGCACCGCCCAGCGGAAAGGGCCGATGCCGCGGCAGAAGAGCGGCCGGATATAGGCCGGGACGAAGCCCGGGTATGAGAAGGCGTCCGTTACGCCGGCGTCATAGGCCTCCCCGCGGAGATTGTTGCCATAATCGAAAACATAGCTGCCCGCTCGGACGTACTCGAGGAGCCCCTCGACGTGGCGCACGATCGACTCGCGCGCCCGCTGGAGGTACTCGTCAGGGTCGCTCGACCGCAGCGCCGAAGCCTCATCGACCGAAAGTCCAGTGGGCACATACCCCTCGAGCGGATCGTGGGCAGCTGTCTGGTCGGTGACCAGGTCGAAGTGCTCTCCGCGAGCCACCAATTCCGGCACGACCTCGGCTGCGTTGCCGAGCAGCCCGACCGAAAGCGCACGTCCCTCACGCGCAGCGTCGCGAACGAGCGACACGGCTTCGTCGAGCGAGTCCGTCGAGCGATCGAGGTACCCGGTCTCGAGCCGGCGCTCCATCCGGGACGGGTCGACCTCGACGCAGAGGATCGCCCCGCCCGCGAGCGTCGCCGCCAGCGGTTGTGCGCCGCCCATGCCTCCGAGCCCCGCCGTGAGGATCGTCCGGCCGCTCAGGTCCGACGTACCGAAGTGCTTCTCTCCTGCCGCCGCGAAGGTCTGGTACGTCCCTTGCAGGATTCCCTGCGTGCCGATGTAGATCCAGCTACCGGCGGTCATCTGCCCGAACATGGTCAGCCCCTCGGCCTCGAGCCGCCGGAACTCGTCCCAGGTCGCCCAGCGCGGGACGAGCAGCGCGTTCGCGATCAGCACGCGCGGCGCTCCCGGATGCGTCCGCAGCACGCCGACCGGCTTCCCGCTCTGCACGAGCAGCGTCTCGTCCTCGCCGAGCGTGAGCAGCGAGCGGACGATTGCGCGTAAGGCATCGTGGTTGCGCGCAGCCTTCCCCGAACCGCCGTAGACGACGAGCTCCTCGGGCCGCTCGGCCACGTCGGGGTCGAGGTTGTTGAGCAGCATCCGCAACGGGGCCTCCGTCGACCAGGATCTCGCGTTCAGCTCGGTGCCTCGCGGCGCATGGATATTGCTCAGGTCGCCGCAGAGCGACTCGACGGTCAGGTCGAGCGTGCCGATCGCCGTCATTGGGACTCGCGCTCCTCATCGAGGCGCATCCGCTGCCTGAACTTCCACCACGCATAGCCGGTCGCCACGAGGAAGCAGGCGATCGCGACCGGAATCGCGACCATGACGTCGCCCCCGGTGAGAGCGACGATGGCGATGAAGACGATCGCGACTCCCGCGTAGAAGAGCGCGCTGTCGCGGAAGGGCCGCTTCGGGATCGGAGTCTTCGGCAACGTCATTGCAGCTCGCCTGACTCAGCCTCGACGGCCGAGATCGCCGACCCGTCGCGGATCGCGACGGCGATCGACTCTATGTCGTCCGACAACGATCGATCGTCGCCGAGGCGCGGGGACACCGAGCGCACGAACTCGCGTGCCGTCCTGGGGCCCACACCGGGCTCGAGCGGTGCATGGAACTCGACCGCCTGCGCGCCTGCGAGGAGCTCGATCGCGACGACGCGCTCCGCATTCGCGAGCACCTGCCACGCCTTCAGCCCTGCCGCGTTGCCCATCGACACATGATCCTCCTGGCCGGCGCTCGTCGGGATGCTGTCCACGCTCGCGGGATGGCTGAGGGCCTTGTTCTCGCTGACAAGCGAGGCGGCGACGTACTGCGGGATCATGAAGCCGGAGTTGAGGCCGCCGTCGGGCGCGAGGAATGCGGGCAGCCCGTCGGAGAGCGCGGGATTGACGAGCCGTTCGGTCCTGCGCTCAGAAATGCTCGCGAGCTCGCTGAGCGCGAGCGCGAGGACGTCGAGTGCGAACGCGACCGGCTGACCGTGGAAGTTGCCGTTCGAGAGCACGACGCCGTCCTCGGGGAAGACGAGCGGGTTGTCGGTCGCGGCGTTGAGCTCGACTGAGGCAGTCCGCGCGACGTGCTCGATGAGATCGCGCGCAGCGCCGTGCACCTGAGCCGCGCAGCGGAGCGAGTACGCGTCCTGGACCTGATCGCACCACCGGTGCGCCTCGAGGATCGCCGACCCGTCCAGCAGAGTCAGGATGTTCGCGGCGGCAGCCGCCTGGCCCGGAAGCGGCCTGAGCTCGTGAATCCGCGGCAGAAAGCTGTCGCGCGAGGCCTGCAGCGCATCGACCGACAGCGCACATGCGACGTCCGCGGCCTTGGCTAGCCGCCTCGCGCGCACGACCCCGAGCGCGGCGAACGCTGCCATGAACTGGGTGCCGTTGACGAGCGAGAGCCCCTCCTTCGCCTCGAGCCGAAGCGGCTCGAGCCCCGCCCGCTCCAGCGCATCGCCGCCGGCGAGCAGCTCGTCCTCGAACCACGCCCGCCCCTCGCCGACGAGCGGAAGCGCCAGATGCGCCAGCGGAGCGAGGTCACCGCTCGCGCCGACCGAGCCGCGGCTCGGCACCTCAGGAACGACGTCCCGGCTCAAACAGTCGAGCAGCAGCTCCGCGACCTCGACCCGCGTTCCCGAGTAGCCCTTCGCGAGTGTGTTCGCGCGCATGACCATCGCGGCGCGAACGATCTCCCGCGGATACGGCTCGCCGACCCCGCAGGCATGACTGCGTAGAAGTCGGAGCTGGAGCTCCTCGGCCAGCTCGCCGGGAATCCTCGTCGAAACGAAGCGCCCGAAGCCGGTCGTCACCCCGTAGGTCGGCTCGTCCTTGCGCAACGCGGCTTCGACAACCGCGCGCGCAGCGGCCAGCTTCTCGCGCGCCGAATCGTCGAGCTCGGCGGCTCCGTCCTCGACCGCGACGTGCCACACGTCGTCCGGGGTGAGGTCCTCCCCTGTCAGGCGGACCGCAGTCGTCCGAGCCATGGCCGAGCCAGTCTAGCCCGCTCCCCAAGGGGTAGAACACGCGCGTGACCGAGCCTGCGACCGCGACTCCGGAGGAGCTGCTCCCGCGAGAGCCGGCCCGACCGGAGCGAGCGTCCGCGCTCTTCCGGCGCAGCGACTTCCGAAGGACGTATGCCGCGGTCGCGGTCAGCGAGCTCGGGGACGCGTTCCAGTACATCGCGCTCATGTGGTTCGCCCTCGTCGCGGGCGGGCCGCTCGGCGTGATCGCAGTCCGGCTCGCGGACAGCGTGCCGGCGCTCGTGTTCGGCCTGCACGGCGGAGTCGTTGCCGACCGCTGGGACCGACGGCGCCTGATGATCTCGGCAGACCTCGTTCGCGGCGTCGTGCTCGTCCCCGTGGCGATCGCCGGGCTGACCGGACATCTGCCGCTCGCGGTCCTCGTCGTCGCCGCCTTCGTGCTGACGGCTGCGACGAGCTACTTCGACCCCGCGTACGGCGGCCTGCTGCCCGAGCTCGTCGACCGACGGAATGTCCAGCAGGCGAACGGGCTCGTGCGGGCGACCGCAGACGCGCTGTCGGTCGGCGGCTGGGCGCTCGCCGGGCTCCTGCTCGTCGTCATGCCGATCAGCGCGTTCTTCGCGCTCAACGCGGCTTCGTTCTTCCTCTCGGCGGTGTTCCTGCTCGGCTTGCGGACGAAGGGACGGGTCGGAGGGCCGGACACAGAGCGGCCGCGAATCTCCGAAGGGTTCGCCGCGTTGCGACCGCGGCCCGTGCTTGCCGCCTCGGTCGTTGTCCTCGGGCTCGCGGTCACACTGTCGTCGGGAACGTGGATCGTCGGCGTGCCGGAGCTGGTGCGTTCGACACTCGGCCTCGGCGCGGGCAGCTTCTCCCTCGTCGCCGCGGCGTATGCATTCGGCTCGATCTGCGCGGGAGCCGCGCTCGCCCGCTTCCCGGTGCGTCGGAAGGCGCGCGCGAGCATGCTGGCGTGGGCGCTCTACCTGCCCGCATACGGGCTGTTTGCCTTGGCGGGCTCGCTCCCGGTCGCGCTGGCGGCGGGGCTCGTCTGCGGAGTCGGCCAGGGCTCGTCCTGGGTGCTGATCAACTCGGCGGCGCAGGAGGAGGTGCCCGACCGGTTCCTCGGGCGCGTGATGGGCCTCGTCTCGCTCGTCCATCGCGGCGCCCACGCGACCGGGTTGCTGTTCGTGTCGCCGCTCTTCGCCTTCGCCGCCGCGCAAGATGTATTCGCGGCCGCGGCGATCGCGATCCCGCTGACCGGTCTGGCGGGGCTCGCGTTCAGTGCTCGAGCAACCGAAGCTCGAGTACCCGCGACGAGTCGAACCCGTCGATCCTGAGCATTGCGCCCGCTGCGGCGGCAGCCGCTCCGGCGGGCATCAGGCCGACGAGCTCGGAGCCGACGACCGTCGCTCCCCGGAAGAGCGACTCCTGCTCGACACTCGCGACGATGTCGTGCAGAGCGGCCGCCTCCCAGTCCTCGACGTTCATGCTCACCTGGACGAGGCCGGTGCTCGGCAGCTCGAGGCCAAGGGCGCGAACGCCCGGGAAGCCGCCGCCGCTCTCCCGAACGATCGCGGCCACCTCGCGGGCCGCTGTGAGCTCGCCTTCCAGATTGACGTTGAAGGCGATGAGCGGGCGCCGCGCGCCAACGAGGACGGCGCCGGCGGAATCGTGGAGGCGCTCGGGACCGAAGTCCGGCCTCACTTCACCGGCAGCGATCCGGCGCTGCAGCTCCTCCGGACCGCCGCGCCGGAAGAACGCGGGCCCACGGTCCGGAGCGAGCTCGCCGTACAGGAAGACCGGCAGGCCAAGATCGTCGCCGATCTTCCGAGCCAGCTCCACCGCGGTGTCCTTCGCGCGGGACATGTCATCCCGGGAGATCGGTACAACGGGGACGACGTCGGCGGCGCCGACGCGGGGATGGGCTCCTTTGTGACGGCGCAGGTCGATCCGGTCCCGGGCGCACGCGACCCCGGCGAGCAGCGCATCCACGAGGTGGCTCTCCTGGCCGACAAGCGTGAAGACTGAGCGGTTGTGATCGATGTCGGCATGAACGTCAAGCAGCTCGGTGCGCTCACCGAGAGCGGCCGCCAACGCTTCCAGCGTCGCCTGCTTGCGGCCCTCGGAGAAGTTCGGCACCGATTCGAGTGGTAAAGGCACGTGCATAACTCTAGGAGCGCCGAACGGTCGGCGTTTTGAATGGCTTGCCGCGGGGGAAACGGGCCAAACGAGGGTTGTAGTTCCAAATCGGAAGGGGTCTTTTGATGGCTGACATCGATAAGTTCTCCGAGCGACTCGTCGATCTGGCGGAACGCTTTGCAGACGTGACGGATGCCGCGCAGGGACGCGGTAATCGGCAAGGTGGGATTCGGGCGCGCTGGTTCGTCGTTCCCGCGGCGGCTGGAGGCATCTACATGCTCGGCGCGAGCGGCTCCCTCAGGCGACAGGCAGGCAACGTCGCCAAGCAGGCGAAGGATCGGGCCGCGGACCTGCCGGACGACCTGATGAGCCGCGTCCACCGTGCGACCCGCAAGACGACCACTAGCGGGACGCGTTCCAACGGACGCTCGACGACGAGATCGACCGGGCAATCACGGAGCCAGCGACGTAGGACGCAGACCAGCTCGGCTCGCTGACGAGAGAATGCCGGCGCGCTCTCCAACTCGCGCGGGAGCGCGCCGCGCCGCCGGGACTACGCTTCAGGCGTGAAGGCGTACTACGAGGCTCGTGCGCGCGAGTACGACGACTGGGTGTACGGCACCGGGCTCTTCGCGGAGCGGGATCGTCCGGGCTGGCACGAGGAGCGCGAGCGGATGGAGGCGGCGGTCACGTCGCTGCCGGTCGCGCGCACGCTCGACATCGCGTGCGGGACCGGCTGGCTCACGCAGCACCTGCGGGGCGAGAGCGTCGGCCTCGATGCGAGCCCGTCGATGCTCGAGGTGGCGGCGGCGCGCATTCCGGACGCGGAGTTCGTCGTCGGCGACGCGCTCGACCTGCCGTTCGAGGACGGATCGTTCGAGCGAGTCGCGACAGGCCATTTCTACGGCCATCTGGAAGAGGCTGACCGCGCTCGGTTCCTCGCGGAGGTTCGACGCCTGGCCGGAGAGCTGGTTGTCGTCGATTCGGCGCTCCACGACGGCGTCGAGCCGGTCGAGTGGCAGGAGCGGGTGCTGAACGACGGCTCGCGGTGGGACGTCTACAAGCGCTACTTCGTCGCGTCCGAGCTCGCCGAGGAGCTCGGTCACGGCGACGTTCTCTTCGAAGGGAACTGGTTCGTCGTCGTGCGCTCGCGCGGGTGACGCGTCGACGATCTGCGTACCGGTCGCTCGCTTCGCTGCAGCGTGACAACCGCTCGTGCCTAGCCTGTGCCGAGGCGGGGTTTCGGATCGAGTCACGCCCGGTGCTCGAGGGGCATTTCGGTCAAAAGGCGTACCTCCTCGGGCAGGCGCCAGGCGTGGTCGAGGGTGAGCAGGGGCGGCCGTGGCGCGGCCGGGCCGGCCAGACGTTGCGGCGATGGCTCGGACTCGACGAGGAGACTTTCTACGCGACGTTCTACTGCGCTTCGGTCACGCGGTGCTATCCGGGTCGCGCCGCGGCGGGCGGAGGCGACCGGACGCCTGCTGCGCGCGAACAGGAGCTTTGCTCGTTCTGGCGCGAGTCGGAGCTCCGTCTGCTCCAGCCGCGCCTGATCGTCCCGGTGGGCGGGCTCGCGATTCGTCGACTGCTCGGTCTGTCCAGCCTCGACGGGACCGTCGGCCAGCGCTTCGACCAGGCCGGGGCGGTGGCCGTTCCGCTTCCACACCCGTCCGGCGTGAGCAGATGGATGAACGAGCCCGAGAACCAGAGGCGCGTCGAGCGAGCGGTCGCGCTGATCCATGACGAGCTTCAGGCCCTGGATGTCGCTTAGGACCGGTACCCCCGACCTCCTCCCCACAGCGATCGTATCGACAAAATCCGCACGCGTGGGTAACGCGATCGCGCCGAGTTTGTGACTTTTACTTCCGGCCGACGACGGCCATTCGCCGGTGCTCGAGCGTGAGCGGCTCGCCGTCCTCGCCATAGGCACGCGTGTCGCGAAACCCCGCCGCGCGCAGCCAATCCTGGAGCTCAGCCGCGCTGTACATCCGCACCGAGAACTCGAACGTCCGGCTCTTGCCGCCGCGCACGATGGTTCGCTCGTCCAACGATCTGCCGGTCTGCAGATCGAGCCGATGGCGGTCGATCATCCGGTCCTCCCCACGCTCGACCACGACCTCGTCCGCGTAGCGCCCGAGCAAGTTGTCGCGGTGGTTCATCTCGACGAGCAACATCCCGCCCGACTTCAGCGCGCCGTCCACGCCGGCGAGTACTCGACGGTTCTCCTCGTCGGAGAAGTAGCCGAACGAGGTGAACCAGCACAGAACCCGATCAAACCGCTCGACCCAGGGAATCGCGCGCATGTCGCCCTCGACGTACTCGACCTTCAAGCCCCGCTCGGCCGCGTCGGCGCGTGCCAGCGAGAGGAACAGCGGTGTCGCATCGAGCCCGGTGACGCGCACGCCTCGCTCGGCGAGCGCATTCGCGATCCGCCCGTGCCCACATGCGAGGTCCAACAGCTCGATCCCGGGCTCCAGCTCGAGCAGCTTCCACACGAGCTCGACCTCGGCCGCGGTGCGCTCGTGCGTGAGCAGCTCCTCGTAGAAGTACAGGTAGTCCTCGTCGAACGCGTCCTCGCGCGGGAAGTCGGAGCCCATGCCGCCAGTCTGGCCACGCTCGGAACCGCCGAGCAAGTACCGAAAGCTAGATTTTCCAGCCGTGGCAACGACGGTGCCGTATCGCCAGACGTTCTATCGCCTGCTCGGTTTCCTCAGGCCGTACCGCGTTTCCCTCGTCGTCTCGATCGTCCTCGCAGTCGGCTCCCAGGCAGCTGCGATCATCATCGCCTACCTCACGGGATCCGGGCTTCAGAGCGCCGTTACGGCCAACAGTCACACGCAGTTGTATTGGATCGCCATCGCGGTCGTGATTACCGGCTCCTTCCGGGCGCTCTTCATGTCCGGCAGGCGACTGATCTCCGGCCGCCAGGCGCTCGGCGTCGAGTACGACCTCCGCAACGCGCTGTACGCGAAGCTGCTCAAGCTCTCGTTCGGCTTCTACGACCGCCACCAGACGGGCCAGCTGCTCTCGCGCGCGACCATCGACCTCCAGACGGTCCGTTTCTTCCTCGGCTACGGCCTGATCTTCTTCTTCCAGAACGTGCTCACGATCGTCGCCGCGACCGTGATCATGTTCTTCGTCAACTGGGAGCTCGCGCTCGTCGCCACCGCCGTGACGCCGCTAATCGTCGTCATCGCGTACCGCTACTCGCGCGTCGCACACCCGGTCCTCCGCGACGTCCAGCAGAAGATGGCCGACGTCGCGACCGTCGCAGAGGAGAACATCGTCGGCGTCCACGTCGTCAAGTCGTTCGCCCAGGAGCAGAACGAGCTGGACAAGTTCGCCGCCCGCTCCGAGCGTGTCTTCGAGCGCAGCGTCGACGCGAACAAGCAGCGCGCGCTCTACGTGCCGCTGCTCTCGTTCCTGCCGCTGATCATGCAAGCGGGCGTCCTGCTCGTCGGCGGCCGCATGGTCGCGAACGGGACGCTCGACATCAAGACCTTCTTCTTCTTCAACGTGCTCGTGGTCATGCTCGTGATGCCGCTCCGCATGCTCGGCATGTGGGTCGGCCAGTCACAACGCGCGACGGCCTCCGGCGAACGGATCTTCGAGATCATGGACGAGCCAGAGGAGATCGCCGACACCCCGGATGCGACCGAAATGCCGCCGGGTGAGGGCCGCGTCCGCTACGAAAACGTGTCGTTCGAGTACGCCGCCGGCCGCCCGGTGCTCCAGGACATCGACCTCGAGCTCGAGCCCGGCAGCACGGTCGCGCTGATCGGGCACACGGGCTCGGGCAAGACGACGTTCGCCGCGCTCGTTCCCCGCTTCTACGACGTGACCGAGGGCCGGATCACGATCGACGGCGTCGACGTCCGCGACGTGAAGCTCCAGTCGCTGCGGCGCGAGATCGGGATCGTCGCGCAGGACCCGTTCCTGTTCTCGGCGACGGTTCGCGAGAACATCGCCTTCGGCCGCGGGGACGCGACGGACGAGGAGGTCGAGCGCGCGGCCAGGCTCGCCCAGGCGCACGACTTCATCGAAGCGCTCCCGGACGGCTACGGCACCGTGATCGGCGAGCGCGGGATCACGCTCTCGGGCGGACAGCGACAGCGGCTCGCGATCGCGCGCGCGTTGATCATGGAACCGCGCATCCTGATCCTCGACGACGCCACCGCCTCCGTCGACGCAACGACCGAGGCCCGCATCCGGCTCGGCCTGCGCGAGGCGATGAAGGGGCGGACGACGATCATCATCGCGCACCGCCTGTCGACGATTTCCCTCGCCGACGAGCTCGTCGTCCTGGACAACGGGCGCATCTGCGGCCGGGGCACCGACGAGGAGCTGCTCCGGACGAACGCCGTCTACCGCGACATCCACGAGCACGGGCTGCTCGAGGCGGAGTTCGCGCACCGCGTGGAGGCAACGGCGGAGGCGGGCACGGGATGAGGGTCTGGCAGCCCGGAGGTCACCTGACGCGGAACCGCGAGGCCGTGAAGATCGACGACTGGTCGTGGCAGCGAACCGCCCGCCGCATTTCGACGCTCGCGCGCCTCGCCGCGCCGTACAGACGCCAGACGACACTCGCGCTCGTGTCCCTGCTCGCGGCAACGGCCACGGCGCTCGCTCCGCCGTACCTCGCGAAGCTCGCGATCGACGACGGAATCGCAAGGGACGACCTGCACGCGCTGACGATCATCGTCGCCCTCTTCCTGTTCGCCGGCACCCTGAACCTGGGGACGAGCGCGGCGCAGACGTACTTCACCGGCTGGACGGGCGAGCGCATCCTCGCCGACCTGCGGAACACGCTCTTCCGCCACCTGCAGCGGCTCTCGCTCGGCTTCTACGAGCGCAACCGCGCCGGCGTGATCATCAGCCGGCTGACGAACGACGTCGAGGCGCTCGACCAGCTCGTCACCGACGGCGTGACGACACTCGTTCAAAGCACGCTCTTTCTCTTCGGAACGGCGATCATCCTCTTCTTCCTCGACTGGCGGCTCGCGCTCGCGACGCTGCTCGTACTGCCGCTCATGTTCGTCGCGACAGCGATCTTCCGCGTCCGCTCGGCCCGCGCCTACCGCGCCGTGCGAGAGCGGCTCGGGCTCGTCACCGCGACGCTCGCCGAGGACATCAGCGGCATGCGCGTCGTGCAGTCGTTCCGGCGCGAGCGGGCGAACGAGAAGAACTTCCGCAGCGTCAACGCCCACTACCGAGAGGCGAACCAGGAGACCGTCATCCTGAACGGCCTCTACTTCCCGTTCGTCGACTTCCTCTCGGCGCTCGCGACCGCGATCGTGCTCGGTTACGGCGGCTATCTCGTGTTCGGCGGCAACCTCACGGTCGGCACGCTCTTCGCGTTCGTCCTCTACGTCTCGAACTTCTTCGACCCGGTTCAGCAGCTGTCGCAGCTCTACAACACATTCCTGTCCGCGGTCGCCGCGCTCGACAACATCATGAACGTCATGGACGAGGACCCCGAGGTGCGCGACGAGCCGGGCGCGAAGGACCTGGAGCGGATCGACGGAGATGTCCGCTTCGAAGACGTCCGCTTCGGCTACGGCACGGGCCCGGAGGTGCTGCACGGCATCGACGTCGTCGTCCCCGCCGGAACGACCGTCGCACTGGTCGGGCACACGGGTGCCGGCAAGTCGACGATCGCGAAGCTCCTCGCCCGCTTCTACGACCCGCTCGAGGGGCGGATCACGATCGACGGCGTCGACCTCCGCGACGTCACCCAGGAGTCGCTGCGGCGGCAACTCGGGGTCGTGCCGCAGGAAGGGTTCCTGTTCGCGGGCACCGTGCGCGACAACATCGCCTTCGGCTCACCGGACGCGAGCCCAGCCGAAGTCGCCGCCGCGGCGCAGGCGGTGGGTGCGCACGAGTTCATCATGGGGCTCGAGGACGGCTACGAGACGAACCTCCAGGAGCGCGGCACGCGGCTCTCGCTCGGGCAGAGGCAGCTCGTCGCCTTTGCGCGGGCGCTGCTCGCCGATCCGCGCATCCTGATCCTCGACGAAGCGACGTCGTCGGTCGACATCGGCACCGAGCGCCGGATCGAGAGCGCGCTGCGCACCCTGCTCGCCGACCGGACGGCGTTCGTCATCGCGCACCGGCTCTCCACGATCCGCGATGCGGACCTGATCGTCGTCCTCGAGCACGGCAAGGTGATCGAACAGGGCACGCACGACGAGCTGATGGCCCGCCGAGGCCTCTACACGTCGCTGTACGGGGACTGGGCCGAGGTCGCGTAACGGCCGCATGCCCCTGCCGTTGACGACCGAGCGGCTCGTGTTGCGGCCGCCGACTCTGGACGACCTCGACGCATGGCACGCGGTCTATGTCGACGCGGAAAAGGTGTGGTACGGCGCGCCCCGCTCGTCGCTGGAGGAGAACCGCGAGAAGCTCACGAGGCAGATCGAGCACTTCGCCGAAGACGGGTTCGGCATGTGCGCCGTCGACCTCGCCGCCTCAGGCGAGACGATTGGTGCAGCCGGGCTCCAGCATCTCGAGGGCGGGCCCGAGATCGAGGTCGGCTACCGCTTCCTCAAGGCGCACTGGGGCGAGGGGTACGCGACCGAATCCGCACGAGCCTCGATCGACTTCGGCTTCGACGAGGTCGGTCTCGAGAGGATCGTTGCCGTCGCTCTCGAGACGAACGTCGCCTCGAGACGCGTGCTCGTGAAGTGCGGTCTGCGGGAGGTCGGCCTCACCCACGTCTACGGCCTCGAGCACGTCAAGTACGAGATCCGCCGCTAGAATCCGACCCTGTTGCGGGGTCGTCTAATGGTAGGACGCCCGGCTCTGGACCGGGTAGTCTAGGTTCGAATCCTAGCCCCGCAGCCTCAAGAACCCGCTGGAAACGGCGGGTTTTGCCATTTTTACAGCCGATATGACGCGTGCGCGGCTTGCGGCGAGCCCCACCCGCGCGGATGCTATCCCGGGCATGGTGAGCGAGCTTCCGAGCATCCAGGGGCTGGCGCGTCGGCGCATCGGCGCCGGGACGGCCGCGGGACTCGTGGCGGGCGGGGTCGCAGTCCTCGTCGGCGCCTCCTGGTCGGTCGCGTTCCTCGTGGGCTGGGACGCGCTGACATTGGTCTTCCTCCTCTGGGTCTGGTTGACGATCTTCTGGAAGGACGACAAGGGGACGGCGCAGCACGCTCTGGCCGAGGACGACTCACGCGCTACCGCGGACACCCTCATTCTCGGTGCGAGCGTCGTGAGCCTCGTCGCGATCGTCTTCACACTGTCCCAGGCGGCGAAGGCCAGCGGTGGCCATGCAGTCTTCCTCGCCGCGTTGGCGGTCGGGAGCATCGTCCTCGGCTGGGCGGTGATCCAGACGACGTTCACGCTGATGTATGCGCGCCTCTACTACACACCTCCGAGCGGAGGATTCGACTTCGAAGACGGCGGGCCGGACTACCGGGACTTCGCCTACACAGCGTTCACGATCGGCATGACCTACCAGGTGTCCGATACGACCGTCACCCAGAAACGGCTACGGCGTGTCGTCGTCAGGCATGCGATTCTGTCCTTCGTCTTCGGAACGACCATCATCGCGGTCGCGATCAACGCCGTCGCGAACCTCGTCAACCAGTAGTCACTAACGGCCGAAAATGCCCGTCCGAGCCGCCCTCTTCTCCTACTTCGAGCTCGACGACCTGCCCCGGCTGATGAACGCGATCTCCGAGTCGGGTATGCCGACCGGGACGCGCGTGCACATCGGCACCTATGGCGTCAACCGCGAGGCGAGCATCACCGTCCACACGTACGGCCCCGGCCGGTACTCGCCGATGTTCAAGGCCGAGGTCAGGACCGCAGCCTGGGAGGAGCGGACGCTCACGCCGGAGGAGGAGCGCAAGGTGAGCCGTCGCTTCGCGGGACGGGTACCCGACGAGTCGGTGCTCCTACGGCTCTCGGCGTCGCAGCGCACCGCGTGGGGCGTCGAAGTCGGCCGCCGCTATCGCGACACGATCCGGCACTCGCGAGCAGCCGGGATCACCGTCGACACGTGGCAGCTGGACGAGCTCGGCACGCAGCTCGCAGGGCCGCAAGGGAGGCAGCACCGCGAGTTCGTTCGCGGCGTCCTCCAGGGGATGACCTTCGGGCGGCGCGTGCTCGGCGACTCCGAAGGCAAGGGCTTCGTCTGGGCGACGCGGCGCGCGCTCAACCTCGCCCGCCTTCACGTCACCGCCGAGCTGAGGGCCTTCTGGCAGCAGCTGAACCGCGCATCCTTCCGCATCGTCGGCGAGGAGTTTCCGAACTTCGTCGGCGATCCGGCCCGCGCAGCGCGGACGCAGGCCGACGGCTGGCGCGCGCTCGCAGCCGGCGGCCCGGTCCGGCGCGCGCTGGCCGGTCGCTACGTCGCGGGGATGACGCCCGGCTACCGGATCGGGCACGGCCTGGGCGGCAACGTCAACGGCCTCTCGCGAGCCGAGGTCAACCGCTGGCGCAACGCATATGTCGCAGAGCGGAACCGGATCGGCGTCGCCGGGTTCGGCGAGTTCCACTTCGTGTTCGAGAACAGCCGCACGTTCGTGATGGTCGACGCGTCGCGCGCCGTCGCCCGCGGAATGGCCGGCCTCTAACCCCTTCGGGGGGCGGCTCGAGCGGCCGCGACGCCGATAGGGAGAGCACGTTTCCCAACGAAGCGCTCGGGAACCCCTTCCATGACTGCGATGACCGCGACCACCCTGGGTACCGTCATGCTCGTCGTCGGCGTGCTGGTCCTCGCCTGGGGCTTTCCGAACCTCCCGCGCCGGTAACCGTCGACGACAGCTGAGCTTCAGCGGGTTGTGCGAGGCCGCTGTTCTCGTACAAAGTTGAGCGCATGGACAGCCGGGCTCGCCTGCGCGTCGCGCTCTTCCTCGCCGTCGGCATGACGACCACGGGACTGGCTCTGCTGGCGTATGGCAGCCACCTGATCGCGCCCGGCTCCGGGTGGGACGTCTTCGGCGGGGCGGAGCTGAGCAGCATCGACCGCCGCTTCGCGATCCGCGGCCAGGAGAAGCCTCCGAAGGACATCGTCGTCGTGAAGATCGACGACACGACGTTCAGCGAGCTAGGGGAGCGCTGGCCGTTCCGCCGCTCGATCCATGCGCGCGTCATCAAAAACCTGACGGCGGCCGGCGCGAAGGTGATCGCCTACGACATCCAGTTCAGCGAGTTCACACCCGGGCGCCCCGGAATCATCCAGGACAACGCGTTCATGGACGCGAACCGTGCTGCCGGGAACCTGGTCTTTTCGACGACCGAGGTGAGCGACCGAGGCCAGGGGAAGTTCCTCGGTGGTGCTCAGGGGCTCGCGTACGCGCGCGCGCAACTCGGCAACGGGAACTTCGACACCGACCCTGGCGGAATCATCCGCCGAACGCCCTTCGAGCTCCAGGGCCTCAAGAGCTTCGCCGTGGCGACGGCCGAACGTTCCACAGGGAAGACAGTGCACCCATTCTCCGGCGACACCAAGCTGATCGACTTCGTCGGCCCTGCCGGGTCAATCGCGGCGATCCCGTTCTCCCGCGTCTACATGGGCGAGTTTCCGCGCGGGTTCTTCCGCGACAAGATCGTGGTCGTCGGCGCCTCCGCGCCGTCGCTTCAGGACGTCCATCCCGTCTCCTTCGGGCAGGACGAGATGGCCGGCCCCGAGATTCAGGCCAACGCCATCTCGACGGTGCTCGAGGGTTTGCCGCTGACGCTCGTGCCCAAGTGGATCAACCTCGTCCTGATCGTCGTGCTTGGCTTCCTGTCCCCCCTCGCGAGCCTGCGGCTCAACCTGTTCCGCACCCTGCTGCTTGCGATCGGGGCGGCCGTCGCGTTCCTCGTGGGGACACAGATCGCCTTCAACCACGGCTGGGTGATCTCGTTCGTCTATCCGCTGGGCGCGCTCGTCGTGTCCTCCGTCGGTGCGATCGCCGCCCATTACCTCCTGGCCGCGTTCGAGCGCGAGCGGGTACGGGACGTCTTCTCGAGATTCGTGCCCGAGACCGTCGTCGAGCAGGTGCTCTCCCGGACCGACCGCGATCTGCGGCTCGGCGGCGTCTCGCTCGAGAGCACGGTCATGTTCACCGACCTCCGCGGGTTCACGACCTTCTCGGAGGCCCTGCCCCCCGCCCGCGTAATCGAGTGCTTGAACGGCTACCTCGAAGAGATGACCGACGCGATCCTCGGGCACGGCGGCACGCTCGTGTCCTACGAAGGGGACGGGATCATGGCCGTCTTCGGCGCACCGATCGAGCAGTCCGACCACGCCGACCGAGCCGTCGCCGCCTCGCGCGAGATGCTCACGGAGCGCCTGCCGAAGTGGAACCGCTGGCTCCGCGAGAACGAGCTCAGCGACGGGTTCAAGATGGGGATCGGCCTGAACACGGGCATGGTCGTCTCAGGCAACGTCGGCTCCGAGCGGCGCCTCGAGTACACGGCGATCGGCGACACGACGAACACCGCGTCCCGCCTCCAGGGGATGACGAAGGGGCAGTCGCACCTTCTGTTCTTCTCCGACACGACCCGCGAGCGGCTCCAGCACGATCCGGACGACCTCGTGTTCATCGACGAGTTCGAGGTGCGCGGGCGCCAGCAGGCGGTGAAGATCTGGTCGATCGAGGTCGCGAGCGACGCAGCGTTCGAAACGCTACGAGCTAACGGTTACGGCGCCTTGGCCAAGTAGGTCTGGCCGGCGCGGACGTTGACCGTCTTGTGCCCTCGGAAGTCCTGAACCCTGACGACGCCGCGCAGAACGCGAGTGAGCGTTCCGTCGCACCGGTCCTGGACGAGCCAGCGCGTTCCGCGCACCGTCGCCGAGCTGTAGCGGCCCCTGGTCGTGAAGCGGCCCTTGCCGTTCCCCCAGAGCCGCCGCACCTGGCGCCTGCGCTTCGCGTCGACGCTGAACGCGCTCAGCCTGCGGCTCTTGCAGACGCCGAAGTTCCCGCCCTGGAGTGCGAGCGTCATGAAGGCGTTGCGCGCGTGGCTTTGCTGAATCTTGAAGACCCCGTCATTGAAGTTCGCACTGTTCGTCTTCCCGCCGCCGAGGCCCGCGATCAGCTTGATCGTGCCGTGAGTCGTGTCGACTTGCGATCCGACCTTGATCTCCGTCGTGCCCGTGAGCGGGACGAATTTGCCCGTGCCCGGCTCCTTGACGAGCACCTTCCCGCTGATCTTCTGGACGCCGACGATCACGCCCGGCTGGGGCTTCTGGATGACGTCCGTCTCGCACGGCGCGAGATCGCCGACGTCCTCGCCGCCGGCGCCGTGGGCATCGACGTCCACGATGTTCGTCATGTCCTCGGTGTCGGCGGTGTACGAGCCGGTGTACGTCCAGCGCTCGGCAGCGTCGAGCTGCCCGTTCCCGTTGGCGTCGCCGCTCACGTAGGTCGGGACGAAGTCGTCGCTGTCGTCGAGGGGCGTCCCGGCATCAGCGCTGATCCCGGTCAGCCCGGGTGGAATCGTGAGCTGGACGTCGCCGGTGTTGGCGACGACGGCCTGGATGTCGACCCGCGCCTTCGGCTTGACGCGGGCGGTGCAGGTCTGCGTGACGTCGATCGCCGCGGCGAAAGCGCGTGCGGGTGCGGTGCGAGCCGTTCCGAGTGCGAGGACGAGCGCAGCCCCGATCAGGCCCGCCGCGAGAGCGGCCGAAGGCCAAAGTCGCCGATGCCGCCTGTTTGTCATCGATTCAACAACCCCGGCCCTCCGCGCCGCGAACTGGAGGATTGGTCAACTTCTACTCTGATTCGGGGAATTGCGCAATTGCCGCTTGCACCGTCCGCCGATCTCTGTAGTGTCCCGCTTCGCGAATGCGGCTCTCCGGCTCCGATGTTCTCGGCTCACTCCCGCCCCTCGCGGATGTGTGGCGGCGCTCGTTCGTCGAGTTGCTCGGAACCTTCGCGCTCGTGTTCGTTGGCGCTGGGACGATCATGTCCCTCGGCCCCCAATCGGATGCGGGCACCTTGGAGGTCGCGCTGGCGACCGGCCTTGCGATCGCGGTCATGGTGACTGCGGTCGGGCACATCTCCGGCGGGCACTTCAACCCGGCGATCACGTTCGGGTTCCTCCTCACGCGGCGGATCAGTGCGTTGCTCGGCGTCGCCTACTGGGTCGCCCAGCTGCTCGGTGCGGTCCTCGCAGCCCTGCTGCTCCGCTGGATCTTCCCGGCGGCGAACCGCGACGCGGCGAACCTCGGTGCGCCGTCCGTCCAGACGATCGACATCGGCGCCGCACTCGTCGTCGAGGCCCTGATCACGTTCTTCCTCGTCTGGGTCGTCTTCGCGATGACGACGGACGACCGCAACGCGTACACCGGCGTCACGGGGTTTGCGATCGGGCTCGTGATCGTCTTCGGCATGCTGCTCGCCTATCCGCTCACCGGCGGGTCGTTCAACCCGGCTCGCGCATTCGGGCCCGAGCTGATCTCGAACACGTGGAGCGACGCCTGGATCTACTACGTCGGCCCGCTGGCCGGCGGCGCGATCGCGGCGCTCCTGTACGACGAGGTCTATTTACGCGCAGCAGGGCCTGCTCGTGTCGGCCCGCCCGAGACCGGGGTCGAGGAACCTGGTTTGGGCACCCCGTCGACCGAGACCTAACGAGCACACCTTCCTCTGTGCGCGCCGTCCGGCCTTGATGCTGCGGGCGGCTATAAGAAAGGCATGAGCGGCTCCGAAACGACCCCGGCGATGCGCGAGGAGCGCAGGGCCGTGACGGCGCTCGACGCGGACGTGGCCGGCTCGACCGCGCTCGCAGAGCGCCTCGACGCCGAGGAGGTGAGGCTCGTCGTCGGCGAGGCGATCGCGAGGATGGTGGCCGCCGTCGAGGCGCTCGGAGGCACGATCAAGGACCTCGCCGGTGACGGAATCCTCGCGCTTTTCGGAGCGCCGATCGCGCACGAGGACGACGCGGAACGCGCCGTTCGGGCCGGGCTGCGGATCGCCGAGGATATGGCCGACTACGGATCCGAGGTGGCCGCGGGCTGGGGCGTCGACGGCTTCGCGGTGCGGGTCGGCGTCAACACGGGCTCGGTCGTCTTGGGCCCGGTCGGCGGAGGGTCGCGGGTCGAGTACGGGGCAACCGGTGACCCGATCAACACAGCAGCGCGGCTCCAGAAGGCGGCGGCGCCGGGCACGGTGCTCGTCGGCGAGTCCACATACCAGCTCGTCGAGACGCTCTTCGACTGGGACGGGCCCGAGCAGTTCGAGCTCAAAGGCAAGCAGGCCGCGGTCACCGCCTACCGGGCAACAGCGGTGCGGGCGGTTCCAGGCCGTGCGCGGGGCGTGCTGGGCCTGGAGACGCCGTTCGTCGGCCGCGACGAGCAGCTGGCCGCGGCGCGAGAGGCCGCCGACGCGGTTCTCGGCGGGACCGGCGGCATCCTCTTCATCACGGGCGAGGCGGGGATCGGCAAGAGCAGGCTGAGCGCGGAGCTGCGCGGGCTCGTCGAGTCGGCCGATTCGCCGCGTGGGGCGCCGCTCTGGCTCGAGGGCCGTTGCGTCTCGTACGGCGAGTCGCTCCCGTACTGGCCGTACCGCGACGTGCTCCGCGAATGGCTCGGCGTGTCGCTCCAGGAGCCGGAGCTGCGCCTGCGCGTCTCGCTGCGCCGCGAGGTCGAGCGCCTGTTCGGCCAACGAGTGCTCGAGATCTACCCGTACCTCGGGGCGATGCTAGGCCTCACGCTCGAAGCGGACGCCGCCTCGCGCCTGGCGGAGCTTTCGCCCGAAGCGGTTCAGTACCGAACGTTCGAAGTCATGGGCGAGCTGATCACGCGCCTCGCCGACGAGCGCCCGGTCGTGCTCGCGATCGACGACCTGCACTGGGCCGATGCGACCTCCCTCCAGCTCACCGAGCACTTGCTCGGGATCACCGACCTCGCCGCGGTCCTGATCGTCATCAAGCACCGGACTGAGCCGGACCACCCCTCGTGGCGCGTGAAGACGATCGCGGCCGAGCAGTATCCGCACCGCACGCGCGAGCTCGCGCTCAGCGCCCTCTCGGGGGACGCTCATCGCGAGCTCCTCGTCTCGCTGTTCGGCGAGGGCACGATCCCACCCCACCTCGAGCAGCAGATCCTCGAAGGAGCCGAGGGCAACCCGTTCTACCTCGAGGAGCTCGTCGGAACGCTTGCGGAGACAGGAGTGCTCGTTCGCGACGGCGACGGCTGGCGGTTCGACCACGAGGCCGAGATCGTGATCCCGCCGACCGTCGAGAAAGTGATCCTGGCGCGGATCGACCGGCTGTCCGATCGCGATCGCAGCGTCCTGACTGCCGCGTCGGTCCTCGGCCGGCGGTTCGGCCTGCCGCTGCTCGACGGCGTGACGGGCGCCGACGGCTCACTCCAGGAATCGCTGAACGCGCTCCAGCGCGTCGATCTGATCCGCGAGGCGCGCAGATGGCCCGAGCCGGAGTACCGGTTCAAGCACGCGCTGATCCAGGAGGCCGCGTACAGGACGCTGCTCGCCGCTGATCGCGAGGAGCTCCACCGCAAGGCGATGCGCTGGCTCGAGGAGCGCTACGCCGAGAACCGTGACGAGGTACTCGGCCTGCTCGCATACCACGCGCTCGCCGGGAATGCCGAGGACGAGGCAGTCGCCTACCTGACCCGGGCCGGAGACCGCGCTCGTCTCGAGTGGGCGCTCGACGCGGCGATCGGCCACTACCGGGCGCTGCTTCCGCTGCTCGAGCGCCGCGGCGCCGATCAGGAGATCGCGCTCGTCCTCCTGAAGCTCGCGATCGCGCTCCACACGTCACTTCGCTTCGCCGAGGCAGACGAGACGTACCAGCGGGCCTTCCAGTACTGGAAGGCGCCGCCTCCGGGAACGCCGACCGCGACCCTGCGCATGAGCGGCAGCTACGTGCCTCATGTCTTCGACCCGCGCGACGCGGGCTTCTGGCCGGACATCAACCTGTGCATGCAGCTCTTCGACCGGCTCGTCGAGGCGTGGCCCGACCGCACGATCGTCCCGTCTCTCGCCGAGCGCTGGGAGATCTCGGACGACGGGCTCCGCTACGTCTTTCACCTGCGCGAAGGACTGCAGTGGTCGGACGGCGAGCCGCTCACTGCCCGCGACTGGGTCTTCGGCATCCGGCGCATGCTCGACCCCGAGCGGCCGGGAACCTCGGCGCCGATCTACTTCGTGCTCGAGAACGGCGAGGAGTACTTCCTCGGTCACAGCGACGATGCCGAGGCAATCGGTGTGCGGGCGCTCGACGACCGCACGCTCGAGTTCCGCCTCGTCGCGCCCGCGCCGTATTTCATGAGCGTCGTCAACCGCCCTGATTCCGGCCCGCTCCCGCAGCACGCGATCGAGCGGGACGGCGACGACTGGACCGATCCGGAGCGGCAGGTCGTGAGCGGGCCTTTCCGCCAGCTCGAGCACGGCGACGACCAGCTCGTCCTCGTGCGCAACGAGTCGTACAGCGGCGCCCACCCGGGGAACGCCACGCGCGTCGAGCTCGCTCGCGCGACGGCCGACGAGGCAGCCGAACCACTCGAGCGCGGCGACCTCGACGTCGTTCGGGTCATGTACACGCCGCGGACCTCGGATCACGTGCGCAGCCACGACCGCGGCCAGGGCCCGCTGACGTGGATCGCGTACCTCGGCTTCCGGCACGCGGACCCCGCTCTCGGAGACCGCGATCTACGGATCGCGCTCGCGCACGCGATCGACCGCTCCGCACTGGAGCCCCTGATGCCCGCGAACCTCGAGGTCGCAACCGGTGGAATCGTGCCGCCCGCGCTTCAGGGCCACACGCCCGACATCGTCCTGCCGTTCGACGCGGAGCGTGCACGTCAGCATCTGAGGCAGGTCGGCGCTCCCGGTGAGCTGAAGATCGTCGCCCAGGACGTCTGGCAGCCGCTGCTCGACGAGGTCACTCGCTCGTGGCGCGAGATTCTTGGGCTCAACGTCTCGGTCGGAACGTGGACGGCGGAGAGTGTCGACGAGGTCGCGCCGCTCGGGAAGCCGCTCGAGCTCGCGCCGATCGCGGTGCTCGGCTGGCTTCCCGGGTACCCGGACCCGGAGTACTGCCTGCGACTCATCCTGCATTCGCACGCAAAGGCGAACGAGGGGCGGTACGCGTACGCGCCGTACGACGAGCTGATCGACTCCGCCCGCCACGCGGAGACCGGCGCCAAGCGGCTGGAGCTGTACCGGCAGGCCGACAGGCTCGCGGTCACGGAGGAGGCAGCCGTGATTCCGCTCGTCTACGGGCGGAGCATGGCCTTCGTGAGACCGGGAGTCGAAGGCTGGTGGGAGTTCGCGAAGTCCTCGGCGTCATTCGCGGATCTCGACATCGGCTAGCCCGCGTGTCCCGGCTACAATCCGAACCCCCGGCGCATTCGTCTAGTGGCCTAGGACACCGCCCTCTCACGGCGGCGGCACGGGTTCGAATCCCGTATGCGCCTTTCCACCGCTTTTCGCTACCCCGAACCCGCATAGGCGGGACAGGTTTGCCGGTTCCGTCCGAACCCGCGGCTTCGTACCGGGCTCAACTCGTGGTGTAGCGCTTGTGGCCTCGAGCGGACACGGCGTCGACGGGCCCAGCATCCCGAAGCCGAGGAGAAGTACAACGCTGAGCGGAGAGCTCGCTACCGGGCTGAGCATCCTCGCGAGGCGAAAAACTGCGTCGTAGGCGGAGCGCCGTTTGTTCGGAAGCCGGACACCATCGTTTCCGCTGCCGAGTGTCGGCGGGTGCGGCAGCGAGAGCAGCGGCGGCAGCGACGGGTCTCGGCATGATTCCCGGCACACATACCGGGGCCGGCTGCTCGGGCGCTGTGCGCCCGTGCCCTCGGGGGATAGAGGGGGCGGGAGGGGCGCAGCCGAGAGTGAGATGCACGCATGCATTGACCGCCACGCATGCATGACCGCGCCCCCTCCCTTGGGAGTTACGGAGCGGGCAGGCTCACCGGTTTGTTCAGGGCGCCCCCAACCGGGGAGCGGGAACACCCCCGGGTGCTGTATCGCTTGAGGCGCGCTTAACACATCGGCCTAACCTCGCCCTCGCCGACACGTCCTTATCTTCGATGGGAGGTCTGAGGTGAGCAGGAGGGAGGAGGCTTATTGGTGGTAGCTGGGTTCGGCTAACTGCGGCCTCAGTCGCTGAGCGCATCATTGTTGTCGATGCGTTTGGTGATGGCGATTGAAAGGTTGGGGCTGCCCGCTGACGCTCGGACGATGAGTGTCTGTGGGGCCAAAGTTCGCCTTAGGGAGTGAGGGCAGAAATGAAACGATCGGTAGTTCTTCTAGTCGGTGCGCTCGTCGCTGTAGTGCTTCTTATCGTGAGTCAAGCAGCGCTCGCCGATGGCGTAACTCACCGCGTAAGCGCTGGCAGCGCAGATATCAACCTGGTTCCGCCAGGAGGAGATGCGAATTTCTCGTTGTCTGCTGTCCAGCATGGTGACGGGACGGTAACGGGCCAGTGGCAGGATACGGTCTTCGGCCGCGGAGTCCCCGCGGTCGGTCTCCACGTCGACATCGACTGTCTGGTGGTTGATGGTGACGATGCTTGGGTGTCGGGAGTGATCACGCATCCAGCTGCCTTGGCCGGGTTGCCGGCAGTCACGCGAGTTCGCGATAACGGGCGATCAGCAAACGATCCTCCGGATCAAATCAGCTTCACGTTTTTCCCGCCCGCAATTGATCCTGACATTACTTGCAACGACCAACCTGACCTCCCGTTGAATGATGTGAACAATGGGCAGGTCAACGTGGATTAGGAGCGAGCCTAGTCCGAGAGGTTAAGGCGAGTGGAAGGGAGGAGGAGCGCTCGCAGCAGTTCATGCGGCGCTTCTCTTCCCTGGTCGGCTCAGGCGGCTCATCTTGGATCTCCCCGGTCACCGTCGTCGGCCTCAAGCGCCGGCGGGCTCGGCAACGCGAGCGGCGCGGAGAGCGCCATCGGAGGGCGGTCGCCTAGCCTCGTCTGGGAGCTCGAGACGTTTTAGGTCACCGATTCTTCGCGATGAAGCTGGTGGTGCCCAAGCCGACGTACGTGTACTTGGGATGGGTGGTGTACAACCACGTCTTGCCGTGCGGGAAGCGCGCCCAGGTCTGCCCTCCAGCAGGCAGAGCGCGGACGTGGGTGAAGCGGATTGAGCCGCGGTTGAGCCTTCCGTCCCGATTGCTGGCATAGAGCAGCGCCCTCGGCATCGGCAGTCCCCGATTCGAGCCGGGAAGGTCGATGTAATCAACCGTGCTGGTGGTCCACCTGCAGGAGCCATCTGCTCGACATTGGAAGCCTGGCGATGCGCAAAGTGTGTGCGTGCCCCGTTTGTCGCTTGGGGCCCGAACGGCAGCGTGATCGTTATCTACTGCCCACAAAAGGTGAATCCCGAGAATCGGATGACGTTCGTCTGCACCGTGGATGGGTAACTAACGAACCAAGGGGGCCGCGCAAGCGGGGGCGGAGGGGAGGCTCGCGCGGCCTCCGTTGGCTTCAACCGCTCCGCAGGTGCCGCAGGGAACTGCAAGGGGGCGGCCCTTGCGGAGGTCTTGCCGCAGCACCTTCGAAGGTACGCCTCTTTCGACGCTGCTTCAACCCACACTGGGATATCCGAAAGCAAATCTTGGCGTGTGCTCAGGCGCTCAGGGATGACTCGGCCCAGCCTTGGGGGTTCGAAATCCACGGCGACGGGAATCCGGATCGTGTTAGCCCCCAACGAGAGGAGGGTGGACATGAGACGTCTGCCCGTTGTTGCACTCTCTGCGGTAGTGCTGGTCGCGATTCCTACGATCGCAACGGCCAAGACACACTCCCGGAAACGGGAAGGGGGGAAGGGACCGAAGCATGACCTCGTGGTCGGTTCGGCGAGGTTCACGACGCCCCTCGCTCGCGTCCGCATCAGCGCGCACAGCGGACACAACGGCGAGAACCCGCGCGGGCACTTCTTCCTCGCGCAGAGTGGCTGGCAGTTCAGAGGTTCTGTGACCTGCGTGCGCGTTGTCGGCAACCAGGCCAGCGTCGGCGGCCGGGTCACCAAGTCGGGCGGCGTGGGCGGTCCGCCGGTGGGCAGTGGCTTCATCCAGTTCACCGAAGACAACGGCTCACCTGGCAGGAACGACCGGTCGCACACGGTCTTCGTCGCCAGCCCACCAGTGGCGTGTCCGGCGCCGACGACACCGGCCTTCGTCCTCGCCAAAGGCAACTACGTCATCAAGGACGCCACCTAAGTAGAGGGCAGCGGCAGTCTCCGTCAGTGGAGGTGATCTGCGCAGCTACCGCCAGCGGGGTCACCTCCACGACCGCTAGCTGTCTGAGGTTCCGAACTCCCGCTCGGCGCATTCCGGGCAGTACGTCACGGCCCTTCCACGGTGCAGCCTGAGTCGCGCTAGAGCGCTCTCGCGAGGCTGGCGTTCAACGTCTTTCCAGCCTCGCGCTGCACCGGTCGCAGTAGCGCTTCCGTTCCCGAGCGGCCCGCCTTCCACGGCTTCACTGGCGATCGGTTCCGCACCGCGATCACTCGCGCTGCACCGCCGCCGGTGTGCCTGCGTTGAGCCCGCACGATCTCCGGCACCGCCGCGTGTCGCTGCTCCACCTCGGTGTGATGCCGTGGGCCCGATCGGCGAGCTCGTCAGCCACGATGACCTGATGACGACGGAGCGGACGTACACGCACGTCGTCGCCGATGAGGGCAAACTCGACTATGCGAAGATGCTGTCTTGAGCTGTTTGAAGTCTCCGGCGGGGGCTTTCTGCCTGGCCGTTCTTCCTGTCGGCGATTCTTGCTGCGCTGCTCGTGATGCCAGGCCATTTCGAGCGCAAGCGAGAACTCGTTCAGCATCCGAATTCGTCTCGGCTTATACGGCACCAGGGCGGGCGTTCTACCCGGAGGCGGAAGTGTCGTGCGGACAATCCTCATGCGAATTCAGCGAAGGCCGGTACGAGCTTTACCGCCGTGGTCAGCTCGTGCCCGAGCGAAAATAGACTGGCGGGGCCTCGTGGTTGGAACCTTGCCGACGCGCAAGAAGTGCAGACGGACGGCCCCCACCACTCTCCGGCGACGTCCAGCGTCACTGTCTGATCGTCCTACGCGCAACCTCGGGATTCCGGTGAGTATGCAACTGCGCGCTTTCGGGCCTCGATCTCCTGCCGCCCTCGGTAGTCCAAGCGGCTGGGAACACTTCCAAACAGTTCACACGGCGCAGACCCGGTGGGAACCTCGAACCTGAAACACCGGGTTTTGCAGGCGCGTTCGAATCCCGTATGCGCCTGTCTGCCCCTTTCCACTACGCGTCCTATTCCGACACGGTTCCTACGCTCACCCTGGCCGGGCTACTGGCGTATTTCAGAGTCTCCCGCCGATGGCCCACGCGGGCATTGCACTGTTCCACGAATCGATCAGCGACGAGTCGAGTGGTGCGGGCGGATCATGGTGCTCAGGTGCTTGCTCGACTTCGGCGCGGGTTAAGCGAAGCCACACCGTGCGTTCGTTGGTGCTGACCCTCTCCATCGCAGCAGCCGGAACGACGTGATGTGCCTCGTGGAGGTGGTGCAAGAGGCTGATGACCGCATAGCTTTCGCCCGGTCGATAGCTCGCCCAAGAAACCTTGCCGGCATGTCCG
The DNA here is from genome assembly GCA_963794605.1 of uncultured Actinomycetes bacterium. GTDB lineage: Bacteria > Actinomycetota > Thermoleophilia > Gaiellales > Gaiellaceae > VAXT01. The sequence continues at coordinate 342,297 of CAWCEN010000003.1, forward strand.
TCGCGTGCCTCCACCCGAAAGCCCTTGATGCTGTCATCCGGGCCCAGCATCCCGTCGGGAAACGACCAAAGTGCCAGCCTTTGCGGTTCGTCCTCGTTCATTCGGGCCTGCCGCAGCTGACCCTACCTCGCGTGACCTATCTGCGCGGCCCCGGCCGTGAGTGGTCGCGGCCGGCGTGGCAGAGCGGCGACTGCGTTCTGTCCGGCCGTCGGCCGCCTTCTTTGCCGCTCGCTAGCTCGGTTCGTGGACGACGACCACCGGCCTCTTCGACCGGCGGACGACCTCGGCCGACACGCTTCCGAGAAGGGAGCCGGCGATGCGACCGTGACCCCGGGTCCCGACGACGACGAGGTCGGCGTCGCGGGTCTCGGCGACCATCGCGATCTCCTCGGCTGCGTCGCCCTCGAAGATCTCGAACTCGGCCTCGACTCCCGCCGCCTCGGCCATCGTCCTCGCGGCGTCCAATGCTGCGCGGGCTCGGTCCAGGTGCTCGCTGAGCTTGTGCCCGTAGACGGTGCCGCCCAGGAGGTCGGATACGTCCGCAGTGACGGCTACGACCAGCACCTTCGCGCCCAGTCGCTTGGCGAGGTCGAAGCCCTCCGAGAGGGCCGCCTCGGAGCCCTTGGACCCGTCCGTTCCGACGAGGATCGTTGCCATCGGTCCCTCCTTCCTTTCGCCTGGACCAGGACGTTCCGGGCCACACTCGCGCACACCCTATAACGACGAAGACCCACTGAACCCTCGACTAACTTTCGCAAGTGCCCGGACGGGCTCAACTTTGAGGCAGCCGGGCGACGAGTGCCTCTGAGGCTTAGGCCGGAGTCGTCGGAGGTGGCTCTTCGGGCGGAGCCTGAGCAGGCGGAGGCTCGTCGGGCGGCTCTTCGGCCTGGGGCCCCACCGCGGCAGGCGCGGCCTGCGCCGCTACGGCGCTGAGCCGGAAGTAGAGCACCGTCAGCACGAGCGCGAAGAACGGCGCGGTCAGCGTTCCCGAGACGACCGTCGAAACGAAGTTCTTCAGCCAGTCGGCGAGCGGGCTCAGGATGAGCGCGAGGATGATCGCGAAGCCGATGTAGATCAGCGCCGTGAGGACGATGATGCCGAGGACGCGCCAGAAATGGCCCCGCGTCAGGTCGAAGCTCCGGCCGAACGACTCGCCCGCGCTCTTCCCTTCGATGACGATCGAAGGCACGATCACACACCAGAACGTCAGCAACACGAGCCCCGGGATGATCAGGAGGATGAACCCGATCCCGATCCCGATCGCGGCGATCAGACCGGCCACGAGCACCGCGGCGAGGTGCGCCCTCGCAGCCTGGAACGTGTCACTCACCGAGAGATCAGCGCGACCGTCCCGAACGTCCTCGACCGCTTTCACGAGCGCGGCCTGGAGCCAGAAGATCGCGACGAGAGAGATCAGCGCCCCGAGGATCGCGCCGAGCCAGGTCAGGACCGCCACCAGCAGCACGCTCAGGAGCGCGACCGCCAGATAGACCAGGAACGAGATCGACAGCAGGTGGCGCCAGTGCGCCTTGTACAGGTTCCAGGCCTCGCCGATGACGCCGCTGGTCGGGCTCATGCCCGGGGCACCCTAAGGGTTGGCGCCGAGTGAGACAACTTCGCGGACGGTGCCGGCCCGCTGATGCCTTGCTTCGATGCCGAGCTCGCCGCCGCCGGGCGCCTCGATCACCCACTCGATCTTCGTCAGGTCCGCGGTCGAATCGTCCCCGCCCCACCACAGCACGCTCCGCCGGTGCACGCGGCCGTCGAGCTGGCCCGCCTCGACCTTCCGCTCGCCGACGACGACCTCCGCGTCCTCCGGCAACGTCAGCTCGACCTCGAGCGGCCGCACCGCCTTCCGTTCGACCGCCTTCTGGGTCACGTTCGTCGGCAGCCAGCCCGAGTTCTGCAGAACGAGCCGCACCTTGTACGTCCCCTCGCCCACGGCATCCACATCGAGTGACTTGACCTCGAGCCGCGGTGAGATGAGGAGATGCCAGAGCGCCCAGTCGGAGTGCGGCGCGATCTCGGCCTCGAGAAACTGCGGGGGCACGTTGCCCCAGCAGTACATGACGTCCCAGCCGCCGAGCTCGACCTTGCCGAGCTGTGGATGGTCGAAGTCGTACCAGTCAACGTAGCCCTTGCCCTCGAGCTCCTCGTCGTTCCAGCGCAGGAGCTTGAGGTCGTCCTCGGGGGGATGGTCCTTCATCCACTCGATGTAGCCGTAGTCCTCGATCCCCGCCTGGCGCTGTGGGCTCCAGAACTCGGTCGTCCACGAGTAGACGCCGATGTGGTCGTAGAACCAGTCCGTCGTCGAGCCTCCGATCGACTGCTTCGGCTCGTATTTGAAGTCGTGGAAGATCGAGATCGCCGGATAGCCCGTGCGCTTCGTCGCCTCGGCTCCGATCAGCTTGTAGGCGCGCAGGTCGGGCGTCGGGAAGAAGTCGTCCTCGTGGCTCGCGTACGGCCGAAGGTGGACTCCCGAGAACGTGTGATACGCGATGTACCCGGTGATGTTCGGGCGCGCGACGATCGCCTCCATGTGCGCGCGCGTCTCGGGCTCCGAGAGCGGGAATGGGCCGGCGCCGTACTGCTCGCCCTCGGGTTTCCACTCGACCGGGAAGTTGCGGTTCAGGTCGAGGCCCTCGAGCGGCGGCGCGACCTTGATCTGGACGCCGTCGTAGTTGCGGATCAAGCCTTCCCAGAGCACGCGGTAGAACGTCCCGTCCTCCGGACCCTCGTCGGCGTCGCGCGGCGTCATCAGGCGCGCGTCGTCCGGATGAGCCTTCCAAGCGCCGTTCGGGTCCTCGAGGCGCATCATCAGGATCCTCCCGTCGCCGTCGATGTCCTCTTCGTAGAGGCCGTCCTGCTCGTCCAGCCTCGGATACGGCCGGACGCTCGACCGTACGAACTTCGGCTTGTCCGCGAGTGCCAGCTCGGCGCCGTCCGGGTTCAGCCGCGGCACGACGTAGAAGACGCGGCTGTCGAGGCACCGCGTCACCTTCGGATCGTTCCCGTAGCCGCGCAGGAGCTTGTCCAGCAGGTGCAGCGCAGCCGTGCAGCCGGTGACCTCGAGCGCGTGGATGTTCGCCTCGACGAGGAAGCCCGGCTTCTCGAGGTCCGGCCCGGTCTCGAAGTTCGTGACGGTCGCCAGCCAGATGTCGCGGCCCTCGTACGACTTGCCGATGCTCTCCACGCGGACGAGCTCCGAGTGCTTTTCGGCCCAGCCCTGGAGGATCTGGCTCAGCTCGTCGTACCGGTAGAACCGGTCGAAGGCGACGTCAGGCATCTGCGGAGCTTAGGCCGAGAGCTCGGAGACGAGCGGCTTCGTGTCGAGCGGGTCGAAGCCGATGCGCGCCGCGATCTCCTCGCTCGCCGGCCGCGTGCCTTCCCTGAACAGGTCGCGCAGCCGGTCGCCGGTGTCGGCTGAGCGCCACCAGTCCGTGCCGACCTCGTGTGCCAGGTACTCGCGTAGCTGCGCCGAGCGAATCCAGGCGCGGAGATAGTCGGCCGAATAAAAGCCGGCGTCCATGTCCGCGAGGTAGTTGTCCGGCCGGTAGTAGACGCCCGTCGCGTCGCTGATCTTCTCCGAGTAGCCATCGGGCGTCCCGCCGTCCTCGTTGAAGCGGCCCCAGAAGTCGAGCTCGAAGCCGAGCTTCGCGGCGTAGCGTCGATAGAGCAGCGCCTCGAGGAACGTCGTCGCCTCCGCGTTCCGCTGTGCCTCCTCGTCCGAGAGCCCGAAGTACTCCGAGTGCCAGGCGGGCTCACGCGAGATCGCCTCGAGGATGAACGAGTAGATCTCGGTCAGCGCGTGGTCGCGCGACAGATTCCGGAACGTGTAGGGGAGGTTCGGGTCGCAGCCCGCGTAGTGGAGTGCATGGCCCGCCTCGTGCAGGAACGCCTGGTAGTCGTGGAGCCCGCCCTGGGCACGCGTGATCAGGTGGACGACCTCGGGGGCGTCGGCGGCGATCACACATGCGCGCGGCGACTTCTGCGGACGATCGTCGAGGTCGAGCCTGATTCGCGAGTCGTTTGCGAGGTCGAAGCCGAGCTTCACGAGCGTGTCCAGGCAGACCTCGACGGCGCGGTCCTTCGTGTACGTCGCCTCGAGCGGCGAGAGCCGCCGCATGTAGGAGACGTGGAACGCCGACGGCCTCGGCGCGCGCTCGTCGCCGAGCAGCCGTTCGAACCAGCGGTCGCGGAGCGTCGCGTAGGCATCGGCGCTGTCCGCGCTCGCCCGCCGGAGGCGCTCTTCGAGGTCGCGGAGCGAGATGCCCTTCTCCTCTTCGTTGCGCGCCACCGGATCGGTGATCCCGGAGAGCTCGCCCGCGAGCGCGTTCTCGTCGCGGATCAGCTCGCGCCGGCCCTCGTTGAACCCGGCTGACACGTCGGCCTGGAGCTCGCCGAGCTCGTCCCGATCGGCGTAGTCGGGGAGCACGGCCAGCTTCGCCTGCGCGGTCCGCAGCGGAAGCTCCTCGCCCTTGAACGTGACGCGCGCCGCCAGGATCGCATTCTCGAGCTCGTCCTTGCGCTCGGAGAGCTCCTGGTCCGCGACACCCGCTTCGCATTCGAGGCGCAGGCGGAAGATGCGCTCGTGCTCGTCGCCCTCGGCGCCCTCTTCGGCCGAGCGAAGCGCCTCGAGCTGCTCCCGGTTGAAAAGGTCGGCGTAGCGGGCGACGATCTCGGCGCGCTCCGAGATCTCCTTCTCGCCGACACGGACTGCCCGAACCTCCTCGGCCCGCTCGAAGAGATACTTCCGCAGGCGCTCTTCGTACTCCGCAGGGGTGCGAACCGTGGCGACGCTCACTGTTGGCAATCTAACCACCAACGTTGATATTGTCAACTATATTCTGATCAGTGCTCGACCGAGCTCGAGCAAAGGCGCTCGACCGTGGCCCGGAAGTCGTCGAGGTCGAACGGCTTCCGGATGAACGCGTCGGCGCCGGTGTCGAGCGGAGGATCGCTGACCGACGTGCCGCTCAGCAGGCAGATCGACGCGTCCGGCTGCTGCGACCGGATGACCGGGACGAGCTCCCGGCCGTCCCTGCTTCCGACGTGGAGGTCGAGCAGCACGAGGTTGATCGGCTCCTGGGTGAGAAGCTCGCCCGCGAGGTCGACCGTGGCGGCCTCGAGCACGCGGTAGTTCTCGAGCTCGAGGTTGACTCGACACAGCATGCGTAGCGCGGGGTCGTCTTCGACGACGAGAACCGTCGCGACTTCGTCCCCCGCAGGCCGCTGCGAGTTGATCGACATTCCCATACTTGTGTCGACCGCTAGACGGCTCCACCCTACTCCGCCTTGCGCCCGGATGCAGAAAAAACTCGCAGTTTGCGGGGTTTTGTGGCGTCGAAGCCGTACCTCGAACGGGCGATGCCCCGTTTCCGACTCAGAAGTGAAAAACGAGACTTCGACCGAGCGGATCGAGATGCTCCTCCGGATCTACCTCCGGAGAGCCGTCCCGACTCCCGGCTTCAGGCGCCGCGCTTGGCGCGAGTTCCAGCGCGCACTGGATCCATTGGCGCCGCCTAAACCCCTTCCTCCCGGGCGCTCCTGATCCGGGCTAGCGTCCGCTCGCGGCCGAGCAGCTCGATGCTCTCGAACAGGCCCGGCGAGACTTTCGAGCCTGTGACGGCAACGCGGATCGGCTGGAACGCCTCGCGCGGCTTCAGCTCCAGGCGCTCGGCGAGCCCGCGCAACGACTGCTCGATCGACGCGGCCGTGAACGGCTCGAGGTCGGCCAGCGTCTGCTCGGCGTGCTCGAGCACCGCCCCGTCGAGTAGAGCCGGATCGGGCTCCACGTCGCCGAAGAGGAAGCCGGCGAACGCGGGGAACTCGGCGAGCGTCGCGATCTTCTCCTGGACGAGCGGCGCCGCCTTGCGCACGAGCTCCTCGTCCCAGTCGTAGCCCTGCTCGCGGAGGAAGCCGACGAGCCGGTCGGCGTACTCGTCGGGCGGGAGCTCGCGCAGGTAGACGCCGTTCAGCCAGTCGAGCTTCTGGAAGTCGAAGACGGCCGGACTCGCGCCGACGCGGTCGAGTGTGAAGCGCTCGACGAGCTCGTCGCGAGACATGACGGTGGTCTTGTCGTCGTAGCTCCAGCCGAGGAGCGCGAGGAAGTTGACGAGCGCCTCGGGGATGTAGCCCTGCTCGCGGAACTCCTCGACAGAGGTGGCCCCATGTCGCTTGGAAAGCTTCTTGCCATCGGGGCCGAGGATGTTCGCGAGGTGCCCGTACTCGGGCAGGGGCGCGCCGAGCGCCTGGAGGATCTGGATTTGCCGCGGCGTGTTCGAGACGTGGTCCTCCCCGCGCAGGACGTGCGTGATCCCGTCCAGCCAGTCCTCGATCGGCGAAGCGAAGTTGTACGTGGGGCGACCGTCGGCGCGGACGATGACGAGGTCGTCGAGCCGCTCGTTCTCCCACTCGATGCGGCCGCGGATCAGGTCGTCCCAGGCGGTCGCTCCCTCGTCGGGCATGCGCATGCGGACGGCGCCCTCATCCTCGTAGGCTTTTTCCTCGGCGACGAGGCGTTGCGCCTCCTCGCGGCAGCGATCCATGCGGTCGAGTTGGAAGGTGAGCTCGCCGTCCCAGTCGAGGCCGAGCCAGCGGAGCGACTCCTGGATCTGCTCGGTGGCGGTGTCGACCTCGCGGCTCGTGTCGGTGTTCTCGATCCGGAGCCGGAACTCGCCGTCTTCGTGGCGCGCGAAGAGCCAGTTGAAGAGCGCGGTGTGGACACCTCCGATGTGGAGGAAGCCCGTCGGGCTGGGCGCGAAACGGACGACCGGTGGCATGCGCCGTATCGTAGGGGCCGTGCTCATCGGCGCTCACGTCTCGATCGAAGGTGGTATTCACACAGCCGTCGACCGCGCCGAAGCGATGGGCGCCGACTCGGTGCAGGTCTTCACGCAGAGCCCTCGGATGTGGCGGCCCTCGAACCATCTGCCGGAGAACGTCGAGCGGTTCAAGGAGCGGCGCGCGGAGGCCGGGATCGACGGCGTCCTCTGCCACGCCATGTATCTCGTCAACCTCGCGAACCCGAAGGACGACCTCTACAAGAAGTCGGTCGCAACGATGGTCAACTCGGTCGACGTGGGCTGCGCGATCGAGGCGGACGGCGTGGTCTTCCATATCGGGTCGCATCTGGGCGCGGGCATGGACGCAGGACTCAAGCGGGTCGTCAAGGCGATGAAGAAAGTGCTCGACCGGTGCTCCGAGAAGACATGGCTCCTGATGGAAAACACGGCGGGTGCCGGCGCGACGATCGGACGGTCGATCGAGGAGCTCGCGGTGATCTTCGACCGGCTCGACGGCCATCCGCGGCTCGGCATCTGCCTCGACTCGTGCCATCTGTACGCGTCCGGATACGACGTGACGGACCAGGCCGCGCTCGACGCGACGCTCGACGAGCTCGATGATTCGATCGGTCTCGACCGGCTGCGCGCGCTGCATGTGAATGACTCGGCGATGCCACTCGGCTCGAATCGCGACCGTCACGCGAACATCGGCGACGGGCTGATGGGCAGGAAACTGAACGTGTTCCTCCAGCATCCCCGACTGCAGGACTTGCCGGCGGTGCTCGAGGTGCCAGGGGAAAATGGGCACGGGCCGAACGCGGCCGAGGTTCGCAAGGCAAAGAGGCTTCACGCAGCCCGACCTCGAGCATCGAAGACGAAGAGGTAACCCGCCGGAGCTCCTCTGGTCTGACGGAGCCAGGTCCCACGACGACAGTGCTGCGCGGGGTCCGGCCGCGGGCCTCCCTCCGTTTTCAGCCTATCGAGGGAATGCGCACCTGTCTGTCACGGGAGAGGGTCGGCTTCGTGTCAACTCGCGGAGAGACGCCGTCTCTGTCTCCGGGGAACCTCCCGGTTCCCCCGGGACCCCCTCCACTGGTCCGCTTCGCGGACACAGCGCTACGCGCTGGGGCTGACCTGCGCGAAGATCCGGAAGCTCGGCTCGCCGAGCGGGAGCTCGTGGAACTCCGGGTTGACACACCCGAGGTCTTCCTCACGGCCCTCGTAGCACGCCTCGACCTCGACGCGGCACATGGGAAGCGGCCGCCTGTTCGCCCGCACCGCGCCGAACTGGCCGCGCTGCTCGGCCTCGAGCATGAGCACGAGATCGATCTCGACGTCGAACACCTTCTGCAGGCACCCGACGTAGGTCCGCCCGACCTCCTCGAACGAGTACAGGAACGGGCAACCCCGGGCCACGCACGCCGACGGGTACACCACCTTGTCGCAATGAACACCGCAGCGCCTGCAACCGACCTCGTCCTGTGGATGGAGAGGGAGCCCCTGCGGAACGACCTCCAGGCGCCGCATCGTGCGGACATTTTCGGCGCGATTGGCGCGATCCGCAAGACTTGACAACCGCAATTGGAAATGCTTGGTCAGGCGGGGCCGAGGAGCCGATCCGCGATGTTCAGAACGTCCATCTGGGTGAAGGCCTGGTGGTCCGGCTCCGCCCCGTCGGGATTCTCGTCGGCCCGGAACCACATGGCCTGAACCGTCGTCATCCCGAGCTCGCCCGCACCACGCACGTCCTCGAACAGCCGGTCGCCGACGAAGAGGGATTCCTCGGCCGCCGTGTCAAGCGCCGTCAGGGCCTGCTCGAAGATCTCCGGGTGCGGCTTGCGCTTCCCGACCTCCGACGAAAAAACGGCAAAGTCGATCCTGTCCGCGACGCCCATCTGCTCGAGGTCGCGCCGCAGCAGCCACCCGGGATCGAACGCATTCGAGACGAGCCCCAGCTTGAGGCCGCGTGAGCGGAGCGACTCGAGCATGGCGTGGGTCGTCGCGCCGAGCACGCGCGCCGGCTGCCACGCCTCGTGCTCGGCCTCGAGAAACCGGTCGAGCTCCTCGTCCGAAACCTGGACGTCGAAGTGGCCGAGCGTCTCGCGGATCACGCCCGGATACTCGATCTCCTCGAGCGTCCCCGGGACCCAGAACAGCGGCTCGTACTGCTCGCGGAAGTGCGCGCGGACCTCGTCGGCGGGTGCGAGGTCGTCGCGACCCAGAGCCTCCAGACCCGCCCGAAACGCGGTGTCCATGAGCTCCTCGTCGAACCGGAACTCCATGAGCGTGTCGCCCCAATCGAAGAGAACCGCTCGCAGCACTACGAGCAGACGTCCTTCTGCCTGCTGCACTGTTGCGGTTGGAAGCCGGAGGCGGGCTTGGCCCGCCGCAGGCAACTACGTGCCTTTCCGGCGGATGGCGTGAAGGAGGGGGTCCACGGGGGAACCATGGGTTTCCCCGTGTTCGTGTCGCCCCAGTCGAAGAGGACCGCGTGCAGCATCGCGATAACCTAGCCGCGTGGCGCGGAAGATCCTCTGGGGCTCCCTCGCCCTCGCGCCCCTCACCATCGCCGCCGACTTCCTGCTCGATCTCGGCGACGTCGAACTGTTCGTGCTCGCGTCACTCGCGCTCGTCCCGCTCGCCTGGCTGATCGGCGAGGCGACGGAGCACGCCGCCCATCACACGGGCCCGGGCATCGGCGGCTTTCTGAACGCGACCTTCGGCAACGCGCCCGAGCTGATCATCTCGCTGCTCGCGATCAACAAGGGACTGACCGAGGTCGTGCGCGGCTCGCTCACGGGCAGCGTCGTCGGCAACATCCTGCTCGTCCTCGGCTTCTCGCTCCTCGTCGGCACCGGCGACATGCGCCTCGACCGGGAATCGAGCTTCGTCTGGCTGGGGCTGATCCTCGTGGCGACGACCGCGTTCCTCGTGCCCGCGATTCCGAGCTGGCACGGAGACTCGGACCGGCACTCGCTCGCAGTACTCTCACTTCCGGTCGCGATCTGTCTGCTCGTTCTCTACGTCGGCGTCACCTGGTGGCAGCTCCGCCGGCATCGCGCGCGACACGAAGCGCCTGATGACGACGAGGGCGTCTGGGCGCTGAAGAGCTCGATCGTGGTACTCGCCGTCGCGACTGTCGTCACAGCGCTGATCGCGGAGATCCTCGTCGGCTCGATCGAGACGTTCGCGGAGAAGGCGCATCTGTCCGACTTCTTCGTCGCCGCCGTGATCGTGGCGATCGTAGGCAACGCGGCCGAGCACGGCGGCGCCGTTGTCGTCGCGCACCGCGGCAAGGTGCGGCTCGCGTCCGAGATCGCGCTCTCGTCCGGCGCCCAGGTCGCGGTCTTCCTCATCCCTGCGGTGGCCCTACTCTCGTGGGCGATCGAGCCGCTCGCACTGTCCTTCAGGCCGGTCGAGATCGCCGCACTGGGCGCCTCGGCGATCGTCGTGGCGACGTTCTTCGTCGACCGGAAGTCGAGCCGGAGGGACGGCGCCGCGCTCATCGGGATCTACGTCGTCGTCGCCGTCGCGTTCTTTATCTCAGGCAATCGCTGAGCACCGAGCGCACGGGGGATCGCCTCGATCGCGTGGTCGATGTCCTCGTCGCTGATCCCGAGATGCGTTACAGCGCGCAGCACGCCCGGCAGGAGCGTCCCCGAAACGCGCACTCCTTCGGCCTGGAGCCGCTCGGTCGCGTCGCCCACCGCGAGCCCCATCGACCCGACATCGAGCTGGACGAAGTTCGTCTCCACGCGCTCGAGATCGACCGAGACGCCCGCCTCGTGCAGCTCCCCGGCGAGCCGATGGGCGCGCGCATGGTCGTCAGCCAGGCGGTCGACGTTGTGGTCGAGCGCGTACACACAGGCCGCGGCGACGATCCCCGCCTGCCGCATCGCGCCGCCGAACTGATGCTTGAAGCGCCGCGCCCGCACCATGCGCTCGGCCGACCCGGCGACGATGGCGCCGAGCGGACAGCCGAGCCCCTTCGAGAAGCAGATCGTGACCGTGTCCGCGTGACTTGCGATGCCCGCCGGCTCCAGTCCGCTCGCGACTGCGGCGTTGAAGAGCCGGGCGCCGTCGAGATGCAGGCTGAGGTCGAGGTCGCGGCACGTCTCGGCCATCGCCTCGACGTCCACGAGCGGCCAGACGCGACCGCCCGAGGCGTTGTGCGTGTTCTCGATCGCCACGATCCGAGTCGTCGGCACGTGGCCGAGGTCGCCTTTCCGCGCGGCGGCCCGCACTTGCTCGGTCGTGAAGCGCCCCGCGACAGACGGAAGCGGCCGAGTCATCAGACCCGCGTGCACGGCCGGCCCGCCGAGCTCGGCGATGAGGATGTGCGACAGCTCCTCGGCGATCAGCTCGTCGCCCGGCTCGCTGAGCACGCGCAGCGCGATCTCGTTCGCCATGGTCGCCGTCGGAACGAAGACCGAGTCCTCTTGACCGAGGGTCTCCGCAGCGCGGCGCTCGAGCTCGTTGACGGTCGGGTCCTCCCGGATCTGCTCGTCGCCGACCTCGGCGTTCGCGATCGCCTCCCGCATTGCCTGCGTCGGCTTCGTCGCCGTGTCGGAGCGAAGGTCGATCACCGTCAGTCGCCCGCCGTTGTCGGATACCGGGCGGTGACCACGAACAGATATGCATATGTCTGCGTCTGGTAGCGCAGGCAGTAGAGCCCGAGCTGCTCCATCCCGCGCGGGATGCGGCCCATGGCGATCGCGATGAACCAGCTGATCACGGCGATGACGAACAGCACCTGGCTCAGCACCCATGCCAGCACGAACGCGGGAATTGCGAGCACGAGCCGAAACGCGGTGATAAGCCGATGCTGTGGCTCCGGGCCTTCGACGCTGAGGTCGATCGGATAGCTCCGCTCTCCCCCGTGGAACGGCGGATACGGGTTGGCGAGCACGTACACGTAGCTGTACACGTAGACCGTGTAGCGGAGATAGCGGACCAGCCAGCGGTGCAGACGCAGCGGCGAGCGGCCCTTGATGAGCGTGACGACCCAGTTGACGATCCCGACGATCACCGCGACGAGCGTGTAGAGCGACAGCCAGATGAAGTGCGGATACGCAAGGAGCCATCGCACGAGCACGGTCAGCCGCGAACGCCTCAGGTCGTCCGTGTCGACGAGCCGCACGGGATGCGGCCGCGGAGGCTCGACGGGCGGCGGCTGGGAGGGTTGTTCCTCGTCAGGCGTGACGACGTCAGTCATCGGGCGCCGATCCTAGCGTTGGCCCCCGCTTAGGGGATAGACGTTTTCAATCCAGTCACCGATCATGAGTGCGACCGCAACCCAAGTGAGGGCGCATGAAACTTGCCGTCTCCCTGTGGCGCCTGTTCCAAGAAGACCGTTTGTTCCGCTGGGCGACTTACGCTGCCGTCGTCGTTCTCTGGTTCGCAATCGCGTGGGCGGACGTACGACCGCTGCTCGGGCTCGTGCTCGTCGCAATCGCGTACTGGTGGCTTCGCCGCCAGCGTGCGAAGCGCGGCTGGCTGACCGAGCCTGAAGTCGACGTCGATCTCCTTTAGGCGCCTTTCTGAGTCTCGAGCTGGCGTGCCTCGCCGCTGTCCGCGGACAGATCGGGGTGGTCCTCGAACAGATAGCGCACGACCGCGCGCTTCGCGGCCTTGACCTCGTCCACGCGGCCGACCGGCCGGTGGTGCGGCGCCTCCTTCAACAGCTCGGGACGCTCCGACGCATCGCGGACGATCTCGAGCATCGCCTCGATGAAGTCGTCGAGCGTCTCCTTCGCCTCGGTCTCGGTCGGCTCGATCATCAGCGCCTCGGGTACGTTCAGCGGGAAGTAGACCGTCGGCGGGTGGAAGTCGTAGTCCATGAGGCGCTTGGCGACGTCGAGCGCGGAGATCCCGTGCCCGCGCTTGAGCGTGCGCGCCGACAGCACGAACTCGTGCATGCAGAGCCGGTCGAACGGGAGGTCGTACTCGTCCTTGAGCCGGGCGAGCAGGTAGTTCGCGTTCAGCACCGCGACCTCGGACATCTCGCGCAGGCGCGGCCCGTAGGAGCGGATGTACGCGTACGAGCGGACGAAGACACCGAACGGGCCCGCGAAGCCACGCACCTTGCCGATCGTCTGCGGCCGGTCGTAGTCGTAGCGGAAGCCCTCGCCGTCGCGAACGACCGCGGGCACCGGCAGGTACGGCTCGAGGCGGTCGCGGACCGCGATCGGCCCGCCGCCGGGGCCGCCTCCGCCGTGCGGCTGCGAGAACGTCTTGTGCAGGTTGAAGTGGACGATGTCGAAGCCCATGTCGCCGGGGCGTGAGATCCCGCAGACGGCATTCAGGTTCGCGCCGTCGTAGTACATGAGCGCTCCGGCGCCGTGGAAGATCTGCGCGATCTCCTCGATGTTTTCGTCGAAGAGCCCGAGCGTCGACGGGTTCGTCAGCATCAGCCCGGCGGTCTGCTCGTCGACCTTGCTGCGGAGGTCGTCCACGTCGATGTTCCCGCGCGGATCCGTCTGGACCGGCGTCACCTGGTAGCCGGCCATGGTCACGCTCGCCGGGTTCGTGCCGTGCGCGGTGTCCGGGATGACGATCTTCTGCCGCGTGTCGGCCTCGCCGCGCTCGGCGAAGTACGCGCGCATCAGCATGAGCCCGGTCAGCTCGCCCTGGGACCCGGCAGCCGGCTGAAGCGATACCGCAGGCAGGCCGGCGACCTCGGCGAGGATCTCCTGGAGGCGCCACATGAGCTCGAGCGCTCCCTGGGCGCCGTCCTCCTCCTGGAGCGGATGGAGGTCGCGGAAGCCGGGGAGGTTCACGACCCGCTCGTTGACCCGCGGGTTGTGCTTCATCGTGCACGAGCCGAGCGGGTAGAAGCCGGTGTCGACGCCGAACGTGCGCGTCGAGAGCTGCGTGAAGTGACGGACGAGCTCGGGCTCGGAGATCTCGGGCAGCCTCGGCGGCTTTTCGCGGCGAAGCTCGTCCGGCACCTCGGGCGCGGGGAGCGTTCGCGGAGGAAGGCTCGACGCGCGCCTCCCCTCCTGCGACTTCTCATAGATCAGCTTCATGCGGCCAGCGCCTCCGCAAGGCGGTCGATGTCGGACTCGGTGCGCCTCTCGGTGACGCAGACGAGGAGCGCGTCCTCCATGCCCGCGTAGTCGCGGCGGAGCGCGTAGCCGGGGTGCACACCCTGGGCACGGGCCGCGCGGATCGCCTCGTCCGCCGGACGTCCGACCCGGATGGCAAACTCCTTGAACGTTGCCCGATCTGAAAACACGAGTGGGAGCGCGAGCCGCTCCTTCGCATACGCGGCGAGGGCCATGCAGGTCTCCCCCTGCTCCCTCAGGCCCTGAGGCCCGAGCCACGCGAGGTGGGCGAGCCCGGCCAGTGCGAGCAGCGTCTGGTTCGTGGTGATGTTCGAGGTCGCCTTCTCGCGACGGATGTGCTGCTCGCGGGTCTGCAGGGTCAGGACATAGGCGCGCCGGCCCTCGACGTCGGTCGTCTCACCGACGATCCGGCCGGGCATGCGCCGCACATACTCAGAGCGCGCGGCCATGAACCCGTAGTGCGGCCCTCCGTACGACTGGTAGTTCCCCGCCGCCTGGCCTTCGCCGATCGCGATCGCGCACCCATAAACGCCCGGCGCCTCGAGCACGCCGAGGGAGACCGGGTCGACGTGGGCGACGGGGAGCGCGCCGGAGTCGTTCGCTGCGGCCGCGAGGTCCGGTGCCGGCTCGAGGCAGCCGAAGAAGTTCGGTTGCTGGAAGATGACGCACGCGGCATCGCGAGCCGCCTCGCCCAGCTCGTCGGGGTCGGTGATGCCGTCGCGATGCGGCACCTCGACCACCTCGAGGCCGAACCCGGGCGCGTAGGTCTTCACGACCTGACGCACCTGCGGGTTGAGCGTCTCGGCCAGCACCACGCGTGAGCGTCCCGTGACGTGCTTCGCGACGTAGCAGGCGTCCGCGGCGACCGTCGTCCCGTCGTAGCCCGACGCGTTCGAGACCTCCATGCCGGTGAGCTCGCAGATCGCGGTCTGGTACTCGAAGATTGCCTGGAGGACGCCCTGGCTCATCTCGGGCTGGTACGGCGTGTAGCCGGTCAGGAGCTCGCCGCGCTGCATGACCGCGTCCACGACGGCCGGGACATAGTGGTCGTAGATCCCGGCACCGAGGAACGAGACCTCGCGTCCGGTGTCGACGTTCCGTGCCGCCAGCGCCTCGAGGTGCGAGACGATCTCGGGCTCGGAGAGCGGCGGCTCGAGGTCGAGCTCCCGACCGAAGCGCACTCCCGGCGGAATGTCGCGGAAAAGCTCGTCGATCGACGAGACGCCGATCGTCGCGAGCATCTCCTCGCGGTCGCGCTCCGTCAGCGAGAGGAAGCTCACTGCTCGTCGACGAATGCCTTGTACGCCGCAGCGTCCAGCAGATCGTCCGCCTCCGAGGCTTCACCGAGGCGGATGCGCGCCAGCCAGCCGTCCCCGTACGGGTCCTCGTTCACTGTCTCCGGCTCCGCTACGACATTCGGGTTGACTTCGACCACCGTCCCGGAGAGCGGCGAGATCAGGTCCGAGACTGCTTTGACCGACTCGACTTCGCCGTACGAACCACCCTTCGCCACCTCCGCGCCCTCTTCCGGGGGCTCGAAATGGACGAGCTCGCCGAGCGAGTCCTGCGCGAACCACGTGATGCCGAGCGTCGCCTCGTCACCGTCGATCCTCGCCCAGTCGTGATCGCGGTTGTAGCGAAGGTCGTCCGGATAGCTCTCGGCTGCTGCCACTACGCCTCCTTCTTGTAGATCGGCTTGTTGACCACCTCGGCCCGCCGCGGCCGGCCGCGCACGTCGATCGTCAAGGTCGTCCCAGGCTCCGTGTGCTCGACGCCGACGTAACCCATCCCGATGCCGCGGTCGAGCATCGGCGAGTGCGAGCCCGACGTCACCTCGCCGCCCTCTTCGATGCCCATTCCCTGACGTGGGATGCCTGCGTCCTGCATGACGAAGGCGACGAGCTTCCGCTCAGGTCCCTCGACCTTGATCTTCCGCAGCTCCTCGACGCCGGTGAACTCCGTGTCGAGTGCGCAGACCCAGCCGAGCCCGGCCGAGATCGCGTCCGTGTTGGGCCCGATGTCGTTTCCGTGGAGCGGGTAGCAGACCTCGAGCCGCAGCGTGTCCCGCGCGCCGAGGCCGCACGGCACGGCTCCGCGCTCGACGACCGCGTCCCAGAGCGCGACGGCATCCTCGGTCATGACCATGAGTTCGACGCCCTTCTCGCCCGTGTAGCCCGTGCGGTTGACCATCACCTCGATGCCGGACACGTCGCCCATCTCCCACGTGAACGGCGTGCCGTCGTCGAGACCGAGCCGCTCGATCGACCTCGGCCCCTGGACGGCGAGCAGGGCGAACTCGTCGGTCTTGTCGCGCAGATCGGTGCCCGCGCCGGCACGTCCCATGATCCACTCGAAGTCAGCCTCGCGATTCGACGCGTTGACGATCAGGATGAACCGCCCCGACTCGACCCGGTAGACGATCAGGTCGTCGATGATCCCGCCACGCTCGTTCGTCAGGAGCGTGTACTGAGCGCCGCCCTCGGCGACCTTCTCGATGTCGTTCGAGAGCAGCCCCTGGAGCGCGGCCGGCACTTTCGGGCCTTCGAACTCGAACCGGCCCATGTGCGAAACGTCGAACACCCCGCAGTCTGCGCGGACGGCGCGGTGCTCGGGGATGACGCCTTCGTACTGCACGGGCATCTCCCACCCGGCGAACGGCACCATGCGCGCGCCAAGCGCGACGTGGCGCTCGTAGAGCGGCGTTCGGAGCAACGTCTGCATGCCCGAGCGGATGCTAATCAAGGCGCCAGAAACGGGTCAGCCGCTCGGCGGAGCGGCTGACCGTTGCCACGGCGAGCCCAGCGAGGCTCACCGGGAGGGCACGACAGAGGTACCTTCGCCGAGGATTTTCTAAACGGGCTGTTCGCCGAGCTCAGGTGTCGCGGAGGAAGGACGGAACCTCGAGCACGTCATCGGGCACCTCGAAGGCGCCCTCGTCCCTCGACGGCGTCCGCCGCTCGGCGCCCTCTTCCGCCGGGCGCTCTTCGCGCCGGCGGCGGCGGTATCGCTCCGGTCCGAACCCGGTCGCGATCACGGTCACGCGCACCTCGTCCTTCACACCCTGGTCGATCACGGCGCCGAAGATGACGTTCGCGTTCTGATCGGCCGCGCTGGTGACGACTTCGGCCGCCTCGTTGACCTCGAACAGGCCCATGTCAGGCCCGCCTGTGACGTTGAGCAGGATCCCGGTCGCGCCCTCGATCGAGGCTTCGAGCAGCGGTGACGAGACCGCCATCCGCGCCGCTTCGCCCGCCCGGTTCTCTCCCGACGCGACGCCGATGCCCATCAGGGCCGAGCCGGCGTCGCGCATGATCGTGCGCACGTCGGCGAAGTCGAGATTGACGAGCCCCGGAATCGTGATCAGATCGGTGATGCCCTGGACGCCCTGGCGCAGCACGTCGTCGGCCATGCGAAACGCGTCGACGATCGACGTGTCCTTGTCGACGACCTGCAGCAGCCGGTCGTTCTCGATCACGATCAGCGTGTCGACGTTCTCGCGCAGGTCGCGGATCCCGAGCTCTGCTTGCTCGGCCCGCTTGCGACCCTCGAACGAGAAAGGCCGCGTGACGACGCCGACGGTGATCGCCCCGATCTCTTTGGCGAGCTCCGCAACCGTGGGAGCTCCGCCCGTCCCGGTGCCGCCGCCTTCACCAGCGGTCACGAAGACCATGTCCGCGCCCTTGAGCGACTCCTTCAACTCGTCGCGGCTCTCGTGCGCCGCGGCCTTGCCGACCTCCGGGTTCGCGCCCGCGCCGAGACCGCGCGTCGACTCGGTGCCGACCTGCAGCTTCACGTCGGCGTCGGTCATGAGGAGCGCCTGGGCGTCCGTGTTGACGGCGATGAATTCGCAGCCGGTGAGCCCGGCGTCGACCATGCGGTTGACGGCGTTCGAACCGCCGCCGCCGACGCCGACGACCTTCAGGACTGCGAGAAACTTCTGGGACGGATCACGCATGCTCATGTCTTCTCGAACCTCAACCTGTAGTGGAGCGTACGGCCAGGTGCCGGACGCAAGCCGCCCCAGAGTACGTCCGTCGAACCCGCATGTCAACGTCAGATCGCTCGCACAACTCTAACCCTCGACCTTAGACTTGAGATCAGCGGACGACTGCCCGCTCGGGCACACTGACATCCACGTACTTGGAGCCGGGGCCCGCCGCCTCGAGCACTCGCTCGGCAACGGCGAGCTGGAGCGCCAGGTCGTCCGCGTCTCCGAGCCGGATCTCGGTCCCCGATGCCATGACGAGCGCTAGGTCTCCGTCGACGTACCGGGCTTCGCGAACGTGTCGGAAGAGATCGGGATCGGCCGACAGCACGCCGCCGAGCAGCTTGGCCGGGCGGAGCGCCTCGTCCGCGGTCAGCACTTCGCCCGCGCTCGGCACGGGGGCATCTGCGTCCCAGATCCGCGGCAGGTCCGACTCGCGCGGGTCGCCGATCGGGTCGAGCACGCGCCCGCGCTCGGTGACGATCCAGGCCTGGGTGCCGCGCCTGAGCACGGCCGCGGGTCGCTCGGCGGAGACGATGATCTTGGCGGTGTGCGGAAAGGCGCGGTCGTACGAGACCAGGCTTACGTCGCGGAGCGGCGACAGGCGCTCGTCGATCTCGGCGGCGTTCAGCGCAAGCAGGCTTGTCCCATCGAGTGGAGCGAGAGCAGCGTCGACGCGTTGGATGACCGACGGGCGCGCGCCGGCGACCTCGATGTGCTGTACGGCGAACATCGAGGTCTCACGCGCCGCGAAGTAGCCGCCGACGACCGCCGCAACCGCCGCAAACGCGATGAGCAGCCAGCGACCCGAGGGCAGCGGCAGCGCGAACGGCGCCGCCCGGCTCGGCAGAGCGAGCACAACGGTGCGCGAAGCGGGCTTGCGAGGCGCAGGCACCCAGCCGAGTTCGGCGCCCGAGCCGGAAGCCCTACAGGGTCTCGCCCGCCGGCGGGAGCTCGAGCCCACCGACGAGACGGACCTCGTGCACGAGCTCGACCCCGAACTCCTCGAGTGCGCGGCGACGGGCTTCGGCCATGAGCGCGAGCGCGTCCATGGCGCGTGCGTCGCCCGCGTTTTCGATGAAGTTCCCGTGCCGGGGGGAGATCTGCGCTCCGCCGATCCGGTGGCCTTTGAGGCCAACGGTCTCGAGCATGCGCCCCGCAGACAGCTCGTGCTCCGGATTCTTGAAGACGCTGCCGAACGTGCGCTTGTTCGTCGGCTGCGCGGCCTTGCGCCGGGCCTGGAGCTCGGCGACGGTGGCCTTGATCTCGTCTGGCGGCTTCGGGGGGAGCCGAAACTCGGCCTGCGCCACGACCTCGCCCGGTTGGAGGGCGGAGCGCCGGTACTCGAGGCCGAGCTCGTCGGGTGTGCGCCAGCCCGGGCCGTCGGCCGACACGACGAGGGCCCGTTCGAGAATCCCGTGCCAGTCGGCGCCGTAGGCGCCCGCGTTCATACGCACGCCCCCGCCGACCGTGCCGGGAATCGCGCACGCGAACTCGAAGCCCCCGAGCCCCGCCGCACGAGTGCGATGCAGGCAGACGGCGTTCGCAGCGCCGCCGCCTGCCACGAGCAGGCTGTCCCTCGTCTCAGCGATGGCGAGCTCACCCTCGAGCCGGAGCACGAGCGCATCGACGCCCTCGTCGGCTACGAGCACGTTCGAGCCGAGCCCGATCGTGAAGACCTCGAGCCCCTCGGCCGCAGACCAGCGAAGCGCTTCCTCGAGCTCGGCAACGGTCTGCGGCAGCGCGAAGTGGTGCGCAGGCCCACCGATCCCGACCGTCGTTAGCCGTCCCAGTGGGACGGTCTGTTCGATCTTCACGCCAGCTCCGCGAGCAGGAGCGGGACCGCTTCGTCGACGTTGCCCGCGCCCATCGTCAGCACGACGTCGCCGGACCGTGCGCGTCGTGCGAGGAAGCGAGCACCGGCCTCGACACCCGGCGTCCAGCCGACCGTCATACCGGGTCGGGCTTCGGTTGCGGCGTCGACGACTAGCTTGCCGCTCACGCCTTCGACCGGGGCTTCGCGGGCGCGGTAGATCTCGGTGACGGCGGCGATGTCCGCAGTGGCCAGCGCCGCCCCGAGCTCGTGGGCGAGGTGACGCGTGCGCGAGTAGAGATGCGGCTGGAAGAGGACGAGCACGCGGTGCCCGTTTCGAACGGCCTCGATCGTCGCGCGGATCTCGGCAGGATGATGCGCGTAGTCGTCGAGCACGCGAACGCCGCCGGCCTCGCCGCGGAGATCGAGGCGCCGACCCACTCCGGCGAACTCGGCCAGATGCTTCGAGGCCTCCGTGCGATCGACACCTGCGAGCTCGAGCGCGGCGAGCGCGGCTGCCGCGTTCAGCCGGTTGTGTTCCCCCGGGACGGCGAGATCGAGATCAACTGGCTCGAGCTCCTCGGCGCGCACCACGTGCGGGACGTCGGCTAGCCAGCGCTCGAACAGATCCTCCACCTCGGCGCGAGACGCGAACTCGGAGTGATGGTCGAGATCGACGTTCGTCACGACGGCGATCTGCGGCCGCAGCAGCTCGATCGTCCGGTCGGACTCGTCGCCCTCGACGACGAGCCAGCCCTCGCCTGCGCGGGCGTTCCCGCCGAGCTGTGGGATCTCGCCGCCGATCAGAAACGACGGGTCGCGCCCGAGCCGGTCGAGCGCGAAGGCGATCATCGCGGTCGTCGTCGTCTTCCCGTGCGCGCCAGAGACGACGATCGCGTCTTGCAACGAGACGAGCTCCGCAAGGAACTCGGCCCGGCTCTTCGGGCCATGGCCTAGTGCCTGGCACTCGGACAGGTAGGCGGTGGACACGACTGCTTCGAAGTTGTCCGGTGCGGGCTCGACTTGCGCGGAGACGGTCACCGGGATCCCCGCTGCGCGGACGTGCTCGAGGTACGGCGTCTCGTGGCGGTCCCAGCCGGCGACCTCGGCGCCCCACGCCTTGGCGAGCACCGCGTATCCCGAGAGCCCGGCGCCGCCGATTCCAACGAACCAGAGCTTCCGGCCTTCAAGTCGCAAGCTGGATCAGGCCTTCCGCGATCTCCTCTGCCGCATCGGGCTTTGCAACACGCTTCATCGCATCGCCCATCTCCTTGAGCCGTTCCGGGTCGCCGATCAGCGACCGTGCGAGGTCGGCGACGCGCCCGAGCTCCGTCTCCGGGACGGTGATCGCGCCACCCGCCCTCTCGAAGAAGCGCGCGTTCTTCGCCTGGTGGTCTGCGGTCGCGAACGGATACGGGACCAGGATCGCGGGCTTCGCAGCGGCGGCCACCTCCCACACCGACCCGCCCGCGCGAGCGACGACCAGGTCTGCAGCGCCGAGCGCCGCACCGAACTCGTTCGTGAACGGAACCAGCCGGTAGTCGTCACGCCGGACCCGCGCGCGCAGGTGTTCGAAGTCGCGCTCGCCGCACAGGTGCAGCACGGCAGGCCCGGCCTCGCCGAACGCCTCGGCGATCTCGTCGTTGAGGCTCGTCGCGCCCTGGCTTCCGCCGAACACGAGCAGCACACGCGCCCGCGGGGGCAGGTCGAAGACGCGTCGGCCCTCGGCGCGCGAGGTCGACCGGTTCCGCGCCGGGATCGGCCGACCGGTGACGCGGTACTTCGGCCGCTCATGCGCCTCGATCGGGAACGCGAGAAATACTCGCTCGGCGAAGGGAGCCGCAAGCCGGTTGGCGAGCCCGAGGTGCGCGTCGGCCTCCATCAGCGCAGCGGGAATGGCCAATCGTGACGCCGCGTAGACCATAGGCCCGGCCACGTAGCCCCCGCCGCCGAGCACGACGTCCGGCTCCCGGGCACGCAGGATCCGCTTGCACGCTTTCGGCGCTCGCATCGCCTTCCCGACGGCGCGCACCTGGGCCGGCCCGGGCCGGCGCGGCAGCCCGACGACCTGGAACGTGTCGAGCTCGAACCCCGCCTCAGGAACGAGCCGCGCCTCGGCGCGATCCGGCGACCCGGCGAACGTCACGCTGACTTCGCGCGCGACCAGTGCCTCGGCGACTGCGAGCGACGGCAGTACGTGACCCGCGGTTCCGCCCGCTGCGATCAGACACTTGAGCTCTCGCTGCTCCGCCATGTCCCGCGATGTTAAGGAGCACGCCCACCGAGGCGAGCGACACAACGAGACTCGACCCACCGTAGGAGACGAACGGAAGCGTGATCCCGGTCAACGGAGCGAGCCCCAGAACCGCGGCGAGATTGACCAGAGCCTGTCCACAGACGAGCGTCGTCAACCCGGCCGCGAGACGTTTCCCGAACGGATCGCGACAGCGCAGCGCCACGCGCAGCCCGGCGTACGCGAACGCGCAGTACGCGGCGATCACGAACGCGGCGCCGACGAGCCCGAGCTCCTCACCGATGGTCGCGAAGATCATGTCCGTGTGCGCCTCGGGTAGGTAGTTGACCTTGGCGACGCCCTGCCCGATCCCGGTCCCGAAGAGTCCGCCGGAGCCGAAGCCGATGATCGCCTGCAGCGTCTGGAACCCGGCGCCCTGCGCGTCGTGCCACGGATCGACGAAGCTGAAGAGCCGCGCGCGGCGGTAGGGCTCGAACCAGATCGCGGCGAGCCCGAGCGCGACGGCGATCGACCCGCCGGCGGCCAGGACGCGCAGTGGCACGCCGGAGACGACGAGGATCGTCCCGAGGACGAGCGCGATCGCGATCACCGTTCCGAGGTCGGGCTCGAGCAGGATCAGCCCCGCGAAGAGCCCGGTCGTGATCCCGATCGGCCGGGCCAGCTCCTTCAATGACTGCGGTGCCCGGTGCCGTGCGAGGTAGGAGGCGGCCCAGATCGCGAGGCTCAGCTTCGCGAGCTCGGACGGCTGAAAGGCGAGCGAGCCGACTCCGAGCCAGCGGCGCGCGCCGTTCACCTCCTGTCCGAGCACGAGCACGGCGAGACAGAGCCCGAGACTCGCGAGCATCAGGAACGGCGCGAGATAGCGAAGCGTCTTGTAGTCGAGCCGGGACCCGAGCAGCAGGAGGACGACCCCGATCGCCGCGTAGATCGACTCGCGCTTGAGGTAGAACACCGGATCGCCGCCACCGAGCGCCGCGGGCGCCGAGGTCGCGCTGTAGACCATCACGAGCCCGAACGCGGTCAGGCCGAGCGTGACGAGGACGAGGATGTGCGAGTCGAGCTGGCCGCGCTTCAACCGGCCACCTGGGCGACGAGGCGCTTAAAGGCCTCGCCACGCTCTTCGAAATCGTGGAACTGGTCGTAGCTCGCGCACGCGGGAGCGAGCAGGACGATCTCACCCGGCCGCGCGTTCTTCGAGGCAGAGCGCACCGCGGTCTCGAGGTCGCCGCTCAGCTCGTGGTCGACTCCCGCGAGCTCGAGGGCGACGTCCATCGCGCGCGCCGTTTCACCGATCAGGTAGGCGCGCCGAGCGCGGCCCGCCAGATCGAGCGCAAGCTCGGTGTAACTCTCGCCCTTGCCGCGGCCGCCGAGGATCACGTGCAGCGGCTGGTCATAGGCGGCGACGGCCCGACGCGCGGCCGCGGTGTTCGTCGCCTTCGAGTCGTTCACGTACAGGACGCCGTTCGCGTCTGCGACCGGCTCGAGCCGGTGCGCGACCCCGGGGAAGGTCTCGAGCGCCTCGGAGATCCTCGCGTCGTCGACCCCGAGCGCTCGCGCCGCTCGAGTGGCCGCTGCAGCGTTTTCGCGGTTGTGTGCGCCCGGTATCAGCGGCTCGGCTGGAAGCTCGTCGGTCGGTGCGAACTCGAGCCGCTGCGCGCGACCCGGGAGCTCCTCGAAGCGCCGCGGGACGACGGCGACGTCGTCCGAGTCCTGGTTTTCGAAGATCCGCAGCTTCGCGTCGGCATAGGCCTCGAAGCTACCGTGGCGGTCGAGGTGGTCCGGCTCGAGGTTCAGCAGAACGGCGACGTGCGGCTTGAACTCGTGGATGTCCTCCAGCTGGAAGCTCGACACTTCGCAGACGACGACCTCTCCCGGTCGGACGCTGCCGTCCAGCTCGGTCAGGGCCCGCCCGACGTTCCCTGCGACGGGAGCCCGCAGCATCGCGCCGAGCAGCTCGCTCGTAGTCGTCTTCCCGTTCGTCCCGGTCACTGCCACGATCGTCGTCGCGAGCAGCCGCGAGCCGAGCTCGACCTCGCTCCAGACGGGAATCCCGCGTGTCCGCGCAGCCTCAACCAGGGGTGCCTCACCCGGCACCCCGGGGCTCTTGATCAGTGTCTCGACGCCGTCGAGCAAACGCTCCTCCTCGGTCCCGAGGTGGACTTCGACGCCCGCCTCGGCAAGCCTGCCCACGTCGAGGCTCGGCGACGCATCGACTCCGATCACCTCCTCCCCGCGTCGCCGAAGCGCGAGGGCCGCCGCCTGCCCCGAGCGCGCGAGCCCGAGGACGAGCCAGCTCATCTCAGGCCGTCGGAACTGACCGGTCGACACGTTCGAACGTTCACCGGAGCCCACGGAAGTCGAGGTAGTAGCGGTAGTACAAGGCGAAGGCAGCGGCGCACATGATCGCGGCAAGGATCCAGAAGCGGACCATGATCTTCGTCTCGGACCAGGCTTTCATTGCGAAGTGGTGGTGGATCGGCGCCATCAGGAAGATCCGCCGGCCCCAGTACCGGAACGAGACCACCTGGAGGATCACCGAAACCGCTTCGACGACGAAGATTCCTCCGATCAGGAGCAGCAGCAGCTCTGTTTTCGTCATCACTGCGAACGCGCCGATCGCGCCCCCGAGGGCCATCGAGCCGGTGTCGCCCATGATCACCTCGGCCGGGAACGCGTTGTACCAGAGGAATCCAATCGCGCCTCCCGTGAGAGCAGCCCCGAGGATCGCGAGGTCCAGCGCGGACGCGTCGCGCAGGTCGATCTCGCGGGCGGAGCGGATCCACGTGACGACGTTCATCGCCGCGAACGTGATCAGGGCGATCATCGCCACGCCGACCGCGAGCCCGTCGATCCCGTCCGTCAGGTTCGCGCCGTTCGCCGCTCCAGCGATGACGATGAAGAGCAGCAGGTAGAAGCCGAACGCCGTGAGGGTGATGCGCCAGTCGAGGATGGGCGCGTAGACGTCTGTCGAGAGGCCGATGTCGTGTGCCGACCAAGCCACGCCGACCGTGATCGCGGCGAGGAGCAGGAGCTTCCAGCGGCCGTTGAGCCCCAGCGACCGGCGGTGACGCACCTTGAACCAGTCGTCGACGAAGCCGATCGCCCCGCACGCGAGCGTGACGAAGAAGACCGTTAGACCGGCCTGCGTGTATTTCGAGAGCGCGAGGAATGGGATCGCCATCGAGAACAAGATCAGTAGGCCGCCCATCGTCGGTGTGCCCTGTTTCATGTGGTGCTCGGCCGGCAGTTCCGCGCGGATGTGCTGGCCGAACTCGTTCCGGCGCAGGAAGTCGATGAACTTGGGGCCGGCGAGGATCGAGATGGCCATGGCGAGGATCCCGGCCGCGAGGACTCGTTCCACTAATGCCCCTTCCGGTAATGCCGCCGAGTCTCTGGGTCGCGAGCACCAAGCCAGAGGCCGCACTCCGACGAGCCAAGGTCCATAGACCTTGGTGAGGAGGAGGGTGGCCTCTGGCGCCGCGTGATCGCGGGCCAGAGGCCGGCATGTATTGCCGGGAGGGGCATTAGGCGGGCACTCCCGTAAGGGCGGCCGCAACGACCTCGAGCCCGACTGCGCGCGAACCTTTGATCAGGACGACGTCGCCGGGCTGGACGAGCTCCGGTGCGCGATCCGCCGCCTTCGCCGCATCTGCGACCCACTCGCCCCCATACGCGCGCGCGAGCTCACCGACCCCGAGCACCACGTCGATGTCGAGATCGCTCACGAGTGCGCCGATCTCCTGGTGGTACTCGGGCGACGTCGGGCCGAGCTCGGCCATCTCGCCGAGCACCGCGACGGTGCGGCCTTCGTGCTCGGCGAGGTGCTCGAGCGCGGCGCGCATCGAGGTCGGGTTCGCGTTGTACGAATCGTTGATCAGCAATCCACGGCCCGGGAGCGGCGACTCCTCACCGCGCCAACGCGAGAGCTCGACCTCGACTCGCCCCTGAGGCAGCGGGAGGCCGAGCGCCCGCACCGCGAGCAGGGAAGCGGCCGCGTTCTGGGCCTGGTGCCTCGCGGTGAACGGAAACTCGAGTTGGATCGTCTCGCCGTCAAGGTCGAAGCCGACCCGGCTGCCGCCCTCGATCTTCTCGAACGACGTTACGTTCTGCTTGCCGAATCGGTGGAGCTCGATGTCGTCCCGGCCGAGGTAAGGCTCGAGCAGCGGCTCGTCGGGGACGATCGCGGTGCCGCCTGCAGGGAGGGCGCCGACGACCTCGGCCTTCGCCCGCGCCACGTTCTCGATCGTCCCGAGCAGCTCGAGGTGCACGGGCCCGACGCTCGTGATCAAGCCGACGTCCGGGCGCGCGATCTCGCACAACTCGGCGATCTGTCCCAGCCCACGCATGCCCATCTCGCAGACGACGAGCTCGGTGTCGGGCTCGATGCGCGTCAGTGTGAGCGGAAGGCCGATCTCGTTGTTGTGGCCGCCCTCGGCGGCGACCGTCTTCGCGTGCGGCCGGCACATCGCAGCCAGGATGTCCTTCGTCGACGTCTTGCCGGTCGAGCCGGTGATGGCGACGACACGCGCGGAGCTCCGTCCCCGGATCTCACGGCCGAGCGCGCCGAGCGCGCCGAACGCATCGTCAGGCGCCAGGGTCGCGGCGGCCCCGCGTGCGAACGCGTGACGGGCGAAGTCCCCGCCGCCCCCGACCTCGACGAAGAGGTCGCCCTCGTCGATCCGGCGTGAGTCGATCTGCACGCCGGTCACGTCGTCCGCCCAGGGCGCCCGGTCGAGCCGCCCAGGGCAAAGTGCGGCGATCTCGTCGAGCGTGAGCGGGATCACGTCGTGGCGGCCCCGAGCCGTCTCAGGGCCTCGCGCGCGACTTCTCGGTCATCGAATGGAACTGTTCGGTCCCGGAACTGCTGACCCTGCTCGTGTCCCTTGCCGGCGATGACGACGACGTCTCCCGGCTCCGCGGTCTCGATCGCGTGCGCGATCGCGGAGCGCCGGTCCTGGATGATCTCCGCGTTGCCGGCGATGCCCGTGAGGATCTCGTCGATGATCGCGCCGGGATCCTCGCTGCGCGGGTTGTCGGACGTGACGATCGGGACGTCGGCGAGCTCGGCTGCGATCCGACCCATGATCGGGCGCTTCTCGCGGTCGCGGTCACCGCCGCAGCCGAAGACGCACAGCAGGCGGCCCGACGTCAGCTCGCGCGCGGTCGCCAGGACGTTCTCGAGCGAGTCGGGCGTGTGCGCGTAGTCGACGACCACCGTGAACGGCTGCCCCTCGTCGACAGCCTCGAAACGTCCGGGGACACCGTCGACCGCTTCGAGCCCACGCACGATCGCGTCGTCGTCGATTCCGAGCAGGCGACAGCTCGCCAGCGCGGCGAGGGCGTTCTCGACGTTGAAGCGGCCCTTGAGCTTGAGGTCGATCCCGTCGAGCGCTTCGGGCCGGACCTCCGCGTCGTCGGCGAAGCCGTACGTCAGGGCGTCGGGCCGGTCCTCGGCGAGCTTGCGGCCCCACGGGTCGCCGACGTTGATCGCCGCGGGCGGCCGGCTCTCGACGAAGAGCCGGCGCTTCGCCTCGAAGTACGCCTCCATCGTCCCGTGCAGGTCCAGGTGGTCCTGGGTCAGGTTCGTGAACGCAAGCGAGGAGAAGCGGATCCCGTCGAGTCGGCCTAGCTCCGACC
Organism: uncultured Actinomycetes bacterium; assembly: GCA_963794605.1. GTDB lineage: Bacteria > Actinomycetota > Thermoleophilia > Gaiellales > Gaiellaceae > VAXT01. The sequence goes on from CAWCEN010000003.1 coordinate 369,838, forward strand.
CGTGCGAGGTCGCCTCCATCGCCGCGCTGCGGTCGCCCGCATCGAGCATCTCCCGAAACGCGCGATGAAGATCGATCGCCTCTGGCGTCGTGCGCACCGCGGGCCGGACCTCGCCGCCGACGCGGGACTCGATCGTCCCGAGCAGTCCCGGCTTGCGACCGGCAGCCTCGAGGATCGCGTAGAGCAGGTACGCCGTCGTCGTCTTGCCGTTCGTGCCCGTGACCGCGGCGATCTGGAGCTCCTCCGTGGGGTGCTCGAAGAACTCCAGCGCCGCAGCCGCCATGGCGCGGCGAGAGTCCTCGACCACGACCTGCGGCACGCGCGACGCGACGGGGTGCTCGACGACGAGCCCGGCCGCGCCGGCGTCGATCGCGCGATCGACGAGCTCGTGGCCGTCGAAGCGCGCCCCGCGCACACAGAAGAAGAGCGCGCCGGGCGTCACGGCTCGCGTGTCGTACGCGAGATCGGAGATCTCGACGCTCGCGTCCCCGACGATCTGGCTGGGGGACAGGGTTTCTGCGATGCGTACTAGCTGCACTGAGGCCGCGCCGAGCCTAGCAATGTGCTGCCTGTCGCTGCGACTACTGCGGAGGGGAGCGACGTGGGGTCGTCGGGCGGGATCTCGAGGTACTGCAGGTCGAACCCGGCGATCTGCTGGAAGGCCGGCGCCGCGACGACTCCGCCCCAGATCGACGCCGCCGGCTCGTCGACCGTGACCAGCACGACGAGCCGCGGATTCGTCGCGGGGACGATGCCCACGAACGAGGCCACGTACTTCGTCGTCGAGTACCCACCCTGCGGATCGGGCTTCGCCGCGGTCCCCGTCTTGCCGGCCACCTTGTACCCGGGCACCTTCGCCTCCTGGCCGGTGCCCTCGATGACGACGTCCTCCATCATCCGCAGCACCTGGCGCGACACACGCGGTGTGAGGACCCGGCGCGAGGTCACGTCGCCGCGCTCACGCGAGCCGATTCGATCGACGAGGTGAGGCTGGTGCCAGACGCCGTCGTTCGCAATCGTCCCGTACGCGGCCGCCATCTGAACCGGAGTGATCGCAATCCCGTGCCCGATCGGCAGCGTCCCGATGGTCGACCCCGACCACTTGTCGAGCGGCGGCACGATGCCCGGCGTCTCGCCGGGGAAGTCGACCCCGGTCAGGTGCCCGAAGCCGAAGCGGCTGACCCACTGGCTGAGCCGCTGCGTGCCGAGCATCTCGGCGAGCGTGATCGTCCCGACGTTCGACGACTGGGACAGGATCTGGTCGACGGTCAGCCGTTCGGTATCGCGCGGGTGCGCGTCGCGGATGATCCGGTCGGCGACGTGAATCGAGTACGGCAGCGTGAACGCGGTCGAGGGCGTCACGAGCCCGTCCGACAGCACGGCGCTGACCGTGACGAGCTTGAACGTCGAGCCGGGCTCGTACGTGTCCGTGACCGTCCGGTTGCGCTGCCGGTCCTTGGGCACGATCGGGAACAGGTTCGCGTCGTAGCCCTTCTCGACGGCCATCGCGAGGACGCCGCCCGTGCGCGGATCGAGCACGATCGCCGAGGCGCCCTTGGCGTGCCAGTGCTCGATCGTGTTCCGCAGCACGGCCTCGGCCTGTGCCTGGATCGTGTGATCGAGCGTGAGCGTGACGCTCTTGCCCTCTTTCGCCGCCGTCGAGTGGAGGACATCGATCGCCTGGCCGGCCGGGTCGCGGATCACCGTTTCGCTGCCCGGCTTCCCGGACAGCGTGTGCTCCAGGCCGAGCTCGAGACCCGCCAGGCCACGGTTGTCGGTGCCCGCGTAGCCGACGACCTGCGACGCGACCTGGTCGAGCGGGTAGACGCGTTGCTCCTCGTTCGTGAAGCCGAGGCCGAGGAGGCCCGCCTTCTTCAGGATCGCGGCGCGCGCAGGGTCGACCTTGCGCTTGATGTAGACGAAGCTGTGCGTGCGGTCGGACAGCTCGGCCAGCACCTGGTCGGGGTCCATCCTGAGAACGCGCGCGACGACGTCCGCGGTCGACTTCGGGTTGCTGATCAGACGGGGGTCGGCGAAGACGGTTGTCGCTTGGCGCCCGATCGCAAGCTGGACGCCGGTGCGGTCGAAGATCGTCCCCCGTCCCGCCGGCTCGACGATCGTCGCCTTGTGTTGGCCCGAGGCGAGACGCTCGTAGCTGCCGGCCCGCACTCCCTGGAGCCACGCTGCACGCGCGAACATCGCCACGAACGCGAAGGCGAAGACGGCGAGGACGAGCCGGATTCGCCGGTTCGTCAGCTTCATTTCCTCAGGTCGAGGTACTCAGGGCTCGCGGGTTGTAGCCCGAGCTGGCCACTCGCGAGGCCGAGGATGCGCCCCGAGGCCGCCTTCGCCGCGATCTCGGTGTTGAGTTGGGCGTTGTCGGCGCGCAGCTGGTTGCGCTCACGCTGCGTCTCGTCGAGCTGCACGTTGAGCCGGAGCACGGCGACGTTCAGGGCCACGACACCCGCGAGCAGCGCCGCGACGAGGCCGATCCAGATGACGCCGCCGGCGACGCGCCGACGCGGCTCGACCTTCCGCTTCGCGCGCGGCTTGGGCTTCGGCTGCTTGCGCAGGCGGGCGGGCGCCGGGAGCGTTCGCGCTGTCGCCGCGCGGGCCATCAGGCCTTCTGCGCGGCGCGCAGCCTGGCCGAGGCCGCGCGCGGGTTGTGGGCCAGCTCGTGGGCGCTCGGCCGGATCGCCTTGCGGTTCAGCCGCCGAAGCTCGGGCTCGCGTCCACACACACAGACCGGGAAGTCCGGCGGGCACACGCAGCCGCGCTCGAGGCGCTGGAAGAAGCGCTTGACGATTCGATCCTCGAGCGAGTGGAAGGCGATCACTGCGAGGCGGCCGCCCGGACGCAGCATCTCGAGTGCTGCAGGCAGCGCCTCTTCGAGCTCGCCGAGCTCGTCGTTGACGGCGATCCGGAGCGCCTGGAAGACGCGCTTCGCGGGATGGCCGTCGCCGAACCGTGCGGGCGCGGGAATCGCGGAGCGGATGATGTCGACGAGATCGCCGGTGCGTTCGATCGGCTGCTTGCGGCGGCGCCGTCCGATCGCGCGGGCGATCTGCTTCGCGTAGCGCTCCTCGCCGTACTTGCGGAAGATCGTGATCAACTCCCGCTCCGAGGCCTCGTTGACGAGCTCGGCGGCCGTCAGCTCGGCGGTCGGGTCCATGCGCATGTCGAGCGGCGCGTCGGCCGCGTACGAGAAGCCTCGCTCCGGCCGGTCGAGCTGCATGCTCGAGACGCCGAGGTCGAGCAGGATCGCGTCGGCGTGCACGCCGTTGTCGGCCAGCTGGTCGAGGACGACGGAGGCCTCGCCGCGCAGGAACCGCGACTGCACGCCCGCGTGGCGCTTGAAGCCCTCGAAGTAGGGGCGCACCGTCGGATCGCGGTCGATCGCGATGAAGCGGCCGTCGCCCTTCAGGTCCGCGGCGAGAATCGCAGCGTGGCCGCCGGCGCCGAAGGTGGCGTCGACGACGGTCTGCCCGGGCTCGATCGCGAGGAGCTCGCGCACCTCCTCGGCGAGAACGGGAACGTGATCAGTCTCGTTTGGTTGCAAGGCGCTCGGCAACATCTTCTGCGCTCCCTTCGACCTCTTTCAGCTCCTTGCGCCAGGCGGCGCGGTCCCAGATCTCCAAGTGGTCCCTCACGCCTGCGACGACGACGTTCCGGCCGAGCCCTCCGTGCTGGATGAGAGCGGCCGGAATCATCACGCGCCCCTGCCGGTCGAGGTCGGCCTCGGTCGCGCCGGAGAAGAAGAAGCGCTGCATCCGCCGACCCTCCTGGCTGAGCGGGTCGAGCTCGGCGAGCCGCGACTCCACGAGCGTGTTCCAGTCCTCCAGGCGATAGGCGTTGAGGCAGCCGTCCATTCCGCGGGTGAGCACGACGCCGGTCGCAAACGCCGTCCGGAATCTGGCCGGAAGCGTGAGCCGGTTCTTGTCGTCGATCGTGTGCTCGTGTTCGCCGAGAAGCATGTCTGGGGCCGTGAGGGTGTTTCCACGCCTCCCCACTTTAGACCACAACACCCCACATCGCAATACCAACGAGCCATTTGCGGGACCTCAGGCGCGCGCACCGGCTTAGTGCTCGCCCGCTGGGCCGGGGCTACCGATTGCCGTGCGCGCCGCGACGGGTCATTGCGACGGCGCCACACTTCGCCGCGAACTCGACCGCGCCTTCCGGCGCGTGGCCGTTGCCGAGGGCGAAGGTGAGGCCCGCGGCGAAGGAGTCCCCGGCCCCGTACGCGTCGACGAGCGGCCCTGGGAGCTCGACCGCGTCGAAGGTGTCTTCCTCACCGGCGACGACGTACGAACCGCCGTCGCGACCCATCGTGGAGACGATCATGTGCGGCTCGGGATCGAGCAGGCCGGTCTCGTACGCCTCGCTCGGGTCGTGTCCGCTGCGCACGAGCGCATCGAGCTGAACCTGCGCCTCGACGAGCGTTGGGAGCTCCCGCGCGGTGGCGACGAGTGCGCGCGCCTGGCGGGCCGCCCGGAGGGCATCCGGGTCGCCTGCTGTGAAGTAGACGGCGTCGACCTCGGCCAACTCGGCCCACGGCAGCGCGTCGGCGCCGTGCGGATGCAGCTTGTCGCCCATGAGAGTGATCGTGCGCTCGCCGTTGGCGTCGACGTACGTGAACGCGCGCCGCTGTGGTTCGTCTCGCGCCGCAGCGTGGACGCGGCAGCCGAGCGACTCGAGCGCCGCCCGCGCCCGTTCTCCGAGCTCGTCGTTCCCGACCGCGACGAAGAAGTCGACCTCCGCGCCGAGCCGCACGAGCTCTCCTGCCGCGACCGCTCCGCCGCCCGCAGGCTCCTCCCAGGTGTCCGCAGCGGTGACGATCTCGCCGGGGGCGGGAACCGCGTCGACCTGCGCGAAGCGAACCCACTCGACATGACCGACGACAGCCGCCCTCACAACTGCGACCCCCGCCGCGTTAGACAAGATGATGGCTGTAGTGGAAGTTCCACCGTTCGAATCTTTCTACGAAGAGCACCGCGAAGCGGTCTTCCGCGAGCTCAGGCGGCTCGTCGGCAAGGACGCAGAGGATGCCTACCAGGAGACATTCCTGCGCGCGCTGCGCGCCTACGGCCGGCTGAAACACACCGAGAACCTGCGCGCCTGGGTGATGACGATCGCGCGCCGAGTAGCGATCGACCACTACCGACGGCGTGAAGCCGCACCAGTCGTCGTCGAGCCGGAAACCGACTCCCGTCCCGCATACGCCGAGCTCGGCGAGCTCGCGGACGGACTTCCGCGCAAGGAGCGCGCGGCGGTCGTGCTCCGCTACGGCTACGACATGTCCTACGCGGCGATCGGCGCTGCGCTCGGCTCGAGCGAGGACGCGGCGCGCCAAGCCGCCTCGTCGGGCGTCAGAAGACTTCGAAGGAGGATGCAATGACCGTCTCCCCCACTCTCGACGCGCGCTTCCGGGAAGCAGCTGCGGCTGCCGGCCTGCTCGACGTCGCATACGACCTCGCGGACACGCCGATCGGGACGCTCCTGGTCGCCACCACAGACCGGGGTCTGTGCCGGATCTCGTACGACCCGCAGCCGGAGCGCGAGGCCGAGTCGCTCGCGCACACGTTCGGGTTGCGCGTGCTGCGCGCGGCGAAGCCGATCGATCCGGTGCGGCGCCAGCTGGACGAGTACTTCGAGGGCAAGCGCACCGAGTTCGAGCTGTCGATCGACCTCCGCCACCAGGCGCCCTTCAGCCGCATGGTGCTCGACCGGCTCGCCCGCGTCCCCTATGGGCACCTGACGACCTACGGCGCGCTGGCCGCGGAAGCGCAGCGGCCGAGGGCAGCACGCGCCGTGGGCACCGTCATGAACCGGAATCCGGTCCCGATCGTGCTCCCGTGCCACCGCGTAGTGGGCGCGAATGGCTCACTCACGGGCTACGGTGGCGGCCTCGAGCGCAAGGAGCTGCTGCTCAAGCTGGAGGGGGCGCTTCAGCCGACGCTGACAGACCCGCCGCCCGCGCCTCCTGCCGAGCCGTCGTCCGCCTGATCACGAGCAGGGCGAGAGTGGCTCCGACGACGTCCACGAGGTCGCTTCCGATCGTCACCGCCGCCGCCCTGCGATAGCCGTCGATGTCGTCCGCGGCCAGGTCGGCACGAAACGCGGCGTTCCCGAGGAAGCTGCCCACGACGAAGAAGCCCCACGACCACTGATACACGGCCGGAACGTCGCCACCCTGCCAGAGCGTCCTCTGGTTCGCGAGCTCGTTCGGAGCGCTCGCACGCCAGATGTCGTTCGCGATCTGCTTCGGGATGATCAAGTTGGCGATCGGGATGAACCAGCCGCCGATCGTCCACCCGCTGCGGTAGCGAAGGCCCGTCGCCCCGAGGGCGGGAAGATTGCGGTACGCGCGCCGGAACCAGCTGATGAAGAACACGATCGCGAGGAGGTAGGCGACGAAGGTGAGTAGGGCGACGAGCCCTTCACGCAGGTCGGTGCGATCGAGGTCGTCCTGGGTGACGAGGTCGCTTCCGTAGAGCTGGTACGCGAAGAGCGCGGAGACGACGCCGACCGCGTTCAGGACAACGAGTGCGATCAGTGCGCGCTGTGCCCGCTTCGCTCGCCCGGCGAGGGGCCCGTAGGCCGCAGGTACCACGACGCCGGACCCTAAGCGAGGAGCGTTCCACTTGACGTGTGACCTTTTGGTCACGTATCCTGCAGATGTGAAAAACGACGACGACCTCATCTTCAAGGCGCTCGCCGATCCCACACGCAGGCATCTCCTCGACCAGCTCTTCGAGCGTGACGGCCGTACGCTCACCGAGCTCGAGTCCGAGCTGGAGATGACGCGCTTCGGGGTCATGAAGCACCTGCGTCTCCTGGAGGATGCCGGGCTCGTCGTTACGCGCCGGGAGGGGCGGCAGAAGCTCCACTACCTGAACCCGGTCCCGATCCGGCTGATCCACGACCGGTGGATCGACAAGTACACGGAGCGTCAGGTGTCGGCGCTCGCGAACCTCAAGTCAGATTTGGAGGAGACTGCATGACGACGATGACCGCACAGACGACACAGGTCTATTCCGTCTTCATCCGCGCCACTCCCGAGCAGGTGTGGGATGCGATCACGAAGCCGGAATTCACGATGCGCTACTTCTACGGAAGCGAGCTCGAGTCCACGTTCGAGCAGGGCGCGACATACAAGCAGTGGGCGCCGGAGCGCGAGAAGCTCTGGGTGGAAGGCGAAGTGCTGGAGTCCGACCGGCCGCATCGGCTCGCGCACACCTGGCGCTCGCTCTTCGACGAGGACAGTGCGGCCGAGGAACCGAGCCGCGTCACGTGGGAGATCGAGCAGCAGGAGGGCGGTGTGACGAAGCTCACGGTCGTCCACGATCAGCTCGAGTCGTCTCCGAAGACGGCGGCCAGCGTCGCCGGCGGTTGGAGCTACGTGCTGAGCGGCCTGAAGACGCTGCTCGAGACCGGGGAGCCGCTGGAGTCCGCATAACGAACGAGTCGGGGCAGGCGGAGCGGGCCGCAACGGCGCCCGCTCCGCCCCGCTCGCGAAGGGAGGGTCATGGAGTTCGATCATCTGACCGTTTCGCTGCTCGTCCTCAGTCCCGACGCACCGCAGCTCGGCGAGGAGGCTGCCGCTGCCCTGCAGGACGCGCACCTGGCGCACCTCGCCGATCTCCACGAGTCAGGCCACTTGCTCGCGGCGGGACCGCTCTCGGACGAGAAGTTCCGCGGCCTCTCCATCCTGGGCGCCGACGTCGAGGAGGCTCGGCGCTTGAAGGAGAGCGACCCAGCGGTTCAGGCTGGGCGGTTCTCGGTCCGAGTCATGCCGTGGACCGTTCCGGCGGGCGCCATGAGTTTCTCGCCGACTCGGTTCCCGCGCTCGCTCGCCGAGGCAACGTCCGAGTCAGTCGCCGAGTAGGCAGTACCCGACGCCCCAGACGTTCCGGACGTAGTCGCCGCCGAGGCGGCGCCGCAGTCGTGAGGCGTGCGAGTCCAGAGTGCGCGTTCGGCCCGTCGAGCGGAACCCCCAGACGTCGCGGAGCAGCTCGTCTTTCGTGAACACGCGGCTCGGGTCGCTGGCCAGCTTCAGCAGGAGCTCGTACTCCTTCGTCGGAAGGAGCACGCGGCGCCCGCCCACGGTGACGCGCCTCGTCGGACGGTCGATCTCGATCTCGCCGGCCACCATGCGCTCGGACTCCGGCGGCGCGACCCGGCGCAGCACCGCGCGAATCCGCGCGACCAGCTCGTCATAGTGGAACGGCCGGTCGAGGTAATCGTCGCAACCGCGGTCGAAGGCGCGGACACGGTCGACCGGGTCCGACTCCTGCGACCCGAGCAGGATCACCGCCACCTCGCGGTCGCGCTCCCGTAAGCGGCGGCAGAGCTCGAGGCCTTCCGGGTCGCCGATCAGGACGAGATCGGGGCACATCCGCTCGATCAGCTCGAGGGCTTCCCCGTCCGGGACGCCCACGACCTCGAACCCGTCCTGCGCCAGATGGCGCTCGAGGAAGCTCCGTGTGGCCTCCTCCGGCTCGGCGAGCAGCACGGCACTCGACATGCGACCGACGCTAGCGGGGCACCCGTCGAGCCGCCAGATGTCCATTCAGACGAGTCTGTGCCGAAGAATCGACAGCTGTCGCGCTTGGCCGTGACTGGATCAGATACGCCCGGAGCGGAAGACGCCCCAAAGCAACCAGAGCCCGAGCACACCGGACAGGAAGAAGCCGAATGCGGAGACGACGTTCAAGCCGAGTATCTGCGGTCCAGACGTCGCGAAGACCCCGATCAGGCTCGACCCGATCAACCCGGACGCGACGACGAAGGCGATGATCAGCCGGTTCGCCGCGACGTCGATCTTGTGCATGAAGTCGTCCAGCCCCTTGTGGACGAAGCCGACCTCGATCTGCCCGTCGCGCGCCTGCTCGAGGATGTCGTGCAGCTGGTACGGGTACTCCGCGAAGACCGAGGCGAGCTTGAACGACTCGCGGCGCGCTCGGGTCAGCATCCTCTGCGGCGTGTAGCGGCTGACGAGCAGGTTCCGCGCATACGGCTTCGCGACCTCGAAGACATTGAAGTCCGGGTACAGCTCGACGCCGACCGACGCGAGCGTTGCGATCGCCTTGTCGAGGATGATGAAACGGGTCGGGAGCCGCAGGTTGAGCGAGTAGATGAGGCCGAAGACCTCGCGAATCACCTGGAGCGGGTCGATCTCAGCGAGGCTCGCGCCGTAGTAGCGGTAGAAGAGCTCGCGGATCTCCTGGAGAAACTCGGCCTCGCGCTCCTTCGGGTAGCGGACGCCGAGGTCCGCGAGCCGTTTCGGCAGCTCCTCGATGTTCTCGTTGGCGACGTCGATGAAGAGGCGCGTCGCCTTGGAGATGTCGTCGTCGGTGAGCTTTCCGGCCAGGCCGAAGTCGACGAGCCCGATCAGGTCCGGCCGGATGACGAGGATGTTTGCCGGATGCGGGTCGCCGTGGAAAAAGCCGTCCCGGAAGACCATGGTCATCCACGCCTCGGCGATCACCTCCGCCAGGCGCTTTCGCTCCTCGACCGAGTACAGCTCCTCGTCGATGTCGGCGAGCTGGCGTCCTTCGATGAACTCGAGAGTCAGGACGCGCGCGCGTGTGTACGTCCAGTAGACGCGCGGGACACGGACATGCGGGTGCCCTGCGAAGTTGCGGTGCAGTGTGTCGGCGTTACGACCCTCGAGCCGGTAGTCGAGCTCCTGGCGGATCGCCCGGGCGAACTCGTCCACGACCTCGCGGACGTCGACGAAGTCCAGGGCGCGGACGCGCTCCTTCGCGATGCGCGCGGCCTGGTAGAGGAGGCCGAGGTCGGCTTCGATCTGCTCCGGCGCGCCTGGGCGCTGGACCTTGACCGCCACTGTGTGGCCGTTGGGGAGGACCGCTCGGTGCACTTGGCCGATCGACGCGGCGGCGAGCGGCTCGCGTTCGAACTCGAGGAAGAGGCGCTCGATCGGAAGGCCGAGGTCTTCGAGGATGACGCGCTCGACCTCCTCGTACGGGAACGGCCGCACGTCGTCCTGCAGTCCTCGGAGCTCGCTGATGATGTCGGGCGGCAGGACGTCCGGGCGCATCGAGAGCAGCTGGCCGAACTTGACGAAGGTCGGGCCGAGCTCGTCGAGGAGCTCGCGGAGGTGCTTGCCGCGCTCCGATGCGCTGCCCTCGAGCAGCTCTGTCCCGTTCCGGCGGCCCGGGATCAGGTCGGTCAGCTTGTGGCGTTCAAAGAAGTAGCCGAAGCCGTGCCGGACGGCGACCTGGGCGATCTCCGTCAGCCGGCCGAGGTTCCGAGACTTCGGCGGCGCTTGCGCCATGAGACGAAGTGTTCCATGCGCGGTGGGAAAGCCCTATTAACGAGGGACAGGCCCCTTACGAGGGACAGGCCCTAGTTACCGAGCGCGCGAACGCCGTCGCCGTCTGCACCCGGAAGCGGCGCGCCAAGATGGAGCGGTCCGCCGCTCCACGGCCATTGATCAAAGCGCTCGCAGAGTCCCGCTTTCACCGGGTTGTCGAGGATGTACTGCGACGCCGCGGCGAAGTGGTCTTGACCTTCGACCGCATACGCCTGAAATCGCTGTTCGAAGACATGACCACGCCGACCATGACGCGCGTTGAACCGCTGGGCGTAGAGGCCGTTCAGACGCTGCATTCCCCGCGACAGCCCGTCCCGTGTGGTCTCGAGGAGCAGGTGATAGTGGGTGGTCATAAGGCAGTAGACGTGGCACGTCCAGAGAAAGGCGCGTGCGGTCCTCGTGAGCTCAACGAGGAAGACGACGCGGTCCGTCTCGTCACAGAAGAGCGCGCTTCCGGCGACGCCACGGGACGTCACGTGGAACACGCCGTCGTCCAGAAGGCTCCTTGGCCTGCGAGGCACAGCTCTTCAAATAGAGCATCGGACTTTGTCGAGCGGCGTTCGCAACGAATCTGGCGCCAACTCGTCACTCCTTTGTTACCAGGGCCTGTCCCTTGTGAGGGACTGGCCCTTTACGAGGGACAGGCCCTCAGTTGGATGGCGGCTGAGACGTGGTTCGCGGCTCGTCCTCGACTAGGCGGAGCCGGTGCTCGAGCTGCGCGACCCGGAGCTCCAGCTCTTCGAACTCCGAGCGCGGGACGAGGCCGAGCTGCTGGAAGAAGCCGTCGAGGCCGACGCCCGCTCGCTCGCTGAAGCGGACCGCCTCGCCACGCCAACGATGGATCGTCTGGTCGATCACCTCGCGAGCCTCGTCGCGACGGATCCCGCCTGCCCGCGACAGCTCGTCCGCGAGCGCATCGGCGCGCTCCGCGGTCAGCGCAACCGCGCCGATCGCAGCCAGCCCGGCCCGCTCGAGGGCCTCCATGACGAAGTTGCCGTTATCGGCGGCCATGTGGCCTGGCGCGGCGACGCTGTCGCCGCCGCTCGCGCTTCGATTGCGTGCTCGACAGCTCGCCGTTCCCTTCGCCGCCGTCGACCGTCGGCGCCAGCTCCGGAACGGGAACCGGCTCGTCGGCCAGTGCGAGCTCGTCCTGCGCGAGGAGGGCCTCCATCGCTGCGACGTCGCCCTCCGCCGGACCCAGCCCCTTCTTCGCAGCCCACTCCGGCTCGCGCTCCTTGAGGATCGTCAGCAGCGGAGCAGCGATGAAGATCGACGAGTACGCACCAGAGCCGATCCCGATGAGCAGCGCGAACGCGAAGTCCTTCAGCGTGGCGCCACCGAAGATCAGGAGCGAGGCGACCGGCAGCAGCGTGATGAACGTCGTCGCCAACGAGCGCCTGATCGTCTCCCAGAGCGAGATGTTGGCGATCGTCGCGAACGGCGAGCGCCGCATCAGCGGCACGTTCTCCCGGATGCGGTCGAAGATGATGATCGTGTCGTAGATCGAGTACCCGAGCACGGTTAACACCGCCGCCACGGTCGCGGTCGTCACCTCCCGGCCGCTGACCGAGTACACGCCGACCGTGATCACGATGTCGTGGATCAGGGCCGCGAGCACCGGGATCGCGTACTTGTAGTCGAAGCGGATCGCCAGGTAGAGGACGATCAGGAGCAGCGAGCCGAAGATCGCCCAAAGCGCCGATTTCGCGATCTGGCGGCCGAAGCTCTCCGAGACCGTCGTCGACCCGTAGTGCGTCGCGCCGAGATTCGTCTCCAGCTCGTTGCGCAGTTTTTCACCGACGTCCGGGTTGAGCGCCTTCGTCCGGAGCTGGAAGCTCTTGTACTGCCCGTCCGTCGAGGCTCCGCGGCCCTGGATGACCGCCTTCGACAGGCTCGAGTCGATGCTCTGAGCGTCGTTGCGCACGTCGTCCACGAGCTGCGGCTGCGGCGTCTGGAACGTGACCTGCGAGCCGCCCTTGAAGTCGATCCCCAGGTTCAGACCGCGCACGCCGAGCGCGACGATCGCGATCGCGACCACACAGCCCGAGATCGCGAACCACAGCCGGCGCTTGCCCATGAAGTCGATCTGCAGCCAGCGTCCGTGCTGCTGGCCCTTCGCACCCATGAAGGCGGGGTTCTCGAACCAGCTGAAGCCGGCGAGCAGCCCCAACATCGCCCGCGTCGCGAAGACGGCGGTGACGAGCGAGATCGCCGTGCCGATCAGGAGCATGAGCGCGAAGCCCTTGACCCCCGCCGTCGCTACGAGGAACAGGACGAGCGCCGTGATCGCCGTCACGACGTTCGCGTCGATGATCGTATGGAACCCCTTCGAATATCCGGCGGAGATCGCGGCCCGTACGGATTTGCCCGCACGGACCTCCTCTTTGATGCGTTCGAAGACGACCACGTTCGCGTCAGCTGCGACTCCGATCGTGAGGATGAGGCCCGCGAATCCGGGCAAGGTCAGCGTCACGTTGAAGATCAAGAGGGCTGCGTACAGGAGCACGGCATAGATGCCGAGCCCGATGACCGCGACGAGACCCAGGAAGCGGTAGAAGATCAGCAGGAAGAGCGCAACGACGAGGAGACCACCGATCGCGGCCGTCTTCGCCTGCGCGAGCGAGTCCTTGCCGAGCGTTGCCGAAATCTCGGTCTTTTCGAGCTGGCGGAAGTTATACGGGAGGGCGCCCGTCTGGAGCACGAGCGCGAGGTCCTTCGCCTCGCCGACGTCGCCGATGCCGGTGATCTCGGCGCCGTTCGTGCCCGGGATGCCGTTCGGGTTGTCGCGGAAGCTGACCGTCGGAGCAGACTTGATCTCGCGGTCGAGGACGATCGCGAACTGCTGCGCGAAGTTGTCCTCCTGGCCGCTCGGACTACCAGCCGTTTGCCATCTCGTTCGACCGCGCTCGGCAAGCGTTCGCGTCACGTCCTGGAATTTCTTCGCGCCTGAATTCGTGAAATCCATGAGCACGATCGGCTGCCCGCTCTCGGTGCCCGACGTCCCAAAGTCCTGGCGCGTGCCCTTGAGGTTGAGGTCGGACCCGGTCATCTCCGGGATCGGGCCGCTGTTCGCCGTGGCGCGCGGGTGGAACTTGAAGAGGTAGTAGTAGGTCGTGTTCGGCGGGCCCACGTTCGGGCAGTAGGTCGCGTCCGGCATGCACTTGACGAGCGCCAGGTCCCCGGGCACGAACAGCATCTTGTGGTCCTTCGGCAGCTCGCCCGCGCTTCCGCCCTGCGCCACACAGGCATCCTCGTTTTTCTTTCTCTGCTGTTTCGTGGAGCCGTTGTCGCGCTTCCACGTCTTGACATATCCGAGTTCAAGAGCTCTGTCTGCGTCGGGAACGGCCCGGCCACCAGCTTGTAGTCGGTCTCCTTCGAGCCCGCTGTCTTCTCGGGCGCGAAGAGGTAGAACTCCTCGGCCGTGCTCGGCCGTGCCCTGCGACTGGACGGGCGAGAGCGTCTTGTAGAGCGAGGTCAGCGGGGTCGGATCCCCCTGGAGGTTGGCCGTCGGCGGCACCAGGTCGCCCTGGAGGTCGAAGAGCTCGAGCCGCGCGGTCTTCCCGATCACGTCCTGTGCACGCTCCGGGTTGACGCCGGCGAGCTCGATCACCATCTGGTCGGTGCCCTGCTTCCGGATCTCCGGCTCCGTCACGCCGAGCTTGTCGACGCGCCTGCGCATGACCGACTGGGCCGTGTCCATGCCTTCGGATGTGACCTCCTCGCCCCTCGGCGGGACCGCTTTGAGGACGACCTCGGTGCCGCCCTGGAGGTCGAGGCCGAGGACCGGCTTCTTGTGGAGCGGCGAGCCTGGGACAACAAGCATCGCAGCCGCGATCAAGGCCGCGATGATCAGGCCCAACAGCAGGAGATGAGAGCGGCGCTCGGCCACGGTGAAGCCTTAGGGTAGCGGTGTTTCGGGCGTGTCCGTTGACCCGTCTGGGCTATTCGCGGGCTCTTCTTCGGCTTCCGCTTCGGTGCGGGCGGTGATCGCGCTCTTCGCGAGCCGAACACGCGTGTCGGGCGCAATCTCGAGCACGACGTGGCGATCCTCGACCTCGCGGACGAAGCCGAAGATTCCGCCGAGCGTCATCACCTCGTCACCGACTTCGACGTCGGACAGGAGCTGAGCCTGCACCTGGCGTCGCCGGCGCTGCGGCATGACGATCAGGACATAGAAGAGGATGAGCAATCCGGCAAGGAAGATCAGAGCGGTCAAGCGGCCTCCAGGGTGAGTCGATCGAGCGTTTCCGCCTTGAATGTTGCCAGGTTGCCCTCCTCGATCGCTGCGCGCGCCCCGGAAGTGAGCCGGATCAGGAAGCGGAGGTTGTGGAGGGTCAGCAGGCGCAGCCCGAGCAGCTCCTGCTGATTGACGAGGTGCCGGATGTATGCGCGGCTGAACCGCGAGCAGGCCGGGCAGTCGCAGCGCTCGTCGAGCGGCTCCTGGTCGCGAACGAAGCGAGCGTTCTTCAGGTTCAGGCGCCCCGACGAGGTGAGTGCGGTGCCGGTTCGGCCCATGCGCGTCGGCAGGACGCAGTCGAACATGTCCACCCCGCGCTCGATCACCTCGAGGATGCCCTCCGGGTCGCCGATGCCCATGAAGTAGCGCGGCCTGTCCGCGGGCAGGAGCGGCGCTGCGTCGGCGACCGTCTCGAACATCGGGTCGCGGGCCTCCCCCACGCTGAGCCCGCCGAGCGCGTGGCCGTCGAAGTCGAGCTCGACGATCTCCTCGATCGAGCGGCGGCGGAGGTCGGCGTCGGTCGCCCCCTGGGCGATCCCGAAGAGGAGCTGGCCCTCGCGACGGGGCGCCTGGCGCTGGCGTTTCGCCCAGAGCGTCGTCAGGCGGACGGCTTCCGCGAGGTCGCCGCTCCCGGCCGGCGCGCAGACGTCGAGGCACATGGCGATGTCGGAGCCGAGCTTCGCCTGGATCGCAGCAACGGACTCGGGCGTGAACCGCTCCGACGCGCCGTCGTAGACCGAGCGGAACGTGACGCCGTCGTCGTCGACGCGCGTGATCGTGTCGCGGAGCGAGAACACCTGGTAGCCGCCGGAGTCGGTGAGGATCGGGCCGTCCCACTGCATGAACTCGTGGAGCCCGCCGAGCTCGTCGATGACGTCTTCGCCCGGCCGGAAGTGCAGGTGGTACGTGTTGCCGAGGATGATCTCGGCGCCGAGCGCGCGCACCTCGTCGGGGTCGAGCATCTTGACGGTCGCCTTCGTCCCGACGGGCATGAACGCGGGCGTGCGCACTTCGCCGTGTGCGGTCCGGATTACGCCTGCACGCGCTTCCCCGCTTGTCGCTTCAACCGTGAAGCTCACAGGATCAGCATCGCATCGCCGAACGAGTAGAAGCGATAGCGCTCCTCGATCGCGACCTCGTAGAGGCGGAGGATCTCCTCGACTCCGGCGAAGGCCATCACGAGCGCGAGGAGCGTCGAGCCCGGGAGATGGAAGTTCGTCAGCAGCGCGTCCGTGCGACGGAACTGGAACGGAGGCGTGATGAACAGATCTGTCCGCCCCTCGAGCGGAGCGTCTTGGGCGAGTGATTCGAGCACTCGAACGGTCGTCGTGCCCACGGCCAACACCCGGTCGGCCGCCTGGATCCGGTTCCAGGCCCCGGGCTCCACCGAGTAGCGCTCTGAGTGGATTGCATGGTCGTCGAGATCGTCGACCGTCACCGGCCGGAACGTGTCGAGGCCGACGTGGAGTGTCACACGCTCGACGTCGAGCTTCCCCAGCAGCTCGGGCGTGAAGTGGAGCCCCGCCGTCGGCGCAGCCGCCGAGCCTTCGCTGTCTGCGTAGACCGTCTGGTAGCGCTCCGGATCGGAGAGCGGCTCCGTGATGTACGGCGGGAGCGGCGCCTCGCCCGCCGGCTCGCCCTTCAGCCGCAGACGCCAACGCCCCTCGCCGAGGTGCTCGATCAGCTCGACCGGGCCCAGCCGCTGTCCCGGCCGCAGCTTCTTCGTGGGGCGGGCGAGCCCCTCCCACTCCCCGGCCGCATCCAGCGGCTCGAGCAGCAGAACCTCCGCCTCGCCCCCGGTCGGCCTCCGCAACCGCAGTCGCGCGCGCACGACGCGAGTGTCGTTGACGACGACGAGCTCGCCGCGCAGCTCGTCGGGCAGCTCCCAGAAGAAGCGGTGGCGCACGTCCCCGGTCGCCCGGTCATAGACCAGAAGGCGCGACCCGTCCCGGCGCTGCGCCGGGTGCTGCGCGATCAGCTGAGGTGGAAGCGAATACTCGAGCGCGGACCGCTTCATCCGACGCGAACGCTAGCGTCCCGCCCATGGAAGAAGCGGCGATCGCCCGGGCGCGCGAGCGGCTGGAAAGCGCAGCCAGAGGCCGTGCGTCCCTCGGTGACGTCGAAGCGGCCCTCGAGCGTGCGCGGGCGCAGGTCGAGGAGCTTGCACAGGTCGCCGCGCAGCTCGAGTCGGCACTTCCCGGGCAGATCCAGGAAGCGATTCGTGAGGGCGTCCGTACCGAGGCCGCTCCGGTCGGCCGGCAGCTCGCCGAGGTGCGCGGGCTCGCGGGACAGACCATCCGCCGACTCGAAGGTCTCGAGAACGACCTGATTGCGGAGCGGTACGCGCGGATCGACGACCTCGCGCTCCTCGTCGACCTGATCTCGTCGGGCTGGAGCAGCATCGACGTCCGCCTCGCGCGGATGGAGCGCAAGCTCGACACCGGCGGCAGCGCCCAGATCTACCGCTTCGAAGAGCGCGAAGCGAGCTAGTCGGACTCGTCCTCGGCGCGGCATGCTAGGACGCGATGCGGAGCGTCTGGATCGCGCTGGCCCTGGTTGTCTGCGGCAGCCTGCTCGGAGCGTTGCTGCTCTCGCGAGTCGTCCACCGGACCAATCAGGCAAGGCCGCAGCTGGCGCCCCCGGGCGCGCGAGTCCTGGAGGAGCGTCCCTTGGGCACCTCGAAGATCGTGACGTGGCGGATCGGGGGCCACGCAGAAGAGCCGTCGACCGGCCTGTATGGGGTCACCATCGTCGAGGGAAAACGGCGGCTCTACTCCCACCGGGCCCGACAGGGAGCCGAGCGGGTGAGCGTGGAGACCGGCGACTTCAGCGGCGACGGCCGTCCCGACGTCCTCGTCTTCGACGACCTGGACGGATCCGGAGCCTGCGGCGTCTATCGCGCTCTCGTCATGGCATCGGGATCGGTGCGCCCGGTGCAGACGCGACCACTGTGCGAGGACCAAGGTTCGATTCACGTTCGTGGTGGTGGGCTCCAGGTGAGCCTTGGTGTCAAGAAGGATCCGAAGACACGTGACCAGATCCACTGTTGCTACCTGTTCGTTCGGAAGACACTCGTGCGCTGGAACGGCACCGGCTGGATGCGTATCCGTAGCCGTCTCAGCCGGCTGCCACCGGCACACACGTACCCCGGCGGACACGCCCCCGGAGGGCCCGCCTAGTTCGGCTGGGCGGGCAAGACGAGCTCGAACCTGCTGCCGCGGCCGACCTCGCTGTCGAGGTCGATCCGTCCGCCGAGCGCCATCGCCAGCTCTCGAGCGATCGCCAGACCGAGCCCGGTCCCCTTGCCGTCGTGCGTCCAGAACGGGCGGAAGATCCGTTCCTGCTCCTCCCGCCCGATCCCGGGCCCGGTGTCCTGGACGGCGACGTGGATCCGCCCATTCTCCGCGCTCAGCTGGAGGCCGACGCTGCCTCCGTTCGGCGTCCAGCGGAACGCGTTCGCGAGCAGGTTGGTGATGATCTGCAGGACGCGGTCGCCGTCGGTGACGATCACCGGCTCGGCGGACACGTCCTGCGAGTAGTCGATCTCACGCTGCTTCGCCTCCTCGCCGAACGCGAGGTACGCCTGTTCAAGCAGCCGGGCCATCTCCACCTCCTCGTGGCGAACGGTGAAACGCCGCGTATCGAGCTTCGCCAGGTCGAGCACGTCGCCCACGAGCCTCTCCAGCCGGGTGGCCTCGGCCGAGATCACGTCGAGCGACGCCGTGCGGAGCGCCGGGTCTTCGACAACTCCCTCGCGAAGGGCCTCGACGTGGCCGCGGATCGCGGTCAGTGGCGTCCGCAGTTCGTGTGAGACGGTCATCAGGAAGTTCCGTTCCAGCTCTTCGGCCTCCGACAGGCGCGATGTCATCTGGCGGAACGAGTCGGCGAGATCCGCGACCTCGTCCCCGCTCGTCAGGAGCGGCACTTCGGTGTCGTAGTGGCCCTCGGCCACCTCGTCGGCGGCTCCCGCCAACCGCCGCAGAGGCCGCGTGATGCGTCCGGAGAGATACCAGCCGAGGCCTGCCGTCACGAGCAGCCCGATGAGCAGAGCGATTGCGAGCCGCTCCAACAGGCGAGTCACCTGGCTGCTCAGCTGGGCCTCAGGCGTCGCGACTACGAGGCCCCCGAAGGGTGGTCCCGACGCCTCGAGATAGAGCGGGTGGGCGACGGCGAGAAAGGTGCGATCCTCGCCCGGCGGCGTGAACTTGAACTCCAGAGTCTCGCCGCGTTGCAGAGCGTCCCAGTCCACCGCGCTCTTCGGCAGGCGCCGCAGCCCCGAGCCCTGGCCCGAGAAGAAGGGAACGCCCACGTAGAAGAGCCGGTCGCCACTCGCAGCCTCGAGCTTGCTCGGAGCGAAGAACGGCGGCGGCGTGCCGCGCTCCTGTGACCGGATAGCTTGCTCCGCATAGAGCTGCGTTAGCCCCCTGGCTTCCCGTCGCAGCTCGCGCTTGGCCTGGTCCTCCGTGTAGTTCCGAAACAGGCCGAAGGCGATCAACGCGGAGACGACTCCGGTCAACGCGATCCCGGCGAGAAAAAGCGCCGGAAGGCGAAAACGGAGTGACTTGAACATGTGTTACGCCGTCGCGGCGGCTTCCTTGGCGGGCGTGACCTTGTAGCCGACGCCCCACACCGTCACGATCGGCGACGCCTCGCCGAGCTTGCGGCGCAGCTGGCGTACGTGGACATCCACCGTGCGTGTGTCGCCCGCGAACGTGTAGCCCCAGACCCTCTCGAGCAGCTGGTCGCGCGTGAGCACGAGCCCCCGGTGGTCGAGCAGCTCCCAGAGCAGGTCGAACTCCTTCGGCGCGAGCTTGATCTCCTCGTCGCCGACCTTGACCTCGCGGCGGCCGGCATCGATGGTCAGGTCGCCGTGCGAGAGCGTGGCGCTCGCGACCTCCTTCCGATCCGGCGTCGAGCGGCGAAGGATCGACTTCACGCGGGCGACGAGCTCGCGCGGGTTGAACGGCTTCGTCAGGTAGTCGTCCGCGCCGACCTCGAGCCCGATGATCTTGTCCACGTCCTCGTCGCGAGCCGTCAGCATCAGGATCGGCACGTCGGAACGCCGCCGAATCCGCCGGCAGACCTCGATCCCGTCGATGTCCGGAAGCATCAGGTCGAGCACGATCAGCGACGGCTGCTGGTTCTCCGCCTTGGCGAGCGCGTCCTCGCCCGTTTCCGCGACGTGGACGTCGAAGCCCGCGTTCTTCAGGTAGAGCGATACGAATGAGGCGATCGAGGCCTCGTCTTCGACCACGAGGACGGTTTGTGGTGCGTTCAACGGCATCGCCCTTTCAGGATGCCAGAGCGGGCTGCTATCGCGTGCCCGGTGGCGGGGCCAGGTCGAACGGAGTTGCTGTGTCGGGCAGAGACTGGGGCGCCTCGTCGTTCAGCGACCAGACGCCGTCATAGAAGACGTTCGCCAACGGATCGCCCGCGCCGTCGATGACGCCGTCGCCGCGCGCGATCGCGCTGAGAAAGATCGCACGACCCTGGATTCGGAACTGGAAGCGTGCGCCGATCAGACGGAAGCGGAGGTTCTTGCCCTGGTAGACGGTCGTCCTGACGTTCCGGTACGTGGTCTTCGTGGCGCCATAGACGACGGGGCGCTTGCTGTCGTACGGCTTCGGGTCGGTGATCGTGATCCTGCCGTTGACGCGGCCGGTCATGCTGCCGCGCGCGTTCAGCTCCACGAGCCCGCGACCCTCCCTGATCGAGAGCGTCCCGTTCTGAGGAGCCCTCGACTGAGACTGAGCCGCCGCCGGGATCAGTAGGGCGAGCAGGAGTAGTAGCACCGTCTTCCGCATCGGTACGTCAAGTATCGCTGGCGTCCTTATGCCCGCAATGTGGGAGTTGTAAGGAATCCGTTAGCGTCACAAGCGTGTCCGAGCTGAGCGATTTCGGGCTCGTCGTGCTCGTGGTCGCAAGCGGCGTGATCCTCGCGCTTCTGGCGGCGAAGCTGAGCGAGCGCTATCCCGTGCCCGCTCCTGCGCTCTTCCTGCTGGCCGCGCTGGCCCTTCCCGTCGCGCTGCCGCACATCAAGACCGTGGAGCGGATCGGCGTGGTCGCAGTCATCCTGATCCTCTTCGACGGCGGCATGAGCATCGGCTGGCGCCGCTTCCGGCGTGCGGTCGTTCCGATCGCGACGCTCGGGATCATCGGGACCTTCACGACGGCCGTAGTCGTCGCGATTTGCGCCCACTTCCTCCTCGACCTCAGCTGGACGCTGTCCGGAGTGCTCGGCGCGGCGCTCGCCCCGACCGACCCCGCGGTCATGTTCTCGATCCTCGGCGACAAGGAGATCCACGGCAACACGGGCACGATCCTGGAGGGCGAGGCCGGCGTGAACGACCCGGTTGGAATCGCGCTTCTGATCGGGATGGTCGAGTTCGCGACGACCGACGGCGCGTCGGCCTGGTCCGTCGCGGAGGAGTTCCTGCTGGAGATGACGATCGGGCTCGTGGTCGGCATCGCCGGGGCGGCGCTCCTCGTCCTCTTCATGCGGCGCGTGCGCCTGCCGGGCGAGGGCCTCTATCCGTTGCGCGCGCTCGCGGCGGCGGGTGTGATCTACGGCTTGGCGTCCGTCGCGCACGGGTCGGGCTTCCTCGCGGTCTTCATCGCGGGCCTCGCGCTCGGCGAGGTCGACGTTCCGTACAAGCGTCAGATCCAGCGCTTCCAGGCATCGCTGGCCAGCCTCGGCGAGATCGTCGTCTTCGTGGCGCTGGGGCTCACGGTGAACGTGAGCCAGCTGTCCGACGAGCGCGTTTGGCTCGACGGCCTCTTGCTTGCGATCGCGCTTGCGTTCGTCGCGCGTCCGCTCGGGCTCGCTCCTCTGCTCGCCCCGATGCGGCTCAGGCTCGGCGAAAAGCTCTTCATCGCCTGGGGCGGCCTCAAGGGCGCCGTGCCGATCTTGCTGGCCGCGTTCGTGATCCTCGCCGAGGTGCCCGACGCCCGCCGGATGTACGAGATCGTGTTCGTCGTCGTGCTCTTCTCCGTCGTCGTGCAGGGCTCGACCGTGCCCTTCGCCGCCAAGCGGTTTCGCGTTCCGATGCGCCACGTGGGCCGATGAGCTTCCTGTCGGACTGGCTCAGCCGTCCGTGAGGCTTTGGATGAGCGCGTCCTCGGCCTCGTAGTCGAACGCATCCGCCATGAGCTCAGCCGTGCGCGGCAGCACCTCGTGCCACTCCTTGCCGCGCGTCGCCTCGACGAGCCATTCGCACGTGGCCTGCACGGCCTTCGGATACGTCGTCACCGCCCGGTAGCGGAGATCGAGCTCGGCCGCGCTCATGTCGGCGACGAGTGGTCGCACGACCGACCAGGGCGTGTCGCCGACGAACGGCTCACCGGGCCTCCTGTCTGACGGCCGGTCGACGAGGACCTCGGCCCATTCGTGCCCGAGCGCGCCGGCAATCGCGCGTGCGATGTCGAGGACCCGCGGAGGGTCGGGATCGCCGCAGTTGTAGGCGCCGTGGTGCGGTCGTTCGGCGGCCAGGCGGATCAGCTCGGCGAGATTCTCGCTCGAGGTCGTCTGGAACCGGGCCTGCCCGCGATCTGCGAGGACGACGGCGCGGCGGCCGTCCAGGGCTCGCTTGACGAAATACCACTCGCGCGAGAACCTCGTCCCCGGGCCGTAGATTGCCCACGGCCTGATGACCGTCGCGCGCACGTCGTCCTGCCTCAAGAGGATCTGCTCGATCGCAGATTTCTTCGTCGAGTACGTCGCATCTCCCGGTGGGACCGTCGGTTGGGTCTCGCGAATCGGCCCGCGAAAGACGGGGAAGTCCTCGTCGCTTTTTGCCTCGTCCAGCGTTCTCCCCTGGTCGTCGGTGTAGACCGATCCCGTCGAGATTGCGATAACCGACCCGATCCGGTCGCCGAGGGCGAGCAACTGCCGGGCGTGGTCGGGCTCGAAGGGGATGATGTCCACGAGCACGTCCACGCCGTCCCCCACTGCTCTCGCCAGCGCGCCCGAGTCGTTGCGGTCGACGACGACGTGTCGAGCGTCGAGATCCTCCGGGACCGGACGTTCGCCTCGGCTGGCCAGGACGACCTCCCAGCCCACGGCCAGCAGCCGTCGCGCCGCCGCCTGGCCCACCTGGCCCGTGCCGCCCAGCAGGAAAGCCTTCTTCGCCATGCGGAGAGGTTCGCATCCCGACCGCGGCTGCGGAATGGCTCGATCGCAGGCGCGAGCCGCTGTGCTGGACTCGCTCGGAGCAACCCCTGAGCCCTCGTACCAGTGTGTTACCAGGTCACTTCGGGTACTCGTAAAAGCCGCGGCCGGTCTTGCGGCCCAGGCGGCCTTCGGCGGCCATCTCCCGCAGGCGCTCCGGAGGCTTCGCACGCTCGTCGCCGGTCGCCTCGTACATCGCCTCGGCTGCGTGGATGTGGATGTCGATCCCGACCAGGTCGACGAGCGTGCACGGGCCCATCGGCCAGCCGACGCCCATCGTCATCGCCTTGTCGAGGTCCTCGACCGTGATCCCCTCGTCGAGGAGCCGTATGCACTCGTTCAGCGTCGGGACGAGGATGCGGTTGACGATGAACCCCGGCGTGTCGTTTGCGCGCACGGGCTGTTTGCCGGCCTGCTCGGCCCACTCGAATGCGGCCGAGAGCGCAGCGTCCGAGCTCTTCTCGGCGCGGATGATCTCGACGAGCGGCAGGAGCGGCGCCGGGTTGAAGAAGTGCATCCCGATCACCCGCTCCGGGTGCTCGGTCGCCTCGGCGATCGAATGGATCGGGATCGCGGACGTGTTCGACGCAAGGATCGCCTCCGGCCCGACGAGGCGGTCGAGCTCGGCGAACACCTCCCGCTTCGGCTCGAGCTGCTCGACGATCGCCTCGATCACGAGGTCGCAGTCGGCGAGGTCGGCGAGCTCGGTCGTGAAGGACAGCCGGCCGAGCGTCGCGTCACGCTCCCCAGCGGTCGCTTTCCCCTTCTCGACGGCGCGGCCGACGTAGTGCGCAATCGTCTCGCGGGCTCGTTCGCAGAGCCCGTTGCTGACCTCGCGGCCGATCGTCTCGAAGCCGGCCTGCGCGGAGACCTGTGCGATGCCCGCCCCCATCGTGCCCAGGCCGACGACTCCCACCCGTTTGATCACATGGTCGATGCTAACCAGCGGATCTCACCATCGACGCTCGCAGCGTCGTCGCGGTGGAACCTCCCGGTTCCCCCGCACCCCCTCCCTGGTCCGCTTCGCGGACAGGCGCTTCGCGCCGGGAAGGACCCGAGCCGCTCGCGCGTCTAGGAGTCAATGACGCGGTTTCTCCTCATTCTCCTCCTACTCGGCCTCTTCGCGCTGGCTGTAGGCGGCGCGTGCCTCATGGTCGTCAGAGGAGAACGGCCGGCGATCCTTTCCCGCCGGCCCCCCGCGATCGCCTAGCACTCTGGTCGTCGCCGCGCCGCGGCAGCGCGGCGGCGACTAGCTAGGACTTCCGCGCAAGGATCCACATGAAGCTGACGAGCCCGTGGCCCGGCTCCTCGATCGGGATCACCTTCGCTTCGATCAGCTCGAAGCCCGCCTCCTCGAGCAGCCGCCGGTTCTCGGCCTCGTCGAACGAGGCGAAGAACATCGGCGCGCCGAGCCAGTCGGCGTCGACCTCGTTGTCCGCGTCGGCCGTGCCCATCGTCGCGAGCAGGTAGCCGCCCGCGCGAAGCCACGACGCGATCGAGCGGAGGAGCGGCGCCTGCTCTGCGCGAGGCACGTGTCCGAGCATGTACAAGCTGACGACGGCGTCGAAGCTCGCCGACTCCAGCTCGAGCTCCGTCGCGTCGGCGCACACGAAGGTCGCGTTCGGGACGCGTTCCCGGGCTCGTTCGACCTGCCTGGGCGAGATGTCGACGCCGTGCAGCCGGTGACGTTCCTCAAGCCGCAAGGTGGCCGGGCTCCCACCGCCGCAGCCGAGCTCGAGCAGCTCCGAGCCGTCCTCGACCAGAGCGAGCAGCTTCTCGACCCAGCGCATCGTCGGCGACTCGAAGCCCGCAGCCCACGCCGCGTAGCCCTCGGCGATGGCGTCGTAGCCGTCCGCGACGACGCGCTTCGGATCGTCAGAGATCGAGCGACTCCGCCTCTACGACGAGGACGGTCATTCCTTGCTCGGTGCCCGATTCGTGCTCCTCGCCCGGCTCCCAGAGCACGGCCTCGCCGGCGCGGATCGGTTCACGCTCGCCGTCGGCTCCGCTGACCCACCCCGACCCATTGACAGCCGCGAAGAGCTGGGCCCCGACGGCCGGGTGCCGGGCGACGACGCCTCCCGCACCGACCTCGATCACGGCAACATGCGCGTCGCCGGCCAGGCGCCTCACTCGCGCGTTAACGCTCCCGGGCGCGGTCACCTCGCGCTCGCCGACGAGGTCGACTTTCCTCAAACGCGCTCACCGAGGCGCCGCTTGCGGTGCCGTCTCAGGACGCACGGGCTCTGCCCGGGCGTCCGTCGGAAATGACCGGTCGACACGCTGGCGGAAATCACAATCGTTCGAGCACACAGGCGATCGCCTGGCCGAACCCGATGCACATCGTTGCCACGCCGTAGCGGGCCTCCCGCCGCTCGAGCTCGTTGACCAGCGTCGCGGTGATGCGCGCCCCGGTCGCGCCTAGCGGGTGGCCGAGCGAGATGCCGCCGCCGTTCGGGTTCACGTCGTCCATCCGCTCCTCGAGGCCGCAGTCGCGGACGAACTGGAGCACGACGGACGCGAACGCCTCGTTGACCTCGATCACCGCCACGTCATCCCAGCCGATCCCCGCCTTCGCGAGTGCTCGCTCACACGCCTGCGGGTTGCCGTGGAGCATCCGGTACGGGTCGACGCCCGCGAGCCCGAAGGAGACGAACCGCGCGCGCGGCTCGAGCCCGAGCTCCGACGCCTTGCGCTCGCTCGCGACCAGGACCCCGGCCGCGCCGTCGCAGATCTGGCTCGAGTTCCCGGCCGTGACCACACCCTCGGGCAGGAACACCGGGTTGAGCGCGGCCAGCGCCTCGAGGGATGTGTCCCGCCGAGGCGTCTCGTCGACCGCGAACAGCGTCCCCACGTGCGGGTTCAGCACCTCGACCGGGACGATCTCGTTTTCGAAGCGCCCCTCGTCGATCGCCGCGATCGCGCGCCGGTGCGACTCGAGCGAGACCGCGTCGAGCTCCTCTCTCGAGAGGTTCCACTCCTCGGCGATCGCCTCCGCCGAGAGGCCCTGCGGCACGATCTGCCAGCGCTCGAAGAGCTTGTCCGACAGGTCGCCTCCGTTAGAGCCCATCGGGACGCGAGACATCATCTCCACCCCGCCCGAGACTACGAGGTCGAGCTGGCCCGACCAGATTGCCGACGCCGCGTTGAAGCTCGTCTGGAGCGACGATCCGCACTGGCGGTCGACCGTCGTGCCCGCCACGGTCTCGGGCCAGCCGGCGACCATCGGCACCATCCGGCCGATGTTCCAGCCCTGCTCGCCGATCTGGGTCACGCAGCCGAGCTGGACGTCCTCGATCTCGCCCGGGTCGACCTCCTGGCGCCCGAGCAAGCCGTTCAGCACCTGCGCGGCGAGCTCGTCGCCGCGGATCGAGGACAGCGTCCCGTTCTTCTTGCCGATCGGAGAGCGAACTGCGTCGACGATCAGTGCATCAGGCATCGAGCACAGAGTAGAGGCGCCAGGGCCCCACGCCTTTGAGCTCGTGCTCCCCGCGGTCGTCGAACTCGAGGCCGGAGCCGGCCACGAGGTCCTTGACCGTGCTAGAGACGAGCACCTCCCCCGGTTTCGCGAGCGCTGCGACGCGGGCACCCGCCGCGACGACGATTCCCGCCACCTTGCCTTCGTGCAGCTCGCACTCGCCCGAGTGGACGCCCGCCCGAAGCTCGAGGCCGAGCGCTTCGACGCCGCCCAGGATCCCCTGGGCGCAGCGGATTGCTCGTGCCGGGCCGTCGAACGTCGCGAAGAACCCATCGCCGGCGGTGTCCCGCTCGATTCCGCGATAGCGGGCGAGCTCCCGCCGGACGAGGGCGTGGTGACGCTCGAGGAGGTCGCGCCAGGTTCGGTCGCCGAGCTCGCGCGCCCGCTCGGTCGAGCCGACGATGTCCGTGAAGAGCACGGTCGTGAGCACCGTGCTCGGCACCACGGGCGGACGGTCGCCGGCGACGAAGGACTCGACCTCGTCGACGATCTCGGGCGAGAGGTAGATGCCGAGGTAATCCTCTCCCGCGACCCTCACCGCCTGCGCCGAGGTGATGCGCTCTGCGAACCCGAGCGCCTCAGGCTCGGAGAGGGCGCCGCGATGGAGGACGAGCGTCGGCACCCGGACGGCAGGCAGTACGTCGCTCAGGTCAGTGTCGTAGAACGCCCGGTTCAAGGCGTGGGCAACGGACGGGCTCGCCCCGACGCGCAGCCAGTTGGCGAACCACTCTCGGTCCTCCTCGCTCTCCGCGAGCGTCGGAGCAAGCTGCCGGAGCAATCCGTCGCACCACTCCTGCGTTCCCCAATGCTCTCTCAGCTCCCGGAGTTCCTTCTCCATCTCCTCCGGGCTTTCCCAGTGACCGCCGCGGGCAGAGGGCTGGAACACCACGAGCGCGATCGTCCGCTCCGGATAGGTCGCAGCGTAGAGCGTCGCCATCGCCGCGCCCTCGTGGCTGCCGAAGACGACGGCCCGCTCCGACCCGGCCGCGTCGAGCACAGCATGGAGGTCCTCCATCCGTGTCTCGAGCGTTGCAAACTCCCGCCCGCTGTCGGACAGCCCTGTCCCGCGCTTGTCGAAGAGGATGAGGCGGAACGAACGGGCGAGTCGTTCGTAGAAACCCCGCCAGCGCGGCGACTCCCAGGCGTAGACGAGGTTGGACACGTAGTCCGCCACGTAGACGAGATCCGTCGGGCCGTCTCCGACGAGGTGGTATGCGATCGACGTCCCTCCGTTCTTTGCGTAACGGATGTCCGCCATGTCGCAGCCCTAGCTCCCGGCGACCGCGTAGAGGTTCCATTCGCCGGGCACGCCTTTGAGAACGTGCGTGCCGCGGTCCTCGAACTCGATCCCTGAGCCGGCGACGAGATCCCTCACGGTCGACGAGACGAGCACCTCGCCGGGACCGGCCGCACCCGCGACGCGCGCACCCGTGTGCACCGCCAGCCCAGCGACCTTGTCGCCGAAACGCTCGCACTCGCCCGTGTGCACGCCCGCTCTGATCTCGAGGCCTAGAGACCGGACTCCGGCCACGGCGGCTGTGCCGCAGCGGATCGCACGGGCCGGGCCGTCGAACGTGGCCAGGAAGCCGTCGCCCGCAATGTCCACCTCCTGGCCGTGGAAGCGATCCAACTGTTGCCGCACCAGAGAATGATGCCGCTCGAGAAGCTCGCGCCACCGCCGGTCGCCGAGCTTCGTCGCCCGCTCCGTGGAGCCGACGATGTCCGTGAATAGAACCGTCGTGAGAACGCGGTCGGGCTCGGGGCCGCGTCGAGTGCCGGTCAGGAACTGCTCCAACTGGTCGATGATCGCGTCCGTGTCGCCCGCCCAGAGCGTGTGGGAGTCTCCTGGGAGCTCCACAAACGTCGCGCCCGGGATCTTGGTCGCCATCCAGCGCCCCTCCTCGACCTTCACGTCCCGGTCGTGCGTGCGATGCAGGATCAGGGTCGGCGCCTGGATCGACGGCAGGACATCACGGACGTCGAGCTGCGTGTTCATGCGCATCAGCGCCACGCCGGCTCCAGGGCTCGCGCTGCGGCGGAAATACGTCGCCAGGCGCTCTTTGAACGCGTCGTCCTCGCTCGGGGCGAGCTGGTCGAGATCCATGCGGCTCGACCAGTTGCGCTCCAGCACCTCGATCTCGCGTTCGCGGTCGTCGGGCTTCGGGGCCCAGGGATAGTCGGGGCTCCAGATCCGCTTGGCGAACGAGCCGTACAGGGCCAGCGCGGTGATCCGATCAGGGTAGGTGGCGGCGAAGAAGACGCTCAGCAGGCCGCCCTCGGAGAAGCCGAACACAGCCGCCTCTCGACAGTCCACCGCGTCGAGGACGGCCCGCACGTCGTCCATGCGCTCCTCGAGCGTAGGCAGACGGTCGAGAGGGACGGGATCGGAGAGCCCAGTGCCGCGCTTGTCGAACAGGATCAATCGCGAGAAGCCCGCAAGACGGTCGAGGACATGGGCGTGCGCAGGCTCCTCCCAGTTCAACTCGACGTTCGAGATCCAGCCGGGCACGTAGATGAGGTCGAGCGGGCCGTCGCCGACGACTTGGTAGGCGATGTTGACGTCGCCGCTCTTCGTGTAGCGGGTCTCAGGCCGAGTTGACGGCATAGACCCTCCACTCGCCGGGCACGCCTTTCAGCTCCTGCGTGCCTCGGTCCTCGAACTCGATCTCCGAGCCCGCGACGAGGTCCTTGACCGTCTGGGAGAC
Organism: uncultured Actinomycetes bacterium; assembly: GCA_963794605.1. Classification (GTDB taxonomy): domain Bacteria; phylum Actinomycetota; class Thermoleophilia; order Gaiellales; family Gaiellaceae; genus VAXT01. The sequence goes on from CAWCEN010000003.1 coordinate 398,764, forward strand.
GAGGACCTCTCCTGGCGAGGCGGCTGCGGACACGCGGGCACCGACGTTCACGGCCAGGCCGGCGAGCTTGTCCCCCACTCGCTCGCACTCGCCGGTGTGGATTCCGGCGCGCACCTCGAGGCCGAGCTCGGGGACGCGCTCGACGATCTCCCGGGCGCACGAGATCGCGCGAGCGGGGCCGTCGAAGCTCGCGAAGAACCCGTCGCCGGCGGTGTCGATCTCTATTCCCCTGTAACGCGCGAGCTCCATCCGCACGAGCTCGTGGTGCCGCTCGAGCAGGCTACGCCAGTCGCGGTCGCCGAGCTCCGCAGCACGCTGGGTCGAATTCACGAGATCGGTGAAGAGGACGGTCGCCAGCACCGTGTCCGGGATCCGCCGAGCGGGGCTTCCACCGAGGAACGTCTCCACGGCCTCGAGCGCGAACTGATTCTCCTGCATCGCTCTGCCGATGCCGGGGACCGTGACGTACTCCGCGCCTGGAATGCGGCTCGCAACCTGTTCTGAATTCTGGCGTTCCCGCTCCTTGGCGATCACGAGCGTCGGCACTCGGATCGCGGGAAGGACATCCCGGACGTCGAGATCGATCTGCATCCGCCTGAACTCCACCCACGACATCGGGCTCGACGTCAGCCTGTGGTGCCAGACGAACCAGTCGAGGTAGCCGGGATCGCTCGCCCACTGCGGGTTGATCTCCGCGGCGAACTGCTCCAGCACATCGCGGCGGCCCCATCGATCGCGTTGCGCAGGAAGGGTGGCCAGCGCCTCCTCGCGCTCTCGTTCGTCCAGCATGCTTTGCGACCACGGGTCGTAGAGGATCAGCCGCTCCACGCGATCTGGGTTCGACGCGGCGAACACCGCACAGGTCGCGGCGGCCTCCGCGATCCCGAGCAGGGCCGGACGCTCGCTCCCGACCGCGTCCATGACCGCGCGCAGGTCGTCCATCCGCGATTCGATCGTGAAGCCGCGCGGACGATCCGAGAGCCCGACACCGCGGGCATTGACGATGATGAGCCTTCGCCCCTGCGCGAGCCGGTAGCCGAACTCGGCGAACTTCGGCGCCTGCCAGAGCGTGTACAGGTTGGAGAGGAACGGGAGTAGGACGAGGTCCGTCGGCCCCTCGCCGACGACCTGGTAGGCAATCGAGACATCGCCGCTGCGCGCGTAGCTGACGTCCGGGACGTCCACACCGTCACCGAACGGCAAAGAGCCTCCACTCCCCCGGGACACCCTTCAGCTCATGTACGCCGCGGTCGTCGAACTCGATCCCGGAGCCTGCGACGAGATCCTTGACCGTGCTCGAGACGAGCACTTCGCCTGCCTTCGCCTCGGAAGCGATCCGAGCACCCAGGTGCACGGCGAGACCCGCGATCTTGTCGCCCCGGATCTCACACTCACCCGTGTGGACCCCACAGCGAACCTCTATGCCAAGGTCGATCATCGACCGGCTGACGGCGACAGCACAGCGAACCGCGCGAGCGGGACCGTCGAAGGAAGCGAAGAAGCCGTCGCCTGCTGTATCGAGCTCGCGCCCCCTGAATCCATCGAGCAGACGACGAACCATCGCGTCGTGGCTCTCGAGTGTCTCGCGCCAGCGCCGGTCGCCTAGCGCCGCCGCATGCTCGGTCGAGCCGACGATGTCCGTGAAGAGAACCGTCGAGAGCACGGTGTCGGGCTCGGCGTCTCCGATCGCAGTTGCGAGGAATTGTTCGATCTCCGAGAGAGTCCGCTCGACGCTCCCGATGAACAACGAGGCGCGACCTGGGACTTCGACCCGCTTTGCGACAGGAATTCGCTCGACCATGTACTCGGCATCCGTCCGCATCGTCGGCCGGTGGAGGATGAGCACCGGGACGCGGATCGCGGCGAGGACGCCTCGAATGTCGACATCCATTGCCATGCGATGGGCCGTGAGCGCGGCGCCGGGGCTTGCCCCGCAGCGCATCATCTCGCAGTACCACTCGAACGTAGCCTCATCGTCGAATTCGGCAGCCCATGTCTCGGCGAACTGCTTCTCGAAGAACTCCCGCGTCCCCCAGCCCTGTTCCACCTCCTCCATCTGACGCTGCCATTCAGCCTCGGGCTCCCCAATCGGATAGTCGTCCGAGGCGACACCGCGTGCGAACGGGGCCCACAGCACGAGCGCTGCGACGCGCTCCGGATACGTCGCTGCGAATAGCGTGGCCATCGCTCCGGCCTCCCCCGTGGCGATCAGTACAGCCCGGCGCGAGCCGACGGCGTCCATCACCGCGCGAATGTCGTCCATACGGGTTTCGAGCGTTGGCACGTCCCGCGGCCGGTCGGAGAGACCGATTCCGCGACGGTCGAAACGAATGAGCCGGCCGAGCAGAGCAAGCCGCTCGAAGAACGTCGACACGACCGGATGCTCCAGGGCGTGCGTCAAGTGCGAGACGTAGCCCGGCGCGAAGACGAGATCGATGGCGCCGCCACCGAGGACGTGGTAGGCGATCGCAACGTCGCCGCTGCGTGCGTATCTGACGTCGGGGGCCGCCACGAACGTATCCTCCCATCGTGGCCGCTACCGCAACAGAGCGGAAACTCCTGATCGGCGGCGACTGGCTCGAGACCGGCGACTGGCAGGAGGTTCGCTCTCCCTACTCCGGAGACGTCGTCGGGCGCGTAGCGACGGCCGGCGCGGCCGAGGCGCGGGCGGCAATCGACGCAGCCGAGAAGGCCATGGCCGACCCGCTTCCGGCCCACAAGCGCGCCGAGATCCTCGTCAAGGTCGTCGCAGGGATCGCACGGCGCCACGACGAGATCGCGGCGCAGATCGCCGCCGAGGCCGGTAAGCCACTCAAGGCCGCCAAGGTCGAGACGAGCCGGGCGATGTCGACCTACACGTTCTCTGCCGTCGAGGCGCGCAAGCTCGCGGGCGAAGTCGTGCCGATGGATGCCGCCCAGGCGGGCGAGGGCAAGCTCGCCTTCACCCTGCGCGAGCCGATAGGCGTCGTCGGCGCGATCAGCCCGTTCAACTTCCCGCTCAACCTCGTCGCGCACAAGATCGCACCCGCGCTGGCAGCGGGCTGCGCCGTCGTGCTCAAGCCTGCGGGTCAGACGCCGCTCTCGGCGCTCACGCTCGCGGAGCTCGAGGACGAGGCGGGGCTGCCGCCGGGCTGGCTCAACGTCCTCGTCGGGCCCGCGAGCGAGATCGGGGACGTGCTCGTCGACGACGAACGAGTCAAGGCGATCACCTTCACTGGCTCGTCCGAGGTCGGCTGGGGCCTCCGGGAGCGCGCCGCGCGCAAGAAGGTGCTGCTCGAGCTCGGCAATGCGACGCCCGTGATCGTCCACGACGACGCCGATGTCACCGAGGCGGCTGCCAAGCTGGCGGCGCACGCGTTCTCCTTCGCGGGGCAGAGCTGCATCTCCGTGCAGCGCATCTACGTGCAGGAACGGGTGTACGACGATTTCGTCGCCGCGTTCGTGCCGAAGGTCGAGGAGCTCGTAGTCGGAGACCCGGCCGACGCCGAAACCGACGTTGGCCCGGTGATCGACGAGGGCGCTCGCGAGCGGATCCTGAGCTGGATCGACGAGGCGCGCGACGGAGGCGCCGAGGTGCTCGTCGGCGGCGACCTCGAGGGCGACCTGATCCGCCCGACCGTGATCGCGGACGCCGCCCCGGAGCTCAAGGTCTGTCGCGAGGAGGTCTTCGGGCCCGTCTGCGTCGTCAACAGGTACGAGTCGCTCGACGAGGCGATCGCGCTCGCCAACGGGACGCGCTACGGCCTGCAGGCGGGGATCTTCACTGCGGACGTCCGCGCCGCGCTCCAGGCTGCACGGAACCTCGAGTTCGGCGGCGTGATCGTCAACGAGGCACCGACGTTCCGCTCCGATCAGATGCCCTACGGAGGCGTCAAGGACTCGGGCAACACCCGTGAGGGACCGGCCTACTCGGTGCGCGAGCTGACCGAGCAGCGCGTCGTCGTCATCGACCTGTGAGGCGCAACCGGGCTTCGCGGCCGGCCCTGTAAACTCGCGCCCGCCTGATGGCACGAATCGCCCTGCTCGCCAGGTTCCGCAAGCGGCCCGCGGAGGATGCTCCCGAACGCGCCCCCGTCCCGACCCGCCCGCGACGCGTTCCGCCTCCCGGCTCCCTGAGGCGCGAACGACGAGCGCTCGTCCGGACGCGTGAGGAGCGCATCCGGGACCTCGGCGGGCTGATGCTCGAGATGTACCGCCGCGACCAGTTCAAGCAGGACCTGCTGATCGAGCAGTGCCAGGAGGTGATTGCGATCGAGGGTCGCTTGCGGGAAATCGACGAGTTGCTCGAGGTCTCGGTCGCACAGCGCCGTGAGGGCGTCGGCCATCGCTGCACCTGCGGCGCTCCGATCCAGTGGGGCTCACACTTCTGCGCGAACTGTGGTCGCCCGATCGGCGAAGAGCCCGTCGTCTCGTGCCCGAACTGCGGCAACGCCCTTCCGGCTGATGCACAGTTTTGCGCCAACTGCGGGACTGCGGTACCCGCCGCGGGCGACGACGGCGACGCATCGGACGACGCGCAGACGATGTACCAGCAGCCGGAGCGGTCAGATCCCTGGGAGAACTGAATGGGTGTCAGTCCGCCCGAGCCTCCCGACGAACAGCCGGGCCCGCCTCCCGCCTCCGACGAAGGCGGCGAGTGTCCACGCTGCGGGGCTCCGTACGAGCCACTTCAGGAGTACTGTCTCGAGTGCGGCCTCCGTCTACCCGTCCAGCGCGGGGTCATCCCGGTGCTCGCAACAGCCTGGCGCCGACGAATCTCGTGGTACCCGGGCGACTGGATCTGGCCGGTCCTCGGGCTCCTGATCATCGCCGCGCTTGCGGCGGCAGTCGGAATCCTCGCCACGACCGGAGGGAGCGGATCGGCGGCGCAGACGCGCGCCGAGACCCAGGCGTCGGTCTCGCTGAGCACCGGCACCGGGGCAACGGAGCCCTCCTCAACCGAGTCCTCGACGGTTCCGACCGAGTCCGTCCCGACGACCGCGCCGGAGCAGCCGCCTCCCCCGCCCCCCTCGAACACGCTCACCGAGTGGCCAACCGGCCAGAACGGCTGGACGATCGTGCTTTCGTCGATCCCGCAGACCGCGGGCCGCTCAGGGGCAGTGAGCGCCGGGCAGAAAGCCCTGAGCGCGGGACTGACCGATGTCGGCATCCTCGACTCGTCTGAGTTCTCGAGCCTGCATACCGGTTATTTCGTCGTGTTCAGCGGCGTTTTCAACAACGAGGGCGACGCGAGAGCCGCGCTCGATACGGCGCAGGGCACGTATCCGCAGTCGTACGTCCGCGAAATAATTCAGTAAGTGAGTGGACACAGAAGGGGGCTCCCTGCGCTTCGCGCGGGGGCCGCCTTTGAGTTTGGGTGACTCGACGGGTTAGGCCGCTACTTTGGAGCGTTCCAGGTGCTGGTGCGACGGGCAGTAGTCGCGCTCGGGAAGCGGTGTGCGCTGGCACGGCTTGCCCTTGCGCGTCGTCGCGTGGCAGCGCGGGACGCCGCCGTCGAACGCGCCGGCCTCGATCTGCTCCTCGATGAACGCGACCGCCGCGTTGACGCCCTCGTTCACCGCCCAGGCGACCTGGGCCTGAGCAGTGATCGGGAAGTAGCGCCGGATGTCCTGGAACAGCGACCGCTCGGGTTTCGCGAAGTACTGCGGATCGCGGGCCAGCCGCTCCATCGTCTGCTCACAGGCCTCGAGCACGGCTTTGCGGTACTCGCCCTGCTCCTTCGTGGTCACATACGGGTCGACCAGGTCTTTGATTGACCGATAAATGGCTCGCGAGTACTGATACATACAGTGCTGGATGTGGAGGGCTCGTTCGTCCATTTCCAGTCTGCCTCGTACCTTGTTAATCCCCCGCAAAGCTCTGTTAACCGCGGATTAACCGTTCTCGCCGCCGCAGGTCGTGACCACTCTAACGTCTCTACGGCGTTGTTACAAACTCGGCTCCGGTGTTTCCGAGTATGGCAACTTGCTTCGCCCTGAAAGAATAGGCGGAGCGATGTCTCACGACACCGACAAGCTCATCCGTCAGCTCTCGCTCGTGGCGTTTCTCATGGCCGAGCGTCGTCCGCTGACGGCGAGGGACGTGAAACAGAACGTCGAGGGCTACCAGGAGATGTCGGATGAGGCGTTCGCGCGGCGCTTCTACTCGGATCGCGCCGAGCTCCTCGCTCTCGGCGTCCCGCTCGACTCGCAGCGCGACGAGTTCACCGGGGAGGAGCTGTACCGCCTGAGCTCGGAGCGCTACTTCCTGCCGCCGCTCGAGTTGACCGACGAGGAGCTCGCGGCGCTGCAGACCTGTCTCTACCTGCTCGAGGGCCAGTTCGCCTACGCCGAACCGCTGCGGCTCGCCCTCCAGAACCTCGCGCTCGGCCGCCCAGGGCTCGAGGGGGCGCCGACGGAGACCGCACGCGCTGTCGAGCTGCACGACCCCGGTTACTCGCCCGAGCTACCCGGCCGCCTCGCGAAGCTCGAGGGCGCGATCTCGAAGAACCGGACGCTGAAGTTCGAGTACTGGTCGATCATGCGCCAGGAGCAGCGGGAGCGCACCGTCAACCCCTACGCACTGCTCTTCGACCGCGGCCAGTGGTACGTCGTGGGCCTCGACCTCGACGACGACCGGATCAAGACGTTCCGCGTGTCGCGGATCCGAGGCGAGATCCGGCTCGCAACGCGACGCGAGCGCGACTTCCGCCTGACCGAGGGCTTCGACGCCGAGAAATACCGCCAGGGCCCGCCGTGGCAGGTCGGCGAGGAAAAGGGCGAGGCCCAGATCGAGGTCGCCGGCGACACCGCCTGGTGGGTCGATCGCCTGTTCGGGCGCCACGGCCGGATCGAGGACGGCGTCTTCATCACGAACTACTCCGACCTCGGACAGCTCTCGTCCTGGATCCTGCGCCAGGACGGGCGCGCAGTGCCGCTCGCGCCCCCGGAGCTCCGGCGGCAGGTGCGCGCGGATCTGGACCTCGTGGAGAAACGCCACGCCGGCAAACCGCCGAGGATCGCAGCCGAGGCAGCCGAGGCGGCAGCCGCCGACGAGGAGGAACGACCGGCGAGTCCCGTCCCGCCGGAGCGCTTCGGGCTCCTCCAGGCGCTCCTCGCGTATCTCCTCGACCGCTGCGGAGACGACACGCGTGCGGTAATCCCCGCCGCGGACATCAGCGCGCGCTTCAACATCCCGCCCGAGTCGCTCGAGGAGCATCTCCAGCTCCTGAACCTCGTCAACTTCGGGGGCGGCTGCTACGCCGTCTACACCGAGCTCCACGGCGACCAGGTGCAGGTCGAGAAGGAGCTCTTCGGCGACACGTTCCGCTCGCCGCCTCGGCTGACGCCACTCGAAGCGCGTGCGATCAGGCTCGCGCTCGAGTTCGTGGGACCGATGATCGCCGCGGACGCGCACACGCCGCTCGAGCGCGTCCGCCAGAAGCTCGAGGAGACCTTTGGCGAGTTCGACCTCGGCCAAGCCGCGGAGCCACGGTCGGCACGGGCCGAGGAAAAGCTCGTCGCAACGCTCAGCGAAGGCCTCCGGCAGCACCGCGTTGTCGAGATCGAGTACCAGAAGGAGGGCGAGGACACGCTCTCGACGAGGCTCGTCGAGCCGCACGTCATCGAACGACAGCTTCCGTTTTGGTACGTCCACACGTGGGACCGGACGCGGGACGCGCAGCGCTCGTTCCGGCTCGACCGGATGCGCAGCGCGCGCTTGCAGCGAGAGACCTTCGAGCCGCGCGAGGGCTTCCGGCCCGACCACCTGGGCAGTGCCGGAGTTGTCGCGCGGATCTGGTACTCGAAGCGAATCGCGCGCTGGAAGGCCGAGGAGGGCGCGCGGCTGCTCTCGGACGACGCAGCGCTTGCCGACAAGGCCGTCGGCAGCGAGGAATGGCTCGTGGGCGAGATCCTCGCCGACCGCGGCGAGGCAGTCCTGCTCGAGCCGGACGACCTGCGCAAGCAGATCGCCGGCCGCGCGAAGGCCCTCGCTCGCGAGCTGCGAGTCAGCCGGGTCGCCGCGAAGGCCTGATCAGGGGCTGTCGAACGGCAGCTCGAGCGCGAACGCGGCGCCGCGGCCGTCCCTGGAACGGACCTCGAGGGAGCCCCCGTGCGCATGTGCAATCGACCGCGCGATGAAGAGGCCGAGCCCCGTCCCCGGCTTCGCGTGCTCACCCGTCACGCGTCCGAACTTCTCGAAGATCAGCGCCTGGTGCTCCGGGGCGATCCCTGGACCGCTGTCGCGCACCTCGACGCTGATCCGACCGTTCTCTGCGAGCGCCTCGACCTCGACCGCCTCGCCCGCGGGCGAGTACTTGACCGCGTTTTCGAGCAGATTCGTCAGCACCTGGCGCAACCGGTCTCGGTCGCCCCGGACGAGCGGCAGCGGCCGACGGATGTGTGACCGGATCGTGACCTCGTCCTGACCCGTTTCCGCGGCGGCGGCGGATTCCTGGACGAGCTCGGCGACGTCGACATCCGTGAACGAGTAGCTGAACTGGCCCGACTCGATCCTCGACGTGTCCAGGACATCCGTGACGAGGTCGGCGAGGCGGTTCGTCTCGTGGTCGATGAGCGCGAGGAACGACTCACGCTGCTCGGGCGTCAGCTCACGCCAGCGCCGCCGCAGCGTCTTGGCTGAGCCGATCACCGCGGACATCGGGCTCCGCAGCTCGTGCGAGACGAGCGCGACGAAGTCGGCCCGCAGCGCCGAGAGACGGCGGAGCTCCTCGACGGTGGCCCGTTCGGCCTCGTAGGCACGGATGTTCTGGACCGTGCTGCCGAGGAACCGCCCGAGCAGCGAGACGAACTCGATCTCGTCCCGCGTGAACGAGCTCGGTTGCTTGCGGACGAGCGAGATCATCCCGACGCTGCGTGGTCCGACGATCAGCGGCGCCGCCAGCCGGCAGTGGAGGCCGAGCTCGACGAAGTCCTCTTCCTCGGGATACCTGACGTCGCGCATGTCCTCCCGGTAGACGACCTGCCCGCCGGTCGTCACCTCGTGGAGCAGCGAGCCGATTACCGGCCGTTGGGTGCCCGCAGGAAAGACCGATTGCGCAGCTGCCCCGGCCGCCGCAATCACGCGTGCGGAGCCGTCGTCGGCGAGGATGATGGCCGTCCGGTCGAAGGGGATCACGCCGCGCAGCTCGCGGATGAACGCGGCGAACGCCTCCTCGATCTCGAGCGACGACCCGAGCGCTCGTGCGCAGCGGTTCGTCGCGTCGAGCAGGTCGACCCGGCGGCCGAGCTGGTCGCGGAGCCCCTCCGCCTCGGCTGCGCGCTCGTGCGCGACCGACGTCTCCTGCGCGAGCCTGTTCACGAGCCACCCCACGACCGCGCCGACCGCGAGCTGAAGCCCGAACGGCACGGTGATGGACTGGAGCCGAAAGTCCGAGGGCGTGAAGTGGTCACTTCGCCACCACTCGATCCCGACGAGCATTGGGATCTGCGCTATCGGCACCAACAGCCCGCCGCGCCGTCCGTAACGCAGCGCCGCCTCGAGGACCGGGAAGAAGAGCAGCGCCCGGATAGTGGGCATCCCTGTTTCGAACGTGAAGACGAGCGCGTAGGCCCAGATCACCGCCGTGTCGAACACGAGGCCCGCGAAGCAGACGGCAGGCTGGTACCTGCCGGAGACTTCACGCCGGCCGACCCAGAAGAAGACGCCTGCTCCGAGGGCGAGGATGCCCGTGACGATCCACGCCGCCGTTTCGTAGCTGCTCGAGGTGAAGTCCGTGACGAAAGCGACCTCGATCACTGCCCACGGAACGGCGATCAGCCGGATGATCGAGATCCAGCGGTCCAGTTCCGAGCGGCGCTCTTGCTCCGGGCTCATGGCGCCTCGTCGAGGCGGTCGAGAGCCCACTCCGCGTGCTCGCGCAGGAGAGGATCGTCGTTCCGCGCGTACGCCTCGACTTGCGACCGCAGCTCGGGGTCGCGTGCGTTTCCGGCGGCGACGAGTGCGTTGCGGCGCAGGTAGCGCGGATCTTTGCGGGGGAAGTACAGCCGTTCGTAGCGGCCGCGCAGCTCCTCGTCGCCGGCTTCGAGCCACTCGACGAGCGACACGTGCGACTCGGCATCGGCGCGGAGAGGCTCGTCTTCCCGGCGTTTTTCGATTCCGCGGTTCCACGGGCAGACGTCCTGGCAGATGTCGCAGCCGTACACCTGGGCGCCGAGCTCCCCGCGGTACTCCTCGGGAATCGGGCCCGGCGCCTGAGTCCAGTAGGAGAGGCAGCGCGTCGAGTCGAGCGTCCCTGGCTCGTCGAGCGCTCCTGTCGGGCAGGCCTCGATGCAGAGCGTGCACGAGCCGCAGTCGAGCTCGAGCGGCGCGGACCGCTCGATCTCAGCCTCAGTGACGAGCGTGCCGAGCACGACCCACGAGCCGTGGCGGCGCGTGATCAGCATCGTGTTCTTGCCGTAGAAGCCGACTCCCGCACGCACGGCGCCTTCGCGGTCGACATGGTCGTTCTCGTCGACGAGCACGCGGTAGTCGCCGCCGAGCTTGCGGCCGAGCGAGTCGAGCTTCTCGCGGAGCTCCGAGTACGCGTCGAACCACGTGTAGCGCGGAAGGCGGCCGGCGCCCGGCTCCGGCTGGGACTCCGAGCCGTAGTAACAGAGAGCGGCGGAGACCACGGTGCGCGCGTTCGGCAGCAACGTCTCCGGGTGGCACGAGACCTCGGGCCGGGCCATCGTGAACCGCATGTCTGCAAAGAGCCCGCGCGCCCTGCGCTCGGCGATGTGACGCTCGGTCGCCTCGTAGCCCTCCGCGGGGGCCGCGCCGACGACGTCGATGCCCAGCTCGTCCGCGATCCTCTCCAATTCCGCAGTTGTCACACGAGACATTGTGCTTAGTAACGGTCTGTAACGTGGAAAGATCGCGCTCGTGAAGGCGATCCGTATCCACGAGGACGGCGGGCCCGACGTGCTCCGCTACGAGGACGCGCCCGATCCGGTGCCCGGCCCCGACGACGTGATGATCAGGCTGCGCGCCACATCGCTGAATCACATCGACCTCTGGGTGCGAAGCGGTCGCCCTTCCGCGCCGAAGCCACGGATCCTTGGTGCCGACGGCGCCGGGCTCGTCGAGAGCGGGCCAGGCTTCTCTCCTGGCGACCGCGTCGTCATGAACCCCGGTATCGACCACGGCGATCACGTCGCCGTCTACGGCGAGCACATGGACGGGACGGACGCGGAGCTCGTCGCAGTGCCTCGAGGGAATGTCTATCCGATCCCGGACGGGATGAGCTTCGAGGAAGCCGCGGCGTTCCCGCTCGTGTTCGTGACCGCGTACCGAATGCTCGTGACGCGGGCGCACCTCCAGGAGGGCGAAACCGTGTTGATCTGGGGGATCGGCGGCGGCGTCGCCACGGCGGCGAACACGCTTGCCCGCGCGCTCGGAGCGCGGACGATCGTCACCTCCTCGAGCGCGGACAAGCTCGCGCGGGTCGAGGCCGACGCCAAGGTCGACCACGCGAACGACGACGTCGTGCAAGCGGTGAAGGAGGCGACCGGCGGACGGGGCGCGGATGTAGTCGTCGAATCCGTCGGTGAGGCGACGTGGCAGCGCACCCTCCAGGCGGCCGGCCACGGTGGAAGGATCACGGTCTGCGGTGCGACGACCGGTCCGAACCCGCCTGCCGCACTCCACCGCGTCTGGTGGAAGCAGCTCACGATCTTCGGCTCGACGATGGGAACGAAGGACGACTTCGACGGCGTCTACGAGCTCGTCGCGAGCGGCCGCGCGAAACCGCTGATCGACGAAGTTCTTCCGCTCAGCGAAGCGCGCGCAGCCCACGAGCGACTGGAAGCCGGCGACCAGCTCGGCAAGATCGTGCTCACGATTCCCGCCTAGGCGTCGCCTGCGACGCCGTTTCAGGAGCTGACCGGTCGAGACGTTTCCGCGCAGCCCTATCCGCGCTGAGCCTGTACGCAGCCGCTTCCTCGACCAGCGCCGCGAAGAGCGCGTAGTCCTCGCCCTCCTCCGGGTGCCAGAGCACGCCGAGCGCGAAGCGGCGCGACGGATCCTCGACCGCCTCGATCGTCCCGTCCTCGGCCCAGGCGCTCTCGCGCAGCCCCTCGCCGACCCGCCCGAAGCCCTGGTGGTGCGACGACTTCACGGGCGCGCTCTCGCCCAGGATCGAGCCGAGCCGCGAGTCGGCACCGACCACCACCGTGTGGTCGGCCATCATTCCTTCCTCATGTCGATGGCGGTCGTGGCCGACGATCTCGGGTAGATGCTGTACGAGATCTCCTCCGCGGGCGACGTTCAGCACCTGGCTCCCGCGGCAGACGGCGAGCACCGGCATGTCCCGGCCCAGCGCGGCCTCGAGCAGCGCGAGCTCGGCGTTGTCGCGCTCGGGGCTGACCTCGTTCGTCTCCGGGTGGGCCTCGGCGCCATATGTCCCGGGATCGAGGTCGCCGCCGCCCGAGAAGATGATCCCGTCGAGCGCGTCGAGCGTCTCGACGATGCCGTCCTCGACGGGCGGAACGAGCAGCGGCCGCCCGCCCGCATGTGCCACCGCACGGACGTACGCGAGCGGGATGAACGCCGCGGGCTCCGTCCATGGGCCCCAGGTAGCCTTTTCGGCGTATGTGGTGATTCCGATCACCGGCCGCATGACCTGACGATACCCACTAACCAAGCCGTTTCGTGCACGTCCTAAAGCGAGCTATCGTGAGAGCTCGGGGTCAAAAGGATGGCCCCCTCTTGCGGCGCCGAAAAGGATCCCTGTCAACGGCGTGAATGGCCCAACATGCAAAGCCGCAAGACGATCCTGATTTGTGACGACGAGCCCGCGCTCCGCGAGCTGATCCGCGCGTCGATGGACGACGGCTACGAGTTCGCGGAGGCGAGCGACGGGATCATCGCCATTGAGCTCGCGCATGAGCTCGCGCCTGACCTCGTCATCCTCGACCTCATGCTCCCGCGCCTGAGCGGTCTCGAGGTGCTCGCTCGCTTCAACGCGGACGACCGGCTGAAGGACGTCCCGGTGCTCGTTATCACCGCCTGGAACGAGACCCGCGAGGACGTGCTCGCGGCCGGCGCCGACGAGTTCGTCGCGAAGCCGTTCGACCCGGAGGACCTGCGGACCGCCGTAAAGAGGCTGGTAGCCGCATGACCCGGTCACGATCGATCTCCCTCCGGGACCGGATGCTCGTGGCGAGTCTGCTCCTCGCAGCGATCGTCGCGAGCGTATTCGTCGCGCTCATCTTCGCCGTCTCAGCGGCGCGAACCGCGACAAGAGAAGAGACACGCTCAAAAAATGTCACGGCCGCGGCACTGCGGCTCGAAAAACTCGTCCTCGACGTCCAAACCGGGGTGCGTGGCTACGCCTTTACGCGCGACAAGCGCTTCCTCACCCCTTACAACGAAGCGGTTCGGGATCTACCCCAGCAAAGCAAGGTTTTCGAGTCACTCGTCTCCGACCAACCGACGCAGCGCCCACGGGCTCGAGCACTGAACAGGGCCATCGTCGACTACGTCACCTACTACGCGGATCCCGTCGTGGGAATCATCTCGAGCCGTCAAGCGGCCAAGCTCGCTGCCAACACTGAAGGTAGGTTGCAGGCCGACGACATCCGGAAGCGGTTCAACAAATTCCTCGTCACGGAGGATGCTCTTTCTGACAGTCGGGAGCGTGCGGCAGCCGCAAAGACGAGACACGCCATCGAGCTCGGAGTCGTAGGGATCGGGGGCTCGCTGATCCTGATTCTGCTCTTCGGCCTCTATCTCGCTCGAGTGATCGCCCTTCCTGTCAGTGAGGCGGCCGAGGGCGCGGGCAAACTTGCTGCTGGCGACCTTTCGATCCGCCTCAGCCAGAAGGGCCCAGGCGAGGTGGGCGAGCTGACGCGGAGCTTCAACGAGATGGCCGAGCGCCTCGAGCAGAATCACGACGAGCTGGAAGAGCAGACCGCCCAGCTAAGAGAGAGCGAGCGCCTGAAGTCGGACCTCGTCAACACCGTCTCACACGAGCTCCGCACGCCTCTCTCGGGCGTCCTTGGGTTCACGAAGTTGCTGCTCACGCGGGAGTTCGACCCGGAAACGCGGCGCCACTATCTTGGAATCGTCGACGCGCAGGCCCGCCGGCTCTCGGATCTACTCGACGACTTCCTCGACGTCCGCCGGATCGAAGAGGGCCGTTTCGAGCGCGCCCGCGAGCTCGTGGACATGGCGACTCTGCTGCGAGAAGAGGCCCAGCTCTACAGCCAGCAGAGCCCGAGGCACGAGGTTGCGCTCGAGATCGACCACGCGCCGCTGGCGGTGATGGGGAACCCCGACCGGCTGAGGCAGGTGATCGGGAATCTGATCTCGAACGCGATCAAGTACTCCCCGCAGGGCGGCGTCATCGAGGTCGTGGCCGAGCGCGACAACGGCTCGGTGCGCGTTGAGGTGCGAGACGACGGGATGGGCATCCCGCTCAGCCAGCAACCAAAAATATTTACGAAATTTTTCCGCGGAGACGCCGCTGCAAGCGGTATAACGGGCACGGGTCTCGGCCTTGCGGTGTCGCGGGATATCGTGGAGTCGCACGGGGGTCGGATCGGCTTCAACAGCGCCGAGGGCAAGGGGTCAACGTTCTTCGTCGAGCTCCCCGGAGTCAACGGGGTCAAGGATCGACAAGGACATGACGACGATCAGTCGTAGAGGAGATCGATGAAAAAGACACTATTCGTGCTTGCGGCCTTGGCGACGTTCGCCCTCGCTACGGGATCGGTCACGTTCGGCTCGGGAACGGTTGCCCCCGGCGTGATCCGGCTTACGACGAAGGAGATCAATCGCAACGTCGTCAATCGCGGCCCCTTGAGCCGCGGGCCCGGGGACGTCGTCGTGATCCGGACGCTGCTCTACAACAAGGGGATTCGAAGGGCGCCGATCGGTCAGTCGGACATGGTCTGCACATTCACGGGCAACCGCTCGCGGCAGTGCAACGGAACGTACTCCCTGCCACGCGGAAAGATCATCGTGTCGGGCTCGGTTCGCTACTCGGAGTTCTACAAGCTCGCGATCGTGGGCGGAACCGATCTTTACGCCGACGTCCGGGGCTGGGAGACGGCCACGCTCTACGCCCGCGGGCCGCGGAAAGAGATCCTGGTCTTCCGGCTCGTCTGACTCGCGCCGAACCTGAAAGAATCGCCTGGCCGTGACTCCGGTCAGGGATGTCGGCAATGAGGAAACGCGTGTCCTGCGCTCGTGCAGTGACTTCGAGGGCGCCCGAGTGCTGGAGGTCGGCTGCGGCGACGGCCGGCTCACCTGGGTAATCGCAGCTCGGGCCAGGAGCGTGTTCGGGCTCGACCCGGACGAAGAGTCGATCGCGGTCGCGCGGTCCGAGACTCCTCCGGAGCTCGCAGACCGAGTTCGATTCGAGGTCGGCACGGCCGAGGACCTCTCGAAGACCGCCGCGTTCGAGGTCGCGTTCCTCAGCTGGTCGTTGTGATGAATCGAGCCTGAGGGCGTCGTGCACGCCCTGCGTCAGATCCATCAGGCGCTCGTCCCGGAGGGAGTGCTGCTCGACATGCATCCGATCCCGCCCTCGACGCGGGCCGAGGTTCGAGGCGAACGCCTCGGAGACTTCGACGACGCCGCGTTCATGGAGATCGTCGTCGCAGCAGAGGCCACGATCGAGGACAGCGGGCTCTTCACCCGCGAGTCGGAGCTCGAGTTCGACTACCTCGAGCGCTACGACGACGCGGCCGAGATGCTCGACGACATCCGGGACGGCTGGGAGGGCTGCGCGATCCCGCCCGAGCTCGAGCAGCGCATTCTCGCGGCCGGAGAGCCGGTCGACATCTGGGAGCGCGTCGTCCTGCGCCGCTTTAGCCGAAACCTAGGATGAACTTGGCGTCATCGGACATCAACTCGGGCGTCCACGGTGGATCCCAGGTCAACTCGACTTCGACCGCCTCGACACCCGGAACGGCCGCGGTCGCGTCGTGGATGCCCTCCTGGATCATCGGCCCGGCGGGGCAGCCCATCGACGTCAGGCTGTGAATGACCTTGACGTTCGACCCCTCCACCTCGACGTCGTAGAGCAGGCCCAGCTCGACGATGTCCATGCCGAGCTCGGGATCCTCGACCCCGCGCAGCGCTTCAGTGACGTCTTCTTTCGTCGGCATGTCTCGAGTCTAACCATGCCGCCCGGTCCCAAAACGGCGGCACGGAGAGCACGACCAGAGGCCGCCGGAGCCGGGTTTGGCCCGGCGGGAGGCTCACATGCTTGAGGAGAACGGCGGGATCAGAGCTCGAAGAGGCGGCTCCTGGACCCTGTGAATCACGCCACCGCACGCAAGGAGGGAGCCCACGAGGGAACCAGGGGTTCCCTCGTGACGGCTAGAGCAGGCGAACCTCCTCACGGCGTTCGCGGGCGAAGAAGTGCGTTCCGTCCACGAAGCGCACCCAGTTGCAGCGCGTGCACATGACGAGCGAGTGCGTTCGCGCGCTGTCGGCGCCGTACCGCACGCCGCGCAGGAGATCGCCGTTCGAGACGCCCGTCGCCGCGACGATCACCTCGCTCGGCGCGAGGTCGTCGATCGAGAAGATCTGCTCGATGTCGTCGACTCCGTCGTCGCGGGCGCGCTCGATCTCGCTCCGCGTCGTCGGCCATAGCTGAGCCTGCATCTCGCCCCCGAGGCAGCGGAGCGCGGCCGCCGTGAGCACGGCCTGCCTCGTGCCGCCGATTCCGATCGCGAGGTGGTCGTTCGTGCCGCGGATCGCCGCGGAGATGGACGCGGTCACGTCGCCGTCCTGGATCAGCTTGATCCGGGCGCCCGCGTCGCGGATCTCGGCGATCAAGTCATGGTGACGGGGCCGGTCGAGGACGATCGTGGTCACGTCCCCCACGCGCCGTCCGAACGCCTCAGCGATCGCCTCGATGTTGTCCGCCACGGGCCGCCTGAGGTCGATCTTCCCGCGCGGCGTCGGCCCGACGGCCATCTTCCGCATGTACATGTCCGGCAGCGTCGGGAACGCGCCCGAGGGCCCTGACGCGATCATCGACATCGCACCACCTCCCCCACGCGCCACGATGCTGACGCCTTCGAGCGGGTCGAGCGCGAGGTCTGTCGGCTCGCCGCCTGACCCGATGTGCTGGCCGGCACCGAGGCGCTCGGCTCCGGCCGCGCCGATCACGATGTCCCCGTCGATCGGAAGCTGTTCGAGCGCCTCGAGCATGCCGGCGCACGCAGCGTCCTGCGCGCCCTCCTGGTCTGCGCGTCCCAGCCAACGCGCGCTCGCCAGGGCCGACCGCTCGGTCACACGCGCATAGCTCTCGCACATGCAGGGCCTGCGGGAGGACTGCTCCTGTTCCGGAATCGCTTCGACAGCCTTGGCCATTAGTGGTCCTTCCGGTGGTGCGCCCCCGCTTCCGTGGGTCGAAGAGCAAACCAAGGTAGGAGGCAGAGAGCCCCAATGCTAGTCAGCATTGGGGGACTGAGGACGTCGCCTGGCGCAGCTCAGCGGCCGCCGCAAGTGATGGGCTCATCGCCGGAAAGGCCACTAAACGCGCTCCAGACGCTCGGCTGCGGTGAGCACCAAGTCGAGCACGGCGGAAGTCGCGCCCTCTCGGTCCTTGTTCCAGATCACCGGCACCTCTTCTCTCTCCGCGCGCTCGACGATGTAGTCCTGGAGGTACCGGATGTCCCCCAGGTGATCGAGGTACTTGTCGAGCGCCCGGGCGCCCTCGGAGGCGATGTCCCGGATCCAGAAGTGGCTCGCATGGGCGTCCTCGCTCTGGATCGCCAGCACGCACTGGACGACGAGCGCGTCCGCGATCGGCGCGGTCATACCGGGAACGAGATGCACACCCTCCAGTACCGTCGACCAGCCCTCTGCGAGCGAGCGCTCGATCGCGGCGTTCACGCCCACGAGCACGTTCCGCGTCTGATCGAGGAACCCGTGCAGCAGCGGGTCGACCTCCTCGGCTTCTGCGCTACGGAGCGACCGCCCCGCCTCGAAGCTCGAGTAGTGGATCGAGGGCATGAACTCGGGGCTGAAGAACGCGCGCAGGGTCTGGCGAACGAAGTCGGTCGAGGTGACGCGCGTGACGCCGAGCCGGTACGCGATCTCGGTGGCGACCGTGGACTTGCCCGTCCCGGTCGCGCCGCCGATGAGGACGATGATCGGCAGGTCGAGCTCGGCCAGCTCACCGTAGCGCCGGAGCCGGCGGACGGCGTCCACGCCCTCGTTCTCGCCGAGGACGTCTTCGGCGAGCTCCTCGACCCGGTCGAGCTCGATCGAGTTCTTCTTCCTCGAGAGCAGGTCCTGCTCGATCCGGCGGGCCACCTCGTACGCGCGAACCGCCGACACGCCGACGCGCATGAGCGCCCGGGCCATCAGCCCCTTCGAGTACGGCTCGTCGCCGCCCCCGAGGGGGATCGGATCGGTTCGCCTGCGCTCGCTCATCCGGCCACCGGCTGCGGGACGAGGGACAAGAGCTTCGCGTCGAGGTCGACGCCGGGATCGAGCGGTCGGACGTCGTTGGCGGCGAACACGCACTCGATTCCGCGCTCGACGGCCGCCTCGGCGACGACGTCGATCGCAGCGGCCTTGATCTCGACCAGGAACACGTCTGCGTCGACGGTCTTCAACTCCTCACGGAGCGCGGCGCGGTCGGCGAGGCTCCGCGAGACGTGGACGACGTCAAGCTCGAGGTGGTCGACCGGCGCGGGACCTGCCGTGAAGACCGCGACCCGCTTCCCGCTAAGCGGCGTCATCGGCCGTAGGCGCAACTCGACCGAGATCACCGGCACGTCCTTGAGCTCGCGGATCGGCGCAGTTTCGCCGCCGCCCATTAACAGCACGAGGTCCGAAACGAGCACGCGGTACGGGTTGAGATACGCCGTCGCGTCCTGCGCGGGCCCGACCACGAGCACCCGGCCGTCGACCGAGACGGGCGGAATCGAAGCACCGCTCCCGTCGAAGACGACGATGTCGGGCCGCTGCTCCTCGGCGAGCTCGATCCCCAGGCGCAAGTTCGACGTGAACACGTCACCGGCGAGCCCTCCGCCGGCGCGCCGGCAGCCGATCGTCGGCACGCCGGCCAGCGCTGCCGTCTCCAGATAGTCGGAGGCCGCATGCCCGCCGGCGCGGGAGATCTCCAGAAGCTGATCCAGGGTCGGGGCGACCTCGACGAGCTCCGGCACGGGAGGCCCACCTCGCCCCATCGACACGACGACAACATCTCCGCGCTGCGCGAGCAGGCGCGCGAGGTGTCCGGTGACAGCCGTTTTCCCGATCCGCTTGCCGGTTCCGATGACCGCGAGCGACGGCATCGACGGAGCCGGCAGGTACGCGGGCGGCCGGAACCGGAAGTCCGCGCCGACGTACTCGAGCCCGTGCGCGAGCGCGCGGCTCGCCCAGAGCATGCGCTCGAGCGGCCCGAGGACAGGCTCGTCGGACAGATCGACGACTACGTCCGCGCGTGCATCGTCCAGCGACTCCAGCAGAGGCACGCCGTACTCCTCGCCGCCGCGCAGCTTCTCGGTGCCGCCGACGAGGATTGCGCCAACGAAGTTGAATGGCAGCTCGACGAGAGCGTCCCGCACGACGTCTCCCTGGTGCTCGCCGTCGATGAGTGCGATCGCATTCACGACTGCGTCGTCACCTCCGACTCGATGCGTGCCGTGTACTTCTCGAAGGAGAGCGTCTCGGTCGAGAACTGGATGATCCGCTCCTGCCCGTGGAACGGGTACTTGCGCCACACGTCCACATGCGAGCCCGCGATCTCGACGACGTTGTAACAGGGCCTCGTGTTGCCTCGGAGGCGCAGCGAGGAGACGGTCCCTGTGTTGACGATGAACAGATCCTCGAGTCGCCACGCATATGGCACGTGCTTGTGCCCCGAGAGGACGAGGTTGACTCCTGCGCGCTGCAGGCACTCGATCGCGTCGCCCGCGTCGTAGACGACGTTGCGCTCGCGGCCCGTGCCCGGGACCGGCAGCAGGTGATGGTGCAGGACGAAGATCTTCAGCTCGGCTTGGGCTTCCTCGCTCCCGAACTGCTCCTCGATCCAGCGGTAGCGCCCGCGGCCGATCTGGCCGTGGTCGAGGTCGGGCTCGGTCGAGTCGACGGCGACGACCGACACGCCCTCGAGGTGCAGCACCGAGTTGCGGGCGCCGAAGAGCTGCTCGAAATGGACGTAGCCGACGTTCCGTGAGTCGTGGTTCCCCGGTACGACGACGAGCGACTCGCACTCGAACCGGTCGAGGTAGGACTTCGCCTGGGCGAACTCCTGCTTGAACCCGAACGTCGTCAGGTCCCCTGTGCAGATGACGATGTCCGGCTGGAGGTCGTTGATCTCTCCGATCGCCCTGTCCATCAGGCTCGGCATGAAATGCGGCCCCCCGCAGTGGATGTCGGAGATGTGCGCGATCGTGAGGGTGCGCTCGGCGTCCGGCATTGGTCGAAGTGTACGTCGGCCCTCGCGCGGCGGTGCGTATCCGAGGCCGTTGCTACCATTTCGAAGGTGGCCTCAGAAACGCCTGATTTCCAGGCATATTGCGGCACGGGGAAGCCGCGCTTCGCAAACGGTGCGGAGCTCGAGTGTGCGAAGCTCCTCGACTACTACCGCGTGCCGTGGGACTACGAGCCGCGCACGTTCGTGCTCGAAGAGGATGAGAACGGGACCGTGGTCGAGGCCTTCAAGCCGGACTTCTACCTTCCGGAGCAGGACCTCTACGTCGAGGTGACCGTGATGAAGCAGTCGCTCGTCACGAGGAAGAACCGGAAGCTGCGGAAGCTCCGGGAGCGCTACCCGGACGTCAAGGTCAAACTCTTCTACAAGCGCGACATCCAGCGCCTGGCGGAGCGATACAAGCTCGACCTGGCGTCGTAGGCGTGAGTGCCCGAAACGTGTCGACCGGTCATTTCAGACGGAAGCCGGGCAGAGCCCGGCGTCCTGAAGCGGCATCGCAAGCGATGCCTCGGCTCATAAGACCCGACGAGCTCGGTGAGGTCTATCTCAGCGCCGAGGAGATCCGGGCGCGCGTGCACGAGCTCGGAGCGGAGATCGCCCGCGACTACGAGGGCCGCGAGCCGATTCTCGTTGCGTCGCTGAAGACGAGCGTCTTCTTCCTCGCGGATCTCTCGCGGGCACTGCCGATCCCACATGCGATCGACTTCATCGCCCTCGCCGGCTACATGGGCAGGACGAAGCAGTCCGGAGTGCGGCTGATCAAGGACCTCGACGTTTCGATCACGGGGCGCGACGTGCTGCTCGTCGAGGACGTCGTCGACACGGGGCTGACGCTCAACTACGTGTGCCGCACGCTCTCGCTGCGGGAGCCGGCCTCGCTGGCCGCGGTGACGTTCCTCGACCGGCCGTACCGCCGCCTCGTCGACGACCTACCGGTCAAGTACATCGGCTTCACGGTTCCGGACGAGTTCTTCGTCGGCTACGGATTCGACCTGGACGAGCGGTACCGCCACCTGCCGGACCTCCACCTGGCCCGCGGCGCCTCGTAGCGCTAGGTCGCTTCGTCCAGCTCGATGAGCAGCTTGCGGAGTTGCTCGAAGCGTTTCTCGCCCAGTCGTCCCGACCACACGGTCTCTGTGTCCGCCACTGCCTCACGGATGACGAGGATCGCGGACGCGCCGCGTGACGTGAGGGCGATGCGCTTCGATCTCAGGTCGTCGGGATCCGCTCGCCGCTCGAGGTAACCGAGTCGCTCGAGCTCGCCGAGTAGGTAGTTCAGCGCCTGCTTGCTGATTCGGAGACGTGCCGCCAGCTCCGACGGCTTCACACCCTGCGGCCCCGGATACTGGAAGACGTTGAGGTGCGCCGCATCGAGGTCGTCGAAGCCGCGCTCGTGGAGCAGCTCGAGCATCCGCCTCTGCACCGCCTCCCACGGCATGCGCAGGAGCGCGCCGATCATCGGCGGGCCGAATGCTGAATTCGTAAAGTCCCTTGACGATCTCTGCTCACGCATATATGGTCAAGTCACTTTACCATTACGAGAGGAGAGATCATGGTCACCACGATGCGCGAGGAAATCAAAATCGGTGAACTGGCCGTCCGGTTCGTCATCGAGAGCCGGGAGTCCGGTGGGTCGCTGGCGGCTTTCGAGTTCGACGTGCCGGCCGGAGCGAAGGTCGCGGCCGCGCACAGCCACGATGGCTACGAGGAGACGATCTACGGGCTCGAAGGCGTCCTGACCTGGACGGTTGACGGCGCGGAGACAGAGGTCGCTCCCGGTGAGACGCTGTTCATCCCACGCGGCGCCGTCCATCACTTCGACAACACGGGCGACGTCGACGCGAAGGCACTCGCGATCGTCACGCCGGGCGTCCTCGGCCCGGACTACTTCCGGGAGGTCGCAGCCGTGCTCGAGTCGGCGACCGGCGGTCCGCCCGACTTCGCCGCGCTAGGAGCAGTAATGCGCCGCCACGGCCTCACTCCTGCGCCGTAAAGCCGCCAGCCGATAGGCCCCGGCGATACCAGCAGGTGTCTTCCACGCCAGAGAGCCACGACCATCCGCCGCCGGAGCCGGGCTTCGCCCGGCGGGAGGCTAACTCCCGAGAGGAGACGCTCGAACTACCCAACAAAGGGCGGCTCCTGAAACACCCGAAGTGAGCCGACGCCCGCAAGGAGGGGGCTCACGGGGGAACCAGGGGTTCCCCCGTGCTCTTTAGAGGTAGCCAAGCGGGTCGGCCGCTGACCCGTTGATGCGCACCTCGAAGTGCAGATGCGGGCCGAAGCAGTGGCCGGTGCAGCCCACGTAGCCGATGACCTGGCCCTGCGAGACGCTCTGTCCGCCGCCGACGGCGATGCTCGACTGGTGCCCGTACGCGGTCGCCATGCCGCCACCGTGGTCGATGATCACGAAGTTCCCGTAGCCGCTCATCCACCCCGAGAAGATGACCGTTCCGCTCGCGGCCGCATGGATCGGCGTCCCGTACCCGACAGCGATGTCGATGCCCTCGTGCATGCGGCCCCAGCGCATCCCGAAACCGCTGACGACCGGGCCGCTGACCGGCCAGATCAGCCCGCTCGACGACGGCGACGAGTCGTAGCTCGATGAGCCCGCAGCCTGGATCTGGGCCGACACTTGGCGGCTCGCCGCCTGCAGGCCGGCCACCTCGTGCAGGAACTCGGCCTTGCTCTGCTGCACGGACGCGAGCCTGGATTTCTTGCGCCCGTGGACTTCAGCGAGGCCCTTCTCGCTGATCAGCAGGCGCTGCTTCTCGGCGCGGACCTCGGCTGTCCGAACCGCGATCGTGCGCGTCACGGTCTCGACCTTCTTCTTCGTGACCTTCGTCTTCTCGCGCACCGAGTGCCAGCGATCCTTCGCGCCCCGCACCTGCGTCGAGATGACGGCGTCCTGTGACCCGATGTCGCGCACGTAGTCGACCTGCTCCAGGAAATCGCTGAGGCTGCTGGACGACATGAGCACGTCGAGGGTCGACGGCTCCTCCGACTCGTACATCTCGATCAGACGCGCGTTCAGCCTGTCGACCGAGACGTTGTACTCGTGCGAGAAGAAGTCGAGCTGCGCCGTCTGAAAGCGGTAGAGCTCCCTGATCCTGTGCAGACGCACCAGCTGAAGGTCGAGGTCGTGCTGGAGCGCATCGAGCTTCGTCGAGACGCCGCCGACCTGCCTCTCGAGCGTGCGGATCCGGCTCTCGATCGAGCCGATGTCCGACTGCAGCCGCGATTCCTGTACCTGGGCCTCGGCGATCTTCGCCTGGAGCGACTGGATCCTGTCGGCCCGCGCCGGTCTCCCGGTCGACGCCGCCGTCACGACCATCAGGCAGACGAGGGAGAAGAGGAGGACGCGACGGGGCATCGTGAAGACCTTCGTGACAGGGCAAAACGTCCCTGCCCGGATGCAAAAGTCGCTGGATTTTAGCGGGTTCTGCGGACGGTTCCTATTTCTGCGCGCTACGGGCGCGCAGAAAGAGCCAGCGCCAAAAGGCGCGAGCCCGCGCGCGAGTTCACGCCGAGCTTTACTCCGGGCGCTGCTGCGGGCTCGGCTCCGGGACTTGCGCCGGCTCCGGCGGCTGGCCCTCGTCCCGCTGCGGGAACGGCTCGGGGACGGTCGCCGGCTCGGGCGTCTCGTCCGGCCGCTCGCTCGCCACGACCTTGGTCGGCTGCGCCTCGAGCTTCGCTTTTCCGACGCGCTCCTGTGCGTTGATCGTCACCTTCGCCATCTGCGTCTCCTTTGCCGTGAGCTCGTCGTCGATCTCCTTCATTTGCTGCTTGAGCTCCTTCGTCGCAGTCGTGTTCCTGGCGTACACGGCCTCGCCGAGCTCACGCGCCCGCTCGCTGCGTTGACGCGCGAGCCCGCTCGCATCGCGCCGAAGTCGCGCGAGCTCGATTCGGGCGCCTCCGTGCGCCGCGATCGTCTCCTTCGCGACCCCGGCCCTTGTGCGCACCGTCGAGAAGGCCCGCGTCGCATGCCCCTGTTCGCCGGGGCTCTGCCGCTTGGCGGAGGTGTAGCCGGTGACCAGGAAGAGGGACACGCCGAGCGCGATCAGGCCCCACGGCCAGAGACCGGTCGCGAAGAGCGCGATCGCAGCGATCAGTCCCGCGACGCCGAGCACGAGCAGGACGCCCGCCGGAGGAACGCCGAAGTAACGACGCTCCGAGACGTGCGGCTCCACCGGCGTCGGGCCGTCCTCGGTCGGCGGGACCTCCTGGACGATCGTGTCCCCGGACGCGACCGCAGTCCCGCACTGGGGGCAGAACTTGCTCTTCGCGGGCAACTTCGCTCCGCACGCCTGGCACCTAGCTCTACGCATCGGCCACTTTCGGGGGAACCTCCCGTTTCCCCCGAACCCCCTCCCCCGGTCCGCTGTCGCGGACCGACGGCTGCGCCGTCGGCTCGAGCGCCCGCAGCGCCTCTGCGACTCGCACGCGCAGCGGGCCGATCAACTCGCGGTAATCCACGTCCGAGATCTTGCCGGTGCGGTGATCGAACTCGAGCTCCTTGAGCGCAGCCAGGGCGCGGTCGCGCTCCTCGGCGAGCTCCAACGCGCGCTTCTCGAGTGCTCCGGGCTCGTCGAGCCGGTCCTCGGCCGGATCCGGCTCACGCAGGAACGGGAGAGCGACGAACAGTGCGCAAGCGCAGGCGAGCACGGCCCCGATCGCAAGCGCGGCCGCCGTCATGCCCGCGCGTACGCCCGCAGCTCGCGGTAGCGATCCGCGAGCCGCCGCTGCTCGACCGCGCTCGGCCACAGCGCGACCAGCGAGCCGATCAGGAAAACGAGGCCGGCCAGCCAGATCAAGTTGACGAGCGGCTTGACGAGGATCTTGAACGCGATCGTTCCGTTCGGGTTGATCTGGTCGGTGATCACGAACAGGTCCTCGCCGGTCAGGTAGTCGGTGCGGATCCCGACCTCGTTCGAGGTCTGCTGCTCCGCCGGGTACGAGTTCTTCCCCGCTTCGAGCGTGCCGACGCGGTTCCCGTCCTTGCGCACGTCGAGCAGCGCGCGGAATTCGCTGGCGTTCGCGCCCTGCCGCCGCACGAGCTCCTTGTACGTCACGCCGTAATGGCCGATCGCCATCGACTCGCCGGGCGACAGCGTCTGCTCGCCGACCTTGTCGTAGGCGCTCGAGCCGGCGACCCCGATCGCGAGCAGCACGATCGCCGCGTGGACGATGTAGCCGCCGTAGCGGCGCCGGTTGCGCGCGACGAGCTCCGAGAACGCGGCGAGCCACGGGCCGCCCGTGAGCGCGTGGCGCGCCCGTGTCCCGCGGACGAACTCGTAGCCGATCGAGGCGAGGACGAAGGCGGAGAACGTGTAGGCGAGGAGGCCGATCCAGGACGACCCCGCCCCGAGCAGGAGCAGGACGATTCCCACCGCGAGCGCAATTCCGGCCGGCCAGGCGAAGCTCCGCCCGAGCGACCGCAGCGAGGCGCGTCGCCACGCGACCAGCGGCCCGATCCCCATCAGCAGGAGCAGCGGCAGCCCGAAGATGCGCAGAAAGAAGTTGTAGTAGGGGCTGCTGACCGTGATCTGCTCTCCGCGGACGGCCTCGGACAGGATCGGGAAGATCACGCCCCAGAGGATCGTCAGGCACAGCGCCACGAGCAGCAGGTTGTTGTAGAGGAACGTCGCCTCGCGCGAGACGAGCGACTCCAACCGGGTCTTCGAGCGCAGCAGCGGCAGCCGGTTGAGGATGAGCGCGAGCGAGCCGATCGCGATCAGGCAGATGAAGCCGAGGAACCACGCCCCGAGCGGGCTCTGCGTGAACGAGTGGATCGAGCTCACCACTCCGGATCGCGTCAGGAACGTCCCGAAGAGCGCGAGACAGAAGGCGAGCGCGACGAGCAGCACGTTCCACACCTTCAACATGCCACGCTTCTCCTGGATCATCACCGAGTGCAGGAACGCCGTCGCGGCGAGCCACGGCATCAGCGCTGCGTTCTCGACCGGGTCCCACGCGTAGTAGCCGCCCCACCCCACTTCGACGTACGCCCAGTGTGCCCCGAGCAGCTGTCCGATCCCGAGCGCCGTCCAGGCGACGAGCGTCCAGCGGCGCGTCGCGACGATCCACAGCTCGTCGGCGCGCCTGGCGAGCAGCGCGCCCATTGCGAACGCGAACGGGATCGTCAGCCCGACGTAGCCGAGATAGAGGAACGGCGGGTGGATCATCATGTACGGGTTCTGGAGGCTCGGGTTGAGCCCGGCCCCGTCGGCGGGCGCGGCCTGGGTGGCGAACGGGCTCGAGACCGCAACGAGCATGAACGCGAAGAAGGTCGCCACGAGACCGAGCACCGGGACGACCCATGCGATGAGATCGCCGGCCGTTCGCCGGGCGAACACGATCGCAGCCGCGGACAGGCCCGTGAGCACGAGCAGCCAGAGCAGCAGCGAGCCCTCCTGGCCGCCCCAGAAGGCCGAGATCGTGTACGGCGTCGGCAGCCGGCGGCTCGTGTGCTCCGCGACGTACCTGAACGAGAAGTCGTTCCTGAGCAGCGCCGCGAGGAGCACGATCGAAGCGACGACCGTCGCTGCGAAGGCCGCGAAGAGCGCGTTCTGGGCTGACCGGGCGAGCCGCCGCCTGCGCGTCGCCGCCGCGTAGCCGCCGGCAACGAGCGCGTAGAGCGCCAGGCCGAGGCAGAGCACGAGTGCCGCGCGCCCGAGCTCGGGCATTACGTGCTCTTCTTAGTCGTGTACTTCGAGGGGCACTTCGTGCGGAGCGAATCCTTCTTGGCCACGAAGACGCCGTTCTGCAGCTCGCCTTCGACCCGCACCTCGCGCCCGACCCTGAACAGGTCCGGCACCGAGCCCGTGTAGACGACCGGGACGCTGGTTGCGCCCGAGACGTCGCGGATGCGGAACCGCAGGCCGTCCGAGTGCGCGTCTCCGGCCGGCGATCCGGTCACCTTGCCGACGAGCGCGACCTTGCCCTCCCGCCCATGCAGCTGGCTCGGCTGGATCGACGGCGTGCCGCCTGCAACCGACACGTAGAGCAGGAAGATCGCGAGCACAGCGGCGACCGAGAGCGCGATGACGAGGCGAACCGGGCTTGGACGAGCCACGGCCAAAGTCTAGCCCCGGGGCAGAAAAATCCCTGCGTCTAAGCGACGCGTCAGGCAGGCGTCTGCTGGCGCCGACCTGGGATGCGGTAGCCGTGGTCCTCGCACAGGCTTCCGGGTGCATCTTCGGTGAGCGCGTCACAGTACCCCTTGCCGTACGCCGCACGCATGAACGCGGCGACGACGTCGAGATTCCAGTCCTCGACGTCGGCGGCCTCCCGCCAGAGGTCGGCGAGGCGGAGGTCGATGTCGAGCTCCAGGAGGTCGATTCGGGTTGGGCTCTTGGCCATGGCAAAATCGTAGGACCCCGGTCGGACGGCAAGGCTGAGTTACGTTGCAACCCGTGGGAACGCTTCGCTACGGGCCGGCACGCGTGTTGTCGCGGAAGTCGCCGGAAGAGGCCATCGAGCTGCTCCGGGAGCGCGGGTACACCGCGAACGAGATCGACTTCGAGTCCGGGTTCTGGATGGACTACCCGTGGGCGGAGGAGTTCGGGAAGCTCGCGCGGAAGCGGCGGATCGCGCTCTCCGTGCACGCACCGATCGCAGGGTTCATGGGCCACGTCGAACGCGACCGCAAGCACGGCATGGCGACCGGGATGCTCGACCACTCGGCCGGGATCGCGAAGGTCGCCGGCGCCGAGCCGGTCGTCTTCCATCCCGGGTTCCTGCTCGGCCGGACACGCAAGCAGACGGTCGCGTCCGTCGTCTCGCAGCTCGCGGACTTCCGCAAGCGCATCGAGACGAAGGACCGCGGCGTCGCGTTCGGCGTCGAGATCATGGGCCGCGTCAACGACTTCGGCAGCCTCGACGACATCCTTGCCATCTCGTCACGGCTCGGCTGGGTGCGCCCGGTGATCGACTTCGCGCACCTGCACGCGACCAGCGACGGCGCGTTCACGACCGTGAAGGCGTTCCACGACGTGCTCGCCGCGGCCAACCGCGTCCTCCCCCGCGCCGCGCCGTTCCACATCCACTTCTCGGACATCGCGTACGCGAACCGGAACGAGACGAAGCACCTGCCCTACGGCGAGGGCACGCTGCGGGTGGCGCCGCTCGGCAAAGCGCTGGCCCGCTTTCCCCGCCCCGCGACCGTGATCAGCGAGGCGCCGGGCGAGGAGTCACATCAGGCGATTCGCGCGGAGCTGTTTGCGGCGGCCGGCAAGAGCTCGCCGAGACGCTCCTCGAGCCGCTCCGCTTCGTCGTCCCGCTCGCGCTCGCGCAGGAACCGGGCGTAGGGGCCAAGCACCTCGTGCTCGATGTTGCGGAAATCCGTGTCGGCGACGGTGGCCAGCGCCTCCTTGAAGAGCACGTCGGCCTCCTCGTCGCGACCCTGCGCAGCCCGGACCTGTGCCAGGGACGAGGCCGTCGTCGCGCGTGAGGTCACGTCGAGCGGGCCGACCGTCTCGCGGGCCTCGCGGGCGAAGCGTTCGGCCTCCTCGATTCTCCCGCGAACGAGTAGCAGCTCGGCGAGGCCGCGCTGGCTCTCGCAGAGCGTCGCCCGGTCGCCGATTGGCTTCAAGAGGCGGATCGACTCGCGAAACCGCTTCTCCGCCTTGGCCAAGTCGCCGCGCTCCCATGCAACCCAGGCGCCCTGGTTCTGCGCTCGCGCAACCGCCCAGACGGCGCCCGCTTCCGAGAAGAGACGCTCGGCTTCCGCGTATGCCTCCTCGGCCTGCTCGAGCTCGCCCTGAAGCAGGTAGATCTTCCCCCAGGACTGGTAGACCCGTCCCCGTGAGTTGATCGCCCCGCTCTCCTCGGCCAGCTCACGCGCGTGGGCCAGCTTCGCCCGCGCCGTGTCGACATCGAGCCGCGCGATGTACGTGTCCGCCCAGGTGAGGATGGCGACGCTCTCCAAGTCCTTTCGGCCTGCCGCCCGCGCTAGCTCGAGCTGCTCCACGACGTAGTGCTCCGCGTCGGCGAGGTCGCCGACCCAGTACGCCGCGTTCCATGCCACGCGTAGTGCATCGAAGCGCGCCGGAGGATCGTCTTTGATGAGGGCAAGCGCCTGCTCGGCCAGCTCTCGGGCACGGACGGGGTCGGCCTCCCGCATCAAGACCATGTCGGCGAGCGCGGTCAGCGCCTTTCCGACGAGGTTCTCGTCGCCGATGCGAACCGCCTCTGCACGTATTGCCTCCATCTCCCGCGCGACCGCCGGCAGGTCGTCGAGGCGCCACGCAGCCTTGGCCGCCAGGTAGCGGCGCTGGAGCGTCGGCTCCAGCTCGACCGAGCGCAGGAACAGGTGGCGCGCAGCCTTGTTCGCCTCGCGAGCGAGAGCGCGGCGTCCAGCCTCCTCGAGCGTGGCCGCCGCTTCCCGCGCCAGATCGGCCGGCGGCGCTCCGTCGAGCTCGGCCAGCAGGGACGCGGCGTGATCGAGGTGGTGAGCGCGGATCTCGAGCAGCTCGTCTCCCGCCCGCTCGCGCAGCCACTCGGCAAAGCCGGCGTGGTGCTTTGCGCGCGCGGACTTCGTCAGGCTCGCGTAGGCGACGTCCCGGATGAGCACGTGCTTGAAGCGGTAGGCGGTCTCGTTCTTGAGCGACGAGCGCGACTCACCGACGACAAGGTCGCGCAGCAGCAGGTCGTCGATCGCCTCGTCGATGCCCTCGCCTCCCGCGAGATATTCGATCGCGCCGGCCCAGAAGGTGCGCCCGATCACCGATGCGCGTTGGAGCACCGCCTTCGAGACGCCGTCCAGCCGGTCGATGCGGGCTGCAATCAACGCCTGCACCGTGTCCGGGATCTCCTGGGTGGCGCGCTCCTCGCCGCATTCGGCGACGTTCAGCATGACCTCTTCGAGGAAGAGTGGGTTGCCGCCGGTCTTGTCGAGCAACGTCCGCTTCGTCCCGGCGGAGATCGTCCCGTCCTCGGCCAGGGCCTCGATCAGCGTCGCGCTGTCCGCCTCGCCGAGCGGCTCGAGCTCGACCGCCGTCGCGCGAACCCGCCCGCCGCCCCAGTCGGAGCGCACGTCGAGCAGCTCGGGGCGTGCGAGGCACATGATCATCAGCGACCCGTCACGGACCCACGAGGTCATGTGCTCGATCAGTTCGAGCAGCGGCTCTTCGGCCCAGTGGATGTCCTCGAAGACGAGGATCAGCGGCTGCGTCTGCGACATCAGCTGCGCCCATTCGCGCGCCGCCCATGAGATCTCCTGCTGGCTCCGCTCGCCGTGGACGGCCTCGAGCACACCGGTAGCGAGCCCGAGTAGATCGGCGACTGCCTCGGCGGGGCAGCACTCACGCAGCTTCTCGATCGCGACTTCGAGCGGGTCGTCGTCCGCGATATCGGCCGCGCCCTTGACCATCTCGGCAAGCGGCCAGTACGTGATGCTCTCGCCGTATGGCAGGCAGCGGCCTTTCAGCACCGTCGTGCCTTCGAGTGAGGCGAGGAACTCATTTGCGAGCCGGCTCTTCCCCACGCCCGGCTCGCCGTAGATCGTGACCAGGTGCGCGCTGCGGTCGCGCTGCGCTCGCGCAAACGTGTTCTCGAGCAGCTCGAGCTCATGGTCGCGGCCGACGAGCGGCGTCACCGTGACACGGGCCGGAGCCCTTCCGTCGGCGGCTGTAGCGGCCCAGGCCCAGACCGGCTCGTCGCGGCCGCGCACCTGGACCGGGCCGACGTCGTCGACCTCGATCCGGCCGAGCGTGAGCCGGTGCGCCGCGGGGCCGAGCAGGATCTGGCCCGGTTCGGCGAGCTGTTGCAGGCGCGCGGCGATGTTGAGGGCCTCGCCGGTCGCGAAAGTGGAATCACCGGCGCCGGTCACGACCTCGCCTGCCTCGACGCCGATGCGCGCCTGGAGCTCTAGCTCGTCGACCGAAGCGAGGATCTCGAGTGCTGCGCGAATGGCGCGCTCCGAGTCGTCCTCGTGCGCCTGCGGGATGCCGAAGGCCGCCATCACGGCGTCGCCCGCGAACTTCTCGACCGTTCCGCCATAGCGCTCGATGCTGATCGAGACGCGGTCGAAGAACTGCGTCACGCGCCGGCGGACGATCTCAGGGTCGCTCGCAGAGACGAACGACGTCGAGTCGACGAGGTCGACGAACAGGACCGTGGCGATCTTTCGTTCCATCAGGGTCTAAGTGTAAGAACGATCCGGACCGCGTTTACCATCCCGGCGGTGCTGAATCCAAAGGTCTTCAAAGCCTACGACGTGCGGGGGATCTACCCGAGCGAGATCGACGAGGACGGCGCACGCGCGATCGGACGTGCTTACGTCGAGCAGTTCGAGCCGAAGCGGATCGCCGTCGGCCGGGACATGCGCAGCTCATCGCCCTCCATGGCGCAGGCCGCGATCGAGGGCGCGGCGGCCGCCGGCGCCGAGGTGATCGACATCGGCCTCGTCGGCACGGAGATGCTCTACTTCGCCGTCGGGCACCTCGGGCTCGACGGCGGGCTCCAGGTGACGGCGTCGCACAATCCGAAGGAGTACACGGGGGTGAAGATCGTGCGGCGCGGGGCGATGCCCGTCGGCGGCGAGTCAGGCCTCCTGGACATCCGCGACCGAGCCGTGTCCCTTTCCGACATGTCAGAGGGTCAGACGCTCGGACGTGTGCAGAAGGAAGATGTCTTTCCGGGCTTCGTCGACAAGGTCTTGTCCTTCGTCGACCTCGAGGCGATCCAGCGGCAGCGGGTCGTGATCGACGCGGCCAATGGCATGGCAGGCGTCATGCTCCCGCCCGTCCTGGAGCGGATCCCGATCGACGCCGTCCCCTACTTCTTCGAGCCCGACGGGACGTTTCCGAACCACCAGCCGAACCCGCTCCTCCCCGAGAACCGCGAGTTCGTGATCGGCAAGGTGCGCGAGGACGGAGCCGACCTCGGCGCAGCCTTCGACGGCGACGCCGACCGCTGCTTCTTCATCGACGACACGGGCGAGTTCGTCCCCGGCGACTTCGTGACCGCGCTCCTCGCCGAGTCGATGCTCGAGAAGAACCCGGGCGCGAAGATCATCTACGACGTGCGGGCCAGCTGGGCCGTCCCCGAGACGATCGAGCGGGCCGGCGGGACGCCGCTCGTGAACCGCGTCGGCCACGCGTTCATCAAGCAGCGGATGCGCGAGGAGGACGCCGTCTTCGCGGGGGAGGTCTCAGGCCACTACTACTTCCGCGACTTCTTCCAGGCCGACTCGGGCGTGATCCCGTTCCTGCTCGTGCTCGAGCTCGTCTCGAAGCGCGGGAAGCCGTTGTCCGAGCTCCTGCGCCCCTACCGGGAGCGCTACTTCCTGACCGGCGAGATCAACGTCCCGGTGTCGGACGTGGCCGTCAAGCTCCAGGAGATCAAGGAACGGTTCGGCGACGAAGGCAAGGTCTCGCACCTGGACGGGATCTCGATCGAGGCTGACGACTGGCACCTGAACGTGCGTCCGTCGAATACCGAGCCGTTGCTCCGGCTCAACCTCGAGGCGTTCTCTCAAGAGCTGATGGAGCGCAAGCGCGACGAGGTGCTCGAACTGATCAGCTGACCGGGCGCCGTCGCTACTCTGTGAGCCATGAGGGGACGGGCGATTTTGATTGCCTGTACGGCTGCGCTCGCGTTCACGGCGCCGGCCGTGGCTGCGCCTCCGCACCTTGCGCCGTCGGATCGCGCGGCGGTCAACAAGACGCTCGACGTCTTCGTCAACCATGCGGTCAAGCGGCACAATCCGGCGGGGGCGTACGACGTCCTCACACCCACGATGAAGGCGGGCATGAGCCGGCAGCAATGGAGTCACGGCGACATCCCTGTCTATCCGTATCCGGCCGCCGGACAGAAGTTCCACGGCTGGACGATCCAGTACCGGACGAGGGACGAGCTGGCGCTCGAGCTCATCCTTTCGCCGACCGCCAAGCATCAGGGGAAGCTGGGCCAGATCCTGTTCCACGTCTACCTGCACCCGGCGCACGACAAGTGGCTCGTCGACTCGTTCATGCCCGGGGCGACTTTCGCGCCGATCGGCAAGCCGGCCGTCGTGCAGGCGGCACGCGACTTCCAGGCAAATCCGAGCGCCCAGACCTACAACCGGGCCAACAAGGACAAGCCGACGGAGCCGCCTCGCATCAGCGCCAAGTTCGCGCTCGTGCCGTTCGCAGTCATCCTGCTCGTCTTGCTCGGTCTCGGCGCCCGCGGGATCGCCGAGAACATCCGCTTCCGCCGGCTCGCCGCTGCGCACACACGGTCGATGGAGAGCTCGCCGCCTAGCATGCCGCGTGATGGAGCTGGAGCTCGGACGCGTCACCGACCGTAAGCCGCCGTTCAAGTTCTCGTCGCTGACGCGCGTCGGGTTCTCCGACACGGACGCGCAGGGCATCGTCTACTACGGCCGGTACCTGCCGTACTTCGACGCGGCGCGCGTCGAATACCACCGGCACTTGAAGATGCGGTACGAGGAATTCGAGGGCGATCTCGTGATGCGCGCGACGAACATCGAGTACCTCGCGCCAGCGCGGTTCGACGACCTCGTCGAGGTGTTCGTCCGCGTGCAGCGGATCGGCCGGACGAGCGTGACCTACGAGCTGGCGGCGTACTTCGTCGACGACGACATGCTGATGGTGACGGCGCACCAGACTCTTGTCCTGGTCGACCTCGAGGAGCGCAAGGCGTGCCCGGTTCCGGAGGCGATCAGGGCGAAGATCCGCGAGTTCGAAGGCGCCGATGCCGAGCTCTAGCGCGTGACGCCGCGGCGACCCGGTTACCCGTCCTCTGAGATGACCGGGCGCCGCAGACGAACCCTCTCCCCCGTTCTCTCGTTGTAGGGCTCGGTTCTCGAACCGTCTATCCCTCGGTCGAGGTACCCCGCACATTCGAGGGACGATCCCTCGATCGAGTGATCGTGGACCTGTCCGGTGCCTGGCACCGGACGTGGCCGTTCGGGATAAGTTCCGCACCGTGCGCGTGCACATCATCAGCGACATGGAGGGCGTCGGCGGCA
The DNA here is from genome assembly GCA_963794605.1 of uncultured Actinomycetes bacterium. Lineage (GTDB taxonomy): Bacteria > Actinomycetota > Thermoleophilia > Gaiellales > Gaiellaceae > VAXT01. Next base: position 433,125 of record CAWCEN010000003.1, read on the forward strand.
TCGTCAAGGGCGACCAGACGAATGCGGGACGTCCCATGTTCGAGGAGGGACGCAAGCTCTACACCGAGGAGATCAACGCCGCCGTGCGCGGCGCGCAGGCGGCCGGCGCGACCGAGATCGTCGTCATGGACTGCCACGGCGCCGGCGAGGGCTACACGTTCAACTCGCTCATCCCCGAGGATCTCGACCCCGCGTGCGAGTACGTGGTCCAGGAGGAGTGGACGGAGTACACGGGCTTCCTCGAGGAGGGCTGCGACGCGGCCCTCTTCGTTGGCATGCACGCGATGGCCGGCACTGCCGATGGCGTCCTCAACCACACGGTCTCGGGCCAGGCGTGGCAGAACCTCTGGTTCAACGGGACACGCGTCGGCGAGACGGGCATCAACGCAGCGCTCTGCGGCACGTGGGGCTGTCCCGTCCTGCTCGTGACCGGCGACGAGGCCTCCTGCCGCGAGGGCAAGGAGCTCCTCGGCGACGGCCTGACGACGGTCGCGGTCAAGAAGGGCATCGGCCAGACGAGCGCGCGGATGCTCGTGCCGTCACGGGCACGCGAGCTGATCGAGGAAGGCGCGAAGCAGGCGCTCTCCGACCTGAAGGCCGTCGCGCCCTACGACCCCGGCAAGCCGTGCGAGGTCAAGGTCGAGTACAAGCACACGACCGCCGCGCGGCAGATGCGCTTCCAGCACGGCGTCGAGTTCCTCGACGACCGCACGATCGTGTCACGGGCCGACGACTGGTGGACGGCCTGGAAGCAGTTCTTCTTCGTCGATAGTTAGCGCTTCACGGCCACTATCGCCGAGCTGTCGGGCGTCGTCAGGAGCTCGGTCGCGACAAGCGTGTCGCGGCCGAGCCAGAACCTGCGGAGAGCGTCCGGCCACTCGGGACCGTCCGCGGGCCAGAGGTGCGCCGGCGTGAGGTTGTCCATGGCGACGACACCTCCGGATGCGACGAGCTCGAGCGCCCGCTCGCTTTCGGTGCGCATCTGGACGGGCGGGCTGCGCTTCCAGCCTCCGCCGTCGAAGAACAGCACGTCGAACGGCGCCTCCGGCGGGAGCACCTCGTGCCAGTCGCCGTGCAGGACGCGCACGTTCGGAGAGTCGGCGAACAGCCGGCAGCAGGCAGCGGCCCGATCGTCGTCGGCCTCGGACGTGACGAAGAAGGCCTCGGGCCCCATCGCTGACACGATCCACGCCGCGCCGACCCCAGTTCCAGTCCCGATCTCGGCGAGCTTGCCGTTCGGGCGCGATGCGGCGAGCGCACCGAGGAGGCGGCCGACCTCGCGAATCGACGAGCGCTCGAACCTCAGCTCCTCCGCCAGCGCTTCAGCGCGGAGGACGAGCTCCGGGACAGGGCCTAGGACGGCGTGACCCGGTATGCGTCGAAGACGGCCTCCACGTTGCGGAGCGCCGTAAGGAGCGTGCGCAGCGACTTCACGTCGCCGAGCTCGGCCGTGTACCAGTTCTTCGCCAGCTGATCCTCGACCGTGCCGCCGTAGGAGACGATGTTCGCCCCGTGCTCCGCGAAGGTCCGGGCAACGTCCTCGAGCAGACGGGGCCGATCCCACGCGTCGACGGCGATCTGGACGTAGAAGCTCTTCGTCGTCGCGCCGTCCCAGTCGACGTTCGTGAAGCGCTCGGGGTTTCTCATCAGCGCCTTCACGTTCGGACAGTCCTTGCGGTGGATCGTGATCCCCTTCCCGAGCGAGATGTAGCCGACGATCTCGTCGCTCGGCACCGGGGTACAGCACTTCGCCAGCCGGACCAGCACGCCCTCGGCGCCCTGGACGGTGATCCCGAGGTCGGTGCTCGCAGTCGTCTGCGGCTTCGGCTTGAGCGGGACGATCTCTTCCTCGGCCACCTCCGCGGTCTTCAGCCGCGCGAGCACCTTCTTGACGATCTGGCTGACCGGCAGCTTGCCGGAGCCGAGCGCGATGTAGAAGTCCTCGGCCTTCTTGAAGCCCGTCTCGCGAATAACCTGCGCGAGCACCGCCGAGCCCGCGATCTTCCTGTACGGCAGCTTTTGCGCCTTCAGCGCCTGCTCGAGCGCCTCGCGCCCCTTGTGCTCTGTGTCCTCGCGCGTCTCGCGCGAGAACCACTGGCGAATCTTGTTGCGCGCGCGCGTCGAGCGGGCGAGCGCCATCCAGTCGCGCGACGGCCCGCGGCCGCCCTTCGACGTCAGGATCTCGACGAAGTCGCCGCTGTGCAGCGTGTAGTGGAGCGGGACGATCCGCCCATTGACCTTCGCGCCGACCGTCCGGTGCCCGACGTCGGTGTGCACCGAGTACGCGAAGTCGATCGGCGTCGATCCCGCGGGCAGGGTCTTCACCTCGCCCTTCGGGGTGAACACGTACACCTCGTCGTCGAAGAGGTCGGTGCGGAAGCCCTTGATGAACTCGCGCGGGTCGGCCTCGTCGTCGCCCCACTCCATCAGCTGCTTGACCCACTCGAGCCAGTCCTCGTCGAGCTTCTTCTTGCCGCCCGGCTTGTACGAGTACCAGTGAGCCGCGATTCCGAACTCCGCGCCCTCGTGCATCTCGCGCGTCCGGATCTGGATCTCGAGCGGGCTCCCGGCCGGGCCGACCACGGTCGTGTGCAGCGCGCGGTAGCCGTTGAACTTCGGCATCGCGATGTAGTCCTTGAACCGCCCGGGCATCGGCTTCCAGAGCGCGTGAATGAGGCCGAGTGCGCCGTAGCAGTCGCGCGTGCCCTCGTCGCCGGCCCGGTCGACGATCACGCGCATCGCCGTCAGGTCGTAGATCTCGTTGAACTCGCGGCCCTTCTTGGCCATCTTGTCGTAGATCGAGTAGAAGTGCTTCGCGCGGCCGGAGATCTCGGCCGGGATCCCGACCTTGTCGAGCTCCTTCGTGAGCACGATCGCGGCCTCACGGACGTGCTCCTCGCGGTCGGCGCGGCGCTCGGCGACCATCGCCTCGATCTCCGCGTACTTGCGTGGATGCAGGGTCTGGAACGCGAGATCCTCGAGCTCCCACTTCAGCTTGTGGATGCCGAGTCGGTGCGCAAGCGGCGCGTAGACCTCGAGTGTCTCGCGCGCCTTCTGGACCTGCTTCTGGCGTCCGAGGTACTCGAGCGTGCGCATGTTGTGCAGGCGATCGGCGAGCTTGATGAGGATGACCCGCACGTCGTGGGCCATCGCGACGATCATCTTCCGGTAGTTCTCCGCCTCGGCGTGCTCGCGGCTCTGGAACTGGATCCGGGTCAGCTTGGTGACGCCTTCGACGAGGTTCGCTATCTCGTCGCCGAACTCGGCGCGCACTTCATCGATGCCAACGTTCGTGTCCTCGACGACGTCGTGCAGGAGCGCGGCGGCGATCGTCTCGTCGTCGAGCCGGAGCCCGGCGCAGATCTTTGCCGCGCCGAAGGGGTGATGGATGAACGCCTCGCCCGAGCGGCGCTCCTGGCCGTCGTGCGCGCGCGTCGCGAACTCGAAGGCGTGAGCGATCAGCTCGCGGTCGGCGTCCGGGTTGTAGGCCGTGACCTCGGCGATCAGCTCTTCGAGGAGATCCTGGTGCCGTTCGCGAGCTTCGAGGAGAGCCATGGCCAAATTGTAGTTCGGCTACCTTTCGTCGCCGTTTCGTGGCGCAGGATTCAGCGCCCACACAGAGAAGTGATGCCGCTCGTGCTCAGACGAAACCTCAAGAAGCGACGCACTCTTGCCGTCACCCGGCTGCTGATCGCGCTCAGCGCCTCCCATCGCTAGGAGGGTTTGGCGGAATGTTGCTCGTCGCTGGGGTGCGATGGTCGTTCCGAGGCCGCGGACGCAGGGAGCCCCGGTAATCGCCATTACCGGGGCGACTGAGGACCCGGCCTCGGGGCGAGCAGCGCGGCCCGGCGGCTCAGACCATATTTCGTCAAACCCTCCTATGAACCAGGCGCTGACTTAGTCGAGAATCCGTCCGGCTCATGCAGCCGCTCGGATCGCGAAACCGGATTGCGCTGCTCGGCCTCTCGGTCGGGCTCGTCCTGGCCGACTCGTCGGTCGTCACCCTCGCGCTCCCGAAGATCCTCGTGCAGTTCGACGTCGACGTCTCGACGCTCGCCTGGGCGCTGGTCTCGTTCAACCTGGCGCTCGCACTCGCCGCAGTGCCCGCGGCGGCTCTTGCGCGCCGGAGGCCGGTGCCTGTGTTCGGGGTCTCGACGGTCGTCTTCGCGGCTGCGTCTCTCGCGTGCGCGTTCTCGCCGACGTTCGGTGTGCTCGTGGGGCTGCGCGCGGCCCAAGGCGTGGCGGGAGCCGCGGTCGTCGTGGCCGCGCTCGACCTGCTCTCCGAGGTCACGGGGGCCGACGCCTCGGCGGCGCGGATCTGGGCGCTCGCCGGGATCGTCGGCGCCTCGGTCGGGCCAGCGATCGGCGGGATCCTTACGCAGCTTTTGGGCTGGGAGTCGATCTTCGTGCTGCAGGCACCTGTAGCGCTGCTCAGCCTGCTGGCGCTGTCCGGCGTGCAGGCGCGGCCGGTGCCCGAGCCAGCCGAGCGGCCCCAGATCGCGGCGAACGCGGCGCTCCTTCTCGTCTCCGGAGCGCTCGTGGCTGCGCTCTTCCTGCTCGTGATCCTGCTGATCAACGGCTGGCGGCTCGAGCCGCTCGCGGCGGGGCTCGTCGTGACGATTATGCCGTTGACCGCGATTGCAGCGACGCGTTTCGCCGGTGGGATCCGCCCGCCTTGGACGCGGGCGGCTTCCGGCGCGATCCTGATCTCGGGCGGGCTCGCGGCTCTCGCGTGGCTGCCCCACGCCGGCGTCGTGTGGACGATCCTCCCGCAAGTCGCGATCGGCGCCGGTTTGGGACTGGCCCTGTCCGCCCTCACGCAGCGCGCGCTGGCCGGCCGCTCGGGCCAGGCGGTGCACGGCGGCTGGACGATCGCGGCGCGTCACGCCGGAATCGTTCTCGGGCTGCTCCTGCTGACGCCGATCTTCACCTCGGATCTGAACCGGAACGAGCACGAGGCGCTCGCTGCGGGAACTGCGGCGGTGCTCGACAGCCGGATCTCTCCGCTCGACAAGATCGGCGTCGCCCGCGACGTCCTCGTCGCCGTCGATACCGCCACGGCCGAGGGCCGGATCCCCGACGTCAAGGAGGTCGTCGACAATCGAGACGATTCCGCGTACGCCGATCTCGGCAACGCGCTCCAGGATCAACTCGACCGCGCAGTCACGAACGCGTTCTCCAACTCGTTCCTCGTGTCGGCGCTGCTCGGCCTGCTCGCGCTCGTGCCGATCGTTCTCGGGCGGAAGGAGGTCAGCGTCTGATGCGGGCAATCGGGTACTCGACCGCGGCCGTGCTCGCCCTCGTCGGCCTCTACCTCGCGCTCGGCGGCGCCTCGTACGCCCCGGCCAAGGTCGCCGACCCGTGCGCGCCTCGCTCGTGGCGGAGCCCGCAGGGCTTCGAGGCAGTCGCGGAGCAGATCGTCCTCTCTGCGCTCGATGGGGCCGCGTGCCGGCTGCACGTGTCCCGCGAGGACATGGTGCTCGCGCTCGCGAACTCGGACTCGCGCGAGCAGTTCGTCCGCGAGCACGACATCTCGAACGAGGAGCTGGAAACGCTCGTGCGCACGGGCCTCAAGCGGTCGATCAACGACGCCCAGAACGCCGGCGCGCTCAACGGGACGCTGGCGGGCATCCTGCGGGGCGTCGTGGGCAACCTTCCGATCGACGAGCTGCTCGACCTGCTCCAGCGCCTGCGAGGCTTGTGACGTGCCCTGGTACCACGCCATCGCCGAGCGAGACCACGACATCCAGAACCCGACGAGCCCGGAAAAGATCAGGCTCATGGGCGAGTGGCTTCGGCTCGGGCCGGAGAGCCGCGTGCTCGACATCGCGTGCGGCAAATGCGGGCCGACGCTCGTCCTCGCATCGTCGTTCGGCTGCCGGATCACCGGGGTCGAGCGGTACTCGGGGTTCGTCGCCACGGCGCGCGAGCGGGTGGCGGAGGCGGGCCTCGGCGAGTTGATCGAGGTCGTCGAAGCGGATGGTCGTGAGTTCTCGCTCGAGCCCGAGGACTGGGACGTCGCGCTCTGCCTCGGAGCGACGTTCGTCTGGGACGACCTCGACGGCACGCTGTCCGCGCTCGTGCCGGCTGTCCGCCCGGGCGGCCACGTCGTCGTCGGCGAGCCCTACTGGCGCCGCAGCCCGCCCGTGGGGACGGACACGATGGGCTATGTCTCGCTGTCCGAAACCGGGGCCAAGGTCGAGCGGCACGGCGTGTCGCTGATCGGGCTGATCAGCTCGTCGACGGATGACTGGGACCGCTACGAATCGCTCCACTGGCGCGCGGTCGAGGACTGGCTCGCCGAGAACGAGGACGATGAGATTCGGCTCGCGAACGAGGAGCACAAGCGCCAGTACCTGGCCCGCCGGGACGCGTTTGGCTGGGCGATCTTCCTCGCGCGGAAGCGGGGCTAGGCGGCGCGTGCGAGCTCTGGCTCTTCGAGCAGTGCACGGAACGCTTCGGACTCGAGCAATGACTTCTTGATCACCGTCTCGTCGTCGAGGCCGAGCTCGGCGAAGATCGCCTGGGCGTCGGACGTGCGCTCGGCGACGGGTCGGCGCCACTCGTCGGCCAGCCAGTCGCGCAGGCTCTCGTAGCGCTCCGGCGGGTCGAGCACGCGGCGTACGACAAGCTGCGGCGCGACCGTCCCGTTCCACTGGTTCGCCTCCAGCCGGAACAAGACGTCGTAGCGCCCAACTTGCCGGAAGCGGTCGAGCTGCGTGCCCAGGCCGAAGGCAATCGCGCTCCCGGCATCGCGTCCCCTGTCACGCACGCGGAAGCGCAGGTGCTTGCCGTCGCCGACCGCGGCGAGATCTCCGAGCTCGCAGGACGGCAAGAGCAGCGTGACGCCCGGATTCGCGAGCCCGAACGGCGCCAGTCGGTGAAGCTCCTCGCAGAGGTCGAGCGTGAGCTCCTGGCCCGTGACGACAGCGTCGACGACGGTCCGCGGGCGCAGGTCGTCGTCGGTCAGCTCTGCGTCCGCATGCGCCGCGAACGCGTCGGCGAACGCCTCGATCTCGGCCGGGTCGATCGAGAGGCCGGCTGCCGCACGATGCCCGCCGAACCGAGCGAGGTGGTCCGAGCAGGCAGCTAGGCCTCCGTGCAGGTCGAACGCGCCCGTGGAGCGGCCCGACCCCTTCCAGTTGCCGTCCGCGCCCGCGATCAGCACGACCGGGCGGTGGAAGCGCTCGACGAGCCGTGACGCGACGATCCCGATCACGCCCTCGTGCCAGGTCTCGTCGGCGAGCACGTACCCTCGGCGGCGCTGCTTCGCCTCCGGCCACTCGTCGATCTTCGCGAACGCCTCGCGCACGATCCGGTCCTCGACTCCCTGCCGCTCGCGGTTCAGCTCCTCGAGCTGGTGCGCGAGCCGGCCGGCCACGTCCTTGTCCTCGGTGAGCAGCAGCTCGAGCGCCGCGCCAGGGCGGCCCAGCCGACCGGAAGCGTTGATCCGCGGAGCGAGTCGGAACCCGACGGCGCCCTCGTCGACTCGAGCCGGATCGACACGCGCGACCTTCATCAGCGCCTGGAGCCCGGGCTTCTGCGTGCGCGCGAGGGAGCGTAGGCCGGCGAGCGCGAGCGCGCGGTTCTCGTCGACGAGCGGAACCACGTCTGAGATCGTCGCGAGGGCGACCAGATCGAGGTGCCGCGTCAGCGCCTCGTGTCCCGGGCCGAGCAGCGCCTCGCCGAGCTTGTAGACGACACCCGTGCCGCAGAGCTCCGGGAACGGGTAGTCGGAGGGCCGCGTGGCGACGACGGGGCAGTCCGGGAGCGTCTCGCCGGGCCGGTGGTGGTCGGTGACGACGATCTCGAGCCCGCGGGCGCGCGCCTCGGCGATCTCCTCGACCGCGGTGACGCCGCAGTCGACGGTGAGGACCAGCCCGCAGCCCTCGTCTGCGAGCCGCGCGAGGGTCTCGCGCTGGACTCCGTAGCCCTCTTCGAAGCGGCTCGGCAGGTGCCAGACGACCTCGGCACCGAGCTCGCCTAGGATCAGCACCGCGAGTGCGGTCGCGCAGATTCCGTCGGCGTCGTAATCGCCGTGGACGCAGATCCGCTTGCCCGCGGTGATCGCCGTCTTGATCGCGTCGACGCCTGCCGCCATGTCGCCGAGGAGAAACGGATCGTGGCCGGGCAGCGCTCCTTCGAGGAACCCGCGTGCCTCGGCGGGGTCGTGGTAGCCGCGCCGGACGAGCACGCGGGCGGTCGTCTCGCTCAGCCCGAGTGCGTTCGCAAGAGCGTTCGCGGCGTCGTGGGAGCACGTTTTGACCGACCAATCCATGGGCCGAGCCACGGTACGGAGGCGGTCGGACGGTGACGTCTATCCTGAAAAGGTGAGCGTTGAAACGAACTACACGTCGGGCGAGGACTACATGGTCGAGTTCCTCGGGTACCGGTTCGCCTTCAACACCGAGGACTTCGAGCAGCGTGTGACGGCGGCCGCGGTCAAGCTCGGGCTCGTGGAGGACAACGACCTCGACGAGGACGAAACTGAGGATCTCGTCGAGCTCGCGGCGGACGGGCTGATCGAGGAGCCGCGCAGCTCGCTCGGGCGCTACCTCGTGCGCCATTGGGAGCAGCTGTCGCTGATTCGCGGCGAGTCGCTCGTGTACTGGCTGCGCAAGCTCGTCTTCCGCGGCGCCTGGCTCGACCATCGCGTCAAGGAAGGGCTGCTCGAGGTCGACTGGGACGACGACGAGGGCGAGTTCGCGTACCGCGACCCGCGGGGCGACCGGGCCCTCCTGGAGCTCGCGCCAGTGCCGTCCTGGCACGAAGTCCAGTTCCGCCGCTAGGCGAGTCGCCTCCTCCCAAGAAGCCACGCCCTCTCGAGCGAAGCCCCGGGGTCAGACCCCGCTCCAAAAGCGTGGCGATTATCGAACGAGACACGCACAAACGCTCCACATTGCATGGAGCTTCCATAGGTCGACCGCCGCGTTCTTTCCAGGGTCTGACCCCGCTAAAGGCGGTCCCAGTTGTTGGGGAGGTCCGGTAGCGGCCAGGCCGGGTTCGGGCGCCAGCGTTCCCAGCCTTCGTCGAACGGAGTCGACCACGCTTCGATTCTCTCGATTGCTCGCTCGCCTTCCGCCCTGATCGCACGTGCTTTCGCGGGCGTGAAGAGCCCGATGTCGACTGCCTCCGCGAGATGATCCTCGTCCTTCCAGCGCCACGTCCGGTCGGGATTGACCCAGACGTCGAGCAGGTGGTCGGTCGTGTCGAACCCGAACGGGCTCTCGCGCCAGGGCTCCTCGAGGTTCACGTACCAGCCGACGAGCTCGCCCTCCCTCCCCCACGTCACGTACACGGAATGGGACGCGCCGACCTCGGCGATCATGAGCCGGCCGCCGTACCACCGAGCCTCCTCGTGGGGCCAACGCTGCTCGACGAGCTCAGGGATCGGCAGCCGCGCCCCCGGAGGCCAGCGGACCGGCGTCTCCGGAGTGATCCAGAGCACGACCCGGCTGGTCGTCCGCTCGACGACCGTGGCCGGGATCGCGCTGAAGACCCTGCGGGGCCACACGAAACGGAAAAGACAGTGCTCGGGGCTCGAATTCACGCGAATCTCCGTGCTACCCTCTGGCGAGGAGGACTATTGTCACAGGCAGCCGACGAGGCGGCTGCGGCGATGCTGATGGAGGCTCGCGGTCTCCTCCTCAGGGGTTGGTCGCACGGCGCTCAGGCGCGCGACGCTCGGGGGCGCGTCGTCAACGCGTGGAGCGTCGAGGCCGCGTCGTGGTCGCTCGTCGGCGCGCTCCTCGCGAGCTGGCACCGCCACGACGACCGGCTCGACGCCGACTTCGTCGCGCACTCCGCCGAAGCGCGCGCCCTGGCGGAGGCGACGGATGTCCTGAGCCGCGCGACCGGCACGCTCGCGATCGACGCCTGGAACGACGCGCCGGAACGGAACCCGGGCGGCGTCATCGCCGCGGTCGATCGCGCGCTCGCGTTGCTCGACCACCCGCAGGCCGAAGCCGTCTAGAAGAGCGCTTCCGCCCGCTTCGCAGCGCCGACGTGCTCGCGGCCGAGCTTCGTCACGATCCGCCCGCGCGGCGTCCGCTGGATGAAGCCGAGCTGGAGCAGGTACGGCTCGTAGACGTCCTCGATCGTGTCCGGCTCCTCGCCGAGAGCCACGGCCAACGTGGACAGCCCCACAGGCCCGCCGTCGAACCGATCGACGATCGCGTGCAGGAGCGCCCGGTCGGTGCGCTCGAGCCCGTGTCCGTCCACCTCGAGCAGTTCCAGCGCCTCGGCCGCAACATCCGCGGTCACGACGCCCTCGTGCCGCACCTCCGCGACGTCGCGCACCCGCCTCAGGATCCTGTTCGCCACCCGGGGCGTCCCGCGCGAGCGAGAAGCGATCTCGTCGGCCGCCGCGCCCTCGATCTCGACGCCGAGGATTCCGGCCGAGCGGCGCACGATGAAGCCGAGCTCCTCCGGCTCGTAGTACTCGAGCCGGAACGTCATCCCGAACCGATCCCGCAAAGGCGTGGTGAGCAGCCCTGTGCGGGTCGTCGCCCCAACGAGCGTGAACGGCGGCACCTCCAGCGTGAGGGTGCGCGCCGCGTGCCCCTGCCCGACGACGATGTCGAGCCGGAAGTCCTCGAGCGCCGGGTACAGCACTTCCTCGACTGCGCTCGACAGCCGGTGGATCTCGTCGACGAAGAGCACGTCGCGCGGCTCGAGCGCCGTCAGGATCGAGGCCATGTCGCCCTTCCGCTCGAGGGCCGGCCCGGCCACGCAGCGGATGCCCACGCCTAGCTCCTCCCGAACGATGTAGGCGAGGCTCGTCTTCCCAAGGCCCGGCGGGCCAACCAAGAGAACGTGGTCGAGCGGTTCCTCGCGGGCCCGCGCCGCCTTCAACGCGATGTCCAGCTGCTCCTTGACGCGCTCTTGCCCGACGAAGTCGTCGAGATTGCGCGGCCGCAGCGACCGCTCGAGCTCGTCCTCGTCCGGCTTGAGCGCGGGAGCGAGGAACTGGTCGGTCACGCCGCCTTCAGCGCCTGGCGGACGCGCTCCTCGGGCGGAGCCTCCGGATCGGTGCCGGCGAGCGCACGCTCCGCCTCGACCGCCGAGTAGCCGAGCTCGACGAGAGCGTCACGCGCCACGAGATCGATTCCCCCGTCAGGAACGACCTGCTCGAGCCCGAGCTTCTCCTTCAGCTCGAGGACGACCCGCTCGGCGGTCTTCTTCCCCACTCCGGGAATCGCGAGAAACCGCGTGGTGTCGCCGAGGACGATCGAGCGTCGCAGATCGGCCGGGGTCGAGCCGGAGACGATCAGCAGCGCAACCTTCGGGCCGACGCCCGACACGGACAGCAGCTGCTCGAAGAGCTGGCGCTCCGCCGGGTCGGCGAACCCGTAGAGCTGGAGCACGTCCTCGCGCACGTGGAGATAGGTGTCGAACGAAACCTCGCGCCCCTCCCTCGCCTTACGGCCCGCGCGCTCCGAGACGCGCAGGAGATACCCGACGCCGTTGACGTCGAGCACGAGCCCGTCCGCGGTCCGCGAGACGGGGGTTCCTGTCAGGCGGGCGATCACGCGGAGACTGCCTTTAGCAGCGGCGGCGCCAGCGCGTGGCAGATCCCGACCGCGAGCGCATCGGCTGCATGGCTCGGCTCGGGCGGAGCGTCGAGGCGAAGGATCGCCTGCACCATGCGCTGCACCTGGGCCTTCTCGGCGCGGCCGTAGCCGCACACAGCCTGCTTGACACGGGTCGGCGCATACTCAGCGCACTCCACCCCGGCGAGCGCGGAGGCGACGAGCACGGCGCCGCGGGCCTGTCCGACGGAGAGCGCGGTGCGGGCGTCGACGCCGACGAAGGACTCCTCGAGCGCGACGGCATCGGGCGCCGTCTGGTCGATGAGCGTCGTGACCGCGTCGAAAATCGTCTTCAGCCGCGCTTCTGGACGGTCGGACGCGGGGGTCTTCCACCACCCGTAGTCGATGGCCCGCACCCGCCCGCCTTTTTCTTGGACGATGCCGTACCCGCATGCAGCCGTGCCCGGATCGATGCCGAGAACTTTCACGGGTCGAGGTTAGGCGCAGAACCGGACGTTCCTGCTCCGAAAACCGGAAATCCCCCTTTCGCGTATGGGCCTTATGACTAGGGTCACCGAGGGGAGTTCGTGAGCGTTCGTCATTTCGCCGCACTGACGCTTGCAGTAGCGATCTGTGCGCTGGTCGGGAGCACGTCTGCGATCAGCGGCCAGGGCGGGCCTCCGCCGGCGCAGCCTTGTGACCAAGGGGCGACGCAGGTCTCCATAGTCGACTTCGAATATGAGCCGGACGCCTTGACGGTTCCGGTGGGTACGACGGTCTGCTGGACGAACAACGGCGACATCCCGCACACGGTGAGCTCGGACTCGCAGGTGTTCCTTTCGGGCACGCTGATGCACGGCGACACGTTCTCGTACACGTTCAACAGTGCCGGCAGCTTCCCGTACCACTGCGAGCCGCACCCGTTCATGGTCGCGACCGTGACGGTGACCGGAGGGCCGCCACCACCGCCTCCACCTCCTCCTCCTCCTCCGCCACCGCCGCCGCCGCCACCACCGCCTCCACCTCCTCCTCCGCCACCGCCGCCACCTCCCCCGCCGCCGCCACCACCACCTGCGCCTCCGCCTCCACCGGGACCTGGTTGCCCAACCGGCGCGACGCTCGCCAACATCGTCGAGTACTCGTTCGACCCGCCGACTCTGAACATCACGCCGGGAACGACCGTTTGCTGGACGAATCAGGGCACGGACACACACACCGTCACGTCCGACACTGGAGCGTTCGACTCGGGCCTGATGGCCCATGGCGCGACGTACTCGGTCACGTTCACGCAGGCGGGCACGTACGCATACCACTGCGCACCACACCCCTTCATGACGGGGACCGTCAACGTGAGCTCGGACCCGCCCCCGCCACCACCTCCCCCTCCGCCGCCCCCTCCGCCGCCCCCTCCGCCTCCACCGCCGCCTCCACCGCCCAAGCCGAAGTGCAAGGTGCCGAAGGTCGTCGGCAGGAAGATGCCCAGGGCGAGACGGATGATCACCCGCGCCCATTGCCGGGTCGGACGCGTGCGCCGCGTCAAGTCGATGAAGCCGCGCGGCCGCATCGTCAAGCAGAGCCCGCGCTGGGGGACCAAGCGGGCCCGGGGCGCGCGCGTCAACCTGTTCGTCAGCCGCGGCAAGCGGTAGCTGCAACCTGGGCTAGCCTCTAGAGCTGTATGCGGCGCTTTTCCGTCCTTTTCGCGATGCTCGCGGGGCTCCTGGCCCTCGTCGCGGGCACCCAGATCGCCGGCGCGCAGTCGGTGGAACGGGTCCGGATCTCCGACCCCGCGCGGCAGGCGCACCAGCTTCCGCCGGGCCTCCTCGTCGAGCTCGCGTCCCCGACGACCTACAACCGCCAGTCCACGTCGGGCAACGTGGGCCGCTGGGTCGGCCCTCGCTACGAGCAGGCCGGCCATCCCGAAAGCGCGGGCTTCGCGTCGCTCAACTGGTCGGTTAGCTTCGACCAGCGCCAGGGCGACACCGAGGCCGTGGCGAAGGCGAACGTCCAGCACACGAACTGGACGCGCGACCAGCAGGGAGGCCTCTCGGTTCCGCACGCCGTCGGCACGAGGGCCGTGGGGACGATCCTCGGCTTCTACGTGATGATGCGGCCGCCGACGACCGGCGACGCGCGCTTCGAGGGCGTCCTCGCGTTTCCGCTGGACACGAACCTGCAGGCGGTGATCCGCTTCGAAGCGCTCGACCCGCCCGACGATTCGTACATCGTCAACGGCTCGAGCGTGGCTACGAGCTGGAACCGCGGCCAGGTGCTCGTCGCGCTTGGGAACATCCAGCTGAAGGGGAATCTGCCGCCGAAAATCGTCGCTGCGCGTTCGTTCGAGAAGGGTCGGCGGGTTCGGGGCAAGGTCGTCGACCGGTTCCTGGACGCGGTGCTCGGCGCGAAAGTCTCGTTGCAGAAGAACTCGGGCGGCGGTTGGACGACGGTGTCGAGCGGGAAGACGAATCCGCGCGGCTTCTACTCGCTGCGGGCGAAGCGCCGCGGGACGTACCGTGTCACGGCGCGCCTAGCCGGTTTCGCTGCAACGAGCCGCACGATCCGCACGGGTCGCTAACCCTTGACGAGGGACAGGCCCTTACAAGGGACAGGCCCTCGTGAGGGGTCAGCTGGCGACGGCTTCCAAGACTCGTTCCGGGATGTCGAAGTTCGAGTAGACGGCCTGGACGTCGTCGTTCTCCTCCAGCTCGTCCATTAGGCGCACGACTTTTCGGGCCATGACTTCGTCCTCGATCTCGACGGTCGTCTTCGGCACCATCGTCGCCTCGGCGGAGTCGATCGCGAAGCCGGCTTCCTCGAGAGCGACCCGAACCGCGTGCAGATCCTCGGGCGCGGTCGTGACTCTGAGCGACGACTCGTCGGGCTCGACATCCTCCGCGCCCGCGTCGGCGGCCGTCAGCATCAGCTCGTCCTCGTCCGCGGAGCCGTCGACGAGGATCACGCCTTTGCGCTCGAAGAGCCACGCGACGGAGCCCGACTCGCCGAGATTGCCGTCGTTCTTCGTGAAGGCGGAGCGCACATCGGCTGCGGTGCGGTTGCGGTTGTCGGTCAGTGCCTCGAGGAAGAGCGCGACGCCTCCCGGCCCGTAGCCCTCGTAGGTCACGGTCTCGTAGGCCGCCGCGTCCGCACCCGTGCCGGCGCCCTTGGCGATCGCGCGGTCGATGTTGTCCTTCGGCATCGAGTTCTCCCGCGCTTTCTCGATCGCGTTCTGGAGCGCGATGTTCCCGCCCGGATCGGGCCCACCGTCGCGCGCGGCGACGATGATCGCGCGCGTCAGCTTCGAGAAGAGCTGGCCGCGCTTGGCGTCGGTCGCGCCCTTCTTTCGCTTGATCGACGCCCACTTGCTATGTCCCGACAAGGCTCGCCTCCCTGACTGAGTCGAGGAAGAGCTCGTGCACACGCGTGTCGTCTGTGAGCTCGGGGTGGAAGGTAGCGACCACGAAGCGGCCCTGCCGGAGGAGAACCGGCTCACCGTCGAGCTCGGCGAGCACTTCGACGTCGTCTCCGGTGCCGGTCACGCGCGGCGCGCGGATGAAGACACCGCGCAGGGGCGTGTCGTCATCGGTCAGGTCGAGGTCGGCCTCGAAGCTGAAGACCTGGCGACCGTAGGCATTGCGCGCGACCTGGACGTCGACGAGCCCGAGGTGGTCGCGGTCGAGCACGATCAGGCCGGCGCAGGTGCCGAGAACCGGCCGCTCGAAGCGCGTGATCGCTTCCTCGAGGCCGTAGAGCCGCATCAGTCGCATGAACGTCGTCGACTCCCCGCCAGGGACGACGAGCCCGTCGAGCCCGTCGAGTTGCTCCGGCTTGCGCACCTCGACCGCCTCGGCGCCGAGCCGCCGCAGCATGGCCGCATGCTCGCGGAAGTTCCCCTGCAGGGCCAGGACACCGATCTTCACGCGACGAATTCTAGATTTCGGCTAGCGGGGGCCGCGATCGCCGCGCGAGGAGCAACGCAAGCCCGATGAAGACGAGCCCCGTTACGGCGAATGTCACCGGACCGGCCCACTGGTGCTCCTGGCGCTCGCCGGCTCCCTCGTCGAACAGGCCGGAGAACGTGACGAAGGGGAAGAGCGGGAAGAAAAAGAACCCCCCGGCGGCGGCGATGTCCGACCACTTGTCGGCGAAGAAGGCGGCGGTCTGGAGCATCCCCCAGGCCCCGAGGACGACCCAGCTCGCACGGCCGAGCCGATTGCCGAGTGCGATGTAGACCAGCCCGACCAGCGCGATCACGATCCAATCGAAGTTGCCGTCGTGGAAGAACCAGAGCAACCCGCCGCCGATGGCAAGCCCGGCCGCCACGTGAAGCCAGAAGCCGAAAGGCCGAGACGGGCCATCGTCGACCGCGATTCCGGTTAGCAGGAACGCGAGCCCGACGGCAATCGAGACGATCGCCGCCCACCCGCCGCCGTTCGAGAGCAGGTCGAACACGAACGACCAGATCGCCGCGGCCAGGACGATGACGAGGAGCGGGAATCGGAACCGCCTCAGCGCGACTGCTGCGGCCACGATCGCGATCAACTCGAGCACGAGCAGCCAGAAGTGGAAGCCGTTGAAGAAGACCTCGTCGTCGTTCGTATCCCGGGAGCCATCCGAACCAGTCGAGGGTCGCGCCGGCGAAGATGACGAAGGAGGCGACCGCGCTGATCGCGAGCAACCCGCCCGTGACGAAGTTGCCACGGATGCGGGCAGCTTCTGCTGCTCCGGCGAGGACGACGAACAGGAGCAGTGCCCAGAAGACGAAGCCTCCTGCGCCGTGCTCTTCGGACTGGACTCCGAGGAGCGCGAGGATCGCCGCGAGGATCGTGATCCCGCCCAGGTACGCGAGGAAGGACGCGCTCGACCAGGGAACGCGGACCGCAGTCACTCCGCGGACTGTGACGCGCAGGCCGGACGGCCCGCCTGATTACCAGCCGCGGGTTTCCAGCAACTCTTCGGGCGGGATGCCCGCGGCTGCGAGGCCCGTCATAGCATCGCCCAGGCCTTGCGAGACGCGCGCGAGAACTTCAGCGTCCCGGTAGTGCGTCGTCGCCTCGACGATCGCCTTCGCGCGCTCGGATGGGTTCGTCGACTTGAAGATCCCGGACCCGACGAAGACGCCGTCCGCGCCGAGCTGCATGCAGAGCGCCGCGTCGGCCGGAGTCGCGATTCCGCCGGCGGTGAACGTCACGACCGGGAGCCGCCCGTTCTGGGCGACCCACTGAACGAGCTCGACCGGGGCGCGCAGCTCCTTCGCCTCCGAGTACAGCTCGTCGGAGCTCATCGCGCCGAGCTTCTTGATCGAGCCGAAGACTGCGCGCATGTGCGTGACCGCGTTGACGATGTCACCGGTGCCCGCCTCGCCCTTCGTGCGAATCATCGCCGCGCCCTCGGCGATGCGCCGCAGCGCCTCTCCGAGGTTCGTGCAGCCGCAGACGAACGGCACCGTGAACTTCCACTTTTCGATGTGGTTCGCCGTGTCCGCAGGCGTCAGCACCTCGCTCTCGTCGATGTAGTCGACCTCGAGCGCCTCGAGGATCTGCGCCTCGACGAAGTGGCCGATGCGCGCCTTGGCCATGACCGGGATCGTCACGGTCTCCTGGATCTCGCGGATCTTGTCCGGATCGGCCATGCGCG
Source organism: uncultured Actinomycetes bacterium (assembly GCA_963794605.1). Taxonomy (GTDB): domain Bacteria; phylum Actinomycetota; class Thermoleophilia; order Gaiellales; family Gaiellaceae; genus VAXT01. The sequence goes on from CAWCEN010000003.1 coordinate 450,287, forward strand.
CGACGCCGCCCTCACGGCGGATGTCGGCCGGGACGCGTTCGAGTGCCATTACCGCGCAGGCGCCCGCGTCCTCAGCGATGCGGGCCTGGTCGGCGTCGGTCACGTCCATGATCACGCCGCCCTTGAGCATCTCAGCGAGCCCGCTCTTGACGCGCATCGTGCCGATCTCGGCCATGTAGCGATTCTAGCCAGGGACGGTCGCTCGCCAGGGTCTGTCCCTTGTTAGGGCCTGTCCCTTACAAGGGCCTGGCCCTGGTTAAGGAGTCAGGGCAAAGTGGTCGCGCACGCGGCCGCGGAGGTCGACGGCGGACACGTCCAGGCGCTCGGCGGTCGCCGACACGTAGAGGAAGCCGTGCACGTACCGGGCCCGGACGCGTGGCGGATATGAGCGCGGACAGCCGCGCAGCCGATAGAGCCCCGCCGCCCCTCCTCCGTGGACGACGTACGTGACCCCGTTGCGCGCGGCGAAACGCTGGTAATTGTGGTCGTGCCCAGAGAGGACGAGCTGGACGCCGTAGCTTTCGAACAACGGCACCCAGCTGCGAACGACATCCGCGGCGCCGGTGTGGCCACCGCAGGTGTACGGCGCGTGGTGGAAGAGCGCGATCTTCCACGTCGCGACCGAGTCGGAGAGCTGCTGCTCGAGCCACCTCGTCTGCCGCGTCGTGATCGCGTTCGAGTCGAGGAAGAAGAGCTGGACGCCGTCTCCAAGCCGGCGCGTGTAGTAGCGACCCAGGCATGCCGAGCGTCTTCAACTGGTAGCCGCCCCGCCCGAGCTCGTAGTCGTGGTTCCCGAGCACGCCGCCGACGCGCAAGCCCGACCGACGAGCCCAGCCGAAGGCCTTCTGCCAGTTCGCGCGAAAGCGCGCAGGGCTCTCCAGGTAGTCGTTGTCGCCGAGCGTGACGAGCATGTTCGCCGGGTGCCGCGCCTCGAACCGCTTCATTCCGATGCCGAGCGCAGCCTCGCGCGAGCCGCCGACTCCGTAGTCGCCCATTGCGAGGAATCCGACCTGCGTCTGCGCCGCCGACGACCCAGTCAGCACGAACGCGAGACAGAGGAGAAGCGGGATGCGGCGCAAGGCCGGGGAAGCTACTGGGCGACCGACCGGAGCACGAGCAGCGTCCGCCCGTTCGCGCCCTGTGAGAACTGCGACTGGTACGTGTTCTTCATCGTCAGGCGGTCGATGGTCGCCTTCTCGACCGGGCTCAGCTGCGGATAGCTGACCACCTTGTGCTGAGGCAGAGTCGCGTCGAGCGGCTTCGAGAGCTCCTTCTCGAAGCTCTTCCGCCTGAGGTAGATCGCGTAGCTCGTGTTCCCGGCCGGCGGCAGCAGGCCCACGATCGACTCGACGCTCGGCGAGTACTTGAAGGTGTAGAGCGCGAGCTCGAGCGTCTCGCGGCGGAGCATCGGAACCGTGTCCTCCGCGCCCTCACTCGGCAGCCCGCAGCGCGGTGCGGTCCCGCAGAAGACGTACGCCACGGTCGAACCGGAGGGCTCGAACTGCTTGAAGGGGCTCCCGATCTTGCGGAACGGCTGCCTCGTGAACGCGATCCCGTCCACGACCGCGTCCTGGTAGAGGAGCGGCTGCGCCTGGACGACGGCGATCGGGGCGCCGTTGAGCTTGTACGCCGGCGCCACGTGGTCGGCCATGTTCTGCGCCTTCGTGAAAACGTCGCCGCCCTTCGGCTTGTAGGACGACCAGCTGTTCGAGGTGCCGCGCGAGACGAGCATCGCGAACAGGACGAGCACGCCCACGAACCCGGCGACAACTACGAGGTTTGCCGCCAGGAAGCCCTTGCTATGCGCCCTGCGACTCGGCTTCTCTACAGCGTCGGCCACGACTTCTCCTCCAGGAGGTCGATTCTCGCAGGCTCGAGCTTCGCGCCGTCGAGCAGCTCGACCAGGTCGTCACCGTAGATCTCCTTGCGCGCCACGACCTCGTCGGCGATCTTCTCGATCCCCTTGCGATTTTGGCCGACGAAGTTGTGCGCCGTCACGTACGCCTGGCCCACGAGCTGCGCGGCGAGGCTCCGCTTGTCGCGGTCCATGAGCACGCTCGCGACGACGTCGTGGTCCTGGACGCTGCCCGTACGGTTCATCAGCTTGAGCCCGATCTCCTCGAACCGCCTCAGGACGCGCTCCTCTTCCTTCTCGTCGAACCCGCCGCCGAGTTGGAGCGGCTCCGGTCCCATGCCCGCGGCGCCGACCATGAGCGCGGCCAGGCGCGTCACGGTCTGGATGTCACCGCCCACCCCGCTCGTCGTCTGCCCGTAGAACACGCGCTCGGCCGCCATCGCGCCGAGGCCCCAGATCAGCGTCGCCATCTGGTCGGAGCGCCACTGGCTGAAGTGCTCGACCTGCTCGGCCGCCTGGTGGTGGCCAAGCGACTCGCCGCGCATGCGGATCGAGATCCGCGTCGACTCCGACCCCTTCATGTAGACGTGGCTTGCCGCCGCGTGCCCCGACTCGTGGACGGCCACCGCCCGCGTGTCCTCCTCCGGGTATTCGATGTTGACCGCAGTTCCCGACTCGACCGTCGTCATCGCCTCGAGGATGTCGCCCGAGTCGAAGCGCTCACGACCGTCGGCATGGGCGTACGTGAGCGCCATCGAGCAGACCTGCTCGAGCATCGCCGGGCTGTAGCCGCCGGTGATGCGCGCGAGCTCGTCGCGCTTCTGCTCCGTGTCCAGCTCAGGCTCGTGCGAGACCTTCCCGATGTACAGGTCGAGAATGTCCTTGCGGTCGATCTTCGTCGGCGTGCGGAGCCACACGTGGCGGCCCATTCGCCCGGGTCGCGTCAGCGCAGGATCGAGCTGGCTGATCGGGACGTTGGTCGCCCCGATGAAGTAGATCTGGTCCTTGCGCGGCTTGGGCCGTGGGACGCGAAGCGAGAACCGGCCGGCCTTCGGCGGAATGATGTAGCTCGCGTCGAGCAGCGTGTTCGTCCAATTCGTGAACAGGCGACGGAAGAAGGGCGGGTTGTCGATCCCGTCCATCACGACGAGCAGCTGGTTCAACGCGAGCTGGCCGCTGCCGCCGAACATCCCCGGAACCGCGCCCTGGTTGAAGATCCGCCCGAGACCTCTCGGCGTGGGAGTGCCTTCGCGCTGGGCAAAGAGCCGGTCGCGCCAGGCGCGTGTCTCGAGGATCATGTCCCCGGTCGGGTTCAGCGCGCCCCACGGCCCGTAGAAGAGCGACTCCTCGATCCGGGCGCCCGTATAGCTCGGAGCGCCGCCGAGCGCCTGGCGTCGCATGCCGACCGCGTCGATCTCGTCGATGAAGACGATGCACTGGCCGCCCCACTTGCGGGCGAGCTTCTTCGCCTTGCGTGCGAGCCAGCGGACGATAACGGCGTCCATTCCCATGAACGTCTGCTGGAACCCGGAGCCCGGCATCAGCACGAAGGGGCAGTTGAAGCCCGTGGCGATCGCCTTCGCAAGCATCGTCTTTCCGGTTCCGGGCGCGCCGAGGAACAGCAGGCCGCGCTCTCGCTTTCCGCCGGCTTGCTCGAACGCCTCTCCGGACTGCCAAAGGGTGACGACCCGGTTGACCTCCTCCTTGGCTTCGTCCTGGCCGCGCACGTCCGCCAGGCGGACGCCCCAGTCCGCGTCGCCGGGCTCGAAGCCCCGCATCTGCGAGACCCCGATCAGCATCATCGGGCCGATGAAGATCAGCGCGTTGAAGAGGAAGAAGATCGGCAGGCTGAAGAGCAATCCGATCAACTGCTGGCCCTGGACGAAACCCTTGATCGAGTCGTAGATCGTGGTCACGCTGTCGATCCAGCTCGTCGACCCGCCCGGAACGAGCAATCGGACGAGCCAGATCAGGGTCAGTACTACGACCACGAAAACCACCAACCTGAAGACGGCCCGCCAGAACGAGACGCGGCGGCGCGCCATCACGTCCTCTTCCTTCAGCTCGGGGTCGTCTGTCCCGTACAGGCTCGGCCACGGCATCAGGCGCCGAATCGCAAGCTCGACCGCGCCGCGGAACGAGACGACGATGAGGAACGTCGCCGCGAGCGACCAAGCGATGCTGTAGCCCTCGACCGAGTGGAGCCAGATAAACGGCGCCGGGCTCATGACGAGAGCGATCGCGGTCGCCCTCCTGGTCAGGCGGCGCCAATCCTCCCCGAGCTCGGAGGAGGCTGAAGTACGGTCGAGGAGCCCGGGCTCCGCTCGGTCTGTCGCCATGCCTAGAAGGTTAGACGTGGAATCAGCGACTTCGGTTTGACGACGCCATCCCGTTCACAACTGATTCGAGTCTGCCTCTGGTAATACGAGGAGACTGCGCACATAATTCGAAGTGTCTCCCCGCGGCCAGGGGCACCAAGTATCTGCGGCGTACATGGGGCCGGGGAGGCTTTGCCGCAGGAGCCGACCCGGTCCCTCCTTTTCACGCGCCACGCGGGTGCAGGGGCGCTTTCATCGTGCGAGGCGCCCGACGGCGTGAGCGACACGGTCCGGCGCCTCGAGCTCGACGTGGTGCCCGACTCCGTCGATGAGCTCGAGCGTCGCGCCGGGGATCGCTTCTGCGAAGCGTCGAGCAAAGTCCGGCGGCATGACGTCGCTTTCGGCGCCGGCTATCACCCACACCGGGCACTTGACATCGGCGAGGAATGCGCACGGGTCGACGGGCTCCGTGGCCAGCACGCGGCGGTCCCAGCGGAATCGCCACCCGCCTTCCGCCGACTCGAGCGAGCGCTCCGCGAGCACGTCGAGCTCGTCCGGGGTGACCGGCGGAATCGAGCGGGACAGGCGCTCGACGAGTGTCGTGCGCTTCGGCTCGACGCGCTGTGTCGCATTCCCGGAGCGCTCGGCCAGCTCGACGTCCGCGTCCGTCCAGTCGCTCTTGACGTCGATCGCGAGCACGGAGCCGATCCGATCGCTCCGGGTCGCGGTGAGGAGCGCGACGTAGCCTCCGAGCGAGTGACCGGCGACGGTGACGTTGTCGAGCCCGAGCTCGTCGAGGAGCCAGAGCAGGTCCTGTTCGTAGTCCGCGTAGCCGTACGAGTCCCGGTGCTCGCTGAGCCCGTGCCCGCCGAAGTCGAGCGCGATCGCACCCAGACCGTCGAGGAGCGGCACGACCCGGAGCCAGTAGGCGGCGTTACAGGTCAGTCCGTGCAACAGGACGACGGGCGGCCCCGCCCCGGTCTCGGTGTAGGCCGGCCCTCGCGTGCGGCGATTGTATTACCCGCTTCTCAGTTCCAGGATCGCGTCGACAACTTCCGGATCGAACTGCGTGCCTCGGTTCGCGACAAGCTCTGCGCGCGCGTCTGCAACCGACATCGCCGGCCGATACGGCCGTGTCGAGACCATCGCGTTGAACGCGTCGCAGCAGCAGACGATGCGCGCGACGATCGGAATCGCATCGCGGGCCAGTCCGTCCGGATAGCCGCTTCCGTCATAGCGCTCGTGGCATGAGCGAACGATCTGCCCGACCTCGGTCAGCAACCCCCCGACCCTTGACAGAAGCCGCTCGCCCTCGATCGTGTGCGTGTTGACAACAGCGCGCTCGTCGTCGGTCAGCGGGCCTGCCTTGTTGATGATCGTGTTCGGGATCTTGATCTTGCCGACGTCGTGGAGGAGCGCCGTGAGCTCCGCGAGGTGACGTGAGCGGGCGTCGAGCCCGAGATGCTCCGCGACGTCAATGGTGAGCTCGACGACGTCACGGCTGTGCTCGCCGGTGTAAGCGTCATCCGCCTCGACGACGTCTCCGAGCAGGAAGGCCGTGCCGCGATATGCGGCCGAGAGCTGGAGCGCGTGGCTGAGGCGGTCGGCCCGTTCCTTCGCGAAGAACCGCGCCAGAACCAGCAGCGGAAGCGGCAGGACATAGGCGGGCGCCCACAGCGAGCCGGCCACGCCCGCGGCGAATCCTACGGGCGCGAGCGAAGCGTCGACGAAGAAGATCCAACCGAGTGGTTTGATCAGCTCGCGAGGGTCGACGCCAACTGCGAGGTACTCGCGCAACATCGAGATCAGTCCGTCCCCGACGAACTGCGCGCACACCGCAACCGCGGTCACCGCAGCCCAGTTGCCGACTCCGGCTTCGGGATCGAAGGCGATCAGGAAGACGAGCGAGGGCGCGATCGTGTACGAGGCGTTGCCAATCGAGACGACGATTCGCTGCAAGGGCACACGACCTCGGATGTAGCTCGGAAGCTGGCCGCAGACGAGGCCGGCCGCGACGGCAACGGGAACATGGCCGGCCGGCAGCGCGAAGAGCATCGGGATCACGACCAGCTCGACGGGTGACGTGAATCCACTACCCACCTCGAGCTCGATGCGTGAACCGACGGCGATCGCCACGACGAACGCCGGCAAGAGGAGCCATTGCGGCCCGCCCAGAGGCGGGGCATACGCGGCCAGCAACATAGCGATCGCGAGAAACGCGACGGCGGTGACTCCATGGGTCAGCCGCTCGGGCGAGGAGAGCCGAGTGGCGACGCGCTCGCGTGAGGCAGCGACGAGCTCGGTCTGGACGTCGATGGCGGCCGATTCAGCACTCATGAGGTGTGTTTGGGGGCGGGTTCCCGCCCCCGTGTCTCAGGAGTCGCTGTGGGCCACCTATCGGCTGCTGAAGGGGTCAACGTAGAGACTCGAGATCGACAGCGTCTCGTCCTTTTGCAGCCCCTCCGCCTTGAAGTTGAAGGCAACGGCCGTCACGCCGTCCGGCGACGCGAGCGCCAGGAAGTTCATGTACATCGGCACGATCGCCGAGGGCTGCCACTCACTGTCGAGGCGAAGCTTCGCGACCGTCAAGTGCTTCACGTGTCCGTCCAAGTCCTCGTAAAGCACGTCGACCTTGAGTTTGGACTTGCCGTTGCCACCGACATCGCGCGCAAAGAAGCGGATGGTCGGGTTGTCCAGGTCGACGCACATGGCCGGCGAAGCCGCCTCGGCGCCTTTCTCGAGCTGGAGCGAGTGCAGCGCGCCGCTGAACGGATCAGCGCCGGCGACCACCGTCGCCTCCTTGTCCAGCGACCAATCGTCGCTCGGCGCGAAATCACCCTGGGGCGCGAGCGCATACATCGCGAGGTCAGCCCAGGAGGCAAAGACCCGCGCCGCGTCGCCGTACCCGCAGTCGGCTCCCGCGAGAAGCTCGCCGCTTCTTGCCCACCGGCCATGGGCACGGAGGTCGTCCATCTTCTTGTGGATGCCCGCAACCTGCTTGGACACATCGACGAGTTGCTCGTCCGGGTCGCCGGCGGCCATGCCGGGCGCTGCCGCAACCGCCGCGAGTGCGATCACACATGCACCGGCGGCTAGGGCCTGCTTGATTCTCGCGTTCACGCCGCACTCCTTCGTCCGCAGTTCTCGCCCGATAAGCGATTGGCGAGCCTGGTCTAAGGAAGCGGCCACGCCGCCTGCGCTTCATCCCCTTTCGGGGGGAAATCGTGGAACCCCTCGGTTGGGGTACCCCTAGCCTCGACGCTCTTCTTCGGCGGTTCTCTCGGCCGTCGGGAGCGCCTCGAGGCGCTCGTCCGGGATGGGTTCGCCACTTTCGATCGAGAGACCGTACGTGCCGGCGGCCAGGCGCGCTTCCGCCCGCTCGACCGCGGCTAGGTCCTCCCGGAGATCGTCCGCGAGCCCAGCGTCGAACTCGTCCTGGTAGAGGTCGGACGCGAGATTCGCCGGGTCTTGCTCGTCCGACAACTCGCCTGTGTCCTGGTGGCCGAGCCGCGCCAGCGCGCTCTGGATCCGCGCGCGCTCGGCGGCGAGAAGTTCGCGTGCCCGTTCCGTTTCCATCGGGGCGACGTTACCGGAGCTACGCTCTTCCGGTCGGGCCCGTAGCTCAGCTGGTCAGAGCAGCGGACTCATAATCCGTTGGTCGGTGGTTCGAGTCCACCCGGGCCCATTTTCGCCCTCCGGGCGAAAATGGCGAAGCCCACGGCGCAAGCCATGAGCAAGCCGAACCCCACGAGGCGTGGGCACGCGGGGTTTACGGGAACCAGGCCGCCCAAGGGGGAGGGATCTACTGGCTCGTGCCATTCAGCAGCTCGGACCGCGCGTCGTGAACAGGAGGCGAGTCGGACGTGTGCTCCGCCAGCGTCCACGCCCCGGCACCATCAAGAAACGCGGCGGCGCGGTCGTGTTGATCGTCGGTCGGCGCTAAGGCCGGGGCGCGCCGGCAGGCCGCTCGCCGGACGTACCCTGCTGTCGTGGGCATGTTCTTCCACTCCGCCAACGAGGCACCCGAACGGCCGGCCGACCCGGCCAAGCGCCGCTCGAACCTGAAGCGCATCGGACGCCTGTTCACGCCGTACAAGACGCGGCTCAGCGGCGTCGTTCTGCTGATCGTCGTCTCGGCGGGGCTCGGCGTCGTGCCCGCGTTCCTGCTCAAGCGCCTCCTGGAGGCGATCGGCGAAAACGACACGCGCGCCCTGTCGATCAGCTCCGCTGGGATCATCGTGATCGCGGTCATCACCGGCGTCCTGGGCGTCATCCAGACGCTGCTCTCGAACCAGGTCGGTCAGCGCGTCATGCACGACCTGCGCGCCAAGGTCTTCCGCCACCTCCAGCGGCTCTCCCTCGCATTCTTCACGCGCACCCGCACGGGCGAGGTGCAATCGCGCATCTCGAACGACATCGGCGGCGTCCAGAACGTGGTCACGAATACGGCGACCTCGATCGCCTCGAACGTCACGACCGTCGTCGCGACGATGATCGGAATGCTCGTGCTGAGCTGGCAGCTCGCCCTCTTCGCCTTCGCGCTCATCCCGCTGTTCGCGTTCCTGACGCGCCGCGTGGGAAACGAGCGGCGCCGAATCGCCAAGACGACGCAGGAGACGCTCGCGGACATCTCGAGCATCGTCCAGGAGTCGCTCTCGGTTTCCGGGATCCTGCTCGGCAAGACCATGGGCCGCGGGGACGAGCTCGCCGACCGCTTCGAGGAGGACTCGCGCAGGCTCGCGGACCTCGAGGTCCGCCAGCGCATGGCCGGGCGCTGGGTGATGGCGTCGATCCAGACGAGCTTCGCGGTCATGCCGGCCGCGGTCTACTGGGTCGGCGGGCTCCTGCTGGCGAGCGGGTCGAGCGCGGTGTCGATCCCGATGCTCGTCGCCTTCACCACGCTGCAGACGCGGCTGTTCTTCCCTGTCGGTTCGCTCCTCGGAGTCAGTCTGGACGTGCAGACGTCACTGGCGCTCTTCGACCGCATCTTCGAGTACCTCGACGAGCCGATCGACATCGAGGAGAAGCCGGACGCGATCACGGTCGCTCGCGCGGGCGACGTCGTCTTCGATCACGTCTGGTTCCGTTACGACGAGGAATGGACGCTGCGCGACGTGGCGTTCACCGTCCCGGCGGGCACGACGACCGCGATCGTCGGCGAGACGGGCTCCGGCAAGACGACCCTCGGTTACCTCGCGGCGCGCTTGTACGAGGTCGACCGCGGGCACATCACGATCGGCGGCGTGGACGTGCGCGACCTCAGCTTCCAGGCGCTGACGAACCTCGTCGGGGTTGTGTCGCAGGAGACGTACCTCTTCCACGCCTCGGTGCGCGACAACCTACGCTTCGCCAGGCCCGAGGCAAGTGACGAAGACCTGGAGGAGGCGGCGAAGGCGGCGCGGATCCACGATGTCATCGCGGCGCTGCCGGAGTGCTACGACACGGTCGTCGGCGAGCGCGGCTACCGCTTCTCGGGCGGCGAGAAGCAGCGAATCGCGATTGCGCGGACGATCCTCCGGAACCCGCCGATCCTCGTTCTCGATGAGGCCACGAGCGCGCTCGACACGGCGACGGAACGGCTCGTACAAGAAGCGCTCGACCGACTCTCCGAGGGCCGGACGACGATCGCGATCGCCCACCGCCTCTCGACGATCCGCGACGCCGAGCAGATCGTCGTGCTCGATCACGGGCGGATCGTCGAGCGGGGCCGCCACGACGAGCTGCTGCGCGCGGGAGGCCGGTATGCCGCTCTCGCAGCGCGCGACGCCGAGCTCGGGGGCCTGGCCGTGGCCGGGGTCGCCGGGGCGAGTTGAGCTCGGCCGGAATTCCTGACCGGACAACGCGTACCTGACGCGAACGACTCGCAGCGGCGCTAACATCGGCGGACGGTGAAGGTCTTCCAGCACGAGCGACGGCTCAGGACGGCCGGGGGTCTCTCCGTGCGGGACATCACCGACGAGGTGAGCGCGGCGGTCAAGGAGAGCGGGGTGCGCGACGGGATCGTCTGCGTCTACTCGCCGCACACGACGTGCTGCGTGCGCGTGAACGAGTTCGAGGACGGCTTCCTCCAGGACTTCACGGCGCTCCTCAAGACCCTCGTCCCGCGCGACAAGTACTACGCGCACGACGACTGGGATCGCCGCACGGAGAACATCTGCGAAGAGGACATGTCCGTCGGCAACGGCCACTCGCACTGCATGTCGATGCTCCTCGGCTCGGCCGGCGAGGCGATTCCCGTACGCGACGGTGAGCTGTGCCTCGGCACATGGCAGCGCGTGCTCTTCCTCGAGCTCGACCGCGAGCGCGACCGGCGCTGGCTCGTCCAGGTCGTCGGCACTTAGCTCGCTCGCTTCGCGTCGCTTGCTTCACGGGTGAACCCCTGGTTCCCCCGTGGGCCCCCTCCTTGAGGGCGCCGTGGTCCTTCTCCCGTTCCAGGAGCCGGCCGAGGTCTAGCGCGGTTCATACGTCCTCCTCTTCGTTTGTTTTGCCTCCCGCCGGGCAAAGCCCGGCTCCGGCGGCCTCTCGAACGTGGCTCTCGGATCGGAAATGGGTCGCGCTCGTCGGCGCGGGGAAATGCCTTTCCCATCTGAGCCACGAGCGCGGGCGGGACGATCTCGCCTCGCACAGCGCGTTACGTTCGGCGCGCTCGCCGTGTATCAAGAACATATGAGCTTCGAATACTCCGTCGAGCTTCCGCTGAATCGAGCGCCTTCCAACGGCGAGGCCGACCTGGTTGCGCGCGCGGCCGGCGGAGACCACGAGGCCTATGCGGCGCTCGTCCGCCCGTACGAAGGGGTCGCGTACCGCGTGGCGGCGGCCATCACGGGCCGAAGCGCCGATGCGGAGGAGGCGAGCCAGAACGGGCTCCTCAAGGCCTACCGCTCGCTCGATCGCTTCACGCCGGGAGCGCCGTTCAGGCCGTGGCTGCTCCAGATCGTCGTCAACGAGGCGCACAACGTCGTTCGAAGCGCGAGGCGGCACGAACGGCTAGGAGCGCGTGCCTCGGAGCAACACGACGCAGCGATCGCCGGCCCGGAAGACGCGGTCGTCGCGCGCGAGGAGGTCGAAACCATCCTGGGCGCACTCGGACGGCTGACAGAGGCCGACCGTCTGGCTGTCGCACTCCGCTACTTCGCGGAGCTAACCGACGCCGAGGCCGCCGCACTCGCCGGCACGTCGAAGGAGGCATACCGCGTGCGCCTGCTGCGCGCCCGCCGTCGCCTCAAGACCATCCTGGAGGAAGCAAATGACTGACCACGAGCTCGAGCTGCGCCTACGGGCCGTCGCCTGTGCGATCGACGCCGAGGCACCCACCTTCGACTCCTCGGTCCTTCGCCGCACGTCGTCACGACGCAGGCGGACGAGGATCGTCGCTCTGGCCGCCGCGCTTGCGATCATCGGCGCCGCTGCCACCCCTGCCGCGGTCTCGGGACTTCGTCACCTGTTCGGTGTCGACGAGGTGAAGGAGCTCGGGCCGGTCCCCGCGGACGTCGTGGGCCCCCTGCCTCTCTTCGAGGCAAGAAGTGTCCCGCTCGACGCCCTCGACAAGGAGCCGTTCGCCGTGCGCAAGGTCCCGTCGCTGGGCCGCCCGACGGCCGCCTATGCCCGAGACGACATCGCCGGAGGCATGGTGACGCTCGTCTACGGAAACGGGTTGCTCCTGACGCAGTGGCCCGACAAGCGTCTCGATGCGCGGATCACGATCGTCCCGACGAGCGGCAAGGCCAGGGACGTCGAGGTCGGGTCTCTCCCGGCGCTTTGGATCGAGGGCGCTGCACGCGGCACGTTCACGCTGATCGGGGCGGATGGAGCCGTCCACAAGGAGCTGTTCGACGTCGGCACAGGCGTGTTGCTCTGGAAGGACGACGGGATCGCCTTCATGCTGCAGGGTGCGAAGCGAATGGCCGAGGCGGCTCGGCTCGCCGCGGAATCGGCCCGCTAGCTCAGCTGCATTCGTAGGAACCTCTGGCCTCCTTGGCGAGGTGCGGGTTCCGGCCTGTCACCGACCCGGCGAGATGTCCGCAAATTGGTGCCGATCCGGTCGCGATTGCCGGCACTCGACCCATGGAGAGCACCTACCATGTTGGAAGTCCAGTGACTGGGCGGGGGGCGCTCAGCTGGGGGGCATGGGTGCTCTCGTCCTGGGGAGAAAGGGGACGAGGTGCAAGCCACGCAGGCCGAAATTTCGGTCCTAAGCCAGGCGGTCAGGCTCGACGACGGCGAACTCGACCTGATAGGCGACGTCCAGCAATCCTTGGAAGTGCTCAGCGGCAAGTGGAAGGTGCACTTGCTCTTCTTCATGGCGCGAGGAGTCCATCGTCACAGCCGGCTCCTCGACTGCCTACCGGGAGCCTCGAAGAAGGTGATGACGGACTCGCTCCGTGCGCTCGAGCGGGACGGGATGGTCTCGCGGGAGGTGTTCGCCGAGGTGCCGGCCAGGGTCGAGTACTCGCTGACGCCGCTCGGCTGGTCGATGAGTGAGCCGTTGATCGCGCTGTCCGAGTGGGGCAAGGCACATGCCGCCGAGGTCGCGCACGCCCGCGACGCCGGATAGCCGAGCGGCCGGCTGATGGTCGTCGAGCGTTCACCACACGGCGACTACCACTACACGGTGGTCACTCGACGGCGGACCGGGTTGGAGCGCGTCCACGAGTTCGCCTCGGAGAGCCCGCTCCGGCCCGGCGACGTCGTCCGGCTCGACGGGCGGTACTGGCTGATCGCCGAGCTCGACGACGCCGGGGCGCGACCCATCGCCGAGCCGGCCCGCTACCGGCTGCGGCTTCGCCACCCGGACGGACGGCAGGAGGTCGGAGGGCTGCGCCGCTTCCGGCCGGACGCGCCGCGGCTCGGCCACTCGTTCACGACTCTCGAGGACGGCCAGCCGGTGAGCTGGGAGGTCGTCGACTACCAGCTCGAGCGGGACGATCAGGGCGCGTTCATCGAGTTCAGCGCTGAGCGCGACTTCGCCGAGGTGGAGGAGCTGCCCGACCACGAGCTCGAGCACACGCTCGCCCGGAGCCTGGACGACGAGCTGCCCGAGTCGGCACGTGCCGCTTTCGCGCGGGCCGAGGAGCAAGGCTTGTCGATCGAGCTCGTCGCGCTCGAGCCGGGCGAAGAGCCCGACTGGGAGGAGGCGGGTCGCTTCATCGACGCGCTCGTGATCGACGAGGCCAATGACGACTTGCTCGAGCTTTGCGGGGTGAACCCCGACACTGATCCGAAGGACCGGTGGATCGAAACGGTCAGGAGCCGGCTGCGCGACGACCTGGCCAACTTCCGGGCCGACATCGAGGGTGAGCAGGATCAGATCGAGCAGTGGACCTTCCGCGACGGGCGGATCTTCGCCTCGTTCGGGAGCGAGGACGACGAGTCCGACCCGCTGAGCGGACACGGCTGGCTGTGTCGCCTCGTCGACGCCGACGTGCACGGCGCGGCCGGGTTCGTGCGGGTGCGAAAAGCCGAGCTCGACCCGGCATGAGCCCGGGCAGCCGCAAGGGTGTCGCAGGGTCGTGGCAGCTATGGGTAGCGACGGCGAAAGATGAGGTACGCGACTCCGCCCGCAGGAATCGGCAGCCAATAGGACACGAGCCGATATGTGAACGTCGCGAGCAGCGCGTCGCCCGGAGCGACGCCGGCGAGCGTCAGCGTGCCGGCCAATCCGGCCTCGACGAAGCCCAATCCGCCCGGGGTGAGCGGAACCAGCGCGAGGAGCTTCGAGCCGGCGAAAGCGAGAACGACCAGCGACGGGCGCGGATCGGCACCGACGGCGCGAAGGACACAGAGCAGCGCGACGAAATCGAGCGCCGAGTTACCCGAGGCGGCGACGATCGCGGCTTTCCAGCGGCGCCCGATCGTCCCGCGGACGAAGTCGCGCTCGGCCAGAAGCCGGCCCGGCAGCCCAATGATCCTGCGCTTTCGGCGGACGGTTTTGTTCAATAGCCACTGGAGCGCTCGTCCCACGTCGGCCAGAGGGCGGTCGAACACGAACGCAAGCACGCCCGCGACGATTAGCAGCGCCAGCACAACCGCTCCGAGATAGGCGGAGGTCATGAGGCCTCGATCGATCGGAGCGCCCGCCACGATCGCGGGCACCGCGATCACCGGCAGGGCCAGGGCGGCTCCGAGCTGGAGCAAGGCCACCGCGGCCAGCGCCGCCGTCGCCCGCCCCGCGTCCACGCCGGCGCGGCGCAACATGCCGACCGAAAGGGCAGTCGCCGTCGCCCCGCCACCCGGAACGATCTTCCCGACGGCGTTTCCGGTCAGCTGCGTGCACGCCACCGTGAACCAGCTCTTCACCTGGAGCGCGATTCGGTCCAGCTGCCACAGAGACACGAAGCTCGCCGCCTCGGAGAGGAGCGCCACCCCGGCCCAGTACCACGTCACGTGCTCAAGCGATCGCCACGAGCCGAAGACGGCCAGGATGCTGGGCAGCACCATGTAGAGGGAGAAGCCGGTGACGAGGACCAGCACGCCCGGCCGGACGTACCGTCTCCAGGCCGGTGTTTCAGGGGGCGCCGCGGCCGGCGACGCCCCAGAGCCGCCGCGAGAGGTCACATGTGGAGTTTGTGCGCGCAGTGACCGGTCCGCAATCGGCCGTTTGACCGAACCACTGCGGCAATTCTTGATTCGGGCTTGGTTAAGTCGGTCCAGGCTGCTCTAGAAGTGGGTCATGCAATCCACGAAGGAGGAATCGCATGATCCGCTTCACCGCACTACTCGCCGTCATCGGCACTGCGCTCGTGGGCGTGGCGTCGATCGGCGCTGCGCCCGCCGCTCCCAAGAAGCTCACGGGCGCCGTAGGGCCGAGCGAGACGATCTCGCTCAAGAAGGGCTCGTCCCGGGTCTCGACGATCCCCCGCGGTCGTTACACGATCGTCGTCAGCGACCGCTCGTCGGAGCACAACTTCCGTCTCCGCGGCCCGGTCAGCAAGATGATCACGAGCGTCTCCTGGACGGGGACGAAGAAGGTCACGCTGAACCTCAAGCCCGGCCGCTACACGTACCTCTGCGACCCGCACTCGCGGGACATGATCGGCAGCTTCCGGGTCAAGTAGCGAACGGCTCGGACTCGACGATCCACAGGCGCCCGTCGCCGCACTCGACCGGGCGGGCGCCTTCGCCGGGGTCGGTCAGGCTCGTCCGGAGGAGCTTCATGCGCTCTCCGTCGAGCTCCGCGATCGGCCCCGGCACTTTCGCGCTCCCGAACGTGAGGTGCCAGGCACGAACCTGGTCGTGGATCACCGCCGCCGGCTTCGTCCAGTCGACCGACGCGTAGTCCTCGGCGAACGCGCCGGCCCAGCCGGCCCCGCCCTCGGGCTGTGGGTCGCCCGGGTCTCCCGCGTCGAGGCGCTCGAAGACGCGTGGGAGGAGGCCGAGCGCCGCAGGCAGCATCTTCACGCCGATCTGCTCGATCGTCGTGTCCCCGTCCTCGATCGGGACCGTGGTCTGGGCGAGGATCGGCCCCGTGTCGTAGTCGGCGTCCATCCGGTGCCAGGTGACGCCGAACACGTCGTCGCCGTCGCGGAGTGCCCACGCCATCGGGTACGGGCCGCGGTGGCGCGGCAGGCGGCCGGGATGCTGGTTGACCGAGCCGAGGCGGGGGACGTCGATCGCCTCCTGGGGCAGCTTCCACGAGAAACCCCAGCAGAGCGTGACGTCGAGGTCGAGCCCGCGCAGGAGGCCCGCAACGGCTTGACTGTCCTGCGCGAGCAGGATGCTGAGGCCCTGCGGGCCGGAGCTGTCCGTGACCTCGCCCCACGGCGGCGGCGGACGCCCCTCCCCCGCTCTGCGGGCCAGAAGCCATGCGACCGGCTCGTGACCCAGCTCCCGAAGCCGCTCGGCCAGCGGCTCGACGAGCGGCAGGACGTTGGAGATGATCGCGATGCGGTGTCCCATCAGCGGACGAGCCGGAAGACAAGCGCTCGGAGCCGCATGTGAGAACGATAACCGGCAACCGGTTTAGGGTTGACATATGACCTGGGTGATCATCCTCGTCGCGCTCGTCTTGATCGTGGTGCTGGCCGGGGTCGTGATCTACAACCGGCTCGTCCGGCTGCGCAACCGCGCCGAGAACGCCTGGGCGCAGGTCGACGTCCAGCTGCGGCGGCGCTACGACCTGATCCCGAACATCGTCGAGGCCGTGAAGGGCTACGCGGCCCACGAGCGCGGGACCTTCGACGAGGTCACGCAGGCGCGGACAGCCGCGCAGCAGGCGCAAGGCGTCGCCGAGCAGGCGGAGGCCGAGAACGTGCTCACAGCTGCGATCGGCCGCCTGTTCGCGGTCGCCGAGGCCTACCCGCAGCTGCGTGCGACCGAGAACTTCCAGCAGCTCCAGGCGCAGCTCGCCGACGTCGAGCAGAAGATCGCTGTCTCCCGCCAGGTCTACAACGACACCGTGCTCACGTACGACAACGCGCTCGAGACCGTGCCGACGAACATCGTCGCCTCGCTCTTCAGCTTTCGCCCGCAGGCGTACTTCGAGACGGAAGGCGCCGCGCGGGAGGCGCCGGCCGTGCAGTTCTCCAACTGAGCCGGGTCGGCACAGCCCTCCTCGCGCTCGCCGCGGCTGCGCTGGTCTGGCCCGCGACCGCGGGTGCGAAGTCCTACTCGCTGGCGGACGCGGACGTCGCGGTGAAGATCCAGTCGGACGGCTCGCTGCGCGTGCGTGAGCAGATCACGTTCGACTTCTCGGGCGACTTCAGCGGCGCGTACCGGGATATCCCGCTGCGGCCGGGAGAGTCGATCGACGACGTCGGCGTGAGCGAGGGGTCGGATGAGTACATCCCAGGGGCGAACACCGAGCTCGGCAGCTTCGGGGTGCCCGGCTCGTACGGCGTCGAGACTAGCTCGAAGCGCGTGCGGATAGTCTGGCACTACCGGGCGCAGAACGAGCGGCGCGCGTTCACGATCTCGTACCGGTTCCGCGGGCTGGCGGTCGCTTACGACGACGTCGTCGACGTCAACCTGCGCGTATGGGGACACGAGTGGCCGACGGGACTCGGCTCGCTGGCCTCAGCGATGCAGCTTCCCGGGCGCGCCGAGCTGTCGCCGCTCTACCGCGTCTGGGGCAGCCCAGCGTGGGTCCGCGGTGTGGTCGCCCGCTTCCCGGAGAAGGCGACGCTCCGCGCGGCACAGGTGCCGGCGCACCAGTTCGTCGAGTTCCGCGTCGTCTTCCCGCGCAGCCTGCTCACGTCGACCGCAGGCGCCCAGGTTCGGCCCGGCAACGGGCTGCCGTCGATCGTGGCCGAGGAAGCCGCCTCCCAGCAAGCGTACGAGCACGACCGGGAGCGGATCGACGATGCGAAAGGCCATCCGGTGCGCACCATGTCGTCGCTCCTGCTCCTCGGCTTCGGGCCCGCGTTCGCGCTGATGACGCTCGTCTGGCTCGTCTACGGCCGGGAGCGGCGAACGGCGTACGACCGCGAGTACGAGCAGGAGCCGCCCACGGAGACCGAACCTGCCCTCGTCCCGTCGCTCGTCCGCCAGGCAACCGTGCCCGGGTCGAACGAGTTCACCGCGACTCTGTTCGACCTCATTCGCCGCGGCCGCTACAAGGCGACGCCGGTCAAGACCGAGCGCCCTATCTTCGGCGGCCTGCGGCACGAGGACGTCGCCGACCTCGAGATCACGCTGGCCGATCCGAACCTCGAGACGACGCCGTTCGAAGAGCCGGTCGCGAAGGTCGTGGACTGGGTGGTCGACACCGAGGGCGAGCGGCTCTCGCAGTTCCGGGAGGATATCGAGCGCGACCGCACCACGAACAGCAAGCTGTTCACGAGCTTCAAGGAGGGCGTCACCGCCGAGATCAAGGCTCGCGGCTGGTACCTGGGCCAGGGCCTCGTCTGGCTGGTCGTTGGCATCGGCGGGTTCGCGGTCACGGCGGTTCTCCTGTTGTGGGTTGGTATTGATGGCTGGCGCTCAGCCGCTCCTCGCTGGAGCGACGTCGTCCTCGTCGCGCTGGGCGCCTGCGCTGCGGCCAACGCCGTCGCGCTCCTGTTCGGCGCGAGGCGCTCGGCGCTCTGGCGCCGCAGAAGCGCCGAGGGCGAGGCCGAGGCGGAGCGCTGGGAGGCCTTCCGACGCTACCTGACGGACTTCCCGCGCCTGAAAGAGGCGCCTCCGGCCACGCTCGAGCTCTGGGAGCGCTACCTCGTCTACGGGATCGCGTTCGGGATCGCCGAGCGCGTGCTCCAGGGCGCGCACCTGCACATGCCAGACGAATTGCACGACCAGAGCACGATCTACTGGATCAGCCCAACCGGAGACCTGGGGTCGGGCGCCAGCGCGCTCGCAATCGGAGACCTCTCGTCGGGATTCGGCTCGGCCCTCGCCCCTCCGGCCTCGAGCGGCGGGGGCGGAGGCTTTTCCGGCGGCGGTGGAGGAGGCGGTGGCGGCGGAGGCGGCGGCGCCTGGTAGCTACGCCTGACTAAGCGTCAGCGTGATGCCGCCGACGTACGCCTGCTGCGGATCGATCACGATCGAGTAGGCGCCCGTCACCGGGAGCGTGGCAGTGATCGTCGCGCCGAAGCTGCCGACGAGGATCGGCGGCACGACCGTCGTGCCGTCAGGCTTCAGCATCGAGATCTTCGCGCCGCAGCACGAGGTGTTGCCGATCGAGACGTTGCTCAGGCGCAGGCTCACGCGCTGGGACGCGTTGCCGCTGAAGGTCAGCATCGCGTTCTGACCCGGGGTCGGGGCAAGCGTCAGGCTGACCGGCCCGCCGCCGATCGCGATCGTCCCGGTCAGATCCGGCGGGACGTCGTACAGGTTCAGCGTCATCGACCCGAGGTCGGCACCCTGCGGGTCGACGAGGATCGTGTACGTCCCCGTCATGGGCAGCACCTTCGCGTCGAGGAAGCCGCCGTTCCGGCCGACAGGCGTCGCGTAGACGAGCGTCGAGTTGTCCGGGCTCGTGATCGAGACACGGGCGGAGCAGCACGTCGAGGTGCCGATCGTGACGTTGCTGATGCCGAGCGCGATCCGCTGGCCCTGCGTGCCTGAGAAGGTGACGAGCGCGTTCTGGCCCGGCACCGGTCCCATCGTGACCGTCAGCGGTGACCCGCCGGGCGTCATCGACCCGGTCACGTCGGGCGGGACGTCGTACAGGGTCAGCGTCGCCGAGCCGAAGTCTGTCAACTGCGGGTCGACAAGGATCGTGTAGGTGCCGCTGACCGGCAGGGCGCGCGTGTCCACGAAGCCGCCGCTCGTGCCAAACGGCGTCGCGAAGACGAGCGTCGAACCGTCGGGCTTGAGGATCGAGACGCGGGCCGAGCAGCACGTCGAGGTGCCGATCGTGACGTTGCTCAGCTTCAGGCTCACGCGCTGGTTCGCGGTGCCGGCGAACGTGAGCGTCGCGTTCTGGCCCGGCACAGGCCCGGTAGTGACGGTCACGGGCGCGCCACCGGGCGTGATCGTCGTCGACACGTCCGGCGGGACGTCGTAGAGCGTCAGCGTCATCGAGCCCGTGGACGTCGCCTGCGGGTCGACGAGGATCTTGAACCGGCCGGTCGTCGGCAGCGCGCGCGTGTCGACGAAGCCGCCATTCGTGCCGACGAGCGTCTGCGAGGCGAGCGCGGTGCCGTCGGGCTTGTAGATCCAGACGTAGGTCGAGCAGCACGGCGAGGGGCCCATCGTGACGCCGCTCATGCGCAGCGCAATCCGCCGGCCGCCCTGCCCGTCGAAGGTCAGCCACGCGTTCTCTCCGGCCGAGTGTGTCGCGATCGTGACCGGACTGCCGCCTGCGACGATGGAGTACGTCTGGTCGGCCATCGCCGAGACGCTCTGCGTGTCGGACGATGTTGCGGAGGTTGCGGTGACGGTCAGGTTGATCGCGCCCGCCGACGGCGTGAAGGTCGCCGTGTAGAGGCCGTCGCCGCGCGCGTCGAGCGGAAACGGGCTCCCGTTCAGCGTCGCAGTCACCGAGATGCCGTCCGGTGAGCCGCACTGCACGCCGACGACCCGCACCTCGAGCGGATCACCCGCGTTCAGCGCGACGCCGTTCGCCGGCGCCTCGATCCAGGCCTGCGGGCCCGTGCAGCGGACCGCATGGTCGACGTTGAGCCGCCCCGTGGTCCTGCTCGCACCGCTGAGCGCGGCAATTGGGTCGACCGTGCGCAGGAGGAGCGCCTTCAGGCCGACACCGCTCGCGTTCGGGAACACGGCCTTGACGAGCGCTGCTGCCCCCGCGACGTGCGGGCTCGCCATCGAGGTCCCGTCGGCGAAGCGGTACGTCCCGCCGCGCCACGTGGAGTAGATGTTCGTGCCCGGCGCCGAGAGGTCGACCGTGCGCACGCCGTAGTTCGAGAACCAGGCCTTGCGGTCGAACTGGTCGCTTGCGCCGACCGAGATGATGTTCGGGATGTCGTAGCTCGAGGGCCAGAACGGCTCGATGTCTGTGTTCGTGAAGTCGTTGCCGGCGGCAGCGACGAAGAGCTCGCTGCTCGCGTCCGTCTGCTCGATCGCGTCCTGGAGCGCCTGCGAGGGCTCGCCTCCGCCCCACGAGTTGTTCAGGATCGGCACGCCCTTGGCGCGCGCATAGAGGATCGCGCTGATCGCGTCCTCGGTCGACCCGGACCCGTCCGAGGCGAGGAACTTGAGCGGCATGATCTTGCTGTTCCACGTGACGCCCGTCACGCCGACGCCGTTGTTGCCGGCCGCGGCGATCGAGCCCGCAACGTGCGTCCCGTGCCCGTTGTCGTCGGTCGGGTCGTTATCGTGGTTGACGAAGTCCCAGCCGCGCCAGTCGTCGACGTAGCCGTCGCCGTCGTCGTCGATCCCGTTCGTGCGGCAGCCGGTGCAGTTCTCACCCTCGTTGATCCAGATGTTCTGGGCGAGGTCGGGATGCGCGACGTCGACGCCCGTGTCGATGACCGCGACGGTGACATCGGGGCTGCCCGTCGAGACGGACCACGCCTCCTTGCCGTCGATGTCCGCGTCGGGCGTGCCCGAAGTGAAGTTCACCTGCTGGCCCGTGTTGTTGAGGCCCCACTCCTGCGGGAAGGACGGATCGTTGGGCGCGTCGGCAGCGTGGAGGATGAAGTTCGGCTCCGCATAGGCGACGCGCGGATCTTGTTCGAGAGTGCGGATCGTCCAGTTCGTGTTCGCTGGTCTCACCGAGACGACGGTGCTGTCGATCTGGGCAATGCGCTTCGTCGGACGCGCGCCGACCGCATTCAGCACGCCGGCCCGCCCCTTGGCGGTCACGTTGCTCTTGAAGCCGACGATGATCGAGCCCGGGACTGCGGCTGGAGCCCGGGCCGCGTGGCGGCCGTCGGTCGCCGCGCTCGCAACGGCAACGGCGACCAGCGCCGTGGCCAGAGCCGCAACGAGCAGAATGGGTCGTGTTGGGCGGTCGCGCATGGTGTCAGGGCCGAACGCGCGGAACGATCAGCCTGTTCTGAGCGTAGGGCCGAACCGCCGAACCGGCATCCCCCGCGCGAGTGTCTGGCAGAGTCATGGCGTGAGCACGCAGGAGGAGCGGGCGACCCGGTTCAAGGCGCTCCACGAGGACGAGCCGTTCGTGATTCCGAACCCGTGGGACTCCGGCTCTGCGCGCGTGCTCGAGAGCCTCGGGTTCCAGGCGCTTGCGACGACGAGCTCCGGGTTTGCGTTCACGCTTGGGCGTCTGGACGGGGGCGTGACCCTCGACGAGGTCGCGGCTCATGTCGAAGCGCTCACGGGCGCGGTCGACGTGCCGATCTCGGTCGACCTCGAGAACGGGTACGGCCCGGAGCCGCGAGATGCCGTGCTGGCCGTCACCCGCGTAGCCGAGACGGGCGCGGTCGGCGGTTCGATCGAGGACTGGGACCCGGACGGGCACCTGTACGAGCTCGGCCATGCGGCCGAGAGGGTCGCGGAGGCGGTCGAAGCGACGCGTGGCTTCGGCTGGCCGTTCATGCTCACGGCTCGGGCGGAGAACCACATCCGCGGGCACCCCGACCTCGAGGACACGATCGCGCGGCTCCAGGCGTTCGAGGTTGCAGGTGCGGACGTCCTCTACGCGCCCGGGCTTGCCTCCGCGGATGAGATCCGCAGGGTGTGCGAGGCGGTGTCCAAGCCGGTGAACGTCCTCGCGCGCCCAGGGCTCACGCTCGACGAGATCGTCGGAGCCGGAGCCCAGCGGGTCAGCGTCGGCGGCAGCCTGACCTGGACGGCCGTCCAGGCTCTGGCCGACGCGGCCGTCGCAATTCGCGACCGCGGCTCGTTCGAGGCGCTGGGCGACGGGTCGCGGGTCAGAGACTGGCTCGGTTGACGCGCCGAGCACTCGTGCTGGCTGGGACGGGTGCGATCGGGCGCGCGACCGCCCGCCGGCTCCTCGCGGCCGGGTGGCAGGTCGACCTCACGGGCCGGGACCCTGCTCACTTTCCATCCGACCTCGGTGCAGCTGGAGCGAGGTTCGTGCCCTCCGATCGCGGCGACGCCGCTCAACTGGCCGAGGCGTTCGGTCTGGGCGCCGATCTGCTCATCGACTGCGCGTGCTTCACGACCGAGGACGCGAGGAGGCTCCTGCCGCTGGCTCGAGAGGCGGGCTCGACCGTGATGATCTCGAGCAAGGCCGTCTACGTCGACGGCGACGGGAACCACTCGAACTCGGAGACGAAGCCGCGATTCGACGGCCCGATACGGGAGACGCAGCCGACTATGGCGCCGGGGAGCGGCGACTACATGACCCGCGAGGGCTACGGTGCGAACAAGGTCGCAGCGGAGCAGGTTCTGCTCGACAGCCGGTGTCCCGTCACGGTGCTCAGGCCGTCGAAAATCCACGGGCCCGGCTCGCGACAGCCGCGCGAGTGGGTCTTCGTCAAGCGCGTCCTCGACCGGCGACCGGCGGTGTTCCTCGCCGACCGGGGCGCAGGCGTCGACCATACGACCGCGGCCGCCAACATCGCCGCGCTGATCGAGGTCGCCGCAGAATCTCCCGGCACACGGGTCCTGAACAGCGCCGACCCGGATGCGCCGAGCGCTCTCGAGATCGCACGCACGATCGCGCGGCAGCTCGGCCACTCCTGGGACGAGGTGCTCCTCGACGACTCGCCCGCCGACGGTGTCGGCCGAACTCCATGGGACGCGCCGCACCCGATCGTCCTCGACACGAGCGCGGCGGTCGCGCTCGGCTACGAGCCGACGGGCGACTACGCGGCCACGGTCGCGGAGACCGTCGACTGGCTCGTCGGCGCGGCGCGAGGCGCCGAGGGCTCGGAGCTATTGCCCGCCCCGGACGACGAGTACTTCGCGCCGCTCCTCGACTACGCGGCCGAGGATCGCCTGCTCGCCGAACGCTCGGCCCATTTGGAGAAGATGCGGTTGTGAAGATCGAGTCAGCCCCGGTGGTCGTCGTCGGCGCCGGCCCAGCGGGGCTCTCCATCAGCTGCGAACTGACGAAGGCAGGCGTGGAGCACATTGTTCTCGAGCGAGGTCGGGTCGGCCAAACGTGGCGCGACCGTTGGGACAGCTTCTGCCTCGTCACGCCCAACTGGACGGTCCAGCTGCCCGACGGCCACTACGACGGGCCGGACCCCGACGGGTTCATGCCGCGAGACGAGATGGTCGGCTACCTCGAGCGCTACGCGGCCGGCATCCACGCTCCGGTCCGCGAGAACGCCGAGGTCACGT
This sequence comes from uncultured Actinomycetes bacterium, assembly GCA_963794605.1. GTDB lineage: Bacteria > Actinomycetota > Thermoleophilia > Gaiellales > Gaiellaceae > VAXT01. The sequence continues at coordinate 474,068 of CAWCEN010000003.1, forward strand.
CGATCGAAGCTCTCGACGACGGATTTCTCCTCCGCATGTCCGAGGGCGGCCTACACGCGAGTGCCGTCGTCCTCGCCACCGGCGCGTTTCAACGGCCGCACCGCCCGGCGTCGACGGACACGCTGCCGGCCGGACTGTTCCAGGTCGACGTGAACGAGTACCGGAATGAGCGTGCGCTCCCGTCCGGACGCGTGCTCGTCGTCGGCAGCGGCCAGTCGGGCTGCCAGATCGCGGAGGAGCTCCACGAGGCGGGACGAGATGTCGTCGTCGCGTGCGGCCGGGCTCCCTGGTTGCCGCGACGAATCGGGGGGCACGACTTGACCTGGTGGGCGCTCGAGACTGGCTTCCTCGACGCGCCTGTCGAATCCCTGCCGGCTCCCGAAGCCCGTCTCTTCGCCAACCTCCTGGCCACTGGACGGGGCGGTGGTCACGACCTCCATCTGCGGACGCTGCAGGCCCAGGGCGTCGTTCTCGCCGGCCACTTTCTCGGCACGACGGACCGGCGGTTTCGGTTCGCGCCCGACCTCGCGGAGAGTGTGGCCTGGGGAGACGAGCGCTACGGCCAGTTCATGGGTCTCGTGCGCACGCTCGTCGACGAACGCGGGCTCGATCCGCCCGAGATCGCGGATCCCGAGCCGTTCGCCGCGGACGCTCCCGAGGCGCTCGACGTGTCCGATTTCGGAGCAGTCGTCCTCGCGGGCGGCTTCCGGCCCGACTACGGCTCGTGGCTCCCGTGGCCGGAGGCGTTCGACGAGCTCGGGTTTCCCCTGCACGAGGAGGGTCAGAGCACCGTGGTGCCGGGACTCTACTTCATCGGCGTCCACTTTCTCCGCAAGCGCAAGTCTTCGACCCTGGCCGGGTTTGGCGAGGACGCGGCGCTCGTCGCAGCCGCAATCGCCGAGAGCCCCTAGGCGGGCGGCGGCTGGCCGGGGGGCGGCGCCGGGCGAAGGATGCCCTGCAGTTGCTGGACCTTGCGGCGGATCAGAGCTGTCGAGTAGGAGAGCTGCTCCTCAGTCGGGGGCGGCGAGCTGAGGCGGAGCGTTCGGTCGCCTTCGAGCGTTTCGGCGAGATCATCCAGCTGAGCCCGTAGGCGCCCCGCCTCGGCCCCGGCTGCCTCGTCCGGCGCGTTCGCCTCCAGGGTTCTCGCCTCCGCAGCGAGCGCCTGGATCTGTCCCGTCACGACGGAGCCCTGCGCGAGCACGTCGTCGACGGCGACGAACCCGCGCCTCGTCAGGTCGTCGAAGCGGCCGGCCCACGACGCAGCGGACGCGCGCTTTCGGCGCCAGAGCAGGAACCCGAGCAGCATTCCTCCGACGATTACGACTCCAAGAATGATCCACGGCCATGGCGAGTCACCGGACGACTCGCCGTCAGACGTCGTAGCGGGCGGAGGTGGAGGTGGCGGAGGCGGAGGAGGTGGAGGTGGAGGTGGTGGTGGTGGTGGTGGTGGAGGAGAAGGAGGAGGAGGCGGAGGAGGCGGAAGTAGAGCTGGAGGTGGAGGCGGAGCTGGGAGAAGCGGAGGCGGCGGCGGAGGGAGTGGAGCGGGCGGAGGCTGAGCAGCCGGAGGTTGCACAGCAGGCGGCGGCGGAGCCTCGGCCGCCGGAGGCGCCTGCGCTGGCGGACGAGCCGGACGAGTTGCGGTCACACCCGTTCGCGTCACGGTCAGGCCGGTGTTCGAGCCGATCGCGCCTCCGCTCCCGCCTCCACCGCCGCAGGCTCCGACCAGGAAGCCCACGACTCCTGCAAGCGCGAACGCCGGCCCGATCCGACCCAGTTGCCGCAGGGTTGTCCGCCGACCCGACATAACCCTCCTCGTCCCTCGCGCAGTACCCTGTCACATCCGCTGCGAAGGCGACTCAACGGCCGTCGCCCGTCGAGTCGATCGCCTCAACGCGCCCCCGAGCTGCGTCAGAGCGCTTGACCTTACAGTCACTGTAAGGATTACAGTCGAGGCGTGAACATCTCGACGTTCGCACGCAGAGCCGGAATCTCGCCCTCGGGCGTCCGTTGGTACGAGGCCGCTGGGGTCCTCCCCAGTCCCGTGCGGCGCGAGAACGGCTACCGCGAGTACAGCGACGCCGACCTCTCTCGGCTGACGCTGATCCTCGCGCTCCGGCGGCTCGGCCTCACGCCGGTCGAGGCCGGACGCCTCGTCGACCGGTGCCTCGAAGGCGAGGTCACGGACCCCGCGCTGACCTCGACGCTCGAGCAGCAGAGGCGCAACATCGCGCGGCAGCGCGAGGAACTGGAGCGCCTCGAGATCGAGCTCGTCGACCTCGAGCGCACGCTCGAGGCCGTCGATCGCGGGCAGGCCAGCCCGGTCCCGATCGGTGTCCTCTTCGTGTGCAACGGAAACTCGGCGCGAAGCCAGATCGCCGAGGCGCTCCTCCACCGCTTCGGCGACCCGGACTTCGGCGCATCCTCGGCCGGCACGAGCCCGAAGAAGGTTCACTCCTTCGCGGTGCGCGTCCTCGCCGAGGTCGGCATCGACTGGCAGGAGGCTCGGGCGAAGCCGGTCACGGAGCTGCTCGACCGTCGCTTCGACTACGTCATCACGCTGTCGAACAGCGCGCGCGAGGACTGCCCGACCCTGCCCGGCCCGCACAGCTCGCTGCACTGGCACCTCGAGGACCCGAGCGAGGTCGACGGCCCCGAGGAGCAGCGCCTCGAGGCGTTCCGCGCAACGCGGGCAGACCTGACCGCCCGGCTGAAGCCGTTCATCGAGATCGCGAGGCGTGCCGCCGGGATCCTCCCTCCCGTTTCAGTCGCTCAAGAGAAAGGAGCCTGACCCATGACCATGCAACTCCCGTATGCCGAGCCACTGACCGTCCGCGAGCTCGGCGAGCCTGTCATCCCCGAGCCTCCGCGGCGCGGAGAGGACGGCGGCGAGCCCTGCGGCCTCTGCGCCGGCCAGGCGACCGCGGCCGTCTGGCAGGACGAGCACTTCAGCCTGCACCCGCCGGTCGGAGGCAGCCTCGCCGGCGCGGTCTGGCTGGCGAGCCGCGAGCATGTCGATTCCTTCAGCGACCTGTCGCCGGAAGCCGCCGCCGCGTTCGGCCCGTTGGCCGCCCGCGTCGAGCGCGCGATCCTCGGGCTCGGCGACGTCGGCCGCGTGCATCTCTATCGCTGGGGCGACGGAGGCGCGCACTTCCATGTGTGGTTCATCCCTCGGCCGCTCGGGATGCTCGAGGCCTCAGGGATGATGCTCCCGCTCTGGGAGGACGTGCTGCCGAACGTCTCGGACGAGGAGCTCGCGGACGCGGCCACGCGAATCGCTCAGGCTCTGTGACGGAGCAGGCGCAGCTCGCGCGGCGGCTCGGGACGTTAGACGCCGTCGTCATCGGGCTCGGCTCGATGATCGGCGCCGGCGTGTTCGCGGCGTTCGCCCCAGCGGCTGGGTCAGCAGGAGCCCTCCTGCTCGTCGGCCTCGCGCTCGCGGCGGGTGTCGCCTACTGCAACGCGGTCGCCTCCGCGCAGCTCGCCGCGCAGTACCCGACCTCGGGCGGAACGTACGTCTACGGGCGGGAACGGCTCGGCGAGTGGTGGGGCTTCCTCGCCGGCTGGGGCTTCGTGATCGGCAAGACGGCGTCCTGCGCGGCGATGGCGCTGACGTTCGCCGCCTACGCGGTGCCCGGGCCGAGGTGGTTCGAGCGCCTTGTTGGGGCCGCCGCTGTCGTCGCGCTCACCGGGGTCAACTTGCGCGGCATCACGCGGACGGCCCGCCTGACGATGGTCCTCGTCGCGGTCTCGCTCGTTGTGCTGGCGATCGTGGTCGGCGTGATCCTCGGCAGCGGCGACGCGAGCACGGGCAACCTGACCTGGACGCTTCCCCACGGCCTCTACGGAGTGCTTCAGTCGGCGGGACTGCTCTTCTTCGCGTTCGCGGGCTACGCGCGGATCGCGACGCTCGGCGAAGAGGTTCGCGACCCGCGGCGGACGATCCCGCGCGCGATTCCGCTGGCGCTCGGCATCACAGTCGCCGTCTACGTCGTCGTCGCCGCGTCGGTGCTGCTCGTGCTCGGCCCGGACACACTGGCAGCGAGCGTGACGCCGCTCGAGAGCGCGGTCCGGTCGGTAGGGGCGGACTGGGCCGTGCCACTGGTCGACATCGGCGCGGCGGTCGCGAGCCTCGGCGCCCTGCTCGCATTGATAGCGGGAATCGGGCGGACGACTCTGGCCATGGCCCGCGAGGGGGATCTTCCGCGCTGGCTGTCCTCGGTCCACCCTCGCTACCGCGTGCCGGATCACGCCGAGCTCGCGGTCGCGACGGCGGTCACGATCCTCGTCCTGACGACTGACCTGCGCGGCGCGATCGCGTTCTCGTCGTTCGGCGTGCTGACGTACTACGCGATCGCCAACGCGTCGGCGTGGACCCAGCGCGGCGAGTGGCGCCGTTGGCCGCGCGCGCTGAACGCGATCGGGCTCGTCGGCTGCGTGACACTCGTAGCCACGCTTCCGTTCAGCGCGGTCGTCGCAGGGCTGTCGATGTTCGCGATCGGCGTTGCGTGGCGCGTGCTTATCCGGCGGCGGGCCGCTCTGTCTCTCCCTGCCTGAGCCGCGCCGCCTTCATCGACAGGTAGCGCTGCTCCGGAAGGCTCGTCGTGCGGTTGGCCGCGGCGCGGTAGTGCTGGAACGCGCCCTTTGTGTCGCCGGCCATCTCCAGCAGGTGGGCCCGCACCGCGTCGAGGCGGTAGTAGCCGGCCAGCCGCTCGTCGACCGAGTCGAGCACGACCAGCCCCGCCGTCGGTCCCTCGGCCATCGCAACGGCGACCGCCCGGTTGAGCGTCACCACCGGGTTGTCCGTCAGCTCCTCGAGCAAGCCGTAGAGCGCGAGGATCTGCGTCCAGTCGGTGTCCACGGCCCGCACCGCGCCGTCGTGCACGGCCGCGATCGCAGCCTGGATCCGGTACTCGCCGAGCGGCGGCTTGCCCATCGCGCCGTCGAGGATCGCCGTCCCTTCGGCGATCTGCGCGTGATCCCAGAGCGCCCGATCCTGCTCGGCGAGCGGGACGAGCTCTCCGTCCGCGGTCGTCCGCGCAGGGCGCCGCGCGTCGATCAACAGCATCAGCGCGAGCAGGCCCGCGACCTCGCTGTCGTCGGGCAGCACGCGATGCGTCATCCTCGCCATCCGGATCGCCTCGTCCGAGAGCTCCGCACGGTGCAATTCCTCGCCGGCGCTGCTCGTATAGCCCTCGTTGAAGATCAGGTACAGGACCTGGAGCACGAGGCGCAGGCGCACCGGTCGCTCCTCCTGGCTGGGTAGCCGGAACGGCTCTCCGGACTCCTCGATGCGGCGCTTCGCCCGCGAGATGCGCTGCGCCATCGTCGTCTCGTCGACGAGGAACGCGCTCGCGATCTCAGCCGTCGTCAGCCCGCCGACCGCGCGCAGGGTCAGCGCGATCGCCGATGCCGGGGTGAGCGCGGGATGGCAGCACATGAAGAGCACGGTCAAGGTGTCGTCTTCGCCCGGGGCCTCACGCGCCGGCGGCTCCTGTCGCGTAACGAGCTCCTCCCGGTCCCGCCGCGACCGCTCGCTTCGCCACTGGTCGATCAGCCTTCGAGACGCGGTCTGCACGAGCCAGCCGCGCGGCTCTTCGGGCACACCGTCCTGCGGCCAGCGCGTCGCGGCCGCGAGCAGCGCCTCCTGGACAGCGTCCTCGGCCGTGTCGAAGTCGCCGTACCTGCGCACGAGCGTGCCGAGGACCTGCGGCGCCAGCTCACGCAGCAGGTCCTCGACACGTGGCGTGACGTTCAGCGCTCGCCCGCCGCGGTCTCCAGGTATTCGTGCATCCCCTCGGCGTCCGAGATGCGCTCGTCCATCACCCGCCGAACCTGGATCGGCTGCTGGGTGGGCACACCGTCGGGACCGGGCACCGCGGAGAGTCTCGCCGCGATCTCGAGCGCCCGCTCCTCGGACTCGACGTCGAAGACCTGGAAGCCTGCGAGCCATTCCTTGAACTCCTGAAACGGCCCATCGGTGACCACAGGCGTCGTGCCGTCGGAGGTCACGATCTTCGCGAGGTCCGGCCCGGTCAGGATCTCCGACTGCACGAGCTCGCCGCTCTCCCTGAGCTCCTGCGAGAGCGCCCTGTAGTAGTCGAGATGCGCCTCGATCTCCTCGGGCTTCCACTCCTCCATGGGCGTGTCCACGACACCGCCCTCGAAATTGACTGCCAGCAGGTATTTGGCCATTGCTCCTCCTCCGCTCGGGGCCCTCGGGCCCAACTTTGGCACTTGTCACCCAATGAACGGAGCGACTCTGCCGTTCTCGACATCGCGGTGCCCGAGCCGGGGCGCTAGCGGCGGCTGAGGACGAGCTTGACCGGGAAGCCTGCGCGCCTGACGGCTCCGGGTCGCGGGCGCTGAGCGATCACGCGAGCGGCGAAACGATCCACGGCCTGAGCACGGGCTCTCCCCTCGTCTACGGGCGGAATCGACCGCCCGGAGCGCCAATTCCTAGTGCCGTTCAGGCCTCGACGCGGCCGCGCCGCGAGAGCGCGTCGATCGTCACCGCGGCGAGCAGGACGAGCGCCGTGACCATGTACTTCGATGCGGCCGTGAAGCCCAGCAGGCCCATGCCGTTGTCGATCGCGGCGATCACGATCCCGCCCAGCACGCCACTGATCGCCTTGCCCCGGCCGCCAAACAGGCTCGTGCCGCCGATCACTGCGGCGGCTACCGCGTAGAGAACGAGCGTGCCGCCGTCGATCGAAGTGGAGATCGACCTGAGCCGCGATGCGTACACGATGCCTGCAATTCCGGCCGTGAGACTGCACAGCATGAACGCGATGGTCCGGATCCTCGCGAGATTCACGCCTGCCCGGCGCGCGGCCTCGGCGTTGCCGCCGATCGCATACAGGTAGCGACCGAGCGTCGTCCGTCCGAGCAGGATCGTCCAGACGACCAGCACTCCGACCACGAGAAGCACGACCCATGGGACCCCCCTGATCGGCACGAGGATGCCGCGGTCGTGGTTGCAGAGCAGGACGAGCGCGACGCCGCCCACCAGCGCTCCGCCGATCTTCAGGAGGGTGACCGCCGGCGGCGGGGCGACGAGGCCGGCACGCCGCCGCTTCCAGTCGCGCCGCCAGAGCGTCGCACCGAACACCGCGACGAGCACGAGCATGGTGAGCCAGCCTGCAAGCGGGCTGATGTTGGCGCTCGCGATGTTGTTGATCGTGTCGTCCTGGATCGGGATCGTCCCGCCCTCGCCGAGGATCTTCAGGAGAACCCCCTGCCAGAAGAGGAGACCGGCGAGCGTGACGACGAACGAGGGCAGGCCGATCCGCGTAATGATCGTTCCCTGGAGCACGCCGATTCCCGCGCAGGCGAGGAGCGCGGCCGGAATTGCCGCATACCAGGGCCAGCCGTGGGCCGGGCTCGCGAGGTCGGCCATGATCACCCCGCCGAGGCCGGCGACGAACCCGACCGAGAGGTCGATCTCGCCGAGGAGTAGGACGAAGACCTGCCCCATCGCCAGCAGGCTGAAGACCGCAGCCTGGACGAGCAGGTTGACGAGGTTGCCGGCGGTCAGGAACTTCGAGTCCAGGGACTGGAACAGGATCGAGATCAGGATCATCCCCGCGATTACCGGCAGGACACCGCTCTCGCCGGCCTTGACCCTGGCGAGCGCGGTTCTGAGGTACTCGCCGACCGAGTCAGCCGCGATCTCAGCCGGAACTGCGAGCTCGGCTTGGCGAGCCGCCTGCTCCGTTTGCACGTCCGACTCGGGCGGCGGGAGGGTCTCGTCGACCTTGGCCATCAGGCGCCGTCTCCGTTCTTGGCGAGCCGCTCCGACTGGCCGGTCGTCATCAGGTCGACCGCGATCTGCCGGTCGAGCTCCGACGCCGGACGTTGCGCGACGACGCGACCGAGGTAGAGCACGATGACCCGGTCGGCGACCTCGAAGACGTCGTTCATGTTGTGGGACACGAACAGCGCCGCGTGGCCCTGCTCAGCGAGTCGGCGTGTCAGGTCGAGCACCATCCGCGTCTGGGCGACGCCCAGCGCAGCCGTCGGCTCGTCCATGATCACCAGCTTCGCTTCCCAGAGCACGGCCTTCGCGATCGCCACCGACTGCCGCTGGCCGCCCGAGAGCGAGGCCACCGGCTGGCGGATCGAGCGCACGGTCGTCACGGCGAGGCTGGAGAGGGTCTCGCCGGCCGATTTCTCCATCCCCTCCTCGTCGAGGAAGATGCCGTTCTCTCGCTCCCGTCCCAGGAACATGTTTTGCACGATGTCCAGGTTGTTACAGAGGGCGAGATCCTGGTAGACGGTCTCGATCCCGAGCGCGGCGGCCTCGCGAGGCGTGCGAATCCGAACCGGCTCTCCGTCCCAGATGATCTCCCCGCGCTCCGGAGCGTGGATCCCGGCGATGCACTTGATCATCACCGACTTGCCGGCCCCGTTGTCGCCGATCAGCGCGGTCACCTCGCCTGCCCGTATGTCCAGGTCGACGTCGATGAGCGCCTGCACGGGCCCGAAGTTCTTCGAGACGCCACGGAGGCTGAGGAGAGGCTCTGCGCCGTTCCCGCTGCTCGTCATCGAGTCCCTTCTGCCGATTGACGACCGAGCCGAGGCCCCGCCTGCGGAAGGCGAGGCCCGGCCCAGTTGGGCTCTATTGGATTCCTGCGTCCTTACACAAGCTGGCCACCTTGCCGGCGCAGAGCGTGGCCGCTGAGATCGTCCCGTCCTTCACGACCGTGTCGTTCATGTTCTCCGTCGTCACCCAGAAGGGCTTCGTGTACACGGACTTGATGTCCGCGTTCAGCGTCGTGTCCCGCGTCGTGTCGTTCACGAGCGAGGACGGCGGCGTCTTGTCGGCCCTGAGGTAGAGCGCGAGCGCCGCGGCCGCCTGCGCCTCGGCGAAGTACGGCTTGTAGACGGTGCCGCACTGGTAGCCCTTGAGGATGTTCTGCAGTCCATCCGTGGCGGCGTCCTGACCGGTGACGGGGAAGGTTTTCGCCGGGATCTTGTTCTTCAACAGCACGGAGATGACCGCGTTCGCGGTGTTGTCGTTGGGCATCACGACCGCGTTGATGTTGGGGTGCGCGGTGTACTGCTGCTCGAAGGTCGTGGCCGCGGTCGGCCCATCCCACGTGCCGGCCGGCGCGCCCACCTTCGTATAGGACCCGTCGTCGAAGTGCGGCTTGAGCACGCCGTTGTAGCCCTGTGCGAAGAGCTTCGCGTTGTTGTCCGTCGGGTCGCCGCTCATCACCAGGACCTGCGGCTTGTTGACCTTCCAGGCGTCGATGCAGTCGACCTCGCCCTGGCCGATCAGCTGGCCCACTTCTACGTTGTTGAAGCTGACGTAGTACCGATCCTTGGGGCCTCCGGTCACGAGGCGGTCGTAGTCGATCACCTTCAGGCCCTTCGACACTGCGTTCTCCTCGATGGCAGCTCCCGATCCCGGGTCGAGCGGGTCGATCAGGAGCACCGAGGCGCCGGAGGTGATGAGAGCTTCGGCCTGCTGCTGCATCGTGCTCGTGCTGCCCTGTGCGTTCTGGATCTTGAACTGGTCGGAAGAGAGCCCAGCGGTCTCGAAGGCTTTCTTCAGGTTCGGCGCGTCGTACTGGACGTAGCGCGTCGACGTCGTCGTGTCGGGGAGCAAGACCCCGATCATTCCCTCGCCCTCGCTCGCAAGGTCTTTGAGCTTGGCCATCGCCGAGAAGTCGGCCGTCAAATCGTCGACGCCGATCTCAGGAGTGCCGGACGATGATTCCGTGGTCGTACTGCTGCTTTCGTTGTCCGAGCCGCCGCAAGCGGCAACCACGAAGAGCGCCAGACTCGCCAGGCCCACGATCGCGAGGCCTCTCCACGCTGAGCGCATGCTTCCTCCTCTTCTAGCTCTTGAGCGCAATTAGGGACAGGATACTCCCGTGAAGAAACGGGGGTCTCGATGCCCGCGCGGAGAGACAATGTGGCATCAAACCCACCGGCCCCGAATTGAAAATGCCTCCGTGACGCACGAGACCCGATTCGCGACGACGTCGGACGGCATCTACCTCGCATACCAGGTCGTCGGATCAGGGCCCGTCGACATGGTCATGGACCTGCATGCCTTTGCGGGGAACGTCGACCTGATCTGGGACGAACCGGACTGGGGCCCACTCCTGAAAGGGTTGACCGAGTTCGCCCGCCTGATCATCCATGACCGTCGCGGCAGCGGCGCCTCGACGCGCCAGGCTCCGCCGCCGAACCTCGAAACGCGCGCTGCAGACCTGCTGACCGTGCTCGACGTGATCGGATCCGAGGCGCCGGTCCTCGGCGCCGGAGCTTCGACGGGGGCGATGCACGCTTTGTTCGCTGCGACATATCCGGACCGCACGTCCGGCCTCGTCTGGAACTATCCGCGCCCGAGGCTGGCATGGGCGCCGGACTATCCGTGGGGACAGGGGCCAGATGCCTTCGAGGCCGCCCTCGTAGAGGCGAGGAGCTGGGGGACGACGGAGCAGGCCCGCGAGCAGGCGCAGAACCGTGCGGCCCAGCGCCTTGGCGTCCCGCACGACGAGCGTCACACTCTGGCGGTCGACGAGGATGCCGTGAGGCGCTACGCACGGATCACGCGCAACACGTTCAGCCCCGACGTTGCCGAGACGCTGACCCGGATCCTGTGGCAGACGGACGTGCGGGACATCCTCCCGAGCGTGCGCACGCCCACGGCGCTGATCGTCGGCGAGGCGGATGCCCAGGCCGAGAAGGACGAAGCGGACTACGTCGCGTCTCTGATGCCGAACGCAACGGTCCATGTGCTCGAGGGTCGGTCAGGCATGCAGATCGACGAGCAGATCGCGATCATCCGCGAGCTGGCAGGCATCGAGCGACGGTCGACGATCTCCACCGTCCTCGTGACGGTCCTCTTCACGGACATCGTCGACTCGACACGTAAGCAGGCAGAGATCGGGGACCGCCGCTGGAGGGAGCTCGTACTCGCACATCACGCAGCTGTGCGCGAGTCCCTCTCGCACTGGGAAGGAACGGAGCACGACACTGCGGGCGACGGGTTCTTCGCGAGCTTCGTCGGGCCCGCCCGCGCAATCCACTGCGCGCACGAGATCGCTGAAAGCGTCTCGAGCCTGGGCATCGAGACACGTGCGGGGGTGCACATCGGCGAATGCGAGGTCATCGACGGCAAGCCGGGCGGTCTCGCGGTCACGATCGGCTCCAGGATCGCCGCCAAGGCAGGCGGGTCGGAGATCCTGGTGTCGCGGACCGTCAAGGATCTCATCGCCGGAAGCGGGCTCGGGTTCGAAGATGCCGGCGAGCACGACCTCAAAGGCATCCCGGGCACCTGGCACCTCCACCGAGCTACCGCCTCGTAGGCTGGCCCGAATACGGGCGAGGCTCCGCGTTTCGCGGAGCCTCGCAAGGTCCTCTCGAACGAGACGGCGCTCTCTAGAAGCGCTCGCCTGCGCTGTCCTGTCGGCGAGCACCGTAATAGTCGCCGAGCTCGCCTCGGTAGGTCTCGTCCTGATAACGGGTCTCGTCGAACTCGGGCGCGTTCTTGATCTCGTCCTTCATGCGGTCGACGAAGATTTCCTCGTTGTCGAGATCGATGTCGCGGATCACGCCGGCCGGAAGCATCACCTTCTTGCCGAAGATCCACGGCCCGGTGTCGACGACGACGAAGCTCCCACCAGCCTCGTGAGTCGCCTCATCCACCTTGCCGATCTCTCCGTCGCTCGCCTCGACCTTGAACCCGGTCAGATCGACGCTCGACAGATCCATCGCAGGATTCGTCATCACGTTGAAAGTCCACAGTTCGACAACTGCCATGGTGAAACCCCCTTCGTCCTCGGATGTCTCTACTCGGGTACCCGGCTGGTGAAGACCAAAACAGGGCGCTGAAACCCGCTTCTGGCGCAAGATTTCGCCGGTTCGGGCAGGCGCGAGGGCCGCCGGTCATTCGAGGTGGACGGGTCGATTTCGGGCATCTTGCGCTGTCGATACAGCCCGGCGACGATGCACTCGTGAGCAACGTCGAACCGGAACCGCTGATCTCGCGCGAAAGAGGTCGTGGCTATGCTCTTCGACATCGCGGACATCACCGCAGAAGCGACGATCATCCGAGAACTACTCCAGGAAAACGGTGAAGCCGAAGAGGATCAGTAAGCAGCGCCTCGAGGAAATCCACCGCGAGGCGTACAACCGCCCGAGTGTCCGCCGCCTCCGCGAGCTCGCCGAAAAGGCCCAGGCCGAGCTAGACGCACGTCGAGACGCCCAAGAGCGTTCGGGCCCTTAGCCCCTAATCCGCCAGCGGCGTTTCAACGAGGCGCTGTGCAGCTCGATCGCACCCGTCGTGGCAACGTCTGGCTGAGCCTAACGCTGGCTTCGCGGCGCCGGAGCGGAGCGCAGAGGATCGCTGGCTGGAGGCGCGCGGCTATACGCGCTGCGAGCACTGCGGACAGCTGTTGCCACTGATCGTGTCGCGCTGCCGACGGCGCCGTTGTCCGGCGTACGCGCCGACGTGGGCACGAGACACAATGCGAAAGATCCGCGTCAACCTGCAGACGTACGGCGGGCTCAGCTGCGTGGTCGCGGTAACGGCGCCTGGTGAAGAGGCGGGACTCATATGGGATCGGAGTAACTGCCGCCACACTGCGGGCGAGCGGTGCTCGGGGCCGAGGGGCTGCCGGGTCGTCGAGAAGGCGGCGGCGATTTGGAACGAGGGATCGCGCGGCTGGTGGCGCGAGCTCAACCGTATGTGCAAGCAGCGCGCGGATCGTGCGATTCGCCGGCTGGGCGCGGAGACCAAGGGCGGCGTCCTGATGTACGAGTGGGAGCTCCAGATGCGTGGCGTTTGGCACCTTCACGTGGTACTCGGGATGGACGGCGATCGAGCGCGCGTGGGCGTACGAGTACGTGGCGGCGCTGTCGGAACTGGCTGAGTCAAAGGGCTTCGGCTGGGTTGACCGGAAGCCGCTGCGTGCCCCGCGACCGGCTGAGCAGGCGGCGAATTACCTGAGCAAGTACCTAGCGAAGTGGCAGCCTGACGGGTCGCTCGAGCTCACGGAGACGGTGAAGAGTGCGGGCCCGACGCTGCTGAACTACGTGAGTCGGAAGCTCACCGCCAAGAGCGGCTGCACAATGCGGAACCTGCGAATCGCGCGGATCGTGTGGGCGTGGCTCTCCGGGCTCATTGAGGATCCGGGGCTGGATCCGTGGGACGAGCTGGTCGCCGTCTGCCTGCTGGATCGTCTGCCGGTTCCGGTGCGGGGGCCGTGAACGGCGCGACGGCGGCGTCCGACGTGAGCCGGTCGCTAGCGTGACGGTCACGGCCGCCGGACTACGACGAGAGTTCAGCTCGGCGCGACCACCAGGCCTCGGCGGCGGTCATTGCGCTTTCGGCCTCGTGGATTCCGTCGCCCACGAGCCCTGCGGTGGCAGCCCAGTGCAAGGGTACAAGGGCTAGAGCCCCGGGGAGCCAACGGTGCTCGTCGCGAGTCAGCGGTTCCGGAGCCGTGCTTTCGTAGGCGTCGAGCAGTCGTCGCGGCTCGAGCAATTCAACGGGCTGGCCCACGCCATCGGGGCCGCTCTCTGCGACGTGGTTCAGGCTGGCCGCGATGTCGTACAGCCGCTCCCTGACCCTCGCGAAATCCAGGTCGAAGGTGGCCCATGAGCCGTCAGACAGTTCTCCCGCGTTGCCCAATTTGTAGTCCCCATGAATCGGAGCGCATGGCAGTTCGACCTCCTTCCGGAGCTTGGAGAGCTCGCCGGTCAGTTGGCGCATCCGATGCACGACCGGCTCGCTGCGGGGTCCGAGCGTGCGGCGTGTGAAGCCGACCGAGTAACGCAGTTGCCGTAGTGTTCTGTGGTCGTCGAGGGGTTCGGGCAGACCGGGCTCCCAGACTGCTTTGAGTGCAGTGTGAATGCGTCCGAGCTCCTCGAATAGGCGGACGAAGGAGTCCTCGCCCGCCCGTGGCTGGACGTGATCGATGAACTCCTCAAGCTCAGCCCAACGATCAGCGACCCTCAGGAGGTCGCCGCCGGAAATCGGAATCGGCCGAGCGACGCGGACTTGCGCGCGCTGGAGCCGTTCCCGCAAGCGCCGCAGTCCCGCTACCCGGCCGCGGCGGACCCAGGGCCTATGAACCCGAAGGACAACCGGCGGCTCAGCGTCTATCCGCAGGTTGAGGTTGAACGCACCGCCGATGTCTGCCCATCCGGCCCCTCGCGCGACGCGGGCGATCAGGGCCGAGACGGCCGGATCATCTGGGCTGGCTCTAGGTCCAAACCAGCGCGGCAAGGCAGGGTGAGAGGTCGAGGCTTCGATTCCGGTCATGGCAATGGCCCACCAGCGCACCCGACGAAGGGTCCGCCCGGCGAACCCATCCTCCTCGACGCGGGTCGATCGTGCCACGCATGTGCCGTTCAGGAACGCTCGCGAACGCGCCCAACGCGCCTTCTCGCTCGACGATCAGCCGCACATAATCTGCCGTTCTGCGCCGCCCGACACTCTCCGAACGCTCGGGTGGGCCAGTGTGCGGGAATGTCACATGAACCCTGCGCCGACGCATGCCAGGCGGTGCGGGGATGTTCCCTTGAAGACCTAGCCCCAGGGCAGGCGGGACCAGTACGGCGGCCGCTCTCGCCGGAACCGCTCGGCCGCCGCATAGACCTGCCCCGGATCGGATGTCTCCTTCTCCACGCTCGCGCCGTAGCGCACCGCGAGCTCCGACACCGGGTACCGCCCTTCCGGGCCCAAGCGTGCACCGACCATCAGGATCACACACGGCCCGTCGCCAGCACCCACGAAGGCGTGCTCCGTCCAGGGGGGACAGTGGAAGAAGTCCCAGGGCTGGAGGCGTCGCTCCTCGCCCTCGACGAGCAGCCTGCACTCGCCGGCCAGAACGAGGAACGCCTCTAGATTCGACTCGGCGTGATAGACGCCGCTCTGGCCAGGCTCCAGGACAGTCACGTTGATTCCAAGCTGCGCGAACTCGACCGGCGGATCGCCGTACTCGCTCTCGAACCAGCACGCCGCGCCTCTCGTCTCCGAAGAGAACCACTCGGCATCGCGCACGTTGACGACGAACCAGCCCTCCGTGACTGGTGCAAGTCCGGAGCCGGACTCCTCAAGCCGCGCTTCGGCCACGAACCCATTCTCGCAGCCCAAGCGATGAGTGCCTGGTGTGCCCGAGTGTTCACGACGATCTGAGGTCATCGGCTGCCGATGGGCAGACCTCGACCTGGTGCGCGGCCGCGCGCGCGTGCACCGGAAGGGTCACCATTGGCACTGGCTTCCGCTCGATCCCGACGTGGTCGATGAGCTCCGCGCGAGCTTCCGTCAGTTGCAGCCCGAGCTCGACGACCACGTGTTCACGGTCGAGGTCGAGCAGTGGGTGTCAGCCTATGAGCGCGAGCGGCGGCGGAAGGATCCTAAGCAGCCTGCGAGCGATCAGGCACTAATGCGAATGGTGTGGCGCGTGTGCGAGCGAGCGGGCGTGCGGCGGCTCTCGCCACACCAGCTGCGGCACGGCTTCGCGAACCGGTTCCTGCGCGAGAGCGGCCGTGACGTTGCCGCGCTACAGGCTTTGATGGGCCACTCGCGGCCGGACACGACCCAGCAGTACACCGATGAGGTCGAGCTGGATGAGCTGGCTGAGGCCCTGGAACGTGCAGCCGAGGCTCGTCATGCACAAGCGTCGCCCGAATTGACGACGCTTGACTCAGAAGTCACAGGTGAGCTGGAAACCCTGCGATGGAGGCGGCGGGAATCGAACCCGCGTCCGCTGTCGTACCGGTTGAACCTCTACAAGCTTAGGCTGCCGTTGGAATTCGCCCGCCGGCAGGTTGGCAGCCGACCAACCGCCGGGCTAGCCATCCTTTGGTGTCGCGCTTCGGGCGATTGGCTCTCCCTCGGCGCCGAGCCCGTTTTCTGACACCGCTACCCGAGCCACGGGCCGATGTGAGGTGATCACGCTCGGCGCGGCGTTCTGCTGGTCGATCTACACGGCGTACGCGGGGCCATACCTGCGGCGTATCTCGCCGCTCCGGGCGACGGCCTGGTCGACGGTCGCGGGTACGGCGGTTCTGGCGCCCGTCGCGGTACTCCAGCTCGGAACGATCGACCTGGGTCAGGCAGGCCCTGAGGTCGCCGGTGCGATCGTCTACTCCGGGTTGCTGTCGGCTGGGATCTCGAACGTCGTCGTCCTCAACGGTGTCAAAGTCGTGGGTCCGACCCGGACGGCGGCGCTGCAGTACCTCATCCCGGCGCTCGCGGTCGTCCTCGCGGCCATCTTCATGGCCGAGGCGATCCGGCCCGGCCAGGTGCTCGGCGGGCTCGTGATCGTGGCCGGCGTCGTCCTGACGCGGAGCTCCTCCCGCCGCCCGCAGGAGCGGCTATCTCCATCGTGATCTGAACGTTTCCACCAGTCGTCACACTCATTGGGGGTGACCGCGACGCAACCGGCGCGGGCACTGAGGTCGTCCCGGGTGGAAGATTCGTCGTTCGTGCCCGTGACGGCGATCGCGAGGCGTTCGCGTCCTGGTCGGCGCGACCAGCGACCGGCTGTACGCGATCGGCACGCGGATCCTGCGCGACGCCGACCTCGCGGAGGACGCCCTGCAGGGCGCCCTCGTCACGGCCTGGCGCCAGCTCCCGACGCTCCGCGATCCGGACCGCTTCGAAGCCTGGGTCCGAAGGCTGCTCGTCCACGCCTGCTACGCCGAGGCCAGGCGTCGCCGGTCGTGGACGGCCAACGTCCGGGTCCTGCCGGTCGACGGGCCGGACGGGCCGGAGGCCTGCTCTCGATCGTCGAGCGCGATGCGCTCGACCGCGCGTTCCGCCGCGTATCGGTCGAGCATCGGGCGGTATTCGTCCTGCACCACCACCTCGGGCTGTCCCTGGTCGAGATCGCCGAGACCCTCGGCATCCCGGCCGGGACGGCCCGCTCGCGACTCCACTACGCGACCAGGATGCTGCGCGTGCCATCGAGGCCGACGCGGCGCCGGTCGCCACCGAAGGACGGATGGCATGACCGACGACGGGACTTCGATCGACTCGCTCGGCCTGGCTCGACCTGATGCCGAACGAGGCGCCCGAGCGGACGATCGCGCCGTCCTCCAGGCCGTCGACACGACGCCCCAGGGCGGCCGCCGTGGCGATGGCTCACCCGGAGGTTTCCGAACATGAACCGACTTTCCATGGTTGCGGCCGTCGCGGCTGCAACGGTGCTGGCCGTCGGGGGCGGCCTGCGTTAACAAGGTGGGACGGGCACCAACCCCCGGCGGGCCGTCGCCGTCGCCGGCAGCCAGCGCTTCGCAAAGCGCCGCGCCGCCAAGCGCCGCGCTCAGTCCCGAGGAGCTGCAATACCCGTGGCTCGGAGAGGTCGTCGAGGCGCCCGGGCCTGCCGGTCGGCCGGGATCGGTCGTTCCTGGAGATCGGGCCGTCGACAGTGGAGCTGAACATCGACCAGCCTGAGTTCCTCCTATCGGACATCACCGCCAGCGATCCGGGCGTGCTACGCCTCGTCGCCCGCAACTCGACAGGCGACTGCTTGCCGGGCGATATCGGGCTCTACGCGTGGACGCTGTCGCCGAAGGGCACACAGCTCCAGCTGACGGCATCGGAGGACGCCTGCGCAGCTAGCCGCGCCGCGTTCGAGGGCGAGTGGGAGCGATCTGCCTGCCGCAACCCCGACAACAGCTGCCTCGGCGACCTCGAGGCCGGCACGTACAAGTCGCAGTTCATCGGGCCGCGGCTGGACGAGGGCGAGCCATGGACGGCCAACTACGGGGCGTTCTCGTACACGGTGCCCGACGGCTGGTCGAATACGTCCGACTATCCCGACAACTCGGGTCTCATGCGGAGCGCCGACTACGCGGTCGCATCGGACGCGAAGGACGGAACGAAGGACCTCATCGAGTTCTACGCGCGACCAGGCATCGCGCTCCAGGACGAGACGTGTGAGCCGCAGGTGAAGCCGGACACGGGCAGGTCGGTCGGCGAGTTGATCGCCTACGTCACCCAGCATCCGGGGCTGACGGCCAGCACCCCACAACCGATCACGATCGATGGTCACTCCGGCCAGATGGTCGACGTCTCGATGGCACCCTCGTGGACAGGGCGCTGCCCCGAAGTCCCGGACCGCATCCTGATGCTGTTCACCGAGACCGGCCGAGACATGACAAGCTGCAGGGCCTGGAGCAGCCGGGCCTGTGGCGGACCGACAAGATGCGGATCGTCCTGCTCGACCTAGGCGACGGCGACGTGTTCCTCGTCGACCTCCTCGCCCGCGACCCGGCCAACTTCGACGCGCTCATGGTCGAGGGGATGCCGATCGTCGAGTCGCTCAAGTTCAAGTAATCCAGCTCACCCGTCATTGCGGCGCCCGGTCCCCGGGCGCCGCTT
>CAWCEN010000004.1:0-705880 GCA_963794605.1 uncultured Actinomycetes bacterium
CGTTGCGTCGAATTGAACCACATGCTCCGCTGCTTGTGCGGGCCCCCGTCAATTCCTTTGAGTTTTAGCCTTGCGGCCGTACTCCCCAGGCGGGGTGCTTAATGCGTTAGCTTCGGCACGGACGGAGTCGACACCGCCCACACCTAGCACCCATCGTTTACGGCGTGGACTACCAGGGTATCTAATCCTGTTCGCTCCCCACGCTTTCGCGTCTCAGCGTCAGTACCGTCCCAGAGAACCGCCTTCGCCACGGGTGTTCTTCCTGATATCTGCGCATTTCACCGCTACACCAGGAATTCCATTCTCCTCTTCCGGACTCTAGCCAGACAGTTTCCACCGACAGCTCGAAGTTGAGCCTCGAGATTTCACAGCGGACTTATCTGGCCGCCTACACGCGCTTTACGCCCAATGATTCCGGACAACGCTTGCCCCCTACGTATTACCGCGGCTGCTGGCACGTAGTTAGCCGGGGCTTCTTCTGGAGGTACCGTCACCCTCTGGGCTATTAACCCGAGTAGCTTCGTCCCTCCTGAAAGAGGTTTACAACCCGAAGGCCTTCTTCCCTCACGCGGCGTCGCTGCGTCAGGCTTTCGCCCATTGCGCAAGATTCCCCACTGCTGCCTCCCGTAGGAGTCTGGGCCGTGTCTCAGTCCCAGTGTGGCTGATCGTCCTCTCAGACCAGCTACGGATCGTCGCCTTGGTGAGCCGTTACCTCACCAACAAGCTAATCCGCCGCAAGCTCCTCCTCGACCGAAAGCCGAAGCCATCTTTTCTAACGAGCCCGTGGGCTCGACAGGCCATCCGGTATTAATCCGGGTTTCCCCGGGCTATCCCGGTGTCGAGGGCAGATCACTCACGTGATACTCACCCGTTCGCCGCTCTCCCCATGGCCGAAGCCATGGTTATCGCTCGACTTGCATGTGTTAAGCGCGCCGCCAGCGTTCGTCCTGAGCCAGGATCAAACTCTCCGTGAAGTTGGTTGTCACGCGGCACCCGAAGGCGCCGGCTAGACAGCTTCGCGATGAGCCTGAAGCTCAAAGGTCATGGCCCCCAACGATCGAGGGCATGACGAGTTGTTAAGCCTCGAGTCGGTGTGACGACTCGAGGTCTCGACGTTTCACGCTGTTGAGTTTTCAAAGACCGTTGCTGTGCGAGGGGCGTAAAAAAGCCTCCGACTCGCGCCAGAGGCCTCCAGAGGTGTCGGGTACTTGCGTCGTATCCGAGTGCGTCCGAAGGCGCTCCAGTGTCGAGTTACAGAACCGTCTTACGCCGCTCGTCGAGCAGCCGACGAATGGTAGCAGCACGAAGGGGGGTGTCAAGCAGCGCGAAAGCGCATGAAACGGCGTTTTCCAGCCTGGACGAGAGCGCCGTCGAGCGTCTCCAGCGGCACGTCGAGGTCGGTGACCGTCTCGCCGTTGACCTTGACCGCGCCCTGGGAGATGAGCCGACGTGCGTCGCTCGTCGAGCCGATGCCGAGATGCTCGACGAGCAGCGCCGGCAGATGGACCTCGCCGTCGCCCGCGAGCACCGCTTCCGGCACCTCGTCGGGGGCCGCGCCTTCGCGGACCACGCGCGTGAAGTGCTCCTCCGCGGCCTGCGCGGCCTCCTCCCCGTGTGAGCGGCGCACGATGAAGCGCGCGAGCTCGAGCTTGGCCTGCATCGGATCGCCCGGCACGTCTTCACGCTCCATGACGAGCCGGTACCACTGCTCGAGCAGCGAATCCGGGATCCGCATCGTCTTGCCGAACTGCTCGTCCGGTGCCTCCCGCAGGCCGATGTAGTTCCCGCGCGAGGCGCTCATGCCCGTGCCGTCCCAGCTGTCGAGGTAGGCAACCGTGAGCGCAACCTGGGGCTCGAGCCCGTACGCGGACATGACCTCGCGACCCATGAGCAGGTTGTACGTCTGGTCGGTGCCGCCGAGCTCGATGTCCGCCTCGACGGCGACCGAGTCGTAGGCCTGCATCATCGGGTACAGGAGCTCCGAGATCGAGATCGGCTCGTTCGCTCCGAAGCGTTTGTGGAAGTCGTCGCGCTCGAGGATCCGCGCGACGGTCGTAGTCCTCGTCAGTCGCAGGATCTCGGCGAAGTCGAGCTTGCCCAGCCACTCGCTGTTGAAGCGGAGCTCCGTGCGCTCGGGGTCGATGATCCTCGACGCGGCCTCGAAGTAGCGCTGGGCGTTGGCGTCGATCACCGCGGGATCGATCATCGGCCGCTCGGTCTTGCGCCCGGAGGGATCTCCGATTCGAGTCGTGTAGTCGCCGACGATGAGGACGCCGATGTGCCCCTCGTCCTGGAAGGCCCTCATGCGGCGCAGCGGCACCCCGTTCCCGAGGGTCACGTCCGGGGCGGTGACGTCGATGCCGAGCTTCACGCGCAGCGGCCGGTCGAGCTTCAGCTTCTCCTCGAGCGCGCCCTCCGGCAGCACTGCGGTTGCGTTACGGATCAGCGCCGCGATGTCCACGCAGCGAGTCTAGACTCCGCCCCTTGCGATTTCGCCGCAGCACCAAGCCGGCGCGAAAGACGAACGGGCGCCGCATCCGCAAGCTCCGTCTCCTGGCACTCGTCCTGGTGCTGGGCGTGCTCGGGCTTGCCTCGTTCACGTTCGGCCTGATGACCGCGATCGCGAGCCAGCTTCCGCAGTACGACCCGGCGCACCAGAAGAAGATCGCGCACGACGGATACATCTACGACCGGAACGGCAATCTGCTCGCGGTGCTGCGCGGCAAGGAGAGCCGCGTCATCCTGAACTCGGATCAGATCGCGCCGATCATGAAGCAGGCAATCGTCGCGATCGAGGACAAGCGCTTCTACGAGCACAACGGCGTCGACCTGCACGCGATCGGCCGCGCGCTGCTCGCGGACATCGAGCACAAGGCCGTCGTGCAGGGCGGCTCGACGATCACGCAGCAGTTCATCAAGAACGCCTACGTGGCCGACAACCGCTCGATCGCGCGCAAGCTCAAGGAGGCTGCGCTCGCGTGGCAGCTCGAGCAGCGCCACCGGGACGACAAGGACTGGATCCTGACCGCGTACCTGAACACGATCTACTTCGGGAACGGCGCGTACGGGATCGGGCAGGCGGCGCTGACGTATTTCCAGAAGCCGGCGAGCAAACTGACCCTTCCGGAGGCGGCACTCCTCGCTGGGATTCCGCGGGACCCGTCGCTGTTCGACCCGGTGACGAACCCGAAAGCGGCGAAGGAGCGGCGCCGCGTCGTCCTCGATCAGATGCTCCAGCAGAGGATCATCGCCGCCGACCAGTACCACGCCGCCCGCAGCGCGGCGCTCCCCGGCCCCGACGAGGTCCGGCTGCCCGGGACGCGCGAGACCCAGGGCCAGTACTTCATCAACTACGTCAAGCAGCAGCTGATCTCCGACCCGGAGTACGGGCCGGGCGCGGTCTTCGGCGGCGGGCTTCGCATCCAAACGACGCTCGACCTCGGGCTCCAGAAGATGGCGCGGAAGGCGATCTCCAAGGTCCTGACCGACCCGCGCGGGCCGCAGGCAGCCCTCGTGGCGATCGAGCCGAAGAGCGGAAAGGTGCTCGCGATGGTCGGAGGGTCGAGCTACCGGGAGAGCCAATTCAACCTCGCGGTGCAGGGTGAGCGGCAGCCGGGCTCGGCGTTCAAGCCGTTCGTGCTCGCGACCGCGCTCAAGGAAGGGATCTCGCCCGCGACGCACTTCACCTCGCATCCGGTCGTGATCCCGCTCGGCGACAAGCTCTGGCAGGTGAACAACTACGAGGGCGAGTACCTCGGCTCGATCGACCTGACCTCGGCGACCGTCCACTCCGACAACTCGGTCTACGCGCAGCTGACTTCGATCGTCGGGCCGCAGAACATCGCGACGACGGCGCGCGAGGCTGGGATCCGGAGCAAGCTGAACAGCTACTTCGCGATCGGCCTCGGCGCAGAGTCTGCGAACCCGCTCGAGATGGCGCGGGCCTATGCAACGTTTGCGAACGGCGGCAACCGGATCGACGGCTCGATCCTCGGCAACGAGCCCCGCGCGATCACGCAGATCGGGAAGAACAAGAACGAGATCGTCACGCACCGGGTGCTCAGCCCTACGAAGACGGCGATCCTGAACACGATCCTGCAGAAGGTCGTGACCGAGGGCACGGGCCATCGCGCGGCGCTCGGCGACCGGCCGGTCGCCGGCAAGACCGGGACGACGGAGAACTACGGCGACGCCTGGTTCGTCGGGTACGTGCCGCAGCTGGCGGTCGCGGTGTGGGTCGGGTATCCGCGCGAGCTGAAGCCGATGGAGACCGAGTACCACGGGGAGCCCGTCGCCGGCGGGACGTTCCCGGCGGAGATCTGGCACACGTTCATGGAGAAGGCGCTTCCGTTCCTCAAGGACGAGCCGGAGTCGTTCCCGTCGACGTACATCCCGTACGGCTCGCCGCACGAGGCGGTCTTCCGCGACGGCCACCTGCAGCTCGACAACGGGCGGTGCAACTTTGTGCGGACGCTGCTCTTCTTCGACGAGCAGGAGCCGGGTCAGACGGCGAACTGCAAGCCGAACGAGGTGGAGGTTCCCGACCTGATCGGGCAGCCGGTGCAGGCCGCTCGGAACCGGCTCGCGGGCCAGCCGTTGACGCCGTCGATCGTCTACAAGCCCGCGAGGGCCGGACAGAAGCTGGACGTCGTGCTCGGACAGAAGCCGAGCAAGGGACACTTGTCGGCCTACGACCACGTGACGCTCGTCGTGGCGAAGCCCACCCACGGTGTCGTGCCGCGGCTGATCGGGCTGCCCGTGGATCGGGCGCAGGAGAAGTGCGAGCGGCGCGGTCTGAAGGTCGACGTCGAGCAGACGGCCAAGGGGCCGCCTGGGCGCGTGATCTTCCAGCTGCCGCGGGCGGGGGTCGCGGCCGCGCCCGGAATGCGCGTCAGGATCGCTGTCGCGGCCTAAGGCGACGCTTGCGGCGCCGACTTCAGGACGTGCGGGGCTTTGCCCGCGCGGCCGTCGGAAATGAGCGGTCGACCCAACTCGAGTTCAAGACGAACGCTTCAAGGGTCTGCTGAGGAAAGGCGAGCCGGCCTCGCCGTAGCGCCACGGGACTTCCGCAGCTTTCGTGATCCCGATTCTCGGGCCGACGGCGAGCTCGACTGCTTCGGCGGCGTAGAGCGCGAACGGCGCTTTGTCCAGCGGGAGCCCGTCGTGCTCTCCGGTCAGCCCCAGAGCCTGGGTGAGCCGTCCGGGACCCGCAGCGAGGAGCCTCGGCTCATGCGTGCCCCGGCGCGCGGCCATCGTCTCGGTCCGGATGGTGGGCTCGAGGGCGCGGATGAGAACGGCGCTACCCGTCTCGCAGACGAAGTTCAGGCACCAGTGAACGCCGTACGAGCGGTAGACGTAGGCGTGGCCCGGCGGGCCGAACATCGACGCGTTGCGAGCCGTGGGGCCGCCGTAGCTGTGGGCCGCCGGGTCCTCGTGGTCGTACGCCTCGACCTCGACGATCTTGCCGCCGACTCCGTCGACGAGCAGGGTGGCGCCGACGAGCTCCGGTGCGACGTCGTGGACGCTGCGCGCGAAGAACGTGCGGCGGAGCTTCATGCCGCCCTGGCTCTCGCAGCGTCGTAGCGGAGGAGCGCCGGCGCCGCGGCGACGAAGAGCCAGCAGCCGGCCATGCAGAGGATTCCTCCGGAGACGACCGAGAAGCGCAGGTTCGTCAGCGACGCGAGCGCGCCGGCCTCGAGGTTGCCGACCGCTGGGGCGCTCGCGACCTGGGCGAGCTCGATCCCCGACAGGCGTCCGCGCAGCGAGTCCGGGGTCACGGTGAGCAGGATCGTCGAGCGGAGGATCGCGCTCCAGTCGTCGGCTCCCCCGGCGATCGCCAGGAAGATCAGCGCGAGCCACAGGCTGGGCGAGAGACCAAAGCCGACGATCGCAGCGCCCCACGCCGTGGCCGCGATACAGACCCCGAGCCCTTGCCTTCGCGCGCGGGTCACCCAGCCCGAGAGGAGCGTGGCCACGAGGGCGCCTGCGTACGGCGCCGCGTAGAGGAAGCCAACGGTCGTTGCACCACCCCCGAAGTGTTCGCCGAACGCCGGAAAGAGCGCGCTCGGCATCCCGAAGACCATGGCGATCGTGTCCACGACGAAGATGCCCTTCAGCTCGGGCTTCTGCCGGACCAGCCGGAAGCCCTCGGCGATCGCCCGCAGGCCGGGGCGCGCGACCGCTCCGAGAGGCGGCATCTTCGGAAGCAGCGCCGCGGCGATCAGCGAGGCGGAGAAGGTGACGACGTCGATCGCGTAGGTGGCCGTCAGGCCGACCGAAGCGATCAGGATGCCGCCGATCGCCGGCCCGCCGACGTGACCGAAGGATGAGTAGATGCCCTGCACGGCCGCCGCGGGAGCGATCTGATCCTGCCCGACGAGCCGCGGAACCAGCGCATCCATCGCGGGACGTTGGATTGCGTAGAGGGCGGTGCCGATCGTCTCGGCCGCGTACAGGGCCCACACCTTCGGCTCCGCGAGCGCGGCGTTCGCGACCAGGAGCCCGGACACACCGGCCAGGCCGAGGTCGGCCAGGATCAGGAGCCGCCGGCGATCCACCGCGTCGGCGATCGCGCCGCCGAGAAACGAGATCGTCAGCAGCGGGACGAGCGCGGCGATCCCCAGGAGCCCAACCGCGAAGGTCGATCCCGTCAGCTGGTAGACCTGATACGGGATCGCGACCGTTGTCAGCATGCTCCCGAGCAGGGAGACGGCGCTTCCGAACCAGAGGCGGCGGAAGTCGCGCGACCGCCGCAGCGGGGTCAGGTCGATCGTGAGCCCGCGCAGGAACGCGAGTCGGCCGGGTCGTTCGGTTTCGCCGGCGAGGTCGTCGACCGGCGGGCCGAAGGGGTCGGACAAGCTAGAAGAGCTGCTCGGTTTCGCCGGGGCGCGACGTCTTCTCGAGCAGGCGGCGCGCGCGGCGGCCGAGGTCGTTCAGGTCGACGCGGCCCTTGTCCGCGTCCTCGACGATCCGTTCTGCGAGCTTCAGTGCCTCGTCGATGATCGGTGCGCTCATCGCGGCGTCCTGGCCCATGTCGTGGAGGATCGTCCGCTCCGTGCGGCCGGCGATGATCGGGTCGGGCACGCCCTCGATCCAGACGCGCGTCCGGTGCCCTCCGCCCCGCTCCTTGCCGACGATCGGCTCGACGGCGTAGATCTTGTCGGCCCGTGCGTACTTGCCGAAGCCGAGAAAAATCATCCGTCCGCCGTCAGCCATAGCGCGATTATCGCTGTTCATTCGGTTGCGCTAACGAACCGCGCATCGACCGGTCATTTCCGACGGACGCACGAGCAAAGCTCGAGCGTCCTGATGGTCGGCACCGCGAGCGGTGCCTTAGCGAAGCCGAGAAAAATCATCCGTCCGCCGTCAGCCATAGCGCGATTATCGCTGTTCATTCGGTTGCGCTAACGAACCGCGCATCGACCGGTCATTTCCGACGGACGCACGAGCAAAGCTCGAGCGTCCTGATGGTCGGCACCGCGAGCGGTGCCTTAGCGAAGCCCGAGAAAAATCATCCGTCCGGCGTCCGCCATGAGCGGAACTCTACGGGGTCAGACCCTGCCAAGAAACTGTGCCGACTCTGCGACAGGACTCGGTACAGCCGTGGACGAGCGCGGATCGTCGAGACGTCGGCGCCGCGAATTTGTAAAGGGGTCTGACCCCTAGAGGGCGTCCCGCAGTGCGTCCACGACCAGCTCCTGGTCGGCGGCTTCGAGTTGCGGGAAGAACGGGAGCGCGAGGGTTCGCGAGCACGCGTCCTCGGCGACCGGGCACACGCCTTCCGCGAAGCCGTAGCGCTCGCGCATGTACGGCTGCAAATGCACGGCCGGGACGTAGAGGCCTGCTTCGATGCCCTGCGCGGCCAGGTTCTGGACGACCGCATCGCGATCGACGCCCTGCGCGACCTTGACGACGTAGACGAACCACGAGCGCTTGTGATCCGCATCGTCGGCGAGCGGAGCCTCCACGCCGTCGACGCCTGCCAGCAGTTCCGTGTACCGAGAAGCCGCAGCGCTGCGCAGCTCCAGCAGCCGGTCGAGCTTCTCCAGCTGCCCGATCCCGAGCGCCGCCTGGATGTCCGTGATCCGGTAGTTGAACCCCAGCCGAACGTGGTGGAACCAGCGCGAGTCGTACGAACGGCCCTGGTTGCGCAGGCTGACGAGCAGATCGCGCTCCTCCTCGGAGTGCGTCGTGACGATGCCGCCCTCGCCGGTCGTGATCTGCTTGTTCGGATAGAAGCCGAACGCGCCGGACACGCCGTGCGAGCCGATCGGCGCGCCCTTGTACTCGGCGCCGAGCGCCTCGCAGGAGTCGTCGATCAGCCAGAGCCCGTGCCGCTCGGCGATCGCGCGCAGTTCGTCGAGCTCGCACGGGTAGCCGAACATGTCGACGACCACGATCCCCTTCGTGCGCTCCGTGATCGCCGCCTCGACCGCGCCCGGATCGAGGTTGAGCGTCTGCGGGTCGACGTCTGCGAACACCGGCACGCCGCCCTCGAAGATGAAGCAGTTCGCCGTCGCGACGAACGCGACCGGGGACGTGATCACCTCGTCCCCCGGCTCGACGCCGGCGATGTGGCAGAGCATGTGCAGCCCCGCCGTCCCACTCGAGACCGCAGCCGCAAAGGGCGCGCCGACGCGCTCAGCCAACAGCTCCTCGAAGCGCTCGATCGCCGGCCCGAGCGAGAGCCGGCCCGAGCGCAAGACCTCTACGACGAGCTCCTCGTCGCGCTCATCGACGTACGGGCGCGAGAGCGGAACTCGGGTTTCTGTCCTCACGCCTCCGCGGGCGTCGCGTTTCCGACCTTCGCGTACTCGAGCCACTGCGCCCAGCGCTCGCTCTTGCCGCGGCACGTGTCGAGGTACGCGGTCTGGAGCTCCTTCGTCACCGGCCCGGGCGGCCCGACCACGCGGTCGTCGACCTCCCTGATCGGCGTCACCTCGGCGGCGGTGCCGGTCATGAAGATCTCATCGGCCGTGACCAGGTCCGAGCGGATCAGGTTCTTCTCCTCGACGGTGTACCCGAGGTCCTGCGCGATCTGGATCAGCGAGTCGCGCGTGATCCCGGGCAGGATCGAGGTCGCAAGCGGCGGCGTCACGATCGTGCCGTCCTTGACGACGAACACGTTCTCGCCCGAGCCGTCTGCGATGAAGCCCTCTGCCGTGAGCAGAATCGCCTCGTCGTAGCCGGCACGGTTGGCCTCGGTCACCGCGAGCATCGAGTTCAGGTAGATGCCCGTCGCCTTCGACGCGTGCGGGATCGTGTTCGGCCCGACGCGCTGCCAGGACGAGATCTTCACGCGGATCCCGTTCTTGAGGCCCTCGTCGCCGAGGTACGCGCCCCACGGCCAGCTCATGATCACGACGTCGACCGGGTTGCCCGCGGTCGAGACGCCGAGCTCCCCGTAGCCGGAGAACGCGATCGGGCGCAGGTAGCACTCGGGCAAGCCGTTCGCGCCGATCAGCTCCATGCACGCGGCGTGGAGGTCATCGACCGAGTACGGCAGATCCATGTACAGGAGCTTCGCCGAGTTCTGGAGACGCACCAGGTGGTCGGTCAGCCGGAAGACGGCCGGCCCGTTGTCTGTCTCGTAGCACCGGATGCCCTCGAAGACACCCGTGCCGTAGTGCAGGCCGTGGGTCCCGACGTGGACCGTTGCATCGGCCCAGTCGACGAACTCGCCGTTCATCCAAATCTTCTCGGTCTCGCGCACCTCTCGCCTCCTTGGGGTGACTGAACAAAGGTTACGTGGCGGCCTCGACTGCGTCCATCACCTGTGCCCGAGCGAGGCGCACGAGGTCTGCCGACGAAAGCTCCGCCATATGGCTCGGGGAGCCGGCTCCGATCCACACGCGCTTGTGCGAGAGGAGGTTCCGATCGACGAAGACGCGGTCGACGTTCGGCAGCGGAAACGGGGCGACGGCGCCGGCGACGAAACCCGTCGCCGCTTCGACCTGAGCCGGGGACGCGATCTTTGCCTTGTCCGCGCCCGCAGCGCGGGCGACCTTCACCGCATCGGCGCGGCGGTCGCCCGGGATCAACGCGACGACCCAGCGGCCGTCGCAGTCGAAGACGAGCGACTTGACGATCTGGCCGAGCTTGCAACCCACCGCGCGCGCCGCGTCGGCTGCGGTGGGCGTTCCCTCGCGGAACTCCTCGATCCGGGCCTCGACGCCCATCTGGCGCAGGAACGCGGAGACGCGCTCGACCGGCTCAGGCCACGGGTTGCTCATCCGCGCCCAGCTGAATGACGTAGACGTCGTCCATGCCCGCATCGCGCAGCGACGCGACGAGCGCCGGCGGGGCCGGGGTGTCGAGCGATACCGCCATCAGCGCCTTGCCGCCGCGGTTCGTCCTCGAGACGGCCATGTTCGCGATGTTGATCCCGGCCTCGCCGAAGAGCGTCCCGATGCGACCAATCACGCCCGGCACGTCGTCGTAGCGGAAGATCGCCATGAGAGGCGACAGCTCCATTTCGAGCTCGAACCCGAGCGCGCTCACGAGCCAGCGGCGGTCGTCCCGGCCGATCGTCGTCCCGGCGACGCGCAGCTCGTGTCCCTCGGAGCGGACGGTGACCCGGACGAGGTTCGTGAAGTCCCTCGACGTGCGGCGCCGCTCCTCGACGACCTCCACGCCGCGCTCGGCCGCGATCACCGGCGCGTTGACATAGTTGACGGGCTGGTCGGCCCGCCCCTGAAACGCACCGTTCAGCGCGGCCACCGTCAGCAGCCGCGTGTCGTACGCGGACAGCGCTCCGTAGTAGGCGAGCTCGAACCGCTCGGCGCGACCGCTCGCAAGCTCCATCGCCAGCCGGCCGAGGCTCGCGGCGAGCGGGATGAACGGGCCGAGCACCTCGAGGTCCTCCGCGCCGATCGACGGGATGTTGACCGCGTTCGTGACGAGCGCGCCCTCGAGCGCGGCCGCGACCTGCTCGGCGACGATCACGCCCGCGCGGTCCTGGGCCTCTTCGGTCGAAGCGGCGAGGTGCGGTGTGACGACGACGTTGTCGAGCTCGAGCAGCGGTCCCGAGTACGGCTCCGCGGAGAAGACGTCGAGTGCGGCGGCGGCGACCTTGCCCGAGCGAAGCGCGTCGAGCAGCGCGTACTCGTCGAGGAGCTCGCCGCGGGCGGCGTTCACGATCCGGACGCCGTCGCGCATCTTCGCGAAGGCGGTCGCGTCGATCGAGCTGCGGGTCTCCGCCGTCAGCGGCAGGTGGAGCGTCAGGAAGTCGGCGGCAGCGAGCACGTCGTCCACGGTCTCGGCCCGGTCGACGCCGAGCTCGCGGAACCGCTCCTTCGCCACGAACGGGTCGTACGCGACAACGGCCATCTCGAGGCCGCGCGCTCGACGCGCGACCTGCTGGCCGATGCGCCCGAAGCCGAGGACACCGAGCGTCTTGCCCTCGAGCTCGAGCCCGCCGTAGCGCGAGCGCTCCCAGCGGCCGTCCTTGAGCGCGGCGTGGGCCTGCGGAATGTTCCGCGAGAGGGCGAGCATGAGTCCGACCGTGTGCTCGGCGGCGGAGATGACCGTCGACTCCGGCGCGTTCGCGACGACGATCCCTCGGCGGGTGGCAGCCTCGACGTCGACGTTGTCCACGCCCACGCCGGCGCGGCCGATCACCTTCAGCCGGTCGGCCTTCTCCAGGGTTGCCGCGTCGATCTTCGTCGCGGAACGGATGACGATTGCGTCGTAGCCGCCGATCGTCTCCGCCAGGTCGCCGTCCGCGTCCACGTCGACGTCGAAGCGGTCTCGGAGCAGCTCGATCCCGGCCTCGGCGATCGGCTCGCGGACAAGGACCTTCAAGCGGGCTGGTGCTCGTACGTCTCGAGCGCGCGCGTGACGGCGACCCCGCGCTCGATGTCCGCTCCCGCCTCTGCGAGCGCGAGCTCGATTCCCGCGAGCGCCGTCGTGATGTCGAACACGTCGTAGTAGCCGAGATGCCCGACGCGGAACACCTTGCCCTTGAGCGGGCCCTGGCCCGGCGCCAGTGTGATCCCGAACCGGTCGCGCAGGTCGAGCAGGAGCTGCGCACCGTCGACCGGCTCAGGGACGCGGACGGTGGTCACGACCGCCGAGCTGTCGTCGTCCGGAGAGAAGAGGTCGAGGCCCATCGCCTTGACGCCTGCACGGCATGCTCGGCCGAGCCGGACGTGCTCGTCGAACGCCGCCTCGAGGCCGCGCTCGAGGATCAGGCCGAGCGCCACGTTGAGGCCGACGACGATCGACACGGCGGGTGTGAAGGCCGCGTCGAGCGCCTCCTGCGCCTCGCGCGTGCGCTCCCAGTCGAGGTAGTAGCGCGCAGCGGACGCGCCCTCGCGGGCCTTCCACGCTGCGTCGGATACGGAGACCGCCATCAGGCCCGGCGGCGACATCAGTGCCTTCTGCGAGCCCGAGACGACGGAGTCGAGCCCCCATTCATCCGTCTCGCACGGAACAGCACCGAGGCTCGAGATCGCATCGACGGCGACGAGTGCGCCCGCCTCCTTCGCCGAGGCGGCGAGCGCGGGCACGTCACACACGACTCCGGTCGACGTCTCGGACTGCGTGACGAGCACCACGCTCGCGCCGCCGAGCTCCGCGAGCCGGGCCGCGAGGTCGCCGGCGGACGGAGTCTCGCCCCACTCGTAGGCGATGTGCTCGACCTCACAGCCGTACGCGCGGGCGATGTCGGCCCAGCGCTCGCCGAAGTAGCCGGCGGACACCGCAACGACTCGGTCGCCGGGCGAGGTGAGGTTCGCGACCACGGACTCGAGGCCCGCCGTGCCGGAAGCCGTGTATAGAAGAACCTCGCCCTCCGTCTTGTAGACCTCTTTCAGCCGATCGAGCACCTGCCGGTACGTCGGCCTGAAGTCGGGGCTGCGGTGATGGACGATCGGCAGCGCCATCGCGGACAGCACCTGAGGAGGAACCGGCGTCGGCCCGGGCGTCATCAGATAGCGCTTCTCGGCCAAGCGCCTGTGAGCCTAGCTCAGGCTTAGGCTGCTCCTGGTGGAAGCGCTCCTGGCGTTCGGTGCGGCACTGCTCTCGCTCCGGCTGGCGAGCGCCGTTGCAGGCCGCTGGCGGGCGACTCGCAGGCCGGAACTGGCGGCCTGGTCGGGCGCCCTCATCGCGTACTCGGTAGCGTCGGCCGCGCTCGCCTGGGGCGCGGCGGCGGGCTGGGACGCGCGCGCGTTCCGCGTCTACTACCTCTTCGGGGGTCTGCTCACGGCGCCGCTGCTCGGCCTCGGCTCGCTCCTTCTTTATGGTTGGAAACGAATAATCGGCCCTGCCCTCATTTACGTCGGGCTTGCGGTCGGGATTGCGATCTCCGTTCCACTGCACGGAGCGTTCGGCGACAGCATCCCGGCCGCCCAGGACCACCTCGACTTCTTCCCGGCCCGGTTCGTGGCGATCGTCGCGAACACGGTCGGCACCCTGGCCGTCGTTGCTGTGGCGATCATCACGATCAGGCGTCGCCCGCTCGGAAACGCGCTCATCCTGGCCGGGGTCAGCGTTGCCGCTCTTGGCACCGCTCTATCCGGCTTGGGTGCTGCAAGAACGGCGGTTTTCGTGGCAATTGCAGCACTTCTTCTTTACGGAGGTTTTACAGTCTCTCCGCGCCGGCGCGCTAACTAACCGCTAGCGTCCCGGTCTCACAGGATTGACACAGATCCCCGGGCCCGCCCAGGGGCTTGCTCGGACTTGCGGCCAGTACGTCCGAGAGCGAGCACTCGGGCCCGGAAAACGAGGGGGTTGTTTTGCTCCGACATTCACTGCGGCTTTTGCCTGTGCTCGTACTCGCGCTCCTGGGGCTGTTCGCCCTGACCGCAGCGCGGCAGGCTGACGCTCGGGACAGGGCCGTCCGCGTCGTCGACGTCCACCCGTCCGACGGAGGCCTGGTTCGCCAGATCCACCACTACCGACGCGTGACCTGGCGCTGGCAGTCTGTCATGGGCTTCAGACGCACGCCGGCCTCGCGCAGGGCTGAGAAGCATCCGAGCCGTCGGTACAAGGTTTGGGTCCGGAACCTCTGGAAGCACCGCGCGAAGCGCGCCCGCCGCCTGGCGGCTCACCCGCCGCACAGGGCCGGCTGGATGTGCATCCAACGCCACGAAGGCGCGTGGAACGATCCGAACGGCCCGTACTACGGCGGCCTCCAGATGGACCTCGGCTTCCAGCGGACGTACGGGGCTCGGCTCCTAAGCAGGAAGGGCACAGCCGATCGCTGGACTCCGCTCGAGCAGATGTGGGTCGCCGAGCAAGCGCACCGCAGCGGCCGGGGCTACTTCCCGTGGCCCAACACGGCGCGCTACTGCGGGCTGATCTAGGCTCTACACATGGGACGAGGCTCGAGGCCGATCCGGCGCTGGCGGAGGGACCGGCAGCGCAAGAAGAAGGCCCGCGAGAAGCGGGCCGCCGCTCCCGAGTCCGCGCCGGCGACGCGGCGCAGGTCGTCGACCCGGTCGAAGCCGGCCGAATAAGAACCAGGAGGGTCCGCCCCCGCAGCGGCGGGGTAGCTATAAGGTCGAGAGGACTCCTGCCGCACGATGCGTCGCCGCAGCAACCCGATTGCTGCTTGCGCCGTAGCGGCCACGGTGCTGGCAGCCGCTGCCGCCCCTACCCCGGCACGCTCCAGCCCGGCCTCGAAGCTCTTCGCCCGCGGTAGCGACGTCGCCGTGCCCCACCCCGGGCTGCTGCTGATCCACGCCGCGCCCGAGTCGAATCGGATCCTCGGCCGAGTCGGAGCGCGGACGGTCTTCGGCTCGCCGATGAGGTTGGCCGTCGTCGGCGGATCGGGCGACTGGCTGGCAGTGATCTCGACAATCGCCGGCAATCACGTGCGCGGGTTCGTGCACCGCTCGAAGGTCGACCTCGTGCACGACCCGTTCTCGCTCCAGGTCGATCGGTCGGCGCGCCTTCTCACCGTTTGGCGCATGGGGGTACAGCTGCGCCGGTTCGGCATCGCCGTCGGTGCGGCCGCCACTCCGACGCCCCGCGGGCGCTTTGCGATCACCGACAAGCTCGCGAACTTCTGGCCCGCGGTCTACGGCTGTTGTGCGATCGCTCTCTCCAGCCGGCAGACGCGTCCGACGCCGAACTGGAGCGGCGGCGACCGGCTGGCGATCCACGCCGGGAGCGGGATCGGGACCGCGGTCTCGAACGGGTGTCTGCGGGCTACCTCGAGAGACATGCTCTACCTGATGCGGGTGCTCCCGCTCGGGACGCAGGTCGTCGTCCACGCCTAGCCGTCAGGTATCGAGCTTTTGGCGTAGGAGCTCGTTGACGAGCTTCGGGTTCGCCCGCCCCTCGGTCTCCTTCATCACCTGGCCGACGAAGAAGCCGAGGAGGCCTTGCTTGCCGCTGCGATACGACTCGACCTGCTCCGGGTTCGCGGCGAGCACCTGGTCGACGAGCGGCTCGAGGTCGCCCGTCTCCGTGATCTGGCCGTCGCCGAGGTAGCTCTCGGCGGAGAAGCCCGGGTCGGCGCTCGCGGCGAGCGCGTCCGTGAACGCTTGCCGCGGAATGCGGTCGCGCGCCTCGATCAGCTTCGCCAGCTCGTCCGCGTCGACCGCCCCTGGATCGATTCCGGTCGCCGCGAACTGGTTCATGAGGATGTTCGCGACAGCCTTCCGGTCGCCGCCGACCCGTTCGAAGAGGCCGTCCCGACCGCTCACGACGAGCCCTTCGGCGAGCTCGAACCCGACCTCCTCGCCGATCCGGTCAATGCGAGCGCCCGGAAGCTCCGGAAGCTGCGTGCCCAACTCCTCGACGAGGCCGCGCGGCGGCTCGAGCGGGACGAGGTCCGGCTCGGGCAGGTAGCGGTAGTCCTGCGCCTCCTCTTTCGAGCGCAACGGCGGCGCCGACTCGTTGCCGGGATCGAAGTGCATCGTCTCCTGCTCGACCTGGCCGCCGGCCTCGTAGATCTGGATCTGGCGCTGGATCTCGCGCTCGATCCCCTTGGCGGCGAAGTTGAACGAGTTCATGTTCTTGAGCTCGGTGCGCGTGCGGAGCTCGTCGGAGCCTTCGGGCCTGACGGAGACGTTGACGTCGAACCGGAGCGAGCCCTTCTCCATCTCCGCGTCCGAGATGCCGAGCTCGACGACGGTCTGCCGCAGCAGCTGGAGGAAGCGCTTCGCGTGCTCCGACGAGTGGATGTCCGGCGCGGTCACGATCTCGACGAGCGGCGTGCCCGCGCGGTTGAAGTCGACGAGCGTCCGGTCGGCGCCGGCGATGCGGCCCGCGGCTCCGCCCATGTGCACGTTCTTCGCCGCGTCCTCCTCGAGGTGAGCGCGGACGATGCCGACGGAGATGTCACCCTCGTCCGTGGGCAGCGTGAACGCCCCGTCGACGCAGAGCGGCTCGTCGTACTGGGAGATCTGGTAGCCCTTCGGAAGGTCAGGGTAGAAGTAGTGCTTGCGGTGGAAGACGGCCCGCTCGACGATCGTGCAGCCGAGCGCGTGTCCGAGCAGGATCGTCATCTCGATCGCGCGCTTGTTCGGCACGGGCAGCGTCCCCGGGTGCGCGAGGCAGACGGGGCACGTGCGCGAGTTCTCGGGCGCGAAGTACTCGAGCTCACAGCGGCAGAACATTTTGGTCCGCGTCTTCAGATGGACGTGGATCTCGAGGCCGATGACCGGTGCCCAGTTCATGCGAGCCTCGGTGGGACGTAGTCGAAGGCGAGGGCGTGCTCGAGCGCGTGGCCGGCGCGGAAGAGCAGGTTCTCCGAGAATTGCGCGCCGATCAGCTGGAGGCCGACCGGGAGCCCCTCGGCCAGGCCGCAGGGAATCGACAGGCCCGGCAAGCCGGCCATGTTCGGCGGGATCGCGAGCACGTCGCTGAGGTACATCGCCAGCGGGTTGTCGACCCTCGCGCCGATCGGGAACGCGACGGTCGGCGACGTCGGGCTGACGAGGAGGTCGAACTGGTCGAGCGCGGCGCGGAACTCGTCGCGGATGATCGTCCGCACCTTCTGCGCCTGGCCGTAGTACGCCTCGTAGTAGCCGGCGGACAGCGCATACGTGCCGAGCATGATCCGGCGCTTCGGCTCGTCACCGAACCCTGCGTCGCGTGTCCGCATGTACAGCTCTCGGACGTCGCCGTCGGTCACCCGGAGCCCGTAGCGCACGCCGTCGTAGCGGGCGAGGTTGGACGAGGCCTCGGAGGGGGCGATCAGGTAGTAGCAGGGCAGGCCGTACTCGACCGCGCGCGGGAGGGTCGTCTCACCCACCTCGGCGCCGAGCTCGCGGCAGAGCTCGATCGTGGCGTTGACGGCCTCGGTCACGCCAGCCTCGATGCCCTCGGCCTCGTTCAGCTCCTTCGGAACGCCGACGCGCAGGCCCTTGAGATCCTCGGCCGTAGGGATCTCGATGGGCTCGGGGAGCTCGACGGTGGTCGTGTCCTCCGGGTCGCGTCCGGCGATCACGGAGTAGAGGAACGCACAGTCGCCGACGGTCTTCGCGATCGGGCCGATCTGGTCGAGGCTCGACGCGAAGGCGACGATCCCGGAGCGGGACACGGTGCCGTAGGTCGGCCGGAGACCGACGACGCCGCACAGGGCGGCCGGCTGCTTGATCGAGCCGCCGGTGTCGGAGCCGAGTGCCCACGGGGCAAGGCCAGCCGCCACGGCTGCGGCCGAGCCGCCCGAGGAGCCTCCCGGGACGCGGTCTGGGTCCCACGGGTTCCGGGCCGGCCCGTAGGCCGAGTTCTCGGTCGACGAGCCCATTGCGAACTCGTCCATGTTGGTCTTGCCGATGACGCGCAGCCCGCGGGCGCCGCAGCGAGTCGCGACGGTCGCGTCGAAGACCGGCCGGTAGCCCTCGAGGATCTTCGAGCCGGCGGTCGTCGGGATGCCTTTCGTGCTGATCACGTCTTTGAACGCGATGGGGATCCCCTCGCCGGGCGAGTCGTCGCAGACGTGAAGGAACGAGTTCAGCTCTCCGTCGCGCTCGTCGATCGCAGAGCGGTACGCAGAGAAGATCTCGTCCGACGACGCTTCACCTGTCTCGAGCAGGTCGTTGACCTGCTTGCGCGGTCAGTCGCAGGCGTGTTCATGCGGGCGGCACTCGGAAGAAGCCGGCTTCGCGGTCGGGCGCGTTTGAGAGCGCCTCCTCGACCGAGAGCGATTCCTGGGGCTCGTCGTCCGCCCACACGTTGACGAGATCGAGCGGGTGCGCGGTCGGCTCGACGTCCGCGAGGTCGAGCTCGCTCACCTTGCCGACCGCTTCGAGGATCGCGTTCAGCTGCGCCCCTAGGCGGTCGATCTCCTCGTCGCTCAGCGCCAGCCGCGCCAGCCGCGCGACGTGCAGCACCTCATCTCTCGAAATGGCCATACAACATCCTCCCAAAAGCGTCCCGAGCCCAGAGGCGCGGCTCGGCTGCCGGCGACGGCAGCGTTCGCTTTTCGCCGCTGACCGCGGCGAAAATCCTCCCAAAAGGTGCGGGCCCCTTCCGGGGCCCGCGATCTGTCTCGAGTCCGGAGGTACTAGGCGGCGGTGACGTTCGAGGCCTGAAGGCCCTTGTCGCCCTGCACGACTTCGAACTGGACGCGCTGCCCCTCGGTCAGCGAGCGGTAGCCGTCCATCTGGATCGCGCTGTGGTGGACGAAAACGTCATCCCCACCCTCGCGCTCGATGAAGCCGAACCCCTTCTCGTTCGAGAACCACTTGACGGTGCCTTCAGCCAACACTTCCTCCTTCTACAGCCGGACTCTAAAGCGCCGGAAGACTAACCTCCGCCCCCCGGGAACGCAAGGATTCCTCGCCGGTATTTGGCCGCTTTCACCGCGCTCGCGAGGAGCATCGCGATCGTCATCGGGCCGACGCCTCCGGGGACGGGCGTGATCAGGCCTGCACGCTCGGCGGCACTCGGGTCGACGTCCCCGACGACGCCCTCGTCACCGCGGTTCATGCCGACGTCGATCACCGTCGCGCCTTCACGCACGTCGTCAGGGCCGATGACCGCGGTCCGGCCGACGGCGACGACGAGCACGTCTGCCTCACGGGTGACGGCACCGAGGTCGCGCGTCCGTGAGTGGCAGACGGTGACGGTCGCGTTCGCGTGCAGCAGGAGCAGCGCGGCGGGCTTGCCGACGATGTCGCTGCGGCCGACGACGACCGCGCGGGCGCCCTCGAGCGGCACGTCGTACTCCTCGAGCAGGCGCATGACGCCGACCGGTGTCGCGCCGACGTGCGCCGGCCGGCCGAGCACGAGCTGGCCGAAGTTCAGCGGGTGGAGGCCGTCGACGTCCTTGACCGGGTCTATCGCTCGGATCACGCGGGCCTCGTCGATGTGCTCGGGTAGCGGGAGCTGGACGAGGAGCCCGTCGATCGCGTCGTCTGCATTGAGCTGCGCCACTTGCTCGAGCAGCTCCTCCTCCGTCGTCTGCGAGGCGAGGCGGATGTCCTTCGCGTCGATCCCGACCTCGGCGGCGGCCTTGTGCTTGAGCCGGATGTAGATGTCCGACGCGGGGTCGTCGCCGACGAGAACCGTCGCGAGCCCGATCTCTCCCAGCTCCCGAACCTCGTCCGCAATCTCGCCGCGGATGCGCTCGGCGAGCGCCTTGCCGTCGATCAAACGAGCTGCCACTAGGGCCTGGGCAGCTCCACGTCGCTCACGTCGAGGCCGAGCGACTCGGCGAGCTTCACGCCTTCCTGGAGATCCTCCTCGAGGCGCTGCAGGTCGCGTTCGTACATGAGGCGGCCGATCACGGCGCGCGCCTTCGGCCGCCAGAGCGCGTGCTTGATGAAGATCGGAAGCAAGCGGTTGGCCGCGTCGACGAGGCGCTGGTTCATCTTCTTGCCTGCACCTTCGAGCAGAACGCGCTCGTAGGCCATGCCGGCGCCGTGGTGGATGCCGTCGTCCGTCGCAAGGCGGTTGCAGAGGTCCTCGAGCACCGTCCCGCGCGAGGCGCGCGCGATCAGCCGGAAGCGCGAGATGATCAGCCGCTCGTAGAAGACCTGCATCTGGAAGACCTTTTCCTCGAGCGTGTCCGCCTCGAGCGTCATGTGCGCGAGCTCGTCGAGGTACGGGTCGCGCTCGGCGATGCCGCCGACCTCGTTGATCAGCTTCAGCCACGCCTCGGTGTGGCGCGACTCGTCCTGCACCATCGTCGAGTAATAGAGCTTCGCCTCGGGGTCGGGGGCGACGTTCAGGAGCTGCGAGGCCATCTCGCAGGCGAGCATGTCGGCCTGGAGCTGCTGTGTGAGGACGGAGCGCCACATGTCGCTCCGGCGGGCGCGGCGCTGCGGGGAGCCCTTGCCCTCGGGGATCGGAGGCAGCTCGCTCCAGGGCAGGTCGCGGACCTGCCATTCCTGGCGCTTGGCCAGTTCGTAGAAGCGCAGGACGCCTGCGTATTCCTCGCGTTCGCCCGCGACGGGCTCGACGACTTGCTCGGTGGCCATGCGCGGAGATTATCGTCCTACCCGTGGAACTCAGGAAATGGCCGCGCAAGAACGACGCTGCGTCGATCGCGGCTCGGCGTGCAGAACTCGACGGGCGCGTCGATGGCGAGGTCTTCGGGCTCGACGTCACGCCCTGGGTCGAGGCCCAGGAGGCGCTCACTGGTGTGTCGGTCACGCCGACGGCCGTGATCGGGCCGCTGACGATCTCTCTCGGCGACTACGAGCTGACCGAGCCCGACGGTGAGCTCGTCGAGCGCGGCCGGTCGACGGACGAGGTCTTCGTCCCGCTCGCACATACAGAGGGGTCGTTGTCGGACTCGCTCTACCGGGGCGCGCGGGCAGCTGGGGACTCGGGCGGGTTCCGGACCGAGGTTCTGCGCGACCGCATCACGCGGGCGTCTGCATTCGTCACGAACTCGGCCGAGGAGGCTGCGGCGCTCGGCCGCTGGATCGAGGGCGAGCTGCCGAAGATGCGCGACTGGCTCGCTGGGCTCGACGAGGAGTGGATCTCGCGCTACGCGAAGCTGCGAGAGGTTGAGACGTACGTCGCGGGGCCGATCTGCCACGTCATGTGGGCGTTCACGACCGGCGACGCCTGCGGGCCGAACATGATCACCCGCAACGCCTACGCGCTGAACATGGGCTACGTGATGGAGCACGCGCCGCGGAAGCCCGAGCGGGCGATCCTCGAGGCGAACATGGGCGGCGACAAGAAGGTCTCGCACCGCTACTTCGAGCGGGGCGGGCACGGGAAGACGGTCGTCGCCGAGGTGACGCTGACCGAGGAGGCCGTGCGGCGCGTCCTGCGGACGACCGTGGACGACCTGCTCGAGTTGTCGTGGGCCGGCACGCACGGGGCGGTCGCGTCGGGAATGCAGTCCGTGGCCTTCACACCCGCGACCGCGATCGCGGCGATCTTCAACGCGACGGGACAGGACATGGGCATGGTCGGGACGAGCTCGATGGCGCACGGGACCGGAAAGCGCGTCGAGGGCGGGCTCAACGCGGCGATCCGGCTGCCCGGGCTCGAGGTTGGCACCGTCGGCGGCGGGACGACGCTGCCGTACGCCCGCGCCTGGCTCGGGCTCATGAACTGCGCGGGGCCCGGCAAGGTCTACCGCTTCGCGCAGATCGTCGCCGCGGCGACGCTGGCGCTCGAGATTTCAGCCTCGGCCGCGATGGCCACGTCCGGCTCGGAGAACTTCTTCAAGGCGCACTTCGAGCGCGGCGGCATGCGCTAAAAGGCCGAGCCGTGGGGACAAATCGTCACGCTTTCTTTCCAGGGTCTGACCCCGGCGGTCAAGCGTGGAGCCGCGTCGCGGGGAAATCGGGGTCAGACCCCGTTCCAAAAGCGTGAAGATTCCTCCACACCACGACCCGGCCTGTTTCGGGTGCGGCAACAACCCGATCGGATTTCACCTTCCACACCCTGAGGTGGAGGGTGCGGATCGCTATGAGACGACCTTTGCGTTCGACGAGCGCCACCAGGGTGGGCCGGGGATCGTGCACGGCGGGATGGTCGCGGCGGTGATCGACGAGGCGTGCGGGCTCGTCGCCACCTGGTACCGCTTCCCGACGGTCACCGGGCGCATGTTCCTGCGCTACCGGAGGCCGGTCCCGATCAACCGCACGCTCTCGGTTCGTGCGTGGGTCGAGGAAGAGCGTGGCCGCCGCGTCTTCGTACGGGGCGAACTGTGGGATGCAGACGAGCTCCTGGCCGAGGCGCGGCTCGCCTTCGTGCACGTTCCGCTCGAGCATTTCCTGGACACACCTGAGGGCCGAGTGCACGCCGAAGCGTGGCGAAAGCGCCTGCAGACTGACAACTGATTCAGCACCGCGGCGGCAACTGGTCAGCGCCGCTCAGGGACGCGAGAGAGGCGCCGACCAGAATCGAACTGGTGTACGAGGCTTTGCAGGCCTCTGCCTAACCACTCGGCCACGGCGCCCGAAGCCGCAATCGTATCGGCGCCCTTCGGCTCTTGAAGCGGGCGAGAGTCCTCGTAAGAATGAGTATCCGGCGCCGCCGCCGTTTCGGTTCAACCGACTCGCCGATGTCCTCTCAATACGACAG
This sequence comes from uncultured Actinomycetes bacterium, assembly GCA_963794605.1. Taxonomy (GTDB): domain Bacteria; phylum Actinomycetota; class Thermoleophilia; order Gaiellales; family Gaiellaceae; genus VAXT01. The sequence goes on from CAWCEN010000004.1 coordinate 22,450, forward strand.
CCGCCTGAAGGACGAGCAGCTCGCTGCCCGCCTGCGAGACGCACTCGCGAAAGCCGCACTTGCGCGGACGATCGCCGCCCCGGCGGGCTACTCCAACCTCCTCCAGCGGATCGTCGAGACGGCCGCCGGCGTGATCTCGGCCCGGGCCGCCGCGCTCTTCCTCGTCGACGAGACGAAGCACGAGCTGCGGTTCGAGGTCGCCCTCGGCGAACGCGCGGACGCGCTGAAGGAGATCCAGGTCCCGCTCGGACATGGCATCGCGGGTGGCGTGGCGATCAGCGGGCAGCCGATGGCCGTCTCGAACGTACAGCAGGACGAGCGCTGGGCGGCCGAGATCGGCGAGCGCGTCGGCTACATGCCAGAGAACATCCTCTGTGTCCCGCTCTTCTACGAGGGCGCGGTGATCGGAGTGCTCGAGCTGCTCGACAAGGAAGGCGCCGCGTCGTTCGACGACGGCGACATCAGGATGCTCAGCCTGTTCGCGAACCAGGCAGCCGTCGCGATCGGGCAAGCCCGCGGCCAGGAGAGCACCAAAGGCGCTAGTCGCGGCCGTCCTCCGCTCGTCGGTTGCGGACGGGCCCAGCGACAGCCTCGACGACGACGTCCGCACGTTCAGCGCAACACTCGAGGGCGACGAGGGCTTTCGGCGCTCGCTGCGGCTCGCCGAGCTCGTCCACGAGATCGGCCGCGAGGGAGAGCAGGAGCTCGAGGCCTGTCAGCGGATCCTCGAAAGCTTCGCCGAGTATCTGCGCGCCCGCGGCTCGGCGTCCTAGGGCACTGCGATCGGCGAAAAAGTCTGATCGAATCCCCCCGTGCGCATCGGCCTGATCTCCGACACCCACGGGAATCTCCTGGCTCTGGATGCAGTGCTCGAGGAGCTCGACGGCGAGCGCGTCGACCAGATCGTTTGCCTCGGCGACGTTGCCGTCGGCCCTCAGCCGGCCGAGACGCTCGCCCGCGTGAAGGAGCTCGGCTGCCCGGTAGTGATGGGCAACTGGGACGCCGCCTTCCTCAGAGGCATGCCCGAGCCGAGAGACAAGGTCAGCGAGATGCTCATCGAGATCGGGAACTGGTGGGCCACGTTCCTCTCCCCCGACGACCGCGAGTTCATGGCCAGCTTTCAGCCGACGGTCGACCTCATGCTCGGGTCGACCCCCGCGCTCGCGTTCCACGGGTCGCCGAGCTCGTACGACGACTGGATCTTTTCGACGACGTCCGACGAGGAGATGCGGCCGATGCTGATCGACGCCGACGCGCCTGTGCTCCTCGGCGGGCACACGCACGTCCAGATGATCCGCCGTTACGGCGCCTCGGTGATCGTCAACCCGGGGAGTGTCGGTCTGCCGTTCCGGGAGTGGTGGCCGCGTCCCGTGCGGATCTCGCCGTGGGCCGAGTACGGCATCGTCGGCGGCGAGGACGCGCACCTGAGCATCGAGCTGCGCCGCACACCCTTCGACGTGGACGCGTTCCTCGAGTTGAGCCGTGAGTCCGGGATGCCGCACGCCGAGTGGTGGGCGAACACCTGGGCTCGCGACTAGGTCAGCGGCGCGAGATCGTGGTCACCGTGCCGTCGGGGGCGATCCGGCGGATGTGGCCCGCCGGCCCGGCGTCGAGCACGTAGGTCACGCCGCCGCCGACCTCGACGTCGTAGGGAACCGCGAACGCCGGGCCGACGAAGCCGAGCCGCATTCCGGTCGGGCTCAGCCGGACGACGCGATCCTGCGAGCCCTCGATCACGGAGACGGTTCCGTCCGCGGCGACATCGATCCCGTAGGGCTGGTCGACTGCCGCGAACGCCGTCACGAGTCCGGTTGCGAGGTCGATGCGCCGGACGCGGTTGTTGTCGCGGTCCGAGACGAGCACCGACTCCGTCCGCAGCGACCGCAAGCCCGTGCGGCGACGAGAACTGCGCATTCAGGGCCGGACCGCCGTCACCGCCTCCTCCGATCTCCCCGGTGCCGGCGATCCGGATGGACGGTCCCGAACCTCCGGGGACCCGGAAGACCTGCGTGGCCGTCGAGTAGTAGACGTCGCCGTTGGGCGCTGCCGCGATCGGCCCGACCTCGACACCCGGCGGCGTCTCGGCGACGGTCGTCGGCGGCCCGCCGGCGTTCAGCCGCTGCAGCCGGCCGCCGATCGAGATGTAGACGCTGCCCGAGGGCGAGCGCACGACCGCGTACGGGCGGGCGATCGACGGCACGAGCACGCTCACGCGGCCCGTGGCGGGGTCGACTCGGAGCACGCGGCCCGGGTTGTTCTCGACGAGCAGCAGCGTCCCTGTGGGCTCGAAGTCGATCGAGGTCGGCTCCGTGAAGACGATGGGCCTGGCGGGCGGCCGCTTCACGCGAACGGATCCGAGCCGCGAGGCCGCACCGCCCGCTCGCGCCGTGATCCGCCAGAGACCGGCCTTGGTGAAGACGAGCCGCGCGCGATACGAGCCGCGCCTCCCGGTCGCGCGGGCGCTCACGCGTCCCGGCCCAGACGCGCTCACGCGAACCGCGCCTGAGTAGCTCAGCGGCCGGACCGTGAGCCGGACCGTCCACGCGCGACCGGCGACCGGAGCTGCCTGCTTCCCGGTCAGCGAGACCCGAACCGGGCCTGCGGCGGACGCGCTGCACGCGAACACCCCGAGGAGTAGCAGCACGCCGGCAACCCGCTTCATGTCGATTCAGACGCGCAAGGTCGCCGGCGGTTTGCAGAATGGAGGTCGTGCCGAGTCGAGCGACCATCGGAGTCGTGGCCGTCGCCGTCGCTGCGGGGTTGTGGGGGATGGACGCACTCATCCGGCGGCCGCTTGCCCACTCGACCGAGCCGGCGACAATCGTCTTCGGCGAGCACGTCGTCCTCGTGGCGGTTCTCCTGCCGGTCGTCCTGGTCGCGCTACCGGCCGTCTGGCGCGCCGGACCGCGGTTCGTGGCCGCGGCCGTTGTCGTAGGCGCGGGCTCGTCGGCCCTGGCGACGATTCTGTTCACGCAGGCATTCGTCGAGGGAGATCCGGTCACGCCGGTCGTCCTGCAGAAGGTGCAGCCGCTGGTCGCCGTCTCGCTCGCCGCGGTCATGCTCGGGGAGCGGCCGCGGCCCCGCTTCGGCCTGTTTCTGCTCGGGGGCCTTGTCGGGACATGGCTGATGGCCTTCCCGAGCCCGTTCGACGTGTCGCTCCACGGTCAGGCGCCCGTGCTCTACGCGCTCATGGCTGCAGCTCTGTGGGCGCTCGGGACCGTTCTCGGTCGCTTCCTTGCGCTCGAGCTTCCGTTTCAGCAGGTGACGGCCCTGCGCTTCGCCTTTGGGCTTCCGGCCGCGCTTGCGGCGGTGCTCGTGCTCGGGGCGCCCCTCACCGCCTCACTTCACGACGAACTCTTCATCGCGCTGCTCGCCCTGGTCACCGGCCTCGTCGCGATCCTTCTCTACTACTACGGCCTGCAGCGCACGACGGCGTCGGTCGCGTCGGTTGCGGAGCTCGCGTTCCCGGTCGTGGCGATCGCCGTCGGCTATCTCGCCTTCGACGCCACGCTGACGAGCACGCAACTCGCCGGCGTCGCGCTCACGAGCCTCGTCGTGCTGCTTCTTCCGCGGCGAGGGCCGGCGCTCGTCGCCGAGCGGGCGCCACAGCCCGTCCCGGCCGAGAGCCCAGCCTAGACTCGGCCGAGTCGCTCGATCGCCGTCTCGAGCTGATCGTCCGAGTGGTACGGCGCGGGCCCGAAGCGCAGCCGGCTGCCGCGGCTGTCCGTGACGACGCCCTCGTCGAGCAGCAGGCGGCTCAGCTCCTCGGCGCGCTCCGACTCGAAGGCGATGAACCCGCCGAAGGCGTCCAGGGGTGTCTCGCGGTCGCGCGTGACGTCCGCGAGGTCGAGCTCGTCGAAGCGCTCGGCGAGCAGCGTCGTCTGGTGCAGGTAGCTCTCCCGCAGGCGCTCCGGGGTCAGACCCTGCTCGTCGAAGAAGTCGAGCACACGCGCGGCGCGGTAGTGGCTCGTCGGGTCGTACGTCGACCCGGCGTAGCGCATGCTCCCGTGCGGGTACGGCGTCGCGCCGGGCCCGTGGTCGGCGTGCAGCTCGTCGAACTCGGCGTACCAGCCGGTGATCGCGGGCCGCAGCTCGTCCGCCTGGGGCGGCAGGCGCAGGAAGCAGTTGCCCTCGCCGAGTTGGAGGTACTTGTAGCCGCCCCCTACGATCCACGCCCGCTCGAGCCCGGCGATCGTGAACGGCAAGCAGCCGAGCGCGTGGTATGCGTCGACGAGCAGCTCCGTACGCGCCTCCTCGCACGCTGAGGCCAGCGCAGGCAACTGCGGGACGATCCGCGCGTCCTCGAAGAGCACGGCCGAGACGAGCACCGCGCTCGCCCCCGGAGCCTCGGCCGCAAGCCGCTCCGCGAGCGTCTCCACGGGCCGCGCCGCGAGCCGGACGACCTCGAGCCCTTCCTCCCTCAGCCGCCCAAGCTGACGCCGCAGCGTGTGGAACTCGCCGTCGGTGGTGACGAGCTTCGGCCGCTCCCTCAGCGGCAGCGCGGACAGGAACCGCAGCACGAGCTCGTGCGTGTTCGTCGCGAGCGCGACCGGGGCGCCGGGGTCGTCGAGCAACCGCCGGACCCCGTCGCGCAGCCGCTCCGCCTTCGCGAACGCCCGCTCCCACTTGAGATCCGCATGCTCGGCCGCGTCCTGCCAGGCCTCGAGCTGCCCCTCGCGCCCGACGTCGGGCCACGCCTGATGCGAGTGCCCGGTCAGCAGCAGCCGCTCGGAGACGCGGAACTCCGAATAGTGCTCCGCGAGCGGGTTCAAAGCTCGCTGCGGACGGCCCAGAGGTCGGGGAAAAACGGCTTGTGCAGCGTCGAACGCAAGTACTCGGCGCCGTACCCGCCCGTGCCCTGCCGCGTGCCGATCGTCCGCTCGACCATCTTCACGTGGTGGTAGCGCCACTCCATGAAGCCCTCGTCGAAGTCGACGAGCCGCTCTGCGACCTGTGCGGGAACAGCGTCTTCGCGGTACGCCCGGAGCAGCGCGGCCTGGACACCTTTCGACTCGGCCACCGGCTGCGTGACGTCTCGCTCGAGCGCCTCCGTCGGAACCTCGTAGCCCTTCCCGGCCAGGTAGCGCAGGAACGAGTCGTAGACGGACGGCCGTTCCAGCGCCGCCTTCACCTTCTCGTAGTCGATGCTGGCCTCGTGGTAGGCGGTCAGCACGCCCGGGTCCCGCCGGCCGAGGATCGCCTCGAGCTCCCGGAACTGCCCGGACTGGAAGCCCGACGACGACTCGAGCCGCTCGCGGAACGACAGGAACTGCACGGGCGTCATCGTCTCGATCACGTCCAGCTGCTGGACGACGAGCTTGAGGATCGTCAGGACTCGCTTGAAGGTCGCGAACGCCCGCGCGTCGTTGCCCTCCTCCAGCATCCGCTGCAGGTAGCGCAGCTCGTGGATCAGCTGCTTGAACCAGAGCTCGTAGACCTGGTGGACGACGATGAAGAGGAGCTCGTCGTGCTCGTCCGACTTCGGCCTCTGGGCGCCGAGAATCTCCTCCAGCGCGAGGTACGACGTGTACGTGAGGGACTTGTCGACGCTCAACCGGCCTCCTTGAAGAGCTCGCGGGCGATGATCTCGCGCTGCACCTCGGACGCACCTTCGTAGATGCGCGGCGCGCGCACCTCGCGGTAGAGGTGCTCGAGGACGTGGCCCTTCTGGAGGGCGCGGGCTCCGTGCACCTGGATCGCGACGTCGACTGCGCGCTGCGCGGTCTCGGTCGCGAAGAGCTTGGCCATGGCGGAGGCCTTGCGCACTGGTCGGACACCCGCGTCGTACTTCGTGGCCGCGTCGCGGACGAGGAGTCGCGCCGCTTCGATCTCGGTTGCCACCTCTGCAAGCTGGTGCGAGACCGCCTGGAACTGGGCCAGCGGCTTGCCGAACGCCTCGCGCTCCTGCGTGTGCGCGACTGCCGCATCGAGCGCCGCCTGGGCCATCCCGACCGCGAAGGCGCCGACGCTCGGCCGGAAGAGGTCGAGCGTGTCCATCGCGACCGCGAACCCGCCGTCGATATCACCGAGCACCTGGTCCGCCTCGACACGGACGCCGTCGAAGTCGAGACGGCCGATCGGATGCGGCGCGAGCAGGTCGAGGTGCTGCCCGGAGAGGCCCTCGCTGTCACGCGGGACGGCGAAGGCCGTGATCCCCTTCGGGCCGCTGTCGGAGGTTCGCGCGAAGACGCTGTACACGTCGGCCTCGGGCGCGTTGGAGATCCAGAGCTTCGTGCCGGTCAGGCGAAAGCCGTCGCGGTTGCGCTTGGCGCGGAGCGTCAGGTTGGCCGCGTCCGAGCCGGCTTCGGGCTCGCTGAGAGCAAATGCGGCGACGATTTCCCCGCGAGCGAGCCGCGGGATCCACTGCTCGCGGAGCGCAGGCGTGCCGCGGCTGAGAATCGGGTAGCCGCCGAGCCCCTGGAGCGCTAGGGCGGTCTCGGCTTCGGTGCAACCGTGTGCGAGACCCTCGCGGAGCTCGCATAGCTCGACCGCCGAGCCCGCGAAGACGAGCTCGAGCAGGCCCTGCTCCCCGAGCGCGCGGACCAGCGGGCGGTTCAGCCGTCCCGGAGCTCCCTTGGCAGCGATCGGTGCGAAGACCTCGTGACCGAGGCGGTGCGCGCGCTCGAGGACGTCAGCCATCGATCACGGCGACGCCCATCAACTCGACCCGCGCGTCGGGCTCGAACAGGGCCGAGACGCCGATCAGCGCCATCGCGGGGTAGCGACGTCCGAAGTGCCGACGCCAGACCTCGCCCAGCTCTTTTGTCGAAGCCCGGTACTCGTCGATGTCGGTCGTGTAGACGACGAGCGAGACCAGCTGGTCGGGCTCGCCTCCGGCCGCTCGTAGGGCCGTGACGAGCTTGACCGCGGCCGAGTCGAACTGCTCGACGAGCGAGGCGCCCTCGCCGGTCTGGCCGCCGAGGTAGACGCCGCCGGCCGCAACCACGGCGTGCGCGAACCCGATGGGCTCGGGCAGCTCTGGCGGGTTGACGATCAGCGGCCGGTCCACGCCGGGCTCCGCCCTTCCGTCCAGGCCGCGTAGAACTCGCCGAAGTCGTCGCTCTTCATGAGGAGCGCCTGCGCGAGCGCCTCCATCTCGACCGCGTCGCCGAGGGCCATGTCCAGCTCGCGCGTGAGGAGGACCTTCGTCGTCGCGTGGGCGAGGGCGGGGCCGTCGGCGAGGCTCCGGGCGAGCTCACCTGCGGCCGCGGGCAGGTCCTCGTCCTCGACGACACGTGTCGCAAGGCCGATCGCGGTCGCGCCTTCCGCGTCGACCTCGCCGCCGAGGAGAAGCAGCTCGGTCGCCTTCCCGAGCCCGACCAGGCGCGGGAGCAGATACGCGGCGCCCATGTCCGCGCCGGCCAGGCCGACCCGCGTGAAGAGGAAGGCGAACTTCGCGGAGCGTGCGACGAGCCGCAGATCGGCCGCGAGCGCGAGCACGGCCCCCGCTCCGGCCGCGACCCCGTTCACGGCCGCGACGATCGGCAGCGGCGCCTCCCGCATCGCTTTCACGACGGCGCCGCTCATGCGTGTGAAGTCCAGGAGCTCGCCGGCGCCCATCCGCTGCAGCTCGCCGATGATCTCCTCGACGTCCCCGCCCGAGCAGAAGCCGCGGCCCTCGCCCGTGAGCACCAGCACCCGCACGTCGCCGCGGTGTGGCAGCTCGCCGAGCAGGTCGCGCAGGTCGGCATAGACGTCGAACGTGAGTGCGTTCAGCTTGTCCGGCCGCGAAAACGTGACCGTCGCGACGCCGTCCTCGAGCGAGAGGTCGAAGTTCTGCCAGCGCTCCGTGAACCCGGCCGAGCCGCGGAAGGGGCTCACGGCCGTAGCTCCGAAGTACGAACGTGTCGACTGGTCAGTTCCGACGGCCGCACGGGGAAAACCCCGTACGGCCTGAGGGGTGACACCGCAAGCGGCGTCACCGTTGAAGGCCTCCGCCGTCGAGGACGAGCGTCTGGCCGTTGATCGCCGCGGCCTCGGGCGAGGCGAGGAAAACCACTGCGGCCGCGACCTCGTCCGGCTCGAGCAGCCGCCCGAGCGGGGTCATCGACTCCAGCTCGGAGCGCGCCTGGTCAGCCGAGCGACCCGTCTTCGCGACGATGTTCTCCACCGTCCGGTCGGTCATGGCCGTGTCCACGAAGCCCGGACACACGGCGTTCGAGGTGACACCCGTTCCTGCAACCTCGGCCGCGGTTGCGCGCATGAGCCCGATGGCAGCGTGCTTCGACGCGCTGTACGCGGCGGTGTAACGAGCACCCACGAGCCCGGCAATCGAGGCGACGGTCACGATCCGGCCATCTCCGCGCTCGATCATGCCGCCTAGGACGGCACGGGTGCAGAGGAACGCGCCGGTCGCGTTCACGTCGAGATGCGCGCGCCAGTCGTCGAGCGTCGTGCGGGCGAGCGGTGCTCCGACGGCCAGCCCTGCGTTGTTGACGAGGACGTCGACGCGGCCAACGTGCTCGAAGAAGGCCTGCACCGCCGCCTCGTCCGTGACGTCGAGCTCATCATGGCCGGGCGCATGGACCTGATCCTCGGCGAACCGCTCGGCGATCGCCTTCCCGATCCCCTTCGCACCCCCGGTCACGACGACGACGCGGCTCACGCGGCGAGCGCCTTCCGGTCGAGCTTGCCGGACGGCGTCTTGGGCAGGTCGTCGACGAACACGACTTCCCGCGGGTACTTGTGCGGCGACAGCCGTTCGCGCACGAAGTCCTGGAGCGCCTGCTCCTCGACCGGTTGCCGGACGACGACGTAGGCACGCGGAATCGTCAGGCCGTTCTCTGCGGCGCCGACGACCGCGCACTCGACCACGTCAGGGTGCCCGACGAGGCAGTGCTCGATCTCGGCCGGCGCGACCCAGATCCCGCCGACCTTGATCAGGTCGTCGACGCGGCCGCGGTACCAGAAGAACCCGTCGTCGTCGCGCCCGAAGAGGTCGCCCGTGTGGACGGTGTCGCCGTCGAACGTCGCCTTCGTCTTCTCGTCGTCGCCCCAGTAGTAGAGCGCCGCCGTGTCGCCGGTGACGAGCAGCTCGCCGTTCTCGCCGAGCTCCGCCTCATAGCCGGGGACGAGCTCGCCCGTCGAGCCGGGTCGCGCGCGGCCGGGACGGTTCGAGATGTAGATGTGGTACAGCTCGCACGAGCCGATCCCGTCGAGGACCTCGACCCCGAAAGCGTCGAGCCAGCGGTCGTGCAGGTCGCGCGGCAGCGCCTCGCCGGCCGACGTGCACAACCGCAAAGAGGACATGTCCGGGGTCTGACGCCGGCCATGTCTGACCGAGTCGATCATCTGGGCCATCATCGTGGGCACGTTGACGAGGATCGTCGCGCGATGCTCTGCAATCAGCTCGAAGATCCGCTCCGGCGTCGTGCGCTCCGGAAAGACGATTCCCGCGCCGCCGACGCCGAACGGGTAGAGCGCGGTCAGGTCGCGCGCGTACCCGAAGAAGAGCTTCGGGACGGGCAGGACGACGTCGTCCTCGCGGATCCCGAGCACCTCCCGCGCGTACCACTCGTGGCTCAGGACGGGGCTGTGCACCGGATGGACGGCGCCCTTCGGCTGTCCGGTACTGCCGGTCGTGAACTTCCAGAGGCAGATGTCATCTTTCGTCGTCGATGCGGGCTCGAGCTCGTCGGACATCGAGGCGAGCCGCTCCCGGAGCGCGTCGTCGACGATGAGGACCTCCCGCTCGCCCGCGACGCTGCGAATCGCAATCTCCGTGCTCTCGTCCGCCACGACGACCTTCGCGTCGGTGTACTCGAGGTAGTACGCGTAGTCCTTCGGCTGGAGGAACGTGTACGCCTCGGCGGTCACGGCTCCGATCTTCTGCGCGCCGTACCAGAGCGCGACGAGCTCGACCGAGTCGCCGAGCACGAGGAGGACCCGATCCTGCGGGCGCACGCCCAGCTCGCGAAGGAGATTTCCGCAGCGGTTCACGAGGCGCGCAAGCTCCGCGTAGGACGTCCTCCCAGCTGCGCTCAGCAGCGCGGTGCGGTCACCGCGACCCTCCTCGCTGTTCCGGTCGACGAACCAGCTCGCGAGGTTGAGCTCGCGGGGCAGGTCTGCGTTCGTGATCATTCGGCGACCTCGCGGATCAGCTCGACGAGCATGTCGGTCAGCGTCTCGAACGTCTCGCGACCCTCCTCGGCGGACGATTCGGCGGGCGCGCCGCAATAGGCCTCGTCCATGCCCATCGCGAGGAAGTCGGTCCGGCCGTCGCGGATCGCGGCGGGCATGTCGACGTGGCGCTCCTCGAGCGCCTGCATCCGATCGGCGTGGACGAGCTGGGGCCGGTCGGCGAGGACGAGCGACGTCTCGTAGCGGCCCGCGTGGCAGGAGCCGGAGCGGAACTCCTCGGTGAGCCGCTCCGCGTTCCTCCGCCGCGTGAGATCGAGGAGCGGGAGCCCCGTGGCCCGCAAAGTCTCGACCTGCTCCGGCTCGAAGTGGCTGTTGACGAGGACGAGCGGGCCGACGCTCTCGGCGATCTCGGCCACGAGCGAGCTCAGCGTCCCCTCCGAGATCGAGACCGTCCCCGCGAACGCCGAGCCGTACCGCGTGACCCCATACGCCATCGCCGGCAGGACGAGCACCGGGATCTCGCCCGCGAGCCGCTCCGCCGCGCGCTCGCAGATCCCGACCGAGATCACCGTGTCGGTCGAGAGCGGCGCGTGCGGCCCGTGCGGCTCGGTCGCCCCCAACGGCAACAGATGCACCGCGTTTTCAGGCACGTCCGGATAGGCCAGCTCCTCGAGGTTCACGCCCGAACCTCCCCACGTAACAGGCTGGTACTTGGTCGGAGCGGGCGCTCGATTTCGGTCTCGGGGAGGTCGAGGAGGACGAGGTCGGCGCGGCCGGCGCCGATGATGGTGTTCGCCTCGTCGAGCGTCGTCAGGTAGCCGCCGACGAGCGTCGGGACACGCGCTTCGTTGCGAACGCGGTCGCTGAGCGCCGTCAGAAATCCGCGCCGGTACTGCGGACGGTCGTCGTGGATCGTCTGTCCGGCCTCGACGTGGATCAGGTCGCAGCCGTGCTCGACGAGTGCGCGGGCGATCGCGATCCCGTCGTCGACCTGGTTCCCACGCGGGTGCCAGTCCGTGATCGACAGGCGGACCGCGAGCGGTCCCTCCCACGCCGCGCGCACCGCCTCGAGCACGCGCAGCGGAAACCGCAGCCGGTCGTCCTCGGCGTTCGTCAGCGGCGACAGGTAGCTGCCGAGCAGGTACCCGTGCGCCATGTCGATCTCCAGCACCTCCGCGCGCGCACTGCTCGCCGCGGCGACGAACGCGTCGAGAACGGCCTCCTCGTCCGGCTCACCGGGAAGCGCGCCGAACGGCGCATACGGGCGCTTCGTCGGGGCCACGACGGGCCAGCCGCCGGCCAGTGGAAGGTCGATGCCATGGCTCCGAGGCTGCGTCGCCCCGCGCCGACCGGCATGGGTCAGGCGCAGCAGGAGCTTGCCCTCGGGTCGGACGACGTCCTCGGTGGACGTCCGGCCCTCCGGGCTCACCGCGAGCGAGCTCTCGACGAGCTCGAAGCGGTTCTCGAACCGCACCCCACGCAGGTCGAAGGGCGAGAACGCCGGCGGCGGCGAGACGGGCCTCCGGCCGAACCACGAGTCGAGCGCGCGCGTGAACTGCGGGTCGCGGACGCCGAGCGTCGCGTGTGTGATCCGTCCGCTCCGGGTCAGCAGGTTGAACGCGAACTGGATCGGCTCGAGATGCGAGTAGCTCGCCATCCGACCGAAGTACGCGGCACTCTCGCTGGCGGCGTCCTGCGTGCGCTGCACGTACGGCTCGCGCTCGAGCTCGTAGTCGACGAACGCGGCGGCCAGATCCCAGCGGCGACGCGCGAGGGCCGCTCCGAGCGAAATCGAGTCCTCCATCGCAAGCTTCGTCCCGGAGCCGATCGAGAAGTGCGCCGTGTGCGCCGCGTCGCCGAGGATGACGAGGTTCCCGGCGTGCCAAGTCGCGTTCGTGATCTTCGGGAAGTCGAGCCAGAGCGACCGATTCGAGTACAGCTCCCGCCCGCGCAGCTCGTTCGCAAACAGCTGTTCACAGAACGCGAGGCTCTCCTGCTCGTCCATCTCGTCCAGCCCGGCCGCGCGCCAGACCGGCTCCGGGCACTCGACGATGAACGTCGACATCCGTTCGTCGTACGGGTACGCGTGCGCGTTGAAGAGCCCGTGCTCGGTTTCGCGGAAGGCGAACGTGAACGCGTCGAAGACGTGGTCGGTGCCGAACCAGACGTACTTCGAGCCCTCCGGGCGGACCTTCGTCCCGAAGTCGCCGAACCGCCGTAGGAGGCTGTTCGCGCCGTCCGCGCCGACGACGAGGTCCGCGTCCGGCAACTCGTCGACCTCGACCTCGAACTCGAGGATCACACCGAGCTCGCGGCAGCGCTCCTGCAGGATCTCGAGCAGCCGCTTGCGCGCGATCGCCGAGAACGAGTGGCCGCGCGACATGAGCTCGCGCCCCTGGAAGCGGATGTCGATCCGGTCCCAGCGCGCGAACGTGTCCGTGATCTCGAGGTGCGTTTCGGGATCGGCGTCCCGGAGCGCCCCGAGGGTCTCCTCGCTGAAGACGACGCCGAAGCCGAAGGTCGCATCGGGAGCGTTCCGCTCGAGGATGCGCACGTCCGCGCCGCGGTCGAGCTTGCGCAGCAGAATCGCGAGGTAGAGGCCGGCCGGCCCGCCGCCGACGATCGCAACATTCATGCGAGCGCTTCCTGGAGCCGCTCGAGCTCGTCGATCTCGGGCACGGTCGGGAAGAGGACGAGCTCGTCGCAGCCGGCCTCTTCGTAGCCGCGGACGTAGTCCTTCACTGCGCGGGCGCTCGTCAGGTTCCCGGCGGCGATCTTCTCGGCGAACGGCCCGGTGAAGGCGTAGTAGTCGAGGAGGTACTCACCGCCGCGATCGGGGTCGCCGAACGCGAAGTAGCCCTGGCCCCAGAGCTTCGGCTTTCCGGGTCGCCCGAGGTCGCCCCATGCCGCGAGCGCGCGACCGGCCGCGTTCGCGAACGCCCGCGGAGGCCCGCCGTTGTGGGCGTAGCCGTCCGCGTAGCGCGCCATGCGCGAGTACGCCTGGCCGCTGAGCCCGCCGACGAGGATCTCGAGCCCGTCCCGCGAGGGGCCGACGCTGTCGCCGTCGACGTTGCCCCGGATGTAGGCCAGCTGCTCGCCGAGGCGCTTCCCCCGGCCCTTGTGCTCGACCCCGGCCGCGTCGAAGTCGTCGAGCCGCGCCCCGACCGCGAGCCCGAGGGTCAAACGCCCGCCGGAGAGCGCGTGCACGGATGCGGCCTGCTTCGCGAGCAGCGCGGTCGAGCGGAGCGGGCCGATCGCGATCATCGTCGCCAGGCGCACGCGCGAAGTCGCCGCGGCGGCCGCGGCAAGTGCCGCAAACGGGTCGTAGCTGTCGTAGACGACGCGCTCGAGCACTGCCACCGACGAGAACGGTCCCGCGTCGGCACGGCGCGCCCACTCGAGCACGAGGTCGCCGGTCGCGCCCGGCACGGTCGTCGGAAGTCCGATCCCGATGTTCACTTCCGCAGAAAGCTTCACACTTTGCGGCACACGATGTGGGAATCCCATTCGTCCCCGTTCGACCTCCACTACGGGCTCGAGATCGACGAGGCCACCGACGAGCTCGTGCGGGCGCACGTTCCGGTGCGCGAGCACCTCCTGCAGCCGGTCGGGCTCGTCCACGGCGGCGTCCACGCGTCGATCGCCGAAGCGCTCGCGTCGGTGGGGACGAACGTCGGAGTCGTGCCCGACGGGAACATCGGCCTCGGGATGTCGAACCACTCGACGTTCCTGCGCTCGATCAGCGAGGGCACGATCCACGCGACCGCGCGCCGCATTCACCGCGGGCGGACGACCTGGGTCTGGGACGTCGAGCTCAAGGACGACGAGGGACGGTTGTGCGCCGTCAGCCGGGTCACGATCGCGGTGCGCCCGCTGCGTCCGTGATCCGGATCGTCGTGCCATACGCAGGCCCCGGCGGCAAGACGCGTCTCGAATTGAGCCCCAGCGAGCGTGAGGAACTGTCTCTTGCGATGCTCGCTGACGTGATAGCAGCCGCTACGAGCGTTGGAAGAACATGGGTCGTGTCACCGGAGCCCGTTTCAGGCGCAGACTGGATTCCGGACCCGGGCGGCGGACAGGGAGCAGCCGTCGAAGCGGCGCTCCTCGAGATCGAGCGGGGCCAGGTGCTCGTCGTCAACGCCGACCTGCCGTCGCTGACGGCCGACGACTTGTTGGCTCTGGCGGCGGCGACACCGCACCAGGGCATTGCGATCGCGGCGGCGAAGGACGGAACCACGAACGCGCTCGGGCTCTCGGACACGACCCTCTTCGCTCCGCTCTACGGCGAAGACAGCGCCGCGCGTTTCCGTTCTCATGCGGAGCGCGCCGGGCACGAGGTCGTCGATGTGGGCCACCCCGGACTGAGGGATGACGTGGACACGCTCGCCGACCTGGTGAAGACGTGAAGGTCGTCGTACTGTCTGGCGGCGTGGGCGGGGCGCGGTTCATCCAGGGCCTCGTCGAGGTGATCGAGCCAGACGAAGTCACCGTAATCGGCAACGTCGGGGACGACGTCGAGGTGCTCGGGCTCCACGTCTCCCCTGATCTCGACTCGATCCTGTACGCGCTGGCGGGGCTGAACGACGAGGAGCGCGGCTGGGGGCGCGCCGACGAGACCTGGCGCGCGCTCGAAACCGTCGGCGCGCTCGGCGGCGAGACCTGGTTCCAGCTGGGAGACCTCGACCTCGGGCTCCACCTCGTGCGGACACAGGCTCTCCGCTCCGGAGAGCCGCTCTCGAGTGTGACGCGGCGGCTGGCGGCTGCACTGGGGATCGAGACGCACGTGCTGCCCTCGACCGACGATCGGCTGCGCACCTGGATCCAGACGCCGGCGGGCGAGTTCCCTTTCCAGGAGTGGTTCGTGGCGCGCGGCCACCGCGACGACGTCGACGCCGTTCGCTTCGAAGGAGAGGCGGCAGCCGCGCCCGGCGTCCTCGACGCGCTGGCCCAGGCTGAGCTGTTGCTCGTCGCGCCGAGCAACCCGTACGTCTCGATCGGGCCGATTCTCGCCGTCGGCGAGATCCGCGAGGCGCTCGCTGCGCGCCGGGTCCCTGCGGTCGCGGTCAGCCCGCTGATCGGCGGCCGCGCGGTCAGAGGCCCAGCGGACCGCATGCTTACCCGCCTTGCCGGCGGCACGTCGCCCGCCCACGTCGCGGGCCAGTACCCGGGGCTCATCGACGCGCTCGTCGTGGACGAGGCCGACGCGGACGAGCTCGACGGCCTCGGCGACGTGCGCCCGATCGTCACGCGAACGCTGATGTCCGACCCGGATGCCAGGAAGCGCCTGGCCGAGGCGGCGCTGGAAGCGGTCGCCGCATGAAGGTCGCGGTGCTCGGCGGAACGGGCGCATTCGGGTCCGCGCTCGCGCGAAGGCTCGTCGAGGCCGGTCTGGACGTGACCATCGGCTCGCGCGACGCAGACCGCGCCGCGGCGACGGCCGCCGAAGTAGGCGCCCGTGGGCTCGCGAACGCTGACGCCGTGGAAGGCGTCGATCTGATCGTCCTCTCCGTCGACGCTTCGGCCGCGCTCGCGACCGCAGCCGAGCTTGCCGACGCGATCGGTGAGACGCCCGTCCTCAGCGTCGCAAGCGAGCTGCGCTTCGAGAACCGCTCGGCAGTCCCGGCCTTTGACTCGCTGTCCTTGGCCGAACGGGCCCAGCAAGTGCTTCGCGGTCCCGTCCTCGCGGGACTCCACTCCCTGGCCGCCTCGAGCCTCGCGGCAGGCAAGGCCGAGGGCGACGCGCTCGTCTGCGGCGACGACGACGACGCCAAAGCAGCGGCCCTCGAGCTCGCGGCGACGGTCGTGACGGGCCGCGCCCTCGACGCGGGACCGCTCGCGAGCGCCCGAGCCCTCGAAGGCCTGACCGCGGTGATCGTGAATCTCAACCGTCGCTACCGTGGGCACGCCGGCGTCCAGATCGTCGGCCTATGACCGACCTGGCGATCTCGGCCATTCGCGGCCTGCCCGAGCTCCGCGAAGGAGACGACCTGTCACGCCTGATCGTCGAGCGAGCCGAGCTGCAGGCCGGCAACGTGCTCGTAGTCGCGCAGAAGGCGATCTCGAAGATCGAAGGCCGAATCGTGCGGCTGGACGACGTCGAGCCGTCGGCGCAGGCGCGCGAGCTCGCGGGCGACGGCGACCCGCGGCGCATCGAAGTCGTCCTCCGCGAAGCGAAGCGAGTCGTCCGCACGCGGGGCTCGCTCGTCATTGCCGAGACGCGCCACGGCTTCGTGTGCGCTTCGGCGGGAGTGGATGCGTCGAACGCGCCCGAGTCCGGCACGCTCGTCCTGCTCCCGGTCGACCCGGACGCCTCCGCGGCCCGACTGCGCGATCGGCTGCAGGCGCTGACCGGGCATGAGGTCGGCGTCGTGGTGAGCGACTCCTTCGGCCGCCCGTGGCGGCAAGGAACGACCGATGTCGCGATCGGCGCTGCCGGCGTCGAAGTGCTGCGCGACCTGAAGGGCGAGCGCGATCCGACCGGCTACGAGCTGAAGTCGACAGTGATCGCGATCGCCGACGAGATCGCCGGCGCCGCCGAGCTCGTCATTGGGAAGCTGGACCGAACCCCGGTCGCGATCGTGCGAGGAGTCGATGTGACCGGCGGCGGCCGAGCGCAAGACCTCGTGATGCCCGCCGACCGCAACCTTTTCGCGTAGCGCAGCTCCGGCCGAGACCTATGCGTTGACGCGGCTCTTGTCGTCCAGGACGTCCTGCCGCAGCGCCTTCGCGAAGTCCGAGTCGCAGACGACGTCTTCGAGCTCGATGTCCGTGGAGTCGAGCAGCTGCAACCGCAGATGGTCGTGACCGTCGGCGCCGTGCAGGATCAGGCCCGACACGAAGAAACCGAGCTCGTTCGACGTGGCCGTCGCCTCATCCACGTCCTCTACGGTCGCGAGATCGATGTCGGCGTAGAGGACGTCTGCATGCCGCGACAGCAGGTAGCGCACCTGCTGCTTCAAGGCCGTCGCTCCGTCCCACCGTCGCACCCGCAGGAAGCCGAGGGAGCGCGGCTCGTCGAGGTCGGCCGTCAAGGCATCGCCCTCGACCGGAGCCTGCTCGGCGCGGGGCTTGATCGACAGCCCGGCATTCGCGTAGATGCGTTCGAGCAGCTCCCGATACGCGTCCGGGAGCGCGGCCCGGCGTGGACGCCCTTCGAGCGGACGGTACGAACGCAGCGTGGCCGTTCGCCGCCGAGGCCTATCGCTTCCGAAGCCGCGCATCGTCGTCTGCGCCGGGACCATGCCCAGCTGGAGCGCCGTTTCGTGGTAGCCGTGCGAGGACTCCGCGCGCTGGCTGAATGGATGGATGGTCACGGCATCCCCGAAGACGGCGGCAAGGCCACGACCGACCGCTGCGCCGAGAGTGTGTTCGAACAGAAGTCCGAAGAGCCCGAGGCCACGGTAGGCGGAGTGGACGACCGCGGCGCCCGTCTCGGCGGATGGAACACCGGGCAGCGGCATCAGCGCGTGGTGCCCGACCACCCGCCCGTCGTGGACCGCGACCGCGGACAGCAGCTCGCCCGACGCGAGCGCGGCCATCAGGTACCGCGGCCGATAGAAGTCCGCGTGCACATAGCTCAGGTGGTAGTTCTCGTAGAGGAGCTGGGCGATCGCCTCGGCGTCGTCGGGGCCCGCTGCTCTGACCTCGATCGCATCGGGCAGCTCCGAAGGCGCGAGCGACGTTGCCTCTTCTACGTGGTGACGCCGCGCTTGGCCATCCTCACTCGAGCGCGCCGCGACGTCTGCGACCAAGCGCTTCCCGCCGGAGCCGAGGTTCAACAGCTGCACGCTCTCCGCGTCCTGCGCGATCACGGCCAGTGCCTCCGGGAGGGGCCCGAAGTCGCCGCCGGCGCTCGTCAGCGGCAGCCCCCAGTCGTGCACGGTGACGTGGACCAGGTCGGCATCGGCCTCGAGGGTCACGTGGATCTCCCCTAGGTCGTCGTCCGGATAGGCGTGGTCGAGTGTGAAGCCGACGAGGCCGAGGACGACCGACTCGAGCTGTCGTGCGTCGTCAGCGGAAATGCCGGCCGCCGCCGCAAATGCCGAGACCAGGGCCCGCACCAAAGCTCGCGCGCTCGCGTCGCTGAGGACGTTGACCTTGACTCTCGTCACGAGAAGGGCGATTTTACGCCGACCTGCCTCCGGGTGAGAGCTCCGCCCGCGGCACTGAGCACGGTGCGCGGAGGCCCTGCGCGAGCGGGGCCTCCGCGCACATCCGCTGAGCGCCGGTGCAGCGCCGGAGCGGTCCTGTCAGGGCCCGAGAGGCGGAGCTATACTCGGCTGGCTACGCGGATGTAGCTCAGCTGGCTAGAGCATCTGCTTGCCATGCAGAAGGTCGTGGGTTCGAATCCCATCATCCGCTTCCCGTGGAAGCCCCGCTCAGGCGGGGTTTTCTGGTGGGGAGACGAGATAGTGACCGGCTGGGCAGTGGCCCAGTAGCGGCCCAAACGTCATCGAAAGGAGACCGCAATGCGTTTCTTGGACAAGCTTCTCGGCCGCGACAAGGCGGCCGCGGGCAAGCCTGACGACAACTCGGTCAAGGGCGAGGACATGCACCAGGAGCAGGAGGATTCGGAACGATCGTCCGCTACGCCGCCGAGTGGCGACATCGATCCTCAGTTCATCAAGGACACAGAGAGAAAAGCCAGCGAGTAGCCCCTCACTCCCGCGCCAACTCGCTCACGACTTCGCTCCGGATGCCGCGGTAGCTTCGGCGATCGCGTCTTCAAGCTCGGCCCGCGAGAGCACGGCCTCGCCGTGGCCCTCGACGAACTGCCCGGCGGCGAACGAGCGCACCGCTGCGAGCAACGGCGTCGCGCGCTCAACGGTGTAACCGCCCGTGGGCGCCTCGTACAGACAGTCGCCTAGAAAAAGCACTCCGTCCGGCTCGACGTAGGCAACCGTCGAGTCGTCCGCGTGGTCTCCGCCGACATGGCGAACCTGCACCCGGACGCCGCCGAGCTCGAAGTCGAGGCCCTCGCGGAACACGATCTCGACGAGCCGGATGCGAACGTCGCGGGGCGACGGCAGCTCCTGTTTGACGTTGTCCGCGTGCTGCTGGGAGCTCTCTCCTGCCGCGACTCGGCGGTCGAGCGCCTCGTCGCTCCAGTCGGTTGCCGCGAGCTCGTGGACATAGGCAGCGGTCAACTCGTGCGCTACGACGTGTGCTCCGAGCTCGGCCCCACCGAAGACGTGGTCCCAGTGGGAGTGCGTGAGGACGACGTGGGTCGGCTTGGCCACGCCTCGGGCGGCGAGCGCGTCGAGGAATTCGCGGGCATGCGCCGCCGACGAGCCGGCGTCCAGCCAAATCGTGGCGCGCTCGCCCTCGACGGCGCAGAGCGACGGGCGGTCGGGCGGCATCGGAGGCAGCCAGTACACGTGCTCGCTGATCTTCTCCATCTGATCAGCCTAAGCCGTGGGCGCACATGCCCGGCGTCGACCTGAGACGCGAGCCCTAAGCCTTGCCGCCCCACCGCCCGACGCAGGACGATGCCCGGTCGCTACCGTGATCGATCGGGGGCCGCAGCTGTAGTCCCTCCCCCTCTATCCCCCGAGGGCATCGGGCGCGCAAACTCCGCGACCGAGCAGCCGGCCCCCGTAAGCGCCGCCGCTCGTGGAGAGCGACGAGTCAGCCGGTGCGCTCGAGGCCGAGGCGGCGGAGCGAGCGCTCGACCTCGGGGACACGCGCTCGGATCAGGTCGAAGTCCTGACCCGAGAGCGACAGGAGCCGCATCGGTGTGCGCGCGACGACCGTGGCTGTCCGCTGTCCCGTCAGGAGGAGGCCGATCTCCCCGAACACGTCACCGGGGCCCACAGCCTTGTTCGCTTCTCCATCGTCTCCCAGAACATCGGCCTGTCCCTGCTCGATGAAGTAGATGGCGGTTCCGTAGTCGTCGAGCGTGAGGACGTTGGCGCCCGCTTCGATCTCGACCTCGCGCATGGCGGCCGCGAGCTCATCGAGCTCGTCTGCAGGAAGGTCTGCGAAGTCCGGAAAAGCGGCGAGCCGGCTCGAATCCACGACTACGGATCGTGCCACAGACCGGGCGCTAGCTCCCCAATTCCTTCGCGAGCGGCGTCGCGAAGCGCGGCGTCACCTTGGTCTCGCCGAGCCACGATTGCAACCGTTCCGCCTCGGTCTCGATCGCACGAACGCCGTCCGCTCCGACATCCTCTAGGAGCCGGTACGCGAGCTCGCCGTCCTTCCGCCCGGCCCAGCCGCCGACGACTCGGCCGTTCCACCATACGGTCGGTCCTGCATTTCCATTTCGGTCGAACAGGGCGGGCGCGTGCTCGCCGAGATACCAGTCGCGCTCCTTCCAGCCCATCACGGTTGGGTCGAGGGACGGGAGGAACGCGGCCCACGGCTCAGGCGTCGGCTCAGAGTCGAGATCGCCGGGCAGGACGAGCCCGGGCTCGCCGTCCAGGTCGACCTCCACCGCCTCGACCGCACTCAGCGCCGCGCGAGTCTGCCCGAGTGTCCACCCGGTCCACCACTTCAAGTCCGTGACGCTCGCCGGGCCAAACGCCGCGAGCCAGCGCGACGCGAGCTCGGTTCGCGCAGTCTCGGGCTCGAACTGCGGCAGCGGCTGCTCGAGCCACGACTCGGCGAGCGCCCAGCGCCACTGGCTGCTCGTCCATGCTCCCCGCGGACGGCCGCGGACGACGCGCCCCTGCGCAGCGAGCACGAACAGCACCCAGGATGTCATGCCCGTACTGCCCGCCCATGTCTTGCCTTCGCCAAAATGGATCTTCTCCCGCAGCGGCGGCACGTCTGCGGACAGCTCGGACGCATACGCCTCGCCGCGAGCTTTCAGAGCCCGCAGCGTCTGCGCCGCCGCCTCGTCGATCCACGCCTCGCCGTCGGTAGCGATGCCGCCGCCCTCGATCAGCTTCGCGTAGCGCCTGCGGGACGCGGCCAGGATCGACTCGGTGCACGCCGCGTGCACGACAGCCGCGAGGTCGAGCGGAAGGACGAACAGCGTCCGCCGCATCCCGATCATTCGCAGGACGGTCCGCTCCTCGTAGAGCACGCGCTCGAGCCGCCGCGCCTTCGACGCCGCGTGCCCGTGCTGCGAGGAACACCGTCGCCGGGTCGGTCGCGTGCAGCCCGACGAGCCCTCCGGCCAGCTCGACTGGATCGGCGGTTCGTGAGCCAGGCGTCAGGAAATGCCGCCGCGCGAGCCGTGCGCGCCGCTCCTTCACCGAGAACTTCAGCACGCTCAGGGGCCGGCCGCGTCGAGCGCCTCGTTCACGAGCCGGTCGGCCAGCTCGTTGTGCTCTCGGCGGACAGCCGTGTACCCCACCTTGCCGATGCCCGCGGCGATGTCCTGTGCCTCTTCCCACAACGCGCGCAAGGTGTCCTTCTTGATCTTCCACTCGCCGCGCATCTGGTGTACGACGAGCTCCGAGTCGGAGACGACCTCGAGCTCGGCCACGTGGAGCTCGACCGCCTTCCGGAGGCCCTCGACGAGCGCCCGGTACTCGGCGACGTTGTTCGTAGCGACGCCGATCGTCTCGCCGTGCGCGGCGAGCACTGTTCCGTCCTCGGCCTCGAGCACGTACGCGTAGGCGGCCGGGCCGGGGTTCCCGCGTGCGCCTCCGTCCGTGGAGAGCCGCGCCTTCACAGGAGCGAATAGAGGTCGAATGCAGGCTCCTCGTACGGATGCGACGCCCGCAGCGCCCGTACGACGTCGTCCTCGCGGTCGGCCGGATAGACGGTCTCGAGCCGCAGCTCCAGTACGCGCTCCTCCCGTCCGCGCTCGCCGATCGTCGGATCGCTCCCTGCGCGGCCGAAGAAAGTCCCCGTGCCTTCGGTGTACCACGAGCACCGCTCGTACTCGCCGATCCGCCCCGCTCCGGCCTCAAACAGCGCGTCCCGAACCGCATCCAACGACTCGGGTGGCACGAACACGACGAGCTTCCGGTTCATCCGATGACTCTCGCAAAGTTGAAGCCGACACGCGACTGTGGTTCAGTCGCGCCCAGCAACGACAGGAGGCGACTCGTGAGCACGAACATCAGCGGCAACACCGGCCCGCTTGGACAACCACGCGGAATCGGCTTCGGAATTCTGTTGTACATCATCACGCTGAACTTCTACAGCTGGTACTGGGTCTACAAGACCCAGGAGGAGGTCAAGCAGCACGCGGGCGACGGCCTTGGCGGGGTGCTTGGCCTCGTCGTCTGGATCATCATCAGCCCGGTCAGCGCCTTCGTCATCCCGTCGGAGATCGGCAGGATGTACCAGAAGGACGGGCAGCACCCGCCTGTCACCGGCTGGACGGGGCTCTGGCTCTTTCCAGGTGCGATCCTGATCATCCCGGCGATCGTCTGGTTCGTGAAGATCCAGGGCTCGCTCAACAGGTACTGGGAGGCCAAGATGTCCTCGGGAGCAGCCGCAGCTCCGGCCGAAGCCTGACCCGTCACGCCCGCGGACGGGCGTCCACGCGGCGGATCCACGCCTCGAGCCTCGGGTACCCGTCGTTCAGCGCGAGGTGCTCGCTCAGGATGAGGTGGAACTCGTCGGTGTCGGCCTCGTCGTGGACGAGGCCGTACTTGAGGAACGGAAAGGCCGCGCAGTCGGCGGCCGAGAACTCTCCGAACAGGTAGTCGCGCCCCGTGAGCATTGTCTCGAACAGCCCGAGCGAACCGGTCAGCTCCCCACCGAGCTCTTCGATCCGCTCCGCATCCGGCTCCGTCCGTGCCCGCTCAGCCTCGATCTCGTTCGGCGGCCGCTTCCAGACCCGGTTGAACCAGTCGAGGAAGACGTCCAGCTCGGCGCGCCTCGCCTCGTCCCGCGGGAAGAGCGGCGGCTCCGGCCGGAGGTCCTCGAGGTAGCGCAAGATGATCGTCGAGTCGACCAGCACACGCCCGTCGTGCACGAGCACCGGGACGAGCGGCTGGCCGCTCAGTCGCTCGACGGAGCCCCGGTCGGCCGGGTCGACGTCCTGCCACTCGACGTCCAGGGCCTTGTGCGCAAGCGCGAGCGACACTCTCTCGACGTTCGTCGAGAACGGGATCCGATAGACGCGGAGCCCGTGGCTAGCCGCCAAAGCCGACCAGAACCGTCTCGCTCGGGTCGCGTCCCTCCGCCTGCGCGTAGAGCGAGGCAAGCGTCCGCGCACCGCCCGACCCTTCGTCGACCCCGTGCGCGGCGAGCCACTCCGAGCCCTCCTTGGAGCTGAGTGCGTCGAACATGACGTTGGCGGCGCAGCGTCCGGGACGCGCGACCGCGGGATGGAGCTTCTTGATCTCCTCGTTCGTCGTCACGAGGACGATGACCCGCAGGCCCTGGCCGATCAGGCCGTCGACGACATTGAGGAAGCGCGACAGGCCCTGACCCGTTCGCTCACGAGCGTCCGCGCTCAAGAGCTCGCCGGTGTCCTCCATCACGAGCAGCCGCCAGAGGCGATCGTCCTCCTCGTCCTCGCCGTCGTACTCCTCGAAGTGGTGCATCATGCCGACCGCGACCGAGTGGCCCAGCCGCTCGCCGCCGACCATCATCGGGAACGGCGGCTCGAGCAGCACCGACATCAGGTAGTCCGCGTGCTCGCCGAAGAACGAGTCCGGATCGACGATGTAGTGGATCTGGCACCAGTCGCGCCACTCCCAGGCGAGCGCGCGCAGCGCGAACGTCTTGCCGGTGCCGGCTTCGCCGTGCCAGAGGACGAGCTGTCCCCCGCGGGCAGGCTCGAAGTCGCGCATCAGGGCGGCGAGCTGGTCACTCGTGCGCGCCGCGTAGTTGGCCTCGATTTCCTCCCAGGCGGGCACCGCGATCGGACGCCAGGAGGGACGCGGGCCCTGTGGCGTGTACATCCAGAACGTCACGGGAACCTCGTGTGCCGAGCTCGGATCCGGGGGTGGGAACAGCTGCTCGAGCCGCCCGACGACCGCAGTAACGGCGTCGCCGTCGGTGCCGGCCGCCGACACGGTCACGTGCGACCCCCAGAGCTGTACTTCGAAGAGGACGCCGTCGTCTTCGAACAACGCGCTCTCTCCCGCCTGCGACGTCGCTCGGGCGATCGGTGTCCCAACCCCTGCGAGGGACTTGACGCTGGTCGGCCAGTTGGCCGAGCGGATTTCGTGCAGCCCTTCTGCGGCCGTGCGCTCCAGGAGGATCGCGCTGGGGAGCTCCCCGGTCTCTCCGATCTCGCGACCGAGCCGAATGTGCGTGCCTCGACGGTCCGTCATCGCTGGGGCGTGAGCCGGTAGAAGCGGTAGAAGTCGTTCTCGATCGGCAGCACCTCGAAGCCGCCGAAGCCGGCCTCTTCCGCGTAGTGCCGCACGGTGTCGGTCCGCATGACGGTGCCCGTTCCGGCCGCGCCCTCGCCGACCATCCCGACCGGAAGGCAGTGGAGGATGCTGAAGCCGTAGTAGAAGCGCTCGACGTCGTCGCCGGACGCGGTGAAGGTGTCGGGCACGAGCTCGTCGGCGACCACGACCGAGCCGCCCTCGGCGAGTAGTCCGCGACACGCGCGAAGCACGTCGACCGGGTACGACATGTCGTGCAGCGCCTCGTGGATGTAGACGAAGTCGTACCGGCCCTGGAGGCCAGCATCCGCCGCATCGCGGTTGTGGAACGTGACGCGGTCCTCGACGCCGCTTCCAGCAAGGTTCTCCTGCGCGGCCGCGATCGAAGCTTCGTCGAGGTCGATGCCGTCGACCTGCGCCTTGGGATACGCGCGCGCGATCGCCAACGTGGAATAGCCCTGGCCGCAGGCGACGTCCGCGACCCGCGCCGGAGGATCCGCCTGCAGCCGCTCGTGCGCCTCGGGGATCTTCGGGAACCACTCGCTCCCGAGCAGCTGCTCGAACATCGGGCGTGTGAACTCCGCCTGGCCTTCGTGCAGGTCGGCGCCGTAGTCCGCGTACGGGACGCCGTCGCCGCTCCGGAACGCGTCGAGCACGGCGTCGATCGGGCGGACGCACGCAACAACGAGTTTGCCGACGGGTGCGATGTAGTTGAGGCTGCTTTCGTCGAGCAGGGCCTCATCGTGGCCGGCCGGGAGCGTGAAGCGGCGCCCGTCGTCCACCTCGAGGATCCCTGTGGTCGCCTGCTGTTCGAGCCACTCTCGGACGTAGCGCTCGTTCAGGCCCGCTGCGCCGGCCAACTCGTCGGAGGTGGACGGCCCGCGGTCTGCGAGCGCTCGGTAGAGGCCGAGCCGCACCCCGAGGTAGACGGACAGGACGTCCATCGCACCGAGCGTCGAGCCGAACAGCCGCTCCACGAGAGCGTCGCGCCGCTCGGAGGGCTCGGCCGCCACGCTAGGTGTCGATCTGGGCCTTCTGGAGCTTGCCCGAGTAGTCGACGTAGATCGACTTCCATTCGGTGAAGAAGTCGAGCGCCGCCTGGCCCGCCTCGCGGTGCCCGTTGCCGGTGTCCTTGACGCCGCCGAACGGGAGGTGCACTTCGGCGCCGATCGTGCCCGCGTTGATGTACGTGATTCCCGCCTTGAGGTCGCGCATAGCGCGGAAGGCGCGGTTCACGTCCTGCGTGAAGATCGAGGACGAGAGGCCGTACTTGATCCCGTTCGAGACCTCGATCGCCTCGTCGACGTCACGCACCTTGATGACCGCGGTCGTCGGCCCGAAGATCTCCTCCTGGGCGATCCGCATCTGCGGGTCGACGTCGCCGAACACGGTCGGCCGGTAGTAGAAGCCGTTCTCGAGGCCGTTCCCGGACGCGACCTCCCCGCCGGTGAGGAGCGTCGCGCCCTCGTCCTGGCCGATCTCGGTGTACGAGTGGATCTTGTCGAGCGCGGCCTTGTTGATCACGGGGCCGACGTCCGTCTCGTCCTCCCAGCCGTAGCCGAGCTGCATCTTCTCGGCCTCGGCGACGAGCCTGGAGACGAGCTTGTCGTAGACGGCCTCGTGGGCGATCACGCGGCTCGCGGCCGTGCAGCGCTGCCCGGAGGTGCCGAAGGCCGACCAGACGATCCCTTCGACCGCCAGGTCGAGATTCGCGTCGTCGAGGACGATGATCGCGTTCTTGCCGCCGAGCTCGAGATGGATGTGCTTGAGGCGGTCGGCGCCGGTCTTCGTGACCGCGACGCCGGTCTCGCGCGAGCCGGTCAGCGAGATGACCGGAACATCCGGATGCTCGACGAGCGCGTTCCCGACCTGGCCGCCACCCCCGTGGACGATGTTGACGACCCCGGCCGGCACGCCCGCCTCGACGAGCAGCTCGACGAAGCGCTCACCGAGCGCCGGCGTGTCGGTGGCCGGCTTGAAGACGACCGTGTTGCCGCAGACCAGCGCAGGCAGCATCTTCCAGCTCGGGATCGCGATCGGGAAGTTCCACGGCGTGATCACGCCGACGACTCCGATCGGCTGGCGTACGCTCATGTTGAACTTGTCGCGGAGCTCCGAGGGCGTCGTCTGCCCGAAGAGGCGCCGGCCCTCGCCGCCCATGTAGTAGGCCATGTCGACCGCTTCCTGGACGTCGCCCAGCGCCTCGGGCAGCACCTTGCCCATCTCGTGAGCCATCAGCTGCGCGAGGTCTTCCTTCTGCTCGCTCAGGAGGTGCGCGAAGCGGAAGAGCAGCTCGCCGCGCTTCGGCGCCGGGACGAGGCGCCAATCCTCGTACGCGCGCTTCGCTGCGGCTACCGCGCGCTCGACGTCTTCGGCACTCGAGCGCGGGAAGACCCCGATCGCGTCGCCGTTCGCCGGGCTCGTGCTCTCGAATGTCTCGCCGGAGGCCGCGTCGAGCCACTCGCCGTCGATGTAGTTCTGGAATGTCTTGGCGCCGAGGGTGGCCACGGCGCCGATTCTATTCGTCGGCCTCGGTCTCGAGGAACGTGCCCGGAATCCGCGGGCGCCGGCGATCGCGTAGCTCGCGCTTGCCGCCCGGGTCGCCGCCTCGCTTGCGCCGATCGGGGCCGGTGCGACGATCGACGATGACGGTCACGTTCGGGTTGTCCTTGTAGTACTCGACCATCTTGTCGAAGAGCTCGTCCTCGAGCTCACGCGGGATCACGCAGTAGATCACCGGCTAAGTGTAAGACGGTTCTAGAGACGTGCGATCTCGGGAACGACCCTGCCGTCGGACTCAACGCGCGCGTTCCAGGTCCTGAACGACGCCTCGAGCTCCTCGAGCTCGTGGCCGCGCTCCGCGAGCCGGACCGGCTGCGCCGACTCCGGCAGGACGCGGTACTGGTACCAGGAGATGTCCCACGCGACGGTGACGACGACCTCGGTGTTCACGCCCGAGAGCAGGACGACGCTCGCGTGCGGCTCGCCGAGGCTCTTGCTGATCCCGCCGACCGTCCGGCGGTAGGGGCTCGAGTTGAAGAGGTCGGCCGCCTCGACCGTTGCGCGCTCATGGTCGGAGAGGCGGCGCAGGATCGGCTCCTGGGCAAGCGACTGGTCGGGAGTCGCGCGGCGCGGGTCGAGGAAAGCGCCCAGGCTAAAGCGCCGGCGACGCGGCTCCTCGTCGAAGGTCGGCGTCGTCGGGCTTCCTTCCTTGGTCCAGCCGTACTCCGCCGCGATCTCCTGGCAGAGCGGACAGACGTCGAGGAAATCTTCGCCCTCGGGGGCGTAGCGCATCGTCCGCTCGCCGAGGAGCAGCGTCCGTTCGCAGATCGCGCACGTTTGCGGGGCGAGTGTCCGTGTCGAGCGCATTAGTCGGCGACTATAGCCCACTCGGTTCGACCTGCCCCGCGTGCTACGGTCTCGCTATGTGTGTTTTACACTGTAACTCGCTGCGAGCGGCATGAGGGGCCGCATGGAGCTCCCCCGCCACGCCCGCGGGCGGCGGCGCCTGGGTCCCGGCCGCTGGCAGGTTCGTGCACGGCTCGAACGTTTCACCGAGCCCGCCGTCCTGCTCGTTCTGCGCGACAACCCGGGCCACGGCTACGAGCTTCTGGAGAAGCTCCAGGAGCTGATGCCCGCCGAGCGGATCGACATGGGCAACCTCTACCGGATCCTGCGCTCGCTCGAGCGCGACGGGCTCGTCGACTCGACCTGGGACGACAACGCACCCGGGCCGGCCAAGCGGGTTTACGTGATCACGCAGTCGGGCCGGCGTGTGCTTGCCCAGTGGGTCGAGGCCTTCAGCAAGATCGAGCGCCAGATCGAACGATTCAGAAAGCGCTACGAGGAGCAAAGGGGGTGAACATGCACCACGGACGAAGACACTTCCGTCGCCGCGGAATCGGCCATCGCTGGTACGAGCCCGAGCGCGTTCTCGAGCGCCTCGAGGAGTATCAACGCGACCTCGAGCAGGAGCTCGCAGACGTCGCCGACCTCATCGGCCGCCTGAAGAAAGACCAGCCCGAGAGCGTGAAGCTCTAGCGGTGAAGTCGCCCGCGGAGGCGGGAACCCCGCCTCCGCCGACGGCTATCCCCGCTTCCTTTCCGTAGCTCTGCGGCGGCTTTCTGCGAAACCTAGACCTTCGCCTCTTCCTTTTCCTTTTTCGAGTCTTCGATCAGCTTCTGCGCGACGTGGCTCGGCACCTCGTCGTAGCGCAGGAACTGCATGTGGTAGTCGCCGCGGCCGCCGGTCATCGACGTCAACGCCTGGCCATAGGTGAGCATCTCGGCCATCGGCACCTCGGCCTTGATCCGCGTCATGCCGGCGGTCGGCTCCATGCCCTGCAGGCGTCCACGCCTCGAGTTGAGGTCGCCGTTGACCGAGCCGACCGTGTCGTCGGGAACCGTGACGTCGACCTCCATGATCGGCTCGAGGAGCACGGGGTCCGCCTGCTCGTAGGCCTGCTTGAACGCCATCGATCCGGCCACCTTGAACGCCATCTCCGACGAGTCGACCGTGTGGTACGAGCCGTCGACGAGCAGAACGCGGACACCCTGCACGGGGGCGCCGGCGAGCTCGCCCTGCGCCATGGCCTCCTGGATGCCCTTGTCGACCGCCGGGCGGAAGCCCTGGGGGATGACGCCGCCGACGATCTTGTCCACGAACTCGTAGCCGGTGTGACCCGCGATTGGCTCGAGCACGATGTGCGCGTCGCCGAACTGCCCGCGGCCGCCGGTCTGCTTCTTGTAGCGACCGTGGCCCCTCGACTCCTTGCGGATCGTCTCGAGGTACGGGACCTGAGGCGGGTTCAGGTCGACCTCGACCCCGAAACGGCGCTTTAGTCGGTCGACCGCGACCTCGACGTGCATCTGGGTCATGCCCGACACGAGCTGCTCGCCGGTCTGCGGGTCGCGGCGCAGTTGGAGTGTCGGGTCCTCCTCGCTCAGCCGGCGGAGCGAGGTGGCCACCTTCTCCTCGTCTCCCTTGGCCTTCGGGGTGATCGCAAAGCTCATCACCGGCTCCGGAAAGTCGAGGCTCGGGAGCTCGATCTGCTGGTCCGCATCGAGGAGCAGATCGCCGGTCATCACGTCTTTGAGCTTCGCGACCGCCCCGAGGTCGCCCTCGCCGAACTCGTTCGCAGACTCGTGCTCCTTGCCCTGAAGCGTGAGCAGTGCACCGACCCGCTCCTTGCTGTGCGTCCGCACATTGGCGAGCGTCGCGTCGGATGAGATCGTGCCCTTGAGGACGCGGAAGACGTTGATCCGGCCGGAGAACGGGTCGGCGACGGTCTTGAAGATGAACATCGCGCTGGTCGCGCCCTCGACCTCGATCGGCGAGCCCTTCTTGGCCGGCGACGGCACGCCTTCGACGAGGAGGTCGAGCACTGCAGTCGTGCCGAGGTTCTTCGTTGCGACGCCGCACATGACCGGGAAGAGCTCGCCGCGGGTGACGGCGCTCTTGAGCGCAGACGCGACTTCCTCCGGCGACAGCTCCTGCCCGTCCAAGTAGCGCTCCATCAAGGCCTCGTCGGTCTCCACGACCGAGTCGAGGAGTTGCGTGCGGTACTGCGCGACCTGCTCCGACAGCTCGGCCGGGATCTCGCCGGGCTTGCCCTCGCGTTCGCCGTCGGGGCTCGAGTAGCTGCTCATGTGGAGGAGGTCGACGATTCCGCTCAGCTCGTGCTCCGCTCCGATCGGCAGGTGGACGGCGACGCACTGGTTCCCGAATTGCGCGCGGAGCTGCTCGAGCACCCGGAAGAAGTCCGCCCGCTCGCGGTCGAGCATATTCACGAAGATGACGCGCGCGAGGCCGAGCTCTTCGGCCCGGTTCCAGTTCCTCGTCGTCTGCACCTCGGCGCCCATCACGCCGCTGACGGTGACGAGGGCGCCCTCGACGACGTGGAGCGCGGCGATCGCGTCGCCCTGGAAGCTGGGCTCGCCCGGTGTGTCGATGAGGTTGATCTTGCGGCCCTGCCATTCGAGGTGGCAGAGCGTGTCCGCGATCGACATCTGGCGCTGCTGCTCGTCCTCGTCCCAGTCGGAGATCGTGCTGCCCTGCTCGACGACGCCGAGCCTGTTCGTCGCGCCCGCCTGGAACAGCATCGCCTCGACGAGCGAGGTCTTGCCGGTGCCGCGGTGACCGACGACGGCGACGTTGCGGATCTTTCCGGGCTCGACTGCGGGCATGCGAAGACTCCCTTTCGGCTGGTTTGCGGCGATCTTAGCGAGGGTCGTCCTGGGGAAAAACCGTCACGGACCCGGCGCGTCCGCGACACAGACATGTCACACCTTCATCAATAGCATCGTCAGAGGGAGGAGGCTGGGTGCGCCTTAAGAAAGGCCGCGCGGTCAGTCGCCGTCGCCGCGCGACGGTGCTCCCGACAGGCGGGCCTTCAGACGCAGGATCGCCTTCGTGTGCAGTTGCGACACGCGCGACTCGGTCACGCCCAGCACCTCGCCGATCTCGCGCAGCGTCAGCTCCTCGTAGTAGTAGAGCGTGACGACGAGCTTCTCGCGCTCGGGCAGCCGCGCGATCGCCTCGCCGAGCGCCTCCTTGAGCTCCGTCTGGGCGAGGGCCGTCTGCGGTTCGGGGCCCTGCGTGTCCTCAATCGTGTCGATCAAAGCGACCTGGTCACCCCCGGAGGACGAGATCGTCCACAGCTCGTCGAGGGCCGCGATCGACGAGCGCGAGATCTCCGTGAGGCTGTCCTCGAGCTCGTCGGTGCCGATGCCGAGCTTCCCGGCGATCTCTTCGTCCGTCGGGGCGCGGTGCAGCTTGGCTTCCAGCTCCGCGATCGCCCGCTCGATGTGCCGGGCGCGGGCACGCACGGATCGGGGGACCCAGTCCATCGCGCGCAGCTCGTCGATGATGGCGCCCTTGATGCGCGCGATCGCGTACGTCTCGAACTTCACGTCGCGGTCAGGGTCGTAGCGCTCGATCGCGCCGATCAGTCCGAGTAGACCGTACGAGACGAGATCGCCCTCGTCCACGTGCGCGGGCAGCCCGCTGCCGAGTCGGCCGGCGACGTATTTCACGAGCGGCGCGTACGTGAGGATCAGCCGGTCACGGATCGCCTTGTCGCGCGACTTCTGGAACTCCTGCCAGAGGGAGGCGGTTTCGTCGGTCTGGACCACGCGTAGAGAATACGGCCCTCGGCCGCCGAATCCTCAGCGGGGGCGACTCGCGAGCAGGGCGCGCAGCCCGAAAGTCCCGATCCAGAGCGCCAGCACTGCTGCCGCGATCCCGATCACGAGCGCGGAACCGCCCGCCTTGATCGCCGTGAACGCGATCCCGATGAAGAAGACCGCGAGAAAGAGAAAGAGCACCCCGAGAGCCCTACGGTGAGCCGCCACGCGGCGACTCTACTGGCCGCAGAGACCGCGACTACAATCGAGACGCAACCCAGGGGCGTAGCTCAACTGGCAGAGCACCGGTCTCCAAAACCGGGGGTTGCAGGTTCGAGTCCTGCCGCCCCTGTAAGAGGAACACTGAGAGCGAACGACGCCCGTGCTACCCCGTACTTCCCGTCTTCGCTTTTCCACGAGCGCAGCGGCGACGCCAACCAGCATGTGCGCCTAGATGATCGAGGCAGCGACGACGATCAGCCAGGTGATGGTAATTGCGTAGTGCGTACGCTCAATCAGTCCGAGCGCGACACGTCGAATCGGTTGGACCACAATGGCGGTTCCGGTCGCGATCGCCGATGCCGTGACGAGCCACCCGAGCGGGCCGAGAACGGCGGGCTTGCCGGTCCAGTCGATGTGCGACGCCGCGACCGCGATCGAAGCGAACGCCGTCCCGGCGAGCAGTATGTGGATCCGACCGGTACGCGTAAGCGACCGAAGATTCTCCGGCTCGCGATCGGTCATGAACCCGGAGACGAGGAGCCGGACGACGCCGTAGACGTAGAGCCAGCCGAGGGATTTCGCGTCGGTCTCTTGCCCCAGCCCGACCGCGATGAGGATCGCCCCGACGCCCTGCAGCACGACCATTATGCGGTAGCCGACATGGTATGAGGTCCACCCGTAATCGCTGACGGCGTATCGGGTCGGATTCAGCCCGGTCGGCAAGAAGTGGAGCGAGATGAGGATGACGCCGGACGCTGCCACGCAGACCAGGCCGATGAGCGCCGAGACCATGCGGAACCCTATGCGCTGCGAACCCATTCGGGTTCAGATCGGGCGTACGCAGGAAAATGACGTCGAACGCCCCGTCGCCACCAGGCGAGAGCCTTAGTGCGCGCCGTTCGCGATCGCGACCGCCTCCAGCCGCGAGTGCGCGCCGGTGGCGCGGAGCACGTGCCGAATGTGGTTGCGCACGGTCTCGGTGCTCAGGTTCAGCTCGGCCGCGATCTGAGTTGTCGACCGGCCGCGCTCGAGGAGGTCGAGCACTTCGCCCTGGCGCGGCGTGAGCTTCAGGTCGGGATGCGCATGCGGCTCCTCGACCATGCCCGAGACCTGGCCGAAAACGCCGACCACGTGCTCGCCGCGAAACACCGGCACGGAGCTGACGTCGACAGCCACCCGCCCACCGTCCGCATCGACGATCGCGACATTGGCGTCGGTGACCCGCTCGGTCCCGACAACCTTGCGCGCAAACAGCTCCCGCGCGCGCCGGGTGTCCTCCGGCGCGATGACGGACGTGAACTGCCGGCCCCGCACATCACCGACGATCCGCTCCGCAGCCGGGTTCAGCCAGCGGACGACGCCGCTCGTATCGATGACGTAGCTCGGCACGTTGACGTGCTCCAGCGCCTGCTCGAGACCCATCGATTGCAGCGCGGAGACGGGCACGGTGAGAGTGTGCCGCATCGGTCCAGACAGCCGTAAGCGGGCCAACCCTGGAAAGCCCGCTTACGACCGTGGACTCGCGGCTCAGGTAGCGGCGAGCCGACTTCTGCGGTTGTGCCGCCCGGTGAAGTACATGACTCCGATCAGGAGCGTCAGACCGAATGCTCCGAGGACAGCTCCGATACCGGCGACGCTCCAATCGATGCCCGACGAGTCAGGCGGGACCGGCGGGTTCGACGCCTCGATGAGGTCGAGCCGCCCGCGAGGGTCGATCGGCGCGTACAGCTGCACCTTGTGCTGAAGCAGCGCCATGTGGCGAGCATCCGTGATCGGAGTCGAGCTCACCGAGGACGCTGCGTCCGTTTGGACGTTGGAAGCAAGTGCGGAGACCGGGACGGCGACCGGCTGCGAAGAGGCAGCGTCCGTGCGCACGTTCGATCCTGGCATGGAGGGCTGGAGAGAAGCGGCGTCGGTGCGAACGTTCGACGCCGGTAGGGAGAAGGCCGTGACCGAAGCGTGGAGATCGTCCGCGTAGAGGCGGGCGCCGCCTCCGCTCTCGAACATGGCGTTCATCGTCGTCGCCTGTGCACTCGGTGCGGCGACCGCCGCCACGGCGAGGGCGAGTCCGAGGCGTGCGACGAGTCGGCGGGAACCTTTGACCTTCATGACGCCTCCTTGGGGGCTTGTCGTTTTCATTGAGGACACCGTAGGAAGCTCGGAGCCCCGCGTCGTTCGCCGCCGTGACACTCGAAGTGTCAAACTCGTCACACATCGTGGAATGGCAGCTGCTCGCCGACGTCCCCGAGGAGGCGCTGCACGCGTTGCTCACAATCGCGCGGCGCCGGACGTTCACGCGCGGCGAGGTGGTCTTCCACCGCGGCGATCCGGCCGATTCGCTGAACCTGATCCGGAAGGGGCGGTTCTCCGTCAGCATCGCGACTCCGCTCGGCGACACTGCGATGCTCTCCGTCCGCGGGCCCGGCGACGCCTTCGGTGAGCTCGCCCTGCTCGGGGAGCCCGTCCGCTCCGCGACCGTGAGCGCGCTCGAGCCTGCTGAGACGTACTCGATCTATCGCGCCGACTTCGAGCGGCTTCGCCACGAGCATCCGATCGTCAACGACGTCCTCGCCGGAATCCTCAGCGACCGTCTAAGAAGGCTCTCGGAACAGCTCGTCGAGGCGTACTACGTGCCCGCAGATCGCAGGGTGCTCCGGCGCGTGTGCGAGCTGGCCGAGCTCTACGGGACCGGCGAGGAGGAGGTTGTCGTCCCGCTCACGCAGGAGGAGATCGCCGAGCTCGCGGGCACCTCTCGGGCGACCGTGAATCGGGTGCTGCGGGAGGCCGAGCGGCGCGGCTCCGTCGAGCTACGGCGCGGCCGAACGGCCATCCTCGATCTCGCCGAACTCGTGCGGCGCGCGGGTTAGACGCGTCGACTAGTCGTGCTTGCCGTGGCCGCCGCCCTGGTGGCCGCGCCCGCCACCGCCACCGCCGCCCCCGTGCCAGCCGCCTCCGTGGTGCCCGTTCCCGTGCTGCTCCTCGTTGCTCTGGTGGTCGTGGTTCCCATGGTTGTCGTCGTCGTGCTTCCCGTTCTTTCGACCCCAGCCGTGCTGATGGCCGCTCTCTCCCTCGCTCCCTTTCCCTTTGCCATTGCCCCTGGACTTGCGCCGCGAATGCCCCGGGGGCCCGGTGTGGACGTGGTTTCGGTCGCCCTTGCCCCAGCCCGGCCGAGTTCCACTCCCGACCGGAGGAGGTGGGGGCGGCGCTGCGGGCGGAGGCCCTGCCGGCGGAGCGGGCGGCGCGAGCGGCGCCGGAGGAGGCGGTTGCGGTGGCGGCGACGGTGGCGCCTTCGGACGGCCCGCGCGGGGAGGCTTCGGCTTCGGCTTGTGCGGAGCGTGACTCGATCCGGCCGATCCCCTCGACCGAGAGCTGTGCCTGGGCGGAGTCTTGGGCTCCGTCCGAACGAACACGATCGACTGCGACTCCGACGCGTGTGTCGAGGCGTGCTTGGCAGAAGTCGCGGCGATTCGAGCCTTCTGGGCCCGCAGCGCCTCTGCCCGCGCGATTCGCGCCGCCTCCGCCCGCAGACCGGTCAGCGAGTTGAACAGATCCGAGCCCGGCGCGGCCACATGGATGGCCGGCGGAACGGAGGCCAGCGCTTTCTGGGCCGCATCGTCGTCGATCGCGGCACGCCATAGGTACCCGGCACTCACCGCAGTCGCGACAAGTGCAGACAGCCGGACCGCATGCGGCGTCAGCACGGACAACAGTCTGGCGCGTACATCGGACGCCGTCTAGGCGGCGTCACGGCCCGCGACCTCGACGCGGTTCTTGCCGTGCTCCTTCGCACGGTAGAGGGCGCTGTCCGCCGCGCGCAGGAGGCCGTCGACGGACTGCGACTCGCCGAGCTCCGCGACACCGAAGCTCGCCGTCACCATGACCTTCTCCCCCACGCCGAGCGGGATCTGCAGCTCCGCCAGCGACCGGCGCAGACGATCGGCGACCGTGCTCGCACCGTCGAGCCCTGTCTCGGGCAGCAGGATCGCGAACTCCTCGCCTCCGAGGCGCGCTGCGACGTCGACGTCACGGCCGTGCGCCCGGAGCAGGTCGGCGAACGCGATCAGCACCTCGTCACCCGCGTGGTGTCCGAACCGGTCGTTGATCAGCTTGAAGCCGTCGAGATCTGCGAGCACCACCGACAGCCGCCCGCCCAGCCGCTTGCCGCGAGCGATCTCCGAATGCAACGCGTCGAGGAACCGCCTCCGGTTGACGAGCCCCGTGAGCTCGTCGGTGATCGCCTGCCACTGGACGATGTCGTGAAGACGCGCGTTCTCGAGCGCGATCGCAGCCTGCGAGGAGAGCCACTCCGCGAGCTTCATCGTCTCCTCGCCGAAGCCGCCCTTGGGCGGGTTCAGGACGAGCGTCATCGCAGCGGCCTCGTCGCCTGCCGAGAGGTCGAACTCGACTGCCCGCGCGTCGCCGTCGAGGTCGCCCACCCAGCCGACCTCCGTCCCGTCGTGCAGCAGCCGTCCGCCCCGCGCGCCGGTCGCCTCGGTGATCACGTTCAGGATGACCGGCATCAGGGCGCGTGGGTTGTGCGTCGCCGCGAGCGCCTCGCCGACCAGGGCGAGCGCCTCACGGGCCTCGCGCCGACCGGTGACCGGGGTCCTACGCCGTTCGCGGTGGCCGGATGTCGCGGGCCTCTCACGTTCCTTGGGCCTGCGGAGCAGGGGCACGAGCAGGACGAGGGTCACGATCGTCGCCAGGGCCGCGAGCAGAGCCAGCGGCCAGTCGACCTGCAGAGCGATCAGGGCGGCAGCAGACGCGCAGTCGCCGACAGGGCGCAGCCCCATTTGTGTCCTGGCCGAGTTCCGCCGCAGGCCCTCCATCCAGGCGCCCGAGTCTAATCCGCTGCGCGGGTGGACGAATCACCCGAAACGGGGTTGGCGGCGCTACCGCCGACCGCGGCCGACGAACAGGTTGACCCTGCTCCCCACCGCAAGCTTGCGGCCCGCTCCGGGGCTTTGGCGCACGACGCGCCCGCGCGTGCGTTTCGATCGCACGCGGCGCACGCGGCCGACCGAGCACTTGGCGGCGCGGATCGCGCGCCTCGCGTTCGTCATGCCCTTGCCGATTACGCACGGCACTTTGCACTTGGGCGGAGCATTCGTGGAAACGGTGAAGCTCGACGTGATCGCAGGGTGCACGTCGCATTTCAACCGGTACGTGCCGGCCGTCAACGTCAAGTGCCAGATCGTGTGCTCGATGTCGCCGACCCGAGGTCTTCTCGTCGATCTGGCCGGGCGATTAGCCAGCGGGCCTGCGCGTTTCTAACCCGGAAGGAGCGAGATCGTGATCTGCAGGACCTTGCCGTGGCCGATCAGGAAGTCCGTCGCACGGGTGCCCGGCTGTCC
Organism: uncultured Actinomycetes bacterium; assembly: GCA_963794605.1. Taxonomy (GTDB): domain Bacteria; phylum Actinomycetota; class Thermoleophilia; order Gaiellales; family Gaiellaceae; genus VAXT01. The sequence goes on from CAWCEN010000004.1 coordinate 59,479, forward strand.
GGTGCCGACCCGGCACCTGCGGAAGCCGCCGGACGGTGCGCAGGTGACGGACGGGTACACATGACGAACCGCGGCCTCGGACGAGTCGACGCCGAGCCCGGAGCCCGTGTGCTCGCTCGAACGCGTCGTCGTGATCTCGACCGCGTGGCCCAGCCGGAAACCGACCCAGACGCGCGAGAAGTAGAGACGGCCGCCGCCCGAGCCGATTGGGCGCCCCAGCTTCGCCCTGACCTGCGTCTTCGTCATGCCGAGCGTGACCCCGGACATTCCCTTCTGGGGGCGGATGATCGCGCTCGCGGGAGCAGCCGCGATCAACGCAAGCACAACGAGTACGACGATGAAACGACGCATGTGCCACATATCGGCACATGCCTCCCGAAGCGCGACCCCCGCTCAGATCAGATGCGCTTCGACGTCCGGGTGGCTCGCCTGCCAGGCCTTCAGGTACAGATCGATCTCGAGGCGGGCCTGCTCCTCGCCCAGCGCGTCCGGGACCTCGACGAGGACGGCACCATCGCCGTCCGCGTGGGCCTCGCAATTGACTCGCCGCAAGAACTCGAGAAGCTCCTCACGTGCATCTGGGTGCACCTGAATCCGCAATCAGTCCCTGTCCTCACTTTGGGTGATGAAGGCCCGTTTGTCGAGTTCCCGTGAATTGCAGGGAAGAGCGACCACCCTGCCCGGTACGCTCCGGCCATGAGCGTGCTCACGTCGCAGGTCGAGCGCGAGTCGGAGCTCTTCGCGCAGCGCCGTGACCGCATGGAGGCGCTCGTGGCCGAGGTGCGCGAGCGGACGGCCCTTGTTGCGCAAGGCGGCGGCGAGAAGGCACTCGAGCGTCACCGCTCGCGCGGCAAGCTGCCCGCGCGGGAGCGGGTCGACCGGCTGCTCGATCCGGGCAGCGCGTTCCTCGAGCTCGGTGCACTGGCCGCGTGGGATATGTACGAGGGACAGGCCCCGTCGGCGGGGATCGTCACCGGCATCGGTGTCGTCGAAGGCCAGGAGTGCGTGCTCGTCGCCAACGACGCGACGGTCAAGGGCGGCACGTACTTCCCGCTCACGGTCAAGAAGCACCTGCGCGCACAGGAGGTCGCCGAGCAGAACGGGCTTCCGTGCATCTATCTCGTCGACTCGGGCGGCGCGTTCCTCCCGCTCCAGGACGAAGTCTTCCCCGACCGCGACCACTTCGGGCGCATCTTCTTCAACCAGGCGCGGATGTCGGCGAAGGGAATCCCGCAGATCGCCGCGGTCATGGGCTCGTGCACCGCCGGCGGCGCCTACGTGCCGGCGATGAGCGACGAGACGGTCATCGTCAAAGGCACCGGCACGATCTTCATCGGCGGGCCTCCGCTCGTGAAGGCCGCGACCGGCCAGGACGTGACTGCGGAGGAGCTCGGCGGTGCCGACGTGCACACACGGCGCTCCGGTGTCGCCGACCACTACGCAACGAGCGACGAGCACGCGCTGGCGATCGTCCGCTCGATCGTCCGCAACCTCAACCGGTCTCCGAAGGACCTGCCCTGGGACCTGGTTCCGGCGGAGGAGCCGTTCGTCGACCTGTCCGACCTGTACGGCCTGATCCCCGAGGATTATCGACAGTCGTTCGACGCGCGGGAAGTGATCGCGCGAATCGTCGACGGCTCGCGGTTCCACGAGTTCAAGGAACTGTACGGCGAGACACTCGTATGCGGCTTCGCGCGGATCGAGGGCTTCCCGGTCGGGATTCTGGCGAACAACGGGGTGCTCTTTGCGGAGTCGGCGCAGAAAGGCGCGCACTTCATCGAGCTCGCGTGCGAGCGCAAGGTGCCGCTCGTCTTCCTCCAGAACATCACCGGCTTCATGGTCGGGACCGAGTACGAGGCGGGCGGGATCGCGCGTGACGGCGCGAAGCTCGTGATGGCGGTGGCGTGCGCCGAGGTGCCGAAGTTCACGGTCGTGATCGGCGGGTCGTTCGGTGCGGGCAACTACGGGATGGCCGGCCGCGCGTACTCGCCGCGCCAGCTCTGGATGTGGCCGAACGCGCGGATCTCGGTCATGGGCGGCGAGCAGGCGGCGACGGTACTGACCATGGTCGGCGACGCGGACCCGGACGAGATCCGGGCCAAGTACGAGCACGAGGGAAACCCGTACCACTCGACGGCTCGGCTCTGGGACGACGGGATCATCGACCCGCTCGACACGCGGCGTGTGCTGGCGCTCGGGATCTCGGCAGCTCTGAACGCGCCGGTTCCCGAGACGAAGTTCGGCATCTTTCGGATGTGAGCAACCGGTTCGAGGTCCAAACCCTCCGCGGGAAGGTCGTCGTCGAGTTCGGCGTGAACCGTTGGGTGCTCGTGTCGATCGGAAGCGATCCGGGGCAGAGTCAGATCGATAGCCGAGATGAACTCGCGGCATATCTACGGAAACGTGGCATGTCGGACCGGGAGGCGAACGAGTTGTCGCAGCAGGCATGGAAGCAGCGTCCGCGCTCCGCCGCGGAGCATGTCGCGTCGTCGGGCGAGGGACTCGTTGCGGCGACCGGGCTCTCGTCCGGCACTGTGCTGGTGCTCGGGCTCGCCGTCGTGGCCGCGTGCGTGCTGATCACGCTCTACGCGTTCGTCTGGGGGCGCTAGGGAACGTACTGCTCGCGGATCGCGACGACTTGGCCGTCCTCGATCGTGAGCCAGTACACGCCGTACTCGCCACGGTAGGGGGCGCCGTAGCCTCGCCGGGGTTCCAAGAACGACGCAAGAAACGGCCCGAGCTCGCCGTGTACGCCCTCGCGACAAGGCGAGCAGTGCACGGATGTGACTGTCGCCTCGTTGGCTATGCGAAGCGTTCGTGTCGCCTTGTCCGGGTTTCGAATGTAGTAGTCGTTCGGAACCGACTCTCCGGGCTCCACGGCGCGGGCCTCCTCGGCGGCTTGCTGAGCTTCCTTGCCGGTGAGGAACTGCGCGTCGTCGAACGCAAGCGTTGCGGTCGGGCCTGCGGTCGAGACGCTTCTGATGTACCCGAACTGCTCGGCCGGCATCGATCTCGCGGTCGTTGTGGCCTGGGTCGTCGGCGGCTCGAGCACCGACCCCTTGTCGCCCCGGCCGCCGCACCCCGCCGCAAAGAGAGCGAGTGAGAGGAGGAGCGCGCGAACGGCCAAGACGGAGCCACCCTAGTCCGCCGTTAGGCTGCTGAAAACTCGCAGGAGGAAACATGGCGAAGTACGACGTGGCCCGTTGGGACGAGCTAGACGGCGTCGTCAAGAAGGTGCGACGAGCGCTCGGCGTGACGGCGTTCGGCGTCAACTACTTCGACCTGCCGCCGGGCGCGGAGGGGCTCGAGCACAACGAGACGCAGACCAACCAGGAGGAGGTCTACGTCTATGTACGCGGCTCGGGACGCCTGCGGATCGACGGGCAGGAGATCGAGGTCGGCGAGGGCATGGCCGTGCGCGTCGACCCCGAGGTGACGCGCCAACCGGTCGCGGGAGAGGCCGGCCTGCAGTGGGTGGCGATCGGCGCGCCGCGCGAGGGCAGGTACGAACCGCCCTCGTGGGGGTAGGCTCGCGCCATGCACACGATCGAGCTCACCGACGAGGAGCTGCGCCTTCTCCACGAGGCCCTGCGGTCGTACCTGGACGACTTCGGGCACGAGGAGGCGGACCTCCTGAGGGCGATCAAGGCGCTGCTCGCGAAGCTGCCTCGGCCGTCCGAGTAGTAGAGCTAGTGCTGCTACGCCTCGTTCTCTGGAACCTCGCCGACTCCAAAACGACCATCGAGGAGCTGCGGCGCTACCTGCGCGACGAGTCCGTCGACGCGTTCGAGGACGTGCCGGGGCTGCGCTTCAAGGCGTGGATCTCGGAGGAGGCGACCGAGCGCTGGGGCGCGGTCTACCTCTGGGAGTCGCGCGAGGATGCGGCGCAGGAGCTGCCGAGCCGAGCACGGGAGCTGATCGGCAAGGAACCGGACGTCGGCGAGGAGTTCGACGTCGAGGCGACAATCGAGGGCCAGTTCCTGGTCGAGGCGCTGTCTCGTCGGGGCCTTGCGTACGAGTAGCAGCCCCTAGTGCGTTGGGGAACCTCCCGGTTCCCCCAAGCCCCCTCCACTGGTCCGCTGCGCGGACAGGCGCTTCGCGCCGGGGAGGAGGTCACGGGTACCAAGGAAGCGGACATGTCCCTAGAGGATGATTTCCTCCGGAAAGACGGCGCCTTCCTCGAACCGCTCGAGCCTATACGGGCTGAGATCGAAGGACGACTCGCCGTCCAAGAGCTCCTCGGCGACGGCCCGTCCCACGGCGGGCGACTGCATGAAGCCGTGCCCCGAGAAGCCGCACGCCGCGTAGACGCCGTCGCCGACCCACCCGATGATCGGATGCGCGTCGGGCGTCATGTCGTAGAGCCCCGCCCACGCGCGCTCGACCCGAGCCCCCGCAGCGGACGGGTAGCGGCGCGCGATCCGCTCGCGCCAGTCCTCGACTAGGTCCCTGTCGACCTCCTCGCGATCCGTCCACCGAGGCGTCGGCTCGTTCATCGCCAGCCGCAGGCCCTCACCCGCGCGCCGGAAGTGGAACCCGGTCTCCGCTTCGAGCACCATCGGCAGTTCGCGCGGGATACCCGCCACCGGCCCGACCTCGACGAGCTGCCGGCAGAGGGGCCGGATCGGCAACTCTGGCCAAAGCTCCGCCGACTGAGCGCCGGCCGCGATCACGAGCACGTCCCGGACGACATCCCGAACGTCGACCCGTTCGCGTACGTCGACGCCGAGCGCCTCTGCCCGCTCCACCAGCTCACGCGTGACGCCAGCTGGATCGGCCACTCCGTCTTCCCAGCACGCGACCGCGCCGAGGACGTCGCCCACGTACAACCCCTCCACCGCCCGCGCGTCGAAAGCCTGCACCGGCACTCCGAGCCCCCGCTGCAGCTCGACGCGCTGCTCGAGCGCCGTCAGCCCGTCCTCGGTCGTGGCGAGGAACAGATAGCCGACCTGCTCGAAGAGCGGCCTGCCGAGCTCCTCGAAGAAGCCGATCGACTCTCGGGCGAGGCGCACCTCGGCCTTGGTCGAGAACTGCTGGCGCACGCCGCCCATCGCCTTGCCGGTCGCACCGGCCGCGACTCGGTCGCGCTCCGCGAGCACGACGTCGTCAGCGCCCTTCAGAGCGAGCTGGTACGCGATGCTGGCGCCGATCGCGCCCGCGCCCGCTATCGCGATTCGAGCCATTGCTCCAGCTCCGACTTCTCGTGGTCGAGAAGCGTCCGTAAGGGTCGCCTCACGTCCTCGCGCACCTGCAAGCCGAGCCGCCCAAGGCAGAACTTCGCAGCCGCCTGGAACGGGAAGCGCTCCAACGCCGCACGAACCTCGCCCACGTCGCCCGAGCGCTCACGGACGAGCCGGGCCACGAGCTCCGGAAAGACGGCCGCCAGCCCCGAGACAGCCCCTGCCGCCCCCTTCTCGAGGCCCAGCACGACGAGCGACTCCGCTCCGACGAACACGTCGAGGCCGTCCACGAGATACGGCTCCACGCCCTCGAACGGCTGGTTCGAGACCTTCAGGCCTGCGAGGTTCGGCGCCAACTCGCGTATTCGCTCGATCGTCCCGGGCGAGATCGAGTACCCGGCCCGCGCGCGGAACTCGTACACGTAGAACGGCAGCGGAGCGCAGGCCTCGGCCGCGGAAGCGAAGTGCCGGACGAGCGCCTCCTCGTCGAGCGGGTAGTACGGGGGCCCGATCACAGCGACTGCGTCCGCACCGATTTCCGCCGCGTGCGTCGCGAGCGCGACCGTCTCGGCCGTCGTCTGAGCGCCGCAATGAACCGCTACGTCGAACCCATCGCCGGCCGCGTCGACGAACAGCGCCGCAGCCCGCTTGCGTTCCTCCGCCGAGAGCAGGATTCCTTCGCCGGTCGTGCCGAGCGCCAAGATCCCGTCCAGCCCGCCCCCGCGGAGGTACTCGACGTACGGCGCGAATGCGACCTCGTCGAGCGCCTCTCCCCCCTCCCGCAAAGGCGTGACCGCAGCGGCGAGCGCTCCTTTCAGCACGGCCCGACTCTAAGCTCACGCGCATGAGCGCGCTCCGCATCGAGCGAGACGGCAACGCCCTGCACGTCGCGATCGCGAAGCCTGAGCGCCGAAACGCCTTCGACGCCGAGCTCATCCGCGAGCTGACTGAGGCATTCGCGGACGTCGGCGACGCGCGCGCGGTCGTCCTTACCGGCGACGGCGAGAGCTTCTGCGCCGGCGCCGACATCGAGTGGCAGCGATCGTCGATCGACCTCTCCTACGAGGAGAACGTCGAGGACGCGCTCCGGCTCTATGAGATGCTCGCCGCGATCGACGGTTGCCCGGCGCCGGTCGTCGCGTGGGTCCAGGGCTACTGCCTCGGCGGCGGCTGCGGGCTCGCGGCCTGCGCAGACGTGGCGATCGCGGACGGCGGCGCCACGTTCGGCTTCTCCGAGGTCAAGCTCGGGATCATTCCCGCGGTCATCTCGCCGTTCGTGCTCGCCAAGATCGGGCCGGGAGCCGCGCGCCGCTACGTGCTGACGGGCGAGCGCTTCGGCGCCGATGTCGCGCTCGGCATCGGCCTCGTTAGCGAGATCGCGCCGAGCGCCGACCACGTCGTCGCCGAGCTCCTCACCTCCGGCCCCGCGGCGACCCGCGAGGCGAAGCGCCTCGTTCGGCCCGACCCTGGAGATGGGCGCGACCTCGCTGAGCTGGCCGCCCGGATGCGAACCAGCGACGAAGGCCAGGACGGGCTCCGCGCGTTCCTGGAGCGGCGAAAGCCCGGCTGGACCGACTGACGGCGTGCGCCGTCTGCTGTTCCTCGTCGGCGGGATCGTCTTCGTCGACACGATGTTCTTCGCGGCCCTGACGCCGCTGCTGCCCGAGTACTCCGACCGCTACGACCTCTCCAAGGCGGGAGCGGGCGTGCTCGCCGGCGCCTACCCGATCGGCGTGCTGGTCGGAGGAATCCCGGGCGGGATCGCAACCGCACGCTTCGGCGCACGTCCGGTGGCCATCGCCGGCACGCTCGTGACCGGAGCCGCGACGTTCGTCTTCGCGACCGCGGACGCGATCGCGGTGCTCGACGCCGCCCGCTTCACGCAGGGCATCGGCAGCGCGTTCGCCTGGACCGCGGGCCTCACCTGGCTGGTCAGCGAGTCACCGGCCGACCGACGCGGCCAGACGATCGGCACGGCGCTGGCCTTCGCGATCGTCGGCGCGCTGTTCGGCCCGGTGCTCGGCGGCGTCGCCTCCGTGGTCGGGCAGGGCGTCGCGTTCGGCAGTGCAGCCCTTCTTGTGGTCGCACTCGCCGCCTGGGCGTACCGGACCTCAGCTCCGCCGCCGATGCAACCCCAGCCGGTGGCCGTCTTCCTGCGGGCGCTTCGCAACCGCCGGATCCTGCTCGGCGTGTGGTTCGTCGTCCTGCCGGCGCTCTTCTTCGGGACACTGAGCGTGCTCGCGCCGCTCCGCCTGGACGAGCTCGGCTTCTCTGCGCTCGCAATCGGCGCCCTCTGGCTCTGCACGGCCGCCCTCGAGGCGACGGCGAATCCGCTGGTGGGACGGGTCACGGATCGCGTCGGGCGGATCGGGCCGATGACGGTGCTCGCGCTCGTGTCGGCGTTTGCGGCGGCCGCCTTGCCCTGGCCGGGACGGGCAGCGGTGCTCGCGGCGCTCGTCGTGATCGCCAGCATGACCTTCGGCAGCTTCTGGACGCCCGCGATGGCCTTGCTGTCGGACGAGGCAGAAGCGCGCGGTCTCGAATATGCCTATGCCTTTGCGCTGATCAACCTGGCCTGGGCGCCGGGGCAGGCGCTCGGCGCGGTCGGAGGCGGCGCACTGGCCCAGCTCACGTCGGACACGCTTCCTTACTTGACACTCGCGGGCGCCTCCCTGATTACGTTTGCCGTGCTATGGAGATCCGAAAGCTCCTCGTAGCGAACCGCGGCGAGATCGCGGCGCGCATCTTCCGTGCGTGCAGTGAGGCCGGGATCGAGACCGTCGCCGTCGCCGCCCCCGACGACCTCGGCGCCTTCCACACGCGCCACGCGGACGAGACCGTCGAGATCCAGAGCTACCTCTACTCCGAGGAGCACATCCGGGCCGCGAAGCGCTCGGGAGCGGACGCGATCCATCCCGGGTACGGCTTCCTCGCCGAGAATCCGGACTTCGCGGAGGCCGTCGAGGCGGCAGAACTCGCATTCGTCGGGCCGACACCCGAGGCGCTGCGCCGGGGCGGTGACAAGCTGGAGGCGAAGCGGATCGCGGTCGAGGCCGGGGTTCCGACCCTGCCCGCAGGCGAGCCGGACGAGATCGGCTTCCCGCTCGTCGTCAAGGCGGCCGCAGGAGGCGGCGGGCGCGGGATGCGGGTCGTCCGCGACCCGGCGGAGCTCGAGGACGCGATCGAGGCCGCGCGCAGGGAGTCGAAATCCGCGTTCGGCGACGACCGCGTCTACTGCGAGCGGTTCGTCGAGCGGCCGCGGCACGTCGAGATCCAGCTCCTCGCGGACGAGCACGGAACCGTCGCCTCGCTGGGGGAGCGCGAGTGCTCGATCCAGCGGCGCCACCAGAAGGTGCTCGAAGAGTCGCCTTCGCCCGCGCTCGACCGAGAGCTGCGCGCGCGCATGAGCGACGCCGCGGTCGCGTTCGGCCGCGCGCTCGACTATCGGAGCGCGGGCACGGTCGAGTTCATGCTCGACGGGCGCGACTTCTACCTGCTCGAGCTGAACGGGCGGATCCAGGTCGAGCATCCGGTGACCGAGCTCGTCACGGGCGTCGACATCGTCCGCGAGCAGCTACGGATCGCCGCCGGAGAGACTTTGCAACACACAGTTCCAGGGCCGGAAGGGCACGCTGTCGAGGTGCGCCTCTACGCCGAGGATCCGCGGACGTTCCTGCCGCAGGCGGGGCGGATCGAGCGGCTCCGGCTGCCGGCCGGGATCCGCGTCGACGCCGGAGTCGACGAGGGCGACGAGGTCGGAGTCGCCTACGACCCGATGATCGCGAAGCTGATCGCCCACGGGCCGACGCGCGACGAGGCTCTGCTCCGGCTCCAGGACGCGCTCGCGAAGACCGCCGTCGAGGGCCTGACAACGAACCTTCCGTTCCTGCGCTGGCTCGTCGCGCATCCGGCGGTCAAGGCAGGACGCACTACAACCGCGTTCCTAGACGAGTACGCGCCGCTTTCGTCGCCGCCGGTCCGCCTACCGAGCGGCCCCTGGGACGGCGCGTGGCGTGTGAACCTGCCGCCGCCGGCTCCGCACACGCCGCCGGACGTCGACGAGCTCTCGCAGGCGGCGGCCGGCCCGTCGGGAGGCGCGCAGAGCGCGTTGACCGCCCCGATGCCCGGCACCGTGATCAAGGTGCTTGCGGCGGCCGGCGACAAGGTCGAGCACCGCCAAACGCTGCTTGTCCTCGAAGCGATGAAGATGGAGACGCCGGTCGTCTCGCCGTACGCCGCGGTCGTCAAGGCCGTGCACGTGGCCGAGGGCGACCGCGTCGCGGGGGGCGCGCTCCTCGTCGAGCTCGAGGAGTAGCTACCGCCGGCCCCAGTCAGGCGAGTGCTCGCGGAACGGGCCGCCGACGATCAGATGCTCGTAACCGTTCTGCAGACGCCTGACCCAGATGTCGCCCTCTCGCACGAACGCCACCTCCTTGCCGTCCGGGGACCACGCCGGCTCGGAGGCGTTGCGAATCAGGATGTGTCGTCAGCGGCCCGGAAAGTCGAACAGGCCCCTGTCGAGCGTTGCGAACGCGATCGTCGAACCGTCCGGTGACCAGGCGGGGTCGCTCGCGGGGCGATAGTGCGTGACGCGTTTCGGGCGGCTCCCGATCCGCACAGTCCACAGATCCGAGCCGCGTCTAAAGAAGAGCGACGTCGAATCGATCCATGTGGGCGAGCCATCGGACCGTCCGTTCGTCAGCCAGATGTGCAGGAACTTCCTCAAGTCGTACCGGGCCAGCTCAGAAGAGCTTCTGGAGCTTCATCGCGACGCCCATGTCGCCGTCGATCTTGAGCTTGCCGGTCATGAACGCCGTCGTGGGGTTCTGCTTGCCATCGGCGATCGCGCTGAACGTCTCTTCTGACGCGCTGATCGTGACGTCCGCGTCTCCCCCGCCCTCGGTCACCGCGATGCCGGCGTCCGTGACGTCGACCTTCCAGACACCCACGCCTTCGATGTCGAAGACGTACGAGTTGTTCATCCCTGCGGTTCGGGACGGGTCGACGCGAGACGGCAGGGTCTCGAAAAACTCGCGGGGGTCCATCGCCGCGCGAGACTACCGGAAACGCGAGTCGGCTAGGCGGCGCTCTGAGCCACGGCTTCGACCGGGGCATGGCGCGCGATCAGCGCGTGCGAGAGCTCCCACTGAGCCCGGGCGATCGCGATGCGATTCCGCTCGAGCTTGGCGGAGCCGGCCTGGGAGGCGCGCATGGACTGGCGCTCCAGGGTGAGTGCACCGAGGAGATCGGTCAGCGACTCGACGGTCTTCGCCGAACGACTGCGCCGGAAGCGGATGGGCCGCAGAGGAGTCATGCCCGCAGTGTGTATCGGCAAGATCAAAAGAAAGTAAAGACTGGTCGAAAGTTGTGTAAACCTTCGGCGGCCACCGTAGAAACCCTGTCGGATAGCATCGCGGCCCCAATGCGGGTCGAAGTCGCAGACGCGTTTCCGGAGGCCGACGTCCTCGCAATCCCCGTCGGCCCCAACGGCATTCCCGCCGGCGGCGACGTGCAGGGAGCCGCTCGGATCGCCGAGGAAGAGGACGTCGCCGCGAAAGCCGGACGGACCGCCGTGCTATACGCGGAGGAGCCGTCCAAGCGGTTCGTCCTCGTCGGGCTGGGCCCGGCCGACGAGCTCGACGCGGACACGGTGCGCACGGCGGCCGCTTCCGTCGCCGAGGCGACCGAGCGCGTAGGCGGAACGCTCGCCTGGCTGCTCGACGACTCGCTTCCCAAGGAGGAGCAGGCGCGGGCGGTCGTCGACGGCCTGATCCTCGGCACCTACGACCCGGGACGCTGGAAGTCCAGTTCGAAGCAGGATCACCCGTTCGAGCGACTCGTCCTCGTCGGCGGCGACCAGAGCCTCGCCGACTCAGCGGAGCGGGCCGCGAGGATCGCCGACGGCGCGAACCGCGCGCGCGACCTCGCGAACACCGGCGCGAACATCCTCACGCCCGAGAAACTCGCCGCACGTGCGAGCGAGATCGCGGACGAGCACGAGCATCTGACGGCCGAGGCGCTCGGCCCCGACGAGTTCACAGAGCTCGGCATGGGCGCCTTCGCGGGGGTTGCGCAGGGCAGTCACAACCCGGCGCGCATGATCGTCATGCGCTACGAGCCGCCCTCGCCGAACGGCGACGTCGTGCTGGGGCTCGTCGGAAAGGCGATCACGTTCGACACGGGCGGCATCTCGATCAAGCCGGCGCTCTACATGGAGGACATGAAGGGGGACATGTCCGGTGGAGGCGCCGTCGTCGAAAGCATGGGCGTCATCGCCGAGCTTGGGCTACCGCTCCGCACCCTGGCGGTCGTCGCGGCGAGTGAGAACGCGGTCGGCGGCGGCGCGTTCCGGCCGGGAGACATCCTGACCGCGATGAACGGCAAGACGATCGAGATCACGAACACGGACGCGGAGGGCCGCCTCGTGTTGGCCGACGCGCTCCACTACGCACGCACGCTCGGCGCGACGCACCTCGTCGACTTCGCCACGCTCACGGGCGCGATGAACCGCGCCTTCGGCGACCTCTACGCGGGCGTGATGGGCAACGACGACGAGTGGCGAGACGAGATCGTGGCGGCCGGCGAGGCGAGCGGCGACCATGCCTGGCCGTGGCCGATGCACCGCCGCTACCGCGCCATCATCGACTCGGCGTTCGCAGACATGAAGAACTCGTCCGTCCGCGGCCAGGCGCAGCCGACCTACGCCGCTTCCTTCCTCCAGGAGTTCGTCGGCGAGGGCCCATGGGCGCACGTCGACGTCGCCGGCACCGCGTTCCTCACGTGGGGCCGGAACGACTACCTCTCGCAGAAGGGCGGCACCGGCTACGGCGTCCGCCTCATCGCCGAGCTGGCGACGAAACTGAGCGCGTGAACTTCGACCTGACCGAAGAGCAAGAGCTCGTCCGGAGCACGGTCCGGGACTTCGCGGAGCAGAGAGTCGCGCCCGTCGCGGAGGAGCTCGACCGAGAGCACCGCTTCCCGTACGAGCTCGTGTCGGAGCTCGCCGAGCTCGGCCTGATGGGGATGCCGATCCCCGAGGAGTACGGCGGGGGCGGCAGCGACACGGTCTCGTACGCGATCGCAGTCGAGGAGTTGACGCGAATCGACTCGTCCGTCGCGATCACCGTCGCTGCGCACACGTCGCTCGGGACGATGCCGATCTTCCTGTTCGGATCCGAGGAGCAGAAGCAGGAGTGGCTGCCCGACCTGGCCGCGGGCAAGAGGCTCGCTGCTTTCGGGCTGACCGAGCCCGGTGCGGGGTCGGACGCGGGCGCCTCCCGCACACGCGCCGAGCTCACCGACGGCGAGTGGGTGGTCAACGGCTCGAAGATCTTCATCACGAACGCGGGCACGGACATCTCCGCGTGCGTGACCATCACTGCGGTCACGGGCGAAGGCGAGATCTCGAACCTGATCGTCCCGAACGGGACGCCCGGCTACGAGATCTCGGCGCCGATGGAGAAGCTCGGCTGGCGCGCGTCGGACACGCGCGAGCTGTCGTTCAGGGACGCGCGCGTGCCCGAGGGCAACCTGCTCGGCCCTCGCGGCGAGGGCTTCCGGCAGTTCCTGGAGATCCTCGACGGCGGCCGGATCTCGGTTGCGGCGATGGGCGTCGGCCTCGCCCAGGGCGCATACGACCTCGCGTTCCGCTACGCCAAGGAGCGCGAACAGTTCGGCAAGCCGATCGCGACCTTCCAGGCGATCCAGTTCCAGCTCGCGGACATGGCTGTGGAGATCGAGGCGGGCCGGAACCTGGTCTACAAGGCCGCGTGGCTCAAGGACCAGGAGCGCGACTTCGCGAAAGAAGCCGCGATGGCGAAGCTCTACACGGGCGAGCTGTCACACCGGGTCGTCAACCAGGCGCTCCAAATCCACGGCGGCTACGGCTTCATCGAGGAGTCGGCGATCGCGCGGCTCTATCGCGACCAGAAGATCCTGGAAATTGGGGAGGGCACAAATGAAGTCCAGCGCATGGTCATCGCGCGACACCTCGGCCTCTGAGGCCGGACTTCATTTGTCACTTCATCCCGTGCCAGGCTTCAGCCTGGCTTGGGCGCACCTTTTCCAGCGGATGGTCATCGCGCGGCACCTCGGGCTCTGAGGTTACGGAGAGCCGGCGTACTGCGCCTCGGTCGACTCCCCGCCCAGTCGTTGGGAGTACAGAACTTCTCCGCTGTTGTCACGCGCCAGGATCTCGGTCGCAGCGCCGGCGGGAACGTCGCGTGACGCATACGTGTTCTGCACGACGTCCGTCCAGCGCACGTCCCCGTGCTCGTCGCGCACGCCGACGCTCGTGATCCCGTCGGCTGCGAAACCGGCGAGATACTGGACGTGCGGGTACCGATCTCCCAGCGCTGCGCGTCGAGGCGAGTAGTCATAGATCGGAAGTCGAGCTGAAGGGAACTCGGACGACGGGCACACGAGAACGCCGAAGTGAGGCCGCGCCGAAAGGGCGAGGCCGGTGATGAGACACGTGGTGCTTCCTTCGCGGGTCGTCCCCGTGTAGAAGCGAACGCCTGCTGCTTCGCGAAGCAAACGGATGGACGGAGCGATGCCCGCCTGCTCGAGCGTCGTCCGCTCGCTCGCAGGGAGGGTCGCAGGATCGACGGGCGTTCCTGTCGGCGAGAAACCACGTCGCGCCGGTGATTCGTCCGCGTTGCCCAACGCGAGCGCGGCTGTCGCGAGCCCTGCGACGACCGCGAGGCCGAGGAACCCGAAAAGCACTGACTTCTTCATGTTTCCCTCCCGGTCAGAAGAATCGAATGGCCTCGCACTTCACGTACGACGAAGCCGTGGGCGTCCGCGCAAAGTCGTAGCCGCAGAACGAGGCGTTGTACGGCGGAGCCCAAACATCCGTCCGCAGGACGACGATCGGTGGGCTCATGGCCGCGCCCGTGAACTCGAAGTAGTAATCGAGCGGCGGGATTCCCGAGCCCCAGAAGCCGACCTTGATCCAGCCGCCGTGGTCCTTGTAGACCCTCGTCCGATCCCAGTTGTTGAAGCCGCTGCATGCCAGGCTGTGGGAAGAGGGAAGGACCGCGGAGCAGCGGTTGGTCGGATACGTGGGCGTGAGATTGTTGAAGCCGTAGTACGGGCTTACGTCAGCAGCGGCGGAGGGCGCCAGGACGAGGCAGAGGGCCAAGCCGGCAACCACAGACCGAAGGCGTCGCCGCCCTCCACGTGGACGAAACAACCTGTGCGAACCCGTCATCAGCGACCTCCATTGCCGCAGGAAACCCAATGCGGCCAAAGTACGAAGCGGCACGAATGTTGTCAAGTGTCAAAACAAGACGTGTCCAACGGGCTGTTTCTGTCCCGTTCGGCCGACGTTGTAGGCTCCTTTCGTGCAGTTTCGGCAGTTCGTCGACGACGATCTCGGCTGCGCGTCCTACCTGATCGGCGACGAGTCCTCGGGTGAGGCCGTGGTCATCGATCCCGCGTACGCGATCGAGCCGTACCTCGAGGAGGCGAAGAAGCGGCACGTGCGAATTACGGGCGTCCTCGAGACGCACACGCACGCCGATCACGTCTCCGGGCACGGGCGGCTCTCGCTCGAGCACGGCGTTCCCGTCCACATCCACCCCGACGCGAACCCGGACTACCCGCACGAGCCGCTCACGGACGGGCAGGAGATCTCGCTCGGCGACGTCAAGATCCGCGTCCTCCATACGCCCGGGCACCGGCCCGAGCACTGTTGTTTCGTCGTGATCGACGGCTCGCGGGGCGACGAGCCGTGGCTCGTGATCACGGGTGACTCGCTGCTGATCGGCGACGCGGCGCGGCCGGATCTCGCGAGCGAGGCGATCGAAGGTGCGACCGGCCTCTACGGCAGCCTCCAGAAGTTGCTCGAGCTCCCCGACGGCGTCGAGCTCTACCCGGGCCATGTCGCCGGCTCTCTCTGCGGAGCGGGCATGAGCTCGAAGGCGTCGTCGACGATCGGCTTCGAGCGCCGCTTCAACCATGCGCTCAACGTCGACCAGGACGAGTTCGTCCAGGAACGCGCGAACTCGTCGACCCCGCGCCCGCCGAACATGGAGAACATCGTCGAGCTGAACCGCGGGCCGTTCGTTGGTGCGCAGCCGCCGCTCGGGACGATCGAATCGCCCAACGGCGCGTCGGTCCTCGACGTCCGCCGCCCGCGCAAGTTTGTCGCCGGACACGTCCCCGGCGCGTTCAACGTCCCCTTCGCGGGCTCCTCGTTCGCGACGAAGTCCGCCTTCCTCTTGAGCGCCGACGAGCCGGTGGCCATCTACGCCGCGTCACGGGATGAAGCCGAGGGGGCCGCCCAGGGCCTGCGCTCCGTCGGCCTCTTCGAGCTCCGCGGCTACCTCCCCCACGCCGACACGAGCGAGACGCTCGACCCGATCGAGATCGACGACCTCGAGAGCCTGCTGGCGAACGACGAGGTCGAGGTGCTGGACGTGCGCGAGAAGTCCGAGCGCGACGAGGGCTACATCGACGGCACGCGGCACATGCCGTACCGGCTCGTCCGCGCGTTCGCCGACGATCTGCGCGCCGAGGACAAACCGGTGGTCACGATCTGCACGACGGGCTCGCGCGCGACGATCGCCGCGAGCGTCCTCACCGCGGCCGGCGTCGAGGCGCGTCCCGTGCTCGGCGGAGGTGTCGAGGACTGGGCCGAGCGTGGCGGCCAGACGGTGCACTTCCGCCGCTGTGGCAGCTGAGCTCCGCGAGATCGTCCCACCGGACACCGCGCTCGCCTTCCCCGCCGTGCAGGCGCTCCGACCCCATTACGCGGACGAAGCCGCATTCGTCGAACGTGTGGACAAGGTCCAGCGCGCCGAGGGCTACCGGCTCGTAGGCATCTTCGAGGACGAGCCGGCGCATGCGCTCGCAGTTGCCGGCTTCCGGATCGGCCACATGCTCGCGTGGGGCCACTTTCTCTACGTAGACGACCTCTCGACGCTCCCGGAGGCGCGTCGCCGCGGCTACGGCCGTCAGCTCCTCGAGTGGCTAGGCGAGGAGGCCGAACGACAAGGATGCGACCACCTCCACCTCGATTCTGGACTCGGGCCGGATCGAACGAACGCGCACCGGCTCTATTTCAATGCCGGGTTGGCGATCAGCTCATTCCACTTCGTCAGGCGCTTGCAGCCATGAGCGTCTCGCCTTCGCGAACGTAGGCCGTGGCGCCGACAGAGCGCCAGAACGCGAGCGACTGCTTCAGCTCGGCATCGGCCTCAGCTCGTCGGCCTTCCCGGACGAGCGCCTCGGCGGCCCTGAGTCGTGCATCGGCCTCCTCGGGCCGCGCGCCGGTTGCCGCATACTCGGCGGCTGCCGCCTGGAAGTCTCCCGAGACGTAGGACGCGGCCGCCCTCCGCCAAGGCGTCTTGATCCGAGCCCTCTCGATGAGAGTCACGAGCTCCGAGTCGGCGCCGAGCGCCACGAGCGCTACGGAGAGATCGCTCGGCCATGAGCTCTCGCCCCCGATGGCGAGATCGTTCTCCTCCCACCCTCTCAGGAGCTCTGCCGCAAACTCTTCCGAGCGACCTCTGTCGGTCGCCGCAAAGGCGCGAGCACCGAAGGCCAGTGCGGGCCAGATGACCTGAGGATCCTTGGCGGCTGCGGCACGCTCGAGCCCGCGCTCGGCGTCCTCCTGCGCCCCTTGCAGGTCGTCGCGAGCCAATCGAATCCGTCCACGCAGAAAGCGATCCACCGTCTCTGTCCAGAACTCTGCGGCTGTGGCCTCTTCGATGAGCGCATCAAGCCGATCCAGCGTCTCGTTCCAGCGGCCTTCGAAATAGCCGTTCCAGCACAGGTCGCTCTTGATCCAGGACAGCCAGTCACGAACCCCGAAGCGCTCTCCGAGACGGAGCGCCTCCCCCCTCATCGCCGCCGACCGCTCCAGGTCGCCGAGGTCGGCAAGCACGGATCCCAGGTTGCCGTAGGCGCGAACGCTCTCGATGGAGTTTGCTTCGAGAGCGATCGCTGCGCTCTGCTCCAGGTCTTCGATCCCGCCCCTGTCGCCGATCGCGACCCGCGCGAAACCCATGTTGTTGAGTGCGTGCGAGCGCAAATCTGCGGCGCCGAGCTGCTCCGCCATCGCGAGCGCCTCGCGCCCGGACCGGATGGCGTCCACGTTCTCGCCGGCGAGGGCCGCGAAACGTGAGACGTTGGCTGCAACGGTGGCCTTCGAGTACGAGACCGGTTGATCGGCGATCAGGGCCTCGGCCGCCCGTACCCGCTCGAAGCCTTGATCCCTCTGGCCCAGGAGCCAGAAGATGCCTCCGGCGAGAATCTCCGCCTCGGCCGTTTGCGCGATGTCACCGGAGGCGCGCAAGGCGTCTCGAGCCTCGATGACCATATCGAGCGTGCTCGTCGGCTCGAAGGCCTGTGCGGCGCGCGCGTGTCGAAAGAGGAGATCGGAACGCAGCGGGTCGCCTGCCGGCCAGAGCTCGACCGCCGCGGCGTAGAAGCCCGTGGCAGCTGGAAAAGCGCCCAGTGCGTATGCGCGGTCGCCCGCCTCTTGGAGCCGGAAGCGCGCCCGAGTCGCGAGCTCCTTCGTCTCGACGCCGGCCGCTCGGTCGAGCTCGAGCGCTGTTAGGTAGTGGTGCGCGAGCATCTCGGCATGGTCCTCCGGACGGCCCAGCAATTCGATCCACTCCGCAGCTCGCTGGTGCTTGTCGGACCGTGCTGCCCGCGGGATCTGCGAGTACGCCACGTCGCCGACGAGGAGGTGGCTGAACACGTACTGGCTCTCCTCGCCGACGGACGATCGACGCTCGCGCCGCACGAACTCCTTCCGCTCGAGCCGATGCAGCAAGAGCTCCGACTCACGTCGATCACGGCGACCGATTCGCTCGAGCGCACCGAGCCAGAAGACCTTGCCGACGACAGCTGCATCCTGGAGCAGAAGCTTCTCCTCGACGGGAAGCGCATCCAGGCGGGCGGCGATGATTCCCTGAACCGACTCCGGAAGCCGGAGCCCGGTTCCGTCCTGGCCCAGCTCGTCGACCATGCGCGCGAACTCCTCGGCGTACAGCGGATTGCCGCCGGCGCGCTCGATGAGCGTGGCCTGCAGGTCGGCCGGGAGCACCGACCGCTCGAGCAACCCGTGCACGAGGCGCGCCGTGTCGTCATCCGACAGCGGTGAGAGCGAGATCGTGGCCGCGTTCGGCTTGCCTCCACCCCAGCCGGGCCGCCGCGTGAGCAGCTCGGGCCGGGCAGTGCAGACCACGAGCATCGGGACTCCGCTCGCCCAGTCGACGAGGTGGTCGATGAAGTCGAGCAGGCTGTCGTCGGCCCAGTGCAGGTCCTCGAAGACCAGAACCAGCGGGCTGCGGTCAGCAAGCGTTTCGAGGAACTTCCGCCAGGCCGCGAAAGCCTCGGCCTGTCGATCGCCGCCGATGTGTTCCTCCTCGGACAGCCCGACGAGCGCCCGGAGGTGGCCCTCGACCCAGTCGCGCTCGACCGCGTCTCCGAGCGTCTCGCCGACGACAGCTGCGAGGCGCGCTTGCGCCTGCTCGGCGACGTCGGTCTCGAGGATGCCGGCATGCGCCTTGACCATTTCGCTCAGCGCCCAGTACGTGACCCCCTCGCCGTAGGGCAGGCAGCGACCCTGCCGCCAGTAGATGAGCTCTGGATCGTCCTCGAGCGCCGTGAAGAGCTCGGCGACGAGGCGACTCTTGCCAATCCCGGGCACGCCGACGAGGGTGACGAGCTGCGGCGACTGCTCCTGCCGGGCGCGCTGGAATGTCTCGCTAAGCAGTCCGACCTCGCGCTCGCGCCCGACGAGGGGAGCGCCGGTCGTCCGGGCGACGTCGACGCCGAAGCGGGAGCGCGCCTCGCGCGCCTCCCACACCGGAATCGGCTCCGACTTGCCTTTCGCCTCGACGGCCTCACGCGGCTCGTAGGAGATCGGCGCTCGCGTGGCGCGGTAGGTCGTCTCGTCGACGAGGATCCCGTTCACGGGGGCGGCGGACTGGAGCCGCGACGCGGTGTTCACGACATCCCCCGACGCCATGCCCTCGCCCTCGGCCGGCCGGGCCCCGAGTGCGACGAGTGCCTCGCCGGTTGTGACCGCGACTCGCACCTGGAGCTCGCCCTCGTCGCGGATCCAGTCGCGGATCGCGAGCGCAGCCCGGACGGCACGCTCGGGATCGTCCTCGTGGCCCGTCGGCGCCCCGAAGAGCGCCATGACCGCATCGCCGATGAACTTCTCGACCGTGCCCCCGCGCCGTTCGAGCTCGTGGCGCAGGCGCGCGTGGTACGGCTCGAGCACCGCGCGCACGTCCTCGGGGTCGAGCCGCTCGGCGCGCGAGGTGAAGCCGACGAGGTCGGCGAAGAGGACGGTGACGACCTTGCGTTCTTCCCGCGCCGCCTCGGCCGCCTGCTCCAGGCGAGTGCCGCAGCTCGAGCAGAAGCGCGCGTCGTCCGCGTTCTCGTGGCCGCAATTGGGACAGGCGAGCATCAATGGAGCCGGTCGACGGCGTAGCCGTGCTGCCGCATCGCGTAGATGATCGCGGTGCAGTGCTCCTGGTCGCGCGTGAGGAGCGTGGCCTCGACTTCGGACTCGGTGACGGGCGTGTCCATGCCCTCGCGGTGGTGCTCGATCGAGACGACATTCGCATGCTCGTCGGCGAACAGGGCGAGGAGCTTGGCCAGCTCGCCCGGGCGGTCGGCGATGCGCGTGCGGACGACCAGGTAGCGGCCGGCGAGCGTCAGGCCGTGGCGCATGACCTGGATCAGCAGCGTCGGGTCGATGTTGCCGCCGGAGAGGATCGCGACCGTGGGGCCGTCCCCGGGGACGCGACCCTTGAGCAAGGCCGCGACTGCCGCAGCCCCCGCACCCTCGACGACGAGCTTCGCGCGCTCGGTGAGCAGCACGATCGCCTCGCTGATCTCCTCGTCCGTGACCGTCACGACGGACTCGAGCAGGTCGCCGAGCAGGCTCGAGGTCAGCTCGCCCGGGTGCTTGACCGCGATTCCCTCGGCGATCGTGTAGCCGAACTGTGTGCCGCCCGCGAGGGGTGCGCACGCGGCCGCCTGCACGCCGACGACCTTCACCTCGGGCCGCAGCGCCCGCAGCGTGAGCGCGATCCCGGACGCGAGGCCGCCGCCGCCGACGGGGATGACGACCGTCTCCACCTCGGGCAGCTGCTCGACGAGCTCGAGGCCGATCGTCCCCTGGCCCGCGATCACATCCTGGTCCTCGAACGGGTGCACGAAGGTCGCGCCGGTCTCCTCGACATGCGTAACCGCCGCGGTGACGGCGTCCTCGAACGTGGCGCCGATCAGCTCGGCGCGCGCGCCGTAGTTGCGCGTCGGCTCGACCTTGGCCATCGGCGTCTCGGCCGGCATGAAGATCGTCGCATCGATGCCTGCTTCGCGGGCGGCCCATGCGACCGCCTGCCCATGGTTGCCGGCGCTGGCCGCGACGACGCCCGCCTTGCGCTCGGCTTCGCTCAGCGAGCCGATCTTGTTGACGGCGCCGCGGATCTTGAACGAGCCCGTGCGCTGGAGCGTCTCCGCCTTCAGGTGCACGGGGCGGCCGGTCATGCGGCCGAAGGTCTCCGAGGCATAGAGCGGCGTCACGCGCACGCCCTTCCCGACGAGCCGGTCGCGCGCGGCTTCGACGTCAGTCAGTGTCGGGGCGGTTTCCGTCGCCATCAGGTGGTCCGGAGCCAGGCTGAAGCCTGGCACCGGAAGGTAAGTGGAAGACCTTGTCCATGATCTCCTGTACTGCCGTCAAGGGGTCCAATTCTCGCTGTTGCACCTCGTTCAGGAGCCGGCGCAGCTCGGGATCGCCCTCGACCACGGTCTGGAGATGCGTTTTTGCGCGCGCCGAGGCGACTGCGAACACCTCACCGGCGAGGTTCCGGCGGCGCCGCTCCTCGAGGCTGCCCTCCTCCTCGAGATGGGTCCGGTGCTCTTCGACCTTCTCCCACAGCTTCGAGACGCCCTCGTCGGTCGTCGCCTCGGTGAGCACGATCGGCGGCCGCCACGGACGGTCCTTGTCGAGGGTGAGGATCGAGCGGACCTCGTTCATCATCGTCTTCGCCGCGGGATGGTCCTTCTTGTTGATCGCGATCACGTCCGGGATCTCCATGATCCCCGCCTTCAGCGCCTGGATCGAGTCGCCCGAGCCGGGCATGAGGACGAGCAGCACGGTGTCCGCGATCCCGATCACCTCGACCTCGCTCTGGCCCGTGCCGACGGTCTCCACGAAGATCACGTCCTTTCCGGCCGCGTCCAGGATGAGCAGCGCCTGAAGCGTCGCTTCGGCGAGGCCGCCGAGATGGCCGCGGGTGCCCATCGAGCGGATGAAGACGTCCGGGTCGAGGAAGTGCTCGGACAGGCGGATCCGGTCGCCGAGGAGGGCGCCCTGCGTGAAGGGGCTCGACGGGTCGACTGAGATGACGCCCACGCTCTTGTCCTCTGCGCGGATCAGCCGGACGAGAGCCGCGATCAGGCTCGACTTGCCGACCCCGGGGGGCCCGGTGATCCCGACGACGAACGCGGAGCCGGTCTCCGGGTAGACCTCCCGCACGAGCTCGTACGCGAGCGGGTCGCCGTTCTCGACGAGCGTGATCGCCCGGGCAAGCGCACGCCGGTCGCCCTCGCGCACTCCGGCGGCGAGCGTCTCGCCGGTCCATTCTCGGCGCTTGGCCACTCCTAGACCTCTGCCTTGGCGATGCGCTGCGCCTCGATCACAGGGCTGCGGATTCCGCGTGAGAGCGCATACCCGACGAGCGCTGCGACCGCCGACAGGCATGCCGAGACTCCCCAGACCCAGCGGGCGCCGAACTCGTTCGTCAGCGGTCCGGCGAGGACCATCCCGAGCCCCAGAACCGCGTAGTTCGAGCTCATCAACACCGTGAACACGCGCCCGCGCATCGCGTCCGGAGCGCCGCGCTGGACGAGGACCGCGTTGCAGACGACCGCCACGCCGTTGCCCACGCCAGAGACGATCACGCAGGCTGCAGCGAACCAGACGTTCGGCGACGCCGCCGCGAGGCCGATCCCGATCGCCATCAGCACGAAGCCGCCGGAGTAGACCCTCGGCAGGTCGCGCCGCTCGAGCCACGTGCCCGCGCTCAGGCTCCCGAAGACGAGGCCGAACCCGGCGGTCGCGAGCATCAACCCGTAGCCGAAGTCGCCGGCGTTGAACGAGACCTTCGCCAGCACGACCTCGCCGACGTTCACGCCCGCATTGCCGAGCATGCCGACGTTCCAGGCGATGAGCACCGTCAGAAGGGCGCGTGAGGAGGTGATGAGCCGCAGGCCGGCCACGATGTCGCGCCAGTGCCCCTCGGTGGTCGCCTGGACGGCCTGGAGCAGGCGCGCGGGAATGCGGAGAATGAGCGCCGCCGAGAAGAGGAACGTGACCGCATTCAGCACGTAGGCCCAGTCCGGGCTCGTCGCGGCGACGATCACGCCGCCGATCAGCGGCCCGACGACGGTCGTGACCGCATCGCCCGCCTGGAGCAGCCCCTGCGCGCTCGGCAGCTCGTGATCCTCGACCAGGTTCGGAAGGCCCGCGTAGACCGCGGGCCGGAAGAAGCCCGTCGCGAGGCCGGCGACCGCGGCGAGCGCGACGATCTGTCCGGCGCTGGTCGCGAACGGGAGCGTGCAGAAGACGAGGAAGCGCACGATGTCGGCCGTGACCATCACCCGTCGCCGTGAGAGCCGGTCGACGAGCGGGCCAACGGTGAGGCCGATCGCGATCGCCGGCAGGAAGTCCGCGATCAGGAGCGCCGCGATCCAGCTCCCCGAGTGCGTGCGGTCCCACACGTCGAGGTTGAGCGCGACGAACGCCATCCAGCTTCCGAGGCCGGAACCGAACGCCGCGTAAAAGAGCATGCGGAGCCCCGGCACCCGGCGGAGCAGGTCGGCCTGCCTGCCGAGCAGGCGGTGCATGACTCCAGAAAACGCGCCCGGCACGGTGCCGCGGAGGTTAGTGGAGTCGAAAGGCGAAGCGTGACGGCGCGGGAGAAATGTCACTGCGGAGTTACACTCATTCGGCCATGTCCCCCTCGGCCCCGTCCGCCGCAGTCGGGCGCCGACGACGCGTCCTCCTCGTTCACGCGAACCCGTTCCAGCGGGTGACTCCGGTGCCCGCGTACGGGCTCGAGCGCGTCCGCACCGCAGCCGAGGAGGCCGGCGCCGAGGTACAGCTCCTCGACCCCTACCTCGTCTCCGAGGACCCGCTCGGCACGGCGCGCGAGGCAGCTCAGGCGTTCCGGCCCGACCTGATCGGCCTCGGGATCCGGATCATCGACGACTGCATCGTGGTCGACCGGCTCGACGCGCCGGACGATGAGCCGATCGACGTCAGCTTCCTGCTCCCCGAGATTCGCGAGCTGCGGCGCGCTTTGGGCGAAGCGGCGCCTGAGGCGATGTTTGTCGCAGGCGGAGCGGGCTTCTCGGCTTGCCCTCAGGAGTGCCTCGACTATCTCGACGTCGACTACGGCATTGTCGGCGCCGGCGAGGAAGCACTGGCCATGCTCTGTTCGGACGCGTCCTGGTGCCAGGCACCGGGACTGGTCCGCAGGGGAGAGGCTGAAGGCATCGGGGCGTACAACCTGGGCTTCGGCGGGCCGACTCGCCGCGATCCGCTGTACGCGCCCGCGAACTCGTTCCCCGTCCGGACGCGCATCGGTTGCGCGATGCAGTGCGTCTACTGCACGGCGGCGAATCTGGGCCGTCAGCACGCAAACGGCGGGCTCGAAACGGTGCTCGACGAGGTCGAGCGCACCGTGGCCGGGGCGCGCGAGCGCGGGGTCGGGCGCGTGCCGATCTTCTTCGCGGACGACGAATTCAACCTGCCGGACGAGCGACATCCGATGGCGGTGCTCGAGGGGCTGCGCGAGCGCGGCCTGACGAGGCACATCAGCTGGCGCGCGTACTTCAATCCGACTCCGTTCTCGGCGGAGTTCGCCGAGCTCGTGCGCGAGACGAACGGGCACGTCTCGATCACGGTCGACAGCGCGTCCGACGCGTTGCTCGAGACCGCGCAGAAGCCGTTCCGGCGTCGGCACCTCGACGCGCTGGTGGCGCTCCTCGGCGAGCACGGCGTCTCGGCCGACCTCGGCCTGATCTTCGGCCTTCCGGGCGAGACCGAGGACACGATCTCCGAGACGATCGCGTTCGTCCGCTCGCTGCCCGAGTCGATCGAGGTCGTCTACTCGGCTGGCGCACGCGTCTACCCGCACACACCGCTGGCACGGATCGCGGAGCAGGAGCCCGAGCGGCTCGTCGGCGCGGACGATCCGACGTTTTTGACCCCGGTCGTCTACTCGAGTCCCTGGCCGCCGCGCGTCCTGGCACGCCGGCTTGACCAGCAGCTGCGCGCGCTCCAGAACGTCAGCCGCGTCGGCGTCGGCTACGCAACCGGTCTGACCACGCTCAGCGACGCATACCGAGTCGCGCTCTCACAGGACGGCAAGCGCGGCTGGGCCGAGATCTTGGAGCGGGCCGCGCACGACGACACGCAGCGCAAGCCGGCCGAGACGATCGCGGCCTGTCTCCAAGTCGCGCTCTGGCACGGACGCTACGACCTCGCGTCGGCGGCGGCCGGGCGGCTTCTGCACGAGGAGATCCCGCCGGAGATGTCTCGCGCGCAACTGCGATTCGCCCGCCTCGCGTACGGCGGGCTGGCCCTGGCCGATCGCGCTAAGGCCGTGTTGCGGCGCTGAGGACGCGGCCGAGCGCCTCGCCGAAAAGCTCGTTTTCCTCTGGGGTGCCGACCGTCACGCGGATCGCGCCCGGGGCGCCGAAGCCTCCCGCCGGGCGAACGATCACGCCCTCTCGGAGCAGCTGCTCGAAAAGCGGACGCGAGTCGTCGCCGACCTCGGCGAACAGGAAGTTCGCGACCGACGGCGATGGCTCCAGGCCATGGTCGCGCATGATCTGCTCGAGTTGGAGGAGGCCCTCCGCGTTCACGGCGCGGCGCTGAGCCAGCTCGTCCGGAGAGTCGAGACTCGCCAGTGCTGCGGCCTGGGCGAACGAGTTGACGTCGAACGCTCGTCGCACCTTGCCGATCGCGGTCACGAGCTCGGCCGGCCCGACGGCATAGCCCACCCGCAGCCCGGCGAGCCCGTAGATCTTCGAAAACGTGCGCAGCACGACGACCTTGCGCCCCGCTTTCAGGTACTCGAGCCCGTCCACGTACTCGGGGTCGTCGATGTACTCGTAGTACGCCTGGTCGAGGACGGTCAGCACGTGGTCGGGCACGGCGTCGAGGTACGCGTCCAGCTCGGCCCGCGTGTTCATCGTCCCGGTCGGGTTGTTCGGGTGGCAGACGTAGACGAGCTTCGTCTTCGGCCCGATCGCCTCGAGCATCGCGTCGAGGTCGTAGCGGTGGTCGCGGAGCGGAACCTGCCGCGGGACGGCACCGATCTTCAGCGCGTCGATCGCGTAGCTCGGGAAGGACGGCCAGCCGCAGACGATCTCGTCGCCGGGGTCGAGCGCGAGCTGCGAGAGGTAGTCGACCACGCCGTCCGATCCGGCTCCGGGTGCGATCTCCTCGAATCGGACATCGTGCAGCTCCGCGAGCGCAGTGCGGAGCCGCCACGCGCCGCCGTCCGGGTAGCGGTTCAGGCCACGCGCCTCGCGCTCGATCGCCTCGAGCGCCGCCGGGAAGGGCCCGAACGGCCCCTCGTTGGACGCAAGCTTCACGACTCGCTCGAGTCCGAGCTCTCGCTGCACCTCCTCGACCGGCTTCCCCGGCTCGTAAGGCACAAGATCCCGGACAGCAGGCTTGAAGAACGAGTCAGCAATCTCGGCGAACGCCATCGGCCAAAGCCTAATCCGCCGCGGGGGTGGGCTTCGCGCGTCCCCGCTGCGCGCGAAGCGGCGCCGGACTTTCCTCGGTCAATCCAGGTCGCGGCCCATGAGCATGGCGTCGATGTAGCGGCCATCGATGAGGTAGCGCCGGCGCAGAACCCCCTCCTCGCGGAACCCGAGCTTGCGGTACAGCGCGATCGCGGGCGCGTTGTGCGGGAACACGGTCAGTTCGAGCTTGACGACCCCGAGGTCCCGCGCCCAGTTCATCGCCTCCTCGATCAGCGCTGCCCCGATTCCCTGGCGCCGCGCGCGGGCTGCGACCATCAACCCGAACTCGGCCACGTGCCGGCTGAGCGGGCTGCGGTCACGCGCGATCGAGAGGCGCCCGACGACGCCGTCGGCGGTCTCCGCGACGAGGACGGCGACGTTCGCGTCGCGCTGGACTCCGCGCACGTTGCGCCGCTCGTCGCCCCGGGTCCGGTCGTAGGTGAGCCAGAGCTCCGGCTCGGACGCGACCTCGAGGCCGAGCTCGACGAGCGCGTCGGCGTCACCGGGTACCGCGGGTCGGACGATGAGCCAGTCGCTCATGCGGGCACGACGATGCCATGCCCGCCACGCCTCGGGTCGCCTGCAGCCGCGAGAGAGCCGTCGGCGCGGCGCTCGACCGCTGCGGCGCCGCCGAAGTAGAGGTTCCGCCTGCGCCAGCGGACGAGGTCGTAGCCGCGCGCCTCGAGCTGGTCGAGCTCGGCCGGATCGGCGCCGCCTTCGCAGTGGACCTGGCCGCCCTCGAAATGGACGCGCGGCGCTTCGATCGCCTCCTCGACGGACAGTCCGTGGTGGACGACGTTGACGACGATCTGGAGGATCGCGCCGCGGAGCCTGATCGAGCCTGCGCTGCCGACGACGAGCCGTGGCCGGCCGCCGTCGAGCGCGAGCGACGGAGCCATCATGCTCGTCAGCCTCGCGCCCGGACGCGCCTGCCTGTCCGGCGGGTTGAGGTCGTACTCGCCGAGCATGTTGTTCATGTGGATCCCGGTGCCCGGAACGATCACGCCGGAGCCGGACCCGGTCGACGCGGTCATGGACGCCGCGTTGCCGCGCTCGTCGACGACGGAGATCTGGGTCGTTCCGGGCGCGCCCGCGGTCTCCGACGGCTCGCCGACGCGGTCCTTCATCCGCCGCATCGCCGCGCGGAGATTGTCGTCCGAGTAGAGCCTGTGAGCGAGACCTCCTCGGTGGAGGTCCGACGCGAAGCTCCCGCCTCGCGCCCGCAGCTGCTCGCGCATCACGTCGACGAGCGCCCCGATCGCGGACGCAGTTCCGGGGCCGTCGTCGGCCGGGAGCCGGTCGAGGAGCGAGAGCCCGTAGCCGATCAGGATCCCGCCCGACGACGGAGGTGGGTTCGACACGAACTCGTGGCCCTCGTACGGCACGCGGATCGGCCGCCGCCAGATCACGCGGTACGCGGCCAGGTCCTCCCGGGTAATCAGGCCGCCGTTCGCCGCCAGGTAGCGCACCAGCTCGCGACCGAGCTCGCCCTGGTAGAGCGCCCGTGCGCCACCGTCCGCGAGCACCTCGAGCGTCGAGGCGAGGTCGTCCATGACGACGCGCTCGCCGGCCCTCAGTCGGCCGTGCTCCCCGTAGATCGCGCGGCCCTCGGGAGCGTGACGCAGAATGAGGTCGAGGATCGCGTGCAGGTACGCCTGCTGCGGGGTCAACTCCACGCCCTCGCGGGCCAAGTCAATCGCGGGCTCGAGCAGCCGGCTCCAGGGGAGGGAGCCATATCGCTCGTGCGCAGCCTCCAGCCCGGCGACGGCTCCGGGAACGGCGCAGGAGCCGGCCCCGATCAGATAGACCACCTGTGACGTCGCGTCGAAATCGATCTCGATCGATTCCATGTGCGGCTTCGGCGGCCGCTTCGATCCATGGCCGGGCACGGACACGAAGAAGTCGAGCAGGCGGTCGCTCCGGTCGCGTGCCCGGTGCACGAGCAGGAACCCGCCCGCCGCCGGGCCCGTGAGCGGGCTCTCGGCGACCCACGAGACGAACGCAGCGGCCAGGCAGGCGTCGACCGCGTTGCCGCCTTCAGCCAGGATCTCCGCTCCAACCTCTGCGGTCAGCCGGTGGCCCGCTGCAATCGCCCCTCTCATAGTCGCGAAGCGTAGAACGAAGACCGGAACAGCCATGTCCAAGGGACAGGCCCTGGGACATGCCCGCAGAGACCAGTTCGGCCTCCGTGCGCGCTAGGCTTCCCCGGACTTGCAGCGCGCGCACTTTCTTCTGCGCGAAGCGATGCTCGCAGCCGGCTCGGCCGCCTCGCTCGCAGCATTGCTCATCTGGTTGGGCCCCCCCGGGAACGACCTCGCTGCGCATGTCTACCAACGAACGGTCTTCCTGCACAACGGCTTCCAGCTCTGGAACAACTTCTGGTACGGCGGGCGCTACAGCTTCGTCACGTACAGCGTCCTCTACTACCCGCTGGCCGCCGTCTTCGGGATCAGGGCGCTCGCGATCCTCTCGATCGGGATCGCCGCGCTGGCCTTCGCGATCGTCGTCTGCCGGCAGTTCGGGCCGCTCGCGCGCTGGTCGAGCCGGACGTTCGCCGTCGTCTGGTCGCTGCTGGTCATCTCGGCCGCGTTCCCATTCGCGCTCGGCTTCGCGCTCGGTCTCCTGGCCCTCGTCGCCCTCCAGGCCGGGAAGCGCTGGTGGTTCGCCGTCCTCGCCGTGCTGACCGTTGCCGCAAGCCCACTCGCGTTCCTGCTGCTCGCGATCTTCCTCGCGGGCATCGGGCTTGGAATGCTCGAGCGCGGCCGGAGGCTGATCGCACCCACTGCGATCGTCCTCTTCGTCGCCACCTGTCAGTTCCTGCTCATGCGCGCCTTCGCCGACGGTGGCCGCTACCCGTTCTCGGAGTTCGAGCTCATGTGCATCCTGACGTTCTGCGTCCTGGGAGCAGTGCTCACCTGGCGCGTCGAGTACGCACGCGCGCTCCGCTGGTTCTTCGTCGCCTACGGCGTCGTCAGCCTCGCCACGTACGCGTTCACCACTCCGCTCGGCGAGAACATCGCCCGCGTCCGACTCGTCGCGCTGCCGATCGCGGTGCTCGTACTCTCGCTCAGGCGCTGGCGGCCGTTGCCCGTCGCCGCGCTGGTGCTCGTGCTGGCCGCGATGTGGAATCTCGGCCCGCATGCCTGGGCGCTGTCTCGCAGCGCGCGCGAGCACCAGGCTGCAAGCGCGCTCTACTGGCAGCCCGCCGCGAGGTACCTGCACAAGAACCTGACGCCGTCCTACCGCGTCGAGGCGGTCGACACCTCGGGCCACTGGGCCGCCGTGTACCTGCCCCGCGCCGGGATCCCGCTCACACGCGGCTGGTTCCGGCAGGACGACTTTCCGCAGAACGAAGTGCTCTACGACAACCTGACCGGCGCGACCTATCGCGCTTGGCTCCGAAGCCTGGGCGTCCGCTACGTCGTCCTCACCGACGCACCAACCGACTACAGCGCGAAGCAGGAGGCACAGCTCATCCGCGGCGGCGGCTCGGGCCTCATTCCTGTCCACAACACCCTGCACATGACGATCTACAAGCTCCCGAACGCGCAGCCGATCGTCACCGGACAGGGCCCCGCGAGGATGCTCAGGCTGGGGCAGACACAGATGGTGATGGAGGTCGGCTCACCGGGCCACTACCGGGTTGCCGTCCGCTACTCGCCGTACTGGAACGCCGTCAACAAGACAGGGTGCGTCTCGAAGGGCGAGGACGGGATGCTGCGCGTCGACGCGCAGCGGCGAGGACGGATCGTGCTCCAGTTCAAGGTCAAGGCCACGCGCGCGTTGGCCACGATGGTCGGCGCCGGCTCGTCCAGCGACTGCGGGCTACCGGCTAATCCGTAAGGAACGCGGGCGGCTCGAGAGGGTCGGCCTCGCGGCGCTCGACTCCGGTGTTCTTCCGTCCGATCACCCCGGCGAGGCCGGTCGCGATGACCGTGATCCAGACCTGTCCGGTCAGCCGTTCGTCGATTGTCGCGCCGAAGATGATGTTCGTGTCGTCACGTGCGCCGCGGCGCACGACCTCCGCCGCTTCGTTGACCTCGAACAGCGAGAGATCGTCCCCGCCGGCGATCGAGAGCAGGATGCCCCTAGCGCCGACGAGCTCGGTGTCGATCAGCGGTGAGCTGAGCGCACTCTCGGCTGCTCGCACCGCGCGGTCTTCGCCGGTCGCGTAGCCGATGCCCATCAGCGCCGAGCCGGCGTCCTTCATGATCGTCTTCACGTCGGCGAAGTCGAGGTTGATGATCCCGGGCATCGTGATCAGGTCGCAGATGCCCTGGACGCCCTGGCGCAGCACGTCGTCCGCGATCCGGAACGCGTCGAGCATCGTCGTCTTCTCGTCGAGCACCTCGAGCAGCTTGTCGTTCGGGATCACGATCACCGTGTCGCAGTTCTCGCGCAGCGCCTCGATGCCCTCGGACGCCTGGGCACGGCGTTTCGTGCCCTCGAAATGGAACGGCGTCGTGACGATGCCGACCGTGAGCGCGCCCAGTTCCCTCGCAATGCGCGCGACGACCGGCGCGCCGCCGGACCCGGTTCCGCCGCCCTCGCCCGCGGTCACGAAGACCATGTCCGAGGCGCGAAGCGCGCGCTTGAGCTGGTCGTAGGACTCTTCGGCCGCACGGCGCCCGAGGTCGGCCGAGGCACCCGAGCCGAGCCCCTGGGTCAGCTCGCGTCCGATGTGGATCTTGACCGGAGCATCCGCGAGCGCGAGCTGCTGGATGTCAGTGTTGACGGCGACGAACTCGACGTCCGAGATGCCCGCATCGATCATTCGGTTGATCGCGTTCAGGCCCGCTCCGCCGACCCCGACGACGCGGATGACGGCCATGTAGGCGCCCGGCTCCGAGTGCGTCGCGCGATGCAGGCGCGGTGCAGGTTCGGGCAGCGCCTCGATCCGCGGGAGCTCCTCGACCGGGCGCAGGTCCGGCTTGGACGTCGGCGCAGGTTCGGGCTCTGGCTCCGGTTCGGGTTCAGGAGCGACGTCGACGATCGGCTCAAAGGGCGGAGCGTGCTCGACCGTCTCCTCGAGCGGCTCGACGTGCGCCTCGGGCTCCGAGTCGGGCTGGTTCTTCCCCTGGCGCTGCGCGGCTTCGGTCGCCCGGAAGAGCTCCGCGAGCGGGCCTTCACGCATGCTTGCGCGCTTGCGCGCCATTGAGAACCTCCTTCGCCAGGTCGCGGTACGCCTTCGCGGCGTTCCCGGTCGGGTCGTACTTGAGGACGGACGTGCCCTTCACCGGCGCCTCCGCGTAGCGGATCGTCTTCTTGATCCGCGTCTTGAAGACGAGGTCGCCGAAGTTCTCCTCGAGGATCTCGACCGCCTCGCGCGCGTGCAGCGTACGACGGTCGAACATCGTCGGCAGGATGCCCATGATCTCGACGTTCGGGTTCAGGTTCTCGCGGATCATCGACAGCGTGTTCTCGAGCTGGACGAGACCACGCAGCGAGAGGTACTCGCACTGGACCGGGACGATGACGTGGTCGGACGCGACGAGCGCGTTGATCGTCAGCAGGCCGAGCGACGGCGGCGTGTCGATGAGGACGTAGTCGTAGCTCCCTTTGACCGCGGCCAGCGCCTTCTCGAGCGCGCGCTCGCGACCGATCATGCTCGCAAGCGCGAGCTCCGCGCCCGCGAGGTCGATCGACGACACCGCGAGGTCGATCTCCTTGTGCTCGATCACGTTCTCGATCGGCAGGCGGTGGACGAGAACGTCGAACATCGAGCGGTCGATCGAGTCAGGGTTCAGGCCCTGGCTCATGGTCAGGTTGCCCTGGGGGTCCATGTCGATGCACAGGACGCGGTAGTCCTCCTCAGACAGCGCGGCGGCGAGGTTCAGCGTCGACGTCGTCTTTGCGACGCCGCCCTTCTGATTCGCGAACGCGATGACCGTCGCCTCGCGCGGCGGCTCGCCGGTCTCAGGCGTCGGCGTCTGGTCCTCGGTTTCCTGTTCCCGCGACAGCGGTCGCGAAAGAAGGCGCGTCAGCCCCATTACGCGTTCCCTGTTCGACCGGTCTTCGTGCAGTCCTGCACACATCCATTGTGCAGCAAAACCTCGTGTGCGAACAGAATTCGACCCGGTCAGGCGCGGGGAACGACGAGCTCGGTTTCATCGGCGGCGAGCGCTTCTTTGGCGCGCTCGACGGCGTTTGCGGTACGCCAAGGCACCGGCTCGTCGCGGACCCAGTCCTCGGCGTCGGCCAGCAGCGCGCGTACTTCGTCGAGCAGGATCTCCGCCGGCGCATCCTCGCTGCGCAGGCCGTCGATCCTCTCGAGCCGCTCCAGGATCGCCCGCTCCTTCTCCACCGCGTCCACGGTAGCCGCACGACGACCCGTTGTATGTGACGATTCCGAATCAGCTGGCGAGCGCTTGTGTGACGCGGCTCGAGGGGGTCGGCCGCACTCCGAGGAGCGACTCGTCCAGCTCGGCGACGAGCTTTTCGCGATCCCCCCGCGTGACGGTCACGACGAGCGCGCGCCGCACGAGATCCGCCGCCTCGGGGCGCGCGACGCCTTCGCACAGGCGGCGCAGGACGAAGAGGCAGTCCTGCCGCTCGCGCCCGGTCTCGCCGAGGAGGACCGCCGTCCGCAGCGCAGCCGCCCACGCGCCGTCGCCGTTTCCAATCAGCGCCTCGAGCGACGAGCGGAGCTGCTCCGCGCGGAACGACCCATCCTGGAAGAGCGCCAGCTCCCAGCGGTCGAGCGCGTCGCCGAGCCCACGGTCGTCCTCGGCCGCGCCGAGCTTTCCGATCAGCACGCGCGCGGTCTCGCCGCGGAACACATCGAGACGCGTGGGCTCGCCCGGTGGCTGCGTCGCTGCGATCGGCAGCACGGGGCGCACGCCGAACGGGCGCCAGTCGAGTCGCTCGAAGAGCACCGGACCGGCCGCGATCGGCCCGCAAGTGGCCAGCCGGAGCGCTGTCACGGCGTCTGCGATCTCTCCGGGAGCGTCGGGCGGCTCACCGCCGCCCGCGGGCATCGGCTGCTCCAGCTCGAGCACGCACATCCGGTCCGGCTCGCGGCCGAAGCTCTCCGGAGCGAGGCGCGCGGCATCGGGCCAGTGCGCGACCAGCTCACCGTCGGCGGCATGCCGGACCCTGAGCCGGTCGCCGAGCGAAATCACCTGCCCCACTTCGACCCCTACGAGCGGGGCGATCGCCGCATAGACGCGCTCGTCTCCGAACATCGATTCCTCGAGCTGGGCATACGCGCGGTCGAAGGCGTCGTCATCCCAGTCGAACCCGCCGCACGCCTCGGCGACGTCGGCGACGAGCGGCAGCAGGACGGTGCGGAAGAGCGCGTGCTCGGACTGGGCGTGCGCGTGTGCGCGGGCGAAGATCGCCGCGGCCGGCTCGCTGCCGAGCGCCTCGAGCGCGATCGCCGTGTCGCCTCGGCCGAGCAGCCGTCCGCCGCGCGTCTCGACGAAGCTCCGGACGAGCGGCCGGTACTCGTAGAGCGTTGGCCGTCCCCGCGAGCCGTGCTCCTCGAAGACGAAGGTGATCTCGGCGCCCTGCTCGACCTCCCGCCCGTAGAACGCGAAGGCGCCGAGGCAGAAGCCGCGCAGGGCCGAATGGAGGTGCGGTGCGCGCACCCCGCTCACTTACACGGCGCCCTGCGTCTCTCCTCCCTGGCACGTAGCGCACCAGTACGCGATGCGGTTCGCGTCGCCCTGGCCGCGCGAGGCGATAGCAGTCCCGCAACGCGGGCACGGGCGGCCGGCCTGGCGGTAGACGGCGCGCTGCCTGAGGCCGGAGTCGAGCGACCGGCGCATCAGCTGCGCCGCTTCCTCGAGGACGGAGCGGAGCTCGTCGTCCGACACGTGGCCGAGCTGCGTCCACGGCGAGACCCGCGCACGCCAGAGCGCCTCGGCGCGCCACATGTTCCCGATCCCTGCAACGAGCCGCTGATCGAGCACCGCCTCGCCGATCGCGACGTTCTGGTCCGCGGCTCGCATCCTGTTCACCATCTCGTCGAGGTCCGGCGGATCGGCCAGGATGTCCGGCCCGAGCCTGCGGACACGCGTGTCGTCGAGCTCGAGAACAGGCCCGTGCCACAGGATCGCCTCAGCGTTCTCGCCGCGGAGAACGAGCCACGGCATCCCGCGTCGCGTGCTTGCACCGTTTCGCTCGAGCACCTGCCAGCGGCCCTTCATGCGCAGGTGGCTGCGGAGCACGAGCCCGTCCTCGAAGCGCAGCAGCAGGTTCTTGCCCACCGCTTCGACGCCTAGGAGCCGGCGCCCGTCTAGCCGGCTTGCGACGCCCGTCACGCGCGCCCGCGGATGCGGCGTCACGACCTCGAGCTGCTCGCCGACCAGGGTCTGGAGCCGCTGGGCCACGCGGTGGATCGAGTCGCCCTCGGGCATAGAGTGGACAGCGTATGCATCCGGGGTTGCGCGCAGCAGCGGCAGGATCGGTCGCGGCGCTCGTCTGGGGTGCGCTCGAACCGGTCGACCGGCGGCTCTTTCGGAACGGGTACTCGGACGTGGCGGTCCTCGGGAAGGCGTTCACGCGCGGGCGGGGCTGGCGGCCGTTGGGGTTTGCGCTCCATGCAGTGAACGGCGCGATCTTCGGGCTCGCGTATCACGAGATCGCGCGTCGGTCGTCGCGCGACCGGCGCCGCCTGGCGATCGAGCTCGCGCTAGCCGAGCACCTGACGCTGTTCTCCACGGGCACACTCGTCGACCGCTACCACCCCGCGCGCGGCGAGCCCGGAGTGCAGCATGTGTTCAGCGTTCGTGCGTTCGGCCAGGCAACGCTTCGACATGCCCTCTTCGGCACGGTCCTCGGTACGCTCGCCGACTGAGGTGGCTGTTTCGGTGATCGTGTTCGTCGAGGACGTCGCCCGCTCGCTCGCCTTCTACGAGCGCGTCGTCGGAGCGGAGCTGGATCACTTCGACGAGGACGGCTCCTACGGCGAGCTCAAATCCGGCGTCGGCTTCGCTGCGCACCACCACGTCGAGCACCATCTTGACCTTTCGTTCCATCGCAACCAGCCCGGCGGGCTCCCAAGCGGGTTCGAGCTCGACTTCGCGGTCGATGATGTGGACGCGGCGTTCGCCAGGGCGATCGACGCAGGAGCCACGGCGGTTTGGGACCCTCGCGAGAAGCCTTGGGGCCGCTCGGCGCTCTTACGCGACCTCGACGGAGTGTTCGTCCATCTGACTCAGGACTAGGGCCGCAGGACGGCTCGACGCGGACCGGCGAGGAAGCCGGCTTCGAGCAGGAGCGGCAGCAGCTCGGTGTCGGCAACGGGCTCGCCGTCGAAGCGCTCGACTGCGAGGCGCTTGCCGCGCTTCGTCTTCACGTGCTCGACGAGGGCCGCGAGCGCGGCACGCAGCCACTCCTCGTCGGGCTCTCGGAGCGAGACGATCGAGCGGCCCCCACGCTCGACGAACAGCGCGGCCTCGCCGCCGAGCAGGATCACGTGCGCGCCTGCGACGCGGGCAGCCCGACCGCCGGACAGCCTCGGCCAGGGCAGCGTGGCCCCGTACGGCTGCGCCGGATCCGCGGCGGCGAGCACGAGCGCATCCGGCTCTTCGCCCTCCTTTGGGCGGAGCTCGCGGAGCCGCTCGACCGCGCCGCCGAGCGCGAACTGCGCTCCGCCGAGGCCCTCGACGAAGTAGCCGCGCCGCGAGAGCCCGAGCGTCTCGAGCGCCTTCAGCTCCCCGTACACGGCGCCATAGCCGCCGACGATCCCCTCGCCGCGGACGCCGTCGCGGGTGACGATCCCCTGCCGCTCGAGGAGCAGCTCGGCGAGAGCCCGCCGATCCGGACCGGTCCCAGGGACAGGCCCTGGGACATGGCCGAAAAGGCGGTTGGCCAGCGACCAGCGGCCTTGCGTGGCGGTGATTCCCGTGGAGCGACGGCGTGAGAACCGGCGCGGGCGGCGCTCCGGACGCGGGACGCCGTAGCGGCGGCCGGCTCGGAGCGGCGTCCAGGCGTCGTTCGTCACCTCTCCGGCCCAGACGAGGTCCCAGAGGGCCGGAAGCGCCTGTTCGGCCCCGAGCGCCGTAGCCGAGAGAAGGTCGAACCAGAACTCCGCACCGCGTGCCAACACCTCGCGAATCCGGTCGTGCTCGGCGCCTTCGGGTGGGTCGGCGGCGGCGAGCCGACCGAGAGCGGGAGCGTCCTCCCGGAAGTAGACGGCGACCCGGTCGAGACCCGCGCCGACCCATACCAACTCGCCGGTCGCGCACAGCTGGTCGAGCTGGGCCGGCTGGTAGCCGGGCACGCGCCGCGGGAGCACCTCGCTCTCCCAGAGCGAGACCGGAAGCGCCAGCGCCTGGAGCGGGACGAGCGCTTCGCGGAGGCTTGCGCGCCGGTCGATTCCGTGCCAGCTCGGCAGGAAGCGGCCGAACGCGGCCTGCTCCGCCGGCTCGACCTCTTTGCGAAGCGCAGCAAGGGAAGCCCGGCGCAAGCGGCGCAAGACGTCCGGGTCGCACCACTCCCGCTCGGTGCCGCCCGGCCGGAGCTCGCCGCGCACGAGCCGTTCCTCGCGCTCGAGCTCCCGCAGCAACGGCTCGACGTCGAGCCCGAAATGGTCGTTCGCCTCGGCAGTCGTGAACGGGCCTCGGCCCTTTGCGAAGCGCGCGACGAGGCTCACAAGCGAGTCGTCGCCGCCCTCAAGGAATGTTTCCGGCAGACCGCCTGGAGGCATCGCGCCGAGCGCGTCGCGGTACCGGCCTGCATCCTCGGCCGCGATCAG
Organism: uncultured Actinomycetes bacterium; assembly: GCA_963794605.1. Lineage (GTDB taxonomy): Bacteria > Actinomycetota > Thermoleophilia > Gaiellales > Gaiellaceae > VAXT01. The sequence continues at coordinate 96,157 of CAWCEN010000004.1, forward strand.
ACGCTCCTCGCCGCCGATCCGCACCGTGATCGCCCGCCGTTCGTCGAGCAGCGGCCCGGAGAGAGCCGAGTCGAAGGAGCCCGGACGAAGGTCGCCACGTAGCCGCAGCACGTCGTGCAGCTCGTCAGGACTGCGTGGCGCCCCACGCAGCTGCGTCTCGACCTCCTCGAGCGCGTCCGGATCGATCAGCTCCCGGAGCTCGTCCTGGCCGAGCAGCTCCTTGAGGAGATCGCGGTCGAGCGAGAGCACCTGGGCGCGGCGCTCAGCCGGAGGCGTGTCGTCCTCGTACATGTACGTGGCGACGTAGTCGAAGAGGAGCGAGCTCGAGTACGGCGACGCGGAGGCCGTTTCTACGTCCACCAGGTCGAGCTCCCGCGTCTTCAATCCGTTCAGCAGCCGCTTGAGCGCCGGCAGGTCGAAGACGTCCTGGAGGCACTCGCGGTACGTCTCGAGAATGACGGGGAACGAGCCGTATCGCCGCGCGACCTGGAGCAGGCTCTGCGCCTTCAAGCGCTGCTGCCAGAGGGGCGTCCGCTGGCCCGGACGGCGGCGCGGGATGAGCAGCGCGCGTGCGGCGTTCTCGCGGAAACGCGAGCCGAAGAGCGCAGTCGAGCTGAGCTCGCCCATGACGAGATCCTCGATCTCGGTCGGGTCGACGATCAGCGCCTCGGTCGGCGGCGGCGCATCAGCGTCAGGGAGATGGATCGCGATCCCGTCGTCCGACCACAGCGACTGCGCCTCGAGCCCGAGCGCGTCGCGGAGCCTGATCCCGATCGCCATCGCCCACGGCGCGTGCACACGCGCTCCGAACGGGGTCAGGATGCAGACCCGCCAGTCGCCGATCTCGTCCCGGAAGCGCTCGACGACGACAGTCCGGTCCGACGGCACCGCGCCGGTCGCCTTCTGTTGGTCGCCGAGGAACGTGAGCAGGTTCTGGGCCGCCGGCTCGTCGAGCGAGTGCTGCTCGGTCAGCCGCTCGAGCGCCTTCTGCTCGGAGAGAGCCACGAGCTCACGCGACGCGCGTCCGATTGCCTCGCCGAGCTCGTAGGGACGCCCAGGCCCCTCTCCTTTCCAGAACGGGATCAGCCCGGGCACGCCGGGTGCCGCCGAGACGAGCACCCTGTCGCGCGTGATCTCCTCGATCCGCCAGGTCGAGGCGCCGAGCGTGAACGTCTGCCCCGCCCGGGCCTCGTAGACCATCTCCTCGTCGAGCTCGCCGACTCTCCCGCCACCGTCGACCAGATGCACGCCGTAGAGGCCCCGATCAGGGATCGTTCCCGCGTTCTGCACCGCGAGCTGCCGTCCCCCGCTCCGTCCGCGGATGACACCGCCGGTGCGGTCCCAGACGATTCGCGGCCTGAGCTCGGCGAACTCGTCGGACGGGTAGCGCCCGGCGAGCATGTCGAGCACGTTCTCGAGCTGGACCCGCGAGAGGTCGGCGAAGTTGTAGGCGCCGCGGACGAGGTCGTGCAGCTCGTCGACGGGGATCTCCTCGTCCGCGCAGATCGCGACCACGTGCTGCGCGAGCACGTCGAGCGGGTTTCGCGGGATGACGGTTTCCTCGATCGCGCCGGCCTGCATGCGCTCGACGACGACCGCGGACTCGAGCAGGTCGGCCCGGAACTTCGGGAAGATGCGCCCACGCGAGACGGCGCCCAGCTCGTGGCCGGCGCGCCCGACCCGCTGCAGGCCGCGCGCGACCGACTTCGGGGACTCGACCTGGACGACGAGGTCGACCGCTCCCATGTCGATGCCGAGCTCGAGCGACGACGTGGCGACGAGACACGGGATCTCGCCTTTCTTGAGCAGCTCCTCGATCTCGAGCCGCTGTTCGCGTGCGATCGAGCCGTGATGGGCGCGAGCGATCTCGTTGCGTTCGCCGTCCTCGAGGTCCTCGTTCGCGAGATCGTTGAGGCGTAGCGCGAGCCGCTCGGCGAGGCGCCGGTTGTTGACGAAGACGATCGTCGAGCGGTGCGCTTTGACGAGCTCGAGGATCTCCGGGTAGATCGACGGCCAGATCGAGCCGGTCTCGCCCGGTTCTCGCATGTCCTCGAGCGGTACCACGACCTTGACGTCGAGCTCCTTCGCGCGGCCCGCGTCGACGAGCTCGATCGGCCGGCCGCCCGAGACGAAGCGTCCGATCTCCTCCATCGGCCGCTGCGTCGCGGAGAGGCCGACGCGCTGAACGGGCTTCTCCGTCAGACGATCCAGGCGCTCGACGGACAGCGCCAGATGCGCGCCGCGCTTCGTGCCCGCGACCGCGTGCACCTCGTCCAGGATCAGGGTCTCGACCGACTTCAGCATCTCGCGCCCGCGGGAGGTGAGCAGGAGGTAGAGCGACTCCGGGGTCGTGATCAGGATGTCCGGGTGCTCGCGGAGCATCGCCGCGCGGTCGCGCTGCGGTGTGTCGCCGGTGCGGACGGCGACGTTCAGCTTCGAGCCGAGCCCGGCGAGCGGGCCGCGGAGGTTCCGCTCGACGTCGTAGTTGAGCGCCTTCAGCGGCGAGACGTAAAGGAGCCGGAGCCCCTCCCCCGGGGAGTCGGTCAGCCTGTCGATCCCGTAGAGAAATGCAGCGAGCGTCTTCCCGGAGCCCGTCGGCGCCTGGATGAGCGTGTGCTTCCCGCTCGCGATCGCCGGCCAACCCTGCTCCTGAGCTGGAGTCGGCGCGGCGAACGAGCTCTCGAACCAGGCCCGCGTCGGCTTGCTGAAGACCGAGAGGGCGTCCATGCCCCCTAGACTAGTCAGACGAGCAAAGCGCGGAGAGCCTCGACATCTCTCTGAAACTCGGTTGCAGGTGCGGCGCCACTTGCTCCCCGGATACGACTCCGGCCACTCCACGCGGTTAGCATCGCCACCCGTGCCGGAGACACCCGAACAGCTCTACGAGCGCGTCAAGGACTCGCTGCGCATGCCGCCGGTCGAGGAGTGGGACTCGTTTCCATTCGACGGCGAGATGACCCCTCGGGAGCTCAGACCGCCGGTCGAGCGCGAAGAGCCCCGGTACGGCGAAGGCGGAACCGACTGTCGCCGCTGCAACGCGAGCGACGACGAGTACGTCTGGGTGAACGAACGCTGGCGCCTGTATCCGGTCGGGCCGACGGGTCTGCCGCTCGTCGTGATCCTGGAGCCGCGGGAGCATTTCTCCGCACCTTCAGATCTACCCGACGAGCTCGCCGCAGAACAGGGCGTCCTGCTGTCGCGGATCGAGCGCGCGATCTGCTCGATCGGCGAGATCGGTCGTGTCCACGTCTGCCGCTGGGGGGACGGATCCGAGCACCTGCACTGGTGGTTCATGGCCCGGCCCGCGCGGGTTCCGCAGCTGATCGGAAACTTCGCTGCGATCTGGGACGACATCCTCCCACCGGTGCCCGAGGAGATCTGGCGAGCGAACGTCGACGCCGTCGCCGCTGCGCTGCGCTAGGTGCCGCGGAGAATCGTCGTCAAAGGGTCGAGCGGGGCTGGCAAGTCCACGATCGCGTCCGAGCTCGCCGACCGGCTCGGGGTGAAATACATCGAACTGGACGCGCTCCATCACGGGCCGAACTGGAGCGAGCCGACGTCTGAAGAGTTCCAGACGATCGTTCGCGGCGCACTTCAGGCGGCGCCGGACGGCTGGGTGGCCGACGGCGACTACGACTCGAAGCTGGGGGACCTCGTCGTGGCGGAGGCCGACACCGTCGTCTGGCTCGACCTTCCGCTTTCGGTCAAGTGGCCGCGGGTCTGGCGCCGCACGATGTACAGGATCCGGAATCGCGTCGAGCTCTGGGGTGGCAACCGCGAAACCTGGCGAGACACATTCGCGAGCCGGCACTCGATCCTCTTCTGGGTGGTCGTCTTTCACGTGCGCCACAGGCGGAACTGGCCGAAAAGGTTCGACGGCGACAAGCGGCTCGTGCGGCTGCGCTCCGAGGACGACGTCCGGCGCTGGCTCGACACCGCGGCGGACGAGTAACCTAGAGGCATGGCCGTCGCGGCACCCGACCGGCTCTACTTCACGAACAGCGACGAGGCGAACGAGCTCCTGGCCTCGGACCCGCTCGCACTACTCATCGGGTTCGCGCTCGACCAGCAGGTGCCCGTCCAGACCGCCTTCGCGGGGCCGCTCAAGATCAAGGAGCGACTGGGAACGCTCGAGATCGCACACCTCGACCCGATGCAGGTCGAGTCCGCGTTCCGTAAGAAGCCGGCCGTGCACCGCTTCCCCGGATCCATGGCGACGCGTGTGCAGGACCTCGCCGCGCTCGTCGAGGAGGAGTACGGCGGCGACGCGTCGAGGCTCTGGAGCGAGGCGTCCGACGCCGACGACCTCAAGAAGCGGATCTCCGGGCTGCCGGGATTCGGCGACATGAAGATCAAGGCGCTCTCGGCGGTGCTGTGGAAGCGGTTCGGCGTCCCCGCGGCCGAAGGGCTGACGCCGTCCCATCCGACGCTCGGCGACGTGGACTCGCGCGAGAAGCTCGACTGGTACCAGGCGAAGAAGCGGGAGCACAAGGCGAAGATGAGGGCCGCGAAGAGCTGAGGCCGAGGCCGCCCGTCACCGCGTACGTCACTCGCGAACACCCGGAGACGGGAGCCGACGAACTGCTCGTCTTCGACGTCCCGGGGATGCCGGAGTACACGTCCGTGGTGACCGGAGGCGGGATCGAAGAGGGCGAAACCATCGCGGAGACCGCTATTCGCGAGGTTAAGGAGGAAGCCGGGATCGACGTGCTCTTCGTCCGGGAGCTCGGTGTCGCGAACAGTCCTCGCGGCTATTACGTGCAGGTCACGTCCACGGAGCGGCTTCCGGAGGCGTGGGAGCACGATGGCCGCGCCTTTCGGTGGCTGCCCGTCAGCGCCGACCTCGAGCTCTGGGGGCAACGAGGCGACTTCGTCAGCGCGCTCGTGCGCAAGCGGGTCGTCGGCTACGTCACCCGCGGTCGCGAGCTCCTGGTCTTCGACCACAAGGGCATGCCCGACGTGCCGACGCAGGTGCCGGGCGGTCGCGTCGACGCTCACGAGGACCTCGAGGAGGGGCTCCGTCGGGAGGTCGAGGAGGAGACCGGCCTGAGCGAGATCGAGATCGTCCGTACCTTGGCCGAGGGGAACGAGTTCGAAGAGCTCTTCGGGCCCGGCGCACACGAGAGTCATGCATTCCACGCCGTCGCGGCGCCTGGTGGACCGGACGCGTGGGAGCATGCGGTAACCGGAAGCGGGATGGACTCCGGGCTCGTCTTTGTCTGTCGCTGGGTGCCTCTCGATGAGTGTCCGCCTCTTTGGGGGGATGCCGACCCCTTGGTCGAAAGGCTGCGGGTGTCGATAACCGAACCATGAGACGTGCGGTCCTGTTCGTGTGCCTCGGCACGCTCCTGCTCGGAGGCTCGACTGCGAGTGCCTTGAAGATGCCGTCCGCCCCGCGCTGCCCCGTCTTCCCGAAGTCGAGCCCGTGGAACCAGCGGGTCGACACGCTTCCGGCGGCCGCGAACTCGGACGTGATCGTCCGCTCGATCGGAGCCGGCGGGAGCGTGCACGCCGACTTCGGCTCGGGGCTGTGGGAGGGCGCGCCGATCGGGATCCCGATCACGGTCGTGGGCAAGAAGCAGCGCAAGACTCGGGTCTCCTTCGAGTACGCCGACGAGTCCGACCGCGGCCCGTACCCGATCCCGCGCACCGTCAAGATCGAGGGCGGGCGCTCCTCGACGGGCGACCGGCACGCGATCATCGTCGACCGCTCCTCGTGCCGCCTCTACGAGCTCTACTCCCTCTACCCGAAGGCCGGCGGCTGGAAGGCGGGCTCGGGCGCGATCTGGAACCTGCGCTCGAACAAGCTCCGCCCCGCGGGCTGGACGTCGGCCGACGCGGCCGGGCTGCCGATCTTCCCGGGGCTCGCGCGCTACGACGAGGTCAAGCGCGGCGTGATCGACCATGCGCTCCGGTTCACCGTCCAGCGCACGCGTCGCGCGTACGTCTTCCCGGCCCGGCACTACGCGAGCAGCTCGGACGACGCGAGCCTCCCGCCGATGGGGCTGCGCCTGCGGCTGAAGGCGAGCTTCGATGTGAGCGGCTATCCGCGCCAGGCACGGATCGTGCTCGTCGCGCTGAAGCGCTACGGCATGCTCGTGGCCGACAACGGGTCGAGCTGGTACATCACCGGCGCACCCGATCCGCGGTGGTCGAACGACCAGCTGCACACGCTGGGCCGTGTAACAGGTTCAGATTTCGAGGTCGTGGAGAGCCGCTAGCAGCCGGTCGACTTCTTCGGCGGTGTTGTAGTGGACGATCCCGGCGCGGACGGCGCCCTGTTCCGTGTCGAGCCCTAGGCGCTTCATCGTCTCGAGCGCGTAGTAGTTGCCCCACCAGACTGCGAGGTCGCGCTCGGCAAGGTGCTCAGCGGTTTCTTCTGCGCTCAGGCCCGGGAGGTCGAAGCAGAACGTCGGGACGCGGCCGGACATGGTCGGTAGTCCGTGCAAGCGGATGCTCGAGGGCAGCCCCGCGAGGAACCGCTCGCCCAGTTCACGCTCGTGGCGCGTGATCGCCTCCCAACCGAGCGAATCGATGTAGTCGACGCCCACGACGAAGCCGGCGAGCAACTCGTGCTGCAGCGTCCCGAGCTCGAATCGCGCACCGACCGGCTCGTTCGACGCGGGCCGCACCTTGTACGGCCGCCAGCTGGCGAGCAGGTCGCGCTTGCCGAACGCGACCCCGAGGTGCGGGCCGTAGAACTTGTACGGCGAGCAGATGAGCACGTCCACGTCCCAGGCGGCGACGTCGATCGAGCCGTGGGGGCCGTAGTGGACGGCGTCGGCCCAGGCGAGTGCCCCGGCCGAGTGGGCGAGGTCGACGATGCGGCGCACGTCGGGTGCGGTGCCGACCGAGTTCGCGGCGACCGGGAATGCGACCACGCGCGTCCGATCGGTGAGCTGCCGCGCCAGGTCGTCGAAGTCGAGCGCCATCTCGTCCGTGACCTCGACGAAGCGGACGACGATCCCGAGGTCGTGCTCCAGCTCCAGCCACGGCGCCACGTTCGCGTCGTGGTCGAGCTTCGTCACGAGCACCTCGTCGCCGGCACGGAGCGTTCGCGCGTACGCGCGCGTCAGCAGGAAATTGAGACCCGTCATGCTCGGCCCGAAAGCGACCTCCTCGTCGCTGCAACCGAGGAAGGCGGCCGCACGTTGACGAGCGTGCTCGATGAGCGCGTCGGTGCGCCGCGACGTCTCGTAGGGAGCGCCGACGTTCGCGTTGGACTCGCGGAGGTAGCCGGCGATTGCATCGATCACCTCGTCCGGGCACTGCGTCCCGCCCGGCCCGTCGAAGAAGGCGAGCGGTCGCTGGAGCGCGCTGAACCGCGCGCGAACCGCGTCGACGTCGTAGGCGACGGTCGTGCTCATGCGCGGCGAGCCTAGCTGTCTGCCAGCGCAGTCAGAGCGGCGGACCGAGGCGTCGCTCGCGATGCCGCCCAAAGGCGGCGACGGCTTTGCCGGCGTCGCCGTCTTAGCTGACCAACTAGGGCGAGCCGACATCCCGGAGTGCCGTGAGCGCAGCAGAGTACCCGCACATGCCGTGGACGCCACCGCCGGGCGGAGTGGAGGACGAGCAGAGGTACACGCCCTTCAGCGGAGTCCGGTAGGGCACGAGCTTCCGCACCGGCCGGAAGAAGAGCTGGCGGAGGTCCATCGTGCCGCCGTTGATGTCGCCGCCGACGAGGTTTCGGTTGCGACGCTCGAAGTCGGCCGGCCCCATCGCGCTCCGAGCGAGAATCAGGTCACGGAACCGCGGCGCGAAGCGCTCGACCTGCGCCTCGATGCGGTCGGTCATGTCCTCCTCCGAGCCGACCGGAACGTGGCAGTACGCCCAGGCCGTGTGCGTCCCGGCAGGGGCTCGCGAATCGTCGAAGAGCGAGGGCTGCGTCAACAGGACGTATGGACGTTCTGCGTGGCGGCCTTCGCGAGGCGCGCGCTCGGACTCGGCGATCTCGTCGAACGTGCCGCCGATGTGCACCGTCGCCGCACGCTTGCAGTCGGCTGCGGCCCACGGGATCGGGCCGTCGAGGGCCCAATCGAGCTTGAAGACGCCCGGGCCGTGCCGGTACCGGCCGAGCGAACGGGCGTAGTGGGCCGGAAGGCGATCGCCGCCGATGCGGACCAGTTCTCGCGGGACGACGTCGGCGAGGACGACATCGGCGCGAGGCAGCTCGTCGACCGCGCTCGCGGTGCGGATCTCGCCGCCGAGCTCCTGGAGCCGGTCCGCCAGCGCATCCGCGAGGCGCTGCGAGCCCGACCGCGGGAAGCCCCATCCGAAGACATGGGCCGTGGCGATCAGGAACAGGCCGACTCCTCCGCTCGGCCTCGTCTCCAGCGGGAGCATGGAGTGCGCCGCGTGACCGGCGAGGAGTGCCCGCGCGCGCTCTGACCGGAAGCGCTTTGCGAGGCCCTCCGCGCTCGAGAGCCCTGCGCGGGTGACGGAGAGGTCGACCGCGTGCAGCAAACGGTTCGGCCGAGGCAGGAACGGGCCGAGGATCACCGGTTCGTAGTCGTTCCAGTGCGAGACGATGCGCTTGAAGACGCGCAGATAGGCGCCGCGATCTTCCGCCAGCCCCTCCGCCGTGGCGAGGGACGAACGCTCGGTCATCGCAGCCGTCCCGTCGTCGAGTGGGTGCGCGGCCGGCGCATCGGGCTGAACCCAGCCAACGGGCAGCTCGAGGTCGCGGAAGAACGGCGAGTCGCGGCCAAGTGGATGGATCGCAGAGCACACGTCGTGGGTGAATCCCGGCAGGGTCAACTCCTCCGAGCGCATGCCTCCGCCGACCGTTTCCGCCGCCTCGTGAACCGTCACCTCCCAGCCGGCCCGCGCCATCGTGATCGCCGCCGCGAGCCCGTTCGGACCCGAGCCGATCACGACGGAGCTCTTCACGCCGCGCGCAGAGAGCGAAGCGCCGGCCCGAGCGCCTGACCGCCTTGCAGCACGGGCTCGAACAGGTCGCCGTGCTTCTCGAGCCGCGCCAGAGCCTCCCGCCTCCCGAAGTCGCGGGGCCGCACCTTCTCGCCGAGCTCCTTCCAGCGCAGCGGCGTCGAGACCGGCGCCCCCGGCTTCGGCCGCACCGAGTAGGCAGACGCAATCGTCTTGCCGTGCCCGTTCTGACGATGATCGACGAGCACGCCGCGACGCTTCTTCTTGAGCCATTCCGTCGTGACGAGCCCCGGGTTCTCCGCCTCGAGGCCGCGCGACACGAGCTCCGCGAGCTCGTATGCGTCGGGGTACGAATAGCGGCGCGCGATCGGCACGAGCACGTGAATCCCGTCGGCGCCGCTCGTCTTCACGTACGAGCGCAGCTCGAGCCGGTCGAGCGCCTCACGAACGAGGTGCGCGACCCGAATCGCCTGGACGAATCCGTTCCGCGACTCCGGCGGGTCGAGGTCGAACACGACGTAGTCCGGGCGCTCCGGCTTGTCGACGCGCGAGTACCACGCGTTCATGTCGATGCAGTTCATCTGCACCATCCAGACGACTGCGGCGGGCTCGTTGACGAGCGTGAAGTCGACGAGCCTCGACTCGCCTTTGCCTTCGCGCGGCCAGGTCCGGAATTGCCGCGTCGGGAGCCAATCCGGCTTGCCCTTCGGCGCCTGCTTGTGGAAGTACGCCTGGCCGCGGATGCCGTACGGGTAGCGCTTGAGCGTGAACGGCCGATTCTTCAGGTGCGGGACGATCGCCGGCCCGACCTCCGTGTAGTACTCCGCGAGGTCTCTCTTCGTGACGCGCTCGCCGGGAAAGAGCACCTTGTCCGGGCTGGTCAGACGCACGCGCCGGCGGCCGATCTGGAGCTCGTCGCTCACGCGGCCAGCCTCGTCCACGTGAGGTCGTGCTTCAGGGGCAGCCGGTAAGGCCCGTCGAGCAGCGGCCGCACACGGTCGAAGAGCGCCTCGCGCTCGTTCGCGGGAAGCGATGCGAGCGCGCTGGTCGTCGAGTAGAGCGTGAGCAGCTCCTCGGGGTGGACCGTGACCTCATCGATGTCGTGCTCGACCTGGAGCGGCTCGAAGGGCGATCCGGAGAAGGCGGGGCGCCACGGCGGGCGGCGCTGCGATTGGGAGCGCTGCCACGGCTCGCGCAACTGCGCGAGCGCCTCCTCGGGCAGCGGAGGCTCGGTCTCCCACCAGTGCGTCCACAAGATCGCGAGGCCGCCGCGCGGGCGGAGGACGCGCGTGATTTCCGGAATCGCAGCCTCCGGGTCGAACCAGTGGAACGCCTCGCCGACGAAGACCGCATCCACGCTCGCGTCATCTAGCGGGATCGCCTCCGCACTCCCCGCGACCGCCTCGCCGTGCAGCGCGCGCATCCGCTCGTCCGGCTCGACGGCGACGACGTGCTCGAAGCGCCCGGCGAGCTCCCGCGTCACGCGGCCGGTCCCGGCCCCGAGGTCGAGCACGTGGGCTCGGGCGTCGAGCACGAGCACCTCCTGCGCGCGGTCGAGCAGTACCCGCGAGTACGGGGGCCGGACGCGGTCGTAGGTCTCGGCGACGTTACCGAAGCTGAGGCGGAGCTCAGCCAACTCCGGCGACTGAGGCGTCGCTTGCGATGCCGCTCTCAGGCCGCCGGGCTGTGCCCGGTGGCCGTCGGAACTGACCGGTCGACACGATCCTCGTCAGCCCACTCCCGCTAATAAGAAGGCGCGGTTTTCTTTGAGCATTTCCCGCGCGATCACGAGCCGCTGGATCTGGTTCGTGCCCTCGTAGATCTGCGTGATCTTCGCGTCGCGCATCATGCGCTCCAGCGGGTACTCCTGCATGTAGCCGTACCCGCCCAGGATCTGAACCGCGTCGGTCGTGACCTCCATGGCCACGTCCGTGCAGTACAGCTTGGCCATTGCGGACGTCTTCGTCAGCTCGTCGTCCGGCGCGCCCTCGTCGATCATCAGCCCGATCTTGTAGAGCAGCCCGCGGGCGGCCTCGCACTTCGTCTCCATGTCGGCGAGCATCGATGCGATCAGCTGGTGCTGGGCGATCGGCTTGCCCATCGTCTCGCGCGTGCGGGCGTACTCGAGCGCGTAATCGGTCGCGCCCTGCGCGAGCCCGAGCCCCTGCGCCGCGATCCCGGGCCGAGAGCGGTCGAGGATCCGCATCGCGATCGTGAAGCCCTCTCCCTCGTCGCCGAGCAGGTTCTCCGCCGGCACGCGCATGTCGTTGAAGAAGATCTCGCCGGTCGTCGAGCCCTTGATGCCCATCTTCGGCTCGATCCGCCCGACCTCGAAGCCGGGCGTGTCGGCCTCAACCGCGAAAGCGGAGATGCCCGAGTGCCCCGCCTCCGGGTCGGTCTTCGCGAACACGACGTACAGCCCCGCGACGCCCGCGTTCGTGATGAAGCGCTTGCCGCCGTTGAGGACGTACGCGTCGCCGTCGAGCCGCGCCTCGGTGCGCATCGCCGCCGAGTCGGAGCCGGAGCCGGGCTCGGTCAGCGCGTACGCCGCGAGCCACTCTCCGCTCGCGAGCCGCGGCAGGAATCGCTCCTTCTGCTCGTCCGTCCCGGCCAGCTTGATGCCCAGCGAGCCGAGCTCCTGAACGGCCATGATCAGACCGGTCGTCGCGCAGACCTTGGACAACTCCTCGATCGCGACGAGCACCATCAGCGCGCCCGTCCCGGTGCCGCCGTACTGCTCCGCGAACGGCAGGCCGAGCAGGTCGTGCTCGCGGAAGAGCTCGACCATGTCCCACGGGAACTCGGCCGTCTTGTCGATCTCGGCCGCGCGCGGGGCGACGCGCTCGCGGGCGAGGGTGCGCACGAGGTCGCGGATCTCGCGCTGCTCGTCGGTCAGCGGGTCGTAGGCCACGGCGAGGATTCTATTTGTGGCCAAGTAGCTGGAGCACGCGCTCCACCGACTCGCGCATCTCCTCGGCGCCCCTCTGCGTCACACGGTCCTCATACGCCGCTGCGAGCTCCGCGGCCAGATCCCGGAGGCTGACCAGCCGTCTCACGATCTCCTCGTAGGCGTCCGCCTTGAGCTCAACGATCGTGGAACACCGCTTCCACGTTGTTGCCGTCCGGGTCGAGGACGAATGCGGCGTAGTAGCCCTTGTGGTACTTCCGCTCGCCAGGCGGCCCGTTGTCGCGATACCCGGCCGCGATCGCGACGCGGTGGAACGCCTCGACCTCGGCCTGGTTCCGCGCCGCGAACGCGACGTGCACGTTCTCGCTCAGCGGCTTCTCGTCCTGCGAGATCGAAAGGTCGCCCCAGTCGGCCGCGCGCTGCTGCTCGTCCGACCACGGCGCGGCGTACCCGAGCGGTGCGAGCATGGTCTCGTAGAAGGCCTTCGAGGCGTGGAAGTCCGAGACCCGCAGCGTGACGTGATCGATCACAGCTCGCGCGCGGAGCTCACCTGTGGGGCGTCCGCCGGGCGCGGGTGACGAATCCGTGGAGCTCGACCGCTTCGGCCCTCGCCTCAGGCGCCAGCGACGGCTCAGCGGCCTGGAGATCGAAGAGGAACTTCGAGCCTTTCTTCCCGTTCGCCTCGACCCAGATCCGGCCGCCCATCCGGCTCACGAGCTCGTTGCAGATGTAGAGCCCGAGCCCCGTGCCCCCCACGCCGCGAGACATCTGCGGGTCGAGGCGATAGAACTTCTCGAAGATCTTCTGCTCCTCGCCTTCGGGGATGCCCAGGCCCTCGTCTCGCACCCAGAAGCGGACAAGCTCCTCGTGCTGTGCGACGCCGACCTCGATCGTCCCCCCGTCGGGCGAGTATTTGATCGCGTTCTCGACGAGGTTGACGAGCACCTGCCGCACCTTGTCCTTGTCGCCCGCGACGAGCGGAATCTCTCCGTTCGCGCTGACCGTGAGCGAGACCTCGGCCGGGGCATGAACCTGCGTCGCCTCCACCACGCGCTCGACTACGTCCGACGGCTCGAAGGGCTCGCTTCCGAGATCGAGCCGCCCCGCGTCGAGCTGGTTCGCGAGGAGGATCTCGTTGACGATCCGCCCGAGGCGCTCCGACTCATCCGCGATCAGCGAGATGAATCGGTTGCGGCCGCCTTCGTCGAGTGCGAAGTCGTGGCGCAGGAGCGTCTGCGCGGCTCCGTAGACCGCGGCGAGCGGCGTGCGCAGCTCGTGCGAGGCCGTGGCGATGAAGTCGGCCTTGAGCTCCTCGAGGTGGTGCACCTCGGTCAGGTCCCGAAACGCGTAAACGGTTCCGCCGTAGAAGTTCACGCCCGAGATCGAGATCCAGCGCTCCTTGCCGTCCGTCTCGAACGGGATCACGACCTCGGCCTGGCCAGGATCGGGTGACGTCGAGACGGGGATTGCGTCGGCTGCGTCCATCCAGCCCGGAATCGCGTCCCGCGCCGAATGGCCGATGACCTCGGCGGCCACGATCCCCGTGATCGCTTCCGCCGCGGGATTCCAGAGGCGCACGACGCCGCGCCGGTCGACGAGCAGAACGCCGTCGGCGACGTGGGCGACGACCCGCGCCGCGTCCGCGCGCTCTTCGACCGCGCGGTAGAGCCGGCCGCGATCGATCGCGAGCGCGATTCGGCCGGCAAGGTCCTCGGCGAGAGCGAGGTCGTCAGCGCCGTACGTCTCGCCGGACTGTGTTCGTGCAAGCGTCAGCGCGCCGAGCGTCCGCTCCCGGGCTCTGAGCGGGACGCAAATCGTCGAGCGCGCGTCGATACCGCCCAGGATGGCGCCCTTCTTCCGGCCATTCGACGCTTCACCGAGCGGAGGAACGATCTCGAGGCCTCCGGTCTCGACGACCCTGCGCACGGCCTCTTCAGGCACCTGATCGGGAGCAGCGGCGGCCTTCTTGCTCAACAGCTCGGCCCGCGCGACGGCGACTCGCTCGAGCGGGCTTCCGTCCTCGGTCACGTCGACGACGCACCAGTCCGAGTAGTCACGAACGGCCAGCTCAGCCACCCTCTGAATAGCGCTTCGATAGTCGGTCGACGAGGCCATCACCTGGCCCGCCTCGCGCACGAAGTCGAGTCGGCGCTGCCGCTCCACGGTCCGGGCCGTCGCATCGCGCTCAGCCGCCAGCAGCCGTTCGCGTTCTTCGTCGGCCCGCTTGCGCTCGCCGATGTCGATCAGCAGCGTCTGGGTGTAGAGCGGCTTCCCTTCGGGGCCGCGAACCGTCGCCACCTCTTCGCGCACCCAGACGACTCCGCCGCTGCGCGCGAGCAGCCGGTATTCGGTCTTTCTCGGCGCAGCGCCGCCCGACTTCCGCTTGGCGCCGGCCAGCACCTCGTCCTTGTCGTCCGGATGCAGGAGCTTGCCGAAGAGCGAAGGATCGTCCTGCCACTCGGTGGGCGAGTAGCCGAGCACCTGCTCGACCTGCGGGCTGACATACGTAACCGAGCTCCGATCGTTCGGCGCCGAGATCAGGGTGACGAGCGGGAGGGCCTCGACGAGGGCGCGATATCTGCGCTCGGCCTCGTGCACGCGTTCGGTCGCGTCGGAGATGACCGCGCACGCGGCCACGATGCCGCGATCGTCGCGAATCGGGATCAACGACATCGAGACGACGAGCTCCTCGCCGTTGCGTCCGCGTTGATGGAGGTGGCTGCGGTCGACCCGCTCGCCTTTCGCGACTCGCTCGAGGGCGGCGAGGATGCGCGCGGTGTCCTCCTCTTCGCCGAGCAGCGTGACGTCGCTGTCCTCGACGTCTGCCGCGCTGTGGCCGTAGATCCGCTCCGCTCCTCGGTCCCAGGTGAGGATGTTTCCGTCGAGGTCGAGCCCGACGATCGCCTGGGTCTCGTCTCCCCGGACGGCGTCCAGCTCGCTCGCGTCGCGTCGGCGCTCCCGTTCCGCGCGACGCAGACGGTCGGAGGCCAGCCCGGTCAGGATCGCCGCGGCGAGCCAGACCGGCAAGGCGATGATCGCCCGCGGGGCGTAGTCGACGACGAAGACGAAGAAGAGCGCCCAGCCGCCAACGGCTACGAGAGCGCCCCACCGCGGTCCGACGAGGAACGCGACGGCGGCGGCGATCAGGAGCGCAAGCGCTGCCGAGGTCTCAGGCGCGTCGAGCAGCGCGAAGGGAATCGTGGCCGCGGCCTCGAGCACGAGGCCGATCAGGGCCACGACCCAAGGGTGAGATCTGAACCACTTGGCCGTCAAACTCATGCGCCGCAGTCGTTGTTTATATGAGCATGACCAAGTTCGGGCCGGAAAGCGAGAACCCTAGTCGCTTCGAATATCCATCTGCCTCGGCGCGACGGGGTCACTCGGGCTCATGCGTGACGGCTTCCACGTTGTTGCCTTCTGGATCGAGGACATACGCGCCGTAGTAGTACTCGTGGTAGACGCGCCTGATGCCCGGTGGGCCGTTGTCCTGCCCGCCAGCGGCGAGCGCCGCTGCGTGGAAGGCGTCGACGGTCCGCCGGTCGGGGCTGTGAAAGGCGACGTGGACGGGCGCACTCGGCTCGCCGCGCTGCGCCAGGAAGAAGTCCGGCTTGTTCCCGGCGGCGAAGCCCGCGCCTTCCACGAAGTCCATCGTCATCTCGTAGCCGAGCGGCGCGAGCGCTTGGGCGTAGAACACCTTCGCGGCCTCGACGTCGGCGACGTTGAGCGTCACATGGTCGATCATTGGTGCCATTCTTGCTGATGTGATCCTCGAGAACGGAACGATCAGGACGATGGACGCGTCGATTCCCGTCACGCGGGCGGTTGCGATCGCCGGCGAACACGTCGCGGGCGGGGTCGGGACGCACGAGACCGCGCTCGCTTCACCGGACCGCGTCGATCTAGGCGGGCGCTGCGTCCTGCCGGGCTTCAGCGACGCGCACGTGCACTTTCCTTCGTGGGCGATCGCCCAGCGGGAGGTGCGGCTCGAGGACACGGCCTCGCTCGACGAGACGCTGCAGCACGTGGCTTCGGCGATCGGGTCCGTCGAGTCGGGTCAGTGGCTCCGGGGCCGCGGCTGGCGGAGCGGCGACTGGTCGCCCGCGGTCGAGCCGACGCGGCAGGCGCTCGACGCGGTCACCGGGGACACGCCAACCGCGCTCATGGCGCGTGACTACCACTCGCTTTGGCTCAACTCCGCCGCGCTCGCCCAGGCGGACGGGGATCTCCAGGTCGACGGAGGCGTCGTCGAGGTCGACGGCGACGGGGAGCCGACGGGTGTCCTGCGCGAGGAGTCCGCCTGGCGGTTCCGCGACCGGTATCTGCTCGCGTCCGACGACGAGTTCGTCGACGCGATGCGCGAGGGGCTACGGATCGCCGCGTCCCGCGGAGTGACCGCCGTTCACGACAAGGACGGATGGCTCGGTGCGCCGCGCTTCTGGCAGCGGTTGGCCGAACAGGGGCCGCTGACGCTGCGCGTCTGGCAATCGCTGCCGTACGACTTCGTAGGCCGCCTCGAGGAGCTCGGCTTCCACTCCGGGCTCGGCGACGACCGGCTCCGCATCGGCTACCTGAAGGTGTTCATGGACGGGACGCTCGGCTCCGAGACCGCGCGGCTGCTCGACGGCTCCGGGGTCGAGATCACGAGCCGGGAGGAGCTCGCGGAGATCGTGCGCGCAGGTGTCCGGGCGGGCTGGCCCGTCGCCGTGCACGCGATCGGCGACCTCGCGAACCGTGACGCGCTCGACGCCTTCGAGGAGACGCGGGACGAGTGGGCGCCGCTCGGGCTGAGGCCGCGCATCGAGCACGCGCAGCTCCTGGCGGAAGAGGACATCCCGCGCTTCGGTCAGCTCGGCGTCACCGCGTCCGTCCAGTTCAGCCACGCCCCGTCCGACCGGGACATCGCCGAGCGCAACTGGGCCGGGATGACCGAGCGGGCGTACGCGTACCGCTCGCTGCTCGACACGGGCGCCGTCGTCGCGAACGGGTCCGACGCGCCGATCGAGGAGCTCGAGCCGTTGGCGGGGATCTGCGCCGGCGTGCTGCGCACACGCGACGAGCGCGATGCGTGGCATCCGGAGCAGGCGGTCTCCGTCGAGGAGGCACTCGAGGCGACGATCCTCGCGCCGGCCTGGCTCGCCCGCGAGGAGCGCACGCGCGGCAAGCTCCTTCCCGGGTGCCTCGCCGACCTCGTCGTCCTCGACCGCGATCCGCTGGCGATCGAGCCCGAGGAGCTCCCGGAGGTCGAGGTCATCGCAACGATGGTCGGCGGCCGCTGGACGCACAACCCTCCACCCTGGGACTGACGGCGCCTTACAAGGGCCTGTCCCTCGTTAGGAGGTGGAACTAGTTGAGCTGGCCGAGTGAGCGGAACAGCTCTTTCGCGGTCTCCACTCCGAGCGTGATGTGGTCGACGCGGAAGCGCTCGTTCGGCGAGTGGATGTTGCCCTCTGGCAGGTCGAAGCCGGTGAGGATCGTCGGGATCTGTTTGCTCTCGAGAGCGGCCATCACCGGCAGTGAGCCGCCGATGCGAATCAGGAGCGGCCTGACGCCGATCACGCGCTCGAACGCGTCCTGGCCGAGCTTGATCGCCGGGTCGTCGGGCTGAACGAGGGCAGCGGGCGCAGTGGCGATGAGCTCGATCTCGACGTCCGCTCCCTGAGGCGCAGCGTCGCGCATCAGGCGCTCCATCTCCGCCGCGATCGCCTTCTCGTCCTGACCGGGCACGAGCCGGATCGACACGTTCGCCTCGGCCTCGACCCCGATCACGGTCTTCTGGAGCACCGGCTCGCCGCCGAGAACGCCGTGGACGTCGACCGCCGGCTCGACACACGTACGGAGATAAAAGTCCTCTGCCGCACGCGGATCGGACGGACGCGCACCCTGGGCCTCGAGCACCTCGTTCCCCGGCTCGAGAACGCTCCAGCTCTGGATCTCCTCGTCGCTCGGCCTGACGATCCCGGCGCGCAGCGGCTCGGGCACGCTCCCGTCCTGCGGCAGCACGGCACTCAGCACCTGCAGCAGCACGTGGCTCGCGTTCATCGCCGCGCCCCCGAAGACGCCCGAGTGCAGGTCCTTCTCTCCGGTCCGCACGCGCACATGGAAGTACGCGATGCCGCGCGTCGCGACGAAGAAGGCAGGCTTGTCCGGCCCGAGCATGTTGCCGTCGAAGATCACGCAGGCATCTGCGCCGCGCTCGTCATCTTCGAGGAATTCGATGATCGAGTGCCCGCCGGACTCCTCCTCGCCGTCGCACGTGAACCGCACGTTCACGGGCAGCGCGCCCTCCGCCGCGAGCAGCGCGGCGGCCTTGAGAAGGATGTACAGCTGCCCCTTGTCGTCGGCGACCCCGCGTGCGTAGAGCCAGCCGTCGCGTACCGTCGGCTCGAACGGGGGTGACTCCCAGAGCTCGAGCGGCGCGGCCGGCTGAACGTCGAAATGCCCGTACGCGATCACCGTCGGCGCGTCCTCGGCTCCTTCGGACGCGCGGAACTCGCCGATCACGAGCGGATGCTTCTCGGTCGCCACCAGCTCGGCTTCCCCGCCGGCGGCGCGAATGAAGTTCCGCACCCATTCGGCGGCAAGCACGACCTCGTCGATGAGCTCGGGGTCGGCGCTGACGCTCGGGATGCGCAGGAGCTCGTCGAGCTCCTCCATCCACTCCTGCGGCGGCCCGGTCATGCGGGCGAGTCTATTGCGAGTGTTCTCATCGAGGAGGACTACTCGACGAATCGGCGAGAAAGCCAATTGACGCCGCGGAAGCGGGCCTTGCCCGCCTCCGCTCACGTCCGTCGGGTTACCTAGACCAATTCGAAGAAAGTCGTCATGGCGCGCGCAGCGCGCGCCGGACTTTCTTCGACTACTAGGCGACTTCTCGGAGCTTTTGACAGTCGGCCAGCGCGCGGAGCTTCTTCAGGCACTGGTTCTCGATCTGCCTGATCCGCTCGCGAGTGACGTTGAACGCACGCCCCACCTCGTCCAGCGTCCGCGGCTGCTCCCCGTCGAGCCCGTAGCGCATCTCGAGGATCTTCTGCTCCCTCGGCGAAAGCGAGCCCAGGATCTGTTTCAGCGTGTCGCGCCGAAGTGCCTGCTCGGCGGACTCCTCGGGCAGCGGCGCGCTCTCGTCGGTCAAGAAGTGCCCGAACTCGGACTCCTCGTCGTCACCGACCGGCTTCTCCAACGAGACGGGCAGCTGCGAGCTGCGGCGTATCTGCTCGACCTCCTCGGAGCTCAGGTCGAGCTCGTGCCCGATCTCGAGCGCCGTCGGTTCACGGCCGAGCTCACCGCGGAGCTTGCGCTCCGAGCGCACGATCTTGTTCAGCTTCTCGACGACGTGGACGGGCATCCGAATCGTCCGCGACTTGTCTGCGAGTGCCCGGGCGACGGCCTGGCGGATCCACCACGTTGCATACGTCGAGAACTTGAACCCCTTGCGGTAATCGAACTTCTCAGCAGCCCGCACGAGCCCGATCGTCCCCTCCTGGATGAGATCGAGGAACGGCAGCCCCTGGTTGCGGTAGCGCTTGGCGATCGACACGACGAGGCGCAGGTTCGCCTCGACCATGCACTGCTTCGCGTGGTGATCGCCGCGCTCGATCTTCTTCGCGAGCTCGACCTCCTGCGCTGCGGTCAGCAGGTCGACCTTGCCGATGTCCTTTAGGAAGAGCTGGAGCGCGTCGGTCGAGACGTCCGGCGCGTCGAGGTCGAGCGGCTCGTCCTCCGCTTCCTCCTCCTCGCTCGGCACGATCTCGATGTGCAGCTCCTCGAGCACACCGTAGAACTCGTCGATTTGCCCGGTGTCGAGTGACAGCTCGTCCAGAGTGAGCGTGATCTCCTCGGCCGTGAGCTTTCCGGCCTGGCGTCCAGCCTGAACGAGCTCCCAAAGCTCGTCGGCCTCGAGGACACCCCCCGGCGGGCCGGCGCGCGCTGTGCCTTGCTCCCCTCCGCTCAACTCGGTTCCCCCTCCCCGATTGCTCACGGTAGCTTCAGCTGCCGAGATGTCAACGTATCTATAGGTCGCGGCAGTCTTTCAAGTGGTATAGAGCCGCGTCTATAGGCCGAAAGACCCATTTTACGGTCCATAAGTCCTATTCGCCACAAATTTGTTCATACGCCCTCTAGACCGGCGAGCAGGCGCTTCGCTTCCCGGGCGAGCGGCGAGCCGGGTTGTTCCTTCTGCGCGAGGCGGAGCTGACGCTTTCCTTCCGCGAGGGAACCGGGCTGAGCGCGGGCCAGCCAGAGCAGCATGAGGCCGAGGTGGAACCGGACGGTGGCGGCTTGCGGATAGCGCCGCGTGAGCGGGCCAAGTCGCGAGAACGCGGCGGACGGCTTGCTCTTGTCGAAGCGGCCGAGCGCTGCGGCGACCTGCGTCTCGGGATCGTTTGGATCGAGCCGGGCCGCAGCGTCGTACTGCCGCTGGGCGGAGATGCGGCGACCGAGCCGCTGGAGCGCGAGGCCGTACAGGAGTTTCGCGCGAGCATCGGGCGTGGCGGCGTCCTTCGCGAGCACCTCGAGCTGTCGCGGAGGCGATAGCTCGGCGAGCGCTGCCGGCGGCGTGAAGCTCGGGACGAAGAGCGGCTCGCCTGGCGGGAAACCGGGATGCAGAGCGTCGTCTGCACGTTGGGCGGACATGGTGTCGGGCTGGGCGGACGCCGCTTCCCGCCACGCCTTGGTAGCCGGTCCCGAGTTACCGGCCCAGAGGTTCGCGTAGCCGAGATGAAGCAGGACGAGGGAGTCCTGCGGGTGTTCTCGCACCAGTCGCTCGAGCGTGGCGAGGCCCGTGCCCGGCCACCCGGAGAACGCGGCTCCGATCTGCGCCGCGGGCGATTGGTAGCGCGTGAAGATGCGCCCGGACGCGGCACGCTTCTTGCGCGAGTACAGACGCTCTGCCCGCCGCAGTGCCCGGGCTTCCGGGTCCGTCCGCACCCCGAGGTCGAGCGCGAGCGGAGGCGCACCGGCCAGCGGGACCGGCTTGCTCTCACTGCCGCCGCCTGTTCCGTTGGACGTGATCACGGCCAGCGCGACCGTTCCGCCGGCCGCGAGGCAGGCGGCGGCGCCGGCGATGACGATGATCCGCGCGCGGGGACTCATTCAGCGTCCGATTATCCTTGGGGCATGGCAGGCGACCGCGAGCTTGTCCTCGAAGTCGATGCGGAGCGCGCACGCGAGCTCCTCGGATCCGACGATCCGCCGGCCCTCGTCGACATCCGCGAGGACTACGAGCTCGAGTCGGGCACGATCGCCGGCTCGGAGCACATTCCGATGGGCGAGGTCGGCGCTCGGCTCGACCCGGAACGCGACCGGCACATCGTCCTCTACTGCGCGCACGGGAACCGATCGCTGCGGCTCGCCAAGGCGATGCACGAGCACGGCTTCGAGGACGTCGTGTCGCTCGCGGGCGGGATCGTGGCCTGGGCCCAGGCAGGCCTCCCCGTGGAGGCGCCCGGCGCGCTCGACGAGGCGCAGCGCGTCCGTTACAGCCGGCATGTCCTGATCCCGGAGATCGGCGTCGCGGGACAGGAGTGGCTCCTGGCCGCGAACGTCCTCGTCGTCGGTGCGGGCGGCCTCGGCTCGCCGGCGGCGCTCTACCTCGCCGCCGCGGGCATCGGGCGCCTCGGGATCGTGGACGACGACCTCGTGGACGAGTCGAATCTCCAGCGCCAGGTGCTGCACTCGACGGCCGCGCTCGGAGAGCCGAAAGTCGAGTCGGCGGAGCGGAGAGTTCGCGAGCTGAACCCGGACGTGGAAGTCGTCGCCTACCGAGAGCGGCTGAATACGAACAACGTTGACCGCGTCCTCGACGAGGGCTGGGAGGTGATCGTCGACGGCGCCGACAATTTCCCGACGCGCTACCTGCTGAACGACGCCTCCGTCTGGCACGACGTCCCCGTCGTCCACGGGTCGATCTTCCGCTTCGAGGGCCAGGCGACGGTCTTCGCTCCGCGCGCGGGTCCGTGCTACCGCTGTCTCTTCCCGCAGCCGCCGCCGCCCGAGCTCGCGCCGAGTTGTGCCGAGGGCGGCGTGCTGGGCGTGCTCCCGGGCGTGATCGGCTCCATCCAGGGCGCCGAGGCGCTCAAGCTGGTGCTCGGCATCGGCGAGCCGCTCATCGGCCGCCTGCTGCTCTACGACGCTCTCGCCGCCTCGTTCGACGAGGTCTCCGTCCGGCGCGACCCCGATTGCCCGGTCTGCGGCGACTCGCCCACGATCACCGAGTACGTCGACTATGTCGACTTCTGTGCTGGTACCCACTGAGGTCCGGCGCGAGCTGGAGCGCCACGCGCTCGAGGAGGCACCGAACGAAGCGTGCGGGCTGGTCGTCCTCCGCGACGGACGGGCAGTCGGCTACGAGCGCGGTCGGAACGCGGACCAGTCGCCGTACCGGTTCAGGCTCGAGGTCGAGCCCGAGGTCTGGTTCCTCGAGGACGAGGGCTACGAGCTCGCCGTCTTCCACTCGCATCCGAGCTCGCCGCCGAAGCCGTCGCGCGCCGACCTCGAGCGGGCCGGCCTCTGGGCGGCGCGGCCCTGGTTGATTCTGCGCACCGACACGCGTGAGCTCGCGGCGTGGCGGCTCGACCACGGCGGCGCTGAGCCGATCGCACTTGCGTAGCGTTGTCATCGTCGGCGCGGGGATCTTCGGCGGCTCGCTGGCCCTGCGCCTAGTCTCGAGCGGCTGGGACGTCATCGTCGTCGAGCAGTACCCGCCCGGCCACGTGCGCGCCGCTTCGGGCGGTGAGTCTCGCCTGATCCGGTTTTCGCACGGCGACAACGCCTGGTACACGCGGACGGCCCGCCGCGCATTCGACCTCTGGCGCGACCTCGAGCGCGAGACGCGAACCGAGCTCCTCGTCCGGTCCGGCGTCGCGTGGTTCTTCACCGGCGTGCACGGCTGGGGCGAGGAGAGTGAGCGCGTCCTCAGAGAGCAGGGCATCGCGGTCGAGCTGCTCGCGCCCGAGGAAGGCGCGCGTCTCTTCCCGAGCTTCGACGGCCAGGGTCTCGCGTCGATCCTGTTCGAGCCCGAAGCGGGAGTGCTACGGGCGCGCGACGCGACACGGGTCACGGCGGAGCTCGCGATCGAGCGCGGAGCCCGCTTCGTCACGGGCACGGCCGCACCGCACGGCGACGCGGTGCTGGTCGGCGGCGATCGGCTCGAGGCAGACAGGATCGTCTGGGCCGGAGGCGCATGGCTCGCAGGGCTCTTCCCCGATCTCGTCGACCTCCGCGTGACGCGGCAGGACGTCTACTTCTTCGGCGCCCCCGCGGGCTGGCAGGCTCCGTCGGTCCCCGGCTGGGTCGATTTCGACATCGGCGTCTATGGCGTCGGCGACCTCGACGGCCGCGGCTTCAAGGCGAGCCCTGACCGCGAGGGCCCGGCCTTCGACCCCGACCGAGGCGAGCGCGTCGCCTCAGCGGAGAAGGAGCGGGATGCCCGCGAGTACCTCGCGCTTCGCTTCCCGGCCCTGTCAGGGGCGCCGCTCGTCGGCACGCGCTCCTGCCCGTACTCGCTGACCGAGGACACGAACTTCCTGATCGCGCCTCATCCCGAGCACGAGCACGTCTGGCTGTTCGGCGGCGGCTCGGGCCACGGCTTCAAGCACGGACCGGCGCTCGCCGAATACGTGCAGGGCCTGCTGGAAGAGAAGGAACAGCCGGATCCGGCCTTCGGGCTGGGAGCCCGGCCTCCAGGGGGCGGTTTGCGCGCCCCCTGGATCAAGCGCTGACGCTAGGTAACCCGGAAGCTGCCCTTCATCGAGGTCGCATGAGGGTCGCAGACGTACTTGTACGTCCCCTTCTTCAGCTTCACGGTGACCGTCTTCGTGCCCTTGAACGGCGTGGTCGTGATGACCTTGTTCACGCCCGGGCCACTCAGGTGGAAGTCGTGGATGTTCGACTTGTCGCTGACGGTGATCTTGTACGAGCCGGCCTTCAGCGTCTTCACCTTGGCGGTGCCCTTTTTCAGGGTGATGGTGAAGCCGGGGCCGACCGTGCCGGTCAGCTTCGTCACGCTGCTGGTCGCGCCGATCGGCGCCGCAAGAGCGAGCGCCGCGACGAGACCGGCGGCGAGTAGTGCGATACGAGACATGGTCCTCCTTTGGCGGAACGTGGTTTCTCTGCGTACTTCCTTGTATCCGAACCGTTTGGATTTTCCAACGCGCGATGGTAGACGGCAGCGGTCGAGACTGGCGTTACGGCGCTGTTAAACGTCAATCCTGTAGCCAAAAGAGGCCGACCGTGCCTGGCCCCGCATGCGTTCCGACGACCGGGCCGAGCGTCGTCGCGACCTCGATCTCGGCATTCGGACGGAGGTCGCGGACGAGCTCCTCCAAGGTTGCCATTCGCTCGGGCGCTTCGGCGTGTGCGATACCGACCCGGAGCCCTGGCTCGTCGCTGGTCGCCGCCCTGAACGCGTCCGAGAACTCCTGGATCGCCTTCCGGTTTCCCCGCACGCGCTTGAGGGGCAGCACCTCGCCGTCCTCGAGCGTGAGGATCGGCTTGATGTGCAGGAGCTGGCCGGCCCAGCCCGCGGCTCGCCCGATCCGTCCCCCGCGTGCGAGGTACTCGAGCGTGTCGAGCGTGAAGACCAGGCCCGCGTCGCGCTTGAAATGGGCGACGAGCTCGTCGATCTCCTCGTCGGTCGTCCCCCGCTCGAGGCGCCGCTGGACGGCGAGCGCGAGCATCGCGATCGCGGCTGAAGCCGTCTCGGTGTCGATCACGCGCACACGCCCGCCGGACTCCTCGCCCGCGCGCAGCGCGCTTTCGTACGTCCCGGAGAGCTTGGCCGAAACCGTGAACACGAGGATGCGCTCGTGTTCGGCCAGCTCCTGGTAGGCGGCCTTAAAGTCCTGCGGCGTCGGCTGCGAGGTGGTCGGGAGCTCCTCGGCGGTGCGCAGCCGCTCGTAGAACTCGGCCGGCCCGATGTCGACGTAGTCCCGGTAGCTGTCGGCGCCGAAGCGGACGTAGAGGGGGACGACGCGCCAATTCGGGAAGCGCTTCGGCGCATCGGGGAAGTCAGCGGTCGAGTCGAGGACGATCGCCGTGTTCTCGGCGGTTAGCTCCACGTCAAGGGTGGCCAGCGGCCTTGAGAATCGCCTCGATGATCGTGTCGAGGTGCTCGTCCTTGGTCAGGCACGCGACGGCGCCCGCCTCGAACAGGGCATCGATCTCGCGCAGGTTGGCCGAGGCCGTGAGGCAAATCACCGCGACGTCCGGGCAAGCGGCACGCAGCGCCTTCGTCGCCTCGACGCCGTCGAGGGCGGGCAGCCGGAAGTCCATCACGACCACGTCCGGGTCGAGCTGCACGCAGAGGTCGGCGACCTTCGACCCGTCCCCGACCGAGCCGACGACGTCGATATCCGAGCGCAGCCCGAGCAGGAGCTCGAGAGCCTCTCGGAACACGTCGTTGTCCTCGACCAGGGCTACCCGGACCGGCGCGGCGGACACGTGAGCACTCTAGGGAACTACTCGGCCGACACCAAGGCGCCGCTTGCGGTGCCGACCCTCAGGACACGCGGGCTGAGCCCGCGTGTCCGTCTGAACTGATCGGTCGATCCCTTCGAGGATCACTCTGCGGCTACAAGGAGCGGGTAGTGGGGCTGGCCGCCCGGATGGACTTCCAGCTCGAGGTCCGGGTGCTGCTCCGCGACTCGGGCAAGTAGCGGGCCGAGCTCGGGCTCGTCCTCGCCGGTGATAAGGATCAGGACGTCGCGTGGCTCAGCGAGCAGACGCTCGACGACCGAGGCCGCGACGGTGTCGAAGCTCGTTCCGCCCGCGACCGGGTCGCCGCCGACGAGACCGAGGTAGGCGCCGCGCTCGACCTGGAAGCCGTCGACGCTGACCGCTCTCGACGCAACGGTGACGCCGCCGGTCGCGATCGCGGCAGCAGCGTCCACCATCGCGCTCGCGTTGACCTCCGCATCGCCGACCGGGTCGTAGGCGAGCATGGCGCCGAGGCCCGCCTGGAGTGAGCTCGACGGAACGACGTGGACGGGCACGTTCGCGAGCCGAGCCGCCTGGCGCGCGGCGAGGACGACGTTGTCGTTGTTCGCGAGCACGACGGCTTCCGGCGCCTGCGTGCTCTCGATCGCCTCCAGCAACTCCTCCGTCGACGGGTTCATCGTCTCGCCGCCGTCGACGATCCCGCTCGCGCCCATGCTCTCGAACAGGCGCCGGTTCCCCTCGCCGGTCACCACGGCGACGATCGCAGTCCGTCGATCGTCCGGGCCCGGCTGAGAGAGCCGCTCTTCACGCTGGGCGCTCTGGAGGTGCATGTTCGCGATCTCGACGCGCTCGATGACGCCCATCGCCGTGCCCGCACGCAGCGCAGAGCCGGGGTCGTCGGTGTGGACGTGCGCCTTGAGGGCGGTCGCGTCGCCGACCACGAGCAGCGAGTCGCCGAGCGGGTCGAGCTCACGCTCGAGGGCATCGCGTTCGAGGCTCTCGCCCTCGACGACGAAGACGGTGCAGTAGCGGTACCGGGAGGCGCCCTGGTGGATCGCATCGGGGGTGAGCGGCACTGCCTCGAGGGGCTCGCGGAGCGGCTCGTCGGAGACATGTGCCGAGATCCCGCGAAGGATCTCGACCAGCCCCGCGGCGCCCGCGTCGACGACGCCGGCCTTCCTGAGCACGTCGAGCTGCTCCTGCGTCCGCGCAACCGCTTCGTCGCCGCGTGCGACGACTGCGTGCAGGAGCTCCGGCAGCTCCTCGTCACGCAGCGACTCCGCCTCGTCGGCGAGCTCGCGGATCACGGTCAGGATCGTTCCCTCAGCAGGCTCGCGCACCGCGGCCCAGGCCGCGTCAGAGCCGCGCCGCAGCGCCGTGGCGACCGAGCCATCCTCGTCGAAGCCTTCGACGGCGCCGCGGATGATCTGCGAGAGGATGACCCCCGAGTTGCCTCGCGCTCCGAGCAGCGCGGCGTGGGAGACGTCGGTCTCCCCCGCCTCGAGCGCCTCGCGGACCGCCCGCACCGTGAGCAGCATGTTCGTCCCCGTGTCGCCGTCGGGCACGGGATAGACGTTGAGGTCGTCGATTCGCGCCCGGTTGCGGGCGAGGGCGCTCTCCGCCGCACGGGCGAGCTCGAGCACGCTGCCGCGCTCGGTCATTGGCTGTTTATATAAGACGGACGAACGGGCAAAGCCCGTCCGTCCTCTATGCGGCATCGCAAGCGATGCCTTGGGCCCTAGAGGGCCTTTTCGACCTTGCCGGCCTTCAGGCAACGTGTGCAGACGTACGCGCGAGTCGCGCGCCCGTCGAGGAGCACGCGAACGCGCTGAAGATTCGGGTCGAAGCGCCGCTTCGTGGCCACCATCGAATGGCTCCGGCTGTTGCCGAAGGAGGGCTTCTTTCCGCAGACTGCGCAGACCTTTGCCATGGGCGGAAGAGTGTAGCGACCTAGTGCAAGCCGCCAGCGGCCTGCGCGCGGAGCTGGGAGAAGACGTCGGCCATCTCGAGGGCGGTTCGGACGGCGTCTGCCGCCCGCTCGATCCGCTCCTCGGCCTGTTCGCGGGTGTCCACTGTGAGAACGCCGAACGAAACCGGGACGCCCGTCTCGAGCGCGGCCAACTGGAGCCCGCTCGCCGCTTCGCTCGCAACGTAGTCGAAGTGCGGCGTCTCGCCGCGGATCACGCAGCCGAGCGCGACCACGCAGGCGTAGCGCCGAGTCTTCGCGAGCGCCATCGCGGCCAGCGGGAGCTCGAACGCGCCCGGGACCGGCATGACCACGATCGACTCGCGTGTGACGCCGACCTCCTCGAGCTCCTCGAGCGCCCGCTCGAGCAGGCGGTTCGTGATCTCGCCGTTGAAGCGGCTGACGACGACCGCCACGGCGCGGCGCCCATCGACGCCGCCGGAGAGGACGCTGTAGCCGTCCGGGACGCGGAGCTCGCCCTCGGCATGCTGTGCGGCGGGCTCGGCGGGCTCGGCGGGCTCGGCGGGCTCCGGCGCGACGGGCTCGGCAGGCGCGTCTCCATCGCGGGATTCCTCCTCCTCTTGGGGCGGAGCGTTCAGGTCCCGCAAGCGTGACTCGATCTCGTCGATCCGCTCGCTCATTCGTCCTTGCCCTCGGCGAAGCGCAGGTCCTGGTGGTGCAGCCGGTGCCCGAGCTTGTCGCGCTTCGTCTCGAGGTAGCGCCGGTTCTCGGCCGTCGGCTCGGTCTCGATCGGGACCTGCTCGACGACGGTGAGGCCGAAGCCCTCGATCCCGGTCAGCTTCTTCGGGTTGTTCGTGAGGATGCGGATCGTCGTCAGTCCGAGGTCGGCGAGGATCTGGTTGCCGATGCCATACTCGCGCGCATCGGCCGGAAGGCCAAGCTCGAGGTTCGCCTCGACCGTGTCGAAGCCTGCCTCTTGCAGCTCGTACGCCATGAGCTTGTTCAGGAGCCCGATGCCGCGCCCTTCCTGGGTCATGTACAGAAGAACGCCGCGCTCCTCATCCGCGAGCCGGGCGAGCGCCTGCTCGAGCTGCTCGCCGCAGTCGCAGCGGAGGGAGTGGAAGACGTCCCCGGTCAGGCACTCCGAGTGGACGCGGACGAGCACGTTCTCGGCTCCGTCAACCTCGCCGCGGACGAGCGCGATGTGGTGCTTTCCGGACAGCTTCTCGCGGAACGCGATCGCCCGGAACTCGCCGTACGCGGTCGGCAGGTGGACCGAGGTCGTGCGCTCGACGAGCTTCTCCGTGCGGCGCCGGTACTCGATCAGGTCGGCAACGGTGATCAGCCTGATGTCGTGTCTCTCGCAGAACCCGGCGAGGTCGGGCACGCGCGCCATCGTCCCGTCCTCCTTCATCACCTCGCAGACGACGCCCGCGGGATTGAGGCCCGCGAGCCGCGCGAGGTCGACCGCCGCTTCCGTCTGGCCCGCACGCTGGAGCACACCGCCTCCGCGTGCGCGCAGCGGAAAGACGTGGCCCGGCTGGACGAGGTCGCTCGGGCCCTTCGTCGGGTCGATCGCGACCTGGATGGTGCGCGACCGGTCCTGTGCGGAGATGCCGGTCGAGACGCCCTCGCGCGCTTCGATCGAGACGGTGAACGCGGTCTGAAGCGGCGTCTCGTTGCGGTCGGCCATCTGGCGCAGCCCGAGCTCGTCGCAGCGCTCCTCGGTCAGCGGGAGGCAGATCAGCCCGCGCGCGTGCTTGGCCATGAAGTTGATCGCCTCGGGCGTCGCGAACTGGGCCGCGATCGTCAGGTCGCCCTCGTTCTCGCGGTCGGCCGCGTCGACGACGATCACGAACTTCCCCTGGCGGATGTCCTCGATCGCGTCCTCGATCGTGGCGAATTGACTGGTCTGCTCGGGCGCGGTCTGGGTCATCAGCCCGAAATCGTATCCGGGTCGATCAGTTTCTCGACGTACTTGGCGAGCACGTCGACCTCGAGGTTGACTTCGTCGGCCGGCTCGAGCGCCCCCAGCGTGGTGATTTCGAGCGTGTGCGGGATGAGCGCGACCTCGAACGCGCCGTCACGAAGGCCGGCGATCGTGAGTGAGACACCGTCGACCGTGATCGAGCCCTTCTCGACGCAGTAGCGCAGGATCTCGGGCGCGGCCTCGATCCAGACTCGTCCCTTTTCGACTGACTCGATTCGCCCGAGCGCGTCGACGTGACCCTGGACGAAGTGCCCGCCCAGCGGATCGCCGGCCCGGGTCGCCGTCTCGAGGTTGACCTCGTCGCCGGTCCCGAGGCGGCCGAGAGTCGTGCGGCTCAGGGTTTCCGGAACCGCGGTCACCGAGAACGTCCCGTTCGAGACCGCCGTCGCGGTCAGGCAGGCACCGCTGATGGACACCGAGTCGCCGACCCCGAGTGCCGAAGCCGTTTCCGGCGCGTCGATCTCGAGCCGCCGACCCTCAGCGCTCTCCTCGGTTGAGGCCACCCGCCCACGCTCTGTCACGATTCCGGTGAACATTGGAAACAGGCTAGTTCAGGTGCCGTTTGCGCCGCGGTCAGCGGCGAAAATGCGAGCGTCGCCGTCAGGCGGTGCCAGCCGCTATTCGGCAAGTGCCAGCGCCTCCAAGGTCTCGCGGGCCACCATCTCCAGCTCGCCACGCTTCCCCGGGGCAGCGTTTCTCAGGTGCTCGGCGAGCTCGCCCACCGCCTCGACCTGGCCCGGCGCGAGCTCGCGGCGGTCGCTCTCCGCGAGCCCACGCGCGAGCTCGGCGTTGCCGATGTGCCTCGCGAGCCAGCGCGAGATGAGCATGATCAGCCGATCGTCGGCACGCGGCTCAGGGCTCATGGACGTACGCGGTCACGAGCGCATCGTCACCGATGGAGGTGACGCACGTAGAGGAGAATCGAACGGGCTCGGGGAGGGTGACGACCAGCCCGGGCCCGTCGCCCGCGATCTTCGGAGCGACGAAGAGCAGCACCTTGTCCACGAGGTCGGAGACGAAGAACGCGCCGGCAAGTGTCGGACCGCCTTCGAGCACGAGCGACTGGACGTTCTCGTCGCCGAGGCGCCGGAGCTCATCCACGAGCGCGCCTGACACCAGCTCGAGCTCCGAGCCCTCCGGCAGCGGCCCCCGGCCGAACACGAGCCGACGCGGCTGGCGAACGACCTCGACGTCGCGGGCGTCCAGCCGCGGATTGTCCGCCCGAACGGTTCCCATCCCGACCGCGACGGCGTCGGAAGCCGCTCGCAACTCGTGGACGAGCCGCCTGCTCTCCTCGCCGGACACCCAACGCTCGCCGGGTACCGTCATGCGACCGTCGAAGGTGACCGCGGCCTTGTAGGTCACGAACGGCCGTCCGAGCCTCGCCCAGGTGAGCCAGGCCTCGTTCTGCACGCGCGCTGCCCGGAGATCGGCCAGCTCGACCTCGACGCCCGCTTCGCGCAGCCGCGCGATCCCGTCGCGGGTCGGGTCCTTCGCTCCGACCACGACCCTTGCGATTCCAGCGGCAAGGATCGCGTCGACGCACGGCGGGGTGGTCCCGTGGTGGTCACAGGGCTCGAGGGTCGAGAAGAGCGTCGCGCCCCGCGCCGCCTCGCCGGCCGCTTCGAGCGCGACGACCTCCGCGTGCGGCCCGCCCTTCCGCTCGTGCCAACCCTCGCCGACGATCTCGGCACCGCGCGCGACGACGGCTCCGACGACCGGGTTCGGGTGCGTCGTCCCCCGGCCGCGCTCGGCGAGCTCGACGGCGCGCTCCAGCATCAGAGCGCTGCGAGGTCGCGGTACGCGGCCGCGATGTCCTTCTGGCCGAAGACGCTCGTCCCGGCGACGAGCAGGCTCGCGCCCGCCTCGCGCAGCTCACGCACGTTGTCCGGGCCGACCCCGCCGTCGACCTGGATGAAGACCTCGTCGGGCAGCAGCTCGCGCAGCCGCTGCACACGCGGGATCGACTCCGGCATGAACGGCTGTCCCGAGTAACCCGGGTGGATGCTCATGCAGAGGACGAGGTCGACCAGCCCGCCGGCCGCCTCGACGACGGCGTCCGGCTCGCTCTCGGGGTTGAACGCGACGCCGACGCCGAGCCCGAGCTCTCGTGCCTGCGCGATCACGCCCGGCAGGTCGTCGCACACCTCGTAGTGCACGGTCACGCTGTCGCCGCCGGCTTCGGCGATCGCCTCGAAGTGCTTCTCGGGCGACAGGATCATCAGGTGGCAGTCGAGGACGCCGCCGAGCTCGTGGACGAGCGGCGAGATCGACTTGAGGACGATCGGACCGATAGTGATCGGCTCGATGAACTGCCCGTCGCCGACGTCGAACTGGAAGACCCTCGCGCCTGCCGCCATGACGGTCTCGAGCTGCTCGCCGAGCCGCGAGAAGTCGGCGGCGTAGATCGACGGCTCGATCTCGAGCCCGCGCACCCAGTCGTTCCAACCCATGATCAGGAGCGTAAGCCGCGGAGCCAGGCGTCGTATGACATGCGCGTTCCGCCTTCCGGCTGCACCTCGAGCAGATCGAGGCGGTCGCCGTCGAGCCGGGAGCGCCAGACGATCACGTTTCGGCCCTCGACCTCGCCGCGGGCGCCAATGTGCGGGGACAGCGCGCGGATCCTGTCGTGGAGCTCCTTCGCGGGCCGCGACCAGTCGAGCTCGCGGTCCGCCGGGCCGATCTTCTCGGCGTACGTCGGCTCTCCGACCTGCGGCGAGAACGAGTCGTTGGACAGTGCCTCGTCGATCAGCTCGGGCGCGACCCGGCCAACCTCGGCGTACACGTCCCCCGCGATTCTGTCACCGCCGATCGAGAGGTCGCGCGACGCGCCGATCGGGCCCGCGTCGAGCTCCTCGACGAGACGGATGACACACACCGCGCTCTCCTCGTCTCCGGCCATGATCGCGCGCTCGATCGGAGCGGCACCGCGCCAGCGCGGGAGGCGCGAGGGGTGGACGTTCAGCCAGTTCGCACGGTCGAGCAGGCTCGACGGGATCAGCGCGCCGTAGGCGACGACGACGACAGTGTCCGCGCCGTCGAGCGAGAACGACGCGTCGAGACGCTCGACCTGGCGGACCGGGATGCCCAGGCGACGCGCAGCCTGCTTCGCGGGAGGGGCTCCGACCTTGCGTCCACGACCGCGCTGCCGGTCGGGACGCGTGAGCAGGAACTCGATGTCGTGCTTCGCGGCGAGCCGTTCGAGCACGTCCGCTCCGAGCGGCGCGGTCGCCGCGACGGCCAGCTTCACAACGCGGCTGATTGGCGCAGGACCGCGAGCGCCTCGCGCTTGCCTTCAGGCGTCGTACGGTCGAGGATCAGCACGCCGTCGAGATGGTCGAGCTCGTGCTGCGCAACCCGCGCGGGCAGCCCTTCGAGCTCGAGCGTCACCTGGTTCCCGTGCTCGTCCAGCGCCTCCATGCGGACGCGGAGCGGGCGCTCGACCGGCACCACGACGCCCTGCATCGAGAGGCAGCCCTCGTCGTCGTCGTCCAGCTCGTCGGAGCGCTCGACGATCACCGGGTTGACGAGCGCCCTCGGCTCTTGCTCCTCCTCGGCCTGGATCACGAACACGCGGCGCAGGGTGCCTACCTGGTTCGCTGCGAGCCCGACCCCGCGGGCGTCCTGCATGAGATGGATCATCCGCTCGACGAGCTGCTCGAGATCGCCGTCGAATTCGACGACCTCCTGAGCCTCGAGGCGGAGCACCGGGTCCGGGTACTGGCGGATCTGCGCGAGCGCCAGCCGCCGCCTCGCCTCGGCGTGCGCGTCGAGCTCGTCGGTCTTGACCTGGCCCTGATCCGCCATGTCTTCGAGTGTAGTCAGAGGCTTTGGGGGTCAACGTCGACGACTGCGCTAGGCATCGCTTGCGATGCCGCTGAAAGGCCATGCCGGCTTTGCCGGCGTGGCCGTCTAACCATGCTGGCTACTCAAAGGCTCTGCGGATCAACATCGACGACCGCTGAGAGCTCTGCCTCGCGCATCGCCCTGGCCGCTGCCGAGAGGAGCCTCCCCGCACGCGACGCGACCTCCCGCGGACGCTCCGTCTTCGCGACGAGCTGTGCGCGGTGCCGTCCACGGAGCCGAAACAGCGCAGCCGGGCCGAGCAGCTCGCCAGGCGCGTCCGCGAGCCCCTCGGCCACCTCCGTGAGCGCCCGCATCGCGTCCTCCCGGTCCGGCCCGGAGACGAGAATGCGAACGAGGTGCCTGTACGGCGGGTACCCGAGCTCCCGCCGGCGCTCGAGCTCACCCGCGAGGAAGCCTTCGACGTCCTGCCGCGCAGCGAGCGCGACGGCGCGCGACTCGGGCTGGAAGGTCTGGACGAGCACGCGCCCTGGAGCGTCCCGGCCGCTGCGCCCGGCGAGCTGGGTGACGAGCTGGAACGTGCGCTCCTCGGCGCGGAAGTCCGGCACGCCGAGGCCGGTGTCGGCATCGATCACGGCCGCGAGCGAGACGTTGACGAAGTGGTGCCCCTTGGCGACCATCTGCGTGCCGACGAGCACTGCGCGCTTCGCCGCGGCGAAGCGCTTCAACGTCGCCGCCGGCTCACCGGGCTTCTCGATCGCGTCGGCATCGAGCCGGAAGCGCTCGAGCTCGGGAACGTGCGCCTCCAGCTCACGCTCGAGTCTCTGCGTCCCGGCGCCGATCCGCGCGAGCTCGACCGACCCGCAGGCGGGACAGCTCTCGGGCGACTGCTCCACATAGCCGCAGTGGTGGCAGTGGAGCACCTCGTCGCGGTGCAGGACTAGGGCGACATCGCAGTTCGGGCAGCGTCTCGTCTCGCCGCAGGCGCGGCAGTGCAGCGCGGGCGCGATCCCACGGCGGTTCAAGAGCAGGATCGCCTTGCCCCCGCCCTCGGCGACCTTGCCGAGCTCCGCGAGGAGCGGTGCGGACAGCGGATACCCCGCCTCGCCGCGCAGGTCGATCGTGCGCACCGTCGGACGGCGGACGCCGATCCGCTCGCCGAGCTCGAGCCGCTCGAGCCGCTCCCAGCTCTCCGGACGGGGCGTCGCGCTTCCGTACACCGCCACCGCGCCTTCGAGCGAGGCGCGCTTCGCGGCAACCGTGCGCGCGTCGTAGCGCGGGTCGGACTCCTGCTTGTACGCGGCGTCGTGCTCCTCATCGACGCAGATCAGGCCGAGCCTCGGCAGCGGAGCGAAGACGGCCGAGCGTGCACCGATCACGATCGGCGCCTCCCCGGAGGCGATGCGCTCGCGCTCGTCGCGCCGCTCGGCCTCGCTCAGTGACGAGTGGAGGATCGCCACGCGGTCGCCGAACCGCGCTCGGAAGCGGCCGACGGTCTGGGGCGCGAGCGCGATCTCGGGGACGAGCACGATCACGCCGAGGTCCCGCTCGAGAGCCCCAGCCGCAGCCTGCAGGTAGACCTCCGTCTTCCCGCTGCCGGTCGCGCCATAGAGCAGGAAGTGCCCGCCACCCTCGTTGTACGCGCGCGCCAGGCGGGCGAGCGCCCGCGTCTGCGAGTCGGTGAGCGCGTGCGGTTCGGGCTCGCCCTCCAGCGAGTCCCGCTCGGCCGGCTGGGGCAGCTCCTTGCGGCGCGCACGCTTCGCCGGTGCGACGAGCGCCAGCGCGCGACCCGGCGTCGATCCGTAGTAGTCCGCGAGCCAGAGCGCCAGCTCGACGAGCGGAGCCGGAAGCGACTCGACGACGCGCTCGATCGGCGCTGCCTCAACCCCTTCCGGCGGCGCGTCCTCGAGCCCGATCACGACGCCGCGCTGCCTCGCGCCGCCCAGCCGAACCGCGACGACTGCGCCGCGCACGACCTCGTCCGGCACCTCGTACGTGAACGGACGCGCGAGCGCCCTGGTCGTCACGAGCGGGTAGACCGAGGCGTACTGCGTCACGCGGCGGAGGCTACCGCCGGCCCCGGCTCGCGCTTACAGAGGGTTCGGCGGGACGTTGCTCGTCGCCGTGGTGCGAGCAGCGCGGCTCGGCGGCTCAGACCACGTTTCGCCGAACCCTCTTAAACGCCTGCAGCTTCGATGATGAAGTCGGTTGCGAAGCCTGCGAACAGTCCAACGAGCAGCATCCAGCCGACGAGCGTCTTGTGCCCGAGCTTCTGGTTCACGTTCATCAGCTGGATCACGACGTAGAGGATCGACCCGGCCGCGAGCGCGAGGAACGCGACCGACACCGTCTCGTTGACCCAAGTCTGTCCGAGCAGCGTCCCGACGAAGGTCGGCCCGCCGCCGATCAGCCCCAGCAGCGCGAGGAACTTCCAGGACGGCCTCGTCTCGGAGCCCGAGAGCGGCGCGACGATGCCGAAGCCCTCGGTCGCGTTGTGCAGGCCGAAGCCGATGATCAGAACGAGCGCGAGCGTGACCTGGTCCTGCGCTGCGGACTGCCCGATCGCAAGTCCCTCGGAGAAGTTGTGCAGCCCGATGCCGGTCGCGATCAGGAACGCTAGCCAGGCCGCCGGAGAGAGGCCGGCCACCCACGAGCGATCGAACTCGGCCGCAGACGCGGCGCCAGGGCCGAGCATCGCCTTGCTGCGCTGACGGCCGAACCAGCGGTCGTAGTAGACGAGGCTCATCAGGCCCACGGACGCTCCGGCCGCGAACGTGACGGCGAGCTTGACGAAGTCGACCCAGGACCCGCCCTCGTCCGTCGCCTTCGTGAGCGCTTCCTCGACCGGCTCGATGCCGTGCACGAGCACGTCCCAGAACAGGAAGAGCAGGATCCCCGTCGCGGCCGCGCTGAGCGCCGCTTTCAGGCGCATGTCGGTACTGCGGATCCGGCCGATGGGCAGGCCGAGGAAGATCGTGAAACCGGCGAGCGCGCCGAGGACGAGCACCTGAGCTGTGGACATCGAGTCTGGGTCTCCTTCTCCTAGGTGTAAGGGGAACCTTACAAGCGAGGGCAACTATATTCGAAGCCAAATGGCCGTGCGCCACTCAGTCGACGAGTACCTGGAGACGATCTACTTCCTCGCCTTCCCGATCGGCGAGTACAGCCCACAGTCGACCGGGTCCTCCCCCACGCTCGCGACACGCGTCGCCGAGATGCTCGGCGTGTCCCGTGCCTCCGCCGGCGAGATGCTGAAGCGACTCGAGAAAGAGGGCCTCGTCAGGCGCGGGGAGCACAAGGAGGCGTTGCTCACGCCCGCGGGCCGCAAGCGCGCGGAGAAGGTCGTCCGCAAGCACCGGATCGTAGAGCGGCTGCTGACGGACTTCATGGGCTACACGGCCGCGGAGGCGCACGTCTACGCGGACGACATCGGCGAGACGTTCTCCGACGACATGGTCGAGCGGATGGAGGAGAAGCTCGGCTACCCGGAGCGTTGTCCGCACGGCTGGCCGGTCGACCCCGAGTTCGAGCAGGCCGAGAACGAGGAGCTGGCCCCGCTGGCGGCGCTCGAGGCACCGGCCAAGGCGACAATCGTGCGGCTCGCCGAGCACGACGGCGAGCTCCTGCATTGGTTCTACGACGAGGGCTACGTGCCGGGGACGGAACTCGAGCTCAGCGAGGCCCAGCCGGCGGCCGGGCAGTTCACGGTCAAGGTCGACGGCCGCGAGCAGGCAATCGCGGAGAAAGCCGCCGCGGGCCTCTTCGTGAAGCGCTCATAAGGGGTCAGACCCCTTTACAACCACCGGAGACGGATTCGCGCAAAGAGCGTCCGTACGAGCGTCGGAGCGTGAGTTTCGTCGCACTGTCGTCACACAATTGGACCGGGGTCTGACCCCGGCCGCGTAGCGGCCTGTCCGCGCTGCCGAAAGGCAGCGCGGACCAGTGGTGGGGGATTGGGGGAACCGGGAGGTTCCCCCAAAGGGTCAGGGTCAGCCGGGAGTGAGGATCAGTAGCCGCCGCCTCCGTAGCCGCCGGACGAGGGCGGTGGAGCGGGCGTTGCTGCGTTGCCGGACACCGTCACGACACGCCAGGTGCCGACGTCCTTGAAACCATTGCCCTTCATGTCGCCGGGCTTGTGGTCCTCGACGAACGTGTAGAGAGGCCCGCCCTTGTACGCGACCTGGAGCCGGCCGTCGGGGCGCTTGACTGTGCTGAGCGACTTGGCCCCGGTCGGCGTCGTGCCCTTCTTGACGACGATCGGCTTCCAGAGCGAGAGGCAGGTCGAGTTGGTGCAGATGAAGTGCCCTTTCCGCTCCACGCTCAGGTGGTAGAGCGTCAGGCCGCGGCGGTTGACCAGAACTGTCTTCCCCGAGACCATCCTCGTCTTGACGACCGCCTGCTTGTGGCTGTCGCTCGTCGACCGGGCGGCGAGCGCGCCGATCAGCGCTGCCACTGCGACCACGAGGATCACGGGCACGATCAGTTTCGCGTTGCGCATTGGGGCCCTCCTAGAGGTGAGTGCCGAGCCTCCGATTGGTGCTGCAGTGGGGCTCGTCACCCGGCAATACGCGCGGGTCGAGCACGCGGATGCGCCTACGCGCCGCGTTTAACGAGACGTCAACAGAGACGCTACGCGGTCGCCGGCTCGCCGACGTCGGCAGCCTGGCGCAACGCCTCGGCCTTGTCGGTGCGCTCCCACGTGAAGTCGTGGTCGTCGCGCCCGAAGTGCCCGTACGCGGCCGTCTTCGAATAGATCGGCCGCCGCAGGTCGAGGTCGCGGATGATCGCTCCCGGCCTCAGGTCGAAGTGCTCCCTGTTCTTGACGAGCTCCTCGATCCGGCTGACCTCGATCTTCTCGGTCCCGAACGTCCGCACGGTGAGGGACACCGGATGCGCGACGCCGATGGCGTACGCCACGTTCACCTCGCACCGGTCGGCAAGCCCCGCTGCGACGATGTTCTTCGCCACGTAGCGGGCCGCGTACGCCGCCGAGCGGTCGACCTTCGTCGGATCCTTGCCCGAGAAGGCGCCGCCGCCGTGGCGCGCCGCACCGCCGTACGTGTCCACGATGATCTTCCGGCCCGTGAGCCCCGTGTCGCCCATGGGCCCGCCGAGCACGAACTTCCCCGTCGGGTTGACGTAGACGAAGTCGCGCTCCTGGAGGCGCTTCTCGTCGTAGAGCTGCGATGGGAGAATCGGGCGCAGGACGCGGTCGATGATGTCCGGCTTGATCAGGTCCTCGGAGCTGATCCCGTCCGAGTGCTGCGTCGAAACGAGGATGCGCTCGAGCTCGACCGGCCTCTGGTCGCCGTGCTCGTCGACCTCGTAGCGAACCGTGACCTGCGCCTTCCCGTCGGGACGCAGGTATGGGAGGTCGCCCGCCTTGCGCACCTCGGCGAGTCGCTTGCAGATCTTGTGCGCGAGCATGATCGGAAGCGGCATCAGCTCGGCCGTCTCGTTCGACGCGTACCCGAACATCATCCCCTGGTCGCCCGCGCCGAGCTTGTCGAGCGGGTCGTCGTCGCCGGGGTCGTGCTGCACCTCGTACGAGGCGTCGACGCCCTGGGCGATGTCGGGCGACTGCTCGTCGATCGCAACCACGACGCCGCACGTCGTCGCGTCGAAGCCCCACTCCGAGTGCGTGTAGCCGATCTCCTCGAGCTTGTCGCGCGCCGTGCGGGCGATGTCGACGTAGGTCTCGGTCGTGATCTCGCCCGCGACGACGACGAGCCCCGTCGTGATCAGCGTCTCGCAGGCGACGCGCCCGTTGACGTCGTCCCGGAGGACGGCGTCGAGCACGGAGTCCGAGATCTGGTCGGCGATCTTGTCCGGGTGGCCCTCGGTGACGGACTCAGACGTGAACAGGAAGTCGCGGGACGACATTCCCGCGGAGGCTACTTGATCGTCAAAAAGCCAGAGACCGTTGTCCGATCGCCGTCCTGCTTCGTGTACAGGATCGCGGATTGGAGCGGCTTCGTGTTCGCGCGGACGTCCGGTGGGATCGCCTCGGGCGAGTCGCTCTCGGATACGGCGTCCAGAAGGCCGAAGAGCGCCGGGATCGTCAGCTTGAGGTTCGCGTAGACGAAGCCTGACGTCTCGTCCGGCGAGGACGACGCGTCAAGGGCCTCCCGATACACCCGGTCGTCCGAGAGCTTCTCCCCGTGTCCGAGCGCCGCGTCGATCCTGCCCCGGGTGTTCGAGACCAGCACCTTGCCGTTTCCAACGACCGCGTAGATGGTCAGATTGTCCTCGGGATAGGCGAAGACCTTTCCCTGCGCGCCCTGGATCGAGAGCGGCCGTACGTCGACGTCGGCCAGCCCGGCGATCGCGGCCAGCCGGTTGATCAGCTGCGTCGCCTTGTCCTCGTCATCGACACGAAGCGCGAAGAGGACGTCCGGCACCGACTCGCTGGCGTTGTAGACGGCGATGGCGCCCTCCTTCGAGAAGAGCGGAAGGAGGTCGTCCTTGACGTTGAAGCCGAGCGCCTCCTGGATCTGCCGCAGCTGCCGGCCGAACTCCGGCGACTCGTTGCCGGCCGTGCTCAGAGCCTGGTCGAAGTACTGCTCGAGGTCTCCGAACGAGAGGTAGACGAGCGCGCCGGCCGGAAGCGTGTTGTCCAGTTCGGCCGCGTAACTGCCCATCTGCGTGCTCTTGGTCGACTCGTAGCCGGCATGCACTGCCACGCCGTCGTCCTCGGCCGAGCTCGAGACGGAGATGAACTTCAGCCGTCCAAAGCTGTCCGAGAAGCTCTTGAACGCCTGCGTGTCCGGATCGCTCTCGGCTTCTTTCCGGATCAGGGCGTACAGGGGCTCAGCGGCGACGTAGCCGCGTAGGGCGAGGTCTTCGGGCAGCCCGTTCATCGCGTCCTTGAACGCGTCCTCGTCGGACAGCGAGTTGCCGGACGCGTGGGCGGCCGCGAAGTTGTCGAGCGCCTTCTCGTTGTCGGCGAAGACCGTCCAGCCGTCGATCTTGCGGTGAACCTGGCGATCCTGGGCGCCGCCGGACTCGAGCAGCTTCGTGAACTTCGCCTCGTCCTTCGGCTTCGTGAAGAAGACGTAGTTGTGGTCGGCGTCCTCGAACGAGAGGAGAGCGAGGTTGAGCTCGTCGCCCAGCGCCGGCTTCACGTCACGCTCCCAGCTCAGGCCGTCATCGGCCAGATCCTCGTGCAGGCTCGCTAGCAGCTTCTCGCGGCCCGGGAAGCGCCCGAGGAGTTGGTCGGCTTTCTGCCACTGGCTCGAGCTCGGGTCGGTGACGCCCGTCACGAAGACAACGGTGCTCGCGGGCGCGAAGTCGGCGCCCTCAGGAGTCGACGCAGCCTGCTTAACCGAGCCACAGCCGGAGACGGCGATCGCAAGGACCGCGAGCAGGGAGATCCGCAGGAGTCGCTTGACGCCCATCGGCTCGGTCATCGGCCCGCCGAGTGCGAAGCTTGAGGCCCAGTACCTTCGCCAGCGGGTGGACGACGACGGCGTGCGCTCAGGCTCAGCGCTTTCGACTCGGTTCAGGCCACCTGGAACCCGATCGAGCGCTCTGCCGGCGATGCGCTCGCGGAAGCTCACGGGGCAGGTCTCGGCGTGATTGTCGAGGAAGCAAGAACGGTCGTGTAGCCGACCGGCGGGCGCCACACCTGCTGCGAGCCGCCGCCGAGGAGCAAGGCGTGACTCCGGACGCGCTCGCGCTCGCCGCTGCACTCGCTCGAGCATGGGCGGACGTCGTCCTCTCCGGCGCAACGACCACCGATCAGCTCATGAGCAACCTGGCTGCTTTGGGCCTCGACTACGGCGACTAGCTCGACCACGGGCTCGCGACACTCACCGAGGAGCCGGCCGAGTACTGGTCAGCCCGAGCCGCCCTCCCCTGGAACTAGGCGCCGAAACGCCCGCCGTACACGCCCACGAGGCGCAGGCGCGGGTGCGTTTGTCGCTCTCTCGCGCGAGACGCTGGGCCGGCGGCTGAGCTCGAAGCGATTCTCGGTCCCGGACAGGAGTCGACCGATGTTCGCCCGGTGCAGGAGCAGGATCGCGAGAGCAGCACCTGCGGTGAAGATCACGACCAGAGTTGAGGAGCCAAAGGCGAGCGCGAACAGAGGCAATGCGAGAGCTGCCAGCATCGACGCGACCGAGGTATAGCGCGTGAGGAGAAACGTGACCACCCAGACGGCGCCGGTGGCCAGAGTGGCGAGCGGGGCGAGCGCGAGCGCAACCCCGCCCGTCGTCGCGACGATCTTCCCTCCCTTGCGGAGGCCCATGAAGAGCGGACGCCAGTGGCCGACCATCGCGGCGATCCCGGCGAGAAGGCCAGTGAGCTCGTCTCCAGCCCACAAGCCGAGCAGCGCGGCCGCGAAGCCCTTGCCGACGTCCAAAAGGGCAACGGCGAGACCGGCCTTGAACCCGAGAACACGCCAGACGTTCGCGGCGCCGAGGTTTCCGCTGCCGACCGTGCGGATGTCGACACCACGCAGAAGCTTTGCGACGACATACCCCCACGGAATGCTTCCGATTAGATAGCCGGCGGTAACGAGGATGAGGTCGCGCATTCGATCGGGGTGGCGGTGGCTCGATTCTACGATGCAGCGCCGTCAGCCGGCTGAGCTGCGCACGAGGCCCTGCCCGCTGAACCAGTCGATCGT
Source organism: uncultured Actinomycetes bacterium (assembly GCA_963794605.1). Classification (GTDB taxonomy): domain Bacteria; phylum Actinomycetota; class Thermoleophilia; order Gaiellales; family Gaiellaceae; genus VAXT01. The sequence goes on from CAWCEN010000004.1 coordinate 137,732, forward strand.
CCGGCGAAGGGTCTCCTCGACCGGCGTGTAGTTCAGGCCGAGCTCTCGTGCGGCTCTCGATCCATCGTAGGCATGGCCGTGCAGCGCCGTGCGCACCAGCTCGCGGCAGATAGGCGGGTTCCTTCGACGAAGCCGCGCACCCGTCTCGACGGCCATGGCAGCAGCCATGGCGAACGGCGGAGGCAACGAGCGCACCTTCCGCTCGATACCCGTCAGGCGCTCGAGCAGCCGGATGCCCTCCCGGATGGAGATCGTGGCACCGCTGAGCACGTACCGCTCGGCCGGCGTCCCGCGAGCCTCCGCGCGTACGTGACCCTCGGTGCAGTCGGCGATATCGATGAGGCTGATCGTCGAGTCGACGACGACCTTCAACCTCCCGTTCAGATAGTCCAGCAGCAAGCGCGCCGTACCCGTAGCCCGGCCGGGACCCTGAACGGAAGCCGGGTTGACCGATACGACTTCGATCCTCCGCATGTGCGCCGCCGACATGACCGCACGCTCCGCCTCGAACTTCGAGCGCTCGTAGTTGGAGAGAAACCACCCGCGGTGGGGCGAGGTCTCGCTTGCCTCGCTCCCGCGCTCCTCCCCGAGCGTGGCGGCGGACGACGTGTAGACGATGCGCCTGACACCTGCATCGGCGGCTGCGTGAACGACGTTCACAGAGCCGCGTACGTTCACCTCGAAGAGCGGCGAGTTGTCGCGAAGACAGAAGGCGTTGGCACCGGCGGCGTGGTAGACGACTCCGCAATCGCGCATGGCGTCCAGGAGCGTTCGTCGGTCGAGGACGTCGCCGTGCACGGGCTCGGCTCCCAGGGCGCGCAGTGTGCGCGCGCCGTCGTCGGAGCGGGCCAGCGCCTTGACCGCGCGGCCGGCCGAGACGAGGCGTTCGACGATCGCGCCCCCGACGAAGCCGGTGCCCCCGGTGACGAATGCCGTTTCGGCCACCGGCAGCTAGTTCGCGCCCTTGGAGAGAGCGGATGAGAAGCGGGTCAGGTACTCGACTGCTGACATGACCGTGACCACGGCGGCGACGATCATCGCCCACTCGTCGAGGTACAGCGGCCCGATGGGGTCGCCGAAACGCAGGATCGCGAGCAGAATCGCGACGAACTGGACGTTTGTCTTGAGCTTCCCCCAGATCGAGGGTGCGAAGACGGTGCCCTCGGCGGCTACGACGCCGCGGAGACCGAGAATCAGCAACTCTCGACCGATGATGATCACCGCAACCCAGGGAGAGGCCCGACCGACGTCCACGAGGGCGATGAGGGCGCCCGAGACGAGGAGCTTGTCGGCCGTCGTGTCGAGGAACGAGCCGAAGGTCGTCGTCTGCGCCCAGCGGCGCGCGAGGTAGCCGTCGATGAAGTCCGTGGCGCCGGCGACCGCGAAGCAGACCGCGGCAGCGGTGTACGCGGTGCTCCGGTCGGGCCCGAGCAGGATCAGCGCCATGACGACCGGCACGAGCAGAATGCGGACCCAGGTGATGCCGAGCAGGATGGAAACGTGAGCGCCCGGCTGTGCGATCACGGCGCCGCCTGCTCCGACCTGGCGATCGCCGCTGCTCCGCCGGATAGGAGCGCGCGCACGTCCTTGGCGGACGCCAACCTCAGCGCCTCGCGCGCGAGGGCTGCCGCCGCTTCGGAGTCGACCTGACGCACCGCTTCCTTGACCGTCGGGATCGCCGGCGGGTTGACGCTCAACTCGGTGACACCGAGCCCGACGAGCGCCGGCACCGCCAGCGGCTCCGACGCCAGCTCACCGCAAACCCCGACCCATTTCCCGTGCCGCTGAGCCGACTCCGTGACGGCCTCGATGAGGCGCAAGACGGAGGGGTGGAGCGCATCGGCGAGATCGGCGAGCCGCTCGTTTCCGCGCTCGGCCGCGAGTGTGTACTGCGTCAGGTCGTTCGTCCCGATCGAGAAGAAGTCGACCTCCGGCGCGAACGCTTCGGCGGCAAGTGCAGCCGCCGGAACCTCGACCATTATGCCGACGTCCATCTGCCCGACCATCTCCCCGGCCTGCTCGAGCTGCTCTCGCGCGCGCATGAGCACCGACACGGCCGCGCGGTATTCGGCGAGCGTCGCGACCATCGGGAACATCACCTTCAGCGGGTGTGCCGCCGCGGCCCGGAGGGCCGCCCGCAACTGGGTTTCGAGGAGCTCTGGCTGATCCAGTCCGAGCCGGATTCCGCGTACGCCCAAGAAGGGGTTCGCCTCGGGCCTGCTCGGCAGGTAAGGGAGCGGCTTGTCCGCACCGACGTCGAGAGTGCGGAGGACCAAGGGCATTCCATTCAGCCGTGCCGCCATGTCGTCGTAGGCGGCGAGCTGCTCCTCCTCCGAGGGAAGAGACTCACGTTCGAGGAACAAGAACTCCGTACGCAGGAGACCGACTCCCTCGGCGCCGTTGGCGACCGCTACGTCGACGTCCGCCGGCGACCCGACGTTGGCCACGACTTCGATCCTGCGCCCGTCCAGGGTCTGCGCCGGTTGCCGCGCCGAGGCGAGCGCGCGCAGCGCCGATTCCTCCCGCTCGGCCTGGCGACGCTCATAGCCGCGCACGAGCTCCTCCCCGGGGTCCACGTAAACGGTGCCCGCGTCCCCGTCCAGGACCAGCGACGTTCCCTCCTGAACGTCGAGTAGGTCTTCCCCGATGCCGACCACCGCCGGGATCCCGAGTGAGCGGGCCAGGATGGCGCTGTGCGAGGTCGCACTGCCGTGCGCGGTGGCGATTCCGAGCACGAGGTCGCGGTCGAGTGCGGCCGTGTCGGCCGGCGTCAGATCGGGCGCGATCACGATTCCGCGCTCGACTATGGCCCGGCTTCTTCGATCGCCGCCCACGAGCTCGGCGACCACCTGTCGAGCTACACCCGTCACGTCTTCCGCCCGGGCACGGAGATAGTCGTCGTCGAGGCTCCGGTAGCCGGCTGTCACCGCCTCGGTCGCCCTGTGCCAGGCCTGCGCCGCGTTGAGCCCGTCCTCGAAGATGGCCCGCCGCGCAGGCTCGAGCAGCGCTTCGTCATCGAGGAAGAGGAGATGAGCGTCGAAGATCGCCGCGTTGTACTCGCCCGCCTGGGCGGCGACAGACTCGCGTGTGACCTGGATCTCCTTCCGTACGCGCTCGAGGGCGCGCTCGAGCGCCTCCCACTCCGCCGCCGGATCGCTCGCCGGACTGGTCGGGATTTCCGGCTCCGCGGCGCGAAAGTGACGGGCCGGTCCAAGCGCCGCTCCGGGCGCACCGGGGAGCCCCTGCAGCGAGCCTTCGTCGGAACATGCGGATGGAGAGGGACGGGCCGGCGGCGCCGCGGCGGCGGGCTCTTGCCGCTCGTCGAAATCGCGCTCGGCCAGCGCGGACAGCGCAGCAAGTACCTCATCTGCTTTAGCCCCGCGCGCCGCGACGAGCACCTCGTGGCCCTGCCGCACCCCAAGCGTCGCCAGCTCGTTGAGACTCCGCCCGCTCGCGGGTCCACGGCCGGTCGTGACGTTGGTAACGGTCACGTCGGCGTCGAAGCTCCCCGCGGTCTGGACGAAGCGCGCTGCCGGGCGCGCGTGCAGGCCGAGCGGATTCCGCACCTCCAACCGGACAGTTGCGGAGTCGTCATCGGAGCCTGCTTGGACCGGTGCTCCTCCTCCTCGCCGGTGCCGAGATGGGCGATCTTCGCCTGGAGCGAGCCGCGGGCTTCGGCCGCGACCTCCTCCAGCGAGGCGCCGAGCTTGGCCGTGACGGCAGCCGCGACCGCCCCTTCAGCTAGTGGCGCTTCCGTGAGCAGGACGCGCGCGCGGCGCTCCGCCGAAACCATTTCGAGCGCCATCTCCGCGCTCAGCACCGCGCTGCCGAGATCCATCAGCACGAGGACTCCGTCACCCTGGTCGGCCCGCTCGATCGCCTCGGCCACGCGGACGGCGTCGGTGCCGAGCGCGGGCTCCGGCGTTTCGATCCCGCCCGCGAGCTCGATCGGGACCTCGCCGCCCATACCGCGCGCCAGCTCGGCAACGCCTGCGGCGAGCGTCGCGCTGTGGGTGACGATGACGAGTCCAACCACCGGTCAACCGGCGGCGCCGTCGGGACCGAGCCCGTAAGCGCGATGCAGGAGCTCGACGGGGTGGACGGCGTGAACGGCGGCGCCGTGCTCGATCTGCCACCGACACGTCTCGCTGTCGCAGGCCGTGAGATCGCCGCCGGCCTCGCGCAGAGCACTGAAGAGCGGCTCCCCGACGGCCATCGAGATCTTGTACTTCTCCTTCTTCAAGCCGTATGTCCCAGCGATCCCGCAGCAGTCGGCGTCCAGCTCGATGACCCGCAGGTCCTGAATCAGCGCGAGCAAGTCGAGTGCGGGCTTGCCGATTCCTTGCCCTCGCTGCTGGCATGGTGCGTGGTAGGGAACGGTCAGCGCGAGGGACTGCAAGTCCGTTCGCAGCTCCCCCCGCTCGTGCAACAAGAGCAGGAACTCGCAGATGTCGTACGTCGCCTCGCTCACCACGCGGACGTCTTCGTCGCGGACGCCGAGAATCTCACGCGCTTCGCGTTTCAGCATCAGGCTGCAGCTCGTCGCGTTCGCCACGATCGGCAGGCCATCGCGGGCGTACCGAGCCAGATTGGCCACGAGGTGCCGCACGTAGACACGTGCGGCCCTGAAGTTGCCGTTCGACTGCAGCGGGAGCCCGCAGCAGTCCTGAGGCGGGACGAGGACGTTGAACCCGTTGTGCTCGAGGACCTCCACGACCGTCTCCCCCAGGCCTGGTTCGTAGTAGTTCGTGCCGCACCCGTGGAAGTAGACGACGCTTCGCTCGGCCACCGGGCTGCGGTGTGCCCGCGCCCAGTCCTGGAATGTCCGGCCGGCGAACCGGGGCACAGGCGCGTCGCGATGGATACCCAGCACGCGTTCGGCGAGCACCCGCAGAGGGCGTGCCCGAAGCATCCGGTTGGCGAGGGGTGCAACAGGAGTCCCGAGGCGGCCGAGCACGCTCGGCCTGGCGATCAGCTGGTTGCGGAGCGGAATGCCCCGCTCCTCCCAGAGCCGGGCTCGAGCCTGAGAGTTGATTTCCGCGATCTTCACGCCCTGCGGGCAGACCTGCGTGCAGATTCCGCAGCCCGAGCAGTAGTCGACGGATGCGTCCACCGAGGCCCCGGTGCCGCGGTACCGCTCCGCCTGCGGCCCAACGTACTTCGGGCCCGGAAAGAGCGGCGTCACCTGCGAGTACGGACAGAACGTCTCGCAGATCGTGCATTTGACGCAGTGGTCGAGCGAGTCGCGGACGAGCTCGGTCATGAGGCCCCTTCAAGAATCGCTGCGGCGGCAGCGTATCCCGTCGCCAGGCTGAGCCCGTTGCCGGAGGCCTCGTGCCATGGGGAGGCGCCGGCGACGGTCGCGCCACTCGCATGGAGGTTCTCGTAGACCGGCCGGCCGTCCGCGTTGATCGGCCTGAGTCGGTCGTCGACTGCGACCCCGACGCGGTTCAACGGATGCTCGGCGAAGTAGTCCGGTAGAAACCGCGGCCCGCCCGGGGGCGGCGTGTCGACGAGCGGGAGGCCGAAGACGCTTTCCGACACTTCCCCGTAGGAGTCGAGCTCGAGCCCGCCGGACGCGAACCCGCCCGTCGCGAGCACGAACGAGTCAGCGCGGTAGGTTATTGCCCGCGCCGTCGGTTGAGTGATGATGGCTTCGACCCGCCCGCCGCTAGTCTCGGCCCCTACGACCGGCTCGCCGACGTGCATCCGGCCGCCCGCCTCGCGCAGTGAAGAGCTCATCGCGTTGTACAGGCGGATACCCGACAGCGAGGGCGGCAGGGTCGCAACTTCGAACACGGGCCGCGCCAGCCTTGCCTCGAGCTCACGCCAAACCTCGCCCGCTCGTCCGAGACCGAGCACCGCGGGAAAGCCGACCCGTTCTTCCCGCTCGAGCTGACGGGTCAACTCGCGGACGAGCGAGTCACGAAGTGACCGCTCCTCGAGCAGCCTTGCAATGCCGGCGCTACTTCGGTCCGGCCTGCCCGCTAGCGGCAGCGACACCTCGATCGCACGGGTCGAGACTGCGTGGCCCTCGACCCGGGCCTGCGCGAGGTTATCGGCCAGATAGGCAGGGTAGAAGTCGTTGAGCCCGAGCCCGACGAATGCGAAGTGGCCGCCGGCGCGAAGGTCACCTGCTGCCATCGTCTCCGGGACGAGCGCGGACGGCTTCAGGGCGCCGACCGCGGTCGGGAGGAGGAAGTTCTCCTCCAGGCCTCCCTGGTACCCGATCGCCGGCAGACGGTTCTTCAACCACTCGACGCTCGCGGCGATGACCCCGGGCCGGAGGCGGGCGTACGGATGCTCGGGGTTCGCGGCCGTGAAGGCGGGCAGCGCCTCCGCGGGCCTCGCCACCGGTCCGGGATCGAAGCCGAGGACGTCGATCGTTGCCGGAGCGAGGTGCGTCGAACCGACGCCTTTCGCCGTGACCAGGACCTGCTTGCCCTCGTCCGCCAGCCGCAGCGCCGCGGTCAGACCCGCGACGCCGGCGCCGATCACGATCGTGTCGTACGTCACGTCGGCAAGTGCTGCACGCCGAGCAGGCCCTGGAAGATCCAGTCGTCGAGCCGGGCCTGCCGCACCTGGTCGCCGTAGAGGATCGGATGGACGCCCTTCCAGCGTTCCTCCAGAAACGAGACCAGCGAGGCGTTCGCGGCCCGGTGATCGAGCCGCTCGACCGCGTGGAGGATCCCGGTCGCGCGGTACGTGCAGAACCCGCCCTGGCAGGGGCCCATCCCGAGCCGTAGCGTGCGGCGGATGTCGTCGAGGTTCGCGGTGCGGCGCCGGCGCATCGCTTCCTCGAGCCGCTCACGCGTGATCAACTCGCACTCGCAGATGAGCTCCTCCGTCTGCGGAACGGGCTCACGTGCGCGGAGGCGCGCGCCGAGGAAATAGAACTGTCCGGCGTCCGAGCCCGGGAGCGGCTCTTCGGCAGTCCGGGAGGGACGATCGACGCCGAGCTGGTCGCACGCTGCATCCACGGCCACCTCGGCCATGAGCCGAAAGGTCGTCGTCTTGCCGCCGGTGATCGTCACGAGCCCGTCGACGCCGTCTCGCTCGCGGTGGTCGAGGAGCGCGTGCGACCGCGTCACTTCCCGTGTGTCCGAGACCTCTTCGAGCGAGAAGAGCGGGCGGGCTCCTGCCCAGACGCGGAGCGGGCGTGCTTCGCGGAAGCCCGGGACGAGCTTCTCGCCCTCGTCGAGCATCTCTCCGATCTCGGCCTGCGTGACCTCGAGCTCGTCGGGATCGGCGACCCTCGTGTCGGTCGTCCCGACCACGCAGACGGTCCGGATCGGAACGATGATGTCCCCGTCCGCCGGCATCTTGCAGCGGTTGACGACCGTGTTCACGAGCCGGTGGTTCATGGCGATCATGATTCCCTTGCCTGGAAGAACGTTGACGCGGCAGCCCGCGAGCTCGGCGATCTGCCCCGCCCAGGCCCCCGCCGCGTTGATGACGACGTCGGCGTGAATACGTAGCTCTTCGCCCGTCAACTCGTTGCGGACGAGCGCGCCGGTCACTTTCGTCCGTCGCGCTCGAGCCCCAGCACCCGGTGGTAGAGCAGGATTCGGGCGCCGTGCTCCTCGGCGGACCGGGCGCATCCCCAGACGAGCTTCCACGGGTCGATCGCGGCGTCGGGAACCGTGAATGCCCGCGAGGTTTCGGGGTGCAAGCGTGGTTCTCGGCGCAGTGCCTCCGCCGCCCGAATCTCCTCGACCGGAACGCCTGTCGCTCGACAGCCTGCGACGAACTCGTCGCCGAAGGCAGGATCGTCCCACGGCGTGCAGACGAACAGACCGCCCGTGTCCTCGATGCAGTCGGAGGCGGTTTGTCGCAAGATGACGTTCTCCGCGATGCACTCCTTGGCCGCGTCCGGGTCTTTGACCGCGTAGCGGCCGCCGGAGTGGAGCAGCCCGTGGAAGCGACCGGTGGTGCCGTCGGCGAGGTCTCTACGCTCGACGAGCATTGTCTGCAGCCCGCGCATGGCTGCGTCGCGCGCCACGCCGGCGCCCGTTGAGCCACCGCCGATCACGAGCGCCTCGGTCTGGAGAGACGCCACGCTACCCGCGGAAGTCGATCATGAGTGCCATGGCCAGGCACTCCGAGTATCGCAGCAGCGATTCGGTCTCTGAAGGCGCGTACACTCGGAACAGCGACGCGGCGTCCGGACCGGCGCCCCGCTGAGGAGGCGACATGGGAAACGAGGAGCACAAGCACGAAGGCAGCTTCGCGGAAGGTCAAGAGGAAGAAGAGCACCACCCCGAAGAGCACAAGGGCGACTTCGCCGAAGGCGAGGAAGAAACCGAGCACAGGCACGAGGGAAGCTTCGCCGAAGGCATCGAAGATTCGGAACACCACCCCGAAGACGACACAAAGGGCGATTTCGCAGAGGGAGTGGAGGAAAACTAGGAAGGGGCCCGGCAGTTTCCCGCCGAGCCCCTTCCGTCACGTCGGCTATTCGACCCAGTCGAACGTTTTCGTGACGGCCTTCTTCCAGAGGCGGTACTCCTTCTCCCGCTCCTCGGCGTCCATCTGGGGCTGCCATTCCTTGTCCTTGCCCCAGTTGGCACGTAGGTCCTCGACCTCGGACCAGAAGCCGACCGCAAGGCCGGCGGCGTAGGCGGCGCCGAGCGAGGTCGTCTCGGCGACCGTGGGCCGGATCACCGGAACGTCGAGCACATCGGCCTGGAACTGCATCAGCAGGTCGTTGTAGACCATCCCGCCGTCGACCTTGAGCGACGTGAGGTCGACGCCCGAGTCGGCGTTCATGGCGTCCACCACTTCTCGGGTCTGCCAGGCGGTTGCCTCCAGCGCAGCCCGGGCGATATGGCCCTTCGTGACGTATCGCGTCATGCCGGCGATGACGCCTCGAGCATCGCCTCGCCAATAGGGGGCGAAGAGACCGGAAAAGGCGGGCACGAAGTAGATCCCGCCATTGTCATCCACGGTCTTCGCGAGCTCTTCGACCTCGGCCGACTCCTTGATGAGCCCGACGTTGTCGCGCAGCCACTGGACGAGCGCGCCCGTGATCGCGATCGCGCCCTCCAGGCAGTACGTGGCGGGCTGATCCCCGATCTTGTAGGCGAGCGTCGTCAACAGGCCGCTCTTGGACTGGACGGCCTCATTGCCGGTGTTGAGCAGCAGGAAGTTGCCCGTCCCGTAGGTGTTCTTCGCCTCGCCGACCGAGAAGCAGGTCTGTCCGAACAGTGCAGCCTGCTGGTCGCCGAGGTCCCCTGCGACGGGAATTCCGGCCAGCCCGTTCCTGGCCTCGCCGTACGTCTCGCTCGAGGCCCGGATCTCGGGCAGCATCGCGCGTGGAACGCCGAGGATCCCGAGGATCTCGTCGTCCCAGTCGAGCGTCTCGAGGTTCATCATCATCGTGCGGCTGGCGTTGGTCACGTCCGTGACGTGAGCTCCGCCGTCCGGCCCGCCGGTGAGCAGCCAGATCACCCAGGTGTCGATGTTCCCGAACACCACGTCGCCGCTCTCCGCCCGAGCGCGGACCCCGTCGACGTTGTCGAGGATCCACTTGATCTTCGGACCGGAGAAGTACGTCGCGATCGGCAGCCCGGTCTTCGCGCGGAACCGGTCCTGCCCGCCGTCGGCCGACAACTCGTTGCAGATCTGGTCCGTCCGCGTGTCCTGCCAGACGATGGCGTTGTGGACGGGTTGTCCGGTCGAGCGATCCCAGACGACGGCCGTCTCGCGCTGGTTCGTCACTCCGACAGCCGCGATGTCGGATGCCTGAATCTTGTCGAGGCCGGCGCGAACGACCTCCTGCGTCCGTTCCCAGATCTCCATTGCGTCGTGCTCGACCCATCCCGGTTTCGGATAGATCTGCTCGTGCTCTTTCTGATCGACCGAAACGACCTGGCCGCCGTGGTCGAAGACCATGAAGCGTGTGCTGGTCGTTCCCTGGTCGATCGCTGCTGCGTACTGAGCCATTCCGCGGCACCTCCTCCTATCGAATCGTCTTCCCCTATCCCCCTCCAGACCAGGTCTCGGCGGCAGTCTTCAGCAACAGGTACGAGGACGTCGCCCCGGGGTCCTGGTGCCCTGCGCTGCGCTCGCCGAGGTAGCTCGCGCGTCCCTTCCGGGCGACGAGGGGAATCGTCGACCGCATCCCCTCCTCCGCGGCCCCGGCCGACGTGTTCAAGGCATCCGCGAAGGACGCCCCGTCGGCCAGGGCCGAACGGAAGGCGTCTCGTGCCGGGATCAAGGCGTCGATCATCGTCTTGTCGCCGACCTCAGCCTTCCCGCGCATCTGCACGCCGTCGACCGCCCCGTCGAGGGCGGCCGCCCAGTCCTCGGGCTCGAGCTCGCTCTTGCCCGCGGTCGCGGTGCCCATCTGCAGGAAAAGCGTTCCGTACAGAGGGCCGCCGGCGCCGCCGACGCTGGACACGAGCGTCATGCCGACGGTCTTGAGCAAGCCGCCGACGTCGTCCCCCTCAAAGCCCTCGAGCTTTCCGAGGACGGCTTTCATCCCACGATCCATGTTGATGCCGTGATCGGCATCGCCGATCGCGGAATCGAGCTGCGTGAGGTACTCCCTGTTCCCGGCCACGGTCGAGGCGAACTCCTCGATCCAGCCGACGACCTGGGCGTAAGGAACCGTCACGCGCAGAGCCTCCACCGCACTACGTGCCCCACCTGAGGCCCGGCGTGCGTACGGGTGCGTCCCACAAGCGGGTGAGCTCGTCGTCCAGCTTGAGCAGCGTGATCGACGTGCCCGCCATCTCGAGCGACGTGATGTAGGACCCGATCAGGTTGCGCGCGATGTTGATCCCGCGTTCTTCGAGCAGCTTGTGGAGCTCGTTGTAGACGATGTAGAGCTCGATCGCGGGAGTCCCTCCCATGCCGTTTACGAACGCGAGCACTTCGTCGCCTTCCTCGTACGGGAGGTCCTCGACGATCGGAGTCGCCAGGCTCTGAACGATCTCACTCGCCGGAGCCAGCTTCCGCCGCTCGCGTCCCGGCTCTCCGTGGATGCCGATGCCGATTTCGATCTCGTCGTCGCCGAGCTCGAACGTGGGCGTTCCTGCGGCCGGCACGATGCACGACGTGAGGGCCATTCCCATGCTACGGCCGTTCGCGTTCACCTTCCGGCAAAGCTCGGCGACCTGTTGCAAGGACTGTTTCTCTTCAGCAGCCGCGCCGCAGATCTTCTCGGCGAGGACCGTCGCGCCCACGCCGCGTCGGCCGGCGGTGTACAAGCTGTCCTGCACGGCCACGTCGTCGTCGATCACGACCGCCTCGACCTCGATGCCTTCACCGCGGGCGAGCTCGGCGGCCATCTCGAAGTTCATCACGTCGCCCGTGTAGTTCTTGACGATGTGCACGACGCCGGCGCCACCATCGACCGCCTTCGTTGCATCGATCATCTGATCAGGCGTCGGCGATGTGAACACCTCTCCGGGACAGGCGGCGTCGAGCATGCCCATCCCGACGAAGCCGCCGTGCATCGGCTCGTGCCCGGAGCCGCCTCCCGAAACGAGGGCCACTTTGCCCTGGACCGGGGCGTCGGCCCGGACGATGTAGTTGGGGCCGAAGTTCACCCGTAAGAGATCGGGGTGAGCAGCGGCCATGCCCTGGAGCGCCTCGGTGACGACGTCCTCGGGCTTGTTGATCAGCTTCTTCATCTCACCACCCCACTAGCCCTCTGAGGGCACCCAGCACTTCGAGGTTGCCCGTGCCAGGAGCGAAGAGCGCTTCGTAGGTCAGAGCGCCGAGGCGACCCGCCGATGATGGGGCCGACGACGGGAACCCACGAGTAACCCCAGTCCGAGTCCCGCTTGCCTGGGATCGGCAGGATCGCGTGGATGATCCGCGGTCCGAGGTCGCGGGCCGGGTTGATCGCGTACCCGGTGGGGCCTCCGAGCGAAAGGCCGATTACCGAACACGAGCAGACCGATCAGGAGCGGCACGATGGATGTGCCGAAAGCCGTCGCCAATGCTGCTTGCCCGACGCCGCCCGTGATATCCGCCGCGAAGTGCCCGACGATCGCGAGCACGCCAAAGACGAGCATGAATGTGCCGATGATCTCGGTCACCAGGTTCTGCCCGTAGTTGCGGATCGCAGGCGCTGTCGAGAAGACGGCGAGCTTCAACCCTGGGTCGTCCGTCGGCCGCCAGTGCGGCAGGTATGCGAGGTAGACCAGGAATGCCCCTATCCCCGCCCCGGCGAACTGGCCGGCGATGTACTTGGGCACGTCATCCCACGGCGTGATGTCCACCAGCGCGAAGCTGATCGTCACCGCCGGGTTGATCTGCGCGCCGCTGAACTGGCCGACCGCGTAGATCGCGATCGCGACCGCCATCCCCCATCCAAACGTGATCACGATCCAGCCCGCGTTCTGCGCCTTCGAGTGCGCGAGCAGGACTCCGGCGACGACCCCGTCTCCCAACAGGATCAGGATCGCCGTCCCGATCAGTTCGGCTGTGAAGATGTCCATGAGCACCCCCTTCACGTAGAGAGCCGAATTCGCCGCGGGAGATCTCGCATACCAGAGCGAGAAGCAACGCGTCTTCGCGTCGGGAGCGTTTACAAAAGTGACACGTCGACGAAGTAGCGAGCGCGCAGTTCGCGCGCGATCTGCTCGTCGCCGCCGATCACGAACAGCTCGTACGGGTAGGCGTACTGGGCCCGGTAGCCCCGTTCACGAGCGAGGATCCTCCCCCAGAGTGAAACTGAGCCGAGAGCGATCGGGCGCCCCTGACGGACCGGAGGCAGCTCCTGATACTCGCGTCCGTAGCGATGCCGGACGCCCGTGTAGCGGCGCAGCAGCTCCTCGGCCAGCGCCCGGGTCTTGAAGGCATAGATGCCGCACTCGTGGCCGCTGACGGGGGCGTTGTCGCGATGGACGGCGCACCTGGCCTCGAAGCGGGCCCCGGCCGGCCAGCTCACGTGATGCATCGTGAACGACTCGAGCCGATGCACGCCGGCATGGAGCCGCACGTGCCAGAGACGCCAGGCGAGAATCGGGTCGGTCGAAGTCTGGGTCACGCCGGCACCGGCTCGTCGGCCGGCGCTTCGACCGGCGCGGGGGCCGGGACGGGCTCTTCGAGCGGCACGACTTCGATCTCGCGCTCGGTTTCCGGAACGCCGATGTCCATCAGCTGCTCTGCTCCAGACTCAAGGGTGGGTTCATCAGTCTCTTTTCGGCCGGTAGGGCCGCGAACTTGAGGCAAACGCTACAGAGTGAGCCGGACGATTCAGGCCCGGCGCACGAAGTCGATTGCTACAGGCACGCCCTCGAGCTCGAACCGGTCTCGGAGCTGGTTCTCGACCCAGTAGCCGTAGTCCCGCGTGATCAGGCCCGGATCGTTGACGAAGAAGCGGAAGCGCGGCGGGCGCACGGTGGTCTGGGTGCCGTACAGGAGGTTGAGCCGCTTCCCGTTTCGGGACGGAGGCTGGCGGACCTCCCGCAGCTCGTTCAGGAAGCGGTTCAGCTCGCCGGTCGGGACGCGCGACGTGTACTTGCCGTAGAGCTCCTCGATCCGATCGAGCACCTTGCCGATGCCCCGCTTCGTCTTCGCCGACGCGGCCACGACCGGCGGGCGCTGCCGCAGCCGCGGCTCGAGCCGTTCGCGCACGTCCTCGATGCCGACCTCGGAGATGTCCCACTTCGAGAGCACGACGAGCGTCGAGGACATCGACTTCCGGGCCACGTCCGCGATCGACAGGTCCTGGTCGACCACGCCCTCGCTCGAGTCGACGAGGACGAGCGCGACGTCGGCCCGCTCGGCCGCCTGAAGCGCGCGCAGCTCCGAGTAGTACTCGATGCCCTGGCGCTGCCTGCGCTTGCGGCGGAGGCCCGCGGTGTCGACGAGCACGAACGTCCGCTCGCCGCGCCGGAGCACCGTGTCGATCGAGTCCCGCGTCGTCCCCGGCTGCTCGGAGACGATCACCCGCTCCTCGCCGAGCAGCGCGTTCAGCAGGCTCGACTTGCCGACGTTCGGCCGTCCGAGGATGGCGACGCGGATCGCCTCCTCGCTCGCCTCGGCCGGCCCGCCTCCGGGAAGCCGGGCCACGATCGCGTCGAGGAGGTCTCCGGTTCCATGACCGTGCACCGAGGAAACAGGGATCGGGTCGCCGAGCCCGAGCCGGTGGAACTCGAACGCCTCGGCCTCTCGCCCGGGCTCGTCGATCTTGTTCGCGATCAGGAAGATCGGCTTGCGCGAGTGGCGGAGAATCGCGGCGAGCTCCTCGTCGCCGGGCGTGATGCCGGCTCGTGTGTCGAGCACGAAGAGGACGAGGTCGGCCTCGGCGATCGCGCGTCGCGCCTGCTCGGCGACCTGCTGCGTCAGCGGCGACGGGTCGGCGATGTCGACCCCGCCCGTGTCGACGAGCAGGAAGCGCTGGCCGGCCCACTCGCAGACGACCTCTTTGCGGTCTCGCGTCACACCGGGCGTCTCGTGGACGACGGCCTGGCGCGAGCCGGTCAGCCGGTTGACGAGCGTCGACTTGCCTACGTTCGGGAAGCCCACGACCGCGACCGTCCCCAGTAGCTCGTCGGAGATCACGGCGGCGGAGTTGCAAAGTCAGGGCGGCCGTTCTCGTGCAGGCCGCCGAGCCAGCGCCAGAGCCGGTGGATCTCGTCCTGGATGAGCGCCGAGCCCTCGCGGTAGCCCTTGCCCGAGCGCGGAATGCCGTCGAAGACCATCGGCTCGCCCCAGGCGATGGACACGGGCTCGAAGTTGCCGAGCTTCCAGAACTGGCTCCCGTAGATGGCGGCGGGCACGACGGGGACTTCCTCCTGAAGCGCGACCATCGCCGCGCCGGGCATCGCCTCTCCGGGCATGCGGTTCTTCTGGCGCGTGCCTTCGACGAAGAGGCCGAGCGCGTCCCCGTCGCGCACGATCTCACGCATCGCCCGGACGGCCTCGCGGTCGGACTCCCCGCGGCGCACCGAGCGGGCGCCGAAGGCACGGATCAGCTCGCCGAGCCCGAAGTGACGGTGGATCTCGCTCTTCGCGAGGTAGTGGATCGTTCGCGGGCAAGCCGACCCGAAGGCGGGCGGGTCGATCCACGAGAAGTGGTTGAAGGCGAGGACGACTCCGCCCTCGAGCGGTACGCGCTCGGCTCCGTAGTTCTTGAGGGGCGCAAAGAGCCTCGTGAGCGGCCCGATCGTCAACCGCCCGACGGCCCAGACCGCGTCGACGTTGCTCATGCCGCTGGGAGTTGCTCGCGAACGAGTGCTTCGAGCCGGTCGACGACGTCCGCGACGTCGAGGTCGCTCGTGTCGATCTCGAGCGCGTCCGTCGCGGGCTGCATTCGGGCGCGGTCGCTGTCGTCGCGTGCGCGCAGGTCTGTCGCGAGGGCGTCAGCGCCGATGTCCGGACGCTCCGCCTGTCGGCGCTGCTCGCGCACCGAGCGCTCGGCGACGAGATAGACCTTCACGTCCGCGTCCGGGCAGACGACCGTGCCGATGTCGCGACCTTCGATAACAGCGTCGCCGAGCTCGGCCAGTTCGCGCTGACGCGCGCGCATGACCTCGCGCACCTCGGGGTGGCGCGCGACGACGGGGACCATGCGGTCGATCCGGGACTGCCGGATCGCCGAGGTCACGTCTTTGCCCGCAATCGAGATGCGTCCGGACTCGTCCAGTTCGACGCGATCCCTCCGGGCGAGCTCGCCGAGCCGCTCGCCTTCACCGAGGTCGATTCCCTCCTGCATGGCGAGCCAGGTCAGCGCGCGGTACATGGCGCCGGTGTCGAGGTAGCGGAAGCCGAGGCGCTCCGCGAGGAGGCTTGCGACCGTGCTTTTGCCCGCCCCTGCGGGTCCGTCGATGGCGACGATCATCTCTGTGTGACCGACTCGAGAAGGTCGAAGAATCCGGGGAAGCTTATCGCCACGGCTTCGGCGTCCTCGAGCTGCACGCCTTCGCGCGAAACCAGCCCGGCGACGGCGCCGAGCATCGCGAGCCGATGGTCGCCGAACGAGCCCATACCCCCACCCCTGGGGCGGGATGGGACCCCTCTCACCCTGAAACCATCATCGCTCGCCGTGATGCGCACGCCAAGGGCTTTCAGCGAAGTTGTCACTGTTTCGATCCGGTCCGTTTCCTTTACGCGAAGCTCGGCCGCTCCGCGGACGGTCGTTTCTCCCCGCGCCATCGCTGCGGCGAGCGCGACGAGGGGGAGCTCGTCGATCAGGCGCGGCACCTCCTCGGCGTCGACCTGCGTCGCGGTGAGCGGCGCCGAGCGGACTTCGAGGTCGGCGACCGGCTCGCCGCCTTCGCTTCGGCGGTTGAAGACGGCGATGTTCGCGCCCATGCGCTCGAGCACGTCCAGCAGGCCGGTGCGGGTCGGGTTGACGTTCAGGCCCTGGACGAGGAGCTCGGAGCCGCTAAGGAGCGTTGCGGCCAGGATGAACGGCGCAGCCGAGGAGAAGTCGCCGGCGATCCGCACATCCAGCGCGGGCAGGCTGTCGACCGGCGAGACCGAGATCTCGGCCCCGCGCCTCCGCACCGATACGCCGAGCTCTCGGAGCAACCGTTCCGTGTGGTCGCGGGTCGGGGTCGGCTCCACGACGCGGCTCGCGCCCCCTTCCGCGAGCAGCCCGGCGAGGAGCACCGCGGACTTGACCTGCGCGCTCGCCATCGGCGGCTGGTAGCGGATCGGCTTCAGGCCCCCGCCTTCGATCACGACCGGCGCGTGCCCGTCGGTCGTCTCCACACGGGCGCCCATTTGCCGCAGCGGCTCGGCGATCCGTTCCTGGGGCCGGCTGGAGAGCGACTCGTCGCCGACGAGCTCGAAGCGACCGCCCTGGCCGGCGAGAATCCCGGCAGCGAGCCGCATGACCGTCCCCGCATTGCCGAAGTCGAGCGGGACGTCCGGCGCACTAAGCCCGCGCAGGCCGACGCCGCGCACGCGAACTGTCTCGGAGCCGTCGTCGTCGACCCCGGCGCCGAGCTGCCGAACGACCGAGAGCGCGGTCTCCGTGTCCGCCGCGCGCCCGAAGCCCTCGATCAGGCTCTCGCCGTCCGCGATCGCACCGAGCAGCACCGCCCGCTGGGAGATGCCTTTCACGCCCGGCACCGCGATCGCCCCCTCGATCGACGCCGCCGGCTCGATCTTCATTCGTCGAGGATGGGAGAGACGACGACCCCATAGCCCTGCTCCTCGAGCAGCTCGGCGGCCCGGTTCGCCTCCCGCTCGCCGCTGATCAGCAGCATGAGCACGCCGCCGCGCTCCGGCGAGAGGTGCTGGAGCTCGAAGTCCTCGATGTTGATCCGCTCCGCACCGAGCCCCTGCGTGATCGCGGCGAGCACGCCCGCGCGGTCGGGCACGTGGACTCGCAGGCGGTGCACCGCGCCCGGGTCGGGATACGCAACCTCGAGCATCCGCCGTCGGTTCCCGGACGCCTCCCCGATCCAGCGCGCGACGAAGCCCGCGTCGCCGGCTGTGAGCGCCTCCTCGAGCTTCTCGATCCGCCGCCGGTGCTCCGCGAGCGAGTCCCGCAGCGGCTCGGCGTTGTCGAGGAAGATGTCGACCCAGATGCGCGGGTTCGCGCCTGCGACGCGCGTCATGTCGCGGAGCGAGCCGCCCGCGGACAGGAGCGGGTCGTGTCCCTCGATCCTCATTGCGCCGGCCTGGTTGACGATCATGTTCGCGAGCGCGTGCGGTAGGTGGCTCGTCAGCGCGACGATGCGATCGTGCGCCTCGGGGTCGACCGCGACCGGGGTCGCGCCGAGGCCGGAGACGAATGCGTGGACGAGCCGGTAGCGCTGCGCGTCGGTCTCGGGAAGCGGGCGTCAGGAACCACGTCGCGCCCTGGAACAGGTCGCCGCTCGCGTGCTCGGGGCCGCGCGCCTCGGAGCCGCAGACCGGGTGCCCGCCGATGAACCGCGCCGACCCGTTCGTCCCCGCGCAGACGGCGGACTTCGTCGAGCCGACGTCCGTCACGGTGCAGTTCTCGGGGGCAGCCTCGAGCACGGTCGACACCTCGCGGGCCAGCTGCGCGACCGGCGCCGCGACGACCGCGAGCTCAGCGCTCTCGAGCGCGGCCTCCCGGGACGGAGCGGCCTCGTCCACCGCGCCCTTTTCGACGGCACCCTGAAGGGCACCCGCGTCTGGGTCGAATCCGACGACCTCCGCGCCGGCCCGCTTCGCAGCGAGCCCCACCGAGGCGCCGATCAGCCCCGTGCCCACGAGCGCGACCTTCATGCGGCTACCCGATCTCTTTGCCCATCAGGGCGACGACCGCGGCCACTTCGGCGGCGAACTCCGCGAACTCGCTCGTGGGAATCTGCTGAGCCGCGTCCGAGAGCGCCTCCTCGGGATGAGGATGCGTCTCGACGATGATGCCGTCCGCTCCGACCGCGGCCGCCGCACGCGCGAGCGGCAGGACGAGGTCGCGCCTCCCCGCGGCGTGCGAGGGGTCGACGATCACCGGCAGGTGCGTCTCGTGCTTGAGCACGGCCACCGCGCCGAGGTCGAGGGTGAAGCGGGTCGAGGTCTCGAAGGTCTTGATCCCGCGCTCGCAGAGGATGATCCGGTCGTTGCCCTCCTTGGCCACGTACTCAGCGGCCATCAGCAGCTCCTCGACCGAGGTCGACAGGCCGCGTTTCAGGAGCACGGGCTTCTCGGCGCGACCGACCTCGGACAGGAGCAGGAAGTTCTGGCTGTTCCGCGCTCCGATCTGGATCACGTCCGCCGCCTCGACCACCTCCTCGACGTGTCGCGGGTCCATCAGCTCGGTCACGATCGGCAAGCCCGTCTCGGCCTTGGCCTCCTTGAGCAGCTCGAGCGCCTCGATCCCGAGGCCCTGGAACGTGTACGGCGACGTGCGCGGCTTGAACGCCCCGCCGCGGAGCATCGTCGCTCCGGCGTCGGCGACGACCCGTGCTGTGGTCAGCGTCTGCTCGCGGCTCTCGACGCTGCACGGCCCGGCGATCAGCCCGAAGTAGGTGTCCCCCATGCGATGGCCCTCGACGTCGATCACCGTCGGGTCGGCCGCGAGCTCGCGCGCCACGAGCCGGTACGGCTTGATGATCGGAACGACCTGCTCGACGCCCGGGTAGCCCTCGACCGGCAGCGTGGCGAGCAGCTCGCGGTCGCCGATCGCGCCGATCACCGTCGCCTCGCGCCCGCGGGACACGCGCGCGTCGACGCCGGCCTCCTCGAGCCGTGCGACGACGTGGTCAGTCTGGTCCGGCGTCGCCTCCGGGCCCATGACGATCAGCAGCTCGGGCGAGCCGTTCGTAGCCATCGCGTCGCTAGTCTAGTTTCGCCGTGCCCGGTGACACCGACCCAGTCATCCAGCAGTTCCGCGACAAGATCTCGGACAACGACCGCGCGCTCGTCGAGGCGGTCAACGCGCGGCTGCGCCTCGTCGCGCAACTGAAGGCGTACAAGGAGTCGCGCGGCATCGATTTCGTCGACCCGGAGCGCGAGGAGTGGATCCTCCGCGACCTGGCGCGCGCGAACCGTGGGCCGCTCTCAGCGGAGGGCCTGCGTGCGTTCTACGAGGAGATCTTCGCGCTCACGAAGCTCGAAGTCGCACGTGACGCTTGACGCTTGCCCGCGCGCGCCCTACCCTTGAGCCAGTGACTCTCCCGACCTCACTCTGGGCCTGGACCTGGCGCCACGAGCGGGGCGGGAGCGTCGCCTGATCTGATTTAGGCGACAAGCCCGTTCCGCTCGAAGACCTCCAGCCGGAGGTCTTTTTGTTTGCCGAAATGAACGCAACCACCGTCATACCCACAGATCTCGTCACACCTCTCGGGGCCTACCTCCGCCTGCGCCCCGAGGACGGCGCCGCGTTCCTGCTCGAGTCGGTCGAGCACGGGCGCCTGGGCCGGCACTCGTTCGTCGGCTACGGGACGCGGATCATCGGCTTCGAGGAGGCCGAGGTGCTCGACGAGCCCGTCGTCGGCTACCTCGGCTACGACCACGCCGCGAAGCTCGAGCCGACCGTCCCGCTCCCCGATCTCGGGCCCGCTTTCCCCGAGAGCCTGTTCGTCGTCGCGGACACGCTCGTCAAGTTCGACCATGTGCTAGGGATGGCCGAGATCCTGCGCGGCGACCCGGTCGAAGTGGCGGAGCGGCTCGACGGGCCGCTGAGCCGGCTCGAGGCGGGCCGCAACGGGACGGGTGGGCGAACGCGCCGCTCGCCGGGGCGGTTCGAATACGTGCGCGGCGTCGAGCGCGCGAAGCAGTACATCCGTGAAGGCGACGCGTTCCAGATCGTCCTCTCGCAGCGCGCGGAGCGCCCCACCCGGGCCTCAGCGGTCGACATCTACCGCTCGCTACGCCGCGTCAATCCGTCGCCGTATCTGTTCCTGCTCGAGCTCGGCGAGCTCGCGCTGATCGGCTCGTCGCCGGAAACGCTCGTCAAGCTCGAGGAGAGCCGCGCGAGCGTGAACCCGATCGCGGGCACGATCCCGCGCGGGCCGGGTGACGTCGAAAAGCTTCTTGGCTCGGAGAAAGATCGGGCCGAGCACGTGATGCTCGTCGACCTGGGCCGAAACGATCTCTCGCGCGTCTGCGAGGCCGGGACGGTGCACGTCGAGCGCTTCCTCGAGCCGGAGCGCTTCTCGCACGTGACGCACCTCGTCTCGGAGGTCGTCGGCGAGCTGCAGCCGGACGTGAGCCCGTTCGACCTCCTGCGCGCGTGCTTCCCGGCCGGGACCGTCTCCGGCGCGCCGAAGGTGCGCGCAATGCAGATCATCTCCGAGCTCGAGCAGTACCGGCGCGGCCCGTACGCGGGAGCCGTCGGCTACTCGCTGCCCGGCGGGGGGCTCGACACTTGCATCGCGATCAGGACGATGGTCCTCTCCGACGGAGTGGCCTACCTGCAGGCCGGCGCCGGGATCGTCGCCGACTCGGTGCCGGCGCTGGAGCACGACGAGTGCCTGAAGAAGCTCGCGGCCGTTGAGCGCGCGATCGACCTTGCGGAGGCGCGCCTGTGATCCTTCTGGTCGACAACTACGACAGCTTCACGTACAACCTCGCGCACATGATCGCCGAGCAGGGCGTCGAGGTCGTCGTGCGGCGGAACGACGAGATCGACGCGGACGAGGCCGAACGGCTTCGCCCCTCCCACCTCGTCGTCTCGCCCGGCCCCGGGCGGCCGAGCGGCTCGGGGAACACGCTTGAGATCGTGAAGCGGCTGTCGCGGTGGCCGACCCTCGGTGTCTGTCTCGGACATCAGGCGATCATCGAGGCGTTCGGCGGTGAGATCGGAGCCGCGCGCGTGCTCGTCCACGGGAAGGCGACGACCGTGCGCGCGGACGGGCGCGGGCTCTTCCACGACCTGCCCGAGGAGTTCGAGGCCGGGCGCTACCACTCGCTCGCCGCGACCAGGGTGCCCGACGAGCTCGAGGTGGCCGCGACCGCGCCGGACGGCGAGATCATGGCCGTGCGCCATCGCGAGCTGCCCGTCCACGGAGTCCAGTTCCACCCGGAGTCGGTATTGACGCCGGTCGGGCCGCAGCTGATTCGCAACTTCCTGGAGGCCGCGTGATCCAGTCCGCCATCACGGAGCTGATGGATGGCCACGACCTGACCCAGGAGGGCGCGCGCGACGTGATGCGCTCGATCATGGACGGCGAGGCGACGCCCGGGCAGATCGGCGCGTTCCTCGTCGCACTACGGATCAAGGGCGAGACCGCCGACGAGATCGCAGGTTGCGCCGAGGCGATGCGCGAGCACGTGCTCGTCGTGCGCCCCGCGCGTACGGACCTCGTGGACACGGCCGGAACCGGAGGCGACGGAGCCAGGACGTTCAACATCTCGACCGCCGCCGCGTTGGTCGCCGCGGCCGCAGGCGCAGGCGTCGCGAAGCACGGAAACCGTGCCGTCTCCTCCTCGTCGGGCTCGGCGGACGTGCTCGAAGCGCTGGGCTTCAACCTCGAGCTGCCGCCGGAGACGATCGCGCGCTCGATCGACGAGCTCGGCTTCGGGTTCCTCTTCGCCCCCACGCACCATCCCGCGATGCGGCACGCGGCGCCCGTTCGCCGCGAGCTCGCGACGCGAACGGTCTTCAACGTGCTGGGGCCGCTGACGAACCCGGCCGGAGCGCGGGCGCAGGTCGTCGGCGTGTACGCGCCCGAGCTCGTGCCGACGATCGCGGAGGTGCTCGCGCGACTCGACGCGGAGCGCGCGTTCGTGGTGCACGGCGCTGCGGGAGTGGACGAGCTCTCGCCGGCCGGGCCGAACCTCGTCTGCGAGGTCGCGGACGGACAGGTGCGGCGCCGCGAGATCGACCCGCTCGACCTGGGCATCGAGCGCTGCGCCCCTGAGGAGCTCCGCGGCGGCGACCCGGCCGACAACGCCGAGACGATTCGTCGCATCTTCTCCGGCGCCGACGGCGGGAAGCGCGACGCTGTCCTGCTCAACGCGGCAGGTGCGATTGCGGCTGGCGGGCTCGCGCGCGATCTTGGCGAGGGCGTCGGGCTCGCGCGAGAAGCGATCGATTCCGGGGCGGCGGGTGAACGGCTCGAGGCGCTGATCGCGTTCTCGCGGGAACCGGTGCCGGCGGCATGAGGTTCCGCGACGCTCTCGCGCAGCCGGGTCTGGCGGGGATCGCTGAGATCAAGCGCCGCTCGCCGTCGGCTGGCGATCTCCGTGCGGATGCCGACCCAGGTGCCTTGGCCCGGGACTTCGAACGCTCAGGCGCTGCGGCTGTGTCGGTACTCGTCGACGAGCGCTTCGCGGGCTCGATCGACGACCTTCGTGCAGCACGCGCAGCCGCCTCCCTGCCGCTCCTCGCGAAGGGGTTCTTCCGCGAGCCGGACGAGCTGGCGGAGCTCGAACGAAGCGGCGCGGACGCGGTTCTGCTGCTCCTGCGAGACCTCGACGACGATCAGACGGCGCGTCTCATGGCCGTCGCCACCGGTCTCGGCCTCGACGCCCTCGTCGAGGCCCACGACGCCGACGAGCTCGAACGAGCCGTCGCCCTCGGCGCGGACCCGATCGGGATCAACGCCCGCGATCTCTCGACGTTCGACATCGACCGGACCGCGCAACTCGATCTCGTCGCCAAGGCTCCGCGGGAACGCGTGGTGGTCGCCGAGAGCGGGATCGAGTCCCGCGCTCAGGCGGCGGCGGCCGAGCTCGCCGGTGCTGACGCCGTGCTCGTCGGGTCCGCGCTCATGCGCGCGCCGGATCCCGCTGCGAAGCTCCGCGAGCTCATCGACCGGCCTCTCGTGAAGATCTGCGGGCTGACGCGCGAAGAAGACGTGGCAGTCGCCGCCGAGGCGGGCGCCGACCTCGCCGGGTTCATCCTCGCCCGCGAGAGCCCGAGGCGGGCCGAGCATGTCCTGCCGGTGCCCGAGACGATGCTCTCGGTCGCGGTCTTCGTCGGCGAACGGTCCGACGCCGGCTCCGACCTCGTCCAGCTCTACGAGCGCGAGAACGGCCACCGCGGCCGCGATGCGGTGCTCCTGCGCGGCGAGGAGCCCGTGGCACAGGTGCTCGACCTGCCGTGGGAGCAAGCGGACCCCGAGCACCACGCGCGGGCGGCAGCGCAGAAGGGCGGATCGTCCTCGCCGGCCAACTCGCCCCGGACAACGTTCGCGAGGCCATCGAGCAGGTCCAGCCGTGGGCGGTCGACGCAAGCTCCCAGCTCGAGCTCTCACCCGGAATCAAGGACCACGACCGCGTCCGCGCCTTCGTCGAGGCGGTGCGCTCGTGAGCGTCGGCGTCTACGGCCAGTACGGCGGGCGCTACGTGCCCGAGACGCTGATCCCCGCGCTCGACGAGCTGACCGCGGCCTGGGACGAGGCGCGCGACGACCCGAGCTTTCGCCGGGAGCTCGACGCGCTGCTCGAGACGTACGCGGGCCGGCCGACGCCGCTTACGCTCGCCGAGCGCTTCGCCCCGGGCAAGCGCCTCTACCTGAAGCGTGAGGACCTGATGCACACGGGCGCGCACAAGCTGAACAACGCGCTCGGCCAGGCGCTGCTCGCCCGACGGCTCGGCAAGCAGCGGATCGTCGCCGAGACCGGTGCCGGACAGCACGGCGTCGCGGCGGCGACCGTCTGCGCCCGCTTCGGCCTCGAGTGTGTCGTTTACATGGGCTCGGAGGACATGCGCCGCCAGCGGCCGAACGTCGAGCGCATGCGCCTGCTCGGCGCCGAGGTGCGCCCCGTCGAGCTCGGGACGAAAACGCTCCGCGAGGCGACGAGCGAGGCGATTCGCGACTGGCTGACGAACGTCGAGACGACGCACTACCTGCTCGGCTCCTGTGTCGGCCCGCATCCCTATCCCGAGCTCGTGCGCGAGCTGCAGGCTGTGATCGGCCACGAGGCGCGGGAGCAGATCCTCGAAGCGGAAGGACGGCTGCCCGAGGTCGCGGTCGCGTGCGTCGGCGGCGGCTCGAACGCGATCGGGCTCTTCGCAGGCTTCGTCGACGACGCCGAGGTGCGGCTCGTGGGCGTCGAAGCCGCGGGCGCGGCGAGTCTCGGAACCGGGCGGACGGGAGTCCTGCACGGCGCGCGCTCCTCGATCCTTGCGGACGAGGACGGGCAGGTGCTGGACGCGCACTCCATCTCGGCCGGGCTCGACTACCCCGGCGTCGGGCCGGAGCACGCGTTCCTCCGAGACAGCGGCCGCGCGGAGTACGTGAACGCGACCGACGAGGAGGCGCTCGCCGCCTTCCGCGACCTGGCCAGAACGGAGGGCATCCTCCCCGCTCTCGAGCCGGCACATGCCCTGGCGCGCGCGCGCGACCTCGACGAGGAGCTCGTGCTCGTCTGCCTCTCCGGCCGCGGCGACAAGGACCTCGAGGAGGTCGTCGGAAGGTGATGGTGCACGACCCCGAACGGATCGCCGCCTTCTACGACGACTACGGCGAGCGTGAGTGGACGCGCTTCGAAGACGGCCGCACGCCCGCTCCCAGCCTCGATGTCCATGCAGAACATGTGCGGCGATTCATTCGGGCAGGCGACCGAGTGCTGGATATTGGGGCCGGCCCGGGGAGATTTACGATTGAGCTCGCCCAGCTCGGCGCCGACGTCGTCGTAGCCGACGTCTCGCCCCGCCAGCTCGAGCTGAATCGCGAGCGGGTCGCCTCCGTAGGTCTCGAGGACCGCGTTCTCGAGCGGGTGATCGCCGACGTCACCGACCTGTCGAGGTGGGCCGATGCCAGCTTCGACGCATGCGTCTGCTTGGGAGGCCCTCTCAGCTACGCGCTGGACAGTGCCGAGCGAGGCGTCGCCGAGCTCGTGCGTGTGACGAAGCCTGGAGGCCACGTCTTGCTCTCGGTCATGTCTCTTGCCGGCACGATGATCCATTTTCTGCCGATCGTTCTCGACCTCGCTCGTCGTGACGGCGTCGATAAGAGCGACGACATCGTGCGTACCGGATTCCTGCCTGAGGAGCCGGACTATGGCCATCTGCCGATGAAGCTCTACCGGTGGAGCGAGCTCGAGGAGCTGATCTCTGGCTACGGGACGATCGTCGCCGCTTCGGCTGCAGGCCTCCTGCCGGCCGAGCAGCCCGAGGAGCCTGAGCTGAGGGCGTTTCTCGCTCGCACCGAGCTAGCGCTCGCGGGAGAGCCGGGCGCACTCTCATGCGGACAGCACATCCTCGCCGTAGTGCGGAGGGACGCATGAGCGCACTCGTCATCTACCTCATGTCCGGTCCGGAGACACCGGGGCTCGCAGAGGCCGCGGTCGAGGGCGGTGCCGACCTCGTGGAGCTGGGCTTCCCATTCTCCGACCCGCTCGCCGACGGCCCCGTGATCCGCCAGGCAGCGGAACGAGCTCTCGCCCAGGGGATGCGAACGGCTGCCTGCCTCGAGTGCCTCGCCGAGGTCCGCGAACGGGTCGACGTGCCGCTCGTGCCGATGACGTACGCGTCGCTTCTCGAGGCCTACGGCTACGAGCGCTTTTCGGCCGACGCCGAAGAAGCGGGCGCGACCAGCCTCATCGTCGCCGACCTCCCCGCCGGCGAGCGCCCCGACCTCCGGCGGATCCAACTCGTCGCACCGACTTCCACCGACGAACGGCTGGAGCTGGCCGCCGACCAGACGGACGGCTGGCTCTACCTCGTCACCCTGACCGGGACGACAGGGGCCCGCGAACGCCTCTCCCCACACCTCGCGGGCCTCATCTCCCGGGCTCGGGCCATCTCCGACGTGCCGCTCTACGCCGGCTTCGGGATCTCGACGCCCGAGCACGCGCAGGCGGCCGCAGCCGTGGCCGACGGCGTCGTCGTCGGCTCGCGGGCGGTCGAGGTCGCCGAGGACGGGCCGGCCGCACTGCGCGACTACGTCCGTTCGTTGCGGAGTGCCATCGACGCCGCCGTCCCCGCGATAATCGACTGAATGCGGATCTTCTCGGGCATCCGGTCCTCGGGGGACAAGACCCTCGGCAACTACAGCGGCGGGTTTCGGCAGTACGTCGCAACCCAGGAGCAGGGCGACGCGTTCTTCTGCGTCGTCGACCTGCACTCGATCACGACGCCTTTCGAGCCGGAGGTTCTGCACGAGGCGACGCTCTCGGTGGCCGCGTGG
The DNA here is from genome assembly GCA_963794605.1 of uncultured Actinomycetes bacterium. Taxonomy (GTDB): domain Bacteria; phylum Actinomycetota; class Thermoleophilia; order Gaiellales; family Gaiellaceae; genus VAXT01. The sequence goes on from CAWCEN010000004.1 coordinate 164,196, forward strand.
CTATTCGCGACGGGGCTCGATCCCGACCGCTCGACCGTGTTCGTCCAGAGCCACGTGCAGGCCCATGCAGAAGCCGCGTGGCTCCTGAGCTCGGTCACGAGCTTCGGGGAGCTCCGGCGGATGACGCAGTTCAAGGAGCGCTCCGAGGAGCAGGACTTCGTCTCGTCCGGCCTCTTCAACTATCCGGTGCTGATGGCGGGCGACATCCTGCTCTACGAAGCCGACATCGTCCCGATCGGCGACGACCAGCGCCAGCATCTCGAGCTCGCGCGGAACATCGCCGAGCGCTTCAACGGGCGCTTCGGGGAGACGTTCAAGGTTCCCGAGGGCGTGTACCCCGAGGAGGGTGCGCGGATCAAGAACCTCCAGGAACCGGAGCGGCTGATGTCGACGACGCGCGGCGCGCCCGCAGGCGTCGTGCGGATGATCGACCCGCCGGACGAGGTGCGGAAGAAGTTCAAGACCGCAGTCACGGACTCGGGCACGGAGGTGCGCCACGATCCTGACGGGAAGCCCGGCGTCTCGAACCTGATCGAGATCATGGCCGTCGCGACCGGGCGGCCGATCTCCGAGGTCGAGTCCCAGTTCGACGGACAGGGCTACGGCGCGTTCAAGGAAGGCGTCGCCGAGTCCGTGGTCGAGCTGCTCGCGCCGATCCAGGATCGGTACAACGCGCTCCGTGCGGACGAGGGCGAGCTGCGGCGGATGCTCGCGCAGGGTGCGGACAAGGCCCGCGAGGCGAGCGCGCCGATCCTCGAGACGATCTACGAACGAATGGGCTTTGTCCGGCCGTAACGCGGCCGTCCTCGCTGGAATCCTCGCGCTCTGCGTCGTCACCGGCGTCCTCCACTTTGCGGACGCGGAGCCCGTGGTCATCTTCGTGCTCGCGGCCGCGGCACTCGCCGGGCTCGCATGGGCGATCGGCATCGCGACCGAGGCAGTCGGGCGCGCGCTTCGGGCCGGGATTGACCGGCTTCCTCCAGTCCACGCTCGGAAACCTGCCGGAGCTGTTCGTCGTCCTCTTCGCGCTGTCCGCGGGCGAATCGTTGTCGCACAGACCTCGATTCTCGGCTCGCTGTTCGCGAACGCGCTGCTCGTGCTCGGGCTGGCGATCGTCGCGGGCTCGATTGCCGCCGGCGACGACGTCATGCGCTTTCGCTCCCGGCTGCCGAACGACACGGCGACGCTGCTCCAGCTCGCCGTCTTCATCATCGTCCTGCTCGGGCTCTCGAACACGGTCGGTGACCGTGCGAGCGCGCACGCAGAGGCGATCTCGCTGGTCGGAGCTGTGTGTCTGCTCTCCGTCTACGGGTTCTGGGTGTGGGGCTACCTGCGAAGCGACGAGGAGCCGACCGTCGAGGCGAGTCACGCTCCGTTCTCGTTCCGAATCGCGGTGGCCGTACTCGCCATTGCCGGCGTTGCGGCGGCATTCGTCTCGGATTGGTTCGTCGATGCTCTCGACCCAGCCGTGAAGTCGATCGGGATCTCGAAGGCGTTCACGGGAATCGTGATCGTCGGGATCGCCGGGAATGCGGTCGAGAACGTCGTCGGAATCACCCTGGCCGCGAAAGGGCGGAGCGATCTGGCCATCTCTGTCGTCACGAACTCCGTCGCCCAGATCGCTGCGTTCCTCTTTCCTGCGCTCGTCCTCTTGTCGCTCTTCTTCGAGCACCGGCTTACATTCGTGCTCGCTCCCGTGTACATCGGCGCATTGGCCGCGATGGCGATCGCCGTCTGGCAGATCACGGGCGACGGCAAAGCGGTCGCGTTCGAGGGCTGGGCGCTGGTCGCGATCTACATCGTGCTCGCCGTGCTCACGTTCTACGAGTGAGCTCCCGGAGCGAGGCGACCTCCTCCTCGGTCAGTTCTCGCCAGCGACCCGGCTCGATGCCGTCGACGGTGAGCCCCGCGTAGCGGCTGCGGTGCAGGCGGGTGACCGGGTGGCCGACCGCTTCGAGCATGCGCTTGACCTGGTGCTTGCGGCCTTCGTGGATCGAGAGCTCGACGAGAGACGGGCCGAGCCGGCGTGCGACTGCGGGCGCCGTCGGGCCGTCTTCGAGCTCGACGCCGCGCTCGAGTGTGGCCAGCGCTTCGTCAGAGGGCTCGCCTTCGACCTCCGCCTCGTAGATCTTCTCCACCTCGTAGCGCGGGTGCGCGAGCCGGTGCGCCAGCTCGCCGTCGTTCGTGAGCAGGAGCGCGCCGGTCGTGTCCGCGTCGAGCCGGCCGACGGGAACGACGCGTGACTCGTGCTCGACGAGGTCGACGACCGTGGGCCGCCCGTGCGGGTCGCTCGCGGTCGTGACCACGCCGGCCGGCTTGTGCAGAAGGACGTACGCGAGGGCCTGCGGCAGGAGGAGCTGCCCGTCGAGATCAACGACGTCGCCTTCCTTGACGTACGTGCTCAGGCCCGCGGTGACGCCGTTGACGCGGATGCGGCCCCGCTTGATCAGCTCGTCTGCGCCCCGCCGCGAGGCGACGCCTGTGCGTGCGAGGTAGGCGTTCAACCGCATGTCGAAAGTTTCACTCCTGCCACGATCCAGTCACCCACGCGTGCGGATTTCGCAATTAGGATCGCATTGGGGAGGAGGTCGGGGGTACCGCGTAAGAGAGTCGTACGGAGAGCGTCAGGCGGGACGGCGCTCGGCGAGCGACTCGAGCCGCCCGCGGAGCTGCTCGGCGTCACCACCGAAGTCGTCCAGCCGCGGCAACTCGGCCAGGCTCTCCAGACCGAAGACGCGCTCGAAGAGCGGCGTCACCCGATACCGCACCGCACCCAGGTCGCCGCGCCCGGCCTCCGCGATCAGGCCGCGCTCGACCAGCCCCGCCACGACCGAGTCGACCGCGACGCCGCGCCAGCGTGCGATCTCCGGCCGCGAGCACGGACCCATGTACGCGACCACCGCGAGCGTCTCCAACGCCGCCTGCGAGAGGTTCCGCTCCACGGGACGCTCGAAGAGCCGCCCGCACGCCTCGGCGGCCTCCCGCGACGCGCGGAACGCCCAGCCGCCCGCGACCTGCTCCAGCACGATCCCGCTCCGACCCTCGCGATACCGGTCGCCGAGCAGCCCGAGCGCCGTCTCGACGCGCTCGGCTTCGTCCGCACACGCCTCAGCAATCGCATCGACGGTCAGCGGCTGCGAGGCGACGACGAGCAGCGCCTCGATCGTCCGCGCGAGCGAATCGAGCGGGTTGGCCTGGATCAGGCGGAGCGGACGTTCCATGTGACCTCCTCCTCGACGACTCCGCGGGACACGCGAATCGGCGCGAACGGCGCTGCCTGCTCGAGCGTGATCTCGTCGGCCCGCCGCAGCTCGAGCAGGGCGAGAAATGCGACCGCCTGCTCGACCCGCGTCAGCCCCGCGACCTCGTGGTCGAAATCGAACCGCTGACGGCGCCCGAGCACGGCCCGGAACTGCTCCAGGAACCGTGACACGGGCGGGAACCGCAGCTCAAGATGCGCGAGCGACACCTCCGGCGGTTCGGCGACCAACGCCTGCAGCAACACCGCCAGCGCGGCCGGATCCTGAGGCGCCAACCTCCGCTCCCCGCGCGGCGCCAATGGTGCGGGGCCGAGCCGGAAGAAACGATCCCGCTCCGAGGCGAGCCGCTCCGCCAGCCACTCCGCAGCGCCCTTGATCCTCCGGTACTCCTCAAGGCGCCGCGCCAGCTCTTCCGCCGCCTCACCGGGCTCGAGATCCTCGAGCTCCGCCTCACCCGCGAACAGGCTGCGCGCCTTCAGCTCGAGCAGCGCCGCGACGAGGACGAGGAACTCCCCGCATGCGTCGAGATCGAGCTCCTCACGCTCGGCGAGCCGCTCGACGAACGCAAGCACGATCCCGGCCACGTCGACCTCGGCCAGCGGCAGCTCCTCCCGAAGGACGAGGGTCAGAAGCAGGTCGAACGGGCCCTCGAACGCGTCGAGGTCGAGCTCCAATTCTCGGACGCTCACCGCCCGCAGGCTAATTTCCGGGTCGGACGCGCCTTCCACGAGGGATTGCCATTCTCGGCCCGCGGTCCGGGTCCTCCTCGCCCCCCTTGCGCCGCCACGACTTGAACTTCCCGCCGAAGAACTGCCACCAGATGAAGAACGCGGTCGAGAGCACGAACAGGATCAGCGAGACCCACGCGTTCAGCCGCAAACCGGCGATCTCGTGTGCGGGATCGATCCGCAGCAGCTCCTCGAAGAACCGCCCGAACGTGTAGAAGGACACGTAGAGCGCGAACAAGCCGGGCGCGCGGATGCGCCACCGCCAGTCGATCAGCAACAGCACCCCGACCATCGATAGGTCGTAGATCAGCTCGTAGAGAAAGGTCGGGTGGAAGGTCGAGTACTGCTCGTAGCCCTGCACGCGATGGTCGATGTCGATCTCGAGCCCCCACGGCAGGTCGGTCGGCTTCCCGTACAGCTCCTGGTTGAACCAGTTGCCGATCCGCCCGATGCCTTGCGCGAGGAGCAGGCCAGGCGCCGCCGCGTCCATCATCCGGGTCACGCTCTCGCCGCTCCGGTAGACGACGATCGCCCCCGCGATGCACCCGAAGAGGATCCCGCCCCAGACGCCGAGGCCGCCCTTCCAGACCTCGAAGATACCCTTCCACTTCGGGTCGGGCACCTCGCCCCAGCTCGTGACGTCGTGGTAGAGCCGGGCGCCGACGATCCCGACCGCAACGCCCCACACCGCCACGCGGAAAATGAGATCCCAGTCGCCGCCTCGATTGACCCAGCGCACGCCCGTCAGGGCGACGCACGCCGCGATCGCGACGAGGAGCGTCAGCCCGTACATGTGCAGGACGAGCGGCCCGATGTCGATCGTGCCGGCGTGCGGCGAGGGGATCGAGGCGATCACGGGCAGGGATTCTGCCGGGATGCCAGGACGCCTGCTAGCTAGAGCAGGATTCTGAGGGCAAGATCCGCTGGGCAGCCACGCTCGAGCAAGTCGACTGCGACATGCAGATCAACATCGTGTCGCACCGCAAGTCGACCAGCTGCACGCGGCTCGTACCCGGCACGCTCGAGCTCTTCCGCTCGCCAACGCTCGATGCGCTCCATCTCCGTTGGATCCGCCAGGGTGATGTCAGTGACCGCCACGCTGTCCTTTCTCGCCGATTGCCCTCATTGTTCGGTCAGACGACAGGAGCGGATCTCCCTATAGGGGGTGATTTCCACTTTTCACAAAAGCTTTACGAGGCGGTGCGCGCGATCCGCACCGCTTCGTCTTTTGTGAAACCGCCCTCGAGCCGGAGCGTGACGTCGCCGACCTGCCAGACGAGCGTGTTCCGAGCCAGGCGCGCATGGCTCTCACGGAACCGGCCGTCGCGGTCCTGGAACATGACCACGTGCGGGCCCTGGAACCACACGCCCGCGTCGCCGATCCTCACTCGCTCGACCTGCGTGTCGCCGTCGATGACCTTCTCGATGTAGCTCCGCCCCGTGAACTCGGTCAGCAGCAGTCGGACGTTGGACGGCGTCCCCCAAAGGAGGGAGAGCTTGCCGCCGGGGAGCGATTCGCTTACCCAGACGCTGTCCGGCTCGCTGTCCGGCTCGCTATCCGGGACACGCAGCCACGGCGCGCGGCGCTTGGCCTCGTCGAGCGTGACCTGCTTCCCTAGGTCGAGTCGGCCTTGAGCGGGCACCTCCGGCAGCTTCTCGACCCGGACGACGCTGACGTTCCGCAGGCCGAGCCAATCGAGGATCGTCGAACGCGACTGCGGTACTGCAAGCACAGCTGCGATCGCAGCGACGACGACGACCGCAAGCGCAATCGCCACGGGGCGCCGCGAGAAGCGAGGCGGTCGTTCGAGGCGGTCGCGGATCGCCGACGCAAAATCGGGGGTCGGCGGAAACGCCACGTCGCGCCCGAGTTCCCGAAGCGCAGTCCCGAGCTCAGCCATACGCCTCCCTCAGATGCGCGAGCGCACGCGAGGTGCGCGACTTGACCGTGCCGAGCCGAACGTCCAGTGCCGCGGCAGTCTCCTCCTCCGACAGCTCGAGGAAGAAGCGGCACGCGATCACGAGCCGCTCCTCCTCGCGCAGACCGTTGACCGCTTCCAGGAGACGCTCCCGATCCTCGCCGGCGAGCACGACGCCCTCGGGGGACGGAGCCGCGCCCCCCGAGGATTCTTCGGTGGCGGCGCGCAGCGAGAGGGCCGCGCGGCGCCCAGCGGAGCGACGGCGATTCCGTGCCTCGTTGGCCACGATCCGGAGCAGCCACGGCCGAAACGGCGAGCCCGAACGAAAGCGTCCGAGCGCGCGATACGCCTTGACGAACGCCTCCTGAGCAGCCTCTTCGGCGTCGCTCGCATTCCCTGCGACGACGTACGCGGTGCGAAACGCGATCCCCTGATGTGCACGCACGAGCTCCTCATAGGCGCCTTTGTCTCCGCGACGAGCCCGCTCCACGAGCTCGCTGTCTTCAGGTGGCCGGCTCACCACGTTTGTTGGCTACTACACCCCAATCCCTATTAGGGTTCCAAGCATGTTCGCCAGAGTCGCACGGTACGAGGTCGAGCCCGGCCGGACGCAAGAAGCGATCGACGCGTTCCACGACGCGGTTAGCCAACTCGAGGGAACGCAGGGCCTCAAGGGAGGCTACGTGTGCGTGGACTACGAGGACGGCGCCATCATGTCGATGACGCTGTGGGAGAACCGCATGGCGATGGACGAGAGCGAGCGCGTTGCCGCAGGGTTGCGGCAGGACGCCGCGAAGCGGGTCGATGGCAGAGTCGTCTCGGTGCAGTCCCTCGACGTCGCGATCGAGATCGGCACAGCAGTCCGCAGCTAGTCGGGAACGGCCAGAACAGCGGCGTTACGCGTTCGAGTACTCGAACAGCGAGTACACCGCGTGCCGTTGTGCCAGATCCCAGCTCATCTCGGGCAGGTCGATCTGAAAGCGCTCGCTCTCGGCGATCTCGCCGTCCCGCCAGATGAACCCGGTCGTCTTGACGATGCGCACGTCGTTCTCGTCGCCAGTTACGGGGTTCGTCAGCGGCGTCATCTGGTTCTCGGTCACTCCGGCGACTGCGACTCGTGATCGCTTCCCGTCGACGGAGATGTCGATCGCGGCGCGCTCGACCGCAGTCGGCTCGTCGAGCGTCGAGTTGAAGATCTCAAACAGCCCGTAGCCCTCCTCCCCGCGCCAGATCCGCGCGAGCGCCTCGTACTGCTCGTCGTTCTGCGCATCGACGTAGGCGCGCCCGCGCCCGCCCTTGTCGTGGATCGGGCCCGGCCACCAGAGCGCCCAGGAGACCTTGGCGCCTGCAAGGTCGACCCCGTCCCGGGAGCCCTCCTCGATCACGTGGCTGATCACGGCCTGGCAGTTGCCCTCGGGCGAGCTCGGGAGCCCGCGGAAGTTGCAGCCGCAGCCCGGGTCGCAGTTGCAGAACTCGAGGTACGTGCCGCGGATCCGCCAGTCGGCCACGCGGGGATTGTGCCGGAATCGCCCCTCGCGTTTGCCAAGACCCCGCCTCCGGGTAGGTCTTACTTCGCCTTACGTCGCACTAGACAGAGGAGGGGTCATGCCTACATGGGCTTGGATCGTCCTAGTCGTGGTCGCAGCGCTCGTGGTGATCGGAGCGATCGCGGCATGGACACAACAACGCAAGAGGTCGCACCTCCAGGAACGGTTCGGCTCGGAGTACGACCGGACCGTGTCGGAGGCGGGTGAGCGCCGGGCCGCGGAGAAGGAGCTCGCCGACCGAGAGCGCAAGCGCGAACAGCTCGACATCGTGCCGCTCTCGCCAGAGGCGCAGGCGAGGTACACGGCCTCGTGGGAAGGCGTCCAGAGTCACTTTGTCGACGACCCTTCCGGCGCTTTGACCAAGGCCGATCGGCTCGTGACGGAGGTGATGCGAGACCGGGGGTACCCGATCGACGAGTTCGATCAGCGGGCGGCGGACATCTCCGTCGACCATCCAGACGTCGTCGAGAACTACCGGGCCGCACATGCCGTCTACGTGAAGGCGAGCAACAGCAATGGGTCGGCAGGGACGGAGGATCTTCGGCAGGGCTTCGTCCATTACCGAGCGCTCTTCACCGAGTTGCTCGAGAAAAACGAGACGGCAGCCCGAGAGGAGGCGAACCGATGACGACCGACCAACAGCAGCAGCAAGACGCAGCAGGAACAGCAAGAGCAGCAGGAGCAGGAGGAGCAGGCACGGCAGGGGACGAGAAGGGACGAGGCGCAGGACGGCCAGGAGGATCAGGCGCTCTTCGCCGACGACGAGGCTCAGAGCTTCCGATCGAGGTGGGAAGAAGTCCAGCGTGGGTTCGTCGACGAGCCGCGCGAGTCGGTCCAGAAGGCGGACGACCTAGTCTCGGATCTCGTCGAGAGGCTGACGAACGGCTTCGCCGAGACCCGATCGGGGCTAGAGGAGCAGTGGAACAAGGGCGAGGAAGCCTCGACCGAGGACCTTCGCGTGGCCCTGACCCGATACCGCGCGTTCTTCCAGCGCTTGCTGAAAGTCTAGAGGAAGACGATGAACAGCGATCTGTGGACATATCCCGAGACCGTCGGCCGGATGGACCTGACTGGATTCGACGTTGAAGCGGTCGACGGGTCGATTGGCAAGGTTGACGAGGCCACTCAGAACGTCGGCGAGAGTTACATCGTCGTCGACACCGGGGTCTGGATCTTCGGCAAGAAGGTGCTGCTACCAGCTGGCACCGTCGAGCGTGTCGACCGAGACGAAGACAAGGTGTATATCGATCGGACGAAGGACGAGATCGAGAATGCGCCCGAGTTCGACAAGGACCACTACCGCGAGGACGACTATCGCTCGACGGTCGGCGACTACTACGCGGGGGGAAGCAAGGACGACGCGGGCGATGACACGCGCGAGGCGGAGGAAGTAGGCGAGCGGAACTGACCACGCCGGACTGGGGGAGCGAGCGCCGAGATGGTGGCGCTCGCTTTCCCACCGGCTCGGCTACGAAAGAGCGTGTGACGCAAGCCGCTCTTCGACGACCGCTTCCCCTGCGGCGCGTACACCCGGATGGCCGGTGACGGCCGCGAGGAAGTCGTCACGCTCCAGCGCCCACACCTTTGAGTCGACGACGGCCTGCACCGTCGCGGTTCGCGCGATGTCCCGAAGGAGCGCTATCTCGCCGAAGTGGTCTCCCTCTTGCGCCCGCGTATGAAGACCTTCGGCGGAGATCTCGAACTCGCCTTCATCGACGATGTAGAAGCGATCGCCCGGGTCTCCCGCGGTGATCAGGATCTCCCCGGCAGCAACCGTCACCGGAACGAGCGCTGCCGCCATGTGCTCCTTCGCGGCCAGCGGCAGCGGCGCGAACATCGGCTCCCCCGCGATCAGCGCGAGCTCGGTCGCCGGTGCCGCAGTCGAGCGGTCGATCTCGACCAGCCGCCGCCACGTGAGCAGCGTCAGCAGCGGGAGAATGGCGCCCACGGCGACGAACGCCGCTCGAGGCCCGATCGCCGACACGAGCGCAGGCGCGGCGAGGGATCCGAGCGCAACGCCCCCCATGGCCAGCCCCCAGAGCACGCCGAGCACACGGGTCAGGAGCGCGTCCGGGACGATCCGCTGGATGAGGGTGAACATGGCGACGTCCTCGACGCTGTTCGCCGCGCCCACGACCGCGAGCGCCACGAGCGCCACCGCGAGCTCTGGCCACGGAGCGAGGAGCACGATCGGAATCCCCCAGAAGACGAGTGCGAAGCCGAACGTTTTCGCCAGGCGTCGCGGCTCTAGCGTGACCGCGCCGACGGCTCCGATCAGGCCCCCTACGCCGATCGCCGCAGTCATGTAGCCGACTGCCCCGGCTCCTGCGTCGAACACTCGGAAGGCCGCTACGACGATCAGAACGTTCAGGCAGCCGCGGACGAAGGTCTGCGCGAGCACGAGCCCGATGACGAGGCGAGGCTTCGGCCTGCGGGCGACCGCGCGAAAGCCACCGAGCAGCAGTCGAACCGTGCTCTCACCTGCCGCCGCCGTCACGCGAATGCGACCTTCGACCGTCACCCGCGCCAGGAGCACGGCGGCGACGAGGAACGCCAAGGCTCCGACCGCGAATGCGAGCCCCACGTCCATGACCGAAACGAGCACGCCGGCCACGAGCGGTCCGACCAGCGTGCCGAGGCCTTCGAGCGTCGAGGTTGCACCGTTGGAGGCGATCAGCTCTTCCGGCGTTCGGGCGAGCGAGGGCAGCAGTGCCTGCAGCGCCGGCCGCACGAGCGTGCAGGCCAGCCCGACGACGGCGGCGAACGCAAAGACCAGGACCACGCTTCCGGCAAGGAAGGCGACCGTTGAAGCGGCTAGCGCGGCGCAGCCGACGAGCGCATTCGCAAGCAGGAACCGCTCGCGGCGAAAGCGGTCTCCGAGCGACGCTGCGAACGGCGCGGCAATCGCGGCGGGGAGCATCCGGACGACGCCCGCGATCCCGACGGCGACCGCCCCGCCCTCGTCGTACGCGTAGATTCCGAAGGCGACGAAGTGCGCCCACTCGGCCGCGATGGCAGCTCCCCAGGCAAGCTCGACTCGCCGCAGGTTCTCGTTGCGGAGAACCTCGCGCAGCCCAACGAGCGCAGCAATTGCTCGCTCCACACGCTCGATTGAAACCGACTTCGTGCCTACGGCCAAATGAGGGGGGCCAATCCGCCCCGTCGGGCGGGCCTAGGCTACGGCGGCTTCGCCCAGGAGCGACTTCACCTCTGCGAAGAAGTCCGGCTCCGGCTTCACGCGGTAGTCCGGGCCGAGGGCGAGGGTCGTCTGGCCCTGCGAGGTCGAGATCGCCACGAGCACCGGAATCTCGCCCGGGAACTCTCTGACGACCGACGCGAGACTTCGCACCAGCCCCGCAGGCGCCTTCGTCGCGTCGACACGCAGCACCACCTCGCGTCGCTCCGGCGTCGCCTCGAACGGCGTCACCTCGAGCGCGATCAGTTTCGTCTCGCCCTCCTGCTTGTGGTCGACGCGGCCCTTGACGACCAGCACCTCGTCGACCTCGAGCAGATCGCGCGAGGCCCCGTAGACCGAGTTGAAGACGACGACCTCGGTCGACCCGGTCAGGTCGTCGAGCCGCATGAACACCATCGGCTCGCCCTTCTTCGTCGTCAGCTGCTTGATCGCGCCGACGATCCCGCCCACGGTCACGACCTCGCCGTCGCGCCGCCGCTCGATCTCGGCCAGCGGCGCGTCCGTCTTGCGCCGAAGCTGCTCACGGATCGACTGCAACGGATGCTCCGAGACGTACACGCCCAGGGTCTCCTTCTCGAGCCGCAGCAACTCGTTCTTCTCGTACTCCTCGCCGGTGATCGGAGGATGCTCGACCTCGAACATCGACTCTTGGCCGAACATCAACGCCTCCTGCCGAGCCGCGCCGGACCCCAGCGCTTGCTCGAGCGCGTCGAACATCCCCTTTCGCGAGGCACCGGTCGAGTCGAACGCGCCGCACTTGACCAGGGCCTCGAGCGCCCGCTTGTTCACGACCTGCGGATCGACCCGCTCGGTGAAGTCCCACAACGAGGTGAACGGGCCCGACTTTCGCGCGCCCACGATCCTCCGCGCCGCCGTGTCCCCCACGTTCTTGACCGCGTTCAGCCCGAACCGGATCTTCCCCTCGACGACCGCGAAGTCGCACTCCGACTCGTTCACGTCCGGCGGCTCGACCTCGATTCCCATCTCGTGACACGCGCTCACGTAGAACGGCACGCGGTCCTTCGTGTTCATCACGGACGAGATCAGTGCGGCCATGTACTCGCGCGAGTGGTTCGCACGCAGCCAGGCCGTCCGGTAGGCGATCATCGCGTAACAGGCCGAGTGCGCCTTGCCGAACGAGTAGTCCTGCGAGGACTCCATGTCCTTCCAGAGCTGGTTCGCGACGGCCGGCGGCGTGTCGCTCTGGGCGCAGCCCTCGAGGAACTTCTCCTTGAGCGACGCCATCAGCTCGTGGATCTTCTTGCCGATCGCCTTGCGCAGGTCGTCCGCCTCCGCAGGCGAAAACCCGGCGATCCGCTTGGCGATCTCGAGGTACTGCTCCTGGTAGATGCAGATCCCGTGCGTGACCCCTGTGATCCCCTCGAGCCGCGGGTCGATGAAGTTGACCGCTTCCCGGCCGTTCTTCCGCTTCGCGTACAGCGGGATGTAGCCCATAGGGCCCGGCCGGTAGAGCGCGACGAGCGCGATCAGGTCCTCGAACTCCGTCGGACGCACCTGCTTCAGCGCCTCGCGCATGCCCGACGACTCGAACTGGAAGACGCCGATCGCGTCCCCGCGCGCGAGCATCTCGAACGTCTTGCGGTCGTCCATCGGGATCTTCGCGATGTCGAGCCCGTTTCCGATCAACGCCACGGCCTTGTCGATCACGTCGAGGTTCCGAAGCCCGAGGAAGTCCATCTTCAGCAGGCCGAGCGCCTCGACGTCCCACATCCCGAACTGCGTGACCGTCTCCTCCCCTTCGCCCTTCCGCTGCAACGGCACGACGTCAGTCAGCGGCCGGTCGGAGATGACGACGCCCGCGGCATGGATCGAGTCCTGGCGCACGAGCCCCTCGAGCGGCTTCGCAAGGTCGACGATCTCGCGCACGAGCGGGTCGCCGTCGTAGGCCGCCTTCAGTTCCGATCCTGGCTTCAGGCAGTCGTCGAGGTAGACCTTGACGCCCTCCGGGATCAGCTTCGCGACCTTGTCGACGGTGCCGTAGGGAACCTCGAGCACCCGCCCGGCGTCGCGCACGGCCGCGCGGGCCATCATCGTCCCGAACGTGATGATCTGCGCCACTCGGTCGCGCCCGTACTTCTCGGCCACGTAGTTGATGACGCGGTCGCGCCCCGCGACGGAGAAGTCGATGTCCATGTCCGGCATCGACTTGCGGCCCGGATTGAGGAAGCGCTCGAAGAGCAGGTCGTAGCGCATCGGGTCGACGTCCGTGATCTCGAGCGCGTACGCGGCCAGCGAGCCAGCCGTCGAGCCGCGACCCGGCCCGACCGAGACCCCGTTCCGCTTCGCGAAGTTCACGAAGTCCCAGACGATCAGGAAGTAGTCCGCGAAGCCCATCTCGCGGATCGTCTTCAGCTCGAACTTGAGCCGCTCCTGGATCTCCGGCGTCACGTGCTCGTACCGCTTCTCCAGGCCTCTCTCGCACAGCTCGACGAGGTAGTCGAACGCGTCGCGACCTTCCGGCACCGGGTACTTCGGCAGGCGGATCGTGCCGAGCTCGATCTCGACCGAGCAGCGCTCCGCGACCTCGAGCGTCGTCGCGAGCGCGGCCGGGTACTCGGCGAAGTCCTGCGCCATCTCGGCGGGCGTCTTGAAATAGAACTGGTCGGTGTCGAACTTCCAGCGCGACGGGTTCTTCAGCGAGTCGCCCGACTGGATGCAGAGGAGCGCCTCGTGCGCGCGCGCGTCCTCATGGAGCAGGTAGTGCACGTCGCCGGTCGCGACGAGCGGGAGGCCGGTGCCCTGTGCGAGCTTCGCGAGCTGCGGGTTGATCCGCGCCTGCTCGGCGAGCCCCGCGTTCTGGATCTCGACGTAGGTCGACTCGCGGCCGAAGACCTGGACGAGCCGGTCGAGGTCGGCCGCGGCGTCCGCCTCTCTCGACTCTTCGAGCGCCTTCGAGACACGCCCGGAGAGGCATCCGGACAGCGCGATCAGCCCCTTCGCGTGCGTCTCGAGCAGGCTCCAGTCGACACGCGGCTTGTAGTAATAGCCCTGCAAATAGCCCGCTGACGCGAGCTTGATCAGGTTCCCGTAGCCCTCGTTCGACTCGGCGAGGAGCGTCAGGTGCGCGTAGCCCTTCTGTTGCTTCGAGGCGTCGTCGCAGACGTAGACCTCGCAGCCGATGATCGGCTTCACGCCCTGCTTCGTGGCCTCCTTGTAGAGCTGCACCGAGCCCGCGAGCGAGCCGTGGTCGGTGAGCCCGACGGCCGGCATCTCGAGCTCCGCGGCGCGCGCCGCGAGAGCGGGAATGCGGCAGGCACCGTCGAGGATCGAGTACTCGGAGTGGACGTGCAGGTGGACGAACTCGGCAGCCAACGGACGGCCCATTCTAAGAGCGGCCTAGGACGCCTCCCAGAGAGCCGATTTGGTAGGACCCCGGGGTCCACGGGAGAGAGGCAAGGAGGGGATATGAAGAACCGTCTCTCATTGGCCCTGGTATCCGCGCTCTTCGCATGCGCGCTCGTGCTCTCGCCGAGCGTGCTCGGGAGCCATGCGGTCGTAGGGCCCAACGTCAAGGTCACCGACGACAACAACAATGTCGACGGCGGGCTCGGGAACGTCACGCCGAGCAAGGACGCACAGAACCGCCAGTCGAACGAGACGACGGTCTCGATCAACGATCGGCAGGCCTCGCCGGTCACCGGCCAGATCGGCGACATCGTCGCGGAAGCCGCAAACGACTACCGGATGGTGCCGCACACCGCCGACACATGGATGCCGATCTACCTGTCGTTCGACGGCGGGACCACGTGGTCGGGCGCACCGCCGTTCCCTGACGGCTTCCAGACGATGGTGCCCGGGTTCCCGACCGACACGTCTGCCGCCGGACAGGCCTCGCCGCTCCTCGGTCTCGACGGAGCCGGCGATCCGGTGATCCGCTTCGACCGCCAGGGGAACCTGCTCGTCGGCGGGATCGCCTTCAATCGCGACCGCGACCCGGGCGAGCGTCCACTCGACACGGTCGGCTTCGTCGCGCGTTACCTCTATACGCCCGGCACGCCGGCAACCGCGAGCACGACGACGACACCCGGCAACCTGCCGCACTTCACCTACGCGGGGACGGCGATCGTCGATCGCGGCGCGGTCGGCTTCGCGGTCCCGAGCGGGTTCGCCGGCAACTTCACCGACAAGCCGTGGATGGAGGTCGATCTCAATTCGCCGGCCGCGAGCCCGTGCTCCGGCAACGTCTACTACGCGGACACGAACTTCCACGGCCAGCAGGGCAGCTCACCCGTCATGTTCAGCCGCTCGACAGACAGCGGCGTGACGTGGTCGCCGCCGCACACGATCTCGACCGGCGGCCAGGGGGCGGCCTCGCACAACCAGGGCGCCGACATCGCGGTCGCCCCGAACGGGACGGTCTACGTCGCGTTCGAGTCCTTCAGCTCACAGGGCGTGGACTCGATCAACTTCGTCAAGTCGACCGACTGCGGACAGCACTGGTCGCAGCCGCTGGTCGTGAACACGATCGACTCGTCCCAGGCGCCTGGTGTCGCATTCCGGACGCCGACGTTCGCGTTCCTCGCGACCGACACGACGAACTCGAACATCGTCTACGTCGCGTATCAGAACCTCGTCGCGGGCGACTACGACATCTACGCGCAGCGCTCGACGAACGGCGGCGCCAGCTTCGGCCCGGCGGTCCAGGTGAACACGGACGTCTCACCGCCGCGACACCAGATCTTCCCGACGATCGAGGTCTCGCACGGCACGTTGAGCGTCGCCTGGTACGACTTCCGGAACTCGGTGACGCCGACGAACGAGGCGCTCGACGTCTACTACTCGTGCACGAACTGCAACGGGGCCTCATGGCCGACGTTCGACGCCCCGACGCGGGTGACGAACGTCTCGCACAACGGGAACTGCCGCATGTTCGGCGGCGGCACGGTCGCGTTCCACGGCGACTACAACGAGCTCGACGCCTTCTGGAACGGGACGAGCAACATCGTCCACGTCGCGTGGGCGGACAACCGTGACGTGCCCGCCGCGGCAATGCGACCTGAGCGACGACGCGGGACCGCCGACGAACAACATCGGCAACCGCAACCAGAACATCTACGAGGCCAAGCTCACCGTCGGCCCGTAGACCTGACTCAAACGAGGGAGGGAGCCGACTGGCTCCCTCCCTCATTGCTGATCACGCCCGCTCCCAGACACGCACCTTCGGCGTGCGCCGAAAAAAGGGGCCGGCCGAGCAGCGCTGTGAGCGTACGGCCCGCTCGTTCGCCACTCGGCCGGTGGGGTCGGGGAGAGGAGAAGCTTGGTCGGTCTAACCTCCGGTGCTCTCGGGCTGGTCGTCGGTTGCCGCAAACAGGACCGGGACGAAGCCCACGGGCAAGTCTCCGCCGTCCGCGAAGCCGTCGGGTGGAGCCCAGGCGAGCACGGGAACGAGGCCGTCGGGGACGAAGCCGACGTACCAGAACTCGTCGCCGACGGGCTGGGCGAGCGCCGCGACGAACCCCTCGGGCACCGGCGCGTCTCCCCCGTCGGCGAAGCCGTCCGGCAGACAGGCCGGGACGACCCATTCGAGCCCGCCTGGGCCGTCCCCGCCGTCGGCGAAGCCGTCGCCGCCATCGGCGAACCCATCCCCCACAGCAGGAACGAAAACGGCGGTCATCCCCGGGGGTACGGCCGCCGGGTCGGTGAAGTCGACCGACTGCGCAAGGACGGGGATGGACGTCGACACCGGACCTTCGGCGTGCGCGCGCGCAGCCG
Source organism: uncultured Actinomycetes bacterium (assembly GCA_963794605.1). Classification (GTDB taxonomy): domain Bacteria; phylum Actinomycetota; class Thermoleophilia; order Gaiellales; family Gaiellaceae; genus VAXT01. The sequence continues at coordinate 180,579 of CAWCEN010000004.1, forward strand.
TCCCGCCGACGACGACGAGCGCGGCGAGCAGGACAGGTGCGAGACGGGTCTTCATCAGAAGCGGAAGTCCTGGAGGGTCTCCGCCGCCCGGCGGTACAGGTTCAAGGCCGTGTCCTTGTCGCCGCGTCGAACGCTCAGGTCTGCCTGGGCGGTCCAGGCGGCGGCCCGGTGGCTTCCAGACGAAAGCTGCTCGAAGGCCGTCTCGGCGGCGGCGAGCGCCTCCTCCGACTCCTCGAGCCGGCCCTGCTCGAGCAGCGCGCGTCCGAGCACCAACTGGGCATTTCCCTGCTCGTCGAGGAAGTCGACTCGGCCGTCGAGGAGACCCAGCGCCTGCTGTGCCTGCTCCTCGGCGAGCGCGACATGTCCTGTGCGGAGGTTCACCTGGGCGAGCGAGGAAACGGCCTGCGCCGCGTCCGGCTTGCTCCCAACCTCGAGCGCGACTGTGAAAGCCTCCTTGAGGTAGTCGACTGCTCGATCCGCGTCCCCGAGCAGGAAGGTGAGACCTCCCAGGTTGTTGAGCAGGCGGCCCACGTTGAGCCTGTCCTCCTGCTCCTCGTAGTGCTCCTTCGCCCGTTCGGCGTAGGAACGCGCCAGCGCCCAGTGACCCCGGCGCTCGGCGATGATCGACGCCTGGAAATACCCGTGTGCGAGAGCTTCACCGTCGCCGAGCCGCTCCGAGAGCTCGAGTGCTGCCTCGACATCGGCGCGGGCCGCCTCCCAGTCGCCCTGGCGTCGGTAGCAGCGGGACCGCCAGCGGAGGATCCGGCAGCGAAGCCGGTCGTCGACCGCCTCGGAACGGCGCATGAGCTCGAGCGCCTCAGTGAAGAGGGCGGCGGCCGTAGGCACAGACGAGAGCCGGTAACGGCATTGCCCGATGTGGAAGAGGACGTTGGCGCGATCGACGTCCGTGAACGACTCGGCGTCGACGAGGTCGCGCGCCCTCATCAGCACGGAGAGCGCCTCATCGATCCGCCCCAGCTCGGAGCGAGCCGTCGCCCCGGCGAGAACCGCACGGAGCTCGAGGTCAGGCTCGAGGGCCACGCCGGTCTCACCCAGGCCGTCGAGGCTCGCGATCGCCTGGTCGAACTCTCTCGCGGCGATCGCCGCTTCCGCCCCCGAGATCACGCTAGCCGTGCGCTCGTGCTCGGGTGAGGAGACGCCGGTCTCGAGGAACCGTCGCGTGACCTCGAGTCGCTCAGCGAGCCACTCGAGAGCAGCCTCGTTGGGCCGGACTCGGCCCCGCTCCATCTGGCTCACGTACTCCTTCGAGAAGCGGCCGAGCCCAAGCTTCGTCTGCGTCAAGCCGCGCGCGATGCGCAGTTGCCTGATGCGCTCACCGAGCGCAGACGGCGCCGACGGGTTGGCCGGCCGGGTCCGTGCGTACGCAGAGATCCTTGAACGCTAGTTCTTTCCGCCGCAAAAGTGAAGCTTTCGCGCGAAAACAGAAGCTTTGGCCCCGAAGTGAAGTGGCCAGGGGATCCCCCGAAAGGGGTATTGGTCAACCACCCCCGGGCTTGGTTGAGTTGAGGCGAGACGCCATGGGGGTCGGGGAACGGCGTCGATGCTCAAGCGAAACTCGCGCGACATGCGGCCCGCGGCGAGTTTCGCTGCGCATGGCCGGCGTGACATGCGCCCGAGGCGCCGGTGGGGGCCGCCCGGAGGCGACCCCCACAAGCGATGAGCTAGTGGCCGTGCTTGAGCTGGAGCTTCCAGGCTCCGAGCCCGTGCGAAGCCGCGTAGATGATGCGGTCCGCGTGACGCCCGTGGCCACTGCCTGGCACGTAGGTCAGGCCTGCGACCTCGACGTTCGGCATCCCCGGAGCCGCAACCGTCCACGGCCCGGCGCCGGAGCGCTTCAGCACGCCGAAGTCGGACGAGACGTACAGGTCGCCGCTGTCGGCGTCCTGGACGACGTCCGTCAGCGGCAGTTCGCCGAGCGTTCCGTCGAGGCTCGTCCACGTCGCGGTCCCGTTACCCGGGTTGTAGGTCACCGAGAAGATGTGACCCGGGGTCGCAGGAGTCGCGGCGTTGAACCCGCTGTACGAGATCCAGGCGTGGTTCTCGTTGTCCGGGTCGATGAAGATCCCGGTCACGTACCGGTCCGGATCGTTCGCCGCCAGCGAGTCGAGCCGCACGAATGCGACCGAGTTCGCAGGATCGGCGTCCGCGTTCGAGGTGATGAACACGCGGCCGTTCGTGGTCGCGGCCCAGAGCGTCGACGTGTCCGTCGTCGCCCGCTCGACCGCGGCCATCGCACCGCCTGCGCGGTCGCCCCAGCCGGCGGCAGTGAGCGCCGTCGTGCCGAGAGCGACCCAGTCACCGCACGGAACCGCGAAGTCGCCGGTCAGCTCGTTGCAGTGCTGCCGGAGCTCCGCCAGCGTCATCGAGCCCATGCCGTGCGTCTTCGTCCGGACGACGGTGTTGCCGCCCGACGTCGCGGTCCCGGCCCCTGCGTACATCGTCCGGTGGACGACCGGGTCGGTGATGATCGCGACGTAGAACTGGTTCCCGGTCCCGAAGATCGGGTCGGCGATCCAGTTCCAGTCGGTGACCGCGCCGTCGGAGAAGTTCACGTCCGGCGACGCGTCGAAGAACGTGTGGAAGCGGAAGTGCGGGTCGGTCGCGTCGAAGCCCGACTGACCGCCGTCGCCCCAGAACGTCTGGAGCCACGTCTTCTTGCTTCCGAAGTTCTCCCACGTGCCGTTGTCCTGGGTTCCGCCCTGGAGCTCTCCGCTGTCGAACGGGCTCACGGAGAGGCTCTGGAACTGGAGCGTGCCCAGGCCTCGGTTCATGCTCTCCAGCCGCGTCGGAATCGCGGACAGGAGCTCGTGACAGCGGCTCAGGTACGGCTCGGCGAGCCCACGCGAGTCGCAGTCATCGGACTTGTCGACGAACGTGCCCGTGTTCCGGATGATCCCGCCGTCCGAGGCCTCGAAGAACTGGCCCGGGTTCGACGGGTTCGTCACGAGGCGGTGCTGGTCGGGATGCATGCCGGTCGGGTGGTCGACGTCCGTCGCGTCCATCGTCATGTCCGTGAAGCTCTCGCCCGCGTTCGTCGAGCGGAGAACCGCGCGGTGGTTGGCGACGTACGGCAGCGTGTTGCCGTCTTCGTCGTACTGGTAGGAGCCGCCGATGATAGATGATGTCCGGATGGCCCGGCGGCGTGTAGACGAAGTTGTCGTACCAGCACTGCCCGGTGCAGAAGTTGAACGTGTGCCAGGCCGGAGTGGCCGGGTTGTTGCTCGTTATCTGCGTGAACGCCGGAACCCCGGTGGCGACGTTGTCGCTCCGGAAGAGCCGGCTGTACTCGGCTGCGCTGGTGTGGCCCTCGCCGACGTACATCCGGGTGTTGCCGTTCGGCAGCCGGTTGACGGCGATGTCGGGCCTCGTGGTGCCGATCGCCGCGTTCAGCGACGGCTTGATCTGTGTCCACGTCGTGCCGCTGTCGCTCGAGCGCCAGACTCCGCGCGCGTACGAGGCGGCGTAGACGATGTTCGGATTCGACGGGTCGATCTCGATGTCACGCACGCCACGCGGCGAGCAGGGCGTCGTGTTGTTCGCGATCGCCAGGATGTCGGTGCCGCAATCGGCGGGGCTCGTGGAACCGTTGTGCACGAGCGTCCAGTTCGTCCCGCCGTCCGTGGAGCGGTAGAGGCCCCACTGCGGCGCGCCCGGGATCAGCGCCCGGTACTGGCTGACACCGCCGTAGCAGCACACGGCCGAATGCCCTCTCACGGCGAACGCGGAGGCCGCGTAGATCGTGTTCGGGCTGCCCGGCTTGACCTTGATCGCACCGACACCGCGCGCGTTGAACGCCGAAGTGCCGAACGGGCCGGACCAGTGGTCGCCGCCATCGGTCGACTTGTAGAGCCCGACGCCTGCGACACAGCCGCTTCCGCACGTGTTGCCCTCGCCCGTGCCGACCCAGAGCGTGTTCGAGCTCGGATCGTTCGGGTCGATCGTGATCGAGCCGGCCGAGTTGATCCCGAAGCTGCCGGACAGGTACTTCCACTTCGGTTTCGGTGCAAGGGCGTTCTCCGTGCGCCAGACACCGCCGCCGGCCGGGGTGATCCACATCCGGCACCGCGAGCTCCGGCCCCTGGAGTGATGCGACCCGCAGTTGGGGTCGATCGCCAGATCGGTCGTCCGCCCGGCCATCGCGAACTCGGTTGGCACGTACGAGCGGGCGTCGCGGAACGGCGTGAACTGATACAGCGCCGTGTCCGGCCCGACCTGCTCCCATTCAGGCTGGTTGCTCGCCGGGTTGGCTCCCGGTGTCCGCACCCTGGCCTTCTGGAACGCAGCCCGCGTGGCCTTGAGGCTCGACAGCGGAATGTCCTTCTTCGGATAGGCCATCTGGGCGAACTCCTCCAGAGTGGCCGTCGCACTGCCGGGCACGTTCCCGGTCGCCTCCCCGGAGGGCTCTCCGCCCTTGCCCGGAATCGACTGCTGGAGCTGCGCCAGGTGCTTCGCCAGAGCAGGTGTGAGGTCGCCCTCGCTATTCCTGACAGCAACCTGCGCCGTGCTCCGGTTCGAGGACCCGCCCGCGGCAATGACCGCGCCGACAGCGACGAGCCCAACCGCGGCGAGCGCTAGCGCCAGCCGCGTCCATCGGTCTCTCATCAGGTTCCTCCTCCCCTAAGTAAGAACCATTACCTGTGTGAGGACGCCGGGGAGTATAGGAAACGTGGATTTGCCCTGCAAAGCGGCGATCAGCCGCCGAACAGGTCGAGACGCCAGTCGTTGCAGCGCATGATGTTGCCCGAGCCCTTCGGGTACTCGTACTCCTCCACGTCGACGAGCTCGAAGCCGAGCTTGCGGCAGATCGCGTTCGAGGGCGCGTTGTCCACGGCTGGATAGGCGTACAGGTACCGGTGCGTCTGCTCCGCCCTGCACAGCTCGACGACCTGCCTCGTCGCTTCCGTGGCGATGCCACGCCCCTGGAACTCGGGGAGCACCATCCAGCCCGTCTCCCAGACCTGCCCCTCGTGCGACTCGCGCTCCCAGTAGCCGACCGACCCGACGCTCTCGCCCGTGGACGCTTCGACGACCTTGAACATCTTCGCCGACTCCTCGCCTCCTCCGTCCAGGTAGCGGCCGTGCCGCTCCTCGATCTTCTCCGGGGTCTCGGGCCCGCCGAGGTGCTCGGTCATCGCCGGGTCCCCGAGGAGTCTGTGCAGGAGCGGAAGGTCGTCCTCGCCCCACGGCTCGACCCCGTACTCAGGCCCGCTCAATCGATCAGCTTCCTCGTCATCGCGTGGATCGCGATCCGCCACATGAGCAGCGCGAAGAATGCGAGAAAGCCGACGCGGGCCAGATCCGCCCACTCGAAGCCGTACAGCACGGCGTCGCGCACGAGCTCGACAGTTGCGTGCAACGGGTTGAACGCGGCGAGCACCTGAATCCACTCCGGGAAGCCGTCCAGCGGGAAGAAGGTGCCGGCGACGAGGAAGAGCGGCGTCAGCACGGCGCTGACGACGTAGTTGAAGTTCTCGAACGACTTCGCGAAGCCGGCGATCATGATCCCGAAGCCCGCCCAGCCGAGCCCCGAGAGCCAGGCGATGAACGGCACCGTCAGCATCCCCCACGCCGGGTCGAGCCCGAAGAAGATGGCGACGACCATCGGCACGCACCCGTACACGCCCGCGCGCGTGGCGATCCAGACGGTCTCGGCGGTGACGAGCTCCTCCGTGTCGACGGGAGCGGCGAGGATCGCGTCGTAGGTGCGCTGGAACTGGTACTTGACGAACGTCCCGAACATCGCCGCGAAGGCCGACGAGAAGAGGACGGCCGTCGCCACCGTCCCCGTGCCGACGAACTCCACGTAGCTGTAGCCGTTGATCGTGCTGACGAGCGAGCCGAAGCCGAAGCCGAACGCGAGCAGGTAGATCGTCGGCTCGACCGTCGACGAAAAGGTCGCCGAGCGCCAGTAGGACGAGAAGTTGACGATCTCGCGGACGAGGACGCCTGTCAGGGCCGATCGCTCGAGCCTCCCGAGCTCCGCGGGCCGCGCCTCGGCAGCCATTAACCGATCTCCTCGCCGGTGAGGAGGACGAACACGTCCTCGAGGTTCGCAGGCCGCCGGTCACCTTCGTAGCCGCGGAAGCCGTTGACCCCCAGGATCGAGACGCTCGTCCCGGTTCGGCGCGTCTTCAGGCCCGACGCGCCGGCCTCGGACTCGACCTCGGCCAGCCGCGATGGCGGCCCGTACACCTCGAGCACTTCGGTGCCCGCGTGCTCGCGGACGAGCTCGAACGGCTTGCCGCGAGCGGCGCACTGGCCGTGCGACATGATCAGAACCGTGTCGGCGAGCCGCTGTGCTTCCTCGATGTAGTGCGTCGACATCAGGATCGTCGTCCCCTCGGAGCGCAGCTGGTCGATCAGCGCCCACAGCTGCTGGCGCACCTGCGGATCCAGTCCGACGGTCGGCTCGTCCATCAGGACGAGCCGCGGCCGGTGCACGAGCGCGCGGGCGATCAGCAGGCGCCTGCGCATCCCGCCGGAGAGCTTGTCGACCCGCGAGTCGCGCCGGTCGACGAGGTGCGCCAGCTCGAGCGAGCGCTCGATCGCCTCGTGGCGGTCGTGGCGGCCGATCCGGTACAGGTGCGCGAAGACGAGGAGGTTCTGCTCGACGGTCAGCGTGACGTCGAGGTTGTCGAGCTGCGGCACGACACCGCACTCGGCACGCGCTTGCTTCGAGTCCTTCGGAAGCTCATAGCCGAGAACTTCGATCTCGCCCTCGTCGGCGATCGCCTGAGCGGTGAGCGTCCGCATCGTCGTGGACTTTCCGGCGCCGTTCGGCCCAAGGAGCCCAACGCAAGTGCCGGTGGGCACGTCGAGGTCGAGCTGGTTGACCGCAGTGATCGCCCCGTAGCGCTTGACGACTCCGCGCAGGCGGATGGCGAGGTCCTGGCTCACCCGGCCAGGATGCCAGCAGGCGGGTCGGCTGCGCTAGCGGCCGGCTCGGTGTCGCCGCCGGGCGCGCGGAGGATCGTCTTTTTCGACGAGAACGCTGCCGACGGCTTCGCGGACCTCACCGGTCGTGGCGACGTCGAACTCGACGGCCAACCCGGCGCATCGCCCCTTCGGCGCGTTCCCGTCGACGAAGCCCTCCTGGGAGACGTAGAGCCGCTCGCCGGTGTCGGTCCAGATGTAGCCGTGCCCCTTGACCTCGTTGAACCAGGCCATGGTGCCGCGCATCATGATTCTTCCGTCTCCGCCGGACGCGAGAGCGGGCCCTGCCCGACCTGCCCGAGCATCTCCTCCGCGGCCCGTCGCCTGCCGCTCCTGCGCGGCGGCGTACTTCTTCTGGAGCTTGAGCGCAGCCTTTTCCTTCACCGCTTGTTCACGGTTGCGCTTCGCCATCGTTTGCTGGCGTTTACTGCTTGATGCCATGGCCTTCCTTTCTTTCGGAGATTGAACTCTCGACGAAAGCGGAAGCCCCAAGCGCGCGACCGGATTCGCGTCCGACAGGCTCATTCTAGCGGCCGGCACCCGACAGGCCCTGCAAATCGGGGGCCTGCTACTGTGTTTACACGGTCGGCAATCGCGCCGCCCGGTGAGATTCGCTTCTCGTTCCTCCTACGGGTGTTTCGAGGTCGGCAAGTCTCGAACCCGTAAAGGAGTCGAACACCATGTCCAAGTCCTTCCGCGAGCTCGGCGTGTCGCGCCCAGTCGTCGACGCGCTCGCAGCTCGCAAGATCGAATCGCCCTTCCGAATCCAGGAGCTCGCGCTCCCGGACGCCCTCGCGGGGCTCGACGTCCTCGCGCGCTCACCAACGGGATCCGGGAAGACGCTCGTCTTCGCCGTGCCGATCGTCGAGCGGACCGCAGGCGACGACCGGCGTCCAGCCGCCCTCGTGCTCGTACCGACGCGCGAGCTGGCGGCCCAGGTGACCGCCGAGATCCAGCCACTCGCGAAGGCCAAGGGCCTGAACGTGGCGGCCGTCTACGGAGGCCTCCCGCTGCACGCGCAGGCGAAGCGCGCCAAGGGCGCCCACGTGCTCGTCGCGACGCCTGGCCGGCTGGAGGACCTCGTCCAGCGCCGGCTCGTCGACCTCAGCGGCGTCCGGATCCTCGTCCTCGACGAGGCCGACCGGATGCTCGACATGGGCTTCAAGCCGCAGGTCGACAAGATCGTGCGGCGAATGCCCCGCAATCGCCAGACGATGTTCTTCTCCGCGACGCTCGACGGCGAGGTCGGCAACCTCGCGCGCGCGTACACGAACAGCCCGTCCCGCTTCGAGGACGATGCGCTGCCCGAGGATCCGGGTGAGATCGAGCATCGCTTCGTCGCGGTCACGACCGATTCGAAGGTCGAGACGCTCGTCGAGCACCTCCGTGGGTCGTACTCGACGCTCGTCTTCGTCCGGACGAAGCGAGGCGCGGAGCGGCTCGTCACGAAGCTCGCCCGTCACGGAGTGAAGGCGTCCGCGATGCACGGGGACATGTCCCAAAACGCGAGGCAGCGGGCGCTCAGGCAGTTCGAGTCCGGCAAGGTCGCGGTGCTCGTCGCCACCGACGTCGCCGCCCGCGGGCTCGACCTCGACGACATCACGCACGTGATCAACTACGACCCGCCCGCCGAGGACAAGGGCTACGTCCACCGGACGGGTCGCACCGGCCGCGCAGGCCGGAGCGGAACCGCGATTACCCTCGTTCTCCCTGACCAGCAGGCCGACACGAGCCGTGCCGCTCGGCGGCTCGGACACGGCGAGCAGTACGAGCAGAGCGGGCTCGAGTCCGCGCGGGCGAAGGTCGTCTACACGAGCCGCAAGGGCCGCCGCTCCAAGTGGTAAGCGGCAGCTACCGGAGGTCGATGTCCTCCGGGAGCAGGCAAAACCTCACCTGATCGTCGCGCAGGCCCTCCCGCCGGAAGCCGGCTTTCTCGATCGCCCGGATCGACGCGGTGTTGTCCGCTGCGGCCTCGGCGACGACGCGGCGGAGGGCGAGCTCTCGCAATGCCCAGGTCGCGGCGAGCCGCAGGGCCCGTGACGCGACACCGCGACCGCGTTCCTCCGGAAACACGGAAACGGCGACCGTCGCCTCCTCGCCGAACTGCAGGTTGACGAGCCCGAGCGGGCGGTCGTCGCCCGCGTCCGCGATCACGAACGGCGCGGCGATCCCCGTGTGCCACTGCTCCTCGACGCGTGCCAGGCTGCTCTGTTCGCGCTCCGGGGTCATCGGCTCGTCGTCCAGGCGACGGCGCGTCTCAGGGTCGTGCGACGCCGCCGAGATCAGCGGGACGTCTTCCGAACGCCGCAGCCGCAGGACGATCTCCCCGTCCGTGAGCGGCGCCGCAGGTGGAGCGAGAGGATTCCGGGCCAGGCCCCCGACGCTAGCAACGCGCGCGTCTAGAAGCTCGTGCCGCCCGAGGCCTTCTTGGCCTTCTTCTCCTTCCGCTTTTCCTTCAGCGACTTCTGCGGGACCTTCTTGCCGAGCTTCTTCGGTTTGTCTTGGCCTTTCATAGGCTCAATCCTAAGCCGCCCGCGCAGTTCCAACAGCTAGCTTCGAACGATGACCCCCGACTCGCGCCGGCGGGCGCGGCTCTTTCGCATCGGACGGATCGCCGTGGTCGTGCTCGTGATCGCGTACTTCCTCCTGCCCTACGGCGTGCGCTCGTGGTTCCCGGTCTGGCTGCTCTTCCTGCTCGCGCTAGGGCTCGAGCTCGACTTCTTCGTCGGCGGCTGGATGCAGAAGAGGCGCGGCGCGGCAGTGGCCGAGGCGCCCGACCGCGGGCCGCAGGAGCGCGACCTGTCCGAGCTCGGCAGCTGGGGCTACTGGGATCCGTCCGAGCCGACGCCCCCGGTCGTCGCCGAGCCCACGTTCCGCTGGCTCCACGTCGTCGAGGCGGTGGCCGCGATCGCGATCGTCGGCACGCTGCTCTACGCGGCCTCGCGCCCGAGCGGCTGGAACGCAGTCTCGTCGGAGCGCCAGGCGCAGACCGAGGCGATCCTGTCCCGCGAGGCGAGCGAAATCGCGCGCCATCCCGCCACGGTCACCTGTGACGAGAAGGGCGACTACGTCGGCTTCGTCCAGGATGCGGACGGCCTCGCCGAGGTCGGCGGAGACCAGGCGTTCCTGACGCCCGGGATCTGCGACACCCTCTACCAGCTCGCGATCAAGAAGCAGGTGCAGTCGTTCTCGCGAACGGCCCGCGCGATCGCGGTGCTCGCCCACGAGTCGTGGCACCTGCGCGGGGAGCGCAGCGAAAGCCTGGCGAACTGCTACGGCTTCCAGAGCGGCGTCGGCATCGGCGTCAACCTCGGCCTGTCGAAGAGCCGAGCTCGGGCCATGATGCAGGAGCAGCTGGCGACGAACGCGTCCGACTCGGGCACGAACACGCAGTACCGCGTGCCAAGCAACTGCCGCGTCAGATGACTACTTCTCCGTGGCGGTCCTCGGGGCCTTGAACGGGACGTCGACGCGGCGCACGGGGCGCCAGCTCGCACCGTGGCCGGAACGCCAGAGCGGCCGGGTCATGAACCAGATGACGGTCAGCACGATCAGGCCGAGCACCCCTATCGCGCCCCCCGATACTCCGAGCCCGCCGATGCCAATGAACACCACGATCCCGGCACTCCAGAGCAGGAGCGCCCAGGTCATCTTCCGCCAGTACTTGACGTTCGCCATGCCAGACCACCCTTCGTCGAAACGACTCACCTGGAGAGCGGATCGCTCTCCCTTGCACTCAGGCCCGGTTCGGGAGTCGAGGAGGTAGTGCGGTGGTGCCTCGGCGGCTACCGCGCAAGGTCTAACGCGCTAGCGGAGTCTATCACCGATTTGTGCCACGTGTTACAAATATCCCTACAGAGACTGGCGCCGGCGGCCCTGCAGCAACGCGTGGTTGAGCATCGTTGCGTGATCGTCCTCCCGCGCGATGACGACGGCCTTGTGCCAGACGCCCGGGTAGTCGACTCGATCGTCGTACATCTGAGTCCTGAAACCCTCGTACGTCTCGGGGAGCGCGTCCCCGGGTCCGTACATGCGGCGGCCGCCGTCGCTGCCGCGGATCACCGCGACGAGCTCACGTGACTCCTTGTAGTCGTCGGCCGCGAGAAACTCGGCCAGCGGCTTCTGCGGCGCGCCACTGCTCAGGAAGGCGACGACGTACTTTCGGTCTCGCCCCCACTTCTTCTTGCGGGTGGTCTCGCCGAGCCCGATGTGCACGACGCCTTCGGAGCGTGTCGTGCCCATGAACACGCGGTACCGCGAGTAGCGTTCGCGGGCCTCCGGCCATTGGTACGACTCGCCCTCCCGCTTTCGTATGAGGCTCCAGTCATCCGGGAGATCGGCCTTCCGCCCTCGAGCAGAAGCGGCCGCCTTGCGAGATCCAGCCCGCGCGCGAACCGGCTTGATGAGCGGATTCTCGAAGCCCGCGTCCGCGAGGTGCGTGAGAAGCGGCCCGAGCTCGCGATCCGGAACGTGCTCCAGGGTGACCGAGAACGGAGACAACGTATGAAAACGTAGACACGTCACTACACGTTGTCAAGAAATATGTTAGGGTTCGATGTGCAGGAGAGCTCGACCGAGCTTTTCGCCCTGAACGAAAAACGTTAGGAGCAGCTATATGCATGCGACTATTGGACGGTACGAGGGCATCGACAGGGCCCGCACGGACGAGCTGACCAAGAAGGTCGGCGAGAGCTTCCTCCCCCGCGTGAGCAAGTTGGACGGTTTCCGCGGCTACTACCTGATCGAGACGAGCGAAGGCGTCATGAGCTCGATCGGTTTCTTCGACACCATGGCACAGGCCGACGAGTCGACCCGTCTCTCAGCCACCTGGGTGCGCGATGAGAAGCTCGACACAGTGCTCCCGAATCCGCCGAAGGTCACTGGCGGAGAGGTGATCGCGAAGAAGATTGTCGAGAAGGAGCTCGTCCACGCGTAACAGCCGCGAGGACGTTGGAAGTAGAGGGGGCCCGCTTGCGGGCCTTCTTTGCGTTGTGCGGTCAGATCGACTCTCGGAGCGCGTTCGCGGCAGCCTGCAGGCGATCACTGACCTCGGCCAGCTCTCGCGCCGCGAGGTCGATGCGCTCCTGCTGGACCTCCGAGCGCTCTTGTTGTTTGTCGGCCCGCTCCCGCTCGCTGTCGGCGCGCTCGCGAAGCGCCTTGAGCTGGGCGGCCATGCCCTCGACGGTCCGGGTGAGCTCGGCCAGTTGTTCGGCGATGATCGCCGTGTCCTCTTCCATGGCGGCGTCCAATCTTACGCCTGTGGATCGGTCTCGAACGGCTCCGACTCGAGGATCCAGATCTTCCCGTCCGCGGTGTCGACGGCCGGCGAGCCGTCGCCGGGGTCGGTGAGCAGCGTGCGCGTCACCTTCACGCGCTTGCCGTCGAGCTCGGCGAGCGGCCCCGGAACCGGCCCCATCCCGAACGCGTAGGCCCACGCCCGCACCTGGTTGTGGATATCCCGCGCCGTCTGGGCCGACCAGTCGATCGTCGCGTAGTCCTCCTCGAACATGCCACCCCAGGACGCGCCCTCGGTGCCCTGCGGCTCGCCGGGATCACCGGCCGCGAGCCGCTCGAAGACCTGCGGAAGCAACGCGAGCCCGGCCGGGACCATCCTTGGGCCCGTCTCGAACATCGTCGTCTCCTCGTCGAGGATCGGGACCGAGCTCTGCGCCAGGATCGGCCCGGTGTCGAAGTCGGCGTCCATCCGGTGCCAGGTGATCCCGAAGACGGGGTCGCCCTCGCGGAGCGCCCACGAGAGCGGGATCGGCCCGCGGTGTCGCGGCAGCAGCGCCGGGTGCTGGTTGACCGAGCCGTAGCGGGGCACGTCGAGCGCCTCCTGCGGGATCTTCCAGGAGAAGCCCCAGCAGAGAAGGACGTCCGGCTCGAGCCCGCGCAGGAGCGGCGCGAGGTCGTCCTTGTCGCGCGCCCAGATCAGGTTGACGCCCGGCGGCGCGGTCTTGTCGCTCGTCTCGCCCCACGGCGGCGGCGGGAAGTCGCGGAACGGAGGGCGCCTCTGCATCAGCCAGGCGACGACGTCGTGGTCCATCTCGCGGAGCTGCGCGATCAGCGCCTCGACGATGGGCAGTACGTTCGCGACGACGACGATCCGCCAGCGCTGGGAAGGTCGCCGTGTACGCGGGATTCTCGACAAGGGCAGCGAGGTGCGGCGCCAGCTTCCGACGCAAAGCCCCCTTCCACCCTTCCCCGACCAGATCGTGAAACAGGACTGGCTGCGACGAAGTGGCGCCTTCAAGAAATAGGTCTTGATCGGCGCCTTCGCCGATTGTCGCCGTCTTGTCGGTCCCTTCGACGCGAGCGTCGATGACGAGGTCCCGGACCTGGTGCACACGAAGATTCCGTAGTCGCCTCGCTCGCTCCTCGAACTGCTGACTGCCTGGCTCGAGCGTCTGCGTTCCAAGGCTGTGATGCGCGACGATCGCCAGTAGCTCGGGTATTCGGTCGGCGAGGAGGTCGGCGACCTCGTCGGTGACGTCTCGGCCAACGTCGCCCTGGCGCCGCTTCAGTGAGACGACAAACGGAGGTATTCCGAGGCTGGCGGCGACCTGGTTGCGGTCTCTGGGAAGGCTCGCGAACGGAACCTCGCCGGCAAAGTAACGTCTGTACGAGGCGAATCGACCGTCGTCATGTCGTGCGTTGCTTGGCGGACTCACGTATCCCGGGCCGTCGCCCAGGTCACAAAGGACACCGACACGTACAAGCAGGTCGGCGACCGGGTCCGAGTCGTCTTCGGCGAGCTCCTCCAGTCGCTCGTAAGCGAGGCGGTGCAACCCGACAAACGCTTGCCTCGCACTGCTCGTTGATTCGGGGGAGACGGCAAGCCCACCGAGGTCGAAACCCTCGCGCAAGGTCTCGAGTAGGCGCTCGAGCCGACTTAGGTCTGCAGTTTCAAGCGTGTCGATCAGAGCGAGTCGACGAAGCTCGCCCGCTAACTCCACTTCCGGATCGCAAAGCGCTAGATACCGTAGTGGGCTCTGTCGTAAGCCCGCGCCCGCGGGCGGCCGGCTCGCCCACCAAACAGAAGACGCAAGCTGTGGCGTGTCCAGCGCATGGCCGTCGACGACGGCCGGGACCCAAGGGTCGGTCTGTAGCTGAACTGCGAGGATGCTCGGGTAGTTGTCTTCCCGGGAGCTCTGGTACCACCTGCTATGTCCAGAACCTCCGCTCTTGCACCCCGAGCAGAAGGCCGCTACTCGATCGAGCCGTGAGTACAGGCTCGCACCGAGCGAGAGGAGCTCGCTCGTCTTGGCTGGGTCGCGTGCGGCAGCCTCGGAAAGCGACCAGCGAAAGCGAAAGTCCTCAGCTATCCAAACGTTCTGGTGATCTGCGCCCGCCCACGGATGCTGAATGAACCGCCATCCCCCAGTAGCGGACACGCGTTCCATGCGAGTGTCCTGATGTGGCCCCGTCCACGGGAGGCGTTTGCCGCGGGCATCCCACCTCTCGAACGCCTCCACCGGCATCACTTCCCAGACGCCGAGGGTCAAGAGGAACGCATGCGCTTGCGCGTTCCGTTCTCTCTCGTCTGCCTCGTCCGGTTCATCCGGAGCAAGGTGATCCGCCAAGTACGGCAGGATCGTCTCGGGAGCGCCAAGCATGGTCGAGTCGCTCGGAGACACGGCGTCGAGCGCCCTGTATGCGTTGGCGCGCGCCACGCTGGCGCTCGTAGGTGGACCACACGCCCCTGCGTCGAGCCAAGACGCCCAGTCGGAGCCGAAAGCAAGCGTGCCCGCCGGTCGCCACTTTCCGTTACGCGCTGGCACCAGAGTCGCGGCTAGCAAGCGTCTGCGGCGTTGACGATCTGCCTCCGGCCCGGGATTGCCCCCATGCCCAGGGCGGCACCAAAACCAAGCTGAAGGATCAAACTCGATCGCGCGCTCTGCGGCAGTGGACGTGCTGAAATCGCTACGAGTTTCACGTACCAGCAAGGCCCATAGAAACCGGAGGACGGCGTCCGGGTTGCCGTCGGTCGAGTCGATGCCGCGCAACCGGTCGAGAATGTTGTCGACCGTGAAATTGCGCACACCCAAGGGCTTTGCTCGGTCGACCTCGGCTTCGCTGGAGAGAAGCCCGTCGGGTAGAAACGCCACGTCCATCGCTTCCGGTGGAACGAGCGCGGTGCCTCCGACCTCGCGAGCGCGCGCCATCACAAGAAGACTTCGGCGACCCGCTACTCCTTCGCCGACATCCGGTACCGGCAAGAGCGCGCGTCCGCCGTCCGCGACCAACACTGGCAGCAGGCAGCTCTCGGGATCGCCCCTGAGTCCTTGCAGAAGTCCGTCTGCCTTCTCGCGATCATGAAGGTCGAGCGCTGTCACGAGGTCGAGGAGCGCGCGGAAGCGTGAGTCCTCCTCTCCGCTTCCCCACGGTCCCTGCTTCCCAGGACGAAATAGAACCTCAAGCGAATCCCACAGGTTCGGCGCGTCTTCAGGACGCCGCTCCAATAAGAAGTGGTGGCCCGCGGCTCCTATGCGGCGAGAAGGCATCCCCAAGGCAGTTCTCCTCAGGATGTAGGCGGGCGGAAAGGCCTCGGCAATCTTGTCGATGAGCTCGGTCCGCTCGTCGACAACAAGCTCGGTTGGTTTCGCGAGCTCAGGAACACCGCGCTCGGCCTCAAGCGGCACCCAGGTGATCTCGTCGAGCAAACGGAGGGCGCCCTCACGAAAGGCAGCCGCGCGGGGATCTTCAGGAGGGGCCGCCTCGCCGAGGAGGTCCGGGAGAGGCGCGAGCGCTTCGGGGTCATCGGCAGCGGTATCGGCTACGGCAGCGGCGACGAGGTTGGTCAACTCCTCGAGGATCGCCGCGTTCTGCGCCGCGGAGCCGTCGTAGAAGCCCGTGCGCGCCGCATTCACTTCAAAGTAACCGTGGAGCAGGAAAGGAAGACCGGACCCGATCTTGGTTGGAAAGAACAGGTGAAACGGGGCCGAGGCAGATCCAGATACCGCAGGCAAAAGCCCGTCGCTATCCAGGTCACTCCGCAGTCCGACGGCGATCTCGCCCGACAGGTCATGCGTGTCGGGCAGCGTGCGTCTGTAGAGGCGCCATCGGCTCGTGGGCGTCCGGTTGCGGGTAACGGTCACGAGCTCGCGAGTTGCCCCCATCGCGAGGGCGGTCTCGGTGTTCCATTCAGGCTCAATCACGTGTTCCTGGCTGTCCAGACGATCGACGATCTCGAGTCGGTCGAACGTGCCGAGCAGTAGGAGCATCTCGTCAGTCAAGTCGTTTAGCGCGTCGCGGACGAGCCCAAGCCATGCGACGCGGTCTGTGCTCGGCTTCGGCCGGAGTTGATCGTTGAACGGCAGCCGGATGACTGTGTCGAAGCCCTCATTCGCCAAGGTCTCGACCTCAGCCGGGAGAGTGTCGACCCACGTCGGGTAGCGGAGTACCGGTACTGCCGAGATCGGGTCCGGGATGTCGTCGACCGCCGCGAGGTGGTCGTCCCATTCCGGCGAGTTCGACCGGATTAGTTCCAAAGCTCGCCGTGGATCGAACCGAACTGCCAACTCGGGCATCGGGGCCGCTAGACCCGAGTACAGCTCGGGTGTGAGCGAAATCTCCAGGACCGATTTGAACCCGATCCCCTTATGTCCGATTGCTTCGCCGCGACCCTTTGTCGAATGGCCAATCTGGCCGAGAGATTCGATAACCGCGGTTTCGGGGAACGGCCTGCCCTGATTCGCAACAAGAAGGGATGGGCCATCGTCGAGCACAATCCGGACGCGGGACCGAGCGCCGGCGCGCCGGCTTCCGCGCCATGCGTCGGCGGCGTTTTGGAGTAACTCGATTAGAAATCGACCGTGGTACTCGCGGCCCAATAGCCGCTCTGCGCGCGCGAAGGAGCATGTGTCTTGGACCTGCCCCGCGGTGTTGCGGTAGGCGCGCTCTGCTACGCGCTCCTCGATGAAGCTCCGAGTTGTTCGCGGCTCGCTAGAGGCGACCTTGGTCGACTCCGCCATGCCGCATTAGTAGCCGATCACTCGTTGACCTGCGTCTCGCGCCTGGGTGCGTTCGGCGGCGTCGAGATCGGCGACCTCAATCAGGACGAAATCGAGTTTCAGCGTTCTAGTGGCGACGGTCGACTTCGAGGGCGTCCACGAGCTCCTCTCTCTCAGGCGCCCTCTCCACTGGCTCGACCAGGGCGTCCTGGATCTGGGCGGCCACGTCGCGGAGGCTCTCGAGGACGCGCTGCTTGCGCTCCTCGAGCATCTTCATCTCCCGCTGGAGTGTCTCGTGGCGCTGGACGACCGTCTGCTCGAGCTCGTCGGCTTTCGCCTGCGCTGTTTCGAGCTGCTCCTTCGCCTTCGCCTCCGCGTCGGCCAGGAGCCGGCGGGCCTCCTCCTCGACGGTTCGCCGGTGCTGCGTGCCGTACGAGTCGGCTGCCTCGGTCATGTCGCGCGCGTACTGGTCTGCTTCGGTCTTGGCCTGCGCCGCCTCGCGTGTGAGCTCCTCGATCTTTGCCGCGGCATGCTGCTCCGCCTGGCGCAGGACCTCGATCGCCTCGAGATTGGCCCTGTCGCGGATCTCCTTCGCGGCCTCCTCGGCCGCCTCGATGATCGCGTTCACCTTCGAGCCGACCGTCTTGTCGGCTGCTGCCTGCTCTTCCTCTGGATGATCAAGCATCGATCCTCCTTCGTTCGAGCCGCAGGGGCGCGCAACTTATTGCAGCTTTGCGTCCGTTTTGCAACTTGAAACGCGGAATCGTTGCGTTGTTACGCGGCCGCGGCGCCGAGACTCACCTCGGAGCCCTTGCAGACCCATGCGTCGATCGTCTGCTCCCGGCCGCGCAACTCGAGCGTGCGCCGCTCGAGGCCGGCCGTCTCGAGACCGCCCGCGTCAGCCGTCTCGCAACTGATCAGAACCTCCCCCGCGCCCGCGAGACCCGTCAGGCGAGAGGCCGTGTTGACCGTGTCCCCGAGCGCCGTGAAGTCCTTCGCATCGCCCTCCCCGACTGCGCCCACGAATGACCTCCCGGAGTGGACACCCACGCCGAGGGGGATGTCGTCGTCGGTCTGCTCGAGCAAGCCCCTGGCGGCGGCGATCGCGTTCGCCGCGTGGTGGTTGTCCGTGAACGAGGGGATGAAGAGCGCCACAGCGCCGTCGCCCACGAACTTGTCGACGATCCCGTCCTGCTCGTCGATCGCCTCGGCCGCCGCGCCGTAGAAGCGCGCGATCAGGCGGGAGTACTCCTCCGGCGGCAGGCGCTCGGCGATCGCGGTCGAGCCGCGGACATCGGCGAAGAGCACCGAGATCTCGACCTCGGCCCCGCCCGGCTGCTTCGAGATCCCGCGGATGCACCAGTTGCAGAGCCGTCGGTTCAGCGGCGAGGGGCCGTAGCCGATCATCGCGCATCAGGACGCTGCCTGCCCCGCTGAACGGCGCGTTACAGAGCTTGCAGCGCGGCGGCGAGGGCAACGCGCCCCACATGCGCCGCATCTTGTGGAGGCGGGGGTAGTTGCCGGTCAGCATCGTCCTCCACATTTCCTCCACCGTCGGCTTGGCCATCTCACCTGACAGTACCTATCGCTTTACGATCGGCGGATGCGCCCGCCTCCGCACCTGCTGGAACGGCTTCCGCAGCAGTACTTCACGGCGCTGCTCGCGGAGGTTTCGCGGCACGCGGCGCTCGACGGGGAGCCGCTCGTCGACCTCGGGCGCGGGAATCCCGAGGTCGGGCCGCCGCAGCACGTGATCGACGCGCTCGCCGAGGCGGCGAACCTGCCGTCGGCTCACGGGTACCCGCCGTTTCGCGGGCTGCCCGCGCTGCGCGAGGCGATCGCCGCGCGGTACGCGGACGTCTACGGCGTCGAGCTCGACCCGGACACCGAGGTCTCGATCATGCCCGGGACGAAGACGGCGATCTGCGAGCTCGCCCTCGTGCTCGCCGAGCGCGGGCAGACGATCGTGCTGCCCGACCCGTACTACCCGGACTACCCGTCCGGGCCCGCGCTCGCCGGGGCTGCGACCGGGTACGTGCCGCTCGACCGCGAGGCCGGTTGGGCGCCCGACTTCTCGGCCGCGCCTCGCGACGACGTCGCCGCGCTGTTCCTCAACTTCCCGTCCAACCCATGCGCGGTTTGCGTGCCCGAGGGGACGTTCGCGGGCGCGGTCGAGTACGCGCAGGAGACGGGCGCGATCGTCGTCCACGACTTCGCGTACGGGGACATCGTCTTCGACGGGCGGTCGCCGCAGAGCTTCCTCGCCGAGCCGGGCGCGAAGGAGGTCGGCGTCGAGATGTTCTCGATGTCGAAGACGTACGGGATGGCCGGCTGGCGGCTCGGGTTCGTCGTCGGCAACGCGGAGATCGTGGCGCGGCTGGACCTGCTCGCCGACCACGCGCGCGTCGGGATCTTCACGCCGGTGCAGCAGGCGGGGATCGCGGCGCTGACCGGGCCGCAGGACTCGGTCGCCGAGCGCGTCGAGACGTACCGTCGCAGGCGCGACCGCGTGCAGGAGGTCCTCCCCCACGTCACGTCGGAAGGTTCGTTCTACCTCTGGTGGGAGCTGCCCGACGGCTTGACTCCTGAGCGGCTTCTCGAGCACCGCGTCGCCGTCGCACCCGGCGAGGGCTTCGGCTCCCGCGGCGAGGGCTGGGCACGACTCTCGCTGGCGGTCACGGACGAAGCGCTCGAGACCGGGCTCAAGCGGCTGGAGCGTGCCATCGACTAAGTCCTCCGGGGCGGTCTACTTGATGCCCCAAGAGCCACCGCTGATACTTGGCGACAATGCCGCTGAGCCTCGCACAGGCCCACGTCCTCATCGCAGCCGCACATGACCACGCCGCCGCCAACAGCTGGAAGATCGCCGTGGCCGTCGTCGACGAGGGCGGACTCCTCGTCGCGCTCGGCCGCATGGACGGCGCGTTCCCGCTCTCAGCGCAGATCGCCGAAGCCAAGGCAGCCGGTACAGCGCTCTGGCACCGCGACGGCGAGCAGCTCGCAGCCAGCCGCGCTTCCCACGAGGGATTCTTCGACGCGGTCAGCAGGCTCGTCCGGCTGCCACTCATTCCAGGCCCGGGCTCAGTGTTGATCAGGAGCGGCGAGGCCGTGCTGGGCGCAGCCGGGGCGAGTGGTGCGAGCGGCGACGACGACCGCGACTGTGTCGAGGCAGGCCTACGGGCCGTCTTTTCAGGCTGACACGACCGGAGGCATAGGCGCTAAGACCGCGGCCGGCTAGCCCGGCATGGCCGGGACGAACCGCTTGACGAAGTCGAGCGCGGTCTGCGCGACCTCCTGCCAGCCGTGGTCGATGGTCAGCGAGTGGCCGCGGTTGGGCATCTGCTTGATCTCGGTGACGCTCGGGTTGCGCTTCTGCCGCTTGTACGCGGCGTTGGCGACCGCCCAGGGAACCGTGTGGTCCTTCTCCCCGTCGAGGATCAGCAGCGGGCCCCGATCGGGGTTCTTCGTGTCGGCCTTCGACTCGGTCCAGGGGTTGAGGTTGGCGTTGCCCATCTGGGCCAGGGCGATCCCCGACCCGGCCACGTGGTACGTGTCGTAGAGGCGCTTCGCCTCGTCCTCATCGAGGGCGTTCGTCCAGCCGTATTTGAACTGGTCGAAGGTGAGCGTGATGGCGCGGCCTCGATACCGGGGGTTGATCAGGAAGGGTCCAGCCACCTTGAGCGTGGAGAGGGGCAGCGGCAGGACGCCGCGAAACACGCCCGGGTCGATGGCGACCGTGGCTGCGGAGAGCCCACGGCCGGCGAGCATCTGGGCTAGCAATCCGCCGGTCGAGTGCCCCATCACGGCGGGCTTCTTCTCGAGCTTGCCGATAACCTCGGCCGTGTGGTCGGCAACCTGCTTCAGCGTCTTGTTGGCGAGGACGTCCGGGTTCGCCCGCGCCGCTTCAACGGTTTCCGGATCGTCTGGCCAGTCCGGCGTCAGCGGCGCGTAACCGGCCTGCCTGAAAAAGTCCGCCCAGTTGGCCCAGCTACTCGGCAGCAGCCAGAGGCCGTGGATGAAGACGACCGGAGTGGTGCCGGAGGCGTTTGCCGCCTCGATCTCCCTGCTCTCCCGCTCCGAAATGGACGCCATGCCGAACTCCTCTCGGTCGCAGTGGAAGGTCATCCGACCCTACCGAACCGACGGGGAGCTCAGCCACGAGCTGGGTCTTGCTCCGAGGTCGTCGAGGGTCAAGACCTACACGCTCAGCGAAGAGCCTCCTCGAACCGCGGGTCGTCGCGCACGGCGGCGAAGTCGTCGTCTCTGCGCGCGTCCTCGCGGAACCGCGGGAGCAGCTCAACGGAGCGCCGGAGGTGGGCGAACGTGTCGTCGCCGGTCTCGCCCGCGAGCGTTGCGAAGCACGCATAGTTGTAATTCAAGCCCGCGTGGTCCGGCATGCGCTCGAGGGCACCTCGGACCGCTTCTAGCGCGTCGCCGTATCGCTGTTCGCCGTAGGCCCTCATCGATTCGCTATGTAACGGCCACGCCTCCCCCAGTCGACCCCCTGGTACGCCTCGCCGGGTGTGGCGCCGACAGCGAGGACGGTTCCGTCCCCGGTCGCCTTCCGCCGTGACTCCGGCCCGACGAACACGAATGTCCCTGCGGGCGCGTCGACCGTCTCGCCGTCGACCTCGAAGGTCGCCGTCCCGTCGAGCACGATGTACAGCTCCTCCTGGCCCGACCCGGACTCGTCGTGCTCGCCGATCAGCGTGCCCTCCTCGCCGGGCGTGTACGCGTTGATTCCGAATGCGTGTATCCCTAGGTGCTCGCGCACCGGGATATCTCTGCCGCGCCGCTCGATGTCGTCGAGGCGCGCGGCCTGCCACTTCGGCTTGTCGTTCATCCTGTTCACCTCCGAGTTGCGCCGGTCGTTGCGAATCGTCGATCGTAACCGCGGTCAGCTTTGTCGCCTCAGGAGCCCGCCCAGTGTTCGTCCCAGAACGCCGACTGCTGCTTCCCGTCGAGATCGGTGAAGCCGTACTCGCGGGCCAACGCCGGTGTCGTGAAGACGCCGCCCGACTTCTCGAGCACGTCCGGGTCGGCGGCGAGTGCGGCGATCGCACGTCCCGGGAACTCCGGCGATTCGGCCTTCGCCGCGGTCTCCGGGCTCAGGTCCATCCGCTCGAGCCGCATGAAGCCGGGTGAGACCGCGAGGCAGGTGACGCCGTGCGGCCGGAGGTCGTCCGCCATCTGCTCGGTCAGCTTGTTGGTCGCATTCTTCACGACCTCGTAGAACGTGACCCCGTGCGGGCGGTCGAGCACCCAGGTCATGTTCACGATCAGCCCGCTGCCCGCCTCGATCATCATCGGCGCGGCCAGCGTCGAGGCGAACGCGGTGGCTCGCAGGCCGCCGCGGAACATCAGGTCCCAGTGGCGCCACTCCATCTCCCAGAACGGCGTCTCGAAGAAGAGCGGGAGCTCGTAGCCGCTCCACGCATTGTTGACGAGCAGGTCGAGGCGGCCCTGCTCGTTGCGGATCCGCTCGAACAGCGCCTCCACCTGCGAGTCGTCCGTGTGGTCGCAGCGAACGGCGATGCCAGTACCGCCGCGGGCGCTGAGCTCCTCGGCAGTGTCGTCGATCGTGCCGGGGCGGTCGAGCGTGGTCGGCTCGCCGCGGACGGAACGGCCAGTGAGGTAGACGACCGCGCCTTCCTCTCCGAGGACGAGTGCGATGCCTTTGCCGCCGCCCCGACTCGCACCGGTCACGAGCGCTACGCGGTCCTTAAGGCGGGGCTTGGTCACGGGAGCTCCGGCACGGAAGTCTCTCATCTACTCGTGTGCACGGGATAGCTGAGATGCGTGACACCCACACCGGTGACGACTGTCGGATTCCCGAGGACGACCGGTGCGTTCGCGAGGTGGTCGAACAGCCGTACTCCTGCGCCGAGCAACACGGCAGCAAGATCGATGTGGATCTCGTCCAGCAGACCGGCGTCCAGGCATTGCTGGATCGTTTGGGCGCCGTGCACTCCCACGGACTTCGGGCCGGCAGCCGATTTCGCCCGAGCAACGGCGCTTTCGATGCCGTCGGTTACGAACTGGACTGTCGAGCCGGGCCGTGGCCAGCCGTCGGGCACGTGGTGGGTGACGACGAACGCGGGAATATCCCACGGGTGCTGGCCGCCCCAGCCGCCGGCGCGCTCGAACGTGCGCCGACCGGTGAGCATGGCGCCGACCTCAGCCGTCAAGCCTCTCAGGTGGTCCGCGCTCGGCGCCGAGACGTGGAACGTCATGCCCGAACTCGTGCTCGCTGTGGAGACCTCGACGTCGCCCGAGAAGTACCAGTCGAAGACCTCGGCGACCCCGTCGTTCGGGTCGGCGACGTACCCGTCGAGAGACATCGACATGAGTGCGATCACCTTGCTCATCATCTGGTGCTCCTTCGCTCGCGGGCGGGAGTAGTGCCTTTACTCAGAGACTCAGCACGAACGCATAAATCATCGAGCGCGACCGGTAGCGTCAGGCGCCGTCGGCGCGCTCGGCGTAAGCCACACGCTCGAACGGCCAGTCGTCCGCGAGCCAGTCTGTGACGGCCCGCCACAGCTGCACGTCGAGCTCAGACCGGCTCGCCCGCACCCACGAGCGCACACGCGCATCGTGGTGCTCGTCTTTGTCGGGATAGATGTACACGCAGCCGATCACGTCGCCGGTTGCGGGATCGAGGACGGTGTAGGTAAAGCCCATCCTGTTCTCGAAGTCGGCGGCGTGCGCTTGCAGGTCGCGCAGGTTGTCCACCACGCTGCGGTCGTCGGGCCAGGAGCTCGTCTCCCAGCCGGGCGTCACGTGGATGTGCTCCACGGACGACGACCACGCCTCATAGTCGGAGTCGTTGTGCTGCGGCCCGAGTGGTTCGAGCCTGAATTGCTCCGTCGTGAGAGCCAGCGGGACGACGAAGACGGACGGGACAAACGGCTTCAGGAATGTCCCCTAATCGATCCCAGGAAATCGAGCACTCGCTCCATGAGCAGCGCGGCCGCCTGCTCGTCGTGCTCCGCGAAATAGTGCTCGCTGCCGGGGTAGGCGAAGAGCTCCGCACCGGACACGGTCTCGGCAAGCCGCTGCGCGATCTCGAAGTCGTCGTCGCCATCGAGGATGTGCAGCTGCAGCCGCACGCCGTTCGGCCACCTCGCCGGCCAGTTGTCGCCCCACTCGCCCAGCGGCAGGGCCGAGTAGCAAAGCACCGCGCCACGGGCGCCCGGCCGCGTCTGGGCGAGCGCCTGCGCCGAAAGCACGCCGAGGGAAAAGCCGATGTAGACGGCCTCGCTCGGCAGGGACACGACAGCCGCACGAGCACGCTCGACGATCGCCATCGGACCGCCGAGTTCGTCGGAATGCGCCATCCCGTCATCGATCGTGTCGAACGTCCGGCCGTCGTAGAGGTCAGGTGTGTAAACGGTGTGGCCGGCGGAGCGCAGTGCGTCGGCGAAACGGCGGACGGCATCGGTGAGGCCGAGAGCGTGATGGAAGACGACGACCTCAGCCATCGGCGAGCAGCATACGTACGCGCTGGACCGACGCTGCATACCGGAGTCATGCAAGCCGGCAGCGATGAGTCTCCGATCGTCTGCCAGTCTCTCCCGCAAACGGATCCGTGAGCGCTAGGAAGTTCCGGCCTGCAGTAATGACTCAGGGAGGCAGCATGAGGTTTCTTCTCACGTCCGCCGGCATCAAGAACGCGAGCATCCACGAGGCCCTGCTCGACCTCCTGGGCAAACCGATTGCCGAGTCGAGCGCCCTCTGCATCCCCACCGCGTCGTACGGGCACCCCATGGCCGGTCCTGGCGCGGCATGGCGGTTTATCAGCGGACGAGAACCCCGCTGTCCCATGTGCGAGTTGGGCTGGAAGTCGTTGGGAGTGCTGGAGCTGACCGCGTTGCCCAGCATCGATGAAGAGCACTGGGTCCCTATGGTCAAGGAGACCGACGTCCTGCTGGTGAATGGCGGCGATGCCCTGTATCTGTGCCACTGGATGCGGCAGTCCGGGTTGGCGGACCTCATGGCGTCGCTGCGCGAGACGGTCTGGGTGGGACTGAGCGGGGGAAGCATGGTGATGACCCCCAAGATCGGGGAGGACTTCGTCCAGTGGACCCCGCCCACCGGCGGCGATGAAGCGCTGGGAGTCGTTGACTTTTCGATCTTTCCGCACTTGGATCACGAGGACATTCCGGACAACTCCATGGCCAACGCAGAAAAGTGGGCCGCCGGCTTGCCAGGGCCGGGGTACGCGATTGACGACCAGACCGCCATCAAGGTGACCGACGGTGCCGTCGAAGTCGTCTCCGAGGGGCACTGGCGGCTGTTCACCCCCAACTCATAAGCAAGCGAATCGGGCTCAGGTGGGCGCGCTCAGCTGGGCCGGCGTTGCCGAATGCTCCTTGAACGCCCGTCCGCCCGGTTGGACGTTGACTGACGTGAAGTTCAGCGGGCGGGAGCAGTCGATCGGCACTCCCGCCCGCAGCACCTTTTCTAAGCGGACTCCTGGGTGTGGACCGGGAAGCTCGTCTCGACCGGCGGGACCGCGAAGCCGCCGTCGATGCCTTGCTGCAGACGAGGCATCAGGATGTTGTCGCGAAAGTCTTCCCAGCTTTCTTGGGAGTCGTGAATTGCGAAGATCGTCCACCCGTCGGCCGACGGACCGGCGACGTGGAAGATCTGGCCGGCAGGAAGACCGTTCGCCGGGTGGACGGCCGCGATCGACGCCTCGTACTGCTCCACCGTCCCACCTGGGAATTGATGCACAACGCCGTAAGCCACTCGCTGCTCCTTTCGTGGGGACCGACCCCATTCCGCCTCGTCAATCAGCGCCGACTCTAGAGCGCCGAGCGTCGCATCTCCAGCTACCGGGCGCGAGGTTCGAGAGCGCAATTCACCGATACGGTCACCACGTGGGACAGGACGAACGGCTACTTCTGGGTTCGTCGTTCGGCGCAGCAGCGACCGCATACGCCGAGCACCGCCCGGATTACGCGCAGGCTGGGGTGCGCTGGGCGCTCGAACGCGCGCCCGGCCCGCGAGTGCTCGACCTCGGCGCGGGAACCGGCAAGCTAACCGCCACGCTGGTCGCGTTGGGCGCCGAAGTCATCGCGGTCGAGCCCGACCCGGCGATGCTGACCGAGCTGCACCGCACGCTGCCGACTGTCCGCGCCCTGCCGGGTAGTGCCGAGGCGGTACCGCTGCCGGACGCGTCCGTCGATGCCGTGCTAGCCGGCAACGCCATGCACTGGTTCGAAATGAACGTCGCGGGACCCGAGATAGCCAGAGTCCTCGGACCAGACGGCATCCTGGCCGGCCTGTGGAACGTCCTCGACAACCGGGTCAAGTGGGTTGCCGGACTCGAACGGATCAGCGGCAGCGCGGCCATCGGCCCGAGGGACACGTTCAGCAGCTGGCGCGCAGAGACGGCCGAGGCGCACCTCCCAAACAGTGGCTCAATCGCCCAGTTCGGCTCGCCGGAGCAGGCCGAGTTCCCGCATGGGCAGCGACGGACCGCCGACTCCCTCGTCGCGACGTTCGCAACGAAGGCGGGAATGCTGGTCATGCCAGAACAGGAACAGGAGACCACGCTCGGTCGGATCCGCACTTTCCTCGCGAGCAGACCGGAGACCGCTCGCGGCGAATTCACCCTACCGATGCTGACCGGCGTGCTCCGCGTCCGGCGACTGGACGCGCATCAGGACACGAGTCGGTCGTCGAGGTAGCTCGAGACCGGCCAAGCTCCGTGAGATGTGTTCGAGATCACGGTGCGCGTGACGTTCGATTGCGGCTCGTGCATTGAGCTGAAAGAGACTCCTGCATCGCTCCCCGTGAGCAGCACGGCGTCGCCGGACGCGCGCAACCAGAACCCGAGGCCGTACCGCCTCGACTTGGACGAGACATCGCTGCGAGGGCGAACCATCTCCGCGACCCAGTCGTGCGACACGATCCTTCCAGCGAAGAACGCTGTCCAGAGTGTCCTGATGTCGGCGGCGGTCGAGTAGATGCCTCCGTCACCCGATCCTCGGACGGGCAGATGGAAGAGGTTCGTCCTATCGTTGCCCTCGAGGTAGCCACGAGCCGTTCGAGCCGGGAGCTCGTCCGAGCGCAGGAACGCGGTGTCGCGCATCCCCGCGCGCTCGCAGACGCGGCGCTGCACGAGCTCGTGGAAGGGAGTGCCGGTCGCGCGCTCGGCGATGAGCGCGAGCACGACGTAGCCGCTGTTGCAGTAGGCAAAGCGCTCGCCGGGCGCGAACTTCGGTGGGTGGCCGTCGAGAACCGCGAGGTAGTCCTCTGTCGTCGCGAGCTCGTGCACGGGGACGGGCATCAGATACTCATCGAGATCGAGGCCAAGCTCCTCGTCGAGGTAATCCCCGATCCCCGAGCACTGTGCGAGTAGGTGCTCGACGGTTACTCCGTCGCCCACTAGCGGGAGGTCTTTCCCGAGAACCGAACGCGCCGTCGTCGTGAGCTGGAGCGTGCCATCTTCTACGAGGCTGACCACCGTTAGGGCCGTCAGGCCCTTCGTTCCGCTCGCCAGCGCAAAGCGTGTGTCAACGTCGTTCGGGATGTCGTAGCTGCGGTGGGCCAGCCCGTACGCCTTCACGATCTCGACCGTGTCGCCACGATCAACACGAACGACACCCGAGAACCCCGTCTCCGAGGCAATCAGGTCGAGTTCGAGCTCCCCAATGGACATCGACCGGAAGCTACCGAGGTAGCACGTCAGCGGCTGGCCCAGCGCAATGCAACCTCGTTAGCGCCGTAGCGGTGATAGGCGACGCGCTCCGCCAGGACTTCGAAGTAATGCGAGTCGGACGCCGGGCGCCACTGAATCATCTCCCAGAACTTGTCATCGAGCTTCTTTCGGAGGGACAGGTCCGCGAGTTCAGGCGCCCGACCGGCAAGCTTGAACTCGCCCTCGGCGTTGTCCTTCGAGGTCACCGGTGTGTGGACATAGATTCGCGGATCACGCAGCAGGTCGAGGGCTTTCAGCGATCGAGGCATCATGTTGAGCAGCAGGTGCCCGTCGATCACGTACGCCTCGCACGGGTTCACCCGCGGCGAGCCGCTCTTCGTCAGCGTCCCGACGAACACGAACTGGAATCGTTCGAGCAGGTCGAACCCGAGCGCCGCTATCTCGGGTGCACCGACCTCCAGCTCTGCCCATGTCAGCACGACCGGATGCTGGCACATGACGTCTTGCTTGTGCCGAGACGGGCGTCGTGCTGGATTGGCCGATGAGTTTTGGATGGTCGGCCAGTCTCTAGCGCGTACGCATCCGTAAGTGCCTAGAACGTTCTCGCCTGCAGTAATGACTCCAGGAGGCAGCATGAGGTTTCTTCTCACGTCCGCCGGCGTCAAGAACGCGAGCATCCGCGACGCCCTGGTCGACCTGCTGGGGAAACCGATTGCCGAGTCCAGCGCCCTCTGCATTCCCACCGCGGCGTACGGGCACCCCATGGTCGGTCCTGGCCCGGGGCCATGGCGGTTCATCAGCGGACGATCCGACAATCCGATGTGCGAGCTGGGTTGGAAATCCTTGGGAGTGCTGGAGCTGACCGCGCTGCCCAGCATCGATGGAGAGCGTTGGGTTCCCTTGGTCCGAGAGACTGACGTTCTGCTGGTGGCAGGCGGCGACGCTTTGTATCTGTGCCATTGGATGCGGCAGTCGGGGCTCGCGGACCTCTTGCCGTCGCTGCACGAGACGGTCTGGGTGGGATTGAGCGCCGGGAGCATGGTGCTGACCCCCAGGATCGGGGAGGCCTTCGTCGGCTGGAAGCCGCCCGCCGGTGGCGACAGAACGCTGGGGATCGTCGACTTTTCGATCTGTCCGCACCTGGCTCACGAGAACATGCCGGGCAATTCCATGGCCGAGGCAGAACGATGGGCGGCCGGGATCCTCGGCCCGGCGTACGCGATCGACGATCAGACGGCCATCAGCGTGAGCGACGGGACCGTCGAAGTCGTCTCCGAGGGGCACTGGAAGCTGTTCACCCCCAACTCGTAGGCAAGCGAATCGGGCTACTCCCAGCCCGCGAAACGAAGGAGGACCAGATGACGAGCAACGGTCGTGAAGAAGGCCGCATCCTGGGCAGCTTGGGATCAGCCGAGGGAAAGGGCATCGTGCGCATGGAAGACCGCTTCGACACCAGTATCGACGAGGTGTGGTCGGCACTCACCGACCCGTCACGTCTGGCCCGCTGGTACGGCGAGGTCGAGGGCGACCTGCGCCCCGGCGGGGAGTACCGCGTACGCCTTTTTGCCAGCGGATGGGAAGGCACCGGGCGCGTGGAAGTGTGCGAGCCCCCGCAGCGGCTGCTGGTGCGCATCAAGGACGCGGACGAGCCGGATGAGCAGCGCATCGAGGCCATGCTGACCGCCGATGGCGACCAGACAATCGTCGTCTGGGAGGAACGGGGGATGCCTCTCGACCTGCTCTCCGCTTACGGGGCCGGGGTGCAGCTCCATGTCGAAGATCTCGCCGACCACCTCGCCGGGCGTGAGCGCCGCGACGACGCCAAGGCGCGGTGGGACGAGCTCCACCCTGCCTATCAAGGCCAGGCGGCCAACCTCGACAAGCGCTAAGAAGTTCGCAGGGCGGAAGGGGCCGCCTTCCATACGCTCTAATGTGAAAGTTGGGCTCGACGTGTCGTACGCTCGCCGCTAACCGAACGGGAGGCTGTGATGGTTCGCTTGTTTGTGCGCATGAACGTCGCCGATTACGACACTTGGAGGAAAGCGTACGACCAGTTCTATGGGGAACGCGGCGCCATGGGTGTCATGGGCGCCGCCGCGTTTCAGTTAGTCGACGACCCGAACGACGTCACCGTATGGCACGACTTCGAGAGTGCCGAAGTGGCCAGAGCTTTCGTCTCGTCGGACGCTCTACGGAACGTCATGCAGCGCGCAGGTGTCCAGGGCGAGCCCCAGATGTGGTTCGTCACTGAGAGCTGGCGGCCAGCGCCGAATTTCGCATCAAGCCCCTAGCTGGGGCCTTACGGGACCGTTGGCCAGTGTTTGCGAATGTCCCCCGAGGCCGATTGCGCTTTAGGTCGGCCCCTTCGAGCTTTCGAAGGCGGGCGCTACGGCCTCCTCTAGATCATGCCTCACACTGACGGCGAAGCGCCTCTCCGCTCGATTGCGCGCCTGCCGATAGATCTCAATCGCCTCAGAGATTGACGAGGGTGTACGGCTAACGCCGAGCGGCGTGAGGAGATGATCGGACAGCTTCTCTAGTTCGCCGGCGATCAGCTCAGCCTTGCCACGCGCCTCCTTGCCTCTGAGCCAAAGCATCCAATCCCAGAAGTGGCCCTCGATCGCGTCAAGATTCTCGGGCGCGGGTATCCAAGGCGGCTCGTTCGTGTGAGGCTCGCCCGGGAAAATCAGGTCGATCTTTGTAGGCCCGCGCACGATGAGCATCCAGCACCACTCGGGACTCAGACGATCCCATTGCTGAACGAGTGGATCGAGCGGTGCAAGCAAACGCGGTAGTGCTTCTGAGGCCGCCTCGAACTCGTGCGCTTCGACTCTGAAGTCCCAATCAGAAAACGCCGTTGCGGTTCCGTCAGCTCGTGAACCGACGAGAGCAATGCTCCGAATCGCCGCGTCCGCGGCGACCATGTTGACGATCCGGGCAGCGAGATCCATCGGCAGTGCTTTGATTCTTTGAGATTTCGATCTCAGTCGCTTGGGCCGGCGTGCGGGAAGTCACCCGAGTTTGTGGCAGTTAGTGTTCAACGGCCGTGCGGGAGGGCCCGGGAAAGCTTGTCCTTCGCGAGATCGAAGATCGCGATCTCGGCGTGCTGTTCGAGCACGCGACGGATCCCGACGCGATCCGGATGGCCGCGTTCACCTCGCCGGAGGCCGATGATCGAACGACCTTCGAGCGACGGTGGGCGCGGCTGAGGAGCGACAGCTCCACGACGAAAGGGTCATCGAGATCGACGGTCGAGTTGTGGGTCACATTGCGAGCTTCGACATGGAGGGTCAGCGCGAGGTCACCTATTGGATCGGCCGTGAAGATTGGGGCCGCGGCATTGCCACGCGTGCGCTACAGGAGCTCTTGCAGCTGGAGGCAACCCGTCCGCTTTACGCTCGCGCTGCGAGCGACAACGCCGCGTCGATTCGCGTGTTGACGAAGTGCGGTTTCCTCATCGTGGGCGAGGGCCGCGGGTTCGCTCATGGGCGCAACGAGGAAACGGACGAGGTCGTCCTCCGACTCGATGCATGACCCAACTTCCCTCGGCTGCGCCAGTGCGCCGCGATGACGCCCGAAGAAGTGAGGCTCGATCTGGCCGGACCGCCGAGAGAGGAGTCGTGAGATGACGCGGTATCTGATCTCGTTCGATGACGGCGCAATGACGTTTCCCGAGGAGGATCTCCCCGACGTGGCCGAGGCAGCGCACGCGGTCGTGCAAGAGGCAAAGGACGCCGGCGTTTGGGTGTTCGGCGGAGGGCTGCATTCCCACGAAGAGGGAGCGTGGTGGCCACCGACGGGACGGTCACCGACGGCCCATACCCTGAGAGCAAGGCGTACATCGGCGGATTCTCGGTTGTCGACGTTCCCTCACGCGAGGAGGCGCTGGCGTGGGCCGGCAGGATCGCCGTCGCCTGCCGTTGTGCGCAGGAGGTTCGCGAGTTCGTGCCCGGCTCTACGCCTTGATCAAGGCCATCCGCGAGAAGCGGCGGAAGGCGTTTCGGCGTCGCCCATCATCGCCTGGGCCAGCGTGCGGGAATGTCACCAGAGCACGACCCGCGCGCCGCCCCTTCCCGCGACTAGGCTCGCGCGAGTGGAGGTGCGTCCTGAAGCGATCAGAGATCGTTCGGCCGTGCGGGCGTTACACGTCGCGGCGTTCGGAGAAGATCACGTCCCGGTTGTTGCAAACCTCGTCGACGAGCTGCGCGACGCTGTCACGCGAGGCGAAGGGCTTTCGCTCGTCGCGGCAGAACGAGACCAGATTGTCGGACACGTGATGTTCAGCCCGAGCCTGCTCGACGCGCCGAAGCGCTTGCTCCCGGTGCAGGTGCTGAGCCCGATCGGGGTCGCGCCGGCGCGTCAGAACCAGGGGGTCGGATCGGCGCTGATCCGCCGTGGCCTCGAGCTGCTGAGCGAACGCGATGTACCACTCGTCTTCTTGGAAGGGGCACCGGGGTATTACTCGCGCTTCGGGTTCGAGCCAGGCGCAGCCCATGGATTCAGGAAGCCGTCGTTGCGAATCCCGGACGCAGCGTTCCAAGTACTGCGACTCCCTGCCTACGAGCCCTGGATGACGGGCACGCTCGTATATAGCGAGGTTTTCTGGACGCATGACGCCGTCGGGCGCCGCGACCCCGACTCCTGACGCCGCGCCCGCAGCGCGAGCGGCAGCGCCGCCTGGGCCAGTGTCCGGGAATGTCCCCCTGACGCAGCCTGGGCAGAGACCGATGAGTTACGGCTCGCCGAGCGGTCTAACGCCCAGATCAAGAGCTACCTGCGGCCGGAGGAGGCCGCCGAGAAAGGAGTCAAGGCCGTGCTCAGCCGCGACGATATCGGTCGGCACCTGACGAGCGAAATGTTCTTCTCCGGTGACCGCTTGCCCGGGTTCTCCGACACGATCGAGCATCCCGACGGGCTCGTCCTCGTCGACACGGGGATGATCGACACGACGCCGGCGATCGAAGACGACGGCGAGGAGTGGCACCCGAACCCGCTCCCGAACGAGCTCGTGAGTCGCGTCGCGGTCGTCGTCAACACGCACCTCCACTTCGACCACTGCGGCGGCAACCGGCTCTTCCCGGGCATCCCGATCCACGTGCAGCGACGCGAGCTCGCGGACGCGCGGACGAAGGACGACTACACGGTGCGGGAGTGGGTCGACTTTCCGGGCGCGACGTACGTCGAGCACGACGGCGAGGCGGAGATCCTGCCCGGCGTCAAGCTCCTACCGGCGCCGGGACACACGGCCGGACATCAGATTGTCGTCGTGGAGACCGAGGAAGGCCCGGTCGTCCTCGGCGGCGACGTCGGCGACTCGTTCGAGGAGCTCGAACGCGGGGATACGCCGGGCCGGCAGCTCGTCCTCGAACCCGCGGCGCCGACCTACCTCGCGCATGTCGCGGAGGTGCGCGTCCGGCACCCGCGGTCGTAGCGTCTCGTCTTCCGAAAGCCGTGCCTTGAGCGCGGCGAGCACCTTGTCCTGGATCGATGGGACATCGCGCATCAGCGTCCGAACCCCGGACGCCGAGAGCACGAGGACGCGGGCCCCGGCCCTCGCGTCCGTAACGCTCGTAGCGTCAAGGCGTCAGCGCTCAGGCTGGGCCAGCGTCATGTCCCTCGTAGCCCAGTCCGGTGTAATCACAACTCTGTAATCGCTCATACAATCGCCGGCACGGATTGGCGCACATCGTTAAGCGGTCCTCGGAAGGGAGTGAACGATGCCGATTCGGATCGAGCGCGAGCACCACTTTGCGATGCATGTCGAAGCTGGCTTCGCATTCATAACGGACATGGCCAACTGGCCTAGGTACTGGCCCGGCTTTGTCCGGATCGAGTCCGGTTCGCGGTGGAGCGCCACGGGCGACGAGGCCTGCGTCGTCGTTCGGCTTCTTGGGCGGAACGTCGAGCTTCGAATGACTCTTCGCCACTTCGAGGAGAACCAACTCGTCGAGTACGAGAGCACGCAGAGCGGGATGCCCGACGCGCATCACGAGCGACACTTCGTACCGGCCAACGGCGGCGGCTTCCTCTACCGCCTCGTGGTCGAGTATGAGCCGAGATCTGGGCTTCGAGGCCTCTACGACCGGCTTCTCCTGCGGCGTGGCGTCGAGCGTGCGCTCCGTCAGACGGTCGCGAACCTCGAGGCCACGTTGGCAGCGTGACGGCAACCGGGCCGAACCGTCCTCGACTGGAGCGAGTCCTAGTGCTCAATCGGGCCGGACTCCCCTTGACCGTCGGGTTCTAGCGAGGCACTGCTCGCGTTGCGCGAGCGTAATCTCGCTCGAGAGGCAGTCGGTGGATTAAAGACTCTGCAGTCAGTCGACGGATGCCGGCCGACCTACTTCTCACGCGCGGCTTGGGCTTCGTCAAACGCAAGCGACGATGACAGGTCGCGGTAGGCATCGACCTGCGCGAGCAGGTCGTTGGCCTTCTGCTCGACGGTCTCGACCGCGTCCGCGCCTGCAACCCAGCGCAGGGGTGGACGCTCCTGGTCGACGACGGTGACCAGAGCCTTCGCGAGCTTCGCGGGGTCGCCGCCCTGCTTGCCGCTCATCGCCTCCCAGACGGGACGGGTCTGGGCGGTGCGCTCGGCGTAGTCGTCGATTGACACATCGGCATAGGCCGTTGACTCCTTTTCGAGCAGCTCGGTGCGGAAGAAGCCCGGCTCCACGATCGTGGTGTGTATGCCGGAACGGCTCGACCTCGAACCGCAGCGACTCCATCCACCCCTCCACCCCGAACTTTGCTGCGGCGTAGGCCGAGCAGAACTCCTGTCCGACGATGCCGGCGGTCGACGTGATCGTGACGACTTTCCCCGACCGCTGCTTGCGCATCACGGGCAAGACCGCGCGCGTGACGTTCATCGGCCCGACAAGGTTCGTCGTCAGCGACCGCTCGATCTGCTCCGGCGTCAGCTCCTCGAAGAAGCCGGCATAGAAGTTGCCAGCGTTATTGACCAGCACGTCGATGCGGCCGAAGCTCGAAGGCGCTCGGCAGACGAGCCTTGACTCTCTGCTGTTGAAGGTTCGCTTCGGACCTCGAGATTGAAGTTCGCCCGGTCAGTCAATCGCCAAGATCGCGAAAACGCCTAGCACCGCCACCACGTACGGCGCCGTCAGGGAGAACACGAACAATCCGTCCCATTCGCGTCGAATTGCACCGAAGCCGCCAACCAGTGCGAGCCACGTCGGTGCGAGCGCGATCGTTACCCAAACACCCGGGATGCCAGGATCGACAATCCCCGGAGCCGGAGGATCGTAGACCTCACCGCCGCCAGCGCTCATCGCGCCGACGAACCATAAGAACGCCGACGCCGACAGAGTCGCCAACGTCCCGACCATCCACCACATCCAGGTCCGGCGTGAGATCACGCTCCCGTTATCGGTCGCTGCCGGAGACAACTTCACCGTGAACAGCGTCCGGCGATCAGCGCTGTCGGTCAGGATTGACCAGCCTCGGCGGGCCAGCGTCCGGGAATGTTCCCCCGAAGACTTACCGCGCGCGGTAGACCTTCAGGTACTTCCTCCAGGGAGAAAGCGAGGTGGTCGTCGAGTGACCGATCCGCGGACCGAGCTCGTCGGTCGAGGCTACGACGTGATCGGAGAGCGCTTCGCCGAGTGGCGCGACCAGATCGTGGGCGATCCGCGCCGGGACTGGTTGGAAGAGCTCGTGTCGCGGCTGCAGGACGGGGCGCATGTGCTCGAGCTTGGCTGCGGTGCAGGTGTGCCCGATACACAGCGCCTCGCCGCGCGCTTCCAGGTGACTGGCGTCGATGTCTCCGCGGAGCAGGTGCGCCGCGCTCGAGACGCGGTGCCGGAAGCCACGTTCGTCCAAGCGGACTTCACCGAGCTCGAGCTCGAGTCGGAGTCGTTCGACGCTGTTGTCTCGTTCTATGCGTTCAATCACGTCCCGCGCGAGTTGCTCGCGCCGACGTTCGCGCGGATTCGTCGCTGGCTTGTCCCGTCCGGTCTGCTGATGACGGCGCTTGGAACGAGCGATACGGAGTGCTGGAAAGGGGACTGGCTTGGTGCACCGACGTTCTTCTCGAGCTTCCCACCCGAGACGAACACGCGGCTCGTGCTGGAGGCGGGCTTCAAGATCCTTCGCGACGAGCTCGTTACCTTCCGCGAGCCGGATGGCGACGCGACCTTCCAGTGGGTACTGGCGATGCGGTGAAGCTCGGCGTAGGCAGTGTGCCGTGGGCCAGCGTTCGGGAAAGTCACCCGAGGTTCTGTTGTCTACGACCTACTGCGCGTCTCCCGCTCTAGGAGCTGGTTTCAGACTGAGGGCGCGAGAGACAGCCTGTCCCGCCGCAGGCGCCTGCCCGACCTTCTAGTACTCGCGCTGGTCGGCTAGCGGCTCCATCTCCCGTAGCTGAGCAAGCTGCTCGAGCGCCTTCGTCTCGAGTTGGCGCGCTCGCTCGCGTGAAAACCCGAGCCGCCGGCCGATCTCCTCCAGCGTCTTCGGCTCGGTGCCGTGGAGGCCGAAGCGGAGCACGATCACAGTGTGCTCGCGCTCGCCGAGCAGCGCTAGGGCCTCTCCGAGCGCCTCGCAGCGGAACGTGCTGTCGACTCTCTCCTCCGGCAGCGGGCCGTCGCCGGCAATCATGTCTCCGAAGAGGGCAGCCTCCTCCGCGACGAGCGGCTGATCGAGACTGGTCGAGGCGCGGGCCGCTGCCTCCACCACGAGCGCCTGCTGAAGCGGGAGGCCCGCTCTCTCGGCCACTTCCTCCAATGTTGGCTCCCGCCCGAGCTCCACCGAAAGCATGCGCTCCGCCCGGTCGAGATGCTGTCTCCGCTCGACCATGTGCACCGGCATCCGGATCGTGCGGGCCTTGTCCGCAAGCCCGCGTGCCACCGCTTGGCTGATCCACCAGGTCGCGTAGGTCGAGAACTTGTAACCTCGGCGCCAGTCGAATTTGTCGACCGCGCGCATCAGCCCCAGCGTTCCCTCCTGAATCAGGTCGAGGAAGGGGAGGCCCTGGTGGCGGTAGTTCTTGGCAATCGAGACGACCAAGCGCAGGTTCGATTCGATCATCGTCTGCCTCGCGCCCGGGTCGCCACGTTCGACCAGCTTTGTCAGCTTGACTTCCTGGGCCGCGGTCAAGAGCGGACGGCGACTTGCATCGCGCAGGAAAAGGTCCAGCGAATCCGTCGGCGCTTCGTCGTTCGACATCGGATGTCCTCTCTCCGGACCGGAAACCGGTCGCAACGAGTAGAGGAGCCGGCGACTTCCGATGGGCTGGCTGTCCGCTACGACTGCTCGCCGTGGCCTGAGTCTTCAGTCTAGCCACTCGGCCTCTCGACCGCTGATTCGCGTCCTCTCTCTCCCCCGACTACTGATCCTTCCTACTCAGCGCGGTAGGCCGGACGAGCGATGTCAGGCGAGAGCACGCTGGCACGGCTTAATGCGCGCCCACCCTCGTGCCTTTTCCCGCCCGGCGCCAGCGGCTAGGTAGACGCGGCTCCAGGCATCAATCCCAACTGCGTGAAGAGTTCGATCTGGTCGTAGTAGATGCGGATGGAGCTGATCTTGCCGCCCTGGATGTGGAAGATTCCGACAAAGGGAAAGTCGAACTGTTTGCCGGTCGCGGGAACCTCAACTCCGTCCGGGCTCCGCAGCGGACCCGTGTGCGTCCCGACATACCGCGCCTGCTCGACCACATACTCTCCGTCCGCAAACAAGACGATGTCGCGACTCAAGCGATCCGGAGCTGCAGTCAGGAGTGCGTCGAAGTACATTCCCTCCAGGTCCGCGAGTCCTGAAATCCGCTGGCCGCCGGGCGCCTCGTAGACAACATCCTCGGCATAAAGCGTGGCCCACGCGTCGCGATCGCCAGCGTTCCAATACTCGATCGCCTGCTCGAGGACTCCCTTCGGTTCACTCATGCCTACCTCCTCTGACCTACGACTGTTCAGGAGAAGCTACGCCTCTCCCGCTTGTCGAAGGCGGCAACGAGCGCTACTCAGTGCTGCTGGCGGATGGACGGCGCGTCTTTGTGAAGGCTGCACGGGGCGAGCTAACCGCTGCCTGGTTACGCCGCGAGCACCAGGTGTACGCGCACCTGCGCGGCACGTTTATCCCGAAGCTCGAAGCGTTCGAAGACGACCCGCTGTATCCGGTACTCGTTTTGGAAGACCTGAGCGATGCGGATTGGGAGATCCGCTGGAACACCGATCGGATTGCGCTCGTTCGCTCGACGCTGGCAGAGCTGTCGGCCTCCCAACCGCCGCCCAATAAGCAGGCTGTGCGCCAGGCGTTTCCGCAGTTGTTCGGGCGCTGGCGCGTCGTACAGGAAGATCCGGAGCCCTTCCTCTCAACCGGCATCCGGCCTCGGCGCTGGCTCGCGCACGTGCTTCCGAGACTTGCCGCGGCTGCCGACTCGGTTCGCGCCGACGGCGACGACACGCTTCACCTGGATGTGCGCAGTGACAATTTGTGCTTTCGGGACAGGGTCGCGGTTCTCGTCGACTGGAATTGGTGCGCGACCGGCAATGCGGATCTCGACGTCGCAGGTTGGCTTCCGAGTCTTGCGAACGAAGGTGGCCCCCAGCCGTGGGAGGTACTGCCAGCAGCAGGAGACTACGCCGCCTTTCTCGCAGGTTTCTGGGCAGCCGTGGTCGGACTCCCACCGCCGCCAACTGCTCCCACCGTCCGAGAGAAGCAGCGCCGCCAGCTCGAGGTGGCGCTGGCATGGTGCGAACATGAATTCGGTTTCTAAAGGTCGTTTGGGCCAGCGTTCGGCAATGTCCCTCGACGACGCGTGCCAATTGATGTCGTGGATCAGCCAGAGGCGCTCGCCGGTCTGGGACCCGGTTCGCGCTTGAGCGGTGATCTGCATCGTGTCGGGCTCAAGCTCATTCTCGGACACCTCGCCGAGGTCGCCGCTCCGGCCGCGACGTGCATGCACGAGACGAGACCTCGCAGCCGATCGACGCGGTCGTGGCGGAGCTCGTCTCGACGGCTAGTCGCCTCGGCGAAGCACGCCCGCGGCCAACGCGATGATTCCCACGAGGGCGGCGACGAGGCAGAACGACGTCGTGAGCGAGGACGCCGAGGCGATGCCGCCGATCACTCCCGGGGCGACGAGGCCGCTCGCGTAGGCGACGACGGCGACGCCGGCGATGCTACGCGCGGGATGGGCGCCTACGCGCCCGGCCGCGGCGAACACGAGCGGGACGACGACTGCGAGGCCGATCCCGAGCAGCGCGAAGCCGAGGAGGCCCACCGCCAGGCCGGGCGCCAGCACGACCGCCACGGCGCCGACGAAGGCGCACGCCCCTGAGATGCGGACGGTACGGACCGGCCCCAGCCTGCGGATCACGCGGTCGCCCATGAGCCTGACCGTCGCCATCGCGACAGCGAACGCCGAGACCGCCAACGCTGCGACGCTCGCCGACCCGCCGAGCTCGTTGCGGATGTAGAACGCCGACCAGTCGGTTCCGGCCTGCTCGCCGAACACGGCGCAGAGGCCGACGAGCCCGATCAGGAGGACGGGCCGGGTCGGGAGCGCGAAGTGCGGCGGCGCAGGCGCGTCCGTCGTCGTCGGGTCCTCGATCAGAAGCTGCGCGACGGCCGCGCCGACCGTGGCGAGAACGAGCGCCTCGACCGCGAACTGGACCCGCGTGTCGATGCCGGCGTGGGACGCGAATGCCGAGACGGCCGACCCGACCAGGACGCCCACGCTCCAGAAGCCGTGCAGGCTCGACATCACCGACCGGCCGAACAACTTCTCCACCAGAACGCCCTCCGCATTCATCGCCATGTCCGCGAGCCCCGCGACCGCGCCGAAGACGAGCAGGACGGCGCAAAGTGCCGCGAGCGACGTCGGCAGCGCCGGCAGGACAAGGCACGCGCACCACGCGACGATCGTGGCTCTGACGAACGGGCGGAGCGCGAAGCGGTGAGCGAGACGGCCCGAGAAGGGCATGGCGAGCAGGGCGCCTATCCCCGGCATGAGGAGCGCAATCCCGAGATGGCCGACGCCGACGCCGACGTGCGACGCGATCCACGGAATGCGGGCCGCGAAGCTGCCGGTCACGCATCCGTGCACCGCGAACACGGCCGCCGTCGCGCGTCGGGCACGCTGGACGTCGGGAGCGGGCGCGGCCTGATCCGGTGCGGACTTCGCGGCCGCGGTCACCGTCCGAGACTATCCAGCGCCGGCCGAGAACAACCTGTTCGCATCGTCGACAGACCTGCAGGCCGGAGCCGCCTCGGCGATCCGCATCCTCGCCGCAATGGCAACGTCACCGCGACCGAGCAGCTGCCCTCGCCCGAGCGCGCGATTGGCGTCAGCCGATTTGCTCGGCCAGCCCGATGAGTATGCCCTCGGGGCCCCGGAGGTAGCAGAGCCGATACACGTCTTCGTACTGGACCACTTCGTCGACGAGTTGCGCGCCGTGCTCGCGGAGCCGGGCAAGCGTGTCGTCGAGGTCGTCCACCGCGAACATGACGCGGAGGTAGCCGAGGGCGTTTACCGGCGCGTTCCGGTGATCGGCGATCGTAGGCGGCGTGAGAAAGCGCGAGAGTTCGATCCTGCCGTGGCCGTCCGGCGTACGCATCATGGCGATCTCGACGCGCTGGTCGCGCAGTCCAGTGACGCGCCCTGACCAGTCTCCTTCGATCATCGCCCGCCCCTCGAGTTCGAGGCCGAGCTCGGCGAAAAACGAGATCGCGGCATCAAGCGACTCCACCACGATGCCCACGTTGTCCATCCGTTGGAGCGCCACGCGGTCATTGTCGCGGATCGCAAAGCGCCGATGAATTTTGGGTGCGCTACCGGTCTCTACTGCGTACGGATCCGCAAGCGCGGGTCCGCTGATACCCCGGATCGATAGGAGCCCTCAATGACGCAGCCAGTGACTGAGCTCGACGCGCGCTTCAGCGACCCGGCCGCGGTCGCGGCCGACTGGGATCAGACTCGGCGGACGCTCGAAGACGCCGAGTTGTTCTGGATCGCGACCGTCCGAGCGGACGGTCGGCCCCATGCGACGCCACTCGTCGCTGTCTGGCTCGATGACGCGATCCATTTCGCGACCGGCTTCGGCGAGCAGAAGGCCGTGAACCTGAGAACCAACCAGAACGTGATCCTGATGACCGGTTGCAACGAATGGGAGCGAGGGCTCGACGTCGTGGTCGAAGGCGAGGCCGTCCGAGTGATCGACGAGAGCGTCCTCGAACGGCTCGCAGAGGCGTGGGAAACGAAGTGGGACGGCCGCTGGCACTACGAAGTGCACGAGGGTGGATTTCGGCACGAGGCAAACGCCGACGCGGTCCTCGTGTTCTCGGTGAAGCCGACCAAGGTCCTCGCGTTCGCCAAGGGCACATTCGGCCAGACGCGCCACAGGTTCAAGCAGGAATAACCCTGGCTCTCCACCGCGCACGGATCCGTAAGCGCCGGGAACGTTCTCACCTACACCAACGAATTCAGGAGGCAAGTTGAAGCTTCTTCTTACGTCAGCCGGCATAAAGAACCCGAGCATCCACGACGCGCTGGTCGACCTGCTGGGCAAGCCGACCGCCGAGTGCGACGCCCTCTGCATTCCCACGGCGTTGTACGGGCATCCCATGGCCGGCCCTCGCCAGGCGTGGCGGTGCATCAGTGGGCAGGAGACTGGCACTCCCACGGTCGGACTGGGCTGGAAGTCGATGGGAGTGCTGGAGCTCACCGCCCTACCGAGCCTCGACGCGGAACGCTGGGTCCCGCTGGTCCGAGAGACGGACGTCCTGCTCGTCGAGGGCGGCGATGCAACATACCTGTGCCACTGGATGCGGCAAAGCGGACTGGCGGACCTCCTGGCGACGCTGCCCGAGACGGTCTGGGTTGGGGTGAGCGCCGGAAGCATGGTGATGACCCCCCGGATCGGTGACGACTTCGTGATGTGGCCGTCAGCGACAGACGACCGCACCCTAGGGATCGTCGACTTCTCGATCTTCCCGCACCTCGATAACCCTGACCTGCCGTGGAACACGATGGCCACCGCAGAGGAATGGGCGGCCCGCTTGTCAGGTCCGGCGTACGCGATCGACGACGAGACCGCCTTCAAAGTGGTCGACGGTACCGTCGAGGTCATCTCCGAGGGGCACTGGAAACTGCTCACGCCCTAGGACTGAGGCCTGTGCCAGTGTGGGGGAATGTCCCCTGGCGCTGTCGTGACGGCCAGGCTGAGCGCTTACCGACGGGCCACGAAGACGTACTCACGGCTGTCGTCGTCGAGCGGTTCCCCGGCGAATCCGCCATAGAGAGCTTCGAGGCGCAGGCCCGCGACGTCGAGGAGCCCCAGCCATTCGTTCTTGGTTGCCCACCAGAGCGAACCGGTTCCACCATCGTCCAAGGTGATGTCGACTCGGTTATCGCTGACGCTGTAGTAGTTCGTGTGCGGCAGCGGCGTGTCGGCATGCTGGCCGTCCAAGGCGGATGCGACGTGATGGTCGAAGGCGAACGCATTCCAGGCGAAGCGGCCGTCAGGCCGAAGCGATGAGGCGACCCGCTCAAAGCAGCGGCGACGACCGGCCCACGTGGGCAGATGCAGCAGAGACCGGCCGGGGCAGTAGATCAAGGCCGCCGGTTCCTCGATCTCAAGCTCCCGTATGTCTCCTTCGCGTAGGTCGAGCTCGACTCCCGCCTCAACCGCGCGCACTCGAGCCTGCGCGAGCATCGCCGGAGAAGAGTCAATCCCTATTACACGCCTGCCCGTTGCCTGAGCAACCGGGATCGCAACGCGCCCGTTGCCTACTGCGAGCTCGACCAGTGGCCCGTCAGCATCACCGGCAAGCCCGACGTAGAACGGGACGTCAGCAGTGAAGCTAGTGGACCAGTCGTACCGGTCCGCCCAGGCGTCGTAAAAGCTCGACATGGCAACACCAATCTACGCGCGAACGAGGCGGCGTTCGGCTGTGCCAGTGTCCCGGAATGTCCCTTGAGTGGACGGCTCATGGGTTCGACGCGATGCGCCGATGTGCCACGGCGATGGCTCCCCTGATGCTCACCCTCCCGTGGGTTCGGCTTTGGGTCGCTC
The DNA here is from genome assembly GCA_963794605.1 of uncultured Actinomycetes bacterium. Classification (GTDB taxonomy): domain Bacteria; phylum Actinomycetota; class Thermoleophilia; order Gaiellales; family Gaiellaceae; genus VAXT01. Next base: position 223,178 of record CAWCEN010000004.1, read on the forward strand.
TCGTGGCCGCCGCCGCGATCGGCTTCGTCGTCGGCAGATGGTGGATCGTCGCGCTGGCGGCCGTGTGGCCGGTCTACGGGTCGCACATGTCGCCGGTACACCTCGAAGAGAATCTCGACCTTTGGCTCGCGTTTGTCACCACGCTCTTTGTCATCGGCGCGATCGCGCTGGGCGTGGCGACACGGTGGATAACCAAACGCGGTCGTTCATAAGCCCAAGCGCTCGCCTGGGCCAGCGTTCGGCAATGACCCCCGAGCTAATCCCTTGCGGCGTCACGGTGGACGCTCGGAGTTCGATGCATCCACGGCAGAGGTCACGGCCGCACCGGCTAGTCAGTGCCAACCTCGAGCACGACCTTGCCACGCTTCCCGCGGCCCGCGACTCGCTCGAACGCCGCCCGGGCCTCCGTGAGCGGAAAAACCGAGTCGACCTCCGCGCGAAGCTCGCCTGCGTCCACGAGCGTTCTCAACTCCAGCAGTTGCTCGTGGTCGGGTTCGACGATGAAGTAGATAGCGCCCGGCATCTCCTCTGCGATCGTGACCACGCGCTCGCCAGCGGGGACCTCGCCGCCACGAGTGTCGAAGACCAGATCGACCGGACCGCTCTCCATGACCGCTGCGCCGGCGTGTCGCGCAAGCTGGACGGCGATGTGCCCAACCCCGCCCGAGGCGCCCGTGACCAGCACCCGCTCGCCTCGGGCGAGCCGCCCGTGCACAAACAGTGCTTGCCAGGCGGTCAGCCCGCCCATCGGCAGAGCTGCCGCCTCGACGTGGCTCAGCCGCAAGGGCTTCGGTGCAAGCACATCGGCTGGGACGACGGCGTACTCGGCAGCCACGCCGTCGCGATCGAAAGGCGTGAGCGCATATACCTCGTCTCCGCTGCCGACGACGACGCCCGAAAGCTCGTAAGACGGAGTCGCCGGCAGTCGATCGACCGGCCACTCCAGCTCGCCACGTGTAATCGCCGCCGCATGCACACGCACCAGCACCTCGCCCGGATCCGGCGACGGCGTCTCGATCTCCTCAACCTTCAAGCCGTCATCGTGCAGCCGTACCGCTAGCACACCGCTCCCCTAGCCCCTGTTGGACTTCGCTCCCCAGGAGATCCTGCCATCTACCACCCTCCTGCTCGGAGGCGTCGCCTGCGCCAGTGCCCCGGAATGACGCCTGAACGTCCTTTAATCTGAAGAATTCCGACGCCAGGCTCTCCAGAAATGCGCGTTAGTTTGCCCGCACGGAAAGCGAAGGATCGATGGAGAACTTCGAGGTCAAACCCCTCACTGTGGATACTTGGGACGCGTACGCCCGTCTCGTCGAGCGGCACAACGGTGTGTTCGGCGGGTGTTGGTGCACCTGGTTCCATACCTTCCACGCCGAGAAAACGTTCACCGCCGAGGGCAACCACGCGCTCAAGGAGCGGCTGGTCAAGGAGGATCGGGCACACGCTGCCCTGGTCTTCGACAGCGACGAGGCGGTTGCCTGGGCCCAGTACGGCCCTCCCGCGGACCTCCCGAACATCCACCACCGCAAGGAGTACGAGGAGACCCTCGACAAGCTGCCTGACTACCGGATCACGTGCATCTTCGTCGACAAGAAGTACCGACGAAAGGGCGTGACGGCGATCGCGCTCCGTGGCGCGATCGACCTGATCGCGCAGGCCGGCGGCGGAGTCGTGGAGGGGTACCCACACGACACCACCGATGGCAGGAAGGTGTCCGTCCTCTACAACGCAACACGGTCCCTGTACGAGGAGGCCGGTTTCGAGTACCTCCGCCCCAAAGGCAAGAGGAACTGTGTGATGCACAGGATCGTGCCCTAGCGTCGTTGCCTCGCAGCGAGGGGGCGCGAAGAAGGCTGCTAGCTCCTCGCCTGCGCCAGTGTTCGGGAATGTCCCCTGACAAGTGCGAGCCCGCCGGGCACGCGGGCCGTGCGCGATGATGCCGCCATGGCTGGAGCGTCTGGCACGCACACGGTGGCGGCCACCGATGGGCGGACGCTGACGATCGCCGAGTCGGGCGACCCGGACGGGTTCCCGGTGTTCTTGCTCCATGGCACTCCGGGCTCGCGCTTTGTCGGGCAGGCGAACGCGGGCGTGTATGCAGATGTCGGAGCGCGCGTGATCACCTACGACAGGCCCGGCTACGGCGGCTCCGATCGCCTCCGCGGCCGGCGGGTGGTCGACTGCGTCGCTGACGTTTCCGCGATCGCAGACAGCCTCGGTATTGAGCGGTTCGCCGTGAGCGGCGGCTCCTGGGGCGGCCCGCACAGCCTGGCGGTTGCCGCACGTCTGCCCGAGCGGGTGACGAGATCCGCCTGTGTAGCGGGGGTCGCGCCGTTCGACATGCCTGGCTACGACTGGTTCGCGGGCATGGACGCGGTCAACATCGAGGAGATCGGCTGGGCACTGGAAGGCGAAGACATCCTCGCTCGCGAGATCGACCGAATGGCGACTGCGTGGCTCGAACGGCTAGCCGACGATCCTTCCAAGGCGGGCGAGGTGGAGTTCTCTGACGCTGACCGTGCTGTAATGGCGAATCCCGAGCGGCAGGCGGTGGAGCGGCGGATGCTTAACGAGGCGTTTCGTCGAGGTGTCTGGGGCTATGTCGACGACGCCCTCTGTCTGATCCAACCTTGGGGCTTCGACGTATCAGAGATCCGCGTCCGGACCCGCATCGCTTACGGCCTGACCGACGTGCTCGTGCCGCGCCAGCATGGCGAGTGGCTCGCTCACAACGTGCCCAACGCCGAGGTCGTTATCGATGAACAGGGCGGCCACTTCTCGGCTCCCAACCTCGTCACGGAACGATTCGGCTGGCTCGTCCAGCCGGCGTGACGCTCTTTACGCCGCGCCACTCAGGATGACGAGGCTGCTTCCCCGGCTCACGCGTGGCGTGCGCGAGTGTTCAGGAATGACGCCTGAGCCGACCGGCCAGGATGAGACGGCGTATAAGAGCGACAACTCCGCGGCCGACGGCGTCCAGGGTGACCACGCCGACCAACAGGAGTGCGAGCACCACCAGGGGTGCGCCGCCCTCCCGGTCGCCGTGAGCGCGTGCGTCCACAATCGCGGCGACGCCGACTAGAAGCGCCACGGTGAAGAACACTCGTCCGGGCTGGGAGAGCCGAAGCCGGTGGCCGAGCCACCTCCAATAGCCTCGGAGTCTCGCCAAGATTGAAGTCTAGGTCAGAGGAACGAGCGGCACCCTGAGCGAGCGTCCTCTCGTCAGGTCCCGGGTTTCAGGCTTTGACTATTCCGTGGTTACAGCCGAGATGTTCGAGACCGACTCATGGGACGGCTCTAGGACTCGCAGCCAACGCCGTCGCGGTTCCCGTCGAAGTGGTGCGGGTCGGGATCGGCGACGTCCCAGCGCACTGCGAAGTTCGTGTAGGAGATGTCGGCGCAGTTCAGGTCGGGCGGCGGCGATGGGATGCAGACTGTCGGATACGACACAGCGCAGTTCCCGCCACCTGGTGGCGGAGCCGGCGGTGCCGGAGCGCCTCCACACCTCGCGCCGCTGAAGCCGACGACCGGGTGGAGCTCGATGCCGTTCGGGGCGACGCCCGTCTGGCCGTGGATCTGGTCGAAGAAGCCCACGCCGGAGATCGTCGCCGTGCCGCTGAGCTTCCTGAACGACCTCGACGGGGCGCCGCACGCGGCGAGCAGCGCGGTTCGCGCCCGGTTCATCTTCGTCCTGGCCTTCGGTGTTGCACCAGCGGTACACGACTTGGACGGAAGCTCGGCGATCATCGTCGCGCCGGTCCTGGTCGGGTCGGCGATCACGAGATGGATGTCGCTGTCGGGCTCGACCTTCATCTCGACGAGCTTCGCACGCACGCGGAAGGTGGTCCGCTCGGAGCCTCGACCCCGACGAAGGCCGAGATAGTTCGGCGCCGGCTTTCGGCGCAGCGTTCGAATGGTGGTCGCCCTCGGGCTGAGACCGAGCGTGCGGCCGGCCGGGTCGGCGAGCGTCTTCACCGACCAGCGCTCGATGCCGCAGCCGACCTGCTTCGAGCTCGGCGCGGTCGTCTTCGCAGGCGCGAGCCCGACCCACGCGAAGGGGACGACCGTCAGGCCGAGGAGGGCGATTGCGAGCCCCGTCCGTCTCGAGATCGGCACATGACCATTGTGGACACGTCTCCCGGTGACCGGCATGCCCCATTTGGAGCAGGCCTTACAGTTACGCCATGGAAGGCTCCACGCGCGAGACCGACTTCGTTGCGCTCGGGCAGCCGGGTCCTGGGGGGTTCGCCGGGATCGAGACGTTCCCGAACCCGGGCGTCTCACACGTCGAGATGACCTCCGACGAGCTGACGGCGGTCTGCCCCGTCACCGGGCAGCCGGACATGTACGTCGCGACGATCGAGTTCTGGCCCGGGCCGCTCTGCATCGAGTCGAAGTCGCTCAAGCTCTACCTGAACGCCTTCCGCGACCAGGGCGCGTTCGCCGAGGCGCTCGCGGTCAAGATCCGCGACGACGCCGCCGGGGCGCTCAAGCTGCCCGCGGACAAGGTTCGCGTCACGCTCCGCCAGAAGGCGCGTGGCGGGATCACGATCACCGCCATCGCGTAACAGCTTGCGCCTGGCCGTCCTGACCGGGCTCTACGTGGGCGTGGTCGTCATGGCCCAGGTCGGTACGAACAAGATCGTCGACGTTCCGCTTACGGGCCTGGTCGCGCCTGGTGGGACGTTCCTGATCGGGATCGCCCTCTCGATGATCGAGATCGCGCACCGCACCGCCGAGAGCCGCCGCAACGGCTTCCTGAACGCGCAGATGATGGTCGCGTGCGGCTGGGTCGCATCGGCGATCCTCGCCGCCTACCTCGCGATCCTGAACGTCATGTCGCCCGAGGACCCGCTCTTCGACCGGCTCGCCGGCACTTGGCGGATCGTCGCCGCATCCTTGCTCGCCTTCGCGGTCTCGGAGACGGTCGACAACTCGTTCGGCATCTATCTCCGCGATCGCATTCCCGATGGCTGGCGCGTCGTCGCGACGAACGCGGTCAGCGTGCCGCTCGACTCGATCGTCTTCCTGTTCGTCGCCTTCGGCTCGCTCGAGTTCATCAAGGGGCAGATCGTCGTCAAGTACGCGGCGACGGTGCTCGTCGGCGTGCCGCTCGTGCTCGTGCTCCGCCGGTACGTGCGGCCTCGATGAGCTCTGCGCGGCGGCTCGCGCTCAGCCGGCTGACCTCGCTCACGGCCGGGTCGGCGGCCTACATCGCGCTGATCTCGGCGATCTACAACGAGACGGGGTCTGCGCTCTGGGTATCGGCGGCGCTCTTCGCGGGTGTGGTCGGCTCGGTCGTGGGCGCACCGGCCGCAGGTTGGATCGGGGACCGGTTCGAGCGGCGGCGCGTGATGGTCGGTTCCGATCTCGCCGCAGCCGTGGTCGCTGCCGCGATGGCGCTGACGATCGACTCGGCGCTCGCGCTCACGCTGCTCTTCGGATTGCTCTCGATCGTCGAGAGCCCGTTCGAGCCCTCGTCGGCCTCGGCGATGCCGAACCTCGTGCCTCCGGAGTCGCTCCCGCGCGCGAACGCGATCGTCGCTGGGACGACCTCGGCCTCGTACCTGCTCGGACCGCTGCTCGGTGGGCTGCTCCTGGGTGTGGGCGCGTCGGCGCCGCAGCTGCTCGCGGTCGACGCGGTCAGCTTCGTCGTCTCGGCCGCGCTCGTCGTTTCGATTCGGCGGCCGTTCGGGCTCGGCGGCGGGACTGAGTCGGAGCCCGGTGTGTGGGCAGGCGTGCGCCTGATCGTGCGCGAGCCCGTGCTGCGCGTGCTGATCGCGGCGTCGATCGTCTCGCTGGTCGGAATGGGGATGGTCAACGTCGCGAACTACCCGCTCTCGATCCAGCTCGGCGGCGGCACCGAGGGCTACGGCGCGCTCGAAGCGCTGCTCGGCGGCGGAGGGCTCATCGGCGCCGCGATCGCCGCTCGGATGCTGAGCGCGAGCCGTGCGCCGCTGATCGTCACGATCACGTTCGCCGTCTCGGGCCTCGGTCTCCTGCTCGCCGGGCTTGCGCCGGTGCTCGCCGTCGCGCTGGCCGGAATGGCGATCGCAGGCGCAGGGCGCGGGCTCGGCGACGTGGCCGATACGACGCTCGTGCAGGCCCGGACCGACGACGCCCGCCGCAGTCGCGTCTTCGCGGCTCAGGACGGTGCCGCGCATGCTGCGTACAGCGCGGCGATGCTCGTCGGCGGGCTGGTCGTCTCGGTCGGCGGAGCGCGCGCGGGCGTCCTCACGGCAGGTGGCTGTGGGCTGGCCGCAGCGCTGGTCGCCTCGCGCATGCTGGCGTACGATCGCGTCACATGAACCTCGGCCGGATCGAGGAGCGGCTGGCTCCCCTCGACGGCATTGCGGCCGTCGTGCTCTGGGTCGCCGGCGTGATCATCCTGCAGGGGCCTGCCGACCAGCCGGAAACCGATGCGGCGCCGGCCACTGCCCTCGCGTTCTTCAAGGAGCACCACGACGCGATCCTGCTCGGCACTTTCCTGTACATGCTCGGAACGCTCTTCTTCCTCTGGTTCCTCGGCCTCGTGCGCGCGCAGATCGGGCCCGCGGAAGGCGGCACGCGACGCCTGAGCTCGATCGCGTACGCCGCCGGGATCGTGCTCGCGATCACTCAACTCCTGATGCCGGCCGTCCACGCGACCGGAGCGATCAACCGGGACCACCTCTCACCGGATGCCGCGCAGGTCTACCTCGGGCTCGGCGCGACGTTCTTCTACGCCTCCGAGTTCGCGGCGGCCGTGTTCCTGCTCGCGACGGGCCTCGTCTCGCTCTCGACTCGCGCATTCCCGACCTGGCTCGCGTGGGCCAGCATCGTCATGGCCGTGTGGCTGCTGATCCCGCCGATCGCCTGGCCGGCGCTGCTCTACGCCTTCCCGCTCTGGCTGATCGTGGTCAGCGTGCTTCTCTGGACTCGACCGAGAACCGGTTCCCGTCCGGATCCCGCGAATCGAACACCCTGAGCCCCGGCGCGGGCTCGCGAATCTCCGTCACGTCGACTCCCGCTGCAACGAGCCGTGCGCGTTCCTCGTCCAGGTCGCCCACTGCGAACGTCGGGTCGGGCGCCTCCGACCCCGCGTGCAGCGCGAGCGTGCAGGCACCGGTGCAGAACGTCGTCCAGTGCTCGCTTTCGTAGTCGGGCTCGAGACCGAGCGTGTCGCGGTAGAAGGCCGTCGCGCGGGCCATGTCCTGCGTGTAGACGACGACCTCGACCAGCTCCACGGGGGCGCAGCCTACTCGGAGGGAGGCCCGCTCGACATCGACTCCGTCGGGTTGAAGCGCGCGAGCGGGCACGCGCCCCACAGGCCCTTCTCGCCGGCACGCGCCTCCTCGGCCGCATCCAGCAGCTCGTTCGCGTAGCGCCCGCGATCCCCGTCGAAGAACCAGACGCCCGCGGCTCCTTCCCCGACGAGCGTCACGTTGACGTCCTCGTCGCCCTCCCAGACGTACGCGAGCTTGCGGCCGAAGCGGTCGACCTGGTCGAGCTTCGGATCCTGCTCGATGCGGACGTGCGTGCCGGCCGGGATCAGCCGCCTCGTGAGCGCGCTCGCCTGGTCCCCGTAGCACTCGATGCGCTTCTCGGGCGTGTCGATCTGGACGAGACGGACGCGCTGGCCGCCGACGAGCTCGATCGTGTCGCCGTCGATCACGCGGGCGACGACGGCGTTCTGCTTCGCGTTCCCGCGCGTCAGGAGGGCGAATGCAGCGAGCGCGAGCACGCCGATGAGCACTGCGGCGACAAGGCCCCGCGACATGTTCCCCAGAATCGCAGAGCGTTCAGCCGCCGCCGGTTCCCACGCGCGTTTTGGCGCAGTCCGGCGCTATCCTCGATCCATCTCCGCGCGCATCTTGCACCCGTCTCCGTGGCTGATTCCGGTCGGGGCGGCGCTCATCTACACCGCGAGCCTGAGCGTGATCCTCGTCCAGGAGTGGAACGAGCCGAATCTGCTCGTCGTCGCCGCCTTTGCACCCTCGTTGCTCGCCGGTCTAGTGATCAAACGCTTCTCCGCGCTCCTGCTCCCGCTTGCCGTGATCGCACTTTCGCGGCTGTGGGTCCCGCTCATCGACGAAGACCCGATCTTCGCGATGATGGGCGGATTCCTGATCGGAGTCGTGCTCGGTCGCGCGTCCGACACCGCACGGCCGGCCACGCAGACGAGGCCGACGCAAGCCGATGCGCGCGCCCATCGCTCGCCCGCGGTCAAACGGCTGGTCAAGCGAGTCGTTACCCGAGAGGGCATCGACGCGGTGCTCGACCACGTTCGGTTCCGCATCGACACGTTCCCGCACGGCGTCTACCAACCCGTCGGCTCACTTCCGCGCGTGCGCGCGACCCGGGGCGTAGGCTCCGAATCGCGCTGGGAGGCGATCCTGACGGTCGTGCACGAACAGGCGGTCGAGACCGCCGTCGACATCGGCGCGTGTGAGGGCTACTTCTCGATCAAGCTCGGAGAGGCAGGGATCCCGACGATCGCACTCGAGGGCGATCCTGGGGCATCCCGCACCGCAACGTTCGCCGTTCGTCGGAGCGGGCTCGACGACGTCGGTGTGCTCGCGCTTGCGTTGAGCCCGAACAACGTTCTCGCCGTTCCGGCTTCGGACTGCACGCTCTGCCTTTCCGTCTGGCACCACTTCGTGCGCGCGTACGGCGTGAGCGGGGCGACCGAGATGCTGCAGACGATCTGGGAACGGACCGGCAAGGTGCTCTTCTTCGACACAGGCGAGAATGAGATGACACCCGACTACGGGCTCCCGGAGATGACGCCGGACGCCCGCTCGTGGCTCAGCGCCTATCTCGCCGAGACGTGCGAGGGCTCGCGGATCGAGCATCTCGGAACGCACGCGGCGTTCGACCCCTCGGGTCGGCCCGTCGAGCGGAACCTGCTCGCGGTCATCCGCGTCTGAGCAGCACGGCGAGAATCGTTCCCGCAGCAACGAGCTGAGCCCACGCCGGGATGCCGCCTTCGCGGTGCCAGCCGCGGAACCGGTGGCTCGGGAAGAGCTCGCGCTCGCTGAGGCGCGGCAGGACGTGCTCGAGGTCGGGCGCGGAGGCTGCCAGCGCTCCGATCGTGACGGGGCTCAAGGGGCCATGTCTGACCAGGAGTGCCGTCGCGCAGGCGACGCCGCTTCCGATCTCGAAGGCGCGCGACGGGATGTCCCGGTGCGGGATCGCGTCCCCGAGCGCGTGCAGGACCGGCCCGAGCGCGAGGGCGGCGGCCCGGGAGCGCGTAAGTGCGCCGACGGCGCCGCCCGTCGCGACGTGCAATGAGACGATCAAGAGCGCAGAGGCGCGTCCTCGAGGCGCGGCGCGGGATGGCCGTTCTCCACACGCAGCCGCTCGATGAGCTCGGAGGCGGCCCCGCGGGACTCCGGGAACTCCTCTCCCATTCGCTCGCACAGCGCAGCTGCGAGCGCATACACCTGCCGAACCGTGGGCTTGCCGGCCTTCTGCACCGTGACTATCAAAGCAGCGGAAGGCGCCGGGCGTGTGCCAAGGCTGCGCCAACAGTCGCGCTCGTCTTGCTCCAGTACGACCGCCACTTCGAGGCAATCGTGCGCGCGACCGGCCAGCCCGCACAATGGCTGGCCGAGCGCGGCAGCCTCGACTGAGTTCGTCACACTTTGCTCGTGGGGAGACTTGAAGGGGCACGCGAGTGGCTGCAGTCCCATCGTTGGGCGGTGATCGCGATCCAGGTGGCTGCGCTCGCGATCCTGCTCGCCTTCTTCTGGTGGGCGTTCCGCGACGCCTGGCACGAGGCGAAGCCGTTGTTGCGCGAGGCGGACCTGCGAGACGTCTTCGCCTCGATGGTGATCCTGGCCACGTATTACCTGCTGTTCACCGTCGCCTGGCAACGGATGCTCGCGGCCTGGGGGCTCCAGGTCCCGTACCTGGTCGCGCTCCAGGCGGAGATGGCCTCGATCCTTGCGAAGTACGTGCCGGGGACGGTGTGGATTCCGGCTGCGCGGATTGCGGCGCTGCGGCGGTTCGGAATCCACGCGACGCCGCTCGTGCTCGCCTCGATGCTGCTCGAGGCGGGGCTTTCGGGGCTCGCGGGCGTGCTCGTGTTCTTCGTCAGCCTGATCTCGGTCGGGTTCAGCTCGGCGCCCGTGCTGCCGCTCTTGCTGCTCGCGGTGATTGCGGCGGTCGGGCTGCACCCGCGGATCTTCACGCCGGCGATTCGGCGGCTCCTGCGCCCGTTCGGGGGCGGCGACCTGCCGCCTCTTCCCTACTCGACGCTCGTCGGCCTGCTGGGCTACTACTGCCTGACGTGGCTCGTCGGCGGTGCGGCGTTGTTCTTCCTGATGCGCTCGCTCGGCGCCAGCCCATCCGCCACCGACATTCCGTACCTGGGCGGGGTCGCGGCGGTGTCGGCGATCGTCGCGTTTCTCTCGCTGATCACGCCGTCGGGCCTCGGCGTGCGCGAGGCGACGATGTACGGGTTGCTGCTCGCGATCACGACGAAGGGTGTCGCGCTCGGGGTGACCGTCTTGAACCGCTTGACCATTACGGTCGTCGAGGGACTTCTGCTGCTCGCTGGTGCGCTCGCCTGGCGATTCCTACCGCGGCCAACGCCCAAAACCGACCCCTAGCCACCGGACGCGAAGGTTCGGGCCGCTTGCGGCGTCCCCATAAATTTGCCCGCTGAGGCGGGCAAATTTGGACCATAAAAATTCGCCGAGCCGGTTGCGCTTTCGTCCACTCAACCGTCTGACTTTGGGCTTGCGCCTACAGTCCTGCGGTTCAGTTTCGATCTACTTGCGCTCCGTGCTCGGCGCAAGCGGCAACCTATAGGCGTCGAGGGATCTCGTGCAAGACCCTATGCCAAGAAACTTCTCGCTCTTTGCGAGATCGCGAAAATCGCAGCCGACGAACTTGTCGCAAAGAGCGAAGATCAGCTCTCGTCGTCGGTGCCGGATCTGCGCTCTGAGGAACCACAAGGCCCCGCCGACGGCGGCGATTCCGGCCGCGACCGCTCGCTTGTCCGGCACGTGCGAGTCGTCGGAGCGGGCCGCGGTCTTCGCCTTGCGCTTTGCCATCCGCTTCGTGGCCGTCCACACGGCCCAGCCCAGGAGCGCGTTGCGCCTGTTCACGAGTCCCATGGCGCGAGCGTACCCGACCGGGATTGCGTTCACACCCGCGCGTCCGGGTCGAAGGACTGCAGCGAGCGGGGCAGCGAGACGTCGGCAAGAGCGCGCAAGGCCGCTTGCTGAGCGCGCTGGCGGGTGTCCAGCCACTGGCACGGTCCGCAGCTCTGGAGGTGCGCGCGCAGCGCGTGTCGGCCGAGCTCGTCGACGAGCCCGTCGAGGTCGTGCGAGATCGAACGCTCCGCCTCGCGGCACGTGAGGACGCGTTGCATCACGACTGCTTGGATGCCGGCGAGGCCGGGCTCTTGCGGCTAGGGGAGTGGCGGCGGCGGCGGAAGTGGCGGCGGCGGCGGAAGCGGAGGCAGCGGAGGCACCGGAGGGAGCTCGACGGGAGGCGGCGGAAGCTCGAGCGGCGGGGGCAGCTGCGGGAGGTGGACCTCCACCTCGGGAAGCTGGACGCCTGGTACCTGCACCGGCACCCGCACGCGGATAGGCGGATGTCCCGCTGCGGGCTCCTGGGCGCCGCTGCTCGATCCGCCTGGGCTGGCCTCCACCGGGAGAGTCTGCGGCTGGCCGCGCTCCGGCGCGCGTCTCCCGTTCCGCGAGCGGGACCTGCTCGAAGCGGACTTGCGGACGTGCCGTTTGCTCGCGGCGCTGCGGTGCGGCCGACGTGCGGCCCGGGTTGTGGCAACGGCGGATGAAGGCTCTGACCGAGCGGCCGCGGCTTTGGCCGTCGAAGTGCTCTCGTCCGTCGCCCGTGCCTTGACAGGTTCGTGGCCGATGCCCGTGACGACGAGCCCGGCTGCGAGCACGGTCGCGACCTTGACGCCGAGCCCGACTCCGCCGGCCGCAACGCCGCCGGTCGCTCCGCCTCCGAAGAACGACGCGAGCGAGGCGGGGATCGGGACAGCGCCGAGGTGCTCGAGTGCGGCCCGCTGGGCGCGTTGACGGCGCTCGAGGGTCGCGCAGTCCTTGCATTCGCGGAGGTGGGCTCGAAGGGCTCCGCGTTCCGCGGTCGAGAGCTTGCGCTTCTCCAGACGGGACAGCGTCTGCTCCGCCTCGTGGCACGTGAGCCCACCCTCGAGTTGCTCGCGGAGTGCGCGGCGGGCGCGGAAGATCAGCGTCTCGACGGCGCCGACTGTGACGTCGAGGACCTGGGCGATCTCGGCGTAGGAGCGGCCTTCGAGCTCGCGCATGACGAGCGCGGCGCGCTGGTTGAGGGCGAGGAAGCCGAGGGCGCGGCGGATCTCGGTCGCGGTCGGGACGTCGGCGCTCTCGGTCGTGGCGGCGGCGAGCGTGTCGTCGAACTCGACCTCGCGCGGGCGGCGCGACGAGTCGCGGAAGCGCTGCCGGCAGACGTTGTGGGCGATCTTGATCAGCCAGTTGTGCGGCGTGTGCGGGCGCTCGCCGCGCTGGAAGGCGCGATAGGCGTTGAGGAAGGTGGTCTGGGTGACGTCCTCGGCGTCGGCCTCGTTGTGGAGTACGGCGAGGACGTAGCGGTAGACGGTGTGGACGTGTTCGCGGTAGAGCCGCTCGAAGGAACGGTCTGCGGCGCGACGGCGTGCGGCGAGGAACGGGGCCACCACCGGCCGGATGCCGTTCGTGCGCTGTTCTTGCGGTTTGCTCCAGGCCACAGTGTCTGGGGTAGCGAACCCCGCGCTACGAGAGCGCAACGCGTGGGCCGTCCTGCGATTTCTTTCCCATTTTGCACAGCTCCGTAACTCGTTCCAAGGTAGGGTCGAAGCCGGGTGGCGGGTGGAGCCTCTCATCCCCTCCCAGGGTGGGGACGTGGGGGTTCATCTGTGCGGAGTCTGCGAGTGGTGTGGGCTGACGCGGCTTGAGGTCGAGGCGGCTCAGGTCGTTGCCGCGGCGCGCCGTTTTGGCGGCAGGTGGATCGCCCGCCCGAGCGCGACGAGGCCCGCTTCCTTGACCGCCTCGGACAGCGTCGGGTGCGCCGCCATCCCGTCGGCGACCGTCTCCACCGTCGCCTCCGCGTCGAGCGCCACGACTCCCGCCTCGATCAGGTCGGTCACGTGCGGCCCGACCATCACGATCCCGAGCAGCTCGCCGTACCGCGTCTCGTGGATCGACTTGACCCAGCCGACGGTCTCGTTCTGCATCACGGCCCGCGCGTTCGCGACCCACGGGAACATCCCGGTTGCCACGTCGTCGCCGTACTGCTCACGCGCCTCGGCCTCGGTCAGCCCGACGCCCGCGATCTCGGGATCCGTGTAGATCGGCCGCGGCACCCCGCGGTTGTCGACGACGGCGTCGTGGCCCATCGCGTTCTCGGCCGCGACCTCGCCCTCGCGGAACGCGGTGTGCGCCAGCTGCCAGTACCCGGCGCAGTCGCCGACCGCGTAGATGTGCGAGACGGTCGTCCGCCGATGCTCGTCGGCCGCGATCCCCTTCCGCCGATCCAGCTCGACGCCGATCTCCTCGAGCCCGAGCCCCTCGACGAGCGGCCCGCGCCCGACCGCGACGAGCATCAGATCCGCCTCGACGGTCTCGCCGTCGCCGAAATGCACGCGCAGCCCGTCAAACGTCTCCTCGACTTTCGTGCACTGCTTCTCGAGGTGGAGCGTGATCCCGCGCCGGCCGAACTGCTTCGCGAGTTCCTTCGCCGCGTCGTCGTCCTCGGCCGGGATCAGCTTCGGCAGCATCTCGATGATCGTCACCTCGGAGCCGAACCGGTTGAAGATCGACGCGAACTCGCAGCCGATGATCCCGCCGCCGAGAACGACGAGCCGGCGCGGCACCTCCGTCTGCCCGAGCAGACCCTCGGAATCGACGCAGCGCGCCGAATCGAGCCCTTCGATCGGCGGCCGCAGCGGGAACGATCCGGTGGCGACGACCGCGTTCTTGAAGGTCAAATCCTCCCCGCCCTCGACCGCGATCGTGTTCGCGTCCTTGAAGCGGCCCGTGCCCTTGACCCACTCCACGCCGTTCGCCTTGAAGAGGCTCGCGACGCCGTTGACCATCTGCTTGACGACGCCCGCCTTCCACTCGTTGGCCGTCGCGAAGTCGAGCTGGGGCGCGCCGACCTGGACGCCGAGCTTGGCGAACGTGTGCTCGGCCTCCTTGATCGCGAACGCAGTCTGCACCCAGGCCTTGGTCGGAATGCAGCCGATGCGCAGGCAGGTGCCGCCGAGCTCCGGCTCCTTCTCGATGCAGGCCGTCTTCGCACCCAGCTGTGCGGCGCGAATCGCGGCCGTGTAGCCGCCCGGGCCCCCTCCGAGAACCGCCACGTCGCAGTCCATGCGCTCGATCCTATCGATCGAGCCGTAGCCCGAGCCGCTCGGCTAGAAGGTTGCGCGCATCGTCCACGCGCCGTCGCGCTCGTCGACCTTCTCGAAGCCATAGCGCTCGTACAGATGCACAGCCGGGCTGTCCGACGCGACGCTGAGGCTGATCGCCTGGTAGCCCTCGGCACGGGCGCGGGCGAGGAGCGCGTCCATCAACTCGCCGCCGAAGCCGTGGCCGCGCCGGCTGGGGACGACCGCGATCGCGAGTTCCGGCGTCTGCTCGTCGACGAAGCCGTATCCCGGGGCCGACTGCTTGAACAACCGGTACCACGCCGCACCGACCGGAAAGCCCTCGTCGAGCGCGATGACCGCCGCGTCGCCCGGACGGCCCCAATTCTCGACGTAGCGCATCGGGTGCAGCCCGCTCTCGTCCTCGTGCCCGCTCGCGCGCCAGTAGTAGGCGTGCCGCAGCATGTCGCGGAGGAAGCGGGCGTCCTGCGGCGTGCCCGGCCGGATCATGGGCGTGAGTCTATGTAGTGTCGAATCGTGTCGAGCCCGGTGACGATCCGGCCGTTCGAGGAGCAGGACACGCCCGCGTGCCGCGGGCTCTGGGCCGAGCTGACGCGGTCCCACCGCGCGCTCTACGACGATGCGTCGATCGGTGGCGACGACCCGAGCTCGGGGTTCGACGCCTACCTCGGCGAGTTCACCGAGGGCCGGAAATGGGTGGCGGAACGCGGCGGCTCGGTGATCGGCTTCGTCGGGTTGATCCTCCGAGGGAAGCAGGGCGAGATCGAGCCGGTCGTCGTCTCCTTCGACGCGCGCGGGCAGGGGATCGGCCGCTCATTGGTCGAAACGGCCGTCGAGGCGGCTCGCGCAGAGGGCGTCGACCAGCTCAAGGCGAGCCCGGTCGCGCGGAACTCCCACGCGATCGACTTCTTCCACTCGCTCGGGTTCACGGCCCTCGGTCATGTCGACCTGCTGATGGATTTCCGCCATCCGGATGCGTACTGGCAACCGGGCGAACGCCTCGCCGGGCGCGAGTTCGACTTCTAGTCCTCGCGCAGTTCCTGGACGAGCTGTAGGCGGTTCCCGTCGGGGTCGTACACGTCGAGGATGCGAACCTCGTCGTGCAGTTCGAGAACGGTGCCGATCTCGACCTGCTGGTCGCGCAGGTGGTCGGCCTCGGCCATGACGTTGACGACGTCGATGCTCGCGACCGGCCCGTCGATGAACGGCTCACCTTGGGCGAGTACGATCTCCATCCCGTCGCGCTCGAGCTCGACCCAGTCGTCTTCCGCGTTGGTCTCGGTGAAGCCCAGCTTGCCGATATAGAACGCGCGCGCCGTGTCGAGATCGGTGACCCGGTACCAGATTCGCATTGGTCCGGCTCCCTCAGAATGACGCATCAGTCGCGAGGCGGACACGTACGGTTCGCGCCGCTGAGCGGCGCTCACTTTTTCGGCTTTGCCGAAAAATCACAACGCCAGGCCGGGCTCCTCGAGCATTGTCTTCAGCTCGCGAAGGAACTCGGCGGCCTTCGCGCCGTCGACTGCCCGGTGGTCGCAGGTCAGGGTCATCGCCATCAGCGGCCGCGCGACGAAGTCGCCGTTCTCGACGACCGGCTTCTCCTCGATCGCACCGACCGCGAGGATCGCGGCCTGCGGCGGGTTGAGCACCGCCGTGAAGATCTCGACGCCGTACATGCCGAGGTTGGAGATCGTGAACGTGCCGCCTTCGAGGTCCTCTTGCGTGAGCTTCCCTTCACGCGTGCGCTGGACGACGTCCTTCCGTTCCGCCGCGATCTGGACGAGAGACTTGCGCTCGACCTCGCGCTGAACCGGGACGATCAGACCGCGCTCGGTGGCGACAGCGAGGCCGATGTGCGCGTTCGGGAAGATCCTGAGCTCGTCGTCGGCGAAGTGCGCGTTCACCTCGCGATGTCGAAGGAGCGCGACCGCAGCGAGCTTTGTGAGGATGTCCGTCACGCTCACACCCTGTTCGCGCAGTCGGTCGTGAAGCTCCTGCGCACGCGTCATGTCCGCGGACATCGAGATCTGGAACGCGGGCGCTTCCCAAGCCTCGGTCAGGCGGCGTGCGATTGTCTTGCGGAGCGACGTGAGCGGGACGATCTCGGCCTCGAGCGGCGCTGTTGCGGCCGGAGCGTACGCGGGCGCTGCGGCGGCGCGCTCGACGTCCTCGGCCACGATCCGACCGTCGGGGCCGGTTCCGGTGAGGTTCGCAAGGTCGATGCTGCGCTCGCGGGCGATCCTGCGGGCGAGGGGCGACGCCTTGACCCTCCCGTCGGCCCGCGAAGGCTGCTGCGGTTCCTCGACGCGCTCAGCCGGCAGAGGGTCCGGTCGTGGCACCGTCGCCGGCTTCTCGGCCTTCGGCGCCGGCTCCTCATCGGCCGCGACCTCCTCGCCCTCCTCGCCGATGACCGCGATCCGCTTGCCGACCTCGATCTCCTCGCCCTCGCCGGCGAGGATTTTCAGGAGGACGCCTCCCGCGTCCGCCTCGACCTCCTGCGTGACCTTGTCCGTGTCGAGCTCGTAGAGGGCCTCGCCCTTCTCGACCGTATCTCCTTCCGACTTCAGCCAACGGACGATCGTGCCGGCCTCCATGCCCTGGCCGAGCCGCGGAAGGCTGACATCAGTTGCCAAGTTGTCCCACTTTTTTCACGGGGTCTGACCCCGTGGTTCGGCGGGAAACGGCGTGGTTGCCCCGAGAACCGTGGCGGTACGGGGTCAGACCCCGGGGTTTGCGCAAAGAGACGGTCATGTCCCGTTCCGCCCGACGGTGTGCATGACCGCCTCGTAGACCTCGGCCTGGTGCGGGACGACGAATTCCTCCATCACGGGCGCAAACGGCAGCGGCACAAACTTCGCGCCGACGCGCTCGACCGGTGCGTCGAGCCAGTCGAACGCCTGGTGCTGGATGACCGCCGCGACCTCGGCGCCGAAGCCCATGCGCGTCACGGCCTCGTGTGCGACGACCGCGCGGTTCGTCTTCTTCACGGAGTCGACGATTGCCTCCTCGTCGAGCGGCTGCAACGTCCGCGGGTCGACGACCTCGACCGAGACCCCGTCCTGCTCGGCCTGCTCCGCCGCCGCGAGCGACTCGTGCACGAGCCTGCCCGTCGCGATGACCGTCACGTCCTCGCCCGCGCGATGCACGCGCGCCTTCCCGATCGGGATCGGCTCCAGCTCCTCCGGGACATCCTCTTTCAGCCCGTACAGCGTCCGGTGCTCGAAGAAGACGACCGGGTTGTCGTCGTAGATCGCCGACCAGAGCAAGCCGCGGACGTCGGTCGCCGTCGACGGGAACACGACCTTCAAGCCGGGGATGTGAACGAACCAGGCCTCGAGCTGCTGTGCGTGCTGCGCGCCCGGCGACCAGCCCGCCCCGCCCTGTGTGCGAATCGTCAGCGGCACCTTCAGCTGCCCGCCCGACATGTACCGGTGCTTGGCCGCCTGATTGACGATCTGCTCGGCGGCGAGCGTCAAGAAGTCCTCGTACATGACCTCGGCGACGGGCCGCATGCCCTGCATCGCCGCGCCGATGGCGGTCCCGACGAGCGCCATCTCGGAGATCGGTGTGTTCCGTACGCGCTCGGGCCCGAACTCGGCGAGCATGCCCTGCGTGACGCCCATCGAGCCGCCCATCTCGGCGATGTCCTCGCCCATGATGAAGACGTCGTCGTCGGAGCGCATCGCCTGCGACAGAGCGTCGCGAACGGCCTCTCGGTAGCTCAGCTCAGGCATAGAGGTTCTTGAGCGCGTCCTCGGGCTTGGGGTCGGTGCCCGCCTTCGCAAACTCAACGGAGGCCTCGACGAGCTCGTGCGCCTCGCGGTCGGCCTCCTCGAACTCCTCGTCCGAGAGGCCGAGCTTCTCGCGTAGGTGCGTGATCGGATCCTGGGTCTTGCGCAACTCCTCGACCTCGCCCTTGGGCCGGTACACCTGGGGATCGCCGATGTAGTGGCCGGTCAACCGGTACGTCTCGAGGAGCAGGAAGACCGGGCCTCGCCCCTCACGCGCGTGATCGAGCGCCGAGAGCGCCCCGCTGTAGACCTCCTCGACGTCCTGGCCGTCGACCCGCGTCGCCGCCATGCCGTAGGCCGCTGCGCGCTCGGTGAGGTCTTCGATCGGCAGCTGCTGCTTCGCCGGCGTCGACTCCGCCCAGTGGTTGTTCTCGCAGACGAAGACCGCCGGCACCTGCCACAGCTGGCCGAGGTTGAGCGACTCGTGGAACGTCCCGATGTTCGTCGCGCCGTCGCCGAAGAAGGCAACCGCGACCCGCGGCTCGTCGCGCATCTTGAACGCGAGCGCCGCGCCGACCGTCGCCGGCAGCCCACCGCCGACGACCGCGTTCGCCCCGAGGTTCCCGCGCTCGACGTCGTACAGGTGCATCGAGCCGCCGTAGCCGTGCGAGGTGCCTTCGAGCTTCCCGTAGAGCTCGGCCATGACCTCGTTCGGGTGCGTGCCCTTGGCGAGCGTGTGTCCGTGGGCGCGGTGAGTGGACGCGATCACATCGCCTTCCTCGAGCGCGCGACAAACGCCGACCGCACACGCCTCCTGGCCGATCGCGACGTGCAGAAAGCCGGGCAGCTCGCCCGCGCGGAAGCGCTCCTCCACCTTCTCCTCGAAGCGGCGGATGAGCAGCATTTCCCGGAAGAACTCACGCAGCAGGTCCTCCGAGACGGCCCCCTTCTTCTCGACCTTCGCCACGGGATTGCAGTGTACGCTCGGACAGATGAGTCTCGCCGCCGACTGGGACGAGCTTCGGCAGGGCTTGCCCGAGAACTGGGCGACGGCCAATCTGCGCCTAACGGTCCCGGACGAGCGCGTCTGCGAGCGAGCGGCGGCGCTGCTCGGGCCTGCGAATCCTGGGCGGCGCGGGAGCGTGATCCGCTTCTACTCCGCCCGCCGCGGCGAGGGGCAGGGCACTCGCCGGACATCATCCGCAGGCTCCTCGAGCGCATCGACACGGATGGGATCAAGGGCGTCCTCGAGGTCATCGGCGCCGACGAGGCCGAGGCTGCTCAGGACGTCGCCCTGCCGAAGCTCGTCGACGCGTGGGACACGGCCGCCGCGGGCCTGCCGCCCGACTGGAGCGACCTCTACGTCGAGCTCGAGCTCGAGTCGAGCGACTGGCTGGAGCGCGCGGCGCTGCTGATGGCGCCGCTCAACCCCGCGCGCTACGGCGAGGCGCCCGGCTTCCGGTTTCGGGTCGCGAGGCTCTTCGGCTACGGGGCGTCGCCGGCGATGACCCGGCGTTGCCTCGAACGGGTCGACGCAGAAGAGCTTCGCGGAGAGCTCCGCATCCTGCGCGTGCTCTCGGACACGCATCCCGTCGCGACCCAGGGGCCGGTCTGGTACGTCGAGGGGCGCTCGGTGTGAGCGATCCCGTCTCCTGGTTCGTCATCGAGCCAGGTTGGAAGGTCGTGGACGCCGCCGGCGAGGAAATCGGAACCGTCGAAGAGGTGGTGGGCGACAGCGGAGAGGACATCTTCAACGGGCTCGCCGTCAACACCTCGCTTCTAGGCCGGCCTCGGTACGTGCCCTCCGAACGGGTGCGGGAGATCACCGAGGGTGAGGTTCGCCTGAGCATGACGGCCGACGAGCTCGAGCGGATGGGCGAGTACCAGGAGCCGCCGTCCAGTCTCGAGATCGAGGGCGACAAGGCCGGTGTCACCGACCGGGTCGCCGATGTCTTCATCGATCCGGAGAGCCACCCCCAGCCGATCACTCCCTGGCAGCGCCTACTAAACCGAATCTTTCGCCGTTAGGCGGTCGCCGTGACCGTCACGGGTACCCGCTGCACCGCATTGTTCACGTAGCCCCCCGTGTTCCACTCCGCTTCGCGCGGCTGTGTGTTACCGGCGCCGTCGGTCGCGCGTGAGCAGAGCTCGTGCTCGCCGGGCGTGGCGTTCCACTCGTAGCTCCAACCTCGCCAGCCGAAGTCGCCCATCGACTCACCGAGCACCGCGTCCTCCCAGTTCTCTCCGCCGTCGACGCTGATTTCGACTCGTTCGATCGGCGCCCAGCCCGACCAGGCTCGCCCCTCGACCCGGCACGGCCCTGGTTCGAGGAACCGGCGTCGGTCCGGGAAGTCAGGGATGCCGGGCGGCACGAGCAGCGAGCGCGGCTGGATTCTCGTCACCGGCTCACCGGAGTCGTCCTCGTCTCGCTTCGTGCGGTACTGCTTGGCCTGCTGGTAGCCCTCGAACGGCTCGGTGATCGCGGTGATCCGCGCGAGCCACTTGACGTGGGTCATGCCGTACCAGCCGGGGACGATCAGGCGGAGCGGGTAGCCGTGCTGCGGCGGGAGGGGCTGGCCGTTGATCTCGTACGCGAGGAGCAGCTCGGGGCGGCGCGCCTCGTCGAGCGGGAGGCTGCGCTCGTACGCGTGCTCGACCTCGCCCTGGAGGCCTCGGTCGAGGCCTGTGAAGAGGATCTCGACCGCGCCGTCTCTGATCCCGGCCTCGTCGAGCAGCGGCGCGATCGGCGTGCCCGTCCACTCGGCGTTGCCGATCGCTTCCTCAAGCCACGGCTGGCTCAGTGGACGCGGCGTGAAGCGGGCCCGGCCGTTGCCGGCGCACTCGAGCGTGCAGGCGATGCTCGTCCTCGGGCGCTCCTTGATCTCGTCGAGCGAGAGCGACAGCAGGGCGGTCGACCTCGCCTCCGATCTCGAGCCGCCAGGTCGCGGCGTCGACGAACGGGATGTCGAAGTGGATCAGGAGGTAGTGGAGCCCGATCGGCGTCAGGTCGTAGCGGAGCGACTCGAGCGGGAAGCCGTGGTTCCGGGTCGCGAGCGCGAGCTCGACGGTCGAGAAGTCCTCGACCGCGGACTGCCTCTCCGATTCGACCGCCACGACGAAAAACGGTACGCCCTCGCGCGCAAGCGAGCAACCCGAACGGGACATGTCAAGCGTCTGAGACCGGGACAGGTCCTGTTGGGGCTACGTGGCGGCTAGCTCGTAGTGGATTCGCCGCAGGCGCTGGTTTCGCTCCCGGAAGACCTCGACGACCTGCGGGTCGAACTGCTGCCCGCTCTCGCCGATGATCTCGGCCGCCGCGTGCGCCCACGTCCCCGCGCGGCGGTACGGGCGGTCGCTCGTCATCGCGTCCAGTGCGTCTGCGACCGCGAACACCCGCGCACCGAGCGGAATCTCGGCCTCGCCGACCCCGTCCGGATACCCGGCGCCGTCCCAGCGCTCGTGGTGGTGCCGCACCACCTGCAGCCCCTGTCCCTGGAGCAGCGCCACCCCACTCATCAGCTGCTCACCGAGCACCGTGTGCGTCTGGAGCAGCCGCCGCTCCGACGGCGACAGCGAGCCCTTCTTCTGGAGGATCTTGTCCGGGATCCCGATCTTCCCGATGTCGTGGAGCAGGAAGCCGTACTCGACGCTCTGGTCCTCCAGGATCGACGGCTCGAGCCCCCGCGCGAGCTCGACCGCGTACTTCTGCACCCGCTGCGAGTGCTGCCCGGTACCGATGTCCTTCGACTCGAGCGCCCCGGTCAGAGCACTCACCGTCTCGCGGTATGCGCGCTGGATGAGCGAGCGCTGGCCACGCTCGACCTCGAGCAGGCGCCGCAGATCCTGCGCGTACAGGATCAGCTGCTCCTCCGGCGGAGCAGCCGCCGCCCGATACGGGCCTTCGTACAGACCGCCGGCGATCCGCTCGACCGCGTTCAGCAACTCGAGCGGGCTGAACGGCTTGCGCAGGAACGCGTCCGCGCCGCTCGCCTGCGCCGCGAGCTCGGTCCCACCCTCGGACCCGGTCAGCAGCACGACGCCGATGTGTGCCGTCGCCGGATCCGCCTTCAGCTCGCGGCAGAACGTCAGGCCGTCCGTGCCCGGCATGCTGACGTCGAGGACGACGACGTCCGGGCGGCGCTCGGAAATCCGCTCGCGGGCCAGTTCGGCCGAGTCCGCCTCGTCGACCTCGATGTCCACCACCTCGAAGGTCGTGCGCAGCAGGATCCGCAGTGCAGGATCATCGTCCACGACGAGCAACCGAAGCCCGCGGTGGCTCTTCGCAGGATCCGCCGCGAGCCGAAGTTCAGGAACAGGCCCCTCCTGCTCCTCACGCTCGCCGTTGAAGATCTGCACCCGATTCCTACCAGCCAGCTTCGCCGCGTAGAGCGCGATGTCGGCCTTGCGCTGCAGGTCGGAGGTGGCGCCCGTGTGGTCGGGAATCGTCGCGATCCCAGCCGAGACCGTGGGCAGCCTGCGCCCGCGCCGCTGCTGGCCGACGGCCAGCCGTAGGCGGTCGGCGACCTCGGCGGCGAGACTTGGGGGCCCTTCGACCACGAGCGCGAACTCGTCACCCCCGACGCGGAAGATCTCGTCCTCCGAGCGTACGACACGCAGGAAGACGCGCCCCACCTCGCGGAGGATCTCGTCGCCGACGACGTGCCCGTGCTCGTCGTTCGCCCGCTTGAAGCCGTCCAGGTCGAAGAGCACGAGTGAGACGGAGCCGTCGGTCGGTCGAGGCTCAGCCGGCAACCTGCCCAGGAGCTCGTCGAAGGCGCGCTTGTTCGCGAGCCCGGTGAGCGCGTCGCGTCGCGCTTCAGCGTGCGTCATCGCGAGCCTCCGCTCATTCGCGAGCGCGGCGGACGCGAGATCGGCGACCGCGGACACGAGCTCGGGATCGCCCGCCGCCTGCACGCTCGCCGGCAACGCGACGAGCAGCGCACCCAACGCTTCCCCATCGGCAACGAGCGGAGCCGCGATCGCCTCGCCGCAGGCGGCGCCGAGCCGGTAGAGCTCACCCAGCTCGTGCGTGTCAGCCTGTGCGAGGGCCAGCTCGGAGAACGCTCGCAGCACGACTCCCGGCGCCGAGTGCAGCGACTCGGGAGCGCCCGGCCCGGAGAGTGCCGCGAGCGAGAGTGACGTGTCCGCCGAGGCGAGGTACGTGGCCGCGAACGCCGCGCCGGTGAGCTCGGCGAGCTCGCGCGCGACGAGCTCGGCCGTCCCGCCGGCGTTCACCGAGCGTGCGATCGCATGTGCGAGCCGGACGAGCGGATCGCTGGCCCCGGCAACAGCGCGCTCGAGCTCCCACAGCGGCGCGCCCTTGAGGCAGTACGCATCCGCGCCGGCCTCCATCATCGCCATCACGTCGCCCGCGTCGTCCGAGCCCGCGTACGCGACGATGCGCGCCTTCGGCAGCAGCTCTCGGATTCGCCTCGTCGCAGCCACCCCGTTGAGCACGGGCATCTGCACGTCCATCAAGACGACGTCCGGACGATGCGTGACCGCGAGAGAAACCGCCTCCTCGCCGTTCTCGGCCTCGGCCACGACCTCGATCTCCGGCTGTGCGGCCAGACTCGCGCGAAGACGTTCCCGTGCATCGGGCGCGTCATCGCAAATCAGCAAGCGCAGCATCGACCCACTCCCAGATGTTGGCGGCCTCCAGAACCTGACGGAGTAATCGGCGTCTCACCTCAGATGTTGACACGCAAGAAAAGAGCAAATTCGAGCAGGTTCGGTCGATGTTTCTGTGCGAAGCACGCCGATCCGGAACGCCTGGCTGGCAAGAATTTCACCCCTTAGGGTGAGATTGGAGGGTTCAGCGGAACATGGCTGAGCCGCCGGGCCGCGCTGCTCGCCCCGAGGCCGGGTCCTCAGTCGCCCCGGTAATGACGATTACCGGGGCTCCCTGCGTCCGCGACCTCAGAACGACCATCGCACCCCGGCGACGAGCAATGTCCCGCCGAACCCTCCACATCAGCCCAGGAGCTCGTCGAGCTCGCGGGCGAGGGCAACCGCGTCGCGGTTGGTGCGCGCGATCGCGACGCAGGTGTCGTCCCCGGCGATCGTGCCCACGATCCGCGGATGCTCGAGCCGGTCGAGAGCGCGCGCCACGGCCGGGCGCCGAGCCGAGCTCGGATTGGACGACGACGATGTTCTGCGCGGCCTCTACGCGGCGGCCGAACTGCGAGAGCACACCTGCGAGCGCGTCCCGGGGATCGGCGCTTCGCATGGCCTGTGGCGCGACGTAGCGCGGCCGGCCGAGCACGTCGTGCGTCTTGTCGAGGCCGAGCTCGCGGATGTCGCGGGAGACCGTCGCCTGGGTCACGCGGCAGCCGGCCCGGGCCAGCGCGTCGAGGAGCTCGTGCTGTGTCCCCACCCGCCGGCGCGTGACGATGCTCGTAATCAGCTTTTGACGCTCGTCTTTCTCGAGCGGACGCGGCTCTCGCTGCATACGCGAAAGAATAAGTATGCGACGTTTCGCCGTTTGGCGAAGCCTGCTTCGCGGTACGCTTCGATTGTGCTGCGCAAGCTGATGTGGACCGGTCTCTACGCGTCGCTCGCCGCTGTTGCCACGCTGGCGGCCCGCAAGACGGCCTCGGCGATCTGGCGCGTCGCCACCGGCGAGGAGCCTCCGTCGAAGAAATGACGACGAAAGCCGATCAGGTCGTGGACAAGGCCGCGGACCAGCTCCAGGAGATCGCCGACAAGGCGGCCACCGAAGGAGGGGTCGCCGCCAAGCTCGCGCAGCCGCTGGCCGACGACGCCGCGTTCCTGCGCAAGCTCAAGCCGAGCCTCATCAAGGCGCGTGCGAAGGGGCTGGCGCCGACCAACCAGAAGCCCGGCCACGGAAGCGTCAGTCCAACCGGCAACCGGGGGAAGGGCCCAGGCAAGGGCGGCCCGAGCCCGTTTCTGATCATCGGCATCGCCTTCGCAGTGGGGATCGCCGTCGCCAAGATCATCGACTGGAAGAACGATGCAGACCCAGACGGCTGAGAAGAACGGTCTCGGAGCGGTTGCCCGCCAGGTCGCGGAGCACGCAAGCTCGCTCTTCCGGCTCGAGCTCGAGCTCGCCCAGCTCGAGCTGAAGAAGAAGGTAACGAGCCTCGGTCTGGGCATCGCACTGGCCGTCGCAGCCGCCGTCTTCGCCTTCTACGGCCTCGGCTTCCTGTTCGCAACCATCGCCGCCGGGCTGGCCACGGCGATGTCGACGTGGCTCGCGATCCTGATCGTCACCTGCGGCCTCTTCCTCGTCGCCGCAATCCTCGGCCTAATCGCGGTCAACCGGATCCAGAAGGGCACACCGCCGATCCCGGAGCAAGCGATTGAGGAGGCCAAGCTCACGACGGAGGCGATCAAGTCGAATGGCGACTAGCACGAACCACCGAACGCCGGACGAGGTCCGGCACGAGATCGAGGCCGAGCGCGTGCAGCTCGCGGGGGCCGTCGACCACCTGCGCGACGAGATCCGCGAGGCCACGAACATCGCCGCGAAAGTGCGTGCCAAGCTGCCCGTGATCACTGCGGGAGCGCTCACGGCAGGGTTCGTCGTCGCGGGTGGGATCGGCGCGACGATGCGGTTGATCGGTCGGCACCGCGAGGGCAAGACAAAAGCCCGCTTCGGCCGCTTCTCCTTCGTCGACCGTGACTGACGCGAGAACGCCTGTCGGCCTCGGGCGGCTGGCTGGTTGGTCTTCTAGCCGGCGGCCTTGACCGTGAACGAGCCGCGCAGCTTGCGGCTCTTGTCCGAGCGGTACGTGTACTTGCCCGGCTTGAGCGTCAGCGACCACGTCGCCTTTGCCGTCGCGCCGACGCCGGTCTTCTTGTTCACGCCCGGCCCCTTGAGATGGAAGTTCTGGGTCTTCGACGTGTCGGCGACGGCGATCTTGAACTTGCCCGACTTCACCGTCCGGACCTTCGAGCCGGAGCCCGTCTTGAGCGTGATCGTCTTCGTCGTCACCTTGCCGCTCAGTTTCGCCGTGCGCGCGGGAGGCGGAGGCGGCGGTGGCGGCGGAACGTTGCCGACCGTGAAGCTGCCCTTCATCTGGGCCGCGTGCGGGTCGCACCGATAGTTGTACGTCCCGTCCGTGAACGTCACCGTCCAACTCGTCGAGCCCGTGCCCTCGACGGTCGTGGACTGTTCTACGCCTGTGCCCATGAGGTGGAAGTTGTGTTCGATCGCGTTGTCCGTGACCGCAATGTCGTACGTGCCGGGATCGAGATGGGTGACGTTCGTCCCATCCGGGTTCTTGAGAGAGATGTTGAAGCCCGGACCGACGACGGCCGTGAGCGTCACGTTGGGCGCGCCGGTCGCGCCCGTGGGAATGGACACGGCAGCAGCCGCCACGATGCCTATGAGCAGCGTTCGAAACATCAGACCCTCTCTTCGCCTTCTTACGCGCGAGCGCGCGAATCGGTTTTCTTTACGCCGGTGGGCTGCCTGCGACGATGAATGTCCCGTGCAGCCGTGCGTTCCGGTCGGAACGGTAGCTGTACGAGCCGGGTTGCAGGTTGACGAACCATGTCGAGGTCGTCTTCGCGGCGATCCTCGTCTTCGCGTTCACCTTCGGCCCGACCAGATGGAAGTTCTGGCCCATCGTCCGGTCACGGACGACGATCTTGTACCGATTCGGCTGGAGCACGCGGACCTGCTTGCCGTCGGCGCGGACGAGCGTGATCGACTTCGCGGTCACGTTGGCGGTGAGCTGCGGGACGATCGGGTTGCTGCTTGCCCCGACGGGAAGGGCGAGCACCGCGAACAGGGCCGCTGCTAGTAGCGGTCGCAACATTGTCGCCTCCTTTCTACCACGGCTCTCATACCCACTTCCTGCGCTTTAGACTCACTCCATGCGCCTGCGTAAGGATGCGAAGGTCGACCTGCTGCGGGGGATACCGCTGTTCGCGCAATGCTCCAAGCGCGACCTCGGCGCGGTCAGCAGCATTGCGGACGAGATCGACCTCAAGGAAGGGAAAGAGCTGACTCGGCAGGGACGGATCGGGCGAGAGTTCTTCGTCCTCATCGACGGCTCCGCCGACGTGTTGAAGAACAACCGCAGGGTCGCCTCGCTGAAGGCCGGCGACTTCTTCGGGGAGATCGCACTCGTGCACCACGCACCGCGGACGGCGACCGTCAAGGCGAGCTCGCCTGTTCGGGCGCTCGTGATCATGGAGCGTGACTTCAAGCGGCTCCTCGACGAGCAGCCGGAGATCCAGCGCAAGGTGCTCGTCGCGCTCGCGGAGCGGCTCGAGCCGACGACTCTCTAGGCGCGAAGCTCGGCGCCGAAGCGCTCGGCGAGCGCGTTGACGATCTTCTCTCGCAAAGCGGCGGCGTCCTCGTCGGAGAGCGTGCGCTCCGAGGATTGGAAGCTGACCGCGAACGCGATCGACTTCCGCCTCTCGCCCACCTGGTCGCCGTGGTAGACGTCGAAGGCGCGCATCGCGCGTAGCTCGGGGCCAGCGGCCTCTCGCGCGGCCGCGACGAGATCTCCGGCAGCAACGTCGTCGGGAACGGCGAAGGCAAGGTCCTGACGGACCGCGGGGTACGTGATCACGTCCGTATAGCGCAGCTCGGTCGTCTCCTCGAGCAGCTTCGCGAGGTCGAGCTCGAACGCGCCCCAGACGCCGTCGAGCATTCCAGGATGGAGCTCGCCGACGATGCCCGCCTCGACCGAGGCCGCCTTGCCCGGATGAAGGAGCTCGTCGGTCGTGCGCTCGAAGTCGGGCTCGGCCTTCAGCGCTGCATGGAGCGCCTCGACGATCCCCTTGGCGCGCGACCAGCCGCCTTCGACGATGCCGGCCACGTGCGTGTGCTCGTCCGGGAGGCCCGAGCCGGGCAGATAGACGCGCGCGACCTCGAACAGCGCGACGTCTTCGGCGCCCAGCTCGCTGTTCCGCCGGGCGGCCTCGACGAGGCTGGGTAGCAGCCGGGTGCGCAGGACGGCGAGCTCGGCGGAGACCGGCTCGGGCAGCCTCAAGGCCCGGGGATCCGGATCGTCGGCGCGTAGCGACGGCGTGTAGGTCTCGGCGAGACCGAGGCCGGCGAGGACGTCCTCGACGCGGCGCCGCAGCCGCTGGACCGGCGTCAGGGCGCCGAACATCTCGCTCCGCGTGGGCAGGGTGAAGGGGACCTCGTCGAGCCGGAAGCGTGCGACCTCCTCGACGACGTCGACCTCGCGCGTCACGTCGCGCTCGCGGAACGTGGGCACGACGACCTCGCCGTCGCGGTGGTCGAAGCCGAGCCGCTCGAGCCAGCTCATCTGCTCGGCGGGCGGTGTCTCGAGGCCGATCAGCTCGTCGGCGCGCTCGGGCCGAAACGAGATCACGGGGCGCTCGGGAAGCTCGCCTTTGACGTCCACGTGCCCGACCCAGTCCGCCCCGGCCGTCGAGACGATGAGCTCGGTCGCGAGCTTCGCCGCCTGCTCGGCCAGGTACGGATCGACGCCCTTCTCCCAGCGGTTCGAGCCCTCGGTGCGCAGGCGCAGTCGCTCGGAGGTGCGGTAGAGGCCGGTCGGCTCGAAGTTCGCGGCCTCGAGCAGGACGTCCGTCGTCGCCTCGCCGATCTCGGTCTCCTCGCCGCCCATGATCCCGGCGATCGCCACTGCCCGCTCGGCGTCTGCGATCACGAGGTCGGACTCCTCGAGCCTGCGGTCGGTGCCGTCCAGCGTGCGAATCGTCTCGTTCGGAATGGCGCGGCGCACGATGATCTTCCCGCCGGCGAGCGTGCTCAGGTCGAATGCGTGGAGCGGGTTCCCGAGCGCGAGCATGACGTAGTTCGTCGCGTCGACGACATTCGAGATCGGTCGCATGCCCGCGGCGTGCAGGCGCGTCTTCAGCCACACCGGCGACGGCCCGATCGCGACGTTCCGGAAGAGGCGCCCGATGTAGCGCGGGCAGCCTTCCAGGTCGTCCACGGCAATGTTCACGGGCTCGTCTCCGGACGGCTCCGGATCGACCCCGGGCGGCGGCGCGAGCTCGAGGTCGTAGAGCGCGGCCACCTCGCGCGCGATCCCGTACACCGAGAGCAGGTCGGGCCTGTTGCCGGTCGACTCGACGAGGAGCACGTCGTCGACGAGTGGGAGGACCTCGGCGAGCGGCGTCCCGGGCTCCGTTTCCGGGAGCACCATGATCCCCGAATGGTCGGTGCCGAGCTCGATCTCGTCCTCGGCCAGGATCATCCCGTCCGAGAGCTCGCCGCGGACCTCGCGCTGGTCGAGCTTCAGCCCACCCGGGAGGAGCGCGCCGGGCAGCGCGACGGCCACGGTCGCGCCTGCCTCGAAGTTCCAGGCCCCGCAGACGATCTGGCGCGGTTCGCCCTGCCCCACGTCGACCCGGCACAGCTGGAGCCGGTCCGCGTTCGGGTGCTTGTCGGCTGCGAGCACCTTGCCGATCAGGAACCGCCCGAGGTTCCCGTCCTCGTCGGACACGCCGCGGCGCTCGATGCCCTCGATCTCGGCCGTCGAGACCGAGAGCCGCGTCGCAAGCTCGTCGAGCGGCATCTCGATCGGGACGTAGTCCCTCAGCCAGGAGACCGGGACTCTCAAAACTGCCTCAGCACGCGGAGGTCGCCCTCCCAGAGGGGACGGATGTCCGGGAAGTCGTACTTGAGCTGCGCGACGCGCTCGATCCCGCAGCCGAATGCGAAGCCGGACCACTCCTCGTGGTCGACGCCGACGTTGTCGAAGACGCGCGGGTCGACCATGCCCGCGCCGCCCATCTCCAGCCAGCCGGAGTACTTGCAGGTGCGGCAGCCCTCGCCGCCGCAGATCCCGCAGGAGACGTCCGGCTCGATCGAGGGCTCGGTGAAAGGGAAGTAGTGCGTCCGGAAGCGGACGCGCCGGTCCGGCCCGTAGAGCGCGCGCATCACGTGCAGAAGCGTCCCCTTGAGGTCGGCGAGCGTGAGCCCGCGGTCGACCGCGAGGCCCTCGAACTGGTGGAAGATCGGGTAGTGCGTCGCGTCGATCGCGTCGCGCCGATAGCAGCGGCCGATCGAGACCATGTAGATCGGTGGCTCGCGCTCTTCCATGGCGTGGATCTGCGACGGCGAGGTTTCCGTCCGCAGGACGCGGTTCTCGTCGAAGAAGAAGGTCGCGCGATGCGAGCGCGCCGGATGCCACGGGTCGAAGGCGAGCTTGTCGAAGTTGTACTCGGTCGTCTCGACTTCGCGGTCGTCGCGCACCTCGTAGCCGAGACCGAGGAACGCGTCCTCGATCTGGCGGCGCGTCTGGGTGATGGGGTGCAGATGCCCGAGTGGCAGCGTGTCGCCTGGGAGCGTCACGTCGACGACGTCCTCGGTCAGCGTGCGGTCGAGCTCGGCTCGTTCGAGCTGCGCTTGGCGGGTCGCGACCGCCTGTTCGATCGCCTCGCGCGCGGCGTTCAGGGCCATGCCCGTCTCGCGGTCGCGCACCTCGCGGAGCGCGAGCTTGAGGTCGCTGCTGCGGCCGAGGTAGCGGACGCGCAGCTCGTCGAGCTCGGCGGCGTTCGGGGCAGCCTCGATCGCGCTCAGGGCCTCGCGCTGGAGCGCCTCAGCGTCCACGCGCGCGACTGTATCGCGTGAATCAGTCACGGCCCCGGCTTCCTGCTGAGGATCCGCCGCGCGCTAGCGCCGGTCCCCGGCAAGCGGCCGAGGCCCGGGAAAGAAAGAACGTGCGCGCGCTGCCATCGACCACACGATAGCCAGAATGCCGCCATGGACGAATACGCGGCCTTCGCAGCGATCTACGACGACTGGGCGTCGCACATGACCGAGGACGTCCCGTTCTACCTCGAGCTCGTCCGCGAGGCGGACGGGCCTGTCGTCGAGCTCGCCGTCGGAAACGGCCGGGTCGCGGTTCCGATCGCACAGGAGACCGGCAAGAAGATCATCGGCATCGATCGCTCGCCGGCGATGCTCGCGCTGGCGAAGGAGAAGGCCGCCGAGGCGGGTGTCGAGCTCGAGCTGCACGAAGGAGACATGCGCGACTTCGAGCTCGACGAGCCGGCTGCGCTCGTCTACTGCCCCTTCCGCGCGATGCTGCACCTGCCGACCTGGAGCGACAAGCGCCGCGTCTGCGAGCGCGTCGCCGCCGTGCTGGCCCCCGGCGGCCGCTTCGTCTGGAACTCGTTCGTGTTCAACCCGCGCATCGCGGCGGAGAACGACGGCAAGTGGGACGAACACGCGGGCATTCGCCACCGGGTCGACCACTTCCCCGGCGACAACCGCATCGACATCACGCTCGAATCGGGCGGCAGCGTCTCGCTCTGGTGGGTCACGAAGAGCGAGTGGGAAGGGCTGATCGACGTGTCCGGGCTCGAGGTCGAGGCGCTGTACGGCGACTTCGAGCGGACGGCTTTCGACGAGCAGAGCGGCGAGTTCGTGTGGGTCGCGAGGAAGCCCGCGTGAAGACGAGCCCGTACGACGCGATCGCCGAGCTCTATGACCCTTGGAGCCGGAGCGTCGTCGAAGACGTCGGCTTCTACGTCGCCGAGGCGCGGAAGTCTGGCGGAACCGTGGTCGAGCTCGGGATCGGCACGGGCCGGATCGCGATCCCGATCGCCGAGACCGGCAAGCGCGTGATCGGGGTCGACTCGTCGCGGGAGATGCTCGCCGCGTGCCGCCGCCGGGCGGAAGAGGCCGGTGTCGCCGAGCTGCTCGACCTGCGGCCTGGCGACCTACGGCACCCGCCGCTCGACGAGAAGGTGCCGCTCGTCATCTGCCCGTTCCGGTCGTACCTGCACCTGGCCGACGACGGCGACCGCGTGGAGGCGCTCGCCTCCGCGCGCGACACGCTCGTCCCCGGCGGGCGCCTGATCTTCGACGTGTTCGCGCCTGGCGACGATGACATCGCGGCTACCCAGGGCCGCTGGCTCGAGCGCGAGCCGGATATCTACGAGCGCGCGGACTGGGACACGGACGCGCGGACGCTGACGCTCTCGGTCAAAGGCCCGGAGGGCGCCGCGACGATGGCGCTCTCGTGGATCTCCCGCGGCGAGTGGGTCGACCTGCTCGAGGAGGCCGGCTTCGTCGTCGAGGCCTGCTACGGCTGGTTCGACCGCACTCCACACCGGGGCGGCGAGGACATGATCTTCGTCGCGCGGAAGTCCTAGGGGAGCCAGCCCTCGCGGTACCTGGTCAGGTTGCCCTTCCCGAATCGGGCGTACGCCTCATCCGGGTCGGTCGTGTCCTTCTGCACTCCAGCGTCATGACGGAGCGCCGCCTCATCAACGATGTAGCCGCCCCACTCTGGACCGGTCGAGCGATCCCGGGCGCCGACGGCCAACAGGATGCAAGGATCCTCCCCGGCAGCAACGATGGTGTGCCTCGTCCCGGCCGGGCAGTGAAGGAGATCCCACTGGCGTAGCGGGCGCTCCTGACCCTCGACGATCGCGAGCGCCTCTCCCGAGAGCACGATGAAGTCCTCCTGATCGGCTTCCCAGTGGTACATCCCGAGCGGCTGGCCGGGGTCGAGAACCGTCACGTTTATCCCGAGCTGCTCGAAATCTGTGGAGCCGTCGAAGCCCGCGCCCTCGAATTCGCAGAGGACGCCACGACCCGGGCGCTCCCACCACTGGGTCTCGCGGGCGTTGACCACGAACCAACCCTGTCCCTTCGGGACGAGCCCGCGCTCGGTCGAGACGAGCTCCGCCTCCCTCACCATTGCGCTAGTCCGGCAGCCAGCCGTCGCGGTATTGCGTCGGTTTGCCCCGATCGAGGTGCGCATACGCCTCGTCGGGGTCGTTCGTCTCTTTCTGGACGCCTGCGTTGTGCCGCAGCGCCGTGTCGTCAACTGGATAGCCGCCCCAGTCGGGGTTGTCGACGGACTTGTCCCGGGCGCCGACCGCGAGCACGATGCACCCGTCGCCGGCGCCGATGATCACGTGGTTCGTGTGTGCCGGGCAATGCAGCAGATCCCACGCCTTCATCGCGCGCTCCTCGCCTTCGACGATCGCTAGCGCCTCGCCCGCCAGCACGAGGAAGTCCTCCTGATCCGCCTCCCAGTGGTACATCGACATCGGCTCGCCCGGGCCGAGAACCTGGAGGTTGATTCCCAACTGGTCGAAGTCGGTCGCCTGGTCGAAGCCTTCGAACCTCGTGAGCGCGCCGCGGCCCTCGCGCTCGAGCCAGAACGACTCGCGCGCGTTCACGACGAACCAGCCCTTGTCCGTCGGGAGGAGCCCCCACTCGGTCTTCGTGAGACGGGACTCGGGCACTAGAGAAGCTCGACGTCGTCGCCGACGGCGACCTCGCCGCCCTCGACGATGCGGGCCAGCATGCCGCGCTTGTCGTCCAGCTCGGCCCGCAGGCCCTGCCGGAGGTCGTCCATCCGCTGGCACGGGTCGCAGACCATCGTGATCTCGAAGACGGCTTCACCGACCCGGACATGCTGCCCGATGGGCCACTGCTGCACGTCGTCGCCCTCGACGGTCAGGTTCTCGCGGATCGCGCCGGGGTCGACGCCGATGGAGTCGAGGTGCTCCTTCGAGACGAACAGCACCTCGCGCTTCGGCGGGTTCGCGTGCGCGCAGCCCTCGAGCCCCTGGCCGGGGATCGCCTGGCGGCGTTCGTGCCCGTCGGAGCGGCCGCTCTTGCGGGCCGGTGACGTCCAGACGCCGACGATCTTGGCCATGCGTTCAGCCTATCCGGTGGCCGCGACGGCCGGAACGTTGTCGCCCTGAGCGGCTGCAAACACGGCGCATACCCGCGTCCTCAGTCGGCCCCGTACTGATAGTACGCGGCCTCCCTGCGTCCTTGGTCTGCTTGGTTTTCGCTCGCTCAGGCCGGAACGCCCCGACCGTCGCGGCCACTGCGCCGGTGCTCATACAGCGCGATCGCGCCCGCAACGGCGACGTTGAGCGACTCCGAGCCCTCGACCAGCGGGATGGTCGCGGTCTCGTCGCAGCCGGCGACGATGTCGTCCGGGAGACCCTCGCGCTCGGCGCCGAGCACGTACGTGACCGGCACGCCCGGGTCGAGGCGTGCCAACGGCTGACCGCCGTGCGAGACGAGTGCGACCCGCTTGCCGGACGGCTCGTCGAAGCCCGCGAGCGGGACGCGGAAGATCGCACCGGCCGAGGCCCGCAGCGCTTTCGGGCCTGTCGGATCGGCGCAACCGCGTGACAGTACGACCGATGCTCCGAACGCGTCCGCGGCCCGCAGGATGGTCCCCACGTTCCCCGGGTCGGCGACGCGCCAGAGGGAGAGCGAGAGCGGGTCGACGCCCCGCGGCAGCGACTCGTGCCGAAAGAGCCCCATGACGCGAGGCGGGTGCCCCATCGTCGACACCTTCGCGAGCAGCTCAGGCTCGATGTCATCGCCTGCACGCAGGAGCTCCACAGGCTCGACGCCCGCGTCGTCCGCCGCCTGGACGAGGTCCTCGCCCTCCACCACGAAGAGCCCTTCCTTCTCGCGCTGGCGCCGCGACTCGAGCAGCCGGTGGATCAGCCGCAGCTTCGGGTTGTGCGCCGAGGTGATCACAGCTCCCACTGGAGCCACGAACCGTGGAAATCCGCGTGACCCGCGAACTCGCGCTCTCCGCCCGGCCAGTAGACGAGGCGCAGGCCCCAGCAATGCTCCTCCGGGTCACGCGGCTTGCCCGTCGAGATGAACGCGAGCGGCCGGTCCTGGCCGGCCTCCTCGAGCACCGAGCGCACGCGCGCACGCCCCTCGTCACCGATGTAGCCGAACGAAGCGGTCTGGAAGACGACCGTCAGGCCGTCGCGGGGCTGCGCCGCGAGCACGCCAGGCAACTCTTCGACATAGTCGCCCTGCACGATCTGCGGCGGCTCCTGGCGCAGCTCCTCGATCGCCCGGTCGAGCCGCTCCATCCGCCCCTCGTGTCCGGCCCAGACGAACGAGCGCAGCAAACGGGCCCCTTCCTCGGTCGTCACGTCGATCGGCGAGCGGTCGATCCCGATCCGCCTGCGCACCGCCAGCTCCAGCTCGAGCAACTCACCCGGAACGGGCCGGCGCTCCTCCCCGTCGAAGCTAAGCACCGCGTCCTCCCGCCCCCACTCGCCGGCCTCGTAGCGGTAGCGGTACCGGTCCCAGACGAGGTTGAGCCCGGCGCTCGGCCCGAGCTCGACGAGATCGAACGTCTCCGCATCCATCCGCCGCGCGACGCGGAGCAGCAGCGGGACGAGCACCCAGGAGCGCTGCACCTCGTTCGTCTGCACGCCCTGTGTGGCCACGAACTCGCGCAGGAACTCCGCGTGCGCGGAGAGCGGGTCGTCCCAGCTCGCTTCGCCGCCGAGGACGAGGTAGTGCAGCCCGCCGATCAGGCGCAGCGGCGCGTCCCAGTCGGGCTCCGGTCCGACCAGCTCCGCCGCCACCGGGTCGTCCGCCCAGGCGGTCAGCAGGTCGACGTACAGCTGCGAGCGGCCTTCAGACGAGGCCGCCTGATTCAGAAAGAGCTGACTAGTCGTCCGAGTCGGAGCCAAGCGCCGACTTCGCCTGCTCGGCGATCTTGCCGAAGGCGCCCGGATCCTCGACCGCGATGCCCGCGAGCACCTTGCGATCGAGCTCGATCCCCGCCTTGCGGCAGCCGGCGACGAACTGGTTGTACGAGAGCCCCTCGGCACGCGCGGCCGCGTTGATGCGCATGATCCAGAGCCGCCGCATGTCGCGCTTCCGGCGTTTCCGGTCGCGATACGCGTGGACGAGCGAATGCTCGACCGCCTCGTTGGCGACCTTGTAGCGGGAGTGCCGCGTGCCTACGTAGCCCTTTGCCGCTTCGAGCACCTTCTTGCGGCGCTTGCGCGAAGCGACCGAGCGCTTGACGCGGGCCACTACTTACCACCTCCGAGCATGCGCTTGACCTCGCGTGTGTCCGAGCCGTCCACAGGGTGCTGCCGGCCGAAACTACGCTTGCGCTTCGCGGACTTCTTCCCGAGCAGATGGCTCTTCATCGCCTTGCGGCGGAGAAGCTTCCCCGTCCCGGTCACCTTGAACCGCTTCTTCGCGGCGCTGTGTCTCTTCTGCTTTGGCATCTTTGGCGACTCCTGCGTTCTTGGTCGGCCCCAGCACCATGACCATGTTCCGTCCGTCGAGGAGCGGCGGCGACTCGACGAGCCCGATCTCCTTGACGTCCTCGGCGAGACGCATCAGCAGGTCCCGCCCCCGCTCCGGATGACTCGTCTCGCGGCCCCGGAACATGATCGTGACCTTGACCTTCGCCCGCTGGTTCAGGAAGCGGACGACGTGGCCCTTCTTCGTCTCGTAGTCGTGGTCTCCGATCTTTGGCCTGAGCTTGATCTCCTTGACGTTGATCGAAATCTGGTGCTTCCGAGCGAGCTTGGCCTTCTGCTCCTGCTCGTAGCGGTACTTGCCGTAGTCCATGACCCGCGTGACGGGCGGATCGGCCTGAGCCGCGACCTCGACGAGGTCGAGGTCCTTCCCGTGCGCGTAGTCGAGCGCCTCTTTGATCGGCTTCACTCCGAGCTGGCCCCCATTCTCGTCGACGAGCCGGACCTGCGGGACGCGGATGTCCTCGTTGATCCGGCTATGTGGAATCGTCGGCCGAGTCGGCTCAACGCGCCGTCGTGGCCTCAAAGGCGCTTCACCAAGCTGTCAGCTTCCTCCCTCTTCAAATAACAAGACCGCTGCGCAGCAGCGGCCAGATCCTTTCCAACCTTCTCGGTTGAACCCCCGACAGGCTCGTGGCCCCGGAGGTGAGGAACATGTTGCCCCTGCTTTGCAGAACTACACCGTAGCACCTCGCTTCCCTGACCGGCGACCCGCTCCCGCCCGGCGAAGCCGGGCTCCGCGGGCCGCCTCGCGCCGCTGCACGCCCTCCTGCGAGCGGGCCGTGTGGCTAACACTGTCCCGCTCACATACAGGCGTGCAGCAACGCGTCAGGAAACCGAGGAAGCCGTGCGAAGCTCCGTCAGAAGCTCGTCGAGGGACTTCGTGGACTGCTCTCCCCCGTGCTCGCGCACCGCGATCGCGTCCTCGGATTCCTTGTCGCCCCACACGAGCACGTATGGGATCTTGTCGACCTCCGCGTTGCGGATCCGCTTGCCGACCGTCTCGTCGGACACGTCGACCTCGACGCGGAACTCGCCGAGCTTCTCGGCCAGCTCCAGGGCCGCGTCGCGGTGGTCCTCGCCGACCGGGACGATCCGCACCTGCACCGGCGCGAGCCACACGGGGAACGCGCCGCCGTAGTGCTCGATCAGAATCCCCATGAAGCGCTCGAGCGACCCGAACAACGCGCGATGGACGACGTACGGCGTGTGCTCCGCGTTGTCCTCGCCGACGTACCTGAGCCCGAACCGCGCCGGCATCTGTGAGTCGAGTTGGATCGTCCCCATCTGCCAAGACCGGCCCAGGACATCCGTCATGTGCAGGTCGATCTTCGGCCCGTAGAACGCGCCGTCGCCCTCGTTGATCGTGTAGTCGATCTCGCGCCGGTCGAGCGCAGACTTGAGCGCACCCTCCGTGAAGTCCCACTCCTCGTCCGTGCCGAGCTTGTTGTCGGGTCGCGTGGAGAGCTCGAAGCGCGCCTCCATGCCGAACAGGTCGTAGAGATATGCGGCGAAGTCGAGCGCGGCGAAGATCTCCCCTTCGATCTGCTCGGGCGTGACGAAGATGTGCGCGTCGTCCTGCGTCACGTGCTGCACACGCAGCAGGCCGTGGAGCGTCCCGCCGCGCTCGTTGCGGTGCAGCGTCGACGCCTCGGCGTACCTGAGTGGCAGCTCGCGGTAGCTGCGGAGCGCGTTTCCGAACAGGAGCATGTGCCCCGGGCAGTTCATCGGCTTGAGCCCGAGGGTTCGGTCCTCGCCGTACGGGATCAGGAACATCTCGTCCTTGAACTTCTCCCAGTGGCCTGATGTCACCCACGTCT
This sequence comes from uncultured Actinomycetes bacterium, assembly GCA_963794605.1. Taxonomy (GTDB): domain Bacteria; phylum Actinomycetota; class Thermoleophilia; order Gaiellales; family Gaiellaceae; genus VAXT01. Next base: position 261,088 of record CAWCEN010000004.1, read on the forward strand.
CGACGTCGTACATGAGCGGCGTCTTGACCTCTACGTAGCCGCGCTTCAGGTTCTCGCGGCGCCGCAGGTCCTCGAGGACGTTCCAGAGGACCATCCCCTTCGGGTGCCAGAAGGGCATCCCGGGCGCGTGGTCGGAGAGGTGGAAGAGGTCGAGCTCCGTCCCAAGCCGGCGATGGTCGCGGCGCTTCGCCTCTTCGAGGCGCACGAGGTACGCGTCGAGGTCGGCCTGCGAGTAGAAGGCCGTGCCGTAGATGCGCGTCAGCTGCTTGTTGTGCTCGTCGCCGCGCCAGTACGCGCCGGCGAGGCCCGTCAGCTTCACCGCTTTGATCGGCTTCGAGTCCTGGAGGTGCGGCCCGCGGCAGAGGTCGGTGAAGTCGCCCTGCGTGTAGAGCGAGATGTCGCCTTCGGCCGTGTCCACGAGCTCGACCTTGTACTCCTCCCCCTGCTCTTCGAAGACCTTCTTCGCCTGCTCGGCCGAGACCTCTTCGCGCGCCCACTCACGACCCTCGTCGAGCTCGCGCTGGATCTCCGCCTCGATCTTCTCGAGCGCCTCTTCGCCGATCGGCTCCGGGAATTCGAAGTCGTAGTAGAAGCCGTTCTCGATCGGAGGGCCGATCGCGATCTTCGTGCCGGGATAGAGCCTCCGGACGGCTTCGGCGAGGAGGTGGGCCGTCGAATGGCGGAGGACGTAGAGCGCGTCGGGGTCGGAGGTGTCGCGCGTGGTCAGGATCTGGATCGGCTGCCCGTCCTCGAGCGGCAGCCGGAGATCCTGCACGCGCCCGTTCGAGCGCACGAGCACTGCTTGCTCGGCCAGCCTCGGGCCGATCGCGGCAGCCGCGTCGAGCCCCGTCGAGCCGTCTGGAAGTTCGAGTTCCGTAGAGTCGGGAAGAAGAACCCGCATGGAACCAGAGGATACTGGCGTCAATCGGCCCGACGATCGCGGCGAGGAGCTCCCCGAATCGCCCGTACCTGATCCCGAGGAGAAGGAGCATCCGCGGCCCGAAGACGACCCGCAGGCGGACTGAGCGTCGAGGGCAGCCGTTCGGTTAGCTCAGCGCTGTAGCGACAGCTTGCGTCGAGACGGGTGGCGGGGCAGGTCCGTCACCCGTCAAGCCCTTCTACGGCCAAACCGGGCCGTAGGCCAGCAGCGCCGAAAGCGCGACCAGCATCGCGCCGAAGATGGCGTAGCGCACCCTCATCGGGACCTCCGTTTCCCTCACTTGACCGCTTGGACAGGCCCCGAGCGCTCGAGTTGCGCCTAGTATAGGAAAGTCCCCCCGCATGCCACGACGTAAGTCAACACACGTCGACAATCCGGTTGAGGTTGGTCGAAGGCTCCGTGAGGCCCGCGAACGAGCGGGCCTGAGCCAGCGCCAGCTCTCGTTCCCGGGTTGCTCGCCCGCATACATCTCGCGCATCGAGGCGGGCGACCGCATCCCGTCACTCCAGCTCCTGCGCGAGATGGGCAGCCGCCTCGGAGTCAGCGAGGACTACCTGGCGACCGGCACCGAGCGCCACGACGAGAGCGCCGTCCTCGTCGAGGCCGAGATCAGCCTCCGCCTCGACGAGCGCCAGGAGGCGGCGCGGTTGTATGGCGAGGCGCTCGAGCAGGCGACGACGAGCGACGAGCAGGCCCGCGCGCTGGCCGGCCTCGGGCAACTCGCCTACCGGGAGGGCAAGCCGCGCGAGGCGATCGCCCGGCTGGAAGAGGCCCGTGCCTTGGGGCACGTCGACCTCGCCGACTACCCGGGCTGGGTGGACACGCTCGGGCGCGCCTACGCTTCGGTCGACCAGCTCGACGCGGCGAGCAGTCTCTTCGAGAGCTCGCTCAAGTCGGCAGAGGAGCGCAACGACGCGGTCGAGGCGATTCGCTTCGCTGTCCTGCTTGCGAACACGCACATCGACAAGACGGACTTCGACGCGGCCGAGAAGCTGCTCGCCCGGATTCTCGAGCTGATTTCCGACTCGAACGATCCCATCGTCCGCGCGCGGCTCTACTGGTCGCAGTCGAGGCTGGCCGCGGCGCAGGAGGACCACCACCGGGCCGCCCGCTACGCGAGGCACGCACTCGACCTGCTCGAGCTGACCGAGCACACCTACTACACCGCGCAGGCGCACCAGCTGCTCGCGCACATCGAGCTTGACCGGAAACAGCCGCGCGACGCGCTCGACCTGCTCGAGAAGGGACTCGACCTGCTCGCCGACAACGGGACGCCGGTCGACGTCGCGCTGTTCAAGCTCGAGGAGGCGCGCGCCCTGATCCAGCTGGACCGGCCGGAGGAGGCGGCTTCGCTCGCGATGGAAGCGACAGGCCTGCTCGGGGACGCGATGCCCTACGACGCGGGTCGCAGCTACGGCGTCGTCGCGGACGTCTACGCCGAGCTCGGCGACAACGCCAAGGCGATCGAGCTCTACGAGCTCGCCGCGGAGCGCATGTCCTCACATCCGAGCCGTTACCTGATGGAGACGTACGAGAAGCTCGCGGCGCTGCTCGAGGGCGACGGTCGCAAGGACGAGGCGCTAGGCATCCTGAAGAAGGCCGTCGCCGTCCAGACGCAGCCCGCCTAACAGACTAGGTCGAAGGCGTTTCCGACCTGATGCTCCACTCGGCGAGGTCCTTGATGCTGACGATCCCGACCGCCCGCTCGTTCTCAACCACGGGCAGGTGGCGGAACCCACCGTCGAGCATGATCTGAACCGCTTCGACCGGGTCCGTGGACACGGAGACCACCTTCGGATCGGCGGTCATCCACTCGCGGACTCGGGCCTCGCTGGAGTGCACACGTCCGGCTACCGCGCGCGTCAGGTCGCGTTCGGTGACGATCCCGATCAGGCGTCCACCGTCCGAGACGACAATCGCGCTCACGCCCTCCACGACCATCTTCTCGGCGGCGTGACCGATCGTGTCGAACGGCTCGATCGTGATCACGTCGCGCGACATCACCTCGCCTAGCGTCGCCATAACCCGAGCATACTCGGCCGTGCTCGTACGGCGCAGGGCGTTTAGCGGTCCGAGTAGAACGAGCCCTGGACGCGGCGGACGTAGGCGTCGAACTCCCGCTTCCTGCGTTCGATGTCCGCCTCGCGCCCGGCCAGCTCGGCCTCCTTGCGGCCAAGCTCGTCGCAGGCCTCGCGCAGCTCAGCTTCGCGCGCTTCGACCGATGCTTCGCGCAGGTGCGAGCGGCGCTCGAGCTCCGTCACGTGGATCGCGCGGCTCTCGAACCTGCGCTTCTCTTCGGCCGTGTTGCGCTCCTCGATCTCGATGTGACGCTGGCGCTCGTCGAGCTCGGCCTCGCGGGCCTTGAGGCGCTCGTCGGACCGCGCCTCGAGCTCCTGGGCCCTGTTGTCCAGCTCGGCCTCGCGGAGACCGAGGTTGCGCTCGAGCTCGAGCAGCCTGCCGTCCGCGTAGCGGAGCTCCTCCGCCCGGCCCTCGAGGATCTCGAGCCGGCGCTCGACCTCGCGCTCCCGGGCGGCGATGTCGTCGCGGAAGGTCTGTTCCCGCTCGGCGATGCGGACGCGCTCGACCTCCAGCTCCGCGGCCATGCGCTGCTCGCGGTTGCCGGCGTCGACTTCGGACTGGGCAAGCTCCTCCTCGAGCTCCGCGATCCGGGCACGAGCCTTATCGAGGGTGGCGTTTCGGTTGTCGAGCTTCTCGACGAGCTCCTCGGTGCGCTGCTCGGCTTCCGCGGCGCGTGGGCTGTAGCCCTCGAGGTCGTGCAGGACCTCGGCGAGCTCCTGGCGACGCTCCTTGGGCAGATCGTCGACGACGTCGCCCGTGGTACGGACGACGTAGTTCTCGAGGCGGGCGCGCAGTTTCGACATGGCCGGTCACCCAAGAATCGGCCGCACGCTGAGAAGCTTTAGCGGCGACCGACGACGAGCGTCACCCGGAAGTTTCGCGGCTTTCGCGCCCCGGCCTGTGGGCTCTGGCCGATGACGCGGCCGACGAGGCGTGAGCGCGCACGGCTCACGCGCCCGACCGCGCAGTGGGCGCGGCGGATCTTCGTCTTGGCGCGCGCTACCCGGAACCCGATCAAGCGCGGGACGGTGCAGCGCGGGCGCCTCGGTGGAGGAGGCGGTGGAGGAGGGGGCGGCGGAGGAGGCGGAGGAGGCGGAGGCGGAGGCGGTGGAGGAGGAGGAGGCGGAGGAGGAGGCGGAGGCGGAGGCGGAGGCGGAGGCGGAGGCGGAGGCGGAGGCGGAGGCGGAGGCGGAGGCGGAGGCGGAGGCGGAGGCGGAGGCGGAGGCGGAGGCGGAGGCGGAGGCGGAGGCGGAGGCGGAGGAGGCGGCGGAGGCGGAGGCGGCGGAGGCGGAGGCGGCGGAGGACCGCCGATGCTGAACGTCCCTGTCATCTGAAGCGGGTGCGCGTCGCACTGGTACGTGACGGTCCCTCCGCCCGTCGTGAAGTTGACCGTCCAGGTCTCATGACCGGTGCCCTGGATATCCGACGCGCAGTTCTGGCGCGGCACGCACGAGGCGGCGCTCCCGACGAGGTGGAAGTTGTGGAACGTCGAGTTGTCGTCGAGCTCGAGCGTGTACGCGCCCTGCGGAAGCGTCTGGCCGCCGAGCTCCTGGCCGTTGTACAACAGATGGATCGTGAAGTCGTCGTTGACGTTGGCGGTCAGCATCGGCAGGTCGTACTGGGGCGTGCAAGACGGCGGCGGCGGGTCGTGCTGCCGGATCCGGAACACGTTGTTGCCGCTGCCCTGGCCCATGACATACATGTGTCCGCACGTGTCCTCGCCGAACGAGGTCGGCGAGACGATCGGGATGTCCGTCTCCTCGCGGTTGTCCGTCGCGTCCGGGATCCCAAGGACGTTCGACCAGAGCTTGTTCGCGCACCAGTCCGCGTAGACGTACCGGCCGATCAGGCTCGGAACCTCCTGGTCGCGGCCCACGTAGCCGCCCGTGATCGAGCACCCGCCGATGTTGTGGTTGTACTCGTAGACCGGCGGCGTGTGATTCGGAGGCTCCGGGCAGTTCGCCGGGTAGAGGTGTCGCCCCTCCATGCAGCTCCAGCCGAAGTTGACCCCTCGCCCCCACCCCACGTCGATCGGGCGGAAGTCGATCTCCTCCCAGATGAACTGACCGACGTCGCCGAGCGTGAAGTCGCCGGTCACACGGTCGAACGAGAAGCGCCACGGGTTGCGGACGCCGTAGGCCCAGATCTCCGGCTTCCACGGCGCCTGGCCCACGAAGGGGTTGTTGGCTGGCACCGTGTACGGGTCCGCCCCGTTCTGGCGCGGATCGATGCGCAGGATCTTCCCGCGCAGCTCCTGGAGGTTCTGGCCCGTCCGGAACGGATCCCCGCCGCCCCCACCGTCGCCCGTTCCCATGTAGAGCATCCCGTCGGGCCCGAACTCGAGCTGGCCGCCGTTGTGATTCGACTGGCTCGGGTGGGGAACCGTGATCACGGCCCGGCGCGTACTGGGGTCGCCGAGGTCCAGATTGAACGCGTCTCGGTGGAACTCGTCCACCTGGAGGTTGCCGTCGGGATTGTGCGTGTAGTAGACGTAGAAAAGGCCGCTCGTCGCGTAGTCGGTCGGGAACGCAATCGAGAACAGACCGCGCTCGCCCCCGTCGTAGAGCACGTTCGGAACAGTCATGAACGTGGTCATGCCGGTCGACTTGACGAGCATGATCTGACCGGGCTGCTGGACGACGAAGAGCCGGGACTCGTCTCCGGACGGCGACGTCACGAAGGTCGGGTTGGTGAAAGCGCCGACCGGGTCGAGGAGCAGCAGATCGGGCGCGGCGGTCTTCGCGCCGCCGTTGCCCACGATTCCGAGCACCAGCAGCCCGAGCGCGAGCGCGACGGACCCTCCCCGAGTTCCCCTCATCGCCGAGAGGATAGGTCGTGGCGGCGAATCGACAAAGCTCGATCTGCGCTCACGCGACGGCAGCTGTCACAAGCTCCTGGAAGCGCGCCACGAGCCGCTCGCTCTCCCCCAGGAGCTGCCCCTCCGCCACGATGCCCGAACGCACGCCTTTCTGGACGCGCTCGACGAGGACGCGGTCCTCGGCGCCCACCTGGCGATCGAACTCGAGCAGGTCTTCGACCCACGCGGGGTCGGCGTCCTGCGCGAAGAAGTAGTCGAGGAAGCCCGTCGAGCGCTCGGGGCCGGCCGGCAGGAGCGGGCCGATCGAGAGGTTCGGCGTGCCTGCGTAGGCGTTCAGCCTGAGGTTCGGCCACACGAAGTGGAACTGAGCCTCGCCCCCGCCTCGCGACTGCGCGAACTGGGACAGGACGTGCTCCGAGCTCGGCTCAAGGCGGTATTCGTCCGGGTCGACGTCGTACGCGGCGCTGAAGCCCTTGTGCGCGACCGGGCAGTGGTAGCACTCGAGGTAGTTCTCGCACGCGATCTTCCAGTTCGCGGCGAGGTCGGAGTCGTCGCGCAGGTGGAAGACGAGGTCGTCGACCGGCACGAGGTCGGTGACCGGGCCGAGCGTCTCCGCCAGCGGTCGCGCGTCGCCGTCCGGGTTCACGAACAGGAACGGCCCCCAGGTCTCGAGCCGCACCTTTACAAGGGACAGACCCTCGGTCTCGAAGTCCGGCTCGCGGTCCGAGCGCGGTGCTGCGCGGAGCGACCCGTCGAGGTCGTACGTCCACGCGTGGTAGGGGCACTGCACCGACTTCCCCGAGCCCTCGCCGTCGACGAGCAGCGACCCTCGGTGCCGGCACACGTTGAGGAACGCGCGCACCCCGTCCTCGGCCCGCACGACGAGCACCGGGATCTCGCCCGCCCAGGCCGCGAAGCGGTCTCCGACCTGCTCGACGCGTCCCGCGTGGCCGACGTACTGCCACGTGCGGCGAAAGATCCGTTCCTGCTCGCGGCGCAAAACGTCCGGGTCCGAGTACCAGCTCCAGGGCAGGCTCTGAGCCATCGCGGCCAATCTACTCCGCGAGCTCCGGCAGCTCGCGCATCTTCGGGATCGGCGACGGCAGCAGCCACAGGAAGCCGGCCGCCGCGCCGACGACGCCGATCCAGAGGGTCGTCTGGAGCCCAATCGCGGTCCCCAGGAATCCTCCGATCAGCGAGCCGACCGGGCGAACGCCGTTGTTCACGACCATGTACGCACCGGACACGCGAGAGCGCAGCCGGTGCGGTACGAGCGCAGCGAAGATCGACGCGGCACTGATGTCCAGGATCATCACGCCTAGCCCGGCGCCGAACTCCGCGAGGAAGAGCATCGCCAGGATCAGCCAGTACGGCCCGCCCGCGAGCGGCACGAGGACGAGCGGTACCGGAAAGAGGATGCAGCCGAGGATGTAGGTCGGGCCGATCCCGAGGCTTCGCCCAAGGCGCGAGGTCACGAACGAGCCGATCAGCCCGCCGACGGCTCCGGCGCCGAGCACGATCCCGAGCGTCGCCGGGCGCACGTGCAGCGAGCGCACCGCGTACAGGATGAAGAGCGCGTGGAAGACGAAGTTGAAGAGGTTGATCGTGGCGGTCGCGAGCAGCGAGGAGCGCATGACCGATGAGGTCACGATGTAGCGCACGCCCGCAACGACGTGGCCCTTCTCGGCCTCCTCGACCTCCGGCTCGACGGGGTCGATCGAGGCGAGAAACCCCGCCGAGAAGAGGAATGAGATCGAGTCGACTAGCAGCGCGTACGGCGCCTTGAGCAGCTGCACGAGGATGCCCCCGATGCTCGGCCCGGCGACGAACGAGAACGCGCGGCTCCCCGCGAGCAGCGAGTTCGCCTCCACGTAGTCGTCACGCTCGACGAGCGCCACGAAGAGCGACGAGTAGGAGACGAAGAAGAAAACCGTCATCGTCCCGACGAGGAAGGCGACGACGTACAGCTGCTGGATCGTCAGCGCGCCGAACGCGTACGCGAGCGGAATCGTCACGAGCAGGCCAGCGCGGGCGAGATCGGTGAAGATCATCGTCCGGCGCCTGTTCCCGCGCCTGTCCACCCAGGCGCCCGCGTGCAGCGCGAAGAACAGGTTCGGGACGAGCTCGGCGGCGACGAGGTAGCCCATCTGCTTCGCGTTCGCGTCGAGCACGAGGACCGCGGTCAGCGGGATCGCGATCAGCGAGATCTGGTCGCCGAAGAGCGAGATCGTCTGGGCCGTCCAGACGCGCCTGAAGACGAGGTTCTCCCGGACAACGCGCGGGAGGAGTCGCTTCATCGGCGGCGGAGCGCCGCGAGGGCTACGCGGGTCGCGAGCAGGTCGCTGAGCGAGCCGACGCCCCGTCCGTTCCACGTCAGCACGGCGACGACGAACGCACCGTCCTCCGTGTAGAGCAGTCCGCTGTCGTGGCGCGCCTTCGTGATCCAGCCGGCTTTGTGCAGCACCGTCGCGCCGTCGCGAGCTCCGTTCAGGCCGCCGCGCGTGCGCGAGTGTGCGAGGAGGTACATGAGGTAGCGCGCGTCGGCCGGCGTGAAGGCTCCGCGGAAGCGCCAGATGAGCGCGCCTCGGGCTCCGGCGGCGAGATGAAGGGCGCGTTCGAGCCGCGCGAGGTCCCACGCCGTGGTCGCCTTGCCGATGAACGACGGCCGAGCGCTGATCTCGAGCGGGATCGCAGAGCGGAGGAGCGAGTCCTCGATCAGGTAGCCGCCGTACATGTCGCTGTCCGCCAGGTCGAGCGCTCGCATCATCGAGTTCACCCGCGCCGAGCCGCCGGAGGTCGAGCCGCCGAGCACCTCGAGCAGCTCGTTCGCCGAGCGGTCGTCCGAGTAGACGAGCATGCGCCAGAGGAGTGCGGCTAGTTGCGACCCGGGTGAAGGCACGCCGCGCAGCTCGCGCATCAACTCGACGGCGATCGCGAGCTTCAGCGTCGAGGCCGCCGGGAAGCGAGCGCGCGCGTTCCAGGCCGCGCCGGCTCCAGTGCGGAGATCTTGGACGAACAGGCCGCAGATCCCTGGGAAGCGCCGACCGAGGGAGCGGACGGTTCGCGCGAGCGCCGCGTCCTCGTAGCCGCGGAGGGCAGGGATCGGCCCCGAATACGGCGCGGGGCCACGAGGCAGGCCGAAGACCGGGCCGACGATCGTCGACGCTCGCTGTCCCTGCTCGTCGACTGCGCTGACCCGGATCGTCACGTCTCGTTGCGGAAGCGGAACGGCGAGCGTGAAGCGCGGGCGCGTCACCGTCTTGGTCGCAACGAGCCTGCCGTCGACCCGGACGCGCACTTCGCTCGTGCCCTTCGAGACGCGGCCCTCGATCCGGCCGAACGAGACCTCACGCGGCGCGGGTGCGTAGATCGCCGGCGGACGGGGCGGCGCTGCGTCCACTTCAGTGGTCCTCCCAGCGATACATGCCGGCCTCCGGCCCGCGATCACGCGGCGCCAGAGTCCACCCTCGCCCTTGCCAAGGCTGCGAGCCTTGGCCGCGGTCGAGTGCGGCCTCTGGCTTGGTGCTCGCGACCCGGAGACTCGGCGGCATCACTGGGAGGACCACTAGCGCTGCTCGGTCGCGAGCCGGAGCCCGAGCGCCACGAGGACGGCGCCCGTGACCGCCTCGATCGCGCGCTTCACCCACGAGCGGCTGAGGAAGTCGCCGGCCCGCGCGACCGCGACGGCGTACGCCGTCAGCCAGACGAGCGTCATCAGGCAGAACACGAAGCCGAGCGCGAGGAGCGCCCAGAACGAGTGCGCGAACTGCGGGAGCAGGCTCGGGAAGAACGCGGCCATCTTCGGGTTGCCGAGGTTGCTGAGGAGCCCCTGGCGGAAGGCCCGGCGCGGCTCGAGCGGCCGGGAGCGAGGCGCCTCGGCCCCTTTCCGCCGACCGCGGACCGCGGCCACGAGCGCCTGGAGCCCGAGCCAGATCAGGTACGCGGCGCCCACGATCTTGACCGCGAGAAACGCAGGCTCCGAGGCGGCGAGCAGCGCCGCGATCCCGACCGCCGACGCGAGCGTCCAGATCGCCTGGCCGCACGAGACGCCGAGCGCCGTGAAGATCCCCTGCGCGACGACCGCCCATCAGCGAGCTCCGGATCGTCAGCGCCGTGTCGGGACCGGGCGTGACGATCACGATCGCCGACACGCCGAGGAACGCAACCAGCTCGGTCACGCCAGCAGTCTCGCAGTTCCGTATCGTCGCCCCAAGATGCGGGCCGGACGGACGTTGACCGTGGTCGGCTGCCACGCGGGCGGCGAGATCGGGAACGTGATCGTCGGCGGCGTGCTGCCTCCGCCCGGGGCGACCGTCTTCGAGCAGATGGAGTCGCTGCGGCGCGACGGCGACTGGCTGCGCCGCGTGCTCCTGCGCGAGCCGCGCGGAAGCGTCGCGTGCCACGCCAACCTCGTCGTGCCGGCGACGCGGGACGACTGCGACGCCGGCTTCATCATCATGGAGCCGACCGAGTACCCGGCCATGTCCGGATCGAACACGATCTGTGTGACGACGGTGCTGCTCGAGACCGGCATGGTCGTGATGCGCGAGCCGGAGACGGTCGTGCGGCTCGAGGCGCCCGGCGGGGTCGTCGAGGCGCGCGCGGCGTGCCGCGACGGCAAGTGCGAGAGCGTCGAGTTCACGAACGTGCCGTGCTTCGTCGGCCAGCTCGACGCCGAACTCGAGGTCGAGGGCCTCGGCCGGATCACGGTCGACGTCGCCTACGGCGGCATGTGGTACGCGATCGCCGACGCGAGCGCGCTCGGGTTCCAGCTCGTGCCCGAGGAGGCACGAGAGCTCTCGCTCGCAGGCGAGGCGATCCGCGCGGCGGCGCGCGAGCAGCTCGAGTGCGCTCATCCGGAGAACCCCGCGATCGCCGGCGTGAGCATCGTCCAGATCGCAGAGCCCTGGCGGGGCATCGGCGAGGTGACCAAGAACGCGGTCGTCGTCGCGCCCGGGAGGCTCGACCGCTCGGCGACCGGCACGGGCCTGTCGGCGCGGCTCGCCGTCCTCCACGCCCGCGGGCTGATGAAGCCGGGCGACTCGATGACCCACGCCTCGCCGATCGACTCGACCTTCGAGGGCCGGATCCTCGAGGAGACGCGCGTCGGCGACCAGCCGGCAATCGTCCCAGCGATCCGCGGCAGCGCCTGGATCACGGGCGTCACGCAGGTGCTGATCGACCCGAGCGACCCGTTCCCGGAGGGTTATCTGCTCGCGGACACCTGGGGCGTCAGCGGCCTCGACAGCCAGTAAGTCAGTGGACATAGAAGGGGGCCCTCGCTTCGCTTCGGGCCTCCCGTCGACCGTCCGCCGAGCAGGCGTTTGCAGCTTTTCTGCAGGATGCAGATCGGGCGCGCTAGACTCCGACAAGCAATAGAACGTGTACCGGTGGCGCTCTGCCTCCTTGTGCGTGTTCGTGAGTGGTAAGGGAGGTGGAATTAGATGGCAACCGGAACCGTGAAGTGGTTCAACGATGCGAAGGGGTACGGATTCATCACGCCGGAAGACGGCGGTAAGGATCTCTTCGTGCACTTCTCGAACATCTCGGGCGACGGGTTCAAGACCCTGACCGAGAACGCGAAGGTCGAGTACGAGCCCCGCGAGGGCGAGAAGGGCCCGGAGGCGACGAACGTCGTCCTCGTCGGGTAACGACAAACGAACTCCCCGCGCCGCGAAGCTCAGGCTCGCGGCGCGGGGATCGATTTAGGAGCAAACGAGAATCGCAGGCAAAGAAGACAAGATCGAGTTCGAGGGGGAGGTCATCGAGGCCTTCCGCAACGGCATGTACAAGATCCTCCTCGACAACGGCCACGAGACCCTCGGCTACACGGCCGGCAAGATGCGGCGCTACCGGATCAAGATCCTCCCCGGCGACCGGGTGAACGTGGAGCTCTCTCCGTACGACCTGTCCCGCGGCAGGATCGTCTACCGGCACCGCTAGGCCTGCTTTACTAGCGCCGGCATGGCGCTCTTCTTCATCCTCGCGTGGGCCGCAAACATCGTCGCGCTCGCGGTCGCGGACTGGATCTTCAGCGGCGTCACGATCGACGGCTGGGGGCCGTTGCTGATCGGCGCCGCGGTGCTTGCGATCGCAAACACGATCGTGAAGCCGATCCTGACGCTGCTCACGCTGCCGCTCGTGATCATCACGCTCGGGCTGTTCCTGTTCGTGATCAACGTCGCGATGCTTGCCCTCGCGGAGTGGATCGCGCCGGACTTCTCGATCGACGGGTTCTGGACGTACGTCGGCGCGACGATCGTCGTCTGGCTCGTCAACTACATCCTGTACGGCCTGTTCGGGCTGCGCGAGAGCTACAAGACGCCTGGTTACGCCTCTTAGGCTGAACCAAGACTTTGCCTTCGCCTAGCCCGCGCCTAGGGCGGCGGTCATTAGCTTCGTGCTGTAGCCAATTTCAAGGAGGCAGTCATGAAGCGCACAGTCATTCTCACGGTCTCGCTCCTCGCGTTCGCGGCGCTCGCAGTCGCGGCGCCGGCGGTTCAGGCGAAGGGCGGCCCCGGTACGCGGATCGCGCTCAAGGCGTCCGGAGCATTCCCCGGCGCGAGCGGCAAGGCGAAGTTCCAGAACCAGGGCCAGCGCGAGCTCGAGATCGAGGTCGAGCACGTGCGGCGCCTCGCGGGCAAGCGCGTCAGCTTCTTCGTGAACAGCACGAAGGTCGGGTCGGCCCGCATCAACGGGCTCGGCGCGGCGCAGGTCAACCGCCGTGGGGCGAGCTTCCCGGCGATCAACGCGGGCACGCGGGTCAAGGTCATGACCGCGGGCGGCAGGCTGATCGTCTCGGGCCGGTTCTAGAGCCACAGGCCCCTAAAAGACATGGCCCGGCGTCTGACACCGGGCCATGTTTCGTTGGGACAGGAGTAGGCTTTTTCCATGGACGAGAGAGAACGGCGGCTCGGCCTGAACGAGGCGATGTTCCGCGAGGTCAACGAGCGCGTCGAGGACCTGAATGAGACGTTCGCCTCGGTCACCGGCTCGTTCGACATCTTCTGCGAGTGCGGCGACATGTCGTGCGCGGAGCGGATCACCGTGCCGATGGCCGTCTACGAGCGCGTGCGCAGCGATTCGAAGCAGTTCCTGCTCAGAGCCGGTCACGAAGACCCCACGGTCGAAGACGTCATCGAGACCCACGAGGTGTTCGTCATCGTCGAGAAGGAAGGCGTCGAGGTCGAACGCGTCGCGGAGCAGACCGACCCCCGTCGCTCCGACGACGAGTAGACGGCCGGGAGACCGGCAGCGACGCCGGCCTCCCGTCCTCGGTGTTCCGTCTACGAAGCCGAAACAGCCGGCTCGTGCTCGCCGACGTGGTTCGCCGGCGTCGACTCGACCTGTGCGAGCGACGAGCTGCCGCGGGCGCGGATCCGGACGCTGATCCGGTCGCCGACGGTGAGCTGGCTCGGAGAGATGAGCGTGGGCACGCGGCCCTGCCACTTGATGAAGACCGTCCGCCGGCCGTAGGCGAACGACTGATCCTGCGCCTGGCCGAGCATCGCCTTCAACGCGCGATGGTTCCCGTCCAGGACGTGGACGCTGAGCCTCCCGCTCGCTGCGGGAGCGTTGAGCGTCCCCTGGAACAGCCACAGCGGCTTCCGCGCGCGGCCGGGATTCGGCCCGTGATCGGCGACGACCTTGGCCGCCGAAGCTTCGACCTGCGCGAGCGTCGAGCCTCGCTGTGCGCGAATCCGGACGACGAGCTGGTCGCCCTCCGCCAGGTTGCTCTGCTGGACGACGGTCGGAACACCGTGCGCCCAGCGCAGGTACTGCGTGTTCGAATTGACCGCAAAGGCCTGCCCGGAAGGCTGGCCGACCATCAGGCGCAGCGCACGCTGGTTGCCGCCGGCCACGTCCACGAGCAGCGAGGCGGAGTTCGGCGGTGGAGTCGCTGCCAACTCACCTCGGAACTGGTACTCGACGAGACCCTGCTTACTGGCCGCGATCGAGCCGGTCGCCCCGAGGCCGACTGCGGCGACTGCGGTCAGGGCGAGGAAGAGCATGCGGACCCTCATTTGCACCCTCCTTGGGTGTGAGGAACTGGACATCTCGCCAATGGTCGGACGCAAACGTCAGGGGTCCGTGGTGCGCGGCGTAAGAAAGCCGTAAGGATCGGGTATGGGTTCCACATGCGCCGAACAGCGCTCCTCGCGCTCGCCTTCCTGATCGCCGTTCTGCCTGCGGCGGCTGCGTCCGGTGACCTCGATCGCAGCTTCTCCGGGGACGGCTGGGTGCGGACCTACGACGTCTTCGGCTACTCGAAGCCGTACTTCCCGAAGGGAGCGGAGGATGTCTCGATCCAACCCGACGGCAAGATCCTCGCGGTCAGCGAGCTGCAGGACGGCAACAGCCACTGGTGGTTCGGGGTCTACCGTTGGCTGCCGAACGGTGACCTCGACCGTTCGTTCGGGTCGGGCGGGTGGGTCGCCAACGACTTCGGCATCTTCCCGATGCCCCACTCGGTTGCACTCCAGGCCGACGGAAAGATTCTCGTCGGCGGGCAGCTGGAGTGCCCGGGACTCGAGCTCTGCTTCGGAATCGTCCGGTACAACGCGAACGGCTCGCTCGACGGCAGCTTCGGAGTCTCCGGCGTGGCGCGAGCCACCTTCCCGGGATCGCGGTGCGGCTGCGAGCTCCACGACCTCGCCGTGCAGAGGAATGGGCGCATCGTCGCGGCCGGCTGGCGTTTCCGAGGCGGGGACGCCCAGGACGACATGCTCCTCGCCGTCGCGCGCTTCCTACCGGATGGACGGCTCGATCGGACGTTCTCGGGCGACGGGCGTTTCTCCCGCGACTTCGGCTACGGCGACGACCTCGCCTCGGCGGTCGCGGTGCAGCCGGACGGCAAGATCGTCGTCGGTGGCGTGGCGTCCCATCGCTACCGGACCGAGGCTGACTTCGTCGTCGTCCGGTTGCGGCCGAACGGCAGGCTCGACCGCACGTTCTCGGGCGACGGCGTCAAGACCGTGAACTTTCGGGACAACGGTATGACGACCTCTACGGTCTCGACCTCCAGCGTGACGGGCACATCGTCGCCGCAGGCCTCTCAGCGGTCGGCTTCCGCCGCGACGATCCGCGATTCGCTGTTCTTCGCCTCAACCGCAACGGCACGCTTGACCGGGGATTCGGCAAACGGCTGCTCAGGCCGGGCCCGCACGGAGGGTACGCGCGCGCGGTCCTGGCCGACTCGGGCGGCGGAGTCCTCGTCGGCGGGCTCGCTTACGACGATTCGGCGCTGGACGCCTCGGCCTGGGCGCTCGTCCGCTACCGATCGAACGGCGCCCTCGACCGATCGTTCGGCAGAAGCGGAATCGTGCTCGGCGACTTCGGCACGGGTGCGGACTGGGTGGGCGCACTCGCCGCGCAGAGAGACGGGAAGGTCGTCGCCGCCGGCGAGGTGTACGGCGACCAGGCGCTCGCGCGCTACCTGGGTCGCTGAGCCCGTGGCCTCGTCGGACCCGCAGCTCGTGCGAGACATCGACGAGTTCTTCGTCCATGGTCGGCATCCAGCGGGTCGGCTTCTTGCCGCAGAGGTCAGTGGCGTGCTCAAGCACGAATGCTGCGTGTGGGACCTGGAGACGGGTGAGCTCGTGTGGCGCCCGAAGGCGCACTCGATCTCGTGGTCCGATGACGGTGCCGCCGTGGCGCTTCTGGTCGGAGCGGACGGAGACGCTTTCGAATTGCGTTCCTGGCCCGAGCGTGAGCTGATCAGCAAGTGCCGGGTCCGGCCCTGGGCGTGTTGCAACACCTATGTCGCGCTCTCGCCCAGAGCCGATCGTGCCGCTGTCCTCTGGTGGCATCAGTCCGAAGGCGGGTTCAATCTCGTCGAGATCAAGGGTGGTGCTGCGAGGCATCTCCAGGATCGGGGATACACGACTCGCGACACGAACCTGGTTCAGGGGCCGGCGTTCAACCGTGATGGGAGCCTGGTCGCCATTACCGAAGGTCGAATGTGGTGGTGGCTACCGGCTGAGAACGAGTCGGCGGAGGGCAAGCCGTCTCCAGGCGGGCGGTTTCCCCGTGGTCGCGTCACCGTGGTCGATGTGGACTCGGGCTCCGTTCGCCAGGTCGCTGTTTTCGGGGAGGTCGAAGAGGGCTGGATCCCACCGCATGATGGCTGGGAGCATTTCGAGCTGCTCGGGAAACCTCGCTTCGTTTCAGACCACGAGGTTCTCGTTACGCCCGAGTTCGGGCCGCCGATCCGATGTGAGCTGCCGCACTAGGCACTGAGGCGGCCAGACGCTTTCAGGATGCGGAGCGCATTCAGCGTGGTCATCTCGCTCGGCCCGCGCCCGCCCCAGTCGACGACTTCGACGTTGCTGCCCGGAGAGCCCGGTTTGCGCCACCAGGAGGGGCCTTTGTGCCAACAGCCGTCGGGGCGCTGCAGGTCGACGAGGATGTCGAGTGCGTCGGCGGTGCGGGGGTCGTCGAGCTTGCCGGTGCGGCTAAGGATCAAAAGCGCCTGTGGCACCTCGTAGTGCCAGTACGGCGGGTAGTGCGCTACGAGCCAGCCGGGATGGATCGGCTCGCCGGTCTTGAGCGCGCGGAACAGGTCGTGCTCGAGGAAGAGCTCCGCGGTGCGGTCTGCGCTCTTCTTCGCCGCCTGCTGGCCGGTCGCGACCCAGTACTCGTGCAGGCCCCACATCGGCGGCAGCGACTCGTTGAAGGACGAGCGCCGACCGGTCGCTTTCTTGTCGCAGTTCCAGCCGCCGTCGGGCCACTGCCACTTCATCAGCGAGCGCGCGAGGAGCTCGCACCCTCGGCTCGTCGGCCATCCCGAGCCTGCAGCAGACCGCGAGCGCGTTCCCCTCCTGCGACCCGCAGCGCCGCGTGAGGCCGTCGATGACCTGGATGCCTTGTGGTGCTTCTCGCCGTCAGCCAGTCGAGAACGGTTCCGGCGGCGGCCCGCAGACGATCGTCGGCCGGCACGCCGAGCTCGACGAGCGAGACGAGCCGCCAGTGCGCGCCGCGCCACTTCGCGTACGGGTGCACGCCGAACCCGCCGTCGCGCTTCTGGCCGCGAGGAGCCCGCTACGAGCGGTCCGGAGAGGATCGCGTCACGGTCGGCAGTGCACGTCTTCGCCGAGCACGTCCCGCCGCGTCAGAGCCGGATCGCCGGCTCCTGCGATGCGAGCAGGAAGTCGATCGCCGACTGCGTCGACACCTCTCGCGCCTTGACCGCCACGGCGAGATGTTCGGGCCCCGCGCGAGTCGCAGTCAACTCGGAGCGAGCGTGACACAACGGATAGACTCGCGTCGCGTGCCAGAGGCGCGGCTCGAGGATTCCGGCTCAGGTCTCGCACCCGCCGAGGAGGGCTGGTTCGTCGTCAACGTCGCGTGACGCCGAATGGTAGACGTCGCCAAGTCGTTCGGCTCCGGGCTGTACGTTCGAAAGCGAAGCGGCCTGAGTTCCAGCAACTGGGGATCAACATCAGCGTCCTGGAGCCGGGCCAGCCGAATTGCCTCTACCACTCCGAGGCCGTGCAGGAGGATTTCCTCGTGCTCTCCGGCGAGGGCAAGCTGCTCGTCGACGGGGAGGAGCGGCCGGTCAAGCCGTGGGACTTCGTGCACCTGCCCGCCGGGACCGAGCACGTGTTCGTGGGCGCTGGCGACGAGCCGTGCGTCGTCTTGATGACGGGTGCGCGGGTGCAGCCCGAACAGCTCCTCTATCCAAAGTCGGAGCTCGCTGCGCGCTACGACGCGAGCGCTGAGGAGACGACGCCCGACCCGAAGCAGGCGTACGCGCCGTACGAGCGTGCGACGCGGGGGCGGCCCGAGTACTGGGACCGCCTGCCATGGGCTCGGCCTGCCTGATTCCAGCTGAGCTCTCCGCCGTCCTCGGCTCCGCCGTCGACACCTGGGCGACGGTCGGGGTCGCCATCGGCACGATCGGGGCGGTCGCCTACGCACTGTTCCGAGATCTGGTCGTCACGCCCCGGCGCCGACCCAAGCTGGAGCTTCGTTTCGACCGCGCTGGAAACGATCAGGTCATCGTCGCGACGGCGCGAGGATTCGACGCGGCCTCGGTCCGGTTGCGAGTGGCGAACGGGCCGGGAAAGGACACCGCCGACGACGTGGTCGTGATGGTGACCGAGTTGCGACCTGCGGACTCGGAGGACGCGAGACCGATCCATCTTCCATTGACATGGTCGGGGACGAGCCCTCCGCTCACCGTTTCCGCGATACACCCGGGGTCGGCGCGGCACGTCGACCTCCTGCATGTCGATGTGGCCGGCGACGACCCGGCGCCACTTCGACTAGACCTCAATCCGAAGCCAACCGGCGACCAGGACATCCTCGGACCCGGCACGTACGAGATCTCGCTCGAGATTCGCGCCCGGAACGCAGACGCTCTGTGCTACGTCATTCCGCTCTCGTGGGACGGCACGCGGTCGGATCGGGCCGCGTTGTGGGACCACCTTCGCGTCGAGCCGCCGCGGAGAGTGCCTTGACCCGGTTCGTCGTCGACTGCGACACGCTGCTCCGGATCGCCGCCGGCGAGATCGAGGTCGCACCTGAGCACAAGCTCGTCGCACCGACCCTCGTCCGCTCGCAGGCGCTGGCGGCGCTGTACGAGTCCGCACGCCAAGGTGAGATCTCGGCCGCCGAGGGGATCGAGCGGGTGACGCGGATCAACTCGCTCAAGGTTCGCTTCCTGGGAGACAAGGTGCTCCAGCGGACGGCATGGAGGGTCGCGGATCAGCTCGGGTGGGAAACGACGTTCGACGCCGAATTCGTGGCGCTCACCCAGTTGCAGGCGGACGCGTTCGTCACCTCCGACAGCGATCTCGCGCGGGCAGTCTCAGGCCTCGTCGAGACGGCGCCCATCGACGCACTCGGCAAAGCTTGAAGCAGGGCCCTAGTTGGGCCGGGCCGCGAGCTTGCCTCGGCGGCCCGGCCCTCATTGGAGGCGTTAGCCTGGCGGCGTGTCGAGGTGCTTGCGCAGGTGGACGACGTTTCCAGACCGCTGTCCAAGCCAGAGGCCGTCAGCCAAGATGAAGGTCGTCGTCTCCCAGCGCGGGAAGAAGTCGTTGTTGAAGCTCATCTCCGCTCGCGCCAGGTTCCAGTTGTCCCCGCTGTTGTTCGGCTCGAAGCGCACGTAAATCGGGAACGACTCGACGTCTTCGGTTTGCAGCACCTGCTTCCGCGGGTCGTTCACGGCCGGGTTGACGACGTCGCCGCCCGCGCCCAATACGTACTGGTGGCTCGATCCGCGCTCGAAGTCGTCGGCGCTCGTATCGAGATGGAACTCTCGTCCGCCGACGCCGACGTAGATGCTGCCGTCCGTTCCTGCGCCGGACTCGTCTCCGGTCTGGACAAAGAGCTGAATGGATTCGATCTGTGGCATCTGAACCTCCCCGGAGGCCGCCGCACCACCGCCGTACTCGTTGGTTATTCAGAACTGGACGGCGCAGCCACGCCGAATCTTCCAAGGCTGATCTCCGCGTATGACCGCGTGGCGGGAAGTCAGCTGACTCCCGGCCACGCGGCCTGCTCGCTACCGACGCCCGTCTACGGACGATCGGGGTTCGAGTTGGAGGGCTGCTGCAACCTCCAAAACGACGTCGCCACGACACTGCCCGTCTGCGGGTCGCGGATCCAGAATCTGCCACTGCACATGGCGTAATTTCGTCCAGGCATGAAGACCGCGATCTGCCGACAAGAGGCCGAATCGCGGTGATGACCTGCACGCACCCGCTGGCCGGCCGCGCTTGCCGGGACTGCGAGAGCGGCGATGAGAGCTCCGATGACTGCGAACTTGTACATGGTCACCTCTCTTTTTTGTGTCATTAGCGACACCGTAAGAACCCGGGGAGGCCGCGTCGTTCACGGGCGCGACAGAGGTAGCGTCAAACTCGTCACACTGGGTGCGTTGATCCATAGGGCCGCAGCCTCGCCCTCCGCTTCATGCCAGGCGCTGCTCGATCGGCCGATCCGTCGGGAAAGGGTCCGCACCTCGCGGCGCAGTTCAGCCGCAGCTGCTCGGGCCCAACGTTGCCTCGATCGCGAACTTGACTCCGCGGCGTGAGAAGGTCACATTTAAGTCAGCCGAGACGAAGGGGTCCATCTTTGTATCGCACCCGGTCTCTGCGGCGAAGGCGACATTCGTTTCGCAACAGGGGTCGAGGACGCGCTCGGCCCGGGCTACTTCTCGGAGACAACGGCGCGGCCGGAGCCGCTCGCTGGGCGAGGCACGCGACGCCGACAACAACGACCTGATGGCGTCCGTATCGCAAGGAGGAAGCATGCACCGAAAGCTCATAGCCCTGGCAGCGGCGGTCAGCATGGCTCTGGTCGTATCCGGAGTGGCATCGGCCTCCATCACGCTTTTTGAGCCGATCCTCTTCCACCTTGGGTCCGTCAACGGACAGAGCGGCGTCGGCGGCTTCCCTTGGAAGAGCGCTCCACTTGGCGCAATTCCGTCGTGTAACCCAACCCCAACCCTAGGACAGTACGACCAGGCGGTCGTCGCCAACACTGTTGCTCCTACTGGCGAACCTCCTGGGTTCGGTAGTCAATCGCTGCGTATGTCGAACGCGTGTGCGTCTGGTGAGTTCTTCTACCAGACGTATTCCCCAAAGGAGCCAGTACAGGTCGGCGAGGCGCGGCTCAAGAAGGTGTTCATGGCTGAGTTCGCGTTTATGTCCAAGACGCGCGCCTACCAGGAAGGACTGTTCTTGAGCGTCAGCCCGGACTCTGGCGAGGGCTCGCGCATGTCCTGGGTGGGCCTGGAAGACACCCGGGACGGTATTCGGGTCAGCGTCAACGACACCCCCGACGTCGATGGCGAGTTCGTCGCGCACACTTACCCGCTGCTGCTTAGCCACACCAGTCCGCACAGGATCAGGTTCTGGATCAAGACCAACCCGGGCATTGACAACGACCTGGTGCGAATCTCTGTCGACGGCCAGGACTTCGGTCAGTGCTTCACGACGTGGGAGAACTACTACCGCACCGCTTCGGAGCAGGCCCCGCCGCCGAACGTCAATACGCCGGCGGACATCAACAGCCTGCAGTTCCGCTCCAGCCTGCCGGGGCCCCCTACCCTCCTCGGTAATGGCTACCTGTTCGACAACGTGAGTATCACTCCGCAAGACGTTGGTCCACCAGGATGCGATGTGCCGATCGAAAAGGAAGCCGACCAGAGCACGGTGCGCGCCGGCGGCAGCGTGGGCTACCGGTTAACGGCGCGCAACCGCGGCCGTCTCCCCGCCCGCAACCTCCGACTCTGCGATCGCATCCCGCGCCGGATGACCTTCGTGAGTGCCGACCGCAGGCTGCGTCGCATCGGCCGCCAGCGCTGCCTCGCGATCCCGCGCTTGCGGCCCGGCCAACGCGTCAGCTTCCACCTCGTGCTCCAGGTCAATCCGAACGCACCGCAGGGCAGGGTGACGAACACCGGCGACATCACGCCGCCTCCGCCACCGATCTCGCCCCTGGGGCCGGGGTCGCCGGCCAGCCCGGGGGGGCCGCCCGCGGTGATCGCGAAGCCCAAACCCATCGCGAGGACCACGGCCAGCGTGAGGGTTCTCAAGCGCGTGAGCCGCGGCATTCGACCGCCGAGGTTTACGGGCTAACCGACATAGGTTGGCCGCTCGGCAGCGAGCGGCGCAGCCTATGCTCGGCCGGCCACTAGCCGCCTAGGCTCTCCGTCAGCCGTCCGATTTGTAGCGGGCACGCATAGGCGGGGTGTGCAGGCACTCGGCGAAGCTGAAAGGCCGCGTAACGAGCGGTGGCACTCGCGCCGCATCGGCGTGAGCAGGGTTCATCAGCACCACGTCCGCCTCGGGCAGGACCTTCGAGCGCACGGCGGCGAGCAAGGAGCGGCGCTCCTCCAGCCAGCGGGCGACGAAAGCGCGGCTCGCCTGCTCGCCGTGTTCGTCCGGGACGCGTTCGGGAGTGGCATCGACCTCGGTCCACCCGAGCACGTAATCATCTGGATCGCCGGTCGGATCACCCGGCAGGTAGCGAAGTGCAACCAGGACGGCGAGGCCGGCCTCAGAAGCGAAATTCACCACCGGCACCCCCGGCGGCGAATAACGCCCGCCGTGGAGCAGCGTCCCCGTCCCGTCGAGCGCCGTGTGGCCCGCGCGGGTGAGACGCCAGAGCTTCATTCCCCGAGTTTGAACGACGAAGCGCTCGCACCTGCGACGCAAGCAGTCTCGCGCAGCGCGCATCGCACGCGTAGCTTCGTCAGCTTCGCGTACGGGCTACCGGTTGCGGCCCCTCGGGGCGATCGGCGAGGAGCTGTCGTGGGGACAGCGGCTCTTCCACGTGACGACCCCCCGAGCCGGTTGCGGCCGCCAATTGCCAGCAGGAGTTGAATCTCCACAACCTCGCTTCCGCGGAGTCGACGACACGGTTCGTGCTGCTCGCCGCGGCGACATACGGCGCGACGCTTCCACTCTTCCGACGTCCTGGACCGTTCGTTCCGCCACGGGCGCTGGTGCCCGCGTTCGCTGTTGTCGCGGTCCACCTCGGCATCCGGTTCGCCTTGTTCTCCAATCCGACCTACGCGCAGGCGAAGTTCAGCGAATGGCCGGAATTCTGCTTCGCCGCAGCCGTTGCGCTAACGGCTCTCGGCACGCTGAGTCGGTGCGCCAGCCGCGACGCTCTGGACGACCTTGAACTGGATAGCGTCCCTCTATCGGGACAAGCGGAGGCCCGAACGGCGGCGCTCATTGTCTTGGCTTTGGCGTGGGGGCCACTGTTAAGCGAGCCCTCACGTTTACTGCAGGTCGGCCGTGGCCGTTGCGTACTGCGGGCGCCCGGTGGGCCGGTAGACCTGGATCGTCACCCCGCTGGGGGTGGCCCGCGAGTCGACCAGTTCGAGCGCAATGTCCGGGCCGGTGGCGGGAAATAGCCGCGTACCCTGGCCGACGACAACGGGATAGGTCAGCAGGGTGATCTCGTCGACCAGGTGGTTGTCGACGAGCCAGCGGACCAGGTTGCCGCTGCCGTGCACTTGCAGCTCGCCTCCCGCCTTGGCTTTCAGCTCGCCGACGGCGGCCGCGACGTCTCCGGAGAGGACGGTCGTGTCTGCCCATTCCGGGTCGGTGAGCGTGGTCGATGCCACGTACTTGGGCCGCGTATTCAAGGCCGCCGCGATCGGGCCCGAATCTGCCCTTACTCCCCAGTAGCCGGCAAAGATCTCGTAGGTCCGCCGGCCGAACAGGAACGCTTCGGCGCGCTGGTAGACCTCGGCGACGAACGCCTCGGCCTCGTTGTCGAAGAGCGGCAAGGCCCATCCGCCGCGCTCGAATCCGCCCCTGCGATCCTCATCCGGCCCGCCGAGGCCCTGCATCACGCCGTCGACAGAGACGTTCGTGGTGGTCGTCAGTTTCATGGTCGCAGGTCCCGTCTCCTTGGTTTGGTCGTCGTTCGGTAAGACCGGACCGCCGCGCCGAAGTCATCGATCATGGCACGGTCCGTGCTGCAGCTCATGCTGTGGAGTCGAAAGGCCAGCTTCCCGAGACGCCAAGCGGGTCGCCGACCTCGTCGGGCGAGCGAAGCTCTGCTGAGCCCTCGGACGTTGCCGCTGCGAAAACGAGAACCCCGCTTTGCGTGGGCTTCCGAGGTGGGCGGTACTGGACCCGAACCTCCCGCTAATCAGCCGTTTTTCTTAGACGAGCGGGGAACGGAACGGGAACCGGACGAGCACTTCCGGCTCACCCGACAGTTTCGGACTCCATCTCCCGTGGATAGTCGAACCGCCAGTACCACCATTCGGTCAACTTTTGGGCCGCGGCGCGGCTGGAGCTTTGCTCAGAGCCCCCACCGATGCGCTCCTCCGCGGCTTGGTTTAAGGCGGCTTCTACAGCCTCAACACCCGCATCGTCGGCCAGCAACTTCCAGATTCTCGGCGCGTAGCCGTCGTACTCGTTGACGGGTGCGTCTACGCCGACTGGATTCCACACCGCCCAGAGTAGGAGGCCAAGCTCGGGCGCGAAATTTCGGAAGCGTTCTTTCTCGGCCTTGGCAGCAGCGTCCACGCTGCCAGGGACAGTAACTAGTCGCCCCTTCGGCTCGGCGGGCTCCGTCACGGCGGGCGTACGCGGACGAGTCGGGGTCGGCCACCGCTCGGGAATCTCCTCTCCCGGATCCAGGCGGCCGCTCGCCACTGCCGACGCCGCCTCGGGACCGGGGCAGCGACCGAGATCCTCGACGTCGCCTCGACTTCCGCGCTCGCGCCGGGCCGGACGCTCAGTCGAACGCCGGTTGCTTTGCCGGAGGAACGAAGTAGGCGGTTAGAAGGGCGAAGATGCCGAGACAGAACCCGAACACTCCCCAGCGGACGGCGTGGCGGCCTTTGCGGGCGGCGATGCTGCCTGTCCAGTAGGCGCATCCAAGTCCAAGCACTAGGGAAACCAGGTAGGGGGCGGTGGCTGCCATTCGTTGACCTCCGTGGAGTTGACTGCGGCTTCAACTCCATCGGTCGCAGATCCCGTCGCGCGCGTACCTAGAACGGGTGAAGGGGTAATGGCGCGGGGACCTGGGGAACGGAGGGGAACGCGAGGCGATTTCATGCCCTCAGAGAGACCGTTGATCCGCGTAACTAAGCCGTTCTCGGATAGCTACGCGAACCAAAATGGGCGGTACTGGGCTCGAACCAGTGACCCCCAGCTTGTCGATTCCGCGCGTTGTCCCGTCAGGACGCGTCAAATCGCATGGTTAAGCCATTCTCGGGGCGTCCGGGGTTCACTGAGAGGACGTGAGAGGACGCCAGCTGCAGCCACACTGCAGCCACAGAGGCCGACCGCCTTATCGATCATTGATCAGCATTCTCGTGCGGAGGAAATTCCGCAGATTGAGACCCAACAGCCGTTGCCGAACGCGTGGCGCTCAGCTAAGTCCCTGCGGGCCCCCACGCGGGTTCGGCGTAGCTACCCAGGAGCACACGCGGTCGACCGCCTCGGCTCGGAACGGTCGATACACAGATGCCCTGGCCACACACGCCCCAGTAGGCGAGCAGCCGCCCGTTCGGCGACCAGGTAGGGCCCCCTTGCTGACTGGGGTTGTAGGGCAGGCGCAGGAGCACGCGTCGGTGTTGGCCACGCGCGTCGGCGACCTCGATCGTCCTCCCCGCGCGCCCGAGCCGGTGGTCGATGCGCACGTAGGCGAGGTGTCTGCCGTCGCGCGACCAAGCCGGAAAGGTCAACTCGTCGTCGTGCTGACCGGCGCGCGGCCTGACCAAGACGCGGTAGCCGCTGCCGTCAGGCCGAACGGCTGCCAGACGACCCCACGGATGGGGGCTGCTACCCGTCCAGCCGAAGACGATCCAGCGCCCGTCAGGAGACCAGGTCGGGTGGATGCCTTCCGTTGCACCCCGACCGGCCCGAAGTCGGCGCAGCCCACTTCCATCGGCGTTGACGATCCAGAGGCCCATTCCGATGGCGTAATGCGCCGGGGGTGCTCCGCCAAAGACGATCTGGCGGTCGCCGGGACCCCAGCTCACGCCCGAGCAGTCGGTGTTCGCCTGACCAACCGGGCGCACATTGCTGCCGTCGCTGTTCATCACGAACAGCGGGCAGACGCGGGACGAGCCTGGCGTGTCGATGAGACGGACGAAGGCGATCCGCCTGCCGTCGTGCGACCAAGCCGGCGTGCGCCCGTCCTCCGTCAGCAGCGCGAGGCGACCACTTGGGAAGCGGCGGTAGAGGCCGTTACCAACGACGGCGATCGAGCCGCGTGTGGCGTGTGCCGTGGTCGCGGGATCAGAGGCAGCCGCGGAGCTCCAGGCGACCACGAGTCCTGCTGCCAGAGCCACGAGAAACGGAACGAGAACTCGCCAGTTGGGCAGGCTGTGCATAGTCGGAAACTCCCTCTTTGCTGATAGTTAGACGCGAGCTAATCGAGAAAGTTGCTCACCGCACTTGAGCGCTCTAGTGAGGACGGCCCTCGGCGTTAAAGCTGGTCCTCCCGGGCGCCGGACGGCGTTGCTGAGTCCAAAGGCCCGCGGAACAGGCAACACGAGGTCGTGCGGGAACGAGCAGCAGCGAACCCACGCATCCCGGTACGAAGCGGCCGCTCGGCCTCCAACCGAAAACCCCGCCGTAGCGGGGCCTCCGTGAGGTGGGCGGTACTGGGCTCGAACCAGTGACCCCCAGCTTGTCGAGCTGGTGCTCTCCCAACTGAGCTAACCGCCCTGGTGGGCAGATTGTAGCCTCGTTGCTGGTGAGAGCGCCCTCCCGGCGAGCCAGACGGGCTAGCCGTCGTCGACTCCGCCGCCGCCCTTCCCGCCGTTGCCCCCGTTGTCCTCACCCGTGGTCGTTCCTTCATCCTCACCGGTCGTCGTGAGACCGGTGGTCGTGTCCTCCGTGGTCGCACCCGTCGTCGCGGCCTTGGTCGCGGTCAGGACGGTCGTGCTGGTTCCGGCGCCGCCGCTCTCGTTGTCATCCCGCACCCAGCGAGCCCCAGCGTGAGGCCCGCGAGACCGGACACGGCGAACATGAGTGGTTTTTTCATGCTCGCCAAGATTCCCGAAGCGCCCCGGCTAAAAACGCGCTCGTTTCCTGCTTGCGTCCGCCGAGGCGCGCCCTATTCTTGCCAAGAGTGAGCGAACCGCGCGACACCGGCTGGGCTCGTCTCTCGAGCGTGCGGATCGGTGCGGTAGTCGCGATCGCGGTCGCTGCCGCTTTCGTGATCTGGCTCGTCGTCCGCGGAGACGACGACTCGTCCAGCACGAACACGACGGACACGAGCGCGACGGCGCGCCCGATCGGCCCCGTGGCGTCTACTCCGGCCGCCTTGCGCGCGCTCTCCACGAGCTCCAAGCAGCCCATCTACTGGGTCGGCCCGCGCCCCGGGCAGACGTACGAGCTGACCCGTACGTCCGGCGGCCGCGTCTACGTCCGCTACCTGCCGGCCGGCACCAAGGTCGGCAACCGCCGCGCCGACTACACGATCGTCGGCACCTACCCGACCGAGAACGCTCTGAAGGTGCTGAAGGACCTCGCGAAGCAGCCCAACGAGAAGAGCGTGGCCGCGCCCGGCGGCGGCGTCGCGGTCTACAGCACGGCGTCGCCGACGAACGTCTACGTCGCGTTCCCGGGGACGGACGTGCAGATCGAGGTCTTCGACCCGTCCGCACAGGAAGCGCGGCGCCTCGTCACGACCGGCCGCGTCGCGCCCGTGGGATAGCTCCTGGCCCTGCTCGTCGCCTGGGTCGTATTCCCACTCATCCTGGCCGGGCTCTCGTTCGGCTGCGGACGGCTGATCGAGCTCGCCGCGGGTGAGCGGCTGCCCGGGCTGCTCGTTGTCCCGCTCGGGCTCGCGCTCGTCATCCTCGCCGGCGAGTTCGCGACACTGACGGGCACGACGGCCGAGCTGGCTGCGCCTCTTGCGGCCGGGCTCGCGATCGCGGGGCTCCTACTCGGTCCGATCAGACGCAGCCCGCCCGACCTCTGGGCGCTGGGCACAGCCGCCGTGCGTCTTCGCGGTCTTCGCCGCGCCGGTCGTCCTCTCGGGCGAGGCCACGTTCGCGGGCTACATCAAGCTCGACGACACGGCGACCTACTTCGCGATGACCGACCGCGTGATGGAGCATGCTCGCGATCTCGCCGGCCTCGCGCCGTCGACGTACGAGGCGACGCTGGCGACGACGCTCGCGATCGGCTACCCGACGGGGATCCTGATGCCGATCGGGATCGGACACGCGCTCACGGGCTCTGACCTCGCCTGGATCTTCCAGCCGTACATCGCGTTCCTCGCGGCGATGCTCGCGCTCACGCTGTACGCGCTGCTCGCGCCGCTCGTTCCGCTGCGGCCCATGCGCGCGTTCGCGGCGTTCGTCGCGGCGCAGCCGGCGATCCTGTTCGGGTACTCGCTCTGGGGCGGGATCAAGGAGCTCGCCGGCGCCTGGCTGTTCGCGCTCCTCGCCGTGCTCGTGCCCTGGACGCTCGGGCCGCGCGCCTCCGCTCGAGCGGTTGTGCCGCTGGCCGTGGTGTGTGCGGCGGTCGTCTGCGTGCTGAGCCTGCCTGCGGTTGCGTGGCTCGTGCCGGCGGCGCTGGTCGCGGTCGTGCTTCTGGTACGACGCCCTGTCCAGGCGGTTCCCCTCAAGCTCGGAGTTTTCGCGGCGGCCGTCGTCGTGCTCGCGGTGCCGGCGATCGTCGCGGCGATCGACTGGCTCCCGAAGGTCTCGTCGTTTCGGGCCGAGACCGAGCTCGGAAACCTGTTCGGACGGCTGAGCGAGCTCCAGGCGTTCGGGATCTGGCCTGTCGGAGACTTCCGCGTCCGTCCGAACGACATGGCGCCGACGTACGTGCTGATCGCGGTCGTCGTCGCCGCCGGGATCGTGGGGCTCTGGTGGGCGTGGCGTCGCGGAGCGTGGGAGCTCCCGACCTACCTGGGCATCGTCGCGCTCGGTTCGGGCGCCGTCGTCGCCGTCAGCTCGCCCTGGGTGAGCGGGAAGGCGATCGCGATGGCGTCACCGGCGTTCCTGGCGGCTGCGTTCGCCGGGTGTGCGGCGCTCTTCGGACTCGGACGGCGCGTGGAGGCAGCCGTCGTGGCGATTGCGATCACCGGTGGCGTGTTCTGGTCGAATGCGCTCGCCTACCACGAAGTCTCGCTCGCCCCGCGCGGCCAGCTGCACGAGCTCGAGACGATCGGGCGGAGCTTCGCCGGCCAGGGGCCTGCGTTGATGACGAGCTACGAGCCGTACGGGGCGCGGCACTTCCTGCGCCGCGAGGATCCCGAGGGCGCTTCCGAGTTGCGGCGCCGCTTCGACTACCTGCAAAACGGGCAGATGCTCGACAAGGGCGAGTCGGCGGACATCGACCGCTTCAGGCTCGACGGCATCCTCGACTACCGCACGCTGGTTCTTCGCCGCGGGCCCGGAGCGAGCCGTCCGCCCTCCATCTACCGCCTCGTGCGGAGCGGGCGCTACTACGAGGTCTGGCAGCGTCCCGAGTTCGCCGCGCCGACGATTCTCGAGCACCTCCCGCTGGGCGACTCGACGCAGGCAGCAGCAGTGCCCCGCTGCTCCGACGTGCTCCGGCTCGCCCGTAAGGCCGAGGCGGCTTCGGGCTATCTGGCGACTGCCACGCGGCCGGAGGCGATCCCTGTCGTGACACCGTCGTTGACCGGGACTGCTTCTGCACCGATCAACGTCCCCGTGGCGGGTCGCTACGCGGCCTGGCTCGCCGGCGACTGGTTCGGGGACTCATCCGTCAAGGTCGACGGAACCGAGGTCGGCGCGAAGCGTGCGGAGTTGAACTGGCCCGGACTGTACACCGACCTTGGAAGCGTCGACCTTGGGGCGGGGGCGCACACCGTCGCTCTCACGTACAACGCGGGCAGCTGGCACCCCGGGAGCGGAGGACCGCCGTTCTCGTTCGGGCCGCTGACACTCAGCCGGCAGGATGCGCGTGAGCCCGTGGAGACGGTGGCGCCGGCCGACGCCCGCCGTCTGTGCGGTCGCCGACTGGACTGGATCGAAGCGGTCGGCTAACCGTCTCGGGCCGCTAGGCCGGGATCACGACGATGGTTCTCGCCGTGAACACCACGGTGCCTGAACCCTGCTGTCTGTACACGGCGGCGAAGGTGTGGATTCCAGCGCTCAAGCCCTCGATCACCGCCACCGAAGTCGCCCGGACTGAGTCGTTGCCTGCCACCCGAAGCGAATTGTTCTCCGAAATACCAGCAACGTCGTTGTCCACCTGGACATTCATGAAACCGAAGGATTGCCCGGTGCTGCCGAGTATGTTCGCCGTCAGAAACACGAGCACCCGTCCCGAGGCCGGCACCGTGAAGGGCACCGATGGCCCGACACCGCCGACGTAGATCGGCGAATCCGTCGTGAAAGCCCCAGCCGTACTAGCGGTGACGGCTCCGGCTGCCCCGTTCTGGCCGCTCGGGCCCCTCGGGCCGGTAGCTCCCCTTGCCCCCGTCGGTCCTCTGACGCCCGTCGGACCCCTCACGCCGGTCGGGCCCCGTACGCCCGTCGGGCCGCGGCCGCCGGTGGCACCAGGCGGACCCGTTGGACCGCGCACTCCGGTCGTTCCGTTCTGTCCTTGAACGCCGGTCGGGCCGCGCGCTCCTGTTGGTCCTCGCGCTCCGGCCGGCCCAGTGGCTCCGCGTGCGCCTGTCGCACCGCGCGCGCCCGTCGCACCGCGCGCGCCGGTTGCACCGCGCGCGCCGGTTGCACCGGTCGCACCTGTCGCCCCCGTCGTGCCAGTCGCTCCGGTCGTGCCCACGCCCGTCGCCCCTCGAGCGCCCGTTGGGCCGCGGGCTCCCGTGGCTCCCTGGACACCAGTGGTGCCGCGCGCGCCCGTTGCGCCCCTCGCGCCTGTCGCACCTCGTGCCCCTGTCGGGCCACGGGCTCCGGTTGGACCGCTCGCTCCCGTTGCTCCACGCGCACCGGTCGCGCCGCGAGCGCCCGTGGCACCACGTGCTCCCGTGGCCCCTCGTGCGCCCGTAGGTCCTTGCGCACCCGTCGCGCCAGTTAGTCCTTGCGCGCCCGTCGCGCCGGTTGGTCCTTGCGCGCCCGTCGCGCCATTCTGACCCGTCGCGCCGGCTGGTCCGGCCGCGCCCGTCGCTCCCTTGGCACCGATCGGTCCCTGTGCTCCCTGTACACCCTGTGCACCCGGCGGGCCGGGCGGGCCAACCGGTCCCCGCGGGCCCGGCGGCCCCTTGGCGCCGCGCCCACCGCTGGGCGGCCAGGCAACGCGCTCCTCGATACGGGGGAGGCACTTCCCGACGCGGAGCTTGAGGTCGCGCTTGGTCACGTGCTCGCCGGTCAGCTCGATGCAGGCCACGAGCTGAGTCGAGGCGCGGTGCTTCTTCGCTCTCTGTGACTGCGCCTGTCCCGTCCCTGCAGAGGCCAGAGCGAACGCGGCAACCCCCCGCGACGGCAAGGAACCGAAGGGTCCCTCGTCCTCGCGTTGCAAGCTCCTCGTTGCGGCCCAGCACCGTCCTCCTCCAGTTGCGTCAGACGCAGGAGCCGCAGGAGGCTGCACGGGGCAACCTGCCAAGAGACTAGCTTTTTGCGCGAGCCGCGCCTAGAGGCAGCAGGAAGTTCGGCGTGTTCGCGGTACCCCTACTGGACGCAGAGGACGAACACGGTCCAGGTGCCGATCTGGGAGCCGTGGTACGCGACTCGCCAGCCGTTGGGATTCGTCGAGCCGTTCGCCGGAACGTTCGTGCCTGAGCCGGAGATTGCGAACGAGGAATCCATCTGAGCCTGGTTGCCGCCGCCGGGCGTCTGCGCGCCCCCGCTGACCGCTCGCATCACCGAGTTCGCGTTGTTCTGGCAGTTGACCGAGCCCACAGTCGTTCCGGCCGGGATCGTCGCCGAGTAGAGCGTGATCGATCCGACTCCCGCGGCGCCCGTCGGGCCGCGGGCACCGGTCGTGCCCTTCGCGCCCGTGGTTCCCGTCGCGCCCGTCGTGCCCTGGGCGCCCGTTGCACCCGTCGCTCCGGTCGGGCCGATTGCTCCGGTCGGGCCCTGAGCGCCCGTCGGGCCGCGTGCACCCGTGGGTCCCTGTGCACCGGTCGTGCCGTTCGTCCCGTTCTGGCCGTTCTGGCCAGTCGGGCCCTGGGCTCCGGTCACACCGCGTGCGCCGGTCGGGCCCTGTGCGCCAGCCGGGCCCGTCGCGCCTTGGGCTCCGGTTGCCCCGGTGGCTCCTGCGGATCCAGTCGCCCCGGTCGAGCCTGTCGTTCCCTGCGCACCGGTCGCTCCCTGCGCACCCGTTGCTCCGGTGGCGCCGGTCGGCCCGCGCGCTCCGGTCGGGCCCCGCTCGCCCGCTGCACCCTGGCTGCCAGTCGCGCCGGTGGCGCCCGTCGCGCCACGAGCTCCGGTCGCGCCGTTCGCGCCTGTCGCGCCCGTGAAACCTCGTTCTCCCTGCGCGCCCGTTGCTCCACGAGCGCCGGTCGGTCCCTGCTGGCCGACTGGGCCGGAGAGACCCGTCGCGCCATGTTGACCCGCCGGGCCCGTGAGGCCGGTCGGACCGGCGAGACCTGTCCCGCCCCTCTGCCCCGGACTTCCGGGCACACCCTGGGCGCCTGCCGCGCCGGTCGAACCGGGGGCACCGCCGGGGCCGGCCGGGCCTGCCGCTCCGGTGAAGCCGCGCTTGCCGCGCAAACCGCGCGGGAAGGAGATCCTCCGCTCGCCCCGCTGGCACCGGCGCTTCCGCGCCTTGACGTCACCGCGCGTTTCGAGGCCGCCGCGCGTCTCGACGCACAGCACCTTTGCGACCACCACACGCGTGTCCTGCGTGAGGCGACCGCCGGAGCTCGGCAAGGCCGCGACGAGAGCGCAAAAGACGATCGCAGCCGCGACCAGCGTCTTTGGGTGCCGCAGAGAAAGCATTGAGGTTCATGTCGCCATCTGGGCTCGCCGCCCTCTCCCCCATCCGAGGGACTTTTTCGGAGCCCTAGCCTGCTGCGAGAGCGGCGCGAGCCTTGCGCCGCTCGACCTTCCGCGCATCCATCTCGCGAGGATCCGGGATCGGCACCGACGTCAGAAGCGTCTTCGTGTACTCGTGCACGGGGCGCGCGTAGACCTTCTCCGCAGGCCCCGTCTCGACGATCTTCCCGCCCCGCATCGCGGCGATCTGGTCGCTCATCGAGCTCACGATTTGCTCGGCCTGCGAGAGGTTTCGCTAGGTCTGGGCGCCGGCGAAGGGACGCGCGATAACCGAGCCCAACGTCAAGAACGCGCTCGACGAGCGCCGGCGCCCCACGTGGCCATCGCGGTGAACGGCCGAACTACCCAGCCGGCCGCCGCGATCACGAGTAGGACGAGGAAGAGCCCGACCAGGAAGAGGCGCGTCTCGAGCCTGCTGACTTGCATCGCTTGCTTTCGGCGACTGGCTGTGCGACGTACCCTCAGGCTGCTCCGGCCGGATCAGGGAGCAGCGCCGGCGTGTATGTGGACTTGTATCCGAGGAGCGAGCCGAGCGGAGCACCGCCCGCCAGCGCCGCGCGCTGGAGTAGAGCAGGCGGGAACGGCAAGCGCACGGTGTCGAAGTGCGCTCGGGCGATGACGGCAAGCCGGAAGGGGTTCGGCAAGCCTTTCTTGTTCGTCTTCCCCGCGGCTGCGAGCGCGAACATGGTCTCGATCAACGACTCGAACCGAAGCGCGGGACGCAGTTCGCAGCGGAACACGAGCTCCCCTGCGCCGGCGTTCCACCACTTGTGTGCTTGCCCAGGCTCCACGACGAGGGCGTCACCTGCCTTCGCCTCGATCGTCTTGCCTGCCACCTTTGCGCCGAACGTGCCCGAGACGACCTCGAAGGTCTCGACCTGAGCCGGGTGGACGTGCGCTGCCGCCACGAACGCCTGCGGCTCGGCACGAAGCTCGATTCGCACGTACGCGCCGTCGGTCTCCGCAGAGGTCTCGAGAAACGTCATCCGCTCGCCTGTGACGGGGTTGACGAGGGTCTGGCCCTTAGTGATCACTGCTGCCTCCGTTCGTTATGAAGCGGGCGGTCACGGTGAAACGCCCGATGACGAGCGACTCATTGCCGCGCGGTCGGCCATGGTAGATGGATTGCTCTTTTCTGTCAATATCTCTTGCTTTCTTCACGAAACTCAGCCTGCGGAGTCACGTCAAGCTCAATGTGCTGAGATAGGATCTCGGGCCATGAGCCCTCCGTCTGGAGACGACTTCGATCACCCGTGGTTGATCGAGCGGATCCCTGAGGAAACGCTTGGTCGCTACCGCCGCGCGATGTTCCGCGTTCGGTCGAGCAACGAGCCACTCGTAATCCTTGACTCGCTTGCTGAGATGCAAGAGACCTTGCAACAAGTCGAGCGTGCCGCGGTCGAGGAGGCTCGTGCGCAGGGCGCGACGTGGTCGCAGGTCGCAGAGGCCCTACACCGGACGCGGCAAGCCATCGAGCAGCGCTTCGGCTAGAAACTCGTCCCGATCAGCACCGTAACCACCTCGTCACCCATGCGCAGGGAAACCGTGGGTACCGTGGGCGCCGCGCCTCCAACTAGGAAGGCCCCCTCTATGCGACGTCCCGTCACCGTCCTGATCGTGGTCTTGCTGAGCGCCGGTGCGGCGGCGTGCGGGGGGTCGTCGAGCGGAGGCCAGTCGGACGAGGCGCTGAAGGGAGCCGGATCGTCGCTCGTCGAGCCGCTCGTCCAGGCGTGGATTCCTCCGCTCGGCGACAGCGGGCTCGACGTGTCGTACAACCCGATCGGCTCCGGCGGCGGCATTCAGGCGATCACGACGCGCACGGTCGATTTCGGCGCCTCGGATGCCCCGCTCAGTCCCGATCAGGCCACCGCCTGCAAGGGTTGCGTCATGGTCCCGTGGGCGCTGTCGGCGACCACCCTCTCGTATGACGCCGAGACGGTCGGCCGCGGCCTGAAGCTGACTGGGCCTGTGATCGCCGACATCTTCCTCGGCAAGATCACGAACTGGTCCGATGCGCGCATCGCCTCTCTGAACCCGGGCAAGAAGCTCCCCTCGCAGGGGATCGCGCCCATCTTCCGGTCCGATGGGTCGGGCGACACGTACGCGGTCACCTCGTATCTGTCGAAGGTCTCGCCCGAGTGGAAGCAGAAGGTCGGGACGGGCACCTCGGTCAACTTCCCGGCCGGCGCAGGCAGCAAGGGCAACTCGGGAGTGGCCGGAACGCTGACTCGCACTCCTGGAGCCATCGGCTATATCAGCGTCGCCTACGCCGTCCAGAACAAGCTCGCGGTCGCCTCGATCCAAAACGCCGCGGGAACCTTCGTCCGCCCGGATGTGAAAGGGATTGCGGCGGCTGCGGACGCGATGGGCGAGCCCGCCCCGGACAACTCGATTCCGATCGTCGACCCGCCTGCCTCTGCAAAGGACGCCTATCCGATCTCCACGTTCACGTACGCGATCGTCCCGAAGAGCTCCGCGAAGCCGAGCGAGCTGAAGGAGCTGCTCGAGTACGCGATCGGGCCCGGGCAGCAGTTCGCGCAGCGCTACGTGTTCGCCCCGCTCCCGGCCGAGGTGGTCGCGCTCGGCAAGACGACGATCGCGTCGATCGGCTAGCCCGTCACTCAGAAGACTTCCGGGCACCAGGGCGCGCGCGACGTCTGGAAGAGCGCATCCGCACGCGTGACCGCACCTTCGGCGAGCTCATCCACAAGCCCTGCGCCCTGGAGCTCCCCGAACGAGAACTCGCCCAGATACGCGGACGCGAGCGCGCTTACGCTGAGGCGGAGCTCCGGACTCCCAGACCGGTCGACTCCGGACTCGGTCGAGAGCCGCCAGGTTCCTTGATTCTCGGGCACTTGCGGATCGGCGAGATCGATGACCAACTCGCCCTCAGTCGCGTAGGAGCGGGCGGACAGCGCACGCTCCACATCGAGAATGCGCAACCAGAGACCGTCGCCGATCCGGACCCGCAGCCTCTTCGGCTCCTTCGCGAGGAGGTAGAGCGGGTGGTCCGGAGGAAGCGGCCAGGCGCGGATGCGGGCGACGAGGTCGACGCTGAAGAGAAACCGCCACAGCTCCCGAACGGCGCGCGGCGAAGTCGCGAGCGCCTCCTGGACACGGAGCTGCGACTGAGCGAAACCCTCGTCCCAGTCATGCTTCACTCGGTAGATCGCGTACCCCTCGGCTCGTCCGTCGAGCTCGAGCAGTGCGTAGAACTTCGGCCCGGCGCCGTGCCTGCGGTGCTCAGGGTCGGCCAGGCGGTAGAGCTTCCACCAGTCGCTCGAGCGCTCGATCATGCCGGGGGTCTCGCGACGGATCCGGTCATAGGGCTGAGGGAACGCCTTTGCCGCCTCGTCGACATCGACGACGCGCGCGCGGGCGTTCGGATCGCGAGGCGCGTCGAAAGCCATCCGGTCGGCGTCGATCCCGATGACGCGAGAGGCGATGCCGTAGCCGTAACGGCCGTAGATGGTCCCCTCCGAGGCCCAGAGGACTGCCAGCGGTTCACCACGGTTCCGGGCGTCCTCGAGTTGCCTCTCCATCAGCCTGGTCAAGGCCCCGCGACGACGATGGCTCGGGAGGACACCGACGGACGTCACCCCGGCCGCCGGCAGCTCGCCACCCGGGATCGTCAGTGTCAGCGGGAAATCCGCAGTCGTGCCCGCGAGCGCGCCGTCAGCGTACGCGCCGAGCATACGCTCGGGAGGCATCAGCTTCGAGTCGGCCTCGACCTCCTCCTCTCGCAGTTCGCTCGAGAAAGCGGTGCTGCACACCTCGAACCAGCGACGGCGATCCTTCTCGGGAATGACGCGAACGTCGACGTGCATCAGACGCGGTCGAGCGGCGCGTACTCGAGGATGAGCCGCCGCTCGATGCCGTCCGCGAAGCGCACCGTGACGACTCCGCCCGCGTCGATCCCGGTCACGACGCCCTCGCCGAGCGTTCCGTGCCGCACGTTGTCGCCCGTGGACAGATCCGGAACGTCCGTGCGAGGCGCGATCGTCTGGCGGCCTCCGTAGTTCGACCACGACGCAGGCCGTAGCCGCTCACGCTCGACTCCCTGCTCCGGCAGCTCGTCGATGAACCGGGAGGGGAGGTTGTAGTTCCTCGCGCCCCAGAGCGAGCGCGAGGACGCATGCGTTAACGTCAGGCGCTCCCGCGCGCGGGTCATACCGACGTACGCGAGCCGCCGCTCCTCCTCGAGCATCGCCTCCTCGAGCGAGCGTGAATGCGGAAAGATCCCCTCTTCCATGCCGATCATGAAAACGGCGCGGAACTCGAGCCCCTTCGCGTTGTGCAGCGTCATCAGCGTGACCAGGCTCTGCTCGCCGCGGAGCGCGTCCTGGTCGGCGAAGAGCGAGATCTCCTGGAGGAAGCTAGAAAGGTTCGGCTCGTCGGCCGCGGCCTGGTACTCCTGTCCGACCCCGACGAGCTCCTGGAGGTTCTCGAGTCGCCCCTGGGCCTCGATCGTGCGCTCGGCCTCTAAAGCGTCCGTGTAGCCGCTGCGTTCGAGCACGCGTTCGACGAGCTCGGGCACGGTCAGCTCCATCGCACCCGCCATCAGCGACTGGAGGAGCGTGCGGAGCGCCTGCACGGCCTTGAGCGGCGCCGCCCCCACTCCGGCCTCCTCGGGGAACTCGGTCGCCTCCCAGAGCGAGATCCCGCGGGCGTCCGCATACGTCAGGAGTCGCGCGATCGACGTGTCGCCGATCCCACGCCGCGGCTTGTTCGCGATCCGCATCAGCGACACGGCGTCGTACGGGTTGTCGATCACCTGCAGGTACGCGATCACGTCCTTGATCTCCGCGCGCTCGTAGAACTTCGGCCCGCCGATCACCTGGTACTGGATCGCCTGGCGCACGAGGACGTCCTCGAGCACGCGCGACTGAGCATTCGTCCGGTAGAAGACGGCGACCTCGGAACCGCTGAAGTCCTCCTCGACGAGGCGCGCGATCTCGGCCGCGACGAACCGTGCCTCCGCGTGCTCGTCCTCGACCTCGATCACGTGCACCGGCTCGCCCTCGCCGAGCTCCGACCAGAGCTCCTTCGGCTTGCGCTCGCGGTTGTTGGCGATGACCGCGTTCGCCCCGCGCAGGATCGTGTTCGTGGAGCGGTAGTTCTGCTCGAGCGGGATGACGCGCGTCCCGGGGAAGTCGGCCTCGAACTCCATGATGTTGCGGATGTCCGCGCCTCTGAAGGCGTAAATGGACTGGTCCGGATCACCCACGGCGAACAGGTTCTTGTGCTTCTCGGCCATGAGCTGGAGGAACCGGTACTGCGCGTGGTTCGTGTCCTGGTACTCGTCGACGAGGACGTAGCGGAACGCGGTCTGCCACTTCTCGCGCGCCTCGGGGAAGTTCTCGAGGAGCTGGACCGTGAGGAAGAGCATGTCGTCGAAGTCGACGGCGTTCGACGCGAACATGCGTCGCTGGTACAGGTCGTACACGTCCGCCACGGTCTGGTCGTAGAAGGACGAGACGCGCTGGCGGTACTCCTCGGGGCCGACGAGGTTGTTCTTCGCGGTCGAGATCTGCGAGTGGATGCCGCGCGGGACGAACCGTTTCGGGTCGCGCTCGAGCTCCTCGAGGCACGCCTTCGTGAGACGGATCTGGTCGGCCTGGTCGTAGATCGTGAAATTGGTGCGATAGCCGAGGCGCGGCGCCTCGCGGCGCAGGATGCGGCCGCAGGCGGAGTGGAACGTGAGGATCCAGATCGAGCGCGCGACGCCGCCGAGCATGTCCTCGAGCCGCTCGCGCATCTCCCCCGCGGCCTTGTTCGTGAACGTGATCGCGAGGATCTCCTGCGGCTTGACGCCGACCGCGTTGAGCAGGTGCGCGACCCGGTGGGTGAGGACGCGGGTCTTGCCCGAGCCGGCGCCTGCCACGACGAGGAGTGGCCCCTCGGTGGTGAGAACGGCCTCTCTTTGCGCAGGATTGAGGTCGGCGAGATACGCCTCGGGCGACTGGACTGCCATGTCAAGCGATGCTAGCGCCCCATCCAGCAATGCATGCCGGCCCTGGCCCGCGATCACGCGGCGCCCCAGGAGCTCGGCGGCATCACTGGACGGGACGCTAGCGCCGCAGGCCGAGATAGCGGCCGAGGGCCGCGAAGCCCGCGAAGCAGGCGATCGCTTCCGCAGTGCCGTTGACGGCGCCCTCGAACGCATCGCCCTGGACGGCTGCGGCAAGGAAAACGACGAGCCCCATCGCAAGCGCGACGCTGCCGGCAAACCGCCACGGGCCCGTGCGTCCAAAGCCGAGATCGTCGAACAGGTCTCCGGCATCGCCCGCCACGCGCGGCCGCAAGCGTGCGGCGACGGCAGTCGGGAGCGCGGCGAGCACGAGGAGCGGCGTGGCGATTGCGACGCCGATCAGGGTGAGCGCGACCCACCACCCCGCGCTATCGGTTCGTAGCTCGAGCGCGAGGACGGCCAGCGCGACCATCGTGACGACGCCGAAGACGAGCGCGATGCCGGTTCGCCGGTTGATCACCGTCAGCTCCGCGCTCGGCAGGACGGGCCCACGCCGGCGCAGCACGCGGACGAGCGCGAGCGAGCCGGCGACGAACGAGACCTGCGGCGCGAGGATCACGGCCGCGACGGCGAGCTGAGCCAGAAGCGGCCAGGTGTCGAGCGGTGGCTGCCCGGCGAACGAGGCGCCGACGAACGAGAGGGCATACACCGCTCCCGCGACGCCGAGAGCGACAAACGCTCCGACCGCGGCCCGCCGAGACGCTCGAGCTCCGAGCTCCGCGGCAAACGCGTTCGCGACCTCGGCCGGAGTGCCGAAGCGGTCGAGCGCGCCGTCGTCCGACCGGAGGTGATCCTCCGACTCGGCGAGGATCCTTCGCCGCAGGCGGCTCGGGATGCCGACGTCGACGAGCTCGAGGTCGAGGGCTTCGAGGTAGCGGTCGATCACGTCACGACCGCCTCGACGGCGTGCGCGAAGGCCTTCCACTCGTCTCGTCCCTTGGCGAGCTCGCCTCGGCCGCGCTTCGTCAGCTCGTAGACGCGGCGGCGCCTGCCGCCCGCCTTCGTCCAGCCGCTCGAGAGCAGGCCCGCGGCCTCGAGCCGGTAGAGGGCCGGGTAGACCGTGCCCTCGGCGAGGTCGAACGCGCCCTCGCTCTGCCCGCGCAGCTTCTCGACGACGCCGTACCCGTGGAGCGGCCCTGCGCAAAGCGTCGACAGGAGCAGTAGGTCGACGTGGCCTTTCAATACCTCGGAACGCAAAGTATTGTGAGTCTAGGCTCCGGGGGCCAGGACGTCAAGCCTAGGTTTCGCCCGTGGCGTACTCATACGGCTCGATGAAGCCTTCTAGCTCGTCGCCTCCGCGAGCGCCTGCTCGAGCCAGATGACGGCTGACTCGAGCGCGGCCGGGTCCGCCGACTTGACCACAACCTCGACCGTTGCGCCGTCCTCGTGGAACTTCGGATACGAGCCGACGAGCACGCCTGGGTAGCGGTCGCCCATCGCCTCGAGCACGCCGACGATCTTTGCCTCGGTCGTCTCGTACGTCCGGCGCCACGACGTGATCGGACGCTCCGTCTCCAGCTCCGGCGTAACTGTGGCGAACATCGCCTTCATCTCCGCCGGCAGGCCGGGCATGACGTAGACGTTGCCGACGACGAATCCCGGCGCGCCGCCGAGCGGGTTCTCGAGCGGGCGTGCCCCCACGGGGAGGTTCGCCCAGCGGGCCGCGTACTCCGGGTCGGAGGGGAAGCGCGAGCGCAGGCTGGCCGCGAGGTCCTCGACCTCGTCCTGCGGCGCCTCGAACGCGGCGGCGATCGCCTCGCGGGTGATGTCGTCAGGCGTGCCGCCGAGCCCGCCGGTGACGAGCACGATGTCCGTGCGGTCGGACTCGGTGCGGACGAACTCCGCGACTCGCTCGATCTCGTCCGGCAGCGACGCCATCAGCGTGACGACGACGCCGAGCTCCTCGAGCTGCTGCGCGAGCCAGGCCGCATTCGTGTTCACGGTGTCACCGGAGAGGAGTTCGTTCCCGATCGTGACGATCGATGCGGTGACTCGGCCGCCCATGCGGCGAGCCTAACGAAGCGGGAACGGCTCCCGGGCGAGCGCCGGAAGAACCTGGGACGTCACCCAGACGGGAGTCACCGCATAGCGTTTCGAGTAGCGATAGCTTCCATCGGCGCGGCGCAGGCTCGCGAGGTAGCGGAAGGCTTGCCGGCCGGGTTCCTTCTTTGCTGCGACGAACGCCTGGATCGCCCACGCCGTGGACTGGGCGTCAGATGAGCGTCCGGGGACGAGCGCGAAGCCACCGTCAGGACGCTGAATCCTCCGGAGGTACGCCAGCCCGCGCGTGATCTCGCGCGCGCCAGGACGCAGACCAGCCGCCCTCAGCGCCTGGATGGCCGCCGCAGTGTCGTTCGAATCCGGCGCCCCTCGCGGGTACCACGACCAGCCCCCACTCGAGCGCTGGGCGTTTCGCAGATAGCGCACGCTGGTCCCCGCCGGCCTGCCAGCTGCGCGCAGGGCAAGCACGCCCCAGATCGTCGAGTTGACGAGCGTCCCGATCCGCCCGTTCGAGCCGCGCATGCCCTCGAGCCGGTCGACCAGCGTGACGGTGTCGAGCCCGAGTGCCCGGAGCGCGAGGATGCGCAGAGCGAGGTCGTTCGCAGTCGAGGCCGGAGCGCTGGTGAGGTAGTCGACCGGCGAGCGGCCCGGTGTCACGCCGGCCGATCTCAGCCCGAGCACCGCCCAGGCGGTCAGATTCGCGTCGGAGCTCTTCTGCCCGGGCTCGGCAAAACCGCCGTCGGCCTGCTGGTGCGACGCGACAAAGGCTGCGGGGGACGCGGCAACCGCGAGCGCGACGGCCGCGACTGCGATCTTCACGCCCATACGACCTCCGTTCGCATCCGCCGCGAGTACCGCTCGAGTAAGCGCCGCAGCTCCGGGCCGATCGCGAGCGCGATCACGACGTTGCCCACAGCGTGCGCCAGGTCGAACCAGACGCCCTGGGCGAAGACGACCGTGAACGCCTGCCAGGTGTGCGGCCAGAAGCTGACCCAGAGCCAGACGTCCATCAGCGCGCTGAACGCGAAGCCGAGCACGAAGCACACCACGGCGAACGGGATTCGGCCGCGAATCACCGGGGCCAGCGCGGCTCCGACGACGCCGCAGGCGCCCCAGGCGAGCATCTGCCACGGCGTCCACGGGCCCTGGCCGAGGAAGAAGTTCGAAGCGAGGGCGGCGACCGCGCCCGTCGCAAAGCCGGCGCGTGCTCCGAGCGCCGCGCCTGCGGCGACCGTGATCACCGTTACCGGCTGCACACCCGGGACGGCGACGAAGAGGACACGGCCCGCGGCGGCGACCGCGGCGAGGGTCGCCACGAGCGCGATCTCCTTCGAGGCGTTGGGGCCGGCCTCGAGCCACGCCGCCCCGGCGACGAGCAGTCCTGTGGCCGCAAGCAGGAGCGGCAGGCCCGACTGGGCCGGGTCGATCGCCACCCAGGCTGCTGCCGCGACAGCGGCCGCACACGCGCCGAGGGCTGCGAGCCTAGGCACGGGCGACCTCCCTGGCTTCGAGCTGGACGACGCGGTCAGCGACGTCGCCGGCAAAGACGAGGTCGTGTGTGACGACCAGGGTCGCGCGGTTCGGAGACTCGCGCCGCAGGATCTCTGCGAGCTCGCTCTTGCGCGGTGGGTCGACGCCCCGGGTCGGCTCGTCGAGGACGAGTACGTCCGGCTCGGCGACGAGCACGCTTGCCAGGGCGAGCCGTTCCCGCTCGCCGCTCGAGAGGTCGCGTGGGTGGCGCCGCTCGAGGCCCGCGAGGCCCACCCGAGCGAGTGACTCGCGGGCTCGGACAAGATCGCCGCCCACGGCGAGCGACGCCTCGAGCTCCGCGCGCTCGGTGACGAGGTAGCGCCCCGGGTCCTGCGACAGATAACAGA
The DNA here is from genome assembly GCA_963794605.1 of uncultured Actinomycetes bacterium. Taxonomy (GTDB): domain Bacteria; phylum Actinomycetota; class Thermoleophilia; order Gaiellales; family Gaiellaceae; genus VAXT01. Next base: position 303,208 of record CAWCEN010000004.1, read on the forward strand.
CGCGTCCGTGACGCTCGACGGCGCCGGACCCCGGCTCGAGAAGCCCCGCGACGATCTTCGCGAGCGTCGTCTTGCCGACGCCGTTGCGCCCCGTCAACGCGACGACCTCGCCGCGCCGGAGTTCGAGCCTCGCGGCGTCGAGGGCCTGCGCAGAGCCGTACGAGTAGCTGACGTTCTCGATGTCGACGAGGAGCTCGCCCTGTCCGACGTTCCCGGCGGGGATGGTCGCTCGCCTGGGCAGGTATGCGGGCTCGAGCCGATCCAAGGCTTCGTCGCGAGGTGCGTCGAGCGTCAGCCGGCCGTCCTCGACGAAGAGAACGCGTTCGCACCGCTCGAGCGGGAGCGTGGGCCGCTGCTCGGAGACGACGACCGCGGAGCCCAGCTCACAGGCCAGGTCGAGAATCGCCTCGGCTCCCTCGGGGTCGAGCTGCGAGGTCGGCTCATCAAGCAGGACCAGCGAGGGCCCGACCGCGAGCACGGCCGCGAGGCACACGCGCTGGAGCTCTCCGGCCGAGAGGGTCTCCGTGCGCCGTTCCCCGAGCCGCGCGATCCCCGCGTCGGCCAGTGCGGCGTGGACGCGCGGCCAGATCTCCGCAGGCGGCATGCCGAGGTTCTCGAGCCCGAACGCGACCTCGTTCTCAACCCGGCCGAAGACGATCTGGTCCTCGGGATCCTGGAACAGCGAGGCGACCTCGTCTGCAAGGTCGGCTGGGCTGAAGCGGCGCGTGTCGCGCCCGGCCACCTCGACCCGACCCTCGAAGCGGCCCCCGTGGAAGTGAGGAACGAGGCCGGCCAGTACGCGCAGGAGCGTCGACTTGCCGGAGCCTGAGGGGCCGAGGAGCGCGACGATTTCGCCCGGCTCGACGCTCAGCGAGACGTCGCACAACGCGGGCCGCTCCACGCCGGGATACGAGAACGTCAGCCGCTCGACGCGGGCTAGAGCCATACGGCCCCCACGCAGAGGAGGATCGCGGCGGCGAGCGCCAGTCGGTCGAGGCGGGTCCACGGCGGTCCAGGCGCCCGTGTGCGGCCCGCCCGGCCGAAGCCTCGCGCCTCCATCGACTCGGCGAGACTCAGCGCACGCTCCAGCGACCCGGAGAGAACGGGCGAGAGCAGGCGTGCGTGCCCGCGGATGCCGTCGACGCGGACTCCGCGTCCCCGCAGCGCCTCGACGAAACCGGTCGCGTCGCGCTCGAGGGTCGGCACGAGCCTCGTCGCGAGACCGACTGCGAGCACGGAGCGCCGCGCGAACCCGGCGGCCTGGAGGAGACGGTCGAGGTCGAGGAGCAGCGCGTACGCGGCGAACGCGAGACCGACGGCTGCGAGCCGAAGCGCCTGGATCCCCGCCGCAGCCAGTTCCTCGCTCGTCACGTCGAGGTAGCCCAGCACCGGGACTTTCGGGCCCTCCCAGATCACGTGGGTGCCGACGTGTGCGACGAACGGGCTGAGCACGAAGACGGAGAGCGCGGAGACGAGCGTCCCCGTCAGGTAGATCCAGCGCCGCCCGCGAGGGGCGGTCAGGCAGACCGCGAGCAACCCGACGGCGATCGCGGCGACGACCCAACCGCGCTCGGCGATCAGCGCGACGGCGGCAAGCGCGGCGAGGAGAGCAGCTGCGGGGACCGCGCTCACGGCACCTGGTACCGGTAGCGGAAGCGTTCGGGGTGCTTCGCGAGAGCCTCTGCGTCGCCCGCGAACACGAACCGGACCGGCGACCCGGCGTCGCCCGAATCGCGCAGCGAAGCCGTGAATCGCTCCCTGCCTCTTACTGTGTAAAACACATTCGCGTCCTCGGGAGGCGTGTCTGCAAGGGGCGCGACGGAGGTGGCGTGCAGAAGGCGCCCGATCGCGCGGGCGCCCGCGGCCTGACCCCTCGAGTAGCGGACCGCGACCGGCAGGACATGCCCCGCGTAGCCGTGCAGGAACGGCTCCGGAAACGCGCCGACCACCACCGGCTCCCGCATCTGCCCGCGCCACGACCGGAAGTCCCACCACTCGACGTCGCCGGCGTGGAGCCGGTAGTCCGCGGCGCTGCGATCGGCCTCGATCCCGTTCAGGAACCAGAACCAGTCGCGCTGCTTCGACGCGTCGCCGTCGACGCCCTCGATCGACTGGACGAACCGACCGCTGTACTTCGTGCTCACGTCCAGCTCGCGGTCGAGCGCCTGCATCGCCGTCAGTCCCGCCGGAACCGTCCGCACCGCGAGCACACTGGCTCCGCGATCGCGGGTGACCCACAGCGTCGCGCTCCCCGAGCCCGTGCGCTCGTGCCCGCAGCCGGGCAGCAGGACGAGCGCAAGGGCGGCGAGGAGAGCACGTTTCACTTGAGCGCGTTCGAGCGCACCGCGTTCGGCAGCGTCGCGCGGACGAGGCCGCGGTGCTTCCCGACGCAGCCACGTCCGGCGCGCGTCTTCACGCTCCGACCGTCGACGAGGAGCCGCGCGCCAGTTGCCGGGCTCGACACGCCCTGGTCGTTCTGCGAGAGGACCGTGTAGCAGTTCCGCGCCTGGCGCTTGCGCAAGAGCAGCGTCGGCGAGCCGCCCGACTCGGTGAACGTCGACCAGTACCAGAGCACCGTGTCGCCGTCCTCGAGCGTGGCCTGGTCGGCTCCGACCGGCGGCGAGACGCCGTTGATCTTGTAGCTCCAGCCGCTTGCGCCCGCGCCGGCATAGAGCCCGATCTGGTCGATGAACGGGCCGAACGACGTCGAGCGCACGTGGTAGTAGAACTCGCCTGCGATGCTCGCCGTGTCGAGCGCGGACAGCGCGTTCGTGCCGGTCGTCAGGGTCGGCTCGGTAGAGCCGTAGATCGTTGCCGTCTTGCCCTCGACGCGCACCTTCACGCGCAGGGCGAGCGCCGGAGCGGCCAGCGCGCATGCGAGCACCGCGACGCCGGTCAGAACGATGAGTCGTCGAAACACGAATCCTCCTTCCGCGAGGGGTTCGGGGTTTGCGGCGGCGCGGAAGGTCTTCTGACTCGGGGCTCCCCCATCCGCCACCTTCCCGGCCTCACGGCCAGTGGTCTTCGGCGGATGAGCAACTCCCCTCACAGCGGCGGGACCGTCCTGGATTTGCACCAGGTTCCCTAACCGCGTGCCGTTGATTCGACCCTATCATGGCCAAATGCCAAGCTCGCGGGCGCTTTCGCTCTGGCTGCCCGTGGTCGTCTGGGCAGCGGTCATCTTCACGTTCTCCTCGATCCCGGGCCTGGGCACCGGCCTCGGCAGCGTGGACACGGTCCTGCGAAAGGTCGCGCACATGGCGGAGTACGCGATCCTCGGGTTGCTGCTCCTGCGGGCGATGGGCGGGCAGCTGCCGGCGCTCGCGGTCGGGATCGGCTACGCGATCACGGACGAGATCCACCAGCACTTCGTCGGCGGCCGCCATGCCTCATCGGTCGACGTCCTGATCGACACGGTCGGCCTCGTTATCGGGATCTTCCTCGTCAGCCGTCTCTTCCAGACACGTCCAGTGCCTGACACCGGACATGCCCAATGAGGCCGATTGCTATCGACCTCGACGTGCTCGGCGACACGCGGCCGCTCTGGAACGACTGGCTCGCCGACGCGGCTCGTCGCTTCCGCTCGATCTCGCCGCTCGATCCGGCCGCGCTGCCAGCGGACCGCGCCGCCGCAGCTGAGCAGCTCGACGCCTGGGCCGAGGCCGGAGTCGGCGACTGGCGCGCCGCCCTCGGACGTTTCGCCGAGGATCGCGCGCCGGTCTACCTGCGGCCGGATGCTGAGATCAGCGCCGCGCTGCGGGAGCTCGCAACCCGCGGCCGTCGGCTCGGCGTCTTCACGGACGCGCCCGAGCCCTTGGCGCGAATCGCAGTTGCACAGCTCGGCGCCGACCGCAGGATCGAGGCACTCGAGACCGGAGCCGGGGCACTCGAGCGCCTGCTGGCGAACCTCGGCCAGGACACCCTCGTCGTCAGTGAGCGATCTGCCCTCCCCTTACAATTCGCAAGGTGAGGGAGAACGAAGTCGGCGATCGCCAACTCGATGCGCTGCTCGAGCGTCTCGACAAGATGAACGCAGAGCTGCACGCCCTGAACCGCAGGCTCGACTCGGGCGAGCACCTGGCGCCGATCGTGTACGAGATCCGCGCACTCGGTGAATCGCTCCAGGCGCTCGCGTACGCAGCACTCGGCCAGACGGCGCCGCAGGTCCGGCGACGCCGCGCCGGTTAGCTAGTCGGCCAGCTTGTAGACGTTTCCGCTCTGCACAGAGGCGAGGTAAAGCTCGCCGCGCGCGTCCTCGCCGAACGTCGACAGCCCGTCGACCGTGAAGGGCTCGTCGCGGAACGAGGCGCTGCCGCCCGCGAGCGTGCTGTGAATCTGGCTGACGCAGTTGTCGCCGAAGAAGTACCGGCCCTTCGCCTCCGGCACCGCGCTGCCGCGATAGACGAAGCCGCCGATCACCGAACAGTACGGCCCGTTCGGCAGAACGATGTACGGGAACACGAGATGCCCAGCTGCGTTCGGCGCCTGGCTCGGCGTGTACCGCGATTTGCCCTCGTAGACGCGCCAGCCGTAGTTCTCGAGCCCGCGCGTGCCGCGCTTCGTGTAGTCGAGCTCCTCCCAGGAGTCCTGACCCACGTCGCCGACGTACAGGTCACCGGTCTGGCGGTCGAACGAGAAGCGCCACGGATTCCGCAGGCCGTAGCCGACGATGAGCGGCTGCGGACGCTTCCGCGTGACATTGAACTTCAGCAGCTTGCCGAAGGTCGACTTCAAGTTCTGCGCGCGGTTCTCGGGGTCGCCGCCGGACCCGCCGTCGCCGGTCCCGGTGTAGAGGTAGCCGTCAGGGCCGAAGAGAAGCTCCCCGCCGTTGTGATTCGGGTACGGGTCGTCCTGGAAGAAGATCTGCCGCAGCCGCTTCGGCTTGCGCGAGAGCCCGCGCGACCTGTACTCGACGATGCGCGCGTCGCCGTTGCGATCGGTGTAGTCGACGTAGAAGTGCCGGTCCTTCGCGTACCTGGGGCTGAACGCGAGGCCGAGGAAGCCCTGCTCACCGCTGTCGAGGACGAGCGAGCGGATGTCGAGGAACGGCCGCGCGCGGAGGCGCCCACGCACGATCACCCTGATCCGGCCCACCTTCTCGACCACGTAGACGTTGTTCGGCTCGTTCCGAGGAGCGGTGACATCCACGGGCTCGGTGAGGCCGCTCGCGATGCGGACGATACGCAGCTGAGACCTCTGCTCCGAACCGTCGCGCGCGGCCAACGCCAGCACTGCGGCGAGCGTGAGCGCTACAAGAGGAAGGGCGAGGGCGAGGCGTCGCATATCGGTTGCTACTTCTTTAGCAGAACCCGCCGCAGCTCGTCTTCGGTGCCCGGCTCGAGGATCGCAAGCACCTGGTCGCCGGGCTGGAGCTCGGTCTCGTGGTCGGGAATCGCCGCGCGGCCCTCCCGCATGACCGAGATCAGCCTCGATCCGCTCGGCAGCTCGAGCCCGGAGATGCGCTTGCCGGCCGACGGAGAGCTCTTGTCGATCTGCACCTCGACGATCTCGAGGTTCTCCTTGCGCAGCTCGAGCAGGTGGATCAGCTCGTGCTCGGGCACCTCGTGCTCGATCAGCGCCATGATCGTCTGGGTGGCGCTGATGGTCGGCGAGATGCCCAGCAGATCGAAGTGGGGCTCGTTGCGCGGGTCGTTGACGCGCGCGATCACCTTCGGCACGCCGTAGCGCTCGCGCGCCATCTGGCAGATGACCATGTTGTCCTCGTCGTCACCCGTGACCGCGACGACGAGGTCGGGCGGCCGCGCGATCCCGGCTCGCTCGAGGACGAAGATCTCGGTCGCGTCGCCGACGATCGCCGCGTGCTCGAACGCCTCCTCGAGCTGCTCGAAGCGGTCGCGCCGCTGCTCGATGATCGTCACCTCGTGGCCGAGCCGGCGCAGCGTCCGCGCAACGTTCGAGCCGACCTTCCCGCCGCCCGCGACGAGGACGAACATCAGGAAGCAGCCGCGGGGGCCCGCAGCGGCTTGACCGAGCACGACTTCACGGCCTCGGTCAGGACCTCGATCGCGGTCGAGGTCGGCGACACGGTGCGCAGGCCGAGCGTGGCGTAGAGCTCGGCGCGGGCCGGATCGAGGATGCGCACCACCGTGCACTCGATCCCGAAGCGCTTCTGCGCGACCTGGCCGACGACGATGTTCGTGTTGTCGCCGTTCGTGGCCACGACGACCGCGTCGGCTTCCTCGATCCCGGCCTTGCGGAGGACGTTGACGTCCATCCCATGCCCGACCACGAAGCCCCCCGACCAGTTCTCGCCGAGCCGGGTCAGGGCCTCCTCGTTCTCGTCGATCGCGGTCACGTCCCAGCCAACCTTCGTCAGCTTCTTCGCAACCGCAGAGCCGACACGCCCGCATCCCACGACGATCGCCTTCATCGAGTCAGATTAACTCACGCCGGGGCTTCCTCCAGAACGCCCTGTGGATAGGCGATCACCATCACCTCGCAGGGAGCCCTGCGGAGGACGTAATCGACCGTGGGGCTGAAGAAACGGGACTGGCGGCGCCACTTGGGCGCCGAGCCCATGACGATCAGGTCGACCTCGTGCCCCGTCGCCTCGCGCACGATCTCTTCGCCGATTGCGCGGCCGCGCACGATGTGCACCTGGATCGGGATCCCCTCATCCGCCGCGAGCAGCCTTGCCTCGGCGAGCGACGCTTCGGCCTGTTCCTCGGCATCGAACATCTCCGCGTCGATCGGCATGTCGAGCGGGACCCGGATCACGTTCAGGACGTGCACCTCGCAGCCCTGCTCCTCGGCGAGCCGGAACGCGGTGCCGAGCACCTCCTCGCCGATGAGGCCGATCTTCATCGGGACGAGGATGCGCACGTACGTGCCCTCGAGCTCCGGGACGAGGTCGCCGATAGCCGGCGTCACGCGCCCGAGCACCCGTTCTCGCGCGCTGATCCGAGAGCCGACGAAAACGAGCGCCCCGAGGGCGAGCCAGATCGGCCCGGCGATGCGTGCCGCATCGTGGGTGAGAAGCGCGAAGATCCAGATCACGAAGGTGAGAGGCGCCCCGATTAGCGCGGCCACTGGGACCTCGGTGCCCCGGATGCGAACGTTGCCCGGTGCCCGGTACGGGCGTTCGAGATCCGGCTCGGTGTAGCGGAGACGCACGACTGCGACCTGGGCCGCCGTGAACGCGATGAGGACGCCGAAGCTGTAGAGGCTGGCGAGAAAGCGCACTGGGTCGTTCGCAGCCTTCGCGATCAGGAGGATTCCCACCGAGATCGCTGCCGTCGAGATGATCGTGGCCGGCGAGATCAGCGTCCTGCGGTTCAGGCGACCGAATGCCCGCGGAAGCATGTCGTGGCGCCCCAGCGAGTAGGCGAGCCGTCCTGCACCCGAGAACGAGGTGGTAATCACGGCGACGAGGATCACGGCTCCGGTGAAGCCGATGAAGACGCGCAGGGCGTCGACGACCCCCTCAGGGAGGTGGCCGCTGAACGCGTCGGCGACCCCCACGAGCGGGGCTCGCAACCAGCGGGTGCCGAGCTGGGTCTCCGGGTCGGCTGGATACGCCGACAGCGCGACCAAAGCGATCAGGAACGAGACGACCACTGCGCCTCCGATTCCCACGAACAGGCTTCGTGGCAGCGTGCGTCCGGGCTCGCGGGTCTCGGCGGCCAGGTTTGCGACCGTCTCGAGGCCGGTGTAGGCGAGCATCGCGACGGGGATGGCGAAGGCGATCGCCGACCACGAGGGCGCGGTGCCGAGGTCGGTGCCCTTGCTGAGGCTGTCGACTGAGAAGAGGAGCGGCATCCCGAGGACGATCAGGAGCAACAACCCGACGAAGGTAACCGCGGCGATCACGATCGCGAGCTTGTAGAGGCTCGGCCGTCGAACGAAGCGGACGGCGGCCATCACACAGATGATCCCGATGCCGACGAAGAGGTCGGTCGGGCTCTTCGTAAGCGCGTCCCAGCCGATCGCGTTGCCGAGGTAGTGGGGCACGAAGAGCGCCGCGAGCGCGATCACGATCACGTAGTCGAGGAAGATCGCCCAGCCGGTCAGGAAACCGAGCTGGTCGTTGAACGCGCGGCGGACGAAGGTCGCGGCGCCGCCGGTCTCGGGCAGCGCGGCCGTTCCCTCCGCGTAGGAGAGCGCGACGAGGATGAACAGCGAGCCGACCGCGAGCAGGACCCACGGCGTCAGGCCGAGCGCGTCGAGGGCGACGATGCCCAGCGCGAAGAAGAGCGACGAGGCAATCTCGCCGTAGGCGACGGCCGCGAGCGAGGGCGTCTCGATGACCCGCTGGAGACCGGGAAGCTTTCTAGCCACGAGTCAGTCAGCGCCGCCGTTTTGGGAGATGGTCCTCGGTTTCCTGACGTGGCGCTGAGTGCCCGTATGCGAGTGGGACAGTGTCAGTCATACGGCCCGCTCGCAGGAGGGCGCTCAGCGGCGCGAGGCGGCCCGCGGAGCCCGGCTTCGCCGGGCGCGAGCGGGTCGCCGGTCAGGAAAGCGAGGTTTCTAGCCAACTCGCGTCGAAAGGTACAACCGGAGGGCGCCAGCGACGATCAGCAACGCGCCGAGGAAGAGGCCCAGCCCACCGCCGATGCCACCGGCGATCGTGCGCACGATCAGGCCGATCCCGAGCACGATCACGAGCACCGAGAGGATCCGCGCGACCACAGGACAGCCTACGCGGCCTGCTTGCCGGCGACGACGGCTACCCGCGTCGGCGAGTTCCGCAGCACGTAGTCCACCGTGCGCCCGAAGATCGGCTTGCCGCCCTTCACCTTCGAGCGCGGTGCGCCGAGAATCACGACCTCGGCTTCACGGCGAGCCGCCTCGGCGACGATCGCGGGCCCAGCGCTGCGTGCGCGTTCGAGCCGGCTCGTGATCTGGACGCCCGCATAGGTCTCGAGGAGCGTCTGCGCCTCGTCGAGGATCTGGTCGGCGACCTCACGCCGCTTGGGCAACTCGGCGTCGAGCGTCTTGTCGAGCGGCACCTCGAGCACGTGGAGGATGACGATCCGCGCTCCGCGTTCGGCAGCAAGCCGCGCGGCCGCGATGAGCGCCTCCTCGGACTCTGCGGTGCGCAGGACCGGCACGAGGATCGTCCGGTACTCGACCTCGAGCCCGAGCACGATCGCCGGCGCGCGCACGGTCTCGCGCAGGGACAGACCCTGGCGTCGCCTGTAGAGCGCATACACGACGAAGCCGATCGCCAGCCAGCCGAAGCCGACCCAGCGCGTGCTTGCCTCCTGGACGACCACGACGAGCCAGGCGATCGCGGTGCCGAGGCCGCCGAAGATCGCGAACAGTGGCCAGTCGATCCCGCCGAGCCGGATGTTCGGCCGCGCGCGGTACACCATCTCTTCATCGCGGCCCTTGACCCGAAGCGCGACGACCGCGGCATGCGCGATCGTGAACGAGAGCATCGCGCCGAAGGCGTACATCGTGCCGAGGAAGTTCGTCTGCCCGGGCAGGATGACCGCGATCGAGGCGATCCCGGCGAAAACGACGAGCGCGAGCCACGGTGTCTTGAAGCGCGGGTGCAGGCGGCGGAAGACCTCGGGCAGCTGTCGGTAGCTGGCCATCGCGTACGTGATCCGCGACGCGCCGATCACGCCGGCGTTCGTCGCCACGAGCAGGATCGTCGCGGCAAGGACGCCGACGTAGATCTCGAGCCCGTGCTCGAAAGCGCCGTGTAGGTCGAGGTTCTTGACGAGCCCGAGCACCGGGTCGTTCGCGTAGCCGCCCTCCTCCGGCGGGAGACCGAGGAGCGTCTGGTACTCGCCGTTCACCTTCTGCACCGGTAGCGCCGAGAGCGCGATCAGCGGCAGCGTGAAGTAGATCGCGAACACGGCGACCGCGACGAGCCGGATCGAGCGCGGTATGTCCTTGGGCGGGTCTCTGGCCTCCTCGGACAGGTTCGAGATCGTCTCGATCCCGGTGTAGGCGATCATCGCGACCGGAATCGCGACGAAGAACGAGCTCCACGTCGGCGCAACGCCCCAGTGCACGTTGTCCACCAGGATCGTCGGGCTGAAGATGAGGACGAAGCCGATGATCACGAGCAGGAGCTGCGTCGCGAAGTCGACGACCGCGAGGAAGATGTTCAGTCCCGCCGCCTCCTTGATCCCGACGATGTTCAGGGCGACGAGCAGGACAATCACGATTGCGCCGCCGACGACGTCCCACGGGTTGTCCTTGAGCGGCTCCCAGAAGATCGAGAGGTAGTGCGGGACGAAGAACGCCGAGATGGCGATCGTGATCACGTAGTTCAGGAGCTGCGCCCACGCGGCGCCGAAGCTGACGAGCTCGTCGAACGCGTGTCGCGCGAAGCTCGAGGAGCCGCCGGCTTCCGGGTAGCGGACGGTTCCTTCCGTGTACGTCAGGGCCGTGGCGGCGAAGATCAGGCCCGCGATCACGAAGACGAGCGGGGTCAGGCCCAGTGCGAACACCGCCGTGACGCCGAGCGCGTAGTAGATCGACGAGCCGACGTTGCCGTACGCCGTCGCGAAGAGCGCCGGAGTTCCCAGCACCCGCTCGAGGCGCTGCTCTCTCCTTCTCCGGCTGGGCGGCGCGGCCGGGGCCGCAGGCTCGGGCGCAGCGCTGCTCACGAGCGCAGGCTAAGTGAACGTGGGGAAACCCCTGGTTCCCCCACGAGCCCCCTCCTTGCCCTTGGGCGCGTGGATCGAGCGCTGGAGGAGCCGGCCCTTCGAGCGCAGTGCGATTGTCTTCTGGCGGCTGTAAGCCTCCCGCCGGGCAAAGCCCGGCTCCGGCGGCCGAGCGCGACGGTCCCTAGATGGTTTCCCTCAGCCGTGTATTGAGACTATTAGAGGGATCAGAAGGATCGCCACAATGTTGGCGATCTTGATCATCGGGTTGATCGCCGGGCCCGCGGTGTCCTTGTACGGATCGCCGACGGTGTCGCCGGTGACCGCGGCCGCGTGCGCCTCCGAGCCCTTGCCGCCGTAGAGGCCGTCTTCGATCAGCTTCTTCGCGTTGTCCCAGGCGCCGCCCCCGGAAGTCATCGCGATCGCGAGGAAGATCCCGGTCACGATCGTCCCGATCAGCAGGCCGCCGAGCAGCTCGGGCTTGATGATCCCCGCGACCAGGGGGAACACGATCGGGATCGCCGCGGGCAGCAGCATCTGCTTCAGAGCCGAGCCCGTGACGATGTCGATCGAGCGCCCGTACTCGGGCCGGGCGGTGCCCTCCATGATCCCCGGAATCTCACGGAACTGGCGCCGCACTTCCTCGACGACCTGGCCGCCCACGCGCCCCACGGCCTGCATGGCCAGGGACGCGAAGAGGAACGGCATCAGGCCTCCGATGAAGAGGCCTGCGATCACCCACGGATCGTTGAGTGAGAACGAGATCGTCTCGAGCCCCCGATCCCGGAGCCCGCGCGTGTACTCGTCGAACAGGATCAGCGCCGCGAGGCCGGCCGACCCGATCGCGTAGCCCTTCGTGACCGCCTTCGTCGTGTTCCCGACCGCGTCCAGCGGATCCGTGATCGCCCGCACCGACTCGTCGAGGTTCGCCATCTCCGCGATGCCGCCCGCGTTGTCGGTCACCGGGCCGTACGCGTCGAGCGCGACGATCAGGCCGGTCATCGAGAGCTGCGCCATGACCGCGACGCCGATTCCGAACAGCTCCTGCCCTGCGGTGTAGTACGCGCCGACGATCCCGATCGCGATCACGATCACCGGAAGCGCCGTCGCCTGCATGCCCACGGCGAGGCCTTCGATGATGTTCGTCGCGTGCCCCGTACGTGACGCGCTCGAAATCGACTTGACCGGTCCCCAGCGCGTGCCCGTGTAGTACTCGGTGATCGCGACGAGCAGGAACGTGATGCCGAGACCGATCAGCGCCGAGCCGTAGAGGTTCCAGAAGCTGAACGTGGCGCCGTCGAACGCCGCCGTCACCGGGATGAACCCGATCGCAGAGAGCAGCGTGGCCACGATCACGGACTTGTAGAGCGCGTTCATGATCGAGCCGTCGCGCCCGACCCGGGCGAAGAACGTTCCGATGATCGAGGCGATGATCGAGATCCCCCCGATACCGAGCGGGTAGAGCCACAGCTCGCTGGCCGGGAACGCGCTCGCGAGCAGCATGACGGCGACCGCCGTGACGGCGTAGGTCTCGAACAGGTCGGCGGCCATGCCGGCGCAGTCGCCGACGTTGTCGCCCACGTTGTCTGCGATCACGGCCGGGTTCCGCGGGTCGTCTTCCGGGATGCCGGCCTCGATCTTCCCGACGAGGTCGGCGCCGACGTCCGCGGCCTTCGTGTAGATCCCGCCGCCGAGCCGGGCGAAGACCGAGATCAGCGAACCGCCGAACGCGAGCCCGACGAGGTCGTCGATCGCCGAGTCCGGCGAGTTGCCCAGCCAGCCGGTCAGCACCCAGTAGTAGCCGGCGACGCCGAGCAGACCGAGCCCGACGACGAGCAGGCCGGTCACGGATCCGGCCCGGAACGCGACGTTGAGCGCCGGCTTGAGGCCGTGCTTCGCCGCCTCGGCCGTCCTCACGTTCGAGCGCACCGCGACGTTCATCCCGATGAATCCCGCCGCCGCGGACAGGATCGCGCCGATCAAGAAGCCGATCGCCGTGCCCCAGCCGAGCTGGTCGTAGAAGCCGATCAGGAGGAACGGGACGATCGCGACGATCGCGATCGTCTGGTACTGGCGGCGCAGATACGCCGAAGCACCTTCCTGGATCGCCGTCGCGATCTCGCGCATCCGCTCGTTGCCCGCGGGCAGCCGGAGCAGCCAGATCGTGAGGCCGATCCCGTAGGCGACAGCCAACGCTCCGCACACGAGCGCGAACAGGACGGCGTGATCTCGGAAGAAGCTCATTGCGGCCTGTACGTAGAGGGCGCCGAGGACTCCCGGCGCGCGGAGTTTCTAACACACATCAGAGATGCGCGGGCGGTGAGTTCCCGGAACGAGGGTTAGCCGCGGCCGACGACGAGGGCGACCGGGAAGTTGCGGCGCTTGATCGTCCCGGGCCTCGGGGTCTGCTTGACGATGCGGCCGCGGAGCGATCGCCTGGAGCTAGCGCGGCGGACGCGTCCTACCGAGCACTGCGCTGCCCGGATCCTGCGCTTCGCGGCGCCGAGGCGCAGCCCGAGGACTCTCGGGACGCGGCAGCGGACCGGAGGCGGAGGCGGCGGCGGTGGCGGCGGTGGAGGAGGTGGTGGCGGAGGAGGTGGAGGTGGAGGTGGAGGTGGAGGTGGAGGTGGAGGTGGAGGTGGAGGTGGAGGTGGAGGTGGAGGTGGAGGTGGAGGTGGAGGTGGAGGTGATGAGTGAGGGAGGTGGAGGTGGAGGTGGAGGAGGGGGTGGAGGAGGTGGAGGCGGCGGTGGTGGCGTCGGGCAGGTCGGGAACCTGAAGCTGCCGATGCGAGTCCGCCACGGGGTCGGACCGGTCGTCTGCAGGTACTCCGTCGTGTACCAGAACGTGCAGTCGTCGACGGGGTCGGTCGTCAGCATCGAGTAGTCCCCCCAGCGGCTCGCCGGGCCGGTCTGGGAGCCGGAGCCGTTGAACATCCGCGCCTCGCCTTGACCGAGTGTGTTCGGCGGATCGCCCGCGAGCCGTCCGGCGTACGCGATGCTCGGAAACGTGTCCGTCCCGTTACCGATCGAGTAGCCCACCGCAAGGTTCCCGTCCTTGTCCATCGCGGCCGCGCCCATCCACCGGTAGAGGCCGTCGCTCGGGCCGAACGTCCCTTGGTTCTGGATCGCCCAGCTGCCGCTCGTCTTGCGGAGCTCGTACCAGCGGATTCCCGCCCGGTTCCCGGACGGCGCGTCCGCGTCGACGGTGTGATCCCAAGCCAGGGCCTGGAAGCTCCCGAAGTTGCGGTAGGCGAGCCGGTACATCGGCCGGTTCGGCAGCGCGTCAACTTTCACGGAGGTGCCCGGCTGCGGGATGCACGTGCGGCCGCCGCCGCAGCCGACGTCCTGGTCGAACGGCGCCACCGAAAGATCGCCCTCGTGCGTGAGCGTGATCGACGGGCTCCCGTCCCACGTCATGGTCGCGTTCCAGATCACGATCCGATCGGCCGGAAAGCCGGCGCCATCGTCTTCGTCGGTCACGATCGGCTGCGGCGTCCCGTCGGGCGGCGCCGCAGGCCCGTCGGCGTCGGCCGGCAAGATGCGCGGCAGCGTCGGGTCGAGCGCGACCATGTCCTGGTACACGAAGCGGGCTGTCTGGCAGGCGATCATCTTGTCACGCTCGAAGCCCCACACGCCCTGGCCGCCCGTCGAGTTGAACTGCGGCGCGGTCATCGTGTACGAGTTCTGCGCGGGCCAGATGCCGAACTTCGGGTAGTCGTTGAACTTCGTCTGGTGGACGATGAAGTCGTAGGCGCACCAGCCGCCGGTCGGATCGCTCGAGTTTGAGACCGCGATGCACTGGTAGAACGGCCCCACGGTCGTGCTGTTGAACGCGAACTGCGAGACCATCCAGCGCTGCGCGTACTGGTCGTAGAGCACGATCGGGTCGCCGTTGTTGTGTGAGCCGCAGAACGCCGTGCCTGTGAAGAGCGCGCTACCGGGCGTCGGCGGAACGACCTGCGTCCCCGTCTTCGTGTAAATCGCATAGTGGGCGTTGACCCACTCCATGTAGTGGTTCGGCCCCACGTCGCCCTCGGTATCGGGCGGATAGCACGCGCAGAGGTTGGCGATGCCATCGAAGGTCAGGGCGGGGTCCGGCATCTGGTTCTTCGGCGCATTGCGCTGGACGACGGTGTCGCGCGTGCTGCTGCCCGGCTGCCTCGTCGGATAGCTCTCGAAGTCGGTCTCCGGGACCGGCCCATACTTCGGCGGCTTCGCCTTCAGGGTACGAAGCGGGGATATGCGCACCGGTTGGGCGACCCCGACCATGTGGCTCGGCGACGCGGCAGTGCTCGACGCAGGCGCTCCGACGGCGGGGGCATCGGGTGAGCCGTTCGACGTCGCCGCAGGCTGCCTGTTCGAGCTCTTCGCCGCCGCGAACGCGACGGCAGCGACCAACAACGCCATGGCCAGTACCACGCCGAGCCGCAGGAACCCTCCCCTCACGGTCCTGATTGTTACATGCTCTTAGGAGAGTCTCAAAGAAAACTTGCCTGCTGCCCGCACCGAGTCGGCTAGCCGCGGCCGACGGCGAGCTTGACCGGGAAGTTCCGGCGCTTGATCGTACCCGGCCTCGGATTCTGGTTGACGACGCGGCCTCGCAGCGAGCGCCTGGAGCGGACGCGGCGGACGTTGCCGACCGAGCAGTGCGCCCGCCGGATCTTCGTCTTCGCGGCTCCGAGGCGCAGCCCGAGGACGCGCGGCACGCGGCAGCGGACCGGAGGTGGTGGTGGTGGCGGCGGAGGTGGTGGCGGAGGTGGTGGCGGAGGCGGTGGCGGAGGCGGTGGCGGGGGTGGTGGAGGCGGCGGCGGCGGAGGAGGCGGCGGCGGAGGCGGAGTCCCACCGGGGCAGCTCGGGAACTTGAAGCTCCCGATCCTCGTCTTCCACTCCGCGTTCCCCGACGTCTGGATGTATTCGTCCGTATACCAGAACGTGCAGTCGTCGACCGGATCGGTCGTGAGCATCGAGTAGTCACCCCAGCGGCCCGCCGAGTGAGTCTGGTTCCCCGTTCCGGCGAAGAGCAGCTGCTCGGCCTGCGGGAGCTGGTTGGGCGGATCGGTCGCGAGCCGGCCCACGTACTTGATGCTCGGGTACGTGTCCGTCGCGTTCGAGATCGAGAAGCCGATAGCCATGTTCCCGTCGTGGTCCATGGCCGCGCTCCCCATCCACCTGTGCATGGCGTCGGTCGGCGCGTACGTGCTCTGCTGCGCGATGCTCCAGTTGCCGGTCGTCTTCGTCAGGTCGTACCAGCGGATCCCCGCTCGGTCCGAGCCCACGTCGACCGTGTGGTTAACGACGATTTCCTGATGATTCCCGAAGTTCCGGTAGGCCATTCGGTACATGAGCCGATCGCCGAGCGTGTCGAGCCGCTGTGCGGTGGTCGGCTGGGGCACACATGGCTGGAAGCCGCAGAGAATCCCGTCGAACGAAGCCGTCGGGAGGACTCCCTCGTGCGACATGGTGATCACCGGCACGGGCGGAACCCAGTTGACGGTCGCGTTCCAGACGTCCAGACGATCAACCGGGAAGTTCGGCGGATCCCAAGCGTTGTCGTCGACCTCGATCAGAGGAGCGGGCGCATTCGCCGGCGGCAGAGTCGAGCCGTCGGGATCCGCCGGGAGCATGCCGCCCCAGAGGGCCGGCGCGTCGGCGAACATGTCCTTGTAGGCCATGCGAGCGGGCTGGCAGGCGATCATCTTGTCGCGCTCGAAGGCCAGCACGCCAACCCCGCCCCAGCTTGTGAAGGTCGGCGCAATGAACTGGTTGATCGTGGCCATGTAGGCGTTCTGCGTCGGCCACACGCCGAACTTGGGATAGTCGTTGAGCTTGGTCTGGGACACGGTGTACTCGTAACCGCACCAGGTGCCCGATGGATCGTTCGAGGTCGAGACCGCCACACACTGGTAGAACGGCCCGTTCGGGAAGTTGGGGAACGCGAACTGCGACGCCAGCCAGCGGCCGGAGTACTGGTCGTACAACACGATCGGGTCGCCATCGTTGTTGGCCCCGCACACCGGCGCGTTCGGATTGCCTGTCCACAAAGCGTTGCCGGGCAACGTCGAACCGACTTGCGTTCCCGTCTTGGTGTAGATCGCGAAGTGGAGGTTGACCCACTGCATGTAGTGGTTCGGCCCGACGTCGCCCTCGGTGTCGGGCGGCAAGCAGTTGCAAATTCTGGCAATGCCGTCGAAGTTCTGGATCGGCGACGGCATGTGTCCGCTGCCAGTCTTCGTCTGGATGTCGGCCGTACGGCCGGAGCTCGTGACCCCGCCGAGCGACTCCGCCCTCGACAGCTCCGGCTTGGCGTTGTGCTTGCCTGCCGGGACGTGAACGAGGTCGCGAAGCGGTCGCGTGAGGCCCGGCAAGGCGACCTGAGTCTTCTGAGCGGGGGAGCTACCCGGGATGCTGCTCGCAGACGCCCGAGCCTGGGTTCCAGCGGGGACGCGCGACGCAATGCCCACGCGCGTTGCCGACTGGTGATTGCCCGTGCCGTTAGACATCGCGAAGCCGACGAAGACGCCGCCGATCACGACTGCGCTTGCGAGCGCGACCCAGATTCGAGCGTTCTTGCGTTGCAAAGTTCCCCCCTATTCCCGAAGCTTATGGTCCTTCATACCAGTTCTGATGTTGGATCGTCTATAGGTCCATCGGCCTATTTCCAGGGTGCACCTGTATTTCCTCCGCCCCGAGTAGTGTCCCGCCGTGAGTCTCGTCGTCCAGGTGATCGTCACCGGCCTCGCGGCCGGGGGCGTGTACGGCATCTTCGCCGTCGGCTACTCGCTCATCTACCGGCTGACCGGAGTCGTCTACTTCGCGTTCGGGGACCTCGTCGCGTTCGGTGTCTTCACGACGCTGCTCGTCGCCGCGGGCACGGGGCCCGTCAGCCAGACCAGCCTCAGCCTCGGCCGCTTCTTGTTCGCGCTCGCCGTCGGACTCGTGCTCTGCATCGGCGTCGGGGCGGCGACGTACGTCCTCTTCATCGAGCCGTACCTGCTGCGGGGTTCGACTCTCGGCTGGGTCGCCTCGACCCTTGCGATCGCATTCGCGCTGCGCGGGATGATCGGCGCCGTCTTCACCCGACCGGCGTACGTCTTCCCCGACCCGTTCCACTTCGAGAACGTCGGGCGGAACGGAGTCATCACGATCGCGGGGGCGAGCGTGCAGGTGCGGTCGTTCTTCGTGATCGGGCTGGCCGCCGCGCTGGCCGCGCTCGCCGCGTGGACGCTCGAGCGGACGCGGCGTGGGCGGGCGCTACAGGCGATCTCGTCCGACCCTGAGGCGGCGCGGTTCGTCGGGCTTCCGGTCGAGACGCTCGTCGCGCTCGCGTTCGGGCTCGTCGGCGGGCTGGCCGCGCTCGCAGCGGTCGCCGCCGCGCCCTCGGCTCCTTTCACGGTCGACTCAGGAGCGCTGCTCGGGCTGAAAGGCCTCGTCGCAGCGCTGATCGTGCGCTTCGGGTCGCCGTGGGCCGCCTTCGCCGCAGGCCTCGGAGTCGGCGTCGCGGAAGCGGCAATCGACAACCTGCGGATCTTCGGCTTCGGTCTCGGCCCCCAGTACGGGGAGCTGATCCCGCTCGGGATCGCCCTCGGCGTGATCGCCTACCGGTCCCTCCGCGCCGAGCCTGTCGCCAGCCCGGCATGAGCGCCGCGGCAGGAGTGTTCGACCAGACCCGTGCAGAGCTTTCTGCAGCCGTGCGCGACGCCCGCGAGGCCTGGAGTTGGACGACGAGCCTCTGGCTGCTCGCGTTCGCGGCCGCGCTCGTCGCCCCCGCGGTGCTTCCGCTCTCGGGCCGCATGCCGGACCTCGCCGAGTTCGTCTACCTCGCGCTCGCCGCCGTGGGTCTCGCGTACGCGGTCGGGCTGGCCGGAATCCCATCGCTCGGGCAGGGCGCCTTCCTCGGGATCGGCGCCTTCTCCGAAGCGCTCCTGCGGACGAAGTGGGACTGGCCGCTCTTGCCCTCGCTCGTGGCCGCCGTCGCCATCACTGCTGCCGTCGGGGTTCTGACCGGGCTCGCGACCGGTCGGCTGCGCGGCGCGTTCGTCGCCGTCAGCACGTGGATCCTGAGCTGGATCGTGCTGCTTCTACTGACCTCGTTTCCTGGCATCTCCGGCGGAGCACAGGGCCTCGTGTTGCCGGAAGCGACCGTGTTCGGCCGAGCGCTGACGCCGACGGCCCACTACGTAATCGGGATCACACTCCTCGCGTTGGCCGTCCTCGCGCTCGCGGTGATCGCCCCACGGGCGCCTGGTCTCGGCCTCGCCGCTGCCCGCGATCAGCGTCGTGCGGCGGCAGGGCTCGGGGTGCCGGTCGCGCGCGCTCGGCTCGGCGCCTTCACGGCCTCGGCGGTGATCGCGGGCGTGGCGGGTGCGCTCGGGGTCGAGCTCCTCCAGGTCGCGGACGCGTCGTCGTACGGGCCGGCGGTCTCGTTCAAGCTCTTCGTGGCGGTGATCCTCGGCGGCGCGCGCCTGCCGTTCGGTCCCGTCGTGGGACTGCTCGTGATCAGCGCCTTCTCGAACGCGGCGGAGCAGATCGGCGGTCTCCGCGGCCTGCCGCCCGGACGGCTCGAGGAGATGCTCACGGGTTACGGGATGCTGCTCGTCCTCGGCCTGGGCGGCGCGGGCCTGCTCCCGGCTGCGCGCGACTGGTGGCGCAGCCGCACCCCGCCGAGGCATGTCCCGAGACCGAGCCCGCCTGCACGCGAGCTGCCCCGGGTGGAGGCGCCCGAGCCGTTGCGCGCACGCGGTCTCACGAAGAGCTTCGGCAGCCTCGTCGCCCTCGACCACCTCGACCTCGAGCTCGCTCCAGGTCGAGTGCACGCGCTGATCGGGCCCAACGGCAGCGGGAAGACGACCGCGCTCAAGGCGCTCGTCGGCGAGCTGGTCCCCGACGAGGGAACAGTGCGCGTGAACGGAACGGAGCTGGCTGGCCCGCCTCGCGCGCGTGTGCTGCAGGGGGTCGTCGGCACGCAGCAGGCAACGGCCGTCTTTCCCGAGCTGACCGCGCTCCAGAACGCGCTCGTCGGCGCAGGGCTCCGGCTGGAGCACGAGGGTCCGTTCCGCACGTTCTTCAGAACGCCGAAGGCTCGGGCGGATGAGCAGCTCGCGGAGCAGAAGGCCCTCGGCGCGCTCGAGCTCGTGGGCCTGCCCGACCCGGATCGCCCGGCGGCGGAGCTGACCGCGCACGAGCAGCGCCTGCTCATGGTCGCGTCGGCGCTCGCGACCGAGCCCCGCGTCCTCCTCCTCGACGAGCCCGCGGCCGGCGGTTCGGCAGCGGAGCTCGACCGGTTGGCAGCGTTCCTGCACGAGCTCCGGGACAGCGGCCTCGCGCTGCTCGTGATCGAGCACAACCTCCGTTTCGTCCGGCGAGTCGCCGACGAGGTGACGGTTCTCGAGGCAGGTCGTCGGATCGCATCAGGCACACTTGCGCAGGTCGCCTCCGACGACGCAGTGAAAATGGCTTACCTGGGACGACAGAAGCTTTCGTGAGGCGACTGGTATTCGTCGTCGGTCTCTGTGCCGTCGTAGCCGGCTGCGGTGGCGACGAGGGCTCGGACAAAACCAAGACCGTGACGATCGCGGTCAACGCGCCGTTCTCGCGGACGCCGTACGTCGGGCAGACGATCGCCGACGGGGCAGCGCTCGCCGCCGCGAAGGCCGGGGTCGAAATGAACGGCGTCAGGTACCGCTTCCGAATCAAGCGCTACGACACGGGCCTGTCCCCCAGCACCGCCGTGCGCAACGTCCGCAAGGCGATCTCCGACGGCGCAGTCGCAATCGTCGACGAGGGCACCGGCGTCGACGCCTCCTGGCAGATCGCGCGTGACGCGGACATCCCGCTCGCGGTCACCTATCAGGGCGGAGAAGGCCTGATCGACCCGGACAAGCGGCCAAATGTCTTCCGCATCGCTCCGTCCGACCACGGCATGTCGTATCGGCTCGCCGAGTATCTGATTCCCAAGAAGCTGAAGGTGGCGCTGATCACGGACGACTCCTCGTACGGCCAGCAGGGCGCGAAGGCGCTGGACGAGGCGTTCTCCCAGAACATGGACTCGGTGGCCGCCAAGTTGACGGTCCCCGCTTCGGCGCCCGATCTGGCGCCGCAGGTGCTCCGCGCCCGCCGCGCAGGAGCGACCGCGCTCCTCGTCTGGGCGCAGCCGACGACGATCGCCGGCATGCTCTCGGCGGCGCGCTCGGCTGGCTGGAAGGTTCCGGTCTACACGTCGCCGACCGGCGAGGACCCGCTCGTCCGCCAGCAGCTCGCGAACCATCCGGACTGGGTCGACGGGCTCACCTTCGCGTCCGGCCGGCCAACCGCCGAGGTCGGCGCCGGGCCGTTTCTCAGCTTCCAGCGCGACCTGGAGAACCGCTTCGGCGTGCAGCTCGTCGGCGTGAAGACGCCCGACGGCGCGCAGGTCGTGCAGCCGCCCGACTACGCGATGTACTCGTACGACTTCGTGAACGTGCTCGCGGCCGCGATCCAGCAGGCGGGCGGGGTCGACGACAAGGACAAGATCCTGGCCGCGCTCAACCAGGTGACGGTCGCGGGAGCGAACGGCGACCAGCGCGGGTTCAATGAGCGCAACCACGAGGGCGTCGTCGACGACGACGTCTACTTCGCGAAGTTCGACGGCATGACGTACAGGCCCGTCAAGGACGATCCGCTATCGGCGACGCTCGTTCCGATCGAACAGCGGCGCTGAGCCGGGGGGCGCTCGTCCTCGGGCTCTGCGCTGCCGCGCTCGCTGCGCCCTCCGCGGCAAGCGCCCGCACGGTGTCGCTGCCCTGGCCGCCGCAGGTGCTGCCGCAGACGCCGCCGCTCGCGCCGAACGTGGCCGGCCCGCTCCCGCTCCAGCCCCGCTTCTTCCGCCGCGTCTCGAACCGGGAGCGCGTCGTGGTCGGGCTCGACGAGGACGGGACGCCGCACTCGGTCCGCGTCCAGCAGACGCACGTCATGAAGCGGCTCGGCGACTACATCTTCGCGATCGCGGCGCCCGTGAAAACCGTGCTCCCGGGGGCCGGCACCGAGTCCCCTCCGGGACAGCGGACGAACCAGATCCTCTGGCAGGGCTTCTCGCCGGGCACGCGCCGCCTGTCGGTCGTGGCCGACCTGCGGGTGGACGAGAGCGCGCCGATGCTGCCGATCAAGGTTCACGTCGAGAGGACTGGTACCGGGAGCGTGATCGTGATCGAGAACGTGACGGGCGTGACCGCGAACTCGTACACGGCCGACGTGGAGCCGGTCGGGCTGGGCCAGGTGCTCGGTCGCATCCGAAACGCGATCCGGCGCAACTTCACGGCCGAGGGGCTGAACGTCGAGGTGCGCGGGCCGCAGAGGCCGCTCGCAGTTCGCGTGGCCGCGCCGCTGCTGGTCTCCGGCACGGTTCGATCAGAGGACGTCGTTCGGGAGTTCAGGGCCGTCCTCGACGGGATCGACCGCACCGAGGTGCGCGTAGTCGCAGGGCGTGACCCAAGGATCTCGATGCGGGTGCGCACGATCGCGGTCCCGGATCGCGTGCGGCCGTCGCAGAGCGTGCGCGCCCAGCTCGCGAACACGATCGACCTCGAGCTCGCCTATGCGCGGAAGCGCCAGTACGACCAGTTCCTCTCTGCCGCGGACCCGAGCGGCCACAGCACGACGACGTACGTGTACCGATCGACGCCGCGCCCAATGAGTGCGGCTCCCGTTGAGAGCAGCGGCTCCGACGGCGACACGATGGGCTGGATCGCGCTCGCGGTCCTGCTCGCAGCCGCGCTTCCGGTCGCAGCCGTCGTCTGGGCCCGCTCCTAGCCGGCGCCCTCCTCGTCGACCGCCTTCGCGTAGGCGAGCTGGAGGTTCGCGGTCGCCTGCTCGAAGTCGTGCACGACCTCCTCGGGCACCGTGCCGGCGAGAAGCGGCGTAAGCGCCCGGAGCGACTCGATCGCGAGCTTCGCCTGCTCGAGGTCGCGGCCCTCCGGCTCGAGCTTCGCGTAGCCGAGCTGGGCGACGGTCGGGAGCATCGAGAGCAAGATGTCCGACACCTTGAGCTGCCGGATGTGTTCGAGCAGCTCCTCCTGGGAGAGCTCGCCCTCGTCACCCACCGACGGCAGCCTCCTGGGGGCGAACCTGCTCAGCGTAGATCTCCTCGAGCGTGGCGCCCTCTTCGAAGCGGGCGATCTGGCGCTCTGCCGCATTGGCCGCGGGCACGGCGAGGTATTCGGCGGCGCCGAGCTCCTCCGCGACGGGCCGCATCCACTCGATCAGCTCCTCGAGCGCAGCGCGCGCGGGCCGCACCTCGTGGGTCCTCAGGTCGATCAGCTCGCCAGACATGCCCCAGCGGATCGCGCGCCAGAAGTTCTCCTCGATCTCGCGGTGCTCCGGGTCGAGCAGCTCCTCGCCCTCGTCGAGCGCACGCGCGATCCGCGCCGTGAGGGAGTACGCGAACGCCGCCAGCGAGATCGACTCCTCCAAGAGCGGCTGCGCGTCGCAGATCCGGATCTCGACGGTCGGGAACGCGAGGTGCGGGCGCACCGACCACCACATCTCGGTGTGCTCCTGGATCGAGCCGGTGTCGAACAGGAACCGGACGTAATCCTCGAACGTCCGCCAGTCGCCGTAGGAATCCGGCACGCCGCAGCGGGGGAAGAACTTCGTGAAGATCTCCGTGCGGACCGAGTGCAGCCCGGTGTTCACGTGCTCGAGGAACGGGGAGCTCGCGGAGAGCGCGAGCAGTTCCGGGAGGTACGCGCGCAGGGCGTCGCAGACCTGGATGGCGCGGTCGGGGCCATTGATCGCGACGTGGATGTGGAGGCCGAAGGTGTTGTTGCGCCAGACGACGTATCGGAGCAGCTCGTCCCGGACCCGATAGTGCGGTGTGTCGATGATCCGCTGCTCCTGCCACGGGCTCCACGGATGCGCGCCGGTCGCGCCGAGCGTGAAGCCGAGCCCGTCCGCGAGCTCCTGCAGCTGCACACGCCGCTTCGGGATCAGCGAGGCCACGTCGGCGAAGGTCTCGCAGCGGCCCGTCCGCACCTCGACCTCGGATGCGATCAGCTCGCCGACGAGGTGCGGGTCGACCTCGGTGCCCTGCGCCGCTGCCTTCAGCTGCTCGAAGCCGTCGGTCAGCGCGAGCGTCTCCGGTTCGAGGATCGCGAACTCCTCCTCGACCGCGACCGTGAAGTCGGTCGCAGATTCGAAATGCTCGCGGCCGAGCCGCAGCTGTTCGTCGCCACTCAGGACGCGCTCCTCGGCCACGGCGAGAGGTTAGTGAAAAGGGTCGAGCAGCCGCCGCGCGACGCCCGCCCAGCTCCAGCGCTCGACGACGGCGCGCCGCGCCGCTTCCTGGAGCCGGGCTCGCTCGTCGGGCTCGAGCCCCAGCAGCCTGCGTAGCTTGTCCGCGAGCTCTGCCGAGTCGCCCGTCGCGAAGCTCGTCAGGTCGCGGTACTGCTCCGGGTACCCGGCCGAGACTCCCGCTGCGATCTCGGCGAGGCCGGAGTGGTTCGCCACGAGCGGGAGCGAGCCGGCCGCAGCCGCCTCGGCGGCGACCATCCCGAACGCCTCGGGGAAGATCGACGGGACGGCCGTGACCTGGGCCAGCGGGATCAGCTTCGCGAGGTGCCGGTGCTCCAGCGGACCCGTGAAGAGTGTCCGCGGGGGCGCCGTTCGCTCGAGCTCCTCGCGGTAGTCGCCGAAGCCGACGACGACTGCCCTCGCGTCAACCTCTTGCAGCGCCTCGAAGAGGACGTGCACGCCTTTGTTGCGCAGGAGCTTTCCGAAGTAGAGGACGGTCGGCTCGTCGTCGGCGAGGAACGCAGCGAGCCGGTCCGCGTTGCCCTCGTCGGGCAGCCGCTCGTTCACGTTGGCCGGGTTCGGCGGATCCGCGCGGCTCTCGTCGATCAGGTCACGCAGGGCCTCGCCGCGCGGGAGTGGAACGAACTCGTCGACGTCCACGCCCGGCGGTACGACGTGCACGCGGTCGACGTGGCCGACGACCTCCTCGAGCACTTTGCGGATGTGCTCCGACCCGACGAATACCGCCTCCGCGCCGGCGAGCGACTCTCGCCCCCACCGCGACAGATCCTCGTTCCCGCGCATCGAGTACTCGAGCTCGGAGCCGTGCGCCTTGACCGCGAACCTTGCTCCGGACGCCGCCGCGACCGGCCCGCCGAGCACGACGTGGTTCGCGAACACGAGATCGGCGGGCAGATACGCGCGAAGCGCTTCAGCGTTGGCCGCGACGTACCGCTCGCGCTCGTCCAAGGTCAGGTTCTGCACGAGCCGCGCCTCCATGCCTTCGTACTCGTCGAGCACGAAGGTCGGAAGCAGCCCGCCGATATCCGGGCGCACGACCGCCGCCCCGCCGAGGTCGTACTCCTCGGGATGCGGCTCCTGTGCGAAGACGGTCACGTCGTGTCCAGCGCGGCTCCACTCGCGCGCGAGCGAGCGCGTGTACACGTTCGAGCCGGTCCCGCCGAGCAAGTACCCATGCCAAAGCAGAATCCGCATCGGCCCTAACAATCCCTTAACAGGGTCTGACCCCGTGATGCTTACAGGGTCTGACCCCGCGGCTCAGGTTAGGTGGAAGTAGAGCGCGTAGAGGAGGTCGACCGCGGGATTCGATGTGTGGACGGCGACGTCGGATGGGACGTCGAGGAGCGCTTCGGAGTAGTTGAAGATGATCTTCACGCCCGAGTCGACGAGGTCTTCCGCGGCCTGTTGCGCGCTCGTCGCCGGCACGGCCAGAACGCCGACGATGATGTTCTTGTCGCGCACGAGGTCTGTCAGCTCGCCGTAGTTGCTGACGCCGATGGTGCCGACCCGGCGGCCGACCTTGTCCGGGTCGGTGTCGACGATCGCCGCGATGTGGATCCCGTGCTCGGCAAAGATCGGTGAGCTGACGATCGCCTCGCCGAGCCGGCCCGCCCCGACGAGCATGATGTTGTGCTGTCCCTGGGTGCGCAGGATCTTGCGGATCTCGCCGAGCAGGCTGTCGATGTTGTAGCCGACCCCGCGCTTGCCGAACTTCCCGAAGGCAGACAGGTCGCGGCGGATCTGCGTGGCGTTGATGTTCGTGTAGTCCGAGATCTCCTGGGACGAGATCCGGGCCTTGCCCATCTTCTTCGCCTGCGTCAGAACCTGGAGATACCGGCTCAACCGAGCCGCGACTCCGACCGTCAGCCGATCAGTCGGCGGTGCCTGGGTCGGAGTTTGTAACACCACACAAGGATTCTTGCATTTCGGCACCACTTCTTGCGTCGTGGTGTCACAAAGTCCGCTCTCAGGACCCCGCTTGTGCGAGCCGGCGCCGCATTGCATCGGGCGGCACGAAGTAGACGAACGCCCTCTCGCCGTCGATCTCGACGACCGGGAGCAGCTCGCGGTAGCGGGCCTCGAGCTCCGAGTCGCCGTCGATCAGGATCTCGTCCAGCTCGAAGCCGAGCTCGTCACGGAGCGCCGCAATGGTCTGGCGGGCACGGTCACAGAGGTGACACCCCTCCGCGCCGTAGAGAACGACCTGGCTCATCAGAGCCGGCTGTCGCGATGAGCACCGCGGGCGAAGCCGGGCTTTGCCCGAGCGCAGCCCACGAGATGGTCGCCGTCGAGGGCTGAGAAGAAGGGGGTCCATGGGGGAAACACGGTTTCCCCCATGTTCTTACGGGTAGAGGCCGCGCGTCGTCGTCGCTTCGGCCACGCGGTTCACCGCCAGCCCGTACGCCGCCATCCGCATGCTCGTGCCGCGGCTTTCGCGAGTCGCCCAGGTCTCGTTGAACGCGCGGGTCGAGATGTCGTTCAACCGCGCGTTCACCTCGTCCTCCTTCCAGAAGTACTCCTGGAGGCCCTGCACCCACTCGAAGTAGGAGACGACGACGCCGCCCGCGTTCGCAAGGACGTCCGGCAGGACGAGCACGCCACGGTCTTCGAGGATCTCGTCGGCCGCGGGAGTCGTCGGGCCGTTCGCGCCCTCGCAGATGATCTTCGCCTTGATCTTGTCCGCGTTCTCGCTCGTGATCACCTGCTCCAGGGCGCAGGGCGCGAGCACGTCGCACTCGAGGACGAGGAGCTCCTCGTCGGTGACCGTCTCAGCGTCCTTGAGACCCTCCAGCGAGCCGGTCTCCTGCTTGTGGGCGATCGCGGCCTCGACGTCGATCCCTTGTTCGTTGTAGACGCCTCCGGTGGAGTCCGAGGCGGCCAGCACCGTCGCTCCCTCCTGCGCGAGGAACCGTGCGAGGTACATGCCGACGTTGCCGAACCCCTCGACGACGACGCGCTGCCCCGCGATCGTCGCGCCCTGCTTCCGTACGGCTTCGCGGATGATGTAGAGCGCGCCGCGCGCCGTCGCCTCGAGCCTCCCGAGCGAGCCGCCGATGTTCAGCGGCTTCCCGGTGACGACGCCGAGCACCGAGTGGCCCTTGTTCATCGAGTACGTGTCGAAGATCCAGGCCATCACGCGGCCGTCCGTCCCCACGTCCGGCGCCGGGATGTCCTTCTCCGGGCCGATCTCGTTGATGATCTCGGACGTGTAGCGCCGCGTCATCTTCTGGAGCTCGGTCTCGGAGAGCGTCTTTGGATTGCAGGCGATGCCGCCCTTCGCGCCGCCGAACGGGATGTTCATCAGCGCGCACTTCCAGGTCATCCACATCGCGAGCGACTTGACCTCGTCGAGCGTGACGTCGGGGTGGTAGCGGATCCCGCCCTTCGACGGCCCGCGGGCAATGTTGTGCGTCACCCTGTAGCCCTCGAAGGCGTGGACGGCGCCGTCGTCCATGACCACGGGCACGGAGACGACGACCGCCTTCTTGCACTCCTTGAGGACCGAGATCAGGTTCGGGTCGATCTTGAACGTGTCCGCGACCCGGTAGAGCTGCTGTTGGGCGATCTCGAACGGGTTCTCGCGGAGATGGGAGACGGGTGCCGCAACGGTGGTCACGAAGTCACTCCTTGAATCGGCTGCAAATGAAGGGAAGTTCCGGCGGCGAGTATAAGCCGGGCCGCACGAGTTACCGAATGGTGAACGGCACGACCTCTTCGGTAGGCGGCCCCTGTCCGGTCGGGTAGGCCCGCAGCAGGAGCCGGTACTTGCCGGGCTCGAGGATGTCGCCGTTGGCGTCGCGCCCGGTCAGGCCGAACGCGACGCGGCCGGGCAGGAGGTCGCGGAGCTGGGCCAGGGTGCCGAGCTTCGAGCCGTCGCTGCCCCGAAGCTGGAGCACGAGCAGCGCGACCGGCTGGAGCTGGCCGCCGGCTGCAATCCGACCGGCCTGGAACGAGAGCACGGCCGGTGTCGTGTCCGAGGGACGGAACGCGCGGCTCGAGAGGTGGATGGACGAAAGAAACTCGTCGTGGCGAGGCCGCACCGTGATCAGCCACGGGACGTGGACCGCGTTGCTCCCGCGGGGGCGGATCGTGAGCAGGCCCTCGATCGGGTCGCCCATCGGCGCGAGAGCGCGCACGGCCACGTAGACGGTCGCGATGCCGTGCGGCCTGATCCGCACCTGTGACGGCGCGAATGCGAAGACCAGCGCTCGGGCGCCGCCTCGGTCGCGCCGGTCGGCAGCGAACTCGACGGTGAGCCTGCGGGACGAGAGGTTGCGCACGATGAGCCTGCGCGTCGCGTGCCAGCCCGAGCCGCGCGTCGCACGCCCGAAGCTGAGCGTGGCCGGAAGCGCCGCGACCTCGCCCGCCGAGGTCGCGCCGATGTCGAGCAGCCCTGCTCCCTGCGCCGCCACCGACTCCCGCGGAAGCTGCCTCGCCGATCCCGCAAGCAGCCCCTTGAGCGCTGACGCGTCCAGGTCGGGCCTGGCCTGCGCGAGCAACGCCGCCGAGCCCGCAAGGATTGCCGACGCGGCGCTCGTGCCGCTGATGCTCGAGTACCGGGCCGAGCCGTCCTCCGCCTTGCCGGGATCGGCCGTCAGCAGGCCGACGCCGGGGGCGACGAGGTCCGGTTTCACGAACCCGTTGAACGCGAGCCCCCGGGACGAGAACGGTGCGACACCGCCCTCTGTTGGGCTGGCCTCCGAGCTCGCCCGCCCGATCGACACCACCACCGTCCGTCCGTCCGCGAGCTCGTCGACGAGCTTCTTGCCGAGCGCCGACGGCAGTCCGACGACCGGGACGGTGACGCCGTCGTCGAGGCCGATCCCCCCGCCCGGGAGCGCGTCGCCGTAGAGCACGACCGCGGCCGCGCCGGCCTTCGCGGCCTGGGCCGCTGCATACCCGGGATCGTTGCCGGCCGGGACGAGCGCGGCGCGTCCCGCCACGAGGCTGAGACCGCCCTTCGTGAAGAACTCGTCCAGGCTCGGCGGCGCGCCCTGGGCGAGCTCGGCGGGCCTGAGTCTCGGAACGCTCAACTCGAGGGTCTGGCCCGCGCCCGGGGCAACGGCTCCGGCGAGCGGCACCCGGCGATCGAAGAGCACGCCAAGCCCGACCCGGCACACGACGCGCACCGACGCTGAGGAGTCGCGGAGGTCGGCCGCTCCGACGGTGAGTGCCGCGCGCGATCCACCGGGGCCGGAGATGCTTCCGTAGCCCGGGCCGGCCAGGCCGTCGTTGCCGGCGGGAGCGACAACGAGCGTGTCGAGGCGGAGCGCTCCAGCGACTGCTCTGGCGGAAGGGCTGTCCTCGAAGGCTGCGAACGGCTCGGCGACGCCGATGAGCGCGATCCGCGCCGCGTCGAGGTCGACGCCGTCCAGGTTCGGGTCGACGGCGCGCTCGAGGCCTGCAATCAGCTGGTCGGTGCGGCCGTAGACCGCCCAGCGCCCGCTCGCCTCGGGCTGCCAGCCCGCGACTCGGATCGGTAGCACGGTCGCTCCAGGTGCAACACCGTCCATCTTCCCCGGGCCCTCGGAGCCGACGAGGAGGCCCGCCATCTGCGTTCCGTGCCGCTCGAGCCGCGTCGGATCGTCAGGGCTGGGCCGCGCGAGCGTGTCGCGGGTGTTTCCGACCACGTCGTACCCGCCGGAGACCTGGCCGAGGACGTACGGATGGTTGGCGTCGACTCCGGTGTCGAGCAGCGCGATGGTCACGCCGCGCCCGTTCGACCCGGGCAGGCTGACCTCGGGACGGCTCGCCACGCCGGGCGCGAGGCCGCTCTTCTCGATCAGGGTCGAGGAGACCGAGGCCGGATAGGTGACGCGGACCGGATAGACGCCCGCGACCTCGGGCGCGCGCTCGAGGAAGGCGATCGCCCTCGGGTCGAGCGCCGCCGAGAAGCCTGTGATGACTCGCGCGTAACGGTGCTCGGGCTCCACCCGCACCCCGTCCTGCGCGAGCCGCGCGATGAGCAGGTTGTCAGCGGCAAGCGCGGCCGCTGTCCAGCGGCGCTGCTGAGACTCGGTCGCCTGTCCCCCGGCGGCGGCGACCTGGTCGGAGAGCGAAGGGCTGTTCAGGACGACGATCACGCGCTGGCCGACGGCGACCTGCTCGCGTGGACTGCCGACGAGCCCCTGCCACGAAGACGCCGTCTGGGTCTCCTGCTCGTGGCCGGCGCTGCCCGCGCCCGCGCCGACCGTCACCAGGGTCGCGCCCAGCGCTAGGGCTGCGAGCAGGCTGAGCTGCGGGGCTTCACGCCGCCGTAGACGCATAGGCATCCAACCCAAGATAACGGGCGAACGGGATCGCCTCGACGTACCGCCCGGCGGAGGCGATCATCGCGGCGTTGTCGGTGCAGAGCTCGAGCGGCGCGAGCGCGGCGCCCGGGAGCGCGGCGCGAAGCTCGGAGTTCGCGGCGACCCCGCCGACGACCGCGATCCGATCGGCTCCCGTTTGCTCGGCCGCGGCCTGGGCACGTTCGACCAGCGCGGCGACGATCGCCCGCTGGTACGACGCAGCCAGGTCGGCGCGGCGCCGCTGCAGCTCGTCGGCGTCGAGCTCGCGCACCGTGTAGAGGAGCGCGGTCTTGAGGCCCGAGAACGAGAAGTCGAGTCCCGGGACACGGGCGATCGGAAACTCGTACGCCTCGGGGTCGCCTTCACGCGCGAGCCGGTCGATCGCCGCGCCGCCCGGATAGCCGAGCCCGAGCAAGCGCGCGCCCTTGTCGAACGCCTCGCCGGCCGCGTCGTCGAGCGTCGTCCCGACGATCAGGAAGCCGCCGTGATCTTGCACGTCGAGGAGCAGCGTGTGCCCGCCGCTCGCGAGCAGGCACAGGAACGGCGGCTCGACGGGCTTGGGCTGCAGGAACAGCGAGGCGACATGGCCGTGCAGGTGGTTGACCGGAGCGAGTGGCAGGCGACGCGCCCACGCGAGCGCTTTCGCCGCGGACAGACCCACGAGGAGTGCGCCGATCAGCCCGGGCCCCTGTGTGACGGCGACGCGCTCGATCCGGTCGAGTCCGATCCCCGCCGCGCCGAGCGCCTCGCGCATGACCGGCGTCACCAGCTCGAGGTGTCGCCGCGATGCGACCTCAGGAACGACGCCGCCGTACTTCGCGTGCAGCTCGGCCTGGGAGGAGACGACGTTGGAGAGGATCTCGCCGTGTTCCGTGACGACGGCCGCCGCCGTCTCGTCGCAGGACGTCTCGAGCCCGAGGATCAAGCGCTCGCGGGCTCGCGGACTGGATCGCGCCACATGATCAGGGCGTCTTCTCGGTTGTCCGTGTAGTAGCCACGGCGAATTCCCCTCGCGCGAAAGCCGAGCGCCTCGTAGAGGCGGATCGCCGACTCGTTGGAGACGCGCACCTCGAGCGTGTAGCCCCGCCTCACATCCCGCGCGGTGACCTCAAACAGCCGCTCCATCATCCCGCGCGCGATCCCGCGCCTCCTGTGTTCCGGCGCGACGGCGATGTTCATCACGTGCCAGGCGTCGACGTAGCGCGAGATGATGAGGTAGCCGACGAGCTCGTCGCGCTCGATGTCGACCCCCCCGAGGCAGATCGAGGACGGCTTCGCGAGCTCGCCCGCGAACATGGAGCGCGACCACGGCGTCGGGTACGAGGCGCGCTCGATCTCCTCGATCGCGCCCAGGTCGCGCAGCTTGAGCTTTCGGAACTCGATCGTCATGACCGCTTCCGGTCGGCGTCGGGAATCCTGACGTAGATCGGCTCGACGAGCTCGGCCGGCCCGAAGTCGGTGGCGAGCCGTGCATGCACGCTGGCGCGCGGAACGTGCAGCTCGCTGTCGTCGGGCGGAATCTCGGCGCCGGCCGCCTCGAGCACCTCGCGATACCGAATCGCCCCATCGCCGACGCAAGCCCGTCCTCGTAGCAGGCTGTTACGAAGTTCGTTGGGGGGCGCGGCGACGGGTTCTCCGTCGATCAGCGTGAAGACCTCGCGGCGGCGCGCGTCGATCACCGGAAGCGCGGCGGGCGCTGCAGCTGCCAGCGCCTCGAGCGTCGAGACGCCTGCGACCTGCGCGTCGAGCGCGAAAGCCAGCGTCCTGCTCGCGGCAAGCCCCATGCGCAGGCTCGTGAAGCTTCCCGGTCCGGTGCCGACGACGATCCGCTCGAGCTCATAAGGCTCGGCGTCGGCGCTCGTCAGGAGGTCGTCGATGTCCTCGAGCAGGCGCGCAGGGGTCCCGGTGCGCTCGCCGAGCAGTTTTCCGTCCTCGAGCAGCGCACTGGTGGCTGCGTTCGTCGCCGTGTCAAACGCGAGCGTCAGCACGTTCGATCTCGATCATCCTTCGATCTCCACCGGCATGGCGAAGCCGCACGTGGAACCGGGGTGCAGGCAGCTCGTCCCCGGCCGCCTCGGGCCACTCGACGAAGCACACGGCCCCGTCGAAGTACGGTTCGAGATCGCCCCACTCGGCCGGTGAGACGCTCTGGAACCGGTACAGGTCGAGGTGAGACACATCGACGGCCCCACGGTACCGATGGCCGACTGTGAAGGTGGGGCTCGTCACGTGTCCCTCGACCCCGAGTGCCCGGCACGCGCCGCGGACGAACGTCGTCTTGCCCGACCCGAGCTCGCCGGAGACGGTGACGACGTCGCCCGGCTCGAGCTCGGCGGCGAGCTCCGCGGCAATGCGCTCGGTCTCCTCCGGCGAGGACGACTCCCGCTCCATGGTGATGAGCCTAGAAAAGGCCGAGCTGGACGGCGGGCTCTGCTGCAAGCAACGGCTCGGGCTCCGGCGCGGGCTCGATCACGCGGCCGAGCAGCTGGGGGATCCGTGCGAAGTCCTCCTGGAGGACGTTCAGCATCGCGGGCGTGTAGAGCGCTGCCGCCGGGTGGTAGAGCGGGTACAGCAGCACGGCGCGGCCGCCGAGCTCGACCTGCTGCTCCTGGCCGTGTACGCGTGTGATCCCGGTCGGCTTCCCCGAGAGGAGCTTCGTGGCGAAGTTGCCGAGCGTCCCGACGAGCTTCGGCTCGATCAGTTCGACCTGGCGGAAGAGATGGCTCTCGCAGGCCTCGATCTCGTCGGGCATCGGGTCGCGGTTTCCGGGCGGCCGGCACTTGATCACATTCGCGATATACACGTCCTCGCGGGACATGCCGATTCCGCCAAGGAGCTGGTCGAGGAGCTTGCCCGCCTGGCCGACGAACGGGTAGCCCTGCTTGTCCTCGTGGAAGCCGGGTGCCTCGCCGACGAACATCAGCTCGGCTTCGGGGTTGCCGACGCCGAAGACGACCTGGGTGCGACCCTCGGCGAGACGGCAGCGCGTGCAGCCGGCAACCTCGGCCGCGTACTGGTCTAGTTCAGTGCCCGCAGCCACAGCTCCCGCCGCAACAGCCGCCGGACGCTGGACCGCCGAAGGAGGGCTGCTCGGCGGTGCCGTGAGTCGCGAACACGGAGAACTGCTTGCGCACGTTCGAGGCGTCGCAGTCCGGGCAGTTGACCGCTTCCCCGTTCCGGACGAGCTCCTCGAAGTGCGACTCGCATTCCATGCACACGTACTCGTAGATCGGCATCGCCGCGAGATTCTAGGCATAGATCCGGACACTCGGAGGTACACTTCGTTTTGCCCGGTATCCGCTACGGAACTGGAGCTTTCTGGTGGTGCAAACGATCCGAATCATCGGCTCGGGACGAGTCGGCTCGGCGATGGCTGCGAGGCTGCGCGAGCGTTGCTTCGAGCTGACCGAGGACGACGCCGACCTCGTCCTGCTCTGCGTCCCCGACCGCGCGATCGCGGAGGTCGCTGCCGGTATGCCGCCGGGGCCGTGGATCGGGCACACGAGCGGCGCGACACCGTTGTCCGCGCTCGATCCGCACGAGCGGCGATTCGGGTTGCACCCGCTCCAGTCGTTCACGCGCGCGCGAGGACCCGATCAGCTCGACGGCGCGTTCGCGGCGGTCAGCGGGGAGAGCGAGGAGGCGCGGAAGGTCGGCTTCTGGCTCGCGCGCGAGCTCGGGCTCGAGCCGTTCGCGCTCGACGACTCCGACCGCGTGATCTACCACGCTGGGGCCGTGGTCGCCGCGAGCTACCTCGTAGCCCTCCACCAGGCTGCGGCCGACCTCGTGAAAGCTGCGGGCGCTCCTCCGGAAGCGCTCCTGCCGCTGATGAGGCGCGTGATCGAGAACGACTTCGAGCTCACCGGGCCGGCGGTGCGCGGCGACTGGGAAACGGTCGAGGCGCACCTCGAGGCGATCAGGGAGCGCCTGCCCGAGCTCGAGCCTCTGTACCGAGCGCTCGCCGACGCGACCGCGGAGCTCGCCGTCCGATGAGGATCGTCCGAACGATCGCGGAGCTAACGAGGGACAGGCCCTTACGAGGGACAGGCCCTGCGACAGGTCTCGTTCCGACCATGGGCGCGTTCCACGCCGGGCACCTTGCGCTGTTCGCGGCCGCCCGCGAGGAGAACGACGTCGTGGTCGCGAGCCTGTTCGTGAACCCGGCCCAGTTCGGCGTCAATGAGGACCTCGACCGCTACCCACGCGACGAGGAGCGCGACGCGAAGCTCGCCGAGGAGGCCGGCGTCGACGTCCTTTTCGCTCCCTCCATGGATGAGATGTACCCGGACGGCTACGAGACCTGGGTCGACGTCGGAGAGCTCGGACAGCGCCTCGAAGGCGAGTTCCGGCCGGACCATTTTCGCGGCGTCGCCACGGTCTGCCTGAAGCTCTTCAACATCGTCCGCCCCGACCGCGCCTACTTCGGCCAGAAGGACGCGCAGCAGGCCGCTGTCGTCAAGCAACTCGTTCGCGATCTGAACCTCGCCCTCGAGATCCGAGTCGTCCCCACAGTGCGCGACGAGGACGGCCTAGCGCTCTCGTCGCGAAACGCGTACCTCTCACCGGAAGAGCGCGAAGCGGCGCTGACCTTGCCGCGCGGCCTGTGGGCAGGACGTGATGCTTTC
Source organism: uncultured Actinomycetes bacterium (assembly GCA_963794605.1). Lineage (GTDB taxonomy): Bacteria > Actinomycetota > Thermoleophilia > Gaiellales > Gaiellaceae > VAXT01. Next base: position 337,990 of record CAWCEN010000004.1, read on the forward strand.
TTGACGGGGTCAGACCCCGCCAAAGAAGCGCAACGATTTCTCAACAGCCTCGACGTCGACTACGTGGAAGTGGCAGACCTGGACGGACAGAGAGTCCTGGCCGCAGCCGTCAACGTTGGGAAGACGCGCCTTATCGACAACGTAGTGCTGGAAGTCCCGTGCCAGGATTCATCCTGGCTCGGGCGTACAAGCAAAGGAGAGACCAAGTGAGCACACCGCCCAAGGGAAAGCTGGCCCTGCCCGAGCTCGCCGCCATGAAGCAGCGCGGCGAGAAGATCGTCATGGTCACCGCCTACGATGCGCCCGGAGCGCGCTTCGCCGAGGACGCGGGGGTCGAGATCATCCTCGTCGGGGACACGGCCGCGATGGTCGTCCTCGGCTACGAGGGCACCACCGTCCCGGTGACGATGGACGAGATGCTGTTCCTGACGCGCACCGTCGTGCGCTCCGCCCGGCATCCGATCGTCGTCGGCGACATGCCGTTCGGCTCGTTCCAGGTCTCCGACGAGAAGGCGCTCGAGAACGCGATCCGCTTCGTCAAGGAGGCCGGAGCAGACGCGATCAAGCTCGAGGGGGCCGGCCCGATGGTCTCGCGCGTGAAGACGATCGTCGACGCGGGCATCGCGGTCATGGGGCACGTCGGCCTAACCCCGCAATCGGCGACCAAGCTCGGCGGGTTCAAGACGCAGGGCAAGACGGCCGAGGCAGCCGCAGAGTTGGTCGAAGGCGCGGTCGCGCTCGAGGACGCGGGCGCGTTCGCGGTCGTCCTCGAGGCCGTCCCCGCACCTGTCGCCGCGGAGGTCACGCGACGGCTCACCGTGCCCACGATCGGCATCGGCGCCGGCCGCGACACGGACGGCCAGGTGCTCGTCTATCACGACCTCCTCGGGCTTACCGAGGGCCACCTCCCGAGATTCGTCAAGCGCTACGCGAGCCTCTCGCGCGAGATCCGCGACGCACTCGAGCACTACGCCGAGGAGGTACGCGACGGCACCTTCCCCGGCGACGAGCACATCTACGAGATGCCCGAGGAGGAGCTCGAACGCTTCCGCAGCTCGATCAGCCCAAGCGCCGCGAGGGCGAACGCCCAGGCGAAGGAGCCGACGATGAGCGCCTCGAAGAGCTTGTCCCCGGCGCCCGCGTCCGACCCGCCCGTGCGGAAGACGTCTTCGCCGTAGATCGCGAGGCGGACCGGCCACACCGTCAGCAGCGAGAGCGCGACCGGCGCCATCGCGAGCCCGACGACGTGCCGCGCCTGCCGGTACGAGGCGTGCGCGCGCACCGCGGCTCCGATCGCATAGACGAAGAGGCCCCCGAGCCAGAACACGAGCAGCCCGTAGAACGCGCCGCCGAGAAACGCCCAGACAGCGACGTTCAGCCCGTCGTTGTCCGGATCGTCGAGCAGACGCCCCGCGAGTGAGGTCGTCAGAATCCCCGCGATCCCGGCCAGGATGACGATCGCCATGATCGGCTCCTGACGCGCCTCGGCGGCCTCCGGCGAGTCGTCCGCCAACGCCGCGAACGTGCCGCGTGGGCTCGAGAAAACGGCGAGCGCCCGGAGCCACCACTCCTTCTGGAGCGAGCGGGTCGACTCCACGGCGGTGCTCACCCGGTCAGCGTACTGTCTCCCGAATGCCTGAAAGCGCGCTCGTCATCGTCGTCCCCGAAGCAGAGCCGCTCGTCTCGGACTGGCGTGCGCAGTACGACTGGTCGGCGCAACGCGGCGTCCCGGCTCACATCACGCTCCTGTACCCGTTCGTGCCGACCGAGAAGGTCGACGACGAGCTGCTCCGCCAGCTTCTGGAGCTGTTCGGCGCCGAGCCCGCGATCTCGTTCGAGCTGGCCCGCCTGGCCCGCTTCCCGGAGGTCGCCTGGCTTGCGCCTGAACCGTCCGAGCCGTTCGAGGCCCTGACCGATCTCATCGCGGGTCGGTTCCCCGACTATCCGCCGTACGAGGGCATCCATGAGGAGGTCATTCCCCATCTCACGGTCGCAGAGGGAGGAACCGAGCTCCAGGATCGCGTCGAGGCGGCGGTTTCGAGCCACCTCCCGATCCGAGCACACGCCGATCACGTCGCCTTTCTGTTCGAGGACGACGAACGCCTCTGGCACGAGGCCAACCGCTTTCCGCTGGCCGGCTAGGCCGCGGCTTTGGCCGTCTTGCGGGCCTTCTTCGGCAAGACCGCCCGCAGGTAGCGGCCCGTCGCCGACTCGTCGACCTCCGCCACCTGCTCGGGCGTGCCCGTCGCGATCACCTCGCCGCCCGCCTCGCCGCCTTCGGGCCCGAGGTCGATGATCCAGTCCGCCTGCTTGATCACGTCGAGGTTGTGCTCGATCACGAGCACGGTGTTGCCCGCGTCCACGAGCCGCTGCAGCACCTCGAGCAGCTTCTCGATGTCCGCGAAGTGCAGACCGGTCGTCGGCTCGTCGAGGATGTAGAGCGTCCGCCCGGTCGCAATCTTCGACAGTTCCGAGGAGAGCTTCACTCGCTGCGCCTCACCCCCGGAGAGCGTCGTCGCCGGCTGGCCGAGCTTGATGTAGTCGAGCCCCACGTCGTGGAGCGTCTGGAGCCGCCTCCGCAGCTTCGGGATCTTCGCGAAGAACCGCAGCGCCTCCTCGACCGACATCTCCAAGACGTCCGCGATCGACTTGCCCTTGAAGCGCACCTCGAGGGTCTCGCGGTTGTAGCGCCGCCCATGGCACGTCTCGCAGGGCACGTACACGTCCGGTAGGAAGTGCATTTCGATCTTGATCGTCCCGTCGCCCTTGCAGGTCTCGCAACGCCCGCCGCGGACGTTGAACGAGAACCGGCCGGGCTTGTAGCCGCGCACCTTGGCCTCGGGCGTCAGCGAGTACAGCTCGCGGATGTGGTCGAAGAGCTTCGTGTACGTCGCCGGGTTCGACCTCGGCGTTCGCCCGATCGGCGACTGGTCGATGTCGATCACCTTGTCGAAGCGCTCGATGCCCTCACAGCTCTCGTGCTCCCCGGGCTTGACGCGCATCCGGTGCAACCGGTTCGCAAGCGCCTTGAAGACGATCTCGTTGACGAGCGTCGACTTGCCAGAGCCGGAGACGCCGGTGACGGTGATGAACTTGCCGACAGGGAACTCGACGTCGATCGACTTCAAGTTGTGCTGCGAGGCGCCGCGCACCCAGAACGAGCCCTGATCCTCCTCGCGCCGCTCCGGAACTGCGATTACGCGCTTCCCCGACAGGAACTGGCCCGTCACCGACTCCTCGTTCTTCTCGACCTCCTCGGCCGTCCCCTCGGCGACGACGTGCCCCCCGTGCTCACCGGCGCCCGGCCCCATGTCGACCAGGTGGTCTGCCGCGCGCATCATCTGCTCGTCGTGCTCGACCACGACCACGGTGTTGTCGAGGTCGCGCAGCCGCTCGAGCGTCGCGATCAGCTTCCCGTTGTCGCGCTGGTGGAGCCCGATCGACGGCTCGTCGAGGATGTAGAGCACGCCGACGAGCTGCGAGCCGATCTGCGTCGCGAGCCGGAGGCGCTGCGCCTCGCCGCCCGAAAGCGTCGCGGCCGCGCGGTCGAGCTGCAGGTAGCCGACGCCGACGTTGTCGAGGAACGTCAGCCGCTCGCGGATCTCCTTGATGATCCGCGCGCCGATCAGCTCCTCGGTCTTCGTCAGCTCGAGGGAGTCGAGGAACTCGATCGCCCGCGTAACGGACATCTTCGAGAACTCGTGGATGTTCTTCTCGCCGACCGTGACCGCGAGCACCTCGGGCTTGAGCCGCGCACCGCCGCACTGCGGGCACGGCCGGAAGCTCATGTACTCCTCGATCCGCTCGCGCTGCTGCGACGAATCGGTCTCGCGGTAACGCCGCTCGAGGTTCTTGACGATCCCCTCGAAGGCGAGCATGTACGAGCGCCGCCGGCCCATCCGGTTGCGGTAGCGGACGTAGATCCGCTCCCCGTCGGTGCCGTACAGGAAGAGGTCCTGCTCCTCGGCGGTCAGCTCCTGCCACGGCTTGTCGAGGTCGATCTCCCACTTGTCCGCGATCCCCTGGATGACCGCCTCGTAGAAGCTCGAGCTTCCGGTCGACCAGGGGACGAGCGCCCCCTCGCCGATCGAGAGCGTCGGGTCGGGGACGAGGAGGTCGGGGTCGATCTCCTGCTGCGCGCCAAGGCCCGTGCAGCGCGGGCACGCGCCGTGCGGCGAGTTGAACGAGAAGATGCGCGGCTGGAGCTCAGGCAGGCCGACGCCGTGCTCGGGGCAGGCGAACTTCTCGGAGAACGTCAGCTCCTGGCCGTCCTGAACGTCGATCCCGACGAGCCCGTCCGCAAGGGAGATCGCGGTCTCGATCGACTGCGCGAGCCGCGTGCGCAGGTCCGGCTTCATGACCAACCGGTCGACCACGACCTCGATCGTGTGCTTGTACTTCTTGTCGAGGACGATCTCGTCCTCGAGCATGCGGATCTCTCCGTCGACCTTCACCCGCGTGAAGCCGTCGGCGCGGAGCTCCTCGAAGACGTCCTTGTACTCGCCTTTGCGATCTCGGACGACCGGTGCATTGACCGTGAACTTCGTGCCCTCCTCGAGCTGCAGCACCTGGTCGACGATCGCCTCGATCGACTGCCCCGCGATCGGCCGCCCGCAGATCGGGCAGTGCGGGCGCCCGACCCGCGCGTAGAGCAGTCGCAGGTAGTCGTAGATCTCGGTCACGGTGCCGACGGTGGAACGCGGGTTCCGCGAGGTCGTCTTCTGGTCGATCGAGATCGCCGGCGAGAGGCCCTCGATCGAGTCCACGTCCGGTTTCTCCATCATCTGGAGGAACTGGCGGGCGTACGCGGACAGGGACTCGACGTACCGGCGCTGACCCTCCGCGTAGATCGTGTCGAAAGCCAGCGACGACTTCCCGGAGCCGGAAAGCCCGGTGATCGTGACCAGCTTGTTCCGCGGCAGGCGGACGTCGATGTCCTTCAGGTTGTGCTCGCGGGCACCGTGAATGACGAGCTCGTCAGAAGGCATAACCGACCAAGTCTAGCCACCCGGGTCGGATCGAACAAGTGTTCGTTTTGACTAGGAAGCGAGTCGTTCGACCAGGTCGCAGAGGTCGCTCGGGTGGGCGATGTGGCCGACCTTGAGCGGCCCGACGAACACGGTTCCGTACCCGAAGAGCTGACCGAGGATCGACTGGTCGATCTCGACCGCCTCGATCGTCTTCAGGCGCACCGCCTTCGCGCGGCGGTGGAGCGTGCCGTTCAGGAGATAGACCTTCTCGGTCGTGACGACGACGTGTGTCCGCTCCCACTGCCAGACGGCGCGGAGCGTGAAGAATGCGCCCGCCGCGATGAGGACGGCTCCGAGGACCGCGGCCGGCGTGAACTGCACGAGCAGCACGGCAATGCCGAGCGCGACGAGGAGCGCGGAACGGAAGATCGGGCGCGCGAGCACCGCCCCGTGTAATCGGGCATCGAGATACACCTCCTCGTCGCGGCGAGGGCGCATGGGCGCGGGTTCAACGGGTCAATCCTGTTTCCTGCAGTTTGCGGAGGCCCGCAACCGGCGAAAACCCTTGCATGAGGCAGTCAGCCGCGCGCGTTGCCCTGGCCACACTCGTCGCCGTCGGCGTCGTCGTCGGCGTGCTCGCCCTCTGGAAGCTGAAGGTGCTGATCGCGCTGCTCTTCCTCGCGTTCATCGTCGCGGCCGCAATGCGACCGAGCGTCGAGTGGCTGCGACGGCACCGCATCCCGCGTGGGATCGGGATCGGGCTTCACTATCTCGCCGTCGCCGGGCTCGTCGCTCTGCTTCTCTGGCTCGTCCTGCCCCGGGCCGTCGACCAGATCGAGGCCGCCGTCGGCAGCAACAAGCTGCGTGCCGAGGCTCGCCAGCAGACGGGCTGGAAGCACGACGCGCTGCTCGCTCTCGACCGCTGGCTCCACGACGTCCCGAGCGCCGGCAACGTCGTCGGCCACGCACTCGACGCGACCGTGCTCGGCTTCGAGATCCTCGTCGGCCTCTTCTTTGTCCTCGCTGCGGCCGCGTACTGGGTGTTCGAGCGCAACCGCGCGATCGCGCTCGTCGTCTCGCTCCTACCCCGGGACAAACGCCGAGTTGTTCGCGACACCTGGGATCTGATCGACCTCAAGCTCGGGGCCTATGTGCGCGGACAGCTGATCCTGATCTGTGCAGTGGCGACCGTGCTCTCGTCCGCGTTCTTCGCGATCGGGCTGCCGTACTGGCTGCTCGTCGGCGTGTTCGCAGGCGTCGTCGAGATCATCCCCGTGATCGGGCCGCTGACGGCCGGGGCGCTCGCGGTCGGCGTCGGGCTGACCGAGTCCTGGCAGCTCGCGCTCGCCGCGGGGCTCGTCGTGCTCGCGGTGCGGCTGATTGAGGATTACCTCGTGATCCCGAACGTGCTCGGAGACGCGGTCGGCCTCTCGCCGCTCGTCGTGCTCGTTTCGGTGACGGCCACCGCGATCCTGTTCGGCGGCTGGGCCATCCTGCTGGCGATCCCGCTGGCCGCGGTGCTGGCGACTCTGGTCAGCGTGATCGTGCTGGAGAAGGACCCGGCCGAAGAGGACGTCCCCACCGTCCTCTTCCCGGCGAAGGACGCCGAGGGCTAGAGGCACGAGGGAACCCCTGGTTCCCTCGTGGGCTCCCTCCTTGCGAGCGGATGCGTCCTTCAGGCGTGTCAGGCGCCGGCGACTGCTGGCTTGCCTCGAGCGTTCCCCTCTCCGTACGTTGCCTCCCGCCGGGCAAAGCCCGGCTCCGGCGGCAATTGGTGACGGCTCTCGAAGAGATGATGCCGCGTCGCACGCGTTCACCCCACTCACTTCCGTAAACGGAGCCAAGCGTAGTGCGGGGTCTTACCGACGAGAAATGCGGTTTCGGCAGCTGCTTCGTCGATGAGCGCGACCGCACGACCGAACGTCCCGTCCCACGTGGCTCGGTGGGTCGAACCTGTGATCTCGCACGTACAGATCAGGTCGCCGGACTCGGAACGTAAGTCAACTGACTGTTTCAGGTCCTGACGTCGCGCGCCCGGAAGTCCAGCGTCGGCGATGACCTTGTCCGCGAACAGTCCTGCGAGCGTCACCGACAGCTCGTTGTCGAGCGTGCGAGCTTCTTCGGACACCTACTTTGAGCCTATCGGTGCGCTAGATCGACCCTGAGAACGTGTCGCAGGCGGCAGGCTTGCCCTGTTCGTAGCCGCGCGAGAACCACCGGCGGCGCTGCTCCGAGGAGCCGTGCGTCCACGTCTCCGGGTTCACCTGGCCCTGCGTCTGGGCCTGGATCCGGTCGTCCCCGATCGCGGCGGCGGCGTCGAGGCCCTCGTTGATGTCCGACTGCGGGATCTGCTCGATCAGCCCGGTCCGCACTGCATTCGCCGCCCAGACACCCGCGTAGCAGTCGGCCTGGAGCTCGGAGCGCACGGCCTTGCTCTCCGGGCCCTGGCGATCCCCGCGGATCGCGTCGAGCACGCCGAGCTGGTCCTGCACGTGGTGCCCATACTCGTGCGCGATCACGTAGGCCTGGACGAACGGGCCGGCTGAGGCGCCGAAGCGCGACTCGAGCTCCTCGAAGAAGCCGAGGTCGATGTAGACGAGCTTGTCGGCCGGGCAGTAGAACGGCCCCACCTCCGACGTCGCGAAGCCGCACCCCGTCTGCACCTGGTCCGTGAAGAAGACCGTGTTCACGTCCTGGTACCGCTTGCCGCTCCGTTGGAAGACGTCGCCCCAGAACTGCTGAACGCTGTTCACGACGCCGACGATGCGGCAGTCGTCCCGCTCGTTTGCGGACTCGCCGGTGCGGCATTCCTGCTGCACGTCGCTCGGAACTGCACCCTGACCGACCTGCGTATTGTCGAGCGGGCCGAGCTGGCCGAGGCCGCCTTCACCCCCGGAGAGGACTGAGAAGAGTAGGAAGATGACGAGCGCCGCCAGGCCGAGGCCACCACCTCCCACAGCGAGGCCGCCGCCGGTGCCGAAGCTGCGTCCTCGGACGTCGGTGACCTGCCCGGGATCGAGCTTCGCTCCGCGACGAAAGCGCATGCGGCCATTTTCCCCCTCAGATGAGCGGCTGAAACCTGTCGGCGGCCTGGCTCGCGTCTGGGGCGCCGCTGCCGGTGCGGGGCCGGAGGGAACAGTGCTTGGGCACGGGCCCGGAGAGAGCACCCTGCCGGCAGCGGCGTCAGGCCTGGCGGAGGCGGGCTTCGCCCGGCTCAGACGGGCCGGCCAGGCGTGAGCTAGGCCTTGCGCCAGCGGCCGAATACGAGACCGCCGAGAGTGAAGCCGATGCTGAACGTCCCGATCGCGAACGCGCCGATCGTCGCCGCCTTCCGCACCGACGCGAGCGACTCCCAGCGGCCGAGCGCCTCTTCCTCTTCCATCGTCAGCGGCTCGCCGCGGCGCTTCTTGCGCATCGCTCCGCCCGCCCGCAGACCGAGATAGAGGTCGTCGAAGATCTCGGTAGGCTCGTCCGCCATCGCCATGAGTGTACCCAGACGTTCGGCTCGGCCAACCCGCCTCCTCCACCTCTCCGACCTCCACGTCGGCACGGAGGAGGCGCCGGAGGTGGAGCGGAGCCTGGCCGCGCTGATCGAGCGGGTGGCGCCCGAAATCGTCGTCGCGAGCGGCGATCTGACACACCGGGGAAAAGCGACCCAGCACGCGGCGGCCGCCACGTTTCTCCGCTCGCTCGGCCCGCCCGTGCTGGCGATTCCCGGCAACCACGACATCCCGTACACGTTCCCGGCACGCTTCACGCGGACGTTCACCGAGTTCGAGCGCCACTGGGAGACGACCGAGCCGGTTTTCAGCTCCGAGCGCGTGTACATCGTTGGCCTCAACTCGGTCCGGGCGTGGCGCCACCAGTCGGGCGGGATCCGCGAGTCGCAACTTCGGCACGCCCGTGAGCAGCTCGCCCAGGCTTCAGCGAGCGCCCTGCGTGTCGTGACGCTCCACCACCACCTGATCGGAGCTCCCTGGCGGTCGCGGAAGAAGCCGGTCTCGAGGCGGTCTCATGTGCTCGCGGCGCTCGTGGACGCCGGCGCCGAGCTGATCCTCGCCGGCCACATCCACCAGGGCGCGGTCAGCGAGCGGCACGAGTTCGAGGTCATCCACGGCGATGTCCGTGGAGCCGTCTTCTCGATCGCCCCCGGCCTGGGACAGCCAAGGCCGAACCGTCGCGGGGAAGCACGGGGCATCCACGTGTACGACGCGACCGAGAGCTCGATCCGCGTCGAGACCTACATCTGGCGCGATGAAGACTGGGGGCTCACGGCCGTGCGACGTTTCGCGCGCGGCCGTGAGCCTCTTGCCGCGGAGCCTTAGCCGAACGCGCTGCGGCGCCCGACGACCATCCGGTAGATGAGCAGCAGGACGATCGCTCCGATGATCGCCGTCAGCCACGTGCTGAGGTCGAAGAACTCATCGAGCGGATGTGCGTCGAAAAGCGCAGCGGCGACGAAGCCGCCGATGAGCGCTCCCGCGATACCGATGAGCGTCGTGACGATGATTCCGCCGGGATCCTCGCCGGGCAGGATCGCCTTCGCGATCAGGCCGGCGAGGAGCCCGAGGATGATGAACGCGATGATTCCCATGGACTTCCTCCTGTTCGGTGGCGAGGAGGTTCCCGTTCTCTCGACGGGGAAAACACCCGCGTTCCTGTCAGACCCGGGCCGGCCAAGCCGGCCCGGGCTGTCTCTCGACTAGTGGCCCTCGACCACGTCGTCGAGCACCTCTCCACTCGCCTGTGTCGGGCCGTCGATGCCCATCAGAAAGGCGATCGTCGGAGCAACATCGATCGCGCGCACACCCTGGACGACCCGGCCGCCACCGCCGTTCCCGCCTCCCTGACTTCCGCGGACGCCGGGACCCGCGGCCACGAAGGTCGCGTGCATGTTGACGTTGTGGGGGAGGTCGACGTAGTCCGGCAGGTATCCGTGCTGCCCGAAGAACTGCGAGAAGGCGATGCGCTGTCCGGGCGTCGCCGCATCGAACTGGTAGGGCGGACGGAGCACGACGACGACGTCTCCACTTCGAGTCGGGTTGAGCGAGTTGGAGCCGTCGACGTCGGATAGCTGCTCCTTGCGCAGGATCGCGGACACGACCTGCTTTCCTGGGTTCGCCGGGTCGGTCAGGGCCTGGAACGCCTGGGCGATCTGATCTCGGACGTTGTCGTAGTCGGCAACCGGGACGATGCCCTCGGGATGTCGCCCGACGAGGTTGATGTAGAACTGCGCCGTACCGCCGGCGAAGCACGCCTTGACCTTCTGTCCCTCGGGCAACGAGGGGAACCACCGGCAATTGCCGTTTTGCTCGACGGTCTGCAGTCCTGCGTCGAGCAGCACCTTGCCCGCGTTGACGGCCTCCCACTGGGGGCCGAAGCCGTGGTCCGAGGACGCAAAGACGGTCGTGTCCGGAGCCCCCATCAGCTCGCGGCCCAGGGCGAGCGTCTCGTCTGCCTCGTGATAGGCGGAGCGGAGATAGCCCTCGCGGATCGCGATTCGACCGTCGCGGATCCCGTCGCCCTCGACGTCGTCGAAGTACGGGTTGCGATCGTTGTCGATGTCCCTCGGCGTGACGAGCGCCATGAACTGGTGCTGGAACTCGTCGGTCGTGGGCGTGCCTAGGAGGAGCAGGTCGGGCCTGACCCCGAGCGTGTTGAAGATGTAACGGAGGTACGCGAGGTGCGCGTCCTTCCACTTGAGGCCCTGCTCGACGTAGGTGTCCTCGTCGACGATCCCGCCTTCGAGTGGCGCGAAGTCGGCGGCCATCGAGGTCGGAAAGTCGTGCGCGAGGGTCTCCTCGAACGCGGCCGAGCCCTGCGGCCCAAGCGCGTTGTAGTTCGCGTTCACCCTGGTCACGGAGGTGAAGTAGAGGCGGAACTGCGAGAGGTCCGGCGCCATGTCGATCACCTTCAGCAGAAGGCCGGCGGTCTGGCCAGCTCGCGCCCCGGTCAGCGTCACCTTGACGTCGGCCCACTGGTTCCGGCTCAGATTGGCGACGGCCTGCGCGCCGTTCTTCAATGAGGCGGGCACGACGAGCACGCGGTCGTAGTTGACGGCGCCGTCGTTCGTCGAGTCGTAGATGTAGAGGTCGTAGAGGCGTGTGGGGTTCACGGCCGCGAAGGTCGTCGTGACGGTCAGCCGCTCCTCCTTGGCCGGGCTGAACGACATCGGCACATTCGTCCAGCCGCTCGCCGAGTCGAGGTCGACCCGCTGGTAGTCGACGCCGAACGAGTTCGCGCGGGCGGGTTGCCCCGGAATGTCGTAGTTGAGCAGGATTCCGCGCCGCGAGAAGAAGGAGCGGAAGTCCACGACCGGCCCCTGGAGCGCCGGAACGTAGCCGCGCGCGGCGACCCACTCCACGGAGACGATGTTCTTGCCGGCGCGCTCGGCCGCCTGGCCGATCGTGTCGGCCTGGAGCAGACCGGTCGCGGCAAAGCTCGTCGAGCTGTTGAAGCTCGGGTCGGTCAGTCGATGGAACGTGTTGTTCGTCGAGCCGTGCGTGCCCGGCCACGCTCCGGTGGCGAGCGTCGCCCAGCCGACGCCGGTGTTGGGCGGAAAGCCTTGTATGAGGCCGTTCTTACCGCGAACGCCGTCATGCATCAGCGCGCGGTAGGTAGGCATGCTCCCGTGCCTCGCGTAGTTCTCCATGAGGTCCGGCCTCATCCCGTCGGATGCGAACAGAATCACCTTGTCCGTCGAGGCCTCGCGCCTCGTCCCGGAGGCGCTACCCGCTCCGAGCGAAACCGCGAGAGCGATCACGAGAACTACAAGGGCGGCGGCGCCGCCCAGTCTGCGGCAAGTACGAATCACTTGACTCCTCCCTCCCTGGGAAATGACGGCAGGATGCTAGAAGGGCAGGCTCCGAATCGAGTCTCCGTCTGGTGAACCCGCTGTGTCGGTGTGGGTGACACGCATGACGCCCGGCCATGAGCACGACGGGACCTCAGGGAGCGGTCGCCGGCCCCCCGCGCGAGGCCATGAAGCGGCCGACGAGCCAGACGAGGATGATCGCGATCACGACGCCCACGATGAACTGCAGCCAGCCGCTCGAGAAGATCAGGCCGGCCACGATGAGCGAGGCGATACCGATCAGGATCGTCACGATCCAGCCCATCGGATCACGGCCGGGATGAAGCAGCCGACCGAGCGCTCCGACGAGTGCTCCCACGATGATCAGCCATACCCACTGCATGGGCTGGACCTACCCCGAAGCCGCTTGGCTAAACGGCTTCAGGTCTCGCGGCTGACGGGCGCGGAGGACTACGCGGGAGCCTCCGTCGCCGCCTGGAGCTCGCGGCGCAGATCCTTGATCTCGTCCCGGAGCTTGGCCGCGTATTCGAACCGCAGCTCCTCGGCCGCGGCGAACATCTCCTCCTCGAGCGTCACGGCGAGCTTCTCGATCTCATCCATGCTCATCCCCTCGACCTGGCGCGAGCCGCGCCGGCGACGGCCCGGGACGTGCGGCGCTTCGAGCGAGAGAAACTCGGCGATGTCGGACACGCCCTTCTGGATCGACGCCGGCGTGATCCCGTGCTCCTCGTTGTAGGCGAGCTGGACGGAGCGCCGGCGGTTTGTCTCGTCGAGCGCCCCATTGATCGCCTCGGTCATCTTGTCCGCGTACATCAGCACCTTGCCGTTGATGTTCCTGGCAGCGCGACCGATCGTCTGGATCAGTGCCGTCTTCCCGCGCAGAAAGCCCTCCTTGTCCGCGTCGAGGATCGCGATCAGTGACACCTCGGGCAGGTCGAGCCCTTCGCGGAGCAGGTTGACGCCGACGAGGACGTCGTACTCGCCGAGCCTGAGCTCGCGGATGATCTGGATCCGGTCCAGGGTGTCGACCTCGGAGTGGAGGTAGCGCGCCTTGACGCCCGACTCGAGTAGGTAATCGGTCAGGTCCTCGGCCATCTTCTTCGTCAGCGTCGTGACCAGGGTGCGCTCGCCCACCTCCTCGCGACGGCGGATCTCGTTCAATAGGTCGTCGATCTGGTTCTTCGTCGCGCGCAGCTCGACCTCGGGGTCGACGATCCCGGTCGGGCGCACGAGCTGCTCGGCGATCCGCGTCGAATGGCGCAGCTCGAACGGACCCGGGGTGGCCGAGACGAACACCATCTGGTTCACCTTGTCCAGGAACTCGTCGAAGCGGAGCGGCCGGTTGTCGAGCGCGGACGGCAGCCGGAACCCGAAGTCGACGAGCGTCTGCTTGCGTGAGCGGTCACCCTCGTGCATGCCGCCGAGCTGCGGGACGGTCTGGTGCGACTCGTCGACGAACACGACCATGTCGTCAGGGAAGTAGTCGAGCAGCGTGAACGGGTGCGAGCCCGGCGGACGGCCCTCGAGGATCCGCGAGTAGTTCTCGATCCCATTGCAGAAGCCGAGCTCCTTCATCATCTCGAGGTCGTACTCGGTGCGCTGCCGGAGCCGGTGCGCCTCGAGCATCTTTCCTTCGGACTCGAGCTCCTTCGTGCGCTCGCTCAGCTCGTGGCGGATCTCGTCGACGGCGCGCTCGATGGTCGGCCTCGAGGTGACGTACTCGGTGGCCGGCCAGATCGCGACGTTGTCCAGCTTGGCCAGGACCTCTCCGGTGAGCGGGTCGAAGTGCGTGATCTGCTCGACCTCGTCGCCGAAGAACGAGACGCGGTAGGCGCTCTCCTGGTTCGCCGGCTGCACCTCGACGACGTCGCCGCGCACACGAAAGCGCCCGCGCCCGAGCACGGCGTCGTTGCGGACGTACTGGCTGTCGATCAGCTTGCGCAGGACGAGGTCGCGGTCGTGTTCCTCCCCCACGTCGAGGATCAGGACGCGCTCGCGCCACTCCTCGGGCGAGCCGAGGCCGTAGATGCACGAGACCGAGGCAACGACCACGACGTCCCGCCGTGTGAACAGCGCAGAGGTGGCCGCGAGCCGGAGGCGCGCGATGTCGTCGTTCTGGGACGAGTCCTTTTCGATGTAGAGGTCGGCCTGCGGGACGTATGCCTCGGGCTGGTAGTAGTCGTAGTAGGAGACGAAGTACTCGACCGCGTTCGTCGGAAAGAACTCCCGGAACTCGTTGCAGAGCTGGGCTGCGAGCGTCTTGTTGTGAGCGATCACGAGCGCGGGGCGCTGGACCTGCTCGATGATCCAGGCCATCGTCGCGGTCTTGCCCGTGCCGGTGGCGCCGAGCATCGTCTGGAATCGTTCACCAGCGTTGATGCCGTCGGAGAGCTCGGCGATCGCCTGTGGCTGGTCGCCGGTGGGTTGGTACGCGTCGGATGTCTGGAGAGCCGTAGCCACGAAGAACAGGCTAGCGATGGCCTCCGTTCGTACTTCCGCGCCGCCGCTTGGCGAGAGACAGGAGCCCGGCCAGCGGGGCGCAGACCTCGCACTTGTACGTCCTGACCGTCCCGTCCTCGCCTGCCGTGAAGACGGTGTAGCCGCCTCGGGCGAACTCCGCCGCGGTCAAGGGGCCGGCGTGGCCCCGCAGCAGCGACAGCAGTCGACCCGTCCGCGCCTCCCAGAGGCCTGCCGTTCCCGGCCCGGCGGTGACGACCCACCGGCCGTCGGAGCTGAACGCCGCGTCCTGGACGATCGCTCCATGACCTCTCAGGAGCACGCGCCTCTTCCCGGTGCGTGTGTCCCAGATGCGCGCGTCGTGGTCAGCGCTCGCCGTTACGACGAGCGTCCCGTCGGGGCTGTACTGCGCTGACGTCAGCCGATCGCGATGTCCGGCGAGCACGTGCTCGGTGCCGCCGGTGGCGACACTCCAGATCCGCGCCTTCCCGTCTGCGCCGGCGGTCACCAGATGCTCGCCGTCGGGGCTGAACGACAGATCGACGGTGCCGCGCTTCCCAGTGAGCGTCCGCTCTCGATTGCCGTCTGCGACATTCCAGAGCACGACGCCTTCGGCCCCGGCGGTCGCCAGGCTCCGACCGTCCGGGCTGAATGCAACTGCCTCGGCCGGCTTCCGGGTACGGACCACGAGTCTCGGCGCGCCGCCCGCAGTCCAGATGCGCACGGTGCCGTCGGCCGACGCCGTCGCGACGCGACTTCCGTCCGCGCTGAGACTCGCGTCGCGGACGCCGCTTGCCTGAAGTGCCCGTGAGGAGCCGCCCCGCTGCCAGATTTGCGCGATCCCGCGCCCATCGGTCGTGACGAAGCGCTGCCCGTCCCCGGAGACGTCGAGACCCGTGAACGGTGCCTGCTGCCGGTCGACCACACGGAGCTCGGACGTAGTGCCCGAATCCCAGATGCGTGCCGTTCCGTCCTCGCCGTAGGTGAGAACACGGCGTCCGGTCCGGCTGAATGACGCACCCAGGACGTCGCCGTCGTGGCCGGCAAGGACGGCGACCGGGTTTCCCCGATCGGTCTTCCAGACGCGCGCGGTGCCGTCGCGGCTCGACGTGACGAAGAAGAGGCCGCTCGGGCTGAACGCGATGCTGTGCAGCTGATCCGTGTGGCCCGTGGCGATCGCGGTCAGCGCGCCCCGTCGAGTGGCGACATTCCAGATACGCGCCGTGCCGTCTGCACTGGCTGTCCCTACGAACTGACCCTGCGGGCTAACCGCCACGTCCACAACGCGCCCGTGGTGCCCGCTCAGCCGGTACGCCGGCCTCCCCCGGCGAAGATCCCACGTCTGGGCATTCCGGTCCGCGCTACCCGTCACGAGCATCTCCTTTCGCGGACCGAAAGCCGCGCTGAGCACCTGGCTCGAGTGCGGCAACTCGAAGATCAGCGCACCGCTCGGCAGGCTGTACACGCGTGCGAAACGGTCGGCGCCGACCACGGCGAGATACTGGCCGTCGTTGCTGATCACGGCGTGCGCCGGTGCAGGCGTGGCGATCGTGCGGTGCGCTCTGTCGGGATCGAGACTCCAGATTTGGGTCGTCCCGGCTGCCGTCGTCGTGACCAGGACGCGTCGGTCGGGCGAGAACACGAGGTCGACGACCGGCGAGCCATGCGGGAGCGTTTGGATCGGCTCCCCACTTCGGGTCCAGAGCTTCACAGTCCCGTCGCGGCTCGCCGTCGCGACGATCTTTCCGTCCGGACTGAACGCCGAGCCCGTCACTGCGCCTCGATGCCGCAGCACGGCCACTTGCTCGCCCAGTGTGGAGAAGATGCGTGCCGTTCCGTCTCCGTCGGCCGTCACGACGAGCGTCGAGCTTGGATCGTAGGCCGCCGCGTTCACGCGGCCGTTTCCGGCTTTGAGGATCGCTCGCTCTCGCGACGCCGCGAGCGAGTCACGAAGCGCGGTCTCAGCCGCGGCGGTCGGATCAAGTCGGGCCGCCTGTGCGGCGAGCCCGACGCTCTCGAGCGGATCCTGCGCGAGCAAGGCCGACGAGCGGGCGACGAGACTCGACGAACGAGCCACGAGCTCGCGCGCGTGGGCTCTGTCCGCCGCGCGTCGGGCCTCGCGTCGCTGAGACAGCGCGTAGATCGCGACCGCCGTCATCGCCGCGAGTGCGAGCAACGCGGCGACGGCGACGATCGCCAATCGCCGGTGTCGCGTCTCGGCGGCCCGACGTTCGCGGTCGAGCTCCTGCTCTCGCCGCCAGGTAAGCACCGCCTCGCCGAGTACATCGTGGAAGATCTCGTACCGCGCTCCATTCGAGCCGGCGCCGTCGACCGTCCGCACGATTCGCTCTCGTCCCAGCGTCGAGAGCACCGGGACCAGGTGCTCCTCGTCGACCGAGGCATACTCGGCGAGATCGCCGACGCCGTGAGCGATCTTCGCGCCGGAAGGCGTCACGAGAAAGCGGAACACGTCCGCGGCGACGTCTCGTTGCTCGGACGTCAGCTCGTGCACGGCGCGCCGCAGATGCGCGCGAACGATCGACTCCGCGCCGCCCAGCGAGACGAGCGTCGCGGCGCGAAGACGATCCGAGCCTGCAGCTCGCTCCTCGTCCCAGATCCGCTCGAGCACGAGCTGCAGATACGCAGCCTCGATCCGTCCCGAGCTCGTCTCGTCCGCGGCGAGCCCGCGGCCGGCAGTTCCGAGATCGACCTGGCCCGCTGCCGTCTGATCGAGCACCGCCGCTACGAGCTCCGGCTCGACTTCGATCGACTCGCCGGTGAGCTCGTTGAAGCGTTCCACCGGCCGAACGACCGCCTCGCGCGCGGATCGGCGATCGAGGTGGTCGAGTCGGAGGTAGTTCGCGAACAAGCCGGGGATCCGGCCCTTGAAACGGTCGAGTTTCGACAGTGCGTCGTCACGCAGCGACAGCAGGACACGAACACGAAGACGCGGCTGGGTGACCAGGTCGGGCAGCTCCACCGCGAAACCGCTCTCGGCTTCGTGGTAGAGGAAGTACTCCTCGGCCTGGTCGAGGATCAGCAGCAGGTCGCAGGCGAATGCATCCGCCCACCGGCCAAGCGTGTCGGCGAGTGGCTCGCCGTCCCTCACGTCGAGCAGCGCCGAGCCGAACTGCGCGGCCAGAGCATCGCGCACGGCCGCGCGCAGGCCTCGGGTCGGCTCCTCGCTCCAGCCGTCGAAGACGACGACGGTGAACTCGGGGTGTCCGCGCTCCTCGACGTTTCGCCGCGCCTGTTCGCGGAGGCGATGGGCGACGCCCGCCCTCAGCACGGACGTCTTCCCGACGCCGCTCGGACCGTAGAGAACCGTCAGCCTCGCGGCCAGGAGGTTCTCGGCGATAATCGCGCTCTCCCGCTCGCGACCGAAGAAGAGCAGCGCGTCGAGGCCGCTGTCCTCGAACGGCACGAGCCCCTTGTAGGGACTGTCGGGGTTCACGCGGGTGCAACCTCCGCGAGGCGACGCTCGACGTCGGCGACGAAGTCTTCGAGCGGAACGTCGTAGAGATCGACGCCTCGCCGGCGCCAGAATTCGTGCTGAATCGGATGCGCGCCCGGTAGCACCGCCCAGGACCTGTAGCTGATCGGCTCGTCACCGAAGACCCTGTGCAGGAACACGCGCAGGCTCCACTCGACGACCGGATACGAGATGAAGAGCAAGTGGCTGCGGCGCAGTTTTGCGGCCAAGGTGACCGGCACGACGCTCGCCAGGTCGCTCTGGGCGAGGTACCCGATGTAGTCGTCCTCGCTCACGACGAAGCTCTCGCGATCGCGCTCGGGCCGCGAATCGACGCCGCCGTGCACTTTCAGGATCACCGGCCTCTCTGCGAGTGACAGCTCCGCGTACGCGTTCGGGACGGCGACGACCGTCTCAGACCCGTCAGGCGCCTGGTGGAGGAACTTTCCTCGATTCGGGCCGAGCGCGACGAACGAGACGACGTCCACTTCCTCGCCGCGCTCCTCGAATGCCCGCTCGAGCGCGCTGCCGTAGGCAGTCGTGACGAGGAGCTGGTGCTCGGCGCCACGGGCTCGGGCCTGCTCGGGCAGGCCTGCGAGGAAGCGCTCGACGGGACCTGGCTCGTCACCCTCGGCGAAGAGCTCGTGGAGCTGGTCGTACAACGGGCCGACGCCCTGTGTGACTGCCACGTACTGCGAAACCCGCGTCAGGTCCCCGCGGTGCTCTTCGGGCAAGTCGAAGGCCTCGGCCAGCCGGCCGGCGAGGCTCTGCCCGTTTTCCGAGGACGGACCCGGGCCGAGCACGTGCACGAGCCGACCCGAGAGCAGCGCGCGGACGATTTCCCCGAGCCGGTCCTCCCCCGCCCCCGGGACCGCCTGCGGCTGGAGCGCCGACTCCTGACGGAGGATCGATGCATGCAGCTGTTGCAGCGAAGGGGTCGGCTCGATACCGAGCTCATCGACGAGCATCTTGCGCGCGTCCTGGTAGGCCTGGAGCGCCTCCGCCTGTCGGCCACTGCGGTAGAGCGCGAGCATGAGCTGGCCGCGCGGGCGCTCACGGAGGGGGTTCTGGCGTACGAGCGACTCGAGCTCACCGACGAGCTCGGCCGCGCCGCCGAGCTCCAGCTGCGCCTCCATCCGCTCCTCGATCGCGGTCAGGCGAAGCTCCTCGAGCCGCGCCGCCTCGTTCTGGGCGAACGGCTCGTACGCAAAGTCGCCGAGAGGCGGACCGCGCCAGAGCTGAAGCGCTTCGCCCACGAGGCCGGCTCGGCGTTCGGCCTCCGCTGAGCGGGCCTCGTTCACGAGCTGTTCGAAGCGACGTGCGTCGACCGCGCCCTTCTCCGCATTGAGCGCGTAGCCGGGAGCTCGGGTCTCGACCACCTCCGGTCCGAGCGCCTTTCGGAGCTGTGAGACCGCGTTCTGGAGCGAGGTGGCCGCGGTCGGCGGCGGGCTCTCACCCCAGAGGTAGGTGATGAGCCGTTCGCTCGGCACGACCTCGCCGACGTGGATCGCCAGCAGAGCCAGTACTGCGCGTTGCCGCTGGCCGCCGAGCGCGAGGGCCTTCTCGCCGTCCCACACCTCGACGGGACCGAGGATCCGAAACTCGAGCATGCGGTGGTTGTAACACCTGTCAGCACGGCCAACAAACGCCGTTAGCGGCCGGTTGGTGGGCCGTGACTAGGCGGTTTGGACCTCTTTCGACGGTGGCGGCATGGAAACCGCCACCGCACACATCAGCAGGCGTTGCAGGCCGATCATCGCCTCCGCCGTCATTGCTTCAGCACTGCTCGCCTCGATTGCAGCCCGCACTCCCGCTGCATCGGGAACCCCCTCAGTAGGAGCCCACTTCACCGAGACCCGCGCAGTTGCCCACCGCCGATCCGTCCGACCCGGTTACGGCTGGCCGGTCAAGCCCTTCAACCGCCAGCACCCGGTGAGGGCGTACCTGAACGATCCGCGCAACGGGCATGGCGACGCGAAGAGCTTCCACTTCGGGATCGACATCACAGCCCCGACCGGGACTGCCGTCTATGCAGTCGCGGCAGGCAAGGCCTTCGTGACGCGCGGCCGCCCGGCCGTCGCCGTCCGCGGGGCGAGCCACACCTTCGGCTACTGGCACATCAAGCCCGCAGTCCGCAACCACCAACTAGTCCGCCTGCACCAGCTCCTCGGCTACATCGTCGACGAGGGCAGCGGCAAGCACGTCCACTTCGCGGAGCGCGACCAGCGCGGCCGGTACCTGAACCCGCTTCGCCAGGGCGGGCTCGGCCCCTACGGCGACCGTACTCCGCCGCGCGTCGCCTCGGTCGAGTTCATTCGCAACGGACGCGAGGTCGACGCCAGAGCTCTGACCGGCCGGGTCGACGTCGTGGCCGAGATCTATGACGCGACGCCGATGCGCGTGCCCGCGCCCTGGTCGAACATGCCCGTCACGCCGGCGACGGTCGGCTGGAGCCTCTCGCACGGCGGGCGGCACATCCGCGCCGAGCGGACGATCATCAACTCGGATCACATGCTGCCGGCGAGGTTGTACGACGCGATCTATGCGTACGGCACGACTCAGAACTGGGTCGGCGCTCCCGGTCACTATCGCTTCTACATCGCCCGCGGGCTCGAGGCGTCACGACTCCCGGGCGGCATCAGCCGGCTCCGGATCGACGCCTCAGACACGCGGGGCAACAGGACCGTCGCGCAGGTCGAGATCGCTCGGGCCGCCTAGCGGACGAGCTCAACACGGAGTGAGGCCGCTTCATGGGCGGCCTCACCGCTGTTGGAGCGACCCGAGGCCGTAGACGCTCTCGCTCCCGACGAGGTAGACGCGCTGGGAGTCGGCGACGATGGGCGAGTACTGGCCGTCCGGAAACTGCCAGACCGGCTTGCCGGTTCGCGCGTTGAGGGCGTACGTGCGATACGGCCCGTCCTCTACGTGACGCTGATGACTGTTCGTGAACTTCCCGAACGTCGAGTAGTAGACGAGCCCGGCCATGACCGTCGGCGCTCCCGAGATTCCGCCGGTCGCGTCGTGGCGCCAGCGCAGATCCCCGGTCCCGGCGTCGAAGGCGGAGAAGTATCCGTCCCACGTCCCGACGTAGACCTTCTCGTCCCAAACTGCCGCAGCCGTATAGACGTACGTGCCGGCGCGCTGCGCCCACAGAAGCCGTCCGGATCTCGCCCCGAAGGCGTAGAGCGTTCCGTCGGCATTGCCGATGTAGACGCGTCCGTAGGCAACCGTCGGGGCCGCGTAGAAGTACTCGCGTCGTCCGAACCTGGAGAACGACGCCGCCTCCCAGCGCAGTCTCCCGCTGAGCGCGTCGAGCGCGAGCACGTGGCCGTCGTCGGTCCCCGCGAACACGGTCCCGGAGTCGTACGCCGGCGAGCTGGTGATCGACGCGCTCGCGTCGTACGTCCAGCGGACCTTGCCGGTGCGGGCGTTCAGGGCATAGAACATCCCATCCCAGGAACCGAAGTAGAGAAGCTTCCCGACGGCGAGCGGCGACGTCTCCACCGCTGAGGCGTCCCGTCGCCAGAGCTCGCGCCCGGTGTCAGCGTCCCACGCGACGACGAACCCTCGCGCGCCTGGTGTGTGACGCGCGCAGGGAAGGGCCAGCGAGAAGGACTGGTAGACGACATGGTGGGCGAGCATCGGAGAGGCCGGCGAGCAGTGGTCGACGCGCTTCCTCCAGACGATTCGGCCGGTTGCGGCCTCGAGGGCGTAGAAATCGCCTCTGAACGAGCTGACGTAGACGCGCCCATACGCAACTGACGGTGGGAACTCGACCACGCTGCGCGTATTGACCCGCCAGAGCTCTCTGAACGGCGGCCGGTGCCGGAAGGGAGATAGGTGCGTTCGTTGCAGGTCACGGCCGTAAGTCGGCCACGGCTCCTCACGGCTGATCGGGCTCCGAGCGTGCAACTTCGGCGAGAACTCGATCGTCGGCGAGCCGCGCACATCGCGAGAACGCGTTTCGTGCCACCCCCATACCCCGAGACCCGCACCGCCCGCGAGCGCAAGGAGCGCGAAGGAGCAGAGCAGCAGTCGTAGCCGTGGCGCGCGGCCTCGAAGCAGCGCCCACAGCACCAACGAAGCGGCTCCGACCACGAGGAAGAAGACGGCCGCGCTCTCGACGGCTCGTTCGAGGGAAACCGCGATTCGCCAGAGTAGCGGCCGCATTGCACGCGGTGGGCTTCTAGCCGCGGTGTGAGCAGCCCGTGAGCCACGTGTGAGGGCCGTGCTCGACGGTGGAGCCATGTTCAAGCAAGCCTCACACTCGGGTTCACGCGGGCCCCTGCGCCGCACGGTGCAAATCGCACTTCTGGCCATGGCTTTGCCCATGGCCATCGGCACGAGCACGACCCATGCGGTTGCCGGGTTCAGCCTCGACGGCGACGATGCGAGGCTCAGGCCTTCGAAAAAACCCGTCATCGAGGCCGCGTTCCCGCGCGAGAGCTATCAGTCGGGATCGGTCGCGCGACTCGTGATCTTCTCGCGATTGGCACGGAACGTGTCCGTGCAAGTCTTCCAGGCCGGTACGGAAACCCGACCCATGAAGCCGCGTGACGAGATGTACGGAACGCCCGTCACCGATGTGAAGCAACTTGGCACCGTGCGCAAGACCCAAGCGATCGCAGTTCCGATACCCGAGGCTCCGAGCGGCGTCTACTTCGCAAAGCTCACGGGCTCGGGAAATCGAGTCGGCTATGCACCGTTCATCCTTCGACCACGCCGTCTCGGCGAGAACCGCGTCGCGCTCGTCCTGCCGACTCTCTCGTGGCAGGCGTACAACTTCCACGACGACAACGGCGACGGGCAAGCGGACACCTGGTACGCCAGCTCGAAAGTGAAATCCGTACGTCTCGGCCGGCCCTTCGACCAGCGAGGTGTTCCCCCGAACTACAAGTACTACGAGCAGCCGTTCCTCAGATGGCTCGTCGCGAACGACAAGGGAGTCGATTACCTCGCCCAGTCAGACGTAGCCAGAGCGAACGGACGGAAGCTTGCCGCCGCCTACGACCTGGTCATCTTCTCGGGCCATCACGAATACGTGACCGACCGAGAGTACGACGCGGCCGTCGGCTTCCGGAATCGCGGGGGGAATCTGATGTTCCTCTCGGCGAACAACTTCTTCTGGCGGACGGTCATCAGCCACAACCGCATGACCCGGGTCGCGAAGTGGCGGGATGTCGGCCGTCCCGAAGCCGCCCTGATCGGAGTTCAGTACATCGGCAACGACGACGGCACTCATCGGGACGCCTACCACGTTCGGGACGTCGAGAGCGCACCGTGGCTCTTCGCGGGCACGAACCTGACGGTCGGCTCGCCGATCTCGAGCTTCGGCATCGAAATCGACAAGACGGCTCCGAGCTCTCCACGTGGCACGCATGTCCTGGCAGAGCTCCCGAACCTGCTCGGGCCCGGCAGAACCGGTCAGATGACCTACTACGAGAAGAAAGGCGCAAAGGTTTTCGCCGTAGGTGCCTTCACCCTCGCCGGCGACGTCTGGAAGCCTCGGGTCAAAGTGATGATCGTGAACCTCTGGGAGCAGCTCTCCCAGCCGTAACTCTGATTCTTGGCTCACCGTCCGGCGCGGCTCCGACCGCGCCTGACCAGGAGGGCCTCTCCGTTCTGACTGCTACGGCGACCCAGCTGGAGCAGGCGAGCTAGCCGGGACGGCACGAGCCCGCAGGCACGAGGCCGCGACTCCGAGCATGGCGACTGTCTGAACGGCCGCGAACCCGACGAGCACCGGCTGCGGCCCGAATTTCGCGAGGACGGGTCCGGCGAAAACAAGGCCGATCGGCGTCCCGAGGCCCCAGATCGTGGTCGCCGCGGCCATGGCCTTCGCGCGAATCGCCGTCGGCATGCGAAGGGTGAAGATCGAATGGATCGACGGATTGCAGACCCCGTTCCCGATCCCGCTCACGACGAGGGCCGTGAACGCGGCAGGCGCTCCCACGTGCAGCGTCAGCACCCAGAGCGGAAGAGCCTGGAGCGGCACGGACAGGGCGATCAGCCGTAGACCCTCGATGCGCGGAGCGAGCCAGCGGAACGAAACGATGTTGCCGAGCAGAGCGCCTGCTCCGAACCCGGCGAACAGCGCCCCGGCGATCGTGGCATTGGCGCCGTACCGCTCGATCGTCAGCACCGGAACGGTGGCGAAGAACGCCTGCCACGCCGCGTCGCCGGCGACGAAGAGCGGGATCCAGACGCGGAGCAACCGCTCCCGGCCCAGGAAGCGCAGGCCCTCGAGGAAGCCGCCCGAGTCCTCCTCTTCGCCCGCGGGAGCAGGATCACGCCTCGGGACGAACCCCGCGACGAGTGCGAACGAGATGAGATATGTCAGACCGTCGATGACCAGCACGTTCGCCGCGCCGGTCACTCCGATCAGGACGCCCGCGAGCGGAGGCCCGAGCAGCAGCGTCAGCCTGATCGCACCCTGGAACAACGCATTCGCCTGACTCAGCACGCGCTCGTCTTCGCCGACGATCTCCGGGACGATCACCTTCTGGGCCGTGAAGTACGGCGCCGCCAGGGCCCCGAGCAGCGCCGCCAGAAGCAGCAGCGCGCCGAGTGAGAGGTGGCCCGTCCAGTGCAGGATCGGAACGAGCAGCATGAGAGGGGCGCGCACCGCGTCAGCGATCAGCATCGACCGGCGGGCGCCCATGCGCTGGACGAACGTCCCGGCAGGAATCCCGGCAATCGCAAGGCCCCCGAGCTCGGCCATGATCACGAGCGTCATGCGACCGGCCGAGCCCGTCGTCGTGAGCACGAACCAGGGCAGCGCTAGCCACGTCATCTGCGCCCCCGTCGTCGAGATGACCTCGGCGAATAGCAGCGCCCGAAGCGGTCTGTTCCTGAGGATCTCCGACCTGCTCACGCGAGATCCTCCTCGCGCATCCGGGGCATCGGCGAGGCCAGGAGGAACAGGACGCCGAACAGGCAGCCGACGACCGCCACCCAGAGGGTTGGACGGAGCCCGATCGCCGCCCCGAGCACGCCGCCGAGCAGCGCTCCGAACGGCCTCGTCCCGTAGTTGAAGAACCTCGTCACGCCGACGACGCGGCTGCGAACAGCCTGCGGGATCAGCATGAGCATCAGGCTGTTCTGGTTGACGTCGAAGATCATCACGCCGACGCTCGCCAGGAACTCGCCGGCGAGCAGCATCGCGCCGCTCAGCCAGTGCGGCCCGTGTGCGAGCGGGAAGAGGGCCATCGGAGCTGGGAAGAGCACCGAGCCGACGACGACCGCGCGTCCGATCCCGAGCCTCCGCCCCACGCGCGGAGCGATCAGCGCTCCCGCGAGCGCACCGAAGGAAGCCGCGCCGAGGATCAGCCCGATCGCACCGGCGCTCAGCCCGAGCGTGCGGCTCGCGTAGAGGACGAAGATCGCGAAGATGAAGAAGCTGAAGAAGTTGATCGTGCTCGTGCACGCGACTCCGGCGCGCAGGACGGGCTGGTGCGCCAGGTAGCGAAAGCCTTGCTTGAGATCAGTCCGCGCGCTCGACTCGCTCCGATGCACGTCGGGCTCGCGCACCTTCACTCCGCGCAGGGCGATCGCGGAGACCACGAACGACAGCGCGTCGGCAACGATCGCCACCGGCGCGGTGAGCGCCTGCACCAGGAAACCCGCGGTCGAGGGCCCGGCGATGTAGGAAAGCGAGCGGGTCGCGCTGAACTTGCTGTTCGCGTCCACGTACTGCGACCGCTGGACGAGCGCGACGAAGAAGGACGCGCTGGAGAGGTCGAAGACGACCGTGAGCGCCCCGACGGCGAACGCGACGCCTACGAGCTGCCCCATGGTCAGAGCGCCGAGCCACCAGGCGACAGGAATCGTCGCGAGCGCTGCCGCGCGCAGGACGTCGACGACGATCATGTTCCAGCGCCGATGCGCGCGGCGGTCGATCCAGACCCCGGCCGGCAGCGAGAACAGCAGGTGCGGAAGCCAGGCCATCGCGGTCAGGATCCCGACCTCCAGCGCCGACGCGTTCAGCGCGAGGATCGCCGTCAGCGGGATCGCGAGTGCGCTGATCTGGTCTCCGAAGACGGAGATCGTCTGCGCGGCCCAGACCCGTAGGAAGAGAGGTTGCCTGGTTAGAGGCGGTGGGGCCTCCTCCCGCGGCCGGGTTTCTTCGATCCCGATTGCGACGGCCATCGTCCTAGGCGCGCTTGACCCTGATGTCGCCGCTCATGGCTGTTGCACGCACCTCGACCAGCGGCCCCTCGCCGTCGGTCGGCGCGTCGCCGAGCTCGAGCTCCGAGCTCGTCTCGCCGCTCATCGACTTGGCGTCGATCCACAGCTTCGAGCCCTGCTTGATACCGACCTCGATGTCGCCGGAGGCCGTCTGCAGCGTGACATCGCCTTCGCAGACGCTCTTGACCTCGACGTCACCGGACGCGGTCTGAACCGTCAGCGACGTGTCGGCCTCGTCGATCCAGATGTCACCGGAAGCGGCGCGGACCTTGCCCTCGCCCTGCAGCACGCCGATCTCCATGTCGCCCGAGGCCGTGTTCACCTTGAGCGGCCCGTCGACTCGATCGAGCTTGACGTCGCCGCTCGCCGAGTTGACCTGCGCCTCCCCGCCGACATGCTCGAACTCAACGTCGCCGGAGGCCGTGTTGATCTGCGCGTCGCCGAAATCACCGCGCGCGTCGACATCCGCCGACGCGGTCGAGACCTCGACGTCGGCCCCGGGGGGCGAGGTCACGCGGAGCCGGACCTCTTCTCGAAAGGCGCGGAAGAGGCCGGACCGCTTCTCGACGATCACGCTGACCTCGTGACCGTCGCGCTTCGGATGAAGCTCGATCCGGGCCTCTTCCTCGAGCTCCGGGCTCCCGCTGAGCTCGACGACGGTCTCCGTGCCCTCGACCGTCTCGAGGCCGATGTCCCCGCTCGGGACGCGGATCGTCAGCTGCAGCGGGCCCGGTGTCTCGAACGTCTCGCGCCTCATCGCCGTCTCCAGGAGGTGTCGAGGTCAGCTGGGGGAACCTCCCGGTTCCCCCAGTCCCCCTCCACCGGTCCGCTCTGCGGACAGGCGCTCCGCGCCGGACGCCGGTCGATGCGAACTTCTGCGTGTCCGAAAGGCAGTGGATAGAACTTGGTCGCCATCTCACTCTTCCTCCTTCTCAGCCCTGGCCGTAGCCTTGGAGCCGTTTGCCGGATCGCTGGACCCGACCGCCCGCGCCCCGCGAGAGGGCGCGGACGATCAGGCTGTTCACGGAAATTCCTTCGCGAGCCGCGTCCGCCTCGATCGAGACCTTCAGCGACTCCGGGAGACGGAGCGTGATCCGTGAGGTCAGCCCATCCTCGGCCGCCGGCTCCGGAGGCGCTGCCTCCTCGCCGACGTACACGAGCGCCGGGTCCTGGCCCACGAGCCGCACCTCGATGTGCCCCTCCGGCAGCTGCGCGCTGATCTCGAGCGCAGCCTCGCCGAGGGCATCGAGTAGGCGCAGGCCCGCGGAGCCGCGGATCGCCTGCACCACGCGTTCGGCCGCGGCACGAGTCTGCTCGTCGCCGACTGCGGCCACTGCGGCCACGTCTGCTGCAAGCGAATCGACGAACCGTGCCATCTCCATGACGTCATTATGACATCACTCTAGCGTCTGTCAAGTGTCTGTTTCGCATCGTTGAGACGTCAGGCTGACGCCTGCCTTCGGAGCCGCATGGTTATGCGCTTTAGAGGTCGTACGCGCGCGCGTAGACGTGCTTCAGGTGCTCGACGCGGTCGACGTAGGCCCGCGTCTCGGGGAACTGGATGTCCTTCCCCTCGGCGCGCCACTCGTCGACGTTCCGCTGTCCCGCGTTGTACGCGGCGAGAGCATCCTTCTCGTCTCCGTACTTGTTCAGCAGGTGCCGTAGGTACCACGACCCGTAGCGCACGTTGATCTCCGGGTTGTAGAGGTCGGAGACCTGGAAGCGTGCGCCGCCTGTCCGGATCGCGATCCCCTTTGCGGTGTCGGGTCGCAGCTGCATGAGCCCGATTGCGCCGGAGCTCGACTTCGCGTCGGCTCGGAACTTGCTCTCCTGGTAGATGACCGCCGCGAGCAGCGCCGGGTCGAGGTTGTAGTTCCTCGCGTGTCCGCGGACGATCTGCTCGTAGCGCAGCGGGTAGCGGATGCGCTCGAACCACGCCGGCTGGCCGTTGCGGAAGTAGACGAGCCCCGCCGCGACGACGAGGACAATGGCCGCGATCGGGATTGCTCGTCTCACGGTGTGAGCCTACGAACGACGCCGGCCACGAACGCGTCGAGCTCCTCGAGCGACCCGTCGTTGACGTAGGCGAAGTCGGCGCGGCTTACCTTCTCCTCGTCGGGGATCAGGCGCTGCTCGCGCTCGTCGAGCCGGTTGCCCGCGCGATCGGCTCGCAGCTCGCGTGGCGCCGTGATCACGACGACGGCGTCGAAGCGGTCTCTCGGCGCCAGCCTCGTAGAGGAGCGGGACCTCGTTCACCGCGAGGTCGGGCGGGTCCGGCAGACTGGATAGATCGTCGCGCCATGCCTCGGTGCGCTCGATGACCCGCGGGTGCAGGAGTCCTTCGAGCCAGATCAGCGCATCGCGATCGCCGACGGCCTGCTCGCTGACGGCCCGCCGGTCGCTCGTGCCGAAGCGCTCCGTTAACGCCGACTGGACCTCGGGATCGTCGTAGAGCTCGTGGACGACCTCGTCGCTCGAAATCGTCGCCGCGCCGTGGCGCGCGAACGCGGCCAGCGCCTCGCTCTTGCCCGCTCCGATGCCGCCGGTGATCGCGACGGCGAGCGGCTTACTCTTCCTTCGGCTCCTCAGCCTCTTCTGGCGCGTACGGGGCGTGGCCTTCGGAATCGCCGGGTCCCTGGTGCGTGGGATCGGCTGCATCGGCTTCGATGCTCACCTCGGCGTCGTCCACTGCCGGAGCTTCGGAGTCATCAGCCTCCGGAGGGGCTTCGGCGACAGGCTCCTCGGCGGCGACAGGCTCCTCGGCGGCGACAGCTCGGGCTCCTCGGCGGCGGCAGCTTCCTCGCCGGCCGGCTCCTCCTCATCTTGTAACAGGGTGTCACTTGGTGCTTCGGCGCCCGGTTGGTCCGCAAAGACCTCGTCCGAGAGGTCGATCTGCGGCGGCGACGGCGTTTCGAGCGGCTGCCCGTCCGCGCGCGGCTGGACATCGTCGCTCTCGTCGACCCGCTTCAGCGAGAGCGAGAGCCGGCGGCGATCGGCGTCGACCTCGATGATCTTCACGTTCACGACGTCGCCCTGCGAGACGACCTCGCGTGGGTTCTCGACGTGGTGCTGTGCGAGCTCCGAGATGTGCACGAGCCCCTCGACGCCGGGCATGATCTCGACGAACGCGCCGAACGTGACGACCTTCGTCACCTTGCCCTGCACGACGTCGTTCTCGTTGTACGCTTCGACCACCTGCTGCCACGGGTCGGACTGGGTCTGCTTGAGGCCGAGCGAGATCCGCTGGCGGTCGCGGTCGATGTCGAGCACCTTGACCTGCACGTCCTGCCCGATCTCGAGCACCTCCGACGGGTGGTTGACGTGGCTCCACGAGAGCTCGGAGATGTGGATCAAACCGTCCATGCCGTCGAGGTCGACGAACGCGCCGAAGTCGACGATGTTCGAGATCTGACCCTCGACGACGTCGCCGGGCGAGAGCCGGTCGAGGATCGCCTGGCGCATTTCCTTGCGCTCGTCCTCGAGGACAGCGCGGCGCGAAAGGACGACATTGTTCCGCGAGCGGTTGAGCTCGATCACCTTGCAGCGGAGCTCCTGGCCGAGGAACTCGTCGAGGTCCTGGACGCGGCGGATGTCGACGAGCGAAGCAGGCAGGAAGCCGCGGACGCCGAGGTCGAGGATCAGGCCGCCCTTGACGACCTCGATCACCCTCCCCGTCACGGCCTCGCCGCTCTCCGCGGCCGACTCGATCGCTTTCCACGCGATCTCGAAGCGCGCGCGCTTCTTGGAGAGGATCAGCCGGCCGTCGGCATCCTCCTTCGTGAGCACGAGCGCATCGACCTCGTCGCCCAGCTTGACCTCGTCCTCGGGGTTCACGGAGCGGCGGATCGACAGCTCTGCGACCGGGATCACGCCTTCGGACTTGTAGCCGATGTCGACGAGGACCTCGTCCTTGTCGACGCGGACGACCTTGCCGTGCACGACCTCGCCCTCGTTGATCGTCGGGAAGGTCGCTTCGTAGTTCGGGATCTGCTCCCCGTCGGGGCCTGTGATCCAGACGTCCTGCTCGGTCAGAGTGGTCGTCGCGTTCGTATCAACCGTGTCGTTGGTCATGTGGAGCCGCGCAGTATAGCCCTGGAGTAAAGCTGCTTCCGAATCGCGGCTCTGGGCTCAATCGCAGTTCGAATTGGTTGGTGGAGCGGTCTGGACGGTGGTGTCGTTTCCCGGCGGATCCCCGTCCATTGCGGTCACCTTCGCCGACCAGACCTTGTAGCCGCCCCTGAGGTCGACCGGGCCGACGTCGAGGCTCAAGCCCCGGCGCGTGAACTTCTTCCGGTACGAGCCTGCGATGTCTGTTCCGGACACGGTGATGATCGCGTCCGCCCCCAGGTATTGGACCGCCTGGTAGTCCGGCTTCCAGACGAAGCGGATCCGCATCGAGCAGCCCTGGACCTGCGTCTCGGGCGCGACGGCGCGCAGATAGTAGATATTCGTGCGCTCCTGAACCGCCGTCGTCGTCGGTGTCGAGGACTCGTCGCCGCCGCCCAGGAGTGCGATCGCAGCGCCAGCCGCGACAGCGACGAGGAGGACGACTCCCGCGCCGATCGCGAACGGCTTCCAGCCGACCCGCTCGAAGAAGAGACGCAGCCGCCACATCAGTCGACTACCTCGCGGACAAACGTCGTCACGGCCTCAATGTACGGCTCGGGCGTCTCGACGAAGCTCATGTGACCGACCCCCGGCAGCACGACGAGCCGACTGCCGGCGATTCCCTCGTGGAGGGCACGGGCGGCCCGCGGAGCGGTCGTGCGGTCGTGCTCGCCCGTCACCACTAGCGTCGGCTTCGAGACGCGGTGCAGGTCGGGGACGTAGTCGAAGTCGCCGTACCCGATGTTCGCGAAGTGCCGAAGCACGTCCGGGGTTCCGATCGTCTCCTCGGCGTAGCCGGGCGGCGGGTCGCCGGCGAAGTGGAAAGGCATCTGGACTCGCAGCAGCTCCTTCAGCTCACCTTCGGTCGCGACTGTCTTCTCCTGCTCCCAGCTGGCTTTGATCGGCTCTCCCGCGTCGCCCATCGCCTCGAGCGAAGCGGCTACATCCGCCTCGAGGGCGGCGCTCGAGTCTCCACCACTCGAGATCACATAGGCGTCGGCAGAGCCGATTTCGATCGCATGCTTCGTCGTGATGATCGCCCCGAACGAGTGGCCGAGCAGGGCGAAGCGTTCCAGCTCGAGCGCCTCCGCGAGTAGGTCGACGTCGCGCGCGAAGACGTCGAGCGACAGGGTCGCGGGATCCACGCGGTCGCTTCGCCCTTGCCCGCGCTCGTCCACGTAGAGCAGCCGGAACTCGTCGCCGAGCGGATCCAGGTAGGGGCGGAACGAGCTGTGGTCGAGCCCCGGCCCGCCGTGGAGCACGATCACGGGAAGGCCGTCGCCGACCTCCTCGACGTTCAGCGAGACGCCGTCGGAAAGCTCGACCCTCACGACCAACCCGTCCACATGAGGGGATCCTTTCAAGAGACCTACGCCGCCGTGCCGGGCTTTGCCCGGTACGGCCTTCACGGCCGGGATCAACACCATCAAGCTGAAAGTCGTCATGGCGCCGGCGAAGCCGGCGCCGGACTTTCAGCTTTTAGCCTCGCTCCAGTCGTCGCCCGTTCCGACATCGACCGCGAGCGGCGGGTCGAGGTCGTATGCGCCGACCATCTCGTCGCGCACGATCTCCTTGACCGCCGAGACCTCGGCGTCGGGCACCTCGAGCAGCAGCTCGTCGTGCACCTGGAGCACGAGCTTCGCGCCTCTCCCTTCCGCGCGCAACCGCTCGTGGATGCGCACCATCGCGACCTTGATGATGTCCGCGTTCGAGCCCTGCATGACGAAGTTGACCGCGAGCCGCTCGCCGAGCGAGCGCGTCTGGCGGTTCTGGGCGCGCAGCTCCTGGACGGGTCGCCGCCGGCCGAGGAGGCTCGTCGCGTAGCCGTCGCGCTCGGACTGCTCGATCGTGCGCCGGATGAAGTCTTGGACGTGCGGGAAGCGCGCGAGGTACGCGTCGATGTACTCCTGCGCCTGCTCGCGCGGAATCTCGAGGTTCTCCGAGAGGCCGAACGACGAGATCCCGTAGACGATCCCGAAGTTGATCATCTTCGCGACCGAGCGCTGCGCCGACGTCAGCTCCGCCGGTTCGACGCCCAGCACCTCGACCGCCGTCGCGGTGTGGATGTCCTCGCCGCGCGCGAACGCCTCGCGCAGCTTCGGCTCACCGGAGACGTGCGTGAGGATCCGCAACTCGATCTGCGAGTAGTCGGCCGAGAGCAGCTTGTTCCCCGGCTCCGCGATGAACGCCGAGCGGATCTCGCGGCCGAGCTCCGTTCGGATCGGGATCGCCTGGAGGTTCGGGTTCGTCGTCGAGAGGCGACCGGTCGCGGCGACGGCCTGGTTGATCGTCGTGTGCAGGCGCCCGTCCTCGGCGATCAGGCTCGGGAGCGGCCCGAGGTAGGTGTTCAGGAGCTTCGAGTACTCGCGCCACTCCTCGATCACGCCGACGAGCTCGTGCTCGCCGCGGATCGTGCGCAGGACGCGCGTGTCGGTCGAGAAGCCGGTCTTGCCCTTGCGCCCGGGAGTGAGGCCGAGCTTCTCGAATAGGATCCGGCCGACCTGCTGCGTCGAGCCGAGCACGAACTCCTCGCCGGCGAGGTCGTAGGCCCGCGACTCGAGCTCCTCGACCATCTCGCGCAGCCGCGCCGTGATCTCGCCCATCCGGTACTCGTCGATCTTGACGCCGGCGTCTTCCATCGCTGCAAGCACCGGCGACAGCGGAAGCTCGACGTCGCGGTAGAGAGGCTCCATGCCGCGCTCGCGCACCCGCTCGAGAAGCAGGTCGCGCAGCCGGAGCGTCGCGGCCGCATTGCGGACGAGCGCCGCGGTCTCCTCCTCGGCGGGCGGGTCCGGCTCGAGCTCGAGCCCGTATTCGGCTTCCAGCTCGGTCAGCGGGTACTCGGGGCGCGAGGGCTCGATCAGGTACGCGAGCAGTAGCGTGTCGTCCTTGGCCGGCAAACGCTGCGCCTTCGCGTCGTGCACGATCAGCTGCCCCTCGAGACGCGCGGGACGAGGCGAGACGACGACTCGATCCGGAACGGCGACGGCGATCCGCTCCTCCTCGGCGGCGACCGCCACCTCGCCTCCTTGTAACAGACTGTTACTAAGTTCCTCGCTCCAGGGAACCGTCGTCTTCTCGAGCAGCATCGGAGCGGCCGGGACGGCCTCGTCGAGCTCGTCGACCCGGTGCAGGAGGTTCCGGAACTCGAACTTGCGGAAGATCTCCTTCAGCTCCGAGCGATCCGGCGCGGACAGGACGAGCTGCGTCACGTCGCAGTCGAGCTCGAGGTCCCGTCGCATCGTCGCCAGCTCCTTCGACTGTCGCGCCTGGTCAGCGTGCTCGAGGACGTTCCTCTTGCGCGCAGGCGAGAGCTCCTCGGCATGCGCAATGACCTCCTCGACCGAGCCGTACTGCGAGATCAGCTGCCCCGCCGTCTTGTCACCGATCCCGGGAATGCCCGGGATGTTGTCCGAGGTGTCGCCCTTGAGCCCGATGAAGTCCGGAACCTGGTCGGGCCGGATCCCGTAGCGAGCCTCGACGCGGTCGGGCGTGTAGACGTGGACGTCCGAGACCCCGCGCGGCGTCATCATCAGCGCGACGTTCTCGGAGACGAGTTGGAACGCGTCGCGGTCGGTCGAGACGACGGTCGTCTTGATGCCTGCATCGTCGGCCTGGGTCGCGAGCGTCGCGATCACGTCGTCGGCCTCCCAGCCCTCGAACTCGAGGTTCCGGTAGCCGAAGGCCTCGACGATCGGCCGGAAGTGCGGGAATTGTTCACGCAGGAGGTCCGGCATCGGGCGGCGCTCGGACTTGTAGTCCTCCGAGATCGCGGCCCGGTGGACGGCGTGCGTGTCCCAGGCGACTGCGACGCCCTTCGGCCGGTAGTCGGCCAGGAGCTTGAAGAGCATGTTCGTGAAGCCGAGGAGCGCGTTCGTCGAGAAGCCCTCGCTCGTGGCCAGCTCCTCGGGTAGCGCGAAGAAGGCGCGGTACGCGAGGTTGTTGCCGTCGACGAGGAACAGCTCGGAGTCGCGAACCGGCCCGTCGTCGAGCTGCAGCTCGGCTCCCGTGAGTGTCTTTGGCACAGGCCAACGGTATCGTCCTGCGGCGATGCCGGAGCTGCAGATTCAGACCTTTTCCGAGGAGCACCTCGACGGGGCGGCTGCCCTGCTCGAGGAGCGACACGCCCGCCACCGAGCGGTCGAGCCGGGGCTGCCCGCAAACATCGACTACCGGTCTGAAATCGAGGTCTTGTGGGACATGGACGAGCGGTCCGGTGCGGCGGCGATCCGAGACGGCGTCCTCGTCGGCTACTTGCTCGGATCCCATCGCGGCGACGAGACCTGGGGCTCCAACATCTGGATCGAGTACGCGGGCCACGCGGTGAGCGAGGCAGAGCTCGTCCGGGATCTCTACGCGGTCGCGGCCGAGGAGTGGGTCGCTCGCGGGCGGGACCGCCACTACGTGCTCGTGCCCGCCACGGATCCCGAGCTCGTCGACGCCTGGTTCCGGCTTTCCTTCGGAGCACAGCACGCGGCAGCGATCCAGGGGACCCCGACGGAAACGGGCAGCCCGCCCGCGAACGTCGTCGTCAGGCGTGCGGCTCCGGACGACATCGACTCAGCGACGGCACTCGACCTGGAGCTACCGCGTCATCAGGAGCGCTCACCCGTGTTCAGCCCGCTCGCGACGACCACGATCACCCAGGAGGATCGCGAGGAGTTTCTCTCCGACCTGGAAGACCCCGAGGTCGCGCTCTTCGTCGCCGAGCTGGGCGGGAAGCTCGTGGGGGAGCTCCTGATGGTTCCCGTCGAGCGGTCGTCGATGCACGTCGGCCTCGCCCGTCCCGAGCGCGCCGCCTTCCTGACCTTCGCCGCGACGCTCCCGGAGGCCCGGGGATCCGGGGCGGGCCTCGCACTGACGAATGCGGGCCTCGCCTGGGCCCGCGAGCAGGGCTACCCGGTGACCGTCGTCGACTGGCGCGAGACGAACCTGCTCGCGTCGCGCTTCTGGCCTGCGCGCGGCTTCCGCCGAACCTTCCTCAGGCTCTACCGCTCGATCCCTTGAGCCGCCTGCCGCTGGCGTACGGCTCCCGGCTCGCTCTCGTCGACGCGGGCGAGGACGCAGTGGTCATCGCACCGCCCCCGCCTGCGGAACCGATCGCCGACATCGCAGCGGCGGTTCGCGATGCGCTGCGCTTTCCGCTCGAGGGTCAGCCGCTCGAAACGCTGGTGCCGCGTGGCGGGCGGGCAACGATCGTCGTCGAGCCTCCGACGCTCCCGATCCCTGGCTCCCCGACCGATCCGCGCCGCACGGCGATCGCGGCGACGATGCTCGAGCTCGAGCGCGCCGGGGCGACGTTCGACAAGCAGACGCTCCTCGTGGCCGGCGGGCTCGGCCGGCGCGCGGGCCACCGAGAGCTCGAGCTGCTCGTCCCGCCCGAGTTCGCGCGCCGCTTCCGGGGACGGGTCGAGGTGCACGACGCGGAGCGCGACGATCTCGTCGAGCTTTCGGACATCGATCGTCCGCTCCGCATCCATCCAGCGCTCGCGGAAGCCGACGTGGTCGTTCCGGTGACCGCGGCGGAGACCGTGCTCAACGGCGGAGCTGCTGCACTGCTCGCCGCCGCCGACGCGCAGGCGCTCCGTTCGGCGAACGCGTACTCGCTGCTCGAGACCTCTGGGTCGAGCGGCTGGCGGCTCGCGCTCGGGCTCGAGCGCGCCCTGGCCCACCGCGTCGCACTGCTCGGCGTCTCGCTGACGCTGAACACGCCGGCGCTCGGGGGCGTCCTCCACGGTTACCCCCACGACCGCGAGGCGGTGCGCCGCATCGCGAACTTCCCCCTCGGTGGGCTGTTCGGCCTCCTCCCCGGGCCCGTCCGCCGTGGAGTGCTCCGCCGTCTGCCGAGCGAGCTGTCGGCCTCCGCGGTCTTTGCCGGGCCACCCTCGGTCGCCCACGCGGAAGCCCTGCTACGCGGCGTCGAGTCGAAGGCCAGCAGGCTCGAGGAGCGCCTCGACGTGATCTGCATCGGCGTGCCGCACACGACGCAGATGCTCCCGCGCGAGGCTCCGAATCCGACCTCGGCCGCGTACCTCGCCCTCGGGCTCGCTCTCCGGCTCTGGCGGGACGAGTTCCCGGTCAACGAGGGCGGCACCGCGATTCTCCTCAGCCGCTTCACGAAAAGGTTCCCGCACCCGACGCAGCAGCCGTACCGCGCGCTCTTCCAGGCGGCGCGGTCGAGCGGAGCGCGCGACCCGGAGGATCTCGCCGAAGCTGAGCAGCTGGCCGGCTCCAACGAGCACGCGATCGAGACCTACCGTGCAGGCCGCTCGTGCCACCCGTTGCTTCCCTTCGCCGAGTGGTCCGCGTGCCAGCCCGCGATCGAGCGCCTCGGCGCGGTCCTCATCGCCGGTTGCCGGGACGCAACCGCGGCGCGCCAGCTCGGGTTCGTGCCGACACACGGCATCGGGCCTGCCCTCGCAATGGCACACGGCCGCGCCGCCGGTCCGCCGCGCATCGGCTACCTCCTGTCTCCTCCGTACTTTCCGCTGCAAGTAAGCGCGGGCTAGTCCACGCCGACTGAGGCGTCGCTTGCGATGCCGTTTTCAGGATGCTGAGCTCTGCTCAGCATCCGTCTGAAATGACCGGTCGACCCGATCGGATCAGTCGACCCCGACTGAGGCGTCGCTTGCGATGCCGTTTTCAGGATGCTGAGCTCTGCTCAGCATCCGTCTGAAATGACCGGTCGACCCGATCGGATCAGTCGACCCCGAGGTACGTCTGCTTGACCTTCTCGTTCTCGCGGAGCGCTTTTGCGTTGTCCGAGAGCGCGATCGAGCCGGTCTCCATCACGTACCCACGGTCGGCGACGTCGAGCGCCATCAACGCGTTCTGTTCGACGAGGAGGATCGTCGTCCCCTGCTGGCTGATCTCCTGGATGATCTCGAAGATCTTCTCGACGAAGATCGGCGCGAGGCCCATCGACGGCTCGTCGAGCATCAAGAGCTTCGGCTGAGCCATCAGTGCCCGGCCGATCGCGCACATCTGCTGCTCGCCGCCGGACATCGTCCCGGCCTTCTGGTGGCGCCGCTCGGCGAGGCGCGGGAAGAGCTCGAACACGCGGTCGATCGACTCCTTGATCCCGGTCCGATCGCCCCGTTGGTACGCCCCCATCTCCAGGTTCTCGATCACGCTCATGCGGGGAAAGAGGCGTCGGCCCTCGGGTGACTGGCTGATGCCCATCTTGACCACGCTGTGCGGGGACTCGTTCGTGATGTCCTTGCCCTGGAACGAGATCGTCCCCTCGCGCGGATGGTTGAGCCCGTTGATCGAGCGCAGCGTCGTCGACTTGCCCGCGCCGTTCGCGCCGATCAGCGTCACGATCTCTCCGTCGCGCACTTCGATCGAGATGCCCTTCAACGCCTCGATCGACCCGTAGAAGGTGTGGATCTCCTTCAGCTCGAGGATCGACCGGCCGGTGTCCGCGGTCGTCGGTCGAGGCTCCGTCGCCGCCATCAGGTCACCGCCGCCGTACCGAGGTACGCCTCGATCACGCGCTCGTCGCTCTGCACCTCTTGTGGGCTCCCTTCCGCGATCTTCTCACCGTAGTCGAGGACGGTCACGCGCTCCGAGATCCCCATCACGACCCGCATGTCGTGCTCGATCATCAGGACGGTCAAGCCCTGTTCTTCCCGGAGCTTGGCGACGAACGCCGTGAACTCGGCCGTCTCCTGTGGGTTCATACCGGCCGTGGGCTCGTCGAGCAGCAGGAGCTTGGGCTCGGTTCCGAGCGCCCGTGCGACCTCGAGCCGCCGCTGGTCGCCGTACGAGAGGTTGCGCGCGTACTCGTCGTCGCGACCCCGGAGGCCGCTGAACTCGAGCAGGTCATGGGCCTTCTCCCGAGCGGCGATCTCCTCGCGCTTCAGCGACGGAGGCTTGATCACCGCCCGCAGGATGCCGCCCTTCAGCCGGGAGTGCATGCCGACGAGCACGTTCTCGAGCGAGGTCATGCTCTGGAAGAGCCGGATGTTCTGGAACGTCCGCCCGATGCCTCGCTCTGTGATCGCGTGCGGCGGCTTGCCCGTGACGTCGTGGCCGTCGAACACGATCTGGCCCGCGGTCGGCTTGTACACGCCGGTGAGCATGTTGAAAAAGGTCGTCTTGCCGGCGCCGTTCGGCCCGATCAGGCTGACGATCGTCCGCTCCGGGATCGTGAAGTCGACGTCGTTCACGGCGACGAGACCGCCGAACTCCTTGCGTACGCCCACGGCTGTCAGCAGATCGGCCATGGCTACTCGTGGGTCACGTCGTACAGAGGCTGGTCTTGAACGCCTTCCCGGAACTCTTGCTTTCGGCGCTCGCTCGGAATGAGCCCCTCCGGCCTGAACAGCATCGTCAGGACGAGGATGATCCCGAAGATCCCCGACGTGTAGAGCGGCACGTCGATGTCCTTCCCGAAGACGAAGTCGCTGACGCCGTTCTTGTTCATCCAGGCGCCGATGTTCGCGAGCCCCTCCTGGTTCAGGTATGAGAGGAAGGCCGCGCCGACGATGACGCCCCAGATGTTGCCCATCCCGCCGAGGATGACCATGCAGAGGATGAAGACGGAGATGTTGAAGTAGAAGTCCCCGGGGAAGGTCCCGCCCTTGAAGCTCCCGTAGTAGGCGCCGGCGACGCCGCCGAAAAACGCGCCGCCCGCATAGGCCCACGTCTTCGTCCTCATCAGCGGGACGCCCATCGCGGCGGCGGCCGTCTCGTCCTCACGGATCGCGATCCAGGCTCGCCCGAGGCGGGAGTCACGCAGCCGGGCCGAGCAGAAGACGGTGACCAGGACGAGAAACAGCGCCGTCCAGTAGAAAAGCCGCGTCGAGTTCGGCGAGCTCAGGTAATCCGATGGGAGCCCGACGGCGTCGTGCAGGGTGTTGCCGAAGCCCGGCGGGTCGATCGGGTTGATCCCCTGGGGGCCGTTCGTGATGTTGTGCCCGAACAGGTTGTCGCCGTTGTTGGCGATCTGGGGCATGATCTCGCCGAAGCCGAGCGTCACGATCGCGAGGTAGTCGCCGCGCAGACGCAACGTCGGGAAGCCGATCAAGATACCGGCGACGGTCGCGAACACCCCGGCGATCACGAGCACGAGCCAGATCGAGATGTGAAAGCCGGGCGTCGTGGGGGCAACGCCGACGCCGCCGGCGTGCACGGTGACGTTCGAGAAATGCTGCGATGCGAACCACGCGACCGTGTACGCACCCATGGCGTAGAACGCGACGTAGCCGAGGTCGAGCAGTCCGGCGTAGCCCACGACGATGTTCAGGCCGAGGGCCATCATGATGAAGATCAGCATCGTCACGCCCGTGTCGACGCTCGGGAAGTTGCCGAAGACGAGCACGTCGAACAGGTCCGGCTGGTAGATCGGATAGAGAACCGCGATCAGGATTACGCCGAGCGGTACGACCCATTTTCCGAGCGGGAGCACGTCCCAGGCCGGGATGTAGAGCGCGATGAAGATGAGGGCGGCGACGATCAGGCCGAGCGACGCAGAGCCCGTGATCGCGAGGACGAAGAACGCGGGGAGCCCGACGATCGCAGCCCGTTTTGCCCGCGGCATCGACTGGCGCTTCAGCTCCGGGGTCTTTTCCCGGACGGCCTGCATCCCGGGAGCCACTACGCGCCCTCCGGAGTACGCTCCCCGAGCAGACCCTCCGGCCGGAAGACGAGGATCAGGATCAGGATCGCGAAGATGATCGACTGGGTCCAGTCGCTTCCGGGCGCGTGCCAGCCGAGCCCGTTGTTGAACGACTCGACGAAGCCGATCACGAGCCCGCCGAGCACCGCTCCGGGAAGGTTTCCGATCCCGCCGAGCACCGCGGCCGTGAACGCGATCAGGCCGACGCGGAACCCCTCCGTGTAGCGGATGTTCGTGATGTAGAGCGCGTAGAGGAGGGCCGCCGAACCGGCGAGCGAGCCGGCGAGGAAGAACGTGAACGAGATCGTGCGGTTGACGTTGATGCCCATCATCGCCGCGGCATCACGGTCCTGAGCCGTCGCCCGCATCGCCTTCCCGTGACGCGTCCGCTGGACGAGCCACATGAGCGCGAGGAGCACCGGGATCGTGAACAGCACCACGATGAATCGGTTCCACGTGTAGGGAACGCCGCCGATCGTGAACACCGTCCCGTGCGGGAGGATGTCCGGCACGGACGTGGGCCGAGCGCCTTTCCAGACGAGGCCGATGTTCTGGAGGATGAACGACATCCCGATCGCGGTGATCAGTGGCGCCAACCGCGGGGCGTTACGTAACCGCCGGTACGCGACGAGCTCGATCGTCGTGTTGATCGTGGCGCAGAAGGCCATCGCGATCAGGAGCATGAGCAGGATGAAGAGCCACAGCACTGCGCCCGACTTGTCCACGAGCGCCCACGACGTGACCATCGTCGCGACCAGCATCCCGCCGAGCATGAAGACGTCGCCGTGCGCGAAGTTGATCAGCTCGAGGATGCCGTAGACGAGCGAGTAGCCGATCGCCACGAGCCCGTAGACGCACCCGTTCGTGAGCCCGATCAGGAACAGGTTGTAGAAGTCAGCCGGGGCCTTGATGAAGTTGATGAGCAGCCACAGCCCGACGACGGCCACGAGGAGCAGCCCGATGAGCGTGAGCACGTCGGGCCGGTACCCAGGCCGCCCCACACGGATCCTCGCCTGCTCGGTCGCCATTGCCCTCCTGAAACGCGCTGGGGGAGGATCGTGTCCTCCCCCAGCCTAGGACTGCTCTAGCCGCTTAGCCCTTCACGAAACTCAGCTCAGGCGTGATCGTCTTCACGAACACGCCCTTCTGGCCCTTGACCTGCCAGACGCCCACCGTGCCGAGCGTCGTGTCGCCGTTCTCGTCGATCTTGAAGTTGCCCAGGATCCCGTCCTTCACGTCCTGGTTGAACAGGTGCTCTGCGACTTGGTTGCGCTCACCGTTCGCCTCGTCGATCGCCGTCAGCAGGATGTCCGCAGCCTGCGCCGCGTAGTTCGTGTATGGATCCGGCTCCTTGCCGTTCTCCTTCGTGAAGTCCTCGACGAAGGTCTTGCCTGCGCCCGTCAGCTGGTCGGACGGGATGCCCGGCTGCGTGATGAACATGCCCTCTGAGGCCGGGCCGGACGTCTTGATCGTCGCCGCGTCGATCGGCGTGAATCCGTCGGGGGCGAAGAGCGTCACGTTCGAGCCCAGACCCGCACGCAGGTCCTTGATCAGCTTGCCGCCGTTGTTGCAGATGATGCCGCCGAGGAAGACCGCGTCCGCACCTGACTGCTTGATCTTGGTCGCGATCGCGTCGTAGCTCGACGCATTCTTGTCCCACGCCGCGGGCTGCCCCGGAACGGTGGAGATGCCCAGCTTCTTGGCGTAGTTGATGAACAGGGTGGCGATTCCGTTGCCGTACGTCTCCTTGTCCGTCAGGACGTACACCTTCTTGAAGCCCTGGTCCTTCGCGAACTGCGCGTCGGCCGCGCCCTGGAACTGGTCGTTCCACACGACGCGGGCGTAGTTCCGCTTACCGGTCGGGTAATAGACGT
Source organism: uncultured Actinomycetes bacterium (assembly GCA_963794605.1). Classification (GTDB taxonomy): domain Bacteria; phylum Actinomycetota; class Thermoleophilia; order Gaiellales; family Gaiellaceae; genus VAXT01. The sequence goes on from CAWCEN010000004.1 coordinate 379,493, forward strand.
CCGGCTCGCCCGACTCGGTGCCCGGCCCGCTGATCGTCAGCCCCGGGTACGTGTTCGCCGGGCTCACGTATGCGAGCGGACCGCTCACGGCGCGGTTGGCGATCGGAATCTCGAGCTTCGCGCACCCTGAGTTGAACGTCCCGATGACACCGATGACGTCCGGGTTGTTCGCATAGGCCCGGGCGTTCGCCGTGCACTTGGCCGAGTCCCAGCTACCGGCCTGCGCAGTCGAGTCGTCGCAGGACTGGAAGCCGATGTTTTTGCCCCCGGCCTTCCAGTCGTGCTGCTTGAGAATGAACTCCACGGCCTGCGCCATCTCGGTCGTCAGCGCTCGGTTGGAGCCCTGGAGTGGCAGATCCGAGGCGATGATCAGCTCGGGATCCCCGCTGCCCTCGTACTCGATCGGCTCGCACGATGCGGATGGCAGCGCCGTAGCCGACCCGCCGCCTCCGTCGTCACCGCCGCCTCCGCAGCCTGCCGCGAGCAAGGCAAGCGGGATTGCGACCAGTAGCGCTGCTACTAGCAATCCAGATTTCTTCACGTGCTGTCCCTCCTCCGTCACGGGTTGCACCTCGGCGGATCGACAGCCGCAACAGGGGGTCGGCCCGCGAGGGGGCAAGTATCGAGGGAATCACCCGCTCTTTCAACCCCCCTACGTCGAGGGTACCTGGGCGGTGCACGAGACGCCATTTGTACGGAACCGTTGCCGGCTCGAGTCGGAAGGATGCGGCGGGTGGGATTCGAACCCACACGTCCCCAAGGGACAATGGCTTTTGAGGCCATCATGTCTACCGGTTCCATCACCGCCGCATGGGACTGATTGTAGCTGGGGGACGGGACGATCTGTTGTCGGAACCGACAACGAAGCGGTCGTGGAAGACTCTGCGCCGTGCGAGTCGGAATCCTCACCGGCGGGGGCGACTGCCCGGGGCTGAACGCGGTCATCCGCGCCGTGGCTCGGCGCTCGCAGGTTCGTGGGGACGAGGTCGTCGGGATCCGGTCCGGGTGGCGCGGCCTCGTCGATGGTTCGTTCGAGCCGCTCGGCCCGCGTGAGATCTCGGGGCTCCTGCCGCGCGGTGGGACGATCCTCGGCACATCGCGTACGAACCCGTACAAGGTCGAGGGCGGCGTCGACCGCGTGCTCGGGAACTTCGGCGCGCAGAGCCTCGACGCGCTCGTCGCGATCGGCGGCGAGGACACGCTCGGCGTCGGCGCGAGCCTCTTCGAGGAAAAGGGCTTCCCGGTCGTCGGCGTCCCGAAGACGATCGACAACGATCTTTCCGCGACCGACTACACGTTCGGCTTCGACACCGCCGTCTGGATCTGCACCGAGGCGATCGACCGGCTGCACACGACCGCGGAGTCGCACAACCGCGTGATGGTCGTCGAGGTGATGGGCCGGCATACGGGCTGGATCGCCGTCATGAGCGGGATCGCCGGCGGCGCGGACGTGATCCTGATCCCCGAGCAGCCGATCACGGTCGAGCAGGCGTGCCGCGAGATCCAGCACCGCCACGAGCGGGGCAAGGACTTCTCGATCGTCGTCGTCAGCGAGGGCTACGAGCTCACGTACGAGTCGGGTCAGCGCCGGCTGGTCACCCAGGAGCCAGACACCGACGAGTTCGGACACGTCCGCCTGGGCGGAGTCGGTCATGCGCTGGGCGCCGACATCGAGGAGCGCACCGGCTACGAGACCCGCGTCACGGTGCTCGGCCACGTGCAGCGTGGAGGCAGCCCGACCCCGCGCGACCGCGTCCTCGCGACCCGCTACGGGCTGAAGGCCGCCGACCTCGTCGCCGAGGGCCGCTTCGGGCGGATGGCCGCGCTCCACGGGGACGAGATCGTCGACGTGTCCCTCGCCGAGGCGACCGCCGAGCTGAAGACGGTCCCGGAGGACTGGTATGCAGTGGCCAAATCCTTCTTCGGCTAGCGGGGCCCGAAGCGAAGCGAGGGCCCGCTTCTGTGTCCACTCAGGTAAATTCGACGAGCGGGAACGACCGGTGCCGCCTCGGCGGGACGAGGAAGTTCTGCCGGTGGGTGGTGCGGAGAACCGAGTTGAAGCCCTGCCCAGGCGCGCGGGGGACGAACTCGAGCTTCTCGCCGCCGGGCATGTGTCCGTCCATCGCGAGCCGGTTGCGATGGAAGTCGTCGCCCGTGGGATTGAAGACGACGAAGTGGAGCCCGGCCGCCGGCCCCTCGCCCATCCGGTCGCGTTTCGGGTCCGCACTCCAGAAGAACGGGTTGTCGAGCGTGTTGAAGTCCGCCCGCTGCGGGATCGCCGTCCCCTTGGGGTAGAGCGTCCCGTCCGAGCCCCTGACGTCGGCCTGGAGCCGCGAAGCCGGCTGTAGCGACGAGCTATGCCCGATCGCCCCGAAGCGGTCGTAGTCGAGGCGCACCTCACTCTCGGACGCGACGCGGCTCGGCGGCTGCGGAACCGTCTGCGTCCCGGGCCGCACCGGCAGCCGCGGCCGGAACGTCGTGTCGACGCGATTCCGGAAGTCGGAGTTCAGGTACCACGCCTCGAGGTCCTCGAAGATGTGCGAAAGGTGCATGTGCGTTCCGCCGTGGAAGTACGAGCGCGGGCCGAGCTCGACGAGCCCGAGCGTCTCGAAGTTGACGATCCGCGGAGGGCCGAGTGCGTTGCGCTGCGTCGACGTGAAGCCGAGGAAGAGCTCCGAGCCGTCCGGGATCAGGTCGGCCCCCGGAACCCCCGCGGCCGTGGCCATCTCCTTCGGCAGCCCCATCCCACCGTCCATCTGGCCCGCGAACCCCTTGCGGATGCTCGTCACGGCCAGCGCACCTTTCATCCGGTCGAAGATCTCGGTCGCAGCCGTCCGGACGTGCTCCTCGTTGTCGCTGCGCAGGAGAAACGCGACGTCGTTGTCCTCGAGCAGCGTGTCGTCGGGATCGCTCGGGAAGCGGATCGCGTCGATGAGCGCGCGCTTGCCTGCCCGGCGGTCGAATGGGAGGTGCACGTCGGCGGCCTCCGGCACGTAGGTCCGGAAGTACGGCAGGCCCCAGGCGACCGTGATCCCGAGCCCGTCGGGCGTCGCGGGATAGTCGCCGTCGAGCTTCTCGAGCACGGCCGCGAGGGATGCGCGCGCGTCGAGGAGCTGATCCGGCGGCGCGACGACCTTCGCCGTGACGACCTCGTGATGCCGAAGGGGCACGACCACTTCGACGCCTTCCTGCTTCTCGACACGCAGGCCGTCGACGAGGTGCTGCTCGGGCTCGCGGCCCGCCACGGTATGGCTCGGTGGCGAGTCGGCGAGCTTGTCCACGAGCTCGTAGATCCCCGCGGCTCCGAGAGCGGCGCCCGCGGCCCCTCCCACGAGCAGCTCCTTACGGGTGAGCCTCATCGCGTTAGCTCGGCTTGACGCGAACGAGCCCGCGGACCATGCGGTCGAGGTTGCTGACGACCCTGCGGTAGGTGAGCGGCTTGATGACGTGCTCGCTGACCGCGTACAGGCTCCCGTGGTCGTGCCATGCGTAGAGGATGTGCCACTGGTCGACGCCGCGGTTCACCGTGTACACCGTCGCCGTGATCCCACCGAGGCGGCGCTTCCCTTGCGGATCGCTGAAGCAGGGCATCGTCGTCCGGCGCGCCTTGCCGCCGACGACCTCGACGTCCTCGCAGCGCGGGATCTTCGTTCGCCCCGGGTAGCCGCGGAAATTCACGTGCACGTCCTGGCTCGGCGGCTCGTGCCAAAGGAAACTGACGAGGTAGCTGCGGTCCTTCTCGACCGAGACGCCGTTGTCCCACTGGCCGCCAATCTTCGCGTCGATCGGGCTCGGCATCCAGGTCGGGCAGTAGACGGTGGCGTGGATCCGGTTCGCGACCCGCTGCCAGCCGGCTTTCCAGCTCTGCGGGCAGGTCGTCGGCTTCGTAGCGGCCGCCGCGGCGGGCTTGCTCTCGTTCCCGGAGCAGCCCGAGGCGATGAGCGCCAGCGCGGCCAAAACCCCTGCTCCTGCCAGTCGAAGCATCAGAAGCACGTTATAGCCGGGAATCACGGGAGCCGCGCAACCATGCGCAGCCCGCATTCTTCCGTCGTCGACCCGGCCGTTGTCAGGCGAGAGCGCGGCTCGAAGCCGCGCTTACGCTTGTCTCAGGTCGCGGCCGCCGCAGCGTCCGCGCGCCTCCTCGCCATCACAGCGTCGAGGACCGCGTACTTGGCCTCCTCGTTTGCGGATTCCGCGAACGTGATTGCGTCGTAAGCGTCGGCCTCGGCCCACTTGGCGTCGTCCTCGGCGAGCCCGGCATCGATCTCGGCCTTCCTCGCGTCAGCTCGCTCTCGAACCCGCTTGACGTGCTTGTCCCAGTCGGCCCGGACCTGGTTCCACTGGCGTTCGGCCTGGTCGGCAGCCTCGGTCGTCTTGGCCCGCAGCTGATCCGCCCGGTCGTCGGCGTTTTTCCGAGCGTCGTCGACCATGGCCTTCAACTCGGCATCTTTCTGTGCTACCGCCCCCTTGATGGTGCGGTCGGCCTCCTCGACCTGCTCCTTGAGCTTCGTGAAGTCGTCTGACGCCGCCATGCTGCTACCTCCTCTGCGATGTGAGGACGTTGGAACGAACACAGCGGTTTTTACCGCGATTCGCGGAAAGCGCCTCATCCTCACGGGATGAAGCCGGGAACACCGCTGCGGCTAGGTGAAGTTCCGCGTCATAGCCGGTAAATCTCCACCCAGGGCCCGCCAACGTCGTCGTGCGGACGGATCGAATAGACGCGCGGCTCGCGTCGCAGCCTCTCGTAGAACCTGGTCTCGTGCGGATAGTCGCCCACTGCAGCCAGCACGTTGTCTTCGACCGCACCGGTGACGACGACGTAGCGGACGCCCCGGTCGCGGAGCCGCGCGACGTCCCGGTTCGGGTCGTACGGCTGGCCGGGCCTCGGCAGCTTCAGCGCGAGGATCTTGTAGCCGAGGAAATCGGGCGTCGACGGGTCGGTGGCGAGGTGCGCGCCTCGCGGCAAGTGTTCGACCACCCAGCGCTCGGCGACTACACGCGCGTCGGTCCTCGTCAGGTCACGCGCGTCGCGGACGCTCCACGTCAGCGGGACGACGAGCACGAGCAGCGTCACCGGCGCAAGTGCCCGCAAGCGACCGGCGAGCGCGCCCAGCGCCGGCACGAGCGGGAGCACGTAGCGGTCGAAGTGCGAGTGCAGCACCAGCAGGTTCGCGAAGTAGACGAGGACGAAGGTGCCGAGCACGAGGTCGGCCCGGGTGCGATGGACGAGCGCGACGACGAGGCCCGCGACGGCGATCAGGAGCGCGGGCCCGAATCCATCCCACAGCCGGGCCACGAACGCGATCGGGGCGGCGTGGTCGTTCTCGAAGCCGAGCCAGCCGGTGTGCGCCCAGCGTTCGACGCGCCACGCGTCCCCGGCGGCCTCTCGGAGGTCGATCAGCACGTACGGGCTCGTAGCGGCGAAGGCGACGAGCGCGAGTGCGACGCCGATCGCCAGTCGTCTCCACCGCCCCCAGGCGGCCGCGACGAGCGGCGCGAGCAGGATCACCCCCGGGTATTTCGCGCTCGTCGCGAGCCCGATCGCGAGCCCGGCGAGCTCGATCCGGCCAGAGACCATCAGCGCCAGCGCAACCGTTACGCCGACGGTCAACGGCACGTCCGTAACCGCCATGCGCGAGTAGGCGACGTACGTCGTCTCGATGGCTACGGTCGCCGCGGCGACGACGCCGGCGACCGGCCCGTACGCCGCACGTCCCAGCCACCAGGCGGCCGCGACTCCGCCGAGCGCGATCGCGACCAACACGATCCGCGCGGTCAGGTACGAGGGCTCGTTCTGCCACGCCTGGAACGGCGCGAGCAGGTACATGACCAGTGTCGGGTGGTCGAACCAGTGCGGGTCGAGCCCCTCGCCGTGCGTCATCGCCCAGGCCCGCGGGACGATGTTCCGCTCTTCGGGGTTCAGGAGCGGGAACGGAAGGCCGTACCGGATGCCGACGAGCCGAAGCGCCGCGGCGAGCACGAGCAGCGTCGCGAGCGCGACCCAGGGGCCGCCCCATCTGTTGACGAGCGCGCGAGGAGGACTTGGCGGCACATGGGCTGAGCCGCCGGGCCGCGCTGCTCGCCCCGAGGCCGGGTCCTCAGTCCCCCCGGTAATGGTGATTACCGGGGCTCCCTGCGTCCGCGGCCTCGGAACGACCATCGCACCCCGGCGACGAGCAATGTCCCACCAAGCCCTCCTAGACCTCGGGCGGGGCCGCACGAACCAGGCCTGCGAGGTTGTGCGAGGTGACGATCACGGCATCCACTCCGGCGCGTTCCAGCTCGGCGATCTCGTCGAGGGTCGTGACCTCGAGGTCGGCGATCGCGAGCTTGCCGGCGGGGATGTCGGGCAGCAGGTCGAGCACGCTTGCGAGCGGGTCGTCGGCGTCGCCCGCATCCCTGGGCGCGAGCAGGAAGATCTCCGGGTCGAGGCGCTCGAGGGCCAACTCGAGCTCGTCCGCGTCGCGCACCTCGACGACGCACTCGAGGCCGATGTCGTACGCCTCCTGCCAGCGCCGCTCGACGTGCTCGGCGTCATCCTCGAGCGAGCCGGCGGCGAGCAGCAGGCCGTCCGCGCCTGCAGTGAGTGCCTCCGCGGGCGACGCGTCCAGGCGCCAAAGGATCGGCAGGCCCGTCGCGTCCCGGACTTCGGGGATGTTGGCGTCCAGGACGACGCCTTCTGCACCGGCGCGCTCGGCGGCGACGGCGGTATCCGCATCAGTGGCGGGCGCGATCAGCGAAATGCCGTCGCCCTCGGAGATCGCCTGGCTCAAACGGCGTTGACCGTTCATGGACGGAGCACTCTAACTAGACGCCGATCGGGTGCCAGACCGTCTTCAACTCGAGGAAGGACGCGATCTCCCACGGGCTCTGATCGTCCGCTGCGCCCCGGACGACACGCTTCACGTTTTCCGCTGCGAGCCGTTCGAGCTCCTCGACTTGCCCGTCGGCGCCGGCGAGGTCGAGCGCGTTCACGTCCATGTGGCCGGCGAGCCAGGGCGCGAGCTCCTCGCGGTGTCCGGTGAGCAGGTTGACGACTCCTCCGGGGACATCCGAGGTCGCGAGCACCTCGGCCACCTCGACGGCTGTGAGCGGATGTGTCTCGGACGCGACGACGACTGTCGTATTGCCGCCGACGATCGCCGGGGCGACGCGCGAAACGAGCCCGAGGAGGGCCGGCTCGTCGGGCGCGAGGATGCCGACGACGCCCGTCGGCTCCGGCACCGTGAAGTTGAAGTACGGGCCGGCGACGGGGTTCGAGGAGCCGAGCACCTGCGCGAGCTTGTCCGCCCAGCCGGCGTACCAGACGAGGCGGTCGATCGCGCGGTCGACCTCGTCGGCGCCCGAGCTGAGCTCGGCGAACTCGGCGCGGCGCGACTCGAGCATCTCGGCGATCCGATACACGACCTGGCCTCGGTTGTAGGCGGTCATGCCCGACCAGCCGGCGAAGGCGCCGCGGGCCGCGCGGACGGCGTCCCGGAGGTCTTTCCGGGACGCGCGGGCGACGTTCGCGCCCTCGGCCTCGTAGGTTCGCCCCGACTCGGAGCGCGGGAACGCGCCGCCGATGTAGAGCTTGTACGTCTTCTTGACCGGAAGCCGGCTCAATCGAACTCCAGGTACGGCTCGAGCCCGTGGCGCCCGCCCTCACGCCCGAAACCGGACTCCTTGTAGCCGCCGAACGGCGAGGCCGGGTCGAAGCGGTTGTACGTGTTCGCCCAGATCACGCCCGCGCGCAGCTTCTGCGCCATCGCGAGGATGCGCGAGCCCTTCTCCGTCCAGACGCCGGCGGAGAGCCCGTACGGCGTGTTGTTCGCCTTCTCGACCGCCTCGTCGGGCGTGCGGAACGTGAGCACGGACAGCACGGGGCCGAAGATCTCCTCCTGCGAGATCCGGTAGCTCTGGGCGACGTTCGTGAAGACGGTCGGCGCGAACCAGTAGCCCTTCTCGGGCAGGCGGCACGGCGGCTGGTAGATCTCCGCGCCCTCTTCCTCGCCCGAGGCGACGAGCTCCCTGATCTTGTCCAGCTGCTGCTTCGAGTTGATCGCGCCGACATCGGTGTTCTTGTCGAGCGGGTCGCCGACGCGCAGCGTCGTCAGGCGGCGCTTGAGCTTGCCGATCAGCGGTTCGTAGATCGATTCCTGGACGAGCAGCCGCGACCCCGCGCAGCAGACGTGGCCTTGGTTGAAGTAGATGCCGTTGACGATTCCCTTCGACCGCCTGGTCGAGCGCGGCGTCGTCGAAGATCACGTTCGCGGCCTTCCCGCCGAGCTCGAGCGTCAGGTGCTTCCCGGTGCCTGCGAGCTGGCGCTGGATCGATTTCCCGACCTCGGTCGAGCCGGTGAACGCGATCTTGTCGACGTCTGGGTGCTCGACGAGAGCCGCGCCCGTGCGGCCGTCGCCGGTGACGATGTTGACGACGCCCGACGGCAGCTCGGCCTGTCGTAGAACGTCTGCGAAGAGTAGAGCTGACAAGGGCGTCGTCTCCGCGGGCTTGAGGACGACCGTGTTCCCCGCGGCGAGGGCGGGCGCGATCTTCCACGCGAGCATGAGCAGTGGGAAGTTCCACGGCACGATCTGGCCGGCAACGCCGATCGGGCGCGGGTCGCGGTTCGGGAACGCGTACTCGAGCTTGTCCGCCCAGCCCGCGTAGTAGAAGAAGTGCGCCGCGGCGAGCGGGAGGTCGACGTCGCGCGACTCGCGGATCGGCTTGCCGCCGTTCAGGGACTCGAGGACAGCGAACTCGCGCGAGCGCTCCTGGAGGATGCGCGCGATGCGGAACAGGTACTTGGCGCGCTCGGCGGGAGAGGTCGCAGACCAGCCGTTCTCGAAGGCCTCGCGCGCGGCGCCGACGGCCTGGCCCACCTCTTCGCGGGTCGCCTGGCCGATCTCGGCGAGCGGCTCCTCGCTCGAGGGGTCGATCGTCGTGTACGCCTCACTCGGCTCGAGCCACTCGCCGCCGACGAAGAGGCCGTACCGCTCGCGCAGCTGAACGAGGTCGCGAGCCTCCGGCGCGGGCGCGTAGTCCCAAGCCGCCGGGACGGGGGCCTGGTCGCGCTTCCGCTCGAGCTCGCTCACGACGAGCCCCGCGGGCTACGCCCACCACCCACCCCCCACCCATAGAGGGTGGGGTTGGACGGTAGTCGTCGGACTCGCGCGCGCGTGTGCCGATTCCGGGCCGAATCAGTCAACGGTGAAGTAGTCCGGGCTTTGGTACCTGCCCGTCTTCTCCTTTCGGATCTGCATCAGAACGTCGTTCAGCAACGAGGACGCGCCGAGCCGGTACAGGTCGGGCGTCAGCCACTCGGGCCCTAGCGTCTCGTGCAGTTGGACGAGGTACTGCACCGCCTGCTTCGCGTGCCGGATCCCGCCTGCAGGCTTCATCCCGACCCGCCGTCCCGTCTCCTCGTAGACATCGCGAATCGCCTCGAGCATCACCAGCGTCACGGGCAGCGTCGCCGCGGACGGAAGCTTGCCCGTCGACGTCTTGATGAAGTCCGCGCCGCCCGCAATCGCGAGCAGGCTCGCCCGGCGCACGTTGTCGTACGTCCCCAGCTCGCCCGTCTCGAGGATCACCTTCACGTGCGCCTCGCCGGCCGCCTCCTTCACCTTCACGATCTCGTCGTAGACCTTTGCGTAGCGGCCCGAGAGGAACGCGCCGCGGTCGATGACCATGTCCACTTCGTCCGCGCCCATCTCGACGACCTCACGCACCTCGGCCACCTTCACATCCGTCGGCGCCTGACCCGACGGGAAGGCCGTCGCCACCGACGCGACCTTGACGCTCGTCCCGCGCGTGCGCTCGACTGCCGTCGGCACGAGATTCGGGTAGACGCAGATCGCCGCGACCGACGGAACCGTTGCGTCGGACGGGTCGGGCCGGATGCCCTTCGACGTGAGCGCAGCGACCTTGCCGGGCGTGTCGGCGCCCTCGAGCGTCGTCAGATCCATCATCCGCACCGCCAGATCGAGCGCGAACAGCTTCGCCTCACGCTTGATCGACCGCTTCGCGAGGGCCGCGGCACGCTCCTCGAGCGCGACCGCGTCGACCGAGCCGATCCGTGGCAATCGCGGCTCGAGAGGAAGCTCGAACCCCGTTGCCAGCACGGGCGCCTTGGCCATACGAGGAGTCTAGCCCTGCACCGGCAGCTCGCCGGCGAGCGCGTACTCCCAGCCCTCCTGCCAGTCGAAAGGCGCCGCGACGACCTCCTGGAGCCGGGCTCCCAGCAGCAGATGCTGTAGCGCCCAGCGGTTCGCCGAATGCGCAATCAGCAGAACACGAGAGCCCTCGAACTCGGGGAACAGGTCGTTCAGAAAGCTCCGCGTGCGCTCGACAACCTGGCGGTAGCTCTCGCCGCCCGGGAAGGGCTCGTCGATCCGGTGCACGCGCTCGGCCTCGATGTCGGCGGCCGGCGTCCCGTTCAGCTCGCCGTAGTTGCACTCGCGAAGCCTCCCGTCGTGGTGGACCGGAAGCTGCGATCCCGCGAACGCGATCTCCGCAGTCTCGATCGCACGGCCGAGATCCGACGTGAAGACGGCCGCGAGGCCGTCGTCGCTCCGGCGCTCGCCGAGCTCTGCCGCCTGCCTGCGACCCATCTCCGACAGGCGGCCTTCGAGCCAGCCCGTCGCGATGCCGGTCTCGTTGTCGATCGTCGTCGAATGCGTCTCGTAGACGAGCTCGATCGCCATCAGATTCCCAGGCGTTCGAGCAATCGCTCGTCGCGGCGCCATTTCGGCTTCACCTTGACCTGCAACTCGAGGAAGACCGGATGACCGAGCAGGTGCTCGATCTCGGGCCGGGCGCGGACGCCGATCTCCTTCACGACCGACCCGCCCTTGCCGACGACGATCTGCTTCTGCGACTCGGTCTCGACGTAGAGACTCGCCCGCACGATCTTCTCGTCGACCTCCTCGACCTCGACCGAAATTGCGTGCGGCACCTCCTCGCGCGTGAGCGCAAGCGCCTTCTCGCGGATCAGTTCGCCGATCTCCTCTTCTTGTGAGAGATCGCTTCGCTGCTCGGGCGGAAAGTAGGCCGGCCCCTCCGGCAGCAGATCGACGAGCTCGTCGCGGAGGTCTGCGATCCCGTCGCCCGTCTTCGCGCTCACGGGGTGCAGCGCGTGGAAGTCCCCGAGCTTGGACGCGGTGTCCATCTGCGTCGCGACGTGGCTGGGCTTGAGCCGGTCGACCTTGTTCAGCGCGATCACGACCGGGACGCCGAGCGAGAAGACCCGCTTGGCGATGAAGCGGTCGCCTGCGCCGATCCGGTCCCGCGTAGAGAGGACGAATAGCACGGCGTCGACGTCCTCGAACGCCTGGTCGACGGTGCGCTGCATCCGCTCAGTCATCGGGTCGAGCGGGCGCTGAAAGCCGGGTAGGTCGACGAGCACGAGCTGGTACCCGTCTCCGTTGACGACGCCCGCGATCCGCCGCCTCGTCGTCTGCGGCTTGTCTGAGACGATCGCCACCTTGCCGCCGGCGAGTGCGTTGACGAGCGTCGACTTGCCTACGTTCGGGCGCCCCGCGACTGCGACGAACCCCGACTTCACAGCTCGAACGTCTCGGGGAGCAGCTGCGCAGGCGTCCGGGTGACGACCTCGCCGTCTGCGTTCTTGAACGTGACGCGGTCGAAGCGGAACTCGTAGATCCACTGCCGGCACCCGCCGCAGGGCGACGCCGTGATCGCGATCTCCTCGAGATCGCCGGGACGGCAACCCCCGACGACCGCGCACGCGATCGCCGTCCGCTCCGCGCAGATCCCGAGTGGATACGAGGCGTTCTCGACGTTCACGCCTTCGAACAGCCGTCCGTCGCGCGCCCGCACCACGGCTCCGACGTTGAAGTTCGAATACGGCGCGTACGCGCGGTCGGAGGCGGCGACGGCCCGGTCGTACAGCTCGGCGCTCATCCGAATACCTGGAAGATGACGAGGACGGCCAGCGCTCCCAGCACGGCGCCGTAGACGACCTCGAGGAACGAGTGCACGCCCGATTCGATCCGTGTCTGCGCGACGAGCACCGCCATCAGGAACGTCAGCGAAGTGATCAGGAACCAGTGCTGCGAGTCGCCCACGACCTGCGTCACCGCCATCCAGCTGCCGAACGCGACGGCGGCGTGCCCCGATGGAAGCCCCCCGCGCAGCGGCGTGCCGCGCCCCGTGTATGCCTTCGTACCGAGCACGAGGATGATCGTGAGCACAAGCGCGATCACGGTCAACTCGGCCGGCGCGTCCCGGAGCCGCTCGATCAGACGCGAGCTGCGGTTGACGAAGACGTCCGAGAAGACGAGGTAGCCGACGGCGACCGCGTTCACGGTCGCGATCAGAACCGCGCCGGCGGCGATGTCCTTCGCCAGCTTGGCCAGCGGGTCGAACGAGGTCGTCGCGACGTCGATCCCGGCCTCGAGCGCCGAGTTGATCATCTCCGCGATCAGCACGAAGGAGATCACGATCAGCAGCGCGATCAGCTCGATCCTGCCCACCCCCACTGCGACGGCCGCGATCAGCACCGCGGCCGCGATCGCGAAGTGGATGCGCATGTTCCGCTGCGTGCGCAGGACGTGGATCACACCCTCGAACGCGAAGTTGAAGCTCTCGATCAGTGACGGGCCGCGGCGAGTTGGAGCGGCCATCACGCGAGCTCCGTCTCGCGACGTTCCATCTCGACGCCGTGGTCATAGCCGAGCAGGTGCAGCAGCCCGTGGATGAGCGGCGCCCGCCACGCTTCGCCAACGACCTGCGGACACAGGACGGCATCACCGAGCTGGCGCGGGACCCCGTCGGGTAGGTCATCCCGTCCGTCGATCGGAAACGAGAGGACGTCGGTCGCCTCGTCCTGACCGAGGTGCTCGCGCTTCAGCGTGCGCATCTCGTCAGGGTCGACGAAGAACAGCCCGAGTTCGCCCTCCTCGATGCCTTCGGCCGAGAGCACGCGGCGCGCCAACTCCTCGGCGGCGTGCTGGTCGACGTTCGCTCCGCTCCGGTTCTCGATCTCGACCGTGACCACAGCGTCACTTCCGACGCTGCGTGCCGGTCTCCTCCGCGTGCTTGCGGTACGCCTCCACGATGCGCTGAACGAGCTTGTGCCGGACGACGTCCTCGTGCCCGAAGCGCACGAATGCGACGCCGTCGAGCGAGCCGAGGATGTCCTGCACCTGGATCAGGCCCGACGCCTGCTCGCGCGGCAGGTCGACCTGGGTCACGTCGCCGGTGACGACGATCCTCGAACCGAAGCCGAGCCGCGTCAGGAACATCTGCATCTGCTCCGGGCTCGTGTTCTGCGCCTCGTCGAGGATGATGAACGAGTCGTTCAGCGTGCGGCCGCGCATGAACGCGAGCGGCGCCACCTCGACGATGCCCTTCTCCATGTACGAGGCGAGCCGGTCGGCGTCGAGCATGTCGTAGAGCGCGTCGAAGAGCGGGCGCAGGTACGGGTCGACCTTCTCGAGCATCGTCCCCGGGAGGTACCCGAGCCGTTCGCCCGCTTCGACTGCCGGGCGGGTGAGGATGATCCGGCCCACCTGCCGGTCGGCGAGTGCCGCGACCGCGAGCGCCATGGCGAGATAAGTCTTGCCCGTTCCGGCCGGGCCGATGCCGAACGTGACGACGTAGTCGCGGATCGCATCGACGTAGCGCTTCTGGGTCACGGTCTTGGGCGCGATCTTCTTGCCGCGATGGCGCCAGACGACGTCCTCGAACACCTGGCGCACGTCCTCGACCTGATCGAGCGCACCGAGCACCGCGTCGACGGTGGACGGCCCGATCTCGTGGCCGCCTTCTGCGAGCTCGACCAGCTCGTCGACGACAGCGCGGGCCTCGGTGACCCGCTGGTCGTCGCCCTCGATCGTCAGCCGGTTGCCGCGCAGACGAATCGTGACCCGGAGCCGGTCGCGAAGAGCTTCTGAGCACGCCGTCGCCGATCGCCGCGAGCTCCGCGGCGACGTCGTTCGAGACATCGAGCACCTGCTGCATGCGTCGAAGTGTAGGCGCGCACCGGCGGCCCGACTGCGACGCTTCAGGCTCGAATCCGGCACAGACACGTGCGCTTTTCCTCGATACGATTGCCTTGGGGAGGAGGTTGGGGGTACCGGACTAAGAGGCGTCCGCGCCGAGGGCGCTCAGGCGAGCTTCTCGCGGACGAGCTGGCTCACCGCCGACCCGTCGGCGCGGCCCGCGACCTGCGGCATCACGTCGGCCATCACCCGGCCGAGGTCGCGCATGCTCGTGGCGCCACTTTCCGCGATCGCGTCGTCGATGATCGACTCGAGCTCTTGCTCGGACAGCGGCTCCGGCATGAACTCCTCGATCACGTCGAGCTCGTCCTCCTCGGCCTCCGCGCGCTCCTCGTTGCCGGCCTCGCGGTACGCCTCCGCGGCCTCGATGCGCTTCTTGCGCTCGCGCTGGAGCACCTGGAGCTCCTCCTGGTCGTTCAGCTCCCGCTGCAGCTCCTTCTCGGCCGACCGAAGGTTCGAGAGGATCAGCCGCAACGTGTCGCGGCGCGGCGCGTCGCGCTCCCGCATCGCGACGGCGAGCTCGTCCTCGATCTCCGCGATCAGGCTCATCCTGGAATCCCTTTCATGCGCCCGCCGAGCACGTGCCAGTGCAGGTGGAAAACCGTCTGCCCGCCCCCGGGCCCGACGTTGACGACGACGCGGTAGTCATCGAGCCCCACCTCGCGCGCGGTCTCAGCCACGAACTCGAGCATCCGCTGGGTCTCGTCCGCCGGAAACTCGCCGATCTCGCGAAACGTCTCGACGTGGCGCTCGGGAATCACGAGCAGATGTGTGTCTGCCCGGGGGTTGATGTCCGCGATCGCCACGAAGCCGTCGCCCTTCCGAACGTGGTCGCCGTCCGCGTAGAGCTTGCAGAACAGGCAATCAGACGGCACCGACGATCCCCTCCTCCTCGACGCGGACGGCGCGCACGGACACGAGATCGCCGACCGGCGCCGCCTCGTCCACGAGCCACGGGGAATAGTCGTCGCCGTACCCGCGCCCGGGACGGTCGACGAGCACCTCGTCCGTCGCGCCGAGTTTCGAGCGCCATCGCCCGAGGCACGCCTCGTGCGAGTCGGCACGCAGCCGCGCGCTGCGGCGCTTCTTCACCGACGCCGCCACGGGATCCTCGGCTGCGGTCGCAGTCCCGGGCCTCGGCGAGTACGGGAAGACGTGCACCTTCGTCGCGCCGACTGCGGCCAGAACCCGTCGCGTTTGCTCGAACGCCTCCTCGTCCTCGGTGGGAAAGCCGACGATCACGTCGGCCGTCAGATTGAAGTCCGCGAGCGGCTCCAGGCGGCGAAGATACGTCGCAGACGTGTAGCGCCGCCCCATCGCGCTCAACACATGGTCGTCGCCGGACTGCAGCGGCACATGCAGGTGCCTGGAGACGGTCGGCGTCTCCCGCAGCGCGCGCACGAGCTCGTCGTTCACGTGGTTGACCTCGATCGAGGACAGGCGCAGGCGCTGCAACCCGGGCGTGGCGCCGGCCTCGCGCACGAGCCGAGCAAGCGTGTAGCCGCGCTCACGGTCGCGGAAGCAGCCGAGATTGATCCCGGTGAGCACGACCTCGCGGTGCCCCTGCTCGACCCGCTTGCCGACCTCCCGCAGGACCGCATCTGCGCCTCGGCTGCGCGAGGGGCCGCGCACGAGCGGAATCACGCAGAACTTGCATGAAAAGCTGCACCCGTCCTGGACGCGAACGAATGCGCGGACGCGGTCGAGCCGCGCATCGGCCTGGACGCACCCGATCGCGCCGACGTCGCCCGCGACGAACCCCGCCGTGTCCTCGGCCCGCCGCGAGACGACGGTCACGTTCTCCGGCAGCCCGACGAATGCGCGCTCGAGGTTGGCCGCGCACCCGGTCACGTACACGCGCCGGTGGGTCCGCGCAGCCCGTGACACAGCCTGCCGCGACTTGCGGACCGCCTCGTTCGTCACGCAGCACGTGTTGACGACGGCGATCTCCGCTCCGTCGCGCTCCTCGTGGCCGTCGCGAAGCAACGCCTCGCGAATCGCGTGCGCATCCGAATGCGAAACCTTGCAGCCGAGGAAGCGAACGGAGAACGTCGCCACGGGAGGCGGATGCTACTCCCGCCTGAACAAGTCAGCTGCCCATTGCTCCTTCACCCGGCGCTTGACATGCCCGAATCCGGCGACCGCCGGCCGGTCGGACTCGTAGTAGCCAGAGGTCACGAGCACGCGGCAGCGGTTCGACGGTTGCAACCGCGCAATCGTCCTCAGGTCGATGTTCGCGAAGGCGATCTCTGCTCCGGGAAGCGTTCCACCACCGGCGTCGAACAGTCTCGCGTCGACGACGACACCGTTTGCGGCCGCATTGCGCTGCGTCGCCTCGACCGCCGCCTCGTCGGCGTCGACGGCGGTGACCGGCTCGTAGCCGAGCTTGCAGGCCGCGATCGCGAGCACACCGGAGCCGCAGCCGACGTCGAGGAGGCTCGCGCCCTCGAGGGACTGGAGAAGCTCGATGCAGAGCTGCGTCGTCGGATGCGCTCCGGTCCCGAATGCGAGCCCGGGGTCGATCACGACCGGCACGAGCCCACGGGTCGGCTCCTCCCACGGGGGCCCGATCCAGAGCGAACCCACCTCGATCGGGCGGTGGAAGCGCATCCACTCGCTCTCCCAGCCGTCGGGCACGGCCTCGACGAGAACGTCGCCGAACCTCGCCCGCAGCCGTTCTGCTCCGGCCTCGTCGGTGAAGGCCACGAGCTCGGTTGCATCGCGGCCCTCCAGCTCTGCGAAGCCGTCGGGAAAGAGCTCGAGCATCGCCGCAGTCGCCTCCTCGACGTGCACCCCGGAAACGACGATGGAGGCGCGGAGCAGGCTCAGCGGAAGGCGCTCTTCAGCTTCTCGAAGAAGCCCTCGTCGGGCTTGTACGTCTCCTCGGTCGCCGTCTGCTCGAAGTCGCCGAGGAGGCGTCGCTGCTCGTCGGTCAGCTGCCGCGGCACGACGACGTTGACGAGGACTCGGTGGTCACCCCGGCCGAAGCCCTGGAGCACCGGCATGCCGCGGCCCCGCAGGACATGTACGGCGCCGGGCTGTGTCCCGGCCTCGAACTCGAGCTCCTCTTCGCCCTCGAGCGTGAAGATCTTCGTCTGCGCACCGAGGGCGGCCTCGGTCATCGTCAGGTCGACGGTCGAGTAGACGTCGTCGCCCTCGCGCACGAGCCGGTCGTGCGGGCGGATCCGGACGAGCAGGTAGACGTCACCCGCCTGACCCCCGAGCGCGCCCGCGTGGCCTTCGCCCGAGAGCCTGATGCGCTGCCCGTCGTGGATGCCCGGCGGAACCTGCACGTCGAGACTGCGCTCCTCGAGCGTCCGCCCCGCGCCGGAGCAGGTCTCGCAGGGGTGCTCGACGATGCGCCCACTCCCGCCGCACCGTCCACACGGCTGCGCGCGAATGAACTCGCCCAGGGCCGTGCGCGTCACCTGTTGGATGCGGCCGGTTCCTCCGCACTCCTCGCACGTCGAGACGGGCGTGCCGGGCTGGACGCCGTCGCCGCCGCATTCCGCGCAGCGCATCGCAACCTGGACCGGCACCGAGCGAGTGACGCCCGTTGCAGCCTCCTCGAGGTCGATCTCGATTTCCGCGGCGATGTCAGCGCCTCGAGCTCGTCGCGGGCCGGTCGCGACCCCGAACACATCGTCACCGAAGAAGGCCGAGAAGATGTCGGCCAGGCTTCCGAAGTCGAACGCGGTCGGGCGGAACCCACCGCTCCGCAGCCCGGCGTGCCCGAAGCGGTCGTACAGCTCCCGGGTCTCGGACTTGGAGAGCACCTCGTACGCCTCCACGGCCTCCTTGAAGCGCTCGTCGGCGTCCGGCGCGTTGGAGACGTCCGGGTGCAGCTCGCGGGCGAGCCGCCTGAATGCGCGCTTGATCTCGGCCTCCGTGGCCGAGCGCCCGACGCCGAGCACCTCGTAGTAGTCGCGACCGGTGGTCGCCATCAGTTCTCTTCGTACACCGCTTCGACGAAGCGAGAGAGCTCGTGCGCGGCCGCGCGCACGGACCGGATCGCCTTCTCGTAGTCCATTCGCAGCGGCCCGACCAGGCTCACCGCTCCGAGCGTGCGCGTCGAGAGGCCGTACGAAGCGCCGACGAGCGCCACCTCGCGCAGCGCCGGGTTCTCGAGCTCGACTCCGACGCGCACGAACGGCCGTCGCGAGCCGAGCGTCTCGCCTAATAGCTCGAGGATCGCCGCCCGCTTCTCGAGCGCCTCGAGGAGCCGCTGGCAGGCCGCGAGCTCGTCCGCTCGCACCTCGCCGAGCAGGCTCGCGGCGCCTCCGACGTAGAGCCGCTGCTCGTCTTCGCCCGTCGGCTCGGTGAAGGCGGGCCGCAACAGCTCGAGGAACGCCCGCTCACGAGCGGACAGCCCCGGGTCGTCGAACCGGCGACGCAGAGCCACGCTCCCGAGCTCGAGCCCGGCGAGCTCCTCGTTCAGGTACTCCCCGGCCCAGAGCGCGACGCCCGTGTCGACCGGGTCCGCCAGGGCGAACAGCCGTTTCGACACGCCACCGGTGGACGTGATCATCACGACCATCAACACCTGGGGCTGGAGGACGAGCACTTCGATGTGCCGGACGGTCGCAGTCTGGAGCCGCGGGGCGGAGACGAGCGCCAGCAGACGGGTCGCCTGCGACAGGGTCTCGGTCGTCTCCTGGAGCGCGGCTTCGAGCTCGCTGCGCGCGGCGGCGAGGTCGAGCGGGAACGGGCTCGGGCGCGGCTCGAGCCGCTCGAGCAGCGAACCCGCGTAGAGGCGATACCCGGCCTCCGTCGGGACGCGGCCGGCCGACGTGTGCGGATGCGTCAGCAGCCCGAAACGCTCGAGCTCGGCCAGCTCTGCCCGGACGGTCGACGGCGAGACGGTCATGCCGGCCCGCGCGACGAGGTTCTTCGAGCCCACCGGCTCACCGCTCTCGACGTACTCCTCGACCACTCGCCGCAGGATCTCTGCCTGGCGCTCGGTCAGCGTTGTGCTCGCTTCGGCCATATGCAGGAAATTTTAGGCGAGCAGCTCCACGGTCACGGCGCCGCCGAGCCGCCGCCCGCGTGGGGTCAGGACCAGGGTCGGCTGTCCGTCCCGATTGGCACGGAGGCTCGCGAGACCGAGCCGCTCGACGCGGCCGAGCGCATCGGAGTCGAGCGACCGCACCGCCTCGGCCAGGGGCAAACCCGTGTCGAGTCGCAGGCCGAGCATCAGCCGCTCCTGCTCGCGGGTGAGCTCGTCGAGCTGCTCGACGTCCCGTGGCGGCGCGCCGCCTCGTGCCAGCGAGCTCACGTATGCGTGCAGACGCGGCGTGTTCCGCCGGCGCTCGCTACCGAGCGTCGACACGGCGCCGATCCCGAGACCGAGGTAGTCGCGCCCGAGCCAGTACGCGAGGTTGTGCTGAGCCCGCAGGTCACGTTCGCCGCCGAGACAGAAGTTCGCGGTCTCGTACCAACGATAACCGGCCGCGTTCAGACGCTCGACAACAAGGTCGAAGTAACCCTCCATCGCCTCGGCCTGGCGAGCGAGCTCCGCCCCGTGCGCGTGGGCGAACCTCGTGCCCGGCTTGGACTCGAGCTCGTAGTACGAGATGTGCTCCGGCGCGAGCGCCAGTGCTTCGTCGATGTCAGCCTCGAGAGCGGCGGCGCTCTGGCCGGGAATCCCGTGCAGAAGGTCGAGAGAGATGTTGTCAAAACTGGCATCACGGAGATGGTAGAACGCGCTTCGGACGGCATCCGGCGAGGCCCGGCGCTCGAGCACCTGCAGAAGCTCCCACTGGAAGCTCTGCGCGCCGAGCGAGACGCGCGTCACACCCGCCTCGCGGAGCATCAGCGCCAGCGCCGGCGTGACAGTCTCGGGATTCGCCTCCACGGTCATCTCATCCGCGGCCGGCAGTGCCGCGAGGAGCCGCTGGAGCTCGGCGCTGTCCGTCAGCGTGGGCGTGCCGCCCCCGAGGAACACGGTCTCGACCCGATCGGCGAGCCGGCCGTGCTCGAGCTCGAGCTCCGCCAGGAGCGCGTCGACGTACCTGCCGTGCCAGCCCTCGCGACCGACGATCGTCACGAAGTCGCAGTAGCCGCAGCGATGCGCGCAGAAGGGCAGGTGCACGTAGAGGTGTCGGACGGGCCCGCTCATCGCTTCGAGTCGTCCAGGTTGAGCACGGCGAGAAACGCTTCCTGCGGCACCTCGACGGCGCCCACCTGCTTCATCCGACGCTTGCCCGCCTTCTGGCGCTCGAGCAGCTTGCGCTTGCGCGTGATGTCGCCGCCGTAGCACTTTGCGAGCACGTCCTTCCGCTTCGCCTTGATCGTTTCGCGCGCGACGATCCGCGAGCCGATCGCGGCCTGGACCGGGACATCGAACATCTGGCGCGGAATCTCCGCACGCAGCCGATCGACGAGCGTCCGCCCGCGCGAATAGGCCTCGTCGCGATGGACGACGAGCGACAGCGCATCCACCGGCTCGCCTCCGACGAGGACGTCGAGCCGGACGAGCTCGCCCTCGCGAAAGCCCGCGAAGTCGTAGTCGAAACTCGCGTAGCCGCTTGTCCGCGACTTCAGCTGGTCGTAGAAGTCGAAGACGATCTCCGCCAGCGGCAGCTCGTAGATGAGCAGTACGCGCTCCGGCGACGGGTACTCCATGTGGTCGAATCGGCCGCGACGGTCGTTGCAGAGCTCCATCACCTGGCCGACACCGTCCTTGGGAACGACGATCGACGCGCGCACGTACGGCTCGTCCACACGCTCGCGCTCCGGCGGCATCTCGGCCGGGTTGTGCACCTCGACGACCTCGCCCGTAGGAGTCGTCACCTCGTAGGCGACCGTCGGCGCGGTCACGAGCAAGTCGAGGTCGAACTCGCGCTCGAGCCGCTCACGAACGATCTCCATGTGCAGCAGGCCGAGGAAGCCGCAGCGGAAGCCGAAGCCGAGCGCCTGCGAGGTCTCGGGCTCGTAGGACAGCGAGGCGTCGTTCAGCTTGAGCCGCTCGAGCGCGTCGCGGAGCTGCGGGTACTCGTCCGAGTCCGTCGGGAAGAGCGCCGCGAAGACCATCGGCTTGACGTCCTTGTACCCGGGCAGCGGCTGGCTCGCCGGCCGGGCCTGGGTCGTGAGTGTGTCCCCGACGCGGAGCTTGGCGACGTCCTTCAGCCCAGTGACGATGTAGCCGACTTCGCCCGCGCCGAGCGTGTCGGCCGCCTTCATCGTCGGCGAGAAGAAGCCGACCTCCTCCGTTTCGAAGCGGGTGCCCTGCGCCATCGCGAGCACGTTCTCGCGCGCGCGGAACTGGCCGTCGACGACGCGGACGAACGCGACCACACCCCGGTACTGGTCGTACGAGGAGTCGAAGACGAGTGCGCGCGCCGGTGCCCCTGGTTCGCCGCTCGGCGGTGGGATCCGCTCGACAATCGCGTCGAGCACGGCCTCCACGCCGTCGCCGGTCTTGGCGGAGACCCTCAGCACGTGATCCGGTGTGTCACCGACGAGGCCGGCCAGCTCCCGTGCTGCGCTGTCCGCGTCGGCCTGCGGAAGGTCGATCTTGTTCGCGACCGGGAGCAGCTCGAGGTCGTTCTCGATCGCGAGGTAGGCGTTGGCGACGGTCTGCGCTTCGATTCCCTGGGCCGCGTCGACGACGAGCACCGCGCCTTCACACGCCTGTAGCGCCCGCGAGACCTCGTAGGTGAAGTCCACGTGCCCGGGCGTGTCGATCAGGTTCAGCTCGTGCCCCTTCCAGTCCACTCGGACTGCCTGAGCCTTGATCGTGATCCCGCGCTCGCGCTCGAGCTCCATCGAGTCGAGCACCTGAGCGCGCATATCGCGGCCGGTAACGGTGTTCGTCACCTCGAGGATGCGGTCCGCGAGCGTCGACTTGCCGTGGTCGATGTGCGCGATGATCGAGAAGTTGCGGATTCGTTCTTGGTCCATACGAGATCAGCCGCGGTGGAAGCGGCTCCGCAACGATAGCAACGCGTTCAGCTCACGAACTCCCAGCAAACGGCACGAAATTAGGTAGACCGCGAAGCCGGCTACGAACGCCGAGCCGAGCGACGCGGTCTGGGCCAGGACTGAGCGTCCGAGCGCCTGGTCGAGCAGGTACCAGACCGGATAGGCGACTGCGGCGAGCGCGGCCGAGGCGACCGTGACCCGTAAGAACGAGCTCGCCGTCCCCCGGAACTCGATGCGGCCGAGTCGGTGGCGGAAGACGAGCAGCAGCGCCGCCGAGCCGAAGATGTTGGCGAGTGAGGTGGCAAGCGGGATGCCCCAGGTGCCGAGGTGGTACAGGGCCGCCGCGAGCAGGGTGTTCACGACGAGGTTGCCGACCGCGATTGCCGTCGGCGTCCACGGCGTCTGGAGGCTGAAGAACGCGCGATTCAGCATCAGCATGACGCCGTTGAACGTGAGGCCGAGCGAGAAGGCTGCGAGCGCGCTGGCCGTGACCTTCGTGTCCTCGACGGTCCACGCGCCGCGCTGGTAGACGATCCGCGTGATCGGGGTCGCGAGAATGGCGGTGAATACGCTCGCCGGCACGAGCGTGAACGCGATCTGACGGACGCCGAGCGCGACGGTATGGCGAAAGCCGTCCATGTCCTGGCGCGCCGACAGCCGAGAGAGGCGGGGGAAGAGCACCGTCGCGATTGCGACGGAGAACATGCCCTGGGGGAGCATGTAGATCCGGAAGGCGGCGTCGATCGCACGCGGGGCAAGGTCGGGATCGATGAACCTCGAGGCGAAGAGCGTGTTGACGACAAGGTTGAAGTTGATGAGGCCGAGCCCGATCGTCACCGGCAGCATCAGCACGAACACGCGCCGCACGGCCGGGTCGCGCCAGTCGAAGGCGAGCCGCAATCGGTCGTCGAGCCCGTACAGCCACGGCAGGGGGAGCAGCACCTGGATCACCGTCCCGATGACGATCGAGATCGCGTAGACGTAGAGCTTCGTGTCGAGCGTCTCGGCCCGCGGAACGCCGAGCACGAGGCCGGCGATGATCGCGAGGTTCCAGAAGACGGGGGTCAGCGCCGGCACCGTGAAGTGCTCGTAGCTGTTGAGGATCCCGACGATGATCCCGGAGACCCCGAGCAGGACGACGATCGGGAACAGGATTCGTGAGAGCGTGATCGCGAGCTGCTTGTCGCCGCCGGGGTCGCCGAATGGCGCGATGATGAGCGGCGCGAAGACGATCAGGAGCGCGGTGAGCGCCCCCAGGCCGAGCAGGAGGAGCCAGAAGAGGGTCGAGGCGACGCGCCAGGCGCGCTTGCGCTCGCCTCTCTCGAGCAGTTCGCTGAAGACGGGGACGAACGCCGAGGAGAGCGCAGCATCCGCGACGAGCGAGCGGATGAGGTTGGGCACCTGGAAGGCGACCGTGAACGCGTTGATCTTGCCGGTCGCGCCGAAGTAGTACGCGGCGACGATCTCGCGGACGAGGCCAAGGATGCGCGAGAGGCCGGTCGCGACCGAGAAGACCGCGGTCTTCCAGGCTAGTCGCCGGCCGCCCGAGGCCCGCTTCTCTACGCGGCCCGAGGCCCGCTCATCCACGCGGCGAGTATAGGAACGCCGCCTGTCGGGGCGGGCCGTGTCCTCCTGGGACGGATCACCGTGTCCTCCCGGGACGGGTCACCGCTGGTACCCAAGACCTCCTCCCCACTGCGAGTCTAGTTTCGAAAAGCGCATTCGTGGGTGACGGGAACGTGGCGATTGTGTGGCGAAAACCTCTGGTACCATCGCCGAGCCCGCTTCTTTGCGGGCCTTTCTACGGATGCCGAACATCAAGCAGCAGAAGAAGCGCGTGCGCACGTCCGCGGAGGATCGCGGCGAGAACCTGCGCTACCGGTCGACCGTAAAGACGATCACGCGTCGGCTGGAGGTTGCGGTCGAGGCCGGCGACAAGGACACGATCGCGTCCGAGCACACGTCGCTTCAGCGCTGGATCGACCGGGCGGCTGCCCGCGGCGCGATCCACCGCAACACTGCGGCGCGCAAGAAGGCCCAGGCCGCGCGGCTCGTCGCGAAGAGCTAGCCGGACGCGACCGGCTGCTCGACGGGCCGGGTGACGTCGATCAGGGCGCGAAGCAGCTCGAGCTCCGAGGACAGCCTCGACGCACCTTTGATCGCCGCGTCGAGGTCGGCGAGCCGGACGAGCGCTGCATCGAGCTCGTTGCGCGAGTAGCGCTCTGCGTGCTGAAGCGCCTTCCGGGCCGGGAACTCCTTCATCTTCAGCCGGGTCGCGACGTCACGTGTACCGAGGCCTTCCTCGGCTAGGGCCTGCGCGGCGCGCACCCGGCCGACATGAGACGCGAGGCTGACCGCGAGCAGGAACGGCTCCTTGTTTCGCTCCAACGCGAGCTCGCACGCTTCGAGCAAAGTGGGCAGATCACGCGCGCCCCAGGCGTCTGTCAGCGCCCATGCCGCGGACTCGCGCGCCGGCGCGGCGAGGCGCTCCACGTCCTCGCGGCCGATCGGCTCTCCTCCTGCCCACGCTCCGAGCTTCAGGATCTCGCTCGAGAGCGCCATCGTGTCGTCGCCGACGATCTCGACGAGTGCTCGGGCCGCATCGGCGTCGGACTTGATGTCCAGACGCTTGAACTCGCCGGCGACCCAGCGGTAGAGGTTGCTCGCCTTCGGGACGTTGTAGTCGAGCACCTGGCCGTGCTTCTCGACCAGATTGACGAGCGCCGCGCCGCGCAGGGGGCTCTCCGCGTACAGCGCGAGGACCGCACCCTCGACTGGATTCCCAAGATATGACTCGACGGCTTCCACGTCGGCCTTTCGCCAGCGTTCGACGCCGTCGACGATCACGAGCCGGCCGCCCTCGTGTCCGCCGAACAACCCGAGCGCATTGCACGCCGCGACCGCATCGGCACCGGTCACGGACTCTGCCGAGAGTTGCTCCACGGCTTCCGGGCCGAAGCGCGCACGAAGACGGCGGAGCGCGCGCAGGTGCTTCGGCCGGTCGCTGCCGGTGAGGAGATAGACCGACAGCAGCGGATCGGAGGACATCGCGGCCAAGCATAATCAGCGGTTCGTCCGTACCGAGATGCGCCGGCCGTCGGACTCGACCACGACTCGGCCGTCCAGGTCGGTTCGGTAGACGGCGAGACCCTGGACGGTTGCGAGGCTCGCCAAGGTCGACGGCGTCGGGTGCCCGTAGTCGTTTCCGGCGCCGACGGAGATGACTGCGATCCGCGGCCGCAGCTCCTTCAACTCGTCGCCGAGCCCGTCATCGGCGGATCCGTGGTGCGCGACCTTGAGTATCTCGACCGGGGGAAGCTGGAGGCGGCCGGTGACGTCCGACTCCGCGTCGGCGGTGAACAGCGCATCGGTCTGCCCGTATGAGGCGACGAGCACGACCGCGTGGTTGTTCGGGTCGTCGCCGACCGCGCCGGGCCCGTCGGGCCACAGGACTCGGAGCCGCAGCGCGCCGATTTTGAACGCCTCCCCCGCACGCGCCACGATGTGCTTGACACCGCGTTCGCGGGCTGCCGCACGGGCCGCACGATCGTCCGTGCTCTCGCTGGGGATCGCCGGATCAAGGACCGCGCCGACGCTCAACATCTTCAGGACCTGCTCGGCACCGCCGATGTGATCGCGCTGAGGGTGCGTCATGACGAGCAGCGAAAGGGCCTTGACTCCGAGATGCCGAAGCTGTGACGCGACGGCCGCCTCAGGCGGGCCCTCGTCGACCAGGACAGCGCCGCCCGGAACCTGGATCAGGGCGCCGTCGCCCTGGCCGACGTCGAGGAACGTGATCCGCAGTCCGTGCGGCGGGGGCGGCACGGACGAGCCATGGAGGCGCCATCCTCCTGCGATCAGCGCCGCAGCGAGAGCGACCGTCGCATACGCCCGTCGTCTCGAGCGGCCCACCCGGGTTAGGAGATAGGCGGCGCAAAGGACAACGGCAGCAATCGCAATGGCAGCACGGGCCGAAACTGCCGCGTAGGGCAGGCCTCCGATCACACGCGCGCACAGAGCGAGGTAGGCGGCGAGCCAGCCGTTGACCCATGCGAGCAGAGCCGCGAGTGGCGGCGCGACCGGCGCGACGATCGCCGTTACGAGTGCTATCCCGAGCAGCGGCGCGACCACCGGCGCCGCAAGCGCGTTCGCCGGAATCGAGTACAGGGGCACGGCCCCGAACTGCGTCAGCAGGATCGGCGCTGTCGCAATCCCGCACGCCCCGGAGACCGCAAACACCTCGGCGAGCGAGTGCGGGACCGGATACCCGGCGAGTGTCTGCCGGAGCCGCGGGACGACGACGAAGATCGCCGCGACGGCCGCAAAAGAGAGCTGGAATCCCGCGTCGAGGAGCGAGTACGGGCTCCAGGCCAGCAGGAGCGCGGCGCCTAGAAGTAGGAAGTACCAGCGATCGCTCGCCCTCGAGGCCAGCCACGCCAGCGAGGCGAGAGCCCCCGCGACGCCGGCCCGGACGACCGACGGCTGCCAGCCGACCGCGAGCACGTAGCCGCCGATTGCCCCGAGTGCGGCGAGCTGCCCGACGAAGCGCGACACCCCGATCAGGTACACGAGCAGGATCGCGCCACCCGCGATCAGTGCCACGTTCTGACCAGAGACCGCGAGCAAGTGATAGAGCCCCGACGCGCGGAAGTCGGCGCGAAGTTGTTCCGAGAGACCCTCGTCCTCCCCGAGCACGATTCCGGCAATCACGGCGCGCCGCTCCCCGCGCAGGCCCGGCGCCATCCCCGCGGACACGTGCTCGCGCAGGCGGTCGGCGAAGCCGGACAGGCCGCCCCGCCGTCCGACGATCCGCCACCGGTCCGCGCGCACGACGACATGGACGCCGTGATGGCGAAGCCACGTGCGCTCGTCGAAGCCGTTCTTCGGCCCACGCGGCAGCCGGATCTCGCCTACGAGGTCGAGGATCGCTCCCTGGGGCGGCGAGCGGCCGGGTGGAAGACGAAGCAGCACGGGCTCACGAATTTCTTCCGGCCCGAAGCGCCGCATCTGTGCGGGCACGCGCACATCGAACTGAGAACGGCGTGCGGGGCCCGTTACGGCGACGAGCGCCCGCTCCGCAGTTCCGACGTGCGGCAGAAGAGCGCTTCGGTCGAGCGCGTCGAGACGTGCGCTCCCCCACCACCAGCCGGCGAGCGCCAGTGCAATTCCTAGTGCGGGCAGTCTCCAGGTCGAACGAAGCGCGACAGACGTCGCCGCCAGGCCGAGTGCCGACACAGCCACGACGACCGATGACCCGCGCGACGCGTTTGCTCCCGCCAGACCGAGACAGAGACACGCCACCAGGAGGTGCGGCCGTGCGCGCAGCAGACGCTTCACGGCGCAGCCGCGTCGCGCAATTGCTCGATCCGAGCCGGCCCGATGCCCGGAATGGCGTCCAGCTCTTCGAGCGAACTGAACGCGCCGTGCTTCTGACGGTAATCGAGGATCTTCTGCGCAGTGACCGGCCCAACCCCGGGCAGCGCATCGAGTTGCTCGGGAGTAGCGATGTTCAGGTGCACCGGGCCGGCCGGAGCCGTCGCGCCGCTAATGCTCGTCCCCGCCGAACCTGCGGGAGCCTTGATCGGAACGACGACCTGCGTTCCGTCCGCGAGCGGAGCCGCCAGGTTGATCAGCGTCAGGTCTGCGCGGCGAGTGGATCCGCCCGCGCGCGCGACGGCGTCGGCAACTCGAGACCGAGCAGCGAACCGGTACAGCCCCGGTCGATGAACAGCGCCCACGACGTGGACGACGAGCGCGGGACCGGCATCGGCTCGGACCGGCGCGACGGGCACCGGAGCTGCCTCGCTCTCCGTCCCCGTACCGAGCAGGTGCCGCGCACCGAGCACGAGGACGATGGCCAGAAGGACCGCGCCGGCGACGAGTCGCCGGCGCGTCGGGGGGAGGGTGTCCAGCACGTCGTCAACTGTGACAACAGAGGTCTGACGCGTGTGTGACGAAAATGGGTCGAAACTGTGTCGACGAGCGATGTGACGAAACGATCCGCAGCGGCGTATAGGGAGATGTGAGCACGGTGCCGACCTCGTGGCCCACCGGCAAGCGAGCCCTCCGTGAAGAGCGGAGCTTCGCGGACGTGGCCGAGGAGCACCTCGACGATGTCTACCGCTATCTCCTGTACATGACCGGAAACCCGCACCTGGCCGAAGACCTCGCTGCAGAGACGTTCGAGCGAGCCCTACGACGTTGGCGCCGCTTCGATCCGCGCCGTGGCGCGGCGCGCACGTGGCTCTGCCAGCTCGCCCGCGGCGCGGCGCTCGACCACTTCCGTGCGGATCGTCGTCGCCGAAAGCGCGAGGGCGTGTACGCAGCGGACGTGCCCGAGCTCGACGAGCCCGTCTTCGGAGAGGGGCTTTCACCCGCACTCGACCGCGCCGTCCGCAGCCTGTCAGCGGCGGAGCGCGAGGTCGTCGTGCTGCGCGTCGTGCTCGAGCTGGACGGAGAGACAGCCGCGCGGGTGCTCGGGATCAGGCCGACCGCCGTGTCGACCCGGCTCAGCCGGGCGTTGCAGAAGCTCGAGGAGAGGATGGTGAGCGATGTCCGAGGCTAGTTTCGAAGCTGCCCTCAGCGAGCTACGGAAGACAGCTCCACGTGCGCCGGAGCGGCTGCGCGGGCTCGTGCACTCTTTGCCGGCAGCGACGCCGCGCTTCTTGTTGCGGATTCGGCCGGCGGTCTCGGCCGCGATCGTGATCGTGCTCGCCGTCGGAATTGGTGCGGCCATCCTCGAGGGTCTCAGTCGGGACCCCGCTGGGAACAGGAACATCGCCAACGACTTCGGGCGGCCGCCGCATTCGGGCGGGGCGAAGGCCGCGAAGGAGCAGAACGCGCAGCCGGGGCGGTCGTTCGAGCGGCAACTCGCCCCCACGCTCACCGCGAAGTCTCGGCTCCAGAAGCAGGACATCGCGATGCGACTGCGCGTGGACGACCTGTCTCGCGCGACGCAGAGCGCGGTGCGCACGACCCAACGCCTCGGCGGGTTCGTCGGCGGCGCCGACTACGCGACCGGCTCGAATGAGGGCAACTCCCGGCTCGCGCTCCGCGTGCCCGTCGCGAACCTCCAGAAGGCAATCGCCAGTTTCACCCAGCTCGGGACGATCCTCTCTCAGCACATCTCGGTCGCCGACCTCCAGAGCGGGCTTGACCGACTCGACACGCGAGTCGCCAAAGCGCGCCGCGCGGGAGACAAGCGAACGCTCAGGCGGCTCGAGCGCAGGCGTGACGCGCTCATCCGCGAAGGCACATACGCCCGCGTGTCACTCCAACTGACGACCGCAAAGCCCGCTCCACAAAGCGCAGCGCCGGGGCGGTTCGACCGCTTCCTGGTTAACGCGGGCGACATTCTGGGTAAGGAAGCGATTGCAGTGCTCTACGCTCTCGTCCTGGTCGGTCCGTTCGTGCTCATCGCAACGCTCCTGTTCCTCGGAGAGCGCACGCGGCGCAGGCGCGCCAACCACCGGCTGCTCGAGGAGACCGGATGACGAAGGTTGTCGCGCTCGGTGTACTGGTCGCGCTGGCCATCGGCTGCGGCTCGGCCGCCGGCGGGACTACGACCGGGCTCCGCGGCTACGTCATGCGAGGCCCGACGATGCCCGTCTGCCGCGTTGGCGTGCCGTGCGAGGAGCCCGCTCCTGGAGTCAAGCTCAGGTTCTCGCGCTCGGGCAAGCTCGTCGCGACCGCGACGACGAACGCCCGCGGCTGGTATCGGGTGGTCCTCCGATCTGGCCCGTACTCGGTAAGCATCAACGCGAAGGTGACCGCCTTCGGCCCCCGCGCAGTCAGGGTCCAGAAGGGCCTGATGAAGCGCCGCGACTTCTCGATCGACACGGGTATCCGCTAGCCGACGACGAGGTTCACGAGCCTCCCGGGGACGACGATCTCCTTGCGGATCTCCTTGCCGTCCAGGAACTCCTGAACCCGCGCCGATGAGCGAGCCTGCGCGATCAGCTCGTCCTCCGACATATCGGATGCCACCTCGACTCGGTCGCGCACGCGCCCATTGACCTGGATCACGAGCTCGAACGTCTCGCGCTCAAGCAGAGCCGGATCGGCCTCGAGCCACGGCTCTTTCCAGAGCCGCTCGTGACCCAGCCGCGACCACAGCTCCTCGGTGATGTGCGGCGCGTACGGCTGGAGCAGCGAAACGGCGGTCTCCGCGGCGAACCGCGCGCCCGGATCCTCGGGTGACCGCCCCAGCTCGTTGACGAGCTCCATCACCGCGGCGATCGGCGTGTTGAACTGGAACCGGCGGCCGATGTCGTCGGTCACCCGGGCAATCGTTCGGTGAGCGGCGCGGGTCAGGTCGGTAACCTCCTCGGCGCCTGCCTCGCGCTCGGCCACCTCGTTCACGATCCTCCACAGCCGCCGCAGGAAACGCGAGATGCCCTCGACGCCCTCCTCGGTCCACTCCATGTCCTGGTCGGCGGGGCCCATGAACAGGATGTACGCGCGCACGGCATCGGCCCCGTACTGGTTCGCCAACTGGTCTGGCCCGGTGACGTTCCCCTTCGACTTCGACATCTTGGTGCCGCCCTGCCGCACCCAGCCCTGGTGGAACAGCCGCTGGAACGGCTCACGGACCCCCAGCAAGCCGAAGTCGTTCAGGGCCTTGACGAAGAAGCGCGAGTACAGCAGGTGGCCCGTCGCATGGTCGATGCCGCCGATGTACTGGTCGACGGGCATCCAGTAGTCGACGATCCGGCGATCCCACGGCGCCTGATCGTTGTGCGGATCGCAGTAGCGCAGGAAGTACCAGGACGAGTCCACGAATGTGTCCATCGTGTCCGCCTCGCGCCGCGCGGGCTTGCCGCACTTCGGGCAGGGGACGTTCATCCACTCCTCGTCGGCGGCGAGCGGCGCCATGCCCTTCGGCCGGTAGTCGTCGATCTCCGGCAGGACGACCGGCAGCTGGTCGTCGGGGACGGCGACCGGGCCGTCGTCCTCGCAGTAGATGATCGGGATCGGGCAGCCCCAGTAGCGCTGGCGCGACATCGACCAGTCCCGCAGTCGGTACGAGATCGCCGGCGCGCCGCGGCCGCGGCCACGCAGCCACTCGACGATCTTTCCGATCGCCTCGTCGGCGCGTAGACCGCTGAACTCGCCGGATTCGATCAGCACACCCGACTCCTCGTCGATGACGAGGCGGATCGGCAGCTCATAGCGCTCGGCGAACTCGAGGTCGCGCTCGTCGTGCGCGGGCACGGCCATGATCGCGCCGGTCCCGTAGTCCATCAGAACGTAGTCGGCGACCCAGACCGGGATTCGCTCGTCGTTGACCGGGTTCACGACGTAGTGGCCGGTGAAGACTCCGTCCTTCTCCTTCGTCTGCCGCTCCTCGACCGAACGGGCGCCGGCCGTCTCCGCATACGTGCGCACCTCGTCGTTCGCGAACCGCTCGACCAACGGATGCTCCGGCGCGAGCACGAAGAACGTCGCGCCGAACAGCGTGTCCGGCCGCGTCGTGAAGACCGGGATGTCGATGTCCAGCTCCTCGTCGCGGAACAGCACCTCCGCCCCCTCGGAGCGCCCAATCCAGTTGCGCTGGATCGTCTTGGTCTTCTCGGGCCAATCGATCAGATCGAGGTCGTCCAGCAGCTGGTCGGCGTACGCGGTGATCCGGAAGAACCACTGCACCATGTTCCGCGCGACGACCGGCGTCCCGCAGCGCTCGCACCTGCCGTCGATCACGTACTCGTTGGCGACGACCGTCTGGTCCTTCGGACACCAGTTGACCAGCGCCTCCTTCCGGTAGGCCAGGCCCGCCTCGAAGAACTTCAGGAACAGCCACTGCGTCCAGCGGTAGTACTCGATCTCGTGCGCCGAGGCTTCGCGGTCCCAGTCGATCACCCAGCCCAGGCGGCGCATCTCGGTGCGGATGTGCGCGATGTTCCGCTCGACGATCTCGCGCGGATTTCCGCCCTCGCGGATCGCGGCGTTCTCGGCGGGCAGGCCGAACGAGTCGAAGCCCATGGGACGCATCACGCTCCAGCCGGTGCGCCGCCGGTAATGCGTGATCACATCGCCCAGCGTGTAGTTGAGGACGTGCCCCATGTGCAGCGTCCCGGACGGGTACGGGAGCATCTCGAGCATGTAGAACTTCCGCTCCGGCTCGCTCCCGGGCTCGGGATTCGGGGTGTAGAAGGCCCGCTCGGCCTCCCAGACCTCCTGCCACTTCCGCTCGATTATGTTCGGCTCGTATGCGTCCATGTCTGCCTCCGGGTACAAAAAAGCCTCTCAACTTTGAGAGGCCGTGGGAAGCTCCGCGCGGCTCTCGCCGCGTTCGCTTCCTGCGCTAGGAGAAGGAGCTCCTGCTGCATTCCACTCTGACTGTACCAAGCTGACAGAATCGACGCCATGAGCGGATACACGATCGTGAACCTGAAAGAGGTCGAGGACCAGGCGCCGAATTTCGGCCTCGCGCCTGACTTCGAGGCCCGTTTTGCACGCGTCGCGCTCGAGGCCGAGCTGGTCGGGCTGACGTACCAGCGGCTGGCGCCGAACCTCACGGTGCCATGGGGACACACGCACAAGACGCAGGAGGAGGTCTTCCTCGTCCTGAAAGGCAGCGTCGAGGTCAAGGTGCCGGACGGGATCCACGAGCTCGGGCCGTGGGACGCGATCCGCGTCGCAAAGGACACGCCGCGCGGCTTCCGGGCCGGCCCTGAGGGCGTGGAGATGCTCGCGATCGGCGCTCCCGGCGGGCCTGGAGACGCTGTCAATATCGAGGGCTTCTGGGACTAGGAGGGCTCGGTGGGATGTTGCTCGTCGCTGGGGTGCGATGGTCGTTTCCGAGGCCGCGGACGCAGGGAGCCCCGGTAATCGCCATTACCGGGGCGACTGAGGACCCGGCCTCGGGGCGAGCAGCGTAGCCCGGCGGCTCAGTCCATATCCCGCCGAGCCCTCCTGGTAGGGATCCAACGGCGGACGCGCCGCCGGTAGTCGTCGTACGACGCCCCGAACCGGCGGTGCAGCCCCGGCTCCTCTTCGAAGAGCAGGAACGCGGTGAAGATGAACCACGCGCCGAGGGCCCACGCATACAGGATCTCGCGACCGAGCAGCAGGCCCTGTCCGGCGACGAGCAGGAGCACGCCGAGGTACATCGGGCTGCGCACGTACCGGTAGGAGCCGCGCTCGACGAACCGCTCGGGAGGCGCCCACGGTGCAGGCGTGCCACGGCCCTGGACCGCGAAGCGCGCCGTCGTCTCGAGCACGAGCGCGCCACCGGCGATCAAGGCGACGACGCCCAGGACGCGGAGCGCGGCCGGCTGCGAGTCCCTGTCCCAGCGCGTCAGGAGCCAGGGGACGATCCCCGCCACGATCATCGGCCCGCCGAGAAAGACGAAGCCGACGCTTCCCAGAATGACCCGGAGCCGGGAGCGCGACGCTACGAGAGCTCCCGGAAGATCCCGCGGCCCTCAGGAACGTGGGAGATCCCCGCACGGGCGACCCGCTCGGGTGCGGCGCGCATGATGCGCTCGCCGGCGAACCGGATCTCGCCCGAGGTCGACACCAGCCCGGATACAGCGCGGAGCGTCGTCGTCTTGCCGGCGCCGTTCCCGCCGAGGACGGCCACGACCTCGCCCTCCCCCACGCTCAGAGAAACCCCACGGAGCGCTTCCGCCGGCCCGTAGCGCGCGTGGACGTCGTCGAGCTCGAGCAGCGGCGCCATCAGTCCGTCGGCCCGAGGTAGGCCTCGATCACCGCCGGGTCGCGCTGCACCTCGGCAGGCGTGCCCGCGGCGATGTTCTTGCCGAAGTCGAGCACTGTGACCGAGTCGGAGACGCTCATGACGCGGTTCATGTGGTGCTCGACGAGGAGCACGGTCAGGTCGTAGCGGTTGCGCGTGCGCGTGATGAACTCGCCGAGCTCCTCGACCTCCTCGTGGCTGAGGCCGCCCGCCGGCTCGTCGAGCAAGAGCAGGCGCGGCTCCGAGACGAGCGCCCGGGCGAGCTCGATGCGCTTCCGCGTCGAGTGAGGCAACCCGGACACAGGCCGTTCCGCGAGCTGCTCCAGCTCGAGGTACTCGAGGATCTCGCGCAGTCCCGACCTTGCAGCGCGCCGAGAGTGCGCTCCCACGAGCACGTTGTCGCGAACGGTCACCGTCGGGAACAGCTCGACGTTCTGGAAGGTACGCGCGATCCCGCGCCGAATCACTCCGTGCGGCGGCGTCTCGAGCAGGCTCTCGCCGTCGAACGTGACCGCGCCCTCATCAGGCTTGTAGAGCCGGCTGATCACGTTGAAGGCTGTCGTCTTCCCGGCGCCGTTCGGGCCGATCAGCCCCGCGATCTCGCCCTGCTCGACCGAGAAGGAGACGTCGTCGAGCGCGGCCACGCCTCCGAAACGCCGTGTGACGTGGTCGAGCTCGAGCAGCGCCAATGCGCTAGGCCCGGCCCTGGACGAGGTCGAGCAGCCGCCCGAGGACGTGTTTGCCGTTCGCGCGCAGGCCGTCGTGCTCGTACTCGTTCGTCACCCACGGGCGGAGGCCCCGGATCGCGGTTGCCGTCTGCTCCGAGAACTCGCGAGGGACGTACATGTCCTCGGCGTAGATCGCGGCTGCGGCCGGAACCTCGTTTCCAGCCAGCCGTTCGACGTCGTAGAGCGCCGGCCACTCGTGCTCGGCCAGGATCTGCGCCGCGTCGGCCAGCGGCCGGAGTGCGCCGTACTCTTCGAGCATCCACGGGTAGATGTGCTCGCCCGTGAGGAAGGTCGGATCGTCGCGCAGATCCTCTGGGAAGACGCGGTCGGCCGACCAGCGCGTCGCCGTGGCGCTCGCGTAGCACGCCTCGTGGATCACGGCGTAGATCGGGTTTCGGGGGAAGCTCTGAGAGAGCTCCACGTCGTGTAGGAACGCGGGCGAGCCGAAGGGCAGCTCGACGATGTAGTGGACGGTCTCCGCGCCGTAGCTCATCCCGAGCACGTGCCCGATCTGGCGGAAGCGCCGGGCCGTGAGCCGGTCGCCCGAGGGCAGCCGCACGTCTTCGGACTCGAGGCGCTCGACGATCGTGCGCACGCGTTCGCGATCCTCCGGATAGCGCTCGTAGTAGGCCTCGTTCTTGGCACGAGTCCGCTCGTAGGTCGTGCGATAGACGTCGTCCGGGTGTCTCTCCAGTGGAGGCAGGCCGCCCGTGACGAGGGCCTCGGCCAGTCCTTCCGGCGCCTGGGAGAGGTAGGTGACGACGCAGAAGCCGCCGAAGCTCTGGCCGAGAACGCTCCACTTCTCGATCCCGAGCTCCTTGCGGATCGCCTCGGCGTCTTGGACGATCGAGTCGGCCCGGAAGTGAGTCAGGTACCCGGCCTGCTCTTCTGCAGACATCTCCGGAAGCGTCCCGACGGGCGTCGAGCGGCCGGTCCCGCGCTGGTCCAGGAGCAACAGCCGGTAGTCCTGGAGCGCGCGCTCCCACCAGGTCTCGTCGATCAGCTTCAGAAGGCGTGGCGACTCGAAGCCCGGCCCGCCCTGGAGGAAGACGAGCCAAGGGATGTCGTCGCGCTCGCGTGCCGGCGTGACGACCTCGCGGGCGAAGACCGTGAGCGTCGGGCCGTCCGGGTGGGCGTGGTCGAGCGGGAGCTCGAACTCGTGCTCGGTGAAGACGAAGTTCGGCGCGCGGTGAGTCGCGACTCGCATGGCGCGATTCTCCTATTTCGGCGCTAGGGCGTGGCAGTTCCTTCGCAAGGGACTGGTCCTCGTGTCGAAGCTAACAAGGGCCTGTCCCTTGTTAGGGGCCTGTCCCGTGTTAGAAGGAGCAGCCGACGATGCGGCGCCCGAGCGTGTGGCGCCTCGAGTCGGTCAGCGTCGTCAGCGCCTCGAGCAGCGAGCCGTTCGGCTTCGCCAGCCGCTTGGGCACGAAGGTCGTGAACGGGGCGCGGCGGTCCCGCTTGAGGAGGTGCCCGTCGAGGTAGAAGACCGTGTTCGCGACGCGGCGCAGCGAGGGGCCTCCCACTCTGGCGAACACCCTCGACGAACGGCACGTGCCTCGGCGCTGAAGCCGGGTCCCCAACGACAGCTGAGGCCCGCGGCGACACACCGCGCCCTTGCACTGGCGCAGGCGGGCGAGCCGAGCGGCCAGGTTCGCCTCCATCGGATCGAAGGCCGGGTTCGCCTGCAGGCTGTTCAGCTCGTTCCGGTCACGGGCGAGGTTGTAGAGCTCCTTCTCGCCCGTCACGTGCTCGGCGTAGAGCCAGTTCGGTGAGCGAACGGCCGCGTACGTCGGCGTCTCGAGCAGGATGTCGCGCCCCGACTGGAGGAGCTTGTCCTTGGCGAACGGGATCAGCGAGCGCCCGTCCATCACGCGCCCGGGCTGCGCACCCGTCGCCTCCACGATCGTCGGTGCGAGGTCGACGTTGGACACGAACTGCGAACGGTGCTGGCCCGTCGGGATCCCGGGCCCGCGGATGAGCAGCGGGACGCGGATCGACGGCTCGTAGAGCAACACCTTCCCCGCAGCGACACGGTGCTCGCCGTGGAAGAAGCCGTTGTCCGAGGTGAAGATGATGTACGTGTCGTTGAGCTTTCCGATCCGGGCGAGCTCGTTGACGATCTGCGCCACAGCAGCGTCGACTGAGAGCAGCGACTCGAGCCGCTGCTGGTAGCTCTCGCGGATCGCGTTGATCCGCGCCGGCGGGAACAGCGGGCGGTTGCGCATCGCCGCGGGCTTATCGGACATGTCCGCCTCGTTGAACGACGGGGGCATCGGGAGCGGCTCGTTCGCGAAGCGGTTCTTGTCGCGCGCCGCCGGTGAGGGCGTCGCGAGCCCGGCCGGATCATCGGCATCGCGCGGCCCGCCCGAATGGGGTGCGAGGAAGGCGACCCACATGAAGAACGGCCGCGGATCAGCGGCCTGGCGCGAGATCAGGTCGACCGCGAGCCGGGACTCGACGTCGGTCTTGTAGTCCGCCGCGGCCGTGCCGAACTGGACGAGGTTCCCGTTCTCGTTGATCGTGTAGTTGAGGAACCGGTACGTGGACGGATCCGGCGTGCCGTACCACTGACCCCAGCCGGGCGGGATCTCACGCGCGTTCCGCGTGCCGTACTGGTTCAGGTACTTGCCGAGATGGATCGTCTGGTAGCCGCCGCGCTGAAGCCAGACGGGCAGGGTGTTCGTCGAGTCGAGCTTGTAGTAGCCGCCGTTCGGCGCCGCGTTGCCCCAGACGCCGTGGTTGTGCGCGTACTGACCGGTCAGGAAGGTCGAGCGAGACGGGCAGCAGAGCGAGTACGAGACGAAGCTGTTGTCGAACGTGACGCCCTGATCGGCGATCAGCGTCTTGACGTTCGGCATGACGCGCATCGACTCGATCGTCTGGTCGTCGGTCATGAGAACGACGACATTCGGGCGGACGGCCGACGAGGACTTCGACTTTCCTTCAGCCGAGCCGCCCAGCGCGGCCACAGCAGTGAGCCCCGCAGCCAGGGCGGCCAGGACGATCCAACGTGTCGAGGCTGCCATCGCGGGAGAGTTTTCCTCCGGGGAGTGAGGTCTTTGTAAAGAGGCTGTGAACCTTTCGTACGACTAGAGGGCCGTTGGGTCTGTGACCGGCGCCTGGCAGGCGAAGTGCTGGCAGACGTAGACAGCGGACCGGCCGTCGACGAGCGTCTTGCCGGCGAGGAGTGGGACATCTTCGGACGGGCCGACCGCGACGACCGTGTCCGGCTGGAACGGCTCGAGCGCGGCGCGGGCAACCGGGGACTCGACCGGGCCGACGATCGCGAGCTCTCGCGGCGGCGAGAAGTGGAGGTCGAGCGCGGTCAGCGCGTGGCCGAACGCGGACGGGGCTCGCGTGACCGCGCCGTGGACGAGCCGGAAGACTCCGACGGCGCGGCGCTCGAGCTCGTCGTCGCCGTAGATCCGCGCGAGGCGGAGCAGCACAGAGGCGAGCATCGAGTTGCCCGCCGGCGTCGGGTGGTCCTCGAGATCCTTCTTGCGGGCGACGAGCTGCTCACCGTCGGCCGGCGAAAGGTAGAAGCCGCCGCGCTCGTCGTCGGCGAAGAGCTCCACGGCGAGGCGGGCGAGGCGGTTCGCCTCCTGGAGCCAGCGAAGCTCACCGGTCGCGACGTGCAGCTCGAGCAGGCCGTGCGCGGCGTCCGCATAGTCCTCGAGGTACCCGGTGCCCTTCGCCTCCCCGGCGCGGAAGGTCCGGTGGAGTCGCTCGCCGTTCGATAGCGGGCCGAGGATGAACTCGCCGAGCCGGCGCGCCGCATCCAGGTAGTCGGCGCGCTCGAATCGTCGCCCAGCCTCGGCCAAGGCGGCCAGCGCCAGCCCGTTCCAGGCCGTGATCGCCTTGTCGTCGCGAAGTGGCTTCGGACGCTGCTCGCGGGTCTCGAACAGCCGCGCCCGCTCCTCGGCGCTCAGCTCGCCGCGGATCACGGATCTCCCGTGCTCGAATGGCTGCAGCAGCGCCTCGCGCACGCCCTCGTCGGCGGTCCAGGTGAACGTGAGCCCCTCGACCCCGTCCGTGTCCGCGTCCTGGGCCGAGGCGAAGCCGCCCTCGGGCAGGAGCAGTTCGCGGAGCATGTAGTCGAGCGTCTCCTCGGTCACGAGGCGATAGCGGTCGTCGCCCGTGACAACCCAGCCGTGGAGGTACATCGCGGCCAGCAGCGCGTTGTCGTACAGCATCTTTTCGAAATGCGGCACGAGCCACTCGCGGTCGACCGAGTACCGGTGGAAGCCGCCGCCGACGAGGTCGTACATGCCTCCGGCCGCCATCGCATCGAGCGTCTGCGTGACCATCGGCAGCGCGTCCTCGTCCCCGCGCAGATGCATGCGCAGTAGGAACTCGAGCGTCGACGCCGGCGGGAACTTCGGCGCGCCTCCCCAGCCGCCCCACTCCCGGTCGAACTGGCGTTGTAGCGCGCGCGCCGCCTCGCCGAGCATGCTCTCGGTCAGCGGATCGGTCGACGGCGCGAGCTCGGCCGACTGGCGAACGGCACCCACGATCGCCGAGGCCTGGCGCGAGACGTCGCCGCGGCGCTCACGGTAGGCGTCGGAGACCGCGGTGAGCACCTGCTGGAAGCTCGGCAGCCCGTGCCGCGGCTCCGGCGGGTAGTACGTGCCGCCGAGGAAGGGCTCGCCGTCGGGGGTGAGGAAGACGGTCATCGGCCAGCCGCCTTGCCCCGTGAGCGCGACGACCGCGTCCATGTACAACGAGTCGACGTCGGGCCGCTCCTCGCGGTCGACCTTGACGCTGACGAAACGCTCGTTCATCAGCGCGGCCGTCTCCTCGTCCTCGAAGGACTCGTGCTCCATGACGTGGCACCAATGGCAGGCCGCATAGCCGACGGAGAGCAGGATCGGCTTGTCCTCGGTGCGCGCCTTGGCGAACGCCGCGTCGCCCCACGGGTACCAGTCGACCGGGTTGTCCGCGTGCTGGAGCAGGTAGGGGCTGGTCTCGGCGGCTAGGCGGTTGGCCATACCGCCACGATAATTGCGAAGTGAAAGCTGCCGTCTTGCGCGCCGTCAGGTCTGTGAGGCGGGGACCTCGACTGCGGCCGGTTGCTCGACCTCCTCGCGCCTGACGAGGAAGATCGCGGCGAGCAGCCCCGCGGTCCAGATCCCAACGGCCACCCAGAAGCCCCACACGAAGCCCTGGGTCAACGCTTCGTTCGGCGGCGTCCCCTCCCCGAGCAGTGTCCTCGAATGCGTGACGAAGACCGTCGAGAGCACGGCTGTCCCAATCGCACCGCCGACCTGCTGCGACGTGTTGATCAGGCCGGAAGCGAGCCCTGCCTTCTCGTGGCTAACTCCGGCGAGCGCTGCGATCGTGATCGGGATGAACGAGAACGGGATCCCGATGCCGACTGCGAAGAATCCGGGGAGCAGATCCATCTGGTACGAGCCGTCGGCGTCGATCTGCGTGTACCAGAGGCAGCCGGCGACGAGCAGGCTCATGCCGGCGATCAGCACGGGTTTCGCGCCGAAGCGGGTCGTCAGCGCCTGCGCGGGGGCGGCCATTAGAACGGCAGTGCCGGCCGTGGCCAGGAACGCGACTCCCGTCTGGAGCACCGACATGTGCAGCACCTGCTGCATGTAGAGCGTGAGCATGAGGAACGTGCCGTACAACCCGCCGGCGAGCAGGAACCCGCCGAGGTTGGCCGCGGCGACGAGGCGGATCCGGAAGATCGAGAGCGGCATCAGCGGTTCCTTCTCGCGCGCCTCCCACCACAGGAAGAACGCGAGGAGCAGACCCGAGGCGACGAGCAGACCGATCGTCCGGAACGTCCCCCACCCTACCTGCGGCGCTTCCGAGATCGCGTAGACGAGCACGATCAACCCGGACGTCACACTGATCGCACCGGGGAGGTCGTACTCGTGGACGACCTCCTCGCGCCGGCTCTCGCGCACGTAGACCGGCGTGAGGATCAGGACGATCACTGCGACCGGGACGTTGACCCAGAAGATCCATTCCCAGCCCAGGTACTTGGTGAGGACACCGCCCATCAGAACGCCCGCTGCGGCGCCGCTGCCGCCAACCGCGCCCCAGGCTCCGAGTGCCTTGTTCCGCTCCGCGCCCTCGGTAAAGGTCACGGAGATGATGGAGAGCGCCGCCGGTGTGACGATCGCCGCACCGAAGCCCTGCACGCCCCGCGCTGCGATCAGCATCCCCGAGGATGTCGAGAGCCCGCAGACGAGAGAGGCAGCCCCGAAGATCGCAAGCCCGGTCATGAAGACGATGCGGCGCCCGATGAGGTCGGCCGCGCGCCCGCCGAGCAGGAGGAAGCCGCCGTACGTGAGCCCGTAGGCGGTGATCACCCACTGCAGGTTCCGCTCCGCGAAGTTCAGGTCCTCCTGGATCGTCGGCAGCGCGACGTTGACGATCGCGATGTCGAGCACCACGACGAAGATCGCGGTGCAGATCAGGATGAGCGCCTTCCAGCGGCGGGGATCCGGTGCGACTGCGTTCATCGCCCCTCGACCCTACACTCACGCACCATGGCAACGCTTCCCGGGGGCACCGTCACGTTTCTCTTCACCGACATCGAGGGCTCCACGCGGCTGCTCCAGGAGCTCGGCGACGCCTACGGCGACGTCGTCCGCGATCACCGGCGGCTGCTCAGGGAAAACCTGGGTGAGAAGGGCGGCACCGAGGTGGACACGCAGGGGGACGCGTTCTTCTACTCGTTCACGCGCGCGCGCGACGCCGTCGCGGGGGCGGTCGCCGCCCAGCGAGCGCTCGCCACCCACGAGTGGCCGGGCGGCAGCGAGGTTCGCGTGCGGATGGGCCTGCACACCGGCGAGCCGTTGGTCGGCGACGAGGGCTATCTCGGGCTCGACGTCGTCCGCGCAGCGCGCATCTGTTCAGCGGGGCACGGCGGTCAGGTCCTGCTTTCCGAGACGACGCGTGCTCTGCTCGGGAACGAACTGCCTGAAGGGGCGTCCGTGGTCGACCTCGGCCAGCAGGACCTGAAGGACGTCCAGCACGAGCGGATCTACCAGCTCGCTATCGACGGCGACCAGAAGTTCCCGCCGCTCAAGACGGACACGCCGAAGAGCGCGTCGGACGAGCTCGGGGACCGGATCGAGCGCCACGTCCTGGAGATGGTCGACGCGTCGCTCAGCCAGGGGAAAGGCAAGGGCAAGTCCAAGGGTCAGGTGAACATGCTCCGGTACACGGTCATCGGCCTGATCGAGCTCCTCCTCCTCGTCCTCACGGTCGTGATCATCATCTGGCTCGTGAAGACGATCCTGTTCTGACTGGGCCGCCGAGCCCAGGCTCGGCGGCCCACTCCAGATTGACTATGCAGCCTGCTCGAAGGCCGGCTCGACCTGGGGCACTTCTTCGTGCTCGAGCTCGACCCGACTGACGACGAGCAGCGCGACGATGATCCCGACGAAGGCGACGATGCCGCCGGCGATGAACGCGTTCTGGAAGCCGTCCGTCAGCGCTGACCCAGGCGCCGAGCCGCTCGCGATGTTGCTCGTCGTGGTGGACGTCGCGATCGACGAGAGCGCCGCGATGCCGACCGCGCCGCCGATCTGCTGCGACGTGTTGATCAGCCCGGAGGCCAGCCCCGCTTCGGCTGCAGGGACGCCCGCGAGCGCCGCGATCGAGATCGGGACGAACGAGAACCCGAGCCCGACCGAGATCAACAGGAAGCCGGGCAGCAGGTCGGTCACGTACGAGCCGCCGACCGAGACCTGCGTGAAGTAGACGAGGCCCGCGGTCAGCGACGCCATTCCGGTCACGAGCACCGGCTTGACGCCGATCCGCGTCACCAGCTGTGCGGCCAGCGCCGACCAGATGATCGCAGTGCCGGCCACGGCCAGATACCCGACGCCCGTTTTCAGCGGCGAGTAGTGGAGCACCTGCTGCATGTAGAGCGTGAGCATCAGGAACATGCCGAACAACGCGGTGCCCAACACGAGCCCTACGAGATTTGCGCCGACGACGTTGCGCAGGCGAAAGATCGAGAACGGCATGAGCGCGTCCTTCGAGCGACCCTCCCAGACGAGGAAGCCGGCCAGCAGGACGAGTGAAGCCGCAAAGGTCCCGATCGTCGTGAACGAGGTCCAGCCGTGCTGGTTCCCCTGCGTGATGCCGTAGACGAGGACGACGAGGCCGCCCGTCACGAGCACAGCGCCCGGGAAGTCGAAGCTCCTCGCGGTCGCGTCGCGGCTCTCGCCGATCAGGAACGGCGTGGCGATGAGGGCGAAGATGCCGACCGGAATGTTGACGAAGAAGATCCACTCCCAGCTCAGAAGGTCGGTGAGGATTCCGCCGAGCAGGACGCCGGCGACCGCGCCGAACGCGCCGATCGCGCCCCATGCGCCAAGCGCTTTGTTGCGCTCCGGGCCTTCGGCGAAGGTCGTCGAGATGATGGACAGCGCCGCAGGCGTGACGATCGCCGCGCCGAGGCCCTGGAAGGCCCGCGCGCCGATCAACGCGTTTTC
This sequence comes from uncultured Actinomycetes bacterium, assembly GCA_963794605.1. Classification (GTDB taxonomy): domain Bacteria; phylum Actinomycetota; class Thermoleophilia; order Gaiellales; family Gaiellaceae; genus VAXT01. The sequence goes on from CAWCEN010000004.1 coordinate 422,317, forward strand.
GCTCCAGGCCAGCCCGGACACGAGAGACGCTGTAGTGAACAGCACGAGCCCGGCGATGAACAGCCGGCGTCGCCCGAGAAGGTCAGCGGCCCGTCCGCCCAAGAGCAGGAAGCCGCCGAAGAGCAGCGCATACGCGCTGATCACCCATTGCAAGTTCTCCTGGGAGAAGCCCAGGTCGGTCTGGATCGAGGGCAGCGCCACGTTCACGATCGCGATGTCGAGCACGACCATGAACTGCACGAGCAGGAGTAACGCGAGCCCGAGCCATTTGCGTCGAGCAGAAGCCATCACGGTCTTTTCCTTTCTCCGTTAGCAATCACTAGCTTGCAACCTAGCATGATGTACTTGCATTTTGCAAGTATCCACTTCTCTACAGCAAGTGAGTGCGCTATGATGCGTTCGTGATGAGCAAGCCAAGGCGTTATGACCAGTACTGCCCCGTCTGTCATGCGCTCGAGCTCGTCGGCGAACGGTGGGCCCTCTTGGTCGTCCGGGAGCTCCTGAAGGGGCCGAAGCGCTACACCGACCTGCTCGAGGGAATGCCCGGCGTCGGGACGAACATCCTCGCTGCGCGACTGCGCGAGCTCGAGGCGGGCGGAATCGTGCAGAAGCGGCGGCTCCCCCCTCCCGCGGCCTCGACCGTCTACGAGCTGACCGAGTACGGCCAGGAGCTCGAGGAGCCGCTCTATGCGCTCGCGCGCTGGGGCGCCCGCTCGCTCCCGCCCCCGGAGAAGAGCGAGGAGTTCTACCCCGACTGGGGACTGAACGCGTTCGCGGCTCTGCTCGACCCGCAGGCAGCGGCCGGATCGACCGCGACCTATGTCGTCCGCGTCGCCGACGACGCCTACACCGTGCGGCTCGAGGACAGCACGGTCCACGTCGAGGTCGGAGCTACCGAGGATGCGGATCTCGACTTCGCCACCGACCGCGAGACGTTCTTCGGCATGGCCTCCGGTGAGCTCGATCCTCGCGTCGCTCTCGCGGGCGGCAATGTGACGATCGAGTCCGGAAAGCCGGCGGACCTGGAGCGCTTCTTCTCGATCTTCAACTTCACGCAGCGCCAGCAGGTGGCCGTCTAAGCACGTGCGGCTCGAGACGGAGCGGCTCGTCCTGCGCAAGCCGGAGGCCGGCGACCTGGACGGGTACGCCGAGCTCTGGGCGGACCCCGAGGTCGTTCGCTACCTGAGCGGAACGACCCTGCCCCGCGACGAGGTGCCACGGGCAATCGAGCGCATGCTCGGGCACTGGGAGCGGCACGGTGTCGGACTGTTCAGCGTGTTGCGCAAGGAGGACGGGCGCCTCGTGGGACGCGTCGGCTACCTCCTCTGGGATCGCGAGCGCTGGGTGAACGCGATGCACGAGCAGCTCGACGGCGAGCTCGAGCTGGAGATCGGGTGGACGCTCATCCGCTCGCTCTGGGGCCAGGGCTACGCGACCGAGGCTGCGCTGGCCTGTCGCGACCACGCTCTCGGCGGGCTGGGCCGCGACCGTGTGATCTCGCTGATTGCGCCAGAGAACGTCGCCTCGATTCGTGTCGCGGAGAAGATTGGCGAGACGCTCGAGCGGCGGGACGTCGGCGGCGAGGCCTTTAGGCTCACGGTCGACCTCTACTCGCTTACCGCCTAACAGAACCCTCATCGCCCAGGGCTAGCCTGCCTCGCATGAGGTGGGTCGCGATCATCACTGCAGCCGCGGCGCTCGCGGGTGGCGTGGGTGCCTCGGCGTCGCCCGTCGCTCGTAAGCCGACCCTCTCGTTCACGGTTGCCCCCGGAGTCTCGGACTACGGCTTCACGCCGCTCGGAGGTGGAATCTGCCTCGGCGACCGGCGGGTGACGGACCCGGCTGCCGACGGAGGGATCGCCTGGTCGCCCGATGGGAGCCGCGTGGCCTTCTTCCGCCAGACGGGGACGCTCACCGCAGACGTCTTCATCGCGGACGCCGACGGCCGCCATCTCCGGAACCTCACTCACGGAAGCGCCCAGTTCAGCTGGGCTCCGGACTGGTCGCCGGACGGAACGCGCATCGTCTACGTGGCGTCCGATCCGAACGTCGAGCAGCTCGTCACGGTGCGCCCCGACGGCTCCGGCGCGGAGGTCGTCCCCAACTCGGCCGTCGATCCAATGAGCCAGCTTGGCGACCCTCAGTGGTTCCCGGACGGAAGCGTCCTCGGCTTCACGCTCACCGACGGCATCCACGTCATCCGACCCGACGGCTCCGGCTCGCGTCTCCTGCTCGCCGACGCCGCCGGTTTCGACTGGTCGCCCGACGGGCGGAGGATCGTCTTCACGCGCGGTGACGATCTCGCACTCGCGCAGTCGGATGGCACGGAGGTTTCTTTCGTCACGCGAACGCCGCGGCTCGGTGAAGGAGGAGCCTCGTTCTCGCCGGATGGGGCGAAGCTGGTCTGGGTCGCCGTCGACAACACCGACCCGAAGGTGGAGAGGGGTCCCGGCGATCACATGTACGTCGCGGACGGTGACGGCCGGAACAGGCGCATCCTTCGCGCGCCTCCTGGGGTTCCGGCCTGGAGCGCTTCGTGGCGGCCCGCAGCTCCAGTGCCTCCGGGCTTGCGCCCATGCGTTCTCCAGGGCACGAAGCGCAACGACGTGCTCGTCGGGACGGCAAAGGGGGACCTGATCTTCGCGAAGAGCGGCAACGACGTCGTTCGCGGACTGGGCGGCGACGACATCATCGTCGGGGACGTCCCTTTCTCGGCACATCCGGGGAAGGACCGGCTCTTCGGCGGGCCCGGCCGCGACTTCATGAACTCTTACGACGGGCGGCGCGACCTGGTGAACGGCGGGCCGGGGCGAGACCGCGGGATGTTCGACCGCCACGACCGCGTCAGGTCGATCGAGCGGTACGGCTAGCCGGGAAGTCTCCGGCTCGGTAGAGCTGTCCTTCGAGGGGCCGCCCGAGGACGGTCTCCAGCCACTCGGAGGTTGCGATCAGCGCGTCGAGGTCGGCGCCGGTTTCGACACCGTCGCCCTCGAGCATGTACACCAGATCCTCGGTCGCCACGTTGCCGGTCGCTTTGGGCGCGAACGGGCAGCCGCCGAGGCCGCCGATCGACGAGTCGAGAGTCGTCGCGCCGGCCTCGAGCGCGGCGTAGGCGTTCGCAAAGCCCGTGTTGCGCGTGTTGTGGCCGTGGAAGCCGGAGGCGCCGCTGTCCTCGATCAGCCGCCGCACTTGCCCCGGGGTCGCGACGCCGATCGTGTCCGCGAGGACGACGTCGTCCGCCGCGGATAGCCGCTTCGCGAGCTCGACCACCTTGCCGGGGTCGACGCGGCCCTCGAACGGGCAACCGAAGGAGACGCTGATCGTGGCCGTCGAGCGAACGCCGTCCTCGCGCGCGCGCGCGAGTACCCTCAATGCGGCATCCGCAGCCTCGTCAACTGACGCATTCGCGTTCCGCCGGCTGAAGCTCTCGGTCGCGGCAAGCGCGAAGCGCACCTCGTCGAGGCCGGCCTCGCGCAGCCGGTCGTATCCCTTCTCATTCAGCGCGAGCCCTGCGAAGACGGTCCCGTCACGACGCTCGATACCGCCGACGACCTCCTCCGCGCCGGCCATCTGCGGCACGCGCACGGCGCTGACGAAGCTGACCGCCTCGACCACTGGCAGACCCGCGGCCGCGAGCCGGTTGACGAGCTCGGCCCGAGTCTCCGGCGGCACAACCTCCGGCTCGTTCTGCAGGCCGTCGCGCGGCCCGACCTCGCAGATCGTGATCAAGCGACCCGATCGGGCGTGACCCGCACGATCACCCTGCGCTCGCCCGGCCGGTGGCTCTGGAACTTCGGATTGCCGGTGTACTTCTCGGACAGCTTGTCGATGTGCCGATCGGCCGCCTCGCCTTCCTCGAGCTGGACCGTGCCGGTCACCGTCACGTAGTCGTACGGATCTTCCTGCGAGTAGACCTCGATCGTGACTCTCGGGTCACGGAGCATGTGGTGCCACTTCGCGCGGCCGGTCGCGGTGTTGAAGACGACGTGCTCGCCGTCGTAGTCGATCCAGACGGGCGTCACGTGCGGCGTCCCATCGGACCGTATCGTCGCCACGGCGCCGAAGTTCTTGCCCAGGAAGAGCTCTGCCTGCTTCTCGGTGAGCCTGGCCACGCTTGACGTAGGCTACCGAGCGATGACTCCGGCGATCCTGGTCGGCACGCGCAAGGGGCTCTTCGTCCTGAAGGGCGACGACGCCCGCCGCGACTGGGCGCTCGAGGGCCCGTACCTAGCCGGCTGGGACGTGTTCCACGCGATGACCCACGACGGGTCGATGTACGCCGCGGCGAACCACGGCGTCTACGGTGCGACCGTCCAGCGCTCCGACGACGGCGGCAAGACGTGGGAACGGAGCGAGGAGCTCGGCCTGCCCGAAGATCACGAGCTCACGCTCGAGAAGACATGGCACCTCGAACCAGGCCCGAACGGGACGCTGTGGCTCGGCGGCGCGCCCGGCGTCCTCTTCCGCTCGGCGGACCGCGGCGAGAGCTGGGAGCCCGTCACGAGCCTGATCGACCATCCGACGCGTGAGCGTTGGAATCCCGGTGCCGGCGGAATGTGCACGCACTCGATCCAGTTCGACCCCGAGAACGACCAAACGATGTACGTGGGCATCTCTGCGGCAGGCGTCTTCCGCAGCGAAGACGGCGGCGATTCCTGGACGCCCGCGAACAAGGGAACGGCCGCCGATTTCATGCCCGACGACACGTTCCCCGAGCTTGGCCAATGCGTCCACAAGGTCCTCGTCCACCCCGCGAAGCCCGAGCGCCTCTGGCAGCAGAACCACTGCGGGGTCTACCGGTCGGATGACCGTGGCGAGAGCTGGGAACGGCTCGAGGACAACGGCCTTCCGAGCAGCTTCGGCTTTCCGATCGCGATCCATCACCGCGACCCGGACGTGGCATTCGTGATCCCGGAGGACTCGGCCCGCGGCTCGGCGGGCGAGGTCGGCGGCGGGGACCGGGTCACGTCGGACGGCCGCCTCGGCGTCTACCGCACCCAGGACGCCGGCAAGAGCTGGGAGCTGGCCTCGAACGGCCTTCCGGAACATGCGTGGGTCGAGGTTCTCCGGGAAGGAATGTCGTCTGATCGGCTCGACCCGGTCGGGATCTACTTCGGCACGAAGAGCGGCTCGGTCTTCGTCTCCCCGAACGAGGGGGACGAGTGGATCGAGGCGGCGCGGCACCTGCCTGCCGTGCTGTCGGTCGAATACGCGGAGTGGTAACCGTCTTGCTCCCAGGGCTGCTCGCCGACCAGGCGGGAGGCCGGAAGGAGTTCCAGGTGGAGGCGCCGACGGTCGGCGCCGCCCTCCGTGCCCTGCCCGTGCGCGACCTGCTGTTCAACGAGCGAAACGAGCTGCGCCCGCTCGTGAACGTCTACGTGGACGGGGAGGACATCCGCGGCACGAGCGGCGTCGACACCGAGGTCGGCGGCGGCCAGACGATTCGAGTCGTGGCGGCAGTAGCCGGGGGTTAGGCGATTGCGACCATGCGGTCGATCGCGCCGCGTGCGCGTGCCGCGATCTCTGGCTCGACCGTGACGACGTGCTTCCAGTCGCGAAGCGAATCGCGCAGCTTCTCGAGCGTGATCATCTTCATGTACTTGCAGATCGCCTTCTCGGAGATCGCCTCGAATCGCTTCTCGGGCGCCTCCTTGTTCAGGCGGTGCAGGATCCCGGTCTCGGTCGCGACGAGGAACCGCTTCTTCGGCGACGACTTCGCGAAGTTGATCATTCCCTCGGTCGAGAGGATGTGCGTGCGCTCGTTCCCGAAGGCCATGCACTGGCTCGCGCAGCCGCACTCGGGGTGCACGAGCAACTCGGCGTCCGGCGCCTCGTCCTGCCAGCGCTCGATGTCGGCCGGCCGGATGCCCGCGTGCACGTGGCACTCGCCCATCCAGATCTTCAGCTTGCGCCCCGTTGTGCGCTCGAGCCACACGCCGAGGAAGAGGTCGGGCAGGAACAGGATCTCGCGGTCCTCGGGGATCGCCTCGATCACGGCCTTCGCGTTGCCCGACGTGCAGCAGTAGTCGCTCTCCGCCTTCACCTCGGCGGTCGTGTTCACATACGAGACGACGACCGCACCCGGATGCTCCGCCTTCCAGGCCCGCAGCTGGTCGGCGGTGATCGACGCGGCCAGCGAGCAACCGGCGTCGAGGTCCGGGATCAGCACGGTCTTGTCGGGCGCGAGGATCGAGGCCGTTTCGGCCATGAAGTGGACGCCGCAGAAGACGATCGCCTCCGCGTCCGTTGCAGCAGCCTCGCGGGACAGACCCAGCGAGTCGCCGACGAAATCGGCCACGTCCTGCACCTCGGGTACCTGGTAGTTGTGGGCGAGGATCACGGCCTCGCGCTCGGCGGCGAGGGCGCGGACTTCCTCCTGGAGCGTCGAGATCTCCGCAGTCGTCATTCCAACTCCAGTGAGACGTCGAGGGAGCGGGCCGAATGGGTCAGCGCGCCGACCGAGACGAAGTCGACGCCTGTCTCGGCGATTTCACGCACGGTTTCGAGCGAGACACCGCCAGAGGCCTCGAGCGTCGCCCTGCCGGCGACGAGCGCGACGGCTTCGCGCATGAGGGCCGGGGGCATGTTGTCGAGCAGGATCTGTTCTGCGCCTGCGGCGAGCGCTTCGCGCACGTCCTCGAGGGTCTCGGCCTCGACCTCGATCGGAAGGCCGTTTCCGGCCGCGCGCAGCAGCTCGACGGCCGGCCGGACACCGCCCGCTGCGCGCAGGTGGTTGTCCTTGACCAGGATTCCGTCGTCGAGGCCGAAGCGGTGGTTTCGCCCGCCCCCGCAACGCACGGCGTACTTCTCGAGCGCACGCAGTCCCGGCGTCGTCTTGCGCGTGTCGAGGATCTCCGCGCCGGTGCCGTCGATCGCGTCGACGAAGCGGCGTGTCAGCGTGGCGATTCCGCAGAGGCGGCCGAGGAGGTTGAGCGCGGTGCGCTCGCCGGTCAGCACGCCTCGCGTACGGCCTGAGATGCGAGCGAGGTCGGTGGGCTGCTCGAACCGGTCCCCGTCCGAGGCGGTCGGCTCGAACGAGACGCTCGGCTCGAGAGCGCGGAAGACGGCTTCGACCGCGGGCAGACCGCAGACGACACCCGGCTCCTTGAGCAGCAGCCGGCCCGTGCACGTCGCGTCCGCGGCGACCGTGGCCTCCGTCGTCACGTCTCCGCGGCCCACGTCCTCGGCGAGCGCGGCGAGCGCGATGCGCTCGAGATCGAGCTCTTGAGCTACGACCATCGCTCGAGCACGGGCTCTTGCCCCGGTCGGTGGACGACGTGGCCGGCGAGCTGCGGATCCTCGTTCGGACGGTCGGCGCGGAAGTGGGCGCCTCTGCTCTCCGTGCGCGCAAGCGCGCTCTCGGCGATCAGCCTGGTCAGCACGTGCGGCGTGCGGCGGAGGCGCTCGAGCCCGACTGCGTCGCGGACGAGGCCCGCGTCCTGCCACAGCGCACGGCGAATCTCAGGCGTGACCGTTTCCAGCGGCTGGGAGGGCGGTGGCGTATCGAGCCGGGCCGGCAGATCCGGCTCTCCGAGCGCGGCAAGTGCGGCCCGCCGCCCGAAGACGAGGCACTCGAGCAGTGAGTTCGACGCGAGCCGGTTGGCCCCGTGGACCCCCGTGCACGCACACTCGCCGGCCGCGAAGAGCCCCGGAAGCTCGGTGCGCCCGTCGAGGTCGGTGACGACGCCGCCCATCGTGTAGTGGGCCGCAGGAGCCACGGGAATCGGCTCGACGGCCGGGTCGAACCCGGCATCCTCGAGCGAGCCGATCACCGATGGGAACCTGTCCCGGTCGACCGGCCGAAGGTCGAGCAGCGCCGTGCCGCGCGCGCCGATCTCGCGTGCGACGACGTCGCGCGGGGCGAGCTCGTCCGTGAAGCGGTGGCCGCTGTCGTCGAGCAGGAGCGCGCCTGCACCGCGCAGGGCCTCGCTGAGGAGGACGCTCGAGCCGCGGAGAGCTGTCGGATGGAACTGGACGAACTCGAGGTCGGCGACTCCAGCCCCGGCGCGGTAGGCCATCGCGATCCCGTCGCCGACCGCGCCCGTCGGGTTCGTCGTCCGCTCCCAGAGCGCCGCTGCGCCTCCGGTCGCGAGCAGCGTCGCGTGCGCCGTGATCGCGCCGGTGTCCGTTGTGATCCCGGCACAGCGTGAGCCCGTCGACCAGAGAGAGAGCGCCTGACCTTGCCGGACCGAGATCCGCGGGTGGTCGAGGACGCGCTCGGCGAGCGCGTGCGCGACCTGACGCCCCGTCGCGGCGCCGCCCGCGTGCACGACCCGCGCGCGCGAGTGTCCGCCCTCGAGGCCGAGGCCTGGGTCGAACTCGACCCCCAGGTCGGCGAGGTCGGCGACGCGCGCGGGCGCTTCGCTCGTCAGGACCGAGACCGCACTCGGACGGCTGAGCCCACGGCCCGCGGCAAGCGTGTCCTCTGCGTGCAGCGCGGGATCGTCGTCCGGCCCGATCGCCGCGGCGACTCCACCCTGCGCCAGGTAGCTCGCCGTCGTCTTGATCGGCCCCTTCGTCAGGACGACGACGTCGGCCTCGTTCGCGGCGCAGAGGGCGGCAGAAAAACCGGCGACGCCTCCGCCGACGACGAGGAGATCGCACTGAGCTTCTGGTGGTCGCCGTCTCACGTTTCGCATCTGCCTCTGCTAGTTTTCGCCTCAGAGTCGATAACTATGCCGGAGTCTACCAGAGTTTCCGCTTCAGGGTCGAAAACGTCCGCCCACGTGACGCTGGCGGTCGTCTTTCAGGTGCGCGCGGGTCAGCTGCAGGCGCTGCTCTGGCAGCGTGCAAAGGACCCCGAGGCCGGCGCGTGGTCCCTCCCGGGCGGCTACCTCGACCCGGACGAGACGCTCGAGGAATCCATCCGCCGGCACCTGGCCGCCAAGGTGGACGTCCGCGAGCTGTCGCACCTCGAGCAGCTCGGTACGCTCAGCGAGCCGGCCCGTCACCCGCGTGAGCGTCAGCTCGCAACCGCCTACCTCGGAGTCGTCCCGCTCGGCGTCGACCCCGCCCTGCCCGCGGACACGAACTGGCACTCGGTCGACCGGCTGCCGAAGCTGGCGTTCGACCACCGGGAGATCACGCTCGTCGGCCGCGAGCGCCTGCGCGCGAAGCTCTCGTATACGAACATCGGTTTCGCCCTCGCGCCGGAGACCTTCACGCTCAGCGAGCTGCGCGACATCTACGCGGCGGCGCTCGGGCACGACGTCTCGGCGACGAACCTGCAGCGGGTTCTGGTCAGGCGCGGGGTTCTCGAGGCGACGGGCAAGCGCCGCGAGTCGGGACGGACCGGCGGACGGCCGGCCGCGCTCTTCCGGTTCAGCACTCCAGAGCTCGAGGTCACGGACCAGTTCGCCGTGCTCCGGCCGCCGGAACACTGAGCGGGGCGCCTCTCGGCGCCCCGCTCGATCACTCGCTCGTCTCTCTGATTAGCGTCGGCCGATCGCCAGCCTGACCGGGAAGTTCCGGCGCTTGATCGTGCCGGGCCGCCGCGGGAAACGGCAAGCAACCAACGCTCCTCCTACAGCCGCGAGCGCATGTGAGGGAGCAGGCGCTTACAAGTTGACGGAGCTCAGGTCGCCCGGCGGGGTGTCGTTGGCAGCGACCAGGCAGTCGCGGCCCATCCGCTTCGCCTCGTAGAGCGCCGCGTCCGCGCGGCCGACGAGCTCCTCGGCCGTCTCGCGCCCGTTCCAGCACACGACTCCTGCGGAAACCGTCTGATCCCCGGGCATTGCGGCGCGGAGGCGCTCAACGATGTCCCTCGCGTTCTCGAGCCGGCAGCCCGGTAGCGCGACGCTGAACTCGTCGCCGCCGTAGCGGGCCAGCGTGTCGCTGGCACGGAGCTCTCGCACCCAGGCGGAGGCGCTCTGCTTGAGCAGCCGGTCGCCCGACTGGTGGCCGCGCTGGTCGTTGTAGGTCTTGAAGAAGTCGAGGTCGAGCATGGCGACGCAGAGCGGGTCGCCGTTCCGCCGGGACCGGGCCAGCTCGCGAGGCAGCTGCTCCTCCCACCCACGTCGGTTGAGCAGGCCGGTCAGGTCGTCGGTGCGCGCGACCTCCTCGAGCCGCGCGAGCAGATCGGAGCGCTCGAGCGTCATCGCTGTCTCCGCGGCGAGCATCCGCATCGAGGCGACGATCCGGCTCGATTCGTCGACCTGACGGTTCCAGCCGACGACGAGCACTGCGACCGCCTCCTCGTTGCGCAGAACGGGCTCGAAATGCATCGAGACAGCGCCCGTCACCATCACGATCCGCTGCGAGATCCGACGTCGTCGCGCGCATCGCTCGACGAAGAGCGGCTTCTTCGAGAGGAACACCGAGCCGGCACCCGAGTTTTCGTCGCTAGGCGGCACACTCAGCGGCGGTCCGCCCTCGAGCCCGTGGCTCGCGCTCATCACGAGTTCGCCGTCGGGACTGCGCTCCATGAGCTTGGCGAAGCGCGCGCCGGTGACCGTGCAGGCGGCGGAGCAGATGATCTCGCGCGCCACCTTGGCATCGGTCGTCCGCGCCAGCTCGCGGGTCGCCTCCGTGACCGCGGCCATGCTGACGACGAGCTTCCGCGTCTCTTCCTGGCTGACCTGGAGCTCCTCCGCTCGGCGCAGGTTCTCCTCGGCTCGCTTCCGCTGCTCGCGCACGAGCGACTGCACCGTGAAGCCGATGATCGGCGCGACGCAGAGCCAGACCAGCACCCGGGTCCACTCGCTCGGTGGGTAGTCGGGTGAGCCGAAGAGGACGACCGGCACGACGAATACCGCTGCGAGCCCCGCGAATCCAACCGCGAGCTGCTGCGGGCTGCCGTAGAGAGCGAGCCAGAAGATCGGCAGCATGAAGAGCGTCGCATAGGCCGAGGAACCGCCGCCGTCTGCCTCGCGCAGGAGCGCGATGACGAGCAGGTATGCGAGCGGCGGGAGAACCGCGGCCATCGCCCCCAGTCGGCGCCAGGGGACGATCAGCACGGAGACGAGGATGATGACGTTCAGCGCGACGGCCGGGACGAACGCGTTCGAATCCTCGCCGTGCGGCGGAAGCGGATAGATGATCAGCGCGAGCCACATCGCACCGACGAACGGCGCCGCTCGGCGGAGCAGACCGGTTCGGTCGAAGGCCTGGAATGTGGACTCGTCGCCCATGATGGAAGGCCGCGTTACGAAGTGGTGTCGGCAGCAAGAGGCCGGAACTAGAGAGTCCAGAGCAGGTACTCGCCCGCGTCGTGCTCTCGTGCCTTCCCCTCGGCGCCCAGGCGGTCGAGAGCCGCGGCGGCTTGCTTTCGGGTGCTGCCGATGACTGCCGCGACGTCGGCGGCCGAGACTTCACGTGCCGACCGCAGGATCCTCTCGGCGAGGATCGCACGGGCGTCGTCCGGGCCTGGGAGCGTCCTCAGTCGATTGCCGTAGCGCCTCGGCAGGATGTCGAGGACGATCGAGGGCCAGCCCTGCTCGTGCTCCTGCCGCCCCGCGGCCGTGACGACGAGGCGCCGCTGCAGCCGCGCAGCGGCAGAGCTCACGCGCTTCCGCTCGTGGCCGGCGAGGCTCGGCAGCTCCGCGCTGCTGGTGGGACCCGACTCGAGCAACGCTTCGGCCACGTTCCGCTCGACGGGCGAGAGGTCTTCGTCGCGGAAGTCCTCGGGCCGCCCGGCCCGGCCCGTGAGCGCGTAGAGAACGGGTAGGAGCTCGAGCGAGACGAACGACGCCCGGCCGCCGAGATGCTTCCCCGCGCAGACGAGCCTTCGGTCCGGCAGCTCGTCCTTCCACCCCCAGACGAGCGCGACGTCCGGGGCGAAGTCGCGGTCGACGACCGGCTTGCCCGTGGCCGCCTCCCAGAGCGACGGCAGCACGAGGTCGTCGGTCGGAAAGAGCGCGGCGAGCCCGACCCGGTCGACCCAGGCGGCCGCGCCGCGAATCGTGGCGATCCTCCGCCTAGCCCGCGAAGACGTGCTTCTCGGCGTGGTCGATCACCTCACGAGGCTCGGGCGGCGTCAGCATCATTTCGACGATCTGCTCGACGTTCGGCTGCCCGCTGGCCCGGAAGCGTTCAACCGTCCCGTCGACGTCGTACTCGGTCCGGCGCAGCTCTACGTCCGGCCCGAAGAGCGCCCAGTACGCCCCGGGCTTGCCCTCGTACGGAAGGCCGACGCTGCCGGCGTTCACGCTACGGATCCCCGCAGCTTCGCGGTCGAACTGGATGTGGACGTGCGCCGAGACGATGACGCGTTCGTCGACCTCGGCGCTGAACTCCCGGACGCGCTCCTCGGGCGTCTCGGGCGTGACGCACTCCTCGTCGCTGCGCGGCGAGCCGTGGCAGAACCGCACCGGCCCGAGCCCGTCGACTTCGACGACGACGTTCTCGTCGAATGCGCCGAGGAACTCGCGCATCTCGTCTGTGTGGTGTGTCTGCATCCACTGCTCGCGCTCCGTCTCCGACACGCCCTCGAGCACGGCCCGGTCGGCGTTCCCGCGCACGAATCGGGCGTTCAGTCCCCGCGCCAACTCGTACGTCTCCGCGGGCAGCGGCCCCCAGGTCAGGTCGCCGCAGGAGACGATCAGGTCCGGCCGCTCGCGCTCGATCTCGCCGAGCACCGCTGCGAGCGCGGGCGCGTTCCCGTGGACGTCTGCGATGACCGCGACCTGTTGCAACACGGCACAGCTTACGGCTGGCCGACCGGCAGCCCCTCCGCGTGGATCTTCGCGTTCGCCGCGAGCACCTGCTGCTGGAGGTCGTTCAGGTCGCTCGGATCGGCGGGACCCCGGTCGGCCTCGCCATCAGCCGGTCGCGGAACACCTCGGCGCGCCACGACGTGAGCTGGTCGACCGCGTCGCGATAGGCCTGCGCCGGAGTCGCGGGCCTCGGTTGGGCCAGGGTCAGGGTGCCGCCGAGGTGGCTCGCGTTCGCGATGCGGGCGCCCATGTTCGGGATCTGGCCGTTCTTCCGGCAGAAGCGGAGCAGGATCGTCTTGATGATCGACGTGTGGTCGTAGACCGTGTTCGAGACGCTCGCCCGAGGCGTGAACGGCGAGACGACGAACGCGGGGACGCGGACGCCGTACGTCCGGAACGCTGGTCGGTCGTCGTGCGCGGCGGGCGGCAGCAGGTGGTCGAAGAACCCGCCGTGCTCGTCGTAGGTGACCACGAGCATCGTCTTCTTCCAATTCGGGCTGTTCACGAGAGCCGTGTACGTCTTCAGCACGAGCTCCTGCCCGGCCTTGATGTCCGAGGGCGGATGGTCGTCGTTGGACCCGGCCGGCCCGACGAACGAGACGTCGACGAAGTTGGGATCGATCCACGAGACCGCCGGCAGCTTCCCGTCCTTCGCGTCGTCCATGAAGTTGCGCGGCGCGAGCAGGCTGCGGCGGTCGAAGTACGCGAACTTGTCGAGGTAGCCCACCCGGAATCTGCTGTCCGTGAAGCGGAGCGTCCCGACGTCGTGCGTGTACCAGCGCCACGAAACCTTGTTCGACTCGAGGTGGCGCACGAACGACGGGATGTCATAGACGGGGACCTTCTTGCCGTCCTTGCTCCCGGCCGCCTGGCCGCACACCGCGTAGAGCCGGTTCGGCCACGTCGCGCCCGGGACTGAGCAGTACCAGCGGTCGCAGACGCAGAACTCGCGCGCGAGGTGGTCGTAGGTCGGCAGGTCGCTTCCGTTGTAGAAGCCCATGACGACGTCGACGAGCTTCCCCTTCTTGCGCTCCTTCGCGAAGTTGGCGACGAAGCCGCCCATGTTCCCGCTCACCTGCTCGGCGATGCAGGCGCCGCCGTGGCAGGGATCCTCGTCCTTGGTGAGCGCCGTTCGCTGGAGGTGCCGGACCTTGTACCGCTTGCCCCGGTAGACGTTCGACATGCTCGCCTTGAGCCCGTCGACCTCGGGACGACCCGCCTCGAGCGTCAGGTACCCGAGCATGTGATCGAACGACCGGTTCTCGAGCATGAGCACGACGATGTGGTCGATCTTGCGGAGATTGGCGAGCGTCGGATCGGCCGCTGCCGGCGCCGCTGCGCGTCGCGCCCTAGCCACGGTCAGAAGAGCTCGGGCACATGGTCTGCTACCTCCTTCGGCAGGTTCTTCTCCGCGGCCAGCGTTTCCACGAAGTGGTCGTCGTCGAACACGGTCAGCGGGTCGAGCTTCAACGGCACCAGCAGGTCAGCAAGCGGAGTCGCCGTTGCGAAGCCGTCCAGCATCGCGGTCAGGTCGCCGCCCGGGCCGGGGAGGTGCGGCCGGACGTCGACGCCGTCCTCCTCCTCGTGGTCGAGCACGAGGAACGTGTCGTCCGGGCTCAGCTTCTGCTTGTCCATGTCCTTCGCCAGCTCGGGGAGCCGGTGCAGGCCGTCCGCGAGCAGGTCGGTCGCCTCCTTCAGGCTCACCTTCCCGACGATTGGATCCCCCGTTGCCTGGACGAGGTAGAGGAGGCGGGCTCTGCCCCCGGCTGAGCCCGCCTCCGCCTGAGCCGCAGCTCCTCCCAGCAGCTTTCGCATGACCGTGCTCGCCCCGTAGCGGGGGACGCCGTTGACGACGACGAGCTCCACGTCGTGCTCGCTGCGGGAGAAGAGATGTGCATGCGCGTCGCCGCCGGCTCCGGAGACGACGAGCAGGTCCGCACGCTTGCCCGCCTCGAGCGTGCCGACGTGCTCGTCCCAGCCAAGGATCTTGGCCGGGTTCCGGGTCGCGAGCGCGATCAGGTCGACGTCCGACAGGCCGCCGCCGTTCAGGCTGTCGACGAGCCTCGCCAGCTTGAGCTCGCCAAGGAGGTTCTTGCTTCCGCTCGGCGACCAGTCAGGGCCTAGCGCCGCCGTCACGCCTGCCTCGCGGGCCAGGCTCACATCGGCCGTTTGCCCGTACAGGAGTAGGTTGCTGAGCGGCGACCAGACCATCGATGCATCGGCCTTCGCGAGCACGTCGAAGTCCTTCTTCTCTAAGCGCGACGCAGTGGATCCCGGCCAGCGAGCTCGTGATCGCCCAGTCTCCGGACGGCGCCTGGAGGGCTAGGAAGTGCTCGCGGGCCTTGTCGTCCGTGCCCTCGCTCAGATGGAGCAGCAGGCAGTCGAAGCTCTCGAGGCGCTTCAGGAACTTGGCCCAGTCCTTCGCCTCCACGTCGGCGATGTGCGTTGCCCGCCTCGGGCAGCTCGTCCTCGTCGGTTTGCTCGACGTTGCGGACGATCCCCTTGTAGAAGCGCTGGATGCCCGAGTAGCTGGAGAGCGCGATCCCCTGCGAGGTCGTCGTCCCCGCGACGAGGCACTTGCACTCGACATAGCGCACGATCGCCGGCACGTACTCGGGCGTGTGCGCGAGCACCTTCATCGGCCCAGTGACGAGCTTCCGGTAGGTGTCGCCCTTGGCCCACTGGTCGCGGTTCGTGTAGAGCTTCGGCACGTCCCAGAGCTGGAGCGCGTTGTAGCTCAGATGGTCGTGGAGATCGATCAGGCCCGGGTAGATCGTGCCCTTGGTCTCGAGGACCTTCAGCCCCTCGAACTCGGGCGGCGGATCCTCGCTCGCCTTCTGCACCGCAGCGATCGACCCTTCTCGGACGTAGACGACGCCGTCGTCGACGACCGAGTCGTGGTCGTCCATGGTCGCGACGCGGCCGCCGAGCGCGAACGTCGCGCCGTTGAGCGGGTCGACCGGGCTGCCGAGGAACTCGCTCAATCGTCCGGCGCGGTCCAGATCAGCGTGTGGCCGTCGTCGGGGGTCGGCCGCGACACCGAGTTGTTGTGCCGCGGATGGCCCTGCCTCCCGGCGGCGTCGTCTCCGAGGAACTGCGGCACTCCGAACGGCAGGTCGCGCCTAGGAATCGCGGCGTAGTCGGCTTCCTTGAAGGAGGACCCGTAGTTGGGCCCGTCCGCATCCCCGTCGGGATCCGGCGTCACCTTCTGGCGCAGGCGCTGGATGGCACCGTGCCAGGACTCGAGAAGCGCTCCCGGGTCCCGGCTGCTCGGATGCGGGACGCGCTCGACCGGGACGTTCGGCTTCCCGGTCCAGAGATCGAGCGCCTGCTGCGCGTTCGTCCCGAAGGCGGCGATCGCCTGCACGTCGTCCGGCTTGGCCGCGTCGTAGAACTCGTTGCGCCACTCCTGCTGCACCGGGTCCGCGAGCAGCTCGTCGGCCGACATGCCCCAGCTCGGATGGAGCGCGTACGGGAACGCGTTCACGCAGAGGTACGACTTGGTCAGCCCGAGCTTCGTGAGGAAGCCCTGCACCCGCTGGCCGGCGTCGCCCACGAGCGTGCGGTGCGCGATCCGCTCGGTCGGCCCGGGGTCGGACGCGATGCACAGGATCCGCGCCGACCCGTCGAGCCGCCCGCGATAGAAGATCGGCCCCCACGCGGACCAGAACGCCTTCGGCTTCCCCGGTCGGGGGCACCGCAGGCAGATCGAAGCGATCGCCTGCGAGGGCCCCCGGTCGTACTCCACAGCCACGTCAGCGCTTGGCCGCTGTCCGCTTCCGCGTGGTCGTCCTCTTCCTGGCGGTCGTCCGCCGCCGCCTCCTCGGCTTCGCAGAGGTCGCGTCCGGCTCGACCGTGTAGATCGCCCAGAAGTCGCGTGCCAGCTGCGGATCGGTCAGGTAGCCGTAGGGCATCGTGCAGTGGCCCTTCTTGCCCCAGCTCCTGCCCCACGAGTTGCGCACGATGAAGCGCTGGATCTTGTCGTCGTAGCCGACGGCCACCACCGCGTGGCCTCCGATCATCTGCTCGTTCCGCGGTGGAAGGGGCACCTCGCCGGTCTTCGCCACATCGGCGCCCATGAAGCTCTCGTAGACCGAGAAGCCGAAGACGATCGGGTACCCAGCCGCGAGACAGCCCTGCAGCTGGTGCAGCGTCGGGATGATCCGCTTGTAGAGCAGCGCCTGGTGCTTCTTCGCCTCGGTGTAGGCCTTCGTGGGCGGTTTCTCCGTGAATTTCGAGATGTCGTACGCCCAGGTGTCCTCGGCGCAGACGCCGACCTTGGCGACGCTTTTCATCCCGTCGCGGATCATCGCGCCGCTGTCGGTCTCGATCGTCCCCTCCATCGCGCGCTCGTTGTAGTAGATGAAGAGGCGCGAGGGCATGAAGTCCTTGTAGCCCTCCTTGACGTGGTCGAACTCGAAGGCCGCGCCGATCGCGTTCGCGGTGCAGCTGCCGAGCTGGCCCTGGTCGTAGACCGCCGGCATCTTCGAGGTCAGGTCGACCTTCGTCGGCATCTTCATCAGAACCGACTCCGGCGTGGAAAACATGAAGTCCCGAGCGTCCGGCAAATCGGGAACCCAGCCGAATCGCTCGATCGGCCGGGTGCGAAGGCCCCCGTTGACTCTGTTGCTCACTGCGTACCTCCTGGTTTGGTCGCCTCCGCAGCAGCGACGTTGACCGTCAGGGCGTGAGCCGCGATCGGCGCAACGCCCTCCTCCCAGGTCCGCCGCTGGACGAGGCGGACAGCTGTTCTCCCCTCTGCACGACCCCGCAGGGTCAGCAGTTCGTTCTCGCCAAACGTCCTTGTCCCGACGTGCTTCTCGCCGGCACCTTCGAACTTCGTCGAGGCCTCGACCACAGCGTCGTCATCGACCGCCGCTTCCCAGACATACCCCGCACCGGCGCTGCTCGGCAGGAGCAGCGTCTGCTCGCCTCCGGGCGCGAGCGTGATCTCATCCGGAAGGCTTGTCTGATCGGGCACGACGCTCTCGGGCGCGGCGGTTGCACCCGCCACGCTCAAGCGGGCCCTCCTGCCGCCTGGCCGTTGCTGGTCCGGCGCCCGGGGCTCGACCTCGAGTCGTCTCCTCCGGGGTCGTCGCTGCCGCCGAGCATCTTCTCTGTCCCACCGAGGAGGACCATCGCCCTGCGCTCGCTGAAGCCGGCGACGAAGGCGAGCGTCGCGTAGAAGTACGCGGACTGGCTCTCGGCGCCCGGTTGCAACTGCACGAGGCCGCTCTTCAGCGCCAGAAAGACGACAACTCCGAAGACCGCGCCGATGATCGGCCGGAAGCTCCCCACCCGGCGCAGCGAAGGCCTCCCGACCTCGTAGTCGATGAACCCGGAGCCGCTCTTTTGCGCCATCCTCATCATCACGCTGACGATTGCGCCGACCGCGCCGAGTGCGTAACAGACGAAGAAGTCCCTGACCGCCGGGTCGTCGAAGCTGTAGGTCCCGAAGAGCCGGAAGATCAGCGCTCCCGGAATGGCGACCAGCGCGAGGACGAGGATTCCGATCAGCATCCCCCAGAAGTAGACGAGCCGTCCCGTCTTCTCGCCCGCGCGGTCGTAGTAGGACTCGACCTGGGCCAGCTCCGCGCGTGAACGCCTAGCCGCCGCGGCCAGTTCCTGGCGGTTGGCCTTCTTCTCGCTGCCGTCGACGACGCTGAGCAGATTGCCGCCGATCGAGAGCAGCCATTGCATCGCGATCCGCTCGCTGGTGCCGGAGAGGACCTCGCTGACCCGAATCGCCAGGGTCTCGGTCGTGTGCAGCGCATGGCTGATCTCCGGCGCATCGCGCGTCGCCCACGCCGTCGCCGCGTGGAAGCGGATGTCCGGCCGGCGGCGCCAGAACCTGAGCCCGAGGATCTTGTCGCCCGGCTTCTCGGTGATGGCGACGGCCGATGCCTCACGAGTGCACCAGTAGGCGTTGATGATCGGGCCCTGCTCCGCTGTGAACCGGTCGAGCTGCTCCCGGAACTCGTCCTCCGCCGGCCCATGAAGCTCACCGTTCTCGCGCAGTGCGCGTTGACGGAGGTGATGCGCCCACACGAGCTCCGGAAAGGCGACCGACTCCGAAGCGGCGACCTGGTCGCGCCCTCGGGCGACCGGCCGCTGGAATGCGACTGACGGTGCCGCAGGAGTCGCGCCTGAGCTCGACATCGGACTCCCTCTCTGGCGGGCAACCGTGGGCCGCAGACAACGGAACAGCCGGCCCTCGTTGTCTGGTCAAAGCTTGCGCCAGCTGCGCGGAGAAAGTCAAGCCCTTACGGAGAGGCGCGGTAAGGTCCCCGTCGGTGGCTCCGAACGAGGCCAGGATCGAGCACACCGAGAACGGCGCCGCCGCCGCGACGCCCGGCTGGTTCGTGCTCAACCTCGCCGACGCGCGCTGGATGCGGAGCGACGTCGCCGGCCAGTGGTCCGACTTCGAGCCGCCGGATGGCTTCGAGGGGTACGGCATCGGGGTGCACGTCTTGCAGCCGGGCCAGCCGAACGGCAAGTACCACGCGGAGAACGTCCAGGAGGACTTCCTCGTCCTCTCCGGCGAGTGCGTGCTGATCGTCGAAGACGAGGAGCGGCACCTCGAGGCGTGGGATTTCTTCCACTGCGCGCCCGGGACGCACCACATCATCGTCGGCGCGGGCGACGGGCCGTGCGCGATCCTGATGACGGGGATCCGCGGCCAGGGAAAGAAGCTGCATTATCCGGTGAGCGAGGTCGCCGGGCGCTACGGAGCGTCCGCGCCAGAGGAGACCGATGCGCCGCGGGTCGCGTACAGCGACTGGGATGGCGAGTTCATCCACGTGCCGGCGAGTTGGCCGCTGTGATGATCGGCGAGCGCCCCCGCCACGACGGCCCGATCGAGCTCGTGGACTACGACGAAGCCTGGCCTACCCGATTCGAGCGCGAGGCCAGGCGGATTCGCGCCGCGCTCGGCGTGCGCGCCCTGCTGGTCGAGCATGCGGGCTCGACGTCGGTTCCCGGCCTCGTCGCGAAGCCGATCATCGACATCGTCTTGGCCGTGCCCGACTCGGCGAAGGAGGACGACTACGTGCCGGCGCTCGAGGTAGAGCGCTACGAACTGCGTATCCGCGAGCCGGACTGGTACGAGCACCGCGTCCTCAAGAAGAGCGATCCGAGCGTGAATCTCCACGTCTTCTCGGCCGGCTGCGAGGAGATCGACCGGATGCTCGCGTTCCGAGACCATCTGCGCGCGAGCGAGGCCGACCGCGAACTGTACGAGCGGACGAAGCGGGAGCTGGCGGCGCGCGAGTGGGCGTACGTCCAGGACTACGCGGACGCGAAGAGCGAGATCGTCGAAGAGATCGTCTCCCGCGCCTTCGCCTGAGCTTCTCTCCACATCTTTCGAGCTTCTTCACCTTTCCGTGACCCACGCTCGTCGTGCGCCGACCTAGCCTCGCCGCGTCTACCAAGGGAGGGAAGGATGAAGAAGCTCGTGCTCGCCGTCGGGGCGCTCGCAGCCGCGGTGGGGATCAGCGTGCTTGCCACACCCGGGAGCGGCCGTGCAGACCAGGGCGGCAACTCGTACTCGCTCGGCCTCTGGGGAGATGTCCCGTACTCGGAGAACCAGCAGACGGTCGGCCTGCCGAACCTGCTCGCGAACATGAATCGCAGTCATCTCGCGTTCACGGTCCACGACGGCGACGTCAAGCAGGGGAGCGGAAGCCCGTGCGACGACGCCCTCTATATGCGGACCGAGGGCTACTTCAACTCGCTCGTCGCGCCGACGATGTACGTGCCCGGCGACAACGAATGGACCGACTGCGACCGCCCAGCGAACGGCGGCTACAACTCGCTCGAGAGGCTCAACCACATTCGCGCCACGATGTTCGACACGCCGTACTCGTTCGGCGTTCACCCGATGCGGCAGGACGTGCAGGCGCCACCGTACGTCGAAGATCGCCGCTGGGAAGTCGGGCCGGTGACGTACGCGACCCTCAACATCCCGGGCTCCGACAACAACCTGACCGACGTGAATCCGGATCCGGCGGAATACGCAGCCCGGAACGTGGCCACGATCGCGTGGATGCGTCAGGCGTTCGCGTACGCCGATTCGCACGGTTCGGACGCACTCATGCTGATCACTCAGGCGAACCCGGGCTTCGACCGCTTCGACGCCCTGCGCTCTCCGCCCCGGAACCCCCAGACCTTGCTGGCCGATCTGCAGCCGCCGGACCCAGGCGCCGGCAACGGTTACGACCAGTTCCTGCTCGCGCTGCGCGCCGAGGTGATCGAGTTCGCAAAGCCGGTCGTGCTCGTGCACGGCGACTCGCACTACTTCCGCATCGACAAACCGCTTATCGACCGCATCGGCAACCGCATCGAGTGGTTCACGCGGGTCGAGACGCCCGGTGACAACCAGGGCACCGGCACCACGAGCAACGACGTCCAGTGGGTGAAGGCGACAGTCTCGCCGCACAACCCAGACGTGTTCAGCTTCGAGCAGGTCATCGTCGAGCCGAACCTCCAGACCTACACGCCGTAGAAGCTTCTCCTCCGTGAACACCGAGGGGTGATAGCCCCCGAAAGACCCTAGTGGGGGCGTGCGCCGAAGGTCGCGGCCCTGCCCACGCCCCCTGGACGCTCGAGCGGCTGGGCTCACGCTAACGCTGCGAGCTCGCCCGCCGGCTAGACGCCGTTTCGGCCATGGCCCGCACCGTCTGCGCGGCTCCCTCGTAGTCGGGGGGCGTTGACAGGGGTTGTGTCGAGTGGGACGATCGCCGTCTGCGGCTCCGGACGTGTGAGAAAGGAGGGAGAGAGCAGGGGTAGCGATGGCGCGGTCAGGCCGCGCACAAAAAAGGAGGGCAGCAATGAGGAGGTTTCAGCTACTCGCGCTCTTCGTGGTTCTGACAGCGGTGTTGGGCAGTGCGAGCGTCGCGACCGCAGGCAACGGCGTGACGACGACACACTTCACGGCCGCATACCAGAACGGTCCGCTCGGCTTCTTCACGTGTGACGGACAGCGGATCGTCAAGAGTGGGCCCAACGGGTTCGTCAAGGATTCGGAAACGTGCGCGGTCGACGACCCGGTCGCGCCGAACGGGCACTTCACCTTCGACCCTGGTGATTGGATTAGCGACTACGAAGCCTTCGTGAACCCAGGCGGCGGCTGCGAACGACCTAATATCTCAGGCAGCACCGTCGTGGTTACCGCCAATGGGAGAATCTGGACCATTGAGGCCTACTACGACCCGAGCTTCACCTGCCTGTAGTCGCCTCTGACGGAGGGCCTGCTGTCGGGCAGGCCCTCCTCCGCTAATACTGAGGCGCGATAGACGCTGAATGACCGAGCGGGGGCGTGGGTCGACGGCCGCGACCCTTTCCCCTCTACTGCAACCGGAGGCTACGGCTCGCGGACCTGCATGCCAAGTCGATCGCCCCCAGAGCACCGATTCCTTCGGGCGGCAAGGTCGTCGACAGTCTGAGGTTGTGATCCGTCAGGCGACGAGCGTGAGGATCAGGATGATGAAGAACACGCTCTGGGCGCTGTGCACGATGATCCCGATCAACGCGCTTCGGTAGCGCTTCGAGGGGTACGCGATGATGAACGTGTCGAGCAAGGTGGCTGGGATCGCCCATGGGACGTGTAGGTGGTAGGCAGCGAACAGGACGCCGTTCGCGGCCCAGTCGCCTCGTCCGAAGGCGCGGTTCATACGCGGCAGGAGCAGGCCGCGGAAGAGGAGCTCCTCGCCGAGCACGGTGTTGAAGATCTGGAGGAGGACGATGAGGGCGAACCAGCCCCAGGCGCCGCTGAGGAAGTGCTTGCCCACGTCCGAGTCGATGAAGTCCGCGAGGTCGCGGTTTGAAGGCACGCCTGCCGCCGGAATCATCGATTCGACTGCGAAGAGCAAGATCAGCGGAATCAGGATCAGCCACAGTCGGCCGCCGCGACGGCCGGTCTTCGGGTTCCGGGGAGCACGGAGCCAAAGCGCCTCTCGCACGATCGGCCAGCCGAGGGTCCCCTGCTCACGCCGGACGAGGATGACGACGAGCACGAACTGCCAGATGAGCCCGGCGGTGAGGCAGATGAGCAGCGCCTTTACCAAAGGCACGTTCGCTTCGCCGCCAAAGCTGTCCTCAAGGGCGGGAGCCACGAGCCAGGCCAGCGCCGCCATTGGGAGGGCCGCGGCAGCCCAGACGGCCAGGATCTTCAGAAGCGAGTACTGCGGAATCTCGACAGAGTCCGCAGGATCGCGACCTACGGTGGTCTCTTCGGGAGCCGACGGATCCACGGGTGTTGGGCGGATCCTCTTACATCTTGGTGAGCTGTTTCAAGTGACAGCCGCAGGCGCGCCATTGTTCTAAGAGGCGCGCAAGATGGACGCAGTCGTTCTCTGCTAACACAGAGTTATCTTTATCCCCGATTGCCTCTCTAGCGACCGTACGCTCGCCCAGGCGGGCAGCATTGTCGCTCGCGTCGCAGGGGTGTGGTAGATGACCTCGGGCCGAGTCCTAGAATCGGATTTGGCTAACTCGCTCGAGCCTTCAGCCGGTGTCATGGAGCGCCTCTCGCCACTGCCCTGGGACGAGCCCGACTGGTTCGAGCGAGTGGAAGCTTGGGTTGATGCGGAGCTCGAGCGGCTCGGGCTCCAACCACGAGGGGCGCTCGAACTCGTCCGGACACGTCCGTGGGCCGCCGTCGCGCGGGTTTCGACCATGTCCGGGAACATCTGGTTCAAGGAGGCTGCGCCACCGCTCGCATTCGAGCCAGGGCTGACGGTTTCGGTCGCCAGACGATGTCCGAACTTCACCCCGGTGGTGCTCGTGGCCGAAGGAACCTCGATGATCACCGATGACGCCGGGCCGCAGCTGCGCTCCTTTCGCAAGAGCGGGGAGCCGGCACCTTCCTGGGACGAGATCCTCCCGCGCTACGCCGAGCTCCAGATCGAGCTCGCCGATGATGTGAACGAGCTACTCAAGCTCGGAACGCCGGACAGGCGTCCCGCCCTCGTGTCTTCGACCTATTTGGAGCTGGCCGAGCGCGTCTCCGGTGCCGAGGTCGCCCAGCTGGAGCGGCTACGCGCTCTCGCCCCGGAGCTCGAGCTGCTGGTCGAGGCGCTCGCGGGGCCGCTCCCCCTGACGATCATCCACGAGGAGCTCCACGAAGGCAACGTCTTCGTCCGAGGCGGGCGCGCCCGGCTGCTCGACTGGGGCGAGGCGAGCGTCTCCCACCCTTTCGCCGGGCTGGTGAACACGCTCCGAGACATCGCCTATCGGCGGCGGCTCAAGCCGAATGGGAGGGAGATTCTCCGCCTCCGCTCCGTCTATCTCGAGCCGTGGACCCGCTTCGCGTCATCAGCGGAGCTGTTGGAGCAGTTCGATCGGGGCTACCTCCTCGGCACGCTCTGCCGAGCGATGAGCTGGGAGCACATTCTCAAACCGCAGCTCGCACCCGTTCGTGCGGAGTACGCAAGGAATGCAGCGGTCTGGCTCGACCTTTTCCGCGAGGGCATCGAGGACGGCGTGAGGCTCGGTGCGTAGGTGATCCGAGCTGCTCGGGGGACCATCCCGGAACGCTGGCCCACACGAGTGGCGGATCGGCCAGTCGTTCATATGATCACCCGCGCATGAATGACGAGGAGCAGGCCCTTCGAGCAAGAACCCCAGCGGCATCGGCGGACGGAGGGGAACTTCGAGTTGAGACGCCCGAGCGGGCAGCAGAAGTGGCGTGATCTTCCTCCGCGAGCGCGCGGGCGCGCTCTCCGAGCGGCCCTTCCGGCTGTTCTGGCTCGGCCAAACCACTTCAGCGATCGGCGACGTCATGGTCGGCGTCGCGCTCGCGTTCGCTGTCTTCCAGATTGGCGGCGGCGCCGCCCAGCTCGGCCTCGTGCTCGCGTCATTGACGATCGGGCGTACGGCGTTCGTTCTCGTCGGCGGCGTGTGGGCCGACCGGCTGCCGCGGCGGCTCGTGATGCTCACGTGCGATGCGGTCCGGGCGGTGGTTCAGGCGATCGTGGCGGTGGCGCTGCTCACCGGCGCGGCGGAGATCTGGATGCTCGCCGTCACCTCGTTCGTGTTCGGCTCAGCGAGCGCGTTCTTTCTCCCGGCAGCGACCGGTCTTGTCCCGCAGACGATCTCGGCCGGCCGGCTCCAGCAGGCGAACGCGCTGCTCGCGCTCTCCCGGAGCTCGGTGCAGGTCGTGGGCCCGGCGGTCTCGGGCGTGATCGTCGCGGCGACCGAGCCAGGTTGGGTCTTCGCCATCGACGCGCTGACCTTCGTCGGCAGCGCCGCGTTCCTCGCGCTGCTCCCGGTAGCTGCCCGCGAGCCGACCGCGCGACGGCCGTTTCTGGTCGAGTTCGGCGAGGGCGCCCGCGCCGCCTGGTCGCTCGGCTGGCTCCGCGCCGGGCTCGCCCTCACCGCCGTCGCCATCCTCGGCATGGGAGCGTTTCTGGTGCTCGGCCCCGTGATCAGCCAGAGCGAGCTCGAGGGTGCCACCTCATGGGGGCTGATCCTGACCGCGGGCGCGATCGGCGGCCTCACCGGCGGCGTGATCGCACTGCGCCTGCGTCCGCAGCGTCCCCTGGTCGGCACGTTCGTGGCCTGGTCGCTCTCGGCGCTCCCCGCGATCGCGCTCGTTCCGCCGCTGCCGACCGTGCTGATCGCGGTCGCCTACGGGATCTACCAGGCCGGCATCGCCTTCGGGAACAACATGTTCGAGACGACGCTCCAGCGTGAGGTCCCGCGCGAGCTGCTCTCACGCGTCGACTCCTTCACCTGGCTGGTCGCGCTCAGCCTGCTGCCCGTCGGCCAGGCCCTCGCCGGGCCGCTTTCGAACGCGGTGGGAACCGACACCGTTCTCGTGTGCGCCGCCGCACTCGTCGTGGTCTCGTGCGCGGCCGGCATCGCAACACCGTCCGTGCGCGCGATCACACGCGCTACGCCGGCGCTGGCAGCCGCGACACGCGAACCGAGCGTCAGGTGACATTCCCGCACGCTGGCCCATCCGAGCGGCCTCTCTCCAGGATGTGCCTTGTCAACACCGGCTGCCCTCATTCCGCGAGGGCAGCCGGCTTCGTTGGGCCCGGCTACACTGAGCCCTTCGCGGGGCTATAGCTCAGCTGGGAGAGCGCCTGGATCGCACCCAGGAGGTCGCCGGTTCGAGCCCGGCTAGCTCCATGGCTTCGTTGAGCCGTCGCCGGCCTCCGGCTCAAGTCGCTGGGGGCCGTGTGATCAGTGGCGCATGATGACGGGGCGGTCTCGATGCTCGGCAGGTGCGGCGACGGCATCCGGCTACTGCGTCGGCTGCGAGCATGTGACGACCTCCGGCTAGCAAACTCGGCCAGAGGCTTCGCCAGCAGTCGCGACTCGTCGCCGATCACTGCTAGTACCACGACTTGCGTCCCTGTCCAACGGCCACTGATCGTCCCGAATCGTCAGGGGCCGTTTCCACGAGTGTTCCAACACGACGCCTAGCTGTTCCGCCGCGAGGTGTTGAGGGCCTTCCCTAACAGGCTCGAATCTGCCCCGGTCACGCCAGGCGTCCCGACGGCGAGACGCCGGGATGACGGGACGAGATCCTGACGCGCAGCGCGCCCGGCCGGATCACGAACGCGAGCGGCGCGTCCAACTCGACAGCCTCGCCGTCGACGCCGACATGCACGGGTGCTGTCGCGTCCACCGCGACGTGCGTCGCACTCCAGACCCGGGCCGGAGGATCCGCCCTCGGGCGCGGGCGGTCGAGCACGACGATGCCGAGCTCGCCGCCGTCGAGCCGCGGCCGCGTGCCGCGCGCGACGGGGCGGTCGAGCGCGTAGGGGTTGTTCGACACGAGCACCACCGCCGGGTCACGATGCTCGCGGCCGAGGTCGTCGACGAGGCGCACTTCGCGAGCAGCCCGACTTGGACCGAGTACCTCCGCGGTCGTCTCCAGCAGTGTCCGCACCTTCGCGTCGCGGTAGGCGGTCTGCTGGACGGCTTCGCCGTAGATGCCGAGCGAGACGTTGTTGAGAAAGACGCGGCCGTTCACCTCCGCCACATCGATCGACCGCTCGACGCCGTGGTCGCCGAATGCATCCAACGCGCCGACGAGGTCATGTCGATCGACACCGAGATCGAGCGCAAAGTGGTTGCGGGTGCCCGCGGGAACGCAGACGAACGGGAGCCCGTGGGCGAGTGCCGCCGCGGCCGCGACCCCGAGCGACCCGTCGCCACCGGCCACGCCGAGCGCATCCGCCCTGTCGGCCACGGCTTCATCGACGAGAGCTGCCAAGTCGTGGTGCGGACCGAGAACGAGGGCGTTGATCCCTCGCTCGCGCGCCCGCTCGACCAGCCCTGCCTGCGCTGCCCTGCCGCCGCCGGACCGCGGGTTGACGAACAGGACCGGTCGACGGGCCGGTTCGGCCGCCCGCCAGCCGTACCGCGACAGACGTCGCATAGACCGGCTGATCCTAAGGACCGGCCGCGGCAGTGGCCAGCCTCGGCGAGACAAAGCCGCGTCGCTTACAGAACCGAAGCGAGGCTCCGGACGGGTTCGGCTAGAGACGATGTCGCGGGTGCGGAACCCACCACCTGCTGCTCGGCGCCGTGGTCAATATGGTCTGCGAGATCGCAGCGCCGCTGCCGTGGGCAGCGCCGCTGACCAGCGCCACCTTTCCCATTGATGTCGGTCATTCTTCTCCTTGCAAGGACCGAGGAGGGAACACCGTGGCTCTGCGCATTGAAGACTACGCTCTGATTGGGAACACTGAGACCGCTGCGCTCGTGGGCAAGAACGGGTCGATCGACTGGCTGTGTGCGCCTCGATTCGACTCCCCCGCGTTCTTCGCCGCATTGCTCGGTACCGATGCCAACGGCCACTGGCAGATCGCGCCGGCGGGCGAGGCGCGCCGCGTCGAGCGGCGGTACCGGCCGGGCACACTGGTGCTAGAGACTGAGTTCGAGACGGACGACGGCCTCGTCCGGCTGGTGGACTGCATGCCGCTGGGCGAGCACGACCACGTCGTCCGGATCGTCGAGGGGCTGCGAGGCCGGGTAGCCATGCAGATGCAGGTCAGGCCGAGATTCGACTACGGCCGCCTCATCCCGGCGACCGGCCGGATCGACCAGGGCATCTTCGCCGTGGCCGGCCCGGACGCGGTCTGCATGCGTACGCCCGTGGAGATAAGCGTGGAGGGCGGCGCGGCATCGGCGGCGTTCACGGTCTCGGAAGGCGAACGCGTCCCGTTTCACCTCGCCTGGTATCCCTCGCACCTCCCGCGTCCCGAGCCGATCGACCCGTTCAACATGACGGCGCGGACGGAGTCGTGGTGGCGGGAGTGGTCGGGCCGCTGCACATACGAGGGCCCGCACGCGGAGGACGTGCTGAGATCGCTCATCACGCTGAAGGCGCTGACGTACGCGCCGACGGGCGCCATCGTCGCCGCGCTGACAACGTCGCTGCCGGAGGAAATCGGGGGAGAGCGAAACTGGGACTACCGCTTCTGCTGGCTGCGCGACGGCTCATTCACGCTGGCGCCGCTGGTGCAGAGCGGCTACATGGATGAGGCCGTCGCCTGGCTCGACTGGCTCCTACGGGCGATCGCGGGCGATCCGAGCCAGTTGCAGCTGATGTACGGCATCGGCGGCGAGCACAGGCTGACCGAGCTCGAGCTGCCCTGGCTGTCCGGCTACGAAGGCTCGAAGCCGGTACGCATCGGCAATGCCGCGAGCGAGCAGTTCCAGCTCGACATCTTCGGCGAAGTGCTGGCGGTGGTCTACCGCGCATTCGAGCTCGGGCTACCCCCGCGAGACCCGACGCGCTCGCCGGGAATCGAGCTCGGCGACGCGATCGAGCGCGTCGAGCGCATGTGGCGTGAGCCGGACGAGGGAATCTGGGAGATCCGCGGCAAGCAGCAGCACTTCACCTACTCCAAGGTCTCCGCCTGGACCGCGATCGATCGCGCGATCAAGTTCTTCGAAGCGACAGGGGAGGATGCGCCCCTCGACCGCTGGCTAGCCGCTCGCGACGAGATCCATGCCGAGATCCTGGCCAAAGGCTACGACGCCGAGCGCAACACGTTCGTCCAGTACTACGGCGGGGACAGCCTGGATGCGAGCCTGCTGCTCATCCCGATCTTCGGCTTTCTGCCGGCGGACGACCCGCGCGTCCTGGGCACGATCGACGCGATCCAGCAGGAGATCTGCGAGGGGCCGTTCGTCTGGCGCTATTCGACGGAGGACGGCGTGGACGGGCTTGCCGGCGGTGAAGGGGCATTTCTCATCTGCTGCTTCTGGCTAGTGAGTGCGCTGGCGATGGCCGGGCGCGTGGAAGAAGCCGAGCGCAACCTCGAGCAGCTCACGGCGCTGCGAAACGATGTCGGCCTCTTCAGCGAGGAGTACAACCCCCAGAGCAAACGCCTGTTGGGCAACTTCCCGCAGGCGTTCTCGCACATCGGACTGTTGCACGCCATCTACGCGATCAGGGAAGCACGCCAGTAGGCCACATCCGCCCGCCCGCACGGTGAGGCGCTCGGCTCACCAGATGCAATGCGCCACCCGGTATGCGAGCAGGCGCAGCTCGTGCGCGGGGGTCGTGTCTCAGTGAACCAACGTCTCGAGAAGCAGTAGCACGGCGGTGCCGAGCGCTCCATCGATCGCGGCAAAGAGCCCGGCGCGGGGCCATGACCATCCGGCGCGACGGCCGGCGACCAGTGCCCACCCGGTGATCTGGAGGACGGCTGCACCGAGGGCGAGCTCGGCGCCCGTTTCCCGCGACCACACGCCGGCCCAGGCGAGGGCGAGGAAGGCCGTGGGAACAATGGCCGCTTCGACCAACGGCCACTCGCGACGGGCGACGACGAGAACGTCGCGACGCCGGAACCCCTCTCCTGCCGAGATCTGCTCGCCGATGACCTCCGACCACCAGTGCGCGAGCCAGAAGACGAGGGCGGAGGCGAACGCCGTTGTCGTCATGACCCGCGCGTCTTGGCCGGCCTCGAAGGCGACGCCGACCACCGAGGCCACCAGGAACGAGCCGTAGACGGCGGCTCCGAACCGGACGTTACGCACGGGTCGTCAGGGGCTGCATCTCGTCGACTCCCGACCGGGCGGCCGGCGCCTCCGGCCGCCTCTCCTCCAACTCCTGCCGTGGCGGCGCTGCTTTCGCGGCCACCGCGTCCGGACCGGGGCGGGCCGCCACGAGAGGAGGCGTTTGCCGACGCCGGCGTACACGGCGAAGCCATGGGCGAGCTTGGAGGTGGCGTCGGCGCCGATAGGTGAATCGATCACCGGCGCTAGCGGCTCCCCCAGGGGAACTCACCGAGAAGCACGCCCGACGGGTGCGGAGCCTGGCTCGCGCAGCTGAAAGGTCCAGCGCTTGATCAGGACGAAAGCGACCGGCGTGACGACGAGCAGCGCCAGCGCCTGCCCGAGCGTTGGGTGCACTCCGAACACTTCGACGAAAAACGTCAGCACGACCGCAGTCAGCGCAGCGACGAGCAGGCCGACCGCCAGGTAGCGCGCGTACGCGCTCCAAAAACCCAGGTGGCCGAGCCGGAACGTGAAGTAGCGATTGCCGACATACATGAGCGCGTTGGAGACGAGGTAGGCGACAACCGACGCGGCCGCGTACGGCGTTCCAGCTGCGTAGAGGGCCGCGAACGCGAGGAGGTTGACGGCGTAGCCCGCCGCTCCGACAACGACAAACCGGGCAGGCTGGGCGACGTTCACGCCGCACTCAGGTAGCGGCTGACGGCCCCTGCAACCTTCGGAGCTTCCCGCCTGGCCTCCAACAGCTGGCCGCGGATCGTCTCCGTGTAGCCGCAGAAGAAGAGCCCGGGCGCGACGCCGGCACCGTTCTCGGAGCGTCGGGGATCGCCACGCTCGTCAACCGCGTCCGGGATGTCGAGGAAGCGCTCGAGGCCCTGTCTGAAACCGGTCGCGGCGACGACCGCGTCGAACGGCTCCTCGTCTCCGCCCGCGAACACCACGCCGCTCTCGGTCAGGCACTCGACGTTCCCACGGACGTCGATGGCGCCGGCCTTCAGCTGCTTCAGGAACCCGACATCGATCACGGCGGGCCGGCGCGCGGTGAACGGGCCCCAGGCGGCCGGGCCGATGCCGTACCGCCGGAGGTCGCCGGTCCCGACTCTGCGCATGGCCGCGGCAAGGCGGTCGGCAGGACCGGCTGGGAAGGGTGAGAGCGCGATCCCGAACAGCTGGACGGGCACGCCCAGGATCTGCCGCCTGACGATCGGCGGCGGCGTGCGCACTGCGACTGCCACGCGGTCGGCGCCCTGCTCGACGAGATCGGCCGCGATCTCGGCCCCGGTGTTCCCGAGCCCGACGACGAGCACCCGCTGACCGGCGAACGCGCGGCCCGACCGGTAGTCGACGGAGTGGAGCAGCTGCCCGCGATAGCCGCGGCTCCCCGGCCACTGGGGCGTGAAGGGCTCGTTGTACCGGCCCGTGGCGACCACGACGGCTCGCACGTTGTACGCGCTCGCAGCGGACTCGACCAGCCAACCGCCGGGACGCGGACTCAAGCGCTCGACTGCAGCGCTCAGGCGCACGTCGAGCTCCAGGCGGGCTGCGTAGTCGCGCAGGTAGGCGGCGAACGCGTCCTTGGGTACGTACCTCGGCTGGTCGCGCGAGAGTCCGCGGTACGGAAGCCCCGAGAACCGCCGAACGGTGTGAAGGTGCAGGCGGTCGTAACGCCTCGCCCAACGCTCGCCTACCTGCGCGTCACGCTCGAGCAAGACCGGCGCGTGTCCGAGCTGCTCGAGGGCGGCGCCCGCGGCGAGCCCCGAGGCGCCCGCGCCGACGATCGCGATCTCCAGCTCAGCGGGAGGCAAGGTAGGTCCCGTAGATGAAGACGAAGGCCGCGAGCACGACGTGGAAGACGATCGGGATGGCACCGCCGAACCAGCGCTCGCCCGGCTGCCGGCGCATTCGGACCGCGTAGCGAACCAGCATCGAGCCCGCGTAGAGGAAGCTGAAGCCGACTGCGAAGAGCCCGAGTCCGCGGTGCGGCTCGGCGAGGAATCCGTCGTCTGCGAGCAAGGAGAGGGAGATCCAGCTCATCACCGCGAGCAGGACGAGCTGGATCGGGAGCAGCAGCCGGTACGGCATCAGGTTCCAGCGATCCATCGGCGGCAGCCAGCGCGGCGCCGCGCGGCGCACGACGAGCTGGCCGGCCACGCGCACGGCGAAGAGGACGGTGAACAGCACGAGGAAGGCGCCGGCGGTCTCGGCAGACACGTCGCTGCCGCCCTCCGTCCGGCGCAGGAAGTCCACGACGGCGGCGATCGTGACGACCAGGGTCGCAACCAGCAGGACGTTGGTAGCCGGCGGCGAGCTCATGGTCCGACGGCGGCGGCCAGCCCGCGTACGACGAAGCGCTGGAAGCTCCGGAACTCGGCGAAGCGCGCGAGCGAAGGCCTCGTGTGGTCGAGGGCGCCGGTGACCGTGAGGTGCACGTTCGGCAGCGACCGGGCGAGCGCCTCCGCCTCGCCGAGCGGGAAGTACTCGTCGTGAGGAGGGACGACGACCTCGATCGGGGCACGCAGCTTGTCAGCGACGCCGAGTGGCGAGAGGTCCTCCAGCAGCTCGAGCATCGCGGAAGGCAGTGCGTCGAAGAGGTCTCGGAAGCGGTCGGGATCGCGGTTCTCGAGGAGGTCGATCACCGCTCGTGCCTCGGGCCCGAGCTCGGCAGCCCGACGCGGCAGCTCGACCAGCGGATCGGCCGCCTCTCGGTCGATCGCGTCGAGCTCGGCGAGCAGCCGCTCGCGCTCGTCGCCCGGCGGCAGACAGGAGACGAGCGAGCGGGCGATCACGCTCTTGTGGAGCTCGGTCACCTGGTGCGGCTCGAAGACCGTGTCATCGTCGTAGACGCACGTCGTGGTCAGGCACACCAGCTTCGGAAGGTCGGCGTACGGCGCCACGGCCGCGACGACCGACACGCGGCTCGCGAGCTCGGGCCTGCCGGCCGTCACCACTGCGAGGCCCGCGCCCGTCGAGGCGCCGATGAGGGCGACGCGTCCTCCCTTCACGTCGGGCCGCTCGGTTGCGTAGCGGACGACGGCGGCCGCCGCGTCGAGCGTTCGCCTCGTCACCGCCCCCTCGCCGAGGCCCGGAATGTCGGGCACGACGACGAGGAAGCCTGCCCGCGCGAGTCCGCGGGCGAGCCGCCAGACGACCGGCTCCCGCCGCCGGAGCGGGTGGGCGCCGTTGATGAACAGCCAGGCGGGCCAGGGCCCCCGTCCGGGAGGGTGGAGGACATCGAGAGCCACCCCGTCGACGTCCAGACTCTCGACGCGTGGCTTTCGAGTCAGCCGCTTGACGACGGGGGCGACCACCGGCGGATGAAGGACGACGGCCAGGAGCACGAGACCGCGGCGCCTGGCGTCGAGTGACGCGCGCAGCCCGACTCCGTCAGTGGGCATCGTCCTCGAGCAGCCGCACATGGTGGCGGTACCAGTCGCTCTGGAAGACACCGTCCGGGTCCCTCGCACGCTTGTGCTCGAGGAACTCGCGGAACTGCGGGTAGCAGCTCTCCACCTGGTCTCGGCGCGCCCACCGGTGGTACGTCAGGAAGTAGCTGCCGCCGAGCTCGACCGCGCGGTCGATGAGGCTCCGGAATGCAGCGGCCGAGCGCTCGATCGCTTCGGGCGTGTGGTCGGTGTGCAGGTTGAAGATCACGCAGGCCCAAGGCTCTCGCGCCCACGCGAGGAAGCTCTCGTCGTCGCGCTCGATCAGGCGGACGGTGCCGTAGATGACGTCGACGCGGGTCTCCCTGAAGTCCTCGGCCACCGCGCCCATGAAGTCGGCCAGCCGGTCGCGCGGCACGTACAGCTCACTGATCATCTCGGTCGCCCGCCCGCCGCCGAGCGCCTCGTCGAGCGCTCGGTGGTAGTCGTCGATGTACTCGGCGGACTGGTGGGCGTCGGACCAGTAGAGCTGGCCCGACGTCGCCAGGTAGTGCGCGGCGTAGCGTTCGAACGCCTCTGCCTTGTTCGTATGCGTCAGGTAGAGCAGCGCCCGCCAGTCGTCGATCGTGAGCGCGCGCTGGCCCTCCGGAATCGGGTCGTCGTCCGCGACAGGGCGGTAGCAGGAGAAGACGCCGCGCCTGAGGAAGCTCTCGCCCTCCGGGTCGATCGCGAACTGGAAGTCGCCGTACAGGAAGCCGTCCGCGATCCGTTCGTCGAAGGCCTGCATCAGCCCGTCGAGCTCGCGCACCTCGACGACGCGCTCGAGCTTCCGCCGTGGCATCAGCCGTAGCCGGAGCGAGTAGACCGCACCGAAGAGGCCGTAACCGCCGGCCACCAGCGCAAACAGGTCGGCGTTCTCGTCGCGGCTGCAGTTTCGCAGCTCGCCGTCGGGACCGATGAGCGTCAGCGATTCGACGTCAGAGACGATCGGCTTCATCGTGAGGCCGCGGCCGTGTCCGTTCGCCGAGAAGGCGCCGCCGAGAGAGAGCCGGTCGGCTCCGGTCTGCTTCTGCCGGTAGCCCCACGCGGTCGGTCGGAGGTAGTCCAGGAGGGCGGGCCACTGGATCCCTGCTTCGACCTCGACGATGCCGGCCTCCGCGTCGAAGCCGAGAACTCGCCCGAGCATGCGGGTGTCGAGGAGGACGCCGTCGCTGCAGAACTGCTGGCCGCCCATCGCGTGACGTCCGCCGGCGATGGCCACGGGAAGGCTGCGGGAGCGGGCCGATCGCACAGCGTCGACGAGGGCGTCGAGCGATTCCACGGTGACCACCTCGCGAACGGTGGTCTCGTTCAGCTGCGAGTGGATGTCGTTGACGACGGGCATCTCATCCACCCCCCGGCTTGGATCGTCTCACGCCGACGCGGTCGAAGGAAATCGCACCTTGGAGGTCGCGGGATCGAGTCCGGCTAGCTCCATATTCCCGAGATCACACGGGCTGGAGCAGCCACCGGATGCGCTCGGCGACGAGGTCCGGGTGCCCGATATCGACCGACATCCTCCTCGACGACGACTTCCGCGCCCTGCACGTTCTTCGCGAGCCATTCACCGTGCCGCCTGGGGACGAGGACATCGCTGTCACCGTAGATGACCCGGGTCGGAACTCGGATCTCGGAGACTTCGAAACCCCAGGGAGCCAGAAAGGCGAGGTCATCGTCTACCAACCCCCACACACCGTTCCGGAACGCCTCGTTGATTGCCGCGCGGGTCGGGTCATGACGCTCGGGCCGGTCTAGCTCGGCGCGGTCGGACTCCGGGAGCGCCCAGTCGTCGAGCAGCGTGGCTGGATCAGTCGCGACGCGCTCCAGCATCATCGCGGCCAGACGCTCGAGCTCGGCCACATGGGCCGGCCCACCCTCGAGCGCAACCTCGGTCAACCGGATGTTCTCCGGGTCCATGCCGTCCGACCAGTTGAAGTCGGGTATGTCGTACGGTGCCGGGGACACCGAGCAAGCGGCCCGCGTCACTCGATCCGGTAGACGAGCGGCCACGGCAAGCGCATGCGGGCCCCCACCGGAGCCTCCCGTCACGGCAATCCGCTCGATGCCGAGCGCGTCGGCGATCGCAGCAACGTCTCCGACGCACGACACGACACGTCGACCGGGATCTCGGTCCGACCCGCCGTAGCCCGGCCGGTCATAGGTGATGACTCTCGCTCCGGCCCGCGAGTACTCGCTCTCGTCGAAGTGACGCGAGAACCGCGAGCCGGGGCTCCCGTGCAGCAAGAAGACCGGAAAACCATCTGCATCACCCCACTCCGCGACTATCAGCGTCCGCCCATCGGCCGCGAGCACCGATCGTCCATCACGTGGAGACATGCTCAGCTCAGCGACCTTCGGATCGAGGGTGCCCCATGCTGCTCACGCGGCGGACTGGAGTGAACGGTCCACGGCGTCGGGCGACAGAACGTGCTCGATGGCCATGGTCGCCGCTCCGATCACGCCTGCCCGGTCGCCGAGACGACTCGGGACGATGCGCAGATCGCGCGTCGCAAGCGGGAGCGAGCGACTGAAGATCCCCTCGCGCACACCGGCCAGAAGCTGCGCATGGGCCTCGGCGATGTCACCGCCGATGACGATCACCGCTGGATTGAAGAAGTTGACCGTGCCGGCAAGCACTTCGCCCAACGTCCGACCGGCGTCGCGCACCATCCGGATTGCGCCCGCGTGGCCGCCTTGGACGAGCCTGACGACATCGCGGCTTCGGGCAGCGTCCTCACCCGCCGCGGCCAGTCTCTGCGCGAGCGCCTGGCCCCCGGCGACCGCTTCGAGGCAGCCGACGTTTCCGCAGCGACAGATGACGTCTTCCCGACTCGTGGCCCGGATGTGGCCGATGTCTCCGGCCGCTCCGCGAGCCCCCCGGTGGATGTGTCCGTCGGCGACGATGCCGCAACCGATGCCGGTACCGACCTTGATCAACAGCAGATGCTCGGTCTCGGGCCAATGCATCCGGTGCTCGCCGCGAGCCATGATGTTGACGTCGTTGTCGACGAGCACCGGCGCGCTGTAGCGGCTGGCGAACCACTCGGGGATCGGGAAGTGGTCCCAGCCGGGCATGATCGGCGGGTTGACGGGCCGCCCGCTCTCGAACTCGACGGGCCCCGGCACGCCGATGCCGATCCCCTGCACGTCTTCAGTTGAGCGACCGACTTCGTCCAAGAGCTCTGTGAAGCGCTCGGCTACCCACGCGAGGGCGTGCTCCGGCCCCGACGCGATGTCGAGGTCGGAGGTCCGCTCGGCCAGCGGGGTACCGACGAGGTTGCTCACCGCCACCCGAGCATGTGTAGCTCCGAGGTCGGCGACCAGGACGACCCCCGCGTCGCGATTGAACGCCAGTACGGTCGCCGGGCGGCCGCCGGTGGAGGGGTTGCCGCCGGCCTCGTAGACGAGCTGCTGCTCCAGGAGTGCGTCAACACGTTGCGCGACGGTCGAGCGCGCGAGCCCGGTCGCCCTGGCAAGGTCGGCTCGCGTCACCGCGACCTCTTCCCGGATCAGGCGCAGGAGCGCCCCGGCGCTGGTCGGCGACGAGTTCGTTGCCATCCCGGTGAAAGTAAAGCATGGAGTGGACGAAGTACGCCAGCTTTTGCTTGACAGTTGGACTAAGCCGTGTTTAGGTTCACTCGCTGATGCCTCTCCGAGTGGCGATCGCGGGTACCGGATTCATCGGCAGGGTGCATGCGCGGTCGGCGCGGCTTGCGGGCGCACAGCTGGTGGGGATTGCGGCTTCGTCACGGGAATCAGCCCTGGCTGCGGCCACTGAGCTCGGTGCCGACCGGGCCTTCGACTCCGCTGAGGACCTCGTGCGTGACCCCGATGTCGACGTCGTTCACATCTGCACGCCGAACCACTTGCACGTTCCGCTCTCCGAGGCAGCTTTGGCGGCAGGCAAGCACGTCATCTGCGAGAAGCCCCTGGCCCCCGACGCGAACGCCGCGAGACACCTCCTCGGCATCGCCGCCGAAACGGGATTGCTCGCCGGCGTTCCATTCGTCTACCGCTACTACCCGACGGTGCGCGAGGCCCGCGAGCTCGTCGGCAGCGGACGGACCGGACCGATTCGCCTTCTGCACGGCACCTACCTCCAGGATTGGCTCCTGAGGCCCGATGACGACAACTGGCGGGTGGACGAGCGGCTGGGCGGGCCGTCGCGGGCGTTCGCGGACATCGGCTCGCACTGGTGCGACCTGGCCGAGTTCGTTTCCGGCCAGCGCATCGCTCGCCTGTCGGCAAGCCTGCTCACGGCGGTGCCCGAGCGGGTTGGCGCCACCGGCCGCCGGGCATTCGAGGCCGGCGGCGACGGGGGTGGCACTCAGCGTGTCACGACCGAGGACGCCGCGATCGTCCAGTTCGAGACCGATGCCGGTGCGGTTGGCTCAGTCGTCGTCAGCCAGATCTCGGCAGGCCGCAAGAACCGGCTGTGGATCGAGCTCGACGGCGCCGAGCAGGCGCTCGCGTTCGACCAGGAGAACCCCGAAACGCTCTGGTGCGGGAGTCGCGACGAGCTGAGGATCCTTCGCCGCGATCCGGCGACCCTTTCCCCGTCGGCCGCGCGCCTCGCCTTCCTTCCCGGGGGACACCCCCAGGGCTACGCGGATTGCTTCGACGCGTTCGTGGCCGACTTCTACGAGGGGGTCCGGAGCGGTTCCGTTCCCGACGGAATGCCGACGTTCTCCGACGGCCTGCGCGCCGCGCTGATCACGGACGCGGTCCTGGCCTCCTCCCGTGAGCAGCGCTGGGTCGACGTGGCGGTGAGCGAGAGGACCGCAGTCGATCCCCGCGCGGTGGCGACGTGAAGCTCGGCTTCCTTACCTCCTGCATGCCCGAGCGCAGCCTCGAGGACATCGCAGAGTGGGCGGACGCAAACGGCTATGAGGCGCTCGAGCTCGCCGCCTGGCCGCACCTGGGTGACCGGCCGTTCACAGCCAGCCACATCAAGGCCGACGCCTTCGACGACGCCGAGGCCGAGCGCGTTCGCCTTGCGCTCGACGATCACGGGCTCGTGCTGTCCGCGCTCGCCTACTACGACAACAACCTCGCGCCCGACCCCGACGAACGCGAGGCGTACCACGCCCATCTCCGCGCCTGTATCGACGCGGCCGCCGCCCTAGGGGGAGTTCCGGTCGGCACGTTCATCGGCCGCGACCCGGGGCGCAGCGTCGCCGAGAACCTCCGCGAGGCGGAGCGCGTCTTTCCGCCGCTCGTCGACTACGCGGGCGAGCGCGGCGTGCAGTTGATGATCGAGAACTGCGTCATGGAGGGCTGGCATCCGGACGGCTACCCGGGCAATCTGGCCTACTCGCCGGAGCTCTGGGAGTGGATGTTCGAGCTCGGGCTCTTCCTGAACTTCGACCCCTCCCACCTGCTCTGGCTGGGGATCGACCCGGTCGAGGCCCTGAGGCCGTACGTCGACCGGGTTGCGCACGCTCACGCCAAGGACGCCGAGACCTTTCCGGCCGAGCGCAACCGTTACGGCTTCTTCGGTCGTACCTCGACCCGCGAGCAAGACCCCTGGGAGATGGGCTGGTGGCGGTATCGGATCCCCGGGCTCGGCGAGGTCGACTTCCGACGCTATGTCGACACGCTCTACCAGGGTGGCTTCGAAGGAGTGCTGTCGGTCGAGCACGAGGACCCGGTGTGGGGCGGGACGCCGGAACGGGTCGAGGACGGGCTCCGGATTGCCCACAACAACCTGCGAGGGCTGGTAATCCGGTGAAGAAGGTCCTGGAGATCCGCAACCTGGTCAAGGAGTTTCCGGGGGTCAAGGCGCTGCAAGGCGTCGACCTCGATGTCCTCGAGGCCGAGGTGCATTGCCTGCTCGGCGCCAACGGCGCCGGCAAGTCGACGCTCATCAAGTGTGTGTCCGGCGCCCTCGAGCCGACCAGCGGTGAGATCCTTTTCCAGGGCGAGCCGCTGCCCTCCGGGGACCCCGCCGGCAGGCTCAAGCGCGGCATCGCGACGATCTATCAAGAGCTCGACCTCGTCCCCGACCTAAGCGTCGCCGAGAGCGTCTTCCTGGCGCACGAGCCTCGCCGCTGGCCGCTGCTCGACCTCGACAGGATGTACCGTGAATCGGCCGCGCTCCTCGCCCGGCTGGGCCACGAAACGATCCCCGTGCGCGCGAAGGTGGGCCAGCTGCGGCCGGCGGCCCAGCAGATCGTGTCGATCGCCCGGGCGCTGTCGGGAAACGTCCGGCTGCTGATCATGGACGAGCCGTCCGCAATCTTGGACGAAGGCGAGATCAAGACGCTCTTCGAGGTCGTTCGCCGGCTCAACGCCGAGGCTGTCGGCGTCATCTACATCTCGCACCGCCTCGATGAGATTCGGCGCATCGGCGACCGCGTCACCGTGCTCGCGGACGGGCGTACGACCGGTGCGGGCCTGCCCGCCACGACCCCGACCGACGAGCTCGTGCAGCTCATGGTCGGACGGAAGGTCGAGCAGCTCTATCCGGAACGACTCGTCGGCACCGATCGCGTGCTGCTCGAGGTTCGGGACGCCAGACGGCTGCCCGCTGTTCGCGGCGTGAGCCTGAAGGTTCACGCGGGCGAGATCGTCGGCCTGGGCGGCCTCGTCGGGTCCGGTCGGACGGAGCTCCTCCGATTGGTCTACGGGCTCGATCAGCCGGAGGCCGGCGAGTTCCTCGTCGAGGGCAAGCCGCTGCGTTCCAACCGCCCGGGCCAGGCGATTCGGCGAGGGCTCGGCCTCGCTCCCGAGGACCGCAAGTCGCAGGCGCTCGTCCTCGACTGGAGCCAGACGAAGAACGTGACCATCGCGGACCTCGACCGCTTCTCGCGTGGGTTGCTGGACGTGCGGAAGGAGCGCGCCGCCGCGCACAAGCACCTCAGGTCCTTGAACACGGTGCCGGACGATCCCGATCGCGTCGTTCGACTGCTTTCGGGCGGCAACCAGCAGAAGGTCGTGCTTGCGCGATGGCTGCTCCACGAGTGTCGCGTGCTGCTCCTCGACGAGCCCACTCGCGGCGTCGACATCGCAACGAAGGCCGAGATCTACCGAATCGTCAACGACCTCGCGAGTGCGGGCCTGGGCGTCCTCGTCGTCTCGTCGGAGCTCGAAGAGCTCGTCGGCATCTGCACCCGCATCCTCGTCATGCGCGACGGCGAGATCGTCGCCGAGGTCGACGGAAAGGGCGCCACCGAACACGAGCTCCTTCGCCACGCGGTCGCGCCCAGCGATGCTCCCGAACTAGCCGAGGAGGTTGTATGACCCAGGCTCCGGCTCCCGCCGAACAGGCTGGCCCCGCGTTCTCCGATCGACTGAAAGCACTCCGGATCCAGGAATACGGGCTCGCCGCCGTCGTCGTCCTGCTGTTCGTCACAGGCTCGATCCTGAGGCCTGAGACCTTCCCGACCTGGGACAACATCCGCAACATGGTGACCCAGGCGAGTGTCGTCGGAGTGCTCGCGATCGGGATGACCTTCGTGATCGCGACGGCGGGGATCGACCTGTCCGTCGGCTCGATCGTCGCGGCGGCCGGCGTCTTCGGCGGGGTCCTGATCGGCGACGACGGCACGAGCAGCCTCATCTTCATCCTCGGCACGATCGCCTTCGCAACCTTCCTCGGAACGGTAAACGCGACGGCCATCGCCTACGCACGGATCGTGCCGTTCATCGCGACGCTCGCAATGTTCTCGATCGCCAGAGGTCTTGCGTTACTTCTCAACGACAAGCTGCCGGTGAGCTTGCTCGACCTGAACGGAGGCTCGTTCGGAGACCCGCGTCCGTTCTCGTTGCTCTGGTTCGGGAACGGCAGGATCTTCGGAATCCCGGTCTCCGTGTTCGTCTTCATCGCGATCACGATCGCCGGCTGGATCGTCCTCAACCGGACCCGGTACGGTCGCTACGTCATTTCGGTGGGCGGCAACCGCGAGGCCGCGCGCATCGCCGGCGTCCCCGTCCGGAGAATCATCTTCAGCGTCTACGTCATGTCCGGACTGCTCGCAGGCGTGGCGTCCGTACTCCTCTGCGCACGGCTCGGGAGCGCCTCGCCGGTGAGCGGAAACCTCTACGAGCTCGACGCGATCGGGGCGGTCGTGATCGGTGGGACGAGTCTCGCCGGCGGGCGGGCGACGATCGTCGGCACGTTTCTGGGCGTCCTCACGTTCGCGCTCATCTTCAGCCTCATGACGCAGCTCAATCTCTCGACCGAAGTCCAGCAGGTGACGAAGGGCTTGATCGTGCTCGGAGCCGTCCTGCTGCAGCGCTCGGACTCGCGGTACTGATGCTCAAAAACACGACGACAGGAGGTACGTAATGTCGCGCAAGCGGCTCATCATCGGGATCGTTGCAGCCTTGCTGCTGGCGCTCGGAACCAGTGCCTGCAGCATCGGCGGCAGCGACGAAGCCACGAAGACGGTCACCGTCAGCGAGACGACGACGACGAGCGGGACGTCTTCCGGGAAGAAGGTGAAGATCATCGCCAGCGTTCCGCCAACCGACCACGGCTGGCTCGGCGCCATCTCCAAGGATGCCCAGGCCGCGGCCGATCAGCACGACGACGTCGATTTCGAGCTGGTGCAGGCTGCGGACGCAGATTCCCAGGCGCAGCAGATCGAGCAGGCGATCGCGAAGAAGCCGGACGTGCTGGTCGTGCTCCCGCAGGACGGTGCCGCGCTTACGCCGGTTGCCCAGAAGGCCGAGCGGGCAGGCATCCCGGTGGTCAACATCGACCGCCTCTTTACGGCGCCCGACGCCGCGACGGCGACCGTGCTCGGCGACAACTACCAGATCGGCGTTCTGGCGGCGAACTACATCGCCGACCAGTTGAAGTGCAAGGGCAACGTCGTCGAGATCCAGGGTCTGGCCGGTATCTCGGTGACGACCGACCGAACGAAGGGCTTCACCGACACTCTCAAGAAGAAGTGCCCGGACGGCGGCGTCAAGATCGTGGCCTCGCAGCCGGCGGACTTCAACCCAGACAAGGGACTGACGGTGATGGAGAACATCCTCCAAGCCCAGAGCGACATCGACGCCGTGTACACGCATGACGACGACATGGCGCAAGGCGTCGTGCAGGCCATTCGCAACGCGAACCGCGACGACGAGATGTTCCTCACGGGCGTCGGCGGCTCGCAGGACGCGATGAAGCAGATCGAAGAAGGTGGCCTCTACCGCGCCACGTTCCTCTACAACCCGAACATGGCCGGCACGGCAGTGAACATGGCGCGCCTGATCGGCCTCGGCGAGGGCTTCTCCGAGCTCGTTCCCCCCGAAGTCCCGCGTCAGGTGGTCGTTCCCGCTGCCGTCGTCACGAAGGACAACGTCAAAGACTACGAGCAGTACG
The DNA here is from genome assembly GCA_963794605.1 of uncultured Actinomycetes bacterium. Lineage (GTDB taxonomy): Bacteria > Actinomycetota > Thermoleophilia > Gaiellales > Gaiellaceae > VAXT01. The sequence continues at coordinate 464,691 of CAWCEN010000004.1, forward strand.
CGTTCAACTAGTCGGTAATGAGTCGTCGCGGCCCGCTGGATGCCGGGAGCGTCCGGCGGGCCGCGCCGCGGAGTAGCGGCGAAACTGCGGTGCTTCGGTGGCCGTCCGTCAGCGATCGCCGGCGAGGTAGAAGGCGACCGCGACTACGGCATACGCGAGCAGAAGAATCGCTCCCCCCGATCGGGTCGTCCGACCTGTCCTCAGGACGAGGGCCGGAAGCACGCCCGCCACGGCCAGGGCGCCCAGCTCGATCGGCCGGAAGCTCAGGGCTAGAGGCCCGAAAGCCCACGAGATGAGCACAACGAGAGGAATCAGCAAGCCGGCGATCTGTGCGCCCGAGGCCAATGGGATCTCGACCGCCAGCTTCACGCGTCCCCGCCGGGCCAGCAGCACCGCGCTGCCGTGTTCCGTCGCGTTGCCCACGATCGCGACGATGACGGCTGCGACGAAGAACTCCGAGAGGTGCGCGGCGTCCGCGAACGCCCGCAGCGTGCCGACGAGAGTTTCCGTGACGAGGGCGGTCGCCGCGGTAGCGACGCCGAGCACGACGAGCGCGGCAGTCAAGGACAAGCGGGCGTCTTCGCGATCGGTGGCGACATAGAGCTGCCGCTGGCGCCGGAGCGTGTAACGGGTCACCGTCACACGGACGATCAGCACGAGCGCGGCGAGAGGAACCGAGAGCTCGGCGAGTGAGCGGCGGTCCGGATCGCCGTGGAAGCCTGGCACAGCTACGGCAAGCCCGACGAGCGCGGCGAATCCGATGAGGCCGAGCGAGATGTCCGCAGACTTGCGATCGATCGCGCCGGCACGGCCCAGGAGAAGCGTGAAGCCGAGAACGAGCAGGAGGTTGCCGGCGATCGATCCGACGAGCGAGGCCCTGACGATCGCGGTCAAACCCTCGGAGACGGCGATGATCGCAATGATCAGCTCCGGCGCATTGCCGAATGTGGCGTTCAGAAAACCGCCGATCACGGGGCCGACGTGCACCGCGAGGTTGTCCGTCACCTCGCCGATCAGCCACGAGAGCGGGATGAGCGCCACGGCGGCCAGCACGAACGTCACCTTGTCGCCGGCGGCGTCGAGCCAGTCCAGCGCGACGACGACCGGCGCCAGCAGCAGCAGCGGAGCCAGTAGGGCAGCGCGAGGGATCTTCGTATCCGAACCGGGAACCGTCGCAGCCGAGCCCGCGAGCGGACGCACGTTCACCTCGAGGAGAGAGGGCTCCCGGGACAGTCGCGCGGATGACGGCTTTGGCTCCGTCGCTGTCTGGGTGCAAGGCGGCCGGACGTCATGCGAAATGCGCTATGCCGAAGACCAGCAGCGTGAGGACCACCACGAGTGGGACGACGAACACGAGCACAGCGGCCACCACGATGACCGGCGTCGCAGGGCTCTCGCCCTTCTGCGCGACCTCGCGGAGGTGGGAAGCCTCCTCTACGGTCGCATGGATCGGGTGACGAACGAAACCGTCGGGCCCTTGCACGTTCGTGGACCGCTTGCGGTGCATGGCGCCAGCATCGCCTTCAGGCCGTCTCGCGTCTGCACGGCCAGCGCCCAAAGCCAGTACCCGCCAGCAGGAGTCCTCCGTGGCACAGGAGAGTGAAGCGGTTTTTGAAGGACTTTGCGAGCTCGGGGTGTAGCTCCTACTTTGCGCCGCCTGGAATTTCCACGCGAGAGGGTAGGCTGCGGCGCCCGGTGACGGCCCACTGGATGAAGACCCCCGTCCGACCTTCGATTGACCGAGGTCCCGCCAGAGGAGTGCATTTGCGCCCGCTCCTCTACCTCCTGACGTCGGCGGTCGTCGCCATCTGTGCTGCGGCAGCGGCCAACCAGGCAGCCGGCGCGACTCCCTCAGACGCATCGCCGCCGCCGGACGGGTACTTCACGCTCCAGCCGGTGGGAACTTGGTCGACCCTGCCGAGCGGGGCATCTTGCGCTGGCCAGGTGCACCGATCCACGTGGGAGCCGCGCCTGGACAACACACGGCGAAACAACGTCGTCCCCGACCCGCAGGCCGTTCACGCCGCGTTCGCGGCCCGTCCGAATGGAGGCTACGACTCACGCTGGAACTCGTGGCTGCTGCCGCGCGTGGACGGGCAATTCACCGGCACGACGGACGAGATCTTCCAATGGGCTGCCTGCAAATGGGGCATCCCCGACAACGTCATCCGCGCGGTCGCCTACCAGGAATCGACGTGGTACCAGTACCTCGTGTATCCGAACTACCACAACCGCTGCGTCAGCTTCTACGGGTGCGGAGACTTCTTCGACAACTCGAGCGCGGACAGCATCGTGTACATGAACGAGCTCGCCCGTTACGGCTACGACTACCAGCAGGACTACGGCGTCGGCCTCGGCCCGCAGACGTTCTCGATCCTCGGGATCAAATCCTGGCAGGATCCTGACTGGGGCCAGATGCCGGGTAACCAGAACGGCACCTTCCCTTTCGACCGCAACTCGACGGCCTTCGCGGCCGACTACTACGGGGCTGACATTCGGGGTTGCTTCGAGGGCTGGATCTCGTGGCTGCACGAGCAGAACCCCGACTACGGGCCGGGCGACCTGTGGGGCTGCGTCGGGAACTGGTTCTCCGGCGACTGGCACGATCAGGGCGCCGACGAATACACCTCGGAGGTTCAGGGACACCTGAACAACCACATCTGGCTGCAGCCCGGATTCCCCAACGACCGGCCCGGATGCCATCCGACGTATGGCTGCCCGGGGGCTGACACCCTTCCTCTTCAACCGCCTCCGCCGCCGCCACCACCGCCTCCTCCTCCGCCAGCACCGCCTCCTCCACCACCACCGTCGTCCGTCGCCGCCTGTCGGGTTCCACGCGTCTTAGGCCGTCGGCTCGGCTCGGCGCGTGCCCGCCTGAGAGCTGCGCACTGCTCGGTCGGGCGCGTGCGCAGGGTGCGCTCACGTCGCGCACGCCGAGGCCGCGTGCTCGCGCAGAACCCGCGCGCTGGGATGAGGAAGCGCCGCGGCTATCCCGTCGCGCTCGTCGTCGGCCGGCGGTAGGCCACCTGTAGTCGCAAAGACTCCTCGTATCCTTTGAAAGAAGGAACTCGTGGCCACACCGCCAAGACGGGCGGGTGCGCCGCTCGACCCTCACGGTCGCGGCCTCCTTGGTCGCACTCGCGCTCGCGCCTACTGCAAAGGCCTTCAACCCTCAGGTCGCCGGGCTCCAGATCGCGCTCCGCCAGCACGGCCTCTACCGAGCCCCGATCGACGGCATCCAGGGGCCACGGACCGTGCGCGCCGTGCGCACGTTTCAGCGCAGGCACCGCCTCGGCGCCGACGGCATCGCGGGGCCGCGCACGCGCGCCGCACTCGGCCCGCGCGGACGGCCACTGTTCGGGTCTCGAGTCATCCGGCGCGGCATGCGCGGCTACGACGTCGGCGTGCTCCAGTTCCTGCTCAGTCGGCAAGGTGTTCGGCCCGGTGCGCTCGACGGGAGCTTCGGCGCCAGGACGACGACCGCCGTGCGCCGGTTCCAGAGGCGCGCTGGACTGATGCGCGACGGAGTCGTCGGCCCACGCACGGCGATGCGGCTCTGCGCACAGCCGGCGTGCGCCTGGCGCGGTCGAGGAAGCGCTCGCACTCGCCTTGCGCCTTCGGGCTCCGTGCACGCCGCGATCGACTACTGGTCGAGGACGTACGGCGTCGATGCGGGTTTGGTCCGAGCAGTCGCTTTCTGGGAGTCGGGCTTCAACAACTCCCTGGTCTCAGCAACCGGCGCCCGCGGTGTCATGCAGGTGACGCCCGCAACATGGGACTACGTCGAGACCGTGCTCGTCGGCCGGCAAATCCCGCGCACGACGAGCGGCAACGTCCGGGTCGGCGTCGCCTTCCTCCATCAGCTGCTCCATGAGTTCCGCGGAGACGTCCAGCTCGCGTTGGCGGCGTACGTCCAGGGCCCGCGATCCGTCCGAAGGCAGGGCCAGTTTCGGCAGACGCGGCAGTACGTGGCCGGAGTGCTCGCGCTGAGCCGCAGGCTCTAGGCGGTGATCACGACCTTCGCCTTCGCGTGGCCTTCTCCGAGGTAGGCGAGCGCGACCGGCGCCTGGCTGAGCTCGAACTTCCGGTCGATCACCGACCTCAGTGTCCCGGCCTCGAGCAGGTCGGCCAGGTACCTGAGCTCCTCGGAGGTGACCTTGGCGACGAAGAACGTCACCGTCTGGCTCCTGAAGCGTGACTTGAGGATCGTCCCGCCGAGATGCGGCAGTGGGCCGAGGCCCCGGTACGTCATGCGACCGCCGATGAGGACGACCGTCGCCTCCGGGCCTAGCACCTTCCTGAACTCCAGGAACGAGCGGCTGCCTGCGATGTCGAGCATCACGTCGTGCTCCACGCCGACCTTCGTGAAGTCCTCCTTCGTGTAGTCGATGACGCGGTCGGCGCCGAGCGACCGGGCCTGCTCCACGTTCCCGGTGCTGCAGACGGCGGTCACCTCCGCGCCGAACAGCTTGGCGAGCTGGACTGCGAACGTGCCGACGCCGCCGGACGCGCCGTTGACGAGCACCTTCTGCCCCGGCTTCACCTGGCCCTTGTCGCGCAGCGCCTGGAGCGCCGTGACCGCCGCCACGGGTACCGCGGCGGCTTCCTCGAACGACAGGTTCGACGGCTTCTTCGCGAGTCTGTCCTCGCGCGCGATCGTGTACTCGGCCCATGAGCCGCCCGAGACGCCGAACACCTCGTCGCCCGGTCGGAGCTCCTTGACGCCGCTGCCCACGGCCTCGACCGTCCCGGCCAGGTCGGCGCCCACGGTCTGGTCCTTCGGCCGGCGCATCCCGTTTCCGATCCGCGCGAAGTACGGGCCGGTCACGCCGTACCACTCGACCGGGTTGACCGAGGACGCGTGGACGCGGACGAGCACCTGGTCGTCGTCGACGGTCGGCGTGTCGACGTCCCGGAGCTCGAGCACGCTCGGCCGGCCGTAGCGTTGGTGGATGACGGCCCTCATGCCGGGCGGTGCGCCAGGGGCGCGGCGTCGATGTGGCAGCGGCACGCGTGGCGGCGGAGCCACGCGGCGTGCGAGCGCTTCTTCCAGGACGCGCGCCGAGCAGAATCTGACGCGGCGTCGCCGTGGAGCCGACAGGCGTGCTCGCGGGCGAAGCTGAGAGTGTCGCGTGAGTCGATGAGGAACATGATGACCTCCTACGCTGTAAGCGTACAGTGTAAGTGTACGGCGTAAGTTAAACGTACAGCGTAAGTTTGTCAAGGCCAAGAGAAAGGGCGCCCGCTCCCGCAGGCGCCCTTTGATCGTGCTTGCTGTGTTCTGGCCTAGCCCCTACCGACCTTCAGCCTGACCGGGAAGTTCCGGCGCTTGATCGTGCCGGGCCTCGGAACCTGGCTGACCACACGACCGCGGAGCGAGCGCCTCGAGCGGACGCGGGTCACCCTGCCGACCGCGCACCGCGCGCGCCCGGATTCTCCGCTTCGCAGCGCCGAGGCGCAGCCCGAGCACTCTTGGCACGCGGCAGCGAGCCGGAGGAGGCGGAGGCGGAGGCGGAGGCGGAGGCGGTGGCGGTGGCGGTGGCGGCGGCGGCGGTGGTGGCGGTGGCGGTGGCGGTGGCGGTGGTGGCGGTGGCGGTGGTGGCGGTGGGCCGCCAGGGATGGTGTACGTGAGCGTGAAGTCTCCGACCACAGTGTCAAAGCCGTCGATTGCGATCGAGTAAGTCGTGCCTGCAGTGACGGGGAGGTTGATGATGCTTCCGGTTTCGGCACCGACGGGGTCGCAGCCATCGTCGTCGAAGCCGTGGTTGGTGAGGTTGTTGACCGCACCGCCGGTGTAGGCAGCCATGAACCCGTCGTACAGGACGTCGGTACAGGTGTCGAAGTGCGCCGTCCCGCTGGCCGAGGGAGTGAAGCGATACCAGACGGACGTGATGAGCCCCTGGCCAGTCTGCGAGGGCTCCCCGATCTCACCGTCTGCTTCGACCGTGGTGCCGCCGATCGTTCCGCTACCCGACAGGGTGACTGCGTTGACGAAGTCGTTGTTCGGGGGCTCAGACGGCGGCGGCGGAGGCGGAGGCGGTGGTCCTGGTGGCGGTGGCGGAGGTGGTGGAGGTGGAGGCCCTGCGCCCTCCAGCGGCGCGACCCAGGCACCACGCCCACGCGTCCACGCCGAGACCGTCGTCGCGCCGCGGTCGATCTGGAGATCCCAGATCATCGTGTGCGGCATACCGTTGTCGAATCGGAACCAGGTCGGCGACGCGACGGTGATGTCATCCGTGTAGTACACGCCCCAGTCCGTCCCGGCGAAGACCTGCGCCGGGATGTTCGGGTTGACGATAATCGAGTCGACGGGAATGTCGGGCAGGTTGCCGCTCTTGTTCGCCCACGTGAACGTCGCGCAGTTCGCGGTGCATGTGACCTGGAATACGTGGCCGAGCGTCGACGGCGTATTGGCGTTGAAGCCGCCGACCGCCGCGTAGCCGGTCGCCAGGTCCCGCGTCGGCGTCGGGCCGAGCGCGATTCCCAGCACCGGACGGTTCGGCAACACCGTGTTGCCTCCGGTGACATCCACCCAGTTCGCCTGCGAGGCGATGCCCGTCCCGAGGTTGAAGCCGATCCAGACGTTGGCGTCGTTCGTGCCGACGATCGCCTGGCTCGACCACTTGGGCGAGTACTTGACCTGGTTGATGAAGGAGCGATTGCCGAGCGTGCCCTTCGTCATGTTCTGATTCGACGGGGTGTTCGTGATGTACCAGCTCGCGGAGTTCATCGTGGCGTCGCCGCCCTTGACGGTCTCGAAGACGCGCGTCGTCCCGTCGAGTAGGTGACCGCAGCCGCCGGGAACCCCAGCCGAGGCGCAGTCATCGCCGCCCGGCATCCCGCCGTGGAAGATGTCGAACGGCTGGACGAACGAGCGAGTATCCAATGTCCACGGCCCGGTCACCGATGCGTAACCGGAGCCCCCGGTCAGGCAGTTGGCGACGCAGCGGCGCATGGCGCCGTTGTTGTTGGTGACGAAGTAGCGCGGGCCCGATCCGGTTCCGACCGGATCGATCCGAGCGTAGAAGCCGTCACCGCCGACCGTCATCTGCCACTGTGCCGGCCCCGACGGGGAGCCGTTGAAACCGACGACGCTCGGCGCATTGTCCTGCGCGCCGCCCGCGGCGGACGGATTGGGCGAGGACTGGAAGTAGCCGCTGATGTCGCCGGAGTAGAACTCGATCGTGTTCAGGCCGGTGTACATGTTGACCCAGGTCGGATCGGTTGTGCCGTCGACGATGTCCGCATTCGTCGTCGAGTACGCGCCGCCGTCGCTGCCGGCGAGAAGGATGCTCGACGAGCCGTCGGCGAAGGCGAGGGCGTGCTGGTCGACGTGCACGACATGTGGCCCGGGCCCGTCGTAGCCGCAGGTGAGGTTGTTGAACGAGCTGCCCGTGCGGGTCGCGAACCAGATGTCGTAGGTCGAGATGAAGACGCGGTCCGCGTTATTCGGGTCGACCGCGACCGCCTGGTCGTACCAGTTCTGCGGGTAGTCGAAGCCGCAGTCGTTCGCGTCGAGCGCCGGTCCTTGCGAGCCCTCCATGAACGTCCAGGAAGTGCCACCGTCCGTCGTCGCCCAGACGCCGAGTTGGCAGCCGTTTGCTCCGCCGCAGCCGCCCGTGTTCGGCGCGATCGATTGAACCTGCGCGTAGATCACGTTCGGATTGCTCGGCGCGATCCCGAGCTCGACCCGTCCGAGCTGGTCGCCCGTGGTCGGGTTCGAGTACGAGGTGCCGCTACCGGCATTCATCTGTGCTCCCGTCGCGTACGGGCTGTTCGGCACGGCGTTGCCGTAGACGAACCCATTCGTATTCGAGGCGATGGAAGTGAACGTCGGGCAGCCGGCTGACGGCACGTCGGCGCTGTAGATCCCGTTGGCCCCGTTGTTCCCGAGGTCGTACTGGACCGTCGTCGCGAACCCGCGGACGCCAACCGCGGCGATGATCCGGGTGTTGCCCCCGCCCATGTCCGACAGCTCGAGCCCCGTGATGTCCTGGCGCTGGCTGTTGAAGCCGTTCGTCAGACAGGGACCCGTCCAGTCGGTGCCTCCGTTGTACGAGATGAAGACGCCCTTCTTCGTGCCCGCGAGTACCTTGCTGCTGTTGTTCGGGTCGACGCGCACCTTGCCGACGGCGTCGTACTGCGGGAACTGCCCTGCGGGCTCGGTGTAGGCAGGGCCGAACACGCTCTCACCGAGCACCGTCCAATGCGCGCCGGCGTCGGTCGACTTGAGGATGCCCTGGCTCCCCATCGAGAAGGAGCCGTAATTGAGGTCGCCCGTGCCCGCGTAGATCGTGTTGGGGCTCTGGGGATCGATCGACAGCGTGTCGATCGCGAGCGTGGAGATGAGGGGATCGTCGGTGGTGACGCTCCAGCTGGTCGAGCTGCTACAGCAGTTGGTCGTCTTCCAGACCCCACCGCCGACGGTGGCCGCGTAGGCCACGATCGAGCCCTGCGTCGTCGTCGTCGGATCGACGACCATCGCGTTGATTCGTCCTTCGGTGAAGTTGTAGTCGAAGCAGCCCGTGCAGCCGGTCATCCGCTCCGGCTTCGGGCCGAGGCTCGTCCAGGCGGCCGGGGTACCACCGCCGATGCGCGGCCGACGGCTGGCGATGCGGGCATCCTGCGCTTGCGCCGTGCGCAGCCAGGCCGGGTTGAAGTGACCCGTCGGGTACGTCAGCCGGTCGTTCCAGTACGTGTCCATGGCGCCGAACTGCTCGCCTTCCCCGCTGCCGGGCACCGGCACGTACCCAGCTGCCGAGGGCGGCGCCGTAGCCCGTGACGAGTGATGGCCCGGAACCGCCAGCACGACCGCGGCTACGCCAACCGCGACCAGTCCGACGACCAAGGCCGAGACGATCTGCCTTCGTTTCATACGTGCCCCTTCTCCCCTCCAGCCCGCAGCATCTCGCCCGCCGCCGAGCCTAGTGGCCATTCATGCGTGACCGGGAGTTCTTACCACCCGAATAGCGGAAAATCAATCCAATATCGGGGGAACTAGCCAGCCAGCTTCGAATCGATTGCGTCAAGGCGCTTCTCCAGCCTGGCCAGCTCGTCGACGATCCGCTGCGCAATGTCCTCTTGGTGGTCGCGATTGGCTTCGCTATCCGCTCTGGCAGCCCGCTGGACGAGGGTGCTCGTCACGCCTGCGGTGACGAACGAGATGAAGGCGATCCCGATCACCATCACGATCCCGCCGATTGTCCGACCGGCCAGCGTCGACGGCACGACGTCCCCGTAGCCAACCGTCGTCACCGTCTGCAGCGCCCACCAGATGCCCAGCCCGACCGTCGGGATGTTTTCGTGATCGACGAAGCGGATGATCACGCCTCCGATCAACGACAAGCCGACGAACGTCACGGCCAGCCCGAAAGTGACGGAGCGGGCGTTGACGATCCTCCGGATCCGCCGCTCGACGAACGACGTCTTCTTCCCGGGCCTGACCACGCTCTCGGGCATCCCGTCGGAGTTCAACGAGCACGCCGACTCCCCTTGCGCCTTGCGCCGCTGACCGCTTCTTCACCAGATCTCTGCCGGGGCGAAACCCACGGGCCGCGTCCTCACGCCTAGCTTCGCCGGCGACCCGCCAAGAGGACGGCCTTCCTCAACGGCTAGAAGGGCCCGCGTCCAGGCTTTCGCGGTCGTCGCCCGGTGGGCGGCGGCCGGGAGGCCCGGGCTCAGCTCAGGCGGCGATCCGGCCCGCGGTGATCCGCATCAGCGCGCAGGGCGCACTCGAGCGGAGTCGGTCGACGACCGCACGGTCGGTGGGCTCGCAGGTGAGCAGCGTCTTCCACGTGAAGAGGTGCTCGGGCACGTGGAAGTCTCCCGTCGCGACGAACGGGAGCTCCCGCTCGGCGACCCAGTGGAAGCGCTCCTCGCGGTTGAAGAGCTCGAACCGGTCTACCACCTCGACCGCCCGCTCCGGGTTCTCTGCGAACCAGGCGGTTCCGCGAATGGATTCGGACGCAGACTCCAGCGAGTACGGGTGAACAGCGATCAGCGCCGCTCCGAGATCCGCGCCTCGCAGAGGGCGGCTTCGAGCCCGCCGTCCACCGAGACGAACTTGCGCAGCCCGACCGCGACTGCGTGCCCGGCTCGACTCGGGTCGCGGCTCTCGACGGTGAGTTCCAGCCCCGCGATGACGAGCAGCCCGTACTTCCTTCGCGCTCGCTCTGCTTCGGCGTCGATCTCGGCGAGGTAGTCCCGGTACGTCTCGGCTCGCACGTGGCAGGCGAACTCGCTGCGCACGACGTGGTCGGTGATCGCGAGCACATCGAATCCCGTGCGTCCGTAGAGATCGACCAGCTCGCCCGGCGTGAGCACGCCGTCACTCCACGTCGTGTGCGCGTGGGAGCTCCGCGAGCAGTGGTCTCCCAGCCATCGACTCTCACTTCGGCAGACGTCCGCACAGTCCGTGGGGCCAGGTGGTGCCGATCGTGAACCGGCGTGGTGAACGGCCCGACTAGCGTTCGTGGCCTTGGAGGTTCGAGCCGCGACCCTCGACGACGTCGAACGCCTGGCTGCGTTCATGGGCCGCTGCACGCTCGCGCACCAGGGCGTCCGGCGCGCGTCGGCGGACGAGATACGGCAGCGGCTGACCAAGCCCGGCACCGATCCGGCGCTCGATACCTGGATCGTCGCGGACAGTGGCGAGGTCGTCGGCTTCGCGCAGGTCTGGCCGGAGGACGCCGCCGTCGTCTGTTACGTCCGCGTCGATCCGGAGCACACCGGCCGTGGAATCGGAAGCACGCTGCTCGAGCGCGGATCGGCACGTGCCCGCGAGCTCGAGGGGTCGGCCGTCGTCCATGCGACGAGCTGGCCGAAGGACGAAGCCGCGGCGCCGCTCCTCGAAGGCGCGGGCTTCCGGCCGCTCCGCTACCTCTCGCTGATGACGATCGAGCTCGACCGCACGCCCGAGCCGCCGACGTGGCGGCCAGACGTCCGCGTCCGGACGCTGGACGACGAGAGCGACCTGCAACCGATCCATGAGGCGCGGCAGGAAGTCTTTCCCGACCGCCGCGCCGATTTCGACGGCTGGCTGCACGAGTACGAGGGCAGCCTCGACCCCTCCCTCTGGTTCGTCGCCGAGGACGAGGCCGGAATCGCAGGCTTCGCGCTCTGCCTGCCGGAGCTCCCCGAGGACCGGGAGGCGGGCTATGTCAGCGAGCTCGGCGTTCGTCCGGACCGGCGGGGCCAGGGGCTCGGCCTCGCACTCCTGCGGCAGACGTTCGTCCAGTTCCACGCGCGCGGGAGCGCGCGCGTCTCCCTGCACGTCGACGCGGACAACCTGACGGGAGCTGTTCGCCTCTATACAAAAGCAGGCATGCGGCCCGACCCGCGGCTCGTCGTCTGGGAGCGGCCTCTTCTCAACGCCAAGCGCCTGCAATAGACAGGCCGGCGCCCTTCTTCAAGCCCACTTAGCCGAGATGTAGGTCCAGCAGCAGTCGAACGTCGGGCTGCCGCCGAAGACGACGGCGAGCGATTCGTGAAGGAGTCGCAGGCGATCGGCAGCAGCCTTCCCCGAGGCGGCTTCTCCGTCCACCTTTTGCGCTCCGCCGACCCACCCGAGGACGGCGTCCGCATACGCGGCCAGAAACTCGTACCACTCGTCGACCTTGGCTTCGATCACTCGCTCGGTGACGTCTGCGACCTCGAAGCCCGCTGCCGTGAGAGCGGCGACGTAGAACTCGAGCGGCCTCGGCGCGAGGAACACCCGGTCGCGGTAGGCGAGGTAGGCGCCGAGGCGGTCCTCGTCCTCGAGCACCCGGCGGTAGTCGGAGTAACGATCGTCCGTGCGAACGATCCTGCTCGCCGCTTCGTGGACGCGGTAGACGGTGTCGTCGATGATCCACACGCCGTCGTCGGCCCGCGGATTGCGGATGTTCCCCGAGTTGATCCGCGCCATCGCACCGGGCGCGAGCACCCGCGTCCAGGCGCGCAGCGTGTCCTCGAGGTCGTAGTAGAGATGGATCGCGTTCGTCGAGACGAGCGCTTCGGCCCGGAAGTCCCGTGGAAGGACCTCGTCGACGTACTGGAGCCGCCGCTCGTGCTCCAGGTAGTGGAGCCTGCGGAAGGCGACACGCTCGTCCGTCCGGAAACGGTCGAGCGCGATACGCAGGAACTTCGGCGAGCTGTCGACGATCACCATTCCGACCGGGCGATCGCCGATCCGCAGCCGCAGACGCTCGAGGAGGATGCCGGTTCCGCCGGAGTAGTCGATCAGCGACCTGACCGTCACGTAGGTCCCCGGTCAGTTGCTCCACCGTCAGGTCGAGGTTGGAGTACCAGCCGTGGTTCTCGACCGTGTCGTAGTGGAGCCCGATCGCATCCACGGGTTGCGACACCCAGTCCTCGTCCGGGACTCGTTCGACGCCGCCCCAATCGAAAGAATTTCGCCGTTCGAGACTCACGCGGGCCATTCTTGCCCGAGGCGCCGACGGGGAGGGCAGGAGCTCGCCCGCGCCTCAGCTTGATTCGGCTGCGGCTTTCCCCGACGCGTGAGGGCGGCTCGAGGACCGCCCTCTGCTCCGAGCGGATTCGCCGCTCAGCCCGTGGCCAGCGTGAGAACCCGGAACCTCAAACTGCAGCGGGCGATCCGGTGCTCTCCTCGGCACGGCCGAATACCGCTAACGCGAGGATGACGAGACCGACTCCGGTCAGGAACAGCGCGATTCCGACGACGATGCCGAAGATCGAGATCTGCTCGGCCATGTAGGAGACGTTCAGCGCCGTCGCGAGCGCCGTCTCGGTGACCCAGGTGTTCCTGGCTCCGTTCGATATCGGCTGGCCCTCCTCGTCCTTCGCGGCCGCGGCTTCGTCGCTCGTTCCTGCGGGATCGTCCGGGTTCGCCGCCGACTGGAAGCGGCCCATCTGCGCATACGTCAGGCCGCCTGACGACTCGAGCGCGTGGATACGCATGTACTGCGCGAAGCAACGGGCTTCCGAGCCGGTGTCGATCTCCTCGTCGACTACGTCGCACGTCGGCAGCTCGATGCTCTCCGGAAGCCCGGCCTCTTCGGCCGCCGGCTTGATCTCGTCCGGTGACATGTCCGAGCCGCCAACGATGTACTCCTTGTTGAGCTCGTCCTGGACCGTTTGATGGCCGTTGACACCCAAGACGATGGCGACGACTCCGAACACGATCAGCACCGCGCCTGCGATGAACCCGCCGATCTCCCACACCCTTCTGCCTTTCATCACTCCACCTCCCGGTGAATGTGTAGGACGCTTCGAACAGCCTCGTCGAGTGGCGCGGCGCACCGCACCGCGGACAGGCAAGTCCTCAGTAATCAAATCACCCCGCGCTCGGCCACGGCGGACCGGCCCGACGGTCACGTCGTCCGCATCCTCGACCGAGCCTGGCCGAACGGCAACGTCATGCAAAGGGCGGCCCGGGGGCCGCCCTTTGCTTCCGAGCGGAGTCGCCGCTCAGTTCGTGACTGTCGCGGGCCGCGGCGCCGTTTCAACGGCGGCTGCGGGCTTCCGCTCCAGTGCCCCGCCGAGCGTAAGGACCAGGAACCCGATCCCCGTCAGCAGGAGAGCAATGCCCATGACGATCCCGAAGACGCCGACTCGCTCACCGAAGTAGGCCGTGGTTCAAGGCCGTCGTGAGCGCCGTCTCCGTCACCCAGATGTTTCGCGCCTCGTTCGCGACCGGCTGTCCGGTCTTCGGGTCTTTCGCGGCCTTCGACTCGTCGGAGGTCGGATTCCCCTGTGCGTCGACGAAGCGACCCATCTCTGCGTACACCTGCCCGTCGGTCGCCTCGAGCGCGTGCTTGCGCATCATCTCGGCGAACTCGTGCGCCTGGGATCCCGTCGTGACCTGTTTGCCGGAATGGTCGGCAGGAACGGCCGGATCCGTGGCATGGTCGCCGAAGAAGATTTGCTCTTGCTTGAGGTTGTCCCGGACGGTGCTGATGCCCCAGGCACCAACTGCGATCGACCCGACGCCGAAGGCGATCAGGATCACGCTCGCGATGATGCCACCGTATTTGAAGAGGTCCCTCATGGCGACTCCTTTCTCGTTTCGTTGCATGACCGGAGTTTCGGGCGGTCGCTTCACGGGGCCATCGGTGCCGCTCCGCGAGGTTGCTGCGGGATTTCCGCAGGGTCACGGCGAAAAGACCGCAGGCGCTATACGCCGACGAAAGCTGCGAGGGTGAGCATCGCCGCAGCCCCGAGAGCACTTCCGGCTCCCGCGCGCAGCCAGCGCCGATGCCCGAACGCCTGAGGGATGAGCTCGAAGGCGACGAGCGCGAGCATCGCCCCCGCGGCGAAGGCAAACGAGGCCGGCAGGAGGCCGCGGACGTGCTCGACGACGACGTAGGCAAGTACCGCGCCGACCGGCTGAGGAGCGCTCGTCAGCACCGCGGCCCAGAACTGGCTCGAACGACTGAAACCCGCCTCGGCCATCGGAATCGCGACGCTCGTCCCTTCGGGCACGTTCTGGAGCCCGATCGCGAGGATCACGAACAGGCTCAGCCCAGCCAGGTCCGATGCGTATGCGGTTCCGATCGCAAGGCCCTCAGGAAGGCTGTGCACGAGCAGGACCCCGAAGACCAGCGCGGAGAGCCGGACTCCCGCCCCGCGCAGCGCTCCCACATGAACGTCGCGCCCGGCGAGGAGCCGCCGGGCCGCGACGAGCAGCAGGACACCAGCGAGGAGCCCAATCAGGATCTCGGCCGTTCCGCCCTCCTCCAGGGCCGGCTTCAACAGGCCGAGCAGCGACGCGACAGTCATCGCGCCGATCGCAGTGCCGAGCAGAATCGGTCGTAAGAGCTCTGCCTTCGAGCCCATGAAGAAGACGGGCAGCGCGCCGAGCCCCGTCGCGAGAGCGGTTGCGCTCGCGGCGAGGACTAGTACGACGACGTCCATGCGCGGCGGCGAGTCCGACTAGGCGGCGACGAGCTGCCGGGCCGAGCGCTCCTTCGCGACGAGCACGGGAACGCTCGCGTGCTGCACGACTCCGCTCGAGACGCTTCCGAGCAGCGCCCCTGCAAATGCGCCACGGCCCCGTGAGCCCATCACGATCAAGTCGGCACCCCTGTTGTCGGCAAAGCTCAGGATCTCGTCGACCGGATCTCCCTCGAGGATCTCGGTCCTCGTGCGGACGCCTGCCTCCCACGCCTTGCGCCTCGCCGCATCGGTGACCGCATGTGCCGTTCCGAGCTCGGTGCACAGCAGGCGCTCGTAGTAGGGAGAGTCGAGCAGCGACGCCGGCGGCTTGCAGACGAAGGCGAAGGTGACCTGCGCACCGACCTCCTGCGCGAGCTCGAGTGCTTCGTCGATCGCGGCGCTGCTCCCTTCGGAGCCGTCGATTGCAACGAGAAACTCTTTCATCGGATCCTCCTTTGGTTCTCGAAGCATCGAGCCGGACAGCGCGGCAGCCATCCGGGCCTTGACCGATCGTCAGTGTGGGAATGCCGCACGAAGGTTCAGGCCTGCCGCCTATCTGCGCGTAGACTCGATCGGCGATCATCACTCCGTGGCGATGCCCACGCACGTACTCATAGCCGGAGCGGGCGTCGCGGGCCTCGAAGCAGCGCTCGCGCTGAGAGCGGTGGCCGGGGATCGGGTCTCGGTCGAGCTCGTCTCCCCGGATTCGGAGTTCGTTTATCGGCCACTCGCAGTGGCTGCGCCGTTCGGCGCAGGCGAGGTCCGGCGCTTCCCGGTACGCCGGCTGGCCGAGGAGGCGGGCGCCGATCTGACGACAGCGGCCGTTCGAGCCGTGCATCCCGCACGGAAGGCAGTCGAGACCTCGGTTGGAGACGAGCTCTCCTATGACCTCCTCCTGCTTGCGCTCGGCGCTCAGCCCGTGCCGGCCATTCCCGGAGCCGTGACGTTCCGCGGTCCGGGCGACGAGGGCGCCCTCGGCGAGGTCCTGCGCGACGCGGCAGAAGGACGCGTCCGCCGACTGGCGTTCACGATGCCGGCCGGCATCTCTTGGCCGCTGCCCCTGTACGAGCTGGCCCTGCTGACGGCGGTCCACCTTGCCGACTCGGGTGCAGACGTTGAACTCCAGCTCGTAACTCCCGAGCCCAGGCCGCTTCAGCTGTTCGGCGCTGCGGCCAGCGAAGTCGTCATCGAGCTTCTCGATAGACACGGAATCGAACTGCGGACAGACACCGTTCCGGCCGCCGTGGAAGAGAATGTGCTCCGGTTCGTCGGCACCGGCGAGGTCGAGGCGGACCGCGTCGTTGCACTGCCGCGCATCGAGGGCCTGCGGTTACCTGGCATTCCTCATGACGCGAATGGCTTCGTCCCGATCGACCATCACGGACGCGTGCGCGACGTCGAGGACGTCTACGCCGCCGGCGACCTCACGAACTTTCCGATCAAGCAGGGAGGGCTGGCCGCCCAGCAGGCGGACGCGGCAGCCGAGGCGATCGCAGCCGCGGCCGGAGCCGAGATCACCCCGACCCCGTTCAAGCCGGTTCTCCGCGGCCTCTTGCTCACCGGTCTCACTCCGCGCTTCATGCGCGCCGAGGTCGGTGCCCTCGACTCACAAGTCGATACGGAGCCGCTCTGGTGGCCGCCCGGGAAGATCGTCGGCCGCTACCTGGCGCCGTTCCTCGCTGCCCAGCTAAACGTCTCGCAGGCGCCTCCGCGCTCGGACGTCCTCGAGGTCGAGGTCGAGCTCGACCGCGGTCCGGCAGGCGAGTGGTCGTCGATCTGAGTTCCGGCTCCGTAGAAAGCCGAGTCGCGAAACCGCGTCGTCACCGACGGATTCCGGACCGGCCGGCTGAAGACTTCGAGCCATGAAACCAGCAGCCTGTCACCTGCTCAAAGCGGTCGACATCCTCGAACCTTGTCCCGGCGATCAGTGCCCGTTGTGGGACGAGACGTGTTTGCTCACAGGACTGCGTTCGGAGCTGACGTCGAACCCGCCGCTCGTCCAGTTCCTGCTGGGGCTCCGCGCGAAGCTTGAAGACGGGCCTCGGCCGGTCGTCGCCCGCGAGCCGGGCTTCGACTAAGCCTCGCGAGCGGCGCTCTCCTCGTCCGTAGAAACCCCGGAAGCCGGCCCAGTGTGGTCACCGATGCCCATTAGATCGCTCTCGGCGAAGCTCAATCCATCGAAAGGAGGCACGCCATGAACGCACTCGTCTTTCACGGTCCCGGGCAACGCTCCTGGGACTCCGTGCCGGATCCCGCGATCACCGCCGAGACCGATGCCATCGTGCGGATCGACTCGTCGACGATCTGCGGCACGGACCTCCACATCCTCAAGGGCGACGTCCCGGAGGTGGAGCCCGGAACGATCCTCGGCCACGAGGCCGTCGGCACGATCGTCGAGACCGGCAACGCTGTCACGACGCTGCAGGAAGGGGACCGCGTCCTCGTGTCCTGCATCACCTCGTGCGGCCGCTGCCGCTTCTGCCGGGAAGGCCACTACGGCCTTTGCACCGGTGGAGGAGGCTGGATCCTGGGCCACCTGATCAACGGCCTCCAGGCCGAGTTCGCACGTGTCCCGTTCGCCGACACGTCGGTGCACAAGCTGCCCGCGGAGATCGCGAACGAGCAGGCGCTGTTCCTCGCGGACATCCTCCCGACCTCGTACGAGGTGGGCGTGCTGAACGGCCGCGTCGCCCCCGGCGACACCATTGCCATCGTCGGCGCAGGCCCGATCGGCCTCGCCGCGGTGATGACGGCCAGGCTCTTCAGTCCCGGCCGGATCGTCGCTCTGGACGTCGCGGATGCCCGACTCGAGCACGCACAGGCGTTCGGGGCCGACATCGTCATCAACAACGCGAGCACGGACCCGATCGTGGAGATCATGGAGCTCACCAACGGGCTCGGAGTCGACGTCGCCATCGAGGCGGTCGGCATTCCGGACACGTTCGAGCTCTGCGCAGAGATCGTCAGGCCCGGCGGCCACGTCGCGAACGTCGGTGTCCACGGCGCTCCAGCCACCCTCCATCTGGAGAAGCTGTGGATCAAGGACGTGACGATCACGACGGGGCTCGTCGACACGTCGACGACGCCGCGGCTGCTCGAGCTGATCGCGAACGGACGGCTCGACCCGACACCGTTCGCGACTCATCGTTTCGAGCTGGCCGACACGGAACAGGCGTACGAGACCTTCGCCGACGCCGCCTCGACGAACGCGCTCAAGGTCGTCTTGAGCGCGGACCCAGCACAGCCGGCCGCAAGGGAGCAAGATTCAGAGACCCTTGCCGGAGCAGCTGTCTGACACGTCAGGGACCGGGCGCTCCGAGGGCGCCCGGTCCCCCCTCCACTCGGTCGCGGACGTCATCCTCCGCGACGGCGGGACCCTGAGGCTGCGGCCTCCCGGCAGCGAGGACACGGAGGCGCTCCTCGGCTTCTTCAGCGGTCTCTCGGAGCGGAGCTTCTACCTCCGCTTCCACGGCGCGCCGACGGTGAGACCGTCGCTCGTCGAGCCGTTCCTCGAGCCGAACTGGGTTGAGCGTGGCGCCCTCGTGGGGACGCGCGCCGGCGGGGACGGGCAGGAGATCGTGGCGCTCGCCAGTTACGCCCGTCTACGCGACCCGACGGCGGCGGAGGTGGCGTTCTCCGTCGCCGATGACCAGCAGGGACGTGGGATCGGCACACGGATGCTCGAGCAGCTCGCAGAGCGCGCAGCCGCGGTCGGGATCGAGCGCTTCGTGGCGGACGTGATGGGCGAGAACGCGGCGATGATGCGGGTCTTCGAGGACGCCGGGTTCGGCGTCTCGCGCGCCCTCGACCACGGAACCTTCGAGGTCACCTTCCCAATCGAGCCGACGGACGCCTATCGCGGCCACGTCGAGGAGCGCGATCACCTCGCGGTCGTCGCATCGCTGCGCCCGTTCTTCGCGCCGGCGAGCGTCGCGGTGATCGGAGCGTCGACGCGGCGCGAGGCGATCGGGGGCATCGTCTTCAGGAACATCCTCGCCGGCGAGTTCAAGGGAGCCGCGTACCCGATCAATCGCAGCGGCGAGCCCGTGGCCGGCGTCCGCGCGTACACGTCTGTCGAGGAGCTGCCCGAGCCGGTCGACCTCGCGGTCGTCTGCCTCCCGGGCGCACACGTGATCGACGCCGCTCGCTCCGCACTCGGGACCGGGATCCGCGCACTCTGCGTGATCTCGGCCGGGTTCGCGGAGATCGGCGAGGAAGGCCGCGAGCGCCAGGAGCAGCTGCTCGCACTCGTACGCGCGCACGGGGGGCGCCTCGTCGGGCCGAACTGCCTCGGCGTCGCCGTCACCGCGCCGTCGCTGAACGCGACCTTCGGGCCGCGCGCCCTCCCGCCCGGGCCGATCGCGTTCTCCTCGCAGAGCGGCGCGCTCGGACTCGCGCTCCTCGAGAAGGCGTCCGAGCGCAGCCTCGGCTTCTCGTCGTTCATCTCGATCGGCAACAAGGCGGACGTGTCCTCGAACGACCTCCTCGAGTATTGGGAAGAGGACGAGAGCACCGGGTTGATCGCGCTCTACCTCGAGTCGTTCGGGAACCCACGCCGTTTCGGACGCATCGCGAGCCGCGTCGCACGGAAGAAACCGATCCTGGCCATGAAGAGCGGGACGTCGACCGCCGGCGCCCGCGCTGCAGGCTCGCACACGGCCGCGCTCGCCGGATCCGAGGAGGCCGTCGAAGCGCTGTTCCACCAGGCCGGTGTGCTCCGCGCCGGGACACTAGAAGAGCTGATCGACGCGGCGGCGCTGCTCTCCACGCAGCCGCTTCCGCGAGGGCGGCGGGTCGCGATCCTGACAAACGCCGGCGGGCTCGGAATCCTCTGCTCGGATGCATGTGAGGCCGCGGGGCTGGAGTTGTCGGAGCTCTCTGCGGAGACGACGGCGGAGCTCGCCGAGCTCTTGCCGGGGGAGGCGAGCCTCGCGAACCCGGTCGACATGCTCGGCTCTGCGACCGCCGCCAGCTACGAGGCGACGTTGCCGGTCGTGCTCGCGGATGCTGCGGTCGACTCGGTGATCGTCCTCTTCGTCCCGCCCGCGACCGCCGGCCCCGAGGATGTGGCGGAGGGCTTGGCCCGGACGCTGGAGGCGGCGCCGAGCGACAAGCCGGTGCTCGCAGCACTGCTGAGCGCCGAGGGGATTCCAGCTGCGCTGAGGAAGGCGCCCGCCCCGGCGGCCATCTTCATGTATCCCGAATCGGCAGCGCATGCCCTCGGGCTCGCGGCGGAGCGGGCGGAATGGCTCCGCCGGGCGGCGGGCACCGTCCCGCACGTCGACGGCATCGACACCGCAGCTGCCGAGCGGGTCGTTTCGGCTGCCGACGATCGCTGGCTGACGCCTGCCGAGACGAGAGCGCTTCTGAGCGCGTACGGACTGCCGCTCGTCGAGGAGCAAGTGGTGGAAACCGCGGACCGCGCGGTCGAGGCAGCGCGCAAGCTCGGGTTCCCTGTGGTCGTCAAGTCGGCGGTGGCGGGCGCGCACAAGACCGAAACCGGGGGCGTGGCCCTCGATCTCGGCGACGACGACGCCGTCCGTGAGGCCGCAGCGAGGATCGGCACGCCTGTGATCGTCCAGCAGATGGTCGAGAGCGGTACCGAACTGCTCGCGGGCATCGTCCAGGACAGAACCTTCGGCCCGCTCGTCGCGTTCGGACCGGGCGGTGTCCTGGCCGAGCTGATCGGCGAAGCCGGATTCCGGATCGCGCCCCTCACCGACGTCGACGCGCAGGAGCTCCTCCAGCAGGAGAAGACCGGACTCCTAGTTGCCGGCTACCGCGGCGCCCCAGCGGCCGACACCGCATCGCTGACCGACCTCATCCACCGGCTCTCACGGCTTGGCGAGGACCTGCCCGACGTGGCCGAGCTCGACCTCAACCCGATCATCGCCGGCCCAGGAGGCTGCGTGGTCGTCGACGCGCGCGTTCGAGTACGGGCCCCGACCGAGGAGCGGCGGGTCAAGACCTGGTAGCGGTCAGCCCACTTCGTGCGGCCGTGAGAAGACGACGAGGACGCTCAGGCCCTCATAGCCGGTGAAGCGGTGGTCGGCTCCTGCCGGGACAAACGCCGCCCGGCCCTCGCTGACCACGATTTCCTCGCCCTCGACCTCCAGCACACCGCGCCCTTCGAGCACGACATAGACCTCGTCGTCGGCGTGCGGCTGCTGATGGTCGGGCTCGGGCGCGACGAGCACATAAACGCCGATCTCGAGCCCCGGCGACTCGTGGACGACTTCGTAGCCGCCTCCCGCTGTCTCGAGCCGGCGCCTCGTCGCCTCGATGTTCAGCGCGTCCATGCCCGAACTAGAACAGGTCGCCGCCGTCGCTGTCGCCCGGCCCGGGCGTGGGCGCGAACGAAACGTCGTCCGGCACATAGGGCCGAACCCACGAGTACGCGTCCTCGGCGAGCCGCGGCGGTCCTGCGACGAGCTCCTTCCAAGCGGATGCGGCCGACCAGAAGCGCCACTCGCCAATCAGTCTCTCGGCCGCATCTCGCGAGTCGGCCTCGAAGAGGAATACGGCCTCGCGCTCGGTGAGGAACACGTGGTGCCGCTCGAGACCCACTTTCTCCGGATCGAACGGCGGCCCTCCGCGGAGCAGCTCGGCAGCCTGCTCGCTCGCGCCCTCCTTCAACGGCAGGACGACGACTGCGCGGCTCATAACCCGCTCATCGTCGAGTAGTGACGAAAGATGCTCTGCAAGTTCCGAGATGATGCCCGCCTGGCCGACTCCGGTGATGCGGATCGGCTCTCCGGTGCGCCGCTCGAGGACGAGCGTCGGCCGCCCGGATATGCGATCGGCCTGCGCGCGGCCGACGTGCACGCTTCGGACATCGCTGTACGCGATGGTCTCTGAGCCGCTCCCAAAGGCAATCCCGTCGGGCGCGAGATCCAGCCGTCCGGAGCGCACCTCACCCGACCCGGACCGCCAGCTGACCGCGTAGCTCTCGTTCATGGACGCATGATCCGGCCGAGCAGCTCATCCGACGTCGGTGGCCTCACTCATCCACATGCGGGAAAGCCGCAGCTACTCGCGCGACTCGTCGAGCAGCCCGTGGTCGATCGCGTACCGGACGAGCTCCGCTCGAGTCTCGAGCCGGAGCTTCTGCATGATGTGCGCACGGTGCGTCTCGACCGTGCGCACCGAGAGGTAGAGCATCTTGGCGATCTCCTGGTTCGTATGGCCGAGAGCCAGGAGGCGAAGCACCTCGTGCTCGCGCTCCGAGAGCGGATCCTGCTCTGCCTCGGCTAGCTCCTCGGCCTCGGCCACAACGAGGCGAGCTCCGAGCGCAGGATGAACGTAGCGACTCCCGTTCGCGACCTCGCGCACGGCGTCCACGACCTCGGCGTCGGCCGCCTCCTTCAGGACGTAGCCGCTCGCTCCGGCCGCAAACGCCTCGCGCACGTAGCGCGGGTCGTCCTGCATCGAGAGCACGAGCACCTTCGCGTCCTCGGCCTCCTCGAGCACCGCAGACGTCGCTTCGATGCCGCTTGCGCCGGGCATGACGACATCCATCAGGATCACATCCGGCTTGTGCGCGCGGGCCTCGAAGACCGCGCCCCGCATGTCGCCGGCCTCCGCGACGACCTCGATGTCGTCCTCCGCCTCGAGCACGCGCCGGAGACCCGACCGCACGACGGCGTGGTCGTCGACGATGACGACGCGGATCGTCATCCGGCCGGAACCTCGATCGAGAGCGTCGTTCCCGCGCCGGGCGAGGATTCGACACTCAGTCGCCCGTCGACGAGAGCGACCCGCTCCTCCATGCCGAGCAGGCCGAGGCCGTTTCCCGAGCCCTGCCGTTCCTGAAAGCCCTGTCCGTCGTCCTCGATCACTGCGGAGATCGATCCGTCGCGCCGCGTGAGGACGATGCTCACACGCTTCGCGTGGGCGTGCTTGACGACATTGGTGAGCGCCTCCTGCGTGATCCGGTACAGCGTCGTCTCGACCTCGGACGGCAGACGCTCCTCCCCGAGCCTCGGCTCGAGATCGACCTCGATCCCGGTCTGCTCGCGGAACGTCTCGACGAGGCGCTCGAGCGCGGGCACGAGCCCGAAGTCGTCGAGCGCCTTCGGCCGCAACTCGACCGCGAGGCGCCGCACGTCCTGGAGCGTCGTCACGACCAGGTCCCGCAGACGCCCCGTTGATTCGGCGAGCTCGCTCTCACTGCCGGCGTCCTCGAGGCTCTTCAGGCCGAGGAGGATCGAGGTCAGCGCCTGGCCGGTCTCGTCGTGCAGCTCACGTGCGAGCCGTCGGCGCTCGAGCTCCTGCGCGCTCACCACGCGGCGCAGTGCGTCCCGGGCGACACGCTCCGAAAGGTCAACCGCGACGGCGGCCCTGGCTGCGAATGCCTCGGCCAGCCGCAGGTCCTGGTCCGAGAAGCGCGGATCGTCCGCTTCCTTGTCGTGTGCCGCGATGATCCCGATCGGGCGGTCGCGCAGGAGCATCGGGACGTAGAGACCGGTCCGCGCCGCGAGGCGCCGGCTGAGTTCCTGGTCGACCTCGAGGTCGTCGATCATCGAGTCGACCCGCTCGCTGCGGCCGCGGTCGAGCACGCGGCCCGCCTTCGACCCGTCCTGCTCGAGCCGCCTGCCGACGAGCCCATCGGCGCCGTCGATCGCCCGGACTACGAGCCCGCCCCCGTGGGCCGGAAGCGCGATCAGGACGATCCGCGCCTGGACGAGCTCTCGCAGCCGCGCGGCGACGAGCTCGAGCGTGAGCGAGAGGTCCGTCTCGGACACGAGCGCGTTCGCAATCTCGTTCAGCGACTCCAGCTGTCTCGACCAGCGGGTCGCGGCCTCGTAGAGCCGTGCGTTTTCTACCGCGACAGCGGCCTGCGACGACAGCAGCACGACGAGCTCCTCGTCCTCTTCCGTGAACGGCCCGCCCCCGGCCTTCTCGGTCAGATACAGGTTCCCGTAGACCACTCCGCGCAGCAGAATCGGCACGCCCAGGAACGACTTCATGGGCGGATGGTTCGCCGGGAAGCCGACGGAGCGAGGATCCTTGGACAGGTCAACGAGCCGGAGCGGCCTCGCGTCCTCGATCAGCGCGCCCAGCACCCCACGCCCTCGCGGGAGATTGCCGATCGCGGACTGCGTCTCTTCGTCGATTCCCGTCACGACGAAGCGCTCGAGGCCCTGCGCACTCGGATCGAGCACGCCCAGAGCCGCGTACCGCGCTCCGGTCAGGTCGGCTGCCGCCTCGACGATCCGCTGGAGCACGGCGTCGAGCGACAGTTCGGAAGCAAGCGCGACGCCGGCATCGACGAGCGCGCGGAAACGGTCCTGCTCAGGCACGGCGGGAATTATCCCGCCGTCAGCCTGAGAAGGAGGATTGCCTACGCTGCGACCGTTTGCGGCACTTCACGGACGATCAGGACCGGCCGCTTCGCGTCGTGCAGCACCTTGCGCGACACGCTCCCGAGCAGTGTGCTGCCGATAGCGCCGAGGCCGCGTGAGCCGACGACGATCAGGTCGGCGTCGATCTCGTCCGCGTAGGTGACGATCTGCTCGGCCGCTGTGCCGACGAGAAGCCTGGCGTGGGCCTCGATGTCCCGCTCTTCGGCGAGCTCGAGCGCCTCGTCGAGCGAGGTTCGGTCGTGCTCGTCGGGCTCGTGCGGAACCGACACCGGGCCGCCCATCGCGAAACCGGCCGCTGGAAGCACGTCCGCTGCAGGCGCCACGTGCACGAAGGTCGGCTCCGCGCCTTGCTCCTCGGCGAGCTCGAGCCCGAGTTCGACTGCGTGGAGCGCGGCTGGCGAGCCGTCGGTTGCGATCAGGATCTTCTTCATCGTTGCCTCCTTGGTCGCACCGATCGTCGGCCCGTGAGCCGGTAGCCGCATCGGGAAGATCGCCGATCCGCGCGCGGAGAACTACGGAGCCAGATCAGTCGGGTCACTGATGCCGACGCGGCCGAGCAGAGCGACGGTCAGCGGAAACTCAAGGAGACGATCGATGGCTACCCATCCCACGTATGTAGACCACCACCACGGCGAGACCGACTCGGGCGCATTCTTCAAGGTCGCCGCCCTGCTGCTCGGGATCGCAGTCGGGATCGTCGGCTTCTTCGCCCTGATGATGTGGGCCGACGCGCGAGACAACCAGACCGATGCGAGCGCAGCGCCTGCCGCTCAGCCGATGGATCACTCGCAGATGGCCGCGCCGCTAAACAGCTTCGCGGGCGTCGTCCCGCCGAACGCCCAGGCGCTCGCGGAGGCGCACAAGCCCTATGACGCGACGCTGCCGCCGACACCCGCAGGCCCGGTCGCGAACATCCACCTGACGCTCAAGGACATGACCGTCCAGATCGCGCCGGGGATCAAGTACAACACCTGGTCGTTCAGCGGCCACGGCGCCCCCGGGCCGATCCTGCACGTCCGCGAGGGCCAGCTGGTCAAGATGACGCTGACGAACGGCGGAGCGATCCCGCACTCGATCGACTTCCACGCCGCCCGAATCGCGCCAAACGTTGCGTTCCGGGACGTCGACCCGGGCGAGTCCTTCTCGTTCCAGTTCCGGGCGACCGACCCAGGCGTCTTCATGTACCACTGCGGAACCAAGCCGGTGCTGATGCACATCGCGAACGGGATGTACGGCGCGATCGTGGTCAGCCCGAAGAAGCCGCTCCCGGCGGTCGACAAGGACTACGTTCTCGTCGCGAGCGAGTGGTACATGACCACCGACGGCATCAAGCAGCCCGCCAGCTTCGACATGGCGAAGGCGCATACGATGGAGCCCGACTGGACGACGTTCAACGGCTACGCGAACCAGTACGTCACGCATCCGCTGACCGCGAAGCCCGGCGAGCGCGTCCGCCTCTGGGTCGTCGCGGCTGGGCCGACGCTCGACACCGACTTCCACGTCGTCGGGACGATCTTCGACCGGGCCTGGCCGAACGCGAACGTCACCGGCACTCCACAGCGCGGCGTGCAGACCGTGCAGGTGCCGGCCGGCGGCGGCGGCGTGTTCGACGTCAAGATCGACGAGCCGGGCCTCTACCCGTTCGTGTCCCACGCGTTCGCGCACGTCGACCTCGGCCAGGTCGGCCTGCTCAAGGTCGGCCACCCGAAGGGGACGATGTCCCACTAGGAGCGCTAGGGTCGAGATCATGGAGGCCAGCGTCGGGACGATGACCGGCCCGCTCGCCCGCGAGGAGCTTCGGCTCCTCGACGCGTACTGGCGCGCGGCGAACTACCTCTCGGTCGGGCAGGTCTTCCTGCTCGACAACCCACTGCTCCGTGAGCCGCTCGCGCCCGAGCACATCAAGCCGCGCCTACTCGGGCACTTCGGGACGACGCCCGGCCTGAACCTCGTCTACGCGCACCTCAACCGGGCGATCAGGGCGCGAAACCTCCAAGTGCTCTACGTGACGGGGCCGGGGCACGGCGGGCCGGGAATCGTGGCCAACGCGTACCTCGAGGGGACCTACACCGAGGTCTATCCGCATGTGAGCCTGGACGGCGAGGGCCTGCGCGCGCTCTTCCGCCAGTTCTCGTTCCCCGGCGGGATCCCGAGCCACGTTGCGCCGGAGACGCCCGGCTCGATCCACGAGGGCGGCGAGCTCGGCTACGCGCTCACCCATGCGTACGGCGCCGCTTTCGACAACCCCGATCTGCTCGTCGCGTGCGTCGTCGGCGACGGCGAGGCCGAGACGGGCCCGCTCGCGGCCAGCTGGCACGCGAACAAGTTCTTGAATGCGAAGACCGACGGCGCGGTGCTGCCGATCCTCCATCTGAACGGCTACAAGATCGCGAACCCGACCGTCCTCGCTCGGATTCCCGAGCCGGAGCTGGTGTCGCTGCTCGAGGGCTACGGCCACCGCCCCCTCCTCGTCACGGGCGGTTTCGACGGCGAGGAGCCTTCGGCCGTCCATCAGCGTTTCGCCGCCGCCCTGGACGCCGCCCTCGCCGAGATCGCGGCCATCCAGACGCACGCCCGCGAGACCGGAGCCGAACCGAGGCGGCCGCGCTGGCCGATGATCGTCCTGCGCACGCCGAAGGGCTGGACCGGCCCGAAGGAGGTCGACGGCCTGCCCGTCGAGAACTCGTGGCGCTCGCACCAGGTTCCTATGACCGACGTACGCGAGAACCCCGAGCATCTCCAGGTGCTCGAGGACTGGATGCAGAGCTACCAGCCGGAGGAGCTGTTCGACGACAACGGAACCCTGATCCCCGAGCTCGCGGAGCTTCCGCCGAAGGGCGAGCGCCGGATGAGCGCGACTCCATACGCGAACGGCGGCGTCCTCCTCCGCGAGCTCGTGCTCCCCGACTTCCGCGCCTACGCAGTCAAGGTGCCGAAGCCGGGAACGACCACGAGCGAAGCAACCAGGGTGCTCGGCGCTTTCCTTCGGGACGTAATCGCGAAGAACCCCGACAACTTCCGACTCTTCGGGCCCGACGAGACGGCCTCGAACCGGCTGAGCGACGTCTTCGAGGTCACCGCACGAGCCTGGGATGCCGATACCGAAGCTACGGACGAGGGCCTCGCGCCGGACGGGCGAGTCATGGAGGTGCTGTCCGAGCACCTGTGCCAGGGCTGGCTCGAGGGCTACCTGCTGACCGGCCGGCACGGCCTCTTCAACTGCTACGAGGCGTTCATCCACATCGTCGACTCGATGTTCAACCAGCACGCCAAGTGGCTGAAGGTGAGCGCGCAGATCCCGTGGCGGCGGCCGATCGCGTCACTCAACTACCTGCTCAGCTCGCACGTCTGGCGGCAGGACCACAACGGCTTCTCGCACCAGGATCCCGGCTTCGTCGACCACGTCGTGAACAAGAAGGCCGAGATCATCCGCGTCTACCTGCCGCCTGATGCGAACACGCTGCTTTCGGTGGCTGACCACTGCCTGCGAAGCCGCAACTACGTGAACGTGATCGTCGCGGGCAAGCAGCCGGCCCTGAACTACCTCACCATGGAGGACGCGGTCATCCATTGCACGCGCGGCCTCGGCGCCTGGGACTGGGCGTCGAGCGACGACGGCGGCGAGCCGGACGTCGTGCTCGGTTGCTGCGGCGACGTGCCGACGCTGGAGACGCTCGCGGCCGCGGCGATCCTTCGCGAGCACCTGGCCGACCTCAAGGTGCGGGTCGTGAACGTCGTCGACCTGATGCGGCTCCAGCCCGAGAGCGAGCACCCGCACGGGCTGTCCGACATCGAGTTCGACTCGCTCTTCACCGCCGACCGCCCGATCGTCTTCGCGTACCACGGCTATCCCTCCCTGATCCATCGGCTCACCTACCGGCGAACGAACCACGACAAACTCCACGTGCGCGGCTACAAGGAGGAAGGGACGACGACGACGCCGTTCGACATGGTCATGCTCAACGACCTCGACCGCTTCCATCTCGTGATCGACGTCATCGACCGCGTGCCGGGGCTGGCCGCGAAGGCGGCAGGCCTGCGGCAGGACATGGTCGAGGAGCGCCTGCGCTGCCGGGTCTGGACGCGCGAGCACGGCGAGGACGAGCCGGCGGTGCGCGACTGGGTCTGGCCCTACTGACGCGTTGTCCTCCGTCCTCACGGTCAACGCGGGCTCGACGAGCCTGAAGCTCTGCCTCGTCGAGGGCGAGGCCTCGCGGCCCGTGGACGGCTTCGAGCCGGCCGACGCCGTCGGGCACCGCGTCGTCCACGGCGGAGAGCGGTACACGGAGCCCGTGCTGATCGACGACGCCGTCGAGGAGGCGATCGCCGAACTCTCGCGCATCGCGCCGCTCCACAACACGCCGGCGCTGCGTGCGATCCGGGAAGCGCGCGCCGCTCTCCCGGACGTCCCGCACGTCGCGGTCTTCGACACGGCGTTCCACTCGACGATCCCCCAGGTGACATCGACATACGCGATTCCGCAGGCCTGGCGCGACTGGGGCGTGCGCCGCTACGGATTCCACGGGATCGCGGTGCAGTCGGTCGTCGCTCAACTCGACGCCGACAGAATCGTCGCGTGCCATCTGGGCGGAGGCTGCTCGGTGACGGCCGTCCTCGAAGGGCGTTCGATCGACACGAGCATGGGCTTCACCCCGCTCGAAGGCGTCCCGATGGCCACGAGGTCGGGCTCGGTCGACCCAGGCGCGCTGATCTACCTCCTGCGCGAGCGGGGCCTGAGTGTCGACGAGCTCGACGCGGCTCTGGAGCACGAGTCTGGGCTGGCCGCACTCGGCGGGCTCGACGATCCGCTCTGCTTCGCCGTTTACACGTACCGGATCGCAGGCGCCGTCGCTCAGATGGCCATGGCACTAGGAGGCATCGACGTCCTCGCATTCTCCGGCGGCGTCGGCGAGAACCGGGGCGACGTCAGGAAGACGATCGCCGAGCGCCTGAGTTTCCTCGGCGAGCTCGACGTGAAGGTCGTTCCCGCCCGAGAGGAGCTCGTCATCGCTCATGCAGTTCGTGCCCTCGTCTTGCAAAGAGATTGACGGCTGCCGTTTTGTCGGCCCGAAGCTCGGGAAGGAGCCGAGTGGTGCGATACGCCGCTAGCGTTCTCGGATGCATGACGTGTCTCGGACTCGCCGCTTGTGGCGGCGACTCGGGCGGCGATCGTGGCGAGGCTCGCGCTCAGACCACGACATCGGAGTCGATGACGGCTGCCGAGTACGCCAGGCGGGCCGACAAGCTCTGCCGCCAAGAGGCGGTCAAGGTGTTGGGAGCGCGCACCCAGGAGCGGCTTCGGCGAATTCAGAACAGCTCGGCCTCAGAGGAAGAGCAGTTCCGGCGAGCTGCTCCAATCCTTGTCGAGCAGCTGCAGATCATCTCGGAGTTCCGGCGCAAGCTCGAGCTGCTCGGCACGCCGAGCGCGCATCGAGACGACGCAGAGCAAATGGTGGAGAAGGCTCGATCAGCGGAAGTGGAGCTCGATCGCGCGACTGAGGCGGCAAAGGCAGGGGACACGGCGCAAGTCCGAGAGGCGCTCGTCCGTTACTACGGCTTCGCGTCCCAGTCGGCCTCGATTGCGCGGGACTCGGAGCTGAATTTCGCCATCTGCGGCTCCGGCGCGTAACGCCGAGAGCCCGGCGGGAACCGGGCTCTCGGGAGGGGAGGGAGTGCTGTTACGGGCCGTTCTCGACGCTGACGACTTCGAACGCCTTGTTCACGTAGACCGTGACCCGCGACCCGTCGCTGCGGGTCATGTGGGCCTCGTACGCGGCGTTGCCGTCTGCATCGGTCTCGACCCGGTCGATCGTGCCGCCGCTCACCTTCGCAAGCGCGGCCTCGCGGACCCGCGCCGCCGTGTCGCCGGTGAGGAGCGTCTCGTCGGAACGCTGGGGCGGCAGTCCCGCCGACGCGGTGGGTCGCGCCGACGAGTTGTTGTTGCTGCTGCTCGAGCTCCCGCCGCCGGAGGCTGCGCCGGCGATCGCCGACCCTCCGAGGGCGAGTGCCGCGATCGACAGGATGATCAGCAGCACGTTCTTGACCTTGTCCGTCATAGATCTCCTTTCTGTTTGGGTACGAGCGGACTTCCCAAGAAGACCAAGGCGACCTGAGAACGGGCTAAGCCCGGCCTAAGACGTTGTTCTGAATCCGATTAGGCTCACGTGAAGTGACGCGCGTCCTCACCGAGCGGGAGCTCAACCGGGCGCTGCTCGCACGGCAGCTGCTGCTCGGGCGCGCGAAGACGCCTCTCCCCCGCGCACTGGAACGGATCGGCGGGATCCAGGCGCAGTACGCCCCTTCGATGTACATCGGGCTCTGGGCGCGCGTCGAAGGGCTCGAACGCGATCAGCTCACGGGCGCGCTCGAGCGGAAGAGCGTCGTCCAGGGGTCGATGATGCGGTCGACCATCCACCTCGTCTCGAAGCGGGACTACTGGCCGTTCGTCGCCGGGATCCGGAGGCCGTTACGCGAGTGGTGGCTGCGGACGCACGGCCGCGACACCGACGCGAAGAAGGTCGCCGCGAACGACCGCAAGGTTCGGCGCGCGTTCAAGGACGGCACGATGACCCGGGCCGAGATCGAGGAGATCCTGGGCAAGCGACTCGGGCTGGCGGGCCTCTCTCTCGACATGGTTCGCGTTCCACCGTCGGGAACCTGGGAGCGCCGCCGCGCGGACCTGTATGCGCTCGCCGAGGACTGGATCGGGCCCGAGTCGGCGACCGAGGACGAGGGGGTCGAACTGCTCGTTCGCCGCTACCTGCAGGGCTTCGGCCCAGCGCGCCCGGCGGAGATCGCCGACTGGGCCAGCCTCGACGTGAAGACGACCCGGGCGGCGTTGGAACGTCTCGAGCTGCGACGGTTCCAGGACGAACAGGGAAAGGAGCTGGTCGACCTCCCCCGGCAGCCGTTGCCCGACGCCGACACGCAGGCGCCGGTTCGCTTCCTGCCCGTCTGGGACGCGACGCTGCTCGTCCACGCGCGGCGCACGCAGATCCTCCCCGAGCGTTACCGGACGCGCGTCTTCAACGTCAGGACCCCCCACTCCGTGAACACGTTCCTCGTGGACGGACAGGTCGCGGGCACGTGGAAGTACGAGAAGGGCTGCGTGAACGTCGCGCCTTTCGGACGGCTACCGAAAGGCGTGCGCGCGGAGCTCGATGATGAAGCCAAGCGCCTCGAGGCGTTCCACGCATGACCGCCAAGGTCGCCCTCCTCGGGTACGGCCTCGCGGGCACCGTCTTCCACGCACCGTTCATCTCGACGACTCCGGGCTTGGAGCTGTCCGTGGTCGTGACCGGCAACGACGAGCGCCGCAATCAGGCGCTTCGCGAGCATCCGGGTGTGACCGTGGTCGAGACGGCGGACGAAGTCTGGGAGCGGGCAGCCGAGCTCGACCTGGCCGTGATCGCAACTCCGAACGACAGCCATCTCCCGCTCGGACTCGCCGCATTCGACGCGGGTTTGGCCGTCGTTGTCGACAAGCCCCTGGCATTGAACGCGGCAGAGGGCAGGACGCTCGTCGACGCGGCTGCCGGGCGCGGCCTGATGCTGGCCGCGTTCCAGAACCGGCGCTGGGACGGCGACTTCCTGACGCTGCGGAAGCTCCTCGACGCGAACGAGCTCGGCCGCGTCCACCGGTTCGAGTCCCGCTTCGAGCGCTGGCGGCCCGAGCTGAGCGGCGGATGGCGCGAGCGCACTCCGGCCGACGAGGGCGGCGGCCTGCTGCTCGACCTCGGCAGCCACCTCGTCGACCAGGCGCTGCAGCTCTTCGGCCCGGTGAGCCGCCTGTACGCGGAGCTCGAGGCACGACGCGAGGAGGCAGTCGCAGATGACGACGACTTCCTTGCGCTCGAGCACGAATCCGGCGTCCACTCGCATCTCTGGATGAGCACGCTCGCAGCCGAGGCCGGCCCGCGTTTCCGGGTGCTCGGAGACCGCGCGGCGTACGTGAAGCACGGCCTCGACGTCCAGGAGGAAGCTCTACGCAGTGGCCTTTCGCCGACCGAGCCCGGCTTCGGCGAAGAGCCGCCCGAGCGCTGGGGCCAGCTCGTCACCGGCGAGAAATCGCGCGCGGTGCCCACGGAGACGGGCTCGTACGGATCGTTCTACGCGGGCGTGGCCGCGAGCCTGCGCGACGGAGCTCCTCCGCCCGTCGACCCGCGCGACGCGGTAGCCGTGCTCCAGCTCCTGGACGAAGCCCGGGGCTAGCCCCGTTCGACGCGCGAGCCGCCGAGGATCGCCTCGCGGCCGTCCTCGAAGCGCACGAGGAGCTTGCCCTTGCCGTCGTAGTCGGGCGAGTCGACGAGGATCGTCACGTCTTCGCCGCCGACGCGGCCACGCTCTTCGCCACCCGGCTCGACGCCCCGCCAGAAGCGGACGAACGGGTTCTCCTCCAATTCGCGGCCGATCGTGGTCTCGTCCGTGTGGCCCGGCAACACACGCGTCTCGGGCGGCAGCTTCATCAGCACGTCCATCACGGAGCTGCGAATCGCCGGCACGTCGCTCCCGCCGCCGACGGCGTCCTTGAACAGGATGTCTCCCGAGAAGCACAGCTCGCCGTTGACGACGAACGCGAGATGGTCTTCGGCATGGCCCGGCGTCGGCAGCGCCTCGATGTGGAGCCCGCCGGTCTCCAGCCCGCGGGTGACGACGGTCAGGCCGAGCTCCGGCTCGTGGACGACGTGGTCGGGATGGCTGTGCGTCCGCAGGACGTGCTCCGGCTTGACGCGCCAGCGCTCGGCCGCCTCCAGCAGCGGTTCCAGCGGCGCCCCCGAGTCCACGTACACCGCCGTCCCGCCTTCTTCGTCCGCGAGCAGGTACGAGTTCGAGAGCCAGCCCGGATCCATGCTCCGCTCGACCAACATCGCTCGTTAGGCTACTGGCATACCCAAGTAGGAGGACGAAGTGGCAGGTCTATGGGATCGCACGGTGACGCTTTTCAAAACGAAGTGGAACAGTCTGTTGAACCGGGCCGAGGATCCGGCGGAAACACTCGACTACTCGTACGAGAGGCAGCTCGAGCTGCTCCAGAACGTCAAGCGCGGCGTCGCGGACGTCGTCACGGCGAAGAAGCGGTTGGAGCTCCAGGCGGGCAAGCTCGAGACGAGCGTGCCGAAGCTCGAGTCGCAGGCGCGCGACGCGCTCGGCGCCAACCGCGAGGACTTGGCCCGCATGGCGCTCGAACGCAAGACGGCGGCGCAGGCGCAGCTACAGGATCTCGACCGGCAGGTCGCCGAGCTGAACCAGCAGCAGCAGAAGCTCGAAGCGAACGAGAAGACGCTGTCGGCGAAGATCGAGACGTTCCGCAGCCAGAAGGAAGTGATGAAGGCTCAGTACTCTGCCGCGGAGGCGTCGGTCCGGATCGGCGAGGCGTCGACCGGCATCGGCGACCAGATGGCCGATACCGGCGCCGCCATCCAGCGGGCGCAGGAGAAGACCGAGGAGATGCAGGCGCGCGCATCGGCGATGGACGAGCTGATCGCGTCGGGCACCCTCGAGGACTACACGGCCGGCGGCGAGACACAGCTCGATCGCGAGCTCGCGCAGCTCACCTCGCAGTCGAAGGTGGATGACGAGCTGGCGAAGATGAAGGCTGAGCTCGGCACCGGCTCCAGCTCTGAGCAGAAGGAGATCTCGCAGTAGCGGGTAGCGAACACGTTTCGCACTGGGACGAGGTCGAGCCGCGCCGGTCCGAGAAGGGCGAGATGGCGGCGAGCTGGCAGCGGCTCGGCGACGCGGTCGGCTGCATGGGGATCGGCGTCAACCGCGTCCGGATCGACCCGGGACGGCTGTCGACGCCACCGCACTCGCACGGAGCCTCCGAGGAGATCGTGTTCGTGCTGGACGGCTCGGGCTTCTCGTGGCAGGACGAGCAGGTGTACGAGCTCCGACAAGGAGACTGCATCGTCCACCTCGCGGACCACGAGGAGCACACGCTGCGGGGCGGCCCGGACGGGCTCGAGGTGCTGATCTACGGCACGCGTCGCCCCACGGAGATCGGCTGGCTTCCCCGCTCGCGCGCGATCCGGATCGGCTGGCCCTGGGTCGAGGGGCGGACGGACGATCCCTGGGACGTCGAGGCCGCCGCCGAGCCGCTCGAGTTCGGCGAGGCCGCGCCGCGGCCGCCCACCATCGTCAACGTCGACGATGCGGCCGTCGTCTCGGTGAATGAGTCCGACTGCGAGGTCGACCTGCGCTACCTCAGCCGCGAGGCCGGATCGGTGCAGACCGGGATGCGGCTCGAGGTGGTCGCGGAACGGGAAGCTGAACTGCCCGCCGCACTGCCATGGGGCCGAAGAGGAGTTCTTCCTCGTCCTCGACGGTGACGGCACGTGCCTGCTCGGGGACGACGAGTTCCCGATCCGGCGCGGGTCGTTCATCGGCCGCCCGCCGGGAACAGGCGTCGCCCACGCCTTTCGCGGGCCGCTCACACTCCTCACGTACGGCACGAGGGAGCCGAACGACATCTGCTACTACCCGCGCTCGAACAAGATCGGCTTCTGGGGCGTCGGCGTGGTCGCCCGCGTCGAGAGCCTCGACTACTGGGACGGCGAGCCTCCATCGTGACCTAACAAGGGCCTGTCCCTCGTTAGGGCCTGTCCCTAGATCGGCGCGTCGAAGAGAGCCAGCCAGCGTGTCAGGTCTTGCTCAATCGGCAGCTCTTTCTCGAGCTTCGCCTTCAGCTCGAGCTCCTCGGAGTTGTCGCGCTCCTTGCCCTCGCCCGTCGGGACGAACGGCCAGTACGCGCCACGCTTGAAGCCGTAGATGAAGTAGACCGGGTCCTTCCCGCCCGAGAACTTGAAGGCCGCCGCGAGCAGCTGCTCGCCGAACCCGTGGGCCGCGAGCTCGGACGCGACGAGGTGCACGCCCGCCACGAGCTCCTCGAAGTCGTTGTCGCGCACGATCAGCCATTCGAAGCCGAACTCGTCGCCGCGCCGCTCGACCTTCGAGTGGGATTCCTGCGCGACGGTGTCGAGCAGCTCCTGGAGCTCGTTCTCGGCCCGCACGAACTCGGCCGCCGACAGCGGCTTGAAGACGACGGCGGCGTCCCCGGTCGGCTTCAGCCCGAGCTCGGTCTCGAGCGTGATCCGCGCCGTCGAGATCGCGAAGAGCTTCTCCTGTTGGGCCTTCGGAAGCTTCTTGCGCCCGAAGAGGACGTCCGTGAGCCCCATTATTTCGCCCCCGGCGAAATAATGGCGATGCTCACGGCGAAGCCATGAGCGAGCCCGCAACGAGTGGTGTGCGCTCGAACGTAACCGGTTAGGCCCAATGCCTAAAAGGACGCTGGGTCGACCGGGCGGCCCATCTCGCGGGCGATTGCGGAGAGGCGGGCGAGGCGCTTCTCGAGCGGCGGGTGCGTCTGGAAGATCTCGGAAGCATTCTTCTTCCAGCCGGCCGGGAAGATGAAGAACGCGTTCATGCCGGCGACCTCGCGCAGGTCCTGCTGGGGGATCTGCGTCATGCGGCTCGCGATCTTCTGCAACGCGGACATCAGGTTCTCGGGAGCGCCCGTGATCAAGGCGGCTCCACGGTCGGCTGCGTACTCCCGGTAGCGCGAGATCATCATGATCAGCACCCAGCTGACCACGTACGTCAGCAGCGAGACGGCGAACAGGATCAGCCAGACGGGCGCGCCGGAGCTCCGGTCGCGGTCGCCGCCGCTGAACATGCCGCCCCAGAGCCCGAACCGCGCGAGCGTCGCTGCGACCATGGAGAAGAAGCTCGCAATCGTCATCACGGCGACGTCGCGGTTGGCGATGTGCGTCAGCTCGTGCGCGAGCACGCCCTCGATCTCCCGCGGCTCGAGGCGGTTCCAGAGGCCCTGCGTGACCGCGACGACAGCGCGCTTGTGGTTGCGGCCGGTCGCGAACGCGTTCGGCACCTCGGTCGGGATGACGGCTACGCGCGGCTTCGGCAGGTCGGCCATCGCGGCCAGGCGCTCGACCATGGCATGGAGCTCGGGCGCCTCGTCGGGCTCGACCACCTTCGCTCCCGAGGCGAGCAGCGCGATCTTGTCCGAGGTGAAGTACTGGACGAAGGCGAGCACGCCGATGATCAGGATGACGGCGAAGATCCCCACGTTGAGGACGTTCAGCAGCACCACAAAGAAGACGACGTAGAGCAGTCCGAGGGTGAACATCGTCAGGAACATCCGGCTGGAGAGGCCGAAGTCGCGACCGTAAGCCTTGCGTTTCATCGAGAATCGCGCTCCTTGAAGCGGTGGGGTACGAGACAGAGTTTAGCCGCGGGCCTGGCGGTGGCCGCGCTCGTGACCGTGCCGTCGGCCTGGGCAGACCACGCGCGGGTGGTCGTTGGGGAACCTCCGGCGACTGGCGCGCAAGGGCTCCTGATCGCCGGGCGCGGCAAGACGATCAGCGGCGAGGACGCCGCGCGGGTGCTCGCGAAGGTGCCGCAAGGGCGCTGTCCGTGCCCGATCACGATCTACGTGACGCTGCCGCGCCAGCGCGTGCACAACGTCCACCGCTACCGGATCGGGATCGTCGGCGGGGACTACCACGGGCTGCTCCTGTCGGACCGTACGAAGGTCCCCGGCCTCGTCTCCCTCTACGACCTCGAGCCGACCGTGGAGGCGCTCGATCGCGGAGAGAAGCCGCCCTTGACCTCGCGCCCGGAGTCGAACGTGCCGGAAACGCTGCGGAGGCTCGACCGGCGGCTGACGGACGCGCACGACTCGCGCAGCGCGGCCTCGTACGTCGTGTTCGGTCTGGTCGCGCTGTTCGCCCTGCTGGCTCTGGGGCTCAGGTCGTCCTTCTGGGGCAGGGCGGCCCTGATCGCCGGGCCGGTCGCCCTGACCGCCGCGCTCACGCTCAGCGGGCTCGACGTTGCTCGGCCACGCTCGGTCGGACTGGGGCTGCTCGCGGTCGTCGGGCTCGGCGCTCCGGCTCTGGCCGCGGCCACGCGTTCGCGTCTCGCCCTCGCGGCGGCGCTGCTCGCGGTCTTCGCGGTGTACGCGGGCGTGCTCGCGTTCTCGACCGAGACGAGCTCGCTCGCGGCGCTCGGGCCGCACCCGGACGGCGGCGTTCGCTTCTACGGGATCTCGAACCAGGTCGAGACACTGCTCCTCGTCCCGGGGCTGCTCGGCGCGGCGCTCGTCGGAGTTGGCCTGCTCCCGCTCGTCGCGCTCGGCGTCCTGGTCGTCGTCGGGGCGAGCGGGCTCGGGGCCGACGGCGGCGGAGTGCTGGTGTTCGCAGCGGGCTACCTCTTCCTGTGGCTACGGCTACGCAGGGTGGCGCTGACGGTGCGGAACCTCGCTCTGGCCGGCGCCGCAGTGGTCGGAGCAGGCCTGCTCCTCGTCGGCCTCGACGCCGCTGTCGGCGGGTCGAGCCACGTTACGCGGACGATCGGCGACGGCCCCGGCGCGCTGTTCGGGGAGCTCGCGCACCGCTGGCGGGTCTCGCTCGACGGCTACGTCGCCACCTGGCAGGCGACAGCGATCATCACGTTCTCGCTGCTCGTGCTCGTCTGGATCGCCCTCCGCCGTCCGCGTTTCACGACGGTCGACGCGGTCCTCGTCGCGCTGACCGTCTCCCTGGTGGTGAACGATTCGCCGCGCGATGTCGCAGCCTACGGTGCGCTCTCGTGCGCGGCCCTGCGCTTCTGGGAAGAGACCCGGCGCGTTCAGTAGACTCGCCGGACATGGCCCGGGGACTGCTGATCGCGCTCGCCGTCCTGCTCGTCGCGGGCTGCGGCGGGGAGAAGACGGTCGAGCCGACGGGGCCTGTCGTCGGGACGCTGCCGAAGGCCGGCAAGGCGAACCCGGCCGCAGGGAAGAAGGTCTTCGCGGACAGCGGCTGCGGCGGCTGCCACACCTTCCAGGCGGCCGGTGCAGCCGGCAAGATCGGGCCCGATCTCGACGAGGCGCTGAAGGGGAAGGACGCCGAGTTCATCAAGACGTCGATCACCGACCCGAACGCCGAGATCGCATCGGGCTTCCAACCGAAC
Organism: uncultured Actinomycetes bacterium; assembly: GCA_963794605.1. Lineage (GTDB taxonomy): Bacteria > Actinomycetota > Thermoleophilia > Gaiellales > Gaiellaceae > VAXT01. The sequence goes on from CAWCEN010000004.1 coordinate 502,916, forward strand.
GTCATGCCCGAGAGCTACGGGTCGCAGCTGACCTCGCAGCAGATAAACGATCTCGTCGCCTTCCTCCAGACCGGGTGATCGACCTCAGGGCCGCGCGGGCGGAGCCGGAGCGCTTCCGGGCCGCCGTGGCGCGCAAGGGAGCGGGCGAGGCGTTCGACCGGCTGCTCGAAGCGGACGCGCGCTGGCGCGACCTGATCCCGCAGGTCGACGACTTGCGGGGACGGCAGAAGGTTCAGGGCAAGCCGACGCCCGAGCAGGTCGAGGAACTGAAGCAGGTCAAAGAGCAGCTCCGCGCCCTCGAGGATGAGCTTGCGGCGGCCGAGGCCGCTCGGGACGAGCTGCTGCAGCAGGTTCCGAACCCGCCGCACGAATCGGTCCCGGACGCCGAGGAGGAGGACTCGGAGGGCCACATCGAGCGGGTGGTCGGCGAGCCGTCGCCGCCTGGGCCCGAGCACCTCGAGCTCGGGCGCTTCGACATGGAGCGCGCCGCGCGGGTCTCGGGCGCGCGGTTCGGGTACCTGATCGGCGACACGGCGCTGCTCTCGCTGGCGCTCTACCGCTGGGCCCTCGACCGGGCGGCCGCGGCTGGGTTCACGCCTGTGCTCCCACCCGTGCTCGTGCGCGAGGAAGCCATGTACGGCACCGGCTTCTTCCCGGCCGAGAAGAACGAGTACTACGAGATCGGCGAGGACGGCCTCTACCTGACGGGCACGTCCGAGGTCGCGCTGGCGGGACTGCACATGGGCGAGATCCTCGACGCCGAGCAACTGCCCCTTCGCTACACGGCATTCTCGACCAACTTCCGCCGCGAGGCGGGCGCGGCGGGGCGCGACACGCGGGGGATGTTCCGCGTCCACCAGTTCAACAAGGTGGAGCTCTTCGCGTACACGCTCCCGGATCAGTCGTGGGACGAGTTCGAGCGCATCCTCGGGCTCGAGGAGGCCAACGTGCGGGAGCTCGGCCTCGCCTACCGGGTCGTCAACATCGCCGCCGGCGAGCTAAGCTCGGCGGCGGCGAAGCGCTACGACATCGAGGCCTGGTTCCCGAGCCAGGAGCGCTATCGCGAGCTGACCTCGGCCTCGAACACGACCGACTTCCAGGCCCGCCGGCTCGGGGTCCGCTACCGCCGCGACGGCTCGACCGAGCAGGTGCACACGCTGAACGGAACCGCGGTCACCGACCGCTGGGCGCTCGCGATCCTCGAGAACTTCCAGGGCGAGGTGCCAGAAGTGCTCCAAAGCTACGGCGCCCCGGCGACAATCGATCCCCAAAGCTAACGCCGCCTTAACGGGGTCTCTTAACGGGGTCTGACCCCGTGAGTCTTTACAGGGTCTGACCCTGTTAACGGGCTACGATCGCGCTACGGCGGGGTGCCGGAGCGGTCGAACGGGGCAGTCTTGAAAACTGTTGGCCCTTCACGGGGCCCGTGAGTTCGAATCTCACCCCCGCCGCTCAACCGCGGCAGCCCGCAAGTTACGCCGCCCCGGGGCATCTGGACGACAGAAATGCTCCGGTGGAGATCCGTGCTGCGGCGCCGCGTCGTCCAGGGCACCCTCCTGATCGTCGCGTTGACGGGAGGCTGGTCCGCTTCGGCGGCTGCCCTGCCCCCGGTTCCCCCACCCCCGATCACGCTGCCCACGGTGACGCTCCCGACGGTGACGGTCCCGCCGGTCACGACCCCGGTCGTGACGACACCCGCGGTGACGACGCCAACGGTGCCCCTTCCGCCGCCGGCTCCGAAGGTGCCAAGCAAGATCCCGCCGGCCCTGCCGCCTCCTCCACCCGTGCCTCACGGCGGCACGGCCGGCGGCTCCGGAGCTCCGAGCGCCGGCGGAAGCACCGCGGAGGCCGGTCAGGGAGTGCGGGCCGAGACGAGCCGGGAACAGGCCTCCCGGCTCCGTCTCGCTCGTGACTGGATCGCACGCCGAGGGGCCGGCTGGGAACGGCGGACGACGGTCGTCTTCATCCTGCGGAAGCCGGCACTCGTCGAGCTCGACGTCCGCGAGGTGGCGCCCAACTGCCGCCGCGTCGGGCGCTTTCAGGTGCGCGGCCATCGCGGCGTCAATCGCCTTCGGTTCCGCAGCCGACTCGGACGCCGCCCGCTCGGGCCCGGCACCTACACGGTCGTGGCGCGCACACTGCCCGCCGGTCAAACGGTCGGCCGTGCACGATTCGTCGTCGTCGACCGTGCGAGCCGAGCCGAGATCCGAGCCGCGCGAAGAGCCGATTCGTGCGCACACGTTTCGAACGTTGGGGGCTCAGGCTCTGCGCAACCGCCGGCCGGAGCTCTTCCGGTCCGAGCCGCACCGAAGAGTTCCCGCGACCCCACGCGCCACCGCGGAGCGCTCGGAGCGCTCGGAGCGAAGTTCGGCAAGCGTGCCTTGTCGGCCGCCGGGGACGTCCCGCTCTGGATCTACGCCCTGCTCGCCTTCGCGGTCGGGCTGCTCGCAGCGGCGGCGTCTCTTCCCAAACGTGAGACCGCCAGCCTGTCCGCGTCGCTCATGTTGGGTGGCGTGGGCGCCGCGATCCTCCTGGGCTTGACGATCGCGTTCGCTCTGGGCTGAGGGCCGCGAAGGACGACCGCCGCCCGGTGTAGGTTCCCGAACATGATCCGCCTGATCGTCCGGACCCTGATCGCGCTCGTAGCCAACGCCGTCGGCCTGATCGTCGCCGCTGCGGTGCTCGACGGGATGCACATGGACGTTGGCAGCTTCTTCCTCGCCGTGATCATCTTCACGGTCGTGTTCGCGCTGATGCAGCCGTTCCTGGTTTCGCAGTTCAGGCGGTCGGGATCGGCAGCTCTCGGCGGCGTGGCGCTCATCGCGACGTTCATCGCCCTCGTCGTCACGGACATCCTCTCCGACGGCTTCTCCATCGACGGCGTCGGCACATGGATCGCCGCGACCGTGATCGTGTGGGTCGCCTCGCTGCTCGCGGCGTTCATCCTGCCGTTCCTCGGGCTGAAGAAGTACCTCGAGGACCGGCGCGACTAGCCGTCAGGCGGCGCGGAGTGAATCGAGCTCACGGTCGAGCGCGAGCCGCTCGAGCGCCGCGATCTCGATCTGACGCACCCGCTCCCGCGTAATGCCGAGCGTCTTTCCGATCTCCTCGAGCGACATCGGGTTCAGGTTGCCGTCCAGCCCGAAACGCAGCTTGAGCACGTCCTGCTGCCGGTCGGGCAGCTCGGCGATCGCGCGACGGAGAGCATCCGTCCGGAAGCTGACCTCGAGCTCCTCCTCGGGCGGAGCGTCCTCGCCCGAGACCAGGTCGCCGAGTGCCGTGTCGCTCTCCGAGCCCACGGGCCGGTCGAGGCTCGTCACCGCCCGCGCCGCGTTCTGCACCTCCCGCACCTGCTTCAGCGGCAGCTTCGCATGCTTGGCGATCTCCTCCAGGGTCGGCGCGCGCCCGAGCTTCGTGTGCAGCTCGCGCTCGGCCTTCGAGATCTTGCGCTCGCGGTCGACGATGTGCACCGGCATCCGGATCGTCCGCGCCTTGTTGGCGACGCCCCGCTGCACGGCCTGGCGGATCCACCACGTGGCATAGGTCGAGAACTTGAAGCCCTTGCGCCAGTCGAACTTCTCGACTGCGCGGATCAGCCCGATGATCCCTTCCTGGATCAGGTCGAGCAGCGAGAGCCCATGGCCCTGGTACTTCTTCGCGATCGAGACGACGAGGCGGAGATTTGAATTGATCATCCGGTCCTTCGCCGCCTTGTCGCCGCGCTCGATCCGCTTGGCGAGCTCGACCTCCTCCTCGCCGGTAAGCAGCGGGTACCGCGCCATCTCGTTGAGGAAGAGCTGGAGCGCATCGGTCGTCGCGTGCGCCAGGTCGCCGTTGACGTACGTGCTCTCGACCTTTTCGCGCCCGCAGTCGTCGCTCACCTCGACGTGGTGCTCATCGAGCTGCTCGTAGAGGTTCGCGACGTCCTCGTCGCCGAGGCTGAGCGTGTCGACGAGCTCGTTCAGCTCCGAGATCTCGACGCAGCCGGTCTCGACGCCGTGCTCGACGAATGCTGCGATTTGGTCAGTGCTCATCGCTGCCTATCACTTTAAGGGATGACTGCCGTCTGACCCTAGACAAGGCCGTCGTATGCTCCGTCCTGATGGATGGTTCTCCTGAGCGCACGTTTCTCGAACAGCTCGAGGAGCGGCTACGCGAGGGTGACCAGGTCGAGGTCGAGGTTTCGCTCGTCCTGCTCGCCGGACGGGCGGTCGACCTCGACGAGAACGAGCTCCAGGCCGCCCGCCGCCGCGCCGTTCAACTGCTCGCGGCCGGCGGGGATCCGCGCCGCGAGCTCGACCCCGAGGGACGCGCCGTGACGGCGCTCGCCGAGGATCTCGACACGCCCCCTCGCAGAGCCGCGCTCGGAAATGGTCTCGCATCGCTCCGCCCAACCGTCGACGGCCTCGCCCACGTCTCGGCCCGACTCGACCGGCTCGCGGACGACGACGCCCTCGCGTGGCGCTGGTTCTCCTGCACGCTTCTCGCCGAAGTCCTGGTCGAGGACTGAGCGAATCCCTCGAACCGGGGCAGATCGACTTTGGTTCCGCTACGGTGGGCCGATGTAGGAAGCCAGGCTCAGCCTCTTCCTACGCGGGGGTTCTTTTCGTGCATCGCCGTCTGATCGTCAGTCTTGCCGCCATTGCCGCAGTCGCCGCTGCCCCGGCGCCGGCATCCGCCTCGCAGACGATCGCGCGCAACGCCACGCATCTCCGCCTCGCTGTGAACACGAACCGCGTCGCGCTGCTCACGTACCGGAGCGAGGGCCGCCTGCACCACACGCTCGCCTGGGGCGCGATCAATGCGCGCACGCCGAGGCGCGGGATGAGACAGGCCGCGTTCAGGCTCGACTATTCGGGTGGTTGGGGGTCACGCCGCAAGGATCTCTGGCGGGGCTTCAAGAACGCCTGCGGCCCGTACCAGGGCCCGGCGCTCAACTACCTCGTTGCGGCGTGCACGGCGCCCGACGGCTCCCATTGGGTCGTCCAGAAGTGGCGGCGCCTCCTACCTCCGTTCGGGACGCGCCCGACGTTCACGCAGCGCGCCGTCGAGCTCCACCTCTCGCACTTCTCGGGCGACCTCCCCGAGTTCGTGGTCAAGCTCGACTGGGTGTACCGGCACTACGACCACCTCTACGGCTGGCTCAAGTACAAGGGCAAGGGCGTCTACGGATTCAGCGCGTCGAAATACGGCTCGCCGCTCGACAAGTGGGGCCGGAACGTCTTCGTCGACACGTACGACTCGCGCTACGGCCGCGGCTGGAAGCGTGAGAACGGTTTCCTGACGCATCGCTGGAGCGGAGGCTTCTGCTACGGGTTCTATCCCCATGGCAACCGCCCGGTCGGAAAGGGCCGTCAGTACCGGGCGACCGTGATGGGCCCGGGTGTGACGCCGATCATGTTCTGGCAGGGCGCGGCGCCGGGTCCGTTCGACCCGCAGATCGACGAGCTCGCGAACCAGGAACAGCGTTCGATCTTCACGAACGCGAAGTGCCGCCACCGTTAGCGGCGCCGAAATGACGAGGGCGCCGGGGTGTCCGGCGCCCTCGATTCGTTCAGCTCAGCTGTACTGGCCTAGCTGCGGCCGACTGACAGCCTGACCGGGAAGTTCCGGCGCTTGATCGTGCCGGGCCGCGGTGTCTGCTTCACCACACGCCCGCGCAGCGAGCGCCTCGAGCGGACGCGGCGCACCTGTCCGACCGAGCAGCGGGCCGCACGGATCCTGCGCTTCGCGGCGCCGAGGCGCAGCCCGAGGACTCTCGGGACGCGGCAACGGGCCGGAGGCGGAGGCGGTGGAGGTGGAGGTGGAGGAGGTGGCGGCGGTGGAGGAGGTGGCGGAGGTGGTGGAGGTGGAGGCGGTGGAGGTGGAGGTGGCGGAGGTGGCGGAGGTGGCGGAGGTGGAGGTGGCGGCGGTAGTGGCGGGCCCGCAACCACACACGCGTCGTCGACTCCGATGTAGTTCGAGTTCGCTCCCAGAAACCCGGCGTCCTCGACGAAGTAGCGGAGCGCAAAGCGTCCGGTCATCGAGGTCGGCACATCGGAGACCGTGGCTGTGAACGAAGTCCACTGCTCGGGGTATCCGCGCTCCACGTAGGTCGGGTTGATGTCGAGTAGCAGATGTGTGAAGTCGCCGACGTCGGTCGAGGACGTTCCGACGTCGATGCTGCTACCGGCCGTGCTCGCACGGACCTGGAGGCGGTCGGCGAAGAAGGGTGGATCGGGGTCAGTGCGCGTCCAGAATGTGATCGTGAACCCGTTCGTGATCGTCACCACCGGGGTCAGGAGCCAGTTGCTGATCGTGCCGAGGTCGTCCGTGTTGTTGTAGTTGGCGCCGATGTAGGAATCCGCGGCCCCCGAGTGCGCCGCGAATACTTCCGGGTTCCCCTGGAACCAGTCGCTCACGCCGAGCGGCTCGCTGTGGTTGATCATCGCCCAGCCGGGCATGTTCGCGATGTCGTCGAACCCCTCGCTGACGGTACACGTGCCGCTCGGCGCCCTCGCCGCGCGCGCGGTGGCGGACGAGGCCGACGACTTGGCCCCCTGGGCTGAGGTCGGCGATACCCGCTTACTCGCAGCACCAGCTCCCGTCGCCGCGACCAGCATCACGGCGAGGCCCATCACCGCCGGAAATGCGAGCAGCAATGCCAGACACTTCTTCGATAGCCCCAATTCTTTCTCCCTCATGTCAGGGCGCGCTCACCGCGCCGAGATCACTTTCTTATCACTTGGCCCGACTAAAAACAAAGCCTCTTCGAGCATAGGATTCGCCTGTGCCGGGCGACGAGCTCCGAGCCCTGTTCCGGGAGATCCCGTCGCCGGTCGGCGTCGTCACGGTCGAGGTCTCAGGAGACGCCGCGGGCCTCACGGTCGACTCCCTCGTAGCGCTGTCCATCGACCCACCGCTCGTCGGAATCGCGCTTGCACGCCATGCCGCGCTGCACGAGCTGCTCCGCGAAGCCGGCGCGTTCGCGATCAGCATCCTCGCCTCGGGAGAGGAGCACCTGGCCCAAGCACTTTGCACGGGGCGTGCCGCCGATTGCGCATTGGACGGGGATCGAGACCGTGCCCGGCGAGTTCGGCGCCCCACTGATCCAGGGCGCACTCGGCTGGATCGAGTGCCGGCTCGCGTTCGAGCGCGAGGTCGGCGACCACACGCTCTTCGTCGGCGAGGCGGTCTCGGTAAGGCGGGGGCCCGGCCGCGAAGCGCTCGTGCACCTTCGCCGGGCCTACAGGTGATCGAGGCGGTCGCGTTCGACCTCGACGGGGTGATCCTCGACACCGAGGAGCTCTGGGACGAGGCGCGGCGCCAGATCGCCGAGGAGCGTGGTGGGCGGTGGCGGCTGGACGCTCAGCAGGCGATGATGGGGATGAGCTCGCCCGAGTGGTCGCGGTACATGCATGACGTCGTCGGCGTGCCTGACTCGCCGGAACGGATCTCCGAGAAAGTCGTCGAGCGCATGGCCGAGCTCTACCGGCGGCAGCTCCCGCTAGTGGACGGCGCGCTCGAGGCTGTCCGGCGGATCGCTGCGCACTGGCCGCTCGGCATCGCCTCCTCGTCGAACCGGCCGCTGATCGATCTCTTCCTCGAGCTCACCGGGACGAGGGAGCTGTTTCGGGCCACCGTCTCGTCGGAGGAGGTCGCGCGGGGCAAGCCGGCGCCGGACGTCTACCTCGAGGTGGCCGCCCGGCTCGTTGTCACGCCGTACTCTTGCGCGGCAATCGAGGATTCCGAGAACGGCATTCGCTCGGCCGCGACCGCGGGCATGCAAGTCCTCGCGATCCCGAATCGCGCCTTTCCGCCGAGCGCCGAGGCGCTGGCGCTCGCCGGGGTTGTCCTCGAATCGCTCGCCGAGCTCACGCCCGAGGCGATCGAGGGCGCCTAGCGCCGTCCGATGACGAGGTTGACGCACGAGCCCAGCGCGAGGGAGCGGCCTGCGCGCGAGCTCTGGGCGAGCACCTTGCCCCGCTTGCGGCTCACGGAATGCCTGCGTGAGACCCGTCCCACGCGGCAGTGCCCTCGGAGGATCAGCGTCGCGGCCCGCCCGAGCGTCCTCCCGATGACCCGGGGTACGCGGCAGCGCGCCGCCGGCGGCGGAGGCAGGCGGATTCGGCGGAGGCGGCCGAGACTCGTGTACGCCTGGTTCAAGCGCTCGCTTTCTGGGGCCGGCCGCCGGCAGGTTCGTGGGCCGGATCGTTCGCGTAGAACCGCACGTAGAACCCGGTCGGCGCCGGCGTTTCGCTGTTACGGCTGAAGTACTCGCCGTCCACGTCGACCACGTCGATCGTCCAGTCGAGGCCTGCCAAGACGACAAAAAGCGCTCGACGATCCCGCCGCCGAGCTACCGGCTGCGGACATCGTGGCGATCAGGGCGATCGCCAGCGGGAGGACTGCTTTGCGCGGCGTCCGTTACCTGCGCCCGATGACCAGCCGCACCGGGAAGTTCCGCCGCTTGATCGTGCCGGGCCGCGGCGTCTGCTTGACGACGCGACCACGGAGCGACCGCCTCGCCCGAGCTCGCCGCACGCTCCCGACCGAGCAGCGCGCTGCCCGGATCCTCCGCTTCGCGGCCGCGAGGCGCAGCCCGAGCACCCTCGGGACCCGGCAGCGGGCGGGAGGCGGTGGTGGTGGCGGCGGGGCGGAGGAGGCGGTGGTGGTGGCGGCGGCGGTGGAGGAGGCGGAGGAGGAGGAGGCGGCGGTGGCGGAGGTGGTGGTGGTGGAGGTGGAGGTGGCGGGCCAGTGTTGACCGAGATCGTCCCTGTCATAAACGGATGGACCGTACAGTGGTACGGGTACGACCCGGCGTTGTCGAATGTGAAGGTGTAGGCGTCGCCGGGGGACATGAAGCCCGAGTCGAAGACGGCCGAGTCCGAGGTCGCCGTGTGGGTGATCAGCCCGTTATTCGTCCAGCACACCGTCGTTCCGACCGGGACCGTGACATCTGCGGGATCGAAGAAGTTGTCTCCGATCGAGATTAGCGTCGAGCCCGACGGACAGATGGTCGGCACGTAGTTGACGCGCAGGCCGCTGACGAGCGTCGCGCCGCCGCAGGAGAACTGTGTGAACGGGCCGTTGTCGCCTGACTGGATTCCGCTCGTCTCCAGCGAACCGTTGTCCGCTGTCTGGCCGTAGATGACCGAGAGCGTTCCCGAGTCCTCGGGGAGGATGACCTCGAAGTTGGCCGTTCCGGCGCGCTGGAAGTAGGTTGTCCGCCACTCGATGATGAACTGGCGATGCGGCGCGCTACCGGTCGTGGTCGTAAAGACACCGTCGCCGCTCTCGTCGGTGCGCAGGTCGCCCTGGTACGGGATCAGCGAGCGGTCGAGTCCGTTGATCGGGAATTCAAGGCACCCCGACGAAGCGCCGCCGTTCGACGTGAGGAGCTGGAGACTTCCGTTGTCCGTGACGTAGCCGCTCGTGTACGTGTTTCCGTAGACCGAGACGGGGAACGGGAAGTTGACGAGCGTCGCGCAGTCGTCGCAGTGGTTCCCGACGTCGGTCGTGCCCGGGATGATCGTCTGGCCCGTCTGCGTGGTGGTGACGTAGTTCACATCACCGCCCGAGGCTAGGCCCGGCGTGGCGAGCGCCCCAACGGTGAGCGCTGCTGCCACCACCATCAGCCGCAGCAGGCGCCGGCTACGACTCTTCATTCCTCCCCTCCTTGGCTCCCCGATTCGCCCCCCGAAGGGCGGCTCCCGCAAGGTTCTACCACCAATTCGATCCCAAGTGAAGCTACGTCGCCCTATCGGCGACCGACCGCCAGCCTGACCGGGAATCCTCTGCGTCTGACCTGCCCTGCCCGCGGCGTCTGCCTGACGACACGGCCGTACAGCGCACGCCTGGAGCGAACGGGTCGGACGCGTCCGACCGAGCAGTGCCGTTGACGGATTTTCCGCTTCGCGGCGCCGAGACGCATGCCGAGGACCCTCGGGACACGGCAGCGCACCGGAGGTGGTGGTGGTGGAGGAGGAGGAGCAGGAGGAGGAGGAGGAGGCGGCGGCGGCGGAGGCGGAGGTGGAGGTGGCGGAGGCGGAGGTGGCGGAGGTGGAGGCGGAGGTGGCGGGTTGGCATTGCCGCGCAGCCGGTAGACCTGATCCGGTGCATTCGGTTCTCCACCGACGCAGGTCGTCCGCGGGCCCCATGTCGTGCAGCCGGTCCCGTAGGCGTTGAGCGGGTTCTGCCAGGAAGCGTTCGAGCTTGTCTGCACAGTGCGGTTCCTCCAGCCCCACTGTCCCGCCGGGATGAGATTCTGGTTCGCCTGCACCGAGACCCAGTACGTGCCCGAGCCGAGCGAGACCTGCGGGTTGAGCGGAATCGAGAAGCTAGGGCCGTTCGTGAAGTTCTGGTTCGGGCGCGCCTGGAGCAGCATCCCCGGCCGGTTGTTGCCACCGTTCGAATAGAAGTTCACGGTGACGCTGGCCGCCGGGCCGGGGCCGTTGAAGTACTCGCCGGCAACGTCGATGGTCTGGATGTTCCAATCGGCGCCGCCGGGAACGACGAAGTCGTCGGCGAGCTCGTCGTCGTACCCATTGTTCGCGTTCTCGAAGTTCTGCGAGCTCGAGGAGAGGTTTCCAAGGTTGTTGTACTGGTCGTAGAGCGTGTCCGGCGGCGGGGGCCCGGGCGGCGGGGGTGGGGGTGGAGCCGGGGGTGGCGGAGGTGGCGGCGGACCCGGATCCGCCAACGCGAGCGAATCGGTCCGCCAACCTTGATTCGAGACGCCGACGTCGCTGCCCATCCGGAACCGCAGTACGGCGTTGTGGCCGGCGGCGGCAGCGGGCAGGTTGACGGTCGTCGTCACGAACCCGCTCGAGTTGCCCGTCCAGGCCTGGCGGCCTGCGAGCGGGTTGCGGAAGCTGCCGGAGATCGTGCCGTTGTAGCCACCCGTGGCGAAGCTCCCGCCGGAGGCGAGGATGTCCTGGAAGGGGCCGCCGTCGATCGAGAGCTCGAGCACGCCGCCGTCGAAGCCACTCTCCAGATTCCTGTTCTGGCGGAAGGTCACCTGGGCGGTGGTAGTCGCGATCGCAACGCTCGGCGAGTCGAGACGCTTGTCGCTGACGACAGCCGGGTCGTCGACGAACGCCGCGTTCGGCATCGAGTCGGCCGGTGGAGTCGGAACCCCGGAGTTCGAGGTGACCCACAGCGGCGCCGGGCCGGTGTTGTTCGTCGCGGTCCACCCGGCCGGCAGCACCGGTGGTGTTACCCCATCGAAGCTTTCGTCGAGCCCGGTGCTCGGTGCGTGGAAACCGGCCAGACCCGACATCAGTCTCGGGCTCCCCTTGCCCGGCGTAGGACCGTCGGCCGGCGACGCGATGCCGGATGCAGTGAGCCCGCCGGCCAGCAAAACGAGGCAGCTCGCACATGCGAGCGACCGTGGCCGAAGTTGCCTGTCTCTCACGTAGGTTCCCTCCCAATCCCGTGTCGAGATCTTGCTGTTCTTACCAGTTGTCGTCCGGGTGGTTCAAGACTCGGAGCCGAAATTCGCGCTCGTTGACACGACGAGTGCCGGATCGACCGGCTCACCCAGAATGGAGCGCCGGCTTTCGCCGGCGCTCCGTTTCGCTTGTGGGTGGCTTCGGTTCCGCTTACCCTCGACCGACTGCCAGCTTGACCGGGAAGTTCCGGCGCTTGATCGTGCCGGGCCTCGGTGTCTGGTTGACCACGCGGCCACGTAGCGAGCGCCTGGAGCGAACGCGGCGCACCCTGCCGACCGAGCAGTGCCGAGCCCTGATCCTGCGCTTCGCGGCTCCGAGCCGCAGCCCGAGCACTCTCGGGACACGGCAGCGCGCCGGTGGTGGTGGTGGTGGTGGTGGTGGTGGCGGCGGCGGCGGTGGTGGTGGCGGCGGTGGCGGCGGTGGAGGTGGCGGCGGCGGCGGTGGCGGCGGCGGTGGCGGCGGCGGCGGGCCTGTCGTCGTGATCGTCAGGCTCCAGTTGGTGAGAGTGCCGACGTCACCGGCGGCGTCGTCCACGATGTAGAGGCTCCAGGCCCCATTCGGGTTGCCGCCGTCGAACGTGGACAGGTTGACGCTTCCACTCGGTGCAGGAGCCGGTGCCGGGAAGGTGTCGCCCGTCAAGTAGTTCGCGGGTTGGTAGCTGCCGGGGCATGTGGGCAACGTTGACGTCTGGAATCGGGTTGGCGGCCTCGTCATCGAGCGTGAGGTTGCAGAAGACGACTCCGGGGCCAAAACCCCCCGCGTCGGACATGACGATCGCGTTCTGGCCGCCCGGGGAGACGAGCAGCATGTCGAGGTCGTCCAGGAACGTGTGACTCAGGCCGCTGAGCGACAGGTTGACATCGGTGATCGTGCCCTGGAGGCCACTGACAACCCTGGTCGACGGGTACGGCGCGGCCGGCGTACCGGTCGGCGCGCCTGTTCCCGCCCCCGGAATGGTGATCGGCTTCACGAACAGCGGAGCGACAGCTACCTGTCCCGCCGATGACCCGATGAACACCACGACGTGGATGCCCGGCGTGGTTGGCGCAGGGATGGTTTTCGAGCCGAACCCGCTGGCGTTTGTGGTGCCGGCTCCCTGGCTCACGCCGTCCATGAAGACGGTTCCGGTCTGGCTGGGCGCCAATCGGTTGTACAGGAACACGAAGTTCGCCGACTCGGCGGGCAATGAGGCGGGCGAGTTGATGGCGGAAGGGGTGTTAACGGCGTTTGGATCGCCCTGGAAGGTCATCCTCGCGACCCGAGCGCTCGTTGCACCTGTGAGAACACACTGTGAAGTACCGGTCCCTCCGCCCGAGGTCAGGAAGAAGGGAACTACACCATTGGCGTTCGCGGGGAGCGAAGCAGTTGCACAACCAGTGATGTTCACGGTCTCACCCGGTTGGAAGCCCTCGCCGGAGACGCCCATCGACGCACCCCCGGCAGTTGGGATGACCGGCCGGTCGACGAGGACGCGTGTCAGGTTGTTGTCTCCTGCCGGCGGCGTGCCGGCATCGGCGCGCTCTTCCTCGCTCTGCCCGGCCAAGCTGCCCACGGTCGCTGTGAAGGAGCTGTAGACCGCGGATGCATCAGGGCCGGCCGGCACCGTAACCGCGGCGGAGAAAAATCCCTGTGCCGTAGTGGTTACTGTGCCGAGCGAGACCCCGTTGCGGGCCAGCGTTACCGACGTGGTTGCCGGGTAACGCGTGCCCAGGAGGTTGATCGTGCCGGCGCCCGTGGCAGCGATGGCGTGAGGCGCTACCGCCAGGCCGGGTGCAGTGGGTGCAGGCGTGAGGACTTCGACCACGCCCCCTGCGCGCTTGCCGCTCGTCTGGCCGATGCCTTCGATCGTGATGTAGCCCTGCCCAGCGGCAGTATTGAGCAGCAGGGCCAGCCTGCCGCTGGCATTCGCGGCGAAGGGACCGGCCAGTGTGCCGTTGAGGTAGACGTTGATGTTCTCGCTCGCCGTGAAGCTGCTCCAGAGCAACCCAGCAGCAGCAGCTGTATTTTCAGGGATCACGTCGGCGCTGACGCTCATGAAGGCGTTGAACGTGCCGAGGGCAGCACCCGCGGGCGCGTGCGCTTGCAGAGGAGCTTGCCTGAACCGGGTTGGGTGGATACCCAGTCGCCCCATGTCCAGAACATGAGCAGTCTGCGTAGTAACGGCAACGCCCTTGGCATCACCGCCCGCCGCGCCCTGCAGGCTTTTCGCCTGAACCTGCGGGACGACTATGGCACCGTCGACCCCTGATGAGGGCCTGGCGGGGCCGGACGAGCTACTTGCGAGCGCTGCCGACGCAGCTGCAGGCGCTGCGCAGAGGAGCGCGAGGATGAACGCGCGCCGCCGCGTGACCAGCCGCTTCAGCGCTCTTGGAGTCCGTGGTTCCAAGGGGGTTTACCTGCCTTTCTCTCGACGTTCTTTAGAGGAGTTCGCGGACGGGTCGCGGCGAGGCTCAACGATCGTTGAGCTGGCAGCTCTCCGAGCCCTCCCTGACGTTTGCAACGTGCCGAACACACGTTTCTTACAGCGTTGCCGACGATTTTTCAAGGTGGCCTCCACGGGGACGAAGGAGCGCCGGCTTGCGCCGGCGCTCCGTTTCGCTTGGCTTGCCTTCGGTTCCGCTTACCCTCGGCCGACTGCCAGCTTGACCGGGAAGTTCCGGCGCTTGATCGTGCCGGGCCTCGGTGACTGGTTCACCACACGGCCGCGCAGCGAGCGGCGCGCACGAACGCGACGCACCCTGCCGACGGAGCAGTGCGCCGCCCGAATCCTGCGCTTCGCGGCGCCCAGACGAAGCCCGAGCACTCTCGGGACACGGCAGCGGACCGGAGGCGGTGGTGGCGGTGGTGGAGGCGGAGGTGGTGGCGGAGGTGGAGGCGGTGGCGGCGGTGGTGGTGGCGGCGGCGGTGGCGGAGGCGGTGGCGGAGGCGGAGGCGGCGGTGGCGGCGGTGGCGGAGGCGGTGGTGGCGGAGGCGGAGGCGGCGGGGGTGGAGGCGGAGGGGGTGGAGGCGGCGGAGGCGGAGGCGGAGGCGGAGGCGGAGGCGGCGGCGGCGGAGGCGGAGGCGGCGGAGGCGGCGGAGGCGGCGGTGGTGGTGGTGGTGGTGGCCCGCCGCAGGTGCGTCGAGTCACGCTGACGTTGTCGATGCGCCAACCTTGGTTCGTGATGCTGATGTCGCTACCCATCCGGAACCGCAACACGACGGTGTGGCCGGCCGCGGCGGCGGGCAGGTTGATCGTCGTCGTCACGAACCCGCTCGAGCTGCCCGTCCAGGCCTGCCGGCCTGCGAGCGGGTTGCTCCAGCTGCTGGAGATCGTGCCGTTGTAGCCACCCGCAGCGAAGCTTCCGCCGGCGGCGAGGATGTCCTGGAAGACGCCGCCGTCGATCGAGATCTCGAGCACACCGCCGTCGAAGCCGTTCTCGAGATTCCGGTTCTGGCGGAAGGTCAGCTTGTCCGAGCTCGTCTGAATCGCGATGGTCGGCGAGTCGAGGCGCTTATCGCTGACAACGGCGGGGTCGTCGACGAATGCGGCGTTCGGCATCGAGTCGGCCGGTGGAGCAGGGGTCCCGGCACTTGAGGTCACCCACAGCGGCGCTGGCCCGGCGGCATTTGTCGCCGTCCACCCCGCAGGCAACACCGGGGCGGTCACGCCGTCGAAGTTCTCGCTGAACACGGTGACGAGTGGGCCGAGAACCGCGACCGAGGCCGGTGCCGAGCCGGATCCGCCGTCGGTCGACGTGAACGACGCTGTGTTGTTGAGCGTCGTGCCGCACGTGCCACTGGTCGTGTTAGTCGTGACGTGGACGTGCGTGCTGGTGTTCGCTGCCAGCGTCGTCGGGGCGTAGACGAGATGCTCGTTCGGGGGCGAGCCGCTAATCGACCAGCCCGGATCGGTGTTCCCGGCGTCGATCGACCAGTCGACTCCCGTCGCGCCAGGGAGGTTGTCGGTGACCACCAAGCCGTGCGCGTCGAAGCCCGTGACGTTATGGAGAGCGACCGTGAAGCCGGCAGGGCTGCCCGCATCGACCTGAGCGGCATCGGCCGTCTTGTCGATCGTGACAACCGGTCCGGTCGCGTTGCACGACGGGTACTTGAAGCTCCCGATGCGGGTGCGCCAATTGAACTGGCTGGTCGTCTGGTAGTACTCCTGCGTGTACCAGAAGGTGCAGTCGTCGACGGGGTCGACCGTCATGTCGCTGTAGTCGCCCCAGCGGTTGGAGGTATCGGTCTGGCTGCCGGTGCCGTCGAAGAGGTGCGCCTCACCCTGTCCCAGCGTGTTCACCGGATCTCCCGCCAACCGTCCCGCGTAGCGGATCTGGGGGTTGATGGTGGAATCCGACGCACTGAAGCCGAGGGCCATGTTGCCGTCGTGGTCCAGCGCGGCGCTCCCCATCCAGCGCCAGGTGGTGTCCGGCTGGTAGGTGCTTTCCTGGAAGACGGTCACGGGTCCGCTGGTGACGTTGCGCAGCTCGATCCAACGGATGCCGGCGACGCTGTTCGAGCTGACCGTGTAGTTAGTCACGAGCGCCTCGTGGTCGGCGAATCTCCGGTAGGCGGCCCGGAACATCGGCCGGTCTGCGATGGCGTCAAGGTTGTCTCCTGAGCCCAACTGAGGAACGCAGGCACGAGTCGTCGGGCACAGCTGCGTAAAGGCAGCCGCGGCCGGAGTCGCGAACAGCGTGAACGTCGAGTTGCCAGGGGTCCCCCAGTCGACGTGGAAGTGGTAAATCCTGTACGCAAGTGGCGATCCAGTCGGCCACTCGACGAACGAGTTGGGCGCTCCGGCCGGCGGTAACGTGCTCCCATCGAGGTCGGCTGGCAGGTAAGGCTCCTCGGTGGGCCCGCCCGTGATCCCGGGGGTGATGAACGTGGCCGGAGTGCCTGCGAGCATCGCCGCACGGTCGAAGGCGAACGGCTGGGGACCAAGGAATGCCGTGCCCGACGAGTTGAAGACGTTCATGCTCATGTAGAAGGCGTCTGGCCAGACGGCGACCTTCGGATAGTCGAAGAAGTTGGAGCCGAGATGGAAGCCGTAGCGGTTGTACGAGCCGGTGGCGTCGCTGCTCGTCGAGACTGCGATGCACTCGTCGGTGATCGGCAGTCCATTCCCAGCGAACTGGGTGATCACCCAGCGGTTGGCGAGCTGGTCGTAGATGACGACCGGATCGCCGGCGCCGTTCGTCTCGCAGACCCCGCCGAAGCCGCTCCAGATCGTCGATATGCCAATGGGACCGAGGATCGAGGCCCCAGTGGTCTTGTTGAAGACCTGGTAGCCCTCATTGACGATCTGGACGTACTGCGTCAGGCCCACCTCTCCGTTCGTATCCGGAGGGGCGCAGTTACACGCGACGCCCGGAAACGGGATTCCGTTGAAATTGAGTGCGGGCGAGGGCATGTGGTTTGCAAAGAGGGATTTCTGGCGGACCCGGTCCGGACCGTTCTTGTGGATCGAGACGGGCCGTGGGTTGGTGGCCGCCTCCTGCTCCGCGCCGGAAAAGAGCGGTGCCGCGGGAAGCCGGCGGACAACTGGTGACACGTCGTTCTTGTACGAATGTCGCACCGTCATCTGAGACCGCGGCGGGATTGAGCCGGTGGCCCGGGGCACCGGCCAAGGTGAGGGCGTCGTCGAGCGGGTCGATCCGCCACCGCCGAAAACGACGCTTGCTTGAACCAAGATGATGAGCCCGATGACAGCGACGCTCAGCGTGGTCCTGCGTCTGCGCGTCGCACCCCGGATGAGCGTGCGAGCAAAATCCACCGACTTGCCTTGCAAGGAGCCCTCCCCTCGTAGCCGTTTGATCCTCGTCTCGACCGTAACACGGTCGTTGGCGGCCGTACAAGAGCGCCAACCGACCAGCGTTTGATCGGCGGCTCGCTTCGCTTTCTTTAGGTCCGGGCCTTCTGGATGAGGGTCATCCCGTCACGGACGGTGAGCATCACCGAGACCATGCGGTCGTCGTTCTTGACGTGCTCGTTGAACGCCTTGATCGCCCTGGTGGACTCGTCGCCGTCGGGCTCGACGACCCGGCCCGACCAGAGCACGTTGTCCGCAATGACGAGGCCGTTGTCGGCGAGGAGCGGCAGCACGGCTTCGTAGTACGACTGGTAGTTCGGCTTGTCCGCGTCGATGAAGACGATGTCGAACGGGCCGTCGAGCGTCGCGATCGTCTCGAGCGCCGGCCCGAGCCTGATCTCGATCTTGGCGCCGTGCCCGCTCTCGTCCATGTAGCGGCGCGCGATCGCGGTCGCCTCCGGGTCGACATCGCACGTGATGATCCGGCCGTCTGACGGGAGGGCCGAGGCCATGGCGATCGACGAGTAGCCCGTGAACGTGCCGAGCTCGAGGATGCGCTTCGCGCGGGTGAGCCGGACGAGCGCCGCGAGGAAGCCGCCTTCGATCCGGCCGACCATCATCTGCGGGGCGGTCGTCTTCTCGCGGGTCTCCGCAGCCAGCCGCTCGAAAAGGTCGTCCAGCTGAGTGGTGTGCTCCGCCGCGTACTCCTCGACCTGGTCGTTGACGATGAAGGCCATCTCGGCCCGAGAGGCTACCGCTTGGGCTTGTGCCCGCGGCTGGCGAGCAGCGTGACCGGCGTGTCGACAGGGCGGCGCGTACCGGGCACGGGTGTGATCGAGATCACTCGTCCTTTCCTGATGCGACCCGAGTACCTGCGCCGGACCGGTTGACCTTGCAGTGGGCAGCGCCGACGAGACGTCGCGCGACCACGAGCGTCCTGCCGCGCGACAGCTGGGACGAGGCAGACGACCGGCTGCGGCGTGTCGACTCCGTTGAGCAGGACGCTGACCGACTTCGAGAGGCGGTTCGCCGTCACGACGTCGTTCAGGCTGTCGGCGTTCAGGTCTTCGATCGCGAGCGCGACCGGCGCCTTGCCGACCTTGACGCGCTCCTCGGATCGGAACTGCCCGTCGGCGAGGCCGTGGAGGATGGAGAGGTCGTTTGTCCCGCGGTTCGCAGTGACGAGATCGAGCGTCGAGTCGTCGTCGATAAAAGTGGTGCCGATCGCTGTCAGGCGTGCCGCCGACACGGACAGTGTTGCCGGCGGGGAACTGGCCGTCGGCGGCGTTGAAGAGGAGATCGACGAAGTTCGGGCGACGCGCAACCGCGAGGTCGACGTCGCCGTCGACGTCGAGATCGGCGCCGGTGATCGCGAGCGCCTCACGCGAAGCGAGGAGAGTCACCGGCCGCCCAGGGCCCCGTCCCCGTTGCCGAAGAGAACCGACACGTTACTGCCGGCGACGGCGAGGTCGGGCAGCTCGTCGCCGTTCAGATCGGCGGAGAAGAGTGCAGTCGGCGGAGCGAACGTCGCATACTCCCGACCAGATAGGAACGTCCCGTCGCCGGTGCCCATGAACACGGTCACAACCGCCCTGTTCGTGCCGGCAGCGACCAGATCGTAGTTCCCGTCGAGGTCGAGATCGGTGGGGATCACGGTCGAGGGAAAGGGTGTCGTGACCGTGGTTCGGCGGACGAAGGTCCCGTCTGCGCCAAGGTAGATCGCGAGCTCGGCTCCGCCGGCGATCACCGCGTCTTCGACGCCGTCGTTATCGAGGTCGGCCATCGCCAGCGACTCCGGGGCGGGTCCGCTCCCAATGCCGATCGGACGCCCGAAGCTCCCGTCCTGTCTGCCCGGAAGCACCGTCATCGTCGAGCCGGCCGCGTTCGCGACGACGAGATCCTCGATTCCGTCCTGCGTCGGATCGGCGACGGCGACCGCAGTCGGTGCACGCACGAGCGGAATCTCCGCTGGGCGCCCGAACGAGGCGGCCGAGGCGAGCGGAACGACGAGCAGCCCGGCCGCGAAGAACGCGGCTCCGACAACCCTCACGTTCTCTTAGACGCCGGGGTCGCCGTTTTGGTCAGCGCGGCCGAGCAGCACGCAGCCGTTGTGACCGCCGAGCCCCATCGCGTTCGAGAGCGCGACGTCGACCTTGGCCTCACGCGCCTCGTTCGGGACGTAGTCGAGATCGCACTCCGGATCGGGGTGCTCGTAGTTGATCGTCGGCGGGATCGTTCCCTCGTGGATCGCGAGCACGCACATCATCGCCTCGATCGCGCCCGCGGCTCCGAAGCAGTGGCCCGTGACCGATTTCGTCGAAGACACCGCCAGCTTGTAAGCGTGGTCTCCGAAGACGTCCTTCAGCGCTTTCGTCTCCGCCAGGTCGCCCAGCGGCGTGGACGTTCCGTGTGCATTGACGTAGTCGACGTCGGTCGGGTTCACGCGCGCGCGCGCGAGGGCAGCCCGCATCATCTCGGCGACTCCGACGTAAGCGGGATCCGGCGCGGCCATGTGGTACGCGTCGTTCGAGGCGCCGTAGCCGAGCACTTCGGCGTACACGTTCGCGCCGCGTGCGCGAGCAGCGTCGAGGTCCTCGAGGACGAGAACGCAGGCGCCTTCGCCCATCACGAACCCCGCCCGCGTGGCGTCGAAGGGTCGTGAAGCGCGCGGGGGATGCTCCTCCTCGGCCGCGAGCCCGCGCATCGCGCAGAAGCCGGCCAGGATGAGCGGGTGCATGCAGGCCTCGGTGCCGCCGGCGAGGACGACGTCTGCATCACCGCGGCGGATGATCTCGGCGCCCTCCCCCACTGCGTGCGAGCCGGTTGCGCAGGCGGAGACGGGGGCGTAGTTCGGGCCGCGCATGCCGAGCGAGATCGCGATCTGACCGCTCGCCGAGTCGACGAGCACGCTCGGAATGAAGTGCGGCGAGACGCGGTCGGGCCCGCGCTCATCGAGGATGTCGCTCTGCTCCATGATCCCGAGGAAGCCGCCGATCGCCGAACCGAAGACGACGCCGGCGCGGGCCGGGTCGTAGCCGTTCAGGTTCGCGTCCTCCTTCGCCTCTAGGGCAGCCGCGACGGCGAGGAGGACGTTCCGGTCGAGCCGGCGGGCGTCCTTCGAGGACACGACTCCGCTCGAGTCGAAGTCCTTGACCTCCGCTCCGATGCGGACCGGGAAGCCGCTCGCGTCGAAGGACTTGATGAAGTCGATCCCGCTCTCGCCCGCGACGGCGGCGCGCCAGGTCGAAGGCGCGTCGTTGCCGAGCGGGGTGACGGCCCCAAGGCCGGTGACTGCGACTCTCCTCATTGCGGCTAGCTTAGTGCGCGCATGCCCGGCCGAAACGTCCCCTTCCCGCCGATGGAGGCCGAGCTCGTCGCTGAGCTCCCGACCGGCGAGTGGCAGTACGAGCCGAAATGGGACGGCTTTCGCGGGATCCTGGAGAACGACGGCGGGGAGCTCGCGCTCTGGTCGCGCAACGAGCGACCGCTACTCCGCTACTTCCCCGAGCTCGAGCCACTCGGCAAGCTGCTCCCGCCCCACTCCGCGCTCGACGGGGAGATCGTGATCTCGAAGAAGGGCAAGCTCGACTTCGACTCGATGCAACTCCGTCTCCATCCGGCGGAGAGCCGGATCCGGAAGCTGTCCGCCGAGATCCCGGCGCAGTTCGTCGTCTTCGACATCCTCCTCTGGAAGGGCGAGAAGCTGCACAAGCTGCCGCTCGAGAAGCGGCGCAAGGAGCTCGAGCGCAAGGCGAAGCGATTCCAGCTCTCGCCGTACACGCGCGACCCCGAGGAGGCTGGGCGCTGGCTCGACCGGATCGAGGCAGCCGGGCTCGATGGGGTCGTCGCGAAGAGGCTCGATTCGCCGTACCGGGCCGGGTCGCGCGAGGCCGTGGCCAAGGTCAAGAAGTACAAGACGGCCGACTGCGTGATCGTCGGCTTCCGCTACAGCGAGAAGGTGGAGGGCCGAATCTCGACGCTGCTTCTCGGGCTGTACGACAAGAACGGCGAGCTCGATTTCGTCGGCCACTGCTCGGGGCTGACGGCCGGGCTGCGGAAGCAGATCGAGGAGGCGCTCCCGAAGCTGCGCGCTCCCGGGTTCGTCAGCGACAAGCGGATCCCGGGCGGTCAGAGCCGCTGGACGCAGGGGCGCGAGCTCGACTGGAACCCAGTGCGGCCGGAGCTCGTCTGCGAGGTGCGCTACGACAAGCTCGAGCGCAACCGCTTCCGGCACGGGACGCGGTTCCTCCGCTTCCGGCCGGACAAGGATCCAAAGGACTGCACGTGGCGAGAGGTCCGGCCGCCGCGGCGCCGCGGCGACCCCACCGTCGAATCACTTCTTGGCGCGGCGTGAGGCCGCCTGCTCTTAACAGGGTCTGACCCCGTTAACCCTCACGGGGTCAGACCCTGTAAAGGAAGTGCGCCGGTATTGCGACGGTGGCCGAGGCGTTCGGAGCGCGACGGCTAGCGTCAAAGCAATGCCACGCGAACCTCGGCTTCAGGTGCCGGCGGGCATGTACCACGTGAACGCATCCGCGTGCGCGGGGCGCCGCCTCTTCGCTGACGCCGCGGACAAGAGCTCGTTCGAATCCCTGCTCGCCAAAACGGTCACCCGACTCGCGTGGTCGTGCCTCTCGATCTGCTTGATGGACACGCACTACCACCTGCTGATCGTCACGCCTCAAGGCGACCTCGCCGCCGGAATGCAGCGCGTCAACGGCTTCTACGGCCAAACGTACAACCGCCGACACGGGTCCTCGGGCCACGTCTTCAAAGCCAGGTATCACTCGGAGTTCATTCAATCGGACTCGCACCTCTGGGAGGTCTGCAGATACGTCGCCCTCAATCCCGTGCGCGCCGGGATCGTCGACTCGCCGGCGGACTGGCCGTGGTCGAGCTACGCCGAGACGCTTGGTTTGAGATCTCCGCGACCATTCATCGCCTCCGCGGAGCTCCTACGCGTCTTCGCGGCCGATCCTCAGCTCGCGAAAGCCAGGTACCAGGCGTTCACAGAGCAAGGGCTCGCCCGTAAGAGACGGGGCTGATTCCGCCGAACGCCTTAACAGGGTCTGACCCCGTGACCTTTACAGGGTCTGACCCCGTTAGGCGTCACTTCTTGGCGCGGCGTGAGGCCGCCTGCTGGGCGGCACGCCGGGACTGCCAGCCGCCCTGCCCGCTCTCCCACCGCTGAACCGGGCCCCGTCGCCGACCGCTGTCGACCTTCGTCGGGTCGGCCGGCTCCAGGTCGAGCTTCGAAAAGAGCGGGATCAAGCTCCGCTTGTAGCGCCACATCCCCTTCGTCAGGTCGCCTACCTCGTCGATCCGCTTGCGCATCGTCGTGAGCGTGAACCGCTCCGGCTTGACCGTCCGCACCTCCTCCCAGTCGAGAGGCGCAGACGCACGCGCGTCCGGAGTCGGGCGAATCGAGTACGCGGACGCGATCGTCCGGTCGCGCGCGTTCTGGCCGTAGTCGACGAAGACTCCGCGCCGATCGGCGACCTTCCATGTCGTGGTCGCAACCTCCTGATCTCCGATCCTGCGCTCGATTTCCTGCGCCATCGCCTTCGCCAGCCGCCGAACCTCCGGAAATCCGAGCTCCGGCTTGATCGGCGCGAGAATGTGCAGCCCCGTCGCCCCAGACGTCTTGGGAAAGCTCCGCAGCCCGAGCTCGTCCATCACGTCCTTGACGACGAGAGCGATCTTCCGCACGTGCCGCCACTGCCCGTCGAAGGTCGGATCGAGGTCGATCAGGAGGTAGTCGGGCCGCTCGATGTCGGGCACGCGCGAGTGCCACGTGTGCAGCTCGACGCAACCCAGGTTGGCGACCCAAGCAAGCGCGGCCGCGTTGTCGACGACGGCGAACACCGTCGAGTGGCCGCTCGGAAACTCGACGTATTGCTCGTCGACGTACGGTGGATGGTTCTCCGGCACCCGCTTCTGGTGAAAGAAGTCGTGGTCGACCCCGTTCGGGAAGCGCTTCATGTGGAAGAGACGCCGGCGCAAGTGCGGCAGCACGCACTGCGCGGCGTCGACGTAGTACTCGACGAGATCGATCTTCTTCAGCCCGCGCTTCGGGAAGAAGACCTTGTCCGGATTGGAAATGTTGACCTCGCTGCGCCCGACTCGGAGCTTCATGCCTGGAGTATCCGGAAATCACCCTTCGGGGCGATGCTTGAAGCCATTTGAGGCTAGGAGAATGAGGTTGCCGGGCTCCCCTCTCGAAAGGCCGGCACCATGCAGCGCCCGCCCCACGAACTGCGGCTCCACCAGGTTCCAGGCGGGCGTTGCGCATTCTGGATGGGTCGGGCCGAGCGGCTATCCTTGCGGCTCCGGAGAAGTGGCCGAGTGGCTGAAGGCGGCGCCCTGCTAAGGCGTTAAGGGGGATATTTCCTCCTTCGAGGGTTCGAATCCCTCCTTCTCCGCTCTCGCTTCCCTGAGCGGCGACGGCTGCGCCGCCGCCTCGCCGCGCTGAGCACCCTCCTGCCGGCGGGCCGTGCGTCGCAGCACTGTCCCCCGGCATACGGGCACTCAGCCCGGCGTCAGGAAACCGAGAATTCCTTGGCTACTCTTGTCCCACCGGAGGGGTGGCAGAGCGGTCGAATGCGGCGGTCTCGAAAACCGTTCGGGGCGGTTACGTCCCGCGAGAGTTCGAATCTCTCCCCCTCCGCTCTAGGAACGTGACGGGCGCGGGGACTTGCCCCGCGCCCGTGGTTTACGTGAGCTGCCGACTCAGCAGCCCGGAAGCTTGAAGCTCGCGATACGGGTCTTCCATGGCCTCGTGTCCGCCGGAGTTCCAGAGTCACGGTAGTACTCGTTGACGTACCAGAAGGTGCAGTCGTCGACCGGGTCGACCGTCATGTCGGTGTAGTCGCCCCAGCGCGAGTTCGTCGTCGTCTGGACGCCCGTGCCGTTGATGATCGTTCCTTCCCCGAGTGTCATCTGGCCGAGCGGGTCCCCTACGAGACGGCCCGTGTAGCGAATTCCCGGGAAGACTGTCGTCCCGTTGACGACGCTGTACCCCAGAGCCATGTCGCCCTTCTTGTCCTGGGCGATACTGCCCATCCAGCGGTGAAGGGTGTCGTTCGGTGCGTACGAGCCCTGCTGGTAGATGCTGTAGGTTCCGCCCACGCGCCTGATCTCGTACCAGCGCATGCCCGCTACTCCAGGAAGCGCCTCGACCGACTGGCTCGTGACCAGCGACTCGAAGTCCTTGAAGTTGCGGTAGGCGAGCCGGAACGTCGGCCGCTGCCGGTAGGAGAGGATGTCGAGGAACTGCAGCGGGTCGGTGATTCCCGGCTGAGGCAGACAGTCGCGCGACCCCGGCGCACACGGGAAGATCGAGTCGAACGCCGCCGTCGGGAGTTGCGTCTTCAGGACGAGTGAGGCCTCGGGCGTCGAGCGCCACTTCACCGAGAGGTCCCAGATGTTCAGGGCGTCGAACGTCGCGCCGTAGGAGGCGTTGTCGTCCTGGGTTCCGACGATCGGGATCGCCGCGTCGCTCTTCGGCTTCTGCTTCCCGTCGACGTCTACCGGCAGGAGCCCGTCGCCGACGAGCGGCAGGAGCTCCTCGTCGTTGCCGTCGATGAAGAAATGGACCGCCCGGGCGGGCTGGCCGTTCACCATCTTGTTCTTCTCGAGGCCGTAGACGCTGATCCCGTACTCGTCCTGCGAGCCGAAGTCCCTGGAGGTGAGCACATACGAATCGCTCCACACTCCGTACTTCGGGTAGTCCGGGAAGAACGTCGACATGGAGCCTGCCTGG
The DNA here is from genome assembly GCA_963794605.1 of uncultured Actinomycetes bacterium. Taxonomy (GTDB): domain Bacteria; phylum Actinomycetota; class Thermoleophilia; order Gaiellales; family Gaiellaceae; genus VAXT01. The sequence continues at coordinate 527,898 of CAWCEN010000004.1, forward strand.
GACGTGATGAACGCGTAGCGGTAGTACGCACCGGTGGGATCTCCGGTCTGCGAGATGGCAACGCAGTTGTAGAAGGGCAGACCGTTGAACGAGCCGTCGGGGTTCATTCCGCTGGTGGTGAACTGGGTGAGGATCCAGCGGTCGGTGAACTGGTCGTAGATGACGACCGGATCGCCTGACGGATCCGTGCAGTCCGGCACTGCGAAGTTGTCCCAGAGCGTGCCCGTGTCGACCGGCCCAAGCAGTCGGTTGCCGCTCTTGTCGTAGACGGCGAACGTGAGGTTCACCATCTCGACGTAGTTGTTCGGCCCGACCTCGCCGTTCGGGTCGGGTGGATTCACGCGGCCCCCGAAGATGTTGAAGTTGTCCTCGTTGCTGAGCCCCTCGAAGTTCTGCTCCGTGCCGGGGATCGCCGGAGCCTGAAGCTCCGACTGCAGGGCGCCATCGGCCGAATGGCCACCGTCACCGTCGGAGATCGGGCCCTCGTCGGGCTCTGCGCCCGGATCGTCCGCGTCCGGCGGGATCCTGCCCGCCGCCAGGTCGCGGAGCGGCGGAGAAAGGTCGTGTGCCGCATCCAACGTGATCGTCGGCGGCGGTGCCTCGAGCGTTGCGGGCTGGGCAGCGGACGCGGCGCCTGTCCGGGTCGCGCCGACGCAGATGGCCGCGACGCTCGCGACCAAGACGACCAGCACGCCGAGACGGCGCCGCCTGCCGCGCGCAGCGTCGAGTACGAAGTCGAACATGATTCCCCCCTTTGTCGACTGTACGTCGGCCAACGCTTACAAATGGCCGATCAAGGCGCAAGCCGGGAATGCGTGAGCGCTAAAATGCCGGCCGTGCGCGCGCTCGTTCTTGGGTCCGCGATGCTCGCGCTGGCCTCGGCGCTTGCGGGGGCGGGTGACTCCGGAAACGCCTCTGGACTGCGCGGGGTCGTCATGCGCGGCCCGACGACGCCCGTCTGCTACGACGACTCGTGTGAGGCTCCCGCGAAGGGGCTCGTGCTCCAATTCAGGCGCAACGGCCAGATCAAGGCTCATGTCAAGACGAGCCAGACCGGGAGCTACCGCGTCACGCTCCGCCCCGGGCGGTACGCCGTCACGACTCCGGCGCTGCGGCCGCGGCAGCGGCTGACTCCGCAGCTCGTGCGCGTCCCGCGCGGCCGCGTCGGGCGGGTTGATCTGCACCTGGACACGGGCCTGCAGTAACTGGTGGTGCTGCGGCGGCGAGCATCACTCGCCGGCGGCGCGACAGTTGCGTGGCCACGACCCTACGACTTAGCTGGCTTGGCAAGCTACGCTGGCCGCCCCCGGAGAGGTGTCCGAGTGGCCGAAGGAACGCGACTGGAAATCGCGTACCTGCCGAAAGGTGGGTCGAGGGTTCGAATCCCTCCCTCTCCGCTTCCCTAGCCGCTCGGCGGCTGCGCCGCCGGCTCGCGCCGCTGACCGCCCTCCTGCGAGCGGCCCGTGCGGCTCAGCACTGTTCCGCTCGCATACAGGCGGTCAGCGACACGCCAGGAAACCGGAGTTGCTATCCGGAGATCGCCTCTCCGTACACCCGGCACGCGGTCGTCGCGCCCAGGGCGTCCTCCCGCCAGCCGTAGGACACCGAGACACCCGTGCCGTTCGCACGGAGGTATTGCGCCGAGCCGGTGCCGCGGTTCTCGTCGTTGTTGAGATTCGCGTTCGTCGTCTGCACGAAGCTTCCGAAGCCGTCGCCGAAGGCGCCCGCGCCCTCGCCGAAGCCGCGGAACTCGACCTGGGCCGCCTCACCCGACGTGTTGTTGGCGCGCAGGGAGACGTTCCCGCCCGGGCACCCGAGCGTGATGGTGAGCCCGTTCAGCTCGAGCACCGCCGCCTGGGCGCCGCCCGGGGCGACAATCGTCGCGAAGCGCTTCACGGTGTTCCCACCGGCCAGCGCGGCGTTGGCCGCGGTGGCGGCGTTCTTCGCCGACGGGACCTCGGCTAGCGTCGACTCGACGATTTTGGCTCCGGTCAACTGGCCGTCCTTGACGATGCGCGTAGTGACGGCGTTGTTCTGCAGCTTCTGCGGGCCGACCGAGCGTCTGCTCAGCTTGCTCGCGACGACCGCGTTCTTCTGCAGCTGCTTCGTGCCGACGCTGTTGCGCGGCAGCTTGATCGCCGCATAGCTCGTGCCGCCGAGCGCCACGGCGAGGGCGATGCACGCCACGACCATGGCCGGCGACGGCAATCGACGCACGATCTTTCTCATGAGGACCCCTCCTCGGTTGTTCGTAGGGCGATGTACTTCCACCCTGCCGTCCACAGCGCGAAAGGCCCTGGATTTTTACGCTTTCCTTACGCCGGGCTCAGCCGGGCTGGGTCAGGAACGCGACCAGGTCGTTGATCTGCGTCGGCGTCAGGGTCTGCCCGAAGTTCTCCGGCATGATGTTCGGCTGGTAGCCGGACGCGATCTCCTTGTTGGGGTCGACGATCGACTCGTGGACGAACGCCGCGTCCTTGCCCTTGAGCGCGGTGTCGAGATCCGGCCCGACCGTCCCCGTCGCACTCGCCGCCTTGAAAGTGTGACAGCTTCCGCAGCCCTGGGCCGAGAACACGATCTTGCCGTTCGGGGCCTTGCCCTCCTGGGCCGCGGGCGGCGGAGGCGGCTGCTGAATCGTCATCCCGGGCGTATTCGCCTCTGTCTCCGCTGCCGTCTCCTCCGGCTCCGCCGCGAAGAGCTCGACCGCGCCGAGCATCGCGACGAAGAAGACGAGCGTCGCGGCGACGAACCAGCCGAGGGACCTCCCCGGATATTGCGGCCAGCGCCTCGGGATCACGAGCGCCGACAGCAGCGCGAAAGCGATGAACGCGCCGGCCACGAGCGCGAGGGCGACCGCGTCTCCCGTCGAGAGAGCGAGCAGCACGTGGGGAACCTACCAACGTGCCGCAGGCAAGATTGGGCGATGCTCGAGCTCTTCCCCGAAACGGCCGCCGTCGAGAACGGCGAGCTGACGATTGCCGGCCTCAACGCCACACACCTCGCCTCCAAGTTCGGCACGCCGCTCCTCGTGTACGACAAGCAGACGATGCTCGAAGCGGCCCGCGCCTATCGCGATGCGGCGCCCAATGCGTTCATCGCGTACGGGGTGAAGGCGTTCCCGAACGTCAGTGTCCTCGAGCTCCTCGCCGGCGAGGGGTTGGGCGCGGACGTCGCGACTCTGGGCGAGCTGACGATCGCGCTACGGGCCGACTTTCCGGGCGAACGGCTGATCGTCCACGGCAACAACAAGAGCGTCGAGGAGCTCGGGGCCGCCGCCCGCGCGGGCGCGTGGCTCGTGGTGATCGACGCGCCGGACGAGATCGAGCTCGCGGCCGAAGCGGGTGTCGAGCGCGTGCTCGTGCGCGCGACTCCTGGCGTGGAGGCCGACACGCATCCGGCGATCAAGACTGCGCATCACGGGTCGAAGTTCGGCCTCCCTCCGGAGCAGACGCTCGAAGCCATCGGGCGGGCCTGTGAAGCGGGGCTCGAGGTCGCCGGCCTGCACGTGCACATCGGCTCGCAACTCGTCGACGACTCCGCTGCGATCGAGACCGTCGAGTGGCTCGCGGGCTTCGCGGAGCGGTGTCGGCGCGAGCTGGACTGGGCGCCGGGCATCGTCGACCTCGGCGGCGGGCTCGGCATCCAGTACGTCGAGGGACCCGCGCCGCCGTCGATCTCCGAGTTCGTCGGAACCTTGGTCTGGCACCTGAACGCGCAATGGAGATTGCTCGGTCTGCCGAGCCCGCAGCTCGTGCTTGAGCCCGGACGCTCGATCGTCGGCCGCGCGGGCATCACGCTCTACGAGGTCGGCGCGGTCAAGGAGGTCATGGGCTCGACGAGGTACGTCGCGGTCGACGGCGGGATGTCGGACAACCCAAGGCCGCAGCTCTACCAGGCGCAGTACACGGGGCTGCTCGCGAACCGGGCGGGCGAGTCGCCGAACGGAAGCTACGTCGTCTGCGGCAAGCACTGCGAGTCGGGTGACGTGATGATCCGAGACCTGCCGCTCCCCGACCCGCGGCGCGGCGACCTGCTCGCGGTTCCAGCGACTGGCGCGTACACGCTGACGATGGCGTCGAACTACAACCTCGTCCCACGCCCCGCCGCGGTGCTCGTCGCCGACGGCGAGGCCAGGCTGATCCGCCGTCGCGAGACGATCGACGATCTGCTCGCCACCGACGCGGCCGAGTAGCTGAGCGAAGCGGCTAATCTGAGCGTCCGGGGCGCGTAGCTCAGCGGGAGAGCGCCCGCTTCACACGCGGGAGGTCCCTGGTTCGATCCCAGGCGCGCCCATCTCGGAAGACCCCGCTCAGGCGGGGTTTTCGTTTTCAGAGCTGAAGACGCTCGGCGCTGAGGTCAGCAGTTTGGTCAGCATCAGGCTCGACGCCCGAAGACCCGCCGTGGAATCTCGGCGTCGATCAGCTCTAGGAGCGTGTTCGTCTCGCCGTCGGCGGGCGCGGTGATCGTGCCGCGCATCCAGGCGAGCTCGCCGTCCGTGAGCGTCGCGATCTCAGCGGCCATCTCCGCGGAGTCGAGGTCGAGGCAGCGGTCGATCAGCCGGTGCCAGTCGTCGTCAGTGAGCTGCTCGGCATCGCGCTTCGCCCATTCGAGCCAGCGGTCGAAGGCGGCGCGGTCGTTCACTGCCCGATTCCGGCCTCGGCGAGCTGACGCAGCACGAGCGCGTTGCGCTCTTCGGCCTCGCGCCAGTCTCCCGCATAGATGCGTCGGGTCGTCTCGATGTTCGCGTGACCCATGAGCGCAGTCACAGCAGCCTCGTCAGCGCGCGCGGCGACGATCAGGAACGACGCGAGCGAGCGGCGGAAGTCGTGCGAGACGAGGTCGACGCCGAGCTCGGTCTCGATCTTCTTGATGGCGCGGCGCAGGTTGCGATACGCCTTTGGCCGTCCGTTCGTCGCGGCGAAGACCGGGTCGCTTGGTCGCTTCCACGGCGATGCGAGTCGGTGCGCGGCGAGTCGGCGGCGCAGCGCGGGCAGGATCGGAATGTCGCGCTCGGCGGCGTCGGTCTTAAGCGGCACATAGGAGCGATCGTCACGTCCGAGCTGCCAGCGCAGACGAATCGTCGCCGCTTCGAAGTCGACGTCTTCCCAGCGCATGCCGAGCGCCTCGCGAGCGCGCATCCCGGTGTAGGCGAGCAGGACGATCAGCGCGGCGAAACTCGGCACGAGCCGCTCGGCCGTCGCGAGCACGCGTTCGAGCTCGACCGGCGAGAGTCTGCGTCCCTTACGTCGCGAGCGTTGCTTCGGCCGCTCGTGCGCCTGCAGCGCCTCGCACGGGTCACGGACGATCAGCCCTTCGTCGCGGGCCATCTTCAGCACTTGACGCAGGACGCGCAGCATCCCGTAGCGCGTCCACTCGGCGAGGATCGCCGTCGACGTGAGCAGGCGGCGCACGTCGCTGACGGTGAGCTCCTGCACGCGCACGTCGCCGAGCACGGGCTTGATCTTCGCGAGCTGCTCTTGGTCGTACTCGATTGTCCGCTCGGCGACGCGCCCGCGTCGGGTGGCGAGCCACTCGTCGCAGAGCGCGGCGAGGGTGATGTCGGAACGGTTGGCGAGACGTCCTTCGCGGAGCGCGCTGAGGATGGACGAGCGCTCCTTTTCGGCGTTTCGGACCGTCGTCGCTTTCAGCTTCTTGTACCGCGACCGTCCGCTTCCCGGCTCGCGGTAGTTGGCGAACAGGTTCTCGCCCTGGCGATAGATGCCGAGGGCAACCCGAACCCGGTCAGACTTGTGAGAATCGGTCTGCATCGGAACCTCCATTTCCGGTGTCACGCCCCCGGACGTTTGCGCGTCGCGGGGGCTCTTCTGTTGAGGGGTCGACACCTTACTCGTCCTCTCGGACCGGGATCAGATACTCGCGCGCGCCAGGGGGTTGGATCGCTTCGAGTTGGCCGCGCCGGATTCGTGCCCTCACCGCGGCCGGGGTTGTTTGGTGGCGTTCGGCGTACTGGGCGACCGTCTGAAACGGCGCTGGTTCGTTGGCCCCGTCGAGCTCGGCCCGTCTGCGTTCGAACTCCTCGTCGACGAGCTCGGCGACGAGCGGGCGCAACGCCTCGGCGAGCGTCTCGACGAGCTCGGCCGCTGACGGGCGCTCGGTCAGCGGTCCCCCTCATCGCCGGTCAACTGCTCTTCCTCGTGCGCGGGCGGGTTGAGGCGGGGGTCGGCGTTGAACAGGATCTCGCAGTCGCAGTAGCCGCCGTGCTGCTCGTACAGGGCGAGGCTCGCTTCGACGTCGAAGCCGCGCGCTTCGAGTAGCCGCTCGGCGAAGTAGAAGCGTGCGCTGCCCTGGTGTGCACCACCCATGCACAAGCCCTGGCCGAAGATCGGCACGGAGAGCGCTTCGGCGAACTCTTCCCAGGCTTCGTCGTTGCGGTCGGGGCGCAGGATGGGCTTTCGCGCACTCATCGCTCTGCCCTCGTGCGGTCCCTGAGTCGGCCGACTTCGCCGACGGTGCCGTCGGCGCGGATGTAGACGCCGAGCTTCCCCTTCTGCGCCAGCGCGATAGCGAGCTCGGCGAGACGCGGGTCGTCGGGGGCGAGCCCGAGCTTCGGCCCGAGCCACGAGAGCGGTTGTGGCCACTTGACGAGTCGACGGAAGCGACCGAAACCGCGACGGCGATACGCGCTCGTGCACGACGACCGACCGCAGAGGCGGCTCGTGCGCGGTTGCGGCTGGGGGACGTCGACGCCGCAGAGGCGGCACGTCCTGGCCGGAGGATCGACGAGCAGCTCGCCGGGAAGCTTGCCGTTGCGAATCCGGTTCGCCCGTGTCCTGTGGCTGCGGCAGCAGTAGAGACGCTCATCGCTGACGGCCGTGACCGGCTCGCCGCAGATGACGCAGCCGGTCGCGTGCTGTTCGTAGCCCGTCGAGTAGACGACGGTCTCGACCTCGCGCGGCGGGACATGGATCGCTGGTGTGCTCATGGCTTCTCCTTCCTGCCGCCGTCGGCGGCGTGGTCTTGGCTCTCATTGCGGGCTCGGGCGACCGTCCCCGAAATGTCGGAAGTGCCCATATCTCTCTCTCGCTCTGCGTGTAAGGAGGAATTTCGGGGAAGGTCACCCAGCACTGACCAGGCGGTGTCCGTCCAGGTGGTCGTGAGCCAGCTATCCGCCTTGCCTTTGCCGCCTGCGATCTTCAGAACGAGGCCGTGCGCTTGGAGGTCTTCGAGCGTCCGGCGGGCCGTCGAGGTCGGGTAGCTGAGCGCCTGCCCGACGTCCGTCGTCGTCAACGGCTCAGCGCTTCGGACGAGTAGGTCGAGGAACGAGACGCGGACTGCCGGGGCGCTGGCCTTCGCAACCGAGCGAACGAGGTCGAGAGCCGCTGTGCGGTCGAGGCCGATCACATCGAACCCCGCAAGTAGCTGTGCGAGTGTGAGGACGAGCCGGGTCGGGACCTCCGGGTCGGGGATCAGCTCGATCTCGCGGGAGTAGCCGTCACGCTCGACGCTGCTGCGAATCCGGGCGATCAGGGTCGCAAGGTCGACCAGCGTTCCTTCCTCCGCCTCGCTCAGCTCTCGGGGCTCGACGTTCTCGCTTCGGGCGAGCAGGTCGGCGGTCGTCTCGGCGAGCTCCTTCCGCATAACCGCGCCCTTGCGTCCGCTCTGCCGCAGCGCCGTCCGGGCGAGCCGCTGCGCGTCGACGGACGGGAGGCGATAGAGCAGGAACCGCTCGCCCATCGCCGCCATGACCGCGTGTGCCCGGTCGATCGTGGGCGTGACCCCGCCGATCAGCCCGATCTTCCCGTGCCACGGGAGCGTCCTGCCGCCGTCGGTGCCGACGTGCCGCGTCCAGCTTCCGTCGAAGACCTCGCGGAGCGCCGCCAGCGTCGTCCCTCGGGCGTCACGGCTCATGTTCAAGACGCTCGTGAAGTCCTTCGCCACGATCACGCCGAAGTCGCCGATCTCGCGCAGCAGCCCGCCCTTCGCCCCGGCCGCTTTCTCTCGCTTCGGCGTCCCCGAGAGCAGGCTCGCCTCGGTCAGCGTCCCGGCCTTGTGCGCATCGGGCAGCTCGGCGAGAGCGTTCAGCGGTTCGGTCTTCCCAGAGCCGGGAGCGCCGACGAGCAGGAGCCAGACGGGCGAGCCGGGGAGTCGGTTCGCGGCATAGGCACCGAGCGCGACCAGCACCGATCCGGGGTCGGGCAGGTATAGCCACTTGCGGAAGACCGCGATCGTGTCCTCGACGCCGACGCCCTGCCCGTACTCGACTACCTCACCGCCCTCGTCAAAGCGAACGTGGACTCGACTCACCGCTCTCCCCTCTCTTCCGTCTCGGTCCAGGGATCGACGCCGCCGATGACGCGAATGATTCGAGCCGCCACGCCGAGGACAGCGATGCAGCCCTCGATCGTGCTCGGCATGTAGCCGAGCTCGGCCTGCTGCTCAGCGTCGAGGCGGTAGTGCATGTCGACGAGCTCTTCGATCCGCTGCAGGTAGATGTCGGGGTCGCCGTCGCGAGCGTCCCAGGCGGCGTCCATCGCCAGCCGTCGTCGTGCCTCTCGGCCGGGGCTGAGCCAGACGACTCTCGGGCGGGACTTGGTCGTCACGCTGCTCCCCGCGTGACCTTGATGCCGCGGGCGGGATCACATTCGAATCCGAGACGCCAGAGCACAACGGCCCGGTCGAGATGCCGAACGCGCCAGTAGCAGGCGGAGGCAGACCCAGCTCGACGAGCGCAGCCCGCCGAAGCCGCGAACGACGTGCTCGCTGCGACGGCAGCGCGGGCAGACCGGCGCGCTCACGCCGCCCTCTCCACGCCGCGACGCCCGGTCGACGGACCGGGCGCGAGCTCTACGCCGGGAGGTTCGTCGCCTTCGTCGCCGTCAGGAGGGTCGCCGCGCGACCCGGAACGAACACGAGCACGGCGCGTCGTGCGACGCGTGCGAGGCTCACGCATGCGCGCTCGGACGATGATCGGGGAACGAGCCAGAACAGCTCGCCCCCTGGCCGCGGGCATGCGTTCGTTGAGGTACGCATCAGCCGCCTCGTGCGCCTCGGCCATGATGCGCTCCGCCTCGTTCACAGCAGCGAACGCCGCACGCTCCATCGCGTCGAACACGACCTCATCGGCGACGAACTGCACTTCGACCGCAGCGTCCTCGTATGCCATGTCGAGCTCGTTCTCAGCCTCCGCCATGTTGATGAGGTAGTCGTCGTAAATCTCGCAGTCGGTGAGGCTCGCCGGGTTGAGTCCGGCCTCTTCCATCGAGAGCGGCTCCGTTCCAGTCCCGTGCGCCGACTGCTGCGCGCGCGGTGTTGGCTCTTCCTGCCCCTCGGTCAGGAATCGGGTCAACGGGTCGCTCTGCCAGAGGCCATGCCGAACGGCCTCGTCCGCAGCGAGGGCGCGCTCGTCGGCTGCGAGGGCTAGCTCGTCCTGGTCCCGGACGGCCACTGATAACTCGGAACTGTTGAATCGAACCCAGACATCGCGGCGAGTGTAGAGAGGGGGTCCGACGCCATCGCCCAAGCCCCGAAATGACGACGGGCGCTCCAAGTGAAGCGCCCGTCCGAGCTGTGTCTGGGCTCGACGTCGACAAGCACTCTAGCGCCCCGGTCGGCGGCTCCCTGGCTGGTCAGCCTCGACGAGACGGCGTGCTCAGGCTTCCCGCGTCACGCCTGCGTCCAGACGCCGTCCCCAAGATGAACCTCGGCCCGCCCGTCCCCGAGGGTGACCGTCGTACCGACAGGCGGCGGCTCGTCATGCCAGCGGCGCGACCAGCGCAGCGGCAACCGCTGCTCCACGCGAGCGGTGCCGTTCCCGTTCGACTGGTTCGCGACCATCTTCTGCCAGCCAGCCCGAGCGTTGCAGCGCGCATGCGCCGGTCCGTTCCAGCCCTGGCCGTCGTCGCGATGGTCGAGCTCCCACTCAGCTCCGACCGCGATCAGCTCGCCGCAACGACTGCAGGGCGTCTGCCCGCGCGCAACGATCGGAGCCAGATGAGCACGGACGGCACGATGGGGGCGACCGTACCGCGAGCTCGGATAGGACGGCTTCTTCCGCGGCCTATGCGGCACGATCAGACCCGACCCCTGTCAAGACTTTGTGACACGGGCAAACCTCTGCCGAGCGGGGGGGTACGGTTCAGAGCGGGGGTGGCCGCTCGTCTGTGGCTTAAAAAAGATGCTCGTCTGCAGGTACTTTGCGCGGGCTGAACTGTCCTCACGCCTGCGCCTTCTTGATCCGTGCGGCGAGTTGCGCCTTCGAGCCCGACGTCGATAGGCCGAGCCGCTTCGCCTCGGCTCTGAGCTCGGCGACCGTCGACGCGTTCAGTTCGAGCGGTGGGTCGTAAGCGCCTGCCTTCATGCGTTCGCGGTAGGCGCTCATCGCACGCCGAGTACGACGCCGCTGTTGGGCCGGAGGAGCAGCCCGTCGACGATCACCTTCGAACGCTCGACGGGCCGGAGCGACCACACCTGAGCGCGCGACTCGACCGCCCGATGGCTCGCCGAGACGACGCTGACCTCGTCGACGATCGCGGACAGGACTCGTTCGCATCCGTTCGCGCTCGTTCGTGACAGCGTCACCGATGAGAACGAGGCCGGTGTGCCGCGCTTCACCCATGACGGCGGGTCGTCGAGGGTGCAGTAGGCGGCGATCCAGTCGCCGTCGACGTCGGCGAGCGTCGTGAGCTCACGGACGACACCGATGCGCCTGTCGGGGTTGTGGTCGATCACGACGGGTGGCGCGTCCCCGTGCAGCTTCAGGCTTCCGGCTTGGTAGAGGGTTCGGCCTTCGCGGCGAAGTGTCTCGTCGAGGACGAGCTCGCCCCGGTAGAGCGGAGCGATCTTGATGAGGGCGCTGCTGCTCATCCGAGCGTGACTGTCCAGGTGATCGCGAGCGTGTCTGACGCGCCTTTGTTGATTGCTATGAACGTCGCTCGTGCGAGCATCGTGCCTGAGCTCGACGAGTTGAAGATGCCCGCCTCAGTGATCGCGCTGTTCGTTCCGTCGCCTGCCGCCCACGTCCCGACGTAGGTGACGACGTTCGTCGCGTCAGTCCGGCTGGTGAGGGCGTTGCGGTCGATCTCGGTGCCGAGCGTCGTGTCGCCTGCCGCGGGGGCTGTCGAGCCTGTCCCGACGGCCATGTGGCTCATCGCGGACCCGCCGGGGCTCGACGAGAGCTGGTCGGCGATGTGTGCTTTGCCGGTGTCGACGACGAGGTTGTCGACCTCTTCGAAGTGTTTGAGCTCGCCGACAGGCCCGAACAGCTCAATGAGGACGTGGCCGCGGATCATCGGCTGCGGCGCTCTTCGAGCTCGGCCCTGGTCTTCGGCCCGCTCGCCGGGGTTTCGAGGAAGACGACGTCGCCGTCCGCGGCGATGAAGAAGGCCGCGAAGCTGTCGAACTTTTCTCCGTACTGCTCGCCGCGGGAGACAACGTAGAAGTCGCCGGTCGGGGTGTGCTCAAGGAGGCCGAGATGCGCGGCGATGAGCTCTTCGCGCGGCAGCTCCGATTTGCCGCTCTGCGTGGCGACGCGGAGGCGCTGCTCGCGGCGAAGGTCGTCGCGTGCGCGGCGTTCGGCGTCCTGGCCTCCTTCGATGATGTCCGCGTCGCTGAAGCCTCTGAGCCGCAGCTTCATCGTCTGGCCTCGGGTCGTGCCGGTCGTAGCAGCGCGTCGACGTCGCGGTCGCGGATCAGCAGCGGGCCGTGCCCGCTGGCTCCGATCCGATACGCCGGAAGGTCACCGCCGTCGACGTAGCGATAGACCGAGCTGCGACTGACCCGAAGGACAGCCGCAGCCTCGGAGACTCGCAGGAGCCGATGAGTCGCAGCACCACTCACGGATAAGCAATCGTACCGCCGATGCTGGATGCGGAATGAGGCGCGCTTATAGTCGGCCACGGCGGGATAGGGGCCGTCGCTTCCCATTCGTCTGCCGCGCTGAGGATCGCGGCGGTCCCGTCCGCCGCCCTGCTCAGCTTCCCGACTCGTCGAGCGCGGCGAGGGCGTCGACCGTCTCAGCGTTGAACGCGCTCGCGTTGAGCCGGTAGCGGCCCGCGGCGTCGACGAGCACGCGGCCCGTGCGCGTCTCCCAGACGAGCAGCTCACGGAGCTGCGCGGGCCGGGTGTGCGTGCTGTGGGCGAGCTCGTCGAGCGTCAGCCCGACGTGGCTAACCCCGGCGGCTCGCCGTCGTCTGCAGGCGGATCGACGTGCGTCTCGTGGCTTCGTGCACGCCCTCGTTCCCATTCCCGGTGGAGCTCGGCGCGGCACGGCTTGCACTGCGCTCGGCCTTTGGGGAACTCACCGGGGCGCTTCGACTTGCCGCAGCGTGAGCACGTCTTCCAGCCCGTCGACGCGCGCCGACGTCTGGATGCTTCGCCGCTGCGTTTCGTCGGCTCATGGGCGTTCTCAGGACCGCCAACGGCTATCCCTGTGGTGGGGGTGTGCCCGTTGAGTCGTTCGTCGACGATCGCGTCGACGCGGCGTTCGAGCTCTGCGTAGACGAGCTGCTCGATCGCGTCTCTTCGTTGGTCGAGGGCGTGGGCGACAAGGGCTTCGATCGTCGCGTCCACGGTCACAGCCACGCTCCGGAGTGTACGACGCGTGCGAGCTCACCCCGCTCGGCCCGTTTCAGCCGACCGCGGTCGTATCTTTCCGCGGTTCACGCGCGACAAGAAAGGACGGGACGATGCCGAAGTTCAAGGGTCAGGCCGAGCTCGTGGCACAGGAGAGGAAGGCGTTCTACACCGAGTGCTGGGAGCGCGACGAAGTCCCGGCGGACGAGGCGTGGAACCGCCACCTTCACCGCGCGGCCTACGACTTCCTCCGATGCGCGCACGAACTTCTTCACTACGCGCTCGATCCGGACTGGGAGCTCATGGACGCGCAGGACGAAGCCGCCGATCTCCTGATCGCGCGGCTCAACCGAAACGACTCGATCTTCCGACTGAGCGGCTTGCCCGCCCTCCCGTGGAGCGAACTGCGAGACGACGAAGAAGTCATGCGGGCGTGGCACGAACGCGAAGAGGCGCTGCGGTCGATGCCGTATCGCGACTACCTGCAGACGCCGGAATGGGCAGAGCGACGTCGCGGCGCGCTGCGACGCGCAGACCACGCGTGCCAGACCTGCGGCGCGGGCGGTCGGCTCCACGTCCATCACCGGACGTATGAGCGGCGCGGCGAAGAGCCACCCGACGACCTGATCGTCTTGTGTGAGGACTGCCATCTCGCCGTCCACACGGGCGGCGGGAGCCACCGACCGCGGGACCTAGCCTAAACTCGACTCGCCGCCCGCCCCGGCCCCGAGGGAGGACAGGAGCTTCGACCTCGCAGGGCCACCCATACGCGATCTTCCAGCAAGCGATGGCCCGCGGGAACGTGCTCTCGGCGCTGGCCGCGGCCAAAGACCTTCCGCAACTGAGCCTCGCCGACTCGTTGGAGCTCACGGTGCTCGTCGCGCGCAAAGACCCGCGCCGCCATCCGCGGGTCGCTGCACGCTGGCTTCTGCGCCTGCTCGAAGAGCATCCGGACGCGACGATCGAGGAAGCTGCCCTAGCCGCCGCGTGCCTGGTCGCGTTGACGGGCGGCGCGTATGTGGAGGCGCGGGCGACGTTGCGGGCCATGGCCGAAACAGCGTCTAGTCGGCGGCGAGCTGGCGGCGTAGCGTGAAGCGGTCCGTTCGAGCGGCTCAATGGGGGCGGATGGGGAAGGGCTGCAGCCTTCGACCCGCCGCCCCCAAGTAAGCGGGAGGTCCTGAAGCCCCCGAAACGGCCGAGGTCAGCATTTTGGTCAGCATTAGGCCCCGTAACCGGGGGGTAACGTCGCATAACGCACAATCGCGCTTTCCGCGTAACCATGCTGAATCCGCGCGTGTCGTGACGTGTCGTGACGCTACAAAGTCTGCTTCACACGCGGGAGGTCCCTGGTTCGATCCCAGGCGCGCCCATTTTTCGCGCGCTGAGCGCGCGAAAAATGCGAGCCCGCGCAGCGGGCGAGCCTTTTGGCACCGGCTCTTGTGCGCCATGGGCTACCCTCCATGGGCCTGGTCGCGCTAGGCGGGGAGCTAGCGGTTCCCTGAACCCGCAATCCGCTTCAGCGGGGCCGAATTCCCTCTCGAGGGGGCATCGTTCGAGATACGGGCCTGCGTCGTGAGCGTCGACGGCCAGGTTCCGCGCACTGGAAGCCTGCGAACCGCGTCAGATCCGGGAGGAAGCAGCGCTAAGCAATCCCTTCCAGGTGCCGCGGGTCGGCCTGGCCCGAGCAATCGAAGCAACGCACCGGCTCGGTCGAGCTTTCGGAAGAGGGTGCGTGACCGGGCATATCTGATTCAATCGCCACAGGCCGTTTTTGACCGCGCTCTACCGCAAATATCGTCCGCAAGGGTTCGACGACGTGGTCGGCCAGGAGCCGGTCGTCCGCACCTTGAGGAACGCGGTCTCGGCCGGCAACGTCCGCCAGGCGTACCTCTTCGCCGGACCCCGCGGGACCGGCAAGACCTCGCTCGCGCGCATCCTCGCGAAGGCGCTCAACTGCGCCCACGGGCCGACGCCGGACCCAGACGGGACTTGCCACGCGTGCGTCGCGATCGCGGCCGGAACCTCACTTGACGTCGTCGAGATGGACGCCGCCTCGCAGCGCGGGATCGACGATATCCGCGAGATCCGCGAGCGCGTGGTCCTGCAACCGGTCGAGGGCCGCTACAAGGTCTACATCCTCGATGAAGCGCACCAGCTCACGGATGCCGCCTTCAACGCGCTGCTGAAGCTCATCGAGGAGCCTCCGCCCCACCTCGTCTTCGTTTTCTGCACGACCGAGCTGCAGAAGATGCTGTCCACGGTTCGATCGCGCTGCCAGACGTTCGTCCTCGCGCGCCCACGCCTGCCGGAGATCGTCCGCTACCTGAAGCAGGTCGCAGACGGCGAGCAGATCGAGGCGCCCGAGGCCGCGCTCGCGCTCATCGCCCGCTCGGCGCGCGGGAGCTTCCGCGACGCGGTCTCGACGCTCGACCAGCTATCCGCGGCGACCGAGGGCAAGGTCACCGTGCAGGCGGTGCTTCAACTCCTCGGCGCGGTCGAGGAGGAGGCGCTGTTCCGGATCTGCGACTTCGTCGTCGACCGCGACACCGCAGGGGCGCTGACCTTCCTCGAGGAGCTGGCCGAGCAGGGACAGGATCTCGGCCGCCTCGTCACCGATCTGCTCGAGCACCTCCGGCACGTCCTGCTCGTCCAGAACATGGGCGAGGTGCCCGACTCGCTGCCCCTCACCGACGAGACCCGCGAGCGGTTGCGCGCGCAGTCGAACCAGCTAGGCGAGGCGACGGTGATTCGGCTCTGCGACCTGCTGGCTGTGGCCGTCGACGACATGCGCCAGGGCGGAGACCCGCGGCTTCCGCTCGAGCTCGCGCTCGTCAAGGTCACGCGGCCGGCGGCGGACATGGAGCGCGAGTCGATCGCGTACCGCCTAGAGCAGCTCGAGTCACGTGGCCCGTCGAGCCACGTCCCAGTGCCTGGCACTGGGACAGGTCCTGTTCCAACAGCAGAGCCTCAGCCTGACCCGGAGAGCGGGCCGCCGTCGGTCGAGCTTTCGCAGCTACAGGAGGCCTGGCAGCGAACGATCCTGCCGGCCGTCGAGCAGAAGTCGATCCCGACCGCTTCGATGCTCCGCGAGGCGCACCCGTCCCAGCTCGACGAGGACCGGCTCACAGTCGAGTTCCCGGCGGCGGCGGCGTTCCACCGCCAGCTCGCGGAGGAGCCGAAGAACGCGACGCTGCTCGCGGAGGCGCTCTACGAGGTGACCGGCCGCAAGCTCGCGCTCGACTTCGCGGTCGGCGAGAACGGCGATGACGAGCCCACCGAGGACGAGGAGCCGGCCGGCGAGGACCAGATCATCCAGCTCATGAAAGACCAGCTAGACGCCCAGGAGGTAGAAGAGCCGTAAATTTGCGCGCCCGCATCTGGAATTCGGCCTTCAGCGACACCGTGAACATCCCGTTCGCATGATCGTGGCCTGCTGAGCTACCGGCGGCTCTCCCGTAACCTAGGGACATGTCCATGGACATGAACAAGATGATGCAGCAGGTCCAGCAGCTTCAGGCGCAGATGGCGCAAGCACAGGAGGAGCTCAAGAACGAGATCGTCGAGGCCTCGGCGGGCGGCGGGATGGTCACCGTCAAGGCGACCGGCGACCTCCAGATCACCGAGATCAAGATCGCACCCGAGGCGATCGACCCGGACGACCCGGAGCTGCTCTCGGACATGGTCCTGGCCGCGGTCAACGAGGCGCTGCGCTCAGCCCAGGCGCTCGCCCAGTCGAAGCTCGGCGGCATGGCCGGCCTCGGCGACCTCGGCGGGATGGGCCTGCCCGGCCTCTAGGAGCTCTGGAGCCGCTCTTCCCACTCGCGGCGCAGCGCCTCGCGCTCTCCGCGGCCGGCCCGTTCGAGGACGTCCCGAACGCGGGCAATCAGCTCGTCCGGGTCGAACGGCTTCGTCACGTATCCGAGCGCGCCGACCTCATGGCTGCGCACCTCGTCGGACCGATCCGAACGCGCGCTCAGGAACAGGATCGGGATCTCACGCGTCTCCGGCGCAGCTCCGAGCTGCTCGGCGACGCTCCACCCGTCGATGCCTGGGAGCATGACGTCGAGCAGGATCAGGTCCGGCTGTTCGGTGCGGGCGAGCTCGAGCGCGGTCTCCCCGTCCGACGCCTCGAGCGTCTGGAAGCCGACGGCGTCGAGGTTGAGCTGGCAGACGAGCCTGATCGAGCTCTCGTCGTCGACGATCAGGATCCGGGCCTCCGCAATCGCCCGCGATTCCGCCTCCTCGGGGCGACTCAAGCGCGCACGAGGACGAGGTTCTGCAAGAAGACAGCGGGGCTCACGGAACAGACAGTACAGCCCGCATTGTCCCTGACCGAGCGAGTAATCCGACTCGTAAAGGCACAATTCGGACATGCTCTCGCCGGCCGTCGAAAACCTCGTCGCGCAGCTGACGCGCCTGCCCGGAGTCGGCACGCGGACTGCGCATCGGCTCGCGTTCCACCTGCTCCGGGTTCCTCGCGACGAGGCACAGGCGCTGGCCGCGGCGATCGACGAGGTCAAGGAGCGCGTCCGCTTCTGCAGCGAGTGCGGCAACCTGACCGAGGAGGAGCGGTGCGAGATCTGCCGAGACGAGCGGCGCGACCGGACGCTCGTTTGCGTCGTCGAGCAGCCGGCGGACCTCGTGTCCCTGGAACGCACGCATGAGTATCGCGGCCTGTACCACGTCCTCGGCGGCTCGCTGTCGCCGATCGACGGCGTCGAGCCCGAGCACTTGCGGATCGACGAGCTGATGGGGCGCGTCGATCGCAACGGCATCCAGGAGGTCGTGCTCGCGACGAACCCGAACATGACCGGCGAGGCGACGGCCGCCTATCTCGCAGACCGGCTGCGAGGGCGCGTGCGCGTGACGCGCCTCGCCAGCGGCCTCCCTGTCGGAGGAGACCTCGAGTACGCCGACGAAGTCACCCTCGGGCGCGCTCTCAGCGGCCGCCGGGAAATGTGATCGTGGCGATCTCCAGCTTCCACCGCGATAGGACGGCCACGCCGGCAAAGCCGGCATGGCCTCTAGACGGCATCGCAAGCGATGCCTCGGGCCGCCGGGAAATGTGACCTAGGATCCCGGCGTGACGGCGACGGACTACGAGGCACTCCCGGCCCTCGCGGAGGAGGCGCCGGCCCCGAGCGCCGGGACCGTCGTGATGAAGTTCGGCGGGACGTCCGTCGCAGACGTCGACCGCCTGCGGGCAGTCGCCCAGCGACTCGTCGCCGCTCGCGAGGCAGGGAACCGGGTCGTCGCCGTGCTTTCGGCGATGGGCGACACGACCAACGAGCTCGTCAGGCTCGCGCACGAGATCTCGCCGCGCCCCAAGGCTCGCGAGCTGGACATGCTGATCTCGGTCGGCGAGCGGATCTCCTGCTCGTTGTGCGCGATGGCGATCCACGACCTCGGGCACGAGGCGATCTCGCTCACGGGCTCGCAGGCGGGGATCGTCACCGACACCGCGCACGGGAAGGCGAAGATCGTCGACATCCGCGCGAACCGGATCCACGAAGCGCTCGACAAGGAGCGCATCGTGCTCGTCGCCGGCTTCCAGGGCGTTTCCACGGAGCTCGACATCACGACGCTCGGCCGCGGCGGCTCCGACACGACCGCCGTCGCGCTCGCCGCGGCGCTCGGGGCCGACGCGTGTGAGATCTACACGGACGTCGACGGCGTCCACACCGCAGACCCGCGGATCGTCCCCAGCGCCCGCAAGCTGCACGCGGTCAGCTACGGCGAGATGCTGGAGATGGCCGCGTCGGGCGCGCGCGTGCTCCAGCTGCGGTCGGTCGAGTTCGCGCGCAACCACGATGTCAAGCTGCACGTCCGGTCGAGCTTCTCCGAGGCCGACGGCACCTGGATTCGCGAGGAGGACGAACGGATGCTGGAGAAGGCGCTCATCTCAGGGGTCACGCACAAGCCGGCGGAGACCGTGTACCGGGTCGAAGGCGTGTCCGCGGCGCGGCTCTTCGACGCGCTGGCCGAGGCTGGCGTCAACGTCGACACGGTGATCCAGACCGGCCCGGAGATCGTGTTCTCTGCCGACGAGGGCCCGGAGGCCGAGGACGCGCTCGGTAGCCTCGGCGTCGAGTGGTCGGCGCGAGAAGATCTCGGCCAGGTCAGCGTCATCGGCGCCGGAATGAAGAGCCATCCGGGAGTCGCCGCAAAGATGTTCTCCGCGCTCGAGGAGCTCGGCATCCAGCCGGTCATCGTCAGCACGTCGCCGATCAAGATCGGCTGCTTCGTCGCGCGCGACCAGGTCGAGCAGGCGGTTCAGGCGCTCCACGCCGCGTTCGAGCTCGAGCGCCCCGAAGCGGAGCGCCCGCATGGCTGAGCCGCGAATCGGCGTCGTCGGCGCGACCGGCGCGGTCGGGCAGGTCACGCTCGCGCTGCTGGCTGAGCGCGGGTTCGGTCAGGTACGAGTATTCGCGTCGCAGCGCTCCGCCGGCTTGTCGGTGCCGTACGGCGACGGCGAGCTAGTCGTCGAAGAAGCGAGCGGCGACACGCTTCACGAACTCGATCTCTGCTTCTTCTCGGTCGGGACGGCCCAGAGCGCCGAGCTCGTTCCGGCGGCAGTCGGCCGCGGCGCGGTGTGCGTCGACAAGTCGTCGGCATTCCGCCTCACCGAGGGAGTTCCCCTCGTCGTGCCCGAGGTGAACGGCGACCGTGCAGCCGAGCATCAGGGGATCGTCGCCAACCCGAACTGCTCGACGATCCAGCTCGTCTGCGCTCTGGCGCCCTTGCACGAGGCAGCCGGCCTGCGGAGCGTGCGCATCGCGACGTACCAG
Organism: uncultured Actinomycetes bacterium; assembly: GCA_963794605.1. Lineage (GTDB taxonomy): Bacteria > Actinomycetota > Thermoleophilia > Gaiellales > Gaiellaceae > VAXT01. The sequence goes on from CAWCEN010000004.1 coordinate 547,217, forward strand.
TCGGCCTCGGGAGCGGGAGTCGACCGGATGGAGCAGCTCCGCGCCCAGGAGCCCGCGGCCGGAAATGTCTCGATGGACTGGGAGCTCGAGGGCGACGAGTTCGACGAGGAGGCAAAGCTCCGCGCGGAGACCCGGAAGATCCTGGACCTGCCGCAGCTCCCATTCAGTGCCACGTGTGCGCGCGTGCCGGTCCTGATCGGCCACTCGCAAGCGGTCTGGGTCGAGACGGAAAGCCCGCTATCGCCGGACGACGCGCGTGAGGCCCTTTCGACCGCCCCTTCGGTGACCCTGAGCGACCTTCCGACTCCGATGGACGCCGTGGGCCGCGACGAGGTGCTCGTCGGCCGAATCCGACCAGACACGGCCGGAAATGGGCTGACCCTCTGGATCGTCTGCGACAACCTGCGCAAAGGCGCGGCGCTGAACGCGGTCCAGATCGCTGAGCTCCTCCTGGAACGCCAGGCGCTGGCTGCCTAGGGACCGGGCGGAACAGGCGCAGGCGCGGGCGAGAACGCCTCCTTCACGAGCCTGAGCACCTTCTCCCGCGTGCCTTCCGCCACGGGCTGCAACCCGCCGAGCTCGAGCCGCGCCAGCTCCACTCGCCCCTGCGTGCGAACCGTCTCGAAGCCGAAGTCGGACAGGAAGTCGCGCGGAAACACGGTTCGGTGGACGAAGAACCGCTCGTGCGGGGATTCGCCCTCCGGGTACCGGTAGGCGAAGGTCTCGAGCGCGCCCGCCTTCTTGTCGCGCGCGTCACCGATCGCGGCCAGGAAGAGCGACTGCATGACCCACGGGCTCGCGCGATCGAGCAGGTACGCGCACGTGACGAGCACAGCGTCGTTCGACGGCGGCCCTGCGGGCAGCTCCGCGGCACGCGGGAAGAGCTCCGCCGGCCCGTATTGCATCGACCCGATCACGGTCCCGTCGTCGTCGCGGTACACCGCGCCCCACGCGCCCCAGTCCAGCTCGGCGCGCTCGATCCAGCGCGGCTTGTCCACGCCGCGGCCCGCGCTCGACTGCCACCAGATGCACTCGTGGCAGACCTGCGGCGCCTCCTGGAGCGTCACGCCGGTCAGGCCGGCGACCCGTGTGCTCACGGCACCGATCCTAGAACGAGCTCGGTCGCCTCGGGCCGCGCGAAGAAGCGAAACGGGACGAACGTCGTCCCCAGCCCCGGTGAGACGTGCAGCACGCCGCCAGGCCGGCCGTAGAGCCCCTCGGCGTAGGTCCACCGGAGGTGCGCGAACCGAACCTTGCCGCGACCGTACGGCACGACGATCTGGCCCGCGTGGAGATGCCCGGCGAGCACGAGGTCGAACGTGCCGGGCCGGAGTCGGTCGATGACGCTCGGGAAGTGACAGAGGAGGATGCGCAGATCCGCGTCCGGGTCGGCGAGCTCTGACGGGCGCGAGGATCCGAGCCGGTAGGTGCGCGGGTCGACGCCGACGATCTGCACGCTGCGGCCTCGGCGTTCGACCGTCCTGGCCTCGTCGAAGAGGACGGTCGTCGACGGGAGATCGGAGACCGCGCTCGGCTTCGAGAACGGGTCGCGCGAAAGCGCGTAGTCGTGGTTGCCGAGAACGGCAAACGACCCCGGCACGCGGTCGAGGAGCTCACGCAGCCTGCCTTCGGCGCTGGGCCGCGACAGGAGATCGCCCGTGATCAGGACGAGGTCAGGCTTTCGCGCGGCCGTCCAATCGATCGCCCGCTCGACGGCGCGCTCGCCACGGGACGGAAAGCCGAGGTGGAAGTCAGACAGATGGACGACGCGCAAACCGTTCAGTTCCTCGAGCAGGCCCGGAATCGGCACCGCAATCGAGCGCAGGCGGACCCAGCCGGCCTCGAAGTGGCCCCAGAGCGCAGCCCCGAGCCCGATGGCTCCTAACGTGCCGAGCGGTTGCTTCATTCAGACACCCATTGTCGTGCCAACCCCGCGCCGCCGACGGGAACCATCCGTGGCGCACCGGTGTAGAGGCTTCATGCGAATCCTGTTGGCCGGGTTGGCAGCCGCGCTCCTCGGCGTGCCGGCGAGCTCGTCAAAGGAACCAGCCCTGGTCGCGACGATCACAACGGGACAGCATCCGTGTGGCGTTGTGTCCGCGTTCGGCTCGATCTGGGTGGCAAGCGACGGCGGGTCGCTCGTCCGGATCGATCCACGCACCAACCGGGTCCGGAAGCGGGTCCGCGTCGGCGCAGGCGCCTGCTTCGTGGCGGCCGACGCACGGGCCCTCTGGATCGCGAACTACAAGGGCGGCCTCGTCCGAGTCACGCCACGAGGCCGCGTGAGGAAGATCGCGGTCGGCGCGACCCCGGACAGCGTGCTCGTCGCCTACGGACGGGTCTGGGTGACCGCCTGGGGAGCGGGCAAGCTGGCCGTGGTCGACCGACGGAAGCTCAAGGTCGTCCGCCGGATCGACGTCGGCCCGCACCCCACCGGCCTCGCCGCCCGGAACGGCGCCGTCTGGGTCGGCTTCGGTCGAGAGGCAACCGCGATCGCACGCGTCGACCCGCGCACCTTCCGGACCGATCGGGTCGACGTGGGCGTGCGCGAGCCGAGGGGCTTCGTCGTCGGCACGAAGGGCCTCTGGATCCAGGCGAACACCGGAGACCTGGTCCACTTCGATCCCGTCACCAGGCGCGTCCTCGCCCACCTCGAGGTCGGGCGGACGCTCGCCCAGGGCGCCGTCGCCCGCGATGGGACGATCTGGGTCCCCGACAAAGAGCAGAACCTCATCTTTCGGATCGACCCGGCCAAGCAGCGAGTGATCGACTCGTTCGCGTCGGGCCCGGGCGCCTACGTCACCCTTCGTGCGTACGGGTCGATGTGGGTGACGAGCTACGCCGGCCGCGACGTGCGCCGGTACCGGCCCTAGGGATGGGGGCCGGCGCCGGACCGCTGCGGCCCTCGGCCCGCACCAGCCCCCAAGAAAACAAATAACCCGCCAGGTCGGCGCTCAGACTTCGATCTTCTCGAGCGCCGGCTGCACCGGGACGACGTGACGTTTGAACTTGAGCTCCGACTCGTCGAGGCCGGCCGCCACGCCGATCAGCTGCGAGAGGTGGAGGATCGGCATCTGGAAGTCCTTCCCGGTCCGGTCGCGGAGCTTCGACTGCCATGCGTCGAGCGACAGGTGGCAGAGCGGGCACGGCGTCACCATCACGTCTGCTCCGGCCTCGGTCGCCTGCTCGATCGGCTGGAGTAGCTCGCCGAGCGCGGTCTCCTCACGCGCCTGGATGATCGGGAAGCCGCAGCACTTGATCTTGGCCGGGTAGTCGATCGCCTCTCCCCCGCACGCGTCGATGATCGCCTCGAGCGAATGGGGCCGATCGGGGTCCTCGAAGCCGAGGATCTTCGACGGGCGCAGGATCTGGCAGCCGTAGAACGGCGCCACCTTGAGGCCTTTCAACCCCTTGTGTGCCACCTCCTTCAGCTTGTCGTAGCCGTCGCCCTCGGCGATCAGCCACAGCAGGTGCTTGACCTCGACGTTTCCGCTGTACGGCGGCGCGCCGACGGTCTCGAGGTTCTGGTTGACCCGCGCGCGCAGATCGTCGTCGTTCTTGAGCTGCCAGTTCGCCTGGCGCAGGTTGAGCGTGCAGACGTTGCAGATCGTCATCAGCGTCTCGGCGCCGGTCTGCTCGCCGTAGGCCAGGATGCGCGCGTTCAGGTGCAGGTAGTAGTCGGGCTCGGCTTCGTGGATGTCGCCCGCGCCGCAGCAGGTGACCGACTCGAGCTCGTCCAGCTCGATCCCGAGCTTCGGCGCAAGCGCCTGCGTCGACGTGTCGAGCTCCTTCGCGGACAGCGACGCGAGGCAACCCTTGTAGTAGGCGACCTTCACTCGGACGCCTCCTCTTCCTCGTGAGCCTTCTCGGCCTCTAGGTGCTCGATCTTCGCGAGTGCCGCCTCACCCTGGACGATGCCCAGCGCACCGTCCCTCCCTTGCTCCTTGACGAGGTCGTACAGGTCGCGGGACTCATCGACGTCGGCCGCGACGTGGATCGGCCCCGGCGGCGGCACCTTGCCGTGGCGGAGCAGCGTGAGCGCGAACTTCGTCTCACGGAGCGCACCGAGAATGCCCTGCGTCTTCGGAACGAGGTCGGTCTCGCGCAGCCACCCGGTCGTCTTCGCGGACGTGACGAACCAATTCGCGTGCTTCGCGCCCATGTCCCAGTCGATGCCCTCCTTGATCGACTCGGCGCCGAGCTTGGCGATCGCGTCCCTCGGATCGACGCCCTTCGGGCAGCGCTCGTTGCAGAAGTAGCACCGGGTGCAGTCCCAGATCCCGTGCTCGTCGTTCAGATCGTTGAGCCGCTCGACCGCGGTCTGGTCGCGCGGGTCGCCGACGAAGCGCATGCCCTTCGCGAGCGCGGCCGGCCCACGGAAGTCGGGGTCGGCCTCCATCGCGTTGCACTCGGAGACGCAGCAGCCGCACATGATGCAGAGCGCCTCCTTCTGGATCACGTTCATCTGCTGCTGCGACACGACCCGTTCGCGCTCCGACGCCTCGTCGTAGCCCGGATCGAGCCAGGGCTTGACGTCGCGGATCTTCTGCCAGAACGGGCCCATGTCGACGACGAGGTCCTTGATGATCGGCAGGTTCCCCATCGGCGAGATTACCGGGACGTGGCCGCTCTCGACGATCGGCTTCATCCGCTCCTTGCACGCGAGGACCGCGCGGCCGTCCATGCGCATCCCGCAGGAGCCGCAGATCATCATCCGGCAGCTCTTGCGGTACGCGAGCGTCCCGTCGTGCCGGTCCTTGATGAGGTCGAGCACGTCGAGCAGGCACGCCCACTCGGGCGCCTCGAGCTCGTACGTGACGAGGTCGCGGTCGCCGTCCTCGTCGACGCGCCAGATCTTGATGGCGACGTCCATCGTCGGCCCATCCCAGCTGTGGATGTCGGCTGCTTCGGTCATTTCCCCTCTGTCGTCGGGACCGTTTCAGTTGGCGAGATCTGAACGCTGTCGGACCTGGCGGGCTCCAAGGCGAAGATCAGACACAACGGATTCGGCATTCTCGAGGTCCTTGGCGGCCTTGACCTTGGCGCATTCCTTCTCCATCAGCTTGTCGAACTTGTTCTCGGAGACGATCTCGTCCGCAGGCGGCGCCTCGACGTCGACCGGGACGCCGAAATCGAACAGGTCGAAGACACCCGCCGCCTCGTTCCCGCCGCCAAACGGGATTTGAATGCGTCGTGGGAGCCCCTGCTCGTCGATCCAGGCGTCGACGAAGCCGGGCTCGGCCGCGCCGTCCCAGAGCCCGAGCTTGCTCTTGTCGAGGTCGCGCTCGGTAATGCGTCGAGGTGACTCCGCGGATCTCTTCGCTCCCGAGCTTCTCCACCTTCTTGCTCGACTTGACCAGTTCCTTCAGCAGGCGGTCCGGGCTCATGCCGCCGGCGCCAGGCTCGAAGCGATGAGCGCCAGCGGCGTCGTCAATTGACTGCTTCATCCAGTACGCCTTGCCGTCGACCTCGACGCCGAGGTACGAGTCGTGGCCGATGAAGAGAGCCCGTGCCTCCGGAGCCGAATCGCTCTTCCCTTTGATGACCATCTCTCCCCGGGCGTTCGCGTAGTCGATCGATCCCGTCGACCTCAACAAGGCCCAGTCGGGCACACCTTTCCCCTCAAGCTTCCACTCGATGCGAGAGGAGGAAGCGTCTTTCAGCGCGTCGCCGGAGCCCTGGAGCGAACTGCGGTCCGAGCCGCAGCCGGCCGCGAGCGGGACGAGCAGCAGAAGCAACAAGCTCAGGCGCTTCATCAGTACGTCCTTTCCTGGGGCTGCCACTTTGTCATCGTGACCGGCTTCCAGTCCAGCACGGGATGGTCTCCGACCCAGCGGACGATCGTGTGCTTCATGAAGTTCTCGTCGTCCCGGTCGGGGTAGTCGTACGGACGAGCGTGGGCTCCCCGGCTCTCCTTGCGCTCAAGGCCGGCAACGACCATGCACGACGCGAGATCGAGCAGGTACCCGAGCTCGAGCGCCTGGGTCAGGTCGTTGTTGAAGACCTCGCCCTTGTCCTCGACGACGACGTTCTCGTAGCGCTCGCGCAGGTAGCCGACGATCCGCTCCTGCTCCTTCATCTGCTTCTCGCGGCGGAATACGCCGAAGTTCTCGTGCATCGTCTTCGCGAGCTCGTCGCGGATCTTCCAGGGCCGCTCGCCCTCGCGCCGGTCGAGAAGCTGCTCGAGCTCGCGCTGCGCATCCACCTCGATCCCGGGCGGAACGGCCACGGTCGTGTGCGTCAACGCCCAGTCGGCCGCGGCTGCTCCGGCGCGCCGTCCGTACGTAATCGTCTCCATGAGCGCGTTTCCGCCGAGCCTGTTGGCGCCGTGCACCGAGACGCACGCGCACTCCCCGGCCGCATAGAGGCCTTCGAGCTCCGTGATGCCCAGCTCGTGGTCGGTGTCGACTCCGCCCATGTGGTAGTGGGCTCCGGGCCGCACCGGGATCGGCTCGTAGATCGGGTCGACGCCGGCGAAGGTCATCGAGAGCTCACGCGTCCCATGGAGCCGCTCGAAGATCTTCTCGGCGCCCAGGTGGCGTAGGTCGAGCAGGACGTTGCCGTCGAGGCCGCGGCCCTCGTCGATCTCCACCTGCTCGGCGCGCGAGATCACGTCGCGGCTCGCGAGCTCCATCGCGTTCGGCGCGTAGTTCTTGAGGAAGCGCTCGCCCTCTGAGTTGAGGAGGTACGCGCCCTCGCCGCGGCAGCCCTCGGTGATCAGCACGCCCGTCGGCGCGAGCGTCGTGGGATGGAACTGCATCATCTCCATGTCCTTGAGCGCCACTCCGGCCCTGCAAAGCCATGGCCATTCCGTCGCCCGTGCACGCATACGCGTTCGTCGTGCCCGTGTAGAGCCGGCCAGCGCCTCCGGTGGCGAGAACGACCGTCTTCGCGCCGATCGTCTTCAGCCCGCCGTTCAGGAGATCCCAGGCGATCACGCCCTGGCAGCGGTCGTCGTCGATCACCAGCTTCCAGGCGAAGAACTCCTCGTAGACCTGGAGGTCGCGCTTCATGACCTGCTCGTAGAGGACGTGGATCAGGACGTGGCCGGTGATGTCGGCGGCGAAGGCGGTACGCGGCTCGCCGGCCGCGCCGAACGGCCGCTGCGCGATCCGCCCGTCCTCGGTACGCGAGAAGACCGCTCCCCAGTGCTCGAGCTGGTAGACGTCGCCGGGCGCCTCGTCGCAGAGGATCTGGATCGCGTCCTGGTCGCCCAGGTAGTCCGAGCCCTTGACCGTGTCGAACGCATGCTCCTCGGGGCTGTCCTCGGAGGCGTTCCCGAGCGCGGCGTTGATCCCGCCCTCGGCTGCGCCGGAGTGGCTCCGGACCGGGTGGATCTTCGAGAGAAGCGCGACGTCTGCGCCGAGATCGTGAGCCTCGATCGCGGCGCGCATCCCGGCGCACCCGGCGCCGACAACCAAGACGTCGTGAGTTGCTTCCACGCTACGCGTCCAAGTTACATCGGGTTGCCAGACAAGTGCGGTGCTTCATCTCTTGTGCCCACGAAGCTATCGAACGGACGTGGCCGTGTGCCTTGTGACTACTGCGGCGAATGTCTCTCCAGCACAGGGGTCCGCGGCCCCGGCCTGGTGGCGCCGGGGCCGCGGACGCTCGTCGTCAGCGACTCGATGCCCGCTGATCGCGGGCGATCGTCAGCGTCGCCCCTTGCTGACGACCAGGTTCACCTTCGTGCCGGCCGTTCTGCGCAGGCCCGGCCGCGGACCCTGTGCGATCACGCGCCCGCGGGCCTTACGCGAGGCCACTCGCCGCACCCGACCCAGAGTGCAGTGCGCGGCGCGAATCGATCTGCGGGCTCCGGCCAGCCGCTTGCCCATGAGGCGCGGAACGACGCAGACCGGGCGCCGAGAGACGCGGCGGCTCGGCGCTGAAGCGGCCGTTGCCGACCCGGCGCCGTTGGTCGCGGTCACGATCACGATCAGGTTGCTACCCAGGTCGCCGCTGCTCACCGTGTAGTCCGACTCCTCTCCGATGTCGGTGCAGGTCCCGCTTCGGCACCGCTGCCACCGATACGTGTACGAGGGCTCCGTACCGCTCCACTGCCCGTCATCCACGGCCAGGTTTTCGCCCAGGTACGGATCCCCCATGATCGAAGGTGGGATCACGTTCGCCGGGGGCGATGGCGCGACGATGCCAGTCGTGTCCGACTCGGCGGTCCGGGAACCTGCCGCGTTCGACGCCGTCACGAGCACCTTCAGCCGATAGGCGACGTCGGAGCTCGTGAGGAAATAGGTCGCCCCGTTCGCTCCGGAGATGGGCTGGCAGTTGTTGATCGTGCAACGCAGCCACTGGTAACCGAACGTGAAGGGAGGCGTTCCGCCCCACACGCCCTGCGCAGCGCTCAGCTGGGCGCCGTCGATCGGGCGGCCCAGAATCGACGGCGGCCCGTGGTTGACCGGAGCGAGGATCGTCCGGCTCCAACGGAGCGTGAGGTCGCCCCAGTCGCCGTACGCACCGTCGACGGCGATCCGGTACTCCTGCCCGGCCGAGGCCGTGAACGACACGCGTGCGCCGTACTCGTTCGGACAGTCGTTGTCGTCCTGCGTGACCCGGGTCAGCCCATTGACGCTCGCGCCTGTGTACACCGCGACCATCGTGTCGAAGTAGCTGTCGCAGAGCTCGAACGTGGCCGGCCCGGTCGAGGGAGCCGTCCAGCGGTACCAGATCGAGGCAGACCCGTAAGGACCGTGCTCGGGCTCTCCGGGCTCGAGGGTCGCATAGCGGTTGTCTCCGTCGATCGCACCGCTGTCGCCCGGTAGCTCGTTGGCCGCAGCGAAGTCGTCGTTCGACGGCCCGATGCCCCAGCCGAGCTCGAAGTACCCCGCGGCACCGTTCGCGCCGTCGACGGCGATCCTGTACGTCGCACCGGCGCTCGCGATGAACGTCAGCCAGCTCTGATCGCCGCAGCCGTTGTCGTCGGCCGCGACCTGTTGGAGCTGCACGACGTCGTTGCCCACGTACACCGCCAGCATCGAGTCGAACTCCGCGTAACAGAGGTTCAAGGTCGCTCGGCCTGAGCTCGGAGCCGTCCAGCTGTACCAGACCGAGGCTCCGCCGGGGTTCCCGGCGTGATTCGGCTCGCCGGGCTCCTTTGTCGCTTCGCTGTTGTCGCCCTCGACCCAGCCGAAGCGATCGGTGATCGTCTCGGCGTTAGCGAAGTTGTCGTTCGCCGGCGGCGCGGCCGAAGCAGTTCCGGGCGCAACGAGGACGAAGAGCAGCGCCGCCGCGACAGGCAGACGGCGCAGTGATTTGAAAGCGATTCCCCTCAACCTTCTCTCCTTTCGTGGATTCACGAAGTCCAGCCTGGAGGGCGTCGCTCACACGCCTCTCACGCCGCGCTCACACCCTTCGCGGGGAAAGAAACGGCCCCCGGCCGAGGTCGCCGAGGGCCGTGACCCATCCATTCCTGTGCGCGCGACTACCGGAGGCGGCCCTTGCCGACGACGAGCCTCACCTCGGTCCCACTGGGGACGGTGGTGCCCGCCTTCGGGCGCTGGGAAAGCACCCGCCCCTTCTTCGCCGCCTTTGAGCGCTTGCGAGTGATGATCCCAACCCCACAGCGTGCCGTTCGGATCCTGGCCTTGGCGACCTTGAGCTTGCGGCCGCGAACGGCCGGCACCTTGCAAGGCGCCGGGTTCAGGTACCGAGCCAGGGCGAAGTCGGCTGGAGGGCCCCTGAAGCTCGCGTAAGCGGCGCCGGCAACGACGATGCGACCATCGGATTGGAGGACGGCCGCGTAGACGTCGTCGTAGGAGTTGAATCCGATGTCCGTCCGGACTTGGCCGTCGTCTCCAAAGCTCTTGTCCGGCGAACCGTTCTGCTTGAGCTTGGCCACGACGAATTCGTCCGGATTGAAGTACGTGCCTGCAACGACGAGCTCGCGGTCCGGTTCAACGAGCACGACGCGCGCCGAAGTGCTCTCGCCGAGAGCCACCTTCCCGCCTGAGCCGAACGTGGAATCGAGGCTCCCGTCCGGGTTGTACCGAGCCACGATTCCTCCCGCGACAACGAGCTTGCCGTCCGCCTGTTTCGCGACGTTCCAGGCTCCGGCGGACGCCGGATCGCGCGTCTGGACCTTGCCGTCCGAGTCGAAGCCGGCGTCAAGGGTCCCGTCGGGGTTGTAACGGGCGAGCGCGAGGTCTTGCGTATCCGGCGACGACGCGTCGGCGACTCCGGCTGCCACGATCTTCCCGTCGGGCTGGACGATGACGCCTTCCGCAAGGTCGAGGCCATCGGTAAACGGCGTGATGACGTAGCCGCTTCCGCCGAACGTGGTGTCGAGGCTGCCGTCAGGGTTGTATCGCGCGGCTGCGAATGCGTAGTCGTGCCCACTCGGAGCCGACCTTTCGCCACCTACGACGACGATCTTGCCGTCCGGCTGGATAGTCAAGCCGTTCGCAAAATCGGTTCGCTCCAGGTTCGTGAGTACCTTCCCTCCGTTCCCGAAGGACGAATCGAGGCTGCCGTCGGGGTTGTAGCGGGCAAGCGCAACGTCTGTGTAGAAGGTGCCGTCGGGAACGAGCGCCCACCCGGCGACGACGATCTTGCCGTCAGCCTGGACGGCAACCGCGGAACCCCGATCGTCCGATCCGCCAAAGTCGGTCCGTACTTTGCCGCCGTTTCCGAACCCGGAATCGAGGCTTCCGTCGCGGTTGTAACGAGCGACCGCAAAGTCGCTGCCGTTGGCGGGGTCCCGTCTGTATCCCGCGGCGACGATCTTGCCGTCTGCCTGGGTGGCTACTCCGTTGGCGACGTCGTCCGCGCCGAAGTCGGTGAGCGCTGTGCCGTCGTCGCCGAACGTCGCATCGAGATCACCGGCCGCCGCGGACAGCCCGCCCGTGAAAACGAGCGCCAACGCGACGCCGGAGAGTGCAACGATTCGTAGGTTCCTCATTCCGCCCTCCTCGAGATAGGAGCGAGCGGATCCCGCACGTTCGAGGCGTCAACACGCAGCCGGGCTGGCCCGACGCTCGGCTCGACCCGCCACTGAGGCTCGCAGCCTTCCGCCCGAAAGACGGCGACCGCGGCCAGGTAGCGCTCGGCCTCTACGCTCAGATCCGCTGCTGCTCTTGACTGCATGCCGTGATCGTGCGCCGCACCTCTCATGCAGCACTCACAAGCGGCTCACGCGACCAAGTAGAAGCCGCCGCGTGACAGTGGTAAAACGTCGCAGGTGCAACAAGTCGAGTTCCGCGTCCTGGGCCCGTTCGAGGTCCACGTCGAGGGGCGCGCGATCGAGCTCAAGCGACGGAAGCAGCGCTCCCTCCTGGCGTTGCTGTTGCTTCACACAGGCGAAGTCGTCTCCACAGACGTGCTCATCGAGGAGCTCTGGGCAGGAAACCCCCCGAAGGCCGCGGTCGGCTCGCTGCAGAACCTCGTCTCGGAGCTGCGCAAGGTGCTCGGTCGGGACACGGTCAAGACGCGCGAGCCCGGATACATGCTCGACGTCGACCCCGCCCGAGTCGACCTGCACCGTTTCGAGCGACTCGTCGCACAGGCGGCAGAGGGCGGGGATGCCGCGAGGAGGGCCTCAGTGCTCCAGGAGGCACTGGCGATTTGGCGTGGGGCGCCGCTCGCCGACCTCGCGTTCGAGCCGTTCGCACACGTCGAGGTGGCGCGGCTGGAAGAGCTGCGCACCGCGGCGCGCGAGGAGCTCGTCCAGGCGGGGCTGGAGCTCGGTCGCCACTCGCAGCTCGTGGGAGAGCTCGAGAGCCTCGTCGCCCAGAATCCTCTCCGGGAGCGCCTGCGCGGGCAGCTCATGCTCGCGCTCTACCGCTCGGGTCGGCAGGCGGAGGCGCTCGAGGCCTACCGGGCCGCCCGCGAGACGCTCGTCGACGAGCTCGGCATCGAGCCGTCGCCGGAGCTCCAGCACCTGGAGCAGTCGATCCTCCGCCACGAACCCGAGCTCGACCTGCCCGAGGCTCCCGCAGCCGAGACGCGTTCCGGCGAAGAGCGGCGCAAGACCGTCACCGTCCTCTTCGCAGACATCGTCGACTTCACCAGCCTCGGCGCCGCACTCGATCCCGAGGTCCTGCGGACGATCATGCGGCGCTACTTCGACATCGTCCGCACAGTCGTCCAGCGGCACGGCGGGACGGTCGAGAGGTTCATCGGCGATGCCGCGATGGCGGTCTTCGGAGTGCCCGAGATGCACGAGGACGACGCACTCCGAGCGTTGCGGGCCGCGAACGACCTACACGAGGCCCTGACGGGACTGAACACGGAGTTGGAGAGCGACCACGGCCTCACGCTCGAGATCAGAACCGGCATCGACACGGGCGAGGTGGTCACGGGCGACGCCGCGTCCGGGCAGCCGTTCGCCACCGGCACCCCGGTCACGGTTGCCATGCGCCTCCAGCAAGCCGCCCTCCCGGGCGAAACCCTGCTCGGCGAGACCACAGAGCTGCTCCTCCGCGGCGCGGTCACGTCCGAGCCGGTGGAGCCGATCCCGGTTGGAGGCACGCTCGGAGCGATCCGCGCGTACCGCCTCCTCGACCCGAGCGACAGCACGAGTCGGCGCCCGCGCCCGGTCAGCGATGCCCCATTCGTGGGCAGGGAGACGGAGCTCGAGTTTCTGCAGGATGCCTTCACGGCCGTTCAGGACCAGCGTCGGAGCCGGGTCGTTTTCGTCCTCGCGGAGGCCGGGACCGGAAAGAGCCGGCTCGCGGCCGAGTTCGACTCATCCCTGGGGGCCGAGGCGCAAGTGCTCCTCGGTCGCTGCGTTTCGTACGGCGAAGGCGCGACGTATCTCCCGCTGACCGAGATCGTCCGCCAGGTCGCGCCCGAGCGCCCCCAGGCAACGATTGCGCGCCTGCTCGACCGCGACGAACGTGGACCGTTGATCGCCGAACGGATCGCCGAGCTCACCGGCCAGAGCGAGGGGACTGCACCGACCGGAGAGCTCTTCTGGGCAGTCCGTTGCCTGTTCGAAGCACTGGCACGGCGTCAGCCGCTCGTCGTCGTGCTCGAGGACCTGCACTGGGCAGAGCCGACGTTCCTCGACCTCGTCGAGTACCTCGCGGCCTGGACGATCGAAGCGCCGCTCCTCGTGGTCTGTCTGGCGCGACCCGAGCTTCGAAGCGAGCGACCCGCACTGGGCGCGGAGGCCGACGTCGTCAAGCTCGAGCCGCTAACGGAGTCCCAGGCCCAAACGCTCATCGACGGACTGGCCGGACCGCTGCTCGACGAAGAGACGCGTCGGCGTGTCGTCGAGCTCGCAGAGGGGAATCCCCTCTTCGTCGAGCAACTGCTCGCGTATCTCGATGAGGCTGGAGCCGAGGCTCTGGAGTCGGTGCCGCCCTCGGTCGAGGCTCTTCTCGCAAGCCGCCTTGACCGGCTCGAGCCCGACGAACGGGGCTTGCTCGAACGAGCAGCGGTCGCTGGCCGCGAGTTCACCCGCGGCGCCGTCCTTCATCTCTCGCCACCGGATGAGCTCGCCGGTGCGGACGGTCGCCTGATCGCGCTGACCCGCCGGGGGCTCGTCGAGCCGGTGCGCGCGGGCAAGGTTGCCGCTGACGGATTCCGTTTCCGGCACGTTCTGATCCGGGACGTGGCCTACGCGGGGATCACGAAGGACGCACGGGGCGACCTCCACGAGCGATTTGCTGCCTGGCTCGAGCATCGCGAGGAAGGGGCAGAAGAGATCGTCGGCTACCACCTCGAGCAGGCCCATCGCTACCGGGCCGAGCTTCGACCCGGGGACGCTACGCTGCCGAACCTCGCCCTGCGCGGGGGCGAGCATCTCGGCACCGCTGGTATTCGCGCCTGGAAGCGAGCCGACACCTCGGCCGCGGTCAATCTTCTCGGTCGCGCGACGTCGCTGCTTCCAGGAGGCACCCTGCGCAGCGAGTACCTCTGTGAGCTTGCCGGCGCGCTGAGGACCTCCGGCCTGATCAGCGAGGCCGAGGGCGCGCTGCGGCAGGCGCTCGACGAGTCGGCCGGTCGAGACCGGCGGCTCGAGTTCCGGGCCCGGATCGAGCTCGCCCAGGTCACCCTGCTCGCGGATCCCTCGGGTCAAGCAGGCACATTGCTCGATCTCGCGGCAAGTGCTATTCCCGTCTTCGAGGAGCTCGGCGACGATCGCGCTCTGGGCCGGACGTGGTTACGCGTTGCGTACGTGCGCGGAGGCCTCCTCGGCGACAACAGGGCGCGCGCCGAGGCCGCCGAACGCGCTCTCCTGCACTATCGGCGCGCGGGCTGGTCGCCGGCGGCGTGCTTCGGAGAGCTCGGCACAGCGTTCTACTACGGCCCGACCCCGGTGCCTCAGGCCGCGCTCCGCTGCGAGGAGCTCCTGGAGGATGCGGTCACCGACCTGGCGAGCGAGGCGAATCTCCTCGTCTTCCTGGGGGGACTGGAAGCGATGCGCGGGCGATTCGACGTCGCGCGGGAGCTCGTCGCGAAGGCGCGAACGACGTTCGAGGACATCGGGTCCACGGCCTCCGTCGCGAACTTCTGCGGAGCTGTCGGCGGCGCGATCGAGATGGCGAACGAAGACTACGCCCGCGCCGAGGCGATCCTGCGCGAAAGCTGCCTGAGCCTCGAGGAGACGCACGAGCTGTCGCTGCTCGCGACGCGGGCAGCCGAGCTTGCGGAGGCACTCCACGCTTTGGGCCGGCTCGAGGAGGCAGCTCAGTGGCTTCTGATCTCCGAACGGCATACCTCGGTCGACGACATCGAAGCGCAATCCGCGCGGCTCGCCGTTCAAGCGGACGTCAAGGCCGCGACAGGAGCGCCGGCCGAGGCAGAGGCGCTCGCGCAGGAAGCCGTTCGACTGGCCCGAACCACCGACATGCTCAATAGGCAGGGAGCGACACTGCTCGTCCTCGCCCGCGTCCTTCGGCTCCAGGGTCGATTCGGGGACGCGATGCCCCCGGTCGAGCAGGCAGCCCGGGTGTTCGATCGCAAGGGGAACGCCGTTTTGGCGACGAAGGCGCGTGAGCTGCTCGACGAGCTCGTCGTGTCGTAGACAGCGGAAGGCCCCGACTCGCGGGGCCTTCCGTTCGCTCCGAGGGCTCGTGTGTGCTCAGGGGCCTCCGGTACCGCCGTCGTTGCTGGCCGAGTGCGCCGGCTGCGGCCCGTTCAGGCCGCTGACCTGAGCGGCTGACGCGATCGTCACGACTGCCGCTGTCAAAGCCGCGAGCGAGATGAGGATCTTGGTGAGCATGGGGGTCACCTCCTTTCGCCCCCACGCTCGAAGGGCGCCCAAACGGCGCAGTCACGGCCGGCTCACCGGCCGCTAACGAAGAAGCAGCCGGTCAGCTGGGAGGAATTCCACGGCGCCCGGGTAACATCCCGACTCGTGGCGAAGATGCTCTTCCGGCTGCCCGAGGCGGCCAACGTCATCGAGAACCCGTCCCCCGCGGACGTCAAAGCGCTGGCGGCGCAGATGCCGAACGCGAAGCCGACGAGCCACGGGAACCTGAACGTTCAGACCCAGGTCGTCTCCCGTTCGACGCGCTCGACCTTCATCGTCACCGACGAGCCCGACGGGCAGAACCAGTCGATCACGCGCGAGGAAGGCCACAACTGGGCCGAGGCGCAGGACGCGTACATCGCGGAGCAGGACATGGTCGTGATCGACGGCTACATCGGGAACGATCCCGACTACCGGACGCCCGCTCGGCTGTACATCGAGGCGGCGAACGCAAACATCGCCGGGATGCAGCAGCAGCTCTACTTCACACCCGACGAGGGCATGCAGGAGCACGAGCCCGAGCTGACCGTCGTCTACACGCCGAACCTGAAGGCCGACGGCTATCCGGACGACCGCCTGATCGCGGTCGATCTCGAGCAGGGCGTGACCCGCGTCTTCAACTCGGACTACTTCGGCGAGTCGAAGAAGGGCGGCCTGCGCATGTGGAACAAGCTCGTCTACGACCGCGGCGGGTTGCCGCTCCACGCGGGCTGCAAGATCATTCCCACTCCCGGCGGTCGCAGGGTCGGGCTGATCGTCGGCCTCTCAGGAACGGGCAAGACGACGACCACCTTCACGCGCCAGAACGGCTCGCTGCCGGTGCAGGACGACTTCGTGGCCTGGATGCCCGACGGGCGGATCATGGCCACCGAGAACGGCTGCTTCGCGAAGACGTTCGGGCTCAACCCGGACGACGAGCCGACGATCTACGGCGCGGTCACGCAGCCCGACTCGTACCTCGAGAACGTGTCCCAGCACGGCGACGAGGTCGACTTCTACGACACGAGCTACACGCCCAACGGACGCGCGACGTTCCCGTTCGGGGTCATCGAGTCAGGCGTCGACGAGGAGGTCGACGAGGCGCACTTCCTGCTGATCCTGAACCGGAACGAGAACATCATCCCGGCCGTCGCCAAGCTCGAAGGGCCGCAGGCGGCGGCCTTCTTCATGCTCGGAGAGACGCAGGGCACGAGCGCTGGCGGCGCGGACGAGGCTGGAGTGTTCCTGCGCGTGCCGGGGACGAACCCGTTCTTCCCGATGCCACACGATCTCCAGGGCAACCGCTTCCTCGAGCTGCTCGAGGAGCACCCGCTCGAGGTCTACTTGATGAACACGGGACGGGTCGGCGGGCCGGAAGAGGACGAGCGCTCGAAGAAGGTCAAGATCAAGCACTCCTCCGCGATCGTGAAAGGCATCGCCGAGGGCACGATCGAGTGGGTTCCGGATCCGGACTTCGGCTACCTGGTCGCCGCGTCGGTGCCGGGCATCGACTCCGAGGACATCGACATCCTGCAGCCGCAGCGGCTGTACGAGGCAACGGGCCGCAAGCAGGAATGCGACGAGGGCATCGCGCGGCTCAAGAACGCTCGCGCAGAGTTCCTCGCCGATTTCCCGAGCCTCTCGGCCGAGATCGTCGACTCCGTTCACTAGCAGGCGAACGACCTGGCACCGCGAATCCGTCGAGGTGACGGACCGCACCCTCATCGAGCGGTTCCTCGACTCGCCCGAGCTTTCGGAAGCGACCCGTCGCGGGTACCGCGTCGACGTCGAGGAATTTGCGTCCTGGCTTCAAAAGCGCGGGCAGTCGCTCGAGGACGTCGACGCCGCAACGCTGAGCGCTTACATCGCCGACCTCGGCGCCTCACGCCCGGGGCGCTATCCGAGCAAGCTCGCCCCTGCCACGATCGCGCGCAAGCTGGCCGCGGTGCGTGCGCTGCTCAGGTTCACGCTCGGCGCGGGACGCGTCCCGGACGGGCAGGTCGGGCCGAGGCGCGCTCGTCGCCTGCCCGATGCGCCGAAGCGCGACGAGGTCGACGCTGTGCTCGATCAGCACACGGGCGTCGATCGGCTCGCGCTCCGCAACCGCGCGCTCCTCGAGCTCGTCTATTCGGCCGGGTTGCGCAGTCGTGAGGCGGTCGACCTCGATCTCGCCGACGTCGACTTCGAGCAGGAGACGGTCCACGTTCGCGGCAAGGGAAACAAGGAGCGCGTCGTGCCGCTGGGCGAGGAGGCGGCGTACCGCCTTCGTCTCTACCTCGACCAGGCGCGACCGGAGCTCGTCAACGGGGCCGAGGACGCTCTCTTCGTCTCCGCGCGCGGCCGGCGGCTGGACACGAGCACGATCAGGCGGCTCTTCCCGCATCCGCACCGGCTGCGCCACGCCTTCGCGACGCACCTACTCGAGGGCGGCGCCGACCTGCGGGTGATCCAGGAGCTGCTTGGCCACAGCTCGCTGTCGACGACGCAGACGTACAGCCACGTTGACGGAAAGCGGCTGCGCAAGGTCTATGACCGGGCCCACCCGAGATCCTGAAACCGAAGCCTTTCTGGCGGTCTCGGCGGCGCGACTGGCGCCGAGGACCGTCGAGGCCTACCGGCGCGACCTGGCCGCGCTGACGGACTTCCTCGGTCACACGCCCGCGACGGCGACGCCCGAGGAGCTCGAGCGCTACGTGGCCGAGTTGCGCGCGCGCGGACTGGCGGCGACGACGATCGCGCGCCGCATGGCCGCCGTCAGGTCGTTCTTTCGCCACCGGGTGCTGATCGGAGCCCAGGAGGAGAATCCCGCGGCGGACGTCGGCCTCCCTCGCAGAGCACGCCGCCTCCCGCGCACGCTCTCGCCCGGCGAGGCCGAGCGGCTGGTCGAGGCGGCGAACGGCGTCAAACCAAGAGATCTCCGCGACCGAGCGCTCGTCGAGCTGCTCTACGGCGCGGGCCTGCGCGTCAGCGAAACCGTCGGCCTCGAGAAAAACGGCGTCGACCTCGACGAACGGCTCGTTCGTTCGATCGGCAAAGGCGACAAGGAGCGGATCGTGCCGCTCGGGAGAAGCGCCGCCGACGCGCTGCGCCGCTACCTGAGCCGCGGACGGCCCTTCCTGGACAAACGCCACCGCCCCGAGCTGTTCCTGAACGCCAAGGGCGGGCCGCTGACGCGCGCGGGCGCGTTCCTGATCCTGCGCCGCCTGGCCGGGAAAGCAGGTCTGGAGCCGAGCCGGATCCACCCGCATCTGCTCCGCCACTCCTTCGCCACGCACCTGCTCGAGGGAGGCGCCGACCTACGAAGCGTTCAGGAGATGCTCGGTCACGCGGATCTGGCCACGACGGAGCTCTACACGCACGTCACGGACCGTAGGCGCCGCGAGGCGTATTTCGCCGCTCACCCGCACGCGAAACGAACGCTCAAGGTTTCCGGTGGCGCGCCGATGGCAACACCTAAGAAGGATGGCTCAACTTGACCCGCAGATGGCAATGCTCTTCGCCCTCACGAGCGGCGTCGGCTACCTGATGGTGATGAGCGGGATCGGCAAGAGCATGCTCGACTGGAAACGCCGCCGCTCGTGCCCATCGTGCGGCCGCACTCCCTGCTCCTGCTCCTGACCTGCTCGTAGCAGTCTGTTACTAGGTCGGGCTCAGCGGCGCCCGACGGTGAGTCGGACCTTGCCGCCCCCTCTCATGTGCGTACCCGCCCCCGGGCGCTGGGAGAGAACGCGCCCGACGCGACGCGAGTGTCGTCTCGTGACGCGCCCCACCGAGCAGTGCGCGCGGCGGATGCGCGTGCGTGCTCGCCCGAGCTTCATGCCGACGACACGTGGAACGACGCATCGCCTTGCCGGTGGCGGCGGAGGAGGGGGAGGGCCCGGTGGCGGAGGCGGTGGGGGTGGTGGCGGAGGCGGCGGAGGCGGCGGAGGCGGTGCCGGCGGCGGAGGTGGAGGCGGCGGAGGTGGAGGTGGAGGCGGCGGAGGCGGCGGAGGCGGCGGAGGCGGCGAGGTGGCGGAGGCGGCGGAGGTGGAGGTGGAGGCGGTCCGTAGAGACCCGTGTGCCGCGCGTTCCCGCCGAACTGGCCCCACTCGATGGCGCCGTAAGTCGAGCCGTGCAGGTCGTACACCCAAACCTTGTCGTACAGCCCTTCGAAGCCGCTCCACGCGCTCCCGAGCACGACGAGCTCGTTTCGGCCGTCGAGATCGATGTCCGCGATCGCCGGCACGCCGCCCGACCCCAGCTCGAGCTGCTTCGGAAAATGCGGATGCAGGACGCCGTTCCGGTCGTAGAGCCGGACCTCGCCCGACTCCGAGGAGCCCGCGACCTGCTTCGTGACCGCAATGTCCTGCAGCCCGTCCCCGTCCACGTCCCCGATCACCGGAGCGGAGCTGCCCTGCCAGCTGTTCGCCCACGTGCGCGGCCAGCCCGGGAAGACCGTCCCGTTGCCCTTCCAGACGTTGAGCGCATCGTCGGTCTGCACGACGATCTCGGGCACGCCGTCGCCATCCAGGTCTCCGAGCGCAGGCGCGGTTCCGTAAGCGACGTCGCCGACGGCGGTCATCGTCCGCTCGACCGTCCCGTTCGCCGCCAGCACCTTGACGTACGACGTGATTCCCTCGGACGCAACGAGCACGATCTCCGGCGCGCCGTCCCCGTCTATGTCTCCGATCGCCGGAAACGTGTCGACCTCGCCGTTCATCAGGACGGGGAAGCCGGCGACCTCGCTGCCGTTGCGGTGGTACGCATGGATGTAGATCCCGGGGCTCGTCCACCCGGACACGGTCACGATCTCGGGCGCCCCGTCGCCGTCGAGGTCGCCGATCGCGGGGGTGTGGCGCTCCTGTCCGCCGTCTCCGCTGACCGGCCAGCCCGGGAGACCCGTCCCGTTCGCCCGGTACGCGTGCAGCGCCCAGTCCTCCTCCTCGACGAAGATCTCGTCGAGCCCGTCGCCGTCCACGTCGCCCAGGCTCGGCGGCGAGGCGATGTAGTTGGACGCCTCGCGCGGCCACCCCGGGAGCATCGCGCCGGCGCCGTTGTAGGCGACGAGAGCACCGCCGAAGTGCGCCGAGAAGACCTCCAGCCCTGGATCGGACGCCGAGAGCTGGCCGAGGGCCGGCATGGCCGCGCCCAGGATCCCGACCGGCCATCCGGGTTCCGCAGACCCGTCCGCGTTCCAGGCATAGAGCGGCCCGGCGGCGAGCCCGGTCGCGAGGATCTCGAGCGTGGGGTCGGCGTCGATGTTTCCGACGAGCGTGAGAACCGCCGGCCCTCCGTGGTACGTCCCGGCGCGCTCGTAGGTCTTGACTGGGAAACCGGGCTCGAGGTCGGGGTCAGTACCGGAGGGGGCCGCGGATGCAGCCGCCGCAGCGACGACGATTGCTGCCACGAGCGTGGCGATGAGCGTTCCCCCAGAATCTCACCTGACCCCCTCATCGGGGAGTCTAACTAGCGTCGTACCGCGGCCTTCTTGCGCAGCTGCTCGCCGACCTTGCGCGCCGCTGCGCGTAGCTCGCGGTCCTGCTCGTCGTCGTCGGCGATTGTGGTCAGGATCAGAATCGTCTCCCGCTGGGGCGAGCCGTTACTCAGGCAGATGATCGCGAGCCGACGCACGGCCTGGTTGTCGTCGTGCGAGGCGAGCTCGTGGAGAAGCGGGCGCACGTCGTTGACGAGCCCGGGATGGTCGCGGGAGAGGAGCTCGAGCGAGATCAGCGCCGAGCCGCGACACGCGGGGCTCTCGTCCTCGAGCCCGCGCCGCAAGAGCTCCGTCTTCTGCCGGAAGCGGAACTGCCCGACCGCCCTGTACGCGACGGCGCGCTCGCGATAGTCCGGCGAACGGATGGAAGCCTCGAGCTCGTCCTGCCACTTGGTCCGCAGCTCGGCGAGCTCGCGCTCCGAGCCCTGTTCTGCGAGCGAGGCCGCCTCGGCAGCGGCTGACGCGAGCTCAGACAGCGCTCAGCGACCGCGGCTCGGGGCCGACGTAGCGGTCGGCGGGCCTGAACAGGCGCCCGGTCTGCTTCTGCTCGAGGATGTGCGCCGACCAGCCGGCCACACGCGAGCACGCGAACATCGCCGGTGTCAGGTCCGGCGGGACATCGGCGGCGTCCAGGAGCACGGCGGAGTAGAACTCGACATTCGTTGCGATCACGTAGTCCGGCTTTCGCTTGTGGAGCTCGGCCAGCGCCGCCTCCTCTAGCGCCTCGGCGACCTCGATGCGCGGCGAACCGACCTCCTGAGCCACGCGCTTCAGAATCCGCGAACGAGGATCCTCAGCGCGATAGACGCGGTGGCCGAAGCCCATGATCCGGCCGTGCTGCTCGAGGATGTTCTTGACGTAACCCTCCGGATCGCCGGTCTTCGCCACTTCGTCGAGCATCGGCAGCACACGTGCGGGCGCACCGCCGTGCAGGGGCCCGCTCAGCGCTCCGACGGCGGCTGACATCGCCGCGCCACAATCGGCTCCGGTCGAGGCGACCACCCGCGCAGTGAACGTGGAGGCGTTGAGGCCGTGCTCCGCGGTGCAGATCCAGTACGTGTCGATCGCCTTCACGTCATCCGGATCCGCCTCGCCGCGCCACCGGAGCAGGAACTTCTCGGCCGCCGTCTCGCCTCGCGCCACGACGTCGTCCGGCGCCGGCTCGCGTCCCTCCGCGACGGCCGCCGAGCGCGCCACGATCCCCATCATCTGCGCGGACAGCCGTCCGAGGTCGTCGCGAGCTTGCTCGTCGTCGATGTCGACGAGCTTCTTGAGCTTCCACACGCCGGCGAGGTGAGCGACCTCGGACTGGAGATCGGCGGGCGCGTTGCCGGTCAGGCCCTGCGGCACATACGGCTCGGGGTCGGGCATCTTCGAGTTCAGGTCGTTGTCGACCAGCAGTCCCCAGATGTTCTCGTACGGGTACCGCCCGACGAGGTCTTCGATGTCGTAGCCGCGGTAACGGAGCGCGCCGCCTTCCCGATCGGGCGCGGCGATCGCCGTTTCGACTGCGACGACGCCCTCGAGTCCGGGCTTGAAGTCGTTCATCGATCCGAAATCTATCGGTAGAGTCGCCGCCGATGACTCACCGAGTGACCCTGATTCCGGGCGACGGCACCGGCCCGGAGCTGACCGAGGCGACCCGTCGCGTGCTCGAGGCGACCGGCGTCGACTTCGACTGGGACGTCCAGCTCGCCGGCAGCGACGTGATGGATCAACACGGCGGGAACCCGCTTCCCGACCACGTCCTGGACGCGATCCGCGCCAGCGGCGTCGCGCTCAAGGGCCCGATCACGACCCCGGTCGGCGGCGGCTTCCGCTCGGTCAATGTCGCGCTGCGCAAGGGCCTCGACCTCTACGGCCAGGTGCGACCCTGCAAGAGCTACCCGGGAGTCCGGTCACGCTACGAGGACGTCGACCTCGTGATCGTCCGCGAGGCGACCGAGGATCTTTACGCCGGCATCGAGTACGAGGTCGGCTCGCCCGAGGCTGTGGAGCTGACCGAGTGGATCCGCGCGCGCGGCGGCCAGCTGCCCGACAACTCCGGGATCTCGATCAAGCCGATCTCGATCGAGGGCACGCGCCGGATCGTCCAGTTCGCCTTCGACTACGCGCGCCGGCTCGGTCGCCGCAAGGTGACGACCGTGCACAAGGCGAACATCATGAAGTTCTCGGACGGTCTCTGGCTCCAGATCTCACGCGAGGTCGCGGAGCAGAACACGGACATCGAGTTCGAGGACCGGATCGTCGACAACCTCTCGATGCAGCTCGTCCAGCGGCCCGAGGAGTACGACGTGCTCGTGCTTCCGAACCTGTACGGCGACATCGTCTCCGACCTGGCCGCAGGCCTGATCGGCGGGCTCGGACTGGCGCCGGGCGGCAACTTCGGCACCGAGGCGGCCGTGTTCGAGCCGACTCACGGCTCCGCGCCCAAGTACGCGGGCCAGAACAAGGTGAACCCGATGGCGATGATGCTCTCCGGCGTGCTCATGCTGCGGCACCTCGAGCAAGCCGGCGCAGCCGACCGCCTCGAGGAGGCGATCGCAGCAGTGATCGCCGAGGGCAGGAGCGTGACCTACGACATGAAGCCGTCGCGCGACGATCCGACCGCCGTCGGGACGAGCGACGTGGCAGACGCGATCATCGAGCAGATGGGGGTGACCGTTTGAGCCGGCGTCGCAAGGTGACGGTCGTCGGAGCCGGGAACGTCGGCGCGACGTGCGCGCAGGAGCTCGCGCGGCGCGACTACTGCGACGTCGTGCTCGTCGACATCAAGGAGGGCCTTCCCGAGGGCAAGGCGCTCGACATCAACCAGGCCGCCGCCGTGCTCGGCTACGAGCCGAATGTGACCGGCTCGACGAGCTACGAAGCCACCGCCGGGTCGGACGTCGTCGTCATCACCGCGGGAGTCCCGCGCACGGGCGACATGAGCCGCGACGACCTCGTGTCGACGAACGAGAAGATCGTCGGCTCCGTCACGGAGGCGGCAGTAGCGCAGTCGCCGAACGCGATCCTGATCATCGTCTCGAACCCGCTCGACGCGATGTGCCACGTCGCCAAAACCGTCTCCGGCTTCCCGAAAGAGCGTGTCTTCGGCCAGGCCGGGATCCTCGACACGGCGCGTCTCCAGACGTTCATCGCCTGGGAGACGGGCTCGTCCGCGAAGGACGTGCAGGCCGTCGTTCTCGGCGGCCACGGCGACCAGATGGTCTCGGTCATCTCCGCGACGACAGTCGGCGGCGTGCCGCTGACCAAGCTCGTCTCCATGGATCGAATCGACGAGCTCGTCCAGCGAACTGCCGTCGGCGGAGGCGAGGTCGTCAAACTGCTCGGCACCTCGGCCTGGTACGCGCCCGGCGCCGCGAGCGCGCAGATGGTGGACGCGGTCATGCTCGACGAGAAGCGCATCTTGCCCTGCACCGCCTATCTCGAGGGCGAGTACGGGATCGACGGCCTCTACATGGGCGTCCCGGTCAAGCTCGGCGCGGGCGGGATCGAGGAGATCGTCGAGCTCGACCTGACCGACGACGAGCAGGCCGCACTCCAGGCATCGGCAGACGCCGTTCGCGAAGTCGTCGGCGTCCTCGGTTCCTAGCGATGGACTTCGGTCTCAGCGGCCGGACGGCGATCGTCTGCGGCTCGTCCGCCGGAATGGGGCTGGCGGCCGCCGAGGCACTCAGCGCCGAGGGCGCCAACGTCGCCATGTTCGCGCGCCGCCGTGACGAGCTCGGACGCCAGGCCGAGAGACTCGGAGCGCTCGCCGTCCGCGGCGACGTCACCAACCCCAAGGATTTGAAGCGCCTCGTCGAGAAAACGCTCGAGGCCTTCGGCAGCATCGACATCCTGGTCAACAACAGCGGCGGCCCGCCGCGTACGTCAGCCCTGGAGCTGACCGACGAGGACGTCGAGTCCGCCGTCGAGCTGCTCCTGATCTCTGCGATCCGGCTCACGAACCTCTGTCTCCCCCATCTTCGGCGAAGCGGGAACGGGCGGATCATCAACATCGAGTCCAGCTCGGTTCGCGAGCCGCTCGACAACCTGGCTCTCTCCAACCTGGTACGCCCGGGCGTGATCGGCTGGGCGAAGACGCTCGCCCGCGAGGTCGGTCCGGACGGAATCACGGTCAACTCGATCGCGCCCGGGAAGATCGAGACAGAGCGCCTCGCCGAGTCGTTCGTCAACCGCTCCCGGGCCGATGAGATGGCCGTGATCCCTCTGCGCCGCTTCGGCCGGCCGAGGGAGGTCGCGGAAGTGATCTGCTTCCTGGCCTCCGACCGGGCCTCGTACGTGTCCGGCACGGTGATCCCGGTCGACGGCGGCCTCTCGCGCTCTCTGCTCTGAACCAGACCCAGTACGCCCCCGTATCCTGACAAAATGGCCCGGTTCTTCAAGCTTCTCGTTGCGGGCGGCCTCGTGCTCGCGGCCGTCGTCGGGCTGCTCTACCTCATCCCTTCGGACGAGTACATCTTCCTGCCGGACAAGGCCCAGCCGCTCGCGCCGTACGTCACCGTGGAGGGCGAGCGCCAGGACCGTGACGGCGGCGGGATCTACTACGTCGCAATCGAGGTCAAGAAGGCCAGCCTGCTCGAGAAGCTGTTCCCGGGCCTGCACGAGGGCTCGACGCTCGTCCCGGCAGAGGCCGTGGTCGCTCCGGGCCAGAGCGACCGGCAGCACCAGCGCCAGGAGCTGAGGGCGATGGCCCAGTCCCAGGAGATCGGTGCCGCGGTTGCACTGAAGGAGCTCGGCTACCGCGTCCCCGTCAAGTCACCCGGGACCGTGATCGCCGACGTGAACCCGAACGGGCCTTCCGCGGGCAAGCTGCGAGCGAACGACGCGATCGCTGCCGTTGACGGCCACCCGACTCCGTCGCTCCCTGCTCTGCGCCGTCAGATCACGAGGCACCGCCCGGGCCAGCGCGTCGCGCTCACCGTGCGCCGCGGCGGCACAGTCCGCACGGTCGACGTGAAGACGGCGCCGGACCCCGAGGACAAGAAGCGCTCGGTCATCGGCGTGCTCACGAGCTGCGCTTTGCAGACCCCGACGAAGATCTCGCTTCCGGTCCCTGTTCACATCGACCTCGGGCAAGTCGGCGGGCCGTCGGCCGGCCTCGCGTTCGCTCTCGACGTCGCCGAGAAGCTCGGGCACGACGTCGATCACGGCCACAAGGTGGTGGCAACCGGAGAGATGTGTCTCGACGGCTCGGTCATCCCCGTCGGAGGCCTCAAACAGAAGACGATCGGGGCCAGGCGCGCCGGAGCGGACGTCTTTCTCGTTCCGGCTGGGGAAAACGCCCAGGAAGCACGCCGCTACGCAGGAAACATGCGCGTAATCCCTGTGCACACTTATCGACAGGCGTTGCGCGCGCTGGCAACGCTGAACTGAAAGGCTCGGAAATCCGCAAATTTCGGCAGTTTGATCCTGCCGGAATTTGCTCAGTTTTCGTCCCCGGCGACTCTTGAAACTCGCGGCACTAGCCCTCATGATCGCTCGAATCGCCGGGTACGCCAGCCAGGAGCAAAAACAGACAGTGAGCAAAAAGAATAAAGCAAGCTGCGCACTTTGCTACTTCAGGCAAGCTGGCCTGTGCGCCCTCCCCGAGTCCCCCTGCCCGACCTTTCGCCCGGTCGGTAGAGGCACTCTCTCTCCCCCGCAACAGGCCCGCTTGATACCGCGGGCCGCCCAGCACGCCGCCTAACGACGCGCTGGGCCGGCCCGCCTAGTTCGCCCGCTCGAGGGTCTTTAGACTCGTTTCGTGGGGCTGTTCAGGCGACCCAGCGGGCCGGTAGAAGATTGGCAGCCTCGTCTGTACGCGATCGTCATCGGGCTCGTCCTGATCGCGCTCTGGCTGATCGCGTTCATCGTCAAGAACAACGACCCGGTCAAGATCGACTTCGTTCTCTTCTCGGCGAACGCACGCCTGATCTGGCTGTTCATTCTCCTGATCGCGATCGGCTTCCTGGGCGGCGTTCTCGGTTCCCAGCTCTACCGGCGGCGGCGCCAGTCCGGCCGTTCACAGCTACCGGAGAATTGATGTCGGCACCGCGAAGCGGCGCCTAGGCAGCGCGACTCGGCACGATCGCGGCCCGGACGGCTGACGCCAGACGGCGGACCCCCTCTTCGATCGCGGCCGGCGACTCGTAGCTGAACGCGAGCCGGAGCGCGCTCTCCCCGCCCGGCCCACAGAAGAAGTCGGAGCCGGTGACGAACGTGACGCCCTCGGCGCGCAGATCGGTGGCCGCGACCCCGTCCGGGAGGTCGAGCCAGACGAAGTAGCCGCCTTCCGGGACCGTCCAGGTCGCCTCGGGCAGGTGCCGCTCGAGCGCAGAGACCATCGCGTCGCGACGCTCGCGGAGCAGTCCGCAGATGCGCTCGAGGTTCGGCTCGAAGCTCCCACGGCGCACGAACTCGTACACGGTCGCCTGCGAGAAGAGCCCAGGCGTGATGTACGAGGCGGTCGCTGCGGCCACGACCCGTTCCGCGAGGGCGCTCGGCAGCACCAGGTAGCCGACCCGGAGGCCCGGGGCGACCGTCTTCGAGAAAGACGAGCTGAAGACGACGTTCTCGCCGCGGGCCAGCTCGAACACGGTCGGCGGCGGTTTTCCTTCGAAGCGGACGAGGCCGTACGGGTCGTCCTCGAGCACTAGCAACCCGCCCTTGGCGAGACTCGCCAGGTGCTTGCGGCGGTCGTGAGAGAGCGTGCGGCCGGTCGGGTTCTGGAACGTCGGAATCGTGTAGAGAAACGCGCCTCCGTTCACGGCGGGCTCCTCGTCGAGCGGGACGCAGATCACCTCCGCGTCGAGCTCGGTGAGGATCTTCAGCGGCCGGTCGTAGGTCGGTGCCTCGACGATCACGGTTCCGGTCGGCGAGAGCAGCTCGGCGAGGAAGCGAAAGCCCTGGAGCGAGCCGTTCGTGAGGACGACTCGCTCGGGCTCCACTCGGTGGCGGTCGGCGATCCAGTCGCGGAGAGGCGCGTAGCCGCCGGCCGGGCCGTAGTTCAGCGCTGTGGCGCCGTCCCGCTCGATTGCGGCGCGCGCGCAGTCGGCAAGCTCCTCGACCGCGAGGCACTCCGGCGCCGGCACGCCGCGGGCGAAGGAGATCGGCTCCATGGAGTCACCCTAGAATCAGGCCCGGACATGAAGCTCGCCGCCGTGGCATTCGTCGCGCTTGCGTTTCCTGCATCGGCCGTCGCAGCCCTCGAGGTGAAGCTGGCCCTCGTGCCGAACGCGCCCAGGGTCGGTGCCGCCTCGACCATTCAGCTCCGGCCCTACTGGACCTACAAACGGGCGGATGGCTCCTGCTGCGTCCTGAGGCCGGCCGCGGTGACCTACCCGTTCCAGGTCGAAGCGGTCGCGCCGAACGGCCGGGTGCATCGCGTCTCGATCCGCAGGACGACGAAGCGCTACCTCTGGTCCGCGGCCTTCCGCTTCCGCGCAGCCGGCCGCTGGGTAATCCGCGCGCCGCAATGGGGCCCGCGCTACAGCCGCAACTTCGGCGCCAGGCCCCGAATCCCGGTGACAGTCGCGCGCTAGACGCGCGCGGCGGTGTCGGCCGCCAGCTCGGCGACCTCGGTCGGCGTCGTCCCGACGATGACTCCCGCGGCCTCGAGCGCGGCTTTCTTGGCCTCGGCCGTGCCCGACGTGCCCGAAATGATCGCGCCCGCGTGCCCCATCGTCTTGCCCGGCGGGGCCGTGAAGCCCGCGATGTAGGCGACGACCGGCTTGGACATCTCCTGCTCGATGTAGCGCGCCGCCTTCTCCTCCTCGTCGCCGCCGATCTCGCCGACCATCACGACGACGTCCGTCTCCTCGTCCGTCTCGAAGCGCCCGAGCACGTCGATGAAGGACGAGCCGACGACCGGATCGCCGCCGATCCCGACGATCGTCGAGTTCCCAAGCCCGCGCTGGGCCAGCTCGTAGCCGATCTGGTACGTGAGCGTCCCGGAGCGGCTGACGAGGCCGATCCGCCCCTCGCTCAGCACCTCCGCTGGGATGATCCCGACGTTCGCCTTGCCCGGCGAGAGCGCGCCGGGGCAGTTGGGGCCGAGCATCGTGATCTCCTTCGGCCGGATGTAGTTGTAGATCCGCAGCATGTCGTGCGCCGCCAGCCCTTCCGCCACGCAGATCACGGTCTGGATGCCCGCGTCGACGGCCTCGTAGATCGCATCGCCCGCGAAGCGCGCCGGGACGAAGACGAGGGTCGTATTCGCCTGAGTCTCGGCGACGGCGTCGGCGACGGTATTGAAGACCGGGATCCCGGACACGTCCTGACCACCTTTGCCGGGCGTGACCCCGGCGACGACGTTCGTCCCGTAGTCGCGGTTGCGGACGGCGTGGAACGAGCCCTCGCTGCCGGTGATGCCCTGGACGACGAGCCGCGTCTCGTTGCCGACGATGATCGCCACGCTACGCGTCCAAGTTACGTTGAGAGGACATTCGGGGGCCTTCAGCTACGCGAGGTCTGACCCTCGCTTTGAAGATCGCGCGCTCGAGCCGGAGCTTGCCGTCCTCGACCCGGCCGGCGAGCAGCTCGCGGATCCTGCCTCTGTCCTCTTCGGGGGTGCCCGACCGTTCGAGCCAGGCCTCGAAGTCGATCCGCTTGTCCTCGAGCTCGTACGCATCGACCTCGAGCCCGGCGGCGTCGAACATTGCGCGCCACTCCTCTTCCGAGTAGTTGCGAACGTGCGTCGGGTCGCGCAGGCGGTCCGCTTCCTCGCCGGGCTCTCCCATGAACAGGTTGTCCGCGACGAGCACCAGCGCACGGCTGACACGCGCCATCTCCTTCAGGGCGCCCGCCGGATCCTGGAAGTGGTGCGCAGCCACACGGCAGGCGACGACGTCGAAGCTCGAGTCGGCGAACGGGATCTCCTCTGCACGGCTGACGACGGTCGGGTTCATGCCGGGCGCCGAGTCGATCGTCACGACCTCGAGCCCGGCCTCGCCCAGGACGCGTGCGACGTTCCCACCGCCGGTCGCCAGGTCGAGCGCTGTCCGCCCTTCGGCCCACTCCGCGAAAAGCTCGAGATCGCGTCCCTGCGAATGGGCGTCGCTGTGCCGGTACGCCTCGGCCCGCTCCGACCAGACATCGGTCATTGGGCCAGCTCCACTGCACGCTTCGCGGCGTCGAGCATCGTCGCCTCGACGTGGATGTTGTCGCGCCCGGCGTCCTCGAGGATCTGCCGCCCTTCTTCCGCGTTCGTCCCGTCGAACCGGACGACGATCGGATGCTCGATCCCGGTCTGGTCGAGCGCCTGGAGCATCCCGCGCGCGACGATGTCGCACCGCGTGATCCCGGCGAAGATGTTGAAGAAGATCGACTTGACCTGCGGGTCGGCGCTGATGATCTCGAGCGCGTCGACGACGCCCTGGGCGTCGCCGCCGCCGCCGAGGTCGCAGAAGTTCGCGGGCTTCCCGCCGGCGAGCGCGATCACGTCGAGTGTCGACATGACCAAACCGGCCCCGTTGCCGAGGATCCCGACCTCGCCCTCGAGCTTCACGTAGGTGACGCCCTTCTCGCGGGCGGCGCGCTCCTCGGGCGGATACGCCTCGAGGTCGCGCATCTCCGCGATGTCCGGATGCCTGTACAGCGCGTTGTCGTCGACCGTGAACTTCGAGTCGAGCGCCTTCACCTCGCCTTCGGGCGTGACGATCAGCGGGTTGATCTCGCAGAGCAGCGCGTCGGCGCCGACAAACGCGTCGTAGAGCTTCTGGACGATGGCCAGGATCTGCTTCTGCTCGTCAGGGGCCTCGATCCCGGCCGCATAGATGAGCCTGCGGGCCTGGTAGGGCTGGAAGCCCTCGAGCGGGTCGACGTGCAGCCGCGCCAGCGCCTCGGGCCGCTCGGAGGCGACCTCCTCGATGTCGATGCCGCCCTCCTTGGTCAGCATGAACAGTGCCTTCTTCGCGCCGCGGTCGAACGTGATCGAGAGGTAGTACTCGCGCTCGATGTCGGACGCCTGCTCGATCCAGAGCTTGCGAACGACGTGGCCGTTGATGTCCATGCCGAGGATCGCCTCGGCGTGCTGCGCGGCCTCGTCCGGGGAGTCGGCGAGCTTGATCCCGCCCGCCTTGCCGCGGCCGCCGGTCAGCACCTGGGCCTTGACCACGACCTGCGTGCCGAGCTCCTCAGCCGCCGCACGCGCCTCGTCCGGGGTCGCAGCGACGCGCCCGTCCGAGACGGGTATCCCGAAGCGTTTGAACAGCTCCTTTCCCTGGTACTCGTAGAGGTCCACCGGCGCGCGCGACTCTAGCTTAGGAGCGGTTGCGGTCGCATCGAGCCCATCGGTTGTTCATTTCCGACGGGCGCGCGAGCAGGGCTTGCACACCCTGAGGGCGGCACCGCAAGCGGTGCCTTAGAGTCATGGAGTCACCGACCAAGGAGGCGCAGTGAGCGAGCCAGATACATCGCTGCAGGACGAAGAGATTCGCGGTGAGACGACCTGGGAAGAGTCGTCGGAGGAAGGCGATAGCGACGGGACCGACTCCGGCGGCGACAGCGACGGGACGGACTCCGGCGGCGACAGCGACGGGATGGACGACGGCGGCTCCGACTCGGACGGCACGGACAGCGATTCCGACGGCAGCGACTCGTAGCAGCGGTTGAGAGCGTTCGGTTTGAGCGTCGATCGAATCGACCGGTCAGTTCCGACGGAAGGGCGGGCCAAGCCCGCCATTCCTGAAGACGACGCAACAAGCGGCGCCTTGCAGCGCTGCGTCTCACCGGTCGAAGCCGAGCGCTTCTACGGCGAGTATTGGGAGCGGAAACCCCTCCTCGTCCCGCGCGACGAGGAGGGGCGCTTCCTCGACCTGCTGTCGATCGCCGAGGTCGAGCGTCGCGTCACTGCCGGCGGGCTCCGGCACCCGGCGTTCCGGGTCGTCAAGGAGGACGCGAAGATCGTGCTCGGCGACTACGCAGAGGACATCCCATGGACGCCGACGTCGTTTTCCGGGAGCGCGCAGGTCGAGCGCGTCGCTGCCCAGTTCGAGCGCGGCGCGACGATCGTCCTCCAGGCACTCCAGCTCCAGCACTCGCCGCTCGCAGACTTCTGCCGAGAGCTCGAGCGGGAGCTCGGCCATCCCGTGCAGGCGAACGCGTACTACACGCCTGCGAGCGCACAGGGCTTCAAGGTGCACCACGACACCCACGATGTGCTCTGCCTCCAGATCGAGGGCGAGAAACGCTGGCTCGTCTACCCGCCGGCCCTCGAGCTTCCGCTGAAGAGCCAGAAGTACTCGGCGGAGCTGGGCGAGCCCGGTGAGCCGGTGATGGACGTCACGATGCGGGCGGGCGACACGCTCTACCTCCCGCGTGGGTGGCTGCACCAGGCGATGACCTCGGACGCGGCGTCGCTCCACCTGACCGTGGGCATCAACGTCTCGACCTGGCGCGACGCGATCCGGGCCGCGGTCGACGAGGCAGCGAACGAGGACATCGCGTTCCGTCGGGGCTTGGCCAGTGACGGCGCGGCTCCGGAAGGGCTCTTCGAGGCTCTGGCTGCACGGCTTACGCCGGAGGCGGTCGCACGACGACAACGACGCTCGTTCGTCGAGGGCCGGCGGCCGCTCCGCGGGGACGCGTTCGACCAGTTGCGCGCGCTCGACGAGCTCGAATCGCGGACAGAGATCGAGCGCAGGAAGAGCGTGATCGCCGACCTTGACGTCGACGACCGAGAGGCGCGCCTCTCCTTCGAGGGGCGGACACTGACCCTCCCGGCTCGGGTCGCGGAAGAGCTCGAATACATGCTCCGCGTCGACGAGCCGTTCACGGCCGCCGACCTTCCCGGGCGGCTCGACGAGGAGAGCCGGCTCGTGCTCGTCCGGCGCCTCGTGCGCGAGGGCCTGCTCCGGATCAGGCTGGACTGACGACGAAGCGCGGCGGTCGCTCGAGCGACTCCGAGCCGCACGTCAGACGAGTCAAGTCTCCGGGCTCCCGTTCGACGCGCAGCTCGTGCGTCTCCTCCCCGGCCGAGAATGTGACCCGCGTCGATCCGTTGTCCCGCTCGACCAGCTGCAGGGCGAGATCGTCGATCCCGATCAGGCCTGTCCGCTCCCGGACTGCGAGCTCGGCCGCCTGGACCGCGAACGTGTAGATCGACCGGCCGCGATAGCTCGCCGTCAGGATCCTTCGCTCGAGGTGCTCGTCGAGCACCGATCCCGCTGTCTCGCGGTCGACCCGCCCGT
Organism: uncultured Actinomycetes bacterium; assembly: GCA_963794605.1. Lineage (GTDB taxonomy): Bacteria > Actinomycetota > Thermoleophilia > Gaiellales > Gaiellaceae > VAXT01. Next base: position 580,056 of record CAWCEN010000004.1, read on the forward strand.
AGTAGAGCCCTTCCGGCAGGCAGACGAGGTTCCCGGCGAAGCGGTCGCCGCCGATGTGCGACACCTGCCAGACCCAGTCCGGCTCGAGCTCGTCACGAAGCGCCTCGTAGAGCGGGCGCCCGTAGCGCGCGCAGCACGGGTCGTGCTTTCCGTGCGTGCAGACGAGGAAGAGCGGATGGTCTACAGGCGTACCGGCGAGTAGATCGAGCCCGCGAAGATCCTCGTAGGCCTCGAACTGGGTTCTCGTGACCGCCGTTTCGCCCTGTCTGGAGGCGGCCGTGAACGCAACGAGCTGGGCCGCTCCTCTGCGATCGGGGCGCCTGACGAACAGGAGCCGGCCGTGCGGGACCGAGCGCACCTGGTCGCGCAGATGCTGCTTGACCTGGTCCGAGAGACCGCTGCCGGTGAGAGCATCCCGGGCCCAGAGCCCGCGGTACTCGATGAGGAACCAGTTGTCGATTCGACTGGCCGTCGCGGCGAGCGGCTCGTCGTTCTCGCGCGAGAGGTCCGCGCAGAAGGGCGCGCGAGTCTCCGTCAATCGGCGTCCTGGGTGACCAGGCAGATGATCTGGCCCGTCGTGACCGGCTGGCCAGGCTCCACGGAGAGCTCGGACACGGTGCCTGCTCGGGGCGACGTGATCTCGTTCTCCATCTTCATCGCCTCGACGACGCAGACGACCTGGCCGGGCTCGACGGCGTCGCCCTCCGCGACCTCGACGGCAAGCACGGTGCCCTGCATCGGCGCGACGATCGCGTCGCGAGCCGCGCCATGGTGGCCATGCTGGGCGTCGCGGTCCCGGCGACGGCGGGCAAGCTCGGCGTGCGGCGGCTCCTGCTCGAGGAGCGTGATCTCGAAGCGCCGGCCCTCGACTTCTGCCTGGATGCTGCGGCCCTGGAGGCGTCCGTCCGAGGCCACGGGTACGTTAGTTGTCACATGAGACAACTGCTCGGCTTCCTCGGCCAACTCCTTCGATTCGACGATCCCGTGGCACGTCTCGCCTGTCGCGAAACAGGAGTGGGCGAGCAGCGCGCGATGGAAACCGATCAGCGTCTTGATCCCGTCGATCTCGTACTCACCGAGCGCGCGCAGCATGCGCCGCCTCGCGTGCTCGCGGTCGACGCCGTGAACGCAGAGCTTCGCTACGAGCGGGTCGTACAGGCCCACGACCTCGCTGCCCTCTCTCACGCCCGAGTCGACCCTCACTCCGGGGCCCGCCGGCTCCCGGTAGCCCGCGATCCGCCCCGGCGTAGGCAAGAAGCCGGTGGACGGATCCTCGGCGTTGATGCGGCACTCGATTGCGTGCCCGCTCAGCCGAACATCCTCCTGGCGCAGCGATAGCGGCTCTCCAGCCGCGATCAACACCTGCTCGCGGACGAGGTCGAGCCCCGTGACGAGCTCGGTGACCGTGTGCTCGACCTGGAGACGCGTGTTCATCTCGAGGAAGAAGTACTCGCCCTCGCTCGAGAGGAGACCCTCGATCGTCCCCGCGGAGCGGTACCCGACGGCCCTGGCGGCATCGACCGCGATCCGGCCGATCTCGGCCCGGAGCTCCGCGTCGACGGCCGGGGACGGAGTCTCTTCGACGAGCTTCTGGTGACGACGCTGGATCGTGCAGTCGCGTTCGCCGAGATGGATCACAGATCCATGCCCGTCGGCGAGGACCTGTACCTCGACGTGGCGCGGGTTGTCGAGATAGCGCTCGACGTAGACGGCCGAGTCGGAGAAGTACGCCTGGCCTTCGCGGCGGGCGGCCTCGAACGCGCGCTCGACCTCGTCTGGCGAGTCGACGACTTTGAGACCCTTGCCGCCGCCACCCGCCGAAGCCTTGATCGCGATGGGCCAGCCGATCTCGTCTCCGAGCCTCCGAACGTCGGCAGCCGTCTCGACCGGCCCGGTCGTGCCGGGGATGATCGGAACGCCCGCGGCGCTCATCGTCTGGCGGGCGGCGACCTTGGAGCCCATCAGCTCCATCGCCTCCGCCGGCGGGCCGATCCACACGAGCCCGGCCGCTTCCACGGCGCGCGCGAAATCCGCGTTCTCGGCCAGGAACCCATAGCCGGGATGAACGGCCTCGGCGCCGGCCTGGCGGGCGACGTCGATGATCCGATCCTGATTCAGGTAGCTCTCGGCCGGTGTCCCGGGCCCGACGAGGTACCCCTCGTCCGCAAAAGCAGCGTGCAGCGATCCGCGGTCGGGCTCCGAGTAGATCGCGACCGACGCGATCTCCAACTCGCGGAGCGTCCGGCAGATACGAACGGCGATCTCGCCTCGGTTGGCGACGAGGATCTTGCTGAACGGCTTCGTGTCCATCCCCGCGTATTCTCCAATCAGTGAGGTTCGCCGACCAGCTGACCCTGGCGCGGGCCGCGGCCGTGCCGATCGTGATCGTCCTCTTCGTCTGAACTGCTCGTTTCGGGGCTGCGCCTCGCCTCGCTCGAGCGCGGAACCGTTCTGCACGCGCGTGACCTCGGGCGGCTCAAGACCTGGACACAGGCAGTAGCGGCCGGCCTGGGCGGGCTTGCGGCAGCCGGCGCGTTCGACGACGCGATCGCCGAGTGGGCGCTCGTCGTCGCGCTCATCCTGACCTGGGTCTCCGGGCTCGACTACGCGCGGCTGGCGCCCCGGTTGCTGCGAGGCGGTCCAACAGCCGGCGCCGCGCGGGGCGCAGAGTCGGCCGACTCGACGTTCTCGAGCAGCCCGGCAAGCCGCCAGACGCTTCCGTAGCCGCCGCTCGCGCGTTCCTCACGCTGCATCAGGGCCGTCAGCAGGGCAGCACGCTCCTCCGGCGTCGGCTCGGGCGTAACCTCGATCTCCATCCCGTAGAGACTAAAGCTCGCTGCGCGATCCGACGATGTCCGGGGCGTGAGACGTCTACGCCTGCTCACCCTGCTCGCCTGCCTGATCGCCGGTCTCGCGACCGCCGCGACTGCTTCTCCGGCCAGGACGAGCCGCTCTTGGGCCCAGCCCCAGATCAAGGTCCTCGTCGAACACGGTCTGATGGCGAGAAGCGTTGGCTCCTTCCGGCCGAACGACCCGCTCACGCAGGGAGAGCTCAGCGACCTCGTCGCCGCGCTCACGCAGGAGCCGCCTCGACGGGTCGCCGACCCGTCCGCTCCGGTCACGATGGCGCAACTCGACGCACGGCTCGTCCGCGTCCTCGACTTGAGCGACGACGCGGCCCTGTTCTACGACGCCGCAGCAGGCGCAGGGCTCCGTCCTCCGGCGCGCTTCGGAACCGAGGTCGTCGCCCGCCTACTCGGCTTGCGGACGAATCACCCCGCCGGCCAGGACACGCTCGAACGGCTCCCCAACGACCCTGCGCCGCGTGCAGAAGCCGCCTACTCGGTCGTCCGCCTCCTGAGCGTGTCGGAGTCCAAGAAGACGCAGCTCGAGCAGGAAGCCGCGACGTTCGAGCTCCCGGTGCTCACCACGTGGCAGCAGCGCGTGCTGACGACCGCGGTCAAGTTCATCGGTTACCCGTACGTCTGGGGTGGCGAGTTCGAGCGAACCCAGTCGCCGTACGGATCGCAGCCGCAGGGCGGGTTCGACTGCTCGGGCTTTGCCTGGCGCGTTTACAAGGTGCAGTTGTATCCAGCGGCCCCGCAGCTGGCCAACATCCTCCGCGGCCGAACCGCCGCCGCGATGGCCGGCGAGGTGGATAGCCGACTGAGGATCAAGCCTGCGCGGCTCGCCCCAGCCGACCTGATGTTCTTCGGGCCAGGCGGCCCTAACGCACAGCCGTCGCGAATCGACCACGTCGGCATCTATCTTGGAAACGGCTGGCTGATCCAGTCGTCCGGCTACGGCGTCGCCCTCGATCAGGTGAGCGGCTGGTACCAGCGTCGCCTTGCGTGGGGACGGCGGCCGCTCGCCGAGGCCGGCCTGTAGCGGCGCTGAAGCCGTCCGTTCAGGACAGGAGTTTTCCCCCTAATGGGTGATTACCTGGGCGTTGCCTGCCGGGAAAATCGGCCTTGTCCGCACTTCTGACCTGGGAGGAAACGAACCGTGCTCGAATGGAAGCCCCGTTTCACTGCGATCCTGGTCGTCCTCACGCTCGTGCTGACCGCCGCACTCGCGAGCGGCTACGCCGAGTGGTTCCTCGACAACTGGGAGTGGTAGTCGGCTGAGGTAAGGAGAGGGGAGCCATGAATCGGCGCCTCGCGCCAATCGTCGTGCCCGTGTGCCTGCTCGGCCTGGGCTCGGTGCTCCTCGCCTCATGGTCGTTCGCGACCACGCGTCACAGCGCGTCGATGCTGCTCGGGGTCGCCGCGCTGCTCGCGGCCTCGACCTTGGCCAGCCGCTATCCGGTTCCGATCGAGGGCCCGAACAGCGGCGGCGTCTCGCTGTCGTTCGTCTTCGCCGCGAGCGCGATCGTCCTCTTCGGCTGGGCAGCCGGCGTGATCGTCGCCTTCGCGGCGCCCGTCTTGATCCAGCTCACGGAGCATCGCCCGCTGATCCGGATCGGCTACAACGGCTCGGTCTTCGCCGGCGCGGCCGCGGTCGGCGGTGTGCTGGTCAGCTTCATCCACGGTGACGGGACTGACGCGCTGATCGCGAAAGTCGGCGTGTCGGCCTCGACCCAGTATGGGATCAACTTGGTTCTCATCTCGCTCGTCGTGGCCGTCACCTCCCGGCGGCCGTTCTTCGAGCTGATCCGCTCCAGCCTCCGCTGGACGATCATCGTCTTCGCGCTGATGGCGTCGGCTGCGCTGATGCTGGTCGTCCTCTGGCAGCGCTCGCCGCTTCTGTCTGCGGCGCTCGTCGGCCCGCTGCTCGCGATCGCCCTCTACCAGCGCTCGACGTACCGCGCCCTGCGCGCGATGAAGCTCGCGCTGACCGACCCGTTGACCGGGCTCGGCAACCACAGGCATTTCCATGACCGTCTGGAGCGCGAGCTGGTCGAGGCCGAGCGCAACGAGTGCAGCTTCAGCCTCTGCCTGGTCGACGTCGACGACTTCAAGCGCGTCAACGATCTCTTCGGTCACCCTGCCGGCGACCGCGTGCTGTCCCGGCTCGCGACGACGCTGCGCCAGAACGGCGAGGCGTTCCGGCTCGGCGGCGATGAGTTCGCGCTGCTGCTCCCCGAGTACGACGAGAGCGAAGCCGTGAAGACCGCCGGCGCGATCGTCGAGCGCATCTCGCAGCTCGGCTTGGAGCACGTCGGCTCGGTGACCGTCTCGGCCGGCGTCGCGACCTTCCCGCGGCAGGCGCCGGACCGCGGCGAGCTGATCCGCCTCGCGGACAGCGCGCTTTACTGGGCCAAGGAGAACGGCAAGAATCGGGTGCACGTCTATCGGCCCGACGTGGTTGAGCTCGCAGAGCTCAGGAAGCTCGCGACGGGCCCTGACCGCGCGGCACGGTTCAGGGCCGCCGCGAGCCTGGCGAAGGCGGTCGATCTCCGCGACACCTACACGGGGAGCCACTCCGCGCGCGTGGCCGACCTCGCTGCCCGTGTGTCGGCGCGCCTCGGCCTCGACCAGGAGCAGATCGAGCTCGCCCGGCTCGCCGGCAGCCTGCACGACCTCGGCAAGCTCGCAATCCCGGAGGAGATCCTGCGCAAGCCGGGCCCGCTGACCGGGCCGGAGCGGCTCGTCCTCGAGCGCCACCCGCAGATCGGGTTCCGGATGCTCGACAGCCTCGGGATCGAACCGGTGGCGGACTGGATCCTGCATCACCACGAGCGCTGGGACGGGCGCGGCTACCCCGATCGCCTGCCCGGGCCCGAGATTCCGCTCGGCGCGAGGATCATCTTCGTCGTCGACGCGTACGACGCGATGACATCGGATCGCGTCTACCGCGGGCGGCTGACCCAGGGGGATGCGCTCGCCGAGCTGGAGCGGTGCGCAGGGACGCAGTTCGACCCGGCCGTCGTCGCTGCGCTCGCGGAGGAGCTCGAGCTCGAGGCCGAGGACGAGCTCGCGATCGCGGTCGCCTCGTAGCCGCGGTCGACCGGCGCACATTCGTCACGCTCGCGTCACCCACGCGTGCGGATCTCCTCGCTACGATCGCATCGGGGAGGAGGTCGTGGGTACCGGCCCAGCCCGCAGGGGCATGGCTGAAGCGGACGAGGCGCCGAGGGGCTAGAGCGGGATGTTCCCGTGCTTTCGCCGCGGTCTCGGCTCGCGCTTCGTCAGCGCGGTCCCGAGCGCGTCGATCAGCACCGGCCGCGTCCGGCGCGGCTCGATCACCTCGTCGACATACCCCCGCTCGGCCGCCACGTACGGGTTCGCGAACTGCTCTCGGTACTCCTGAACGAGCTCGGCACGCCGTGCCTCCGGGTCGTCCGCCTCTTCGAGCTCCTTGCGGAAGACGATGTTCACCGCCCCCTCCGGCCCCATCACGGCCACCTCCGCGGTCGGCCACGCGAAGTTGAAATCGGCGCGGATGTTCTTCGAGCTCATGACGTCGTACGCGCCCCCGTACGCCTTGCGCGTGATGACCGCGAGCTTCGGAACCGTCGCCTCGCAGTATGCGTAGAGTAGCTTCGCCCCGTGGCGGATGATCCCGCCCCACTCCTGCGCGGTGCCCGGCAGGAAACCCGGCACGTCGACGAAGGTGACGAGCGGGATGTTGAACGCGTCGCAGGTGCGCACGAACCGCGCGGCCTTCACCGACGAGTCGATGTCGAGCACGCCCGCCAGAGCGCGCGGCTGATTGCCGACGATCCCGACCGAGTGGCCGCCGAGCCGAGCGAGCCCGCACACGATGTTCTCCGCGTACCGCTCGTGCACCTCGAGGAACTCGCCGTCGTCGACGACGCGCCGCACGACGTCCTTCATGTCGTAGGGCTTGTTCGGATTGTCCGGAATCAACGTGTCCAACTCGGCGTCTTCGCGGTCGACCGGGTCGGACGGGTCGAAGTACGGCGGCGCATCGAGGTTGTTCTGCGGCAGGAACGAGAGCAGGTAGCGCGCGTCCTCGAGACAGGCCTCCTCGCTCGGCGAGATGAACTGCGCGACACCCGACTTCGTCGCATGCGTCGCAGCGCCGCCGAGCTCCTCGAAGCTGACCTCCTCGCCCGTCACCGTCTTCACCACGTCGGGGCCGGTGATGAACATGTACGACGTCCCCTCGACCATCAGCACGAAGTCGGTCATCGCCGGCGAGTAGACGGCTCCGCCCGCAGTCGGGCCCATGACGAGCGAGATCTGCGGGATCACGCCCGAGGCCTGGACATTCCGCCAGAAGATCTCGGCGTAGCCTGCCAGCGAGACGACGCCCTCCTGGATCCGCGCGCCGCCCGAGTCGTTGATCCCGATCACGGGACAGCCGTACTTCGCGGCCATGTCCATGACCTTGCAGATCTTCTCGGCGAACGCCTCGGACAGAGATCCGCCGAAGATCGTGAAGTCCTGCGAGAAGACGAAGACCTTGCGGCCGAAGATCGTCCCGTGGCCGGTCACGACCGCGTCCCCGTACGGCCGGCGATCCATCATCCCGAAGAGTGGGTTCCGGTGCCGCACGTAGCGGTCGAGCTCGACGAACGAGCCCGGGTCGAGGAGCTTCTCCACCCGCTCCCGCGCAAGCAGCTTGCCCTGCTCCCGTTGACGCTCGACGGCCTGCTCGCTGCCCGCATGCAGGGCCTCGTCGCGCAGCTCCTGGAGCTGCTCGAGCTTCCCCTGGGTGGATTCGTCCGCCGTTGCCACGGCGACGCAGCCTAGTACAGTCGAGGCGTGGGACTTCCGCCGGTCGACCGCTCGACGCTCTGGCCGTACGAGGACGGTGAGCCGGGCGAGTTCTACTACCAGCGCTACGCGCACCCGACCGGAGTCGCCGCGGAGCAGGCGCTCGGCGAGCTCGACGGCGGCGAGGCGCTCCTCTTTTCGTCCGGCACCGGAGCGGCGACCTCCGTCGTGCTCGGACTGCTCGGACCGGGAGACACGATCGCGGTCGCCGAGGGCTGCTACTACGGAACGCCGACCATGTTCCGCATCCTCGAGCGCTGGGGGCTGAAGCACGTCGAGTTCGACCAGACGGGGCCGCCCCCCGACGGCGTGCAGCTCGTCTGGCTCGAAGCGCCCTCGAATCCGTTCCTGACGATGCCCGACTTCGAGGCCGCCGCAGCCCACCCCGCTCCGGTGCTCGTCGACTCGACCGCGGCGACGCCGGTCCACCTGCGCCCCCTCGAGCACGGCGCAGACCTCGTCCTGCACAGCGCGACGAAGTACCTCGGCGGACACTCCGACGTGCTGCTCGGGGCAGTGATCTGCCGCGATTCGGCGACCGCGGAGCGTCTCCGCGAGTTCCGCACGCGCTCGGGAATCGTCGCCGCACCCGACCCCGCCTATCTCCTGCTCCGCGGCCTCAAGACGCTCGAGGTGCGTGTTCGCCGTCAGACCGAGACCGCGACCGAAATCGTCCGCCGTCTCGAAGAGCACCCGAGTATCGAGCGCGTCCGCTACCCGGGCTTCGGCGGAATGCTCTCGTTCGACGTCGACGGCGACGCGCGCCAGGTCGAGACCTCGACCAGGCTGATCAAGAACGCGACCAGCCTCGGCGGAGTCGAGTCGACGATGGAGTCGCGCTACCGCTGGGAGGGCGATCGCGTGCCCGAGAACCTGCTCCGGCTCAGCGTCGGGCTCGAGGACGTCGACGAGCTGTGGAACGATCTGAACCAAGCTCTGCCGGTCTGACTTCGAACACCCGGGTCACGCCGACGCGCTCGAGGAAGCGCCGGTCGTGGGTGACGAGGAGCAGCGTGCCGTCGAACCGGCTCAGGGCTCGCTCGAGCTCTTCGACTGCGGGCAGGTCGAGGTGGTTGGTCGGCTCGTCGAGCACGAGACAGCCCGCCCCGCGCGCCGCCTGCAACGCGAGCTCCGCACGCGTCCGCTCCCCCGGCGAGAGGCTCCCGGCCCGCCGAAGCACATGATCCGCATAGAGGTCGAACTTGGCGAGGAGCGTCCGAGCGTCGCCTTCACGGAGCGACGACTCGGCGCAGAACGACTTGATGAGTGGCTCGTCAACCGCGAAGAGCGACCGTGCCTGTCCGATCTCACCGAAGACGACAACCGGGCCGACGCGCCGAGCCCCGCTCACGAGCGGTAAACGTCCGAGCAGCGCTTCGATCAGCGTCGTCTTGCCGCTTCCGTTCGGACCGGCGATGGAGACCCGCTCGCCCCACTGGACGCCGAAGTCGAGCGGGCCAAGGCGGAATGCGCCGCGGTCGACGACGGCGCTCTCCAGCTCGACGACGAGATCGCCGGAACGCCCGGCCGGCGCAAGATCGAGCCTCAGCTCCCATGGCTGCCACGGCTTCTCGACACGGTCGCGCTCAAGCCACTCGATGCGGCGCGAAGCCGCGCGGGTCTTCGACATCAGGGCGTGCGTGCCGCGGCGATCCGCTTGCTTACCCCCGGCGCGGGCCTGCTCGCGCCGATCTCGGTGCAGCTCGCCGAAGCGCGCGCGTTCCTCGCTCCAATGCGTGTAGGCACGCTCGTGCTCGGCGCGGGCCCGTTCCCGGGCAGCCTCGTACTCGCTCCAGCCTCCCGTGTAGTGATGAACGCGTTCCGTACCGGACTCGAGCTCCACGATCTGGTCGACTGTGCGGTCGAGGAACGCACGGTCGTGCGAGACGACGACGAACCCTGCGTCGAGCCTGACCAGGAAGCGTTCGAGCAGCTCGAGGCCGTCGAAGTCGAGGTCGTTCGTCGGCTCGTCGAGCAGGTAGACGTCGAAACGCGCAAGCAGGATCGACGCCAGCGCGCCGCGGGTCTGCTGACCGCCGGAAAGCTCGGCGACGCGCCGATCGAGCTCGGCCTCGAGCCCGACGCGCCTCAGGGCTGCGCCGACGCGTGCCTCGAACTCGGCCGTCGCCACCTCCGCGGTCCGACGCTGGAGGTAGGCGAGCACAGTCTCGCCGGGATCGACGTCCCTTTCCTGCGGGAGGTACCCGACGCGCAGGCTCGGCGGGTTGCGCTTGACCGCACCGCCGTCGAGCTCCTCGAGGCCGGCGAGACCGCGGAGCAGCGTCGTCTTGCCACGGCCGTTCGGGCCGACGACGCCGATCCGGCTGCCGGGCGTGACCGCAAGCGAGACGCGCTCGAGAATCGCGTCGCCTCCGCGATGCACCGATATGTCGTTTGCGACAAGCGTGCCGCCGTAGTGCTGCATCTGAACCTCCTGGCCGATCGGCAGAGCACGCAGCTCTGCGCGGGAAACGTCGTATCGGTCAGCGATTCGTCATAAGACGGCGCCCGGAAGCGCCGCCGGCATGGTAGCTACTCGGCCTGCGCGGCGGGCTGCGGCGGCGGTTTCGTCCGGAAGCCTCTGAGGGACACGAACGAGACCACGCCCGCCGCGACCAGCGCCCCGATCCCCCACCCGACGCCGGACAGCGTGTCGTCCCAGCCGATCGCGCGATCGAGCGAGAACCGACCGGGGCCCGTCGCGGCAAGCGAGATCGCGACCACCAGGTACGTGAGCTCGAGCTCCGAGCCGAGCATGAACCCGGGCTTCATGGTCGCCGCGAAGATCGCGTTGATCATCACGACGGCGAGCGCCGCGCATGCGACCGGCGTGAACAGCCCGAGCGCGAGCAGCGCCCCGCCGCCGGCCTCGGCGAGCCCGGCGAGAATCACCAACTGACGCCGGACTTGTAGCCCAGCGAAGAAAAGTAACCACCGGTTCCCTCCGGGCCGTAGCCGCCCCACCACCCGAAGAGTTTCTGCGTGCCGTGCCCGAAGAACGACGCACCGACGAACACGCGAAGGAGAAGCAAGCCGTAGGACATCTCGAAGCCTCCTTGAGCGAACAGTCACCTTAGCCGTCGACCAGGTCCCCTCATAGGCTTTCCCACATGACTCGGTGTTCGAACTGCGGCCAGGAGAATCCCGAAGGCTTCAAGTTCTGCGGAGCATGCGGGACCGAGCTGAAACCCGAGTCGGCCGCCCGCGAGGTCCGAAAGACGGTCACCGTCCTCTTCTGCGACGTGACAGGCTCGACGTCGCTCGGGGAGCAGCTCGACCCGGAGACACTGCGTCGAACGATGGGCCGGTATTTCGAAGAGATTCGCCGCGTCGTCGAGCATCACGGCGGGACGGTCGAGAAGTTCATCGGAGACGCGGTCATGGCGGTTTTTGGGATCCCCCGCGCGCACGAGGACGACGCGCTTCGGGCCGTCCGAGCCGCCGGTGAAATCCGCGACCGGATAAGCCTCCTCGGCGAGGAGCTCGGCATCGCGCTCTCGTTCAGGACCGGCGTCAACACCGGTGAGGTCGTGGCAGGCGAAGGGGAGACGCTCGTGACCGGCGACGCGGTCAACGTGGCGGCCCGGCTCGAGCAGGCCGCTTCGCCCGGCGACGTTCTCATCGGAGCCTCGACCCTCGCCCTGGTGCGAGACGCGGTGGTCGTGGACGGAGCGGAGCCGCTCGAGCTGAAAGGCAAGCGCGACCCGGTATCGGCGTACCGCCTCGTGTCCGTCGACCCCTCCGCGGATGCCGTGGCCCGCCGCCTCGATGCCCCGCTCGTGGGACGCGAGCGGGAGCGCGCGCGCCTCGCCGGCGACTTCGAGCTGGCGCTGGCAGAACGCGCGTGCCATCTCTTCACGCTCCTCGGACCGGCGGGCGTGGGCAAGTCGCGCCTCGTCGCAGAGTTCATCGCCGACGTCGGTGGCTCGGCAGACGTCCTACGAGCGCGCTGCCTCCACTACGGCGAGGACATCACGTACTGGCCGCTGGTCGAGATCCTCGTCGCGATCGGCGTCGAGCCGGAGACTGTGATCGGCACGTCGCCCGCCGAGACGCAGCTCGCCTTCCGCAAGCTCCTTCAGGCGCGCGCCGCCGAGCGGCCGCAGCTCGTGCTCCTCGACGACATCCAGTGGGCGGAGGACCTCTTCCTCGACCTGATCGAGCACGTGGCCGAGTGGACGCGCAATGCCTCCATCTTTCTGCTCTGCATCGCACGCCCCGAGCTGCTCGAGCTCCGTCCCACTTGGGGCGGAGGGATGCCGAACGCGACGACGGTCTCGCTCGAGCCACTGTCGGCCGACGACTGCGAGCGGCTCGTCGACGAGCTCGCAGGCAAGGCCATCGATACCGGCGTTCGCCGGCGCATCCTCGCGGCCGCCGACGGGAACCCGCTGTTCCTGGAGGAGATGCTCGCGATGGCCTCCGAGGAGAACGGCGGCGACCTCGTCGTCCCGCCGACCATTCACGCGCTTCTCCAGGCTCGCCTCGACCGGTTGGGGGCCGACGAGCGCGATGTCATCGGCCGTGGTGCCGTGGAAGGCCAACTCTTTCATCGCAGCGTCGTCGAAGAGCTCGCGCCCGAGGCGGCACGCGACGACGTGCCTGCGAACCTGCAGACGCTCGTCCGCAAGGATGTGATCCGACCCGATGCACCTCGGTTCGCGGACGACGACGCGTTTCGCTTCCGCCACCTGCTCATCCGCGACGCCGCGTACGACTCACTGCCGAAAGAGACGCGCGCCGATCTCCACGAGCGCTTCGCGGCCTGGCTCGTCGAGCACGGTGGGCTCGTCGAGCTGGACGAGATCGTTGGCTATCACCTCGAGCAGGCAGCCCGCAACCGCGAAGCGCTCGACCAATTCGATTTGCGGCTGCCTGACCTTGGGCGCCGGGCCGCCAAGCACTTGTCGCAGGCAGGGCGCGGTGCGCTCTCACACGGTGACGTGGGCGCTGCACGCGGGCTCTTCACGAGGGCCGCGGCGCTTCTGCCCGAGGGTGACGAGGAGCGACTCGAGATCCTGCGTGAGCTGATGTGGCCGCTTTCGGAGGCGGGCGAGGTCGAGCGGATGCGAGGCGCGATTGAAGAGCTCGAGGCCTCCGCCGAGCCGCGGTTCCACCTCTTCGCAGAGGTGCTTCGAGTATGGCTCCTGTTCACCGCCGGAGGGTACGACAGTGAGCGGGATCGTGATCTCGTGGAGCAGGTTCGCCGCAAGCTGCCGCCGGACGGCGACGGCTTCGTGAGCGCCTGGCTGGAATTCGTCACCTTCTCGATCAGCTGGAATGCCATGCGGGCCGAGGAAGGCCGCGGAGCGATCGTCCGCGGAGCAGAGCAGGCGGATCGCGCCGGCCAATCTGCGCTCGCGGGTTGGCTCCGTCAGTGGGAGGGGGCGGCTCTCGTGTTCGGCCCGATCCCGGTGGCCGAAGCGCTCCGAATGACCGAGGAGTCACGTTCTGCCGACGAGAGCCCCGTGGAGCGGGCCGGGGCGCTTCGCCGCAGCGCGCGGATGCTGGCTTGCCAGCGCGAGTTCGAGGCGGCCCGGGAGAGATATCAGCAGGGCGTTGCCCTCATTCGAGATGCCGGGATGCTCCGCGAGACAGCCGCCTCGGCGCAAGGAGAAGCGTACATCGAGCTGCGAGCCGGCGACCTGGACGCTGCCGAGGCTGCGCTGCGCGAAGGAGCCGAGCAGCTCGCTGCGCTCGGCGACAGCGGCTTCTACTCGGGCGTTCTCTGCATCCTCGCGGAATTGCTCGCTGAAAGAGGAGCGGACGAGGAGGCGCTGGCTCTGTGCAAGCGAGCTCGCGAGGTCATGAGCCCGTCGGACCTCGATCCCGTCACGCACACCGACGCGGTGGAAGGGCTGCTCGCTGCGCGTCGCGGCGACCACGCGGAAGGCGAGCGGCTAGCCCGGCGGGCCGTCGAGATGCTCGCTGACTCCGACTTCTACGAGCAGGCCGGTGGGTACCGGCTCCTCCTGGCGCGAACGCTCGTCGAGTGTGGAAAGCCGGACGAGGCGCGAGTACCGGCGGCCGAAGCGCTTGCGATCTACGAGGCGAAAGGCGACGAGCCCGCAGCCGACTGGGCGCGTGAGCTCCTCGCCTCGCTCGACTGAGCCAGAGCCGGAGGTCGGACTCGAACCGACGGCCACCGCTTTACAAGAGCGGCGCTCTACCAACTGAGCTACTCCGGCCGGTGGAAAGGATGGTAGCCGCGCCTAGCTCAGAACCTGGCGCGAGCGCTGGTGCGTGTAGATCTTCCGCTTGACCCGCTGGAGCGCGTTGTCGATCGTCTTCGTGTCGCAACCGAGCTCCTCGGCCATGTCCTCGTAGGACGAGCCCTCGAGGTAGAGGCGCAGCGCATCCGACTCGAGCTGCGAGAGGCCGGTGCCGAGGCAGAAGACGAGGCTCTGCAGCTCCTCGGTCGAGATCACGCACACGGCCGGGTCGTTCACGTGCGAACCGGGCAGCGCGTCGCCGAGCGTGCACTCCCCGTCTGGATCCTGGCCGGCAGGCGTGTGGCTGAACGAGATGTAGCTGTTCAGCGGCGCGTGCTTGAAGCGGGTCGCGGTCTTGATCGCGGTGATGATCTGGCGCGTCACGCACAGCTCGGCGAAGGAGCGGAACGACGTCTCCTTGTCGTGGCGGAAGTCGCGGACAGCCTTGTAGAGCCCGATCAGCCCTTCCTGGACGAGGTCCTCACCATCACCGCCGGCGAGGAAGTAGGAGCTCGCCTTCAGCCGAACGAAGCCGGTGTACCGCCGGATGAGGTGATCCATCGCGGCGGTGTCGCCGTTGCGCGCCTTGACGACGAGCTGGAGATCCTCGAGCTCGCGCTCCGCCTTCTGTTGTCGGCGGGGGCCAGGGGCTGGAAGGGCGGCGGCCATGGGCGCACAGGTGTGAGACGTTTTGCAGCAGTGCCGTTTGCTAGCGCCAAAATAGCACCTACCTCAAGAAATTACAAGAATTCTGCAAAGGTCCCGTTCGTTATGGACCTTTGCCTCGTCTCAGATCTTCTAGCTTCGCCCGGATCTCAGGGTCGAGCTTGTCCTCGACCCGCATCGGCTTCTGCTCTCTGTGGCTTTCGAGCTCGAAGTCGCGGGAGAAGGTCGTCGACGAGAGCTTCATCACCTCCTGGCCCGAGGTGCCGCGCACCGCGGAGTCGGACGAGACGAGGCACACCTGCTCCTTGCCGCGGTGCTCGGCTGCCAGGCGCTCGAGCAGCGAGTCGGCGTGCTCGGCGAAGCGCACTTCCAGCGGGCCGTACGTCACGTCCTCCCCGGTCCCGTCGAAGACGAGCACGCCGCGCGCGCCTTTCGCTGCGACGAAGCTCGCGAGCTTGTCGGTCATCTCGCGGGAGTCCTCGAAACCACCGGCATGCAAGAGGTTGAACCCGTCGAAGAGATACAGCGTCGGCTCAGGCATGCAGAGGCAAGACCACCTTCCGGTGTACCGGGGGAACCTCCCGGTTCCCCCAAACCCCCTCCACCGGTCCGCTTTGCGGACAGGCGCTACGCGCCGGTTCAGCCACTGTCGCGTTGCCGGCGGGCCTCGTAGAGGAGCACCGCGGCGGCGACGCTGACGTTCAGCGATTCGACGGTGCCGGCCAGCGGGATCGAGACGAGCTCGTCGCAGGTTCTGCGCACGAGCGGTCGCAGCCCGCGACCCTCGGCGCCGAAGACGAATGCCGCCCCGCCCGAGAGGTCGGCCTCCCACATCGGCTTGCCGGAATCGCCGGCCGCGCCGTAGACCCAGAGATCGGGCCCCTTCACCTCACCGAGGTAGCGCGCGAGGTTCTGGACAACCGCGATGGGCACATGCTCGACGGCGCCGGCCGACGAGCGGCAGACCGCGGGCGTCACCATCGCGGAGCCATGGGCCGGGACGACGATCCCGGTCGCGCCGGCTCCTTCCGCGCTTCGGGCGACTGCGCCGAGGTTGCGCGGGTCGGTCACGCGGTCGAGGCAGACAAGGAGCGGGCTCGGCCGCTGGGCCAGCTCGTATGCGTCCGCGTACTGGTACGGCGCGACCTTTGCGACAACGCCCTGGTGGTCGCGCGTGCCGGCAGCCTCGCTCAGCTCCCGCTCGAGCTTGACCCGAACGCGCGGTCCGCCGTTCTCGCTCAACCAGGGCTCGGCGCCGAGCGCGCGCTCGGTCGCCCAGAGCTCGAGCACGTCACGCGGCCCACGGAGGGCTTCCCGGACAGCGCGCCGCCCGTAGACCTGGTCGGCGGTCACTGCTTCGGGACGAGCCGGTAGCCGGAGTCGCCGGCCACGTCGCGGACCTCCCAGCCCGCAGACTCGATCTCCGTGCGCAGCCGGTCGGCTTCCTCGTAGTCGCCACCCGCCCGCGCGTTGGCGCGCCTCTGCGCCAGCTCGTCCAGCTCGGCGGGCGCATCCTCCTCCTCAGCGAGCGAGCCGAGTCCGAACACCTCGAGGCCGCGCCGCAGCAGGTCGTGGTCGTGCCACTCGTGCATGACCGCGAGCGCATCGGGCGTGTTGAAGTCGTCGTCCAGAGCCGCAGCGAGCTCGTCCCACGAACCTCCCGGCTCCGACGGGTTCCGGAAGACCTCGCGAAAACCGTCCGCGCGCGCCTTCGCGGCCGCGAGCGTCTCGTCCGTGTAGTCCATCGGCTTGTGCCAGTGCGCGCCCATGAACAGCATCAGCAGCGTCTCCGGCCCCCACTCGTCGAGGGCGTCGCGCAGCGTGATCACGTTGCCGAGCGACTTCGACATCTTCTCGCCGCCGAAGCGGAGGATGCCGTTGTGCATCCAGAGCCGTGCGAACTCGCGCCCCGCGCCGCGAGATTGCGCGATCTCGTTCTCGTGGTGCGGAAAGACGAGGTCGAGCCCGCCGCCGTGGATCTCGAACACCGGACCGAGATGCTTCTCGGCCATCGCCGAGCACTCGATGTGCCAGCCTGGGCGCCCGCGGCCCCACGGCGAGTCCCACCACGTGTCCTCGTCCTCCTTGTGCCCCTTCCAGAGCGCGAAGTCGCGCGGGCTCTCCTTGAGGGCTGTCTGCTCCTCTTCCTCGGACGGGTTGCGGACCGAGTCCTCGTCGAGCCGACCCGAGAGGAGGCCGTACTCGGGGTAACGGTCGACGCGGAAGTAGACGTCTCCGCCGGCCGGGTAGGCGAGGCCGAGATCGACGAGCTCGTCGATCAGCGCGACGATCTCCGGAATCGTCCCCGTCGCCCTCGGCTCGTAGTCGGGCCTGCCGAGTCTGAGGCCGCTCGTGTCGTCGATGTACCACTGCGCCGCGTCCGCCGCGAGCTGCGCGCTGTTCCCGGGCGCGGCGAGGTAGATCTTGTCGTTGATGTCGGTGATGTTCTCGACCAGCGTCACGTCGTAGCCCTGCCGCTCGAGCCAGCGCCTGAGCCACATCGAGACGACGAACGGCCTCGCGTTGCCGACGTGGATGCGCTGGTAGACGGTCGGGCCGCAGAAGTACATGCGGATCGGGCCGGGCGGCGCGGGCAGGTCGTCGAGCTTGCGCGTGGCGGTGTTATAGAGCCGCATCGACCCGCCTCAGGGTCTCCTCAGGGGGCAGCGCAGCGACGATTGCCCACAGCTCGGGACCCCGCTCCCGGCCGGTCAGTGCAAGCCGGAGCGCGCGCAGGTCGCCGCCGACCGCCTTCAGCTCGCGAACGACGTCCTTCGCGGCCGCTCCGTTCGCGTTCAGCTCCTTGAAGCGCTCGAGCGTGGGTCGCGCCTCGTCCCCGAGCGAGACCGGCTCGGGGTCGAGCACCTGGCGCGCGTACTCGTGCGCCTCGTTGAGGTCGCGTGCGCCACGCAGTGCGGGGACGACTTCGACCGGCGCGTCGGCGGCGGCCGCCAGCTCGTCGTCGCTCATCGCTGCGATCGCCTCGATCGCGAGCCGGCGGATGCGGGGCACGTCGTAGTGAACGTCGTGTTTCGGCAGGCCGAGCTCGTCCAGGTAGCGGCGCACGGCCTGGGCGGGAATGCCTGCGTCGCGGAGCGACGCCACCGTGGCGCCGAACTCGCGCTTGGAGAGCTTGCGTCCGTCCTCGCCGAGGATCAGTCCGTGATGGATGTACTCCGGCGGCTCACGGCCGAGGGCGCGCGTCAGGTCGCGATGGAGCTGCTCGTTCGGCCGGTGGTCGTTGCCGCGGATGACGTGCGTGATGCCGAACTCGATGTCGTCGACGACGCTCGCCAGCTGGTAGGTGGCCGTTCCATCCTCGCGCAGGAGCGTGATCTTCCCGAAGCGATCGCTGCCGAGCCGGGCCGCGGCCTCGCGATAGATGTCCTGCCGCTCGCTCTGGCGCACCGGGCCCTCGTCCCAGTCGACACCGAGCCACTCGAGGTCGGCGCGGATCTCCTCCTCGCCGCCCGAGACGTTGCGCGCCGGGTCGGTGTCGTCGATCCGCAGCAGAAACCAGTCGCCGAAGTCGCGGTTCGCAACCGCGCTCAGGGCGTTGCCGACGTGGAGCGACCCGGTCGGGCTCGGTGCGAAGCGCACTCTCCTCATGGAGCCAGTCTAGAAGTCGAGCGAGTAGCCGATGTCGAGCGGATTCGGCGGGAACTCGACGACGCGCGTCTCCCCGTTCTCGCGCCAGCCTCGACGCTCGTAGAACCGGCGGGCACGGGTGTTGTCCTCGAGCACCCAGAGCTTGCAAGATGCTGAGCCGAGTTCGCGCAGGAGCTCGAGCGCCCGGCCATGGAGCTCGTCGGCGAGGCCGGTGCCCCAGTGCTCGGGGACGACGTACAGGCCCTCGAGCCAGCCGTCGGTTACGCACGCGGCTCCGACTGGCTGCCGGTCGCTGACGGCGATCAGCGTCCGTGTCTCCGGCTCCGCCACCGCAGCGACCCAGCGGGCGTGCACCGCGTCGCGCGGGTAGGCGTAGCGCTCGGGCGGGAAGATGTGCGCCAGCGCCGCGACCGAGGCCCGCTCCTGCACCGCGGCGAGGATCGGCCCCTCATCGGCGCCAGCTGTCCGGATCTCGGTCACTGGCTCGATCGTAGACTGGGCGCGTGAGAATCGGTGTTCTCGGAACAGGAGTCGTGGGCACGACGATCGCCGGGAAGCTGCGCGAGCTCGGCCACGAGGTCCTGATCGGCTCACGCTCGGCCGGCGACGACGCCGTGCGGTTCGCGGACGCCGCGGCCCACGGCGAGCTCGTCTTCAACTGCACCAACGGCAACGCCTCACTCGACGCGCTGAACGCGGCCGGCGCCGAAAACCTCGCGGGGAAAGTGCTGATCGACGTCGCCAACGCTCTCGATTTCTCGCAGGGCCGGCCGCCGCTCGTCGGCGTTTCGACCGGCGACAGCATCGGCGAGCAGATCCAGCGCGCGTTCTCGGAGGCGAAGGTGGTCAAGACACTGAACACGGTGAACGCGAGCGTGATGGTCGACCCGGGCGTCATCCCGGGGGAGCACGACGTCTTCGTGTGCGGGAACGACGAGGAGGCGAAGGCTCAGGTCGCCGAGCTGCTGCAGAGCTTTGGCTGGCCCGCCGACCGCATTCTCGACCTCGGCGACATCACCGCGGCACGTGCGCAGGAGCTCTACGTCACGCTCTGGGTACGCCTGGTCGGAGTAGCCGGCGGGCCTTCGTTCAACATCCACGTCGTGTACTAGTCGCGGGGCACGACTCCGTCGATGCGGCCGTTTGCCGCGTCGACCTTCGCCTCGTGATCACCGACGTCCACGGTGTAGACGAGCCGGCCCTGGTAGTGCTCGAGGTCGACCTGGCCAAGCGAGCCTGACGCCGCGTTCTGGGCCGCGGCAATCGCCTGCTGAAGTGTGATCGACGCCTGCGGCCGGAGCTCCTTGCCGTCGTCGAGCGAGCCGGGCTTGACGTAGGCGCCGTCGTCGTAGATCAGGCGGCCCGGGCCGCCGAACGCAAGCGTCGCGCCGATCAGCATCAATGCGGCGGTGACCGCGAGAACGACGAGCTTCTTCTTCATGGGACTCCTTTCGGTGCGCTTCGGCCGGGAACCTAGGCCATCGAGGTGAAGGGACGATGAGCGCTTCTCTCATCTGGCTCTCACCGATTCGCGGCACGATTAGAGGCGCGCATGCGCGTATTGATCGTCGAGGACGAGCTGAAGATGGCGAGCCTCGTCCGCCGCGGGCTGACCGAGGAGGGGCACGCTGCCGACGTGGCGCCGTCCGGAGAGGAGGCCCTCTGGATGGCCGATTCGCATCCGTACGACGCGATCGTGCTCGACGTGATGCTCCCCGGGCGCGACGGGTTCGAGACCTGCCGCGAGCTGCGCAAGGCCGGCGTCTGGGCTCCGGTACTGATGCTGACGGCGCGCGACTCGGTGGGCGACCGGGTCTCAGGGCTCGACGCGGGCGCGGACGACTATCTGACGAAGCCGTTCTCGTTCGCTGAGCTCCTTGCACGGCTGCGCGCGCTCGCGCGCAGGGGCGGAGTCGAGCGGCCCACCGAGCTCGTCGTCGGCGACCTCCGGCTCGATCCAGCGGCGCGGCGCGTCTGGCGTGGGGACACCGAGATCCCGCTCTCCCCGAAGGAGTTCGCGCTGCTCGAGACGTTCATGCGCCGGCCCGGACAGGCGCTGAGCCGGCTACAGCTGATCGAGCACGCCTGGGACTTCGCCTACGAGAACCGCTCGAACGTGATCGACGTCTACGTGCGCTACCTGCGCGAGAAGGTCGACCGGCCGTTCGGCGAGGAGTCGCTCGAGACCGTGCGCGGCGTGGGCTACCGGCTGAGGGCCAAATGAGCAGGATCCCGATCCGCATCCGGTTAACGCTCTTCTTCGCGATTGCGATGGCGATCGTGCTGGCCACGGTCGGCCTCTTCGTCTACTTGCGCGTGAGATCGGATCTCGATCGGGCAATCGACAAAGACCTGCGCTCGCGAGCACAGGCGTTGTCCGCGCTGGTCCAACGCGGGGGCTCGGTGCGCTCGACCGGAACCGCGGACACGTTCGCGGACTTCATAGGGCCGGGCAGGGCGGGCGCCGACACAACTTCCGATCTGCTCCTCTCGCCGGACCAGCTCGCACTCGCCGCTAACCACGCGAGGTTCTTCGCCGTTTCGCGGATCCCAGGGCAGGACGACCCCGGCCGCGTGCTTGCGCTTCCGCTCCAGAACGGTGTGCTGGTCGTCGGCGCCACGCTAGAGCATCGCAATGACACGCTGACGAGCCTCCAGGCAGCCTTCCTCGTCGGCGGGCCGATCGCGCTCATCGTGATGTCCCTTGGCGGCTATCTGCTCGCGGGGGCAGCACTGCAGCCGATCGAGTCGATGCGCCGGCGCGCCGCCGAGATCTCGGCTTCCTCGCTCGGCGAGCGCCTGCCGGTGCCGCCCGCCGACGACGAGGTCGCGCGGCTCGGCCGCACACTGAACGAGATGCTCGCGCGGCTCGAGGACGGGCTCGAGCGTGAGCGCCGCTTCGTCGCCGACGCGAGCCACGAGCTTCGGACTCCACTCGCAACGCTCCGCGCCGAGCTCGAGCTGGCGCTGCGCCGTTCGCGGACGACGCAGGAGTTCGAGAACTCGATCCGTTCGGCGGCCGAGGAGACGGATCGGCTGTCGCGGATCGCCGACGACTTGCTCATCCTCGCGCGCGCGGAGCAGGGCACCCTCGCGCTGCGTCCGGAACCGACCGACCTCGTGGACGTCGTCGAGAAGGTTCGCGACCGGTTCGGAGCGCGGGCCGAGCTCGAGGGTCGCCCGCTGGCGGTCGAGGCGGACGAGGCGCCGGTCGCGATTGTCGACCGGCTGCGGGTCGAGCAGGCGCTCGGCAACCTCGTCGACAACGCCTTCGAGCACGGTCGCGGGCCGATCACGATCACTGCTGGCCGGCAGAGCTCGAGCGCCGAGCTCCACGTCCTCGACGAGGGCCCTGGGCTTCCGCCCGAGTTCCGGGAACACGCGTTCAAGGCGTTCGCGCGAGGGGCTCCGTCGGGCAACGGCAGCGGCCTCGGCCTCGCGATCGTGGAGACCATTGCGCGGGCACACGACGGGTCGGCCGGCGCGAAGCTCCGGCCCGACGTCGGCGCGGACGTCTGGATCAGGCTGCCTCTGTAGGGTCGGCGCCGTGGTGAGGCTCGTGCTCGAGGACCAGCTCTCTCGGTTTCCTGGCGCGTCGCTGAGCGTCCGTATGCGGGTGGCACAGTGTTAGGAGACACGGGCCGCTCGCAGGAGGGCGATCAGCGACGCGAGGCGGCCCGCGGAGGCCGGCTTCGCCGGCCGGGAGCGGGACGGCGGCCAGGGAAGCGAGAAGCGGCGCTCCTGGCCTGGTTCGACGAGCACGGGCGCGACCTGCCGTGGCGGAGGACGCGCGACCCGTACGCGATCCTCATCTCGGAGGTCATGCTCCAGCAGACCCAGGTCGCGCGAGTCGTGCCCCGGTATCTCCGGTGGCTCGAGCGTTGGCCGTCGGTCGAGTCGCTCGCCGCCGCAACGCCCGCCGACGTGATCCGCGAGTGGCAAGGGCTCGGTTACAACCGCCGGGCGCTCAACCTGCACCGGGCTGCCTGCCGGATCGCCGCGGAGGGTTGGCCCGAAGACCTGAGCGAGCTTCCCGGAGTCGGTCCGTACACGGCCGATGCGGTTGCCCGTTTCGCCCTCGACCGCCCAGTGCTCCCAGTCGATGTCAACGTGCGCCGCGTGCTCAACCGGACAGAAGGTTCGTTCGGGCCTGCGTCGGCACACGCGCTGATGGACCTCGGCGCCACCGTGTGCCTCGCCCGGATCCCGCGCTGCGGCGAGTGCCCGCTCGCGAGCGCCTGCCCCTCGCGGGGCAAGCGTTATGAGCCGCTCCGCAAGCAAGGCCGCTTCGAAGGCTCGTTCCGCCAACGGCGCGCGCGGACGCTGACCCTCGTCGCCGAGCGGCCGCGTCGTCGCACCTCGCTCGACGAGGATGCGGTCGCTGCACTGGCCGCCGACGGCCTCGTCCAGGTGCATGGCGGCCTCGTCAGCCTGCCTCGCTAGTTCAGATCCGCTTAACGCGAAAACGGGAAGGGTTTCAACATGACTACCGTCCTCGTCGTCGACGACGAGCCGACGATTCGTGAGATTGTCGTCAAGTACTTGAGGCGCGACGGCTTCCGGACACTGGAGGCCGCCGACGGAAAACGCGCACACGAGCTGGTCGAGACCGAACGACCGGACCTAGTCGTCCTCGACCTCATGCTCCCCGGAGTCGACGGCCTCGAGCTCTGCCGCTGGATCCGGGAGCGTTCCAGCCTGCCCGTGATCATGCTCACCGCGCGCGGCGAGGAGTCCGACCGGATCGTGGGGCTCGAGCTCGGCGCCGACGACTACATGACGAAGCCGTTCTCGCCGCGTGAGCTCGCCGCCCGAGTTCGTACCGTGCTCCGCCGCGCCGAGTTCGACGTCGTCGCGGGCGCGGAGCTGTCCTTCGACGGGCTCGTCATCGACTCGTCGAGCCGGGACGTGACCCGTAACGACGAGCCGCTGCGCCTCACCGCGCGCGAGTTCGACTTGCTCTGGTTCCTGGCCAACCACCCGCGGCGTGTGTTCTCTCGCGAGCACCTGATGCGGCGCGTCTGGGGGTATGCGTCCGCCGTCGACACCGGGACGGTGACCGTCCACATGCGGAGGCTGCGCGAGAAGATCGAGGACGACCCCTCCCGGCCGCGTCACCTGGAGACGGTCTGGGGCGTCGGCTACCGGTTCTCGCCGTGATCGAGCTCGCCGTTCTCGTCGCGCTGAGCACGCTGGCCGTGGGGCTGGTCGTCGCCCTTCTGCTGCGTCAGTTGCCCACGGTCCAGCTCCAGCTGGCCGGGCTCGCGTTGCTCGCGGTCCTCCTGCCGCTGTCCGTCGTGCTCCTGTCCGGCTGGGTCATGTTCCACATGGGCGACGACGTGAAGATCCTCGCGGTGACCGCGGCCTCGGCCTCGACCGCGCTCGTCGTGGCGCTGCTCGTCGCGAGGCCGATCGGCCATGGGATCGACCGGCTCGGCGAGGCTTCCAGGGCGCTGGCCGCCGGCGACCTCGGCGCCCGCGCGCCTGAGGAAGGGCCTGCCGAGCTG
Organism: uncultured Actinomycetes bacterium; assembly: GCA_963794605.1. Classification (GTDB taxonomy): domain Bacteria; phylum Actinomycetota; class Thermoleophilia; order Gaiellales; family Gaiellaceae; genus VAXT01. Next base: position 603,735 of record CAWCEN010000004.1, read on the forward strand.
GCCGAGCTGGCGCGTTCGTTCAACGAGATGGCCGCGAACCTCTCGACGCTCTTCGACGCGCGGCGCGAGCTGGTGGCCTGGGCGAGTCACGACCTGCGGACCCCGATCGCGTCGCTCCAGGCGATGCTGGAAGCGGTCGAGGACGGGCTTGTCGCTCCCGAGACGTATCTCCCGGCGATGAGCGACCAGGTGCGCAGGCTCGCCCGGCTCGTCGAAGACCTCTTCGAGCTGGCCCGCATCGACGCCGGCGTTCTCACGCTCGAGCTGCGCAAGGCAGAGCTCGCTGGGCTGATCGAGACTTGTGTTCGTGGGCTGGGCGCCGAGGCCGAGGCGAAGCAGGTGACGGTCGAGACGCGCGTGACGGACGGCATCTCGGCGCACTGCGCTCCGGAACAGGTCGAGCGCGTCCTCTACAACCTGCTCGCGAATGCGGTACGGCACACACCGCCAGACGGCTCCGTGGCCGTGCTCGCACGCTCGGATCCGGAGGAGGTGCGGATCGTGGTCGAGGACACCGGCGACGGGTTGACACCCGAGGCTGCGTCGCGCATGTTCGAGCGCTTCTGGCGCGGAGACCAGGCTCGCTCGGCCGGCGACGGCGGCGCTGGCCTCGGCCTCGCGATCGCTCGTGGCCTGGTCGAAGCGCACGGCGGCCGCATCTGGGCCGAGTGCCGTCCTGAAGGCGGCACGCGCGTCTCCTTCACGCTGCCGGCGACAAGCTAGCCCGCCAACCAGGTTCCTCGGTTTCCTGGCGCGTCGCTGAGTGCCTGGATGCGAGCGGAACAGTGCTGGGGCGCACGGGCCGCTCGCAGGAAGGCGGTCAGCGGCGCGAGGCGGCGGGCGGAGCCGGGCTTCGCCCGGCGGGAGCCCGGCGCCGGTCAGGGAAGCGAGTGCACCATCCAGACGTTCGGCTCGACGTAGAGCCCCTGGTCCCGTTCGCGATCGATCTCGACCGGCACGAGCGCGCCGGGCACGACGTACGACCCGCTCTCGGGGAACGCGAGCTCCGTCCACTCCTCCCACTGCGCGACGGTTCCCGGGACTCGCATCGACGCCGGTGCGACCTTCGCGATCTCGGCCCCGAGGCGCTCGTGCGTGCGGAGCCACGGGTCGAGGAGCGCGCCGTCGGGGCGGCGCCATTCGATGTAGCGCTCGATGGGCGTCAGCGGGTAGCTGTGCTTGAGGTTGGGCCGGACCGGCGCGATCAGCGTGTCGAGCCCGTGCGCGTGGCCGATCTCGGCCATCCGCTGGATCATGCGGCTGCTGAGGCCCTGGCCGCGGCATTCGGGCGCGATCAAGATCTGCAGCGCGCAGAGGACATTCGGCGTCGGCGCCCCGTCGGCGAACGCGGCCTCGACGACGCCGTCGACTCCTCGGTCGAGCAGGGTGTCAGGCTGCCCGTCCCAGGTCGCGGGAATCGCATTCCCGGCGCCGACGACCTCCTCGCGCTCGTCGTCCCAGACATAGAACTGGTACTCGGCGTACTCGGAGATGACGCGGTCGAACAGCCGGTCGAGCACCGCGTCGTGGTACATGAACTCGGGCCAGATGCCCTGCTGGAGGCTGGCTGCGTGCGGTTGCTTGCCGGGCCTATCGGTGCGAGTCGGGAACTGGAGCGTCATGTCTAAGCGGAGCGTTTCAGAAGCGCCACCGCCTGGGCGGCGAGCCCCTCGCCCCGGCCGGTGAAGCCCAGCCCGTCGGTCGTGGTCGCGCGCACCGTGACGCGGTCGATCTCGACCCCCATCGCGCCCGCGAGCCGCGCACCCATGGCGACCCGCACGTCCGCGATCTTCGGCCGCTCGCCGATCAGGATGCAGTCCGCGTTCACGAGCTCGAAGCCGCCCATCCGGACGACCTCGTAGCTGCGCTGCAGGAGCCTGATCGACGAGGCGTCGAGCCACTGGGGGTCGGCGGAGGGAAAGAGCTCGCCGATGTCGCCCTTGCCGGCCGCGCCGAGGATCGCGTCGATCAGGGCGTGTGCGATCACGTCGCCGTCGGAGTGTCCGGCCAGTCCCGGCTCTCCGGGGAAGTCGACGCCCGCGAGGACGAGCGGGATCCCGTCCTCGAAGCGGTGCGCGTCGACCCCGAGCCCGACCCGCAGGTCGCTCACCCGAGCGGCTCCTGGCGCGGCTCACGCCGGTCGAAGACAGTGACCGTGTCGTAGCCGGCAGTGCGGGCGTGCTCGATGGCCCGATCGAGATCGCGGCCGACGTTCTGGGGGATGTGGGCATCGGAGGCCAGCGTGATCGGCAGGCCCCGCTCGCGCGCCGCGCCGAGAAAGGCCGGGCTCGGATAGAGCTTCCCGTGCGGCTTGTGGAGGCCGGCACTGGAGACCTCGATCGCTGCACCGTCCAGCGAGCCTGCGACCTCGTCCCAGTCCCAGTCGATCTCGCGGCCGTGGAACTTGACGAGATCGGGGTGCGCGAGCGAGTCGAAGAGCCCTGTGTGCGCGGCCTGACCCAGGGCTGTGTAGTACCGGCGCCAAGCCTGCTCGGCTCCGACCGAGTCGACGAGGCTCGGCTCGGCGTCGATCCCGAGGCCGTCGAGGAAGTGGATCGACCCCAGCACGTAGTCCCACGGGTACGGCGCGAGCGCCTCGGCCGTCTCCTCCTCGAGGCCGGGCTCGTAGTCGACCTCGATCCCGAGCTTGACCGGGTAGCCGCGGCGCTTCGCCTCGACGACTGCGTCGACGTACGGCTCGATGTCGTAGACGCAGCGCTCGAGGTGGTACGGCATCGACCACAGCGGACGGGTTTGCTCGAAGTAGTAGACGTGCTCGGTGAAGCCGATCTCGTCGATCCCGCGTTCCGCCGCCTGCTCCACGAAGCGCTCGACGGCCTCGACCGTGTGCTCGAGCGATTCGTCCGGCGCGCGGAGATGCATGTGGTAGTCGACGATCACAGCCAGGATGCGACCAGCTCGAGGTCGGCCGGCGTCGTCACCTTGAGCAGGCGCGGGTCGCCTTCGACCGCGCGCACGCGTCCCCCTTTCGCCTCGACGAGAGAGGCGCAATCGGTCGACTTCGTAACAGTCTGTTGCAAGGTCGAGAAGGCGTCTCGAAGGACCGGGGCGACGAAGGCTTGGGGCGTTTGCGCCCTGACGAGGCCCTCGCGGTCGAGCGTCTCCACGACGGCCTCCCCGTCGACGCGCTTGACCGTGTCCGCGATCGACAGCGTTGGAACGGCCCCGTCCCACCCGTCTCCAAGAGCCGTGATCACTCGCTCGATCACATCGTCCGTCACAAATGGACGTGCCGCGTCATGCACGAGGACGACCGTAGCTGCCTCGGGCACTTCGGCGAGAGCTGCGCGAACGGACTCGCTACGCGTCGCACCGCCCGTGACGGCTTTGGCCACTTTGCCCGCCGCAACCTCCTCGGCGACGAGGATGCACGGCTCCTCCCACTCCGGCGGAGCCGCGACCACGATGCCCTCGATCCACTCCGATGCGTCGAGCCGCTCGAGCGCCTCCGCGATGAGCGGCCGGTCGTTCAGCGAGGCGAACGCCTTCGGCCGGTCCAGCCCGAGCCGCTCACCGCTCCCTGCCGCCGCCAGAATCGCCCAGACGCTCATCGGCGACCGAGGTTACTAAGCAGAATACGAGCAGGTGTCCGCGTACCCCGAGGTGGAGCCCTTCGACAGCGGCTTGCTGGACGTCAGCGACGGCAACCTCGTCTACTGGGAGCTCTGCGGCAATCCTGACGGCAAGCCGGCCGTGGTCTTCCACGGCGGCCCCGGGTCGGGCTGCTCTCCGTGGTTCCGCACGCTCTTCGACCCGGACGCGTACCTCGCCGTCCTCTTCGATCAGCGCAACTGCGGCCGGAGCAAGCCGCACGCAAGCGAGCCCACGACCGACCTGCGCGCTAACACGACCGAACATCTGATCGCGGACGCGGAGCTCCTCCGCAGACACCACGGCATCGAGCGCTGGCTCGTGCTCGGCGGATCGTGGGGCAGCACTCTCAGCCTCGCCTACGCCGAGGCGCATCCCGACCGCGTCACCGAGATCGTGCTGTGCGCGATCACGACGGGCCGGCACGCCGAGTTCGACTGGCTCTTTCGCGGCGGGCTCGCCCGATTCTTCCCCGAGCAATGGGCGCGCCTCGTCGACGGCCTACCCGCGGGCGACCGCGACGGCGGCGTCGTCGAGGCGTACAACCGGCTGCTGAACGACGCGGACCCCGAGGTCCGCCGGCGCGCGACGGAGGCCTGGTGCCTCTGGGAGTCCGCAACGCCCGCGTGGCCGCCGACGGAGGGGCTCGCCGAACGGTTCACGGATCCCGACTACGCGCTCGCCTTCGCACGCATCGTCACGCACTACGTCATGCACAACGCGTGGCTGGAGGACGGGATCCTGCTCCGCAACGGCGACCGGCTGCAGGACATCCCGGGGACGCTGGTCCACGGCCGGTTCGACTTCCAGGCGCCGCTCGAGAACGCCTACGCGCTCAGCCGAGCCTGGCCGCAGGCGAAGCTCGTCGTCGTCGACGAGGCCGGCCATGTCCCGACCAGTGCGGTCGCGCGAGAGCTCACCCGCGCGACCGACGGATTCCGCTAGCCCCTGCGGGGCGGGTCAGGCCTTCGCCGGGACCTTGGCGCGAGGCTTCTTCGTGCCGACGCCCGCGAGGATGTCGTCGAGCCACTCGGCGGCCTCTTCCTCGTCCATGCCCTTGGCGTACATCAGCTCGGAGACGAGGATCTTCTTCGCCTTGACGAACATCTGCTTCTCGCCGGTCGAGAGGCCCTTCTCGTGGTCGCGCAGCGACAGGTTCCGGACGACCTCTGCGAGCTCGAAGATGTCGCCGGTCTTCATCTTGTCGCGGTTGTGCTTGAAGCGACGGTTCCAATTCTTCGGCATCGTGGTGCCGCTGCCGCGCAGGGCCTTCAGCACCTGTTCGACGGTCGTCTCGTCGATGACTTTCCGGAGGCCGACGCGGTCGGCGTTCTCGGTCGGGACCTGCACGGTCATGTCGTTGTGCAGGATCTGGATCTGCAGGTATTCGCGCTCTTCTCCGAGCACAGTCCGCTTTTCTTTCTTGACCACGGTGCCCGCGCCGTGGTGCGGATACACGACCTTGTCGCCGACTTTGTACAAGCCCGACCTCCCCATTCCGTGTGGTTTCAACAAGCCGCCGGCGGGTGGACAACCGCCGGCGAGTAACTTCCAGGATAGCAAAAGTTGCTGGAAACGACCACTTTTTGGGGGTTCGAAACCAAAAAGCCCTGCTCAGAGCAAGCTACGCGGCCGCCGGTTCTGACTTCTCGAGGGCTGCCGAGACGGCCCGGCGCAGCGTCTCGGCTTCGACGAGCGAGACGTTGGCACGGGCGTCCGTGCCTTTCGGCACGATCACCGCGCTCAGCCCGAGCTTCGCGCACTCCTGAGCACGACGCTCCGCCTGAGTCGCCGGCCTGAGCCGCCCCGTGAGGCCCACCTCGCCGAAGGACGCTGTCGACGCTTTGAGCGGCACGCCCTTCGCCGCCGAAGCGATCGCCAGCGCGACGGCCAGGTCCGCGCCGGGCTCGTCGATGCGCACGCCGCCGGCGACGTTGACGAACACGTCCGCTTGCCCGAGCGCGAGCCCGGCGTGCCGCGAGAGCACGGCGACGATCATCGCGAGCCGCTTCGGGTCGACTCCTGTTCCGACTCGCCGCGGCATCGCGAGGTCGGTCTGGGAGACGAGCGCCTGGATCTCGAGCAGGAGCGGCCGCGTGCCCTCGAGCGCGCACGCCACGGCCGCGCCGACCTCGCCGTCGCTCTGGCCGAAGACCGCGGACGGATCCGGGACTCCCTGCAGGCCGGTGCCGGTCATCTCGAACACGCCGAGCTCGTTCGTCGAGCCGAAGCGATTCTTCGCAGCGCGCAGGATCCGGTGCGCGTGGTACCGGTCGCCCTCGAACTGGAGCACGCAGTCGACGAGGTGCTCGAGCACGCGCGGGCCTGCGACCGAGCCGTCCTTTGTGACGTGCCCGACGAGGAAGAGCGCGACGCCTGACTCCTTGCCGACGCGGAGCAACCGAGCCGCCGCCTCACGCACCTGCGCGACCGATCCCGGCGCAGAGCCGATCTCCGCCGAGTAGAGCGTCTGGATCGAGTCGATCACGCACACGTCCGGCCGTTCGCGCTCGAGCGTCGCGCACACGGCGTCGAGGTTCGTCTCGGCCAGGATCTCGACCTTCTCGGCCCCGCCCAACCGCGCGGCACGCAGCTTCACCTGCGCGGTCGACTCCTCGCCGGTCACGAGCAGCGCCCGCCGGTCGCGGGAGATCGACGCGAGGGCGCTCAGCAGGAGCGTGGACTTTCCGACTCCCGGCTCGCCGCCGACGAGCACTAGCGAGGCGGGAACGAGCCCGCCGCCGAGCACGCGGTCGAGTTCGGGGACTCCCGTCGGGATCCGTGACGCCTCCTCGACCTCGACCTCGGCCAGGCGCAGGAGCGGCTTCGCCTCCGCCGTCCCGTTCGCGGCCGGCGGAGCCTCCTCGGCGAGCGTGCCGAAGCTCCCGCAGCCGGGGCAGCGCCCGAGCCAGCGGCCGGTCGAATACCCGCACTCGGCGCACGAGAAGTGAACGGCCTGTGCCTTCGCCATTGCGTCGAGTCTAGGAACGCGGTCCGACGCCGCTAGTGACGACTTCGAGCCAGATCTGTGCAGCATTGCGTCTGGCCCGGAACGCCTTAGGATTCATGGCGGTGCCAGCCTGGTTGCTGTGGGCCATTGCGGCCGTCCTGCTCGCAGTGGGGGAGATCCTCACGCCGGGCCTGTTCTTTCTTGGGCCGATCGCAGTCGCCGCCGTGATCGCCTGCCTGCTCGCCTTGCTCGGGGCCTCGGCGGTCGTCCAGGTCATCGCGTTCGTCGTCGCATCGATCGCTTCGGTCGCCGTGCTCCGCCCGCTCGCCCGCAGCCACCTCCACGTTCCGCCGCTCCTCCGTACGGGCACGGCGGCGCTCGTCGGCACGAAGGCGCTCGTCCTAGAGCGAGTCGACGTCAACGGCGGCCGCGTGCGGATCGGCGGCGAGGAGTGGTCGGCCCGCTCATTCGTCGACGATCAGGTGATCGAGCCCGGCGAACGCGTCGAGGTCGTCAAGATCGAGGGCGCCACCGCTCTCGTCTACCAGTAGGAGGTCGTTCGTGATCCAGCTGATCGTGTTCCTCGTCGTCCTGGCCCTCGTCGTGCTCACGCTCGCGCGAACGATCCGCGTGGTACCGCAGGCTCGGGCAGGGGTCGTCGAGCGCTTCGGCCGCTACTCGCGCACGCTGAACGCCGGCCTCACGATCGTCGTGCCGTTCGTCGACCGGATCCGCGAAGTGATCGATCTGCGGGAGCAGGTCGTCTCCTTCAAGCCACAGCCGGTGATCACCGAGGACAACGTCGTCGTTTCGATCGACACCGTCATCTATTTCCAGGTGACCGAGCCAAAGGCGGCCACCTACGAGATCAACGACTTCATCCGGGCGATCGAGCAGCTCACGGTCACGACGCTGCGAAACGTGATCGGTGGGCTCGACCTCGAGGAGACGCTGACGTCACGCGACCAGATCAACCAGCAGCTGCGAGGCGTCCTCGACGAGGCAACCGGGAAGTGGGGCATCCGCGTGAACCGGGTCGAGCTCAAGGCGATCGACCCACCGGCCTCGATCCAGGAATCGATGGAGAAGCAGATGCGAGCCGAGCGTGACAAGCGCGCAACGATCCTCAACGCCGAGGGCGTCAAGCAGTCGCAGATCCTCGAAGCCGAGGGCGAGAAGCAGAGCGCGATCCTGCGCGCCGAAGGCCAGCGTCAGGCGACGATCCTCGGGGCGCAGGGACAGGCCGAAGCGATCGGGACGGTCTTTCAGGCGATCCACGCCGGCGACGCCGACCCCAAGCTCCTCGCCTACCAGTACCTGCAGGTGCTCCCGCAGATCGCCCAGGGCGAGTCGAACAAGGTCTGGATCATCCCGAGCGAGTTCACGAAGGCGCTCGGCCAGCTCGGCGAGGCGCTGCCCGGCGGGGAGAACTCGAAGACGGAGAAGTAGGCCTCAATGCTCGGGCACGGTCTCGAGCGGAGCTCGCTCGCGGCGGCCGCCTGAGGCGATCAGGAGGCCCGCGAGGATCGCGGCGGCGCCGACCAGCTGGAGCGGCGAGGGCCGCTCGTCGACGATCAGCGCTGCGAAGAGGACCGCGAGCAGCGGCTGGAGCGTCAGCAGCACCGAGGTGCGCGCCGTGGGCAGGCGGCCGAGCGAGACGGTGATCAGCAGCCAGCCCACGACCTGAGAGCTGAGCGCGAGCAGGATCAGCCACGCGGTGGCTTCCAGCGACGGCGTGAAGTCGAGGTTGCCGATCGCGAGGCCGATCGGGACGATGCAGATCGCGCTCGCCAGGGTCGCGTCGTAGAGCGGTCCGGCCACACGGCCGCGTTCCTCGGCGCCTCGGCGCATCGCGAGCAGGAAGCCGGAGTAGGCGATCCCGGTGAGGAGGCCGTAGATCGCACCGAGCCTGGGGTCGCTCCCGTACGCGCCGTTCTCTAGCACGCCAGAGATGAGCAGGATTCCGAACATGGCGACCGGGATCGCGAGCAGCGCGTTCCGGGCCGGCCGCTCGCCGAAGAGCGCCCACGCGAGGAGCCCGACGAGCACGACCTGCGTGTTGCCGAGCACCGTTGCGAGCCCGGCGCCGACGTACTCGATCGAGTAGTGCCAGAGGATCAGGTCGGCGGCGAAGAACGCGCCCGCGAGATAGGCAGCCTTCCGCACCCCTCGTGGCCGCCGCCCGAGCCGGCCGTCCTCCCAGATCGCGAGGGCGAGCAGGAAGGGCAGCGCCCAGAAGCAGCGGAAGAACGCACCTGTCGCCGGCGAGACGTGCGACTTGCGAAACAGGATCCCCGAGAACGCGATCAGGAACGCGCCGATGAGCACTCCGAGAGCGGGTTTCTCCCGAAGGCGCCGGCTCGCCGGCGCCGACCAGCGAGGCCCTGACGGCTTTGCCGGCGGGGCCGACTTTTCGCGCATTTCGGAATCAGGTCGAACGGCCCCTCTGCTCAGGTGCTTCTTGAGCGCTCGCCGCACCCTTTGAGCCTACGTAGACTCAGGGCATGGCCGAGACGATCGGCGGCAGCTGCCTCTGCGGAGGCGTGCGCTTCGAGGTCGAGCTCCCCTTCACGCGAGCGGTCTACTGCCATTGCTCGCGCTGCCGCAAGCACTCGGGCACCTTCGGGTCGACCGTCGGTCACGTCCCGATGAGCCAGGTTCACGTGCTCCAAGGAGAGGAGCTGATCCGCGTGTTCGAGCCGCCGGGCGGACGCGTGAAGGCCTTCTGCTCGGTGTGCGGATCGAGCCTGTTCGGCGGCGCGTGGCCCGAGGGCGAGATGGCGTCGATCCGGCTCGGGGCGCTGGACGACGATCCGCAGGTCCGGCCCATGCGCCATGCATACGTCGATTCCCGTGCACCCTGGGACGAGCTGCCCGACGATGGGCTGCCGCGCTACCCGGCCATGCCGCCGTCGAACGGCTAGGCCACTAGAAGATCAGCCCGAGCGCGACTCCGATCGCGACCCAGACGAGCACCAGGCCGAACAGGACCCAGAGCAGGAACGCAGACTCGCTTACGGGGAGCCACTTGATCTCCACCTCGTCGAGAAAGAACCACGTGCGTCTCGTGCGACCCTCTTCGGCGTCGAGCTCGAGAACCTCGCCGCGCACGGCCTGCGCAGGGTCCTCCGTGCGGTTCCCCTCCGCGTCGAAGTACGCCGTCCCGAGCACGGGCGGCTGCTCGAGCTTTCGTTTCTCCGCCATCCGCAGCGTCCCGCATCTTACCGCGGGCGCCCGGGGGCATCAGCGTCCGGGGTGGAACAGCAGCGCCGAGAAGGTCTTCGCGCAAATCGCGACGTCGACCGTCAGGTTTCGGTGTCGCAGGTACCAGAGGTCGTACGAGAGCCGGTCGGCCGCGCTCTCGGAGTCCGAGGCGTAGTCGCAGCGGAGCTGGGCCCAGCCCGTGATGCCGGGCTTGATCAACACGCGCCGGGCCTGGAAGGGGACCGTCGTCTCGAGCATCCGGACGAACTCGGGTCGCTCGGGCCGCGGGCCGACGATCGACATCTCACCCTTGAGCACGTTCCAGAGCTGCGGCAACTCGTCGAGGTGCGTCCGCCGCAGCAAGCGGCCGGAGGGCGTCACGCGCGGGTCGTTCTCCTCGGCGTAGACGGGCCGGCCGGCCGCCTCGGCGTCCGCGTCCATCGTCCGAAACTTGTACATCGTGAAGAGCTTCCCGGTCTCGCCGACCCGCACCTGGCGGTAGATCACGCTGCCGGGGGTCCGGCGCACGACGAGCACGATGAACGGGACGAGCGGCGCTACGAGCAGCATGCCGACCGAGGCGAAGACGATGTCGAAGGCGCGCTTCGCGAAGCGGCTGTACGTCCGCTGATGGAGATGCAGGATGCTCATGAACCAGCCGGGCGTCAGGTGCCGGACCGGAACCCAGCCAAACACGTGCTCGAAGAAGTGTGTGACCCCGACGACCTTGAAGCCGCTCGATGCGACGTCGAGCAGCGATTCGAGCGCCCGGTCCGAGCCGGTGCCCTCGGTGAGAACGATCAGATCCGGGCGCTGAGCCTCGACGATGTCCGAGAGGTCGGCGACCTTGCCGAGCAGGGGTACGCCGTCGGCCGGTGCGGCTTGCGCCGCGTCGTCGACGATGCCGACGACCCTGAACGGGACGTCGGTCGCGTGCTCGGCGCTCTCGGCGAGGTCGCTTGCCCAACTGCTCGTACCGACCACGAGCACGCGCCGTTTCGCGGCGAACTGTCGTCGCCAGGCGGCTTCCCAGAGCGTCGAAAGGCTGAAGACCGAGATCGCCATCAACGCGAGCGTCGGGAGCGCCAACTCGGATCCGGGCAGCGGCAGCCAGAAGTTCAGGGCGGAGACCACGACCAGGCCGGTCACGGTTCCGACGGCGGCGGGGACGGCCGCGCCGAGAGTGAACGGGACCGCCCGGAATGCGCTTCGGACCGTGAAGACCCAGACAGCGGCGACGAGCGAGGAGACGACGATGGTCGCGGCAGGCGAGGAGATCTGCGCAAGGGTGAGCACGAAGACGGGCATCCAGATCGTCGCCGCCCGCCCGATCTCAGCCACCTGCCTGGCGTCGATGCGTCCGATCAGGCTCAGGAAGGTCGGCGTCAGTCCACCCGCAGGTGAACGGACAGCGAATTCCCCCGAGTCATGCATATGAGCCGCCAAAGTCGCTCTCTCCACTGACGCATATACCCACGTCCACTTGCGGCTAGCCCTTGCCCTGAGGCAGGACGAGATCCATCCTTGTCTGATGGAGCGCATCGCGATCCTCGGTTCGGCGGGCGCCGGCAAGTCCTGGCTCGCCCGTCAGCTCGCCGAGATCCTCGACCTCCCGGTCGTCCATCTCGACCGGCTCTACTGGAAGCCCGGCTGGGTGGCGACACCCGACTCCGAGTGGCATCAGGTCCAGCTGCGAGAGCTCGAGCGCGACGCGTGGATCGCCGACGGCATCCAGGAGGAACGGGTGAAGCCGAACCTCTGGCTTGACGCGGCGGACACGGTCGTCTTCATCGACGCCTCCCCGCTCACCTCTGTCTGGCGGGTCACCAGGCGCAGGTTCGACTCCGCCGACGGCGCCGAGATGCCAGCCGACTGCAAGCCGGCGCCCTTCTACCGGGCGTTTCCGAGGTTCCTCCGCTTCCTTAGGGTCTACCGGACGGTTGTCCGGCCCGAGGTGCTCGCCGACCTCGCCCGGCGCAAGCAACGTCAACAGGTGGCCATCCTGCGCAACGAGGAGGACGTGCAGAGATTTCTCGCGAGCGTGAAGGCTCAACGAGCCCCGCTCGGGGAATCTTCATTGACGTGAGCTCGTCGGCTCCACCCGGACTCAGATTCGAGACGATTTCGACCGCGGAGGACTTCGCCGCACTCGGCGACTCCTGGGACGACCTCGTGCGGGCAATGGTGCGACCGAGCCCGCACCTCCTGCATGCTTGGCTCCTCGCGTGGTGGCGTTACTTCGACGAGGACAGCGAGCTGGCCGTGCAAGTCGCGTATCGGGGGGACAAGCTCGCCGGCGCCCTGCCGCTCTGCGTTCAGCACCGGCACGGGGTCGGCGTCCTCACGTTCCTGGGCGCGGAGCAGGTCACGCTCGCGGACCTGCTGCTCGCGGACGGAGAGAAGGCCGACGTCGGCGCAACGCTCGCCGAACGTGCGCTGGCGACGAAGTACGACTACGCGGACTTCCACGGCCTCCCCGCCTCGAGCCGCCTGGCGAAGGCTCTCGGCCCGTCGCGCCTGCAGCTGATCGTGCGCGCGGAGGCGCCTGTCCTCGAGCTGAACGGCGTGGACTGGGAGACCTACTACGCGACACGGCTCTCGTCAAAGCAGCGCGCGCTACACCGCCGGCGGGTACGCCAGCTCGCGAAGCTGGGGACCATCGAGACAACCGTCGCGCGGACTCGAGAAGAGCTCGCGCCGGCTCTGGAAGAGGCCTTCGAGCTGCATGCGCTTCGCTGGGAGGGTAGACCTGATGGCTCCGACTTCGGCACCGAGGCGGGCAAGCAGTTCCACCGGGACGCGACGGCGGCCATCGCGGAGCTCGAAGTGCCTCGGATCGTGACCCTCAGGCTCGACGGCCGGCCTATCGCCTTCGCCTACAACTTCACGTTCGAGGGAACTGTGCACTGCTACCGGCTCGCCTTCGACCCCAAGCTCTCCCGCTTCTCACCGGGGCTCGTGAACCGGTACGACAGCCTGGAATACGCATTCGCCGAGGGGGCGACGCGGATCGAGTTCCTCGGGGGGATGGAGCGCTACAAGGTCGAGCTCACTGACCGCACGGAGCCGCTCCACGAAGGACTCGGGCTTGCGGAGAGCGTCGCCGGCAAGGTCGTCGTCTCCGCGCGGATGAACGGCGTTCGGCTGCGCCGCTTCGCCAAACGGTCCCCCGCGATCCGCCGCTTCTACTACGAGGGACTGGCGCCGGCGCGGCGGCTGTTCCGCGTCGGGAGCGGTTCGTGAGCAGCGCGTTCTATCTCGCCAAGGCCGGCGGGACGCGCGCGCGCTCGGCGGCGTGGCTCATGCGCACCCGCGGGCGCCTGGATACGAGCGGCCTGCGGATCCTCTTCTACCACCGGGTCTCGGACGACCGTGACGAGCTCGCGGTCACTCCCAGCTCGTTCGCCGAGCAGATGGACTACCTCGCCTCCGAGGCGTACCGGGTCGTCGACGTCCTGTCGGCGATCGACCTCCTCGAATCGGGCAAGCCGCTGGCGCGCACCGTCGCGCTGACCTTCGACGACGGCTTCCTCGACCTCGCCGAGCATGCGCTTCCGATCCTCTCCGAGCACGACTTCAGCGGGACCGTCTTCGTCGCGCCGGCGGTGACGGACGGCAGGACGTCCTTCTCGTGGTACCAGGAGGAGCAGCCTCCGCTCCTGGCCTGGGAGGACATCCTCGAGCTCGATCGCGACGGCACGCTCCGCTTCGAGGCCCACTCGCTGACGCATCCGAACCTGCCTGCGCTCGACGACGACGAAGCCCGGCTCGAGATCTCCGGCTCCAAGCTCGAGCTCGAGAACCGGCTCGGGCGCGTCGTGCGGGCGTTCTCGTATCCGTCCGGGCTCTACGGCGAGCGTGAGGAGCGAATCGCCGCCGAGGCGGGGTACCAGGTCGCCGTCTCGTGCGAGCCCGGAGTCAACGACCGCTCGACCGACCGCTTCGCCCTGCGACGCCGCCAAGTCGACGGCCGCGACAGCCTGCTCGACTTCAGGGCGAAGCTCGGCGGCGGCCACGATTCGTCACCGCCGCTCCGCGGGCTCTACCGGCGGCTCCGCTATAGCGCCGGTTAGCTCGAGCTGCCGGGCGTAGAGCTGGAGATGGGCACGCCGGAACTCAGAAAGATCGAACGACGATTCCGCACGAGCGCGGCCGGCGGCGCCGAGCCTCCGCCGGAGATCACGGTCCTGCACGAGCCGCCCGAGCGCCGTTCCGAGAGCCGCTTCGTCGCCCGGCGGAACCAGAAGCCCGGTCTCGCCGTCGACGACGAGTTCCGACACGCCGCCGACGTCGGAGGCGACGACGGGCAGCTCGCCGGCCATCGCCTCGAGCACCGACACCGGCAGGCCCTCGGAGCGGCTGGACAGCACGAAGACGTCCGACACAGCCAGAAGCTCTGGGACATCGTCACGCTCGCCGGCCAGCTGCACTCGGTTCTCGAGCCCGAGCAGTCGGATCTCCCCCTCGACGACATCTCGGTCGGGCCCTTCGCCGACGATGAGAGCTTCGTACTCCGCGTCGGACAGCGCGGCCAGCGCGCGGATCAACGTCAGGAAGTCCTTGGGGGCTTTCAGCCGGCCAACCGCGATCAGCCGCGGGACGTTCCGGTCGTGCCGGGAGCGTGGAGCCGCGGCCACGTCGACGGCGTTGTGGATCACGACGCTGCGCTCGGCGCGGCATGTGCCGGCTTCGAGACCCGCGGCGAGCTCCTGTTCGGAGACGCAGATCGTGACCGTCGTCAGCGACGCCATCAGCCGGTCCGCGACGCGGTAGAGAAGAGAAGGCAGCCCCGAGTACGCGGAGAAGGCCCACCCGTGGACCGTGAAGAAGCGGATCGGAACGCGTGTCGTGGCCGCAGCCAGGCGGCCGAGGACTCCCGCCTTCGAGCTGCTCGCGTGCAGGATCTGAGGCCGCTCTCGGCGCATCAGGCGTTGCAGCTCGACCAGGCCGGCGAGGTCCCGCAAGGGATGGATCGGCCGCCGCACATGTCGCAGCGGGACGAAGCGCGCTCCCGCCCTGGCCGCCGCCTCGCGCAGCGGGCCCTCCCCGTAGGCGGCCAGCACGACGTCGTAGCGCTGGGCGAGAGCCGGCAGGAGCGCGGCCACATACGACTGCGCGCCGCCGACCTCGGCCAGCGTGATCAGCAGCAACACTCGGGGACGCGCCGGCGCGCCCGGCATGGCGCGGAGCGTACAGAAGCGTGAGCACGGCATACCCAGAGGCAGTTCACGGCCCCGGTGCATACACGGCTCGCAACGCGGGCCGGCTCGCGGGCGCGGCCGGGCTGCTCCTGTTCGCGGTCGCGACCGGGGTCGCGCTCTCGAAGCATCCGCTTTCGCTGACGCTCGTCCTTGCGTTCGGGGTCGGCCTACTCGGCACGCTCGCACTCGCGATCGCCCGCTACGACGCTGCCGTCGGGCTCGGCATCTTCCTGCTGGCCGCAGTCCGCATCGAGCCCGCTCCCACCGACCTGATCCTCTTCGTCGTGATCGCGGTCGCGTTCGTGACCGGCCGCTTCTACATCCGGCGTGTGCCGCTGATCGTGATCGTCCTGGTCAGCGTCTTCCTCGCGCTGAACATGCTCGCCTCGGTCGAACTGATCGATGTCGGGCGCGGGCTCACCTTCTTCGCGATCACGCTCTACCTCACGATCTTCGCGCTCTGGTTGACGGGCTACGTCCACTCCGGCGACACGGCTCGCGTCGTCCTGCGGGCTTACGTCGCGGCCGCGGTCTTGTCGGCGGGGGCCGCCGTCCTCGCGCTCTTCGTCGCATTCCCCGGCCACGACGTCCTCGTCCGCGGACCGCGCGCGCAAGGGCTGTTCAAGGATCCGAACGTGCTCGGGCCCTTCCTCGTGCCGGCCGCCCTGATGCTGCTCGAGGAGACCATGTCCCCGCGCCTTTTGCGCGCGCGCCTCGGGACGAAGCTCGTAGGGCTCTCGATCCTGACGTGCGGCATCCTGTTCGCCTTCTCGCGCGCCGCGTGGCTGAACCTCGTGATCGGCGCGTTCGTCATGTTCTGCGTGCTCTCCCTGCGCCGGGGCGGCGGACGCAGAGCGGTCACCTTCGTCGTCGTCGGCGTCTCGGCCGCGGCCGTGCTCTTCGCGGCCCTCGCCGTCACGTCGTCCTTCACGTTCCTGAGCGAGCGTGCGCGCTTCCAGACGTACGACGTCGAGCGATTCGGGGCTCAGCACTCAGGGATCGAGCTGGCCGCGAAGTACCCGCTCGGGATCGGGCCGGGCCAGTTCGAGCGGATCTCGCCGATCTCGGCGCACAGCACGTACGTCCGTGCGCTGTCCGAAGAAGGCGTGCTCGGGCTCCTCGTCCTGCTCGCGCTCCTGCTTCTGACACTCATTTTCGCGGGGCGCAACGCGATCCTCGGGCGGGACACCTACGGGATCGGATCGGCGGCCCTGTTCGCGGCCTGGTGCGGCCTCCTCGCGAACAGCGTGTTCATCGACACGCTCCACTGGCGGCACCTCTGGTTCCTCGCCGCGCTCATCTGGGCAGGGTCAACACGCCCCGCGACCGTGCGCCCGCCCGGGCAGACGTGGGCGCCGACTAGCTCTCGAAGTAGGAGATCGGAGAGCTACGGCCGCCGATAATGACCAGACCGAGCGCCGGCGCCCTCAGGCGCTGCAGGAGCTCGCGCATGTCGATCGCGTTCTCGGAGGTCAGCCGGTCGGGTCGGCAGACGACGATCACGCCGTCGACCCGCTGCGCGAGCACCTGACTATCGACGAGCCCGAGGAGCGGCGGCCCGTCCAGCAGCACGTAGTCGTAGTCCGAGTCCTTGATGTCGTCGAAGAAGCCGTCCAGTGCGCCTCCCGCCAGGAGCTGCGCAGGATCGGGGGGCCTCTGCCCGCTGGCGAGCACGTGCAGGCGGCCGCCGTTTTGCCTCGAGCTCCCGCGAGCGCCGACACTGACGGCGCTCTCCCGTTCACGGCCGCCGGCGAGCACCTCGGCGAGCCCGGGCGTCTGCGCCACGTCGAACAACTCGTGGAGCCTGGGCCAGCGCATGTCCGCGGACACGAGCCACGTACGCTGCCCCGCTTGGGCAAGGACGAGCCCGAGCGCAGCCGTGACCTCGGTCTTGCCTTCGCCGTGCAGGGCGCTCGTCACGAGCACGGTTCGCTGGCTGTCGGGAGGCAGCTGCATGCGGACAGACGCCTGGAGCGTCTGATAGGCCTCGTACTCGATCGCGCTCAGTGTGTTCGGCGAATGCCCGAACCGGCGGCGCACGAACGGCACCTCGACCATCACCGGGAGCTCGAGCAGGCGGCTCAGCTCGCGCGCCCCGCCCACGCGCGGCCTGAGCTGGGCCCGTGCAAGAACGACCAGCGCGGCGATGAAGAGGCTCGCGAAGAGCCCGAAGATCGCGTTCCGGATCGGGCGCGGCGAGCTCGGCGAGGTCGGCGCCTGCGCGCGGTCGGCGAGCTGCAGCGCTGGCCCGGCATTCGCGGCGACTGTGAGATCGATCAGCTGCTGGCGAACGGTGGCGATCTGCGACGCGATCTCGGTCGCGTTCAGCGGTGTGCTCGACGCCTGGAGCTCGGAGATCTCCTTCCTCAGCAGGGTGCGCGTCTGCTCGACCTGTTGCTGCTGCCGGCGCCGTTCCCGTGCCAGGAAGGTGGCCGCTACTCCGTTGGCGATCGCGGCCGCGCCGCGGGCCGTGTCGTCGGAAGCGACGACGTTGATGACGTTCGCGTCCTGGTCGACCGTCACCGAGACCTTGTCGCGCAGCGAGCTCACGGTCTCTCCGGCGAGGCCGCTCTTCACCGTGGCGGCGAGCAGCTCCCGCGTCGTGAGCAGGACGCGCACGGTCGCGAGGTCGCGCTGCGTCGACTGGGCGTCCGACGACGCCAGCGATTGAGCCGACGGGTTGAGGACGAGCTTCGAGGTTGCCTGGTACGTCTTGGGCAAGAGCAGCGAGATCACGAGCACCGCTGCGGTGACCGAAAGAACGATGCCCGCGATCAGCCAGCGGCTGCGCTTGAGCGCGTCGAGATAGCGCCCGACCTCGACTGGATCGTCGGGCGGAAGCTCGGGCGCTGTGTATCGTCCACCGCGGTCGTCTACCACTCTTCGGTCCGCCATGGCTTCTGACGATAGCGCTCGACCGACGGCGCGGCACCTTTTCTCGGCCCCGCGGTTGCGCTGGTCTCGGGGCACGAAAGTGGCCGCGATGGCCCTCGTATGGCTCGTTGCTGCAGCAGTGGTGGCCCTCGCGATCGTCCGACAGAATGGCCGCGGGGAACCGTCACATTCGCGCGCGACGGGCTCCCTCCTCTCTTCATCCGCCGCCGGACCGCCTTCGGTGACGCTGCTCGGCCCGCCGGGGACGGTGGATCGTCCGACGACGCTGAAGGCCGCCGCCGGCGCGCGCTCGGGGCGGGTCGTCGCCGTGACGTTCCTGCTCGACGGCGTGCCACTCGGCTCGGACACGATCGCTCCGTACCGGCTCGAGCTGAACCCTGGGCTCGTCCGTCCGGGCCGTCACCGGCTGACGGCGGCCGCGGTCGACAGCCACGGTCGAAGCAAGACGACTCAACCGGTCACGCTCACGACCGAGCGCTTCCAAAGACGGGCTCTGACCGCGTCGCCCGGCGACGGCCTCGACCGCGCGCTTGCCGCGCTGCGCCGCGGTCACGTCACCGTCCGCTTCGCCCCAGGCCGGTACCGCCTCCACGACGTACGGGTCGGGGACGGCGCGAGGCTCATCGGGTCGGGCGCGCGGACGGTGATCACTCCTCCGGCAGGCACGTCGTACTTCGCCGTGCTCGTCGCGCGGGGCCGCGACGTGGCGATCTCGAACCTCACGGTCGACGGCGGTGGCGCCGGACCGGGCCGCGGGATCGCGGTCGCGGTCTTCGACGGATCGCGGAACGTGCGGCTCAGCCGGCTCCGGTTGACCCACGTGCGCATCGACGGCATCAACGTCTGGGGCGCCCACTCGAACGTCTCGGTGCAGGACTCGCTGATCGAAGGCGACGGGACGGCGCAGGTCGGCGTCTTCGACCTCGGCTCCGACCGCTCGCGCGACACGAGCGTCATCCGCACGCGGGTCAGAGGCTTCCGCTCGCACGGGATTCTCCTCGCGCAGCAGGAGCACGGCCGGCCCACCGCGGCCCTGCACGGCCTCGCGCTGGACAACGTCGTCAGCGACATCCGCAACCCTGCGCGCGACCGCTGCGACTACGCGCCGAACACGACGCCGAAGTGCGGAACGGATGAGGGAGGCATCTGGACCGGCGGCGTGGAGGGCGCGATCATCGGCAACACGGTCCTGCGCGCGCGCTGGGACGGCATCGAGACGGTCGGCTCGTCGACGAGGACGACGGTCGTCGGGAACACGATCCGCGACACGCGCACAGGGATCTACCTCGAGCACTCGACGAACGACTCGCTCTTCGCGAGGAACGTCATAACCGGCGCCCGGACGGGAATCAACGTCGAGTGGTGGCACGACGGGCAGGGCTCGACGCGCAACACGTTCACGTCCAACCGGATCGTGTCCGCCACCAAGGGCGGCCTGTTCGTCGACGTCGGAGGCGACGGCAACCACATCGTCGACAACACATTCGTCGGAGGCGCACGGCCGGCCATCGTCCTCCAGGGCACGTCCGACAACGTCGTCCGGCGGAACCTCGGGTGCCCGGCCGGCGACGACGAGCTCGTCCGTGAGCAGTCCGCCTACTACGACAGCGGCGGACGGGCCGTGCCGCGACGGAACCGGGTGAGCGGAAACACGACCAGCAGCTCCTGTCGCGCTCGTTGACGGTGGGCGGCAAGCCCGAGGGGGCCGCGGGTAGCCGGGATCCGCTCGCGGCCGGGTCCGCGAACCTCTTCTGGGCGAAGATCGGCGGCAACGGCGGCTACTTCGTCGCGGTGCTGCTCGTGGCCCGCGGCCTCGGCCCGGCCGGACGAGGCACGGTCGCCTTCATCACCGTTGCGGCGCTCGTCGTCGCCCATGTCTCCGGGCTCGGCGTCGGCGAGGCGACGACGGTGCTCTCGGCGCGGCACCCCGCACGGCGCCCGGTCCTGCTCGCGAACGCGCTTTCGTTCTTCATGGGCAGCGGCTTCGTCGCGGCGACGCTCGCTTTCCTCGGCCTGGCTCTGACCGGGATCGAGCCCGCAGGCGTGGGCACGCCCGAGCTCGTCATCCTCTGGCTCGGGATCATCTCCTGTGCCGCCGGAGAGGCCGGCTACTCGTTCCTCGTCGGCGTCGAGCGGCTCCGTCAGCTCGCGTTCATCACCGGCTCTGCCTCGTGGGTCTACGCGGGGCTCGTGGTGGTGCTCTGGGCAGGCCCGGGGCTCACCGTCGGCCGCGCGGCTCTTGCCTGGACTGCGACCGAGGCGTTGCGTGCCGTCGTCCTGATCACGCTTTCCAGCCGAGGGACGGTCCTCGGCCTGCCCGACCGGCGGCTGCTCGTCGAAGAGATCGGTTTCGGCCTCCGGCTCTGGGTTGGGAGCCTGGCGCGGTTCCTGAACTTCCGCACCGACCAGATCCTGATGGGCTTCATCGCGACGGAGGCTGCGCTCGGCTTCTATGCGGTCGCGGTCAACGTCTCGGAGGTGCTGCTCTACCTGCCGTCGTCTGCGGCGACAGCGCTCCTTCCGCTGATCGCACGAACCGAGGCGGCGCGCCGCGGCCCGGAGACGCTGCGCGCGTTCCGCTCGGTGATCTTCGTGACCGCGGCCGGGGTGGCCGTCGCGGCGCTGCTCGGGCCGGTGCTGCTGCCCTTGGTTTTCGGCGACGCCTTCGACGAGTCGGTCATCCCCTTCCTGTGTCTCCTGCCCGGGACGTTCGGCTACGCGGCCAGCGCCGTCTTCTCGAACGCGCTGGTCGGTTCGTCCTCACCCGGGCTGTCGTCGCTTGGGCCGATGGTGTCACTCGTCGTCGGGTTCGCCCTCGACCTCGCGCTGATCCCGCCGTTCGGGGCAACCGGAGCGGCGGCCGCGGCCAGCGCAGCGTTCTTGATCGGCGGCGCCACGGCGCTCATGACGTACCGGCGCGTGAGCCCGTTCGGCTGGCGCTCGCTGCTCGTGCCCCACCGCGGCGACCTCGACGTGATGGTCGCACTGGCAGGCCCGCTGCTCCGGGCACGGCCCCGCCGCGAAACCGCCTGAGCGGCTTTACGACCGCGCGGCGATCAGGACGAGGATCGCGATCGTGCCTGCGACCGCGACGAGCAGAAAGTTCGCCGTGAGCGCTGCGGTGAGGAGTTGCGGCCGCACCGGCCGCTGACGCCGCCGAGGCGCCGGCCGCGAGGAGCTCGCGAGAGGTCCGGCGGTCAGTCCGGCGGCACCAGGCTCCTGGTTGATAGGCGCGGGCGTGTTCTCGGCCTCACCGACCGTCGGCCCACGCCGCCACCCGACGACGCTCGCGAGCGAGTCCGTGATGAACTGGTTCAGGCTCACGTTCTCGCGTTCCGCGGCCCTCGTCAGGGCCGAATGCAGCGACCGCGGCATGCGCAGGAGCAGGCGACCGCTGTGCGTCGCCTCCGACCTGGGCTCCGGGATGTCCCGGCCTTCCTTCAGCGCGGTGGAGATCCAGGTGGCCATCGCGCCCTTGAGTCCCGCGATCGCCTCCTCGGCCGTGTCCCCGCGACTCGTGCAATCCGGAAGCTCCTCGGCTGCGGCGATCCACTTCCCGCCGTCGTCCTCGCCGCCCTGGACGAGGGCGATGTGGTACGGCAGTTCGAGATACCGGTCGACGGCGGTCGCGCTCGTAGCTCGCTTCACGATTCCCTCCGACTCATGGCGTCAATTCTACGCCCTGCTGCGGCAAACCGCACACACGCTTGAGGACGATCGGTTCTTAGCCCGGGCCGATCTCGACCCGCAGTTTCTCCAGTGCCCGGCGCGTCAGGCGTGAAACGTGGATCTGCGAGATGCCGACCTCGCGCGCGATCCGCGCCTGGCTCATGCCCGCGAAGTAGGCGAGGTGGAGGAGGCGCCGTTCCCGCTGGTCGAGCGCGCGAAAGCCTCTGGCCAGAACCGCGCGGTCTTCGCCCGACTCGTACCCCTGCTCGGTCGACGGCTTGATCTCCTGCCGCGCACCGTCGCCATTCCCGCTCCCGTCCTCGGAGAGTGAAACCGACTCGTGCGCCCGAAGCGCCGTGAGCGCCTCGATGGCCACGTCATGGTCGACGCCGGCGGCACGCGCGAGCTCGGCGGTCGTCGCCGGCCGCTCGAGCTTCGCGGCCAGCCCGGGGGAGCTCGCCCTGAGGGAGGCATTGACCTCCTGGAGACGCCGCGGGATCCGGATCGGGCCGACTCGGTCACGAAGGTGCCTCTTGATCTCGCCGACGATGCTCGGGATCGCGTAGGCCGCGAGATCGACGCCACGGTCGAGCTCGAACCGGTCGATCGCGTTGATCAGGCCGATCGAGCCGACCTGGACGAGGTCCTCGACCTGCTCACCGCGGCCGGCGTGCTGTCGTGCCAGCCGCCTCACGAGCGGTAGGTACTCCTCGATCAGCCGCGCGCGGGCGCCGAGATCTCCCCGCCGGTGATACGCGTGCAGCAGGGCGCGCGACGACATGACGCTCGCCGCGGTCGGCCTTCCTTCCGTGAGTCGGGCCCTGCTCGGCCCAGGAAGACTCGCCCGCCGAGGCCTCGTGATCCTGTGTCTTGGTGCCGCCCTGACGGCGACTTCCATCACTACCATCTTGAAACGCCTTCCTCCTTTCGCGTTCGATAATAGCTCGCCGTTCGTGACTAGTCGATAGCAATGTTGTATCGATCCATGACTCGTCAGTTCCGCGTATGGGTAGGTTTCGAATTATCGAAACCGCGACTTCCACACTCGCTCGTATCGCCCGTCACATCGCCCGAAGGGGGCACACTCGACGGTCTGCGCGGGGCGCGATCTCGATCGCACTGGTTGCCTTTGCCGTCTGCGTTGCGCCGGCTGACTCAAATGGAGCCACCAGGGCTCCCAGAGCCGCGAAAACGGGGGAAGTGCCGCAGTATCACCGCTTTGGGGCCACGCAGTATCACGAAATCAGCCGGAGCTCCGGGGCAACTTTGGCTTGGTTGGGCGAATCTCGTGAATTGCAGAACGCTATTGCAATGCCAGTGATATCACGGGCTTTTACCTTTCATTCACCGAATTCGATCATGAAAGTCAAGATTCCACGCTGGTTTCCATCTGCTGACCGGATCGGCGGCCGAAACGATCCTTCGATCGGTGAACAGATCGGGACCGGAGACGGCCGCGACCCCCGCCTGATGCTTGAGATCGGAGCCGCCCTCGGCCTGTGCTACGTGGCGTTCCTCGCGGTCTGGTTCTGGGCGACGCGATTCCGCATGGGCCCCCCGAGCAGCGCTCCTTCCTAGAAAACCCCTGCACAGAAGGGTTTGACAAGCGCTCGGCAATCGGCTAGTACCACTACGACAAGGCAGAGGGGGACAGCTCTGAAGCTCGAGAATCAGCGACTGCGGCTAGCGCGAGTGCTTCTCCTTGCGCTGCTCGCGGCACTCGTGGGGCTGACGGGGGCTGCGACCGCCCGCGCAGCCGGCCCGGAGCGGCCACCCGTCAAGGCGCCCTCCAGGATCAGCCCCGAGCCCGCCCCCGCTGCCCAGCCTACTGCTCAGAGCACGCCCACGACGACCCCCCCAAGCTCGTCGCCGACGTCGGCTCAGACGACCTCCACGGCGTCCCGTCCCGCGATCGCCTCGACGGCGTCCGCGCCCCCGCAGCAGCGGCCGGCCACGAGCGCACGGCCGAAGCGGCACGCGCCCCCTCCCGCGCCGCCGAAGGCCACTCACAGAGTGAAGACTGCCGTTCGGTCGCTCGCGCACACGATCCAGCGACCCGCGACGAGCATTGCGCTCGTGGCGAGCCCTGCGGGCACGAGCGAGTCCAATCGCCTGCTCTTCTTCGGCGGGCTCGCACTGCTCTTCCTCGTCCTGAGCGACGCGGCCTTCCTCGCAGTCTCGGCGCGGGCGATCCGAGAGCAGCAGCGCTAGTTAGCCAGCTAGCGCGTAACGACGAACGAGCTGCCGCCGAGCAGCTTGCCGTAGCGGCCCGCGGCGAGCTTGCCGCGACCCGGCCACACATACCAGCGGTACGTCCCCGGCCGCAGCTTGTAGCGGCGGCCGTGATACTTCCAGGAACGCGGCAACTGAAGCCGTGCCCGCACGGGCCAGGCGCTGTACAGGCGTCGGCCGCGGACGAGGACGACGTTGTAGTAGCGGGCCTCTCGCACGGATGACCAGACGAGGAGCGGAGGCTTGGCGACCCGTTCGCCCGGGCCCGGGAAGAGCAGCGCGCCCCGAGCCACGAAGTCGAGCGTCTTCCTGCCCGCGTTGCCGGCCGCGTCGAGTACGCCAAGGCGGTATTGGTACGTGCGCCCCGGCCGGAGCCCGGTGTCGAGGAAGCTCGTCGCCGAGCTCGGGCCGCGGAAGACGACACTCTCCGCCTCGCCGTTCAGGCCGGGTGTGCGCAGTAGCTCCACGGACTGCGCATCGGGCGTCGTCCGCCAGATCAGCTTGGCCGTGCGCTTGCCGGGCTTCGGCACGAAAAGCATCACCGACGGGGCGGTCCCGTCGTACTTGACCGCGATGCTCGCGGTGCCCTTGTTGCCCGCCCGGTCGTTGCAGGAGCCGCCGACGAAGGCAACCGCGTTGTCCGGGCCGGAGTAGGTTGCCCTCGTGCAGCTGTCGACCCCCGACGTGGCGTCCGTTCCGCTGAAGCTGACGGTCAGCGCATGGTTGTACCAGCCGTTCGCGTCGGGAGCCCGCCCGGGAGCTGCGCTGACCTGCGGTGCCGTGGCGTCGTAGCCGAGCGAGAAGGTCGCGACGGCGCTCGTGTTCCCGGCGCGGTCGGCGCAGTTGCCGCTGAGCGAGGCGTTCGCGGCGTCCGGGCCTGGGTAGACCTGCGCCGCGGTGCACGAGTCGATGCCCGACGTGGCGTCCGTTCCGCCAAAAGCAACCCGGATGGGCTGGTTGTACCAGCCGTTCGAGTCGGGCTCGCGCGCCGGGCTGCCGAACGCGGCAGGCGCCGTCCCGTCGTAGTTGAGCGCGAACGAGTGGACGCTCGTGTTCCCGGCGCGGTCGACGCAGGAGCCGGAGACCGACGCGTTCTGCGAGTCGGGGCCGGAGTAGGACTGCGGCGGGACGCATGAGTCGAGGCCCGAGGTCGCGTCCGTCCCGGCGAAGGCGACCGAGAGCGCATGGTTGTACCAGCCGTTCGAGTCCGGGCTGCGCGACGGAGTCGCGCTCATGACCGGCCCCGTCCCGTCGTACTGGAAGCCGAAGGCCGAACTCAGACTCGTGTTCCCCGCCCGGTCACGGCAGGTACCCGAGACCGAGGCATTGGCCGAATCGGGGCCCGAATAGCTCGCCTGCGCACACGAATCGATCCCCGAAGTCGCATCCGCGCCAGCGAAAGCGACCGAGAGCGCGTGGTTGTACCAGCCGTTGTGGTCGGTCCCGCGCGAGGGGCTCGCGCCGGTCACCGTCGGTGCCGTCCCGTCGTAGCTGAGCGGAAAGACCCTGAACGTCGTGTTCCCCGCCCGATCACGGCACGAGCCCGACACCGACGCGTTCTGCGCGTCTGGTCCCGAGTAACTCTGCGGCGCCAGACAACTCTCGACTCCGGAGGTCGCATCAGTGCCCGCGAAGCTGACGCTGAGCGTGTGGTTGTACCAGCCGTTCGAATCGGGAGCGCGACTCGGAGTAGCCGTCACGACCGGGCCGGTGGCGTCGTAGCTGAGCCCGAACACCTTCACCGTGGCGTTCCCGGCTCGATCCCGGCACGAGCCGCTGACCGAGGCGTTTTCGTCGTCGGGCCCGGAGTACGTCTGGGGCCCGACGCAGCTCTCGACGCCTGACGTTGCGTCGGTTCCCGCGAAGGTGACGACGACCGCGTGGTTGTACCAGCCGTTCGAGTCCGGTGCGCGGCCCGGAGTCGAGGTGACGATCGGCCCCGTGGCGTCGTAACTGAACGAGAACACCATCGCCCTCGTGTTGCCGGCCCGGTCGCGGCAGGAGCCGGAGACGGAGGCGTTCTGCGAGTCGGGACCGGAGTACGACTGGGGATCGACGCACGAGTCCATGCCCGACATCGCATCTGTGCCGCTGAAGCTGACCGTCAGCGAGTGGTTGTACCAGCCATTCGAGTCCGGAATCCGCCCGGGAGTGGCGGTGACCACGGGACCGGTTCCGTCATAGCTGAGCGCGAGCGAGCGTACGGTCGTGTTTCCGGCGCGATCGACGCAGGAGCCGGAGACCGATGCGTTCGCCGAGTCGGGCCCGGAGTAGGGCTGCGGGGGGACGCAGGAGTCGATCCCCGAGGGCGCGTCGGTGCCGGAGAAGCTGACCGAGAGCGTGTGGTTGTACCAGCCGTTCGCATCGGGGTTGCGGGACGGAGTCGCGGTCACCGTCGGCCCCGTGTCGTCGTACTGGAAGTTGAAATTGCCGCTCAGGCTCGTGTTCCCCGCCCGGTCGCGGCAGGTGCCGGAGACGGAGGCGTTCGCCGAGTCGGGGCCGGAGTAGCTCGTCTGCGTGCAGGAGTCGAGCCCCGACATCGCGTCGGAGCCGGCGAAGGCGATCGAGAGCGTGTGGTTGTACCAGCCGTTGTGGTCGGTCCCGCGCGACGGGGTCGCCCCCGTCACTTGCGGCACGGTCGCGTCGTAGCTGAGCCCGAAGGAGCGTGCGGTCGTGTTCCCCGCCCGGTCGCGGCAGGAGCCGCTGACAGAGGCGTTCGCGTTGTCGGGGCCGGAGTAGCCCTGCGGCTGGACGCACGAGTCGATGCCCGAGGTCGCGTCCGTGCCTGAGAAGCTGACCGTCAGCGCATGGTTGTACCAGCCGTTCGAGTCGGGGGCGCGGGAGGGCGTGACGGTGACCACCGGGCCGGTCGAGTCGTACTGGAAGTTGAAGGTGCTGGCGACGCTCGTGTTTCCCGCACGGTCGCGGCACGTACCGTTGACGGCGCCCGTTGCGTCGTCCGGCTCGGAGTAGGTCGTCTGCGTGCAGGAGTCGATCCCCGACATCGCGTCGGTGCCGGCGAACGTGACCGTGAACGCATGGTTGTACCAGCCGTTCTGATCGGGATTCCGCGACGGAGTCGAGCCCGTCACCTGCGGTACTGTCGAGTCATAGCTGAGTCCGAACGAGCGTACGGTCGTGTTTCCGGCGCGATCGACGCAGGAGCCGGAGACCGATGCGTTCGCCGAGTCGGGCCCGGAGTAGGGCTGCGGGGGGACGCAGGAGTCGATCCCCGAGGGCGCGTCGGTGCCGGAGAAGCTGACCGAGAGCGTGTGGTTGTACCAGCCGTTCGCATCGGGGTTGCGGGACGGAGTCGCGGTCACCGTCGGCCCCGTGTCGTCGTACTGGAAGTTGAAATTGCCGCTCAGGCTCGTGTTCCCCGCCCGGTCGCGGCAGGTGCCGGAGACGGAGGCGTTCGCCGAGTCGGGGCCGGAGTAGCTCGTCTGCGTGCAGGAGTCGAGCCCCGACATCGCGTCGGAGCCGGTGAAGGCGATCGAGAGCGTGTGGTTGTACCAGCCGTTGTGGTCGGTCCCGCGCGACGGGGTCGCCCCCGTCACTTGCGGCGCGGTCGCGTCGTAGCTGAGCCCGAAGGAGCGTGCGGTCGTGTTCCCCGCCCGGTCGCGGCAGGAGCCGCAAGACCGAGGCGTGCGCGCTGTCGGGGCCGGAGTAACCCTGCGGTGGGTCGCAGGAGTCGATGCCCGAGGTCGCGTCCGTGCCTGAGAAGCTGACCGTCAGCGAGTGGTTGTACCAGCCGTTCGAGTCCGGGCTTCGGGACGGGGTCGCAGTTACTACGGGACCTGTCTTGTCGAGCCTGATCGTGATCGCGACCGTCGTCTCGCCGCCGTCGCTCCTCGCGTAGCAGGAGAGCGGTATGCCCACGGTGTCACTCGTGAGCGTCACCGCGT
The DNA here is from genome assembly GCA_963794605.1 of uncultured Actinomycetes bacterium. Taxonomy (GTDB): domain Bacteria; phylum Actinomycetota; class Thermoleophilia; order Gaiellales; family Gaiellaceae; genus VAXT01. The sequence goes on from CAWCEN010000004.1 coordinate 631,403, forward strand.
CACAGCCGCGCGTCTCCAGGATCACGGACTCCGGATCCTCGACCGTCCAGTTGACCGTGACGTTGCTCACGTACCAGCCGTTCAAGCCGAGCGTTCCGAAGATGTGGGGCGTGACGACGGGCGGCGTGGGATCGCCGGGGACATTCGGGCCACCGCCCGCGCTCGGCGTCAGCAGCAGGGCGCATACACCGCAGATGAGAAGCAGGCGGTGTCCGCGCACGTCCTTCCTCCTAGCCCGAGCCTCCGAATTTGAAGGTGCTGCCGCCGAGCATCTTCCCGTACCGGCCGGCAGAAAGCGTGCCGTAGCCGGGCCAAACGAACCAGCTGTACGTTCCGGGCCGCAGCTTGTAGCGGCGCCCACGGTACTTCCAGGCGCGGGGCAGCTGCAGGCGCGCCCGGACGGGCCAGGCGCTGAAGCACGCGCCGGCCGCGGACGAGGATCACGTTGTAGTAGGAAGCGCCGCGCTTGGGCGCCCAGACGAGGAGCGGCGCCTTCGTGACCTGCTGCGCTCGGGGCGGGAACGAGCAGCGCTCCGCGGGCGAGGAAGGCGAGCGCCTTCGCGCTCTGATTGGCCGCGACGTCGGTGGCCGTCAGGCTGTACTGGTACTGCCGGCCGGGATGGAGCTTGCGATCGGTGAAGCCCTTCGCCGAGCCCTGGCCGCTGAAGACGACGCTCTGCGTCGCGCCCTTCAGGCCGGGCGTGCGGACAACCTGGATCGAGCTCGCACCCTGAACATTCCAGTCGAGCTTCGCATTCCGGTTGCCCGGTGCGACCCGGAACGAAGTGACCGTCGGAGGCGTGGCGTCGTACTTGAGCGCGTAGCTCGCCGCGGTCTGATTTCCAGCATTGTCGCTGACAGGAGCCACTGACCGAGGTGTTTGGGCTGTCGGGCCCCCCGTAAGTGGCCTGCGTGCACGAGGCGATCTGTGACGTGGCGTCCGTGCCGCTGAACGTGACCGTGAGCGCGCGGTTGTACCAGCCGTTCGCATCCGGCGGGCGTGCCGGTGCCGGGTTCACTGTGGGCGGAGTCGCGTCGCGCTTGACGTTAAGGACTTGGTTGTTAGGTCGCAGTCCGGGGGGCTGGGGCAGGTCGTTCCGTTCCCCGCTCTGCAAGTGAGACGTCATTCCGGTCGTGTCCGCAGTGAGCGTGCGCGCGCCGCAGCCATCGATCCCAGGAGTGAGGAAATTCGATTACCCAATTGAGCGTCACATTGGTCACGTACCAGCCGTTCGCGCCCAGCGTTCCGTAGATCACCGGTGTGACGTTTGGCGGGGCCGTCGGGCTGGCCGCTCGCACCGCGGGCACCAGGAATACCGCGGCGCCAAGGACGACGAGCGAGGAGCCAGCCCGTGGGCAAACGGCGGGCCGAGGCCCGTGAGGGCTCCGGCGACGCCGCAGGTCTGAGACTCGCTGCCCCAGAACCCTCCTCCTTCTCTCCGCCCGTTTACCCCGCAGGCACTTTGAAGCTACACCCTTGTTTCAGACGTGTCAATTTCCGGGCGTTGCCCGAAAACGGAACACCACTTAGGCTGGCTGCGGAAGCCCTTCGATCGCCTTCAGAGCGCGCTCGATCTCGCCTCGTCAGCGCGACGTCCTCGAGCTTCCCGGCGAAGAAGTTGTCGTACGCGGCCATGTCGAAATGGCCGTGGCCGGAGAGGTTGAAGAGGATCGTCTTCACCTCGCCCGCCTCGTCGGCCTGACGCGCGACTCCGATCGCTCCGTGGATCGCATGTGCCGACTCCGGAGCGGGAACGATCCCCTCTGCGCCGGCGAACTCGACCGCGGACGTGAAGACGTCCTTCTGCAGATAGGCCTCGGCGCGAATCATCCCGTCCAGAACCAGCTGCGAGATGAGAGGCGCGACGCCGTGGTAGCGCAGGCCTCCGGAGTGGATCGGGGCCGGCACGAAGTCGTGACCGAGCGTGTGCATCGGGACGAGCGGGGTCAGGCCGACCGTGTCGCCGAAGTCGTAGGCAAAGGGCCCGCGCGTGAGGGTCGGGCAGGCGGCCGGCTCGCAGGCGAGGACGTCGATCTCCTTGCCGGCGATCTTCTCGCGCAGGAACGGGAACGCGAGCCCGGCGAAGTTGGATCCACCTCCGACGCAGCCGATCACGACATCGGGGAACGCGCCGGCGAGCTCCATCTGCTCGAGCGCCTCCTGGCCGATCACAGTCTGGTGCAGGAGGACGTGGTTGAGGACGCTGCCCAACGAGTAGGCGGTGTCGTCGCGGCCCGCCGCATCCTCGACGGCCTCCGAGATAGCGATGCCGAGGCTCCCCGGCGAATCCGGGTGCTCCGCGAGCACCTTGCGGCCGGACTCGGTCTCGTCGGACGGGCTGGCCACGACCTCCGAGCCCCAGACGTGCATCAGCGAGCGCCGGAACGGCTTCTGGTCGTACGAGACCTTGACCATGTAGACCTTGCATTCGAGCCCGACGAGCTTGCAGGCAAACGCGAGGGCGCTGCCCCACTGGCCGGCGCCGGTCTCCGTCGAGAGGCGCCTACGGCCCTCAGCCTTGTTGTAGTAGGCCTGCGCGACGGCGGTGTTCGGCTTGTGGCTCCCCGCCGGGCTGACGCCTTCGTACTTGTAGAAGATGCGGGACCTCGTGCCGATCGCGCGCTCGAGTCGTTCGGCTCGGTAGAGCGGCGTCGGCCGCCAGAGCCTGTAGATATCGAGCACCTCGTCGGGAATCGCTACCTCGGCGTCGGTGCTGACCTCCTGGAGGATCAGCTCCATCGGGAAGAGCGGTGCGAGATCGTCGGGGCCGACCGGCTCGCCCGTCCCCGGGTGAAGGACCGGCTGCGGCCGGTTCGGCATGTCGGACGCGATGTTGTACCAGCGGGTCGGAATCTTCGACTCGGGCAGCTGGATCTTGGTCTCGCTCACCGCCTCCCAGCATAGAGGCCCTCGTCGAGCGCTTACGGAGAAGGACCGGCGCGCTTTCGGCGCGCCGGTCCTGTCTCGAGCTTTAGCCGGTGAAAGGCGGCCGCTTGAAGGCGACCCGCTTGACCCGCTTCACGCGCTTGCACTTGCCCAGCTTGCCGTTCTTGAGGTGCACGCGCTTCATGCCCGCTGGGCACCGCTTCTTCTTCTTCACCTTCCGCGCTGGTGCTGGCGGAGGCGGAGGTGGCGGCGGAGGCGGAGGTGGTGGCGGAGGCGGAGGTGGCGGGGGCGGAGGTGGCGGAGGTGGCGGAGGCGGAGGTGGCGGAGGCGGAGGTGGCGGAGGCGGAGGTGGCGGAGGCGGAGGTGGCGGAGGCGGCGGAGGTGGCGGAGGTGGCGGAGGCGGCGGAGGCGGAGGTGGCGGGGGCGGAGGCGGAGGTGGCGGCGGAGGCGGAGGTGGCGGCGGAGGCGGCGGAGGCGGAGGTGGCGGAGGCGGAGGTGGCGGAGGCGGAGGTGGTGGAGGCGGAGGTGGTGGAGGCGGTGGCGGTGGCGGTGGCGGTGGCGGTGGCGGTGGCGGCGGGTGCCCGCAGTCGACCACATTGCCGCTGCCGTCCACAATCGCGAACCCAGCCGGCCCCAGCGGACCCTGCAGCTGGAAGTGCTGCCGGATGATGTCGTTGTTCGAATTGTTCCCGGTCGGATTCGATCCCACCGGGCCGTAGGCGACGATCGTCGTCCGACACGCAGTGTCGGGCACGTCCCAGGAGAACGTGATCGTCGCCCCGGACATCGTCCCATGAACCGTCGTGTTGCCTTGCTCGGAGCTCTTGATCACGACGTCAGCCTCGGTCGCGCCCTGGAGATCCGCATCCGTGGCACCCGTTATCTGCGCTGTGATCGAGTCTCCGACCTGCACCTGCCAATGGGTGCGATTGAAAACCGCACCGGTCTGGGGTAGCCCGCCGGTCGGCTGGTCGAGACTTCCCGGCCCGTGGCTGTCCGCCGCGGGTGTTGCCGCTGGTGCGAGAAACAGTGCCGAGAGCACGATCGCCGCAGCGACGAGCCACGACGTCTGCCCCGGACCAACCTTCTTCGCACGAGCACGTTTGCTCCTCCACGCCTTGCCGCATGTCCGCATGCCGCAGTCCCCCTATCCCACTGATTAATTGGTTAAAACGTCCGAAACCTGTCTATAAGTGTAACAGCCGCTAGCTCACCATAAAGGGTGATTGCGTTTTTCCACAATCCCCCGTTCAAGGGGCTTGAAACATCAGCCCTCAACGGCCGTTAAACCCGCTCTGTCAGGCGGCGAACGCTACTCGGCGGGCTCGTCGGAGCTGTCGTCGCCCTCGGCGACGGGCTCCTCAGGCGGGACCGTGACCTTGTCCATGTCCTCGGGCGGAGCGCCCGGGATGATCTCGATCTCGACCTCGTCGTCGGAGTCGCGCTTCTTGTCGACGAGGATCGTCGAGCCCGGCGTCACCTCGCGTCCGAGCACGAAGTCGGCGAGCGGATCCTCGATGTAGCGCTGGATCGCGCGGCGCAGCGGCCTCGCACCCATCGTCGGGTCGTAGCCCTTCTCGACGAGTAGCTCCTTGGCCTCTTCGGTCAGCGAGACGTCGGCGGCGTGCTCGCCCATCTGGTCGCGCAGCCGCTTCATCAGCAGGTCGACGATGATCTTGATCTCGTCCTTCGTCAGCTTGTGGAAGACGATGACCTCGTCGATGCGGTTCAGGAGCTCGGGCCGGAAGACCTTTTTCAGCTCGCTCATGACGCGCTCCTTCATGTCGTCGTACGACAGGCCGGAGTCGTCGCCGATCGAGAAGCCGAGCGACTGGTTCTTCGAGATGGATGCCGCGCCGATGTTCGAAGTCATGATCACGATCGTGTTCCGGAAGTCGACCTTGCGCCCCTGGGCGTCGGTCAGCTTCCCGTCCTCCAGGATCTGGAGGAGGATGTTGAACACGTCCGGGTGCGCCTTCTCGATCTCGTCGAGTAGGACGACCGAGTACGGCTTGCGGCGGACGGCCTCGGTGAGCTGGCCGCCTTCGTCGTAGCCGATGTAGCCCGGAGGCGAGCCGACGAGCCGGGACACGGAGTGCTTCTCCATGAACTCCGACATGTCGACCTGGATCATCGCGTCCTCGTCGCCGAACAGGAACTCGGCGAGCGTGCGAGCCAACTCGGTCTTTCCCACGCCCGACGGGCCGAGGAAAATGAACGAGCCGGTCGGCCGCTTCGGGTCCTTGATGCCGGCCCGCGCGCGGCGAATCGACTTGGAGACGGCGACGATCGCCTCGTCCTGGCCGATCACGCGCTTGTGCAGCTCGTCCTCCATGCGGATCAGCTTCTGCGACTCCGCCTCGGTGAGCTTGAAGACCGGGATGCCCGTCCACATCGAGACGATGTCCGCGATCTCGTCCTCGCCGATCTGCGGCTGGTCGGCCGACTCCTCGGCGTGCCAGCTCTCCTCGAGCTCGCGCTTCTTCTGCGTCAGCTTGCGCTCCTTGTCGCGCAGCGACGCGGCTTTCTCGAACTCCTGGGACTCGATCGCGTCTTCCTTCTCGCCGCGGACCTTCGTGATCTCCTCCTCGAGCTCGCGGTACCGCGGAGGCGCGGTCATGTTCTTGATCCGCATCCGCGAGGCGGCCTCGTCGATGAGGTCGATCGCCTTGTCGGGCAGGTGCCGGTCCTGGATGTAGCGGTCGGCGAGGACCGCCGCTGCGTGCAGCGCCTCGTCGGAGATCTTGCAGCGGTGGTGCGCCTCGTAGCGGTCGCGCAGGCCGCGGAGGATCTCGACCGTGTCGTCCACGGACGGCTCCTCGACGCGGATCTGCTGGAAGCGGCGCTCGAGGGCTGCGTCGCGCTCGAGGTACTTGCGGTATTCGTCGAGCGTCGTCGCGCCGATCGTCTGCATCTCGCCGCGGGCCAGAGCGGGCTTCAGGATCGAGGCCGCGTCGATCGCGCCCTCGGCTGCACCGGCGCCGACGAGGTTATGGAGCTCGTCGATGAAGAGGATGATGTCGCCCCGCTGCATGATCTCCTTCATGACCTTCTTCAGGCGCTCCTCGAACTCGCCGCGGTACTTGGAGCCGGCGACGAGGGCGGCCAGGTCGAGCGTGTAGATCTGCTTGCCCTTCAGGAGCTCGGGCACCTGGCCCGAGGCGATCCTCTGGGCGAGGCCCTCGACGACGGCGGTCTTGCCGACGCCCGGCTCGCCGATCAGCACGGGGTTGTTCTTCTGGCGGCGCGAGAGGATCTGCATCACGCGCTCGATCTCGGTCTGGCGGCCGACGACCGGGTCGGACTTGCCCTCCGCGGCCTGCCGGGTCAGGTTGCGGCCGAACTGGTCGAGGAGCTTCGAGCTCTTCGCCTTCTCGCCGGTTCCCTGGCCTCCGCCCTGCTGGCGCCGGCCCGGGCCGGAGAGCATGCGGATGATCTCGTTGCGAATCTTCTCGGCGTCGGCATCGAAGTCGAGCAGGATCCGGGCGGCGACGCCCTCGTTCTCACGGACGAGGCCGAGGAGGATGTGCTCGGTGCCGATGTAGTTGTGACCCAGCGAGAGCGCCTCGCGCAGCGCGAGCTCGAGCACCTTCTTCGCGCGCGGCGTGAACGGGATCTGGCCGGTCGTCACCTCGTCGCCCTGGCCGACGATGCGGGCGATTTGCGCTCGCACCTCTTCGACCGTGATGTCCAGAGACTCCAGCACCCTCGCGGCGAGCCCCTCCTCTTCGCGGAGGAGCCCGAGCAGGATGTGCTCGGTGCCGATGTAGTTGTGCTTGAGCGCCCGGGCTTCGTCCTGTGCAAGAACGACTACCTGGCGCGCTCTCTCTGTGAAACGTTCGAACAAGGGGTCAACCGCTCCCTATCGGTAGAACGACGGACTGCGGGTCATGTTAGCTCACGCCCCGGGCGCGACCGACGACCCATTTGCGTCAATCGGCACGGTTTCACAAAGGCTTTACGAGCAGCCGCTCGCGTCCGGCGGACGCCGTTAGTGTTGACGGCGCATGCGGGCTTTGGTTACCGGCGGGGCCGGCTTCATCGGCTCGCACCTGTCTGAGCTCCTGCTCGACGGAGGGAACGAGGTTTTCGCCCTCGACGACCTCTCGACGGGCGAGGAGGCGAACATCGCTGACCTCCGCGACCGCGAGGGCTTCCACCTCGTCGTCGACTCGGTGCTCTCGCAGTCGGTCGTCAGCGAGCTCGTGCACCGCTGCGACGTCGTGTACCACCTGGCCGCGGCCGTCGGCGTCCGGCTGATCGTCGAGCAGCCCGGCCGGACGCTGCTGACGAACGTGCAGGGCGCCGAGAACGTGCTCGAGTACTGCGCGCGCTTCGAGAAGCCGGTGCTGATCGCGTCCAGCTCCGAGGTCTACGGCAATCACCCGGAGGACGTCCTGCTCGAGGAGGACGCCCAACGGATCTACGGGCCGACGACCGCGAAGCGCTGGGCCTACGCCGACACAAAGGCGCTCGACGAGTTTCTCGCGCTTGCCCTGCGCCACGAGCGAGGACTGCGCTGCGTGATCGCGCGCCTCTTCAACACGGTCGGCCCGCGGCAGAACAGCCGCTACGGGAACGTCATTCCGCGCTTCGTACAGCGCGCGCTGGCCGGTGAGCCGCTCGAGATCCACGGCGACGGGAGCCAGACGCGGTGCTTCTGCCACGTCTCGGACGTCGTGCGCGCGCTCCGAGGGCTGCTCGAGCGCGCGGACGGTGAGATCTACAACGTCGGGTCGACCGACCGGATCACGATCCGCGCGCTGGCGGAACGTGTCCTCGAGGCGACAGGCTCGAGCTCGGAGCTCGCGTTCGTCCCCTACGACGAGGTGTACGAGGGCGGCGTGACGGAGGAGATGTTCCATCGCGCGCCCGCGATCGGGAAGATCGAGCAGGCGATCGGCTGGGAGCCGACGATCGGGTTGGACAGGATCCTCGCCGACGTGATCGAGAGCGTCCGGCTCGCTCCGGCCAGCTAGCGGAAGAGCAATCGGACCAGCCGGTTAACCCTCCTGCATCGTCGGCCGTGCTTGAGCGAACGTCCAGCGCCGGCCCTCGAGGTCCTCTGCAACGTAGGCGCGGTACCCGTGCTGGTGGATGCCGGAGACGAACGTCGCCCCCTCGACCTCCGAATGCGCGAAATGAGCGTCGAGGTCGTCGACGTAGATCCAGGGCATGTCCGTGAAGGGCCCGTCGTGGTCGCCCTCGAACGCGAAGAGCAGGATCGCCACATCGCCGTGATGGAGCTCGATCCAGGTGCCTTCTTCCGTCTCGAGGATGTCCGTCCACGAGCGCAGCTGGAAGACCCGCTGTAGCCAACGTGCCGCTTCGACCGGCTTCTCGTAGTAGAGCGCGATGCTGAACGGCGCGATCTCCCTGGGACGGCCCTTGCCGAACCACGAGGCGAACCATTTGAGCGTCCTCGGCCAGAAGTCGAACATCTTCTCGCCGCCCGGAACGAGCGTCTGCGTGACGCGCACGCGCGTGCCGCCCTCGACGGCTTGGAAGCGCACGTCAACCTCGCTGTCGTCGACCGAGCTCCTGTACGCCAGGCGGGAGCCCGGCTCCCAGGCCGTGATCCGTCCGAGCTCGAGCGCGTCGTCTTCGTAGACCTCCAGCACACGGCCGCCCTCGCCGGGCTCGATCCGCATCTCGATCGCGCGCGCGGCGTCGAAAAAGTTGATCGCGCCGCGCACCCACCACGAGTCGATCTCGCCGGCGAACACGTCGAATGCCTTCGCTGGATCGACTGCGACTTCGACCTCGGCGCTGGCCGACCGCTCGCTCATCAGCCCTCCACGTGCCGCTTGAACGACGTGAGCTGCTCGCTCCAGTGAGCCTGAAGTTGGTCGAGCCATGCTTGAACGTCGCGCATGGGCTCCGGCCGCAGGCGAAAAACCCGGGCCCGTGCGTCCGCCCGGACACGCTCGTCGGCGACGAGGCCGGACGCCAGGAGAATGCGTAGGTGCCGGCTCATGACGGGCCGCGAGGTGCCGGCAGCCGTGGCTAGCTCGCCCGCGCGCCGCGGCTCGTCGCTCAGCAACTCGAGGACGCGCCGGCGCGTCGGGTCGGCGAGGACGCCGAACAGGTCATTCACCATGAGGCAAATAGTTAGAGGAAACGCTTACTTTGTCAAGTGCGTTCGCGCATGGCCGGGAAGAGGATCGTGTCGCGGATGTTCTCCTTGCCTGTGAGCACCATCGCCAGCCGGTCGATCCCAAGACCGAGCCCGCCGGTCGGCGGCATCCCGTACGCGAGCGCTTCCACGAAGTCCGGGTCGCCCTGCTGGCCGGCCGCGTCCGCCGCCTGTTGGGCGAAGCGTTCGGCCTGCTCGTCCGGGTCGTTGATCTCCGTGTACGCATTTCCGAGCTCCATCCCGCCGACGAAGTACTCGAAGCGCTCGACGATCGTGGGATCGTCGTCCGTCGGCCGCGCGAACGGCGAGATCTCGACCGGATAGTCGTGGAGGATCGTCGGCTCGATCAGCTCCGGCTCGATGAAATGGCTGAGCGCGTGGTCGACGAGCTGGCTCCAGGAGTCGTTCGCGCTCGTGTCGACGCCGCGCTCGTCGAGGCGCTTGCGCAGGTCGTCCGCATCGCGTGTCCAGAGGCCCTTCTCCTCGAGCGCGTCGATCAGCCGGACGCGCTTCCAGGGCGCTTTGAGGTCGACCTCGTGGCCACGGAACGTGACCTTCGTCGTGCCGATCGCCGCCTGCGCGACGGTCTCGACGAGCGCTTCGATGCGGGCCATGGTGTCTTTGTAGTCCGCGTAGGCCTCGTACCACTCGACCATCGTGAACTCGGGCGCGTGCTTGTACGACACGCCCTCGTTGCGGAAGTCCTTCGCGAGCTCGTAGACGCGCTCGAGCCCGCCGACGATCAGGCGCTTGAGGTAGAGCTCGGTCGCGATCCGCAGGTAGAGGTCCTGGTCGAGCTCGTTCGAATGCGTGACGAACGGCTCGGCGAGTGCGCCGCCGTAGCTCGGCTGCAGGATCGGCGTCTCGACCTCGATGAAGCCGTTGTCGTCGAGGTACCGCCGGATCGCGGCGACCATGCGCGTCCGAACCTCGACGTCGGCCCGCGACTCCTCGCTCATCAGCAGATCGAGGTAGCGCTGGCGGTAGCGGGTCTCGGTCTCGGTCAGCCCGTGGTAGGTGTCTGGCAGCGGCCGGCGGATCTTCGCGAGCAGCTCGAGCTCGGTGACCGCGAGCGAGGGCTCGCCGCGCTTCGTCTTCGCCGGAATGCCGGTGACGCCGACGATGTCCCCGAGATCGAGGTCGACGGAACCGGCGCGATCCTCGGCCACGAGCAGCTGGATCTTCCCGGAGCGGTCGACGAGATCGAGGAAGACGAGCTTCCCCATGTCTCGGCGAGCCATGACCCGCCCAGCCACCCGCCGAGGCTCGCCGGCCTCGCCCCCGGCCTCGACCTGATCCGCGTCTACGCGGACCTGCGCAATCTCCTCGCGGTCAGGAAACCTCTTGGGCAGGGCCATCGCGCGCGAGTCTAAGGGCGCCTATGGTGAGAGCGTGGCTCGGGCCGCCAAAGCCTGGGAGCGTCGGGTCAGGGAACACTTCGACTTTCTCGTCGAGCACGGGTTCCGGTTCGACCACGTGCAAGCGAGCTCGTGGGCGACAACCGCTCTCTACCTGTCGCCGGCACTCGGGCTCGAGGTAACGCGGAGTGTCGAGTTCGACCGAGTCGAGCTGGAGCTCATACGCCTGGTGGAAGGCAAGCTCCCTGAGCACGAAGTCTGGGTAACGGACAGCACGCTGAACCGCGTCCTGTTCGACAACGTGCTGATCGCGCGCGCTCCAGAGCTCGACGAAGCGTCACGGACTCTGAAAGGGCTCTCGAGCGAGGACGAGGTGAAGCAGTTGCGCTTCTGGGCCGACGCCCTTCGGTCGGTCGCACCTGATTTCCTCGACGGCGACGATGCCCCGCTTCGCGATGGCGAGCAAGTAGTACGGCAACGCGTCGCCGATAATCCGCAGGAGCTCACGATTTGGCTTCCGAGTGACGCATCTCAGGAAGAAGAGGATCGTGCACACGATGAGGCGAGGCGGACAGCTCCGCCCAACGTCGAGATCTCGGTGAGGCGCTACCGCCGCTGAGTCGAGATCGCCGCGGAGGCGGGCTTTGCTCGCCTCCGCTCACAAACGATGGACGTCGAGACCATCCGAGAAAAGTCGTCATGGTCGCGCGAAGCGCGGCCGGACTTTTCTCGGTCAAGCGGCTTTGATGTCCAGGATCTTGTACTTGAGGGCTTTGCCGCGAGGCGTCAGGACCTCAACCGTTTCGCCCTTCTTCTTGCCCAGGATCGCCTTGCCGACCGGGGACTCGTTCGAGAGCTTGTTCTCGGACGGGTTCGCCTCGGCTGAGCCGACGATGTGGTACTCGACCGTCTCCTTTGCGGACACGTCCCGCAGCTTCACGTGCGAGCCGACGGACACGACGTCCTTGGCCACGTCCTTCTTGGAGATGACCCGCGCGTTGGCGAACTTCTCCTCGAGGACCGCGATGCGGTGCTCGAGCAGAGCCTGGTCGTTCTTGGCGTCGTCGTACTCGGAGTTCTCGGCGATGTCGCCGAACTGCCGCGCGATGCGGATGCGCTCCGCAACCTCGCGGCGCTTGTCATTCGACAAGTACTGGATCTCCTCCTTGAGCTTCTTGTAGCCCTCAGGAGTGAGGATCACTTCCTTCACTTTCGTGCCTCCTCAGAAAAAATGCGCGGCCCAAAGGGGCCGTCGCGAAGCGGGCATGGTACCTATGCCGTCGGCAAACGTCAAACGCCGGATCCACGGCTACGATTGGGCCCTTATGCAGGTAGATCTGCGCGAATCCTGGCGAATCGGTGACGTGGAGATCCCTTCCCGTCTCGTTCTTGCGCCGATGGCCGGAGTGAGCGTCCAGGCCTTTCGCCGGCAGGGACGACGCTTCGGCGCCGGACTGGTCTGCTCCGAGATGGTCAGCTGCGCCGGGCTCTCGTACAAGAACGAGCGCACGCTGGGGTATCTGCGCATCGCCGCCGACGAGCATCCGCTCGCGGTCCAGATCTTCGGCGCGGAGCCCAGCGTGATGGCCGAGGCCGCCCGCATGGTCGAGGACGCAGGCGCGGACATCGTCGACATCAACTTCGGCTGCCCGGTGCGCAAAGTGACGAAGACCGGCGCGGGCGCGCACTGCCTCGAGGAGCCGACTCGCGCGTGCGCGATCGTCGACGCCGTCGCGAACGCGATCTCGCTTCCCGTTTCGGTGAAGATGCGCCGGGGGCTCGCGAACGGATCACGGACCTGCCTGGAGATCGGCCCGCAGCTCGTCGAGGCCGGCGCTGCGTCGCTGACGCTCCATCCGCGCTCGGCCAAGCAGATGTACACGGGCGAGGCCGACCACTCGCTGACCGCAGAGCTCGTCGAGCTGGTCGACGTCCCGGTGGTCGCGTCCGGCGACATCACGTCCCGCGCACGGGCGCAGACGGTTCTCGCGACGACCGGGGCCGCAGCGGTGATGGTCGGCCGCGCGGCGCAGGGCAACCCGTGGGCGCTGAGCCAGATCATGGGCGAGGAAGCTGAGCCGTCACGCGAAGAAGTCGTCGCCGAGCTCGTGCTCTTCATGCGCGAGACCGTCCGTGAGCTCGGTGAGCAGCGCGCGACCGGGTTCCTGAAGAAGTTCTACGGCTGGTACCTCGGCCGGGGCCGGTTCCCGAAGCCGTTCAAGCAAGAGCTCTTCCGGCTCCAGACGCTTGACGAGGTCGAGCAGCGCCTGTTCGCAGCGGCCCCGGGCGCGCGCTTCGTGCTCGAGCGGCTCGAGGACGAGCTTCCGCAGGGTGACGAGGTCCTGCTCGATCTCCCGATTTCCATCTACGGCGGCGGCTAGTGCCGAAGCCGGTCTACTGGAAGCCGAAGTACCCGACGCGCGTGATGCGCGAGCGCGCGTTCGCCAAACAGCAGGCGGCTCGCGACGAGCGCCTCCGAGCCGTGCGGCCTGCGTCGCTTGCCGCTCGCCTCCGTGCCTGGCTGAGCCGCTAGATCCCTTCCTCCCGCGAGTCCCACCACTCGCGGAACGAGTCGCATAAGCCGTCGGTCAACGTGATCACGAACACGCCGTCGTAGCGGAAGCGCCGCCGTTCGCGCTCGTTCATGTGCGACGCGATCCAGCGAGCCACGCCCACAGCCGGCGCCACGGCCAGCACCTCATAGGTCATCTCGGCGATCTCGTCCGGATCCTGGTGCTCGTCCCATGCGCGACGGATCGCATCGGGCCCGACGAGGAGCTCGCCGAACGGGCCCCACTGGTACGTCCCGTCCTCGGTGAAGAGCTTCGCCGCGGCTGCCGAGTCCTGCGCGTTGAACGCGACCGTGTACGCGTCCATCCACGTCCTGAGCTCCGCTTCGGTCACGCGTTCAGTGCCCAGAGCAGGCGGAGCCCCTCGAGCGTCAGATCCGCGTCGACGCGCTCGATCGTCCGCGTGTGCGGGACGATCAGCTCCGCGAGCCCGCCCGTTGCGACCGTCGGCGCCTCAGCCTCGAGCTCACGCCGGATCTCCTCGACGATCCTGTCGACCTGGCCCGCGAACCCGTAGACGAGCCCCGATTGAAGGCTATGGACGGTCGTCTTGCCGATCACGGTCGGCGGCTCGCTGAAGTCGATCCGCATCAGACGCGCCGCGCGCGCGAAGAGGGCGTCCATCGAGATCTCGATCCCGGGCGCCAGCACACCGCCCACGTATTCGCCGTCCGCGGAGACGACGTCGAAGTTCGTCGACGTCCCGAAGTCGACCGCGATGCACGGCGAGCCGTAGCGGTCCCGTGCCGCGACGGCATTCACGACGCGGTCGGGCCCGACCTCACGCGGATCGTCGTAACGCACGGGAATCCCCGTCTTCGCGCCCGGCCCCACGACGAGGATCGGCGCCCGCGCCCAGCGCTCGGCGAAGAGCTCGAACTCGCGGACGAGCGCGGGCACGGTCGAAGACAGGCAGATCCCGTCGACCGACTCGAGGTCGAGCAGCTCGCCGAGCAGCGCGCCGAGCTCGTCCCCGGTCCGGCTCGCCTCGGTCGCGAGCCGCCGCTGCTCGGTCAGCCGGCTGCCGTCGTAGAGCCCGAGGACCGTCTGCGTGTTGCCGACGTCGACGGCCAGGAGCATGCGCCGAGCCTACTTCAGCGCGAGCGCCGGGATGCTCCAGTCCTGGTAGACCGCGTGATACTTGAGGCTTTTCGGGTCGACCCTGTTCGAGAAGAAGAACCGGTTGTTGTAGGCGTTCATGACGACGAGCGGCGCGAGGTTTTTCATGATCTCGATGTCGAGCTTGCCGAAGGCCTTGAGCCGCGCCTCGCCGGTGAGACCGTTGGCCTTCTGCACCTTGACCGCGTACTCCGGGCTGAGACTCCCTCTGACAGCGGCGACGAAGTCGCCGGGGTCGGCCGTCCCGTCGAGGCACCAGCCGTAAAGCAGAAGGTCCCACTGTGACGTAGGTGGCGGAAAGTCGAAGAATGGCGCAAGGGTCACGGTTAGGCCGAGCCTCGTCAGATCCCGGCGCACAACCTCGACCCTGGTGTCGCCGGGACGGCCCGCGCGGTACGCCAACACGACTTGCCCGTCGCCGTAGTGGCCCGCGGCGATCTGCCTCGCCTTGTCGATGTCCGCTCGGGCCCCATACGGCTGAAGCACCCGCTTCGTGATCGACCCGGGAAAGCCGGGAGGAATCAGATGCGTCCACGGGGACATCCCGTAGGGACTTGTGGACGCGAGGTAGTCGGTTCGATCGATCGCCCAGTTCACGGCTCTTCGAAGCGGCGGGTTGTCCTTGAACAGACCCTTGTGGTTGTTCAACGCGATCCAGCCTAGGCAGCCCACCGCCTTCACCCAGAACCGCGTCCGGTTGACACCGTATTGGTTGGCAACGCCTTGGACCTCGGCCGCCGGCAACGGCCCCTCGTCGAGCTCGTTCGCCTTGACCATCTGGAAGGCGGTTTCCTCGTTGAGGTTCCAGTTGACGTCCACGCCGTCGAGGTTCCGCGGCGCCGATCTTCCCGGCCCTCGCTTCCAGAAAGGATTCCGGCGCAGCTTCGTCAAGCGGCTCACGTCGTGAAGCGCGAAGGCGTAGGGCCCGGCGGTTGGCAGGTCGGCCATGCTCGTGACGTCATCCACCTCGCGGTCGAGAGACAGCTTCTTCGAGGTCGCCTGGAAGAACGGCAACGTCAGGATTGAAATGAGCTTTCCGCTCGGCCGGTTCAGGATGATGTTCAGCTTGTTGCCGCGCGCCTGAGCGCCGCTGACGTGCGTTCCGTCGCCCTCGGTCACAACCAAGGCGCCGGCGATGTCGACACCGCCCTCGCTCGAATCGGTGATGAACTGAGCGCCGGGCGAACCCAGGTCGTGGTTCGCGACGCGGTCGATCGCGTACCGGAAGCTGGCTGCAGTGACGGGAGTCCCGTCGCTGAAGCGGAAGCCCTTCCGGATGAAGAACGTGTAGCGGCGACCGTCCGTCGAGACCTTGAACCGCGAGGCCACTTCCGGGACGAGCTTGCCACCAGGGCGGTAGTTGTAGAGCTTCGCTGCGGTCGCGTACTCGAGCCACCAGCCGGTCGTGATGTACGAGAGCTGCGGGTCGATCTGCACCGAAGCGCCGGTGGTCCCGACCTTGAAGATGCCGCCTCTCCGCTCAGGCACCGCACCGGCGAGCTGGGCCACGACCATCAGCGCGACCCCGGTCGCGAGCGTTCCAAGTGAGAGCCACACTCGTCGCGGCATGTCTACTAGATAGACGACGAGTGTGAAGGTTCAGTTAGAGATCGTCTTCGCCGGCCAGCGGTTCGCCCATCCGCTCCGCGAGCGCTTCTGCGGTCAGCTTCGGACCTCCGCCCTCGCTGCGCAACTCCTCGACCGTGACGTCGCTGGACGTGTAGATCTCCGCCCGCGGAATCAGCCTCGTCGGGCGGTTCTTGTCCCAGACCCAGACGTCCTCCATCTTCAGGTGGTAGAAGGGGTAGCTGGGCTGCGGCGAGTAGTTCAGGTCGAGCTTGTTGCAGAGGTACGTCGCGTCCTGGGTCAGCACGCAGAACCGAAACAGCTCGAAGACGTCGGAGTACTCGCGCTTCAGGCGGAGCTCGAGTTCCGCCTCGAACTCGTCGAGCTCGTCGATGTGCGACATGGGCGTCATTCTAGCTCCGCGAGCAATCGTGAAATGGGGCCCTTCCCCGGGATTTCGAGGCTGGGAGCCAGGTCGGCAAGCGGCTCGAGCGCGAAACGCCGCTCGTGAAGCCGCGGATGCGGCACCCTTAGGCCCGGCTCGTCTACGACCTCGTCGCCGTACAGCAGCAGGTCGAGGTCGATCGTTCGCGGCCCCCAGCGCTCGTCGCGGACGCGACCAAGGCGCAGCTCGACCGCGAGCAGGCGCTCGAGCAGCGCCCGCGAGCCGAGATCCGTCTCGATCTGGACCGCGCCGTTGAGGAACGGGCCCTGCTCGACGGGCCCGACGGGAGCCGTCTCCCGGATCTCGGAAACGGCCGTGACATCAATTCTTTCCTCCTCCGAGAGCAGCTCGACGGCACGCCGGAGGTTCTCCTCACGGTCGCCGAGATTGGAGCCGATACCGACGAAAGCAGTTTTGGACACTGGTGCTATGTTCGCCGTCTTGAAGCGTCTCGGGGTCGTCATCGCGTTCATCGTTCTCGCCTTCGCCGTGCCGTCCACGGCGCTCGCGGGAAGCGCCCTCGCGCGCGAGCTTGCGCACTACCGCGCCGGGCTCGTCCTCGCGAAGCCCGGAGCCGCGCCCGCGCTGAGGCAGGCGGGCGGCGAGAAGATCGCCTCGGCGCTTCCGATCTGGCGCGTGCCGACCCGTTCGGCGCTTCAGGTGCTGCCGGAACTGCTCCGCTCCGACCTCGTGACCGAGGTCACCCCCGACCAGCCGCTCTCGACGCTTCAGAACCCGCCGCCCGAGGGGACGGACTGGTGGATCCCCTTCGTCCACGCGGATGGCGCCGTACCGCCCGGCCCGGGAAAGCCGCTGACGATCATCGACACCGGCGTCGACCTCACACACGAGGAGTTCGCCGGCCGGCCGTTCACGACTGCCTTGAATCGACAGAGCACGACGGCCCAGACGGAGGAGCACGGGACCGCGGTCGCGTCGGTCGCCGCTGCGCCCAGGAACGGCCTCGGCGTCGTCGGCGTCTATCCGCAGGCGAACCTCTACCTCTGGGATGCGAGCCCCTCGGGAATCGGGATCAGCGCCGGAGACGTCATCCGCGGGCTCGACGCGGCGATCCACGTCGGCCGAGGCGTCGTCAACCTCAGCCTCGGCTCCGAGATCAGGAACCCGCTGATCGACCGGATGATCGCGATCACACAGCGCGCAGGGACGCTCGTCGTAGCCGCCGCCGGGAACAGCCGCCAGAACGGGAACCCGGCCGAGTACCCGGCCAGCCTCCCTCACGTCCTGGCCGTGGGCTCGGTCGACGCCGCGGGCGCCCCGTCCTTCTTCTCGAGCGGCTCGCCGCACGTCGACCTGTCAGCACCCGGCGAGCGCATCTGGGTTGCGGTCCCGACGACGCTCCACGCGCCGGACAACTACGACCAGTTCGACGGGACGAGCTTCGCCTCGCCGATGGTCGCGGCCGCGGCCGCCTGGGTCTGGTCCGCTCGCCCGACCCTCGACGCTGCCCAGGTGTTCGACGTGATGCGGGCCTCGGCCCAGGACGTCTGGACGCCCGGATTCGACCCGTTCACGGGCTTCGGTCGCCTAGACATTCCCACGGCGCTGACCGCCGCTCCGCCGCCCCGCGACCCGCAGGAGCCGAACGAGGACGTCTCGTACATCCGGCCCGGCGGGTTCCTGCACCGGGCGACTGCCCCTTTGACCTCGGCAGGGCACAAGAGCGGGAGGATCGCAGCTCGCCTCGACCGCGGCGACGACCCGCGTGACGTGTACCGGTTCTGGGTGCCCGGCCGAAAGGCCGCATCGGTCGCGCTCCAGCCCGGCGACGGGGACGTCGACCTCTCGCTCTGGGGGCCGACGACCGTCAGCGTGCTCGAGACGGGACGCGCACGGAAACGCGATGCGCGAGGCCTCTCGGAGCGGACGGGGACGAAGCGCGAGCGCCTGCGCGTGCGCAACACGTCAAGCAAGGGCGCCTACTTCTACGCCGAGTCCTCGTACGCAGCGGGGAACGCGAACTCCTCACGGCACCCGGCCGGGATCAGCTACCTGCTCTCGGCCTCGATCGTCAACGCGAAGCCCGCTCGAAACTGACGGTCGCGAAGCGGGCGCCGACGCCGGCGGGGCTCGGCTTCTTCACCTGGACGCGAACCGAGCGCACCGGGAAGCGCTCGATGAGCGCACCGGCGACTGCCTCAGCGAGCGCCTCGATCAGGTTGAAGTCCCGGCTGTCGGACACCTCGCGCACGCAGTCGGCGACCTCCCGGTAATCGATGGCGTCCTCGATCCGGTCCGAGGCGCCCGCGTCGCCGACGTCGAGGCTGATGTCGTACAGGAACTCCTGGCCGTCGCGCCGCTCCTCCTCGAGCACGCCGTGCCGGCCGAACACGGCGAGACCTTCGAGTTCCAGGATCATCGCGGAACCGCCGCCGCTACGGTCAGCGCCTCCACGTGCTCGCGGACGTCGTGCACGCGGAAGATCGCGGCGCCTCGCTCGTAGGCTTCGACAGCCGCTGCGAGGCTCGCGGACAACGGGCCCGTGGTCGCCTCCGGGTCGCCGAGGATCCGGCCGAGCGATCGTTTCCGGGAGAGCCCGACCAGCACGGGGCGGCCGAGCGCGACGATCTCGCCGAGCCGGCCAAGGAGCTCGAAGTTCTGCTCCACGGTCTTGCCGAACCCGAAGCCCGGATCGAGGCAGATCCGCTCTTCCGGAATCCCGGCGTCGACGGCGAACGCGAGACGCTCTTCGAGGAACGACGCGACCTCCGCCGCTGCATCCTCGTACGTCGGGCTGTCCTGCATCGTCCTCGGCTCGCCCCGCATGTGCATCAGGCACAGGTAGGACCCGGACGAGGCGACCACCTCGGCGAGCTCCCGATCTCCGCGCAGGGCCGTGACGTCGTTGACGAGCTCCGCTCCGAGCTCGATCGCACGGCGCGCGACCTCGGCCTTGGCGGTGTCGATCGAGACCGGCACGCCTTGCAGCTCTTCGAGCACCGGGACGACGCGGCGGAGCTCCTCCTCGGCGGAGACGCCCTCGGAGCCGGGGCGCGTCGACTCCCCGCCGATGTCGACGATCGCGGCGCCCTCCTCGATCATGCGGCGCGCCGAAGCGACGGCGTCGTCGGGCCGGAAGTTGACGCCTCCGTCCGAGAAGGAGTCCGGCGTCACGTTGACGACGCCCATCACGGACGGGCGAGGGAAACGGGACTCGATCGAGGCTGGGCCCTGCATGCGAGACGAAGTGTCGCAATGCAGGGCCCGGCCCCGCGTGAGCTATCGCACCTTGACCGTGAGCGGCCTCGTGCCTGCGCCGCGGTGATCCGCGTCACCGAGCACCTGCGCGACGAACGTCCCGGTCCGGCGAAGCGACCAGCGAGTCGCGAACGTGCCATTCGAGGCGGCCGTCACGAGCCGGTGCGTCCAGCGCCCCGTTCTGGAGCAGCGCGACGACGATCTCCTCGCCGCCGTCCGCCGGCGTGAGTCGGCCGCTGATGAGCACGCGCCTTGGCTTCTTCGGCGAAGGCACGCGCGCCGCGATCGTCAGCGCCGAACCGGCGCCGACATCCCCAGCGGCGGTGGTCGCGTAGAGGACGCTCGTGCCGGCGGGGGCGTAGTCGACCAATCCGCTCTCTCCACACTTGCCGTTTGGAAGAGGCTGAGGAGTTGTGGGTGCCAGCTGCGTCCGCCATCCGTGGTGCGGAGAACGAGGCCGCCGTTCCTCCTGCTTAATCGATTTGTAAATTGCGAGGCCGTAAACGGCTTGGAATGAGCCTTTCTCCTGCCGGAGACTGCACGAGCCAGAGGCCGGAGAGGATCGCGATCCCGCCCACGATCGTCCCCGCGCCGATCGACTCGCCGAGCACCAGCACGGAGCCGAGGACGCCGAAGATCGGGACGAGGAGCGCAAATGCGGTCGCCCGCGAGGCGCCGATCCGGCTCACCCCTTCGTAGAAGAGCACGAAGGCGAGCACCGTCCCGAAGACCGCCAGGTACGCAATCGAGATCAAGGCCGCAGCGTCGCCGTCCGCGAGCTTCGACCACCCGGACTCGCCGATGCTGAACGGAAGGAGCATCAGCGTGCCCGTTGCCGTCGCATAGAGCGTGGCGGTGACTGCGCCGAAGCGCGCAGTTGCGCTCTTGCCCAGGACGGAGTAGATGCCCCAGCAGGCCGCTCCGGCCACGAAGAGCAGCGCACCGAGCACGCGATCGCGGTCGACGCCGCCGCTCGGCTGGATGACTGCGGCCACTCCCGCGAACGCGAGGAGGAGGCCCGCCAGGCCGCGCCCCCCGATCCGTTCGCCGAGCACGGGCCACGCGATCAGCATGGAGAAGACCGGCGCCAGGCCCGGAACGATGATCGCCCCGTCCGAAGCGGGCGCCAGCTCGAGCCCGTAGAGGAAGAGCGCGTTGTAGCCGGCGACCGCGGTTGCACCGAGGGCGAGCACTAGGGGGAGGTCATGCCGCCGGGGACGGACGAGGCCGCCTCGGCGCCATGCCCAGAACGCGAGCAAGAGCGTCGCGAGCATGAACCGTGTCGCCGCAACGGTGAACGGCGTGACGTCCTCGACCGCGAGCTTGCCCGCGGGCCACGTCCCACCGAAGCAGACGGCCATCGCGAACAGCAGGAGGTACGCCGTCCGTCGCTCGCCCATGCCTAGAGCAACGAGCGCAACGAACCGTCTATGCCGAGATCAGCTCTTGGCGCCTTCAGGGTCGGGCGGCTGCATGGCCTGGCCCGGGAGCGGGAACGGCTTCGGCTTCGGCAGGCGCTTACGCCGCTCGTCCGACTTCGGCGTCGCCGGCTCTTCCTCGGCCGACTCGTCCGGGAAGACTTCTTCCTCGGGCGCGCCGTCGAGCAGCTTCAGGAACTGATCCTTGTCGATCGTCTCGCGCTCGACGAGGATCGAGGAGAGGCGGTGCAGCTCTTCGATGTGCTGCTCGAGCACCTGGCGGGCCCTCGTGTGGGCCTCCTCGATCACGCGTCGGATCTCGTCGTCGATCTCGCGTGCGATCTCCTCGGAGTAGTCAGGCTCGGCCGCCATTTCCCGGCCGAGGAACGGAAGATCCTGGTTGCGCCCGAGCACGCGCGGGCCGAGCTTGTCGCTCATCCCGTAGCGCATGATCATCTGCTTCGCGGTGTGCGTGACCTTCTCGATGTCGTTCGCGGCTCCGGTCGTGACCTCGTCGAAGACGAGCTCCTCGGCGGCGCGACCGCCAAGCATGGCGGCGAGCTCGTCCATGAGCGACGTCTTGGTCGTCAGGTACCGGTCCTCGCGCGGGAGCGAGATCGTGTAGCCGAGCGCCTGGCCGCGGCTGATGATCGAGATCTTGTGCACCTCGGCGTCGTGGTCGGTGTAGTGGCCGACCATCGCGTGCCCCATCTCGTGGTACGCCGTAATCTTTCGCTCCTGCTCCGAGAGCAGCCGCGTCTTCTTCTCGGGACCGGCGATCACGCGCATGATCCCTTCCTCGAGCTCCTCCTGGCCGATCGTCTTGTTCCCGCGGCGCGCTGAGAGGAGCGCGGCCTCGTTGACGAGGTTGGCGAGGTCGGCGCCCGTGAACCCAGGCGTTCCGGCGGCGAGGGTGTCGAGCTCGATCTCGTCGTTCAGCGGCTTGCCCTTCGCGTGCACCTCGAGGATCTTCCGGCGGCCCACGCGGTCGGGCCGGTCGACGACGATCTGCCGATCGAAGCGGCCGGGCCTGAGGAGCGCCGGGTCGAGGATGTCGGGGCGGTTCGTGGCCGCGATCAAGATGATGTTGTCCTTCAGCTCGAACCCGTCCATCTCGACGAGCAGCTGGTTCAGGGTCTGCTCGCGCTCGTCGTGCCCGCCGCCGAGGCCGGCGCCGCGATGGCGGCCGACCGCGTCGATCTCGTCCATGAAGACGATGCACGGAGACGCCTGCTTCGCCTGCTCGAACAGGTCGCGCACGCGCGAGGCGCCGACGCCGACGAACATCTCGACGAAGTCGGAGCCGGAAATCGAGAAGAACGGCACGCCGGCCTCGCCCGCGACCGCGCGCGCGAGGAGCGTCTTACCGGTGCCCGGCGGCCCGTAGAGGAGCACGCCCTTCGGGATCCGCGCGCCGAGCGCCTGGAACTTCTTCGGGTTCTCGAGGAACTCCTTGATCTCCTGGAGCTCCTCCACAGCCTCGTCCACTCCGGCCACATCCTTGAAGCCGATCTTCGGCGAGTCCGGGGTCATCCGCTTCGCGCGTGACTTGCCGAAGCTCATCACCTTCGAGCCGCCGCCCTGCACCTGGTTCATCAGGAAGATCCAGAAGCCGAACAGGAGCACGAACGGCAGGAGCCCGGTGAGGATCGACCACCAGGCCGACGAGCCGGTGCCCTTCGAGTCGAAGGTCACGCCGTGCTCCTCCAGGTGGTCTCCAACTGGGGCGTCGACTGGGCGCTCGGGTAGTGGACCGAGCCCTTCTCGCCGTCCTTCAGCTTGAAGCTGATCGACTGCTTGTTCGGGTTGAAGACCGCGCTGTCGACCTCGTCCGCCTTCACGTTCTGGATGAACTCCGAGTACGTGACCTTCTTCTCGTTCTTGTTGGTCTTCATCAATTGCGTGCTCGCCAGGTAAACGACGAGCACGATCAGGATGAGTGGAAGAAGTCCGGAGCGGAAAAATCGGTTCATAGCAGGGCGTCCTGTACCACAGTAGCAGCGTTACTTATTCGTACTTTCCCCCGCGCGCGGTTTCCTTGAGGGGCTCGTAACACCTTTACGGGCTCGTTACACCTGCGCCCACGTCTTCCTGCAGGACGCCGACGTACGGGAGGTTTCTGTACCTCTCGGCAAAATCGAGCCCGTACCCAACAACGAATCGATTCGGGATCTCGAACCCGACGTAACGGACGGGAACATCGATCTCGCGGCGCTCGGGTTTCGTGAGCAGCGCGCACACCTCGAGCGTGGCCGGTCGGCGGGCTTTCAGGTTCCGCATCAGGTACGACAACGTGAGCCCGGAGTCGATGATGTCCTCGACGACGAGGACGTGCCGGTTCTCGATCGGGATGTCGAGATCCTTGAGGATGCGGACGACGCCCGACGAATCGCTGGCCGCGCCGTAGCTCGAGATCGCCATGAAGTCGACCTCGCAGGGGACGCTCAGCTGGCGCATCAGGTCGGCCATGAAGAAGACCGCGCCCTTGAGCACGCCGACGAGCAGGAGATCGCGTCCGGCGTAGTCGGTCGAGATCTCCTCACCGAGCTCGGCGACGCGTGCACGGAGTGACTCCTCCTCGACGAGGATCTCGGCGACAGCGCTCTCCAGCTCAGTCTGGCTCACTCTCGCCCTCCTCGCCGGCGGCAGCTCCCGCCGGGCGAAGCCCGGCTCCGCCGCGGCCTGACGCCGCTGACGGCACGGTGCTCTCCGGGCCCGTGCTCCCGGGCACTGTGCCCTCCGGCCCCGCACCGCCAGCGGCGCCCGAGGAGTCCGAGAGCAAGCGAACCGCCTCCACTCCCTCGGCCTCGACGATCCCCGGCACGGCCACGACCTCGTCGCCGCGAACGACGAGCGGCCACGACTCCCGCTCCGACCGGGGCACCTTCGCATCGACGAACACGTCCTGGATCTTCTTCCTACGGCCTGCCAGATGATCGCCCGGACGCCACCCGCGTACCTTAAGCCCCTTTTCGTCGGCTGTGATCCGCCACCGGCCCCAGCGCACCTCCCCGTCGAGGTCGACCGGGGATCGCTCGAGCCAGGCCCGGTCGTACTCGCGGACGATCTGGCGTCCGCCGCCGAGATCGAGGCGCGCCGATCCGTCGATCGAGTCGAGCAGCTCGACGAGCTCAGGCGGGGCCGTCTTACGGTCGGCGAGACGGAGCAGGTTGCCCTCTGCTGCCGGATGCAGCCGGCGCAGGAGCGGGAGGATCTCGTCGCGGATCAGGCCGCGCTTCGAGCCCGGGTTCGAGCTGTCGCGTCGGAAGTCGAGCCCCTCGGCGAGGCAGTAGGCCTCCGTGTCCTCTCGCCAGCGGTTGAGGAGCGGTCGGACAACGCCGTCCGCGCGACGCCAGTCGATCTTCCCGGGCGCCCCGCTCGCAACGATCCGGTAGAGGACGGTCTCGACCTGGTCCGAGGCGGTATGCCCTGTTGCGCGGAGCCTGTCGGTGGCGAACGAGTAGCGAATCTCGCGCCACTCGTCCTCGGTGCTCCCACCAGGGCGGTCAACGACCTCGGCGCCGAGCACGTCGCGGCAGAACTCGGCGTCCTCGTCGGATTCGCGTCCGCGCAGGCCGTGGTTCACGTGCAGCGCCGACACCTCGTAGCCCAGCCCTCGCAGCGCGTGCCACAGGCAGGTCGAGTCGGCCCCGCCGGAGACCAGGCACGTGACCGCGGCGCCGGGCGCAATCAGCTCGTGCTCGCGGATGTCGGTCTCGACGGTCTTCCGAAAAGCGCGCGGCTCCATGCGCGAAAGGTACCTCCCTCGGAACGGCCTGTTACCGGGTCAGAAAAGGACGCTGCGGTACGTGCCTTCCCGGCGCATCCCGATCTTCTCGTAGAGGCGCAGCGCCGACCCGTTCTCGGGGCGCACGAAGAGGCACACCGTCGGCGTGTCCTCGAGCAGCAGCCGGCAGAGGTCGCTGAGACCGCGGGTGGCGTTGCCCAGCCGCCGAGCCTCGGGATCGACCCACACCTGCTGGAGCTGAACGGCGCGAGGCGTCCACGCCGACGCTTCGGCCTTGAACAGGATCGTCCCGTTCTCCACCCAGAGCCAGGAGCGGCCCTCCTCGATTTGCGCGGCCGTCCGGCGCCGAAAGCCGGCCGGATCGCGGCGCAGCGGGTCGACGCCGAGCTCCTCCTGGTGTGTCAACGCACAGGCGGGCACGAGCAGGTCGAGGTCGTGGAACGTCGCAGCGCGGAGGCCGCTCGAGCCCGGTTCCGGCGGCTCGTCGAGGACGTAGACCGGCTGGCCCGGACGGTCCTCGCGCGGGCGCGGCATCACCTGCTGCGCGGCACTCCAGAGCTCGCTGACCGACTCCTCCTGGCCGATGATCATGCGCGTCGCACGGTTGGCCGCGTCGCCTGCGAACTCCCGGCAGCCCTGGCCCGACGGGACGACGTTCGCACCGAAGTAGCAGAGCGCCTCGAGGCCGTCGTCGCCGACCACCCCGCGGAACCGCGAGTGGCCCCGCCGGGCCGCGTCCTCGAGGAAAACGCGCTCGATCGGGTCGCCGGCGCAGTACTCCAGCATCTGGTCGAGGGTCGGGTCGATCAGCACGGCCCCGAATCTTCGCAATAAGCTCCGGCCGTGCCGATTCACGTCCGAGCAGAAGCGGGCGACTACGCGGAGGCGTGTCTGCTTCCCGGAGACCCGCTCCGCGCGAAGTACATCGCGGAGACGTACCTCGAGAACGCCGTGCAGCGGAACGCCGAGCGTGGGCTCCTCGGCTACACGGGCGAGTACCAGGGGCAGCCGGTCTCGGTGCAGGCGACCGGGATGGGCTGCCCGACCGCGGCGATCGTCATGGAGGAGCTCGTCCAGCTCGGCGTCAAGCGCTTCCTGCGCGTCGGCACCTGCGGCGGCCTCCAGCCCGACCTCGAGCTCGGCGACCTGATCGTCGCGCTGACCGCGGTCCCGGCGGACGGCACCGCGCGCCACTACGTCGGCGGCGAACCACACTGCCCGACCGCCGACTGGGAGCTGATACACGGCGCCGTGCATGCGGCGAAGGAGCTCGACCAGCCGATGCGGGTGGGCGCGATCGCGTCGTCGGACACGTTCTACGACCCGGACGAGGGGCGCCACGAGCGTTGGTCGTCACGCGGCGTGCTCGCAGTCGAGATGGAAGCGGCGGTGATCTTCACCCTCGGCGCATTGCGCAAGGTCCAGGCGGGGTGCCTGCTGACCGTCAGCGACATCGTCATCGGCGGCGAGTTCACGCGCATCTCCGACGAGGACCTCCAGGCGGCCGTCGACCGCATGACGCGCGTCGCGCTGACGACCATCACGGGGGACCATTAGTACAACTGCGTTCCTCGTCAATCCCGCGTCGGACGGGGGCGCGACGGGGAAGCGCTGGCCCGAGATCGCCCGCCGCGCTGCTGACCGGGGCCTGACCGGCGACGCGTTCCTCTCCGAGCGTCCAGAGCATCTCGCGGAACTGGCACACGACGCGGCGGCCCGAGGCGCGCGCCTGATCGTCGCCGTCGGCGGGGACGGGACCGTGAACGAGGTCGTGAACGGGATCGCTGGCGTCGACGACGTCGAGCTCGCGATCGTCCACCGCGGCACCGGCGGCGACTTCGTCCGCACATTCGGCATCCCGCACAAGCTCGACGGCGCGCTCGACGTCGCGGGCGGCACGACGACGCGCCAGATCGACCTCGGCCGCGCGACCTACCACTCGTGGGCAGGCTCGGAAGCGACGCAGTGGTTCGCGAACATCGCCAGCGCGGGCATGAGCGGCGCCGTCGCCAAGCGCGTCAACGAGACGGGCAAGGCGCTCGGCGGTAAGGCGTCGTACGCCTGGAGCACGATCGCCGTCTTCGCCCGCTGGCAGAACGTCCAGCTCGAGGTCAGGGTCGACGACGAGGAGCGGAGCGGCCCGATGTACGACGTGATCGTCGCCAACGGGCGCTACCTCGCAGGCGGGATGAAGATGACGCCCGACGCGGAGCCGGATGACGGGCTGTTCGACGTGCTCCTGATCGGCGACGTCACGAAACGAGACCTCGTGCTGACGCTCCCGAAGATCTACCGCGGCACACACCTGCCCCACCCGAAGGCGGAGCTCCTGCGCGGCGCGAAGGTCTCGATCGACGCGCAGATCCCGCTTCCCGTCGAGCTGGACGGCGAGCAGCCCGGTACAACGCCCGCGACCTTCGAGGTCGTGCAGCGCGCCCTACGCCTGCGCGTGCCCTAGGAGCTCGCCGGGGGCTTCCGCGCGGTGGTCGACTTCTTCGTCGTCCCCGACGCCGACTTGGTCGCCCGCTTCGCCGGGGCGCGCTTCGTCGAGCCCTTGCCCTCGAGCTTCTCGAACCGCTTCTCGAGCGCCGTCACCCGCTTCTCGAGCGGGTCGATGCTGCGAAGGCGCTTCTGCACTTCGTCGAGCCGCTTCCCGAGCGACGTCGTCTGCTCCATGAACGTCTTCGCGCCCGGCAGATCCGTGATCCGCCCGACGACCTGCTCCCCGCGATCGGCGAGCCTCGTCAGCAGGTCCTTGTTCGCCTGAGAGGCCATCGGGACCACTTTACCCCTTTCACCAAGTCCTAACTTTTCCGGGCCAACAAACCGATACATGTTTCGTCTCGAACATGAGAGGAACGCATCACCCGATGTCCTCACTAGCCTGAAAGCTGTGTCCCGGATGAGACCCCCCAAGACACATCGCCACAAGACGGTCACGACCCACGTTCTGGGTCAGCGCGGCGGGATCCCGTACGAGGTCGAGCGCAAGATGTGCTCGTCCTGCCGGCAGGTTCTCGACGAGCGACCGCTCGGCGCGCGGCGGCCTAGCTTTCGAGCAGGGCGAGAACGGCGCTCAGCGCCTCTCCCGCCGATCCCTCGATCTTCAATTCTGCAGCGTCCCGTCGAGCGCCGTCGGGCCGCGGTTGACGATCGCGAACGCGCCACCGGCTCGGATGGTCTCCAGCGGGAGCTCTGCGATCGGATAGACCTCGAGCGCGGAGCCGACGACGAGCAGCAGCTTCGTGGTGCGCGCGAGCTCGTACGCGCGATCGATCACAGCGCGAGGCAGGAGCTCGCCGAAGAAGACGACGTCCGGCTTGAGGACGGCGCCGCAATCCCGGCAGCGCGGTAGCGGAAGCAGCGACTCGTGGAACGGGTAGCTCGCGCCGCAGGCCGGGCACGAGACGGTTCTGATCGAGCCGTGCACTTCAACGACGTCGCGGCTTCCGGCCCGTGTGTGGAGCAGGTCGATGTTCTGCGTCACGACCGCGCTGACAAAGCCTCGCCGCTCGAGCTGGGCGAGCGCGTAGTGGGCGTCATTCGGCTCCGCGGCGGTCAACATCTCGATTCGCTTCGCGTAGAAGCCCCAGACCTTCTCGGGGTCGGCCTGGAAGGCTCGCAGCGACCCGTACTCCATCGGGTCGATGTCGGCCCAGATCCCGGTCGGCGAGCGGAAGTCGGGGATGCCGCTCTCGGTCGAGACGCCCGCTCCGGTCAGCACGACGGCCGGGCCGCGGTCCCGAATCAGCTCGGCGAGGCGCTCAACTGACACCGCTGCGATGCTACGCGCGGGTGACCGCGTTCAAGTTCGCCACCGAGGTGACCGTCCGCTTCGCGGAGACCGACGCGCAAGGCGTGGCCCACCATGCCGCGTACCTCGTCTGGTTCGAGGTGACGAGAATCGAGTACCTGCGCCGGTTCCGCGGCGGCTACGCGGGGCTTCGCGAGGAGGGTGTCGACGCCCTGACGCTGGAGGCGTACGCCCGCTACGCGGATGCGGCGCGGTTCGACGACCGGCTCACGATCCGCGCGCGGTGTGGCGACGTGCGCGGCGCCCGCTTCCGCTTCGACTACTCGGTCGAGCGCGACGGCGCCCAGGTCGCGGACGGCTGGACGACCCACGCGTGCGTCTCGGTCGGAGACCACCGGCCGACGCGGGTACCCACGTGGCTCGCCGAGGCGATCGGGGAGGCCGAGGCCTAGCCCGTCGGTGCCGGCCGGCGGAGGCGACTGCGGAGGAGGCGGCGGTGGCGGCGGCCCCTTCTTCTTCTCTTCGGGCGGAGGAGGAGGCGGCGGCGGCTCGGCCTTCGGCTTCGTCCCGTACCGGACCACGCGAGGCTCGGCCGAGTAGGTCGAGTACCACGTGTGGTCGTAGAGCAGCTTCCCGCTCGAGCTGAACACCTTCCGCCTGACATTGGTCGAGCGCGACGGAGAGCCGGATTCCTCGAGCGCGGTCGTGCCGACGGTCAGGTTCGGGTCGGGCACGCGCTTGACCGGCGGCTGGCCCGTGACGACGAGCGGGGAGTCCTCGCTCTCGACCTTGCGGTCCTGCGGCGTCCCGTACAGCGCGACGGTCAGAGACGACGAGCTGACGAACGTCCGCACCCACAGCCAATGCCCCGTGTCGTTGACGAACTTGAGGTCGGTGTCCGGGTAGTTGACGGTCGCGTCTCGGCCCTGCGGGTAGTGGCTGATGTAGAGGGCGTGGTTCGTACGGTCGGTGATCGGCAGGCCGGCCTCGTAGGCAGCGTTGAACGTCGTCGTCGAGACCTGGCAGACGCCGCCGCCTAGACCGGTCTGGAGCTCGCCGTTGATGATCACCGGCGCCTCGAGGAAGCCCTTCGCCTCCGAGCGCTCGCCGGTGGTCGCGTTGAACGAGAACTCCTCGTTCGGCGCGATGAAGTGGTTGTCGATCAGGTGCGCGACGAGCTGGACGTTGTGGATCCGGTTCGACACGCCGCCGTAGAAGGTCTCATAGGCGCCGACGAGGCCGGTGATGCCCATCGCCTGCGCATCGCGTGTCGTCCGCTCCGGGGACGCCGTCGTGACCGCGAGATCAGCATCGCGGCTCGTCGACGACAGCAGGGCGGCCATCAGGTTGCGTGTCGTCGCCTCCAGGTCCACGGTGCGCCCCGGCTGGGCGGGGACGACGTGGACGATGTTGCGCGCCCCGACCGCGAAGGACGCGTCCTTGGGCACATGCTCGACGCGCTTCTTGAGGTTGGCGAAGAAGCGGTCGGCCCTCGGCCCGGCGAGCTTCAGCTCGGTGTCCCCGTTGCTCGGCAGCTGGAGGATGCGCGCGATCTTGGCGACGCTCAGGTGCCAGCCGCCCGGCCCGTAGGCGACGTCGACTGGAGCCGACAGGGCCGTCTCGGCCTTCACCTTCGCCCCCACGAGATCGCGTGTCGTCAGGTCCGCACGTTCGACCTTGAGCGGGACGGCGACCGGCCCGCGTGAGAGAGCGGTCAGCGCCTGGACGAAGACCTTCTCGGCCACAGCGCGATCGAGCAGGCGCCCATTCCGTCCCGGCACGATCTCCGGCTCGGAGCCCTTGAGCACGAGCGACGGCTCGACGCTCGCCTCGTCGACTCCGCGCGCGAAGCGGCCCATGTAGGAGTCCACGGCCGACTGGTAGATGCGGCTCGTCGGGGCGACCTCGCCGCCGAACACGCGTACGCCGAGGCGCTTGAGGCCGCGGACCGGCCCGAATCCCTCGCCCTGACGCTGAGCGGCCTCGACCGCGGCGCCCCAGTCGACGTCGACGACGACCGCGTTCGGCTTCACACGCCAGTGCCGCTCGGCGGCCGTGAAGACGACCGGGACGCTCGCCAGCTCACGTGAGCGCTTCTCCAGGAGCGACCGCGCCTGACCAGCAGTCAGACCGGAGACGTCGACCCCTGCGATCTCCGAGCCGGCGGGCAGCCGCTCAGGCGAGCCGGCGAACGCGAGCCCGAGCGCCACCGCGCCGACCACGACGATGCTCGCCACGAGGAGGCTCCACTGCCAGAGGAGCCGTGCACGAGCACGCCGACGCCGGCGGTCGCGGGGAAGGTGTGCTACCCGAACCGACAAGTTGACCAGTGTAACGGCCCTGCAGGCCGGATTAGTCCTTCGGGAAGAAGATTTCTCGGGCGATCACGAGTCGCTGGATCTGCGACGTCCCTTCGTAGATCTGGAACAGCTTGGCGTCGCGCATCAGCTTCTCGACCGGGTACTCCTTCATGTACCCGTAGCCGCCGAAGATCTGCACCGCGTCCGTCGTGACCTTCATGGCCATATCCGAGGCGAACCGCTTCGCGTAGGACGACTGGAGAGTCGCGCGCTTGCCCTGGTCGAGCAGCCACGCCGCTTGCCAGGTGAGTAGCCGCGCGGCCTCGATCTCGGCGGCCATGTCCGCGATCAGGAAGTTGACGCCCTGGTTCATCGCGATCGGCTGCCCGAACTGGACTCGCTCACGCGAGTACTCGACGGAGAGCTCGTAGGCCGCCCGCGCGACGCCCACCGCCCCGATCGCCGTGCCGGGGCGCGTGTGGTCGAGCGTGCGCATCGCGATCTTGAACCCCTCGCCCTCTTCGCCGAGCCGGTTCGCCACAGGCAACGTCACGTCCTGGAACGCGAGCGCCGAGGTGTCGGTCGCGCGCTGGCCCATCTTGTCGAGGTGCTTCTCGACGACGACCCCGTCGGTATCGGCCGGGACGACGAACGCGGACAGCCCGCGCTGGCCCTCGCTCTTGTCGGTCGATGCGAAGACGACGATCCAGGCCGCGTGTCCTGCGTTCGAGATGAACATCTTCGATCCGTTGAGCACGTACTCGTCGCCGCGGCGCTCGGCGGTCGTCTCGATGCCGGAGACGTCCGAGCCCGCGTTCGGCTCGGTCAGCGCGAACGAGCACAGGAGCGGCTCCTCGAGCAACGGGGGCAGCCACTTCTGCTTCTGCTCGTCCGTGCCTGCGAGAAGGATCGGAGCGGAGCCGAGGGTGTTCGCGACGAGCGAGACCGCGATCCCGGAGCAGCCCCACGAGAACTCCTCCCCGATCAGGATCCCGTCGAAGATCGAGAGCCCCGGCCCGCCGAGCTCCTGCGGGATGTGGACGTTCATGAGGCCGAGCCCGTGCGCCTTCGCGATCACGTCGGCCGGGTGCGTCTGGTGCTCGTCGTACTCCGCCGCGACCGGACGGATCTCCTTCTCGGCGAACTCGTGCGCGAGCGCTCGCAGGTCGCTCTGCTCGTCGGTCAGAGCGAACGAGATCCCGCTTGCAGTGGACTCTTCGGCGATCGCCATCGGTGTTTGGCCCGCCGATCGATGGTATCCGCTCGACGCATAGACTCACGCGAATGGATTTCGAGCTCACCGACGAGCAGCGGCTGATCCAAGGCACGGTTCGCGATTTCGTGGACGCCCGCGTGCTCCCGAACGCGATCGAGAACGACATCAACCACTACCTGGACCTCGGCGTGATCGAGGGCATGGCCGAGTTGGGGCTGCTCGGGATCGTGATCCCCGAGGAGTACGGCGGGGCGGGGCTCGACTTCGTCGCCGAGGCGCTGTCGTGCGAGGAGATCGAGCGCGGCGAGGCTGCGTTTCGCACGCTGATCTCGGTCCACGTCGGACTCAATTCGCTGGCTCTCCTGCGCTACGGCAGCGAAGAGCAGAAGCAGCGCTGGCTCGCACCGCAGGCCCGCGGAGAGAAGCTCGCGTGCTTCGGGCTGACCGAGCCGGCCGCAGGGTCGGACGTCGCGGCGATGAAGTCGACGGCGCGCCGAGAGGGCGACGTCTACGTTCTCAACGGCTCGAAGAACTGGATCTCGTACGCGACCGTGGCCGACCACGCACTCGTGTTCGCCAAGACGGACCCGTCCGCGAAGCACAAGGGGATCTCGGCCTTCCTGCTCGAGAAGGGGATGCCGGGCTTCACCGCCGCGGACACGGAGCACAAGCTCGGCATTTGGGCGGGCTCGACGGGCGAGCTCTTCTTCGAGAACGTCGAGGTGCCGGCCGAGAACCTCGTCGGCGAGGAGGGCCAGGGGTTCGAGATCGCCATGTACGGGCTCGACCAGGGGCGCTTCACGGTCGCGGCCGGCGCCTGCGGTGTGATCCGCGCCTGTCTCGAGCGGTCGGTCGAGTACGCGCGCGAGCGCCAGACGTTCGGCAAGCCGATCGGCGAATACCAGTTCGTGCAGGACATGATCGCCGAGATGGTGCTCGGCTACGAGACGTCGAAGCTGCTCGTCATGCAGGCGGCGTGGCTCAAGAACGAGGGCAGGCGGAACACGCGGGAAACGTCACTCGCCAAGTGGCACGCGACCGAGTCGGCGTTCCGCGCGGCGCATCTCGCGATCCAGGTGCACGGCGCTTACGGGTACTCGGCCGAGTACGGGATCGAGCGCTACTTCCGGAACGCCCGCGCGCCGATCATCTACGAGGGTACGACCCAGGTGCACAAGATGATGCAGGCCGAGCATGCGCTCGGGTACCGGGCGCTGAACGGCCGAAACGGAGACGTGTCGCCGATCACCGCGTGGGCGCCCGTGCTGGCGTCGCGCGGCTAGAAGCTGGCCCAGGCGTTACCTTCCGAGCGTGCGTTGGCTGTGCGCCCCGGCCGCTGGACTGTTGAGCGCCCTCGTTCTTTGCCTCGGTGGAGGTGCTTCGCTCGCGGCGACGATCCAGACCGAGCTTGCGCTCACGCGAACGGACGGGGCGCTCCTGGTGCTCCGAGCCGGCGGCATGACTCGACTCGCTGCGCGGGCCCATGCGCCGGCGTGGTCGCCCGACGGCCGACGGGTCGCGTACGTCGCCCGCAGTCGAGGGGGCCAGACCGACGTGTACGTCGTCGACGCCGACGGAACGCATCGCGGACGGGTAACACGGTCGCCCACGAGCGAGGTTGCCGTTGACTGGTCGCCCGACGGACGGCGCCTCGTCGTCGAGCGACACGGGCGCCTGTACCTCATCGGCGCAGACGGACGCGACGAGCGGCTCCTGACCGCCGGCAGCAGTCCGTCATGGGCTCCGAAGGGCGGCCGGATCGCATTCATCCGCAAGGCGGACGTCTTCGTCATCGAGTCGAACGGACACGGACTGCGGCGCATCACGACCTCCGACGCGCCCGACGGTGAGCCCGCATGGTCGCCGGACGGAAAGCGACTCGCGTTCGTGTCGTCCGACGGGGTCTCCACGGACCTCTATAGCGCGGACGTGAGGACGAAGGCGTTGCTCCGGTTGACGCAAGACGTAGCGGTCGAGCGCTCGCCGGGCTGGTCGAGAGACGGCCGGCGCATCCTTTATCTCGGCGACGCAGCCGGAGGTGGGCCGTTCTGGAGCATCCCTGCGTCCGGCGGCGCCGCGACACCGCTCGGCGGTCCGCCCGCGGCCACGAGTTTTCGGCTGCGCCCGACGCCATCGCTGGAGTTGCCTCCTGATCTCGACCAGCGGGCTCCGTCGGGCCTCGCCGTCCAGTCCTCGAACGGCCGCGACTTGCTCGGTTTCACCTCCGCGAGCGACAACGTCGGCCTCGGCCCGGTCTCGATCGTCGCCTCGCGGCCGAGCCGAACCGTCCCGAACATGCGTGCAGCGCAGCGCGTCCGCGTTTCGCCGCACGGCGCGAGGACGTACCCCGGCATCGGGCTCCTGCATTTCACGGTCGCGTTCCCGCACATGCACTGGCACCTGATGGACTTCCAGCGCTACGAGCTCAGGCGGGCGAGCGACCACGCGCTTGTCGTCCGCGACCGCAAGTCGGGCTTCTGCCTCGCCGACCACTGGGCTCAGGTGCGTGGCGTCGTTCCCGGCAAGCCGCGCAGGCCGGTCTTCAAGTCGAACTGCGGCCAGGGCGAGCCGAGCGCGCTTGCCATCTCGGAGGGAACATCGGTGGGCTACACCGACCGCTACCCGGGGTGGTTCCACGGGCAAAACCTCGACATCACGCACGTCCCCGCGGGCATCTACGTCCTCGTCCACCGCGCGAACCCGGAGCTCAGCGTGCGTGAGCTCCGCTACGAGAACGATGCCGCGTCTGTGCGCGTGCGGCTCACGCGGGCGGGCGGCGTTCCGCGTGTGCGGCTGCTCGCCCGCTGCGCAGACAGCGAGTGGTGTCCGCGCTAGCCGGTCGTCAACCCCAACGCCGCCGGCAGCGCCCGCAGGTCGTGTAGCCGGTTGACCGCCTCGGGGAAGCGGCCCTCTCGGTCGACGAGGAACGCCTGCATCCCCAGCGCGCGGGCACCCGCGACGTCGTCCTCCGGCGAGTCGCCGACCATCGCAGCCTCTTCTGCGCGCACATCGAGCGCGTCGAGCGCCGACAAGAAGATCGCCGGGTGCGGCTTCGTCTTCCCGTGTGCGCCCGACCCGACCGCCGCATCGACATCGAGCGCGTGGTGGGCGACGAACGCGGCCAGATCGCGACCCGTGTTCGAGACGAGCCCGATCTTGAGCCCGCGCTCCCGAAGCGCCTCGAGCACCGGCAGCGTGTCCTCGTACAGCTCGAAGTTCTCGGCGTGCTCCCACGCGCGCGTCATCTCCACCGCACACTCGTAGGAGCGCTCGGAGTCGCCGCCCATCCCGCGGATGATCCGCTCCGTGAACAGCACCCAGACCTCTTCGTCGTGATCCAGCTCCGGATGCCGCTCGACCGCCGCAACCGCAGCCGCGCGTGCGTCCGCGTACCGCGCCGGATCGAGCTCGAGCCCGAACCGCCGGCCGAGCGCC
Source organism: uncultured Actinomycetes bacterium (assembly GCA_963794605.1). Lineage (GTDB taxonomy): Bacteria > Actinomycetota > Thermoleophilia > Gaiellales > Gaiellaceae > VAXT01. The sequence continues at coordinate 666,574 of CAWCEN010000004.1, forward strand.
TGGTACCCCTCCGGCCCGAGGTCCGGCCCCGGCTTGGCCAGCGTGAAGTCGACGTCGAAGAGGACGGCCCGCAGCGTCATGCCGCTGCTTCTAGCAGCCAGCGCGCGATCTCGGCGTGCGCCGTATGGAAGTCACCGTCGAAGCTCCAAGCAATCGTCTGACCGAGCGTCCAACCCAGCGCGCGCTCCCGGTCGAGCCCCAGCTCGCCCGTCAACCGATCGAGCCGCTCGAGAACGGCCCGCTTGCTGTGCCCGAGCTCGCGTGCCCGGACGATCGGCGCGGCGGAGAACTCACGCTCGCCGACGAGCGGCTTCGGGTCGATCACGAGCCACGGCTCACGCTGTGCTGCGAGAACGTTGCCCGGATGCAGGTCCTGGTGCAGCAGCACCTGGTCGCCCTGGGTCGCAGCCAGCTCCTTGAGCGTCGAGACCGCTGCCTCGACGAGCCGCTCCTCGTACGGCTTACCGGCGTCCTCCCATTCACGGCGGATCGTGCTCGCCCACCACGCCGCCTCATCCGCGAGCGACGTGAACGGCGAGTCGGCGGGCTTCCAGAGCCGCGGCAGGAGCTCGATCAGCACGTCTAGCGCGTTCTCGCCGAGCGGAATCCCCGGCCGACAGCGCTCGAGCAGGAGAGCGTGGCGCTGGTCGTCGCGAGCCACCAGCCGCACGGCGCCGGCGCCCTGCCAGAGCTCGAGCGCGTCCGCCTCTTGATCGCTCTCGCGGTGGGGCCACTGGATCTTCAGGACAACGTCGCCGGCCGGGACGACGTACGACACGAACCCGCCTTTGAACGGCTCCTCGAGCTCGAGGTTCCACTGCTCGGCGCACTCCTCGACGAGCCGCGGGAGGCGCTCCTCCCAGGTCGCTCCTAGGCTGGGGCTGGCCAGCGGTACGCCTCCGGGCGCCGCTGGGACAGGGACGGCAGCCGACGCCGCACCTCCTCGAGCCAGGCGCGGTCGAGCTCGGCGGAGATCACCGTTTCCTCGTCCGGCGCCTGTGCGAGCACCGTCCCCCACGGGTCGACGATCAGCGAGCGCCCGTAGCTCGGCCGTCCGGTCCCCGTCTCGCCCACCTGCGCGGGCGCCGCGACGTAGAAGCCGTTCTCGACCGCCCGCGCGCGCAGGAGCATGTGCCAGTGGTCCTTGCCGGTGAAAAGCGTGAAGTGGGCGGGCACCGTCGCGAGCAGTGCTCCTTCGAGCGCGAGAACCCGGTACAGCTCCGGGAAGCGAAGGTCGTAGCAGATCGTCAGCCCGACCGGCCAGCCCTCGACCTCGGTCACCACCGGCTCCTCGCCGTGCTCCTCGGCCTCGGACTCCCGGTACGTCAGCCCACCGACCTCGACGTCGAACAGGTGGATCTTCCGGTAGACGGAGACCAGCTCGCCCTCGGGATCGAAGACGAGACAGGTATTCGAGAGCTTCTCACGCCCCTCTCGCCGCTCGGTGATCGAGCCGCCGATCAGCGTCACGCCGTGCGCGCGCGCCCAGTTGCGCATCGCCGCGACCGACTCGCCGCCCTCGATCGTCTCGGCAGTGCCGTGGAGCACGTCGGGCGGGCCGATCACGTTCCACTTCTCCGGAAGCGCGATGACGTCGGCGCCGGTGGAGGCAGCCTGCGCAACCAGCCGCTCGCTCTTCTCGAGGTTCACGTCCTTGTCACGGCCGCTCGTCAGCTGCACGCACGCGATCCGAATTCGGTCGGCCATGGCCGTGAGGATACCCCCCCAAGATCTGAGCTAACCTGCGACCTTCTCGGGGTGTGGCGCAGCCTGGTAGCGCGCTCCGTTCGGGTCGGAGAGAAGAACGGGTGAACCCATGGTTCCCCCGTTGGCCCCCTCCTTTCAGGTCACAGCGTCCGACAGCTCGTGGGCTCCCGCCGGGCCAAGCCCGGCTCCGCCCGCGTTGCTACCAACCAAGGTCGGGCGTCGCTAACCTGTCACTCTCGGGGTGTGGCGCAGCCTGGTAGCGCGCTCCGTTCGGGTCGGAGAGGTCCCCAGTTCAAATCTGGGCACCCCGATCGAGAGACGCGGGGCCGGCTTGCGACAGCCGGCCCTCCGCGCCTCTCCGCGCACGAACAGGTCGCGGATGAACCAGACCCTAGGTCGCCAGGATCTGGAGGCGGATGCGGCCCGAACCGCTCAGCGACGCCGTGATCTGGCAGTCGCCCTTGAACGGCATTCGCAGACGGTAGAGCTTGCCGGAGCGCATGTTCGAGAAGTTCGTCGACTTCGAGCCGATCGAAGTGAAGCCGTGGGAGCATGCGACGACACCCATTCCGCTGAGGCCTCGGCCGTAGCCACGGATCCAGAGCGAGTGCGCGTTGTCCTTGCTCCCGCTCGCGGCGGTAACTGCGAAGGCGCCAGCCGAGTGGCCGGAGCCGATCACGCGCATCCCGGCCGCGTTGGCGGCTGCGATCGCGGACAGGGCGACGCAGGTGACGACTGCGAGGACCCCCAAGTTGCGGATCGTTCTTCGATGCATGGTGTGAACCTCCCCTTGTAGTTGCCTCACAGTTGTGCGAGATCGATCAAGGATCGCCCGCCGCGCCCGCGCCCGCCTGACACGTCCGCGTCATTTCCCTTCCGGCATGCGGATCGCCGGAGAGTTGAGGCGAATCCGGCACACAGCCGCCACATTTTCTCCGCTAGCGTTGCCTCTCAAGTCAACAGAGGAGGTATGCGCGTGAACGTCGTCACGCTGATCGGCAATCTCGCCACGGACGTCGAGCTCCGAGAGGTCGGCCAGGACCTGCAGGTCGCCAGCTTCCTGCTCGCGGTCGACCGGCCCGGGAAGGACGAGGCCGACTTCGTGCGCGTCTCGACCTGGAACAAGCAGGCGGAACTGTGCGCGCAGTACTTGGCGAAGGGGCGCAAGGTCGGCGTCGACGGGCGCCTGCGCAGCAGCTCGTGGGAAGACTCCGACGGCAACAAGCGGAACGCAGTCGAGGTGGTCGCGAACCGGGTCGAGTTCCTGTCGTCGCGAGGAAAGGAGGAGGTCGCGGAGATCCCGTTCGAAGCGCCAACACCAGCCTAGAATCGGACGGCCAGTGGCCGACCGGGACGAGATCCTTGCCTTCGCGAGCGAGCTGCTCGACCTCGACGCCTATCCGGACTACGGGCCGATGGGGATGCAGGTCGCGGGCGCCCACGAGGTCGATCGGATCGCCTGTGGGGTCTCGTCGTCGCTCGAGCTCTTCGAGCGCACCGCTCTGGCGGGCGCCCAGATGCTCCTCGTCCATCATGGTGTGCTCTGGGATCGAGATTCGCGCGTGATCGACGACACCATGCGGCGGCGGCTGAAGACGCTCCTGGATGCCGGGATCACGCTGGCCGCGTACCACCTCGCACTCGACGCGCATCCTCAGCTCGGCAACAACGCGTTGATCGCGCGAGAGCTGGGGATCGAGCCCTCGGAGGAATTCGCCGGGATCGGCTTCGGCGGTCCCCTGGCGGAGCCTGTCTCCGCGGACGAGTTCGCGGCTCGGGTCCGCGAGCGGCTAGGCAGCGACCCGGTCGTGTTCGCAGAAGGTCCCGAGCGGATCGAACGGGCGGCGGTGATCACCGGCGGGGCGGCCCGCTACTTGGCCGACGCCGCGCGTGAGGGCTACGACCTGTTCCTGACCGGCGAGCCCGCCGAGCCCAGTTTGCACACGGCACGCGAGCTTGGAATCCACTTCGTCGCAGCCGGTCACTACGCGACGGAGCGGATCGGGATCCAGGCGCTGGCGAAGCGGCTCGCCGAGCAGTTCGAGCTCGAGTGGGAGTTCATCGACCTCCCGAACCCGGTCTAGTTAGTTGTGCATTGCCACCGTCGGAAGGCGGCGGTACAGTTCGAGGCGTGATTGTTTTCGACGCGCGGGGTGTCTGAGCTCCGCGTGACATATCCAGAGGACACCCGAGCCCGACGCGTGCCCGAGAGAGCGGTCGGGTTTTTTAGTACCCGAACTCGACGCCCAGCTAAAGGAGGAGTGGCATGGCGAACCACCTGACACCCGAGGAGTTGTCGAAGGAAATTGGGATCGAACGCCAAGAGGTGATCCGCGTCTGCATGGAGGAAGGCGTGCCGATCTACCACGGCAAGATCGACAAGACCCTCTTCCAGGCGCAGCTCGCGGCCCTGAGCGCGCAACCACCGCCGCAGGCGCTCGCTTCCTAGCTAGCTAGGCGCTCTTCGCGACCTTTTTGCGCGCAGCAGGCTTGCGCGTGCTCTTCTTCCCCGCCGGCTTCGCCTCCTGCACCTCCTCGACGCTCCGTTTGAGCGCCTCCATGAGGTCGACGACCGGGGTCTCCTCCTCCACCGGCTCGGGCTTCTTCAGCTCCTGGCCGTCGAGCTTGGCCTCGAGCATCTGCCGCAGGTTCTGGCGGTACTCGCTCGTCAGCTCCGACGGATCGAATTCCCCGACGAGGCTCTCGATCACCTGGCGTGCGAGGTCGAGCTCCGGCTCCTTGACTGTGCTCTCCCCAACGGCCTCCTCGATCTCGGCCTGCGAGTTGACGTCCTCCGCGAGGAACATCGTCTCGAGCGCGAGGGCATCGCCCTTCGGACGGATGAGGCAGAGATGCTCGGAGCCCTGGCGCACGAACCGGCCGAGCGCAGCCTTCCCGGTCTCCTGCATCGCCCGTAGCAACAGCACGTACGGCCGCTGTGCGGCTGTCTCACGCGGCGGAGCGAGGTAGTACGTGCGGTCGAAGTAGACCGGGTCGACCTCGGACGCGTCGACGAACCGCGTGATCGAGATCGCCTTCGAATCGTCGATCTCCATGATCGCCTCGAGGTCTGCCTCCTCGACGACGACGAACTCGCCCTTCGAGACCTCCCACCCCTTCACGAGCTCGTCCCGTTCGACCTCGCGCTCGTGCGTCGGGCACCACCGCTTCTGCTTGATCGGTGTCAGGCACTCGCGGTGCAGCGTGCGGAACGACACGTCCGACTGGCGCGCGGCCGGCTTCGTGGCCAGCGCGAGCCCGACCGGGATGTTGACCAGGCCAAAGCTGATGGATCCGTTCCAGATCGTCCGCATGGAGAGCCTAAATTGTACTTGGACCCCTCTTCTCCTCCCATAATTCCGCTGTGAAGACGATCTGGTCCCTTTGGCAGGACGCGCTCGCCGAGCAGCGCACGAGGCCCGCCTACCTGGTGGAGGAAGACGGCGCATGGCGGGCCGTCTCTCAGGCCGAGGCGGCCGCGGCCGTCGACGAGCTCGCAAACGGCCTACTCGCGCTCGGTGTCAAGAAGGGCGATGCGTTCGGGATCCTCGCCCGCACACGCCTGGAATGGGCGCTCTTCGACCTCGCACTGGCACAGATCGGTGCGGTGGCAGCGGGCATCTATCCGTCGAGTACGCCGGCCGAGAGCCGCTACATCCTCGAGCACTCGAACGCGGTGGGCTGCCTCGTCGACGGCGAGCTCCGAGAGAAGATCGAGGGTGCGAAGCTCGAGCACGTCTTCGAGACCGACCGGCTGGACGAGCTTCGCGCAAGCGGACGCGAGCACGCGGCAGCGAAACCCGACGCGCTCGAGCAGGCACGGTCGCTGATCGGGGACGACGACCTCTTCACGTTCATCTACACCTCGGGCACGACCGGCCCGCCCAAGGCCTGCATGATCCTCAACCGCAACTACTACGACATGGTCGGGAGGATCGACGAGATCGAGAGCTTCTTCCTGCCGACCGACGTCATGCTCCTCTACCTCCCGCTGGCCCACAACTTCGGCCGGCTCATGCACCTCCTCGGAGCGCACCTCGGCTACACGATCGCGTTCGTCCCCGACCCGCGGCAGTTGGGCGAGCTCATGCCCCAGGTCCGCCCGACGGTTCTTCCCACCGTCCCGCGGGTGCTCGAGAAGGTGCACACAGCAGTGTCCGCCAACTTCACGGCCGCGGACGGCGTCAAGCGTCGCCTGATCGACTGGGCGCTTGACATCGGCAGGGAGGTGAGCGAGCTGCGCCAACGCCAAGCGCCGGTCCCGGCGGGGCTTGCGTTCAAGCACCGGATCGCGGATCGCCTCGTGTACTCGAAGGTCAAGGAACGGCTCGGCGGAAGGCTCCGGGCAGCGATCTCGGGCGGCGCTCCGCTGGCGAAGGAGATCGCCGAGTTCTTCCACACGCTCGACATCCTGATCCTCGAGGGGTACGGCCAGACCGAGGAGACGACGGCGTCGAACGTCAACATCCCGAATCGCTTCAAGTTCGGGACCGTCGGGCCGGCGATTCCCGGGATCGAGGTCACGACCGCCGAGGACGGGGAGATCCTGATCAAGGGCCCGACCGTCTTCGCCGGCTACTACAAGGACGATGAAGCGACTCGAGCGGTCCTGCCCGGCGACGGCTGGCTGCACACCGGCGACGTCGGCGAGATCGACGAGGACGGATTCCTGACCGTCACCGACCGCAAGAAGGACATCATCGTCACCGCCGGCGGCAAGAACGTGGCACCGCAGAACGTCGAGAACCTGCTCAAGGCGATCCCGTGGGTCTCTCAGGCACTCGTTGTCGGGGACCGGCGACCGTACCTCGTGGCGCTGATGACGCTCGATGAGGACGAGGTCGCGAAGCTGGACGGCAGCCAGGACGCGCATTCACTCGTCGCTGAGGCTGTGGAGCGAATCAACGAGCATCTGGCGCACTTCGAGCAGGTGCGACGCTTCAAGATCCTCGACCGGGACTTCTCGCCCGAGCAAAACGAGGTCACACCGACGCTCAAGCTCAAGCGCCGCGTCGTCGAGGAGCATTTCGCCGACGAGTTGAAGGGCCTCTACACGGACTAGTGGCCGTGATGCGCGTGGACGACGGCGTGGCCGCGTCCGCGCGCGATGAGCCAGCGATTGACTGGGAAGGCGGCGACCCAGGCGACGGCGAGCGCGAGGGCGAGGCTTCCCCAGAAGAGCGCATCGCCGAGACCGGCTTCCATAGCGCCCGGGATGATGAGGATGATCGCGTTGTCGACGATCTCCATCACGGTGATCGAAAGCGTGTCCGCTGCGAACGCCAGGGTGATCACGGTTGCAAGAGTCAGGCCCGCGCGGAGCAGCGGGACTGCGGTGAACGAGTAGCCGAAGATGAAGGCCAGAACTATCGCCAGGACGATCGTTTCGAAATTGCCCCAGCCCAGCGCAGTGCCGATGGCGACGCCGAGCACCTCGCCGATCGCGCACCCGGTCAGACAGTGCGTCGTCGCCGACGCCGCGAGACGGTTCAGCGAAGCTTCTGAGGCGTGGGCGTGCGCGATTCGGGCGTTATAGCCGCCGAGCGCCGACCCACGTCGACGAGTACCAGCCGCTCAAGCTCGAGATCTTGACGACGTCGCCGGTGTGCGGCGAGTGGATGAACTGGCCGCCACCGATGTAGATCCCGACGTGCCCGAGCCCGTTGAAGAAGACGAGGTCACCGGCCTGGAGCTGGTCGCGCGACACGGGCATCCCGTAGCCGTACTGGGCCGCCGCGTTGTGCGGCAGCGAGACCCCGATCTGGTTGAAGACGTACATCACGAACCCGGAGCAGTCGAACCCGCCGGGGCTCGCTCCGCCGTAGACGTACGGCGTTCCGAGGTACTGCATCGCGATCCCGACGGCACCGCCGTACTTGGAAGGCGGTGCGTAGACGGGCGCGGGCTGAGGCGACGTAACGGCGCCGGCGCTCGCGTTCAGCACCGTCGCGCCGGTAGTGGCCATCCGGGCGCGGGCCTGCGCGGCGAGCTCGGCCTGCCGTGCCTGCTCTGCGGCTTGCATCTGACTGATCTCGCTCTTGATCGAGGACAGGAGCTGTTGCCGCGAGGCGAGCTGGTCCTCGATCGACGCCTTCTCCGCTGAGCGCTCGGCCACGAGCTCGGCCTGCTGCACGTGCGCAGTCTGGAGTCGGGCGCGCTCATGCTTGACCTTCGCGCGGAAGACTTTGACCTGCTTGAGAACGTCGGCGCTCTGATCCGAGACGCGGTCGACCGTGTCGATCCTCGAGATCAGGTCGTCCATCGACGTCGCCCCGAGGAGCACCTCGAGCCCCGTGTCCTGGTTTCCGGACGTGTACATCGCGATGAGATGCGCGTTCAGCTGTCGCTGCGAGTGCTTGAGGTTGGCCTTCGCGAGCTTGAGCTCAACCTTGTTCGTGCGGAGGTCGCTCTCGATCCCGGCGAGCTTCTCGTTCGCGAGGTTGTACGCGTCGACGGCGCGCTCGAGGTTGGAGTCGAGGCCCTGGATCTGGGCCATGACGCTGCGCGCCTCGGCCTGCTTCGAGGGCACCGAGCCCGGCGCAGCAAACGACGTCGAGGCAGCCGCAAGAGCTGCCGCGAGGCCGATAAACACCATTCGCGCCAGCCGCATGCATACGCCGATGGACGCGCGTGTCCTGGCCACGACGGGCGCACCGGAAGGGGGCCGGTACGTCACGAGCACGGCACCTTAACAACCCTTCCGGATGACCGCAAACGGAATAGAAAGTGCCGTCTGCGACGAGGGCCGGGCTCGCGGAAAACCCGACCGGCGAGGACGACGAGGTGTTAGGTTGCCCGCCGTGGGAGAGCCAGGTAGGGGGGTGCGAGCTACGCTCGTATCCGCGTCTGTGGTCACTCTGGCCGCTTTGCTGTTGCCCGCCGCAATCGGCGCCGGGTCGCCGTCGCGGCTCCATGAACGGGCTCAGGAGCTGCGAAACGAGAACTCCGAGCTCGCGGGCAAGGCGAGGGCGACCTGGCTCAGTTCGGTCACGCTTTCGACGCGACTCGCCGAGACTCAGGACGCGCTGGTGCGGTTCCGTGCAAGGCGGGAAGCGATCGCGGCACAGCGCGCCGAGGTGGAGCACAGCCTGCGCCTCGCACGCCGCACGCTGAAGGTCTCGCAGCGACGCCTTGCCGATCGGCTTCGACTGATGTACGAGCAAGGCCCGGCCGACCCGATGTCCGTGCTCGTCGGCGCCACTTCCGTCGACGATGCGATCAACCGAATCGAGAACCTGCACCGCATCGCGGGCCTCGACCGCAACGTGATCGACGCCGCGAAGGCTGCCAAAGCGCACTTGACCGCCCTCGCGCAGCGACTGGCGGCCGATGAGACCCGTGCGCGCGAGACGGAAGCTGCGACCGCGGCGACCCTGGTCGCGCTCGCGGCCGCTCAGCGCGAGCAGGCGGCCACCTTGACCAGGCTCCGCGCGGAGAGGAGCGCGAATTCGTCCCACATCTCCTCGCTCGAGTCGCAGGCGCGCGAGCTAGCCGCTCTCCCGAGCGCCGGCCAGAACGGGCGGACCCTGACGGTGGTCGCGACGGGGTACGCGCTCGCCGGCCACACCTCGACCGGAGTTCCGGTCGGCTACGGAATCGTCGCGGTCGACCCCGGTGTAATCGCGCTTGGGACGAAGATGACGATTCCCGGCTACGGGCAGGGTGTCGCGGCCGACACCGGCGGCGCTGTCTCCGGGTCGCGCATCGACCTCTGGTTCCCGACTGAGGCCGAAGCGCTCGCGTGGGGCAGCAGAACAGTTACCTTGACGCTGCACTGACCGAGCGGACACAGAAGGGGCGTCGCAGATGAGCGAAGCCGCAGAGCGGAAGGCCAAGAAGGACGGTGAGGACCTGCGCGTGCTGCTCGTGGACGACCACGACTTGTTCCGGACCGGCCTCAGGAACCTGCTCGAGGAGCAGGGCGTCCAGGTCGTCGCGGAGGCGGCCAACGGCCAAGACGCGATCCGCTCCGTGCGCGAGGTCGCCCCGGACGTAGTGGTGATGGACCTCAACATGCCCGGCATCACAGGAGTCGAGGCGACGCGCGAGATCACCTCGTTCGCGCCGCTCACGCGCGTCGTCGTCCTGACCATCTCGGATCAGGACGAGGACGTGATGGACGCCATCGTCGCCGGTGCGTGCGGGTACCTCGTCAAGGATTCGTCGATCCAGGAGCTGATCCGCGGCATCAAGTCGGCCGCGGTCGGCGAGTCGCTGATCTCACCGCCGATCGCCGCGAAGGTGCTTCAGCGGATGCGCGCAGTCACGCTCGATCAGGGAGCCGAGACGATCCGCGCCGAGCTCTCCGACCGCGAGCTCGAAGTCCTGCGCCTGATCGCGAACGGGAAGGACAACTCCCAGATCGCCGCGGCGCTGCACATCAGTCCGAAGACGGTCAAGAACCACATCTCGAACATCCTCATGAAGCTGCAGATCGAGAACCGCATCCAGGCGGCCGTCTACGCCGTGCGCAGCGGGATTGTCTAAGGCATCGCTCGCGATGCCGACCAGGAGAGGCCGTGCTGGCTCGGCCGCTTAAGCAGCTTCCGCGACGATCTTGCGGAGCGGTGCGAGCAGCTTGCGGAGCTCGGTACTTTGGCGGGTCGCCGCTTGCAAGCGGTTGAGCAAAGCCGGGAGCTCTCCGCTCGGCATGTCGTGTCCCACTACACCGGTTTGGTGGGTCAATTCGTCGATGCGACGCTCGATGCGAAGACATTCGGCATCGAGCTCAAGCGCTCGCGCGTAGCCGTCGGTCACCGTCGGTTCCATCTCGCTGCGGGGAAGCGCCGGACCTTCGGCCGTCGCGTCGGTGAGCGCCTGGATACGCTCCAGGAGTTCCCGGTCGTCAGCCACCAGGAGCCGATTATTTGCAGGCTGATCGACCGAGGGCTATGGGCCGTGCGACCCATCTTGCCGCGCCTCGGGTCCTAAACACTTGACGTTGTCCCGTACGCCTCTGGACAATGTCGCCGTGCCCAGAATCGCGGCCGTCGCCCTCGCGGTGGTCTTGCTCGCACCGTCGCCGGCGATCGCCGCGGGCCAGACCCCGCTCGCCCGCAAGCTCGCGCGCGCGCTCGCCGTTCCCCACGTGTCGAAAGCTCGTACGTCCGCGCTCGCGGTCGATCTCGCGACCGGCAGGCAGCTCTACGCCCGCAATCTGCGCCTGCCGCTGATCCCGGCCTCGAACGAGAAGCTCGCCGTCACGTACGCATCGCTGCTCGCGCTCGGGCCGAGCTTCCGCTTCTCGACGGACGTCCTCGGTGAGGGCGAGCTCGAGGGGACGCTCTGGCGCGGCGACATCGTGCTCAAGGGCAACGGCGATCCGACCCTGTCCACGCTCGACCTGCTTTCGCTCGCGTCGCAGCTTCGGTCGCAGGGCATCAAGCGGGTGACAGGGCAGGTGATCGGCGACGAGTCGTTCTTCGACGCGAGGCGCATGGCGCCCGGGTGGAAGTCGTACTTCTTCCTCAACGAGTCACCCGCGCTCTCGGCACTGACTGTCGACCGCGGCCGGTACAAGGGCCACGCGACCCGACAGCCCGCTCTCGCGGCCGCGCTCTCCTTTCGGACGGCCCTGCTCCGGGCGGGGATCTCGGTCGCGGGCCGCGCCTTGACGGGGACCGCCGACTCCGCGGCCGTCCCGCTCGCGACGATCGAGTCGGTGCCGCTCACGGTCGTCCTACGCTTCATGGACCACGAAAGCGACAACTTCACGGCCGAGATGCTCCTCAAGCAGCTCGGCGCGGGCGTCGGCCTCCAGGGCACGACCGCGGCCGGCGCGCAGGTCGTGCTCCAGCTGCTCCAGGAGCAGCAGATCCCGCTGGCGGGCGTACGGATCGTCGACGGCTCCGGCCTATCACGGCTCGATCGGCTGACGACGGAGGCCGTGGTCGCGATGCTCCGCTCGAGCTGGCTCAATGAGGACCTGCGCGAGCTGCTGGTCGATGCGCTGCCCGTCGCGGGCCGGAGCGGGACGCTCGACTCCCGCATGCGCGGCACCGTGGCTGCGGGGCGTGTCCGCGCGAAGACGGGGACGCTGAACCAGGCGTCCGCGCTGTCCGGCTACGTGCGCCGCCGCTACGCGTTCTCTGTCATCCAGAACGGCCCCGGAATCTCGATCTACTGGGCGCGAGTGGCGCAGGATCAGTTCGCGACGGTCTTAGCCAGATAGGAGTTTTTGCAGGGCTTTTTCGTCGAGGACGGGGACGCCTGCGTCCTGTGCCTTCTTCAGCTTCGAACCGGGCTCCTCGCCGACGATCAGCCCCGCCGTCTTTTTCGAGACCGAGTTCGAGACCTTTGCGCCCTTCGCCTCGAGCGCCTTGGCCGCCTCGTCACGCGTGAGCGATTCGAGCGTGCCTGTGATCACGTAAGTCTGGCCTGAGAGCAGGCCCTCGACGGGTTTCAGCTCGTCCCCGGTCTCGAAGCGCAGGCCGAGGTCGCGCAGCTCCTGGACGAGCTTCACGTTCTCCTCGTCCGAAAACCACTCCGCGATCCCCTCCGCTCGACCCGGCCCGATGCCTTCGGCTTCCTGGATCTCCTCCTGGGTCGCGTTCATGAGCTCGTCGATCGAGCCGAAGTGCGCCGCGAGGTTCCGCGCGGTCACCCATCCTGTGTCCGGGATGTTGAGACCGGCCAGGACTCGATGGAACGTCATCGCTTGCTTCGACTGCTGGATCGCCGCGATCGCGTTGCCGGCCGAGATCTCCGCGTAGCCGTCGAGCTCCATCAGCTGCTCCTTCGTCAGCCGGTAGAGGTCCGGCAGTGACGTGACGATTCCCTCGCGCCACAGCCTCCGGATCGCCTGCTCGCCGACGCCGTCGATGTCCCAGACCCAGTTGATGAGAGTCTCGAGCCCACGCGACTCGCACTTCGGGTTCGGGCACCGATGCATGGCTTCGCCCTCGGGCCTCACGATCTCGGCGCCGCAGAGCGGGCACTTCTTCGGCATCCGGAAGCGCCGCGAGCCTTTCGCGTGCGGGAGCACCGGCCCGACGACCTGCGGGATCACGTCGCCGGCGCGCTGGACGATGACCGTGTCGCCGACGCGGATGTCCTTGCGGTTGATGTCGTCCTCGTTGTGAAGTGTCGCGGTCGAGACGGTCACGCCTCCGACCTCGACGGGCTCCAGCTGCGCCCACGGGTTGAGCGCACCGGTCCGCCCCACTCTGATGTGGATTTGCAGGAGTTTTGTCTGCGCGGTCATCGGCGCCCACTTGTACGCGCGCGCCCAGCGCGGGCGGCCATGGAGCTCGCTCAGACGCCGCTGTTGGTCGAACGAGTCGACCTTGATCACGATCCCGTCGATCTCGTAGTCGAGCTCGATGCGCTTCGTCTCCCAGACGCGGCAGACCTCGGCGACGGACTCGATCGAGTCGTGCCGCTCGGCGAAAGGGTTCGTGCGAAAGCCGTGCTCGCGGAGCCACTCCAGCGCCTCCCAGTGCGTGGCGAGGTCGATCTCTTCCGCCGCGCCGAGGCCGTACATCCAGACCGCGAGCGGGCGCGAGGCGGTGATCGACGAGTCCTTTTGGCGAAGTGAGCCGGCGGCCGCGTTCCTCGGATTCGGCGCAAGCTTCTGGCCCAGCTCGGCGACGCGTTCGTTCAGCTCGCGGAAGCCGGAGATGGGCATGTAGACCTCGCCGCGCACCTCCGCGACCGGGGGCAGGCCGTCGCCGCGCATCTTGAGCGGTACCGACGAGATCGTGCGCAGGTTGACGGTCACATCCTCGCCTTGGAGGCCGTCGCCGCGCGTCGCGCCGCGCGTGAGCTGCCCGCCCTCGTAGGTGAGGTTGATTGCGAGCCCGTCGATCTTCGGCTCGGTGACGAAGGTGACCGGCTCGTCGGAGTCGAGCCGCTTGCGGACGTCGCTGGCCCATTTCTCGAGCGCCTCGTCGGTCGTGACCTTCTCGAGCGAGCCCATCGGCGTCAGGTGCTGCACCTTCTGGAAGCGACCGCTGATGGGAGCGCCGACCCGCTGGGTCGGCGAGTCGGGCGAGATCAGTTCGGGATGCTCCTCCTCGAGCGCCTTGAGCTCGTCGAAGAGCCGGTCATACTCGGCGTCCGAGATCTCAGGATCGTCGAGGACGTGGTAGCGGTAGAGGTGGTGATCGAGCTGCTCGCGCAGCTCCTCGACGCGCCTGTCGACGGTCTTGGTCGCCATCGAGCGTGATGCTAGCGTCGCCCTCGACCCGACTCGCGATCCTGCGCGCGGGGCAGAGCGTCAGAGAATCAGTACTCGACGCGATCGAGGTAGAGGCCATGCGAGGGCGCGGTCGTGCCGGCAGCGTCTCGCGGGGCGCCTTCAAGGAGCCCGGCCATCTCCTCCGGGGGCTTCTCGAGCATCGTGCCGACGAGGGTTCGCACCATGTGGCGCAGGAACGAGTTGGCCGTAATCTCGAGCTCGAGCGCCTCTCCTCGGTCAAACCATGCGGCCGAGCTCACCTTGCGTCTGAAGTCCCTGTGCTGCGTCTCGGTCGGCGTGAAGGCGCGGAAGTCGTGCCCTCCGATCAGAAGGTCCGCGCTGTCGGCGAGCGCCTTGTAGTCGATCTGATGCGGGTACCAGTAGCTGCGGCTCTGCTCAAACGGCGAAGGCGTCTCGCGGCGCCAGATGCGGTAGCGATAGCTCCTCGCCGTCGCTGAGTGCCGGGCATGGAAGTCGGGGCCCGCCTCCTCCGCCACGATCACTGCGACATCGTCTGGAAGAGCAGTTGTTCAGCGCCTTCGCCGCGCTGTCCAGCGGCGGCCCGCCCTCGACGTCGACGCTCGCGACCTGCCCCAGCGCGTGGACGCCCGTATCCGTTCTCCCTGCAACGGAGAGGTTTTCGTACCTGCCGTACACCCAGGCCAGAGCCTCGCGAACGACTCCCTCCACGGTCCTCAGGTTCGGCTGCGTTGCCCAGCCGCGGAACCGCGACCCTTCGTATTCGAGCGTCAACTTGAGCCTCACAGGTGCCCATCATCTCGCCGCGGGAAGGGGCCTGGGGAAGCTAGAACGTGTTCTGCGCGTCTAGTAAGCAGACCCGAAGCGTTCTAGGCTTACCTAGTCGGGACACCCACGAAGGAGCACATCCTGCGGCCCAAGGCGTTGCTGTCCGTCCTAGCGATTAGCGGGGCTCTCCTGCTCATCGCCGCCCAGCCGGGAGCATCCGGCGCGAGGTAGACCGTGCGCGAAGGAGGGATCTTCAAGATCGTCTTCCACGCGACGTCGGGGCTCGACTACGTCGACCCGGCGCTGACGTCCTCCGCAGCCGGTTGGGCTGTTCTCGACACGACGTGCGCGCGCTTGTTCGCCTACCCAGACAAGCCGCCGCCCGAGGCATACCGCTTCAAGGCGGAGGTGGCGACCGGTCTCCCCAGAATCTCACGCGACCGGAAGACCTACACGTTCACGCTGCGCAAGGATTTCCGCTTCAGCGACGGCACGCCGGTCCGGGCGAGCGCCTTCGCGCGGGCGATCCATCGGACACTCGCGCCCGAGATCAACTCCCCGACGCTCTCGTCCGGCGCCCAACTTACACGTGACATCCTCGGAGCCGCCGACGTGCTCGCCGGCAAGAGGAAGACCGCCAAAGGCGTCGTCGCCCGTGGGAACAAGCTCGTAATCAAGTTCGTCCGACCCGCACCTGACTTCCTGCACCGCACGACGACGACCTTCCTCTGCGCGGTGCCGCCGACCCTTCCCTCAGACCCGGAAGGAGTCAGCAAGTTCCCTGCCGCCGGCCCCTACTACGTCGCGGAGTACCGCCCCGGTGAGCGGGTCGTGCTCCGACGGAACCGTTTCTACCGCGGGAACCGGCCCCACCACGTCGATGGCTTCGACATCGACCTTCGAGCAGTGGCGCCACAAGAGGTCGTCACTCGCGTCGACCGCGGCGAAGCCGACTGGGGCTTCACGACTGCCGGGATCTATTTCCAGCCAAGCCTCGGGATCGTCGCGAAATATGGGATCAACCGCTCGCGATTCTTCGTCAGGCGCGGCTTCACCCTGCGAATGCTCGCCTTCAACTCGGCGCGATCGGTGTTCAAGAACAACGCAAGCCTCCGCAAGGCGGTCAGCTTCGCCCTCAACCGCCGCGCGATCATCAACGGCTCGAGCGATCCGCGAGCCAGCGTTCCCACCGATCAGTATCTCCCGCCGAGTCTGCCCGGCTTCAGAGACGCGGACATCTACCCGCTCGAGCATGCTGATCTGGCGAAAGCTCGAGAGCTCGCCCGCGGCAACCTGCGCGGCGGCAAGGTGGTGCTGTACACGAACAGCACCCCACTGCCGATGGCCGTCGGGCGCATCGTCGCGCGACAGCTTGCGGAGATCGGGCTCGACGTAGAGGTCCGAGGGTTCCCGCTCCACACCGCTTCCGGTGCGTACTACGCCAAGCTGGCCAATCCCGGCGAGGAGTGGGACATCGCGCTCGCCCTCTGGCAGCCTGCCTACGTCGATCCCTACGCCTACCTCAACCAGCTCCTGGACGGGCGGTACGCCGGCGGCACCAACTTCACCCGCTTCAACTCGAGCCCCTACAACCAGCAGATGCGGCGAACAGCGCGCGTGCTCCAGGTCGGCGGGCGGAGCCGGGCGTACGGGGCACTGGACGTCAGGCTCGCAAGGGACGCCGCGCCCGTGGCCGCAGTCGACATCCTGAAGGAGCCGACCCTTGTCTCGCCGCGCGTCGGCTGCATCGTGCTCAGGCCGGTGCTCGACCTGACCGCCGTCTGCCTCAAATAACGTTCCTCACGGCGCCTGCACCGTTACCCAGAGGAGGCCTTCGGCGAAGACGATGCCGACCGGCGCCTGGCCGATCGGGAACGTTCGCTCCTCTTTGTTCGTCTCCGGGTCGATCCGCGAGAGGGTCCCGTCGTCCGTGTTGACGACCCAGACTGCGTCGGGTCTGACAGCAATTGTGCTCGGACCTTTGCCCACCGGCACGGTGACAACTGCAACGTCGTTCGGATCGATGCGGGAGACCGAATCGCCCGCGGAGTTCGCCACCCAGATCGCCTCTCCGGCCGCGATCCCGGTCGGCCGCCTGCCGACGGTGGGGTTGCCGATGTCTTCCTGAAACGCTGTCGGGTTGTACCGCGTAACGTTCGCGTCGCCCGAGTTCGAGACCCAGACCGACCCGCCGCTGACGACAATGCCCGCCGGCAGTTGGCCCGCGCGTGTCTTTTCCACTTGCCCCGTATCCGGCTCGATTCGCGCAAGGGTCGAGTCCCCGAAGACAGCCCAGACCGACCCTTCACCGGTCGCAACGGCGCCGTTGGAGGAGCCCCCCAGGCCGGCGTCTACGACCTGGATGGGGTCTGAAACGTCGTCGAACTGCGGGTCGATTCGCGAGACCTGTCCACGCAGGCCGTGCGCCACCCATACTGCGCCGATCCCGAACGCAAGGCCTGTCGGCGTCCGATCCTCGAGCGGGATATTGTGGAGAACCGTTCTCTCCCGCGCATCGATCCTGGACACCGTTCCGTCGTCCAGGTTCCCTACCCAGACCGATCCGGCGCCGAAGGTGACCGGGCCTGGCCGAGTCCCGACCTGGATGTCCTCCACCACGCGACCGTTGGCCGGGTCGACGACCGCGACCGAGTTCGCTCGCACGGCCACCGACGTCTCACCACCCCGAAGGAGGAGAGCCGCGATCGCTGCCACGACGATCGCGGCGCCGATCGCCGCTGCCACAATTGTCGCTGGGCGCCGCCAGAACGGCACCACTGGTGCAACCGGGGCCAGCTCAGCATTAGGCCGCAGCGGCAGGAACTCAGTCGGCAGCCCGTCGGTGGCAGCCTGGTAGAGGCGCACGGGGCGATCGAGGTCCTTGAGGCGTTGCTCGCCGAGATCTTGCAGGTGGATGTGCAAGTCCTCCTCTTCGTCCTCGACGAGCGTCTGCGTGGCTTGGGAGACGAGGATCTGCCCGCCGTGCCCTGCGGCGCCGATCCGCGCCGCGCGGTGGACCGCGAGGCCGGTATATCGGCCTCCGGACGCGACCGCCTGGCCGGTGTGCACTCCCATCCGCACCTTGATCCGCACTCCGTCGGGCCACGGGTGCGCAAGGAGCGCGAGCTGACCCTCGACTGCGGCGAGGAGGGCGTCGCGTGCGCTCGAGAAGGCGATGAAGAAAGAGTCGCCCTGTGTGTCGACCTCGTAACCACCGTGCGCCCCGAAGGCTGCCCGCAGCAGCCGCTGGTGCTCCCCAAGCACGTCGCCGTAGCGTTCGCGCAGCTCCTTGACGAGCCGGGTGGAGCCTTCGATATCGCTGAAGAGGAAAGTGACTGCGCCGCTAGGCAGATCCGCCATCGGGAGAAAGCGTGACACTGTGCTCGCCCCGAGCGCAACCAACGGCCCGGATGAACGCGGGACTTATCATCTCGATATGACTCAGGACGAGTGGCGCGTCGAGATCGACCTGGACGACGAAGCCCACGGCTTCGGCCTCGGCGAGCGCTTCCGCGCGCATGACCTCGACGACGAAGCGCGTAAGCGGCTAGGCGACCGCATCGTCGTCACACGCGACGGCGCCCACGTCTTTCTCTACGCCGGAGACGAGGCCGGAGCGCATCAGGCCGAGCTCGTCGCGCGCGAGCTCGTCGCCGCCGACGATCTCAGCGCGAATATCGCGCTCACCCGCTGGCATCCGCTCGAGGAAGAGTGGCTGGACGCCTCGATCCCGCTCCCCCGCACCGACGAAGAGCAGCGCGAAGAGCTCGAGCGGCGCGAGGAGACCGAGCGGCGCGAGGGCGCCTACGACTGGCTCGTCAAGATCGACATGCCCTCACGGAGCGAGGCCGAGAAGCTCAAGGAGCTCCTCGAAGGCGAGGGCTTGAGCGTGCACCGGCGCTGGCGCTACGTGACCGTGGACATCGCGACGGAAGAGCACGCGAACGAGCTCGCGAGCCGCCTGCGCGACATGGCCCCCGCCGAAGCGGAGATCTCGGTCGACGCGAATCCGGACGACATCCCGACGCCCGTCTTCGTTCTCCTCGAGTCGCGGCTCTAGGCCGTAACGCCCGGAACCGCGGCCGGCTCTTCCTCGAGCTCCTCCGGCTCCGGCTGGCGCACGCGCTTCGGCTTCGGCGCGGGTGGAACGAAGTCGACGAGCTCGAGGTACGCCATCTCGGCGGAGTCGCCGAAGCGCGGGCCAAGCTTCACGATCCGCGTGTAGCCGCCCGGCCGGTCGACGAAGCGCGGAGCCACGTCCGAGAAGAGCATCGTCACCACGTCGTTCGAGCGCAGGAAGGCAAGGGCCTGCCGCCGCGCGGCGAGGTCGCCGCGCCGCCCGAGGGTGATCATCTCCTCGGTGATCGGCCGCACCGCCTTCGCCTTCGCGATGGTCGTCTTGATCCGGCCGTGCTCGATCACGGCCCCCGCGAGGTTCGAGTAGAGCGCCTTGCGGTGCGCCGAGTCGCGACCGAGCTTCTTGCCCTTGCGGTGGTGCCTCATTCGTCTCCGCGGAGCGTCAGCCCGTGCGTGGCCAGCGTCTCCTTGACCTCTTCGATCGACTTCTTGCCGAAGTTCGGGATCGCGGCGAGCTCGTTCTCGCTCTTGACGACGAGGTCGCCGATCGTCTCGATCCCGACCCGCTTCAGGCAGTTGTACGAGCGGACGCCGAGCTCGAGCTCCTCGATCGGGAAGTTCTCCATCCCGTGTGCGAGCGGCGCCTCGGCCGGCACGGCCTCGCTCGGAGTCTCGCCGAAGCCCTCGATTCGCTCGATGTCGGTAAAGATCATCAGCTGGCGGATGAGGATGTCGGCTGCCTCGCCGATCGCCTCTTTCGGGTCGATCGAGCCGTCGGTCGTGACGTCGAGGTTGAGCTTGTCGTAGTCGGTGCGCTGGCCGACGCGGGCGGCCTCGACGTCGTACGAGACGCGCCGCACCGGCGAGAAGATCGAATCGATCGGGATCACGCCGATGGTGTGCTCGGGGCCACGGTTGAGCTCGGCCGGGACATAGCCGCGGCCGCGCCCGATCGTCATCGTCAGCTCAAGCCTGCCCTTGTCGGACAGTGTTGCGATCTGGAGATCGGGGTTGAGGATCTCGAGATCGGCGGGCGCCTCGATGTCGCCGGCGGTGACCTTGCCGGGACCCTTCTTGTTGAGCCGCACCTCGATCTCGGGCGACTCGCCCTCGAGCCGGACGATCATGTTCTTGAGTTGCAGAATGATGTCGGTCACGTCCTCCTTCACGCCCGGCAGCGTCGTGAACTCGTGCGCGGTTCCCTCGAGCTTGACCGAGGTGACAGCGGCGCCCTCCAGTGACGAGAGCAGCACGCGGCGCAGCGAGTTGCCGAACGTGTAGCCGAAGCCGCGGTCGAGCGGCTCGATCGTGAACCGGCCGCGCTGCTCGTCCACTTCCTCGTGGACGATCCGCGGGACCTGGAAATCCATCAGAGACGTACGTGTTGCCATGTGATCCTTTCTCTTGCTACTTCGAGTAGAGCTCGACGATGAGCGATTCCTGGACGGGCGTGTCGATCTCCGAACGCTCAGGGAGCTTCAGGATCTTGCCCGTCAGCGCCTCGTGGTCGGCCTGGAGCCAGGCCGCAACCGAGGCGGTGAGGTCGGTTGCGTCGCGGATGACCTGCTCGGCGGAGCTGCCGTCTGCGACCGTGATCACGTCGTCGGGGCGAACCAGGTAACTGGGGATGTTCACTCGGCGGCCGTTGACCTGGAAGTGGCCGTGGCGCACGAGCTGCCGCGCCTGCGCGCGCGAGGCTGCGAACCCGAGGCGATAGACGACGTTGTCGAGCCGCCGCTCGAGCATGCGCAGAAGCTCCTCGCCCGTGATGCCGGAGCCCTTGGCGGCCTTGGTGTAGTAGGTGCGGAACTGCTTCTCGAGCAGGCCGTAGTAGCGGCGCGCCTTTTGCTTCTCACGCAGCTGGAGCAGGTACTCGGACTGCTTGATGCGGCCTCGTCCGTGCTCGCCCGGCGGATAGCTGCGGCGCTCGATCGCGCACTTCTCGGTCAGGCAGCGCTCGCCCTTGAGGAAGAGCTTCATGCCCTCGCGGCGGCACTGCTTGCACTTCGGTGAGCGGTCTCTCGCCACTAGACGCGCCTCCGCTTCTTCGGGCGGACGCCGTTGTGCGCCTGCGGGGATACGTCCTTGACACCGAGGATCTCGAGGCCGGCAGCCTGAAGCGACCGGATCGCGGTCTCCCGCCCGGAGCCGGGGCCCTTCACGAAGACCTCGACCTTCTGCAGGCCGTGCTCCATGCCCTTGCGGGCGCATGAGTCGGCGGTCACCTGGGCAGCGAACGGCGTCGACTTGCGCGAGCCCTTGAAGCCGGCCGAACCGGCCGACTCCCAGACGATCACGTTGCCCTCGGTGTCGGTGAGCGTGACGATCGTGTTGTTGAACGACGTCTTGATGTGCGCCTGGCCGATGGCGATGTTCTTACGGACGCGGCGCCTCGTGCGACCGCGCCCCGCTTGTCTGCGAGGAGGCGCCATTACGTCTTAGACGGTGCCTTCTTGCCGCGGCCGACGGTCTTCTTCGGCCCCTTCCGGGTGCGGGCGTTCGTCTTCGTGCGCTGGCCGTTCACGGGCAGGCCGCGCCGGTGGCGGACGCCGCGGTACGCACCGATCTCGCCGAGGCGCTTGATCGCCTGCTGGCGCTCGCGGCGCAGATCGCCCTCGACTTGAAGGTTGGCGTCGATGTAGTCGCGCAGCTTCGTGACCTCGCCGTCGGTGAGGTCGTTGACCTTCGTGTCGCGGGAGATGCCAACGTCGTCGGCGACCTTGGACGCCGTGGAGCGGCCGATCCCGAAGATGTAAGTCAGGGCAACCTCGAGCCGCTTTTCACGCGGGAGGTTGACGCCTGCGATTCTCGCCATGCCCTAGCCCTGCCTCTGCTTGTGGCGCGGGTTGGTGCAGATCACCATCGTCCGCCCGTTCCGGCGGATCACGCGGCAACGCTCACACATCGGCTTGACTGACGCTCGAACCTTCAAATTCCACCTCGTAAGAACCGCGCCTCGGGAGCGCGGTGTCAGGACACGAAAACACGCGCAGACAGGCTGCGCGGCGAGAAACTATGGTAGCAAAAGGGCTCCGGCCGGATTCTGCGTAGTGGTGAGGATCCTGGGACCGTTTGTGGTCACCGCGACCGTGTGCTCGAAGTGGGCGGACAGCGAGCCGTCCATGGTCGAAATCGACCATTCGTCCTCGTGCAGGTACACGTCCGGGCCGCCAGCGTTGATCATCGGCTCGATCGCGAAGGTCATCCCCGGCTGGAGCTCAGGGCCGCGCCCCGGTGGCCCGTAGTTCGGAATCTGCGGATCCTCGTGCATTGCCCGACCGATCCCGTGGCCGACGAGGCTGCGCACGACCGAGAATCCCGCCTCTTCGGTCGCGACCTGGATCGCGTGCGAGACGTCGGACAGGTGGTTCCCCGCGCGGCACTGCGCGATCCCCGCGGCGAGCGCGGCCTGGCAGCCCTCGAGCAGCCGTTCCGCATCCGACGAGATCTCGCCGACCGCGAACGTGAACGCCGAGTCGGCGACGAACCCGTCGAGCACGACCCCGACGTCGACGGACAGGATGTCGCCGTCGGTCACCGTGCGGCCGTTCGGGATCCCGTGCACGACCATGTCGTTCGGCGACGTGCAGATCGCAGCCGGATAGCCGCGGTAGCCCTTGAACGACGACGTCCCGCCCTGCGACTGGATGTACTCCTCGGCCAGCTCGTCGAGCTCGCCGGTCGAGACTCCAGGGCGGATGTGGTCCTGGAGCACGGCGATCGTGTCCGCGACGATGCGGCCGGCATTCGCCATCTTCTCGATCTCGGCGGTGGACTTGCGAATAATCATGCGTCCACGGTAGCCGGGGGATGTTCCCCGCCCGAACGGTCCGGTTCGCGAGGAAAGTCGCTTCGCGACTTGATCACGGTGCTGCGACCCTCGCCTGCTCGATCGACTGCTGGATCTCCGCGAACACCTCGTTCTCCGGGCGATCGCCGTGGATCCCGACGAGGTTACCCGCCAGCCGGTAGTGGGAAACGAGCGGCTTCGTCTGCTCGTGGTAGAGCTCGATCCGCTTGGAAATCGCCTCGGGTGTGTCGTCAGAGCGACCTTCCTCGACGGCGCGCTTGCGAAGGCGCTCGATCGCGACGTCATCAGGGACTTGGAGCTCGAGCACGGCCGCGAGCGGCCGGTTGATCTCCGCCAACATCGAGTCGAGCGCGTCGGCCTGGGCCATCGTCCGCGGGAAGCCGTCGAGGATGAACCCCTCGGCAGCCTCCGGCGACTGGAGGCGCTCGCGGATCAGTTCGATCATCAGGTCGTCGGGGACGAGGTCGCCGGCGTCGTAGATCGGCTTGACGCGATGGCCGAGCTCAGTTCCTTCCGCGATCGCCTGACGGAGGATGTCCCCCGTGGACAGATGCGCGAGCCCGTACTCCGAGGCGAGTCGCTTCGCCTGCGTTCCTTTCCCGGACCCCTGAACGCCCAGGAGCAGCACGTCAAGCGGCACTACTTCAGGAAGCCTTCGTAGGAGCGCATCATCATCTGCGACTCCATCTGGCGCATCGTGTCCAGCGCGACGCCGACCGCGATCAGCACGGACGTACCGCCCAAGGCGCGCGAGGTGGCCTGCGAGAAGCCGCCGTAGCGGATGAAGAGGCTCGGCAGAACGGCCACGATCGCGAGGTAGAGCGAGCCGGGCAGCGTCAGGCGCGTCAGGACGCGATCGAGGTACTGGGCGGTCGGCGGTCCGGGTCGGATCCCCGGGATGTAGCCGCCGTGCTTACGGAGCTGGTCGGCCTGGTCGACCGGGTTGAACTGGACCGCCGTGTAGAAGTACGTGAAGATGACGATCAGGAAGCCCTCGAACAGCAGGTAGGTCAGGTTGCTCGGCGTGAAGTGCGTGTTGATGAAGTCCTGCGTCTGAGGGAAGTACTGGGCGATCGTCGGCGGGAACGCCAGGATCGCGGCGGCGAAGATGATCGGGATCACGCCGGCCATGTTCACGCGCAGCGGCATGTACGTCGATCCGCCGGCCGTCATGCGGCGGCCGACCATGCGCTTCGCGTACTGGATCGGAATCTTCCGCTGGCCTTCCTGGATGAAGACGACGGCGGCGATGATCGCGACCGCGATCAGCGGGAAGAACAGCTTTTCCATCACTCCGCCGTAGTACCAGGCACTGATTCCGCCCGGCAGGCTGACCAGGATCGACGCGAAGATCAGCAGCGAGATGCCGTTGCCGACGCCGCGCTTCGTGATCAGCTCGCCCATCCACATGAGGAGCGTCGTGCCCGCGGTCAGGGTGAGGACGATCAGGAACGTGCGGCCGAGGCCCGCCTCGAGGATGCCCTGGCGCTTGAACAGGTACGCGTAGCCGAGTGACTGCGCCGCGGCCAGGATGACGGTGAGGTACCGCGTGTACTGGTTGATCTTGGCGTAGCCGGCCTCGCCCTCCTTCTGGAGCTGCTCGAGGCGCGGGACGACGACCGTCATCAGCTGGAGGATGATCGACGCCGTGACGTACGGCATGATCCCGAGCGCGAAGATCGCGAACTGCGACAGCGCGCCGCCGGAGAAGAGGTTCAGGAGGCCGAGGACTGTGCCCCCGGTCGAGTTGAAGTAGTCCTTGATCGCGTTCGAGTCGACGCCCGGAGCCGGGATCCACGAGCCCAGGCGGTAGATCGCGAGGATCAGCGCCGTGAAGAGGACGCGGTGGCGGAGCTCCGGGACGCGCCAGGCGTTTGCGAGCCAGGAGAACATCTAGCTCTCGTCCTCGCTATCGGCCCGGGGCTCTTCCGCCTGAGGCTCCTCGGTGGGAGCCTCCTCGGCCTCGGCTGTCGGTTCTTCAGCCGGCTCCTCGGGTGGAGGAGCCGCCTTGCGCTCGCGACGCTTCGGAGGCCTCGGCTTCGGTTCCCCGCGCAGCCAGGTGATCGACCCGCCGGCACCCTCGATCTTCTCGCGAGCGCTCGCGGAGAACAGGTGCGCTGACACGGCCAGCTTCTTCGTCAGCTCGCCGTGCCCGAGGATCTTGACGTCGAGCCTCGTGTTCCGGATCAGGCCGGCTTCCTTCAGCGTCTCGGGCGTGACCTCGCCGTCGAACCGCTCGAGGTCGCGGACATTGACGGCATGGACGCGCGTCCGGTGCGGGCCGATCGGCATCGCGTCCTTCGAGTACGGGCCGCGCTGCTTCCCGAGGCGCATGTAGATCGGCATCTGGCCGCCCTCGAATCCGGGCCGCATCTTGTTCGAGCCCGAACGGGCCTTCTGACCCTTGATCCCACGGCCGGAGTACCGGCCCTTGCCCGAGCCCAGGCCGCGGCCGATGCGCTTACGGCTCTTGCGCGGTGCGGCAGGCTGGAGCGAGGAAAGGCTGAGCTTCTTGTCCGCCATGTGGTTAGTCCTCGACGACCTCGACGAGGTGCCGGACCTTCCTGAGCATACCGGCGAGCTGCGGGCTCTCCGCGTGCTCAGCGGTGCGGCCGATCTTGCCCAGCCCGAGCGCCCGGAGGGTGCCCCGGTGGCGCTGGCTCTGGCCAATCGCGCTACGCGTCTGCTTGATCTTGAGCTTCGCCACTCTCGGTCTCCTCGGCCTCTGGAGCCGGCTCCTCTGTGCTTGTAACAGCCTGTTGCAATGTCGGTTCCGCCTCGGGCTCGGGCTTGGCGCCGACCGGAAGAACCTGGCTGACGGTCAGGCCGCGCGCGGCGGCGACCTCTTCGGGCCGGCGCAGGCGCTTCAGGCCGTCGACCGTCGCCTTCAGCATGTTGATCGGGTTCGTCGTGCCGAGGCTCTTGGCGAGGATGTCGCGGACGCCGCCGAGCTCGAGCACCGCCCGGACGCCGCCGCCGGCGATGACCCCGGTTCCCTCGCTCGCCGGGCGCAGCATGACCCGCGCCGCACCGAACTTGCCGATGATCTCGTGCGTGATCGTTGTCCCGTGCTGCGGGATCGTGAAGAGGTTCTTCTTCGCGTCGTCGACGGCCTTCGAGATCGCGAGCGGCACCTCACGCGCCTTGCCGTAGCCGAGGCCGACGCGGTCGACCTCGTCGCCGATCACGACGAGCGCCGTGAACGAGAACCGCCGGCCGCCCTTGACGACCTTGGCGACCCGGTTGATCTCGACGACGCGCTCCTTGAGCTCGCGCGTCTCCTCGCGGCGCATGACTTCTCTCTCAACGGGAGTGGTGCTCAAAACTTCAGTCCTCCTTCGCGGGCTGCGTCGGCGAGCGCCTTCACACGCCCGTGGTACAGGTAGCCACCGCGATCGAAGACGGCGGACTCGATGCCGGCCGACTTCGCTGCTGCGGCAATGCTCTTGCCGACCTCGGCGGCCTGGTCGACCTTACTTCCCTTGAACGACGTGAGGCCGAGCGAGCTCGAGGCGACGAGCGTCTTGCCAACGACGTCGTCGATGAGCTGGGCCTCGATGCCGCGATTCGAGCGGAACACGACCAGCCGCGGCCGCTCGGCCGTGCCCGAGAGGTTCTTGCGAACGCGCTTGTGACGGCGCACACGCGCCTGTCTGACGGACAGCGTCGCCATTACGCCCTCTTGCCGACCTTCCTGCGCACGTACTCGCCCCGGTAGCGGATGCCCTTGCCCTTGTACGGCTCCGGCGGGCGCACGTCGCGCACCTCGGCGGCGATCTCGCCCACCTGCTGCTTGTCGATGCCCTTGACGATGACCTCGTTCTGCGCCGGGACCTCGAACGTGATCCCCGCGGGGGCGTCGATCACGACCGAGTGCGAGTAGCCGACGTTCAGCTCGAGCGCCGTGCCGCGAAGAGATGCGCGGTAGCCGACGCCCTGGATCTCGAGGCGCTTCTCGAAGCCGCTCGTGACGCCCTCGACCATGTTCGCGACGAGCGAACGCGTGAGGCCGTGCAGCGCGCGGTCGTCTCCGCGGTCCGTCGGGCGCTTCACGACGAGTTGCCCATCTTCCTTCTCGATCAGGATGCGCGGCGGGACGTTCTGGGTCAGCTCGCCGAGCGGGCCGTTGACCGTCACGCGGCCAGGGTCGACCGCGACGTTGACGCCGTCCGGGATCGCGATTGGTTGCTTGCCGATTCGACTCATTGGCTCACCAGATGAAGCAGACGACCTCGCCGCCGACGCCCCGCTCCTCCGCTGTCTTGCTCGTGATCAGGCCGCCCGACGTGGAGAGAATCGCCGTGCCCATTCCCCCCAGGACGCGCGGCAGGCGGTCCTTTCGAGCGTACACGCGCCGACCGGGCTTCGATATGCGCTTCAGGTCGGTGAGGATGCGCTCGCGGTTCCGGCCGAACTTGAGGTCGATCGTGAGCGTGTTGAAGCTCTCGCCGTCCTGGACGTGGAAGTCCGTGATGTAGCCCTCCTCCTTGAGCAGGCGGGCGATCTCTTCCTTCATCTTGGACGTCGGCATCGTCGCCGAGTCGTGCATCGCCTTGTTGGCGTTGCGGATGCGGGTGAGCATGTCTGCGATTGGATCGGTGTGCATCAGTGCCCCTTCCAGTGACGCTGGTGGAATTCTGGGTCGCGAGCACCAAGCCAGAGATCGCACTCGTCCGCGGCCAAGGCTAGAAGCCTTGGCAAGGGCGAGGGTGGGCTCTGGCGCCGCGTGATCGCGGGCCAGAAACCGCCAAGTGTTGCTGGAAGGGGCACCATCACCAACTGGACTTGGTCATGCCGGGGATCTGGCCCTCGTGCGCGAGGTCGCGCAGGCAGATCCGGCAGAGGCCGAACTTCTTGTAGACGGCACGCGGCCGGCCGCAGCGGTTGCAGCGCGAGTACTTCCGCACCTTGAAGCGCGGCTCGCGCTTGGCCTTCGCGACCAGGGACTTCTTAGCCACTCTCGGGCGCTCCTTCCTTCTCTCTGAACGGCAGGCCGAGGCCGCGCAGGAGTGCGTAGCCTTCGTCGTCGTTCTGGGCCGTGGTCGTGATGGCCACGTCGAGCCCGCGCACGGCCTGGATGTCGTCGTAGTTGATCTCAGGGAAGATGATCTGCTCGCGGATGCCGATCGAGTAGTTGCCGCGGCCGTCGAACGACTCCGGTGCGAGCCCGCGGAAGTCGCGGATGCGCGGGATGGCGATCGAGACGAGGCGGTCGAGGAACTCCCACATCCGGTCACCGCGCAGCGTGACGCGCGCTCCGATGGGCATGCCTTCGCGGAGCTTGAAGCCGGCGATCGACTTGCGGGCCTTACGCACCTGCGCGCGCTGGCCGGCGATCGTCGTCAGCTCTTCGATCGCGCTGTCGAGCGCCTTGGCCTCGACCTTCGCGTCGCCCACGCCCATGTTGAGCGTGATCTTCGTCAGCCGCGGGACGCGCATGACCGAGCTCAAGCCGAGCTCATCCTTGAGCTTCGAGCGGAGCTCTTCGTCGTAGCGCTCCTTCAAACGCGGACGCTGGGCTGTCTGGGTCGCTGTGGCCATTACTTGTCGATCTCCTGGCGGCAGTCGTCGCGCCGGCAGACGCGGACCTTGATCGGCGCCTGGTCCTTCCGTTCCTTCATGACGTAGCCGATGCGGGTCGGCCGGTTGCACGTGGGGCAGACGAGCATCACGTTCGAGATCGGGATCGGCGCGGCGAGGTCGATGACGCCGCCCGGGGTGAACTGGGCGCCGCCCATCCGGCTCGGGTTCTTGATCGGCTTCGGCTTCGAGTGGCGCTTGACCATGTTCAGGTTCTCGACGAGCACGCGCTGCTCGTCGGGGCGCGCCTCGAGGACGCGGCCCTGCTTGCCGCGGTCCTTGCCGGCGAGGATGTGGACGGTGTCGCCCTTGCGGATCTTCATCGCCTTCATCTAGAGCACCTCCGGGGCGAGCGAAACGATCTTCATGAAGTTCTTCTCTCTGAGCTCGCGTGCGACCGGGCCGAAGATGCGCGTGCCGCGCGGGTTTCGGGCCTGGTCGATGATCACGGCCGCGTTCTCGTCGAAGGCGATCTGCGTGCCGTCGTCGCGACCGTAGGGCTTCTTCGTGCGAACGACGACCGCCTGGACGACCTCACCCTTTTTGATCGTGCCCTGCGGCGTCGCGGTCTTGACGGTGCCGACGATGACGTCGCCGACGCGCGCGTAGCGGCGGTGCGAGCCGCCGAGCACGCGGATGCAGAGGAGCTCTCTAGCACCCGTGTTGTCGGCCACGCGGAGTCGGGATTCCTGCTGGATCACTTCGCCACCTCGAGCACTTCTGCGAGGCGCCAGTTCTTCGTCTTCGACAGGGGGCGCGTCTCGACGATCAGGACGACGTCGCCGACCTTGGCCGCGTTCGCCGCGTCGTGCGCATGGAACTTCGTCGAGCGGCGGACCACCTTCTTGTAGCGCGGGTGCGCCTTCACCGTGTCGACGCGGACGACGATCGTCTTGTCCATCGCGCTCGAGACGACGACGCCGCGGCGCTCCTGGCGGCGACCCCGGTCGTGGACCGGCTTCGCGACGCGGGTGATCGGCGCGCGGCCTTCCCGCTGCTCGCGCTTCGGCTTCGAGCGCCGGCGGCGCTCGCTGCGCGGCTTGCGCTTCGGCTTCGCGCGCGGCCCGGCGGGCTCGGCGGCAGGGGGTTCCGCGCCGTCCTCGGCGGGAGCCTCTTCGGCCTCGGCGGCGGGAGCCTCTTCGGCTTGGGCGGCGGGAGCCTTCTCGGCCTCGGCTGGAGCGTCCTCGGCAGGTGCCTCCTCGGCAGGGGCTCCTTCGGCAGGGGCTTCTTCGGCAGAGGCCTCAGCGGCCGGCTCCTCGGCCGGAGCTTCCGCGGCCGGAGCGTCCTCGGCCGGTGCCTCCTCGGCCGGTGCCTCAGCCTCGGCGGCAGGCGCCTCCTCGGCGGGAGTCTCCTCCGCCTGCGTCTCTTCGGCCTGCTCTACGTCCTGTTTCTCTTCGTCAGCCACCTATCTCCTTCGCGAGCTCGCGCTCGTTTCGTACGGTCAGAATCCTTGCGATCTCCCGCTTCGCCAGCTTCAGGCGCGCCGGGTTCTCCAGTGCTCCGGTCGCCGACTGGAAGCGCAGGTTGAACAGCTCCTGGCGGCGCTCGGCGAGCGCGTCGGCGAGCTGATCGTCGCTCATGTCTCGTAGATCTCTAGCTCGCAAAGAGATCAGCCTCCCGCTTCACGAACTTCGTCTTCACCGGGAGCTTGGTCCCGGCCAGGCGCAATGCTTCCTTGGCCAGATCCTCCGGAACGCCGGACAGCTCGAACATGACCCGGCCCGGCTTGACGACCGCGACCCAGTGCTCGGGCGCGCCCTTGCCCGAGCCCATACGCGTCTCGGCCGGCTTCTGGCTGACCGGCTTGTCCGGGAAGACGTTGATCCAGACCTTCCCACCGCGCTTGATCTTTCGGGTCATTGCGATCCGAGCCGCCTCGATCTGGCGGTTCGTGACCCAGGCGGCCTCCATCGACTTCAGGCCGAAGTCGCCGAACTGGACGCGGGTCTGCCCTTTCGAGGTGCCCGCGCGCCGGCCGCGCTGCTGCTTGCGGTACTTGGTCTTCTTGGGGAGCAGCACCTAGCTCTCGCCTCCGGTCTCTTCCTGCTTGGGCTCCTCGGCCGGAGCTTCCTTGGAAGGCTCCTGCGCCTCCTCGGGAGGCGCCTCGGCCGCCGGAGCGTCGGGTCGCTGCCCACGACGGGCGCCGCCACCTCGCCGTGGCCGGCGCGAGCGCACGGGACCCAGCCCCTCGCGGTCCTGCGCCCTGCTCCGTCCGCTCTCGCGTGAGGCGGAGAGACCCTCGGTGCGCCCACCCCGGCGGCGCGCCGTGTCCTGGTCTCCGAGCCGCGTCTCCTTCTGCTGGGCCACGCTCTCGAAGCCCTCGGGCATGATCTCGCCCTTGTTGATCCAGACCTTGACGCCGATCCGGCCGAAGGTCGTCTTGGCCTCGACGAAGCCGTAGTCGATGTCCGCGCGAATCGTGTGCAGCGGCACGCGGCCCTCGGAGTAGCTCTCGGAGCGGCTCATCTCGGTGCCGCCGAGCCGGCCGCCGCACTGGACCTTCACGCCGTGGGCGCCGGAGCGCATCGCCGAGGCGAGCGAGCGCTTCATCGCGCGTCTGAAGCTGACGCGGTTCTGGAGCTGCTCCGCGATCGACTGCGCGACGAGCTTCGCGTCCAGCTCGGGGCGCTTGATCTCGTTGATGTTGATGTGCACGTTCTTGTGCGTCATCGCGTGAATCTCTTTGCGCAGCGCGTCGACCTCGGCACCGGACTTGCCGATCACGATCCCCGGGCGCGCGGTGTAGATGTCGATCGTGATCCGCTGCTTGTCCTTGCGGATGAGCACGTCGGACAGTCCCGCGTGGGAGAGCTTCTTGTAGATGTGCTCGCGGATCTTGATGTCCTCGAGCAGGGCGTCGGGGAACTCCTTCGTGCCGGCGAACCAGTTCGACTTCCAGTCGTGGATGACGCCGACGCGCATACCGCCGGGATGGACTTTCTGACCCATTAGGAGTCGCTCTCCTCCTTCTTCTTCGCGGGTGCCCGCTTCCGCGTCGTTGATGCCTTCGGCTTGGCCTCAGCCTTTGGCTTGGGCTCAGCCTTGGGCTTCTCTTCGGCCTTGGGCTTCGCCTCGGTCTCGGCCTTCGGCTTCGGAGCGGCCTTGCGGCGAGGAGCGCGCTTCGGCTTCTCCTCCGCCGGCGCCTCGGGCGCAGGCGCTCGCGTCACTGTAGCCGTGCTCGCAGGGCTCAGCGTGATCGTGATGTGGCACATGCGCTTGCGAATCTGTGCGGCGCGTCCTCGGGCACGTGGGCGCCAGCGCTTGATCGTCGGCCCCTCGTCCACGTACGCCGTCTTCACGACGAGGTCGTCGCCGATCAGGTTGTGGTTCGCCTCGGCGTTCGCGACCGCCGAGCGCAGGAGCTTGTCGATCTCGCGGGCCGCCGCGCGGTCGGTGAACGCGAGCATCGTCCGCGCCTCTGGAACGGTCCGGCCGCGGATGTGCTCGACGACGAGCCGCGCCTTGCGGGGCGTGATCCGCAGCCACTTGGCGGCTGCGCGCACCTCCTTCACCTCCGGCGCGCTCATGTGGTGCGCTTCACCTCCACTTTGCGGTCGCCGGAGTGCGCGCGGAAGGTGCGCGTGGGAGCGAACTCGCCGAGCTTGTGCCCGACCATCTGCTCCGTGACGAAGACGGGTACGTGCTTACGGCCGTCGTGGACCGCGATCGTGTGCCCGACCATCTCGGGGAAGATCGTCGACGTTCGCGACCAGGTGCGGACCATGTTCTTCGAGCCCGAGGCATTCATCGCCTCGATGCGGTTGAACAGGCGGTCTTCGACGTACGGGCCCTTCTTGGAGCTACGGCTCATCTTTTCTCCTTGCCGCGGCGGCGGCCGCGGACGATCAGGCGGTCGGATTGCTTGTGCTTGCTTCTGGTGCGCTTGCCGAGAGTGGGCACGCCCCACGGCGTCACCGGGTGGCGGCCGCCCTTCGACTTGCCCTCGCCGCCCCCGTGCGGGTGGTCGACGGGGTTCATCGCGGAGCCGCGCACGGTCGGGCGCTTGCCGCGCCACCGGCTGCGGCCGGCCTTGCCGCCGGAGATGTTCTCGTGGTCGACGTTGCCGACCTGGCCGACGGTCGCGCGGCAGGTAAGCGTGACGCGCCGGAGCTCTCCGGACGGGAGGCGCAGGACGCCGTAGCCCTCGTCCTTGGCGACGAGCTGGATGCCCGAGCCCGCGCTGCGGGCCATCTGGCCGCCCCGTCCCGGCTTGAGCTCGACGTTGTGGACGAGCGTCCCGGTCGGGATGTTCTCGAGCGGGAGCGCGTTGCCGGGCTTGATGTCGGCGTTCGGCCCAGACTCGACGCTTGCGCCCACACGCAGGCGGGCTGGAGCGAGGATGTACGCCTTTGCGCCGTCCGCGTAGTGCAGGAGCGCGATGTTCGCCGAGCGGTTCGGGTCGTACTCGATCGCAGCCACCTTGGCCGGCACGCCGTCCTTCGTTCGCTTGAAGTCGATCTCGCGGTAACGGCGCTTGTGGCCGCCGCCCTTGTGGCGGGTCGTGATGCGGCCCTTGTTGTTGCGCCCGCCCGTCTTCTTGGTGGAGCTGGTGAGGCTCTTCTCCGGCTTCGAGCGCGTGACCTCCTCGAAGCCGGAAACGGTCATGAACCGTCGGCCGGGGCTCGTGGGCTTGAATTTCTTGAGAGCCACTAGACCTGAGCCCCCTCGAAGATCTCGATCGCGTCGCCTTCCTTCAGCTGGACGATCGCCTTCTTCCAGCCCGGGCGCGTGCCTTTGCGGTAGTTCCGCATCTTCGGCTTCGGCGGAACCTTGACCATGTTGACCGAGACGACCTTGACGCCGAAGAGCTCCTCGACCGCCTGCCGGACCTGCGTCTTGTGCGCGTCCTTGTGCACGCGGAACGAGTACTTGCGGTCCTCGATCAGGCTGTAGCTCTTCTCGGAGACCACCGGCGAGAGCAGGACCTCGTTCGGATGAAGGGACATCTAAGACGCCCTCCCCTGCACGGCATCGAGCGCGGCCTCGCTGACGAGCAGCGCGCGCGCCCAGACGATCGCAGCCACCTCGACTTCGGACGGATGGACGACGACGACTCGCTCGAGGTTGCGGAACGACTTGACGAGCCCGGCCTCGTCATCGGTCGCGACGAGGAGCACCGGGAGCTCCTGGCCCCATGACTCGAGGAAGGCGGCCGCCTTCTTGGTCGACGGCTCGTCGAACGCAGACTTGTCCACGACAGCCAGCGTGCCCTCGGACGCGTGGGAGCTAAGCGCTCCGCGGAGCGCCGAGCGGTACGCCTTGCGGTTCACCTTCACCGCGTAGCCGCGGGGCTGCGGCGGGAACGCAACGCCGCCACCCACCCACTGCGGAGCGCGAATCGTGCCCGCGCGGGCGCGACCGGTTCCCTTCTGGCGCCACGGCTTCCCGCGACCGCCGGCGACGAGCCCACGGCTCTTGGCCGACTGCGTGCCGGCGCGGCGGGCATTGAGCTCCGCGCGCACGGCCTCGTGCACGAGGTGCGGCTTCGCCTCGGAGCCGAAGACGCTCTCGTCGAGACTGGCCTCGCGCGACGACTGCCCTGAGATGCCGAGAAGAGGGGCCTTAGGAGGTGCCACGCTTCTCCTCCCTGATCTCGACGACGCCGTTCTTCGGGCCGGGCACGGCGCCCTTGACGAGCAAGAGGTTGTGCTCGAGGTCGACCGAGTGCACCGTCAGCCCGACCTGGGTCGCGCGCTTGGCGCCCATCTGCCCGGCCATCTTCATGCCTTTGAACACGCGCGAGGGCGTCGCGGACGAGCCGATGGAGCCGCGCTTGCGGACGTTGTGCGAGCCGTGCGTCACGGGCCCGCGACTGAAGTTGTGGCGCTTGATCGTCCCCGCGAAGCCCTTGCCGATCGAGATCCCGGTGACCTTGACCCCGTCTCCGGGCTCGAACACATCGACCGTGACGGGCTCGCCGACCACGGCCTCGCTCGGCCCCCGGAACTCGACGAGGTGCCTGTGCGGCTTCGTGTCGGTCTTCTTCAGGTGCCCGAGGCGCGGTTTCGTGACCTTCCGCTCCGGAACCTCGTCGAACGCGAGCTGGACGGCCTCGTAGCCGTCCGTCTCCTCGGTCTTGAGCTGGACCACGGGGCAGGGGCCGGCCTCGATCACGGTCACGGCGGTCACCTCGCCCGACTCTTCGTCGAAGAGTTGGGTCATACCCAGCTTGCGTCCGACGATTCCCTTCATCAGAGCTTGATCTCGATGTCGACGCCTGCGGGGAGATCGAGCCGCATCAGCTGGTCGATCGTCTTCGGCGTGGGGCTGTGGATGTCGATCAGCCGCTTGTGCGTCCGCACCTCGAAGTGCTCCCGCGAGTCCTTGTCCTTGAACGGGCTCCGGATCACGCAGTAGACGTTCTTCTCCGTCGGCAGGGGCACCGGACCGGTGATCGTCGCGCCGCTCCGCTGAGCGGTGTCGACGATCGACTGGGCCGACCGGTCGAGCTGCTGGTGGTCGTACCCCTTGAGACGGATGCGGATCTTCTGTTGCGGCAAGCGGCTGATCTCCTGACTACGTCTCGATCGCGGTGACGACGCCGGCGCCCACGGTGCGCCCGCCCTCGCGGACGGCGAACCGGAGACCCTGGTCCATCGCGATCGGCTGGATGAGCTCGATGTCCATGTTGGTGTTGTCGCCCGGCATGACCATCTCCTGGCCCTCCGGGAGCTTGATCGAGCCGGTCACGTCGGTCGTGCGGAAGTAGAACTGGGGCCGGTAGCCGTTGAAGAACGGCGTGTGGCGCCCGCCCTCGTCCTTCGACAGGACGTAGACCTCGGCCTTGAACACGGTGTGCGGCGTGATCGAGCCCGGCTTGGCCAGGACCTGACCGCGCTCGATCTCCTCGCGCTTCGTGCCGCGCAGGAGAGCGCCCGCGTTGTCGCCGGCCTGGGCGTAGTCGAGCGTCTTGTTGAACATCTCGAGACCGGTGACGACGGTCTTCTCGATCGCGGGGTGGATCCCGACGATCTCGACCTCGTTGCCCGACTCGATCTTGCCCTGCTCGATGCGGCCGGTGACGACCGTCCCACGGCCGGTGATCGTGAAGACGTCCTCGATCGGCATCAGGAACGGCTTGTCGATGTCGCGCTCGGGCTCGGGGATGTAGCTGTCCACGGCCTCCATGAGCTCGAGGATCTTCGCCTTCTGCTCCTCGTCGCCCTCGAGCGCCTTCAGCGCCGAGCCGGTGACGATCGGAATGTCGTCGCCCGGGAACTCGTAGCGGGAGAGCAGCTCGCGCACTTCCATCTCGACGAGCTCGAGCAGCTCGGGGTCGTCGACCATGTCGGCCTTGTTCAGGAACACGACGATGTACGGCACCTCGACCTGGCGGGCGAGCAGGATGTGCTCGCGCGTCTGGGGCATCGGGCCGTCCGCGGCCGAGACGACGAGGATCGCGCCGTCCATCTGGGCGGCCCCCGTGATCATGTTCTTGATGTAGTCGGCGTGGCCCGGGCAGTCGACGTGCGCGTAGTGACGGTTGTCCGTCTCGTACTCGACGTGCGACGTGTTGATCGTGATGCCGCGCGCCTTCTCCTCGGGGGCGTTGTCGATCGACTCGAAAGTCCGGGCGGTGCCGCCGGTCTTCTCTGCGAGAACGCTCGTGATCGCCGCGGTGAGCGTCGTCTTGCCGTGGTCGATGTGACCGATCGTGCCGACGTTCAGATGCGGCTTGGTGCGCTCGAACTTCTCCTTGCTCATGCTCCTCCTCCGGTTCCTTTACGTAGCGTCGGCGTCGACGATCTCGCCGGCGATCGACTGAGGCACTTCCTCGTATCGATCGAACTGCATGGTGAACGTGGCCCGGCCCTGCGTCGTCGAGCGCAGGTCGGTTGCGTAGCCAAACATGGTTGCGAGCGGGACACGCGCGCGAATGGCCTGCGCGTTGCCTCGCGGCTCGAGGTGCTCGATGTGACCGCGGCGCGAGTTGAGGTCGCCCATGACGTCGCCGAGGTACTCCTCGGGGGTCACGACCTCAACGGCCATGACGGGCTCGAGCAGCTTCGGCTTCGCCCGCTGCATCGCGGTCTTGAACGCCATCGAGCCCGCGACCTTGAACGCCATCTCACTCGAGTCGACGTCGTGGTACGAGCCGTCGACGAGCGACACGCGCAGGTCGACGACCGGATAGCCGGCGAGGATGCCCGACTCCATCGCCTCCTGGATCCCGAGGTCGACGGACGAGATGTACTCGCGCGGGATCTTGCCGCCGACGATCTTGTCGAGGAACTCGTAGCCCTCGCCCGGCTCGGTCGGCTCCATGTTGATCACGACGTGGCCGTACTGGCCGCGGCCGCCGGTCTGGCGGACGAACCTGCCTTCGATCTTCTCGACGGGCTTCGAGATCGTCTCGCGGTACGCGACCTGTGGCCGGCCGACGTTCGCGTCGACGTTGAACTCGCGCATCAGGCGGTCGACGATGATCTCGAGGTGGAGCTCGCCCATGCCCGAGATCAGGGTCTGGCCGGTCTCGTCGTCGGTGCGGACGCGGAAGGTCGGGTCCTCGTCGGTGAGCCGCTGGAGGCCCGCGCCGAGCTTGTCCTGGTCGCCCTTCGTCTTCGGCTCGATCGCGACCGAGATCACCGGGTCCGGGAAGTCCATCGACTCGAGCCGGATCGGGGCGGTGTCGATCGCGAGCGTGTCGCCGGTCGACGTGTTCTTGAGCCCGACCATGGCCGCGATCTCGCCCGCGCCGATCTCCTCGCGCTCCTCGCGTGAGTTCGCGTGCATCTGGAGGATGCGGCCGATGCGCTCGGTCTTGCCGGTCGTGACGTTCAGGACCCGGTCGCCGGCCTTGACCTGGCCCGAGTAGACGCGTAGCGTAGGTGAGCCGGCCGACGTACGGGTCGGACATGACCTTGAAGGCGAGCGCGCTGAACGGCTCGTCGAGGGCGGGGCGCCGAGAGAGCTCGTGCTCGGTGCGCGGGTCGATGCCGTGGATCGGCGGCACGTCGAGCGGGCTCGGCAGGTAGTCGATGACCGCGTCGAGGAGCGGCTGCACGCCCTTGTTCTTGAAGGCGGAGCCGAGCAGGATCGGCGTGACGGTGATGTCGAGCGTCGCCGCGCGGAGCGCGCGCCGGAGCATGTCCGGCGTGACCGCGGACTCGTCCTCGAGGTAGGTCTCCATCAGCTCGTCGTCGTGGTCGGCGACCGAGTCGATCAGCTGGTGGTGGTACTCGTTGGCCTGCTCGAGCAGCTCCGCAGGGATCTCGCCGACCTCCATGTTCTCGCCGAGGTCGTCGAGGTACGTGATGGCCTTCATCTCGACGAGGTCGACGACGCCGCGGAAGTGCTCCTCCGCGCCGATCGGCAGCTGCACCGGAACCGGGCGCGCGCCGAGGCGGTCGACCATCGTCTGCACGGAGGCGAAGAAGTCCGCGCCCGTGCGGTCCATCTTGTTCATGAAGGCGATGCGGGGAACCTTGTAGCGGTCGGCCTGGCGCCAGACCGTCTCGGACTGCGGCTCGACGCCCGCGACGGAGTCGAAGACGGCGATCGCGCCGTCGAGCACGCGCAGGCTTCGCTCCACCTCGACGGTAAAGTCCACGTGCCCGGGCGTATCGATAATGTTGATGCGAAACTCACGCCAGAACGCCGTCGTCGCAGCCGACGTGATCGTGATCCCGCGCTCCTGCTCCTGCGCCATCCAGTCCATGACGGCAGCGCCCTCGTGGACCTCGCCCATCTTGTGGGTGCGGCCGGTGTAGTAGAGGATCCGCTCGGTCGTCGTGGTCTTGCCCGCGTCGATGTGGGCCATGATCCCGATGTTCCGGACGTTCTCGAGAGCCGGCGGGGCTTTCGTGGCTTCGGTGCTCATCGTTACCAGCGGTAGTGGGCGAAGGCCTTGTTGGCCTGCGCCATTCGGTAGAGGTCGTCCTTGCGCTTGAACGCGCCGCCCTGCTGCTCGAGCGCGTCGAGGATCTCGCCGGCGAGCTTCTCGTCCATGTGCTTCTCGCGGCGCTGCCGCGCGAACGTGACGATCCAGCGGACTGCGAGCGTCCGGGCACGGCGCTGCGGCACCTCGACGGGCACCTGGTACTGCGCGCCGCCCACTCGGCGCGGGCGAACCTCGAGCACCGGCGTGACCGTCTTCACGGCCTGCTCCAGCACCTCGACCGGCGGCTTGCCGGTCTTCGAGCCCACGCGGTCCAGCGCGCCGTAGACGATCTGCTCGGCGGACGACTTCTTCCCGCGCGTCATCACCTTGTTGATCACCTGGGTGACGAGCTGCGAGTTGTAGACGGAGTCCGGAGTGACGTCGCGGACCTGGATTTCTGCGCGGCGGGGCATTACGCCCTTCTTGGCCCCGTACTTGGAGCGGCCCTGCTTGCGGTCGCTGACACCTGCTGTGTCGAGCGCGGCGCGGATCACCTTGTAGCGGACGCCCGGCAGGTCGCGGACACGGCCGCCGCGGATGAGCACGACGGAGTGCTCCTGGAGGTTGTGCCCCTCACCGGGGATGTAGGTCGTGACTTCGAAGCCGTTCGTCAACCGGACGCGCGCGACCTTCCGAAGAGCCGAGTTCGGCTTCTTCGGGGTATGCGTGAACACGCGCGTGCAGACCCCCCGCTTCTGCGGGGCGCCGGTGAGGGCCGGGCGCTTGGTCTTGCTCTTGGGCGCGCGGCGTCCTTTTCGAACCAGTTGGTTGACGGTGGGCATGTGCTCCCAGAGTAGGTTCTGACACAACAAAGGTCGGCAGGCGGCCGCCTGCCAACCGAGCGAGGAATGGTACCGAAAAACGTGCGTGTAGTGCCAGACCGGGCAAACCCGGCAACGAAACGGCTTTTCGGGCCGTTCGGCCTATAGAAAAGGGGCAGAAAGCCGATTACAGTGAAATGGAAGGTTGGCCGCCTCGATTCGCGGCAAATCGGGGACCCCACTGGAAGGAGTGAGATCGTGAGGGAGCGGCGATGACGATCGCTCTCGCCGTCGTCGGCGCAGCGTTGGCAACGCTCGTCGTCGTTCTCGTCGTCCAGTGGCTCGTGGGGCGCTCCTCGCGCTCGGACGAGCGCTTGACCGAGGTCGTGCGCGAGCTCGAGGCCCGGATGGACCAGATGGTGCAGGAGCTGACCGGCGCCCTCGAGCAGTCCCAGCGCGAGGAGAGGCGGACGCGGATGCTCGGCGAGCTCGCCGGCTCGATCGACCTGGACGAGGTGTTGAGCCGCGTGCTCGACGCCGCCGGCGCGATCGACGGCGTCGACGCG
>CAWCEN010000005.1:0-5970 GCA_963794605.1 uncultured Actinomycetes bacterium
GGAGCTTCCGCAGCACGCTGGAGACGTGCGACTCGACCGTCTTGACCGAGAGGTGCAGCGACGACGCGATCTCCTTGTAGCGGTAGCCCCGCGCGATCAGCCGCAGCACCTCGCGCTCGCGCGCGGTGAGCTCGTCGAGCTCCGCGTCCCGGATCGGCTCCCCGGAGCTGAACGCGTCGAGCACGAACCCGGCCAAACGCGGCGAGAAGACCGCGTCGCCGTCCGCCACGCGGTGGATCGAGTCGGTCAGCTCTTCGCCCGAAATCGTCTTCGTCACGTAGCCCCGGGCGCCCGCGCGGACGACCGCGATCACGTCCTCGGCCGCGTCGGAGACCGACAGCGCGAGGAAGCGGACGCCTGGCCGCTCAGGCGAGACACCCGCGATCACGGCCTGGCCGCCGCCGTCCGGGAGATGGACGTCGAGCAGGACGACGTCCGGGTCGGTCTCGACGACGAGCGGGATCGCCTCGCCGACCGTCCCGGCCTCTCCAACGACCTCGATGGAGTCACCGAGCTCGCTGCGCAGTCCCGCGCGAAAGATCCCGTGGTCGTCGACGATCACGATGCGCCGCGCAGCTTTCACGACGTCTTCCTCGGGAGCGAGAGCTCGACCTCGGTTCCCTGGCCCGGCGTCGACGAGATCGTTGCGGTACCGCCGCGGCGTGTCATTCGCCCCTCGATGGACTCGGAGAGGCCTCGCCGCTCCGGCGGCACCGCCGCCCGGTCGAAGCCCGTGCCCCGGTCGCGCACGAAGACGCTGATCCCGTCGCCGTCGGCTTCGGCGTAGACGTAGATCTCGTCTGCGCCGGAGAATCGCGCCGCGTTCGCCATCGCTTCACGTGCGGCCAGCGCGACCGCGCGCGTGTCGTCGTCGAGGGGCGCGTTCCCAGCGCTCGCGACCTCGACGCGAACGCCGTGCAGCTCCTCGACCTCGGCCGCCGCGTTCCCGATCGCGCCCACGAGCGAATCGTCCTTGAACAACTCGCCCTCCGGGAAGAGCCAGGAGCGCAGCTCCCGTTCCTGGCGGCGGGAGAGCTGTTCGACGCGCTTCGGGTCTGCCGATTCGCGCTGGATGAGCGCGAGCGTCTGGAGGACCGAGTCATGCACGCGGGCGGCGACTTCCGCGCGCTCCTCCGAGCGGATTCGCCGCGTCCGCTCGGCAGCACGCTCCTGCGCTGTGCGCCATAGCCATGGGCCCACGACGAGCAGCAAACCGCCTGCGAATGCCGCCGGCGTGAGCAGCGGGCCGCCGGCGCCTGGGTCGGTCCCCGCGGTAAAGAGCACGACAGCCGCGGTTACGACCAGGACGCCGCCGAGCACGCGTTGCTGCTTCCGCCAGAGAAAGAAGGCTCCCCCTGCGGCGAGGGCCGCGGAGATCTGAACGAACCACGGAAGCCCGAGGCCGTTGAGGACCGCGACCGCCGCGAGCAAAAGCAGCGTTATGCCGGCCGCGAAGCGCACACGGCCGGGCCGTTTCCCGAGCTCGTCGGGCATCAGCAGAGCGGCAGCGAGATAGAGGGCGATCCCCGCGCCGCCGGCGAGGGCAAGCAGCGCGAACAGCAGGCGCACCAGTGTCGGGTCGACCTCGAGCGCACGTCCGATCCCCGCGGCAACGCCCGCGACAACGCCGTTGGTGCGGTCTCGAGCGGGGATGGCGCCGACGTCGACCATGACGCTACGGCGTCTCTCGTTCCACGATGACGTCGCCCAGCCCGACGTGTGCGTCGATGCGAAGCGTCTGGTCTGACCTAGGGGCGTGGATGCTCCCGGAGAGGTCCGCATCGACGCCTGACTCGCTGCGCCCGAAGACGGTCACCTCCCCGGCCGACGCAGAAGCGTCGACGTCGACGTCAACGCCATCCGGGACGATCACCCTCAGCTCGCCGATTCCGACATTCGCATCGACCTCCGTGTCGCCGGCGGCAAGCGCTGCGTTGCTGAGGTCGAGTCTGAGATCTCCGATCGAGATGTCGTAGTCGCGTTTCAGGTCACTCGTTTCGAACGGCGAGTAGACCCGGGTGCCGATCGGGCCTTCGAGCCTGATGTCTATCGCCGACACCGTGACTGCGAGCGCCGCCAGCACGAGACCGACGACGACGAGGCCGCCCGTGCGCCGTCGCAGCGCCACCCCGGCGACGACCGCGATGCCAGTTCCAATCGCGCCCACGGCGAGCGCGACGTCCCACTGGACGTCGACGCCGACCGCCTCCAGGAGGGCGAGCGCACCGGCAGCCGCTAACAGGACGCCGAGCCCGGGCACGAGCAGCGACGGTTGACGCGACCGCGCCGCGGGAGTCGCTCCGGAAGTCGCTGCGGGAGTCGCAGCGTCTTCGGGCGGCGTGCCGCCGTTGGCGCGGCGCTGCGCGAACACGATCGCCAGCGCGCCGAGCAGCAGCAGCGTCCACGCGAAACCGCTGTTGGGCCAGAAGTCCGCCTGCGCGAACAGCGAGATCAGTGCGATCGCGACAAGTGCGACGCCGGCCAGGAGCCAGGGCCGGTCGCGGTGGCGCCGGAGAGCCTCGGACACGATCGAGTCGCCCTTGCCATCGTCCGGGATCACGAGCCAGGTGGCCACGTAGAGGAGGATGCCCGCGCCGCCGACGAGCGTCAGGATCGCGAAGCCGATCCGGAAGAACGTCGGGGAAATGTCGAAGTACCGCCCAAGCCCGCCGGCGACGCCGGCGAGGATCCGGTCGTCACGGCTGCGGTGCAGCTCCTTGATCGACGCGCTCTGGGTCTCGGAGGTGCTCATTCCGGTTCCTTTCATCGGGGACGCTACGAGCATCGCCGCACGACCGAGGCTGCACCATGGGTATTCCCCCTGAATCGACCCTGATCTTTGCCGGAGAGACCGCTCCGGGAAAGGCCGGGCTGCAGGGTCGTGTGAAGTCGAACGAGCGCGGCCGAGACACGCATGAGCGCTGCCGGGTCGAGGTCAGCCGGCCTTGAGCTCCTCCGGCAAGCCGAACAGCGAAAAGAGAGCGGGATCAGTGAAGCCCGTGATCTCGGCGACCTCCTCACCGTCCACCGTGAGCACCATCAGGCCGTATGCGCGGTGCACGCCGGCCTCGCGATCGAGGTGGTAAGCGGCAACGGCAGGCTGGCCGTTGGCCCGTGTGGGAACTAGTCGGATCTGGTCGAGCGCTCCTTCGGCAGGACTGTCGTCCAGCCCATCGCCTCGTAGAACGCGCGTGCACGCGAGAGATCTGAGACGCCGAGAGTGACGAGGCTAAGTCGTTGTTCCACACCTGTGAGGATAAACACGCAAGAGTAGAATCGGCGCGTGCCGGACCTATCCACTCTCGCCTTCTTCGTCGTTTTCGCCGTCGTCGTTGGCTTCGGCCTCTATCGGTCCTCCCGCTACCCGCTCGACCGCCTCCGGAGACGGCGGACGAAAGACCTTCTGGTCGACGTTGACGAGCAGTCGGTTCACCGCGGCGAAGAGGTCGAGGCGCTGGTCACCATTTCCAGCCTCCACGAGCTCGGTGACCCTGAGGTCGGGCTCGTCTGCACCGAGTTCTACGACGAGGAAAGCACGGACGACGACGGCCACACCCAGCGCACCACGTGTAACGCCATCGCGCACGAGATATGGGTCCCGATCGAGAGGGCCCCCGGCGTGCAAAATGTTCGCCTTGCGGTTCCGGCTGAGGCCCCGTTCTCGTACGAGGGCGGCGCCTTGTGCTTCCGTTGGGAGGTCGTGGCCCGAGGACGGAAGGAGCATCAACTGGATGCGCAGGCGAGCAAAGGGTTCTCCGTCCTTCCATGAGCCCTCGTTTACAGCTTCGGCTCGAGCAGGACGCCTTCAGGCCCGGTGAGACCATCAAGGGATCAGTCCTCATCGTCGAAGGCGGCGGGTCGCGCTCCCTCGAGGTGCGGCTGGACTACAACGAAGAGACCGAGGATTGCCTCGACGTTGCAACGAGCATCTCCAGCGGCCGGCTCCACGAAGGCGACCTAACGACAGGCACGTCGTTCGAGTTCGAGCTCGTGCTGCCGCCGGACGCCTTCCCCAACTACAAGTCCGACCACGGCGAGCTGTACTGGCAGGTCGACGCGACGTCAAACGAGTTCGGGCGCGACACCCACGAGCAGCGTCGCATCGACGTCCTGGCTGCAGGAACGGACTAGGCGCTCTTAGCGGGGGCTGGTGCGGCCTCGGCGTGGATGCGGCCCTTCGAGGCCTTGAGGCGCCCGCCGTCACGGCCGGTGCGGACCGCGAGGATCTCGCCCAGGA
The DNA here is from genome assembly GCA_963794605.1 of uncultured Actinomycetes bacterium. Classification (GTDB taxonomy): domain Bacteria; phylum Actinomycetota; class Thermoleophilia; order Gaiellales; family Gaiellaceae; genus VAXT01. The sequence continues at coordinate 4,238 of CAWCEN010000005.1, forward strand.
TCGACACGGCGGTCTCGGCCGGGCTCTCCGCGCCGATGTCGAGGCCGGTCGGGCCCGCGATGCGGTCGATCTCCTCTTCGCTCAGACCCTCCTCGAGCAACTGCCCGCGGCGGCGCTCCTGGTTGCGCCGCGCACCTAGGGCGCCGACGTAGAAGGCCTCGCTGCGCAGGGCACCGATCAGAGCGGGGATGTCGAAGCGGTTCTCGTGCGTGAGGACGACCACAGCGGTGGCCGCATCCGGCTCCACCTGCGCCAGAACCTCCTCCGGCCACTCGACGATCAGCTCGTCGGCGCTCGGGATCCGCTCGCGGGTCGCAAACTTGGCGCGCGCGTCCGCAACCACGGTTCGCCAGCCGAGCTGCTTCGCGGCCTGACAGAGCGCCTCGGCGGTGTCGACAGCGCCGAAGACGAGCAACAGCGGAGGCGGGCCGAACTCCTCGACGAACTCCCTGCCACCCTCACCCAGGACCGTCGTGCGCGTAAACCGCTCGCCGCGCTCGATACGAGCAGCGAGCTCCTCGGCCTCGCCCATCGGCAGGTCCTCGACGAAGACGTCGATCTCGCCGCCGCAAGGGAGGCCGACCGACCACGCTTGCTCGTCCGAGATGCCGTACGAGAGGAGCTTCGGCGCCGCACCGCCGAGCACAGCGCGCGCCTCCTCGTAGACCTCGTTCTCGACGCAGCCGCCGGACACCGAGCCGGCGAGCTCGCCCTGCTCCGAGATGGCGAGCTTGGAGCCGATCGGCCGCGGCGCGGACCCGCGCGTGGCGACGACCGTGGCAATAGCCACCTTGTCGTCACCGCGCGCGCGCCAGCGCCTGAGATCGGCCGCGATTTCCTTCACCTGCCGAACGGTACAGCTACGAGTGAGCCGGTTCCGGCTCGGCGTGCATCGCCGCCGGCTTCTCCGCACGGATCAGCAGACCACCGAGGGTTGCTCCGGCGATTGCGAACAGGGCTCCGACGAGGAACGCGGCGTGATACCCACTGGTGAGCGCCGTCGGCAGATCTTCGCCAGAGGCGAGCAGATTGTCGCTGCGGGAGGTCGAAAGACTGGCCAAGACAGCGAGTCCGAGCGCGCCGCCCATCATGAACGCGGTGTTGACCACTCCGGAGGCGAGACCCGCCTCGGTCGGCTCGACGTCTCCCATCGCCGCGAGCAGGAGCGGATTGAAGCCCATGCCGGCGCCGATGCCCAGAAGAACCGATCCCGGCAGGACGTCGAGGACGAAGCTCCCGTCGACCGGCACGCGTGCATAGAGCAGCAGGCCTGCCGCCATGAACAGCATCCCCGCAACCAAGGGCGGCTTGATCCCGAAGCGCATGACGAGCTTGGCCGAGAGGCCGAGCGAGAACGCGCCCATGATCAGGCTCGAGGGCAGGAACGCAAGCCCGACCTGCAGCGGCGAGAAGTCGAGCACGAGCTGGAGATAGAGCGCGGTGAGGAAGAACCACGCGAACATCGAGCCGGCCAAAAGGACGGCGACCCCGTTCGCGGTCGCGAGAGTTCGGTGCTTGAACAGCCCGAGCGGCATCAGCGGGTTCGAGACCCGCGACTCGATGACGAGGAAGGCTCCGAGAAGCACAGCCGATACAGCGAGCAGCCCCAGCGTTTGCCCCGTCCCCCATCCGACTTCGTTGCCGTTGACGATCGCGTAGACGGCCAGCATCAGCGAGGCCGTCACCGTGACGGCGCCCGCGATGTCAACGCGCCGGTCCCCGGCAGTCACGTT
>CAWCEN010000006.1:0-157727 GCA_963794605.1 uncultured Actinomycetes bacterium
GGGCCAGGTCAGGCCGACGTAGCCCGCCTCGTACATCTTCCGGCTCCACTCCCGCGAGTCGCCCGCAGGCAGGTTCTCCTGGAGCCACGCGCGAACCTCAGCGCGAAATGCGGCCTCGTCGGGGCTGTCACGAAGGTCCACGGCGCTTAGCCTATACGGGGTGCTACCGACGGTAACAGGCGACCTCGCGCGCGTGGTGATGCAGCTGCCTAGCGTCCCTTGGCCAACTCGCCGCGGAGCGCCATGACCGTGCTCGTCGCATGCGCGATCAACCGCTCGTCGGCGTCGACGACCCGGCACTCGGTCAGCCCGACCGACTTCCCGCGCGAGATCACCTTCCCATGTGCCTGCAGCGTGCCCGTCCAGAACGGGCGCAGGAAGTTCACCTTTAGCTCGAGCGTCGTGAACGACTCGCCTTCGTCGAGCGTGGAGAAGAAGGACATGCCCATCGCCGCGTCGGCGAGGTCGCAGATGATCCCGCCGTGGATCGTCCCCATCGGGTTCGAGTGCTGCTCTCCGGCCTCGAGCTTCATCGTGCATTCGCCGCCGCCGGCCTCCACCAGCTCGATCCCGAGCAGCTCGGCCACGGGCGGCGGAAGCCTCACAGGACGATCACCGAGCGGATGACCTCGCCTGCCTCCATGTCCTCGAACGCCTGCACGATGTCGTCCAACGCGATCCGCTTCGTGACCATTCCTGCCAGGTCGAGTCGACCGTCGAGCGCAAGCTGCGTGAGCCGCGGGAAATCCTCCGCCGGAACGTGGTCGCCGCCGTGTGAGACGAGGATTCGCAGCCGCCGGCCGAACGCGTAATCCAAGGGGAGTGCCGCCTCGGCGCCGGGCTGCGGGAGACCGATGTAGACGAGCGTGCCCGCGTGGCCGAGCATCGACATGCCCTGTGCGACGGTCTCGGGCCGACCCACCACGTCGAACACGAAGTCGAGCCGGTCGGCTTCCTCTGCCCCCGTGTGCGTGGCGCCGAACCGCCGCGCCGCCTCGAGTTTCCGCTCGTCGAGGTCTAATGCGTGGATCTCGGCCGCGCCGGCCAGCTGCGCACCCTGGACTACCGAGAGGCCGATGGCACCGCAGCCGATCACGCCGACCCGCGCGCCCTCCCAGACCTCCGCTGTCTTGAGCACCGAGCAGACACCGGTCGCGACCGCGCACCCGATCAGGCAGGCCTCTTCCGCCGGGAGGTCGGCGGCCACCGGAACGAGCGCGGCGCCGGGCAGGACCGTCCGCGTCGCGAACGTCCCCGCCCCGAAGACTCCCATCAGGTCGCGGCCGTCGCGCGTGTGCATCCGTCGTGCCGCCAGCGGCGGCGTGCGGCAGAGATGCCTCGCGCCGCGGAGGCACCAGCGGCACTCGCCGCACGGCGAGCGCCAGCCGATCACGACGCGGTCGCCCGGACGCACGTGCTCGACGCCCTCGCCGAGCACCTCGACGACGCCCGCTCCCTCGTGGCCGAGCAGCACCGGCAGCGGGTGGTTGAAGCCGGTGCGGACGACGTGCAGATCGGAGTGGCAGACCCCGGTGGCTTCGATCCGGACTCTCGCCTCGCCCGGCCCCGGCTCGTCGAGGTCGATCTCCTCGACGCCGAACCGCTCGAGCTCGCTCAGGACGACGCCGCGATCCATGTGGAGTCGAGGTCGGCGGCGCGAGTCCCGCCGAGCAGGGCCAGCGTCAGGTCGGTCTCGGCCATCAGGTGCCGGATCATGGTCTCGACGCCCTCCTGGCCGCCGACGGCGAGCGCGTACGCGTACGGCCGTCCGAGCAGCACCGCGTCGGCCCCCAGCGCGACCGCCTTGAGGACATCGGCGCCGCGCCGGATCCCGCCGTCCATCAGCACGACAGCCTCGGAGCCGACCGCCTCTCGCACATCGACGAGCGCGTCGAGCGCGGCGATGGCGCCGTCCACCTGCCGCCCGCCGTGGTTGGAGACGACGATGCCGTCGACGCCACATTCGCGCGCCCGCTGCGCATCCTCGGCAGTGAGCACGCCCTTGACGAGCAGCGGCAGCTTGGTCCGGTCGCGGAGCCACGCGAGGTCGTCCCACGTCAGGCCGAGGTTCGGAAACGTGGCCAGCATGGCCACGGCCGCGGCGAGCATGTCCTCCTCAGGCGGACGCTCGAGCCTGCTCCGGAAGACGGGGTCGGAGAAGAACTGCGCGCAGCCCTCGCCGGTCACGAACGGAAGGTAGGCCTTGCGCAGGTCGCGCGGACGCCAGCCGAGGGTCAACGTGTCCAGCGTGACGACGATCGCGCCGTAGCCGGCCGCTTCGGCCCGCTCGACGAGGCTGGCGACGACGTCACGGTCGTTCACCCAGTAGAGCTGGAACCAGCGCTGAGCCTCTCCCATCGCCTCCGCGACCGCCTCGATTGATTGCGAAGCCGCGCACGAGAGCACGATCGGCACGTCGGTCGCGGCCGCCGCCCGCGCCACTGCCAGCTCGCCCTCCGCGTGCGCGATCGAGAGCACGCCGATCGGCGCGAGCAGGAACGGAGCAGGCGACGAGGTCCCCAACACCTCCACCGAGATGTCGCGCTCGCTGTTCCCGGTCAGCATCCGCGGCCGGAGCCGCCGCCGCTCGAACGCCTCCAGGTTCGCGCGCATGGTCGCCTCCGAGCCCGCGCCGCCCGCGATGTAGTCGAACGGGCCGGGCTCGAGCACTTCGGCGGCCCGCGTCTCCCACTCCTCCGGCGCGATGGGCCACGGCGACTCCCCCGAGACATAGATCGCGTTCTGTATCTGGCTCCCTTCAAAGCTCATGCGTCGTACGATCTTCCCGTAATGCCGACGCTCGAGGGGAAGGTGGCGATCGTGACCGGCGCGGGCCGCGGGATCGGCCGCGAGCACTCGCTCGCCCTCGCGCAGGCCGGCGCGAAGGTCGTCGTCAACGACCTTGGCGGCTCGCTGGCGGGGGAAGGAACAGATGCCACGCCGGCCCAGTCGGTCGTGAACGAGATCGTCGGCGCCGGCGGCGAGGCCGTCGCGAGCTACGACGACGTCTCGGACTTCGGCGCCGGCGAGCACATGATCCAGCGCGCGATCGACCGCTACGGCCGCCTCGACATCCTCGTCAACAACGCCGGGATCCTGCGCGACCGGATGCTCGTGAACATGACCGAGGACGAGTGGGACGCCGTGATCGCAGTCCACCTCAAGGGTCACTTCGGGCCCACCCGACACGCCGCCGCGTACTGGCGCGAGCGGGCCAAGGCCGGGGAGACGCTGCGCGCGCGGGTGATCAACACCTCGAGCCCGTCCGGGGTCTTCGGAAACGTCGGCCAGGCGAACTACGGCGCTGCGAAGGCTGCGATCGCCGGCTTCACGCTGATCGCCGCGCAGGAGCTGCAGCGCTACGGCGTCACGGTCAACTGCATCGCCCCGAATGCGAGAACCCGCATGACCGAGGAGACGTTCGGCGACCTCCCGCCTCCCGAAGACGGCTTCGACCCTCTCGATCCCGCCAACATGGCGCCGCTCGTCGTCGCGCTCGCGGCCGACGACGCCCAGGACATCACCGGCCAGTGCTTCTTCGTCTGGGGCGGCTCGATCAACGTCCTGCGTCCGTGGGACGCCGGCGAGCTGTTCGCCGCTGACGGCCGCTGGGACGCCAACGAGCTGCTCTCCCAGCTTCGGGACCGCTTCCCGGAAGGCGCTGCACCGGCCGGCATGGTCGCGCAGATGGCCAGGGCCGGCGGGCGGTCGATGCGCGTTGGCTGACCTGCACCTCGCCCGGGCGGCGCAGGAGTCGTTCGAGCGGCTCGGCGACTACGAGTCGCTCTGGTTCGAGGACCGCTGGCTCCGCTCGGGCGAGCTGCACGAGCGTGCCGCCCGGTTGGCGGGAGGCCTGCGCCACCTCGGCGTCGAGCCGGGAGATCGGGTCGTCGTCCTGATGGCGAACTGTCCCGAGGTCGGCTGCGCCTACGAGGCGATCTGGCGCCTGGGCGCCGTCGTCACACCCGCGATCTTCCTGCTGCCGCCGGCCGAGCTTGCGCACATCGTCCGCGACTCCGGGGCGACGGTCGTGCTCGCGACACCAGAGCTCGTCGGGAACGCGGAGGAGGCAGCCGAGGACGTCCGTGTCTTGACGACCGATGCCTTCTCTTCGCTGGAACAGGCCGACCCGGCGCCGATCGTCAACCGCTCCGGCTCAGATCCTGCGGCGCTCCTGTACACCGGTGGGACGACCGGGCGCGCCAAGGGGGTGCTCCTCTCCCACGAGAACCTCTGGTTCGCCGGGAAAGCCGGGCATGACGCGGGCCATGTGCCGGGCATCGTCCGGGGGCTCTCCGCCCTGCCGCTTTCGCACTCCTACGGCCTGCTCGTGACCGTCGTTGGCTTCCATGCCGTCGAGCAGCACCCGAGCGTGCTGATGCGGTGGTTCGACCCGGGCCGCTTCCTAGAGCTCGCCCAGGAGCACCGGACGCAGATCACGGCGGTCGTCCCGTCGATGCTCCAGCTGGTCTTGGCGCTCCCAGTCGAGGACTATGACCTCTCCGAGCTGCGCTACGTCGTCTCAGGGGGCGCGCCGCTGCCGCCCGAGGTCGCCGAGGCGCTCTTGCGGCGGCTGCCGCAGGTCGAGATCCGCGAGGGCTACGGCCTGACGGAGACGTCCGCGCTCGTCACGTCGTCGCCGCCCGGCCAAGCCCGGCTCGGCTCGGTCGGCAAGCCCGCTCCGGGGATCGAGGTCCGCATCGACGGTGACGACGAGGTGGGGGAGATCTGCGTCCGCTCTCGCTGCGTCATGCTCGGCTACTGGCAAGCGCCCGAGCTGACCGCGGAAGCCATCCGCGACGGCTGGCTCTCCACCGGCGATCTCGGTTACCTCGACGACGACGGCTACCTCTACGTCGTCGACCGCAAGAAGGATCTGATCATCCGCGGCGGCTTCAACGTCTTCCCCCGCGACGTGGAGGAGGCGCTGCTCGAACACCCTGCGGTCGCGGCGGCCGGCGTCGTCGGCCGGCCCGACGAGGCGCACGGCGAGGAGGTCGTCGCGTTCGTCGAGCTCGGCTCGGGGCAGGAGATCGGGGCGGACGAGCTCGTCGCCTGGAGCAAGGAGCGGATCGGGGGCTACAAGTACCCGCGCGAGGTCCATCTTGTTCCATCGCTGCCGCTGACCCCCGTCGGCAAGATCGATCGCAAGGCGCTGCGCGCGCGGATTCTGGAGGAGGCAACCGCATGACCACCAGGCTGACCCTCGCCGAGCTCGAATCCTCGACCGACCGAGACCTCGGCACGAGCGAGTGGGAGACGATCGATCAGCGCCAGATCGACCTCTTCGCCGAGGCAACGCACGACCATCAGTGGATCCACGTCGATCCGGAGGCGGCCGCTCAGGGCCCGTTCGGCACCACCGTCGCGCACGGCTACCTGACGCTCTCGATGCTCCCGTACTTCGTCTCGCAGGTGCTGAACGTGACCGACGTGCGGATGGGGATCAACTACGGCACCGAGAAGATCCGCTTCACCGCTCCGGTGCCGGTCGGCTCCCAGGTCCGGCTCAGGGCGACGTTGCGGGACAGCGAGCGGCGCGGCGAGGGCCTGCTCTACCGCCTCGGGATCGAGGTCGAGATCAAGGACTCCGAGAAGCCCGCGCTGGTCGGCGAGGTGCTCTACCTCGTGTTCTAGCCAACCCTCAACCATCCTCGACGGGGTCCAGAGCCAGGGAACCTGACCGTTCGCCCGCCGCCACAAAGATTCCGGAAGGCAGCGAGACCCGCCGACCTGTCCACGGGCGTGCGGGCTCGAGTCCCGCCCGCCCAGCTTCCTGCGACGGCGTTGAACCTCCCTCGCCCCTGCATCGAGAGCGGCTGTACGCTCGGCGCGACCAGTGACGTCCGCGACACCAGCCGAGTTGGAAACGAGCCGCGGGGCGAGCAGGGACGCCACGGCGTGGCACGGCTTCACGGCCGACGAGGTCACCGGGCAGCTCTCCGTAGACCCCGCTGTCGGCCTCGATTCAGCCGAAGTCCAGAAACGGCTCACCCAGTACGGGCCGAACAAGCTCGCGGAGGCGCCCAAGGAGCCGGGGTGGCACGCGTTCCTACGCCAGTACCGCGACCTGATGCAGCTCGTCCTCCTCGGCGCCGCGATCGTGAGCATCGTCGCGCTGCAGGAGTTCTCGACCGGAATCGCGATCCTCGGCCTGACCGTCCTGAACGCCGTCCTCGGCCTCAACCAGGAGGGCAAGGCGGCCGAGAGTGTGGCCGCGCTCCAGAAGATGCTCCTCATCCGGGCGCACGTGCGGCGTGACGGAGCCGTCGCCGACATCGCGGCCGAGGAGCTCGTCCCCGGCGACATCGTCTCCTTCGAGGCGGGCGACAAGATCCCGGCCGACGGGCGCCTGCTCGTTGCCGCGACGCTCGAGATCGAAGAGGCGGCGCTGACCGGTGAGAGCACGCCGGTCCTGAAGTCCGTCGAGCCGGTGGCCGGGGACGTCGTGGCGCTCGGCGATCGGGTCGACATGGCGTACATGAACTCGACCGTCACGCGTGGTCGCGGCGAGATGGTCGTGACCGCGACGGGCATGCACACCGAGGTCGGCCAGATCTCCGGGATGCTGAGCCAGGTCGAGGAGGAGAAGACGCCGCTCACCAGGCAGCTCGATCAGCTGACCGTGCTGATCACGGTGATGGCCGCGGCGGCGCTGGCGTTCGTCGTCCTCATCGGGCTCATCCGCGGCGAGTCGTTCGACGACCTCTTCCTCGTCGGAATCAGTCTTGCGATCGCGGCCATTCCAACCGGCCTGCCCGCGGTCGTGACGACGATGCTCTCGCTCGGCACGCAGGCGCTTGCGGCGAAGGGCGCGATCGTGAAGCGCCTGCGGTCGGTGGAGACCCTCGGCTCGACGTCGGCGATCTGCTCCGACAAGACCGGGACGCTGACGCTGAACCAGATGACCGCGCGCCAGCTGATCGTCGCGGGGCGACGCTACTCGGTAGACGGCGAGGGCTACTCGACCGACGGCAAGATCCTCCACGTCGCGGGGGAGACGGAGACGCCCCTTGACCCGTTCCTGCTGCCGATGGCCCTCGCGAACGACGCCGCGGTTCACGACGGTGAGATCGTCGGCGATCCCACCGAGGCCGCGCTCGTCGTCCTCGCGGCGAAGGGCGGGCTCGACGTCGACGAGACCCGGCGCCTCTACCCGCGTGTGGCCGAGGTGCCTTTCGACTCCGAGTACAAGTTCATGGCCACGTTCCACGAGCTGGACGAGGACGGAAGCACGGTCGTGCGGTGCTTCGTCAAGGGCGCGCCGGACGTGCTGCTCGCCCGCTCCTCGCATGGCCGCGACGTGGACGGCTCTGAGCTGTCGATCGACGACTACCGCGAGCGCGTGATGGCCGAGAACGACCGGCTCGCGGGTGATGGGCTGCGCGTCCTCGCCGTCGCTTCCCGGGACTTCGACCCGGCGACGTTCGACGCCGGGGCGTCGCTCGTCGACGAGGTCAAGGATCTGACGCTGCTCGCGTTGGTCGCGATCGTCGATCCACCACGCAAGGAGGCGAGGGACGCGATCGCGGAGTGCAAAAACGCCGGGATTCGCGCGCGCATGATCACGGGGGACCACGTGACGACGGCCGGTGCGATCGCCGGCCAGCTCGGGATCGAGGGCCGCGCCCTTTCAGGCACCGAGTTCGCGGCGCTGAGCGACGCCGAGCTCGACGCGCAGGTCGAGGAGATCGGGGTCGTCGCGCGTGTCGCGCCCGAAGACAAGGTGCGCCTAGTCGAGACGCTCAAGAAAAAGGGCCATGTCGTCGCGATGACCGGGGACGGCGTCAACGACGCGCCTGCGCTCAAGCGCGCCGACATCGGGGTCGCGATGGGCATCACCGGCACGGAGGTGACGAAGGAAGCCGGGGACATGATCCTCACCGACGACAACTTCGCGACCATCGTCGCGGCGGTCGAGGGCGGCCGGGCGATCTACGACAACCTCATGAAATACGTCCGCTTCCAAATGATCACCCTGGGCGGGTTCATCCTCCTCTTCGTCGGCGCAGGCATCTTCGACGTGGCGGGCGGGATACCGCTGACGCCTCTGCAGATCCTCTGGATCAACTTCGCGATCGACGTTCTGCTGGCGATCGGCCTCGGCTTCGACGCGGCGGCGCCCGGCCTGATGCGGCGGAAACCGCGGGACGCCGGTGCGCCGATCATCGATCGGGAGCTCGGGGTCCGGCTCGGAATCGCGGCCCTGCTCATGGCCGTACTGGCGCTGGTCGTCGTTGCCTGGGGCGAGCATCGCTACGCGCTCGAGGTTGCGACGACGATGGGGATGACGACGCTCGGCCTGATGCACATCGTCGCCGCCCTCGAGGCCCGCGAGCCCGGGGAGACGATCTTCAAGCGCTACACGATCGAGAACCGGCGTTTCGTGCAGCTCGTCGGTGCCGCGCTCGTGCTCTCGCTCCTGGTCACGACGCTCTCGCCGCTGCAGCGGATCTTCGACACCCAGGCGCTGACAGCCGCCCAGTGGGGCATCTGCCTGCTCGGGCCGCTGGTCTACCTCGGGCTCACCGAGCTCGGCAAATGGTTCAACCGGCGCTCCGGCGAGGTTCACGCCGCCCCGGCCACAGCCGCGACCTAGCCCTTTCCCTGCAGATTCCGGCTTTTGGTCGTAACATCTGGCTCGTGAAGCGAGTCGCTTCGTCCTTCGTGCGCATGTCGCTCTGGAAGCGTGTGGCGCTGGCGACGCTGCTCGTGCTCTGCGCGGCGATCGCGCTCGCGCCGTCGGCCGGGCCGTCGAAGCGGATCCCAAACGGGGTCCGGATCGCCGGCGTCAACGTCTCCGGGCTCGACGCGGGACAGGCAAAACAGCAGATCGGAGCGCGCTTCGCGACGCCGCTTCGCTTCACCTTCGCGCGCCAGCACTGGGCGGTCTCTCCGGCGATGCTCGGAATGAACGCCGAGGTCGGCGACGCGGTATCGCGGGCTCGGGAGGCCGGTGGCGGCGACGACATCGGGGTCAGCGTCGACGTCGACCGCGACAAGGTGAAGGAGTACGTCTCCTCGCTCGACCAGCGCTTCGGGATCCCTGCGGAGAACGCCGTCGTGGTCGGCCTCGTGGACGGCCATCCGCAGATCGCCGACTCGCAGTGGGGTCGTACTGTCCGCCGCCAGACGATGGTGCGGGCGATCGTGCGGACGCTGCGGACGCGCATCAGGACGGAGCTGCCAGTCGTGATGAAGACGCTGAAGCCGTCGGTGTCGAAAACCGGCTTCGGGCCGATCGTCGTCATTCACCGCGGCGCCAACAGCCTCCAGCTGTTCAGCGGCGAGCAGCTCGTGCGGAGCTTCGGCGTCGCGACCGGCCAGGCGCAGTACCCGACTCCGACCGGGTCGTTCAGGATCGTCGACATGCAGACGAATCCCTGGTGGCGCCCGCCGGACTCGGACTGGGCGAAAGGGCTCAAGCCGATCCCGCCGGGCCCTGGAAACCCACTCGGCACGCGCTGGATGGGGCTCTCGTCGCCGGGTGTCGGCATCCACGGAACGCCTGACGCTGCGTCGATCGGCTACTCCGCATCGCACGGCTGCATCCGCATGTACATCCCCGACGCGACCTGGCTCTTCGACCACGTCCAACTCGGGACGCCGGTCCTGATCGTCGACTAGCGATCGCACTCGTAGTCGCCCTCTTCCTGGCGATCTTCGTCCTGCCGCGGAACCTCGGGATCGTCGCGATCCTCGTCGGGATCTCGATCGAGCTGGGCGAGGCGGCGTTTTGGATCCGGATCTCGCGCCGCCTGCGTCCGCGGGTCGGGGCCGAAGCGCTGGTCGACGCGGAAGGCGTCGCGCTGAGCGACTGCCGGCCTTCGGGGCGCGTTCGCGTGCGCGGCGAGTCGTGGCGCGCGCATTGCGACGAAGGCGTCGACCAGGGCGAGTCGGTCGTCGTGCTCGGAGTTTCGGGGCTAACGCTCGAAGTGCGCCCTAAATAGACTCACTTCCGTGGCCCGGATCGACGAGATTTCGCTCGAGGAGCAGCCCCTCGAATGGGATACGCACCTCTTTCGGACCGCCGTTGCGCAGTACGAGGAGGCGCTCACGCACGCGGACGTCCACGCCGGTGCGGCGGAGCGGATGCGGTACCCGGAGACCGCGGTCATGGTCAGCGTGCCGGTGCGGATGGACGATGGCAGCTGGTCCGTCTTTCCCGGCTACCGCGTCCTGCACTCGAGCGTGCTCGGGCCGACGAAGGGCGGGATCCGGTACGACCCCCACGTGTCGCTCGGCGAATGCGCCGCGCTGGCGATGTGGATGACCTGGAAGTGCGCGTTGCTGCGCCTGCCGTACGGCGGCGCCAAGGGTGGCGTGCGCTGCAACCCGCGTGAGATGTCAGCGGACGAGCTCCAGCGGCTGACGCGGCGCTTCACGATCGAGCTCCTCCCGGTGATCGGGCCGGAAAAGGACATCCCCGCTCCGGACATGGCGACGAACGAGCAGACGATGGCGTGGATGATGGACACGTACTCGATGCAGATCGGGCATGCGGTCCCGGAGATCGTCACCGGCAAGCCGATTTCGATCGGTGGCTCCGTCTTTCGGAGCGAGGCGACCGGCGCGGGCGTGGTCATGGTCATCGACCGGGCATGCCACCGGCTGAGGTGGAACCTGGGCGAGCAGGGCGTCGTCGTCCAGGGGTTCGGGAACGTCGGCGGCGTCGCCGCGCGTGAGCTGGCCGGGCGTGGGGCGAAGCTGCTCGCGGTCTCGGACATCTCGGGCGGCGTCTACTCACCCGATGGGCTCGACTACTACGATCTGCGGACGTGGGTCGACGCACACGGGTCGCTGGCCGAGTACCCCGACGTCGACCACGTGTCGAACTCCGAGCTGCTCGAGCTGCCGTGCGACATCCTCGTGCTGGCGGCGCTCGAAGAGCAGCTGACGGCCGAGAACGCGCCGCGGGTGCAGTGCCGGCTCGTGGCCGAGGGCGCCAACGGGCCGACGACGATCGAGGCCGACGAGATCCTCGCCGAGCGCGGGATTCTGGTGCTCCCAGACGTGCTGACGAATGCGGGCGGGGTCACGGTCTCGTACTTCGAGTGGGTGCAGGACCTCGGGCGGTTGTTCTGGGATCGCGAGGAGATCCGTGCCAAGCTCGCGGACAAGCTCGGCGACGCATTCGACCGCGTCTGGAACCTGGCCGAGCAGCAGCAGCAGTCGATGCGGAGCGCGGCGCTGGTCGGTGCGATTCGCGAGGTCGCCTCGGCTCTCGAAACTCGGGGGATCTACCCGTGAGCAAGGTGCGGGAGGCGATGGTCCCTGAGCCGCGGACGCTCGATGCTGCGACGCCGGTGACCGAAGCGGGGGAGCTGCTCGCGCGCGAGGAAGTGCGCGCGGTCTTCGTCTCGCGGGACGGCCAATTTCTTGGTGTCCTGACGCGAAAGACGCTCGTGCGCGAGGTCGTGGCGCCGGGCCTCGATCCGAAGACGACGACGGTCGGCCAGATCGCCGAGGCGCCGCACTACACGATCGACTCGGAGATGGATCTCGAGGAGGCGTTCCACTTCCTCGAGGAGCGCGACGCGGAGCGTGTGCCGGTGGTCGAGGACGGCCGCCTGGTTGGTGTGCTCGCGCGCGAGCTCGTGCAGCGGCGCCTGGCCGAGGACGAGCTGCCCGAGCCACACGAGGAGGCGCCTGCCTAGCTTCCGGCCGCTCGGCTGGTCCGGTACCCCCAACCTCCTCCCCGATGCGATCGTATCGGCGAAAACGCACGTGTCTGTGCCAGCTCAGTGCCGAGTCTGGTCTGCGTTCTAGCAGCATGTGTAGGCGCCAAGCGGCTCGAGTCTCGCCATACGCGGAGCGGCTCTTGCTAGCAGCAGGTGTAGGCGCCCGGAGGGGCGTCGCCTTCGACCGGCTCGGGCAGCTTCGCCGCTTCGAGCGCCGCGCCGTCGAGGAGGTCGCGCTCGCTGACTGCGATCTCGCTCAGCCCGAGGTAGCGCATGACCTCGAGCACGATCGCGGCACCCGCGACGATCACAGGCGCGCGTTCCGGCTCGAGGCCGGGCACCTCGCGGCGCGCGGCCAGTGGAAGGGCGGCCAGTCGATCGAGCTGCGCACGGACCGCCTCCTTGCTCAGCAGGTGCCCGTGCACCCGCTTCGAGTCGTACTCGATGAGGCCGAGGTCGAGCGCAGCGAGCGACGTCACGGTGCCGGCCACGCCGACGCCATAGGTCGCCGAGACCGCGTGCTCGGCGAGCACCGCGCGAATCGCGTCGGCCACCTCAACGAGCTCCTCAGCGGTCGGCGGGTCGGAGCCGAGGAAGCGCTCGGTCAGGCGAACCGAGCCGAGGTTGGTGCTGATGCGATTCGCGGACGAGACGAGCTCCGTCGACCCGCCGCCGACGTCCACGATGACGGTCCCAGCACCCAGCGCTCCGACGCCCTGCCGCGTCAGATCGGCCTCGTCCTCACCCGTCAGGAGCCGCGTCGCGAACCCGTAGCTCCACTCGATCTCGCCCAGAAACGCCTCACCGTTCTCGGCGTCACGAACCGCGCTCGTCGCCACGAGCAGCGCTCGCTCCGCACCGAGCGATTCGAGCTCGCGCCGGTAGTCGACGAGGCAGTTTCGGACACGTGCGATCGGGAACGGCAGGAGCCGACGGCGCGCGTCGACGCCCTCCCCGAGGCGCGTGATCGTGCTGCGCCGCACGAGGGGATCGACGTGTCCGTCGGCAACGTCCCCGACCAGGAGCCGGGTCGTGTTCGTACCGAGATCGATTGCCGCTACAAGCATCGCCAGACGCAAGGACGGTAGCGGTTCATGGAATCCTCACCATGCGTCCGGCGTGGGACGCAGTCAAGCGTCGGGACGACGTCGTCAGATCCTTGTCCTGACGACCGTCTTCACTTCATCTTCGACGCGTCTGCGGGCCCGGCGAGCGCCGAGCTATAATCGACGTCACGCCGCGGGGTGGAGCAGTCAGGTAGCTCGCCGGGCTCATAACCCGGAGGTCGCAGGTTCAAATCCTGCCCCCGCTACTGAGAAAAGGCCCCGGAAACGGGGCCTTTTCGTATCGGCGCACGGCTTCGCGGATTAGACGAGCGCCTGGCGGGCCGCTTCCTCAAACGAAGTGAGCGTGCGAGGGAGCAAACGCCGGATCCGGTCGTCTCGCGCCAGGGTCGGATTGCGAAGGCCCTCGACGAGCGGCCGCGCGACGCTCGCGCGCACGGGCGTGACGAGATGGAGCCAGTAGGACGACAGTCGAGGACTGAGCACCGGAACCTCGATGATTCGAGGCTCGTGTCCGCGGAGGCGTCCAATGAGCTCAATCATCTCGCGGTACGTGAGCGCCTCCGGACCGCCGAGGTCGAACGTCTCGCCGATCGTCTCGCGGTGGCCGGCGACGCCCGCGAGGTAACCGACGACGTCGGCGAGGGCGATCGGCTGAGTGGGCATCGAGACCCATCTCGGCGCAATCATCAGCGGCAGCCGATCGACCAGCGCGACAATGGTCTCGAAACCGGCGCTGCCGCGGCCGACGACGATGGCCGCCCGGAGCGTCGTCACGGGCACATCGCCGGCGGACAGCGTCGTCGCCGTTTCAGCCCTGCTGCGGAGGTGCGGCGAGAGATCGGACGCGTCGTCGCCGAGCCCGCCGAGGTAGACGATTTGGGAGACCTCAGCGCGCGCTGCTTCTCGGGCGACCGTTTGTGCCGCTCGCCTATCGACCTCCTCGAAGTTCGTCGAGCCGAGCGAGTGGATCAGGTAGTAGAGGACTGTCACGCCCTCGAGGGCTCGACGCACCGCTGTGGGGTTCGTTGCGTCGGCCGCGACCGCGCGCACGCGGCGTGTCTGGGGCGTGTTGCCCGATCGTGACACCGCGACCACCTCGTGGTGTTCAGCCAGCGCCGGGACGAGTGCGCGTCCTATGAATCCGGTCGCGCCGAGCACGGCCGTTCTCACGGTCGCTCCTCATCGAGTACGCGTTCGAAGTAGCGACGGCTGATCGCAACGTGAAGCCGGCGCTGGATCTGCTCGTAGAGCGCACCGTGGAGCCTGGGGACGAAGCCGGTCACGGCTGCGCGCAGCTCCGGCTCGTCCCCGCCTGTCTGGGAGAGACGGATCGCACCGCCCGGATGTCTCGTCAGGATGCCGCCTCGGATTGCATAGCGGCAGGAAACACCCTCTGGACCATGAGCGGTCTCTGCGCGACCGAATCGCAAGAGGCAGGGGCCGCGGCCGAAAAGGCGCATCTCGACACCTTGCTCGGTCTCCCGTGTGTGCACGGTTCCGCGGCTGGCGCGGGTGATCTCGAGCCAGTAGCGCTCGCCCAGCCTCCGGGCGCCACGCTCCGATTGCTCGACTACCGGCCGGGTCGCCTTTACCCGCTCATCCGACCCGATCGCACCGTCAGGCCCTCGGTCCTGCACTGAGCGCCAGCCCTCAAGCTCGCGGGGCATCGCAGTGAGCTCTCACTCGTCGTCGTTCTGGGCAAGCGCTGTCAGCCGCTCGGCCTCTTCGATTGGATCGCCGGCGAGTAGCAATGCGTCGACTCCGGCTACGCCTTTGGTTGCGCCGGCGCCGCCCAGGCACAGCGACCGGCGCTGCGCCAATCCGCGCAGCTGATCTGCGCTCGTTTCGAAGCGGTCGCTGGTCACCGCGCTGACCACGACGAATCTCGGGTCCCACGAGCGGCTGGCATCCAAAATGCTTTCGAACGGTGTGTCCGCGCCGAGGTAGGCGATCCGCCAGCCCCGCGACCGCAGCGAGAGCCCGAACGCGATCAGTCCAAGATCGTGCTGCTCGCCCGGTGCGCACGCCAGAACGATGCCGGCGCCGAGCCCGCGCCCCCAACCACGGGCCAGCCCCAGCAAGCGCCCCCGAAGAACGCTCGAAGCGAAGTGCTCCTCGGCGATCGACGCGTCCCCGCCCTCCCAGCGGTCGCCGAGCTCGTGCAGGTAGGGGAGGATGACGGCCGACAGCGTCGTGTCGAGCGTTGTTGCGGCGAGCAGGCCATCGACGATCTCGTGCGCCCGCTGCTCGTCGAAGGCGGACAACGCGGTCCCGAGTTCCTGCCGTGCCTCGCCCGGCGGACGCGCGACATCTTCAGCCGGGGCGTCTAGTCGCGCCGCGAGCGCGGCGGCCTCGGCGGCCTCGGCGGCCGCGAGGCCCTCGGCAAGGTGCCGCTGCATGGACTGCACCCGCTCGAGGTCGTCGTGCGAGTACAGGCGCAGCCCGCCCGCCGAACGCGTCGGCCGAAGCAGGGCGTAGCGGCGCTCCCACGCGCGCAGGAGCTCTGGACTGACCCCTGTACGCCGGCTCAGCTCCCCGATCCGCAACAGGCCGGTCTCGCTCATGCAGCAACTATACAGATAGTGGACAACATCTTGACAACGCTGCCACGTCCCGCTACTGTCCTGTGTGTACAGAATCTATACAGGAGGTGGACAACATGAAGAAGCTCGACCTGCTCGCCGCGACGCTACTGATCGTAGGCGGACTGAATTGGGGTCTCGTGGCGGTCGCGAAGTTCGATCTGGTCGCGTGGCTCTTCGGGCTGGAGTTCGGCGAGACGAACAGCGCGAGTCGTGTCGTCTACGGACTCGTCGGACTCGCAGCGGTTTACGGCATCGGCTCGTTGCTCACAGCCGGCCGCCGGTCAAGCATCCGGCCGGCCGCGGAGGGCGCTCACTGACTCAACGACCGCGTGCCACCGCACGTGGCCTGACTGAAAGGAAGCACTTTGAAGAAGCTGATCACGATCCTCGCGCTCGCCGCCCTCGTCTTGCCGGCGACCGCCTCGACGACGACGGGACGGACGCACGAGAACAAGAACATCGTCCAGACGGCGGTCGCAGCCGGACAGTTCAAGACGCTGACGAAGCTGCTCACGCGTGCGGGTCTCGTCAACACTCTCCAGCGGCCCGGGCCGTACACGGTGTTCGCACCCACGGACGCCGCCTTCAAGAAGGTGCCGAAGAAGACGCTGACGGCGCTGCTGCGCAACAAGGCCAAGCTGCGTGCCGTGCTCCTCTACCACGTGGTTCCCGGCAAGGTCACTGCCACTGACGTCGTCAAGCTCTCCTCTGCCAAGACGCTCAATGGCAAGAGCCTGCGGATCCGCGTCGTCGGCTCGAACGTCTTCGTGAACAACGCACGGGTAACGAAGCCCGACGTGATGGCGACGAACGGCGTAATCCACGTCGTCAACCGCGTCCTGATCCCGCCGGCGCGGTAGCACAAGAAAGCACCTCCACTCTCTCGAGGCTCCTGCCGCGGCGGGAGCCTCGAGGCGTTGAAATGCGGAACGGTCGATCTCGCTCTTTTCGATCTGTATTCGGCGCCTCGATCAAGCACAGGGCCCGGCCAGGAACACGGGAAGGCTTGGTCCGGGGACAGGGAAACGTAGCGGCCTCTGGAAACAACGGGAGATGCTCACGGTTTTCCTGTTCGACGAGCGAGAGTCCGAGCAAGTCGACGACTGGCGGACCGCACTCGAACGGCTCGCCGACGACGCGCTGCTCTGGTTCGCCCTGCGAGACCCGACCGAGGAGGAGGTTGCGGCTCTGCAGGAGGAGCTCGAACTCGGCGACGAGAACGCGCAAAGGCTGCTCGAGCAGCCCAGCCGCGCGGCTCTGGCTGACGCAGGCGAGCGTATGCACGTGACGATGTACGCGGCCGACATCGAGGCGGGTGAACCTGTCCTTGCTCCCCTCGAATGTGCGCTCGGCCGAAACTGGATCGTCACCGCCCATCATGGGAAGGTCGAGGTGCTCCAGGAGTTTCGTGAGCGCGCCGAGGGCGGAGGCCAGGTCGGTGCGCTCGACGCACCCTCGTTCGTCGCAGCGATTTTCGAGTGGATCGTCACCGGCTACTTCCGCGCCTTCGAGGCTGTCGAGAGCGAGCTGGAGGAACTGGATGCGAGGGTCATGTCCAGCACACCGACGGACGTCTCCGACGATCTGGCCCGGCTGGTCGAGCTCCGCCGCTCGATCGGGACGCTGCGACGGGCGCTCGCCCCACACCGCGAGGTCGTTGTCGCCCTGGCACACCCGGAGCTCGATGCGCTCTCGACCGAGGACTCGGCGGAGAAGTTCGCCGCTCTCGAGAGTCGCCTGACCCAGGCGCTGGAGGCCGCCCGCGAAACGAAGGAATCGACCTTCGGGTCGTTCGACCTCCTCGTCGCCCGCATCGGCCAACGGACGAACGACGTCATGAAGGTGCTCACACTGGTCACGGTAGTCCTGTTGCCCTCGACCGTGCTCGCCGGGATCATGGGCATGAACTTCCAGGTCGGCCTCTTCAACGCCGTCTGGGTGTTCTGGGTGGTGATCGCCGCGATGTTCGGCATCGCCGTGCTCGTACTCTCAGTCGCCCGCAGCCGACGCTGGATCTAAGAGGGCAACGTTAGGGACACTTGATCCTTCCTACTTGGGGAGTAGCAGCCTTTCGTAGCCAGTGTGAGGGAATGCCCTCGACCGCGGGCTGCCGGCTCGGCGACGATTGGTAGCCCGCTGCGCAGATCAAGGAGAAACCGACTCGGCTGCAAGCGTTCTGCAAGCATCGGGCTTCCGCGGCACTGCCACCAGGTTCCGCCTAAATGCGCACCCGCGGCCGAAAACTGGCTCCGAACCTGCATTTAGGCGGAACGAGGCGGAACACGTGGACACGAGCGAGGCGGCTCATAACCCGGAGGTCGCAGGTTCAAATCCTGCCCCCGCTACTCGGAAGGCCCCGGAAGCGGGGCCTTTCGCTTGCCGAACCGGTTGTGTACTCGCGGCTTCGTGCAAGCGATCGAGGCCTAAGGAAGCGCACCGGGGGTGCCGATCCGTCGTGTTAGATGCGGGCGGTAAAGAGCGCGAACGATCCGCGAACTTCGATCTGCTGTTCGGCGAATTCCTGTGCCAGTGTGCGCTCGAGACCGTCGAGGTTGTCGGCGAGGTTGGTAAAGACACCCTCCCGGTTGTAGAGCGCGAGTGCCTTGCGTGCGAGCCGACTGTGCTCAACGCCGCTCCCGAGGATCGTGCTCCCGAAGACGACGCCGCCGTCCTCGAGGAACGGTTTCAGGTTGCCGAAGATGGCTGCCTTTGTCTCGGCTGTGGCCGGGAGGCAGTGGAGGACGCCGTTCAGAGCTATCGAGGCGAACCGGGCGGTCCCGAGCTCCAGCGGGTCGAGTGCGTTCGCCTTGACGACACGCGGCGAGTAACGCTCGAGGCGCCTCGCCGCCTTCCTCAGGCAGGCATCGCTCAGGTCGAGAAGGGTGATCTCTGGCCGCTCGACCGGCAAGCGGCAGCGGTCAAGGAAGTAGCCGGTGCCGACGCCGATGTCGAGATGAGGGGTGCCGACGTTCCGGTCGTAGAGATCGAGGAAGTGCCTCTTCGGGCACCTCCAGACCAAGCTGCACGAGAGGCCAAGGATAAAGAGGTCGTAGAGGGCGAGCCGTGTCGACGTGTAGACGGTGACGCTGGGGTGGCTCTCGGGCGCTTGGGTCATCGGGCGAGCCTCGGTAAATCGTGAGCCCACGCGTACGGGCCGCCTCGGCCTACGGGATTCTGGCAGCGCGGCCTGCTGTGTGCGGAAGTCCTTCGCCGGCTGGTGGCCCGTCCGCGGTTGGAGGGGCTCGACTGCGGTCTGCCTCGCCGACTTGAATGGTGCAAGCGTTCTGCAAGCACCGAGCTTCCACGTCAATGTCATCTGGTCCCGTCTCAAAGCAGACGGATGCGGCCCGATTGGTGGCCGCTGGTTCTTGTCCTTGGGTTCCCCGCCTACTACCGGCGCTTCGGGTTTCAGCGTGCGTCAGCGTTCGGAATCGCTCCGCCGGATGGAATACCTGACGATGCCTGGATGGCGGTCACGCTGTCGTCTTACTCACCCGCGCTGCGCGGGAAGGTTATCTGGCCGCCCGCGTTCTCAGGCGTGACGTAGCGCTCCCGACCGAGCGCAACCCGGGAGTCCTCGTGAGGTTGCCGATCGGGGGCGCTACAGGGCGCGCGGGACGACAAGCGCCACGCGCGCCCTGTGTTGGTTCGCCTAGAGCGGCTCTCCGGTCTCGAGCAGCGTCTTCAGCGATGAGAGGACACCCATCCATCCCGTCCCGTAGACGCCCACGGCCGTCTTCGGCGCCCCCTTGAGCTGGTCGTGCGTGACCGTCAGGAGGGCCGTCCCATCGTCCCGTGCTTCGATCTCCCACGTGACTCGGCTCGGCTCCTCCACCGCCATCTCGGGGTCGTACAGGGACGTCCACGTGTGCGAGAGGCGTCTCGGCGGATCGGCCTCGAGCACCTCCCCCTGCGTCGCGAGCTGATCCGTGTCGCCCATCGTCTGCCGGTAGTGGCCGCCCGGGCGCAGGTCGAAGTCGGAGCGCACGCCGTGGAAGTAGCGCTCAGTGAATTCCGGCTTCGTGATCGCGTCCCAGATCTGCTCAGGGGTCGCCTTGATGAACACCTGGTAGACCTGGACGGTCAGATTTTGCATCTCGGTCGTCGTCATCCTGTCTCCTCCAGCTTGGTCTTGAGGTCTGCGAGCGCCGATACTTGGCGCTCCGTGTACTTGTCGATCCACCGGTCGTGGATCAGCCGGATGGGGACCGGGTTCAGGAAATGCAGTTTCTCCCGGCCTTGCCGGCGCGTGACTACGAGCCCTGCGTCCTCGAGGACTCGCAGGTGCTTCATGACGCCGAAGCGCGTCATCTCCAGCTCAGACTCAAGCTCGGTCAGCGTGCGGCCGTCACCCTGAAAGAGCAGGTCGAGCAGGAAGCGACGCGTCGGGTCACCGAGCGCCTTAAACACACGGTCCTCGTCCTTGCTCATGCGTCCACTATAGGTGACCATACGGTCACATGTAAAGTCCTCCTGCGAGCGTTGAAGACACCCTCTCCTTAGAGGCCCTGCTTGTGCTGCCTCAGGCCGCCCGCCTCGACGGGGGTGACAGACGAGGTCCCCACGGCGTGCAACCGTGGTTGCATCTGTCGTTACCGATGTGGCTGCGGAGCGCTTGTGGGTTCTGCTTGCCTATGGCCAGCGCCTAATCGGCGTGGCGCTCGAACGCAGCCTCGTCGAGACGCCGGCTTCGCGTTCGAATGCGAGGCGTTGTGAGCGGTCTTTTGAACCTGAAGGCTCCATAACCGGCTCCATACCCACCGCATACTGGAGCTCGTGCAACTCGAGCCGACGAAAAAGCCGCGATTTGCGCGGCTTTTGCAGAGCCCTCTGACGGACTCGAACCGTCGACCCCCTCCTTACCATGGAGATGGTCTCGTCGGCGAGCGTTCGAAATCGACCGGCGGGCTGCAAGCGTTTTGCAAGCATCGGGCTTCCGCGGCGATGTCACCGCGTTCCGCCTAAATGCACGGCCGCCGCCGAAAACCAGCTCGAAACCTGCGTTTAGCCGGAATACGGCGGAACGCGTGTACCTATTCGAGGCGGCTCATAACCCGGAGGGCGCAGGTTCAAATCCTGCCCCCGCTACTGAGAAAGGCCTGACACAAAGGAGTGCGTGGGCGCCGTCTCAGCGCCCGGCCGGACACGCCCTGCGACCATCGGTCCTCCCGCGCGGACGTCGGCCCGCGCCTCCATCTCGTTCATCCGGCGCCGTCGGGTGCGACGACGCGCGAGCGGATGCCGCCGCCTACGCTCTGGGTCGTGAGCGAGGCGGATCTTCGGACGAACCCAGACGCGCTGCCCGATGCTGAGCCACCGCGGATCGGTTGTCATCGCATCAACGGCACGAGCCTGTACGCGGAGGTCCGAGGCTCGGGCCCGGCCGTGCTCCTGATTCACGCCGGTGCCGAGGATGCCGAGGGGTGGCGTCCGATCGCTGAGCGGCTGACTGGCTTCACTGTTATCACGTATGACCGCCGCGGGACCCTGCGCAGTGGTCGAGACAACTGGCCGGGCGGCGGCTCCGCGCAGCATGCCGACGACGCCTCCGGGCTCCTCGAGACGCTCGGCCTCGACGATGTTCTGGTGCTCGGGTACAGCTCGAGCGGCAACATCGCGCTGCAGGTGGCGCTCCGCCATCCGCAGGTGGTGCGCCGCGCCCTCGTCTTCGAGCCGGGGTACCTGCTTCTGCTCCCGGACCCCGAAAACACTCATCGGAAGTTGACCGATGCGGCGGCCAAGCACCTGGCGGCCAACCCTGATGATTGGGCCGGGGCCTACGCGGCGATCATGGGCGACGTCGCCCTCGCCTCGGAGGCCTCTCCAGACGAGCCCGCCGCGTCACGGGAACCGAGGTCGTGGTACGACGAGCGGGAGCAGGGCAACGCCGAACCGCTCTTTCGCGACGACATCCCGATCATGACCGCGGAGCTGGTCGACGAGGCCGAGCTGGTGTCGACTGCGGCCGACATCCGGCTTTCCTTCGGGACGAAGACGCGACCGATCTTCCGGGACATCGCGGTCCACCTCGCCGCCGTCCGCAACGCCGGGCCCGACGTCCTCGAGGGCGTTGGTCACTTCCTCTACTACCACCCAGACGTGGTGGCTTCCTACGTCCGAGCTCAGAGTTGCGAGACGGCGCTGGACACGCCGGAGTAGCCCTGGTTCTCGCCCGTGCAGAGTTGTGGAGAAGCGTCATAGGTCCCGCCCGCGTTCTGGCAGAAGCGGTACCCCGACGAAGCGGGTACCCGGTCGCAGATGTCTGTCCAAGACCCACCCCCGCTACTAACAAAAGGCCCTGCAAAGCAGGGCCTTTTGTTTACTGATCTGTGACGCCAGCCAGGTGGAGAACGGCACTTGTGAAGGCTCGCGATCGTCCCCGACGGAGGTGTCGATTGCCCACGCCCAAGTAGACCTCTCGGTCGACGGAGCATTGGAAGCGCCGACTCCGACCGCGCGTCGCTCGTTCGGAACTCTGGCCTAGAGTGCCTCTATGCCCACCGCCCGGGCCAGGGGAGATTCCGAGGCTGCACGAACGGAGCGGCGCTCGGGCCAACTCGAGCGTGCTCGCGGGTCGTACGCAGCACGGGTGTGGCGGGACGCATACGAGACGTTCTTGCGCGCCGACGAGGCGAGCCTGCTGGGAGCGGAGGACCTCGAGCTGCTCGCGACGTCGGCCTACATGCTCGGCCGCGACGACGAGTACCTGAGCACCCTCGAGCGCGCTCACCAGGCGTACGTCGACGCGGGAGAGCCTCTCCGCGCCGCGCGTTGCGCGGGTTGGGTCGGCATGACCCGGGCTCTCCGAGGAGAGATGGGCGTTGCGACGGGTTGGTTCGGGCGCGCGCAAAGGATGGTCGAGAGTTACGGGCGCGACTGTGTGGAGCGGGGCTGGATGTTGATGCCCCTGACGTTCCAGCACGAGGCCGCCGGCGACTACGCGGCTGCGGCTGACGCTGCGGCCGCAGCTGCAGAGATCGGCCAGCGTTTCGGCGACGCGGACCTGTTCGCCATTGCCGTGCACTCGCAGGGGGCCATGCTCATCAAGCAGGGATGGGTCGAAGAAGGTCTCGGCCTTCTGGACGAAGCGATGGTCGCGGTCACGACCGGGGAGTTGTCGCCGATCCCGACCGGGCTGGTCTATTGCGCGGTGATTCTTGCTTGCCGAGAGGTGTACGAGGTGCGCCGGGCTCGGGAGTGGACGGCAGCTCTGACGCGGTGGTGCGCGGACCAGCCCGACCTGGTGGCCTTCACCGGCCGGTGTCTCGTGCATCGCGCCGAGATCATGCAGCTCGACGGTGCGTGGTCGGACGCGCTGGAAGAGGCGCGGCGCGCGAGCCGCCGACTGGTGGAGACGATGAACTCGGCAGCGGGGCTCGCTCATTACCGTGAGGGAGAGCTGCTTCGCCTGCAGGGCGACTTCGAAGCAGCCGAAGAGGCCTACCGCGAGGCGAGCCGCTGGGGCTGGGAGCCTCAGCCAGGGCTTGCCCAGTTGCGGCTGGCACAGGGCCGGACCGACGTGGCGGCGGCCGCGATCCGAAGGGCGGCCGGTGAGGTCTCCGAGCCCCTAAAGCGTGCGGGCTTGCTGGCGGCCTACGTCGAGATCCTGCTCGCCGCCGGGGACGATGAGGACGCGCGCGGCGCTTGCCGCGAGCTCGGCGACATCGCCGAGAGCTACGAGAGCGGCATGCTGACGGCGATGGTCGAGCAGGCTCGTGGTGCGGTAGACCTGGCCGAGGGTGACCCACGGTCGGCTCTGGTGCCGCTACGTCGTGCGTGGCAGCTGTGGCACGACCTCGATGCACCCTACGAGGTGGCCCGCGCGCGCGTGCTCGTTGGGCTTGCTTGCCGCGCCCTGGGGGACGACGACACTGCGGCGCTGGAGCTGGAGACTGCGCGCTCCGTCTTCGTACAGCTGGGCGCAGCGCCGGATCTCGCCCGCCTGGACTCTCTCGCGCCAGGCGCGTCCTTCGATGCTCACGGGCTGACATTGCGGGAGCTCGAGGTGCTGCGTCAGGTCGCCGCCGGTAAGACGAACAAGGCGATTGCCGCCGAGCTAGTCGTGAGCCAGAGGACGGTGGACAGGCACATCAGCAACATCTTCACCAAGCTCGGTGTGTCCTCGCGCGCCGCCGCGACGGCCTACGCGTACGAGCAGAAGCTCGTCTGACCGCTCACCCCCAAGGCGGAAATTACCCACGTCGTCGTGGGCTGAAGTTGGGCAGTTGCCCCGATGCGCGACTCCTCCGCTCCGCTCAGCCTGTCTCCATCTCGACCAAAGGAGACGCGCACCATGAACACGAGCACGATCGAAGCGACATGGCCGCACTCGAGGGCGGACGGGTCAACTTGACGCCGGAACAGCTCTCTGACCTGGCCGCGCGGATCGAGGGCTCGGTCCTGCGACCCGGCGACGAAGGCTGGGACGAGGCAGTGCTGGTCTGGAACGGCATGGTGGCCGCGCTCCCTGCGCTCGTCGTCCAGCCGGCCTCCGCTCCTGACGTCGCAACGGCCATCGGGTTCGCGCGCGACCACGGGCTGCGGCTCAGCGTCAAAGGGGGAGGTCACAACATCGCGGGAACCTCGGTCGCCGAAGACGGCCTCACACTCGACATGTCGCGCATGCGCGACATCGCGGTCGACCCCGAGGCCAGAATCGCTCACGTCGGTCCAGGGTGCCTGCTCGGGGACGTCGACCGCGCAACGCAGGAGCACGGCCTGGCTACCGTGCTCGGTTTCATCTCCGAGGTCGGCGTCGCCGGGCTCACGCTCGGCGGCGGCCTTGGCTACCTGGCGCGCCGCTTCGGCTGGACGGCCGACAATCTCGAGGAGGTCGAGATCGTGACCGCGGACGGCGAGATCCGCACCGCCAGCCGCGACGAGCACGCCGATCTCTTCTGGGCAGTCAGGGGCGGTGGTGGCAACTTCGGGGTCGTCACCCGGTTTTCATTGCGACTCCACGAGGTAGGCCCGACCGTCTTCGGCGGTTTGATCGCGTGGCCATTCGAGCGGGCCGATGAGATCCTTCGCGCGTACCGGACGATCACCGCAGAGTCGCCCAGGGAGCTTGCCGTTTGGATGGTCCTCCTCCATGCGCCTCCCCTGCCCTTCGTCCCCCCGGAGTGGCACGGTCGCAAGATCTGCGCCATGGTCCTCTGCTACAGCGGTGACCTCGCCAACACCGACGAGGTGCTCGCGCCGATCCGGGCGATCGGCGATCCCGCGGTCGAAGTGCTGCAGGAGTGGCCCTATACCCAGCAGCAGTCGTTTCTCGACGAGAGCGAGCCCAAGGGCGCACACTACTACTGGAAGACGGAGTACATCTCGGAGTTGAGCGACGGCCTGCTGGAGGCGGTACGGGACGTGTTCGCCGAGTGCGAGATCCCAGACGCCCAGGTGGGCTTCCTTCAGCTCGGCGGCGCCCTCACCGAACGGGACGAGGACGACGGAGCCGTCGGAAACCGCGATGCGCGCTTCGTCATGGGCGTGAACGGCATGTGGGAGGCCGGCACGCCCAGCGCCGACGCTTTCAGACAGTGGGTCCGTGACGGCTGGGCGCGTGTCCGGCCGTTCTCGACCGGTCGCACGTACATCAACTTCCAGACCGCCGAAGAGGACGAGGAGCGCGTCCGGGCGACGTACGGCGCGAACTGGGACCGCCTCGTCGAGATCAAGAGGACGTACGACCCGGACAACCTGTTCCGGGCGAACCGGAACATCAGTCCTCGGACTCAAAGCGGAAAGGTGTGAATGCCCTGCGTGTGCTGATCGTGGGTGCCGGTATCGCCGGTCTTGCGCTGGCCCGTGCCCTGCGGCAGCGCGGCATCACCCCGGAGGTCGTCGAGCGGGTCACCGAGTGGGAGCCGAGCGGCGCCGGCCTGTACCTGCCGGCGAATGCCGTACGCGCACTGGATGAGCTCGGCATCGGGTCGGCGGTGGCGGCCCATGCGAACGCGATCGGCCATCAGCGCTTCCTCGACCACGGCGGCCGCCCCCTGGCGGACATCGACCTAGACCGGATCTGGGGCGGAGTCGGCGGTTGCGTCGCGATCCGCCGTGAGGTGCTGCACGAGACGCTGCGCGAGGCGACCGCCGACGTGCCTGTCCGGCTCGGCACGTCCGTGACGCGCCTGGAGGATGGCGAGGCCCCGCAGGTGACATTCACCGACGGTTCGAGCGGCACGTATGACCTCGTCGTCGGCGCGGACGGCATCCACTCAAAGGTCCGTGGGCTTGCCGTGGGCGGTCGGCCTGCCGGCTACGTGGGACAGGCTTCCTGGCGCTTCGTCGCCGACGGCTTTCCCGAGCTCAGCGAGTGGACGGTCATGCTAGCCCGAGGCCGCACCTTCCTCACGGTGGCGCTCGGCCAGGGGGTCGTCTACTGCTACGCCGACGTCAGCACAAGCGATCCGGCCACCGTTGCGAACGGGGACTGGCGCGAGTTGTTCACCGACTTCGCCGAACCGGTCCCGCGCCTGCTCGAAGGTGCCAGGGTGGCGCACTTCGCGCCAATCGAGGAGGTGGCACCGCCGGCCTGGACATCGGGCCGCGCGGTCCTCGTCGGCGACGCCGCTCACGCCAGCTCGCCGAACATGGCGCAGGGAGCAGCGATGGCGGTCGAGGACGCGCTCGTACTCGCCGAGCTGCTCAGCGCCGACGAACCCGTCGAGGAAGCGCTCTCCGGCTACGAACGGCGACGCCGCGCGCGGGTGGAGTTCGTTCAGGAGCAGACCCACCGCCGTGACCGAACGAGAAGTCTGCCCGCAGCAGTCCGCAACCTCACGCTACGCCTAGCCGCCGAGCGCATCTTCAGATCCAACTACCGGCCCCTGCGCGCGCTGCCGTAAACGCGAGTTGGGCGATGGTTCGTATCGACACGTCGCGATGCCGTCAAAAGTGCCAACGTCTTGCGCCTGCATTTCGGCGGAATACGGAGGAATACGTGCACACAATCGAGGCGGCTCATACCCGGAGGTCGCAGGTTCAAATCCCGCCCCCGCTACTGAGAAAGGCCCCGGAAACGGGCCTTTCTCTTTCCGTTGGCGGTTCCCGTGAAACTTGCCCGCAGCCAGGAGCAGAGACCAGGGCGCGGAAGGGAGTCGTGTGCTTCGGGCGGACAGCCGTCCGCCTTACCGGTGGCCGATCGCGGAGAGTTGCTCGGCTAGGCGCCGGCGGAAGGCCGGCACGTGTGCGAGGAGGCGTAGCGCCACATTGCGCAGCGGGCGAACCGCCGGCGGGGCAGTGGCCAGTCGGGTGAGCCGGTGGGCAAGGGCGACCACATGCATGGCCTCGGCGCGACTGCCCGCCGCATACTCATCGAGCTTGTCCTCGCGACCATCCCGCAGCGCGACCGACAGCGCATCCCCCAGCGTCACCGCATCACGAAGGCCGAGGTTCATGCCTTGCCCACCTGCCGGGCTGTGCGTATGTGCGGCGTCGCCGGCGAGCAGTACCCGCCCGGCCCGGTACTGGTCCGCCACCCGCTCGTGGATCCGAAACCGGGATCCCCAGATCACTTCAGTCACCCTCACAGTGGTACGGCGCGGCCCGCGTGTGTCCAGCAGTCGCTGCGCGAAGGCGACGTCGGGCTGCTCCGGCGCATCGTCGACTTCGGCCACGAGCCGGAACGATCCGTCCGGGAGCGGCGCCACGACCAACATGCCGGGTTTGGAGAAGAACAGCAGGACCTCGTCCCCCGGCAGGCCGGCCTCGACCCGGACGTCAGCCAGCGCGAACGACAGCGACAGCGCATCGTTGCCGTCGTGCCCGAGTCCGGCCAGGTCGCGGATCGTACTGTTCATACCGTCGGCCGCAACGACGTACTGGGCCTTGATCACGTCACCGCTTTCCAGCGCGACCTCGGCACCATCGGCGGTTTGGCTCACCCCGGTGGCGACGTACGGGCGGTGGACCCTGCCGCCGAGTTCCTCGAGGCGGTCGAGCAGAACCTGCTCGGTGATGTTCTGCGGGACCATCAGCGTGTACGGATACTCCGTCGGGAGCCGGTCGAACCGGACCGGGACTAGCTCGCGATCCCCATCGCGGATGCTGAACTGCCGAGCGTGGATACCGAGCCCCGCCAGTCGCTTCGAGACGCCGATCCGCTCGAGCATCTCGAGGGTCCGCGCGTGTACGACAGCGGCGCGCGAGGTATTGGCTCCTGTCGCCTGCCGGTCAACCACCGTGACGTCACGGCCCTGCCCCGCCAACGAGGCGGCAACCGCCAATCCCACGGGTCCCGCACCTACCACCAGTACCTCGGTCCGATCAGGAAGCTCACTCATCACGGTCTCCCTTCGCTGACAGTCAACACTGTTGGCCAATACTCGTTGACGTTGACTCTAGAGCGCTCCCTGGCTCCGGCGGACCGTCGGCCTCGAGCGGGTTGTGCGATGAGGATCGTCACCGCCGATATGCCCGACCGTCTTCAGCTGCAGGCGCTTTGCAAGCATCGAACTTCCGCCGCGATGTCACCTCCGATTCCGCCATTTCGGCGGAATGCAGGCGGAACGCGGTACCGAATGAGGCGGCTCATAACCCGGAGGTCGCAGGTTCAAATCCTGCCCCCGCTACTGCGAAGGGCGCTCGAAAGGGCGCCTTTTGCGTCTCCGAGGCAGGTACGGCGCGCCTTCGGGCCGTCTTGTAGCCAGCGCCCTTGACTTCATGCACGCCTATGGGCAACCTCGGGCCATCGTCACCGTCCTCTGGTTCCAGTGAGCGCTGGTCGCGTCATCCTCATCGTTCTCGGCAGCATCGGGGTGCTGTTCGGGCTGGCCCTGCTGGTAGGAGGAGGCTTCCTGCTCTGGACCGACCGCACGCAGCGCGAGGATGGCTACCTGACGACGCCGACCGAGCGGTTCGCGACGGCGACCTACGCGTTGACGCGCACACGGCTCGAAGTCGACACCGAGGGAGAGGGCTGGGTCCTGAACGAGAGCTGGTTCGGCAAGGTCCGGATCCGCGGCGAGAGCTCCGGCGACAAGACCCTCTTCATCGGTATCGGGCCGCAGGCGGAGGTCGCGAGGTACCTCGGCACCGTCGCGCACGCGAACGTCCAGGACATCGACTTCGATCCCTTCCGAGCTACATACCTCTCGATCTCAGGAGGCGCGCCGCGAGCGCCGCCGACGGAGCAGAGCTTCTGGGCCGCCTCCGCCTCCGGGGTGGGAACACAGACGCTGACGTGGAAGGTGCGCGAGGGCGACTGGTCGGTCGTCCTGATGAACGCCGATGGCTCGCGCGGCGTCGCGGCCGACGTCGACCTCGGGGCCAAGCTGTCGTTCCTGCTCTGGGTCGCGATCGGGCTGCTCATCGGCGGCGTGCTCGTCTCCGTGGGAAGCGCCGCGTTGATCGTCCTCGCCGCGCGGACACCCCGTCCACCGCCAGCGCCGCCCGCGCCTCCTAACAAGGGCCGCGAACAAAGAAGTACAGAGGCACCGGAGGCTCCAAGCCGCTCGATAGAGGTGCCCCCGGCCGCGGGTAGCTCGCCGGACTCATAAACCAGGTCGCAGGTTCAAATCCTGCCCCCGCTTCTTCCCGCACGATCACCCATCTTGGGTGAATCAGAGCGGACGCCGGTGCAGCCCTAGCCCGATCTCGCCTTGGGCGTTCAACTGTGCCCGTGCCGGACGGCTCGGCGCAGTTTTCGCCGTCCAAGGATCTCGCGTGCGGCGTTGAGGCCGGGAGTGCCCATGACGCCTCCGCCGGGGTGGGCGGCCGAGCCGCACAGGTAAAGGCCGCGGATCGGCGTCCGGTAACGCGCATAGCCGGGCACCGGACGGAACGCGAAGAGTTGGCCGGGGGTCATCGCGCCCTGGAAGATGTTTCCGCCGGTGAGGTTGAAGACGCGCTCGAGGTCGGGCGGCGCGAGCACCTGGCGGTCGATGACTGCGCCCTTGAAGTTCGGCGCGTACTCGTTCAGCACGTCGAAGCAGCGATCGGCGAACGCGCCGCGCTGGTCCTCCCAGGAGCTGTCGCGAAGCTCGTACGGCGCGTACTGGATGAACATCGACATCAGGTGCTTCCCGGCTGGCGCCACCGTCGGATCCACTACCGACGGAAGCTGGCACTCGATCACCGGGTCCGCGGAAGGCCTCCCGTACTTGGCATCGTCGAACGCGCGCTCGATGTAGTCCTGGTCGGGGCAGAGGTGGATGGTGCCCCGATGCTGAGGCCCGGGCTCCGTCCCGGGCAGCGCGCTGAAGTTCGGCAGCTCCTCCAGAGCCACGTTGATCTTCAACGAGGCGCTCGCGTAGCTGATCCGCTCGACGTCGGCCACGAACGCCTCCGGCAGCACGCTCCGGTCGAGCAGCTGCAGAAACGTCACGTTCGCGTCCGCGTTGCTGGCCACGATCGGGGCGTGGAACTCGTCGCCTGAGACGAGAGCGACGCCGGCGACCCGGCCGTCGCGCAGGAGAATGCGGGCCACCTCGGCCTCGCAGCGGATGTCGGCGCCGAGGTCGCGCGCGGCACCGGCGAGCGCCTGCGTGATCCCGCCCATCCCTCCGCGCATATATGCCCATACGCCCCGGGTCCCCCCGGCTTCGCCCATGACGTGGTGGAAGAGCACGTAGGCAGTCCCCGGCATCGACGGGCTCGCCATCGCCCCGATGATCGCGTCGGTCGCAAGCGTTCCCTTCAGCTCCTCGGACTCGAACCAGCGATCAAGGATTGGGCGCGCCGCTCCGGTGAGGATCTCCACCGCCTCGCCGGTTGCGTCACCGAGCTGCCGGAAGGATCGCCTCAGCGTTAGCAGCGTCCGGAGATCGCCGAGCCGCGGCCTTCGCAGATCGGGCGGGGCCATGGTGAGCGTGGGCTCGACCACGGCCGCCACCCGCTCGAGCATCGCCTCGTATTGCGGGTACCGCTGGGCATCGCGCTTGCTGAACTTCGCGATCTCCTTGCGCGTCAACTCGGCGTCCGGGCCCATCATCAGCGAGCGCCCGTCCGGGAACGGCGTGAACGACGACGGGTTGCGCGGGAGCACTTCGTAGCCGTATGACGTGAGGTTCAGGTCGCGGACGATCGCGGTGTGGAAGAGGCTGTTGACGTAAGAGGCGGTCGAGACCTTGAAGCCGGGGAAGGTCTCCTCGGTCACGCACGCGCCGCCAACGATGTGGCGCCGCTCAAGCACCAGCACGCGCAAACCGGCCCGGGCGAGGTAGCAGGCAGTCACGAGCCCGTTGTGCCCGGCACCGATCAAGATGGCGTCGTAACGCGTTGGGTTCTCCGCCATTGGACGCAGATCCTGCCACGCATCGGCCGATCCACTGATCGTCTGCGCTGAATCCGCTGCCCGCTCGGCGGCGAGCCGTTCGACGACGGAGCAGCGACGGTCTCGGTCGCGGTAGCTCATCTGAGACACTTGCCGGAATGGGGAGCAGCCTCCGCCTCGGCCGGATCGCCGGCATCGAGTTCGGCGTCAATTGGAGCTGGCTCGTCGTCTTCGCCCTGATCGTCTGGACGCTCGCGTCCGCGATCTTTCCCTCCACGAATCCCGGCCTGTCGAAGGGGACTCACATCGCGATGGCGGTCGTCGCGGCCATCCTCTTCTTCCTCTCCCTTCTCGCACACGAGTTCGGACACGCCCTCCAGGCCCGACGCGAGGGGATCGAGATCGACGGAATCACGCTCTGGCTCTTCGGCGGCGTTGCCCGGTTCAAGGGCTCGTTCCAGAGCGCCGGGGCCGAGTTCCGGGTCGCGATCGCCGGCCCACTGGTCTCGCTCGTGCTCGGAGTGCTGTTCGTTCTCATCGCACTTATCACCGGCATCCCGTCCGAGGTCGACGGCGTGGCCGCCTGGCTCGGATACATCAACCTCACCCTCCTCGTCTTCAACCTGATCCCCGCGCCGCCGCTCGACGGCGGGCGGGTGCTCCACGCTGCTCTGTGGCGCGTGCGCGGCGACTACGTCTGGGCGACCCGCGTCGCGGCCGATGTCGGACGCGGGTTCGGCTACCTCCTGATCGCCCTGGGAATCGCGATGTTCGTCTTCGAGAGCTCCTTCAGCGGCGCCTGGCTCGCGTTCCTCGGCTGGTTCCTGCTCAACGCCGCGACCTCCGAGGCGCGCTATCTCTTGACCGAGCAGGCTCTGAGCGGACTGCGCGTGCGCGACGTGATGACGCCAAACCCCGTCGTTGTCAGCTCCGACACGACGCTCGGCGAGTTCATGGACAACGTGGTGCTCTCGCGGCGGCACACGACATATCCGGTCGTCGACGAGGGCAAGCCCGTGGGCCTGTTGCCGTTCCGCTCCGTTTCGAGCGTCCCGCGATCCGAGTGGGACGTGCGGCGCGTGCGCGACTGTCTCATCCCGCTCGACAAGGTGCCCGTGCTGCACGAAGGCGAGGATGCGGTCGATGCGCTCGCCGAGCTGAGCGAGTCGTCCGGTGGCCACGGCCTCGTCGTCTCGAACGGCGGGCTTGCAGGGATCGTCTCGACGAGCGATCTCGCGCGTGCGCTCGAGACAAGGCGGCGCCGCAGCGCGCCTGCGCGCGCTTAACGGCCGGAATATCAGCTCAGGCCAAAACGTTTGAGCAGTCAAGTATTTATCTAGGGCGGACTCAACGCCTGGCCGAGCGGATGCCGGCCGAAACCTCAAGGAGGGAAACGCGAGATGGCGACGCTCGAA
The DNA here is from genome assembly GCA_963794605.1 of uncultured Actinomycetes bacterium. GTDB lineage: Bacteria > Actinomycetota > Thermoleophilia > Gaiellales > Gaiellaceae > VAXT01. Next base: position 31,963 of record CAWCEN010000006.1, read on the forward strand.
TTTGGACTCGACACGTTCCTACCCGTGACGGTGGACGAGTCCGGACTGCCGATCAGCGGCGACCAGGTGATCCGGAACACGGTCGAGGAGGCCGTCCTCGCGGAGGCGGTCGGTGTCGACTCCTTCAACATCGGCGAGCACTACCGCAGGGAGTTCATGGACTCGGCAGGCCATGTCGTTCTCGCCGCGATCGCAAGCCGGACGGAACGGATCCGGCTCGGCACCTCCGTGACTGTTCTGAGCACTCAGGACCCCGTGCGGCTGTACACCGAGTTCGCCACGCTCGACGCCGTGTCGAACGGCCGTGCGCAGCTGATCGTCGGCCGCGGCTCGCTGACGGAATCGTTCCTGCTCTTCGGATTCGACCTCGCCGACTACGAGGAGCTGTTCGAAGAGAAGCTCGACCTCCTGGTACGCCTGCTCCATGAGCAGCCCGTGACGTGGTCGGGGAAGTTCCGGTCCGCGCTCACGGACCAGTTCGTCAGCCCGCCGATCCCGGACGGGCACATCCCGACGTGGGTCGGCGTCGGCGGCAGCCCTCAATCCGTCGTGCGCGCCGCCCGCTTCGGTTTGCCGCTGATGCTCGCGGTCATCGCCGGAAGGCCCGAGCGTTTCGCGCCGTACGTCGAGCTCTACAAGCGCGCCCTCGGGCAGCACGGACAGCCGGAGCTCCCGATCGGGCTGCACTCGCTCGGGTTCGTTGCCGAGACGGACGAAGAGGCGCTCGAGATCCAGTGGCCGTATTACAAGGAGCAGTTCGAGTGGGCTGCGCGCGAGCGCGGCTGGCGACCACCGACGTATGAGCAGTTCCTCGGCGAAGTCGATCACGGCTCGATGTACGTCGGGTCGCCCGAGACCGTCGCAAGGAGAATCGCCGACGCCATGCGAGCTCTCAGTCTGAGCCGGTTTGACCTGGTCAACGGCGTCGGACCCGTCCCGCACGGCCCGCGAATGGCCGCGATCGAGCTCTACGGCCGCGAGGTGATCCCGCGGGTGCGCGAGCTGCTCGCCGCGGCTCCGGAGGACGTGGCGGCTGCAGGGATGAGGGGCTGACGATGACGGCCGCAGCACTCGAGCTCCGCGGAGATGTCGAAAGTGGCTCCGCCCGTGAGGCCGACGACCTGCGGCTCGGCATCGTCGGCGCAGGCAAGCTCGGCACGACGCTCGCCAGAGCCGCAGTCGCGGCCGGCTACGACGTCGCGATTTCAGGATCGGGCCCAGCCGACGACATCGAGCTCACCGTCGACGTCCTCGCCCCGGGCGCGCGGGCGTCGACGACGGACGAGGTCGCACGCCACGCCGACATCGTCATCCTGGCCGTCCCCATGCATCGCTTCCGCGAGCTCCCACGTGATCTGTTCGCGGGCAAGGTTCTTGTCGACGCGACGAACTACTGGCAGCCCGTGGACGGTGACGATCCGGAGCTCACGACTGCGGCGAGCGGCACGAGCATGATCGTCCAGGAGCGGTTCCCGTCCGCGCGAGTGGTCAAGAGCCTCAACCAACTCGGCTACCACCAGGTCGAAGACAACCGACGCTCCGACGGAGCACGGGACCGCATCGCGATCGGCGCAGCCGGAGACGATCGTGTGGCTGTCGACAAGGTCATGCGGCTCATCGACCGGCTGGGCTTCGACCCTGTCGACGCCGGGCCGTTGAAGAACGGTGTGGCCCTGGAGCCCGACGGCTCGCCAATCGCTCCCACCTACAGCGCAAAGGAACTCTCGAAGCTCGTCGCACGCTGACTGCTTCGGGCCGATCGTCCTCAGTCAGCTAGGAGGTCGTACAGCTTGAGCGTCGTGTTCAGGTTGCGCACGGTCAGCTCCTTGTAAGCGGCGCCGCCGATCAGCTTGCGCATCACGCTCCGGCTGAGAGCATCGCGCTTCGTTGCCCAGAGGATCCCTCTGCTGACGGTCTTCACCTGCTCGACGGCGGGATCGGGCTCCAGCTCCCGCACGACCTGCTTGGCATCGGCGCCCTTACGGACGAACGCGACGTTTGCACGGATGCTCGCGTCGCCGATCCACTCTTTCGGGATCGCCTTCACGATCCGCCCGTACGCGGGGCGGTCGAGCACCACGACCTTCACCGGAAGCCGGAAGCGCTTCTCGAGCGCGCGTTCGATCTTTCCGTCGAGCTTCCCTGCGTCGTCGTCGCTCTCGAAGAGGACGTTCCCGCTTGCGATGTAGGTCGAGACGCTCTCGAATCCGAGCCCCTCGAAACACGCTTTGAGATCGGCCATCTTGATCAGCGTTTTGCCGCCGACGTTGATCCCTCTGAGCAGGGCGACGTATTTCACGGCCCGACCGACATCTTGCCGTGGCGGGCGTGCATGTCCATGAATGGCATCAGCTCGGCCAGCATGACGACGACCGGTCTCATCATGTCGTGATCTTCGTGTTGGAGGATGTGGCAGTGGTACATGCAGCGCCCGCAGAAGCTTGCGGTCCGTCCGCAAAGGATCGTGCTGTTCTCGAACGCACGCCGCCCTGGTCCCTGCGATGGTGAGTCCATGCACCAGGCTCGCGTTTCCAAGAAGACGGTTTCAAAGGGAACGAGCACAGCCGCGAGGTACCGATGATCGTCGCTCCCGCGCCGCGCCCCGAGGCACAGCGGTGACCGAAAACCTCGGCAGCCACCATCTCGACACCCTGAACAGGCTGTTCGCGCATCCCACGAGCCGAAACATCGAGTGGCGTGAGATGAAGGCGCTGCTGGAGAGCATCGGCGCTGCGTCCGAAGCGCCCGACGGCGCGCTGCGTGTCACGCTCGGCGGCGAAACCGAGGTCCTTCGTCGCCCGCATGGGAAGGACATCGACGTGCAGATGGTGGTCGACCTGCGCCGGATGTTGACGCGAGCGGGCTTCGCTGCCGACTCTCTCTAACTGGCACTCCCGAGCCGGCGAGCAGCGGTTGTGGGGCGTTACGCTTCGACTATGGACGATCCACCAGTCCTCATCTGCTACGACGGGTCGGACGACTCCGCGCGGGGGATCAAGACGGCGGCGACGCTTCTGGGACCGCGCCGCGCAGTCGTCCTCGACATCGCTCCGCCGATCACGCCCGCGGAGAGCCTCGGGACGATCTCCTCGGTCGTGCCCGGCAACGCGTTCGAGGAGTTGAACACCGCAGAGGCCGACCGGGTGGCGGGTCAGGGCGCGGAGATCGCGCGTTCGTCGGGCTTCGACGCCGAAGCGCGGAGCGCACTCGCTACGCCGACCTGGCAGGGAGTCGTCGACGTGGCCGACGAGCTGGGCAGTCCGATGATCGTGATCGGCTCGAGGGGACTGAGCGGCCTGAAGGAGGTGCTCGACGGAAGCCTGTCGCACCAGATCGCCGAGCACGCCGGACGGCCGGTGCTGATCGTGCCGCCGCCGCACGACGGCCCCGACGCGGGCTGAGACCGACAGCTCGTCGTCACCGAGTGATTGCCAGCCGGCTAGGCCGCGGCCTCGACGGACCAGATCACCACATCGAGGATTCGTACCTCGGTGAGCTCGTAGCCGCGCCTCGCGAGCTCTCTCCGGATCGCTCGTATCGCTGCTCGGTTGCCGTCTAGGTCGCGTTTGTAGCCGCGGACGAGCCCGAGTGCGCGCTCTCCGAATGGAGCCTGGGCTCCGAGGTCGTCGTCCTCCAGATACTTCTGGACGACGCTGTCGAGCATTGGGAGGAGCGCCGGTCGCTTGGGATGCAGTGCCTTGGTCATCTTCGAGAGGCCGACCCCTCGGATGTCCGCGAACGCGTCGAAGAGCTGCCTCACCGGCAGCCACGGCACAGATCTCGTCGCGCTTGCCAGCGAAGCGTCGGGAGCGATCAATCGAAGGGCGCGCTCGATCACCCGACGCCGGTCGAGGATCGCCACGATCTCGGCCGTCGAGATGCGCGCGCCGCCGCGGTTCGCGAGCCTGAGGTTCGCCTCGTCGAACGACATCGGTCTCGAAGGGTCGCCGACGACGAATTGCCGGTAGGCCTCCAAGAAGCCGAGCACGACGCCCAGGGGGTCCTCGATCTCGACGCCGTTCCGAAGCAGGACTGGATGGACCGAGCTCGTCCTCACCCGGTCACTGTAGGTTGAGCTTCCTTTCCGCCTAGGAACTCGTCGGCCGAGTCGCCCGCCGCAAAGAGCCGGCGAGCGCGAGCGCGACGACGATCGGCAACAGCCACCAGGCGTCGACGCCGAGGCCGGTCAGGATCCCAGTGAGCACGAGCCCGACGCCGACCGCGGCCGCGACGACCCAATCGTCGCCGACGATGAAGTCCCACCAGAAACGGCCAAAGGCGCGCGCGTATCTCATGCGCCGGCTCCTGCTGGCGCCGCAGACAGGCGCTGGCGGCGCAGGGAGCGCACGAGACCGAAGGAGAGCGCTCCGACGAATGCGATCACGGCGAGGAGGGACAGCTCGTCGCCGGGCCAGTCGACGCCGGCCCCCTCGGCCGCCCAGAAAATGCCGAAGCTCGTCAGCAGGAGGCCGACGGCGAACTTGATCGCGTTCTCCGGAACACGCTCGAGCGGCCCGCGTGCTAGCAGCCCTGCAACGACGACGATCACGACTGCCGCGGCCGCGCCGAGGACGGCCGGCCCGAAGCGACCGTGACCGGCGCCGAAGCTGATGACGATGAACACGACCTCGAGGCCCTCGAGCAGCACGCCCTTGAACGCGACCGTGAACGAGTACCAGTCGAGCCCGGCCCTCTGGTCGATCCCAGCGGCGGCGGCTCGTTCACGCTCCTCGCGGAAGGACTCCTCCTCGTCGTGAAGCGCCTTGTACCCACTGCTTCGCAGGATCGCCTTCCGTAGCCACTGCAGGCCGAAGACGAGCAGCAGCGCGCCGACGACCAGCCGCAGTGCGTCGATCGGAATGCTTCCGAGCGCCGGCCCGATCGTGGCGATCAGCCCTGCGAGTACGACGGCTGCGGCGCCGACCCCGATCAGGGTCGACCGCCACCCGCGTACGACTCCCACGCCGAGCACGATCGTCAACGCCTCGACCATCTCCACCGCGCTTGCGAGGAACGATCCGAGAACGAGGAGGATGGTGCCGGTCATCCTTGGCCCGGCTCCGCATTTGCCGCGGGTGCCTTGCCGCCCTTGCGCCTCTGTCTGGCTCGCTCCTTCGCCTCGGCGTAGGACGACTTGACGAGCGCCCGACCGTTCGTCCAGCCGAAGACGAGTAGCACGAGAAGCACGGCGAAGACGACGTTCCAGGCGGTCATCACGAGCTGCTGCGCAAGTGAGTAGGCAGTGGCGGTCTGAGCGTCCGTGAAGTCGGAGAGGGCGACTGCGCTGATCGCCTGCGTGACGCCTGCCGCTCCAGGAGTCACCGCGGTCGCGCCGGCGATCGAGTTGCCGGCGACGACGTGCATCACCGAGCTGAACGTCACCGGGATCGCGAAGGCGGCAAGGAAGACGCCGATGATCGCCAGTTTCGCCAGATAGGAGGCTAGGCTCGGTAGGACCACCTTCACGAAGTAGTCACGGGGCGAGGAGAGGATCGCCCCGCCCTGCTTCGCGTCCTCCCAGAGGTGCCGCAGCTTGGGCCAGAAGGTGCGAACGACCAGCACGACCAGGGCGACCACCCCCACGACGATCAGCACCGTCCAGCCGGGGTGTCGCCGCAGCGTTCCGAGCTCGACTGAGAAGGAGCCCGGCACGGCGACAAAGAGGTAGACGTAGACGAAGGCGTTCACGACTGTGAAGAAAATCTTCTCGACCGCCCAGGCGGCGGTGACTCCCGCGAGCGTTGCGCCCGGAATGATCGCGACGAACATGAGGAGCATCACGACCGTCCCCAGGCTGGCAGGCAGGACGGCCTCGAGGCCCGTCCCGACCGCGTTTGCAGCGAACACCGGGGCAAAGCCGATGTGGACGTGCGGATATGCGGCCCGCAGGATGAAAAGCCAAGCCAGAGAGATGAAGGCCGTCTGGGCCGTCCGCAGTGCGGCGCCGGCGATCAGGTACCAGCCGGAAACCGACTGCACCGTGTCCCAGAGCCCGGCGATCCAGCCCCACACGTCGACGCCGAGCAGATCGAGACCACCGAGCACGAGCGCCCCGGCCGCGATCCAGCCGAGGACCTTGAGGACACGAAGGCCACGCGAGTCGACCCCGATCGGGCTGGCCGCCTTGGCCGCGGATGTCGCACTACTCATCGCATCCCTTCCGTTGGAGCCGCGGCGTGCGCTCGAGCTCGAAGTCCCGAGCGCACACCGGGCAACGTTAGTGGGACGCCTGCGGGGCCCGCCGTCCGGAGGTAGTCGCGCGAGGCGCTGGCCAGGAGCCGGCGCCAGCCGATTGCGACCGCCAGCTCGGCGATCCCGACGACCAGCGAGTAGGCCGCGATGAGTGCGAGCAGCACCAGCGCGCCGTCCCCGGGCTTCGCGAGCATCAGGACGCCGAAGGCGACCGAGACGAGCCCGCTGAGGACGAGAACGGTCTTGTCACTGTTGTCGATCTGGAGCCGGAGCGCGCCGAGGACCGTGAGGATCCCCAACGTCAGGGCATAGGCCCCGATCACATAGAGCAGAGCCAGTGCGGACATGTACGTGAAGAAAAAGACGGCCAGGCCGATGGCGATGCCGGCCAGGCTCGAGAGCACGAGCCAGCCGCGCCCTTCCTTGATCGGGCCCCAGATCGCCATTCCGAGCCCGACGATCCCCGCGCGAGGGCGAACGCCCCGAACAGGATCACGAGCGCGAAGAGGCTGATGCTCGGCCAGACGAGGATCACGATCGCGAACACGATCGCGAGCAGACCGCTCAGGCCCAGTGCCCAACGCACCTTCTTGAGTCGATCGTCGGCCAGCTGTTCTGCCTGTTGAACGATGGTGCTCATAGGTTGACCTCCGTTGTTGATTGACGTCCTTGATCCTGCGCGTCCGCGCCAGTCGGCGAATCGGCGAATGCGCAGACGGCGTGCGTGAAGTCCGCAGTGCTCGCCGCAACGCGAATTTCCGCGGCGCGTCGGTGAACTCGCCGATGCGAGAGGGTGTACGCTCGACGACGCTGGTCGCATGCTTCCGCTCTCAGACGGGATCCCGGCTCGCCGCTTTCCGATCGTCACGATCGCGATCATCGCGGCGAACTTCGCCGTCTGGCTCTTCTACGAACTGCCGCACCTCGACTCGTCGGTTGTGCACGCCTCGTTCTACGCGTGCTCGTTCAACGGGAGCTGCAATGCCCCCGAGCCGTGGGAGATCAGCTGGCTGACCTCGATGTTCCTGCACGGGAGCTGGGATCACATCCTCGGGAATATGCTCTTCCTTGGGGTCTTCGGGAAGAATGTGGAGGACGCGTTCGGCCACCTTCGCTACTTGCTTTTCTACCTGGCCGGCGGGTTCGTCGCGACGATCGCACAGGCCGGAATGACGCTGCTGGCCGGGACGGCGGCCGACGCCCGGGTTCCGAACCTGGGCGCGAGCGGCGCGATCGCGGCCGTTCTCGGCGCGTACTTCGTCTTCTATCCCAACTCGCGCGTGCTGGGTCTGATCGTCGTTTTCCCGGTCCGCATCTCGGCGTGGTTCTTCCTCGGCTTCTGGTTCCTGTACCAGCTGTACGAGGCGAACGTCGGCCTCTTCAGCGCCGATGCGCACGGTGGCGGCGTCGCCTTCTTCGCACACGTCGGCGGGTTCGTGTTCGGACTGATCGTCGCGTGGCTGTTCGTCAGCAGCGGCCGGTTCCAGGATGCACGGACGCCGGTCGGAGCCCAAATCTGAGATGGCGTCGGCCGCGAAGTCCCGGGCTCCGGGACATCGAGGTGGCGCAAACAAGGGCGAGCCCCCGGTGTCGGTCACGATCCCGGCGCGCACGATCGCCTTGTTCGTCGGCATCGCGCTCGTCGGCTTCGTCTTGCTCGCCGGTCTGTACGCGACGCGCTCGATTCTCCTGGAGCTCGTTGCGGCGATCGTGCTCGCGATGGCCGCCGAGCCGGTCGTTCAGGTCTTCGAACGCCGCGGACTGAGGCGCGGGGCCGCGGTCGGGATCAGCTTCGGCCTCCTCCTGGCGGCGCTCATAGTCTTGGGGTACTTCCTTCTCTCGCCGCTTGTTGACCAGACCACGCGCCTGGTGCACAACGGGCCGCAGATCGTCGACGATCTGAGGAAGGGGCACGGCGAGCTTGGCTTCCTGGAGACGCGATTCCACATCGTCGAACGGGCAAAGGAGATCGACGCCGGCACCCTCGGCGCGACTTCGGGCCCGGCGCGAGGCGCCGTCGACTCGGTCGTGCGCACGGCTGGTTCGATCGTCTTCGTCCTCTTTCTGACCCTCTTCGTCCAGCTCGGAGGACGCCAGTGGTTCGAGTCGCTCGTCGGGTTCGTCCCCGAGCGAAACCGTAAGCGAGTGCGACGCGCCGGAGAGGGCATCTCGACGGCCGTCGGCGGCTACGTCAGCGGCAATCTCCTGATCAGCTTCGTGGCCGGTTCTGTGACGGCGGTCATCCTGACGGCGACCTCGGTCCCGTACCCGATCGCGCTCGGCCTGATCGTGGCGATCTTCGACCTCGTCCCGATGGTGGGAGCGACGATCGGAACGATCATCGTCGCCGTCGTCGCCCTGTCCACCCAAGGAATCGTGACCGCCGCGATCGTGGTCGCAGCGATGATCGTCTACCAGCAGATCGAGAACAACGTCCTCCAGCCGCTCGTCTATCACCGAACGGTCAAGCTCTCGCCGCTCGCGATCGCGCTGAGCGTCGCGGTCGGCGCGCAGCTGGCGGGCGTGGTCGGCGCCCTGCTCGGGATCCCGTTCGCCGGCAGTGTCAAGGTCGTGTCCAACGAGCTGATCGCGTGGAGGCGGGGAGAAGACCCTCCTTCGGTGGTCTAGCGATGTCCGAGAACAGCCCCAACGGCCTCAAGCTAACCCGGCCGCACCTGGTCCCGCCGAAGGAGCTCGTCAGCCCGGCGCTGATGGAGCACGCCCGCCAGCGCGCCATGAGCCCCGAATCGCCTCGCCGACCGAATCACGGCATTCAGCGGCTCGATGACGTTCGTCGTCCTCCACGTCATCTGGTTCGCGAGCTGGATCGGCTTCGGCGTCGAGTCGTATCCCTACGGGCTCCTGACGATGATCGTGTCCCTCGAGGCGATCTTCGTCTCGACCTTCGTGATGATCAGCCAGAACCGCGCGGACGAGAAGCGTGAGGTGATCGCCAACCAGCAGTGGTCGACGGTGCAGGAGGAGGACGGCCAGAACAAGGAGCTGCTCGACCTCTCACATCAGATCCTCGAGCTGACGAAGGCCGTCCACGCAGCGACGGGCGCGCAAAAAGCTCGGCGCTGAGGGTCACCTCCTCCTCGGACCCGACCTGCAGAGACCCCTCCGTAACGTAATCTGGCAGCTGCCGGTCGGTCACACTCTCTGGCAGGAGGCATGACATGGCCATGCTCGAGACTGGTTGGCGGGACCTGACGACGGCTCTCGACGGCGAGGTCGTCCTCCCCGACTCGCCGCGCTACGACGAGGTTCGCAAGCCGCAGATCCCGCGCTTCAACGACGTGCGTCCGCAGGCGATCGTGCTGTGCCAAACGCGCGAGGACGTGGTCGAGGCGATCGCGTTCGCGCGTCGCGCGGGTATCGAGATCGCGGTGCGGAGCGGAGGGCACGACTTCGCTGGGCGCTCGTCCGGCCCCGGGATGGTGCTTGACCTCGCGCCGATGCATTCCCTGGAGCTCTCGGACGGCCTGGCGATCGTGGGGCCTGGCTTCCGGCTCGGTGACCTCTACGCCGCGCTTGCCCAGTACGAAGTCACGATTCCGGGCGGCTGCGGCGCCACGGTCGGGATCGGCGGCCAGGCACTCGGCGGCGGGCTCGGCCTACTGGGCCGAAGCCGGGGGCTCTTGTCGGACCAGCTAGTGGCGGCAGAGGTGGTGCTGGCCGACGGACGGGTGGTGGAGTGCGACGAGCAGCGCCACGAGGACCTGTTCTGGGCGCTGCGCGGCGCTGGCGCCCGAGGTCTCGGCGTGGTCACGCGCCTCACGCTCCGCACGGTGGCCGATCCCGCCGCCACCTCGTTCCACCTCGAGTGGCCCTACGAGCTCGCATCGCCGTTGATCGCCGCCTGGCAGGAGTGGTCGCCGACCGGGCCGGACGCACTCGCGGCGAGCCTGCTCGTCACCGTCGATGCGGAAGCCGGCGCAGACCCTCTGGTCCACCTGTTCGGCTCGATGATCGGCAGCGAGACCGAGACCGCGGCGCTGCTCGACGAGTTCGTGTCGGTCGCCGGCGCGGACGCCGCCACCTCGGAGCGCGCGCACATGCGCTACGGCTCGCTGAAGAACTACCTTGCGGAGCAAGGCCCGGGCGACCAGGAAGACGAGCACGGCCACCCGTATACGAAGTCGGAGTTCTTCCGCGAGCCGCTGCCGGCCGGCTCGGTCGAGGCGCTGATGGATCTCTTCGTCCGGGGACGCCGCCCCGGTGAGGCGCGGAAACTCGACTTCATGCCCTGGGGCGGCGCCTACAACCGCGTGCCTGCGAACGCCACCGCCTTCCCACACCGCGAGGAGCTGTTCCTGCTCGAGCACTCGGTCGTCGTCCCGGCCGGCTTCGACGCCGTGGCGACCGAGGCCGCGCGCACCTGGCTGTCGGACTCGTGGGAGCTCGTGCACCCCTTCGGTTCGGGCGGCGTGTACGCGAACTTCCCCGATCCGGACCTACCCGACGAGCACCGCGCCTACTGGGGCGGCAACCTCGAGCGCGTGCGGCGTGTAAAGGAGAAGTACGACCCGGAGGGAGTATTCGGCTAATGCAGTGACCTCGCGACGAGCCGAGCGCGGCGCGGGGCTCTAAGCTGCGCAGATGGCCGGCGTGGCCTCCGACGACGCCGAGCTCGCTCGCCAGCTCGAGGACATGCGCGAGCAGCAGCGCGCGATCAGCGGTGTCCTGCGCGCGGTCGTCCGCAGCGCGGGGATCCAGCCCGTCCTCGACGAGGTGGTCGAAGCCTGTGAGCGGCTGTGTAATGCCGACTACGGCGCCTTGTATCTGCTCGAGCACGGGCTGCTGGAGGTGGTGGCGCACCACACCGACGCCGACGCTGCCGAGTGGGACAGACAACATCCCCATGCTCTCGACCGAACGACGGCCGCCGGCCGGGCGGCGGTGACGCGTGAGCCCGTCCACATCCCGGACATCCGTGATGACCCGGAGTACTCGTATGGTGGACCGACGTACTACTACCGATCGGCGATCGGCGTCCCGATCATGGTCAACGACGACCTCATCGGGGTCGTCGTTCTCTCGCGCCGTGAACCGCAGCCTTTCACCGACGAGCATATGAGGCTCGTCCAGACCTTCGCCGACCAAGCGGCTATCGCGGTTGCGAATGCGCGCCTGATCGAGGCGGTTGACCGGCAGCGCACGGAGCTCGCCCGGTTCGTCTCCCCGCAGGTAGCAGAGCTCCTCTCCAGCAGGGACGGCGAGCAGCTCCTAGCCGGCCATCGCGCGTACATCTCCTGTCTCTTCTGCGATCTGCGCGGCTTCACAGCCTTTGCCGAGACGGCGGCCCCCGAGGAAGTGTTCGACGTCCTGCGCGAGTACCACGCCGCGCTCGGCGAGCAGATCCCGGCGCACGAAGGGACGTTGGAGCACTTCGCAGGCGACGGTGTGATGGTGTTTTTCAACGATCCTCTCGCCGTCGCCCATCACGAGCGCCAGGCCGTTCGGTTCGCAGTCGCCGCACAGGAGCGATTCACGCAGCTGGCTGCGGTCTGGCGTAAGCGCGGAATCGAGCTCGGGCTGGGTGTCGGGAGCGAAGCCGGCTACGCGACGATCGGGCGAATCGGGTTCGAAGGGCGTTACGACTACGGCGTCGTGGGACCGGTGGCGAACCTCGCCTCGCGGCTCAGCACCCAGGCGGCCGCCGGCCAGATCCTGATCGGCCAGCGCCTGTTCGCAGCCGTGGAGGAGACGGTCGAGACGGCACCGGCCGGAAACCTCGAGCTCAAAGGCTTCGCTCGTCCAGTCGCGGCGTACGAGGTCCGCGGACTCCGCTAAGCCCGGCCGAGTCGTCTTTCGCCTTGGCGCTAGGGAGGCGCGAATGGTCGGAAGACCTCTGTGCAAGCGGATTTCCGCCCCCGCTCTGTCACGATGATCGTGATGGCACACGAGATTCTGGGCAGGGACGAGGAGCTCGACTTCCTCACCGCCTTCCTCGACGGCACGGATCGAGGGGTGAGAGCCCTGGTACTGGAGGGCGAGGCGGGAGTCGGGAAATCGACGCTCTGGACGGCAGGACTTGCGAGGAGGTTCTCTCTCGGCGTTGTCGAGGACGTAATGCCGACGCTCTCAGCGCCTCGGCGGCGCGCACTCGAAGGCGCGCTGCTCATGGATCGGACGCCGGAGTACGAGATAGACCCCCGGGCCCTCGCGGTCGCGGTTCGGACGAGCTTGCAGGCGCTCGCCGAGGACCGGCCGCTCGTCCTGGCGGTCGACGACATCCAGTGGGTTGATTCGTCGTCCGCAAGTGCGTTGGCGTTCGCGCTCCGACGTTTGCGCTCCGAGCGCATAGTGCTGCTCCTTGCGCGGCGTCTCGACGAATCTGGAGAGGGCCCGGCGGTGGAGGAGGACCTCGAGCCGGACGTCGTCGAGCGACTGCGAGTTGGCCCGCTCAGCATCGGAGCGATACACACGCTCCTCCAACGTCGGCTCGGCCGGCAGTTCGCGCGCCCGACGCTCCGCCGTCTCCACGAGATTTCGGGCGGGAATCCGTTCTACGCGCTCGAGCTTGCTCGCGGCCTTGACGCGGCAGGCGCGACCGCCGATTCGTTGGAGCCGTTTCCGGTTCCGGAGACGTTGGAGCGGCTGGTGGGCGCCCGCCTGGCCGGACTCGAAGGAGCCACGCGCGAGGCGTTGCTCCTGACTGCCGCGCACGGCCGGCCTTCATCTGTTCTCCTCGGCGCCGCCGGGATCAGCCCGAAGGCGCTCGAACCGGCGGTCGCAGCGCAAGTGGTCGAGCTCTCGACCGACGCGGTCCGCTTCACCCATCCGCTGCTCGCGTCGGTCACCTACCAGGAGTCGGCCCAGGAAGAGCGGCGCGGAGCTCATCGACGCCTCGCCGCGGTCGTCGACGATCCGGTCGAGCGCGCTCGGCACCTCGCGCTCGCCTCCGATGGGCCCGACGAGGAGGTCGCCACGATCTTGGAGAATGCAGCGACCCTCGCCCGTGCCCGCGGGAGCGCGCGCGGCCGAGCTCTGCGAGTACGCCCTGCGCCTCACGCCCTTGGACGCTCTCGAGGATCGGCATCGCCGCATGCTCGCCGCCGCGCGTGCCCACGTCGAGGCGGCCGACATGCAGCGCGCTCGAGCGCTCTTGCTCGACCTGCTTCCCCGGGTCGGCGCGGGCGCGCGGGCGGAGGCGCTCGTGCTGCTCAGCGAGATTGCGTCCTGGGGCGTCGACCTAGGGCGCGCGATCGAGCTGCGGCGGGAGGCGCTCGAAGCGGCTGCCGCGCTGCCGACGCTACGGGCGGAGATCCACCTGTGGCTTGGCCAGGTCGTTTCGGGCACTGAGGGCGAACGCTCCGCAGCCGAGCATGTCGACGCCGCGCTCGAGCTCGCCGAAGAGCTCGACGACGACGGTCTGCGCGCACGTGTCCTCGCGATGCTTGCCCACAACGGCTTCCGGGCGGGCGACCCGGACGCCCTCCGGCTCGTCGAGCGGGCTGAACGCGTAGCGGCCACCGTCGACCCACGGCAGCGAGCCGAGGCGACCTTGTATTTCGTACGCCCGCTGATCTACACGTACCGCCTAGAGCGCGCCCGCGCGCTTCTCGAGGGCATCGAACGGGAATGGAGTGACCGCGACGAGCTCATCATCGAAGACGCGCTTTGGTCGCTCGGCAACCTGGAACTCCGCGCCGGCCGGTTCGTCCTCGCCGACGACTACGCCGAGCGGAGCAGGGCGATCAGCCGCGAGTACGCCACTCGACGACGCCGATGAACAACCGTTGAACATCGCGCTCGTCGCCCAGATCGCCGCTCACCGAGGAGACCTCGAGCGGGCTCGCAGCCTCACCGAAAGCAATCTGCCGGTGACCGAGGACTCCCCAATACTTCACGCAAAAGACGTAGCGCTGCTCGGACTCGTCGAGCTGTGGGGTGGCCGCCCGCATGAGGCCGAAGCACACTTTGCCGCTGCGCAAGACGAGAGGCGCCGCAATGGAGACAAGGAGTCAGCGGCGTTCTGGTGGCGGGCCGGCCACGCCGAAGCCCTGCTCGCGCTCGGGAAGGTGGATGACGCCGACGCACTCGTGGATTCGTGGGAGGCGGAGGCGGCTCGCGACGGGCGCGAGGGAGTGCAGGCAGAAGTGCGGCGTTGTCGCGGTCTCGTCGCGGCCGCTCGCGGCGACACCGACGCGGCGGCGGCCGAGCTCGCCGGAGCGGTTCGCGGAGCACGAGGCGATCGGGGACATGTTCGGACGCGCGCGGGCGCTGCTTGGCACTCGGAACCGTCAGGCGGCGGGCGCGACAGAAGCGTGCGGCCCGGGAGGCGATCACGGCGGCCCTCGAGGGCTTCGAGGCTTGCGGGGCGGCCGGGTGGGCGGAGAAGGCCACGCGCCGAGCTCGGGACGATCGGCGGCCGCAGACGGATCGAGGGCTTGACGCCCGCGGAAGGCCGGATCGCGGCGCTCGTTGCCGAGGGCCGCACGAACCGCGAGGTCGCCGCTGCGCTCTTTCTCACCGAGCACACGGTGGCCACCGCCCTCACCCGCGTCTACCGGAAGCTCGGCGTCCGCTCGCGCACGGAGCTCGCGCGGCTGGCGCAAACGCAGGACGCCGATCTGGCAAAGACCTGAGGTTTCTCCACTTTCGCGCCTGCTCGGGGGTCGGGATGCTCCTCTCGTAATCGAGAAACGGAGGAACAGTGAAGCGACGCATCTATATCCCGGCCCTGGCTGTGGGCGTGGCGCTCGTGCTTGGCGCCATCGCGGCGGTGGCGCTGGCTTCGCCACCCTCAGGGGTGACGCCGACCTTGTTGGCACGTGGGACGTACGACGCCTTCCACGTGAGGTCGTCTCCGCACAGCCCGGTCGACTTCAAGGCAAAGACCAAGGGGCCGACCGACATCGTCGTGCGAAAGCATGACTACGCCATTGGGTCCTACACCGGCTGGCACAGCCATCCAGGCCCGGTGTTCATCACGGTCACGCTGGGAGCGGTCACGTTCTACGAGTACGACGACCCGACCTGCACGCCGCATGTCGTGACGGCAGGGCACGGCTACGTGGACACGGGCCAGGGTCACATCGGGCGTAACGAAAGCGGGCAGGTTGCACAAGACATCAGCGTGATCATGGCGCCGGTGGGCCAGTCGTTCCGCGGCGAGCTCGACGAGCCCGGGCCCTACTGCAACTTCTGAGAGGAGCAGGAGCCGGCTGGAACATGGAATGGAGGAGCCGACCCGCGTCGGCTCCTCCGACGCTCTCATCTCAGGAGGTTTCGACCGTGCCGAGCTATCTCGTCGAGATCTATGTTCCGGGCAGCCAGGCGCAGGACGCGCGCGCAGCGGGACGGCGCGCTCGTGCCGCCGCACGGCAGCTGTCCCAGGAGGGCGTATCCGTCCGGTACGTCCGTACGACGCTCCTCCCTGGAGATGAGACGTGCTTCCACGTCTTCGAGGCCGCCTCCGATGACGCGGTCGCCGAGGCTTGTCGGCTCGCCGGCCTCGAGACGCCGCGAATCGTGCCGGCCGTCGAGTGAGAGCCGCAGCCTGCGCTTTTTACGTTGCCGGCTCGGGGCTAGCTGGCGTCGGCTGTGTCGGCCGTAGCAAGAGCAAGTGGCTGTCGACGATCGCCTGCGCAACGTCCACCAGCTTTCGGCCGTTGTGCTGCGAGTGGTCCCGGAGCATTTCGAAGGCGCCGTCGCCATCGATCGCGTGTCGCGCCATCAGGATGCCCTTCGCCTGCTCGATCAGCGCCCGACGGCCGAAGGCGCCCTGGAGGCTCTGGTACTCCGCGAAACGCTGCAGCGTGATGTCGATCGCGCTCTGCAGCTCGGCGGCGTCGCCGTCCACGATGTAGGCGAAGACGCCGCGTTTCGCCGCTTCCCGGACGTAAGCAGGATCCTTCGCAGACAGCAGCGCGATCACAGGACACGCGGCTTCACGGACGATCTCCGCAATCAGGTCGAGGGCGTGCTCCGAGCTAAGCCCGAGACCGACGAGGGCCACGTCCGGACGCTCCCTCTCCGTGGCGGCTCCAACCTCCTTGACGTAGATCTCACGAGCGATCACCTCATGGCCGAGGCCGATGACGACCTGCGCAAGCAGCTCGAGCCGATCGCGCCTCTCGTTCGCAATCAGCACACGAAGATGCAGCGGCTCGCGCTCGATCATGCGCGGCACGATCCGGGCTCGCGCAGCCCTGTCACGAGGATCTTCGATCCTCGAATTTCAGCTGTTGTCAGCGAGACCGCCAGCTTCACTCCAGCGCTTTGAGTGCCGAGGAACGACGGCATTTTAGCGCATCGCATAAAGCGATCTGTCTGTTTGGGGGATCCCTGCTATGTTCCGACTGACCGCGTCACAACCTTCGGCGCAGTCGAGCACGGGCGGTCGAACAAGCGAGCCGCCACCGGTCCACCCTCAGCCAGCAGGTTGGAGCAAGTTCGAGCCGACCCCAACAGCCCGGTCGGCGATGAGGCTTCGAAACTGGGAGGGGCCGATGGTTGAGATTCGAGTCGCGGTCGAGGATGCCACGCGCGTGCCAGACCTCGTGGTCCGGCTCGCCCGGATCTTCGACAGATCGTCGATCTCGTTCGATCGATCGCGGAGCGAGGTTTGCGTCGACTCCGAATGGGAATCTCGTGCGGTCATTGGCGTCCTCGACGTCGTCGAGGCGTGGCTCAGCGAGGACGGCGCGGAGTCGGCCACGCTCTCGATCGGGGATCGCTCCTACACGCTGGGGTCGTCGGCCACGCTCGCGGTGAGCGGATGATCGGCCTCGCGCCGGACCCTGGGAAGACGCTCGACGCCGTGCGCCGAATTTCGATCGCCGGCCGTGGCGGGCTGTCGGCGTCGGACCTCCTCGAAAACGTGTGCACTGCAGTGGCGGAAACGTTCGAATTCGACTCCGTTGCGGCGGTCCGATTTGACGGCCAAACGGAAGAGGTCGGGGAGACTGCAGGCTCGATCGTGTCCTTGCTCGCAGAGGCCCGGGACGCCGAGAACCTCGTCTTCCTCACCGTTGGGGGTCTCACCTCGGCATTCGCCCTCCCGCTGATCAGCGGAGACCGATGTCTCGCCTTTCTCTGCGGCACGCGCGTTGCGCCGGCCTCTCTTACCGAGACCGATGAGGAGGCGCTCGCGACGGTCGGCGTTGTGGCCGCAACCTTGCTCGAAGACGCGCTCGCCCGCGAAAAGCTGCATGAGCTCGACGTCGTGAAGACCGAGTACATCGCGCTGGCGACACACGAGTTGCGGAACCCGTTGTCGAGCATCTACGGCATCTCAGTTACGTTGAACGAACGAGAGGATGAGCTGTCCCAGCCAGAGCGCCAGGCTCTCCGAAACGCGCTTCGAGAGCAGGCTGCTCGGATGCGGACGCTGGCCGAACAGCTGCTCGACCTTTCCCGTCTCGAACTGGTGGCGATCCGTATCTCTCCTGAGCCCGTTCGCCTGCGCCCCAAGATCGAGGAGCTGGTCCATTCACTCGCGGATGCCCGGTCGAACGCGGTGACGATTGCGGTTCCGCCGGACCTGGAGGCGGTGGTCGATCCGGCAGCGCTGGATAGGATGCTCTCGAACCTGGTGGCGAATTCGATGCGCCACGGCAAGCCACCGGTCACGATCACCGCGGTCGGGGAGGACCGGCACCTCCGTCTCGTGGTCGAGGATCGCGGCGAGGGGGTTCCGCCTGAGTTCGTCCCTCGCCTGTTCGACCGGTTCGCGCGCAGCTCCGAATCGCGGGGCCGAGGCGACGGCTCTGGACTCGGTCTCTCGATCGCCCAGGCTTACGCTCGAGCTCACGGTGGGGAGATCGTCTACGAGCCCGCGATGCCGCACGGTGCGCGATTCGAGGTCGTGATCCCGCTCAGGCGCTATGGAGACGAGCAGCGCCCGATCGACGCTCTCGCGCCGGCGCGCCGAAACCAAACGCAAATGAGCTGAAGTCTTTTCCGGGCCCGGGGGAGAGGACAGCCGGCGGCGACTGCCGCCGGCTGTCGGGGGAGTGCTGCTTCACTGGGGCTCGTGCCCTCGGTCGGCGAGCGTGTGCTCGCGCGCCCGGTCGTGGGCGGCTGACGCGCCGTCGACCCGTTGACCGATCAGGTACCACGTCTCGATCTCGCCCTTTCCCTTCACGGTGATCATTCCCCGCGGCTCGCACTCGAACTCGTCGGCGACCAGCTCGTACGTTGCGCCGGTGATCTGGATCCGTCCCGGCGTCCCGTGGGACTCCATGCGACTCGCCGTGTTCACCGCATCGCCCCAGAGGTCGTAGAGGAAGCGCTTTCGGCCGATCACGCCCGCAACCACCGGGCCGGAGTTGATGCCGACCCGAAGCTCGAGCCCGAGGTGCCCGACTCCTTCGTCCGAGCGCATCACCTCGAGCATGTCCAGCGCCATGAGCGCGAGCGCGCGAGCATGGTCGGGACGTGGTGTCGGAACGCCGGCCGCGGCCATGTAGCAGTCGCCGATCGTCTTGATCTTCTCGAGCCCGTGCCGCTCCGCGAGCTCGTCGAAGTGACTGAACAGGCGATCGAGGTAGCCGACCACCTCGGCGGGCGGGAGTCGCTCCGACCAGGGCGTGAAGTCGACCACGTCGGCGAACAGGATCGAGGCCGAGCCGAACTGATCCGCGATCGGCTGGGTCTCGGCCTTCAGCCTGTCGGCGATCGAGCTCGGCAGGATGTTGAGCAGGAGGTTTTCCGCCTTTGCCTGTTCCTGGCGGAGCGCTGCCAGCGCTTCACGGCGCTGGCTGGCGAAGACCGCGAGCAGCAGGAACATGATGGTTCCGCCGACCGCGATGTTCAGGGCCAGCATCGTGCTCGTGAACCAGACGGGAAGCGGCGTCCAGATCGGGCCGATGATCTCGCCCGCGAGCCCCGATCCGAGGAACACGACGACGAACGCGACGTACCAGCGGACCGCGGACCGGACGTCGCTGAACACGAGCGCCCCGAGCGGCGCGAGAATCCCCCAAAAGCCGACCCCCGCGGAGTCGAGGAATCCGCCGAGCGGAATCATCGACAGGGTCGGCGCGAGCAGGATGTCGACCTGGCCGACCCGGAGCAGCCATGGGAAGTCGCGCGTGCGCGAGAACACGGCGATTGCACCGAGCAGGATGCCGAAGTAGACGAGCGGCACAACACCGACCGGCGACCCGAACGCGAGGTAGAGCGCGCCCCACAACGCCGCGACCGGCAGGATCAGCACCGAGATCAGGACCAGCAGCGCCTTTCGAGCGCGCAGGTCCTCGTCGTCGTGGGGATCCGCGCCGACGAGCGACAGCCGCGCGGTGGCACGATGTGCCGACGCTCGGATCCGGTCCAGGAGGTGCATCGCGAAAGACGTTACTCGTGCACCCGCTGCGATGAGTTTCCCGGTCGCCGTCGGTCTTGGTTCGTGATCGGTAGCGTCCGAGCCGACGACTGAGTCGGCTCGCGCATTGAACAGAAGGGAGACGAGATGCCCGAACACAAGATCGGCACCCGCGAGGAATGGCAGGCGGCCCGGGACGAGCTCGCCAAGCTCGAGGCCGAGCAGGCAAAGCAAGACGAGGAGATCAGGAAAAAGCGTCTCGATCTCCCCTGGGTCCCAGTCGAGAAGGAGTACCTGTTCGACACAGACGACGGCAAGAAGACACTCGCCGAGCTCTTCGACGGGCGCTCTCAGCTGCTCGCCTACAACATCATGTTCGGCCCCGACTACACGAACGGGGCCTGCCCCGGCTGCACCGGCCTGGCCGACGAGCTCGACGGCGGGCGGGTCCATCTGAACCACCGCGACGTGACGCTGCTCTGCTTCTCGCGGGCGCCGATCGAGCGCCTGACCGCGTACAAGGAGCGGATGGGCTGGCAGTTCCCCTACGTCTCCACCTACGACACCGACTTCGCCTTCGACTTCGGCCTCGCACTGAAGAAGGAGCAGGCAGAGGAGATCCCCGAGGTCAAGCAGCTGATCGACAACCCGCCGGACTGGCTCGAGGAGTGGTCAGACCAGGTCGGGGCTAAGCTCGAGGACGGGCTGCGCGAGAACCCGAGCTGGATCGCCTTCGCTCGTGAGAACGGGACCGTGTACCACACCTACACCGTGTCGGCGCCCGACCCGTTCGTCGCGCCCTACGCCAGCTTTCTGCTCGACCGAACGCCGAAAGAGCAGCCTGCGGAGCCCCGCGCCTGGCGGAAGGACGAGTACCCGGATTGAATCGAACGACCGAAAGGAGCGCCATGAACCTTCCACCGGTCGTCTCCGAGGCGGAGTGGCAAGCAGCGCGGGAGGAGCTCCTCGGGAAGGAAAAGGAAGCCACCCGGGCACGCGATGCGCTCGCCGCCGAGCGTCGGAGGCTGCCGCGGGTCCGGATCGACAACGACTACGTCTTCGACGGGCCGGAGGGCAAAGCCACGTTGCCCGACCTGTTCCGGGGGCGCCGGCAACTACTCCTCTATCACTTCATGTTCGGTCCGAACCGGGACGTGGGCTGCGACGGCTGCTCGATGTTCGTCGACCAGATCGGCCATCTCGCCCACATTCACGCCCGCGACACGTCCTTTACGCTCGTGTCCCGCGCGCCGATCTCGAAGATCGAGCCGTACCGTAAGCGGATGGGTTGGACGATCCCGTGGTACTCGTCGTTCGAGAGCCCTTTCAACGTCGACTTCGGAGTCGGGCCGGAAACGCCGCAGCCGGACGTCTACCAGGACGGCGAGACGTTCGGCCTCAGCGTCTTCCTTCGTGACGGCGACGATGTGTTTCGCACGTACTTCACGACGACCCGCGGCGTCGAGGCTCTCGGTAGCGTCTGGACGTTCCTCGACCTGACACCGCTCGGTCGTCAAGAGAACTGGGAGGACTCGCCCGCCGGGTACCCGCAGACAAAGCCCTACGAGTGGTGGCGCCGCCACGACGAGTACGAGGACGGCTAGAGGACGGCGAGCGGGTTCAGCGGCGAGCCTGTTCCGCCGGTGATGCGGAGCGGAGCCGCAACGAAGAGAAACTCCCAGCGACCTGCCTCTTCGCATGCGGCCAGCAGGTCCTCGAGCTGCAGGTAGTCGAGCAGGTGGACGCCCATGGCGTTGAGCGCCAGGACGTGAATCGGGAAGTCGACGCCCTCGGTGCTGCTGGGGGCGGTGTCGCTGTTTCCGTCGCCGCCAAGCACTGCAACGCCGCGCTCCGCGACGAACGACATCGTCGTGGGGTGCAGGCCCGCTTTGGCAGTCGCCGTCGGCCACGGCCCGAGCTCGCTGAGGCGGCGGGTGTGACCGGTGCGAACGAGGAGCACGTCGCCTTCGCCGACGGTGACGCCCTGCTCGAGCTCGGCGGCCTCGAGCTCGTCGCGAAAGACGTGCTGGCCCGGCTCGAGCCAGGAGACTCCCCGGAGACGCGGGATATCGAGCAAGACGCCTCGGGCAACCAGGCCGTTCGCGAGGACCTCGATCGAATCGGCCTCGGCGCCTCCGGCCGTCACGGCCCCGGCCGGAGTCCCGTTGTACAGGCGGCCCTCGTAGATGACGTGGCACAACGCGTCGATGTGCGTGTGGCCGTCGTTGTGGTAATCGGCGCCCACGAAGTCCTTCGCGAACCGCAGCTTCCCTGACTCGCCGGTGCCCGGGATGGTCGTCATGTAGTGCACCGCGGGCTCCGGGTTGTCTTCCGCGGCTTTCGTGTTCATCGGCAAGCTCAGCGTCACCGTCGTTCCGTCGCGCACGAGACGCGACGCCGCGACCACCCGCCCGGGCTCGAGGTGATTCAGTGCCCCTCGCTGATCCCGCTCGCCCCAGCGCCCCCAGGAGCTGACGCTGCGAAAAAGCTCGCTGAATTCCGCTGCAGTGACCTCAACGCGGCGTGAAGGCGACTCGGTCATCGCAGGTCAGCGATCGATCATCTGTTGCTGGGCTTCCGCGTACCGGTGACCTTGCGCGGTGATCTGGGCTGCCGCGGTCTCGATCTCCTGCAGGTCGTCGCTGGTGACCTCTAGTTCGACTGCGGCGATGTTCTCCTCGAGCCGGTGTGGTTTCGTGGTGCCCGGAATCGGGACGATCCACTGCCCCTGGGCGAGAATCCAGGCAAGCCCGATCTGCGCCGGCGTCGCACCTTTGCGCTTCGCGACGCGCTCGAGGAGCTCGACGAAAACGCGGTTCGCGGAGCGCGCCTCCGCGTCGAAGCGCGGAACTGTGTTGCGGAAATCGGTGCTCTCGAACGTCGTCGACTCGTCGATCGTGCCGGTCAGGAAGCCTTTCCCGAGCGGGCTGAAGGGCACGAAACCGATCCCGAGCTCCGCGAGCGTCGGCAGGATCGCCTCCTCCGGTTCGCGCCACCACAGCGAGTACTCACTCTGCACGGCGGTGACGGGCTGGACGGCATGCGCGCGCCGGATCGTCATCACGCCCGCCTCCGAGAGGCCGAAGTGTCGCGCCTTTCCCGCGGCGATCAGCTCCCTGACCGTGCCGGCGACGTCCTCGATCGGGACGTTCGGGTCGACGCGGTGCTGGTAGAGAAGGTCGATCGTGTCCGTCCGGAGCCGCTTGAGCGACGCGTCGACACTCCGCTTGATCGTCTCCGGGCTGCTGTCGATGCCGTGGCTGCTTTGCCCGTCTTCCAGATCGAAACCGAACTTCGTCGCGATCACGACCTGGTCGCGGACGGGCTCGAGCGCTTCGCCCACCAGGTCCTCGTTCGTGAACGGCCCGTACACCTGTGCGGTGTCGAAGAACGTCACGCCGCGTTCGACCGCGGTGCGGATCATGGCGATCATCTCGTCCCGGTCGGGGAAGGGCGGGTAGCTCTGGCTCATCCCCATGCAGCCGAGCCCGACGGCGGACACCTCCAACCGGCCGGCTCCCAGCGTGCGCTTCTGCATCATCCCTCCGTTCACTCAGGATGGCGCGAGATCGTACGGAAACCGCGTCAGCACCTCGCCGCCCGTCTCTGTCACGAGCACGAGATCCTCGAAGCCCACGCCGCCGAAGCGTTCGTCCCACAGGCCCGGCTCGATCGCGACCACGTCGCCGGGGACGAGCGGATCGCGCCCAGAGAGGCCGAGTCCCGGAGCCTCGTGCACCTCGAGCCCCACGCCGTGCCCGAGGGAGTACTGGAAGCCGTTCTCCTCGCCGTCCGACGTGCGCTGCGTGGCGTAGCCGGCGGACTCGAAGAGCTCGCAGGTCGCGTCGAACAGCTCCCGCCCCGTGATGCCCGGCCGCACGGCTGCCTTTGCCTCGTCGAGCGCCTGCCGCACGAGGCGGTCCTGGTCCGCGATCAGCTCCGCGTGCTCGGATACGGGCTGGCCGGCGACAAAGGTTCGCGCCATGTCTGCCCAGCACCCGCTCTCCTCGTGCCGCGGCCAGAGGTCGATGCGGATCGGCAGGCCTACGGGGAGCGGGCCGCTGCCCGGCTCGTGGCCGTTGCCCTGCCAGACCGACGCGACGATCACATCGGGCGGGCACGGCGCTCCCTCCTCGGCGCACGCCTCGCGCAGCGCGGCGCGAACGTCCTCGGCCAGGAGCGGCTTGCCGTCCACCTCGAGGCGGCCCTCGGCGCCGGGCTGGGCACGAGAGAGCAGCTCGGACGCCGCGGCCATCCCCGCCTCGGCTGCCCGCTGTGCGACGCGGATGCCTTCGAGCTCGACCGGCGTCTTCGAGCGACGCCGCCGAGCGATGGCTTTGTCGTCGACGGTCAGGACGATGCCCTCGTCGCGAAGTCGGTCGGCAAGGGCGAGCGGAAAGTCGCCCGGGACGATCGCCTCGGTGATCCCGATCTCGCGCACCGCTCGAGCCTCGATCTCGCGCCCGGCCTCGTACATCGTCAGGCCGCTCTCGACGAGCTCCTTGTAGCCGAGCTCGAAGTAGTCGAGCATCGTGGCGTCGGGCAGCTCGCTCTGCACACGGGCACTCTCGAGGCGGGTCGTCAGGACGTACCGCTGCCCGTCGACGTCCGCGAACAGGAGCGGATCGCCGATCGCGACCGGAATCTCGTGTCGCAGCGCGGCGGAGCGCTCAGTGTCCCCGGCGAGTAACAGCCCACGCATGCGCGTGAGCGTACCGTTCCAAGCTCAGCCGTCCTGCGTCGACGGCTGCGAGTGAGCGAGCCGGGACGGACGGACGCGGCGGCGCTGATACGGCAGGGCGGCCAGGCAGACGAGCTCTCGCGCGAGGAGGCGCGGGTGCCGCGATCCGCGAGGGGAGGAGGCGTGGACCGAGATGTCGGCGTCGCCGAGCGCCGCGCGCACTAGAGCCGTGGCTCGGGGCGCGTGCCACTGTGACGTGACGACAATCACCTCGTCGACGCTGAGCTTTCGGGCAAAGGCCGCGACCCCCGACGCGTTCTGCATCGTGTTTCGAGCCGTCGTGTCGCAGATCAGCGGCACGTCGGGCCCTTGCCAGGCGTCGCGCATGAGCTCGGCCTCGCCGATCCTCGTGCCGTGCCGCGACCAGCCCGACAGGACGACCGCTTCGGCGCCGTTGGCGAACTGCTCAGCATGTCGGAGCCGCAGCACACCCAGCGGATGAAGGCCGTCGACGCGGCGTGCCGAGTAGCCGAAGACCGCGACGAGCCGCTTGGGCTCAGCGCCGCCCACGCGCCCGCCTCAGCCCCTCGAACGTGATGAGCGTCCCTGCGACGGTCAGCACGAGCATGACCGCCTTCTTGCCGCGCAGCTTCGAGTCGCCGCTCGCGCGCTCGCGCATGTGCACGGGAACCTCGTCGACCCGGAGCCCCTCCTCATGAAGGCGCAGGAGCGCCTGCACCTCGGGCGCAGTGCTGTCGTAGGGCCGGGCGAGCACGGGAAGCGCCTTTGCATTCGCCGCGTAGAGGCCGCTGGTCGCGTCGAAGAACGGCCGCCGCAGCGCGACTCCCATCGACCGGCGCAGGACCGCAGTGCCGAGGCGCCGCGCACGGGTCGGTTCATACCGCCGAGCCTCGAAGCCGTCGCCGCTCGCGTACCTCGATCCCACGGCGACGTCGCAGGTTCCTCCCCGCACACGCTCCAGCAGGCGCCGGAGCTCGTCGGCCGGGTGCTGCCCGTCCGCGTCGACGCGTCCGCAGTACTCGTACTCGTGCTCGACCGCGTAGCCGTAGCCGCCGGAGATCGCTGCGGGCAACCCGCGGTTGGCTCCGAACGAGAGCACATCGGCGCCATGCTCAGCTGCGACGCCCGCCGTCCCGTCGGTCGAGCCGTCGTCGACGACCAGCACATCCGCGCCCGGGAGCTCACGATGCAGCTCCTCGAGCACCGCTGACAAGTTCTCCTCTTCGTTCCAGGCCGGCACGAAGACGAGGGTGTCGCTCTGCTCGGCCACGCCGTCAGCGTAGCGCCACTCGCCGCTCACGAGCACTGGCTCGATGAGGCGCGGGAGGTACTGTCCGGCTTGTGAACGCCGAACGCGAAGGCGGTTGTTCCTGCGGGGCGGTCCGGTACCGGCTGGCCTCCGAGCCGATGTTCGTCCATTGCTGCCACTGCCTGAGCTGCCAGCGGCAAACCGGCAGCGCGTTCGTGATCAACCTGCTGATCGAGGCCGACCGCGTCGAGTTGCTCGAGGGCGAGCCGCAGCCGGTCGATGTCCCGCGCGACGACGGCAGCGCACAGCGGGTCTACCGCTGTCCGACGTGCCAGGTCGCGGTCTACAGCGAGTACGGACGCCCCGAGGTGCGGTTCGTCCGAGCGGGGACGCTCGACGTGCCGTCTTCGATCACCCCGGACGTCCACATCTTCACGCGGTCGAAGGTGCCCTGGGTCACGCTTCCGGACAGGACTCCCGCGTTCGACGTCTACTACGACTCGAAAGCACTCTGGCCGGCCGAGAGCCTGGAGCGGCTCGAGGCGTTGCGCCGGGAATAGCTTCGCCGGAAAGTGGTCTATGCACGTGTGAGACCTTTCTTGGCCATTCCTAGCTCGGCGTTACCTTTGGTGTGTCAATGAGACGCGCGCGACGACAAGAGAACCAAGTTCCCGAGGTCGAACTGGCCGCGCTGGCAGACGGATCGATCGAGCCGGAGCGCGGCGCAGCGCTTCGGGAGCGGGCTGAAGCGTCTCCCGAGCTCGCAGAGCGGTTGGCGGAGCAGGAGCGCGCGGTCTCGCTGGCACGAAGCGCCGCGGCCGAGGTCGAGGCGCCGGCGGCCTTGCGGGCGCGCGTCGAAGCCCAGCGCCGGCCGCGCCGGGCTTGGGCGCCGCGCGGCTTCGTTCTCGCCGGGGCGGCCGTGACCGCGATACTGGTCGTCGCGATCGGGTTCGCCGTTCTGCGTTCCGGGAGCTCACCCGAGCGCTTCCAGGCCGCTCTCGGCCCAACGAGGCTGTTGCCCGCGGCGAGCGGAGACGTGACGGCGACCAAGACCCAGTCCGGCTGGCGAATCGAGCTCGGCGCCAAGGGGCTGCCGCGACTCGAGAACGGTCGCTTCTACGAGGCGTGGCTCCGCAACCCGGCCGGCGTGCTCGTTCCGGTCGGGACGTTCAACGACGGTCGAGACGTGACCCTGTGGGCCGGTGTCTCGCCGAAGGACTTCCCGCTGCTCACGGTCACGCGCGAGCGGGCGGACGGCGATCAGGCTTCTTCGGGCCAGAAGGTGCTCGTCGGGACGATCTACACCGGCGCCGGCTAGTCCGAGCCGCCGTCGATTCGACGCACGATCTGCTGACGCGCGCGATAGAGGCGGCTCATCACCGTTCCTTCCCGGATCCGGAGCGCCCGCGCCGCCTCCTTGTAGGAGAGGCCCGTGACGTCGACGGCGGCGACGACGTCGCGGAAGTCGTCGGGTAGCGCGGCGATCGCCGCGTAGAGCTCGCCGGCCTCGACGGCGGCCTCGGGATCGCGCGCGTGCGGGTCGGCGAGCCCGTCGAGCTGCTCGGGCAGTGGCCCTGGCCTCAGACGTCGGCTCTCGGTCTTCAGCCGACTGAAGAACGTGTTCCGCAGAGCGCGCAGGAGGTAGCCAAGGTCGTCCTCGTTCCGGAGCAGGCGAGGCTTGGCCAGCACACGTGCGTAGGTCTCCTGGACGAGGTCCTCGGCGTCCTCGCGCGAACCGCAGAGCGCCCACGCCGCCCGGTAGAGCCGGTCGAGGTGGTCTCCGAGCCGGGCGGGGTCGAGCGTGCGCTCCATCCGAGTGGCGGCCGGCGAAGGCCGGTTCGTCCGGGCGAGCATAGATCGGCGCTAGGCCACCATGTTCCGTTGAGACGACGCTACGCGGCGAGCGTCAGCGGCTCCCGGGCGCGCGTGGTGGGGAGGGAGAAGCGCTGTCGCGCTCGCAGTGCCAGTTCCTCGGCTCCATATCTCGTGCGGGCGTCGGTGGCGATCACGATCTCGTCTGCGTGGAACGTCGTCAGCGCATCGGCGATCGCGAGCAGCGGATCCGCGTCTCCGATCCGACCTTCCGCGTGAACGCCGTCTCGCTCGAGTTGCTCTAGGTACGCGTCCAGACGCTCGGCGGCCTGCCGTCGAGCTCGATCGTCATCGGATGCCCAACGCCGGAGCCACGAGTTCAGTGCCGGCGCGACGACGAGGACGTTCCCATTCGGGGCCTCGATCGGAGCAACACCCAGAGCGACGACGAGGACCTTCGAATCTGCTTCTCGGAGTCTTGGTGCCTTCATGGTCGTGCCTCCCTTCGAACGTTTCAGCTTCTGAGTCGGAAGACACCGCTGCGCCGTCGCTATTCCCGGGCCACGGGAATAAGTCCCGCCCGCCGGAGTCCCTAGGGCCACAAGGTCGACTCCAACGAAAGGAAGCCATGAACAGGAAGAAGATCAATCGTTTGCGCTTCGGTCGGCTGGCCGCGGTCGCCCTGCTCGTGCTGGCGAGCGCAGTCGTTGCCTCGAGCGCAGGGGCGGCGACCCACAACCGAGCAGCGGTCAAGCTCGGTCAGAGCGGGCTTGGCCGGATCCTCGTCGACTCACGCGGACGGGCCCTCTACATGTTCTCGCACGACAGGCGTGCGCTGAGCAGCTGCAACGGCGCGTGCGCGATGGCGTGGCCGCCGCTCATCACACGCGGCAAGCCCAGGGCGATCATGGGCGCACGGAGCGCACTGCTCGGCACGAGCATGCGCAAGGACGGCAGGAGGCAGGTCACCTACCACAGGCACCCGCTCTACTACTTCGCCAAGGACCGGAGGGCCGGTCAGATCGCCGGCGCCGGACTGACGGCGTTCGGAGGTCGCTGGGATCCACTCTCGGCGGCCGGGAACCCGGTCAAGAAGCCCGCTCCGGTGGCGTTCCAGCGACCCAAGCTGAAGCGCGGCTCGCTGAACATCGAGGGCACCAAGGCGAATGACAGGATCGCTCTGCGGCTGAAGGCCGGCGATGCCCGTGTACTCCAGGTCGACGTGGGTGACGACGGCAAGGCCGACTTCAGCTTCAAGCGGAAGCAGGTCGCGCGGATCACCGTACGCGCTGCGGCGGGCAACGACCTCGTGCGCATCAACGAACGGAACGGCGTGTTCACCGATCGGATTACGACGCTGCTCGACGGCGGAGCCGGGAACGACAACCTGCTTGGAGGCTCTGGAGCGGAGACGCTGCTCGGCGGCGACGGGAACGACACGCTCGACGGCAACGGTGGCAACGATCGGGCCTTGATGGGCGCCGGTGATGACACCTTTGTCTGGGATCCGGGCGACGGCAGCGACACGATCGAGGGCGAGGCGGGCGCTGACACGATGCGTTTCAACGGCGCCAACGTCGCCGAGCAGGTCGATCTGTCGGCGAATGGGAATCGGCTTCGCTTCTTCCGTACCCAGGCCAACATCACGATGGACACGGCCGGGGTCGAGCGGGTCGACTTCAACGCCCTCGGCGGGGCCGATCTGGTCACCGTCAGCGATCTGAGCGGAACGGACGTCACGAGCCTGAACGTCGATCTCGCCGCCGCACTGGGCGGGGCGACCGGCGACGCGGCGGCCGACAAGGTGGTCGTCAACGGAAGCGAGGGCAACGACATGGTCAACGTCAGCGGGAATGCCGCCGCCGTGTCCGTGGCCGGCCTCCGGACATCGGTCACGGTTCAGCACCAGGAGCCGAGCGACGAGCTCGCCGTCAACGGCCGTGGCGGAAACGATGCGATCTCGGCATCCACGCTCGCGGCGCAGGCGATCGCCCTGACCCTCGACGGCGGTGCCGGCGACGACTCGATCGCAGGTAGGCCGGAGTCGAGACGCTGCTCGGCGGCGACGGGAACGACACGCTCGACGGCAACGGTGGCAACGATCGGGCCTTGATGGGCGCCGGTGATGACACCTTTGTCTGGGATCCGGGCGACGGCAGCGACACGATCGAGGGCGAGGCGGGCGCTGACACGATGCGTTTCAACGGCGCCAACGTCGCCGAGCAGGTCGATCTGTCGGCGAATGGGAATCGGCTTCGCTTCTTCCGCACCCAGGCCAACATCACGATGGACACGGCCGGGGTCGAGCGGGTCGACTTCAATGCCCTCGGCGGGGCCGATCTGGTCACCGTCAACGATCTGAGCGGAACCGACGTCATGAACGTGGACGTTGACCTCGGCGGAGCCGATGGCCAGGCGGACCGCGTGGTCGCGAACGGCACGAACGGACCCGACCGGATTCGCGTCAACCAGGGCGCAACCGGCCTCGCCGTCACCGGCCTCGACGCACAGGTGACGGTTCACAACCAGGAGCCGAGCGACGCGCTCGTCGTCAAGGGGCTCGACGGGAACGACGACATCGCGGCGGCCGGTCTCCCGGCCCAGGCGATCGCCCTCACGCTCGACGCGGGCGCCGGAGACGACGAGCTCTTCGGCGGCCTGGGCAACGACATGCTGCTCGGCGGCGACGGAAGCGACGTCCTGGACGGCAGCAAGGGCAACGACGTCGCCCTGATGGGCGCCGGCGACGACACGTTCGTCTGGGATCCAGGCGACGGAAGCGACGTCGTCGAAGGCGGGGACGGCGACGACTCGATGCAGTTCATCGGCGCCAACATCGCGGAGCAGATCCACGTCTCGGCCAACGGCAACCGCGTGCTCTTCGTCCGCGACATCGCGAACGTGACGATGGATCTCGCGGGCGTCGAGCAGATCGACTTCCAGGCCCTGGGCGGGGCCGACCTGGTCGACGTAGGCGACCTGACCGGCACCGACCTGGTGAGCCTGCAGGTCGATCTCGGGGAGGCCGACGGGGCGATGGACCGCGTCGCGGTCGCAGGCACCGACGGCGAGGATGCGATCACCGTGAACGGAGACGCAGGCGGCGTGAAGGTGAGCGGCCTGCATACCGGGGTCAAGATCCTCGACCCCGAGTTCGCGAACGACCGGCTCGACGTCGACACGGGCGACGGCCGGGACACCGTGGACTCGAGCGATTTGGCACCCGGCACGATCCAGCTCTCCGTGGACGGCGTTCCAGTCCCCTAGGCGATCCAACGACATCATGGCGGGGCCCGCGGTATGGGGCCCCGCCGCGGTTTGCCGGCGCTCAGCGCGCGGCGGTCGACTTGTGCACGATCCAGCCCAGGCCCGCGCCGGGCTGATCGGGAAGGCCGCGCAGGTCCTCGAGACCCGCGCGTAGCTGCTCCTCGTCAGCGCCGGGTAGCGCGGCGAGAGCCTCGAACGCGCTGTCGAGCACCTCAGCCGCATAGCCCGCCTGGCCTGCGAGATCGTCGCCCTGCCACCAGAATGGGCGCTCACCTTCGTCGATCGCGCGCAAGCCCGCGTCGCGGAGCCAGCCCGGCAACCGTGTGCCGGCGTCGCTCCAACCCGATGCCGCCATGCCCTGGACCATCGCGCGGATCAGGGCCTCGAATTCAGGTGTGGTCGGCTCGGCCCGGCACGTCGCGTAGTCGACCTCGATCGCGGTAATCCCGCCGCCCGGAACGAGCACGCGCCGCGCCTCCCGGAGCACCGCGACCGGGTCGGCGACATGCTCCAGGAACCACATCATCCAGACGTGGTCGAACGACCCGTTCTCGAACGGCAGCTCGATTGCGTTCGCCTCGATCAGCCTCGCTTCGATTCCGGACCGATCGAGGTGCCCGCGGGCGTACTCGAGCTGCTCCGGCGCGATGTCGACACCGGTCAGCATGAGGCCGGGAAACTCCTCGCCGAGCACCGCCAGAACGGCGCCGACCCCGCAGCCGACCTCGAGCAGACGCGTGCCGGGCGCGAGCTCGGTGCCGGCGCGGATCAGCCGGTGGCGCCAGTGCTCGGCCTGCTCGACGAGCCGCTCCTGCTCGGCGGTGCCGTAGCCGTGAACGTAGCGCGCCATCGTCGGCGACGATACCGACGCGAACCCTTGTCAGACTCGCCGGATCCGGACACTCGTCACAGCCGCTGACAGGACGAGCTTCGACGCGCTCGAAGCGTCGTTTCGAGGTGCCGTCGGTCTCGCACTCGCCCCGGTCGGTTCGCGGCCGGCGGTCGAGGAGCTCGGGACGCTCCGCGGCGGTGTCGCCTGGTCGACGATCAAGGTTCCGATCGCGCTGGCCGTCTCGGCGCGTGATCCAACCGAGCGCGATGAGGAGCTGATCGACGCCGCGCTCACCGTGTCGGACAACGACGCCGCGCTGGCGTTGTGGGCCCGCCTCGGGCCGCCCGGGGTTGCCGCCGCGGCCGTGGAGGACGTCCTCGCTTTGGCCGGTGACACATCCTCGAGGGTTGAGACACGGATTCTCCGCCAGGGCTTCACACCGTTCGGACAGACCGAGTGGTCGCTGGCGGCCCAGGTGCAGCTGATGGCCGCTCTGCCCAGCCTCCCGCACGCCGATTCGGTTCGAGCCCGTATGCGTCGAGTCGTTCCGGAACAGCGCTGGGGACTCGGCACGCTCGGTGACGACGTCGAGCTCAAGGGCGGTTGGGGCCCAGATCCCGACGGCCGGCGCCTCGTCCGGCAGATGGGGATCGTCGGGCCGCTCGCGGTGGCGCTTGCCGCCCTTCCCGCCGAAGGGAGCTTCGAGTCGGGCACGGCCATGCTCAACCGCATTGCGCGCTGGCTCGGCGAGTCGATCCGGCCCCAGACTCGGCGCGGCGAGTCGAGCTCCGTGGACTGAGCTCGGGCTACGCGACGATCGCGAGCTCGCGCGGAGTCGTGTTCAGGCGCCGACCGCCGCTCTCGGTGACGGCGACGATGTCCTCGATTCGAACTCCGAACTCGTCCGGAAGGTAGATCCCGGGCTCGATCGAGAAGCACATGCCGGGCTCGAGGAGCCGTTCTTCGCCCTCCACCATGTACGGCGGCTCATGTGCCGTCAGGCCGATCCCGTGCCCGGTCCGGTGGATGAACCGGTCGCCGTAGCCGGCGTCCGCGATCACCTTGCGCGCCGCGCGATCGATCTCCTGGCACGCCACACCCGGCCGAACGGCTTCGAACCCGGCCTGCTGGGCCCGCTCGACGATCTCGTGCACGGCGCGCTCCTCGTCGGTCGGCTCGCCGACATGGACGGTACGAGTCGTGTCCGACGCATAACCGTCCTTGAGACCGCCGAAGTCGAGAACCACCATGTCGCCGTCCTGCATCACGCGCTCGTCGAACTCGTGGTGCGGGTTGGCGCCGTTCGGCCCCGAGCCGACGAGTGTGAATTCGACTTCGGAGTGCCCGTGGGCCTTCAGGGCACCAGCGAGCTCGGCCGCGACCTCGGACTCCTTTCGCCCGGAAAAGCGAACGCCGAGGATGTCGTAGAACGCCGCGTCGGCCGCCTCGCCCGCGGCGGTCAGGCGCTCGAGCTCGTCGGCGTCCTTCACTGCACGCAGCATCGGCAGCGCCTCGGTCATCGAGACGTATCCGGAGTCGGGCATGCGGCCCTGGAGCCCGATCAGGTGCATCGCCCAGGCCGCGTCCGAGATCGCATAGCGGCCCTTCGGGTCGAGCATCGGCGCTGCGGCCTCGTAGGGATCGCTGCCGTCGCTCCAATCCGAGAGCGTCAGCGTCGAGCTGCCCGGCGCCGACTCCGCGTCCGGCCGCTCCAGGATCGGCACGATCATCGCCGGCTCGTGGTCGGCCGTGACGACGAGCATCGTCAACCGCTCGGTGATCGCCACGGGCTTGTACCCGGTCAGGTACATGAGGTCCGGACCGGGCGTGACGAGGACACCTGACAGCCCCGCTTCGTGGGCCATCCGGCCCGCGCGCTCCATCCGCGCGGCGAAGTCCTCGGCGGTGAACGGGCTCGCCATCGGGTTCGAGTCTAATCCGGGCTCGGCCGGGATAAGCTCGCGGCATGTGCTTCGACATCGACTCCGTTCCACCGATCGCGCCGATCGAGGGAGGAGCGGTCGACCACCGCGACCTCGAGCTCGAGAGCGAGGACGGCAACCGCCTCGCCGCCTTCGCCGCGCTGCCCGAGGAGCCGAGCGACGTCGGCGTGGTGATTCTCCCGGACGTGCGCGGCCTCTACCGCTTCTACGAGGAGCTGGCGCTTCGCTTCGCCGAGCGCGGCATTGCGGCCGTCGCCATCGACTTCTACGGGCGCACGGCCGGTGTCGCCAAGCGAGGTGAAGACTTCGAGTACCCGGAGCATCGGGTGCAGACGACCCCGGAAGGAGTCCAGGCCGACGTGCGCGCAGGCGTGGACTGGCTGCGCGACCAGGGAATGAGCTCGATCTTCACGGTCGGGTTCTGCTTCGGCGGCCGGCACTCGTGGCTCGCGGCTGCGGGAGGTCACGGCCTGAAAGGCGCGGTGGGCTTCTACGGAATGCCGGTCACGACCGACACTCCAGGGCCGGCCGATCGAGCGACAGAGATGGACGCGCCGATCCTGGCGCTTCAGGGCGGCGCCGACCAGCACATCACGGCCGAGCACAACGCTGAGTTCGACGAGGCGCTCACCAAGGCCGGCGTCGAGCACGAGGTCGTCACGTACCAGGGCGCACCGCACAGCTTTTTCGACCGCAAGCAGGAGGAGTTCGCCGAAGCGTCCGAGGATGCGTGGAACCGGACGCTCGCGTTCATCGAGCGCTACCGGTAGCCGTCGCTACTCGTACTGGAGCGCCTGGAGCACGTTCAGCCGCGCTGCTCGGCGCGCCGGGAAGATGGCGGCGATGACTCCGACGAAGATCGCGGCGACCGCGAACACGATCAACTGTGCGACCGGGAGCGTGAAGTCGATGAAATCGACGCGCGCCACGAGCAGCCCGCCGAGAGCGATCCCGAGCAGAATTCCCAGCGCCCCGCCGATCGCCGAGGTGATCACGCTCTCGTTGCGAATCATTCGCCGCACCTGGCGGCGGGTCATCCCGACTGCGCGCAGCATCCCGATCTCACGCGTCCGCTCGAAGACCGTCAGCACCAGTGTGTTCACGATCCCGAAGAAGCTGACCAGGACCGAGAGCGCGAGCAGGACGTAGAGGATGTTGAGCACGGAGTTCAGCCCTGAGATCTGGTTGTCGATGAACTCCTGGCGCGTTTGCACCTTGGCGTTCGGGAAGTCCTGCAGCGCTCGGTCGAGCCCAGCTTGGTTCGCATCCGTCTCGCCGCCTCTCATGATCACGAACGAGTAGAGGTTCTGCGGCTGGTCGTTGAAGCGATCCCACGTGGCTGCGGAGATCGTGACCGGGCCGAAGGGCGATCCGCCCGTCGGCGGCTTGAAGATGCCCAGCACGCGGAAGGGGGCTGTCTCGCCGTTCGGGAAGGTCTGGCGGACGGTCGAGCCGACCGTGAGGTTGTGGTCGTCGGCGAAGCCCTCTTCGACGAAGGCGCCGTCGTCGCCGAGGCGGGCGAGGACCGCGTCGGAGCCCTCCTTCCAGTCGAGCGAGAAGATTCGGCTGGCCGCGGGATTGACGGCGGTGGCGTTGTAGACGTTTCCGAAGGCCTGGGCCTGGCCCGCGCGGACGTTTCCGACCGACTCCACGCCCGGCGCCTTCGCAGCCGCGTCGGCGACGCTGACCGAGATCGGCGAGAAGTTGTTCTGGGCGGTCACGGCATAGTCGGCGTTCTTCCAGAGGTCGTCGACAGCGCCCTTGAACGTGGAGATGATTCCGGCGGCGAGGAGCGTCACGAGCGTGACCAGTGCCAGTCCGATCATCAGCGCCGAGGCGGTCGAGGCGGTGCGTTGTGTGTTGCGCTGCGTGTTCTCGCGCGCGAGCACCCCGGCTGCGCCGCCCAGCTTCGCCGCGGGCCAGCCGAGTACGGTCGCGAGTGGGCGTACGAGACGTTCCGCGAGCAGTGCGACACCGAGGAAGATCATCAGCGCGCCGACGCCCATCCAGATGAGCAACGAGGTCGTGCTGAGGCCCGGCCCGAAGAGCGACCAGGAGAGAGCCGCGAAGCCGAGGACGGTCAAGAGAATCGATCCCGGGAGGCGCAGGAACGCGAAGCGGGACTTCGGAAGCGTCGCGCCCTCGCGAACCGCGGCGAGCGGCGGCACGCGGGTCGCGCGGAGGGCAGGCCGGAGGCTCGCGACGAGCGTGACGAGGATGCCCGCTGCGAGTGCGATCGCGACGGCAGTCCCGGTCAGGATGAGACCGCTGTTCGGCAACGTGAATCCCACGGCGTCGAAGAGCGCGAAGAGGCCCTTCGCGAGCGCGACGCCGACTGCAAGCCCGACCAGCGAGGCCAGAACGCCGGTGACGAGCGCCTCGATCATGATCGAGGTCAGGATCTGCCGGCGCGAGGCGCCGACTGTTCGTAGGGTCGCGAACTCGCGCGTTCGCTGGGCGATAGTGATCGAGAGCGAGTTGGCGATCACGAAGCTGCCGACGAAGAGGGCAATCCCGCCGAAGGCGAGCAGGAAGCCGCGCAGGAACGAGATGAAGCCGTTCGTCTCGGCCGCATCGTCCTCGGCTTGCTGGGACGCAGTCTTCACCTCAGCGGTCGGCGGAACGTTCGCCTGAAGCTCGCGGACGAGCTGCTCGTCGGACACGCCCGGCCTCGCGGCGACCGCGATCTCGTCCAGTCGGCCCTTCTTGTCGAACAGCTCCTGGGCCGTTGGCAGGGCGAACCCCGAAAGTGTGGCGCCGCCGATCGTCGAGACCGAGCCGAAGCGCACGAATCCCGAGATACGCAAGCTCTGTGCGGGCCCTTCCGCCTGGACACCGACGGTCTGTCCCAACTTGAAGTGCTCCTTCTTGGCCGTCGACTCGTCGACCACCACGTCGCCCCGCTGTGGCCACGATCCGTCGACGAGCTTGAGCGGGTTGAAGCGTGAGGCGCCGTTCGCGATGCTGAAGCCCAGGTTCGGCGCACCGCCGTAGACGATCGCCTTGCCGTTCTTTCCGATCAGCTGCGCCTGGCCGTCGACGCTGCCCTCGGCCGCCTCGACCTCGGGGAGGCCTCGCACCTTGCCGAGCAGCGAATCGCTGAGCGTTGGGGCGGACGAACCGACGTCGCTCGAAAGGTCGAATGCCGTCTTGCCGCTGATCACCGCGTTCGACCCCTTGCGGACGTCGGTGAAGATCGAATCGAAAGCCTTGTCGATCGAGTCCGTCAACATGAAGGTGCCGGCCACCATCGCGACGCCGAGCACGATCGCGATCGCCGTCAGCGACGTCCGCAGCTTCCGTCCGAGCAACCCCTTGAGCGCGACGCGGACCATCGGACCGATGGTACTAACGCTGGATGAGGCGGCTTCCGGTTCAGCCGGAGAGCTCGACCAGGCGCATCACGACGACGGGCCGCGTGAAGCCCTTGAGCTGCAGCACGGGGACTGGCTCGGTCGCGATTCGCCCCTCGAGCGAAGCGTCAGTGCGCTGGCTGAGCAGGATCTCGCCGGGCGCGGCTGCGTCGCTCAGCCGTGAGGCAAGGATGACCGCGTTGCCGATCGCGCCATACTCGTAGCGTCCTTCGAATCCGATCCGGCCGAGTGTGGCGTAGCCGGTCGCGATCCCGATGCCCAGGCCGAGGTCATAGCCGCGCTTGCGCCAGTCCGCGGCGAGGGTCGTGAAGCGCTCGGCCAGCGTCGCAGCCGTGCGCACGGCCGCGAGCTCGTGATCGTCGACCTCGACCGGATCGTTGAAGAACGCCATCAGCCCGTCTCCTGCGAAGTGCTCGATGGTGCCTTCGTTCGCGGAGACGAGCTCGCCGGCCGCGGTGTGGTACTCCCGCAGGATGCTGAAGACCTCCTCGGGCTCGGCGGTCTCCGAGAACGACGTGAAGCCGCGCAGATCGCAGAAGAGCGCCGTGATCTCGCGGCGGTGACCGGCGAGGAGCTGCTCTCCGTCTCCGGTCGAGAGCAGGTTCGCGACGTGCGGTGCGAACTGCGCCAGCTCGGTGCGCTGGCGCTCGACAGTCTGGAAGAGCCGGACGTTCTCGATGGCGATCACCGCGAAGTCGGCGAACGTCTCGATCAGCCTGATCTCTGCGGCGTCGAACGGCCGCACCTGGTTTCGGGCGACCGCGATCGCGCCGATCGGCACGCCTTCCCGCATCATCGGCACCCCGAGCGCGGTGCGGTAGCCCGCGAGCCTCTGCAGGTCGGGCAGTGCGTATTCCGGATCCTCGAGCACGTCGCCTATGTGCACGATCCGCTTCTCGAGCAGCGTCCGGCCGACGATCGACCCGCGCTCGGGGATGTACACGCGCTCTCGAACCAGGCGCTCGTACTCGGGGGTCATGCTCGTGAAGGCCGCGATCCGATACTCGTCCTTGTCGCCGTCCCGGCGGGCGATGTTGCCCGTGTCCGCGTGGCAGAGTCGGACCGCCCGGTCGATCACGGTCTGCAGGACCGCATCGAGGTCGAACGTCGTGTGCGCGATCGTCTGGACGACGTCCCGGACGGCGGCTTCACGTTCCTCGGCGCGGTCGCGCTCGCGCTGGAGCTCGGCCGCTTCGTCTGGATGTGCGCCGACGTCGCTCACGGCGGACATCTTCGCGGATCAGGGACTACTGCTCGTAGCGCTCGACGATCTCGGGGTCGCGCGCCCGAGCGGCATCCGGCTCCTGGCCCGACTCGCGGAGCGCGCGGCGCTGTCGGAGCAGGTCCCAGCACTGGTCGAGGCTGACCTTGATCGACTCGAGCCGGTTGTGCTCGTCCGCGTTCAGGCCGCCCTCTCCGACGCGGTCGTAGAGCTCGTGCTCCTCGGCGACGAGCTTCTCGATGCGCTCGTGAATCTGTGTGTCATTCATGCGGTGAGCATGCCACAGGCGAATAGCGCCGCAGTGCGTGCCGTTGTGATGGGATACACGCATCCTGCGGAAGGAGAACTCCATGACATTGAAGATCGGCGACACGGCACCGGATTTCGAGGCGGACTCGACCGAGGGGCGGATCCGCTTCCACGACTGGATCGGCGACTCGTGGGCGGTGCTCTTCTCGCACCCGAAGGACTTCACGCCCGTCTGCACGACCGAGCTCGGCTACATGGCGCGGATCAAGCCCGAATTCGACCGGCGGAACGTGAAGATCATCGGCCTCTCCGTCGACACGACGAGCGACCACGAGGGCTGGGCCAAGGACATCGAAGAGACCCAGGGTGAAGCGCCGAACTATCCGATCATCGGCGACACGACCTTCGAGATCTCGAAGCTCTACGGGATGCTTTCGGCCGACGTCTCCGGCGATCCGGGCGACCGGACGCCGATGGACAACCAGACGGTGCGGAACGTCTTCGTCGTCGGGCCCGACAAGAAGGTGAAGCTGATCCTCATCTACCCGATGACGACCGGTCGCAACTTCGACGAGGTGCTGCGCGTCATCGACTCGCTCCAGCTCACGGCGAACCACAAGGTGGCGACCCCGGTGAACTGGCGTCAGGGCGAGGACGTGATCATCGCCGGCTCCGTCTCGGACGACGAGGCGAAGGAGATCTTCGGCGACTGGGACGCGCCGAAGCCGTACATCCGAGTGGTGCCGCAGCCGGAGCAGGAGTCCGCTGCGGTTGGAACGACGACCTAGCGAATGTAGCGAGGGACAGTCCCTGATTCGGACTGTCCCTCGGCTGGCCCATGCGAGTGACCGCGCGACCGATGACCGTCCGCGCGGACCTGATTCAACGCGACGACGCCTTGGCGCGGCGTGAGCTCGTCCGACGTCGGCTCTGGCCCCCGCTTGTGCTCCGTGAACGGGCCGTCGTCCGTCGCGGCGCGTCGTCGTCTGGGACGTCTGCCGAACGGTCTTCATCAGGTCGTCGGGGAGTTCGGAGGCTCGACTCTTCGCCTCATCGGCGACAACCTTCGCGCTACGCGTGAAGAAGTCGCTCTTGACGAGCGCGTACACAGCCGCCCCGGCGGCGGGGAGAATGAGCCAGCGGGCTCCAGATCCGTTTGCGTTGCCCTTGCCCTTCGCGGCATCGGCGACGTTCGCCGCGCGCTCCGCGTAATCGATCACCTGTTCCGACAATTTGTTGATGTCAGCCATCGTGCTCAACACCTCCGGATCGTTCGTTGTTGGTCATGGAGTGCAGTTCTTTCGGACTTGGTGACGTCGTCCCGAAGAGACTCCCCGGCCCACTATTCGGTCAAACAACGTGCGCCCAGCTACAAGCCTTCAGTTCCCGGGCGCGGCAGTCCGCAAACCGTTCGTTCCACACTCAGGAGAGCGGCGTCGTGGTGGGGCGTGACCGTCGCCGTGGTCGTGTACGGACTGCTCCGCCAAGCGAGCTAGCTGCTGCATAGTTCCCGCCATGGGCGCCGTCCTGCGCGACGTCATCGACGACGACATCGAGACTTTCTTCGAGCAGCAGAACGATGCCGAGGCGATTCGCATGGCCGTCTGGGCACCACGGGAGCGCGATGCCTTCTTCGAGCACTGGCGCCGGATCCTCAGCGACGAGGACTTGATCGCGAAGACGATCGTCTCGGGAGACGACGTCGCAGGCAACATCACGAGCTGGGGTCGGGACGGCAAGCGTCTCGTCGGGTACTGGCTCGGTCGCGAGTTCTGGGGGCAGGGGCTCGCGACCCGTGCGCTGGCGGAGCTCGTCGCCGAGCTGAAACGGCCGCTCTACGCAGAAGTCGCGACCACGAACAAAGGCTCGATTCGAGTGCTCGAGAAGTGCGGGTTCACGGTCGTCGACACCGTGACGGAGCAGGACGAGACGTTCGGCGAAATCGAGCTCCTCGTGATGGAGCTCGTTGGCTAGGGTGAAGACGTGCAGACGACGACTGCCGCCCAGGAGCTCGAGGTCCAGTTCGAGCAGTACCGCGGCGAGCTGACCGCTCACTGCTACCGGATGCTCGCGTCGCCGTTCGAGGCGGAGGACGCAGTGCAGGAGACGTTCATCCGCGCCTGGCGCGCGATCGACCGCTTCGAGGGCCGGTCGCAGCTTCGCTCGTGGCTCTACAAGATCGCGACCAACGTCTGCCTCGACATGCTCAGCGGTCGCGAGCGGCGTGCTCGCCCGATGGACCTCGGCCCGGCGCAGGAGCCGCTCGAATCGAATCTGAACACGATGCGCGAGGCGACCTGGGTCCAGCCGATTCCGGATCCGTCAGTCGTCGCAGAGACCCACGAGACGACGCGGCTCGCGCTCGTCGCTGCGCTACAGCATCTTCCGCCTCGTCAGCGCGCGGTCCTCATCCTCTGCGAGGTCCTGCGCTGGAAGGCGAGCGAGGTCGCCGAGCTGCTCGACACGACCGTCGCTTCCGTGAACAGTGCGCTCCAGCGGGCCCGCGCCACGCTCGAGGCGAGCGACCTCGAGCTCGGCGATGCGTCGCGCTCCGTCGACGGGGCCGACGCGGAGCTGCTCGCGCGCTACGTCGACGCGTTCGAGGCCTACGACATGGACGCGCTCACCTCGCTCATCCAGGAGGACGCGATCCAGTCGATGCCGCCGTTCGACATGTGGCTGCGCGGGCGCGACGACATCTTCGCCTGGTGGTACGGCCCCGGGATCGGGTGCAAGGGCTCGAAGGTGATCCCGACGGTCGCGGCCAACGGCGCGCCCGCGTTCGGCCAGTACAAGCCGAGCGACACCGGCAGCGGGTACGACCCCTGGGCGCTCCAGGTGCTCGAGATCGAGGACGGCAGGATCGTCGAGCTCACGTTCTTCCTCGAGACCGAGACGCTCTTCCCGCTCTTCGGGCTACCGCCTCGGCTCGACGCCTAGCACGTCCGTCAGCCCCATGAGCTCGATCAGCTCGGCGAGCTCGGGCGACGCGTGCCGGAGTACCAGCCGTGAGCCCTCACGCCGGAGCAGGAGAGCGAGCCGCGCGAGGGAGTCGACCGTGGCGGCGGTCGGTCGCGCGCCGCAGAGGTCGCACACGTAGGCATTCATGTCGGTGCCGATAGGACGACACAGCCGAGTGGAATTCATCGGCTCGGGATGACCGATGAGTTCTCCGTCGTTAACGCGTCTAAGGCTTCGTAAGCGATCGAAAGGCCAGGATGACCGAACTCGACGCCCGAACCCGCTGGCTCGCCCTTTATGTCCTCTGTCTCGCGAGCCTGATGATCGTGCTCGACGTCACGATCGTGGGCGTCGCGCTGCCGTCGATCAAGGACGACCTCGGCTTCTCCGACACCTCGCTCGCGTGGGTCGTCAATGCCTACCTGCTCACGTACGGAGGCTTCTTGCTCCTGGGTGGCAGGCTCGGCGACCTCTACGGCCATCGGCGCCTGTTCCTGATCGGGATCAGCGTGTTCACGCTGGCGTCGCTCGCGTGCGGCCTGGCGACGTCGCAAGGGTTCCTCGTCGTCTCGCGCAGCGTCCAGGGGGTCGGCGGTGCAGTCGCGTCGGCTGTCTCGCTCTCCCTGATGGTCAATCTCTTCACCGATCCGGGCGAGCGCGCGAAGGCGATGGGCATCTTCGGGTTCGTCGCGGCCGGCGGCGGGAGCATCGGAGTCCTCCTCGGTGGAATCATCACCGACCTCATCAGCTGGCACTGGATCTTCCTCGTCAACGTGCCCATCGGAGCCCTCGTCGTCGTGCTCTCGCTTCGGTTGCTGCCGGAATCGCGCCTGGCGACGGCGAGCAAACGCCTCGACATCCCTGGAGCGGTGACCGTGACCTCCGCGCTGATCATCGCCGTCTACGCGATCGTCAACGGGAACGAGGTCGGCTGGGCGACGTTCCGGACGCTCGGCCTGCTCGGCCTGTCCGGAGCCTTGCTGGTGACCTTCCTGTTCATCGAGACCCGAAGCTCGTCTCCGTTGATGCCGCTTCGGCTCTTCCGGACGCGGAACATGGCGACGGCCGACGTGGTCGGCGTGTTCTGGGCAGCCGCGATGTTCGCTTGGTTCTTCATGTCGGCGCTCTACATGCAGCTCGTCCTCGGCTACAGCCCGCTCGAGGTCGGGCTCGCGTTCCTGCCGGCGAACCTGATCATGGCCGCGCTCTCGATCGGCCTCTCGGCGAAGCTCGTGATGCGGTTCGGGTTCAGGGCCCCGCTGGCGACGGGCCTCGGCCTCGCGGCCGCCGGGCT
Organism: uncultured Actinomycetes bacterium; assembly: GCA_963794605.1. Lineage (GTDB taxonomy): Bacteria > Actinomycetota > Thermoleophilia > Gaiellales > Gaiellaceae > VAXT01. The sequence goes on from CAWCEN010000006.1 coordinate 74,336, forward strand.
CCTGCTCTTCACGCGGGCGCCGGTCGACGGCACGTTCGTCGTCGACATCCTCCCGAGCATGATCCTGCTCGGCCTCGGAGCCGGCATGGCCTTCAACCCGGTGCTGCTGGCCGCGATGAGCGACGTTGCCCCGGAGGAAGCGGGGCTCGCGTCAGGGATCGTCAACACCTCGTTCATGATGGGCGGCGCGGTCGGCCTGGCAGTCCTGGCGAGTGCCGCGGACTCGCGCACGGCGAACTTGCTCGACGCGGGTGAGTCGCAGGCGAGCGCTCTGACGGGCGGCTACCACCTCGCGTTCCTCCTCGGCGCGGTGTTCGCCGCTGGGGCGGCCGCGATCGGCGGGCTTCTCCTACGGAACCAGGCGCTGCCCGCGCACGAGGAAGCTCCGGTCGGCGAGCCGGCGTTCGAGGACCGGGCAGCCTAAAGCGCCTCGTTAACGAGGGACAGGCCCTCAGGGACAGGCCCTCAGCGGTCGCCGTGCCAGGAGTCCCAGAGCGCGGCGTACGAGCCGCCCCGCTCGACGAGCTCCGCGTGCGTTCCGACCTCCTCGAGCAGCCCGTCCTCGACGACCGCGACCCGGTCCGCGTCGTGCGCCGTGTGCAGGCGGTGCGCGATCGCGACCACGGTTCGGCCCTCGAGTACCGACGCGAGCGAGCGCTCGAGATGGCGTGCCGCTCGCGGGTCGAGCAGCGACGTTGCCTCGTCGAGGACGAGCGTGTGCGGATCGGCGAGTACGAGCCGGGCGAGCGCGACCTGCTGCGCCTGCGCAGGCGTCAGCGGATGGCCGCCGGCTCCGACGACGGTGTTCAGCATCTCCGGCAGCACCTGCACCCAGTCGAGCGCGTCGACCGCGGCGAGCGCGTCCACGAGCTGCTCGTCAGTCGCCTCCGGGCGGGCGAGCCTCAGGTTCTCGGCCAGCGTGCCGACGAAGACGTGCTGCTCCTGCGTGACGAGCGCGACCTTCTTGCGCAGCGTGTCGAGCGGCAGGTCGACGAGGCGAACGCCGCCGACCTCGACGAGGCCCTTGCGCGGGGGATGGATGCCGGCGAGCAGCCGGCCGAGCGTCGACTTGCCTGCGCCGGAAGGCCCGACCACTGCGACGCGTTCGCCCGGCTCGAGGTCGAGGTCGATCCCGTGCAGCACGTCGCGATCCTCGTAGTACGCGTAGCGAACGTCCTCGGCGCGCATGCGCTCGTTCTCGGGCTCGTCGTCCTTCGCCTGACGGTCCGGCGGGACTCGGACGATTCCAACGAGTCGCGCAAACGACGTCGCGCCGACCTGAATCTCGTCCAGCCATGAGATGAGGCGGTCGACCGGGTCCGCGAGCTTGACCATGTACAGCGACACGGCGGTCACCTCGCCGATCGTGGCCTGTCCCTGCGAGACGAGGTAACCGCCCCAGGCGAGCGCCGTCGCGACCGGGAGCACGTACGCGAACTCGGCGGTCGGGAACCAGACCGTCCGCAGGAACAGCGTCCGCATCTCCGCGCGATAAGCGTTGTCGAGATCGTCGTCGATGCGCTTGACGCGCTTCTCACGCAGGTTCAGGGCGTCGACCGTGCGCCCGCCCTCGACCGTCTCGCTGACTGTGCCGGCGAGAGTCGCGTACGACGCGCGCTCCCAGAGGTACCCCGCCGGGGCCCGCTTCAGGTACCAGCGCGTGCTGAAAAAGAGCAGCGGCACCCCGGCCAGCGCGGGAAGCGCGGCGAGTGGATTGATCCAGATCGCGGCGGCCACGGTGAGGAGCGTCGTGATCCCGGCGATTAGCGTTTCCGGGACGGCGAAGCGCACGGTGCGGGCGAGCGAGTCGACGTCGGCTGTCGTCCGCGAGACGAGGTCCCCGGTCCCGGCGCGCTCGACGGTCGAGAGCGGCAGCGCGAGGACGCGGCGCATGAAGTCCTCGCGCAGCTCGGCGAAGATTTTCTCCGAGAGCACGAACGAGGCGCGGCGCGCGAACCAGGTCAGGATCGTCTCGAGGACGAGGAAGATCGCGAGCAGGCCGATGATCTCGTCGACGTGCTTGGTCGTCGTGCCTTCCTGCACGGACTGGACGAGCGCGCCGAGGAGCGGCGGCCCGGCGAGGCCCGCGCTCGCTGCGGCTGCGTGCAGGCCGATCATGCCGAGCAGCGCCCGCCGGTTGCGGCGCCCCAGCCGGCGCGCCTGCGCGCGCAGCTCGTCGCCGGCCGCGATCGGGAGCAGCTCGTTCACAGGTCCTCACCCCTGGTCACGGTCCAGCGGTAGCCCTCGTGGGTGGACAGCAACTCGCGGTGTGTCCCGTCCGCGACCACACGGCCGTCATGGACGAAGAAGACGCGGTCGGTCTGGTCGAGCATCAGCGGGCTGGCGGTGATCACGACCGTCGTCTTGCCGCCCCTGGCCTCGCGCAGGCGCCGCGCGATGCGCGCCTCAGTGTGCGCGTCGACCGCACTCGTCGGCTCGACGAGGACGAGCACCTCGGCGTCGGAGAGGAGGGCACGTGCGAGCACGAGCCGCTGGCGCTGGCCGCCGGAGAAGGAGCGGCCGCGCTCGTCGACGTATGCGTCCAGCCCCTCGGGCAACGCCTCGACGACGTCTTCGGCGTTCGCGACCGCGATCGCAGTGTGGATTCGCGCGTCGTCACCGTCGGCGCGCTCCCAGGGGTCGAGCTCCCTGCGCAGGGTGCCGGAGAAGATCACCGGGTCGGCCTCGCTGACGACGATCCTGCGGCGCACCGCGTCGATCGCGAGCTCGGTCAGCGGGACGTCGCCGAGGTGGACGCCGTCGTGGTCGCCGAAGCGGCCGAGCCGGTCCGCGATCGCGGCCGCCTCGTCGGGCTGCGCCGAGACGAGTCCGATCAGACGCCCTGGCTCGACGCGGAGCCCGGAGCTGTGATCGTGGAGCGGGACGAGCGCCGCCGGCTCGCGTGCAGGGCTCGCCGACTCGGCGATGTCGGACTTGACCACGAGGATCGCGAGCATGCGCTTCGCGCCGACGTACGAGCGGGTTAGCTTGTCGACTGCCTCCGCCGCCGTCCGCAGCGGCAGCACGAGGAACGCGGCGTACCCATAGAAGGCGACGAGGTCTCCGGTGTCGATCTTTCCCGCCAGCGCGAACCGCGCGCCGAGCCAGGTGACGAGAACGACGAACACCCCCGGAATGAACACCTGGGCCGCGTCGAGCGTGGACTGGGGGATCGCGACGCGCACGCCGGCCTGGCGGACCTCCTGCGAACGGGTGTGGTAGCGGTTGAAGAACGCTTGCTCGCCGCCGATTCCGCGCAGCACGCGCAACCCGGCGGCGGTGTCGGCGCCGAGCGCGGTGAGCTTGCCGACCTCCTCGCGCTGCTCGGCCTGGCGCGCCTGGAGCGGCTTGATCACGAAGCCCATGAGCAGGACGAGCACGGGCACTCCGAGCAGGACGACGAGCCCGAGAGCCACGGACGAGGAGAGAAGGATGATCGCGACGACGATGTAGGAGACGATCGCGCCTGCCAGCCGCGCGGTGATGTCGAAGGCTCCGCCTGCCCGCATGGCGTCGTTCGAGACAGTGGCGACCACCTCGCCGGTCGAGTGACCCTTCTTGATCGCGGGGCCTGTGCGCGCGGCGTGGTGCGCGACGATCTGGGCCATGCGGAACGACGCCTGCAGCCAATTGGAGACCGCGAAGCGGTGTCGCATCACGCCAGCGACGGCCGTTGTCGCGCCGAGCCCGAGCAGGATCAACGACCACTGGACGAGCGCCTGGTTGTCGCTGTCGACGATGCCGTGCTGGATCGCCTGGCCGATCGCGGCGGGCATGAGCGCCTGCGAGACCATCCAGATCACGCCGAAGCAGACGCCTCCGAGCAGGGTCTTCCATTGGAGCCTTGCGATCCAGAGGAGGAAACGCAGCGGCGACCGGGTGTCCGGGTTGCCGGGGTCGGTGAAGGGGAGCTTGATCATGGATGTCGCCGCACAGAGAACTACGCGCCGGAGGCACGCCCTTTGATCGTACCCGCAGCCTCAGCCGCGGTCTAAGCGGCGATCGGTACCGGCGCCGCGAGCAGGTGCTCGAGCACGTGCAGGTCGGGACGTGGTGCGGCGTGGATCCGGCCCCGAACCTGCAAGGCAAGCAGTCCATCGGGCCGGAGGCGCCGGCGCGCGGCGGCGACCAGACGGCGTACGAGCCCGAGCCCGTCGCCCTCGGCGAAGACTGCGCTCACCGGCTCGGACGCGAGCTCCGGATGGCTCCGGCGCTCGCCGATCGGGAGGTAGGGCAGGTTGGCGACGATCACGTCGGCCGCCCCGGGGAACGGCTCGAGCAGATCGCCGCGACGCACGGTGACGCGGTCTTGGAGCCCGGCTCGGCGCGCGTTCAGCCTCGCCAGTTCGACCGCCGCGGAGCTGACGTCGGTCGCCCAGACGGCGGCGCGGGGAGCGGCCTCGGCGACTGCGAGTGCGATCGCCCCGGAGCCGGTGCCTACGTCGACGACCACGCCCGGCCGGTCTTGGAGGTGGTCGGCCGCGCAGACGACGAGACCCGTGCTCGTCTCCCGAGGGGCCATTACGAAGGGGCTGGTGACGAGCTCGAGCCCGCCGAAGGTGGCCGTAACCGCATCCATGGCGCTTCTTTATACCAGATAACAGTATTTAGAAACTTCACCTACTGCTTGGTCAGCTCGAGCACGACCCTGCAGGACGCGTGATCGTCGAAGCAGTCGCGGGTCTCGCAGCGCACGTCGGCGACCTCGACGCCGTCGAGGGCGCAGCTGGCGAGGCCGGCCCACATCCCGCGGTCGATCTCGACGGCCTCCGGGCGTGCACGCACGAGTGGGCGCAGCGGGCACGTGGGCGTCGCGATCACGGCGCCCTTGTCATCTGCGTGCTCGAGCGACGCCTGGTACCCGAGGCGCCGGACCGCGGCGCACACCCGCTCAAACCCTGTCTCCAGGCTTTTCGCTGGGCGGAGCCGCGCAGAGCGTGCGAGCTCGCGGCCGAACTCGACGCCGACCTCGCGGAGCGGCTCCTCGCCGCCGCGGGCGACCAGCGCGTCGAGGAGCAACCCGGCGAGCGACTCGTTCCTGTCCGCTGGAAACTCGATCGACTCGAGCTGTGGTACGACCGAGTACGTCTTCGCGGGCCGGCCCGCGCCGGGACCGGAGCGGCCGGTGCGCCGCTCGTAGCCGACGGCGAGCAGACCGGCTTCGGCGAGCCGCTCGAGCCGGGAGCGCGCCACGTTTCGGTGCAACCCTTTCTCCTGTGCGAGCTCGTCGGCGGTCACTGGGCGCGCGTGGCTCCTCGCGAAGAGCAGCGCCTCGCGGAGCTCGGGGTCGCCGACTGCGGCCAGATGGTCCATCTCTAACTCCAACGTAGCAGGAGTTACAGACTGGCTTGGGTGCGCGGAAGGATCAGATCGAACCGGGTGCCGCGGCTCGACGACGGGTCGTAGAAGAGATCGCCTCCGTGCGCCCGCGCGTACGCCTTTGCGATCGACAGCCCGAGGCCGCTGCCCTGGCCGACCGAGCCGCGCTCGAACCGCTCGAAGAGCCGCGGGACGACCTCCGGCGGGATGCCTTCGCCTTCGTCCTGGACGGTGACCCGGAAGTACCGGTCATGCGTCTGGACGGTGACCGCCACCGGCGGTTCGCCGTAATTGACCGCATTCGTGATGAGGTTGCTGAAGATGCGCTCCAGCGCGACCGGGTCCGCCTCGATCGCGAGCTCCTCGGGAACGTCGATCCGAACGTCCGCCTCTGGCGCGGCCACGGCCGCGATGCCGGCGATCAGCTCGCGTAGGAGGAGCGCCTGCGGCTGGATCCGGATTGCCTTGGCGTCGAGCCGGGACAGGTCGAGCAGCTGCTCGATCAGGCTCCGGAAGCGGATGGCCTGCTCCCACAGCGCGTCCTCGAGCTCCTCGCGGACCTCGGGCGTGAGCCCACCGCGCTGGTGCTTGAGCGTCGATGCGATCCCGTAGACCGACGTCGCCGGCGTGCGCAACTCGTGCGACGCGATCGCGACGAAGTTGAGCTTCACCTGGTCGAGCCGGACGAGCTCGTCATGGATCCGTGCCCTCTCGATCGCGATCGCGGCTCGTGAGGCGACGAGCCGGAGCAGCTCCTCGTCGTCCGAGTTGAAGAAGCGTGGCTCGAGCGTCCCGACGTGGAGCACACCAATGACACTGTTCGACGCGATCAGCGGCACTTCGAGGAGGCTCTTGATGCCCTTCTCGCGGAGGATCGGGTTCAAGACGTGCGCGTGGTCGACGTCGCCGAGCACGATCGGCCGCGCCTCGGCGGCGATCCGATCCGCGAAGCCGCCGCCGACCGGGATGCGCACGCCTTGCTCGACCTCGTTCTCGAGCCCAACCGCAGCTCGGGCAACCAGCTCGTTCGTCTCCTCGTCGAGCATGAACACTGCGGCTGTGTCCACCTGCAGCACCTCTCGGAGCCGCACGAGCAGCTCGCCGACGAGCTCGTCGAAGCCCAGGCTCGCGAGCGTCGTCTCGAGCACGGAATGGACCTGTTCGAGCCGCGTGCGGCGCCGTCGCTCGGCTTCGAAGAGGCGGGCGTGCTCGATCGCGAGCGCCACGCGGTCGGCCACGACTTCGAGGAAGCCGACCTCGTCCTTTGTGAATTGCCGCGGTGTGAGCGTGCCGACGTGGAGCACGCCGAGCACATCGTTCGCGAAGATGAGTGGGACTCCGACGAGGCTCTTGACGCCCTTCTCGCGCAGGAGCGGGTTCAGGACGTCCGCGTGGTCGACGTCGTCGAGCACGATCGGGCGCCGCTCCGCCGCGATCTTGCCCGCGAAGCCGCCGCCGACCGGGATCCGCACGCCCCGTTCGACCTCTTCTTCGAGCCCGACCGCGGCGCGCGCGACAAGCTCGTTTCGGAGGTCGTCCCGGAGCAGGACGGCGGCCGTGTCGGCGCCGAGAACGTCCCGGATCCGCGTGAGCAGCTCGGCCAGGAGGTCGGTCAGGTCCAGATGCGATAGGGCGGCATCCGTGACGAGCTGGATCCGCCGGAGCCGCTCGGCGTCACCAGAGTTGCCCACGGTGGCAGGATACGCGGCTCTCTGGCTGGAGCGCCGCGCGCCGCTGCGGCCTCGAGGCTCGTTGTTACGCTCAGCAGCATGGGCCGGTCAGTCATCGTCGCCACAGCGAGAACGCCTTTCGGGAAGCTGGGCGGCGGCCTGGCCGGATACAAGGCGCCGGAGCTCGGCGCGATCGCGATCAAGGCCGCCCTCGACCGCGCCGGCCTCGACCCGGGCGAAGTCGAGTACGTGATCATGGGCGAGGTGCTCCAGGCCGGTGTTGGCCAGGCTCCCGCGCGGCAGGCCGCGATCGGCGCAGGCATCCCGAAGGAGATCGGGTCGGACACGATCAACAAGGTCTGCGCGTCCTCGATCAGGGCCGTCGAAATTGCGGATTCGATGATCCGCGCCGGGGACCACGAGCTGATCGTCACCGGCGGCATGGAGTCGATGTCGAACGCGCCGTACCTGCTCCAGAAGGCGCGCTTCGGCTACCGGCTCGGCGACGGGACGCTGATCGACTCGATGACCTACGACGGGCTGGTCTCGACGTTCGACGGACGGCACATGGTCGAGCAGGCGTCGTTCGTGAGCCGCGAGCTCGGGATCGCGCGCGAGGACCAGGATCGGTGGGCGCTCCGCTCACACGAGCGGGCGGTGCAGGCGATCGACGAGGGGCGGTTCGTCGACGAGATCGTTCCTGTCGGCGACGTCTCGGTCGATGAAGGGCCCCGGCGGGACACGTCGCTGGAAAAGCTCGCTTCGCTCAAGCCGGTCTTCGATCCGGAGGGCACGACGACCGCTGGCAACGCGCCTGGAGTGAACGACGGCGCCGGCGCGGTCATCGTCACGAGCGAGGAGTTCGCGAAGCGTCGCGGGCTCGACGTGCTCGCGACGATCGTTTCGCAGGGCTACGTCGCGGACGACTTCGCTTACCTTGCGCGGACACCGGCCAAGGCAGGCGCGATTGCGCTCGGCAAGGCGGGCAAGACGATCGACGACGTCGAGCGTGTCGAGTTGAACGAGGCGTTCTCGTCGGTCGTGCTCAACTCGGCGAAGATGCTCGGCGCCGACGAGGAGAAGGTGAACGTGAACGGCGGCGCGGTCGCGCTCGGGCATCCGATCGGCGCCTCTGGCGCGCGGATCCTGGGCACGATGGTGCACGAGCTCCGCCGAAACGGCGGCGGCCTCGGCCTGGCGGCGATCTGCTCCGGCGGCGGCCAGGGCGACGCGATCCTGCTCGAGGTCTAAACGAGACAAGTCCCAGTGCCTGGCACTGGGCCATGCCCATTCAGGTCGTGGCTGACGACCTAGTCATGCTCGAGGCCGCGGTGGGCATGGCTCAACTAGGCGTCCCTCGGTCGAGTGAACTTGCCCCGCGGAGCTATCTCGCAGGGCCAACGATCGGTCTAACTGAGTGAGATGTTCTGCGGCTTCTGGCGTACGCCGCCGCGCCGGCCGGCTTTCGCCGGACGGCTGGTGGTCCTGCTGTGCATGCTCGCCTGCGTGTTCGCGGGGTCGGCGAGCCCTGCTCGGGCCTACGTCTGCGCGCCGAGCGCGTCCCACGCGGCCCGCGTTGCGGCTCAGAAAGCCTGCGACCGGCCCCGGGCTCCGGTCTGGCGCAAGCACGGTGACGCGGACGCGATGTCCTTCGTCTTCTTCATCGGGGCCGTCTGCGCGGTGCTGCTGATCCCGGTCGCGTTCGGCCGGCGTGAAGAGCTGCCGCCCGAGTAGCCTCCGCGCGTGGATTTCGAGCACGTCCTCGTCGTCGGCGCGGGCCAGATGGGCGGCGGAATCGCGCAGGTCGTCGCTGGGTCGGGCCGGCGGGTCTCGCTCTACGATGCAGCGCCCGGTGCTGTCGAGCACGGGGTGGAGACGATGCGACGCAGCCTCGGCAAGCTCGCGGAGAAAGGGGGACCGGACCCTGACGAGGTGCTCGCGCGCGTGGGGCCGGTCGACGACCTGGTCCCAGCCGACTTGATGATCGAAGCCGTGATCGAGGACGCGGCCGTCAAAGAGGACGTCTTTCGCCGAGCCGACGAGACGCTCCCGCCCGAGGCCGTCCTCGCATCGAACACCTCGTCGATTCCGATCTCCACGCTCGCCGCCGCCACGAACCGGCCCGATCGCGTGATCGGCATGCACTTCTTCAACCCGGTTCCGATGATGTCGCTCGTCGAGGTCGTCCGGGGCGAGGAAACCTCCGACGAGACCGCTGCCGCGATCACCGAGCTGGCGCGCGAGCTTGGCAAGACGCCCGCGGTCGCGAACGACTTCCCCGGCTTCGTCTCGAACCGGATCCTGATGCCCTTCATCAACGAGGCTGCGTGGGCGCTCCACGAAGGCGTCGCCGAGGCCGAGGCGATCGACACGATCGCGAAGCTCGGGTTCGCGCACCCGATGGGCCCACTCGCGCTCGCCGACCTGATCGGTCTCGACACCTGCGTCGCGATCATGGAGGTGCTGCGCGACGGATTCGGTAACGACCGCTACGAGCCGTGCCCGCTCCTCCGCGAGCACGTCGCCGCGGGCCGCCTCGGCCGGAAGTCGGGCCAGGGTTTCTACAGTTACACCTGATGGACTTCGAGCTCAGCCCCGAGCAGCGTCAGATTCAGTCGCTGGCGCGCGAGTTCGCCACGGCCGAGATCGAGCCGCATGCGGCCGAATGGGACCGCGAGCATCGCTTCCCGAAAGAGGTCTTCGGGAAGCTCGCCGAGCTCGGGCTGATGGGCGTCTGCGTTCCGGACGAATACGGCGGCGCCGGTGCGGACTTCCTCTCTTACATCCTCGTCCTCGAGGAGCTCTCGCGTGGGGACGCAGGCGTCGGCGTCACGGTCGGCGTCCACACGAGCGCCGTCACGCTGCCGATCCTCACGTTCGGCACCGACGAGCAGCGCTCGCGATTCGTCCCGCCGCTCGCCCGCGGCGAGCTGATCGGCGCCTTCGCGCTCACCGAGACGGAGGCCGGCTCCGACGCAGGCTCGCTCCGTACGGCGGCTGAGGCGAACGGCGACGGCTGGCGCATCACGGGCACGAAGCAGTTCATATCCACCGCGGAGCACGCCGGCACGTTCCTGCTCTTCGCGCGCACGGACCCGAACACTCCGGGGGCGCGCGGGGTCAGCGCCTTCATCCTCGACCCCGAGCACATCCGGGTCACCGGCCACGAGGAGAAGCTCGGGCTCAACTCGTCGGTCACGAACTCGATCGCACTCGACGGGGCCGAGGTCGGACCGGATCGGCTGCTCCACGAGGAGGGCAAGGGCTTCACGGTCGCGATGGCGACGCTCGACGGCGGGCGAATCGGGATCGGTGCCCAGGCGCTCGGAATCGCCCAGGCCGCGTACGACTTCGCGCGCAATTACGCTCTCGAGCGGAAGCAGTTCGGCAAGCGGATCGCCGAGTTCCAGGCCATCCAATGGAAGCTCGCGGACATGGCAACCGAGATCGACGCGGCGCGCCTGCTCGTCTACCGGGCCGCGTGGCGCAAGCAGCAGGGGCTGTCGCATACCGAGGAGGGCGCGAAGGCGAAGCTGTTCGCCTCGGAGACCGCGCGCCGCACGACCGGCGAGGCGATCCAGATCCTCGGCGGCTACGGGTACACGAAGGAGTTCCCGGTCGAGCGCTACTACCGCGACGCGAAGATCACGGAGATCTACGAGGGCACGAGCGAGATCCAGCGCCTCGTCATCGCGCGCTCGATCCTCGGTCTCCAGCAGCGAGCGCTCGCCTCGGGTTAGTGGACACCGCGATCACACTCTTCCTCGCCGAGCAGGCCCCGGAGCTGGCGCAGGCGCACGACGAGCTCTATCCGGAGCGGATCCCCGAGAACATCCCGCTTTCGCTCACGCTCCTTTACCCGTTCGCCCCGAGAGACGAGCTCGACGACTACCTGCAGATTGCGCGTGACTTCTTCGAGTCGAGACCGCCGTTCAGCTTCGACATCGTCCGAGTGGCGCAGTGGGACGGAGGTGGCGCCGTCTATGGCGTCCCAGAGCCCGACGTGCAGCTGCGCACGACCATGCGGGCGCTCTGGGAGCTCTTTCCCGAGTTCCCGCCCTATGGCGGAGCGGCTCAAGATCCCCCGCCGCATGCGTCACTCACACTCGACGGCGGCGCCGATCCTCACACATTGCTGTCGCGCGTCGAGGAGCGGCTGTCAGGGCTGCTGCCGGCTCATTTCGAGGTCGACGAAGCGGTTCTTATGGGCGAGCACGAGCCGGACGTCTGGCGCGTACTTCACACGTTTCCTTTCCAGCGGTAGAGCGCGTCGGGCTCACGCTCCATGTTGTCCGCTCCGTCCGTGAGCTTCACGAGCTCAAAACCCTGGCGTTCATAGAGCCGCCGAGCCGGGTTCTTCTGGAAGACCCAGAGGTACAGCTCGTCCGGGCTCAGCTCCTTCGCCTTGCCGAGGAGCGCCGAGCCCACACCGCGGTTTTGCTCATCGGGGTCGACGTACAGCTTCTCGAGGACCGATGCGCCGAGGTTCGTCGAATGCTCGATCCCGAGGAAGCCGAGTAGGCGGCCGTCCTCCTCCGCGACCCAGACCTCCTCATGCTCGCGGATCCGGGCCGCGATCGGGACGGCAGCATCGTCGGGCACTCGCGGCAGGTAGTCCATCTCGTTCCGCGCCCGGATGAACAGCTGCGTCACCCGCTCCATCTCGTCGTCCCTCGCTCGTCGGATCTCCACGCCGCTTAATCTATGTCTGTGCCGCGGGAACGGGATGAGCCCGTCCGCCTGACCCGGATCTACACGGGCGGGGGGGACCGCGGCGAGACGAGCCTCGGTGACGGGACCCGAGTCCCAAAGCTCGACTGCCGGATCGCCGCGTTCGGCGCGGTCGACGAGCTGAACTCGCACATCGGCCTCGCCCTCGCCGCTGAGCTGTCCGACGACCTCAGAGAGGTCCTGACCCGCGTGCAGAACGAGCTCTTCGATCTCGGTGCCGACCTCTCGGTGCCGTTCGGAGTCACCGACCGGCTGCGGATCAGCGACGCCCAGATCTCTTCCCTTGAGCATGACTGCGACCGCTTCAACGCCGAGCTCCCCGACCTGACGAGCTTCGTGCTGCCCGGCGGCTCCGAGGTCGCCGCGCGGCTGCACGTGGCGCGTGCTGTCTGCCGCCGCGCCGAGCGGGAGGCGCTCGAAGCGGCCGAGCAGATGGAGATCAACCAGCTGGCGCTCGTCTACTTGAACCGGCTCTCGGATCTGCTGTTCATCCTCGCCCGCACCGCGAACGCGGGCGGCCCGGAACCGCTCTGGAAACCGGGCTCTTCCACCTAGGAATCTCCGCTCGACACCTAGAATTCGTCGGGATGGCCACGACGGAGGACAAGCGCGGGCTCGAAGGCGGCGCCGAAGAGTGGAAGCGCGAGCTCTTCGATGCCACACCTGAACGCGGTAACGAGCTCACGTCGACGATCTCCGGCCTCGAGAACGAGCCTCTTTACACTGCCGAGAACGTCGACATCGACTCCGAGCGCGACCTCGGCTACCCGGGCGTCTACCCGTTCACGCGCGGCGTCTACCCGTCGATGTACCGCGGGAAGCTCTGGACGATGCGCCAGTTCGCCGGCTTCGGCACCGCTGAGGAGACGAACGAGCGCTTCCGCTACCTGCTCGAGCACGGGCAGACGGGCCTCTCGACGGCCTTCGATATGCCCACGCTGATGGGCTACGACTCCGACCACCCGAAGTCGCTCGGCGAGGTCGGACGCGAAGGCGTGGCGATCGATTCGCTCGCCGACATGGAGACGCTCTTCGGCGGGATTCCACTCGGCGAGGTCTCGACCTCGATGACGATCAACTCGCCCGCGGCGATGCTGCTCGCGTTCTACGTCTGCGTCGGCGAGCAGCAGGGCGTGCCGCGCTCGGACCTCCGCGGGACGATTCAGACGGACATCCTCAAGGAGTACATCGCCCAGAAGGAGTGGATCTTCCCGCCCGAACCGTCCATGCGGCTCGTCGTGGACATGATGGAGTTCTGCGCGCAGGAGATGCCCCGCTGGCATCCGATCTCGATCTCCGGCTACCACATCCGCGAGGCCGGCTCGAACGCGGTGCAGGAGCTGGCGTTCACACTGGCCGACGGGTTCGCGTACGTCGAGGCGGCGATCGAGCGCGGGCTGGACGTGGACGACTTCGCGCCCCGGCTCTCGTTCTTCTTCAACGCGCACCTCGACTTCTTCGAGGAGATCGCGAAGTACCGCGCGGCCAGGCGGATCTGGGCGCGCGAGCTGCGCGAGACGTACGGCGCGAAGAACCCGCGCTCGTGGCTGATGCGCTTCCACACGCAGACGGCCGGCGTGTCGCTGACGGCGCAGCAGCCCGAGGTGAACATCGTGCGCACCGCGCTCGAGGCGATGGCGGCGGTGCTCGGCGGGACGCAGTCGCTGCACACGAACTCCTACGACGAGGCGCTCGCGCTGCCGACCGAGAACGCGGTGCGCATCGCGCTCAGGACGCAGCAGGTGATCGCCCACGAGACCGGCGTCGTGAATACGATCGACCCGCTCGGCGGCTCCTGGTACGTCGAGGACCTGACGAATCGGCTGGAGGCCGAGGCGTACGACTACTTCGACCGGATCCGCAAGCTCGGCGGCGTCATCCCGGCGATCGAGGAGAACTTCTTCCAGCGCGAGATCGCGGAGGCCTCGTTCCGGTACCAGTCCGAGGTCGAGGCGAAGCAGCGGATCGTCGTCGGCGTCAATCGCTACGAGGCCCAGGAGGAGGCGCCGATCGAGCTCCTGCGCGTCGACCCCGCTCTCGAGACGAAGCAGATCGACCGGGTGCAGTCGACGCGGGCGAGCCGGGACAGCGCCAAGGTCGAGGCGGCGCTCACGGCGCTGAAGGAAGGCGCGGCGAAGGACGACGTGAACCTGATGCCGCTGATCGTTGACGCCTCGCGCGAGTACGTGACGATGGGCGAGATGTGCGACGCGCTGCGGGCCGTCTGGGGCGTCTGGCGAGAAACGCCTGTTTTCTAAAGACGTCTCGCAATAAATCTTGCGTTTGGCGAGAGACTCCAGTCTTCTAGACCACGTGTAAGCGAACAGGATCCAAGCGCGAATCCCCACCCGGGTGGGGAAGCTGTCCACCCGCCACCCGCAATGAGCGTAACGAGCATTGGCGCGCGCGACTGCGCCGGTAGTCGAACGTCTTTGCTGCGTGGCCGGTTGCGATCTAGACGTCGAGCTGGAGCCCGTCGTGCGCCTGCTCGAGGCCGCCGTCCAGGCTGAGCTCCTTCGGGCGGTGCGTGAGCAGCAATCGCTTCGCACCCGACGCCTCGTAGGCGGCCACCGCCTCCTCGGCCGAGAGGTGCCCGCGCGGCTCCCCATCCAGCTCGCCGCGCTCCAACGTCGCCTCGCACAGGAAGAGGTCGACCCCCTCGGCCAGCCTCGACAGGCGCTCGCTCGGCCCCGAGTCCCCCGAGTAGGCAAGCGTCCGCGTGCTGTTCGAGACCCGGAAGCCGTACGTCTGCACCGTGTAGTGCGGGAGCCTCGTCGCGACGAGCCGAAGCCCGGCCGCCTCGAACTCCTCGCCCTCGGCGTACTCCCTCGGCTCGAACACCCGGATGAACATGTCCGGCGTGCCGAACCGCGTCCCGAACGCGGCCAGTTCCTCGCGCCCGCCCGGCGGAAGCCAGAGCTCTGGCTTCTCGTAGTCGCGGCCGAAGCCAAACATCGCCCCCCAGACCCACGGGACGAGGTCGCCCCAGTGGTCGAGGTGGAAGTGCGTGATCGCGATCGCATCCACCTGCGGCCAGCCGTTCGCCCCGTTCGAGCGCAGGCGCGCGAGGACTCCTGGGCCACAATCCAGCAGCAGCCGGCCAGGCCCCTCCAACAGATATCCGGACTGAGCGCCACCAGGATTCGGCCATGCTGGCGAGCAGCCGACGACGGTTAACTTCATGGACACGACGGGTTTCTCCTTGTACCTGACGTTCTAATCGAGCGGGATCTTCCCTACTACACTCCCCAATGTGGCCGGAAAAATACGTGTTGTCATCGCCAAACCGGGTCTGGACGGTCACGACCGGGGCGCGAAGATTATCGCTCGCGCGCTTCGTGATGCCGGGATGGAAGTGATCTACACAGGCCTGCACCAGACGCCGGAGCAGATCGTCGAGACCGCGATCCAGGAGGACGCCGACGCCGTCGGGATCTCGATCCTGTCCGGCGCCCACATGACGCTCGTCCCGAAGATCCTCGACGGGCTGAAGGAGAACGGCGCCGAGGACGTGCTCGTCGTCGTCGGCGGCACGATCCCCGCCGAGGACGCCGCCGAACTGAAGGGTCAGGGCGTGGCGGAGATCTTCACGCCCGGCGCGCCGACCTCGGAGATCGTCGACTTCCTGAAACAGAAGGTTCCCGCTTAGTGGCGTTCGCGCTCCGGGCAAACGAGTCGACCGGTCAGTTCCGACGGATGCACGAGCAAAGCCCGTGCATCCTGATGGCGGCATCGCAAGCGACGCCTTGACCGTCCAGGTGCAGCGCGAGGGCGCGGTCGCGGTCGTCACCATCGACCGGCCGGAGGCGATGAACGCGCTCGACGTCGAAACGCTCGGCGAGCTGCGCGACCACCTGACCGAGCTGCGGAAGGACGACGCCGTTCGCGTGATCGTCCTCACCGGAGCCGGGAAGAAGGCATTCGCGGCCGGCGCGGACATCAAGTACATGAGCAAGCTCTCGGTCGAGCAGGCCAAGGAGTGGGGAGCGCTCGGCCACCAGGTCGGCCAGCTGCTCGAGGTAGCGCCGAAGGTCTCGCTCGCCGCGATCAACGGCTTCGCGCTCGGCGGGGGCTGCGAGCTCGCGCTTGCGTGCGACATGCGTTACGCGGCCACGACCGCGAAGCTCGGGCAGCCGGAAGTCAACCTCGGCATCTTCCCCGGCTGGGGCGGGACGCAGCGGCTGGCGCGGGTCTGCGGTCTGGGCGTCGCGAAGGACCTGATCCTCACCGGGCGCGTCGTAGATGCGAAAGAGGCGCGACGGATCGGGCTCGTCAACGACGTCTTCGAGCCCGAGGAGCTGCTGGGGACGACGCTCAAGATCGCGAAGCTGATCGCATCGAAGGGCCCGCTCGCTCTCGCGGAGGCGAAAGCCGCGATCAACCACTCGCTCCAGGGCGACTACGTCAAGAGCCTCGAGGCCGAGGCTGAGGGGTTCGGCGAGCTCTTCTCCAGCAGCGACGCCCGCGAGGGCATGACCGCGTTCGTCGACAAGCGAGACCCAAACTTCACGGGCCGTTGATGCGTTTCGGAACCGGAAAAGTGTGAAATAGTACGAGCGTGAGGGTTTGGCTCGCGTTGCTCGGAACGCTGCCGCTGCTGGCAGTCGGATCCGGCGCAACAGCGAGCACCTCGGGTCCGCCGCAGAAACGGGCTGATCGCGGTCCGCGGCGGCGAGGGGATCGCGATCGTCGATCCGGTGACCGGGGCCGACCGGGTCGTGCCGAATTCGGAAGAGCTGGACGAGCCCGCGTGGTCACCGGACGGGACGTTGCTCGCCGTCACGTCCTGGGGAGACGACACCGACACCGTCCTCACGATGAAGCCCGACGGGACCGAGCGGAAGGTCATCCTGCGCGACGCCTCAGCTCCCTCCTGGTCGCCGGACGGCAAGCAGCTCGTCGTCGTCCGAGAGACCGAGGTCGCGACGGGGCTTGCCGTCGTGAATGCCGACGGCTCCGAAGTGCGCTCGCTGGAGGGGACGGTCGACGCCTCGGGGCCCAAGTGGTCGCCGGACGGGAAACGGATCGCCTTCATCGACTCGAACGCCCGCGTCGCGCTGATCACACCCGAGGGTGACGTGGCTTCGACGCCCACCAAGATCGAAGCGGCAGCGGTGTCCTGGTCTCCGGACTCCTCGAAGCTCGCCTACGACGGCTATCAGGGGGAGGAAGGGACCGGGCAAGCGGTGGTCGTCGTGCTCGACCTGGCAAGCGGCCGCGAGACTGCTTTGCCGGCCAGCAAGAGCGGTGCTGAGACGCCTACGTGGTCGCCTGAGGGCGATCAGATCGCCTTCCAGTCCATGAGCTCGACGAGCACGCCGTCAGGGTGCGGGTCCCATATCGCGTCGGAGCTCTCGGTGATGAACGCGGACGGTTCGAACGCCCACAACGCCGCGCCCAGGATCCCGGCCTACGGCGCGCCCAGCTGGGCTCGCGCCGTCGATTCGGCTCCCGTGCTCCCACCTGCCCCAACCGCTACCGAGAAGACGACGCCTCCAACCCCGACCGCGACACCTCCGGGCTCGACCGCGACACCGGCCGCGCCGGCACCGCGACCCGTCAAGGCGACGGAGAAAGGGGCCAAGGCGCCTGCTTCGCCGATCGGCGCAATAGCGGTTCGCGGAGAGAACGGGATCTATCTCGTCGACCCGGACAGCGCGAAGGCGCACAAGGTGCCCGGAACGGCGGAGATGTCCGCGCCCGCATGGTCGCCGGACTCGCGGCTGCTCGCCGTCGAGAAGGCGGAGAAGGGCGGAGGGACGAGCATCTACACGATCTGGCCGAACGGAAGTCATCCGCAGCTCGTCTTGCCGAACGCCTCGTCACCCTCCTGGACCGCGGACGGCGACCGGATCTTCGCCGTCCGCAGCGAGTGCACGACGGCGTGCGAGCCCGAGGACGACGACGCAAATGTGCTCTACGCCGCGAACC
The DNA here is from genome assembly GCA_963794605.1 of uncultured Actinomycetes bacterium. Classification (GTDB taxonomy): domain Bacteria; phylum Actinomycetota; class Thermoleophilia; order Gaiellales; family Gaiellaceae; genus VAXT01. The sequence continues at coordinate 91,987 of CAWCEN010000006.1, forward strand.
TCGACGGGAGCAATGTTCAGCGGGTCGACTTCGAGGAGGCCGACGTCTACGACGGCCGCGAGCTCGCTTGGCCGACCGACGGCAGCGCGATCCACTTCTTCGACGAGGAGAGCCTGGAGGGCGCAGGCTCGTTCGACTCCTCGGCCGCGATCTGGTCTCCGGACGGGGCTCAGCTCGTGTTCGCCGGCAGTGCGAGCCCGACCGGCGAAACCGGCGCGCGCACGACCGGCCTCTGGATCGTGTCCGCCGACGGCGGCAGGCCGCAGCTGCTCCTGGACGGCGCTTCCGGGCGCCCGTCCTGGGTGTCCTCCTAGACCTGCACTTCACCGGCCGCTAACCGTTTCGCTCCGGGCTCGTCCCGGATGAGTGAAACGAACGGACAGCGACCGGCCAAGGAGAGAGTGCGTGGCGAACTCGATCGAAGAAGCCAGGCTCGAAGCGCTGTTTTGCGACCACTTCTCCGCCGTACGCAGCTACGCGCGGCGCCGAGCCCCGGAGTCCATGGTCGACGACGTCGTCGCCGAAACGTTCTTCGTCGCTTGGAGGCGGATCGACGATCTGCCGGACGACGTTCGTCCTTGGCTGCTCGGCGTTGCACGAAAGACGTTGTCGACCCAATTCCGGTCAGCTCGACGTCGCACCTCCCTGGTCGAGAAGCTGAGCGCCGCTGAACCGCCCGCGGCCTTCGCACAGGTCGACAGCCCCGACACGGGGTTGATCGGTGCGCTTCAGCGGCTCTCGGCCACCGACCAGGAGGTTCTCGCACTCGCCGCCTGGGAGGAGCTCAGGCCACGGGAAGCCGCGGTCGTTCTCGGCGTTTCACCTGCTTGGTATCGAGTTCGCTTGCACCGCGCGAAGAGGCGCCTCTTGCGCGAGTTGGAAGTGTCGGCGTCGTCCGCCGGCCAACCGCTTCCGGTTCCCCTGACTCGCCAAGGGGTTGCCAAATGAAAGGAGTCACGATGTCCCGGCACGACGTGCTCGCGCGACTTCGCTCTCTCGATCCCGCTCTGCGTTTTCACGACGATGACGAGTCCTACGAGGCACAGGCGGTCATGCACCAGGTGCTCGCCAGGCCGGGGTCGGCGAAGCGCCGGCTACGGATCCTGAGCGTGCCGCGCCTCGTCGCGATCGCGGCCGGCGCGGTCGCTCTCGTACTCGTCCTGCCTGCGCTGGCCGTCGGCACCAGCCCGTTCCATCTCCTCGGCACCGAGCCGGAGGACCAGGCGCCGGTCAACGGCCTGCTCGTCGCCAAGGGCGTCGACGCGCTCTACGTGGTCGATCCCGCGAGCGGCGGCATGCTCAAGCTCAAGGACACGGCCGACGTGGACCACCCCGCCTGGTCGCCGGACGGCCGCTTCCTCGCCGTCGAACGGAGCGACAACGGCACATCGAGCGTGTACACGATGTGGCCGAACGGCACGCATGCGCAGCTGATCCTGGAGAACGCGTCAGCACCCGCTTGGTCCGACGATGGCACGCGCATCTACGTCCAGCGCGATACCTGCACGGCGCCCGGCGGCTGTGAGGCGAGCGAGGACGACACGACAGTTGTGTTCTCGATCGCCGTCGACGGGACGGACGCGCGTCAGGTCAGCGACGACGACTACGACGACGTGAGCCAGCCCGGGTGGCCTCCGGGTCAGAACGTCCTCGCCTTCCTCGGCGACGAGGGCTCGACCGCCCGTGGGGCTCAGACGGGCCCGACCGAGGTGAACTCGCTGACCGCAACCTGGGCGCCCGACGGCAACGAGCTAGCGGTCGCCGACGCGCCTACGGGCATCTGGGTGATCAACGGCGAGGGGACGCCGCAGCTCCTGGTCAAGGGCGCATTCAGCTCGCTGTCCTGGGGGACGCAGGTCACACGGCCGGCAGAACGATCCGCTCGGCGCTGATCGCGCCGGCCTTGCCTTCGGAAGCGGCGGCGGTCACCGTCGCCGCTTCCGTCCGCACGGCGATCCGCTCGCCGCGCTTCGCGTCCGCCAGTTGGACGGCGTTGCCCACCTCCCCGCGCTCGATGCTCGCGTAGGCGGGAACGGTCAGGACGAGTGGGCGGTCGAGCCTGCGCAGGACCATGTTGCCGGGCGTGGAGCGGAGGGTGAGGGTGTTCACGCGCACGCGGAGCGACTCGGAGCCGGTCGACACCACCGTCGCGTTCAGCGACAGCGTGAACGTCGAGCCCGGGGCCGCGTAGAAGAGCATCCGCCGTGCGGCGAGCAGCCGCTGGTACGGGTCGGTCGAGCGGCCGCCGTGCGGGTGCACCTCGAAGTGGAGGTGCGGGTGGATCCCGTTCGCGTCGCCCGAGTCGCCGACGTAGCCGATCGGCTGCCCGGCCTGGACGCGCGCGCCGCTCTTCAGGCCCTTCGCGAATGAGACCCCGACCTTGCAGCCGCCGCGGTTGTCGTTCCCGTTCGTAAGGTCGTTGTTCAGGTGGATGTAGTAGTAAGTCGTTCCGCTCTTGCCGTCGAGGTAGAGCATGCAGCCCGCCCGCCCGGAGCCGGTGAAGAAGCGAACTTTTCCCGCCTCGGCGGCGAGCGCGAGAGCGCGCCTCGGCGCGAGGATGTCGATGCCTTCGTGCGCTCCCTGTGACCGCGGAGCGCCGTAGTCGTCGCTGAACTCGACCGTGCCGAGGACCGGAAACACGATCTGGCGTTTGGGCTTTTGCTTCCATGGCTTCGGGATCGGCGGGCGCAGGCCTGGGTCGACGGGGATCGCGGCGGCGGACCCTGCGGCGACGCCGAAGAGGGCCAGCAGGAGAAGTGCTCGGGCTGTCGTCCGGATGCTCACGATGAGGGGGCCGGTCGCGCGCTCGAAGGGCAAGACCCTAGCAGGTGCCCGCGAGGGTTTCGGACTTCTCGTCCGTGGTTAGAGTCCCTGCTCGTGAAGATTGCTGTGTGCGTCAAGGAAGTCCCGGATGCGGCTGTCACCAAGCGCATCGACCCGAACACGAAGCGGCTTGACCGCTCCGGGGAGGGCGCGCTGAACCATTTCGACGGGCAGGCGGTCGAGGAGGCGCTCAAGGTGAAGGAAGCCGGCGGCGAGGGCGAGGTCGTGCTCGTCTCGATGGGCCCGGCCGGAGCGCTCGACTCGCTGCGCAAGGCGCTCGCGATGGGCGCGGACCGTGCGGTGCTCGTCTCGGACGACGCCGCGGCCGGCTCGGACCTCGTCGCGACCTCACGCGCGCTCGCTGCGGCGCTCGAGCGCGAGGGAGCGGATCTGGTGCTGTTCGGGCAGCAGTCGAGCGACTCCGACGGCGCTGTGCTCTGGGCAGCGGTGGCCGACCGGCTCCGGCGCCCGGTCATCTCCCAGGTCGCAGAGTTGACTGTCGCCGACGGCAAGGTGCGCGGCAAGCGCCAGACCGAGTTCGGCTACGACCTGATCGAGGCGCCGCTCCCGGCGATCGTCGCCGTCTCGGATGCGATCAACGAGCCGCGCTACCCGTCTCTGAAGGGGATCATGAGCGCGAAGAAGAAGCCGCAGGAGAGCCTGTCCGGCTCCGATCTCGGCCTCGACGCGGACGGCCTCGGCGAGCAGGGCTCCGCGACGAGCGTCCTCGCGCTCGGCGATCCCCCGCCGCGAGGCGATGCCCGCAAGATCGAGGACGACGGCAGCGCACCCGACCAGATCGTCGACTTCCTCGCGGAGAAGAAGCTCCTGTGACGGTCGCCGTCTTTCTCGAGCATCACGACGGCGAGCTGCAGAAGGGCTCGCTGGGCGTCCTGGGCAAGGCGGCCTCACTCGGCGACGACGTCGTCGGCGTCGTGCTCGGGTCAGGCGTGAAGGAGCTCGCCGCGGGTGCGGGCCGGTTCGGAGCGAAGAAGGTCTTCGTCGCGGACGCGCCGGAGCTCGAGGCGCCGCTCCCGCAACCGCGGGTCGACGCACTCGCGCAGCTCGTTCGTGACCACGGCATCGACACGGTGCTCTTCGCTGCCTCGGTGCTCGCCTCGGACACGGCCGCAGGTCTCGCGGCACGGCTCGACGCGGGCCTGAACTGGGATCTCGTCGACCTCGCGTCGCAGGACGGGTCGCTCGTCGGTACGCGGCCCGCGCTCGAGGACAGCGTGTACGCAGACGTCGGCTGGACGAGCGACGTGAAGCTGGCGCTCTTCCGCCCGGGTGCGTTCGACCCTGCCGAGACTGGCGGAGAGGCCGAGGTCGAGGAGTTCACGCCGTCGTTCGAAGACTTCTCGACCCAGGCGACGATGATCGAGCAGGCGCACGAGGAGTCGGTAGGCCCGTCGATCGAGGACGCGGACGTGATCGTCGCCGGAGGGCGCGGTCTCGGCGGCCCTGAGAACTTCGCGCTCGTCGAGGAGCTGGCGAAGGCGCTCGGCGGAGCGGTCGCGGCAACGCGCGCCGTGGTCGACGCCGGCTGGTACCCGTACGCGACGCAAGTCGGCCAGACCGGCAAGACGGTCTCACCGAAGCTCTATGTGGCCTGCGGGATCTCGGGCGCGATCCAGCACAAGGTGGGTATGCAGGGCTCGGGCACGGTGGTCGCGATCAACAAGGACCCGAACGCGCCGATCTTCGAGTTCTGCGACCTCGGCGTCGTCGGCGATCTACACGAGATCGTCCCGAAGCTGACCGAGCTCGTTCGGCAGCGTAAGAGCTGATGGCGCCCCGGCCGCGGCCCTCCGAATATCCGCCGCAGTTCGACGCGCGCGAGTTCGTCGACGAGCCCACCGACCCGCCGGACGAGCAGATCGAGGTCGGGATCCTGATCGTCGGCGCGGGCCCCGCGGGGCTCGCGTGCGCGATCCGGCTCGGCCAGCTGATCGAGGAGTCGCCCCGGCTCGCAGAGCGCCTGGGCGAGGTTCCGGTCGCCGTGCTCGAGAAAGGCAAGCAGCCCGGCTCGCACTCGCTCTCCGGAGCGGTTGTCAACCCGAGCAGCCTCAGGCGCCTGTTCCGCGGCGAGAAGCGTGCCTCCGACATGCCGTTCTACGGCGAGGTCGAGGCCGAGGGCGTCTACTTCCTGCGGCACAACAGCTCGATGCGGATCCCGACGCCGCCCACGATGAAGAACCGCGGGAACTACGTCGCGTCTCTCTCGCAGTTGACGCGTTGGCTCGCGGAGGAGGCAGAGAAGGCGGGCGCGACGATCCTCCCGGAGACGGTCGCGGAGAAGCTGCTCGTCAAGGACGGACGCGTCGTCGGAGTCCGGACCGGCGACAAGGGCCGTGGCCGTTTCGGTGAGCGCCTCGCAAACTTCGAGCCCGGCTCGGACATCCTCGCGCGGGTCACGATCCTCTGCGAGGGCACGCAGGGCCACCTGACCGGGGTCGCGATCGACACCTTCGGCCTCGAGGGCGAGAGCCCGCAGGTCTGGGCGCTCGGCGTGAAGGAGGTCTGGAAGGTCTCCAAGCCGCTGCACCGGGTCGTGCACACGCTGGGCTGGCCGCTGCGCCCGCAGGCGAAGTACCACGAGTTCGGCGGCTCGTTCATCTACCCGATGGGCGAGGACATGCTGACGGTCGGGATGGTCGTCGGGCTCGACTACCGCGACGCGGACCTGTCCGTCCACGACCTGCTCCAGCAGCTGAAGACGAACCCGTTCGTGCGCAAGATGCTCCAGGGCGGCGAGCGGATCGGATGGGGTGCGAAGACGATTCCGGAGGGTGGCTTCGTCGCGCTGCCGAAGCGGCTGCACGCGCCCGGTCTCCTCATGTGCGGCGACGGCCCGGGGATGGTCAACGTGCCGGCGCTGAAAGGGATCCACTACGCGGTCGAGTCGGGTCACCTCGCGGCCGAGGCGGCCGCTGAAGCGCTCGGGCCGGGGCGGACGCCCTGGACGCCCGGAGCGCTCGGCGCCTATGACGAGGCCATTCGCGAGAGCTTCATCTGGAGTGACCTCAAGGAAGTCCGCAACATGCGCCAGGCGTTCGGCCGCGGCTTCTACATGGGCGGTGCCCTCGCGGGTGCGATGACCGCCAGCAAGGGCAAGCTCCCTCCCGGAGACCATCCGACCGAGCCCGATGCCCTCGCCCCGGCCGTCCGCACCGACCGGCGCCGGCGCTACCCGGCTCCCGACGGCAAGCTCACGTTCGACAAGCTCTCGAGCGTCTATCTCTCCGGCAACCGCACGCGGGACGACGCGCCCAACCACATCCGCGTGCGGACGGAGGTCCCCGCGGAAATAGCGGTCCTGTGGGAACAGATGTGCCCGGCCCAGGTGTACGAGGCGCAGGACGGACACGTCGAGATCACGCCGTCGAACTGCGTCCAGTGCGGCGCGATCACGGCGAAGGGCGGCCGCCTGACGCCACCCGAAGGCGGCGCCGGCCCCGAGTACACGCTCACCTAAGAGGGGTCAGACCCTGTAAAGAAGTGGCGCGACCCGGTCGGGCGGTTACGCGAAACGGGGATACATCTTTGCCCTTTCGTGACGCATGCGGCACAGAATTGGACCGGGGTCTGACCCCGTGCGTCTGACGCCGTGAGGGCGACGGCCCGACGGACGCGTAGAGTCAGGGCATGAGTGGAGGCGGCCTGTTCGGAGCCCTTCGCGAGCGGCGGTTCCGGCTGCTCTGGCTCGGGCAGGCGACGTCGACGCTCGGCGACGGGCTCGTCCCGGTTGCTCTCGCGTTCGCCGTCATCCAGACGCTCGACGGCTCGCCGACCGACCTGGGGATCGTCCTCGCCGCCCAATCGCTGCCGCTCGTCGTATTCGTCCTGGTCGGAGGCGTGTGGGCCGACCGCCTGCCGCGCCAGATGGTCATGCTCGCCTCCGACCTCATCCGCTGCGTGGTCCAGGCGACGATCGCGGTTCTCCTCCTGTCCGGTCGCGCGGAGCTCTGGCAGCTCGTCGTCCTGGTCGCGATCTACGGAACCGCTCAGGCCTTCTTCCAGCCGGCTGCGACCGGCCTCGTCCCGGCGACGATCAGCCGGCCGCGGCTCCAGCAGGCGAACGCGCTGCTCGGTCTCTCGCGCAGTCTCGCCTTCGTCGTCGGCCCGGCCGTGGCCGGCGTCATCGCCGCAGCGACGAACCCGGGCAGCGTCTTCGTCGTCGACTCAGCGACGTTCGCCGTCAGCGCGACCTCGCTCGCGCTCCTCCGCCTCTCGCGCAGTCGCCGAGAAGGAGAGCGCCGCAGCTTCTTCGCCGATCTCAAAGGCGGATGGCACGAGCTCATCTCCCACACGTGGCTCTGGGTGATCGTCGCCTGGGCCGCCACGTTCCTCGGCATCGTCGTAGCGCCGTGGATGACGCTCGGTCCGGTCGTCGCGAAGGAGTCGCTCGGCGGCGCCGCCGCCTGGGGAATGATCGCCGCGGGGTGGGGCGCGGGCACGGTCGCCGGCGGTCTGATCGCTCTGCGCTGGAAGCCCGTTCGCCCGATGCTGACGTGCACGCTGCTCGTTCTGCTGATCGCGCCGGCCGTCGCCTTGCTCGCCATGCAGGCCCCGGCGCCGATGATCGCAACCGCTCAGGCGATCGGCGGCGCGGGGATGGGGATCTTCAGCGCGGTGTGGCTGACGACGCTGCAACAGCACGTCCCGGAAGAAGCGCTCTCCCGCGTCAGCGCCTGGGACTGGATGGGCTCGTTCCTCTTCCTGCCGATCGGCCTGATCGCAGCCGGCCCGGTCGCCGACCTGATCGGCATCTCGACCACGCTCTGGATCTCGGTCGCCTGGGCGGTCCTCTCGACCCTCACGGTGCTCCTCGTGCCGAGCGTGCGCAACCTGCGACGGCTGGACCTGCCGGAAGAGCCGGACGAGGTGCTGGCGCGGCTTCCGGGCGAGCCGGCCGAGGCGTTCCATGGCGGCTGAGGTCTCGGGAGACGACGTCGTCGCGGCCCGGGCCGCGATCGCAGGTCGGCTGCACCGCACGCCGATGTTCTCGTCCGCGACGCTCTCGAAGCGCGTCGGCGCTCCTGTCCACCTCAAGGCGGAGCTCTTCCAGCGCACAGGCTCGTTCAAGCCGCGCGGCGTGCTGACGAAGCTCGCGTCGCTCTCCGACCAGGAGAAACGCCACGGCGTGATCGGGATCTCCGCCGGCAACCATGCCCAGGCCCTCGCCTACTGCGCCGCGCTCGACGGCATCGACGCGCTGCTCGTCATGTGGGAGGGCGCAAGCCCGCAGAAGATCGAGGCCACGCGTGCGTACGGTGCGTCGGTCGATCTCGACGCAGACGGGCCGGGCCAGGCGTTCGACCGCCTCCACGAGCTGATCGAGGAGACGGGCCGCCCGCTCGTGCATCCCTTCGACGACCCGTTGACGATCGCGGGCCAGGGCACCGTCGGGCTCGAGATCGTCGAAGACGTTCCGGAGACCACCGTCGTCCTCGTCCCGGTCGGCGGCGGCGGGCTGGTCGCGGGCGTCGCGCTGGGCGCCGAGGGCCGCCGCATCGTCGCGATCGAGCCCGAGCTCTCGGACGCACTGCACAAGGGCCTCGAGGCGGGCGAGTCCGTGCGCGTCGAGCCGAAGTCGATGGCCGACGGCCTCAGCGCGCCCTTCGCCGGCGAGCTCCCGATTCACATCTGCAGCGAGCGCGACGTCGAGACCGTTCTCGTCTCGGAGGACGAGATCACCGAGGGGATGCGCTTCCTCTACGGCCGCGCGAAGCTCGCTTGCGAGCCCGCAGCGGCGGTCGGAGTAGCGGCTCTCCTGGCCGGAAAAGTCGACGTCGAACCGCATGACACGGTGGCAGTCGTTGTCTCGGGCGGCAACGTAGCGGCCGAAATGGCCTCTGCTATCCTGGCTGCAAATGAAGGCCGGAATCCATCCTGACTACGACCTCGCGATCGTTCGCTGCTCCTGCGGCAACGAGTTTCAGACGCGTTCGACGAAGCCCGAGCTGCACGTCGAGATCTGCTCTGAGTGCCACCCGTTCTACACGGGCAAGCAGAAGCTCGTCGACACGGGAGGCCGCGTCGAGCGGTTCCAGCGCCGGCTGGAGAAGGCCGGCGGCGCCCGCAAGGGCTAGCAGCTAGACATGTCCAATGCGCCCATAGGCGGCCAGGCCGTCCTCGAAGGCGTGATGATGCGCGGGCCGTCGACGTGGGCGCTCGCGGTGCGCAAGCCGGACGGCGAGATCGCCGAGGTCAATCATCCGATCAAGTCGGTGATGACGCGGCACTGGTTCTTCCGCCTGCCGATCGTCCGCGGCGTGATCGCGCTCGGGGAGTCGCTCGCAATCGGTTTCCGCGCGCTGGCAATCTCGGCGAACTACGCGGCGCAGGAGGAGGGCGAAGAGGTCGAGACCGAGCTTTCCCGCGGCGCGATCATCTTCGCGTTCGCGATCGCGATCGGCTTCGCGCTGATGCTGTTCAAGGTTACGCCTGCGCTGATCACGAGCTGGCTGCCGATCGAGACGACCGGCTGGTTCGTGATCGTCGAGGGGGTCATCCGAGTCGGCATCTTCATCCTCTATCTACTGATCATCTCGTTGCTGCCCGACCTGAGGCGCGTGTTCGAGTACCACGCCGCCGAGCACAAGGTGATCAACGCATACGAGGCCGGCGAGGAGCTCGTGCCCGAGCGCGTCCAGAAGTTCAGCCTGATCCACCCGCGCTGCGGCACTGCGTTCCTGCTCTGGGTGATGGTGATCGCGATCTTCGTGTTCGCGTTCCTCGGCCGGCCGCCGCTGCCGTGGCTGATCGCGAGCCGGATCCTGCTCCTGCCTCTGATCGCGGGGCTCGCCTACGAGTTGATCCGCTTCGCGGGCAAGCACACCGAGAATCGCGTGCTCATGACCTTTCTCGCGCCGGGCCTGTGGCTCCAGCGGCTGACGACCCGGCAGCCGACGCTCGACCAGCTCGAAGTCTCGATCCGCGCGCTCAAGGAGGTCCTCCACGTCGAGGGCCGTACCACTCCGGATGAGCGCAAGGTCGAAGTAATGGCCTGACGCGACGCGCTGGGCTACGCCCAGCGCTCGCTTCGCGGGTGAACCCCTGGTTCCCCCGCGCGCCCCCTCCTTGCGGGCGGTGGTTCGCTTCGAGACGCTGCGGGAGCCGCCCAGAGGAAGGGTGAGTCGACCGTTCCCCTCTCGTAGGTGTGCCTCCTGCCGGGCGAAGCCCGGCTCCGGCGGCCGGTGTCAGTTGCTCTAGTTGGTCGAGGGCTCCTTCTGCTCGGAGAGCTTCTGGACGAAGAAGCCGGCGACGAGGAGCAGCGCGCCGACGGCCAGGAACGACATCGCCCGCGTGATCGAGCTCAGGAACGCGAGGTCGTAGAGGAAGAGCTTCGCGAGCGCGAGCCCGAACAGGCCGAAGCCCACGACCCGCAGCCAGTTGAGCCCGTGCTTGAGCCCGACGTAGAGGACGGTGAGACCGAGCAGGCCCCAGAAGGCGCTGACCACGGAGTGCCCGCGCTGGAAGTTCGTCGTCACGCTGGCGCCGCCGATCGCCTCGGCGACTCCGAGGATGGTGAGCGAGATCGCATAGGTGCAGAGGACGGCGACGGTCGCCTCGGCCAGGCGCCGCGCGAGGGAGCGCCGCGAGTCCAAAGCGCGTGCGAGCTCGGCATACGCACCCGGCTCGTCGGAATCCGGATCGGCGGTGCCGAGGAGCCACGCGAAGATCGCGGCCGCGCCGATCACGAGCAGGAGCGCCGGGACGCCCGCCTCCGGATGACGGTTCGCGCCGAACAGGTCGCCCAGCGGCGCCTCGTAGAGAAGCGCTCGGCCGAGGGCGAGCACGAGGAACGCGAGCGATGCGAGCTCGAAGCGCTTCTCGCCGGTCACACGGGCGAGCACGACGAGGGTGGCCGCCGCTGTTGACCAGGCGAGAACGAGCCAGGTCCCGTCGAGCAGCGCCCAGGACGCGGCGCCCGCGACGGCCAGGGCGGGAGCCCAGAGGAACGTGCTCAGGTCACGGTCACGTCCGAGAACCACGGCCGCGACGAGGCCGTAGAACGCGGCGAGTGCGAGGAGGGCCAGGCTCTCCGCCTGTGCTCCGCCGACGAGGTCGTAGAGGCCCGCGACGCCGAATCCGATGCTGACCACCGCGAGCGCGCCTGATGCCAGGAGGCTGAAGTCGTCCTGGACGGCGAGCCGGTCGGTCAGCGCCCCGATGAGCAAGCAGGCGGCGCCGACGAGAAACGCATAGCCGCGCGGATCGCCGGACAGCTCGGACCCGTCGTAGTAGAAGGTCTGGAGCGCGACCGCTCCGAGCCAGACGAGCCCGCCGATGCGCAGCTCCGAGCTGTGGCGGACATGCCCGACCAGTAGGACTCCGAGAGCAGCGAGGCCCCAGAGGCCCGTGACCGCGACATGGCCCCACTGGAACGCGGCCATGACCGGCCCTGACGAGATCCACTGGGCGATTCCGAGCATGCCGAGCGACGCTGCATAGAGCCCACTGAGCGCGCCGGCCCAGCCGATCACCGAACGCCGGACTCCCCGCGCGTACCAGGCGACGACCGCAGCGGCGACCGCGACGGCGACGAAGGCGACCGCGCCCTCGGCCGGGCGAGCGCTCGCGTCGTACAGGTGCGTCGGCGGAGCGTCCAGAGCGAGCGAGTGGCCCAGCGCGAGCGTGAGGTACGCAATCGACGCGAGCTGGTAGCGCGGCTCGTCGATCCGAGTCGCGAGCCAGGCGAGCACCGCGGCCTCTGCAGCCCAGGCGACCGCGAGGGTCGGGCCGGAGAGCAGATCCGCGAGCCCGATCGCGGCCAGCGCCAGCCCGATCGCGCCGCTGAGCGCGCTCAGGTCGCGATGGCGGCGAGCCGGGAAGAGCGCCGCGGCGACACTCCCGTACGCGCCCGCGGCCGCGAGCATCGACCAGCCTTCGGCACGGTCCTCGAACTGTGCCGTCGCGAGTGCGCCGACCAGCACGCCGCTGAGCATGAGGAGCGAGGCGGTGAGCTTCGAGAGCTTGCGGGAGCCGAGCCGTTCCTGCCACGCGACTGCGGTCCCGAGGTACAGGAGCCAGGAGAACGTTGTCGCAGAGACGACGTCCCACTCGGTCGGTTCGGCCTGAGCGACGAGGATCGCGACCTGCGGGAGGGTGGCCGCGAGCCCGGCGACGAGCAGCTTGGGCCAGCGCTGCCGCACAGCCACGACCGCGGTTGCCGCGAAGACGAGCGCCGCGAACCCGGTCCCGGCGGCGGTCAGCTCCCCGGCCTCCAGGCCGACCGCCGCAGGAGCGAGCGCGGCGCCGATCAGCCCCAGCCCGGCGATGAGCTCGGACGACCAGGCGAGCGCGGTCGCGACCCCGACGCCCGCGATTCCGCCGGCGACCAGGATCGCCGCCCAGTCGGGAACGAGGTCGTACAGCACCTTGGCCGCGAGTAGCGTCATGTACGCACCGCCGATTCCGGTTCCGACGGCGGCGACCGCGGAGTGGTACAGCTCCGCGAAGCGCCGTTTCACGTACAGGCCGGCGGCGAAGACGAGCGCCGACGCGATCGACCCGAGCGTGACCCGGGCCACCGGGCCGATCCAGCCGCGGTTCACCGCCAGCACGAAGAAGAAGACGATTCCGAGCAGCGTGACAGCACCGCCGACCCAGGCGAGCGCCTTCGCTCCGAAGAAGATCGTCCAGTCGATCTCACGCGGCGGGCGAGCTGGGCCCCTTGGTGGGGGCGCAGCCCTCCGAGCAGGAGACGTCGAGCTTGGCCGCCTGGACGGCGGCCGTTGCAGTTCCGCCGCTGGACGCGTCGGATGTGGCTCAACCTGGGTGAGCGTCCGCAGCTCTGCGAGCTCGTGCTCGAGCGTCTCGAGCCGCCGTCCGAAGTCGTCGAGTCGGTACGTGAGATCCGTCATCGCTCTACTCCCTCCGCTCTTCTTCGAATCGCATCTCTGCTATTGATAGCAAAAATGCTATTGAAGTCAAGAGGAGCTTAGAAGGACAGCGCTAACCTTGATTCCATGGCCATTCAGGAGCTCGTAGACGAGGTCGAGCGGTCCTACGGGGAAACGCAGGAGCGCATGTCCGACCCTGCCGTCTACAACGACCACCGCGAAGCGGCGGAGGTCGGGCGGCGCCTGAAGGAGCTCGAAGCCGCGCACAAGCTGGCCCAGGAATGGCGCGAGGTCAGCGAAGACCTCGACGCGGCTCGCGGCGACGGCGACCTGCGCGAGCTCATCCCGGAGCTCGAGGAGCGGATGACCGCGCTCGAGGAGGAGCTGAGGATCGCCCTCGTGGAGTCGGATCCGGCCGACGCGAAGGACGTCCTCGTCGAGGTCCGTCAGGCTGCGGGCGGTGACGAGGCGGCCCTCTGGGCGGGCGAGGTCTACCGGATGCTGGCCCGGTACGCAGAGCGACGCGGCTACAGGTCGGAAGTCCTCTCGTCGAGCCCGAATGACGGCGGCGGTTTCAAGGAGGTCACGTTCGGGGTCAAGGGCGACGGCGCCTATTCGGTCTTCAAGTGGGAGGGCGGGACGCATCGCGTGCAGCGCGTGCCCCAGACCGAGTCACAAGGCCGTATCCATACGTCGACCGCCACGGTCGCGGTCATGCCCGAGGCCGAAGAGGTCGAGGTCGAGATCGATCCGAACGACCTGAAGATCGACGTCTACCGCTCGACCGGGCCCGGAGGCCAGAGTGTGAACACGACGGATTCGGCCGTCCGTATCACGCATGTCCCGACCGGCCTCGTCGTCGCGATGCAGGACGAGAAGTCGCAGCTCCAGAACAAGGCGAAGGCGATGCGCGTCCTCCGTGCGCGGCTGTACGAGGAGGAGCGAAAGAAGCAGCGCGCCGAACAGGACGCCACCCGGCGGTCGCAGATCGGCACCGGTGAGCGCGCCGAGAAGATCCGCACGTACAACTTCGCCGAGAACCGCGTCACCGACCACCGGATCAAGATGACGCAGCATCGGCTCGACCAGATCCTCGACGGCGACCTCTTCGAGTTCACCGAGGCGCTGATCTCCGAGGACCAGCGTCGCGCGCTGGAAGAGTGACCGTTCGCGACCTCCTGGTCGCCGGGACCGAGGAGCTCGACCGTGCGGGAGTGCCGTCTCCGCGCGTCGACGCCGAGTGGCTGCTCGCTCACGCGCTCGGCGTTTCGCGGACTGATCTGTACGCAGATGGCGACGAGGCGCCGGCCGGTCGCGAGCGCGTTTTCCGCGAGCTCGTCGCGCGGCGGGCGACGCGCGAGCCGCTTGCCTACGTGCTCGGCGAGTGGGGGTTCCGGAGGCTGACTCTGCGCGTCGATCCCCGCGTTCTGATCCCGAGGCCCGAGACGGAGGTGCTGGTCGAGCGCTGCCTCGAGTTGGTCGCGGATCTGGCCGAGCCGCGCGTGCTCGACGTCGGCGTGGGCTCCGGGGCGATCGCGCTGGCGATCGTGGACGAGCATCCCGGGGCCCGGGTCGTCGCGACGGACAGCTCGTCCGACGCGCTGGCCGTAGCCGCCGAGAACGTCGCCGGGACAGGCCTGGCCGTCGAGCTGGTCGAGGGTGAGCTGTTCGCGGGTCTCGACGGCCCGTTCGACCTTGTCGTCTCGAACCCGCCCTACGTGGCGCCGGACGAGCTCGATGCGTTGCCACCAGAGGTCGGCAAGCACGAGCCGCGCGCGGCCCTCATCGAGTCCGGGGCGACAGAGGCGATCGCCGAGGGCGCTCTGTGCCGCCTCACTTCCGGCGGCTCGCTGGCGCTCGAGGCCGCCGACGGCAAGGCGGGCGCCGTAGCTGATCTCCTCCGTCGACTGGGCTACGAGCAGGTCGCAATCGGGAAAGATCTCGCGAGACGTGAGCGAGTGGTCGACGGAAGAGCGCCTCGTTGAGGAGGCCGTCGAGGCAATCGGCGAGGGCCGGCCGGTCGTCCTGCCGACGGACACGGTCTACGGCCTCTGCACGACGCCGCTCGCGCCCGAATCGCTCTCACGGCTGAAAGGCCGCGGATCGGATCAGCCGATCGCGCTCCTCGCCTCCGAGGTCGACATCCTGCTCGAGCTCGTCCCGGAACTACCCGAGGCGATCGTGCGCAGCTTGCTGCCGGGGCGGCTGACGCTGATCTTCCCTAACCCGGAGGGACGCTTCCCGCTGCTATCGCCTCAGGACACCATCGGCGTGCGCGTCCCGGTGCTTCGCGGCGCAGCGCGGCGGGTCGTCACGCGAGCGGGCGCGGTCGGCGCAACGAGCGCGAACCTGCACGGCGGACCGGATCCGCGCTCGGTCGAAGAAATCCCGAAGGAGATCGCGGAAGCAGCGGTCGTCGTCGATGGTGGCCGACTGCCCGGGATCCCGTCCACGGTCGTCGACCTCACCGGCCCCGAGCCGAAGATCGTCCGCGAAGGCGCGGTCCCGGCGGCCGCCGTGCTCGAGCGCATCGAACAGCAGGGCTGAGGCGTACCATGCCGGGCATGGCTGTCGCGCACGAGACGCTCCAGCACCTGCGAACCGCGGGCCTCGCGGAGATCGACCCCGAGATCGCTGAGCTCCTCGGCAAGGAGCTCGAGCGCGAGCGCAACCAGATCGAGCTCATCGCGTCCGAGAACTTCACGTGGCCGAGCATCTTCGAGGCGGTCGGCAGCGTGCCGACGAACAAATACGCGGAGGGCTACCCGGGCAAGCGCTACTACGGCGGCTGCGAGGTCGTCGACGAGATCGAGCAGACGGCGATCGACCGCGCGAAGTCGCTCTTCGGAGCCGAGCACGCGAACGTGCAGCCGCACGCGGGCGCGCAGACCAACATGGCCGTCTACATGGCCGCGCTCCAGCCCGGCGACACGATCCTCTCGCTCGAGCTCTCGCACGGCGGCCACCTGACGCACGGCCTCAAGGTCAACTTCTCGGGGCGCCTGTACGCGATCGCCCACTACGGCGTGAGCCGCAAGACGAACATGGTCGACTACGACGACGTGCTCGAGCTCGCGAAAGAGCACAAGCCGAAGCTGATCGTCTGCGGCGGCTCGGCGTATCCCCGCACGGTCGAGACGGACAAGTTCCGCGAGATCGCCGACGAGGTCGACGCCCTGCTCCTCTGCGACATGGCGCACTTCGCAGGGCTCGTCGCGGCCGGGCTCCACCCGAACCCCGTCGAGCATTGCGACTTCGTGACCTCGACGACGCACAAGACGCTGGCCGGCCCACGCGCAGGCTTCATCCTCTGCCGCGAGGAGCAGGCGCAGGCCGTCGATCGCGCCGTCTTCCCGGGCATGCAGGGCGGTCCGCTCATGCACACGATCGCGGCCAAGGCGGCCTGCTTCAAGATCGCCGCGACCGAGGCATTCCGGGACTACCAGCGCCAGGTGCGAGCGAATGCCGACACGCTCGCCGCGACGCTCGAGGACAAGGGTCTCGACGTGCTCACCGGCGGGACGGACACGCACCTGCTGCAGCTCGACCTGCGCGGAACCGAGTGGACGGGCAAGGCCGCGGAGGAGCGGCTCGACGAGGTCAAGCTGACCGTGAATCGGAACACCGTCCCGTTCGACGAGCAGCCGCCGACGATCGCCTCGGGCGTCCGCATCGGCACACCGGCGGCGACGATGCGCGGCTTCGACGAAGGCGATTTCCGCGAGGTCGGCGAGATCATCGGAGACGCTCTCGGATCCGAGCCCGACCTCGGCGCGCTCGCTGCCCGCAGCGAGGCACTGTGCGCCAAGCGTCCGCTCTACCCGGGCTTCCGCGGCTACACGACATACAGCGTTGGCGGTTGATTCGATCGTGTCGACCGGTCAGTTCCGACGGAAGCACGGGCAAAGCCCGTGCATCCTGAGGTCGGCACCGCGAGCGGTGCCTACGGTCGCGTGAGCCAGGTCGTCCACGTCGACCATCCGCTCGTCCGGCACAAGCTTTCGTACCTTCGGGACAGGCGCACCTCGACCGGCGACTTCCGGCGGCTCGTCAAGGAGCTGACCTCGCTCCTGACCTATGAGGCGACGAAGGACCTGCCGACCGAGGCGGTGCGGGTCGAGACGCCGCTCGAGTGGACCGAGGTGCACCGCGTCTCCGGCAAGAAGCTCGCGGTGTGCCCGGTCCTCCGCGCGGGCGTCGGGATGCTCGACGGCTTCCTCGAGCTCGTCTCCGGAGCCCGGGTTGGCTTCGTCGGGCTCTTCCGCGACGAAGAGACGCTCGAGCCCGTCGAGTACTACGTCAAGCTGCCGAGCGACCTCGGGGTGCGAGACGCGATCGTGCTCGACCCGATGCTCGCGACCGGCAACTCCCTGGCAGCGGCGATCACTGCGATCAAGAACGGCGGAGCGCGCTCGGTCAGCGTGATCTGCCTGGTCTCGGCGCCCCAGGGAATCGAGCGCGTGCACTCGGAGCACCCCGACGTCGTCATCTACACCGCGGCGATCGACCGCGAGTTGAACGACCGCGGCTACATCGTCCCCGGCCTCGGGGACGCAGGCGACCGCCTCTACGGGACGAAGTAGTCTCTCCGCGGCTCTATGTGGCAAACGCTGCGTAACAACCCCGAGGTCCTGTGGGGCTTCCTGCTCGCGCTCGTCGTCGTCCTCGTCCTGACGCCGGCGGTCGGGCGGTTCGCGCGCATTCTCGGGGTGGTGGACGAGCCGGGGGAGACGCGGCGCATCCATCTCCGCCCGGTCCCGCGACTCGGTGGGATCGCGCTCCTGCTCGGGATCTTCATACCGGCGCTCGCGTTCCTCACCCTGGATGGCGTCTACCGCGGGATCCTGCTCGGCGCTGCGGTCGCGACCTTCGTGGGCGTGGTCGACGACTTCCGCGGACTGCCGTGGTGGGGCAAGCTCGGCGGGCAGGTCTCGGCGGCGGCGATCGCGGTCGGGTTCGGCGTCCACGTCGAGCGCTTCACGTTCCCGATCGTCGGCATCCAGACACTGCCGGACTGGGTGAGCATCCCGGCCTCGATCCTCTGGATCGTCGCGATCATGAACATGGTCAACTTCCTGGACGGGATGGACGGGCTCGCAGCCGGCATCTGTGCGATCGCCGGCTCGACGTTCGCGATCATCGCGCTCTCGCTCGGGAAGCCCGACGCCGCGATCCTCTCGGCGATCGTCGCCGGCGCTTGCTTCGGCTTCCTGCGCCACAACTTCTATCCCGCGCGCATCTTCATGGGCGACTCCGGCGCGATGCTGCTCGGGTTCGTGCTCGCCACGGTCTCGATCCAGGGCCTCTTGAAGACGGCCGCGACCGTCGCCCTGTTCTTTCCGCTCGTCGTGCTTGCGATCCCGATCGTCGACACCTCGTTTGTGTTCGCGAGGCGACTGAAGTACCGGCAGCCGCTGTACGAGGCCGACCGCACGCATCTCCATCACAGGTTCGTGAACATCGGCTTCTCGCAGCGGCGGGCCGCGGTCTATATGTACGCCTGGTGCGCGATCCTCGCCGGGGCAGCGCTCGCGACGCGGTTCATCCCGTTCCGCGCCCACGGTGTCTGGCACTTCTGGCCGACGCTCGCCGTCGCCGCCATCGGGCTCGTCGCCCTGGCAGCGTCGGTCTACATCGTCTACCTGCTCGAGATCGTCAAGCTGGCGAACCCGCGGATCCGCCGCCGCGAGCAGCAAGCACAGGCGGAGCGGAAGAGCGCCTGAAAGGATGTCAGAGCTGCTGCGAGCGATCTACCAGGGAGACCGGGCGCGGGCCGACGAGCTTCTGGCCGCCGATCCCGAGCTCGACGTCTTCGAGGCTGCGGCTATCGGGCGGACGGAACGCCTACGCCAACTGCTCGACGAGGATCCGTCGCTCGCCAACACGTGGGCCGACGACGGGTTCCAGCCGCTCGGGCTTGCGTGCTTCTTCGGCCACGTCGAGCCGGCGCGACTCCTGGTCGAGCGCGGGGCGGAGGTCAACTCCGCATCGCGGAACGACTTCAAGGTGATGCCGCTGCACAGCGCGGCCGCAACCGGCGATCCGGACGTGCGTTGCGAGCTCGCGAAGCTCCTGCTCGAGCACGGCGCCGATCCGAACGCGCACCAGCAGGATGACTTCACGCCCATGATGGCGGCCGAGCAGCACGAGGACGAGCGACTGCGTGCACTCCTCGTCGAGCACGGCGCCACCGACTGACCCAGGGACCGGCTGTTCGTTATTCGTTCGTCGGGAGCGGCGGCGTCCAGCGAGGCATCCAGTAGTTCACGAGCCAGTGCTTCTGTTCGCCCTGGCCGCGGGGAACGAGCCCCAACTGGAACGCGACGGGCCGCATGTTCAGCTTCTCCGGCGCCGAGACGCCGACCTCCAGCAGGATCTCCCTCGTCGACGCGTAGTCGAGGAAGTACTGCGTCGTATCCACGTTCTCAATTGGATACGGAACGATCGGGAGCGCTTTCGCGTGCGACCACTGCTTGAACGTGTAGCCCTGCTTCATCGAGGGCGCGACCACATTCCAGGACTGGTCGAGGTGCTTCCGTGCGACCGCGGTCGCGAGGAACGTGCGAATCGTCGACCGCACTTCCGGATCGAGCTCCTCGAACTTCTTGACCTGCACGCCGCTTGCGTTCGTCAGCGGCTGGCTCTTCGCCGGTAGCTTCGGGACGAACCCAGAGTCCGGCTTGACGCTCGTCGGGTCGTTGCCCGGGACGAGCTTGATCAGGAGAACCCCGACGCCGGCCGCGAGCACGATCGCGCTGAACCACATCAGGTAGCGGTTGAATCGGGCTGAGGAAAGCGCGGACTGGAAGACGCTCATCGGCTTCAAACAGAGTAGACGCTGAGACTAGCGGATTGTTAGCGGGGCATTCGAGGTAGTTCTCAGGCGGTCGCCAGACCAGCGACTGAACGGGTACAAGGTTAGCCCGTTTTCCCCAAGCCATGCGGTTTTCGGCTGTTACAAAGTTTGTTATGCTCGCGGCGGATGGAGCCTTCGCATCCCCCGAAGTTTCAGCCCGCGGGGGCGGGGGCCCTTCTCATCGGCACGACCGCTGGCTCGGTCGGCGCAGGTGCGCTCATTGGTTGGGGAGCCGGCTCGGCCGCGATCGGAGCACTCGTCGGAGCCGTGATCGGGATTCCGGCCGGGATCTTCGTCGTCTATCGCCGCTACCGGGACTACCTCACTTGACCGCCGCCGTCACCAGCCCTCGCCCGGCGCCGCACGTCCTCCTGCCCGTGATCGCTGGGACCGTCCTGATCGCGCTCGCACTGCCGATCTTCCTCGTCGCCGGCTGGCCGCTCGACGGGTGGGTGATCGCCGCGACGCTGTGGGTTGCGAGCCAGCTGTTCGGCTACCTGCTCGTGCGCCTGCGCTCGGATGGGAACCTGACCGCGTCCGGGGTCGCAGCCGTCGGGATGATGACGCGCGCGATCGTCGTGATGGGCGTGATTTTCGTTGTCGCTCTCTCCGATCCGTGGGTCGGTCTCGCCGCCGCACTCACGTACGCGCTGGCGTACACGGTCGAGTTGATCCTTTCGCTCGTCTCGTACTTCGGGAACCCGCCGCTGTGAGACGCGCGTTCCTCGCCATCTCCCTGCTGGCGTTGGCGCTTCCGGGCCAGGCTTTGGCCCGCGGTGACTTCGACCCCACGACGGAGTTCGAGCAACACGAGTGGGTCCCGATCCACATCGGCCCACTCGACCTGTCGATCACGAAAGCCGTCGTCTACCTGATGCTCGCGTCGGTACTGACGATCGCGCTCGGGATCCTGCTCATGCGCTGGCGCCTGTCCGTGGAGCCGGACACGCGGCAGACGTTCGGCGAGACGATCTACGACGTCGCCCAGACCCAGATCGCCGAGCAGGGCCTACCCTCGAAGGCGATCCACCTCTGGTTCCCGTACGTCGCGACGCTCTTTCTCTTCATCTTCGTGATCAACCTGATCGGGTTCGTCCCGCTGCCGCTGACGGGCGAGACCTACCACGGCTTCCCGGTGTGGGGCATCTACGCCGCAACCTCTTCGCTGTCAGTGACCCTGTCGCTCGCGTTGCTCACGTTCGTCTTCACGCACTTCGAGGGCATCCGCTGGAACGGGCCGGTGCGCTACTTCAAGAGCTGGATCCCCGACGCTCCGAAGGGCCTGCTCGTGCTGATCGTGCCGCTCGAGATTCTCGGCCAGATCATGCGCCTGATCTCACTCAGCGTCCGTCTGTTCGCGAACATGCTCGCGGGCCACATCCTGATCCTCACCTTCCTCGGCTTGATCTTCATCTTCCAGACCCTGGCGCTGCTCTTCGTCCTGGTTCCGGCGACGGTCTTCTACATCTTCGAGGTCGTTATCGTCGTCGGCATCCAGGCGTTCATCTTCGCCACCCTGTCCGCCATCTACATCGGCTCGGCGATCGAGCCCCAACACTAAGGAGGAGCACGTGCTCGCAACGATCCTTGCAGCGACGTCCGGAGACGTCACGAAGGCCGGCAAGGCGATCGGCATCGCGCTCGGCGTCGGGCTCGGTTCCGCGGGCGCCGGCGTCGGCATCGGCCTGATCTTCTCGTCGATGATCCAGTCAGTCGCCCGGCAACCGGAGCTCCGCGGTGAGTTGACCGGCATCCAGTGGCTCGGCTTCGCGCTCACCGAGGCGGTCGTGTTCTACGGCCTGCTCGGCTCGATCCTCGCGTTCGTCCTGGTCTAGATGGTTCCGGTCGCAACAAATCCGCTCATCCAGGTCACGCCCGGGCTGATGATCTGGACGATCGTCTGCTTCCTGATCACGTTCTACGTGCTCAAGAAGTTCGCGTTCAGCCGGATCCAGGGCTTGATCGACGAGCGCCGCAAGCGGATCCGCGAAGCGCTCGACGAGGCCGACCGGGCCCGCACCGAAGCCCAGAAACTCGTCGAGGAGCACAGGGCGACGATGGCCCAGGCCCGCGGTCAGGCGGAAGAGATCCTCGCCGAAGCGAGGAAGGTCGCCGAGTCGCAGAAACGGCGCCTGCGCGACGAGCTCGAGGAGGACCGCCAGCGCCGGCTCGAGGAGACCTCGCGCCAGATCGAAGCCGAGACCGCCCGCGCCCTGCAGGCGATCCGCTCCGAGGTCGCCGACCTGACAGTGATTGCGACTCAGAAGGTGACCGGCAAGGTGCTCGACGCGGCCGACCACAAGCGGCTGATCGACGAGGCGATCGGGGAGCTCGACTTCTCGGCGCTGCAACAGGGGAGCCCCAACTAGCCCCATGGCCGTCGTCGCACGTACCTACGCGCGGGCGCTCTTCGAGGCGGCGAAGGACGAGGGCCGCATCGAACCGGTGCGCGACGAGCTGGCGACGTTCGTCCAGGCCGTCGACGAGGTGCCCGAGCTGCGAGCCCTGATCCGGAATCCCGAGCTCGACCCACCGACGAAGGCGGCTGCCCTCGACGCCGTCCTCGAGGGCGCCGACGAGCTGATCCGCAACTTCGTGCGCGTCGTCACCGAGAAGGGGCGCGCCGCCCAGCTCGACGAGATCGCGCGCGAGTACGAGGCGCTCGTCGCCGCGGAGGAGCAGATCCTGAGCGTCGAGCTGACGACCGCGTACGAGCTGTCCGACGAAGACGCAGCGGCGATCGTCAAGCAGATCGAGCAGGCCTCAGGCCAACGCGTCGAGGCCGCGCGCAGCGTCGACCCTGACCTGATCGGAGGCCTCGTCCTCAAAGCCGGCTCGCTCGAGGTCGACTCGAGCGTCCGCGGCCGCCTCGAACGACTACGCAGGGATCTCGCGCACGCGTCTACCTAATAGAAGGAGCTCGTTTTGAAGATTCGTCCAAGCGCAAAGCGCTTGTCCCCGAGGCCAAGGGACTCGGGGACAAAGGCGCAGCGCCGACCTGTCAGTCTCTCCTCGAAAAGGAGTTTGCGTTGAAGATTCGTCCGGAAGAGATCACGTCGATCCTCCGCAAGCAGATCGAGGAGTACGACGTCGAGACCGACCTCGCCGAGGTCGGCACCGTCCTCTCGGTCGGCGACGGAATCGCCCGAATCTACGGCCTCGAGTCCGCCGTCGCCTCGGAGATGCTCGAGCTCGAGCACGGCGTCACCGGACTTGCGTTCAACCTCGAGGAGGACAACGTCGGGGCCGCTCTCTTCGGCGAATGGGAGCTGATCAAGGAAGGCGATTCGGCCAAGCGCACCGGCCGCGTCGCGAGCGTGCCGGTCGGCGATGCACTGATCGGCCGTATCGTCGACCCGCTCGGAAACCCGATCGACGGAGGCCCGCCAATCGAGACCGACGAGAGGCGGCCGCTCGAGTTCAAGGCGCCTGGAGTCGTCGACCGCCAGCCCGTGAAGGAGCCGCTCCAGACCGGGATCAAGGCGATCGACACGATGACGAACGTGGGCCGGGGCCAGCGCGAGCTGATCATCGGCGACCGCTCGACGGGCAAGACGGCGATCCTCGTCGACACGATCCTGAACCAGCGCGGCGAGGACATGATCTGCATCTACGTCGCGATCGGCCAGAAGTCGTCGACCGTCGCCCAGGTCTACGAGCGGCTGAAGGAAGCCGGGGCGATGGAG
Source organism: uncultured Actinomycetes bacterium (assembly GCA_963794605.1). GTDB lineage: Bacteria > Actinomycetota > Thermoleophilia > Gaiellales > Gaiellaceae > VAXT01. The sequence continues at coordinate 115,203 of CAWCEN010000006.1, forward strand.
TACACGATCATCGTCACCGCACCCGCGTCCGAGGCCGCGCCGATCAAGTGGATGGCGCCGTACGCGGGAGCTGCGATGGGCGAGCACTTCATGTTCGACGGACGGCACGCGGTCTGCATGTACGACGACCTCTCGAAGCACGCCGACGCATACCGGCAGATGTCGCTCCTCCTGCGGCGCCCGCCCGGCCGCGAGGCTTTCCCCGGCGACGTCTTCTACCTCCACTCGCGACTGCTCGAGCGCGCCTGCAAGCTCTCCGACGAGCGCGGCGCCGGGTCGCTGACCGCGTTGCCGATCATCGAGACCCAGGCCGGCGACATCGCCGCGTACATCCCGACGAACGTGATCTCGATCACCGACGGCCAGATCTTCCTCGAAGCCGACCTCTTCTTCTCGGGCGTTCGTCCGGCCGTCAATGTCGGCCGCTCGGTCTCGCGCGTGGGCGCGAGCGCACAGACGAAGGCGATGAAGAAGGTCGCGGGCCGCCTTCGGCTGGAGCTCTCCCAGTACCGCGAGCTCGAGGCGTTCGCGCAGTTCGGCTCGGAGCTCGATCCGGCGACCCAGGCCTCGCTCGCCCGCGGGGAGCGGATGGTCGCGACGCTGAACCAGCCGCAGTACGCGCCGTGGCCGATGGAGGAGCAGGTGATCGCGATCTACGCCGGGATCAACGGCTTCCTCGACGACGTTCCCGTGCAGGACGTCCCGCGCTTCCAGGACGAGCTCCGCGAGTACCTGCGCACCGAGGGCGGGGTCTACGACGAGATCGCCAAGACCGGCGATTTGTCAGACGAGCTCGCCGAGAAGCTGAGCGCGGCGATCGAGAAGTTCAAGCAGGGCTTCAACACCTCCGACGAGCCGGCTCTCGCGGGGGCAGCAAGTTAATCCAACGGCATGGCGTCCGTTCAAGACATCAAGCGCCGCGTCCGCTCCGTTCAGAACACGAGCAAGATCACCCGCGCGATGGAGCTCGTCGCAGCCGCGAAGCTGAGGCGGGCCCAGACCCGGATCGAGGCGATGCGCCCGTACGCGCAGCGCATGCAGGAGCTGATGGTTGGTGTCGCGCGCGCGAGCACCTCGCTCCAGGGCCTCCCGCTACTCCAGCGGCGGGACGTCCGCAAGACGGCGATCCTCCCGCTGACCGGCGACCGCGGCCTGGCCGGCGCCTTCAACGCGCAGGTCCTCCGCGAGGCGTTCGCCATCGAGCGGGGACTGCGCGGAGAAAACGTGGAGCCCACGTGGCTCGTCTCGGGCAAGAAGGGCGCATCGACGCTCCGCTTCCGCAGGTACGAGGTCGGCCAGGCGTGGACCGGCTTCAGCGACAGCCCGCGCTACGCGGACGCCCAGGCGATCGCGCACCGCATCTCAGAGCTCTACTCGGCCCAGGAGGTCGACCGCGTCGTCGTCATTTACAACCACTTCGAGTCCGCGCTCACCCAGCGGGTCGTCGCGCAGGACGTCCTGCCGATCCCGGAGTCGCTCCTCGAGGGCGGCGAGGACGAAGACGCGCAGGCGCTGCTCGGTGACTTCATCTACGAGCCCGAGCCGGAGCAGATCCTCGAGCGCCTGCTGCCCGTCTACGTCGAGACCGAGCTCTACCGCGCGCTCCTCGAGTCCGCCGCATCCGAGCAGGGCGCGCGGATGACCGCGATGCGGAACGCGTCGAAGAACGCCGGCGAGCTGATCGAGAGCCTGACGCTGCAGATGAACCGGGCCCGCCAGGCCGAGATCACCCAGGAGATTTTGGAAGTGGTTGCCGGCGCCGACGCACTGACCGCCTAACCACCAACTTTTTCGCGCGCGCGCGCGTCATATACTTCAGCGCCTCGATGTCCCAGCACGAACAAGACCAGGTCGTCGTCTCCGGTGCCGCCGGCCTCGGCGCTGCGATCGCGACCGAGTCCGGAGGTGAGCTCGAGCTCGAGGCGGTAAAGGCGCGTGGCTACTGGGAGCTCGTCTGGATTCGCTTCAGGCGCGACAAGGTCGCGATCGCCAGCGCGTTCTTCATCGTCCTCCTGCTCCTCACCGCCTTCGTCGGCGCGCCTCTGGCCAAGCACTACGTCGGGCATGGGCCGAACGACATTTTCGCGGCGGTTCCGGCGGTCGTCGAGATTCCGAGCCTGCTGCCGGCGGGTCCCATGACGCATTTCGTGAATCCGTACACCGGTGGTCACGACGTGATGGTCCTAGGTGCGGCGAACAGGCTCGGCCAGGACGAATTTCTGCGCCTCCTGTACGGGGCACGAGTCTCGCTCGAGGTCGCCCTCCTCTCGACGATCGGGGTGATGATCATCGGGGTGATACTCGGCGCGTCTGCGGGCTACTTCCGTGGGACGACCGACACCGTCATCTCGCGACTCACGGAGATCACGATGGCGTTCCCGCTGCTGCTGTTCGTGATCGCTCTCGCGGCCACGGTCGGTCCGCGGCTGAACGAGATCACGCTCGGGGTCTTCCCCCAAGGGGTGGTCACGCTCGTTCTGATCTTCAGCATCTTCGGCTGGTTCTATCCGGCGAGGATCATGCGCGCGCAAGTGCTCTCGATCCGCGAGAAGGAGTACGTGGAGGCCGCGAGGATGATCGGAGCGAGCGACGCGAGGATCATCCGCTCCCACGTCCTTCCGCACCTGATCGCGCCGATGATCGTCTATTCGACGCTGATCGTGGCCAGCTACGTTCTGTTCGAGGCCGGTCTGTCGTTCCTCGGCGTCGGCATCCCAATCGATGTCCCCAGCTGGGGCAATCTCCTCTCGACTGCGCCCGAGTACTACACGACGCGGCCGCTGCTCATGGTCTGGCCCGGCCTGGCCGTGCTGTTGACCACGCTGGCGTTCAACCTGCTCGGCGACGGCCTCAGGGACGCGTTCGATCCGCGCTCCTCGGGCCGCTAAGCCGGCCGATTCCAGCTCGTTAGCGGCGCGAACTAACCAAACCTCGCGAACGGCGTCTCAAGCTGTGGACGGGGAGAGGCCCGTCCCGAGTCGGGGCAGCCCTGGCTCGAGTTCACGGAAAGGAGAAACATGCGCAGACGGCTATGGCTCTCGGTTGCGATGCTCGTTACCGGGGCAAGCCTTCTGGTCGCATCGAGCTTTGCGAGTGCGGCGGGGAATTCCGGCGCTCTCAAGAAGGGCGGGATCTGGAAGGCAGGCACGACCGGGGCTTCGGTCCAGGTCGACCCGCAGCTCGCCTATATCACCACGGCGTGGTGGCTCGAGTACGCGACCGCAGCGAAGCTCTACAACTATCCGGACAAGTCCGGGCCCGCGGGGAGCAAGCTCGTCCCCGAGGTCGCCTCGAAGTTCACCGTCTCGAACGGTGGCAAGAGGTACACGTTCTTCATCCGGAAGGGCTTCAAGTTCAGCGACGGCTCGGCTGTGACGGCGAACAACTTCAAGTACGCCATCAACCGGACCGCGAACAAGGACCTCGCGTCGCCTGGCGCGCAGTTCATCACGGATGACACCGGCACGAACATCGTCGGTGCGAAGGCCGTCAACGACGGACAGAGCAACAACGTCAGCGGTGTCCAGGTCAAGGGCAACAGGCTGATCGTCAACCTGACCAAGGGCGACGGAACGTTCATGGCGAAGATCACCATGCCGTTCTTCCAGGCGACGTCGTCGAAGATCCCGCTCACGAAGGAACTCGTGAACGTGTCCGGGAACAACTATCCGTCTGCGGGCCCGTACTACATGTCCCGCAACGCTCCGGACGAGCTGACGTCGCTCCGGCAGAACAAGTACTGGAAGCCAGGCCCGGGCCGAGCGCGACCGCGCAACCTGCAGGGTCTCGACTTCCAGTGGAACCTCAACGAGCAGACCGCTTTCAACCAGACGATTGCGAACCAGCTCGACGAGGGCCCGCTGCCGGCCGCCGAAGTGGAGGGCGTCGCCAAGCAGTTCGGCGTCAACAAGAGCCGCTTCTGGACGAAGCCGGTCAACTGCACGGGCTACCTGCCGATGAACACGGCGAACAACCTGTTCAAGGGCAACCTGCCGCTGCGGCAGGCCGTCAACTACGCGATCAGCCGCAAGCCGTACGTGGCCCAGGCTGGCCCGTACGCCGGTCAGGCGTGGACGCACCTCTTCAATCCGGGTGTCCCCGGTTGGAAGAACGTCAGCATCTACAAGCAGAACCTGGCCACGGCCAAGAAGCTCGCGGCTGGTCACATGAGGGACGGGAAGATCACCGTCTTCTACCGCTCGTCCGGGACGACCAACCCGGCGCAGGCCCAGATCGTGAAGAACGACCTGATTGTCCTCGGGTTCAAGAGCGACAACATCACGATGAAGCCCCAATCGGGCGGCGACATCTATGACGCCATGGGCAAGCGCGGCACGGATGCCGATATGGGCGTGTCGATGGGCTGGTGCTCTGACTACCCGGATCCGTACGACTGGATCAACATCCTCCTGTACGGCCCGAGCATTCAGGCCGAGAACAACGTGAACTACTCGTACTTCAACAATCCGAAGTGGAACAAGCGGATGGCCAACGCGGCCAAGCTCGTGGGGCCGAACCGCCTCAAGGTCTATGGCCAGATGGACATCGACATCATGAAGAAGGCTGCCCCGATGGCAATCGAGCGGACGTACAACAACAGGTACATCTTCTCGAATCGGGTCAACCCGAAGGGCCTCGTCTACCAGGGGATCTACCAGGACTGGAGCATCCCCGCAATGGCCCTCAAGTAAGGAGGCTCTGACCGAGCCAGCAACAAACGTGGGGCGCCGGTTTCGACCGGCGCCCCACGCGTAATAAGACTGAGCTAGGATTTCCGGCCGGTGCGCTAGGAGAGGAGGAGGCAGTTGTTCCGATATCTGATCAGGAGGGTCCTGTGGGCGCTCTTCCTCTTTCTCGTGATCACGTTCGTCACGTTCGTGATCTTCTTCATGGCGCCCAACAACCCGGCGCGCGCGATGTGCGGAGGCGACCAGGCGAGCCCGACGTGCCTCAAGACGGCGACCGAGAAGCTCCACCTGAACGACTCCGTTCCGCTTCAGTACTACCACTTCCTCGAGCGACTCGTCGTGCATCAGGACCTCGGGACGTCCTACTCGACGAGCCAGAGCATCAACGAAAAGATCAAGAAGGCGGCACCCGTGACGGCGTCGCTCGTCTTCGGCGGCGCGGTCCTCTGGATGATCATCGGCCTCTCGGTCGGGATCTTCTCGGCATTGCGGCCCCGATCGCTGATCGACCGAGCAGCGATGATCTTCGTCCTGATCGGGGTCTCGGCGCACCCGGTCTGGATCGGGTTGATCTTCTCGTACTTCTTCGGCGTCAAATGGCATATCACGCCGATCGCGAACTACGCGAACTTCTTCGGGGCGCCGCCCGACTCGGGGCTGCCCGGCGGGCCGGCGCAGTGGGCCTATCACATGATCCTGCCCTGGATGACGTTCGCGATTCTGTTCGCCGCGCTCTACGTCCGCATGATCAGGGCCAACGTGATGGAGACCCTGAACGAGGACTACGTGCGCACCGCGCGGGCCAAGGGAGCTCCCGAACAGCGGATTCTCTTCTCGCACGTGCTGCGCAACGCGCTCCTGCCGGTCGTGACCATGCTCGGCATGGACATCGGAGTCGCGCTCGGCGGAGCGATCTTCACCGAGACCGTCTACCAGCTTCCGGGGCTGGGCAGAACGGCGGTGGTCGCTATCGGCAACGACGACCTGGCGGTTCTCCAGGGCGTGGTTGTGTTCGCGACGATCGCCATTCTTTTCTTTAACCTGATCGTCGACCTGATGTACGCCTGGATCGACCCGCGAATCCGGCTAAGCTAAGCGACCTCACACGTGGCTCTTCTCGAAGTCAAGGACCTGCGCACGTCCTTCAAGACAGAGGACGGCATCCTCACCGCGGTCGATGGTGTCTCGTTCTCGGTGGAGAAGGGCAAGACGCTCGGCATCGTCGGCGAGTCCGGCTCCGGGAAGAGCGTCACATGCCTCACCATCATGGGGTTGAACGCCCGGCGCACCACGATGTCGACCGGCGAGGCGCTGTGGAAAGGCAAAGACCTGCTCGGGGCCAAGCCGAGCGAGCTGCGCAAGATCCGCGGCGACGAGATGTCGATGATCTTCCAGGATCCGATGACGTCCTTGAACCCGGTGCACACGATCGGTAAGCAGCTCGTCGAGGCCGTCCAGCTCCACCGTGACGTGACCGTGCGGGTGGCGAAGGCCCGCGCCCTCGAGCTCCTCAAGGCGGTCGGGATCCCCAAGGCAGAGGCGCGGATCGATGACTATCCGCACCAGTTCTCGGGCGGCATGCGCCAGCGCGTGATGATCGCGATGGCGCTGATCAACGACCCCGACCTCCTGATTGCGGACGAGCCGACGACGGCGCTCGACGTGACGACGCAGGCACAGATCCTCAGCCTGATGAAGCGCCTCCAGGATGACTTCGGAAGCGCGATCATCATCATCACGCACGATCTCGGAGTCGTCGCCGAGACGGCCGACGACGTGGTCGTCATGTACGCGGCCAAGGTCGTCGAGCACGCGAAGGTGCACGACCTGTTCAACCGGCCGCAGCACCCGTACACCTGGGGCCTGATGGGCTCTCTGCCACGGCTGGAGACCGACTTGGATCGGCTCGTCCAGATCCCGGGCCAGCCGCCGTCGCTGCTCAGGCCGCCTGGCGGCTGCCGGTTCCACCCGCGCTGCCCGTACGTGATGGGCGTCTGCCGGACGACCGATCCGCAGCTCGTAGCCGCGGAGCGCGACGCGTCCCATCTCCAGGCCTGCCATCTTGACCAGGAGACCAAGGACCGAGAGGGGCACAAGCTGGTCGAGACGACGATCGCGGAGGCCGGCTAGGTGGCAACGGAACAGGGGTCGAACGGGCAGATGGAGCTGCACGGCGACGAACTGCTGGTCGTCGACGACGTCAAGAAGTACTTCCCGATCACGCGCGGGATCATCTTCCAGAAGGCGATCGCCCAGGTTCAGGCCGTCGACGGGGTCTCGTTCACCATCAACCCCGGTGAGACGCTCGGCATCGTCGGCGAGTCCGGGTGCGGGAAATCGACGCTCGCGCGCTGCATCGTGCGCCTGCTCGACACGACCGCGGGCCGGATCATGTTCGAGGGCCGGGACATCACGCATGTCTCGCGCGCGGGCATGCGCCCCATCCGCCGCGAGATGACGATGATTTTCCAGGACCCGTACGCATCGCTGAATCCACGCAAGCGGGTCGGCTTCATCATCGGCGAGCCTCTTGTAATCCACAAGCTCGGGACGCCGGTCGAGGTCAAGAAACGGGTCCAGGAGCTGCTCGAGGTCGTCGGCCTCAACCCCGAGCACTACAACCGCTTCCCGCACGAGTTCTCGGGCGGCCAGCGCCAGCGCATTGGCGTTGCACGCGCACTGGCTGTGAACCCGAAATTGATCGTCTGCGACGAGCCTGTCTCTGCGCTCGACGTCTCGGTCCAGGCGCAGATCCTCAACCTGCTCAAGGACCTCCAGGACGAATTCGGGCTGACGTACGTCTTCATCGCGCACGATCTGAACGTCGTCCGGCACATCTCGGACCGGGTGATGGTCATGTACCTGGGACAAGTCTCCGAGGTCGCGAACCGCGACGCGCTCTATCGCGAGCCGAAGCACCCGTACACGGGCGCTCTTCTCTCGGCGGTTCCGATCCCCGATCCGGAGCGCGGCCGCGCGCGCGAGCCGATCGTGCTAGAGGGCGACGTTCCGAGCCCGGTCAATCCGCCGTCTGGGTGCCGGTTCCATCCGCGCTGCCCACGCTTCGTCGAGGGACACTGTGACGTCGAGGAGCCGGAGCTCAGACCAGTGGGCCAAGCACACGTGGCCAAGTGCCACTACCCGCTCGAGCGCTGGCCGATGACCGCCGCCGAGATGCGGCGCCGCGGGACGGCTCAGGCGCACGAGGAGCCGGTCCAGGCGTAACTTCAGGGAATGCTGGTCGCGGCGCTCCGCCGGCTCGCCTTCGTGACCGTGCTCGCCGTGGGCGTGACTGTGGTCCTGTCGCTGCTCCTGGGGCTCCTGGTCGGGTCGAGCGTCAACCGTGCGCTCACGCTCGGCTTCTACCTCGGGGGCTGCTTCTTCCTCGTCGTCGGGTTCTTCATCGGCAACCGCGGGCCCGCGCGGGTGAAAGGCGAGGACACCGTCGGTCCGACGATGCTCCCGATCCCGGGCGCCGGCAGCCGGCGACTGCGCTGGGCGACCCTCCCCGAACAGAACGAGACGATCAACAACTCGGCCGTCTTCATCTCGCTGGGCCTGCTGCTCGTTGCGCTCGGCGCGATCATCGACACACGCCACTCACTCCTTTGAGTGACTAACTTTCACGTGTGAGCCGCCGTCAGAAGTAGTGTGAGAAGCATGCACGGAGCCTGTGACCGCGCCCGCCAATGGGCGACCGCCGACCTCGACGGGGAGCTGTCGAGGTTCGAGCGCGTCCTTCTGAGCGCGCATCTCGCGGACTGCCCGTCCTGCCGGGAGTTCACCACTGCGATCGGCGGGTTCACCGAGATGCTGCGGACGGCTCCGCCGGAGCCCCTCGAGCGGACGATCGAGATCGGACGTCTCCGTCGCCGGATCGGGTTGCGGCTTGCGCCGGCGGTGGCGGCCATGGCGGTCACCGTGGTCGGCCTCGGGAGCATCCTCGCCTCGTCGGATCTCCGCACTCGCTCGGTGGGGGACGGGAACGGAAGCGTCGACCGCGTGACCTCGCACCTGGCCTCGGTCGACACGATGAACCTGTCGACAGCCGGCGCGCTTGCGAGCGCCAGCAACGCCGTCCCGCGGCTCAGCACCGCTGGGCGCAGCTCGCTCCACGGCGGGCCCGTCATCAAGCGTTGAAATGTGATGCGCCGCGATAGCGGTGCGAACCAGTCGGTGGGGTACTGTGGGTTAACTGTGTTTCCCTCGCTCGTCACCTCGCACGTCTGAAGCCTCGACCATGCCTCCCGGGTGGAGGCGATCGAGGACGACATGCGCAAGGCCAACCTCCTGGGGGATCGAGGACGGTCGCGCCCACGCTTCGGTAAACTCAGGGCGCTGAGCGGGCGGCTCTCACGCCGCGCCGGCACCACACCGGACTCACCTCTCCAGGAGACGCATGCCTGAGCAAAAGCAGGGTCAAAACGTCGGCAAAGTGATCGAAGTCAAGGGCGTCGTCATCGACGCGCTCTTCCCGGACGAGCTTCCCGAGATCTACAGCGCCCTCCGCATCACGGTGGACGGCAACGACCTGATCGCCGAGGTCCAGCAGCACCTCGGGGACGATCGCGTCCGAGCGGTCGCCATGGACTCGACCGACGGCCTCGCGCGCGGCGTCGACGTCGTGGACCTCGGCGGCCCGATCACGGTCCCGGTCGGCGAGACGACGCTGGGGCGACTCTGGAACGTCATCGGCGAGCCGGTCGATGAGAAGCCGGCGCCGGCCGACGGCGTCGAGCGCTGGCCGATCCACCGCGATCCACCCAGCTTCCGCGAGCTCTCGCCGAAGATCGAGATCTTCGAGACGGGGATCAAGGTCATCGACCTGATCGCCCCCTTCGTGCGTGGCGGCAAGGTGGGGCTGTTCGGCGGTGCGGGCGTCGGCAAGACCGTGCTCATCCAGGAGCTGATTCACAACGTCGCCCGGGAGCACGGCGGCGTCTCCGTCTTCGCCGGCGTCGGCGAGCGCACGCGCGAGGGGAACGACCTCTGGATCGAGATGCAGGAGTCGAAGGTGATCGACAAGGTCGCGCTCGTCTACGGGCAGATGAACGAGCCGCCCGGGGCGCGACTCCGCGTCGGGCTCTCGGGGCTGACCATGGCGGAGTACTTCCGCGACGAGGGCCAGGACGTGCTCCTGTTCATCGACAACATCTTCCGGTTCGTCCAGGCCGGCTCCGAGGTGTCCGCGCTACTCGGGCGCATGCCGAGCGCGGTCGGCTACCAGCCGACCCTTGGCACCGAGATGGGTCAGCTGCAGGAGCGAATCACGTCGACCCAGAAGGGATCGGTCACGTCGATCCAGGCGATCTTCGTCCCGGCTGACGACTACACCGACCCGGCCCCGGCGAGCGTGTTCGCGCACCTCGACTCGTCCGTCAACCTCGAGCGCTCGATCGTCGAGCAGGGCATCTACCCGGCCATGGATCCGCTTGCGTCCTTCTCTCGCGCGCTCCAGCCGGACATCGTCGGCGACGAGCACTACTCGACGACGACGCGCGTCCAGGAGGTGCTCCAGCGCTACAAGGATCTCCAGGACATCATCGCGATCCTCGGCATGGACGAGCTCACCGACGAGGACAAGCTGACGGTGACCCGGGCGCGCAAGATCCAGCGCTTCCTCTCACAGCCGAACTTCGTCGCCGAGCAGTTCACCGGCACACCCGGCGAGTACGTGCCGCTCGAGGAGACGATCAAGGGCTTCCAGGAGATCCTCGAGGGCAAGCACGACGAGCTCCCCGAGCAGGCTTTCTACATGGTCGGCACGATCGAGCAGGCCGTCGCGAAGGGTCGCGGCGGGCAGGCGGAAGAGGAGCCTGCCGCCGAAGAAGAGCCCGAGCCCGAGCGCGAGACCGAGCCCGAGCCCGTCTCCGCGTAGCCGTGGCTACATTCGACGTATCGCTCGTCACGCCTGACGGGCCCGTCTACGAGGGCGAGATCGAGATGCTGATCGTCCCCGGCGCGGACGGCGAGATCGGCGTCCTGGCCCGGCACGCGCCGCTGATCGCGATGCTCAAGGCCGGCTCGACGAGGGTGCACGTGAAGCGCGACGGGGAGGTGCACGAGTTCGCGACCGGCCCCGGGTTCTTCAAGGTCGAGCAGGACCGGGCGCTCGCGCTCGTCGACGACGCCGTGGACGCCAAGCACATCGACGACGCCCGCGCGCGCGAGCAGCTCGAGGCGGCGCAGGCCGAGCTGGAGCTCATCGAGCGCGGCGAGTCGGACGCGGACCGCTGGCAGATCGAGCAGCGAATCAAGCACGCAGAGAACCAGCTGGCGGTCGGCGGCCGGGGATGAGGCTCGGCGGGCATCGCCGGCGCGCTGGTGATGCTCCTGATGGCCCGCCGCGCGGAGGACGATTCCTGCGCAGCCGAGCTCCACTGATAGGCTCCGACGACCTGGAGAGCTTTGAACGGCAGCTTGGCGACCAGGGTCAACAAAAACGCCTAAAGAGCCCGGAGCGAGACGCTCCCGACCTCTTCAGGCGGGAGCGTTTGTCGTGAAGGAGGCGCAGTTGCAGGCATTTGCACCCGGCATCTACCCGCGCTCGGAGGAGCTCGTCCAGGCGACGCGCGACCTCGATCGGGGGCGCACGAGCCAGGAGGCGGTCGACGAGCAGATCGAGCGCGATCTGGGCGAGCTCGTCTCGGTCCAGCAGGCCGCGGGGCTCGACCTCCTCGCCGACGGCATGCTCCGTTGGCAGGACGTCTTCCGGCCGATCGTCGAGGCCGCGGACGGACTGGAGAAGGGCGCGCTCACGCGGTTCCTCGACACGAACACCTTCTACCGCGCTCCGAGCTCGACGACCGCGACGCCAACGCTGTCCCAGCCGGTGAACCGTGGCTTCATCTCCCAGGTGCCCGGTCCCCGGCTGGTAACGCTCCCGTCGCCGTTCGCGCTCGCCCATGGAACGGGCGTCGAGCCCAGCACGCTTGCGGCGAACGTCCTCAGGCCGCAGATCGACGCGCTCGATACCGAGCTGGTCGTGCTCGAGGAGCCGTTCCTCGCGCGTTCCGAGGAGGGCGGCCTGGAGAAGCTCGGTGACGCGCTCGAGCAGCTCGCCGGTGGGCCGAGGATTGCACTCTGGGTGACGTTCGGCAGCGCGGAGCGGCTGTTCCAGCAGGGGCTCGCAGACTTGCCCGTCGACGCGATCGGTGTCGACTTCTACGCCACGAAGGTGAACGCAATCCCAGAGGGCTTCCACAAGACGCTGCTGGCGGGCGTCCTCGACGCTCGCAGCTCGGTTCCGGAAGAGCCGGGTGAGATCGCTGCCTTCGTCAGGCAAGTTCGCGCACGCGGCGTCGAGGACATCGCGCTCGTTCCGAACGGGGATCTTCAGTACGTTTCACAATCGGTCACGAGCGAGAAGCTGGCGCGGCTCGGCAAGGCGAAAACGGAGGCTGCAGCATGAGCTCGAACGGAGACGTCAAGTTCCTGACGCACGAGGTGGGATCGCTCGCGAAGCCGCCCTGGCTCGTCAAGACCTCCGCGGGCAAGCCGCTCGAGGAGAGCGACGTCGAGCATGCGCGGGCCTGGGGAGAGAAGCTCGAGGTCGACGGGCACGAGCAGCTCGTCGAGCTCCTGCGGCAGGACGAGCGCGACCCGGACGAGATCGCGCGCTGGTCGAGCCGCTACTGCCTCCGCCTGCAGGAGTCGGCCGGCGTCGATGTCGTCTGGGACGGCGAGCAGCAGCGCAGCGAGATGTACGCGTGGGCGATAGCGCATTCGAACGGCTTCGAGCCGCGCGGCACGATCCGCTCGTTCGACAACAAGTACTACTCGAAGTCGGCGGCGGTCGGCCCCGTCTCGCTGGCCGAGCCGTACCACAACGACGAGTTCTCGTTTCTCAAGTCCGCGGCCAAGCACGAGCTGAAGATTCCGATCACGGGCGCCTACACGCTCGCCGTGTGGTCGTACGACGAGCACCACCTGCCGAAAACCGGCCGGCTCGGTGGAGGCCTGTCCAGACAGGACGAGGTCGACGCGCGGCGCCAGCTGACGCTCGACATCGCGCGCAACATCATCCGCCCGAACCTCGAGGCGCTGATCGCGCTCGGCGCGACCTGGATCCAGATCGACGAGCCCGGCGCTTCGACCGAGGAGGACGAGCTCGACATCTTCGTCGAGAGCTTCAACGTGTCCGTCGAGGGGCTCGACTGCACGTTCTCGACGCACCTCTGCTTCTCGGACTACGACCTCTTCTTCCCCGCGATCGAGGGGATGGCCGGCTGCCGGCAGTACTGCGTCGGCTTCGCCAACTACGACACGACCGAGCTCGGCACGTCCAGCACGGATCGCCCGGGGTACGAAGTGATCTCGAAGTGGCGCGATCTTCCATACGAGCCGATCCTCGGCCTCGGCGTGACCGACATCCACACGGACTTCATCGAGTCGCCGGAGCTCGTGCGCGACCGGATCCTGTACGCGGTCGACGTCTTCGGCGATCCGGCTCGAATCCACGTCTGCCCGGACTGCGGGCTGCGTACGCGCAGCTGGGACGTCGCGTACGAGAAGCTCCGCAACATGGTCGAGGGGACGCGCCTCGCGGAGGAGTCCCTGAACCGCGCGCACGTCGGCGCGACCAAAACTTCGTAACACCGTGTTGCAAGGAGGGGCAGGAGGTGCCCGGGAACCGGTCGAACTAGCCGCGTAGTCGGCTATCCTGCCGCTGCGGACGCCGGACGGCGTTCGCATTGTTTCTAGAACCCGTGCGAACTACTCTCAAGCGAGGAATCGGCCGAGCAGCGAGCGGCAATGGGAACGGCCGAGCCGTTTTCCCGCCGGTCGCGCCGACTCCCTTCACGCGCTACGAGCAGCCCGAGAGGCGCCGGGGCGCGCTGCGAGCCGTGGGGATGATTCTCTTCATCCTCGTCGCCCTCGTCGTCGCGGCCTTCCTCGGAGTCGCCGGCGGCGCGTACATCTACACGGACGAGAACGCGCACGCCTTCGCGCCGCGCTCGGTGCAGACGGCCAAGGCCGCCAAGAGCCTCGACCACGCGATCCCCGGTGAGGCTGCGAACGCGCTCCTGATCGGGTACGACCACCGGCCCGGCGACGGCGACTCCCCGTCTCGCTCCGACACCGTGATGCTCCTGCGCGCCGACCCGACCACGAACACGATCTCCTTGCTCTCGTTTCCGCGCGACCTGATCGTCAGCGGCCGTTGCCCGGACGGGCGCACGTACGCGGGCCGCATCAACGAGGCGTACTCATTCTGCGGGCCGGCGGGCACGCTCGAGACGGTGCGGGGTCTCACGGACCTTCCGATCCAGTACCTGATCACGGTCAACTTCCAGGGCTTCCGCGAGATCGTCGACAAGCTCGGCGGCGTCTGGATGGACGTCGACCGCCGCTACTACAACCCGACAGGTGGCGTGTACGCGACGATCAACCTCTGGCCTGGCTACCAGAAGCTCAAGGGCTGGCAGGCGCTCGACTTCGTCCGCTACCGACACACGGACTCGGATCTCTTCCGCCTGGCCCGGCAGCAGCTGTTCGTGAAAGCGGTCAAGCAGGCGGTCAACCACAACTGGAAGAACCCGAAGACCGTCCCCAAGCTGTTCAAGGTGATGCGCAACAACGTCGAGATCGGCCAGCAGAGCGGCGAGATTTCCGGCAAGACGCTCATCGACTACGCGTTCCTGGCCTACGGGCTTCCCGCCGGGAACTTCGTCCAGGTCAAGATCGGCGGAATCACCGGCACGAACGAGCTGCACACCGACCCGTCGAACATCCAGGGGGCCGTCCAGGAGTTCCTGCATCCGGACGTCGACGCGCCCGAGAAGGCGACCGCGGCGGCCACCGGGCGCAAGTTGCGCTCGAAGAACGGCCCCAGCCCGCGGAGCGTCTCGATGGTCGTGCTGAACGGCAACGGCAAGCCAGGCGCGGCTGCGAACACGAACTTCCTGCTCGGCCAGAAGGGCTACCGGATGCTCGGCCCGCCCGCAGGCTTCCAGGCGAACGCCCCGGGCAAGTGGTCACGCACGTTCAGGACGCAGGTCTTCTACACGGCGCGACCCAAGGCACGGGGCGCGGCGCAGCGGGTCTCAGCGCTCTTCAACTCGTCCGAGATCCGCCCGATGCCGAAGCACAACAGCGCCCTCCAGGTCCTCCGCAACGGCGCCATGCTGCTCGTGATCGTGGGAGACACCTTCTCCGGCGAGCTGACGCCGACCGCGGTCGACCGCACCCCGCCGAAGGAGCCGCCGTACGTCAGGTCCGGCAAGGCGGACATGCTCCCGGTTGTGCGCGCCGCCGCGGCGTGGAAGGTCGGCTTCCCGCTGCAGATCCCGACCGTGCTCGAGCGCACGTCGACGCTCAGCACCCAGGTGCCCTACCGCGTCTACAAGGACGACGAGGGGAAGACCGTCCGCTTCACCTTCGCGAAGAGCGGCAACGAGTACTGGGGCATCCAGGAGTCGAGCTGGAACGACGCGCCCGCGCTCGAGGACAAGAACCTGAGCGAGGTGATCAAGGGCCGCCAGTACGACCTCTACTTCAACGGGCCGCACCTGCACATGGTCGTGCTCCGGGCCGGTGGGGCGAGCTACTGGGTCGTGAACACGCTCCTCGACTCGATGTCGAACGAGACGATGCTCGCGATCGCCAAGGGCCTCCGCCCGCTCCACAAGTAGAGTCGCCGGCATGAGCGCGGAGAAGCCGCCTCTGGGCATCTTCGGGGCCGGCTGGGTTGGCCTAGTCACGGGTGCGTGCTTCGCCGAGCTCGGTCACCGCGTCGTCGTGCGGGACGTCGTGCCGGAGAAGATCGAGGCTCTGCGCGCCGGGCGCGTCCCGATCCACGAGCCGGGCCTCGCCGAGCTGCTCGAGCGGAACCGCGACCGGCTGACGTTCACGCTCGACGTCGACGAGCTGAAGACGGACGTGCGGATCTTCTTCTCGTGCGTGGACACGCCGCCCACGGTCTCGGGCGATGCGGATCTCAGCTATGTCTGGTCGGTGATCGACGACCTCGGCGAACCCGGCGAGGCGACGCTCGTCATGAAGAGCACCGTGCCGGTGGGGACGGGCGAGAAGATCAGAGCCGCGCTCGACCAGCGCGGGCTCGAGCAGGTCGGGTACGCCTCGAACCCCGAGTTCCTGTCGGAGGGTCGGGCCGTCGAGGACTTCATGCGCCCGGACCGGATCGTGATCGGCTCGTTCGACGACTCCTCGGGCGACCGTGTGGCGGCGCTCTACGACGGGTTCGAGGCGCCGGTCGTGCGCGCGAGCGTCGCGTCGGCGGAGATGATCAAGCTCGCTGCAAACGCCTTCCTCGCGACGAGGATCAGCTTCATCAACGAGATCGCGAACGTCTCCGAGGTGGTCGGCGCGGACGTGGACGAGGTCGCCTACGGCATGGGCCTCGACCGGCGGATTGGGACGAGCTACCTCAATCCGGGCATCGGCTACGGCGGCAGCTGCTTCCCGAAGGACGTGTCCTTCCTCAAGCTGCTGGCGGGAAACAGCGGCTATCACTTCCAGCTCGTGAGCGCCGTGATCGAGGTAAACGACCTGCAGAAGCGGCGCGTCGTGACGAAGCTCCAGCAGCGGCTCGGCAACCTGCGCGGCAAGACGGTCGCGCTCCTCGGGCTCGCGTTCAAGCCGAACACCGACGACATGCGCGAAGCGCCGTCGCTCGTGCTCGCGGCGCGACTGAAGGCGGAGGGGGCCGACGTCCGCGCCTGGGACCCGCTCGTCACGGGTCATCCCGAGTTGGACGGGGTCGCCGTCGCTCCCTCGCTGCTCGACGCCGTGCGTGACGCCGACGCCGCCGTGATCGTGACCGAGTGGCCGGAGCTGCGGGCGCTTGCCTCGGCCGAGGTGCGCGACGCGATGCGGACGCCGCTGATCGTCGACGGCCGGAACCTCCTCGACGCGGAGGCGGCCCGCGCGGCCGGGTTCGCCTACGAGGGCATAGGCCGCGCCTGAGAGAATCGCGCCGTGGAAGCAGTTCTCATCGCCGGCGGCAAGGCCGAGCGGCTCGGCGCTGCGGCTGAAGGCCGTCCGAAGCCGCTCGTCCGGATCGCGGGCCGCCCGCTCGCGGCCTACCAGGTGTCGCAGCTCCGCGCAGTAGGCGTCGAGCGCGTCATCGTCAGCTGTGCCGCGGGCCAGGAAGACCGGTTCGAGGCCGAGCTGTCCGGGATCGGGCCCGAGATCGTGACCGTTCCCGAGCCCGAGCCGCTGGGGCGTGGGGGAGGGCTCCGCCTGGCCGTTCAGGCGCGCGAGGAGACCGGCGCGCTCTACGTCCTGAACGGCGACGAGCTGATCGACGTCGACCTGGCGGCCCTGCTCTCGGGTCACAACGACCACGGGGCGGCCGCGACGATCGTCGTCGCCCCGCTGCGGACGATGTTCGGGGTGGTCGACGTCGCCGACAACGACCGCGTGAACGGCTTCCAGGACTCGCCCCAGCTTCCCTTCTGGGCCCATGCGGGCGTGAACGTGTTCGACGACGAGGCCCTGGCACGCCTTCCGGAGAAAGGCGACCACGAACGGACGACGCTGCCCGAATTGGCCGCCGAGGGCAAGCTCTTCGCTCACCGCCACGCCGGCCTGTGGCTGACGGTGAACACCCCGAAGGACCTGCGCGTCGCGGACGAGTATCTGCGCGCGAACCCCGACTGGCTGACGGAGGCTGCACGAACATGAGCGACCACTTGACTTCCCCGAACTTCGGCCAGCTCTCCGAGTTCGGCATCGAGCCGACGTTGGTCGAGAAGCCGTGGGGCCACGAGCTGATCTGGGCCCTGACCGACGATTACTGCGGAAAGATCCTGTTCGTCAAGGCCGGCGAGTCGCTCAGCCTCCAGTTCCACCGCGAGAAGGACGAGTCATGGCTGATCCACTCGGGACGCGCTCAGATCGAGATGGGGAGCCCCGGAGACAAGACCCCGAACTCGGAGGTGGTCGCGGCCGGAGCGGCGTTCAGGATGCGTCCAGGCACGATCCACCGTGTGCGGGCGCTCGAGGACACGACGATCCTCGAGGTCTCGACGCCGCAGCTCGAGGACGTCGTGCGCCTCGAAGACCGGTACGGTCGCGTCGAACCTTGACATAGATGTGGTAAGGTTCCGCTCTCGTGCGCGTCGGGGATGCTGCAAAGAGAACGGGCTGGTCGCCGAGAATGCTCCGGTACCTCGAGGCGTCCCGCCTCGTCGTTCCCGAGCGCACGCGTGCGGGCTACCGCGAGTACGGCCTGCGCGAGCTGAACCAGCTGCGATCCCTGCGCGAGCTGCGGAGGCGCTACGGCGTCGACCTCGGCGAGGTCGCCTTCGCGGCGCGGCTCCGGCGCGAGCCCGAGCTGCGCGCCGAGCTGGAGACCTGGCTGCACGGTGGCGGCGTCGACGCGCTCGACTGGGAGCAGCGAAAGCACGAGCGGCTGCTCGTCGCATAGGAAAACGACTCAAGGGAGAAGAGGGCTGATGGCCACGACACGACGACACGATGTGAAGGACCTCGCCCTCGCGGGCGAAGGAATCAGGCGGATCGAGTGGGCGGACCGCAACATGCCGGTGCTCCGCGCGATCCGCGAGCGCTTCGAGGCGGAGGAGCCGCTCGCCGGCTACCGCATCGCCGCCTGTCTGCACGTCACGACCGAGACTGCGAACCTCGCCCGCACCCTGAAGGCCGGCGGCGCGGACGTCGTCCTGTGCGCGTCGAACCCGCTGTCCACGCAAGACGATGTGGCGGCGGCGCTCGTCGACGAGTTCGACGTCTCCGTCTTCGCGATCAAGGGCGAGGACAACGACACCTATTACCAGCACATCGAGGCCGCCGTCGACCACAAGCCTCAGATCACGATGGACGACGGCGCCGACGTGATCGGTGTGCTCCACGCGCACCGGCGCGAGCAGCTCGGCGACGTGATCGGCGGTACGGAGGAGACGACGACCGGCGTGATCCGGCTCAAGGCCCTGGAGCGCGACGGCGCGCTCGGCTTCCCGATCGTGGCCGTCAACGAGGCGAACACGAAGCACCTGTTCGACAACCGCTACGGCACGGGCCAGTCGACTATCGACGGGATCGTGCGAGCGACGAACAAGCTGCTCGCCGGGTCGAAGTTCGTCGTGGCGGGCTACGGCTGGTGCGGTCGTGGGCTCGCGACCCGCGCCAAGGGCATGGGCGCACACGTGATCGTCACGGAGGTCGACGCGCTGAAGGCTCTCGAAGCCGTGATGGACGGATTCGAGGTGCTGCCGATGGCGAAGGCGGCCGAGGTCGGCGAGATCTTCGTGACCGCGACCGGCGACAAAGGGGTCATCCGCCAGGAGCACATGGAGGTCATGAAGGACGGTGCGATCCTCGCCAACACGGGCCACTTCAACGTCGAGATCGACATTCCGGCGCTGCGGGGGATGGCGATCGAGAGACGCGAGGCTCGTCAGTTCGTCGACGAGTTCGTGCTCGCAGACGGGCGCCGCCTGTACCTGCTCGCTGACGGACGTCTCGTCAACCTCGCTGCGGCAGAGGGTCATCCGGCCCAGGTCATGGACATGTCCTTCGCGAACCAGGCTCTGTCGGCGGAGTTCATCGTCGCGAACGCGGCCTCGCTCGAGCGCCGGGTCTACGACGTGCCCGAGGAGATCGACAACGAGATCGCGCGCCTCAAGCTGGCGACGATGGGCATCGAGAAGGACGAGCTGACCCCGGAGCAGGAGAAGTATCTCGCCTCGTGGGACGAGGGCACTTGAGAAGGGCCAGGCCCTTGTTAAGGACAGGCCCTCGTTGAAGGCGTTGATCCTGGCGGCCGGGTACGCCACACGGCTCCGGCCGCTCACGGACTCGATCCCGAAGATGCTGCTCCCGCTCGCCGAGCGGCCGATGCTCGACTACCTCGTCGACCGCATCCGCGAAGTGGATGAGGTCGAGGAGATCCACCTCGTCACGAATGCTCGGTTTGCAGACGCGTTTCGGGAGTGGGCTCCCGAGGACGTGATCGTCCACGACGACAGAACGACGTCGAACGAGGACCGGCTCGGAGCGATTGGCGACATCGCATTCGCGATCGAGCGGGGCGGCCTCGAGGGCGATGACCTGCTCGTCGTGGCCGGCGACAACCTCATCGGCTACTCGCTCGCCGACTTCGCCGACTTCTGGCACACCAACGGTGGAAGCGCGATCGCAGTGCACGAGGTGGAGGATCCGAGGCTCCTGACGCAGTACGGCGTCGTGCAGGTCGATGCCGACGATCGCGTGATCGGGCTCGAGGAGAAGCCGGCCGAGCCGAAGGGCGATCTCGCCGCGACGGCGTCGTACCTCTACCGAGGCGGCCATCTCGCGCTGTTGCCGCGCTACCTCGAGGAGGGGAATCCTCCCGACGCGCCGGGCAACTTCGTGGTCTGGCTGTACACGCGTGAGCCTGTCTTCGGGTATCGCGCGCGTGGCGAGTGGTACGACATCGGCGACCTCGGCCAGCTGCTGGCTGCAGACAACCTCCTTCGAGAGCGAGCGGGAATGCCGACGCGGTCCGAATATTCACTGAGTTAGCGCGATTCGGCGCACAAAGTGCCCGTAGCGTGGCCGGGTGCTGCTCGACCTCGTCTTCCCGCGGCGGTGCGTCGTCTGCGGCACCAACGGTGCGGTGCTCTGCTGCGCATGCGAAGGGCGTCTCGAGCGGCTCGGCACGCCGCGCTGCGAGCGCTGCGGCGCTCCGACGGCGTGGCCGGTCGAGCGGTGCCGCGAGTGCGCCGGCCGCAGGATCGCGTTCGCCCGCGCGCGTGCGGCCGTCGCCTACGACGACGCGGCGAAACGGCTCGTCGCCGCCTGGAAGGAGCGCGGCCAGCGGACGCTCGCCGACCTCGCCGCCGAGATCGTGAACGACGTCGTCGAGCGCCCGAGCGCGTACACGCTCACGTTCGTGCCGGCCGACCACGACCGACTGCTCAGACGCGGTCACAATCCGGCGCAGCGGCTCGCGGATGCGCTCGGCGGCCGCTGGCAGCTTCCAGTCGTTCCGCTCCTCCGGAGAGCGCCCGGCCGCGCTCCACAGAAGGGCCTGACCCTCGCCGAGCGGCGCAGGAACGTCCGGGGCGCGTTTGCGGCGACCGAGGCCGTGCCGAAGGCGATCGTCCTCGTCGACGACGTCTACACGAGCGGCGCCACGGTTTCCGCAGCCGCGACGGCTCTCCGCAAGGGCGGAGCCCGCCGGGTCGAGGTGGTTACGTTAGCGCGCGCAGTGCGCTAGCGTTTTGGACCTATGCGTCTCCAGGTCAAGGGTCGGAACCTCGAGATCAGCGAGCAGATGCGCACGTACGCCGAGCAGAAGCTGGGTAAGCTCGACCGGCTCGTCAGCGACCCGACGCGCGTCGAGCTCGAGCTCGCAGTCGAGAAGAACCCGTCGATAGCGGACAACCATGTGGCCGAGGCGACGGTGTGGACGAAAGGGCCCGTGCTTCGCGCACGGGAAACGTCTGCCGACATGAAGGCCTCGATCGACCAGCTCGTCACCAAGCTCGAACGGCAGGTCAAGCGCTACCGAGAGAAGCGGCGTGTCGCCCCGCGCAGGCATGCCCGCGACAGCGGTGTCCCCATGGAGCTGGCCCCGCTCGAGGCTCCGGAAGACGATACGACGATCGTCAAGACGAAGCAGTTCGCCGTGAATCCGATGTCGCCCGAGGAGGCGGTGCTCCAGCTCGAGCTCGTGGGGCACGATTTCTTCGTCTTCCGCAACGCCGGGACCGAGAGCATCAACGTCGTGTACCGCCGTCGCGACGGTGATTACGGGCTGATCGAGCCCTCTTAGCGGCGGGTGCGTAACCCGATCGTGTCGACCGGTCATTGCAGACGGACGAACGGGCAAAGCCCGTCCGTCCTGACGTCGGCACCGCAAGCGGCGCCTTAGGTTGGGCTTCTTCAGGCGCGAGCGGCCGATCCATC
Organism: uncultured Actinomycetes bacterium; assembly: GCA_963794605.1. Taxonomy (GTDB): domain Bacteria; phylum Actinomycetota; class Thermoleophilia; order Gaiellales; family Gaiellaceae; genus VAXT01. The sequence goes on from CAWCEN010000006.1 coordinate 136,766, forward strand.
AGCAACTCGCTAAGGAAGGCGGGCTCGACTTCGCGCGCGACCTCGGCGATCTCGCGCCCGCGCCTCGGGACCCGATCGACCCGCGGCATCCGTTCTGGCAGGTCGTCGGCATCCACGGAATCCCGCGCGAGCGCGAGTGGGACGCCGTCGCGAGCGCGGAGGCGCCAGGGCTGCCCGGCGACGATGTCGAGTTCGTGGCGCTCCCGGACGGGAGCCTCGTCGTCGACGAGGACGTTCCCGACGGAGCGCTCACCCCGCTGGCCGATGCGTTGTCCCTGTCGACTCCGTACCACGCCTTCGGGCTACGCCAGGACGCCGACGTGTGGAGCGTCGCCGCGAAGCGCGTCCAGGTCGTGGAGGTCCCAGAGCAGGTGGACGGCGACGAGATCCAGCTCGTGGTCACCGACGAGACGAGGACGCTGGTCATGGACGAGATGCCGTCGAGTGCGTCGATCCCGAGCCTCGAGGCTTTCGCAGCCGAGCAATTCGGCTCGTTCGTCCTCCGCGCGAGTCGACTCGACGACCTCCTGTGGGAGGTCACGGTAATCCCCCTCTGAGGCGCCGCTTGCGGTGCCGACCATCAGGACGTTCGGGCTTTGCCCGAGCGTCCGTCGGAAACGACCGGTCGACCCGATCGAGGTAAGAGCGACCCCGCCCCGACCCGATACCCTAGAGACACATGCCGGGCGACGATTACGGTGGGTTTGAGCGCTTTCTGCGCGTCGGCGAGGGCCGGCGGCTCAAGCGGCTGCGCAACCAGGCGGAGTACATCGGGACGCTCGAGCCCGAGCTCGAGCAGCTCTCCGACGAGGAGCTGAAGGGCAAGACCGCCGAGTACCGGCAGCGCGTCGCGAACGGCGAGGCGCTCGAGGACATCCTCTTCGAGGCCTACGCCACGGTGCGCGAGGCGTTCAAGCGGACGATGGGAATCCGCCTCTTCGACGTCCAGATGATGGGCGGGATCGTCCTCCATGAGGGCGACATCGCCGAGATGAAGACGGGCGAAGGAAAGACCTTCGTCGCCACGATGCCGCTCTACCTGAACTCGCTCACGGGGCAGAACGTCCATCTCGTCACGGTCAACGACTACCTGGCCAAACGCGATCCGGAGTGGGTCAAGCCCGTGTACGAAGCGCTCGGCGTCCGTGCCGGCTTCATCCAGAACATGATGCCGTTCGCCGAGCGGACCGACGCCTACTCGGCGGACGTCACGTATGGGACGAACGCCGAGTTCGGCTTCGACTACCTGCGCGACAACATGGCGGTCACGCTCGAGGGCACCGTCCAGCGAGGGCATGCCTTCGCGATCGTTGACGAGGTCGACTCGATCCTGATCGACGAGGCGCGGACGCCGCTGATCATCTCGGGTGAGCCGGAGACGGCCGCGCAGGTCTATTACGACTTCGCCCGCGTCGTGAAGACGCTGAACGGCGAGCGGAGCAAGCAGAAGAGCGACGGCAAAGGCGTCGACGAGACGGAGCGCTCGGGCGCCGACTACCTGTACGACGAGAAGTTCAAGACCGTCTCACCGAGCCAGGCTGCGCTCGACACGGTGGAGCGCGCGCTCGGGATCGACAACCTGTACGACGCTCGCAACGTGCAGATGGTCAACCACCTGAACCAGGCGTTGAAGGCCCAGTCGCTCTTCCAGCGCGACGTCGACTACGTCGTCCAGGACGGCGAGGTCAAGATCGTCGACGAGTTCACGGGCCGGATCATGGAAGGCCGCCGCTGGTCGGAAGGCCTCCACCAGGCGGTCGAGGCCAAGGAGGGCGTGGCCATCCAGGAGGAGAACGTCACGCTCGCGACGATCACGCTCCAGAACTACTTCCGCCTCTACGAGAAACTCGCCGGGATGACCGGTACCGCCAAGACCGAGGAGAAGGAGTTCGTCGAGATCTACAACCTGCACGTGGTCGAGATCCCGACGAACGTCGAGGTCGCCCGCGATGACCGCAACGATCTCATCTTCAAGACGAAGGAAGCGAAGTACGACGCGGTGCTCGCGGACATCAAGGAGCGCCATGAGATCGGGCAGCCCGTGCTCGTCGGGACGATCTCGGTCGAGGTCTCTGAGCACCTGTCGCAGCTGCTACAGCGCGTCGGGATCCCGCACAACGTCCTGAACGCGAAGGCGCACGAGCGCGAGGCGGAGATCATCAAGGACGCGGGCCAGCCGGGGGCGGTCACGATCGCGACGAACATGGCGGGCCGCGGCGTCGACATCAAGCTCGCTGAGGGGATAACCGATCTCGGAGGCCTGTACGTCCTGGGGACGGAGCGGCACGAGGCGCGGCGGATCGACAACCAGCTGCGCGGGCGTTCAGGGCGTCAGGGAGACCCGGGTGAGTCGCGCTTCTACCTCTCGGGCCACGACGACCTGGTGCGCCTGTTCGCGGGCGACCGGATCCACTCGATCATGGAGCGCTTCAAGGTGCCGGACGACCAGCCGATGGAGTCCGGTCTGCTCTCGAAGCAGATCGAGAACGCGCAGAAGAAGGTCGAGGAGCAGAACTTCGTCGCGCGCAAGAACGTCCTCAAGTACGACGACGTCATGAACACGCAGCGCGGGGTGATCTACGCGCAGCGGCGCCAGGTGCTCGAGGGCGCCGATCTCTCCGACGAGATCAAGAGCTGGACCGACGACGTGATCGAGCGGCTCGTCGGGCTGCACACCGAGGGCGAGTTCACGGACGACTGGGATCTGGACGGGCTCGTCCAGGCGTTCAACGCGCTCACGGACGCCGATTTCACCGTCGAGGAATTGCGCGAGGACCTCGACGACCTCAGCCGCGAGGCTCTCGTCGAGGACTTCCGCGCCGAGGCGCTCGAGCTCTACGAGGAGAAGGAGAAGGACTGGGGCGAGGAGGTCGCGCGCGAGATCGAGCGGTACATCGTGCTCGAGGTCGTGGACACCCGCTGGCGCGAGCACCTCGAGAACATGGACTACCTCCGCGAGGGAGTCCATCTACGGGCGTTCGCGCAGAAGGATCCGCTCGTCGAGTACCGCGCCGAGGGGCACTCGATGTTCGAGGAGCTAGGCCTGCTGATCCGGGAAGAGGTGTTGTTGCTCCTCTTCCACGCGCAGATCGAGCCGCGCGACGCTGAGGAGCTGACCCGCTCGGACGACCTCGACGGCGGAGGGTTCGCCTACGAACATGAGTCGCTCGCCGGGGCGGACGCGATTGCGGCCGCCGGGGTCGGCGGCGGTGGAGACGGACTGACCGTGAGCACAGGGCTCGGCGGAGGCGGAGCAGTCGCGACGCAGCAGCGCGTTACCACCGAGCGCGACAAGATCGGCAGGAACGATCCTTGCTGGTGCGGCTCGGGCAAGAAGTTCAAGAAGTGCCACGGCGCGTAGTCGTCCACTTCAATCCGCCGAACCTCGACAGCGCCTCGCCCAATTGCGCGGGCATGACGTAGCGTGCTGCCGAAGGGGCCGGCGGAGCTGAAGCCGCTTCGGGAGCGGCCACCGGATGCGTTAGTGGTCGATCGCTAGCCATGCCTCCGCGAGCCTGGTCCCAGTGCCTGGCACTGGGCCACGGCCCTTGAGGCCATGGCTCACGTGCAAGAGAACGCCTCCCAGTCGGGTTCAGCCGAACGGACATGCTCCGTCGCTACATGTCCAAGTGCCAGGCACTTGGACATGTCCGCGCCGCGAGCCCTTCTGGTGGTCGCCCACCGGCTGGCGACGAAGGACCGGGCGCGCGCCGTGGCCGAGTCGTCTCGTTCGGCGGAGCTCGCGACGGCTACCATCGTCCGGCATGGCTGAGACTGCGTCGCTGACCGAACGCCTGGAGCAGATCGGGACCCAGCTCGACTGGGTCCGTGATTACCTTTGACCCGGACCGCCTAGAGCAGCGCGCCTCCGAGCTCGAGGCGAAGATGGGCGAGCCCGGATTCTGGAACGACCAGCAGGCGGCGGCCCAGATCTCGTCCGAGCACGCGCGTGTCCAGCGGCGCCTCGAGCGCTACGAGCGCCTGCGCCGTGAGTACGACGACGCGAAGGAGCTCCTCGCCATGGACGGCGACATGGCCGCCGAAATCGAGACCTCGCTCGAACCGCTCGAAGACGAGCTCGAACGCCTCCAGGAGGACGCGCTCTTCTCCGGCGAGTACGACGGAGGCGACGCCGTGGTCACGATCCAGTCCGACGCGGGCGGCACCGACGCGCAGGACTTCACCGAGATGCTCCTTCGCATGTACCTCCGCTGGGCCGCCGACCGCAACTTCAAGACCGAGGTCCTCGAAGCGAGCCCAGGCGAGGAAGCGGGCCTGAAGTCCGCGACCTTCACGATCGAAGGCGAGAACGTCTACGGCATCCTCAAGGCCGAGCGCGGCAAGCACCGCCTCGTGCGCCTGTCCCCGTTCGACCAGGCCCACCGCCGCCACACCTCGTTCGCCCAGGTCATCCCGAGCCCGCTCCTCTCCGACGATGCCGAGATCGAGATCGACGACGCCGATATCCGCGTCGACACCTACCGGGCGAGCGGTGCAGGCGGCCAGCACGTGAACAAGACCGACTCGGCGGTGCGCATCACCCACATCCCGACCGGGATCGTCGTCAGCGTCCAGAACGAGCGCAGCCAGTCCTCGAACAAGGCGACCGCGCTCAAGATCCTTCGCTCACGCCTCGCCGAGCAGGCCGAGGAGGAGCGGGACGCCGAGCTCGCAAAGGAACGCGGCGATGTCAACATGGGCTTCGGCGGAAATGCGATTCGCAGCTACGTCCTGCACCCGTATCAACTCGTAAAGGATCACCGCACCGAGCACGAGGTCGGAAACACCCAGGGAGTGCTCGACGGAGACCTCGACGGATTCGTCCACGCCTACCTGCTTGCGAAGGCTGCGGGACGTGTCGTTTAGAGATAGCAGGTACTTTCGCTAAACTCTCCGGCTGTTCGAACAGCCGGGAAGCGGCCCCTGCGGACCCGCGCCTTAACTACGCCCGTGCCGGAAGAAATCGCCCAAATAGCAGAGCCAACCGAGGTTACGCCCATCCCTGTCGAGGCCAACGGCCAGGGACCGGCACCTTCGGCGGTAGCGAGCGCGCGCTCGATGATCGCCTTCGACGCGGTGACGAAGATCTACGAGCCGAACGTGGCCGCGCTGTCGGACGTCTCGTTCGTGATCGACAAGGGCGAGTTCGTGTTCGTCGTCGGCGCGTCGGGATCGGGCAAGTCGACGATCATCCGCCTGCTCCTCAAGGAGCTCGATCCGACCTCCGGACGCATCATCGTTGCCGGCCGCGACCTCGGCAGGCTCCCGCGGCGCAAGGTCTCGCAGCTTCGGCGCAACGTGGCCTGCGTCTTCCAGGACTTCAAGCTCCTCCCGAACCGCACCGCGTCCGAGAACGTCTCCTACGCGCTCAAGGTGCAGGGCGAGAACACCGACTCCATCCGACGCAAGGTGCCGGAAGTACTGAACCTCGTCGGCCTCGCGCACAAGATGAGCTCGTACCCCGACGAGCTGTCCGGCGGCGAGCAGCAGCGCGTCTCGATCGCGCGCGCGTTCGTCAACCATCCGCCGCTCCTCATCTGCGACGAGCCGACCGGGAACCTCGACCCCGACACGTCGGTCGGAATCATGCAGCTGCTCTACCGGATCAACCGCGCCGGCACCACCGTCCTCATGGTCACGCATGATCGCGAGATGGTCGACAAGATGCGCCGCCGCGTGATTGCGCTCGAGGATGGGCGCCTCGCGCGTGACGAGCGGCGTGGAGGCTACGCCGAGTGAAGCTCCGCGTCGTCGTCGCCGAAGCGTGGCGCTCACTGACTGCAAGCCTGTCGACCACCCTGGCCGCCGCGCTCACGGTCCTGATCGGCATGTTCCTCGTCGGGCTCCTGATCGGGCTCGGCACCTGGGCACGCTCGTGGAGCGAGCACGCGAAGGGCCAACTCGACATCAACGTCTACCTCTGCACGCAGACGACCTGCGGGTCTGACGTGACATCGGCACAGAGGAACGCGATCCGGACGAAGCTCCAGAACGATCCGCGGATCGGGCCGGCGAACGTCGAGTACATCTCGAAGGCGCAGGCGCTCGAGGATATGAAGAAGAGGGCTCCCGAGATGGTCGCGGGGGTGGTCGCGAACCCATTGCCCGATGCGTTCAAGGTCAAGCCGAGGCACGGCGAGGACGTGGTCGCGATCGCGAACAGCCTCAACCCGCCGCCGGCCGGTGTGGAGAAGGTCAACTTCGGCAAGAAGACCGCGAAGCGGATCCTGCGCGTGGCGCACATCTTCGAGGTGCTGTCGGCGCTCGCGATCGTGATCCTCCTGATCGCTGCGACGATCCTGATCGGCAACACGATCCGGCTCTCGATCTTCGCTCGACGCCGTGAGATCGAGGTGATGAAGCTCGTTGGCGCCTCGAACTGGTTCGTGCGCGGGCCGTTCATGGTCGAAGGCCTGTTAACCGGCTTGATCGGAGCCGCGGCCGCGGTCGTCCTGCTCTTCTTCGGGAAGGAGCTGGTCCTGCCGACGACGATCGGACGGCTCGATGCAGGCAAGGACGTGAACGCGATCGCGTTCGAGTACACGGCGCTGCTCGTGCTCATGCTCGGGCTGCTGCTGGGCGCCGCCGGCTCGTCGCTCACGATGCGCCGCTTCCTCCGCGTCTGATCGTCCCTCGCGTCCCTGGCCGGCGACCCGCTCCCGCCCGGCGGAGCCGGGCTCCGCGGGCCGCCTCGCGCCGCTGCGCACCCTCCAGCGAGCGGCCCGTGCCTCGTAGCACTGTTCCGCTCGCATACGGGCACGCAGCGACGCGCCAGGAACCCGAGGGGGCTGATCCGTGATCGTCGAGCTCAACAAGCGCGGCAAGCTCATCATGGGCGAGCCGTATTTCGTGCCCGGTACGCCGGTCGTAGTCGACCGGAAGGGGCTCGGCGACGCGGGACCGGGCGATCTCGTCTCCGTCACGCCCGGCCGCGGCCGCGCCCGCGTGGAGCGCGTCGTCGGCTCTGGGAAGCGGATCGAAAACGTGCTCGAGGCGCTGCTCGTCGAGGAGGGCCTCCGCGAGGGCTTCGAGCCCCACGACGTCCCCGAGCCGACGCTCGAGGGCCGCACAGATCTCCGTGACGTCACGACGTTCACGGTCGACCCGGACACGGCGAAGGACTTCGACGACGCGATCTCGGTCCGCCGCGAGGGCGACGGCGTCCGGATCTGGGTGCACATCGCCGACGTCTCGTACTTCGTGCCGGCCGGCACCCCGCTCGACCGCGGAGCCGCCGAGCGCGGGAACTCCGTCTACGTGCCAGGCCTCGTCGCGCCGATGCTCCCGCACGAGCTGGCCGACGACGTCTGCTCGCTACGGCCACACCAGGACCGGCTCTGTCTGACCGTCGAGATCGCGCCCGGAGGCGAGCCGACCTTCTACCGATCCGTCATCCGCAGCCGCGAGCGGTTCACGTACGGACAAGTCCAGCGGATCCTCGAGGGCGACGAGCAGCACGAGCTCGCCGACGATGTTCGATTGGCGGACAGCATCTCCGCCGAGCTCAGAAGACGCCGCTTTGCCCGCGGGGCGCTCAGGGTCGAGAGCCCGGAGGTCAACTTCGCCTTCGACGGCCAGGGCGGCGTCGAGCGCGCGTGGCTCGAGGCCGAGCCGACCGCGCACGCGCTGATCGAGGAGCTGATGATCCTCGCCAACGAGGCCGTCGCCGCGTTCCTCGCCGCGCGCAACAGCCCGTCGCTGTATCGAGTCCACGAGCCGCCGGAGCCGCAGTCGGTCGAGCACATGCTCGCGAAGCTGGCCGATCTCGAGGTGCCGACGCCGCCTGCTCCGCGCTCGCAGAGCATGAGCCCGTCCGAGGCCGCAAACGTCGCGGCGCAGGCGAGCGAGCTGGTCGCCGACTACGTCGCGAAGGCCCGTCGCGGGCGGGAGGCGTTCCCCGCGCTCGTCCTGCGCGCGCTCAAGCAGGCGCACTACGACCCGCGCAACCTCGGCCACTCGGGGCTGGCGAGCACGGCGTACACGCACTTCACGTCTCCGATCCGCCGCTACCCAGACCTCGTCGTCCACCGCGCACTCCTGCGCGCGATCGGCCAGGGCGACGACGCGCTCTCGGACGACCTGCAGGAGACCGCAAAGCACACGTCCGAGACCGAGCGCGCCGCGACCGACATCGAGTACCGGGCCGACGAGATCTGCGCCGCGTGGCTCCTCGAGCGCACGCTCCTCGAGCGGGGCTGGGAGGAGGCGTTCACGGGCGAAGTGATCGGCCTGATCCCGTCCGGCCTCTTCGCGCGCTTCGGCGAGGTCTTCGAGGGCTACGTCCCCGCGCGCCGGCTGCACGGCGACTACTACGAGCTGAACGACCTCGGCACCGCGCTCGTCGGCCGCCGTGGCGGGCGCCGCTACCGGCTCGGAGACGAGATCGAAGTCCGCGTGGAAGAGATCCGCCGCGCCGAAGGGAAGATCGAGTTGGCTACCGGAGAGAGCGGATCAGGACGCGGCGGAGGGCGAAGAGGCCGACCAGGCCGACGCCGATCAGGGTCGCGAGCGAGATGACGAGCCCGGTCGGGAAGTCGTCCTTCGGCGGCGGCTTGTAGTCGAGGCTGCCGGCGATCAAGAACTTCTTGCCGTTGTCAGTCGCGGGCACCTTCCAGTCGAAAATGTGATGCGGCTTGCGGGGCGCGTCCTGCACCTGCGGCGGCGCGATCGGGTTCATGTAGTGGATCCGGTGGTCGTGCCACGCCCAGACGTTTCCGCCCGCGAGCTTCTCCCACTTGGGCTTCGCCGACGCGCTCGCGGACTTCGGAACCTGGACGCGCCCGTAGCGGTCCTGGTTCAGGTAGCCGGCCGGGGAGTTGATGTTGACGAAGATCCCGCCTGGGGCGAACCGGAGGTACGGCTCGCCGCTGTAGCCCCTGATGATCACGGTCTTGCCGCTTTGGTTGTCGAGCCAGACCTGGTCGTCGCCGTACAGGATCTTGAGCTTGAGGCCCGGCGTCCGCGGGTCGACGCCGGTGATCGTCGAGCGGTAGCCGAGCTTCCCGGTGCCGAAGTGCGCCTCGGCACCGGGAGCCAGCACCGCCGCCAGGACCGCGACCAGAAGCAGGGATCGCGTCAAGCGCGGCGCCTCCGGGCGACCAGCGTTCCGATCACACCGAGGCCGACCACGGCAGCTGCGACGGCGACCCAGACCCAGCCGAGGTGCCGCCGCCGCCGCCGTCACTCTCGGTCTGCTGAATCGCGGTCGTCGTGGCCGGTGTCGTCTGAGTCGGAGGAGGCGGCGGGCGGGTGCTCTGCGCCGACGCCGTGAGCGTCACGCGTGGAGCGGGCGTCTCGGAGTTCTCGGCGCCGATCCAGTGCACGACCGTCCCGTCCTGATACGTTGACGAGAGCCGGGAACACGAGCACTTGCCCCGGCGAGTCGGGCATCTTGGCGGAGAACGCGAACTTGCCTTCCTCGCCGTTCGGGATCGTGCCGCCCGACCACGTGACGAGCGCGGCCGTTGACGGACTGCTTCCAGCCGCGCGTCCGGTGAGCGATGACGTCGGTCACGCCCCGCGGCATCTGGACCGTGAGCTTGATTGCCGGGACGCTCTCCTCGCCCTCGGCGGACAGCGTGATGCGGGACACGCTGCCGGCCGGCACTTTCTCGGGGCTCGGCTCGACGTGAGCGGCCGCGACCGGCACAGCCGCGAGTCCGAGCAGTGTCACAACAACGATCGTCTTTCGCATGTCTCAGCCCTCTCTGATGGGAACGGTGACTGTCTGGGTGAACGACTGGAACTGGCCGAGGCGGATCTCGAACGTCACCTGCCAGTCGCCGGCTTCCGGGAAGACTCCGGCCGAGCGTCGTGTAGTGGCTGGGGACGATCCTCGTCAGCGGGATCCGCAGCGGGCCGAGGTTCTTGACTCGGTAGCGTCGCCGACATCTTGGCGTCGTCGACGTTCGCCGGGAAGCCGCTCTTCGGCCGGTAGAAGTAGAGGTGGATCACGTTCGGCCCGGTCTTGGCCGGGTCGATCAGGTAGTTGACCTCGAGCGGCCCGATCGGAACCGTGTCCGTCGCGTACTTGGCGGCCGAGACCGAGGCCTTCGCCGGCGGCTCCGTGACGAGCACCGCGGTCACGCCGACGATCGCGGCCATGATCGCGAGCTCCGTTCCCGCCACGCGCAGGAACCGGCGCTGCTCGACGATCGAGGCGATCTGCTTCTTCAGCCGCGGCACCGCGAAGCGGTTGTTGTAGAGGCCGAGCAGGAGCAACGGCATGACGAGCGCGATCTTGACCAGCAGGAGCTGGCCGTACGTCGTGTCCCAGAGGCCGTGGAACGACTTCACCTCTTGGTAGCCGCGCACGCTTCCGGCGACGACCAGCGTCGCGACGGAGGCGACGGCGAGGATCGAGAAGCGCGGCACGGCGCGCGAGGCGAGCGGCCAGCGGTCCTCGCCCGCGAGCATGAGCGCGAGGATCGTGAATCCGAGCCCGCCGACCCAGGTCGAGGCCGCGGCGATGTGGGTCACGTCGAAGAGCAGCGCCCACGTTCCGCTCGTGCGAGCGTGCCCGGCTGCCGAGATCGTCGGCAGCAGGAGGAGCGCGAACAACGGCAGCAGCTCGAACCTCCGCGAACGGCTGGCCGCCAGCGCGAGCGCACCGACGACGGTCGCGATTGCGATCTGCCAGAGGAACGCATGGCCAAACCGCGTCTGCAGGACCGAGTGAACGGTGTCCCAACGGAACGCCTCGGTGAGGCCGAAGCCTCCCGCCACCGCGCCCTGGAGCACGATGCAGAGCGCTCCCGCGATCACGAGCCCGAAGGACAGCCCCGCGAGGATCCGGAACAGCCGCGTGCGAAGGCCTGCGGCGGCTGAGCGAAGGACGACCGCAAGCGCGATCGCGCCGCCGACGACGAGCAGGATCAGCGCGAAATCGAGCCCGCGCATGAACTTGAAGAGCGCGTCGATCGTGCCGGGCGTCGTGGCGCCGAAGACCTGCTTGCACGAGCCCGCGTTCGCCTTCTTGACGTTGAAGACGAAGGCGCCCGCGACTGGGTGCGAGTCCGCCGAGATCACCCGCCACGTGACCGTGTAGGTGCCCTGTGCGAGGCGGCGGTCGATCGTGACCGCGACCGAGTCCTTGCTCGGGCGGACGATCTTCCCCGAGTCGATCCGCCCGCCTCCGCAGTCGTAGACGCGGATCGAGCCGAACGCCGTCTCGACGGCCTCGTTGAAGCGCAGCGAGACGGTCTTCGGGCTCGTGCGTACGACCGAGTTGTTGCTCGGCGTGCTCTCCTGCAGGATCGCGTGCGCGAACGCTGCAGGTGTCGCCGTCAGCGCGGCCAGGACGACCGCTATGACCAGCAAGCTCTTTCTCAACACACTCCTTCGCTCGAGGACTTACGGCCTGCGAGCGAAAGGCGGAGCACGTTCCCCGTAGCCCCGTGCGAGGCCGGCCGTGCGGGGAACGGCGACGACGCGAACGGGCTCGGGAACGAACACCTGGAAAGCGGGTCGCGGCAGTCCGCGCAGGGCGCGGCCGACGGCGCGCGCGGCCGAGTCGAGCGCCCACGCGACGAGCAGCGCGGCGAGTGCGAAGGGCAGCTGGAACGCGAGGCCGAGCAGGAACGCGGGCTGCACGACGAGCGTCCACGGCGCGTGTCCGGTGTGCAGGAAGCGCTCGGCGAGCTCTTGGACGATGAACGCGATCGGCGGGAGGAGGACGATCAGCGGCGACGTCGCCGGGCGGCGAGGCGCACCGCGGAACCCCGCAGCCGCCTGGAGTGCGAGGCCCGCGACCAGAACGCCGAGGCTCACCGACAGCGCAAGCGGCACGTACCCGAAGTACGCGTGACCGCTGCGGGCGAGTGCGTCCGCGCGCGCGTGCGCGTCCGAATAGACGAGCCGGTATGCGAGCTGGTGCCCGGCGATCAGCCCCGCGAACATCAGCGGCGCTGTGGAAAGCCAGGCGACTCGCTGCCTCATCTTGGGAATGGTGGCAGATCGAGGCAGAAGTCCGAACCTACAATCGACCCATGGCAGCCGAGAAGCCGATCGCAGAGAACCGCAAGGCCCGGCACGACTACCACTTCCTCGAGCGCTTCGAGGCGGGCATCGTGTTGACCGGCAGTGAGGTCAAGTCCCTGAGAGCGGGCCGGGTCAGTCTCCAGCAGGCGTACGCGGACGTCCGCGAGGGCGAGGCCTGGCTCGTCGGCGCGCACATCGATGCCTACGAGCAAGCCGGGATCCAGAACCACGAGCCGGAGCGAGACCGCAAGCTTCTCCTGCACCGGCGTGAGCTCGACTCGCTGTACGGCAAGGTGCGTGAAAAGGGACTGACGCTTGTCCCCGTGCGTCTTTACTTCAAAAACGGCCGCGCGAAGCTCGAGCTCGCCCTCGCCAAGGGCAAGGAGCAACGTGACAAGCGGCGTGAGATCGCGAAGCGGGACGCCGACCGCCAGATCGAGCGCGCGCTGAAGTCGCGCCGCTAGCTACGAGGGTCTCGCGGACGGCCCCGGATTGCCCGGGTCACAAAGAGGCCGGCAGCGGCTCCGGCACCCATCAACAGTGTGAGGACGTTCGTCGTGACGCAGGTCCGGCAGGCATTGCAGCAAGCCGTGGCCATCGGTGCGTGTTCGCCGTACTTCCCAGCGACCTGACCGATGCTACTCGTCCAAATCTGCTTCACGCGCTCAGTCTAGTAGTGCGAGCGCGCGGGGAAGCTCGTCCAAGTGCTGCACGACCGCGTCCGCCCCTTCGAGCCGTGCACCCGAACCCGATGACCTTGATCCCCACTCTGCGCGCGCCCTCGATGTCCGCCTCGGTGTCGCCGACGGCCACGGTCTCGTCGGGCGGCCAGTCACCGGCTTTCCGCCGCGCGATCGCTATCAGCTCGGCGCGGTCTTCCGCCTCGCAACCGAACGCTCCCTGACCCGACGGGAAGACGTCGGCGAGCCCGATCCGTTCCATTCGGGCTCGCGCGACCGTCTCGGGGTTCCCGGTCAGGAGCGCCCGGTGCTCGATCAGCGGGAGCACCTCAGCGGCACCCTCGGCGGCTGCCCAGTGGGACGTGTCCGCGTCGGCCAGGAGCTCGAGGTAGCGCAGGGAGGCCTCTGTGCACCAGCGCGCGAGGAGCGGGTCGATTTCTTCGTCACGGAGCCCGGCCGCGCGCAGCATTTCACGAGTGATTCGCATCGCCGTCTGCCCGGAATGGTCGACGCCGCGGATCGAGTCATCGGGGAGCTGAAGTCCCCAGACTGTTTCGATCGCTTCCGTCGTCGCCTGGCCCATCAACGGATCGCTCGTCATGAAGAGCGTCTTGTCGACGTCGAAGAGGACCAGCAGCATGCGGCTACAATAGGGGCAACATACGGGGGCGATCAGGTTTCGACGTGGTCGGTTCTCCGGTTGAGCTGCAAGCCGAGGTCCCCGGTCGGCCTCGTAAAACAACCGGGACAAAACGCAAGTGCGAAGAACAACGACGCACTCGCTCTCGCTGCCTAAACCACAGTGAGGCGCATCGCTCCGAGCTCGGCCCGTGGCTCGGGTAGCGGTGTCAGAAAACGGGCTCGGCGCCGAGGGAGAGCCAATCGCCCGAAGCGCGACACCAAAGGATGGCTAGCCCGGCGGTTGGTCGGCTGCCAACCTGCCGGCGGGCGAATTCCAACGGCAGCCTAAGCTTGTAGAGGTTCAACCGGTACGACAGCGGACGCGGGTTCGATTCCCGCCGCCTCCATCGCAGGGTTTCCAGCTCACCTGTGACTTCTGAGTCAAGCGTCGTCAATTCGGGCGACGCTTGTGCATGACGAGCCTCGGCTGCACGTTCCAGGGCCTCAGCCAGCTCATCCAGCTCGACCTCATCGGTGTACTGCTGGGTCGTGTCCGGCCGCGAGTGGCCCATCAAAGCCTGTAGCGATCCCCGCACCGCCTGGCATGCGTCGGCGCAGGGTTCATGTGACATTCCCGCACACTGGCCCACCCGAGCGTTCGGAGAGTGTCGGGCGGCGCAGAACGGCAGATTATGTGCGGCTGATCGTCGAGCGAGAAGGCGCGTTGGGCGCGTTCGCGAGCGTTCCTGAACGGCACATGCGTGGCACGATCGACCCGCGTCGAGGAGGATGGGTTCGCCGGGCGGACCCTTCGTCGGGTGCGCTGGTGGGCCATTGCCATGACCGGAATCGAAGCCTCGACCTCTCACCCTGCCTTGCCGCGCTGGTTTGGACCTAGAGCCAGCCCAGATGATCCGGCCGTCTCGGCCCTGATCGCCCGCGTCGCGCGAGGGGCCGGATGGGCAGACATCGGCGGTGCGTTCAACCTCAACCTGCGGATAGACGCTGAGCCGCCGGTTGTCCTTCGGGTTCATAGGCCCTGGGTCCGCCGCGGCCGGGTAGCGGGACTGCGGCGCTTGCGGGAACGGCTCCAGCGCGCGCAAGTCCGCGTCGCTCGGCCGATGCCGATTTCCGGCGGCGACCTCCTGAGGGTCGCTGATCGTTGGGCTGAGCTTGAGGAGTTCATCGATCACGTCCAGCCACGGGCGGGCGAGGACTCCTTCGTCCGCCTATTCGAGGAACTCGGACGCATTCACACTGCACTCAAAGCAGTCTGGGAGCCCGGTCTGCCCGAACCCCTCGACGACCACAGAACACTACGGCAACTGCGTTACTCGGTCGGCTTCACACGCCGCACGCTCGGACCCCGCAGCGAGCCGGTCGTGCATCGGATGCGCCAACTGACCGGCGAGCTCTCCAAGCTCCGGAAGGAGGTCGAACTGCCATGCGCTCCGATTCATGGGGACTACAAATTGGGCAACGCGGGAGAACTGTCTGACGGCTCATGGGCCACCTTCGACCTGGATTTCGCGAGGGTCAGGGAGCGGCTGTACGACATCGCGGCCAGCCTGAACCACGTCGCAGAGAGCGGCCCCGATGGCGTGGGCCAGCCCGTTGAATTGCTCGAGCCGCGACGACTGCTCGACGCCTACGAAAGCACGGCTCCGGAACCGCTGACTCGCGACGAGCACCGTTGGTTCCCCGGGGCTCTAGCCCTTGTACCCTTGCACTGGGCTGCCACCGCAGGGCTCGTGGGCGACGGAATCCACGAGGCCGAAAGCGCAATGACCGCCGCCGAGGCCTGGTGGTCGCGCCGAGCTGAACTCTCGTCGTAGTCCGGCGGCCGTGACCGTCACGCTAGCGACCGGCTCACGTCGGACGCCGCCGTCGCGCCGTTCACGGCCCCCGCACCGGAACCGGCAGACGATCCAGCAGGCAGACGGCGACCAGCTCGTCCCACGGATCCAGCCCCGGATCCTCAATGAGCCCGGAGAGCCACGCCCATACGATCCGCGCGATTCGCAGGTTCCGCATTGTGCAGCCGCTCTTGGCGGTGAGCTTCCGACTCACGTAGTTCAGCAGCGTCGGGCCCGCACTCTTCACCGTCTCCGTGAGCTCGAGCGACCCGTCAGGCTGCCACTTCGCTAGGTACTTGCTCAGGTAATTCGCCGCCTGCTCAGCCGGTCGCGGGGCACGCAGCGGCTTTCCGGTCAACCCAGCCGAAGCCCTTTGACTCAGCCAGTTCCGACAGCGCCGCCACGTACTCGTACGCCCACGCGCGCTCGATCGCCGCTCCATCCCGAGTACCACGTGAAGGTGCCAAACGCCACGCATCTGGAGCTCCCACTCGTACATCAGGACGCCGCCCTGCGTCGGCGGCGAAGTCTCTTACTGAGTGCGCCCCGCTCGGATCGTTATGCCACGACGGGTGCGATCGAGCTGCACAGCGCCTCGTTGAAACGCCGCTGGCGGACTAGGGGGCTAAGGGCCCGAACGCTCTTGGGCGTCTCGACGTGCGTCTAGCTCGGCCTGGGCCTTTTCGGCGAGCTCGCGGAGGCGGCGGACACTCGGGCGGTTGTACGCCTCGCGGTGGATTTCCTCGAGGCGCTGCTTACTGATCCTCTTCGGCTTCACCGTTTTCCTGGAGTAGTTCTCGGATGATCGTCGCTTCTGCGGTGATGTCCGCGATGTCGAAGAGCATAGCCACGACCTCTTTCGCGCGAGATCAGCGGTTCCGGTTCGACGTCGCTCACGAGTGCATCGTCGCCGGGCTGTATCGACAGCGCAAGATGCCCGAAATCGACCCGTCCACCTCGAATGACCGGCGGCCCTCGCGCCTGCCCGAACCGGCGAAATCTTGCGCCAGAAGCGGGTTTCAGCGCCCTGTTTTGGTCTTCACCAGCCGGGTACCCGAGTAGAGACATCCGAGGACGAAGGGGGTTTCACCATGGCAGTTGTCGAACTGTGGACTTTCAACGTGATGACGAATCCTGCGATGGATCTGTCGAGCGTCGATCTGACCGGGTTCAAGGTCGAGGCGAGCGACGGAGAGATCGGCAAGGTGGATGAGGCGACTCACGAGGCTGGTGGGAGCTTCGTCGTCGTCGACACCGGGCCGTGGATCTTCGGCAAGAAGGTGATGCTTCCGGCCGGCGTGATCCGCGACATCGATCTCGACAACGAGGAAATCTTCGTCGACCGCATGAAGGACGAGATCAAGAACGCGCCCGAGTTCGACGAGACCCGTTATCAGGACGAGACCTACCGAGGCGAGCTCGGCGACTATTACGGTGCTCGCCGACAGGACAGCGCAGGCGAGCGCTTCTAGAGAGCGCCGTCTCGTTCGAGAGGACCTTGCGAGGCTCCGCGAAACGCGGAGCCTCGCCCGTATTCGGGCCAGCCTACGAGGCGGTAGCTCGGTGGAGGTGCCAGGTGCCCGGGATGCCTTTGAGGTCGTGCTCGCCGGCATCTTCGAACCCGAGCCCGCTTCCGGCGATGAGATCCTTGACGGTCCGCGACACCAGGATCTCCGACCCGCCTGCCTTGGCGGCGATCCTGGAGCCGATCGTGACCGCGAGACCGCCCGGCTTGCCGTCGATGACCTCGCATTCGCCGATGTGCACCCCCGCACGTGTCTCGATGCCCAGGCTCGAGACGCTTTCAGCGATCTCGTGCGCGCAGTGGATTGCGCGGGCGGGCCCGACGAAGCTCGCGAAGAACCCGTCGCCCGCAGTGTCATGCTCCGTTCCTTCCCAGTGCGAGAGGGACTCGCGCACAGCTGCGTGATGTGCGAGTACGAGCTCCCTCCAGCGGCGGTCCCCGATCTCTGCCTGCTTACGTGTCGAGTCGACGATGTCCGTGAAGAGGACCGTCACGAGGACGGTGGAGATCGTCGACCGTCGCTCGATGCCTGCCAGCTCGCGGATGATCGCGATCTGCTCGTCGATCTGCATGCCTGACCGACCCTCGAGCACATGGACCGTTGCGTTCGGCATCAGAGACGCGACGTAGTCCGCTTCGTCCTTCTCGGCCTGGGCATCCGCCTCGCCGACGATCAGCGCCGTGGGCGTGCGCACGCTCGGGAGGATGTCCCGCACGTCCGTCTGCCACAGGATCCGGGTCAGCGTCTCGGCAACGTCGGGGCTGAACGTGTTGCGCGTGATCCGTGCGTAGCGCCTCACGGCATCCTCTTCGACCGCCAGAGTGTGACGCTCGTCGTGCGGGACGCCAAGGCGCTGGGCCGCACGGTTCTGCGCCTGCTCGCGGGCCTGCTCCGTCGTCCCCCAGCTCCTCGCCTCTGCGAGGGCGGCCTCGAAGGCATCTGGCCCCTGTCCCCACGGATAGTCCGGCGCCCATGCCAGCCTCGGGCGCGGATAGTTCCAGACGAGGCCGGACGTGCGGTCCGGATATGTCGCAGCGAACAAAGCGTGCATCGCCCCCGTCGAAGCTCCGGCGCCGAGGACCGGCGCCTCGGATCCGATCACGTCGAGCACGGTCAGCAGGTCTGCAGCGCGCGTTTCGAGGTTCGGCGGCGGAGCCTGGCGGGTCGAGGCGCCGCTGCCGCGACGGTCATGGATGATCAGGCGGGCGAACTCGGTCAACCCTGTCAGGAGTGGGCCCCAGTCCGGTTCGTCCCAGATCAGGTCGACGTTCCCCGCAAAGGCATGCAGGTCCATGACCATGTCGACGGGCCCTGATCCGACGACCTGGTATGCGAGGTAGATGCCGTCCGACGTCGTCGCGATTCGGGTCTCGTGCGTCACGGAGTCATTTTCAATTTGGTGCCGGTGGGTTCGATGCCACATTGTCTCTCCGCGCGGGCATCGAGACCCCCGTTTCTTCACGGGAGTATCCTGTCCCTAATTGCGCTCAAGAGCTAGAAGAGGAGGAAGCATGCGCTCAGCGTGGAGAGGCCTCGCGATCGTGGGCCTGGCGAGTCTGGCGCTCTTCGTGGTTGCCGCTTGCGGCGGCTCGGACAACGAAAGCAGCAGTACGACCACGGAATCATCGTCCGGCACTCCTGAGATCGGCGTCGACGATTTGACGGCCGACTTCTCGGCGATGGCCAAGCTCAAAGACCTTGCGAGCGAGGGCGAGGGAATGATCGGGGTCTTGCTCCCCGACACGACGACGTCGACGCGCTACGTCCAGTACGACGCGCCGAACCTGAAGAAAGCCTTCGAGACCGCTGGGCTCTCTTCCGACCAGTTCAAGATCCAGAACGCACAGGGCAGCACGAGCACGATGCAGCAGCAGGCCGAAGCTCTCATCACCTCCGGCGCCTCGGTGCTCCTGATCGACCCGCTCGACCCGGGATCGGGAGCTGCCATCGAGGAGAACGCAGTGTCGAAGGGCCTGAAGGTGATCGACTACGACCGCCTCGTGACCGGAGGCCCCAAGGATCGGTACTACGTCAGCTTCAACAACGTAGAAGTGGGCCAGCTGATCGGCCAGGGCGAGGTCGACTGCATCGACGCCTGGAAGGTCAACAAGCCGCAGGTCCTGGTGATGAGCGGCGACCCGACGGACAACAACGCGAAGCTCTTCGCACAGGGGTACAACGGCGTGCTCAAGCCGCACTTCGACGACGGGTCCTATACGAAGGTGGGCGCGCCGGCCGGCACGTGGGATGGGCCGACCGCGGCCACGACCTTCGAGCAGCAGTACACCGCGCACCCCAACATCAACGCGGTCGTGATGCCCAACGACAACACCGCGAACGCGGTCATCTCCGTGCTGTTGAAGAACAAGATCCCGGCGAAAACCTTCCCCGTCACCGGTCAGGACGCCGCCACGGATGGACTGCAGAACATCCTCAAGGGCTACCAGTGCGGCACCGTCTACAAGCCGTACTTCGCCGAGGCGCAGGCGGCCGCGGCGCTCGCGCTCTACCTCAGGGCCGACAAGACGCCGCCGTCCTCGCTCGTGAACGACACGACGCGGGACACCACGCTGAACGCGGACATCAAGTCCGTGTACACGAAGCCCTTCTGGGTGACGACGGAGAACATGAACGACACGGTCGTGAAGGACGGGACGATCTCAGCGGCCACGCTCTGCGCCGGCAAGGTGGCCAGCTTGTGTAAGGACGCAGGAATCCAATAGAGCCCAACTGGGCCGGGCCTCGCCTTCCGCAGGCGGGGCCTCGGCTCGGTCGTCAATCGGCAGAAGGGACTCGATGACGAGCAGCGGGAACGGCGCAGAGCCTCTCCTCAGCCTCCGTGGCGTCTCGAAGAACTTCGGGCCCGTGCAGGCGCTCATCGACGTCGACCTGGACATACGGGCAGGCGAGGTGACCGCGCTGATCGGCGACAACGGGGCCGGCAAGTCGGTGATGATCAAGTGCATCGCCGGGATCCACGCTCCGGAGCGCGGGGAGATCATCTGGGACGGAGAGCCGGTTCGGATTCGCACGCCTCGCGAGGCCGCCGCGCTCGGGATCGAGACCGTCTACCAGGATCTCGCCCTCTGTAACAACCTGGACATCGTGCAAAACATGTTCCTGGGACGGGAGCGAGAGAACGGCATCTTCCTCGACGAGGAGGGGATGGAGAAATCGGCCGGCGAGAACCTCTCGAGCCTCGCCGTGACGACCGTGCGCTCGATCCGCCAGCCGGTGGCCTCGCCCTCGGGCGGCCAGCGGCAGTCAGTGGCGATCGCGAAGGCCGTGCTCTGGGAAGCGAAGCTGGTGATCATGGACGAGCCGACGGCTGCGCTGGGCGTCGCCCAGACGCGGATGGTGCTCGACCTGACACGCCGACCGGCTGAGCAGGGCCACGCGGCGCTGTTCGTGTCCCACAACATGAACGACGTCTTCGAGGTCGCCGACCGGGTCATCGTGCTCTACCTCGGTCGCGTCGTCGCGCAACGTCCGGCGTCGGAGCTCGACCGGCAGATCGCGGTCGACCTGATGACGACCGGCCAGTCGGAGCGGCTCGCCAAGAACGGAGACAGGCGCCTGATGGCCAAGGTCGACGAGACCCTCCCGCCGCCCGAGTCGGACGTGCAAACGGAGCAGGCGGCTCGCCAAGCCGAGCTCGCAGTTCCGGCCGAGATCGCTGGCTGACTCGGTCGGCGAGTACCTCAGAACCGCGCTCGCCAGGGTCAAGGCCGGCGAGAGCGGTGTCCTGCCGGTCATCGCGGGGATGATCCTGATCTCGATCCTGTTCCAGTCCCTGGACTCGAAGTTCCTGACCGCCGGCAACCTCGTCAACCTGCTCGTCCAGGCTGCGGTCTTCAGCCTGCTGGCGATGGGGCAGGTCTTCGTCCTGCTCCTCGGCGAGATCGACCTCTCGGTCGGGTTCGTCGCCGGCCTCGGCGGGGTGATCATGGCCGACCTCGCGAGCCCGGCCCACGGCTGGCCCTGGTATGCGGCAATTCCGGCCGCGCTCCTCGCCTGCGCGGGAATCGGCGTGCTCCAGGGAACGATCATCACGCGGATCGGCCTGCCCTCGTTCGTCGTCACGCTCGCCGGTCTCCTCTTCTGGCAGGGGGTTCTCCTGAAGATCCTCGGCGAGGGCGGGACGATCCCGATCCAGGACGACACGATCAACAACATCGCGAGCGCCAACATCAGCCCGCTTGCAGGCTGGATCACCATGCTCGTGCTCGTCGCGGTGTTCGGTGCGACGCTCTGGCGGCGCGACTGGAAGCGGCGGCGTGCCGGCCTCGTCGCCCCGCCG